>CAWCZO010000008.1:0-1114658 GCA_963800065.1 uncultured Acidimicrobiaceae bacterium | reverse complement strand
CCGTCGCCGACGCGAAGGCTTATCTGTCAGCGCACGGGGTCGCCGTCCGCCCGGCCTGAGGTTGGCGGCGCTTCGGCCTCGGCTTGCTCGCACTACCGTCGTTGCATGGCGGCGAACTCCTCACAGCGACGAACGACGAAGAGAAAGCGGCGCCAAGCAGCCGGTGACGATGGTGAACGACCGGATCCTCGTCCAGGTTCCGGACCCAGAAGGCGAGCGTCGCTCGCGGGCCGGGATCCTCATTCCGGCTACCGCCCAGCTCACGAAGCGCCTCACGTGGGCGGAGGTGGCGGCCGTCGGCCCGAACGTTCGCACCGTGAAGTCCGGCGACAAGGTCTTGTTCAATCGCGAAGACTGTTTCGAAGTCGAGGTGCAAGGAGAGGACTACCTGATCCTCCGCGAGCGCGATGTCCAGGCGCTCGCCACCGAACGCCTCGACGGGGGCACCGGGCTCTACTTGTGACGAATCGCCCGGACGACGGACGAACCGTCGAGCCGGAGACGAACGAAGCCGACGACTCTCGGTGCAATTCGGCCGACGGGCTCGTTCCGGCGATCGTGCAGGAAGCAAAGACGAGGGACGTCTTGATGGTCGGCTACATGAACGAGGAGGCCCTCAAGCGCACCCTCGAAACGCGTCGCACATGGTTCTTTTCTCGTAGCCGCCAGGAGCTATGGCAAAAGGGCGAAACCTCGGGTAACCGCCAACACGTCAAGCCGCGTGCTGTCGACTGCGACGCCGATGCGCTCGTCGTCGAAGTCGATCAGAAGGCTCCGGCGCATGTCACACCGGGGAGTGGTCGTGCTTCGCGCGGCGACTCGACGATGAAGTGGCGGAGCGTTGAGCGCGCTCGGCCTCGAGGCGACGTACGCCGCCATCCACGACGACGTTGTCGGCATCGTCGTCCCCGTCGAGGTGATCCGGGTCTATGGACCCGACGCGCTCTCGTACCTGCAAGGACAGGTCTCCCAAGACCTCGACCCGTTGGCGGTCGGAGACGCCGGTCGAGTCGCTCGTTTTGTCCCCGCAGGGAAAGCTCGACGCCTTCGTCCGGGTGGCGAGAACCGGCGACGACGAGGCGTTGCTCGTCGTCGATGACGGTTTCGGCGATTCGGTGTTCGATCGGCTTCGTCGCTTCAAGGTGCGCGTGAGGGCCGAGCTTGAGCTTTCGTCTTGGCAGGCGGTGCGCCTCATCCCCGGACGCGGCGCCGATCGAAGTCGACCTCGCGCCAGTGTCACCGCTCGACTACCCGGGCCTCGAGGTGTCGACTTGTCGGCCCGCAGGTCCGCGCTTCCAACGGACGTCCCACTGGCGACCCGGCCGCATTCGACGCCGCCCGCATCGAGGCCGGTCTGCCGGCGATGGGTCGCGAGATCACCGACGCGACGATCCCCCAGGAGGCGGGGATCGTCGAACGGACGGTGAGCTTCACCAAGGGTTGCTACACGGGACAAGAGCTCGTCGCACGGATCGATGCGCGCGGTAACCGGGTGCCGCGTCGCCTCGTCGGTGTCGTCATCGACGGCGATCGCTGCGACGAGTGCCTCGGTGTCGCGACGGACGCGAAGTCGGCGCGTCGTGACGAGCGTCGCCTTCTCACCGCGACGAGGCGCACGGTGGCGCTCGGTTACCTGCGCCGTGACGTCGACGTGCCGGCGTCGCTCGAACTCATCGACGGCGGGCGTCCTAAGCCCGCCGAAGCGCTCAGCGCTTCCGCTGTACCGCGCGTAGGGCGGTCGTCCTCGAGCCGAGGCAGCAAGAGCCCGCTCGGCAGCGCGACGTCGATCGCGCGTTCCATGGCCGTCGGCGACGGGCGAGGCGACCTTGATCTCGCCGTCCATCGCTTCGACGAGCTCGGCGACGATGGCGAGGCCGAGCCCGCTGCCGGCCGAGCGCCCGGGGCGCGGCCGACGTGAAGTGGCGCTCGAAGATGTGCGGACGGTCGTCCTCGGCGATGCCCGGTCCGTCGTCGGTCACCGAGATGACGACGGTCGTCGGCGCTCGTCATCGCGCAGGTGACGTCGACGAGGCGAATCTGCGAACCGGAGCGCGTTCTCGACGAGGTTGGCGACGATCTGGGCGAGGCGGTCTCGATCAGCGACGATCGGGACGTTCTCGTCGGCGCCGACGACGAGCGAGATCCCGATCGCCTCGAACCCGTAGCGGAGTGATTCCGCGGCCGCGGAGACCGTCTGCGGCGGCGTCGATCTCGTCGAGGGTGAGCGAAAACTGGTGCGCATCGAGGCGGGCAAGGTCGAGGAGATCGCCGATCAGTCGCTCGAGGCGGTTCGCCTCGCTGACGACGACCGCGGCGGCGCGCGCCGACGTCGCTGACCTGGCCTTCCGCGATCGCCTCCGCGTATCCAAGGATCGAAGTGAGCGGTGTGCGCAGGTCGTGGGAAACAGCGAGAAGGAACTGGCGATCGAGGTCGCGAAGATCCTCGAGCCTCTCGGCCATCGAATTGAGCGACTGTCTGCAGGCTCGCGAGTTCGGCGTCGTCATGGCGCGACGAGCGCGAGCCGTGGTCGAGAGGTCGCCGCCGGCGATCTGGGCCGCTGCACCCGCCGCCTCGACGACACGGCGCGAAATGCGCCGCGGAGATGACGACCGCGGCCGCCGCCGCGGCGAGGAGCGAGATCCCCCCGGCGAGCAGGAAATAGGAGACGCTGGCGTCCGACGTGCTGACCGGTGCACGGCGAGGAAGAGCGCCACCACGAGCGCTCGCCGCCGGGCGCCCCTCCTGGAACGGTGAACAGCGGCACGACCGCGAAAGCGATGCCGCGAGTTGACGCCCGAGGTCGAGCGGTTCGACCCGAGCGCGTCGGTTCGACGCCCCGCGAGCGACGTCGAGCTGCGGAACCGCCGAGACAAGCTTGCCGCTCGCAGATGATCTCGACGATCGATGCTTCCTTGATGCCGGCGATCGAGCTGACGAGCGGCAGGAGCTCGGCGAAGACCTGCTGGCTGTTCTGGGTGGTGCGCGACAGCGTCGCCACGCTGCGCGCCAGGGCCTCGGTCTGGTGGAGGACGAGCGTGCGGCTCGATGTCGGCGGCCGCGTTGCGGACGAGGAGAAGCTGACGACGCCGGCGAGCGTCAGAGCGACGGCCAGCACGATGACGAAGGCGAGCGTGATCCGGGTGCCGCATCCTCCAGTGACGCCCCCCGCCGATCGCGGGTCGGCGTCCTCAGTCGCACCGGTAGCCGACGCCCCAGATGGTCGTGAGCGGCAGCGCGTCGCCGAGCTTGCGACGCAGCTGGCGGACGTGGACGTCGACCGTCCGTTCGTCGCCGACCCAGCCGACGCCCCACACCGAGTCGAGCAGCTGGCGGCGGGTGTAGACGATGTGCGGGTTCTCGACGAAGTGGAGCGAGCAGGTCGAACTCCCGCGCGGTGAGCGGGACCGGTCCTCCCGTCGGTCGTCACCTCGCGCCGCGTGCGCGTCGACCGTCACGCCGCCGACCGTGATCGGCTTGTCGCTCGGGCGCTTCGTCGCCGTCGGAGCGGCGCAGGATCGCGCGGACTCGGGCGACGAGCTCGCGGGGCGAGAAGGGCTTCACGATGTAGTCGTCGGCGCCGAGCTCGAGGCCGAGCACCCGGTCGACCTCGTCGTCGCGGGCGGTGAGGAAGACGACCGGAACGTCGCTCGTCTTGCGGATCTCCCGGCAGAGCTCGATCCCGTCGATGGGTCCCGGGCAGACCGATGTCGAGCAGGATGAGGCTCGGCTTCTCGTTGGAGATGATCTCGAGACCGCGGTTCGCGTCGGTCGCCTGCAGGACTCGGAATCCGGCGTTGCGCAGGTAGAGGTCGACGAGGTCGGCGATGTGGCGGTCGTCCTCGACGAGCACGACCGTCCGTGGCCGCTCCTTCAGGCCTCGGCGGGATCCGCTCTGCATGTAACAAGCATGGCGCGATGGGCACCCGACAGACGCGCCATGCCGTGGCGGGCACCAGGATCGGGAAGACCGGGACCTGCCCGGTAGGCTGACGCGCGCAGGGCCACGAGTCGATCGCGGCGTCGCCGTGCCTCGCGTGGGGACGGTTCGCGCCGTGTTCGTGAAGATCTGTGGGGTGACGAACGAAGACGACGCGCTTCTTAGCGGTGGCGATGGGTGCCGACGCCGTCGGCTTCGTCCTCGCCCCTTCGACCGCGCCAAGTGGCGATCGGCGCCGCCCGCGACATCGCCAGGCGTCTGCCGCCCGAGGTGATCACCGTCGGAGTGTTTCGCGACGCGCTGCCCCAACGGGTCGTCGACGTCATCTCGCAGGCTGGGCTGCGGGCCGCCCAGCTGCACGGTCACGAGAAGCCCGCAGACGTCGCCTTCGTCGCCAGCAAGATCCCGCTCGTCATCAAGGCGTTCGCGGCCGGATCCGGGGCGATCAGCCGACGCCGGCGACTACCGGGCCGACGCCATCCTCGTCGAAGCGCCGGCGGCCGGGCCCGGGCCGGGTCTTCGACTGGCGGTTCGCGGAGCGCATCCCAACCGGGACGCAGGATGATCCTCGGGGGAGGGCTCGACCCGGACAACGTCGGCGGAGGCGATCGAGCGGATCCGGCCGTGGGGAGTCGACGTTTCGGCCGGTGTCGAGTCGTGCGGCCGCAAGGACCCGCGTAAGGTCCGCGCCTTCATCCAGGCGGCCCGCGCACGGCGTCACCGGCCGGTCGACCCGTCCGCCGACGGCGGTCCCTACGACTGGCAAGAGGACTGGTAGGAGAGGAACGTCGGTCGGTAGTGGCCTGGTTGGTCAGAGACTCCATCTCGTCCGCGCCGAGACGGAGCGTGTCAGGCAGCGTCCTGCTCTTGGAACTCAACCGTGTCGAGACGCTCGTCGCACCTTAAGCAAGTGGGCTCCCGGAACGCCACAAGAGGGAACCCGCGGAATTCTGCGTAGTCCCAGGGCTGGGCAGCGAGCGTCTCTTTCGAATAACCCTTGTGCCCGACGACCTTGCAAACGAGCTTTTCGATCCTGTACATGAGCTTTTCCATGGCACCATCCTATGGATAGATGGGAGCCATATGACTGATCTGCAATAGATATCACGATTCTAGGACACCGATCGACCTGCGGCCTCATGAGGAAAGTTCGTTGCTCATGCCGATACCGCAGGCTGATGTACTCCGGATGAACGATCTGTAAGAGCTATCAACCTCCCGGAGAACGCCGCCAGGCAGGGGAGGGCGCTTCGAGCGGTTTCGAACCAGCCCACGACCCCTGGTTATCGTCTCTGGTCGCATGTTCATGCAGAACTCGTGTCTGGTTGGCATAAACTACCTAGCTGGAGTGCCACTGCCAGGTGAGTCAAGTCAATAAGTGGTATGATTATGCGATGAAGGCTGGGCTCATCGGTGGCTCGGGCTACCTCGGCGGTGAGCTGCTCCGCCTGCTGGCAAACCATCCCGAGCTCGAGGTAGCCGCCGTCCAGGGCGAGCGCTCGATCGGCGAGCAGGTCGGCACGCTCCATCCAGGCCTTTCCGCCGCCTATCCGCAACTTGCCGTCACGCCGACCGACCCCGGGGCGCTCGGTGGCTGCGACGTCGTCTTCGTTGCCCTGCCGTCGGGGCGTTCCCAGCGGGTCGTCCCGGCGCTCATCGACGCCGTGCCGCTGGTCGTCGACCTCGGGGCGGACTTTCGCCTGCGCGACCCAGCGCTCTATCCCGCCTGGTACGGGTTCCAGCACGAGGCGGTCGACTTGTTGGATCGTGCCGCCTACGGACTGCCAGAGCTGTTCGGCGCCGGCCTCGTCGGTGCTCGGCTGATTGCCGCGCCCGGTTGCTATGTCACCGCCGCAGCTCTTGCTCTAGAACCGCTCGTGCGCGCCGGCGCGATCGAGATCGACGGGATCATCGTCGACGCGGCGAGCGGGATCTCCGGTGCCGGACGTGAACCGACCGAGGGGACCCACTTCGGGACGGTGAACGAGAACTTTTCGGCCTACGGGCTGCTCGACCACCGGCACACGCCCGAGATGGAGCAGGCGATCGGCGCCCAAGTCCTATTTACGCCCCACATCGCCCCGATGACCCGCGGCATCCTCGTCACGGCGTACGGGCGCGCCAAGGGATCGGCGACGACCGACGACCTGCTCGCGATCGCCCGAGCACGCTACGAAGGAGCTCCGTTCGTCGAGGTCGTTGCGCACGCACCCTCGACGCGGGAGACCTACGCCTCCAACCTGGCGAAGTTGTCCTACCGCGCCGACTCGCGCACCGGACACGTCATCGCGCTCGCCGCGCTCGACAACCTGACCAAGGGCGGCGCCGGGCAGGCCATCCAGGCGGCGAACATCGCCCTCGGTCTCGACGAGACGGCGGGGCTCGGACGTCTGGCGATCATCCCGTGATGTCTTTTTCTCCCGCGGACTCAGTCGCGCGGCTCCGCCGGTTCGCTGGCGCGGTGATCGTCGTCAAGCTCGGCGGCGCGGCGCTTGCTGCCGAGGACCCGGCCGACGCTTCGATCCTCGCCGCCTTCACCGAAGACATCGCCTCGATCCGCGCCGCTGGCCTGTTGCCGGTGGTCGTCCACGGTGGCGGACCACAGGTCAGCGCGCTGATGTCCCGCCTTGGGATGACGCCGGAGTTCCGCGACGGCCAACGCGTGACCGACGCCGCGACGCTCGAGATCCTCCGAATGGTCCTTGTCGGGAAGGTGAACCGAGACATCGTCGACGCCCTCAATGTTCGCGCCCCGATCGCCGTTGGAATCTCTGGCGAGGACGCCCGCTCCATCACGGTGACTCGAGCGCGACGTCGCGCTCGGGTTCGTCGGCGAAGTCGCCTCGGTCGAGCCGAGGCTCCTCAATCACCTGCTCGAAGGTGGGTTCGTCCCCGTCGTCGCCACCGTTTGTGTTGACCACTCAGGCCAGCCTTACAACGTCAACGCCGACGCCGCGGCCTCTGTCATCGCCGTCGCGCTCGGCGCGGACAAGCTCATTTACCTGACCGACGTCGAGGGAGTCCGCGCCGTCGGCGACGACCCTTCGACGGTGCTTGCGAAACTGACGCCCGACGAGCTCGACGGATTGATCGACGACGGCTCGATCAAGGGCGGGATGATCCCCAAGGCGTCGGCTTGCAGCCTGGCCGTGCGTCGCGGTGTGAAGGCGGCACAGATCGTCGACGGACGGCTCGCGCATGTGGTCTTGCAGGCGCTCGTCGGTGAATCCGAGATCGGGACGACGGTGTCGTCGTGACCCACCTGATGCCGACCTATCGCCAACCTGAGGTGCGCTTTGTCTCGGGATCGGGGAGCTACCTCGTCGACGATTCCGGCAAGCGTTACCTCGACTTCTTGTCGGGGATCGCCGTCACCTCGCTCGGTCACGCCAACCCGATGGTCGCCGAGGCGATCTGCGCACAGGCACGCACCCTGCTGCACGTCTCGAACCTTTTCGCCAACGCGCTCAACGAACCGGTCGCCGAGCTGATCGATCTGCTGATCGGGGACGAGCTGCCGGCGGGCGGCAAGGTGTTCTTCACCAACTCCGGAGCGGAAGCGAACGAGTGCGCGATAAAGCTGACGCGCCGTTCGAACGGGCCTGAGCGCCGCCTCATCGTCTCTGCGCTTGGGTCGTTCCATGGGCGGACTCTCGGCTCGCTGGCGGCGACCGGCCAACCGGCAAAGCACGCTCCCTATGCCCCCTTGCCGGGGGGCTTCGTGCACGTCGACTTCGGCGACATCGACGCACTCGGCGAGGCGCTCGCCGGCGGGACCGTCGCGGCGGTGATGCTCGAGTCGATCCAAGGAGAGTCGGGCGTCGTGCCGGCGCCATCGGGTTACTTGCAGGCCGTTCGCGCGGCGTGCGACGAGTTCGGCGCACTGCTGATCCTGGACGAGATCCAGACGGGCCTCGGTAGGACGGGGCGCTGGTTCGCATTCCAGCACGAGGGAGTGCGGCCCGATGTCGTCACGATGGCCAAGGCGCTCGGCAACGGCGTCCCGGTAGGCGCCTGCTGGCGCGCGTGCAGAGGTCGCAGACGCCTTTAATCCTGGTGACCATGGTTCGACCTTCGGCGGCCAACCCCTCGCGATGGCGGCGGCCAAGGCGACCCTGGAGACGATGATCGCCCTCGGAGTACCCAAGCTCGCCGAAGAGCGGGGGCGCCAGCTGAGCGAGGGAGTGCGCGCCCTGGCGGGCGTCGCCTCGGTGCGCGGAGCCGGAATGCTCGTCGGCGTCGTGCTCGAGCCGGGTGTCGAGGCGCGGTCGGTGGTGCACGAGGCGCTCGGTGTTGGACTGGTCGTGAACGACCCGGCGCCGGAGGTCATTCGACTGGCGCCGCCCTTCACGCTGTCGTCCGAGGAGTGCGACGAGGGGATCGCCCTATTGGGCCGGGCCATCGCCCGCGCCATGGGCGATGATCAGGCGGTAGCCCGATGAGAAACTTCCTCCGCGTCAGCGACCTCACCCCGAAGGAGATCGGGGAGGTCCTCGATCTCGCCGCGGTGAGCGACCCGCCACAGTGCCTTGCCGGGAAGGGCGCGGCGCTGCTGTTCGAGTTCCCCTCGGCGCGGACTCGGAACGCCAGCGAGATGGCGGTCGTCGAACTGGGCGGACATCCGGTGTCGATCACTGCCGGCGAGGTCGATCTTGATCGGCGCGAGACGGTGGAGGACGTGGCGCGCACTCTCGCCTGCTTCCACGCGTTGATCGCCGCCCGGGTCGCCAGTCACTCGACGCTCGACCGGATGGCGACCGCGCTCGCCTCGGCAGGCGTCGAGGTCCCGGTGGTGAACCTGTTGTCGGACGTCGAGCACCCGACGCAGGCGATCGCCGATCTGTTGACGATCCGACAGGAGTTCGGATCGATCGAGGGGCGCAAGGTTGCCTACATCGGCGATGCCAACAATGTGTGTCGCTCGCTCGCCTGGGCCTGCGCCGACGCCGGTGCGTCGATCGCCGTCGCCGCGCCTGAGGGCTTCGGGCTATCCGACGAGGACCTCGGGCACTTGCGCGACTTCGGGGCCGTAGTCGAGACGACGACGGTTCCGGCAGAGGCAGCTGACGCTGCCGACGTCATCTACACCGACGTCTGGGTCTCGATGGGCCAGGAAAACGCGGCGGAAAAGCGAGCCGCGTTCGCCGGTTACACGATCGACGAGGCGATCCTCGGCGCCGCCGCCAAAGACGCCATCGTCTTGCACTGCCTGCCGGCGCACCGCGGCGAGGAGATATCGGCGGCTGTGATCGACGGGCCAGCGAGCCGGGTGTGGCGCCAGGCCGCCAACCGCAAACACGCCATGCGTGGAGTGATCCAGTTCCTTTTCGGGGGTGGGAGATGACCAAGGTGACAAAGAGCCGTCGGCAGCACCTCGTCGGCAGGCTGCTCGAAGAGCACGCGGTTACGAACCAGCCGCAACTCGTCGAGTTGCTGGCGACACAAGGGATCGAGGCGACGCAGGCGACGGTTTCTCGGGACCTCGAGGAGCTGGGAGCGGTGAAGGTGCGGCTGCCCGGCTCATCACAGCCCGTGTACGCGATCGCCGAGCTGGCGCAGGCCCCGGCGGCACCGATCGAGCACCTGCGGAGGGTGCTCGGTGAATGGGTCGTCGACCTCGCTTCCTCGGGGAACCTCGTCGTCATCCGGACGCCACCGGGCTCGGCGCACGTGGTCGCATCGGCGCTCGACCGGAGCCGTGTCGACGGGGTCCTTGGGACCGTTGCCGGAGATGACACGGTGCTCGTCATCGCCGACGAGACGACAGGCGGCGAGACGCTCGGCAAGCAGCTCTCAGAGCTGTCGGGTCGATAGAAGCGGAGGAACAGAACGTGGGTAGTCGCATAGTGCTCGCCTACTCGGGCGGGCTCGATACATCGGTGGCGGTTCATTGGCTTCACGCCAAGCACGGCTACGACGTCGTCGCGGTGGCTGTCGACGTCGGACAAGGCGGCGATTTCGAAGCGATCCGGGAGCGGGCGCTCGCCGCCGGGGCGGTCGAGGCCGTCGTCGTCGATGCCCGCGAGGAGTATGCCCAAGACTTCGTCGTCCCGGCGCTGCAGGCGAATGCCCTTTACGAGGGCCGCTATCCGCTCGTGTCTGCGCTTGCCCGCCCCGTCATCGTCCGACACCTGGTTGCCGAGGCGCGTCGGTTCGACGCTGGCGCCGTGGCGCACGGCTGCACCGGGAAAGGCAACGACCAAGTCCGTTTCGAGGTCGGGACGCGCGCCCTCGCTCCGGAACTCGACATCGTGGCGCCGGTGCGCGAGTGGGGGATGACGCGGGAGGACACCGTCGAGTACGCGGCTCGACACAACGTCCCGATCACCGCTTCCAAGGAGCGCATCTATTCGATCGACGAGAACCTCTGGGGGCGGGCGATCGAGTGCGGCGAGATCGAAGATCCTTGGGCGCCGCCCCCCGAAGACGTATTCGCGATGACCGTGCCGACCGCCAGCGAGCCGTACGAGATAGTGATCGGCTTCGAATCGGGGATCCCGATCTCTATCGACGGCGAGCCGCGGACGCTCCTCAATCTGATCGGGGAGCTCAATGTCGCGCGCCGGTGCCTCGGGCTTCGGTCGCATCGACATGGTCGAGAACCGCCGCGTCGGAATTAAGAGTCGTGAGATCTACGAGTGCCCGGCTGCCCTGGCCTTAGTGATGGCCCACTCCGATCTTGAGAGCCTGACTCTCGAGCGCGACGTCTCCCACGAGAAGGAGCGGCTCGAGCCACGCTTTGCCGAGCTCGTGTACGACGGGCTGTGGTTCTCACCGCTTCGCGAGGCGTTGTCGGCATTCATCTCTTCGACCCAGCGCTTCGTCACCGGCGAGGTACGGGTCCGTTTCGCCCCTGGTGGCGCGGCGGCGGTCACGGGCAGGCGCAGCCCGGTCGGCCTGTACGACTACGGCCTTGCCACCTATGACGCCGCCGACGAGTTCCGCCACGAGGACGCCGAGGGCTTCCTCCGCATATACGGACTTGGCATCAAGACGTGGGCGAGCCGCCAGGGAGTCGGTGACGCCGCTCTCGGGTTCGGTCACGGCGAAGCGGGTTCGAGCCCGTGACGCTGTGGTCGCGGCGGATGTCTGCCGACCCGGAAGCGGCGATGATGGCCTTCACCGAGAGTCTCTCGTTCGACAGAGAGCTCTGGTCCGATGACCTGGACGGCTCTGAGGCGCATGTGCGCGGGCTCGGACGCGCCGCCATCCTTGAAGCCAGCGACGTCGAATCGCTCATCGCCGCGCTTGCAGCCGTGCGAGACGAGTTCACCGCTGGGACGTTCGTCTTTCTTGACGGCGATGAGGACATCCACACCGCGATCGAGCGCCGTGTGACCGAGATCGCCGGCGAGGCTGGCGCCAGGCTCCACACCGGGAGGAGTCGCAACGATCAGGTGGCGACAGCTCTGCGGCTCTACACCCGCCGACGGATCGGAGAGGTGGCGAACGCGCTGCTCGACCTGTGTGGGGCATTGCTGTCGCGAGCTAAGGAGGTCGGAGATCTCGAGATCCCCGCTTACACCCACCTTCAACGCGCCCAGCGGGTCCCGCTCGCGGTGCAGCTGCTCGCGCACGGCTGGCCGCTTCTGCGCGACGTCGACCGCCTCGTCGACGCGCGGCGCCGACTCGATTTGTCCTCGCCGCTTGGCGCAGGAGCTGCTCGGCGGCTCGACCCTTCCGCTGGACTCGACATGGGTGGCGGAGGAGCTCGGCTTCGCCGGCGCCTTTGCCAATTCGATCGACGCTGTCTCCGATCGCGACTTTGTCGCCGAGGCTCTTTTTGACTTGGCGCTCGTCGGGGTCCATCTCTCACGTCTGGGCGAGGAGATCGTCATCTACTCGAGCAGCGAGTTCGGTTTTTACGTGCTGGACGACGCCTGGGCGACGGGCAGCTCGATGCTGCCGCAGAAGAAGAACCCCGACGTCGCCGAGCTCGCCCGGGGAAAGAGCGGTCGGCTGATCGGCCACCTCAGCCGGCTTCCTCGCGACCTTGAAGGGCTTGCCGTTCGCCTACAACCGCGACCTGCAAGAAGACAAGGAGCCGCTGTTCGACGCGTTCGATCAGGTGCAGCTTGGCGCTGGCCGCGCTGCGTGGCCTGATCGAGACGTTGCGCTTCGACGAGGAGCGGATGCAGGCGGCGGTTGCCGACCCTGGGTTGCGTGCCGTCGAGCTCGCCGAATGGATGGTCGCGCAGGGGAGTGCCGTTTCGCCGAGCCCACGGAGTGGTCGCTGAGCTCGTTCGCCGCGCAGGTGCCGAATCGGTGCCGCTGCGGGAGTTGGTTGCCGCCGAGCCTGACCTCGGGCCCGCGGCAGCCGAGCTGTTCGAGGCGGGACCGCGCCAGGACCGGGGCGATCTGGACGGGCAGATCGAACGCTTCGCAGAGAATGTGGCCCGTGAGCGTGAATTCGTCGAGGCAGCCTCGGGCCGCTCGGACTGACCTGACCACGAGCGCGCGAACGGCCGCTCGAGCGGTCGTGGTTCGAGCGCCCCTCGATCGTCGTCGCCCCTGAGATGCTCAACCTGCTGCTCGTCGGCAGGGGAGCGAGCGGGCGGATCGTCGAGGTCGAGGCGTACGCCGGCAAGGTCGACGCGGCAAGCCACGCTTTTCGTGGCCGCACGGCGAGAAACGCGACGATGTTCGGCCCTGCTGGCCACCTCTACGTCTATTTCACCTACGGGATGCACTTCTGCGCCAACGTCGTATGCGGGGAGGAGGGTGATGCCTCAGCGGTCCTGCTACGGGCTCTGGCACCGGTCGAGGGTCTGGAGAACATGCGTTCCCGGAGGCCAGCGGCACGGACCGATGCCGACCTCTGCTCGGGGCCGGCTCGCCTGTGCCAGGCGCTCGGGATCGGCCGAGCCGACGACGGCGTTGACCTTCTGTCGGCGGTGGGAGAGATTTCCCTGGTCAGCGACGGCACTCGCGCCTGGTCCGGCCGCCACTGGGACGCGCATCGGGCTCTCGGAGAGGTCCGGGGAGGCAGCCGGTTACCTGTGGAGGTTTGCCGTCCCGGGTGACCCGAATGTCTCGCGGCCAGCGCCGCGGGCCGTTTGACAGCCTTTCGGCCGGTGCTAAGGTACGTCCTGCTCGGGAGCACTTTCGACCTGAGCCACCCGAGGAAGCGCTTCGCGCGCCCCTCGGTTTCGCTGTGGGCTCACCTTCCCCGGCTGGGGTCGGCGTCGCCTTCAGAGCGTTCGGGCACCTCCTTCCGCAAGGAAGTGTGTCCTGTCGTCGCTCCTTGAGAACGGAATAGGAACAGCCAAAAGCCAGTGCGGATGGTCGCGCGCCTTTACGGGTGTCGCGACCAAGAAGTCAATTGCACTGAACACGGACAACAACAAGTTCCGTTTTGGTGCCAGTCGGTGCGGGAGCTTTTGCTCTCAATCCGGCTCTCCAGATCAAAATATCGATCAATTTATTGGTCGGTATGAGGTCTCGATGGAGAGTTTGATCCTGGCTCAGGACGAACGCTGGCGGCGTGCCTAATACATGCAAGTCGAACGGGGTCCATTCGGTGGCAACACCGATGAAGACCTAGTGGCGAACGGGTGAGTAACACGTGAGCAACCTGCCCCGGAGACCGGGATAACACCGGGAAACCGATGCTAATACCGGATGTCCCCACGGGCCCGCATGGGCCTTGTGAGGAAAGGATTCCGCTCCGGGAGGGGCTCGCGGCCTATCAGCTTGTTGGTGCGGTAACGGCCCACCAAGGCGACGACGGGTAGCTGGTCTGAGAGGACGATCAGCCACACTGGGACTGAGACACGGCCCAGACTCCTACGGGAGGCAGCAGTAGGGAATCTTGCGCAATGGGCGAAAGCCTGACGCAGCAACGCCGCGTGGGGGATGAAGGCCTTCGGGTTGTAAACTCCTTTCAGTGGGAACGAAAATGACGGTACCCACAGAAGAAGCCCCGGCCAACTACGTGCCAGCAGCCGCGGTGATACGTAGGGGGCGAGCGTTGTCCGGATTCATTGGGCGTAAAGAGCTCGTAGGCGGCTTGGTAAGTCGGGTGTGAAACCTCCAGGCTCAACCTGGAGACGCCACTTGATACTGCCATGGCTAGAGTCCGGTAGGGGACCATGGAATTCCTGGTGTAGCGGTGAAATGCGCAGATATCAGGAGGAACACCAGTAGCGAAGGCGGTGGTCTGGGCCGGTACTGACGCTGAGGAGCGAAAGCGTGGGGAGCGAACAGGATTAGATACCCTGGTAGTCCACGCCGTAAACGTTGGGCACTAGGTGTGGGGGCCTATCGACGGTTTCCGTGCCGCAGCTAACGCATTAAGTGCCCCGCCTGGGGAGTACGGCCGCAAGGCTAAAACTCAAAGGAATTGACGGGGGCCCGCACAAGCGGCGGAGCATGTGGCTTAATTCGACGCAACGCGAAGAACCTTACCTGGGCTTGACATGTGGGTTAAGGCGTGGAGACACGCTGACCTTCGGATCCCACACAGGTGGTGCATGGCTGTCGTCAGCTCGTGTCGTGAGATGTTGGGTTAAGTCCCGCAACGAGCGCAACCCTTGTCCTATGTTGCCAGCGGGTAATGCCGGGGACTCGTAGGAGACTGCCGGGGTCAACTCGGAGGAAGGTGGGGATGATGTCAAGTCATCATGCCCCTTACGTCCAGGGCTGCACACATGCTACAATGGCCGGTACAAAGGGCTGCTATCCCGCGAGGGTGAGCGAATCCCATAAAGCCGGTCTCAGTTCGGATTGGAGTCTGCAACTCGACTGCGTGAAGTCGGAGTCGCTAGTAATCCCGGATCAGCAACGCCGGGGTGAATACGTTCCCGGGCCTTGTACACACCGCCCGTCAAACCACGAAAGTCGGCAACACCCGAAGCCGGTCACCCAACCATTTGGAGGGAGCCGTCGAAGGTGGGGTCGGTGATTGGGGTTAAGTCGTAACAAGGTAGCCGTACCGGAAGGTGCGGCTGGATCACCTCCTTTCTAAGGAGTTTTGGACGGTACCTCGATGAGAATTCATCGGAGGTCCAAGCACTCCCAGTCGATCACTGGCTATTCGGCGATTTCCGAAACTCGCAGACGGTTGAATGCCTGAGGCATTTGCCTTGGGGAATCCCCTCGAGCGAGCTCTGCGTGAGTCGCAGGACTGTTCCTGTTCCGTTCTCAGGGAGCGACGCGTTCGCTCTCGCGTGCCCTTTGAGAACTCCATAGCGAGCACGAGCATCTGAAATTCTCCAAGCTACAAAGAGCCAACGGTGGATGCCTTGGCGCCTGAAGCCGATGAAGGACGTGGGAGGCTGCGAAAAGCCACGGGGAGCTGCCGACCAAGCTTCGATCCGTGGATGTCCGAATGGGGAAACCCGGCACCCGTCATGGGGTGTCACTCCGGTCTGAACACATAGGGCCGGAGAGAGGGAACCGGGGGAATTGAAACATCTCAGTACCCCGAGGAGAAGAAAGCAACAGCGACTCCCCGAGTAGCGGCGAGCGAAAAGGGATGAGCCTAAACCGATCCAGTGTCAAGCCTGGTGGCCTTGCTGGGTCGGGGTCGTGGGAAGTCGGGTGAGAGGGCACCAGACCTCTCGCGGAGTTACAAAACCGCTGTCTAGTGGAAGTGTTCTGGAACGGCACGCCATAGCGGGTAAGAGCCCCGTACACGAAAGGCGAGCGGTCTCCGTCTGATTCTCCCGAGTAGCGCCGGATCTGGGAAAGCCGGCGTGAATCTACGAGGACCACCTCGAAAGGCTAAGTACTCACAGGCGACCGATAGCGAACTAGTACCGTGAGGGAAAGGTGAAAAGCACCCCGGGAGGGGAGTGAAATAGTACCTGAAACCGTTGGCTTACAAACAGTCAGAGCGTCGTCGGTAATTTTCGAATTGCCGGCCGTGATGGCGTGCCTTTTGAAGAATGAGCCAGCGAGTTACCGTGTGTGGCGAGGTTAACCCGAATGGGGGAGCCGGAGCGAAAGCGAGTCTGAATAGGGCGTTCAGTCGCACGCGGTAGACCCGAAGCCGAGTGATCTTGCCATGGGCAGGCTGAAGCGGGGGTAAGACCCCGTGGAGGGCCGAACCCACCATGGTTGAAAACATGGGGGATGACCTGTGGTAAGGGGTGAAAGGCCAATCAAACTCGGTGATAGCTGGTTCTCCCCGAAATGCATTTAGGTGCAGCGTCAGACGTTTAGCATCGGAGGTAGAGCACTGAATGGGTTAGGGGGCCTACAAGCTTACCGACCCCAATCAAACTCCGAATGCCGATGCTCCAGAGTCTGGCAGTGAGACCACGGGGGATGAGCTTCGTTGGTCGAAAGGGAAACAGCCCAGACCGCCAGCTAAGGCCCCAAATTCTTGGCTAAGTGGAAAACGATGTGGGGACGCAGAAACAGCCAGGAGGTTGGCTCAGAAGCAGCCATCCTTTAAAGAGTGCGTAATAGCTCACTGGTCGAGTGGCCCTGCGCGGACAATGTAACGGGGCTCAAGCCAAGAGCCGAAGCTGCGGATTCCCGCTTTACTGCGGGAGTGGTAGGGGAGCGTCGATCGTGCCGTGAAGCGGGGGTGTGAACCGTCGTGGAGCGCGGTCGAGTGAGAATGCTGGCATGAGTAGCGAGAGAGGGGTGAGAAACCCCTCCGCCGTAAGCCCAAGGGTTCCTGGGGAAGGCTAATCCGCCCAGGGTCAGTCGGGAGCTAAGGCGAGGCCGAGAGGCGTAGTCGATGCACAACTGGTTGATATTCCAGTACCACCGTGTCCGCGCCCATTCCAATTCAGGGGTACTAAGGGGCTGGCCTTCGGGCCGAACCGACCGACCCTGCGGAGGAAAGCGAAGAGGGGACGCAGGAGGGTAGGTGAGCCCAGGCGTTGGTTGTCCTGGGGGAAGCGTGTAGGGGGGGGCCTAGGCAAATCCGGGCCTCATTAATCCTGAGACGTGATCCCGAGCCGATTCAGGCGAAGTCATTAATCCCATGCTGCCGAGAAAAGCCTCTAGCGAGCTGACATGGTGCCCGTACCCCAAACCGACTCAGGTGGGCAGGTAGAGAATACCAAGGCGATCGGGAGAACTGTGGTTAAGGAACTCGGCAAAATACCCCCGTAACTTCGGGAGAAGGGGGACCTCATTAGGGTGAAGGACTTCGCGTCCGGAGCCTGAGGAGGCCGCAGAGAATTGGGGGAAGCGACTGTTTACTAAAAACACAGCAGCGTGCGAAGTCCTAAGACGATGTATACGCTGTGACGCCTGCCCGGTGCCGGAAGGTTACGGGGAAGGGTTAGTCCTTCGGGACGAAGCTCTGAACCTAAGCCCCGGTAAACGGCGGCCGTAAAATACACACAGTTGCGGCTCCAGACGGGTGACTGTCTGGAACAAACCTTGCTATATGCTGGAAACCCCGAGTATCCGGCGGTACTCATCCGTGTTGTTACACCGTCTTCTTAAGGTGTGGACATGGATAGTGACAATCCGTCCGGTGCGGACAATCAGCAGGAAAGGCCCGGTTCCTCTTACTGGTTGGATCGAATCCCATGTGATCTGGGCAACTGGATCGCCGGATTCGTCGACGGAGAGGGAAGCTTCAGCGTCCCTCTCCGTCGGAGCGTGATCGCGGCTTGCCGTGGCGAGTCTCGTTGTCGTTCAACGTGTCGCAGATCGGGCGGGGAAGCTCCCGAGCTCTTACGAACGACCTTCGACGTGGGAACGGTGCGAGAACGTGGAGACGGGATTCACTATTTCGAAGTGACCCGGCCCCAAGAGCTGGTCAAACGGATCTTTCCGTTCTTCGACCGGTTCTTGCTACGAAGCCCGAAACGGTTGGATCTCATGACGTTTCGTGAGATCACCGAGCTCGTCCTGACCGGTCGACACTTGACGCCAGCCGGCGTCGTCGAAGCCTTCGCGTTGAGGGCTCCGATGAACCGGGACGGAAAGCGTCGCTATGGCGAGGAGGAAATCCTCGCCGTGTTGAGGGATTGGGAATCCTCAGAGGCCATACGCAAGGCTCCATCTGTGAAGCCAGGTGGATGAAGATATGGTCCACGCCTCATAGCGATATGGGGGTAACGGGAACTATAACGGTGGAGTTTCAACTCTGGCCGTTGTAAAACTTGGCTATATGCTGGAACACCCGAGTATCCGGCAGTACTCGTCTTCTTCACCGTTTCTGACGGGATATGAAGGCAGTGACAATCTGACCGGTGCGGGCAATCAGCAGGAAACCTCGTTTGTGAGGGATCCTCAGAGACTGCACGCCAGGCCCATCGAACGCGAAGGGGACTTACACCCTGTTCGGTGGTGAAGATACAGTCCGACCCCCATGGCGACATGGGGAGCTAGACAGAAATGATCTAGCCCGCAATCTCGAGCATTCGTCGAAGTGTTTGGCGTATCGAGTGGCGAGTAACAAGAGTGCCTAAGGTAGGAAATGCCTCCGACGTGCCTGGAGGCTGCTGCCCCCCGTGTCGGCGACGATACGGTGCGCAGTCGGCTATATGCTGGAAAACCCGGTGGATCCTCCACTACTCGTGATTCAGAAATTGAATCGCAGTGACAATGTGAGAGGTGCGGAAAATCAGCAGGAAAGACTTTGGGAAACCAGAGAATCCTCAGAGACCATACGCCGACCATCTCGCCGTGAATACGACGAGATGATGAGATGGTCCGAGCCCCACGGCGACGTGGGGAGGTTGGCGGAAACGCCCAACCCGCCAGTCCGGTTATCCCAACGGGACTGGTTAACAAGTAACAGGACTCAGCGAAATTCCTTGTCGGGTAAGTTCCGACCTGCACGAATGGCGTAACGACTTTCCCACTGTCTCAACCACAGACCCGGCGAAATTGAAGTACGAGTAAAGATGCTCGTTAGCTGCATCAGGACGGAAAGACCCCGTGGACCTTTACTGCAGCTTGATGTTGAGCTTTGGTACGGATTGTGTAGGATAGGTGGGAGTCTTTGAAGCTTCGGCGCCAGCCGAGGTGGAGACAACCTTGAAATACCACCCTTTTCGTGCCGGGGCCCTAACCCAGGTCCGTAATCCGGATCGGGAACAGCGTCAGGTGGGTAGTTTGACTGGGGCGGTCGCCTCCTAAATCGTAACGGAGGCGCCCAAAGGTTCCCTCAGGCTGGTTGGCAATCAGCCGTCGAGTGCAATGGCACAAGGGAGCTTGACTGCGAGACTTACTAGTCGAGCAGGTGCGAAAGCAGGGCATAGTGATCCAGCGGTGGCTTGTGGAAGCGCCGTTGCTCAACGGATAAAAGGTACCCCGGGGATAACAGGCTCATCTTCCCCAAGAGTCCATATCGACGGGAAGGTTTGGCACCTCGATGTCGGCTCGTCGCATCCTGGGGCTGAAGCCGGTCCCAAGGGTTGGGCTGTTCGCCCATTAAAGCGGTACGCGAGCTGGGTTTAGAACGTAGTTATCACTGCGTCCCCAGGGAGTAATTCCTGGGTGCCCACCGGCTCATATCGGTGAAACCCTGAGCAATACAACCGAACGTTACGTTCAGGGCAATACCGAGGGAAGGCCAACAAATGAAAGCGTCTGACGCGTCCTACGTTGCAGGATTCCTCGATGGCGATGGAAGCATCCACTTCCAGTTCGTCAAGCAGAAGGAGGACCGGCTCGGTTGCTACATCCGATCCAGTGTCTCGTTCTCGTAGAGCACCTCTTCTCGATCTGGTCTGGAGCAACTCCAGGTGATGGTCGGGGGCGGGTACCTCCGAGATCGAGGCACGGGGATGAGTGACCTTGTACTTAACAGTCGACCGGTGCTTCATGAACTGCTGATGGCTGTCGAGCCGTACGTGATCTTCAAAAAAGTGCATGTACGGGAAGCACTTCTTCTTCTCCCTCAACTCGATCGAGTGAGGGACCCGGAAAGGTTCCTGCAACTAGCGCATCAAGTGGACGCCTTCGCAGCCCTAAACTATTCGAAAACGAAGCGGATATTCGCCGCAGATGTTGAGCGACATCTGCGTAGCACGGGTGTGTTGTGCCCCTGTAACGACTTCCTCGCTAGCCACAGCGAGGGGATGGCGTCACTAAAACAGTTGGAAATCTCCGACATTCACGGACGCCATGACACGCCGGCCCCTAGAAATAGGGTGAAGGTATAGTCTATGCCCGTAGTAATACGGGAGTTCATGCGTGAGACAGTTCGGTCCCTATCCGATGCAGCCGTAGGAGACCTGAGGAAGGCTGTCCCTAGTACGAGAGGACCGGGACGGACGTAGCTCTCGTGTGCCAGTTGTCCTGCCAAGGGCATGGCTGGTTAGCGACCTACGGATGGGATAAGCGCTGAAAGCATCTAAGCGCGAAGCTCGTTCCAAGATGAGGTCTCCCACAGGACAACCTGGTAAGGCCCGTGGCTAGACGACCACGTTGATAGGCCGGAGGTGTAAGCACGGCAACGTGTTCAGCCGACCGGTACTAATCGGCCGAGGGCTTGGAGAATTTTTCATGCTCGTGCTCGCTATGGAACGCTCAACGGACGGCCGCAGGGCCGCTCGAGGGCGGATCGGATGACCGCCGGCTGACGCCGACAGGAACACGGTCCGCCCGGAGCATGATTTCCGGTGACCATGGCGGCGGGGCCACACCCGTTCCCATTCCGAACACGGCAGTTAAGCCCGCCAGCGCCGATGGTACTTGGGGGGCATCCCCCTGGGAGAGTAGGACGTCGCCGGAATTTTTTCGAAGAAGCGCCGGACAGCCGGCGCAGCACCTGCTCGGCTGTCGGGTCCGGGATCGAAACCGGCTCGACGGCGGAGCAGATGCCAATAGGGGAGAAGCGTGGCCGCGGCGAGCCCGGCGGTGGCGCCGACCGCCACCCGCGGCTCCGCCCGGGGGAAGAGAAGTACGAAGGGGTCACCTGGTGCACCGGTACCGCGTCGTGGCGGCTTTGTGTGTCGCCGCCGCGCTGGCGGTCGGGTATGGATCCGTCGGGACCCCGGCAGCGTCGGCGTCGGGATCCAAGCCGGCCGGCGGAGCCACGGCGTACTGGGCCGAAGCACCGGCCTCAGCGCCCGACTACATCTTCCCCTTCATGCCGGCCCAGTACTTCACCACGGCCAACGTCGAGCAGTTCCAGGAACTGATGTACCGCCCCTTGTACTGGATAGGGACCGGCTCGACACCCGATCTGAACCAGTCCCTGTCCTTGGCCCATCCCCCCGTCTACGGCGCCGGGAACACCGTCACCATCACCCTGAAGCCCGACAAGTGGTCGAACGGCGAGTCGCTCGACGCCACCGACGTGATGTTCTGGATGAACATGCTCCATGCCGAAAAGGCCAACTGGGCCTCCTACGTGCCCGGTGACTTCCCCGACAACGTCGACGACGTCGTGGCCGACAGCGCCTCACAACTCACCTTCACCTTGAACAAGGCGTACAACCCGCAGTGGTTCACCTACAACGAGCTCTCTCAGATCACACCCCTCCCTGAGGCATGGGACGTCACCAGTACCGGGGGCTCTCCCGGATCGGGTAAGTGCTCGACGGCGGCGTACGGACGTCTCGATCTGGCCTGTGACGCCGTCTACGACTTCCTGTCCCGGCAGGCCGGATTCGATCCCGCCAACCCGACCGCCACCAATACGGCGGTGTCCACCTACGGAACGAACGCGCTCTGGCAGGTCGTCGACGGGGCGTGGCGCCTCTCGTCGCTCACCTCGTCGGGAACGGTCACCATGGACCGCAATCCCCGGTACTCCGGACCACAGAGACCGACGTTTTCGCGGTTCGTCGAGTTGCCCTTCAAGGGTGCCGGTGCCGAGCAGAACGCGCTCGACGACGGTCGACTCGACGTGGGATACCTTCCGCTGCCCGACGTCTCCAAGCCGACGTCGGACCCCACCCGTCCGGCCCGGGGCACGGCCCACCCGGCCGGCTTCAGCATCGCCCCGTTCTACCCGTGGGCCATCGACTACGTCCCCTACAACTTCCACTCCACGGGGGACGGCGCCGTGGCGGGAAAGATCTTCTCCCAGCTGTACTTCCGTCAGGCCGTGCAACTGCTGGTCGACCAGCCGGCGCTGATCAGGAAGGTCCTCAAGGGCTACGGGGAGCCGACGTTCGGGCCCGTCCCCCTCCAGCCGGCGAGCGCCTTCGACTCGGGGGTCGGTCGCCGCAACCCCTACCCCTACGACCCGGCCAAAGCGGTCGACATTCTCGAGCAGAACGGCTGGGCGGTCCACCCCGGCGGTGTCTCCACCTGCGTCCGCCCGGGGACCGGTCCCGGGGAGTGCGGAGCCTGGATCCCCGCCGGTGCCTTCCTGAGTTTCACGGTCCAGGTCGCCACGGGGACGCAGTGGTTGGCGGGCCTGATGGCGGCGCAGAAGGCGTCATGGTCCCATGCCGGGATCGATGTGACGGTGACCTCGGCGCCGTCGGGAACGGTGATGGACGATTCCGTGCCCTGTGTGGGGGGAGCGGGCTGCACCTGGGAGCTGGCCGACTGGGGTACGGGATGGAGCTTCTTCCCCGACGTCTACCCGAGCGGTGAGGAGATCTTCACCACGGCGGCGGCGACGAACGACGGTGGATACGCCAACTTCGTCGACGACGACAACATCAGCCGGACGCTGACCACGGCGATGGGCCTCGGGACCTATTCCGACTACCTGGCCCAGCAGCTCCCTGTCATCTTCGAACCGATCCCGGCCGCCTCGCTCACCGAGATCAGGGACAACCTCAGGGGAGTGACGCCCCAGAACGTCTTCGGTGCCCTCACCCCGGAGAGCTGGTACCGGGTGCGGTGAGCGGGCCCGGCGGCACACCTCCGAGGCGGTCCAGGGCTAGCGTTTCGTCCATGCAGCTGACGCGAACGCCGGTGTCCGACCGGGGTGCCGACCGGTGACCGCCGTTCTCGAGGTGGAGGGTCTCCGGACCGAATTCCACCTCCGCCGCTCCAACGTGACGGCCGTCGACGACGTCTCCTTCCACGTCGACGAGGGGGAGTGCGTCGGCGTCGTCGGCGAGTCCGGCTGCGGCAAGACCACCACCGGGCTGTCGATCATGAAGCTCCTTCCCAACGTGGGCCATGTCGCCGGCGGCAAGATCAACCTGCTCGGCCGGGACATCGTCCCCCTCGGCGAGAAGGAGATGTGCAGGATCCGCGGCAACGACGTCGGGATGATCTTCCAGGACCCCCTCACATCTCTCAACCCCACCATGACCATCGGCCGGCAGATCTCCGAGAGTGTCCGCCTCCATCGTCACGCCTCCAAGACCGAGGCCCGGGCGCGGGCCCTCGAGGTCCTCACCCTGGTGGACATGCCTCGGCCCGAGGAGCGCCTGGACGCCTACCCCCATCAGCTGTCCGGGGGCCTGCGCCAGAGGGTGATGATCGCCATGGCCTTGGCCTGCGAACCCAAGATGCTGGTGGCCGACGAGCCCACCACGGCCCTGGACGTCACCATCCAGGCCCAGATCCTCGATCTCCTCGACGACCTCCGCGAGCGCCTGGGTATGGCCATCATGCTGATCACCCACGACATGGGCGTGATCGCCGGCCGTGCCGACCGGGTCCTCGTCATGTACGCCGGAAAGATCATCGAGTCGTCGACCACCGGCGAGCTCTTCGCTCGCATGCGCCATCCCTATTCGGAAGCGCTCTTGGCGTCGGTCCCCAAGCTCGAGCAGGACTCCTCGATCCGCCTCATCAGCATTCCCGGCCTCCCTCCCGACCTGTCGCAACCGATCGACGCCTGTCGGTTCGCCCCCCGCTGCCTCTACGCCCAGGACGACTGCACCGCCCACGAGCCGGAGCTCCTCCTGGCCGGTAACGCCGAACCCGGCCACCTGGCCGCCTGCTTCCACCAGGTCGGTGTGGACGAGACGACGATTGCGAAGCGCCCGGCGGAGGTGGCGAAGTCGGCTGACGTCACCGTCACGGCCGACGAGTTGTCGGCGGCGCGGCAGCGGACACGGGCCGACGAACTCGAGCAACAGCCTGTGCTCCTCGAGGTGTCGAGGCTGGTGAAGGAGTTCCCCGTCACCTCGGGGGCGATCATCCAGCGGCGCATCGGGAGCGTGAAGGCGGTGTCCGACGTCAGCATCTCGGTGCGCCGGGGAGAGACGTTCGGCCTGGTGGGGGAGTCGGGCTGCGGGAAGACCACCATGGGGAGGCTCGTCGTCGCCCTGGAGAAGGCCAATTCCGGGAGCATCAAGTTCGAAGGCGACGATGTCACCCACCTGGGCTCCCGGGCCCTGCGCCACCGTCGTCGGGACATGCAGCTCATGTTCCAGGATCCCTACGCGTCGCTCGACCCCCGTATGCGCGTCGGCTCCATCCTGAAGGAGCCCCTGGTCGTCCAGAAGATCGGCACGTCCCAGGAGCGCGACGAGCGGGTCCGGAGCCTCATGGGTGAGGTCGGTCTCTCGGCCAAGGCCCTCGAGCTCTACCCCCACGAATTCTCCGGCGGCCAGCGGCAACGGATCGGCCTGGCCCGTGCCCTCGCCCTCGACCCCAAGCTGATCGTGGCCGATGAGCCCGTCTCCGCCCTGGACGTCTCCATCCAGGCGCAGATCCTCAACCTCCTGAAGGAGCTCCAGCAGCGCCGGCACCTCACCTACATCTTCATCTCCCACGACCTCGCCGTGGTGAAGTACATGGCCGACACGATCGGGGTGATGTACCTGGGCAAGCTGGTGGAGGTGGGCCCGGCCACCGACATCTACACCAAGGCGGCCCATCCGTACACGAGGGCGCTCATCGACACCATCCCCGAGCCGGACCCGGCTCTGGCCCGGGCGTCGCGTGGCCAGCACATCAAGGGTGAGCTGCCATCGGCCATGCAGCCCCCGTCGGGGTGCCGGTTCCGGACGCGTTGTCCGTTCGCCCAGGAGGTCTGCGCCGTCGAGGAACCACCGCTGCGGCCCTTCGGGACCAGGCACCTGGCCGCCTGCCATTTCCCGCTCCAGACGCCGGTGGATGCGGCGCCGGTGGACACGGTGGGGGCCACCGCCTCCTGATGGAATCCGCCTCCCGGGCCGGTCCGTCTCCGAGGGCGACCGGCGGCTAGCTAGCGCTGCTGGAGCCGCACCTCCAGCGAGTCCCGCAGGGCGTCGCCGACGAAGTTGAAGGCCACCACGACGATCACGATGCAGAACCCGGCCGGGTAGATGAGCCACCAGTAACCGCCGGTGGCGTACTCCACCCCGTTGTTGAGCATGGCGCCCCAGTCCGTCTGGGGGGCGGGGAGCCCGAGACCGAGGAAGCCCAGAGCGGCCAGCAGCAGGATGGCGTCGGCCACCTGGAAGGTGGCGTTCACCACGATGGTGCCCACCGTGTTGGGAATGATGTGGCGGAAGACGATGCGCCGGCGGCTACCGCCCATCACCCGCACGGCCTGCACGTATTCGCGGACGCGCAGGGTCAGCGTCTCGCCCCGGATGAGACGTCCCGGGACGAGCCAGGCCACGACGGCGATGACCTCGATGAGGATGTGCAGTGACGGGTGGAAGATGACAGCCAGGACGATGAGCAGGAAGAGCTGGGGGATGGAGAGGAGGATGTCGATGATTCGCATCATGAGGGCGTCGACCCAGCCCCCGACGAATCCGGACACGGCGCCGTAGACGACGCCGAAGAGGGTGGCGGCGGCGGCGGCCACGAAGCCGACGATGAGCGAGTTCTTCCCCCCGAACATCAACCGTCCCAGGATGTCGAAGCCGTACGGGTCCGTTCCTAAGGGATGCCCCTTCCCCGGCGCGCAGGGCGGGCAGAAGCTGCTCTGGCTGGTGGACGACAAAGCCTGTTGGCCGTTCACCTGATTGGTGTGGTAGAGGAGCGGCCCGACGAAGCAGAAGAGCACCATGAAGATGATGATGGCCAGCCCGATCACGGCCAGCTTGTTCTCGATGAAGACCCGGGCGATCTGCCGCAGACCCCCGCCCGAGGTGGCGACGTCACCACCTTCGGGACCGGCCGTCGAGAGAGGGGGCTCGGTCACGGGAAGGGCCACCCCCGGCATGGCCGCCTCGGCGGCGGCCGCTCCGGACAGCGGGACCGATCCGGCGTCGTGCATCTCGTGCCCGCCGGGCATCACCACGTCACCGGGCATAGCGGATCCGCGGGTCGGCGATGGCATAGAGGATGTCGGCCAGAAGGGACCCGGCGACGGTGGCGATGGTGGCCACCAGGGTCGTCCCGAGCAGAACGGGGATATCGGTCTTGAAGGCCGCTTCGGTGGTGAGGAACCCCATGCCCGGGTAGTTGAAGACGGTCTCGGTGATCAATGCTCCGCTCACGATGGCGGGGATGGACAGGCCGAGCAGGGTGAGGATGGGAATGAGGGCGTTGCGGAGCGCGTGGATGTAGAGGACGCGGCGGGGGGCGGCCCCCTTGGCCCGGGCGGTGCGGATGTAGTCCTCGGTCATGGCCTCCATCATCGAGGACCGCATGTAGCGGCTGAACGAGGCGATCGTGAGCGCCGCCAGGGTGACCTCGGGGAGGACCAGCCCCCGGGGGTCGCTCAGGATGTTCCCCACCGTCTGGCTCTGGTTGAAGCCCACCGGGAACCAGTGCTGGTCGATGGCGAAGTACAGGATCAGCAAGGTCCCGAGCAGGAAGGCGGGCATGGCGTAGAAGATGAAGGACAGGCCGGTGAGGACGTAGTCGACGGGCTTGTTGCGCCGGACCACCTGGAGGATGCCGAGGGGGATCGAGACCACCAGGGCCAGGATGGTCGAGAAGCCGACCAGGACGAGGGTCTTCGGGAGCTTGTCGGAGATGAGCGCCGACACCGTCTGGTTGTAGGAGTAGGAGTAGCCCAGGTTCTGGTGGACGATGAGGCGCAGGAGGTATTGGTAGAACTGGTCCCACCACGGCAGGGTGAACCCGTTCAAGATGTTGAACTGGTGGATCTTCGCCGGTGTGGCCTTGGAGCCGAGGACGGCCCGGGCCTCTCCGCCGGGAACGAACTTCGACAGGAGAAAGACGATCAGCAGGACCCCCAGGATGACCACGATGGACTGGACGACCCTCCGGATCAGGAAGCCGATCACCGCATCACCCCCCCGGGGTCCTCGCGAAACAGAACCGCCCCGACATGGCCGGTGGGCGCATGTCGGGGCGGTTCCGCACTACTGAGCGTTCACAGGCTCGACGTTACTTGGTGAGGTACCAGTTCTCCGGGGTCAGGTAGCCGAAGACGTTCTGGGGGGTGGCCCCGTGGAGCTTGTTGCTGATCTCCGACATCTCGTAGGCCGGGTTGGGCTGCCAGATGACCGGAAGGTTCTTGGCCAGGTAGTTCTGGTAGGTGTCGAGGTTGACGTCGGTGTCGTCGGTGGCCTTGGTGTTGTTGTCGTTGGTGGTGCTCGAGTAGCTCCCCGAGTTGGACCCGGCCCCGGTGGAGAAGATCTCCTCACCGGTCGGGTAGTAGTCGGGCGAGAACTCCCAGCCACCGCCCCAGTCCTGGAGTTCCCAGGTACAGCTGGAACCCTTGCAGGGAACGGCGATGCCGAGCACGGTGTCGAAGGACGCCGAGCTCAGGGTGATGTTGATGCCCACCTGGGCCCACGACGACTTCTCGGTGGTCATGAGCTCGGTGATCCACGTCGTCCCCGTGGCGTACTGGAGGTTGAAGTTCAGAGCCGCCCCCTTGGGGATGTTGGCGCCGCACTGGTTGGCGCCCGTCCCCGGATCGGTGCAGGTCGAGGTGCCGTTGGGCACGACGGTCCAGCCGTGGCTCGTGAGCTCAGCCTTGGCCTTGGCCACGCTGTAGGGGTAGGGGTTGGCCGACTCGGCGGAGTCGGCGTAGGTGGGCGGAAGGATCGGGACCGGCCCGTAGGTCGGTACGGCGTAGCCCTTGAACACCTTGTTGTTGAACAACGGCTGGTCGACCAGGTACTGGAAGGCCTGGCGGACGTAGAGCTGGGAGAAGATCGCCCCCGCGTTGCCGTTGTCCCCCGTGGACGTGAAGTTGTACGGGAAGTAGTTGATGCCGTACAGGTAGAGCGGATCCAGGCTGAAGTCACTCAGGCGGGGGTTGTTGGCCCCGGCCACCAGCGGACTCTTGGCCGGGGCCGTGATGTCCTGGGTGGGCAGGTATCCGAAGTCCAGGTTGCCGGCCACCAGGGAGTTGAACTCGGCCGAGTCGGAGGTGAAGGGAACCTCCTTGAAGACGGCGATGGTCGGCTTGACCGGGCCCGAGTACGAGGGGTTGGGCACCATGGTGACGTCGCCCGAGGCGTCGAAGTTGGTCAGGTGCCAGGGCCCGTCCACGATCTGCCACAGCGGGTTGGTGGCATAGGTGGCCAGGGAGTTGTTGGTGCCGGACGGGTTGGCCGGGTCGTATCCCGCCTGCTTGGACAGGAAGGTGTAGACGGCGGCGCAGGCGGCGTCAGCGGTGCCGTAGGCGGCGCCGGAGCACCCACCCGATCCCGGCGCTCCGCCTGTCGCCGTGATGTCCCAGGCGACGGGGAGGGGGGTGATCTGCGAGAACTGGTTGTAGGTCAGCCAGAACGGGTTGTAGGACCCCGTCATCTGGAACGTCAGCTCCGTCGGGCTGTTGATGGTGATGCTCTTGATGTTGTCGGGGATGGTGCCGGGGGCGTAGGCGGCCCAGTTGGCCTTCTCGGCGTGCATCATGTTCATCCAGAACATCACGTCGGTGGCGTTGACCGCCTCGCCGTTGGACCACTTGTAGTTCTTCAGCTTGATGACGACCGTCTGGTTGTTGTTGGAGTAGACGGGAGTCTGGGCCAGCGAGAGAGAGGGTTGGATCGACGCCGTCCCGTTGTTCCCGAACCAGTAGAGCGGGCGGTACATGAGCTGCTGGAACTGGCTCAGGTTGGTGACGCTGAAGAAAGCCAGACTCATGAAGGGGAAGATGTAGTTGGGAACGGCCGAGGGCGGTTCGGCCCAGGTCACGGTGCCCCCCTGGATCTTGGCCCCGCTGGTGGCGTTGGAGGCCGACGGAGAGCTGTTCGATGAGCACGCCGCCAGGAGGACTGCTGCGATCCCCACGCCGAGTGCGATCGTGACCAATGTCCTGAATCGCCGCACGTCATACCCCCTTGTAGTCGGGTGCCTGTCGACGTCTCCGCCGAAGATGACAGAAACGTTAACGTTTCGCGGACATCTTCGCGCTGATCCTGGTGGAGTGGACAAGAAAGTTTCGTCAAGATTGAGGACACCGCCGCTTTTCCGGGGCCATCCCCGCCGGAGGGACGACCCGGTGGACTCGGTACACTCCCGTGATGCCCAGGGACGATGCACCACGCCGTCCCCCGCGTAAGGCGCCGGCCCGACCTTCCGGACGCCCATCGGCCCGAGCGCGCTACCCCCGCACCGGTGACCCCCCTGCGGGCCGCCGCGAGGCCGACGACCCCGGCCGTGGCGGAGCGCGGAGACCGGCTCCCTCGCCGGGCTCGGGAACCCGAAAGAGTCTCCCCCCCACCCGGAAGAGCGGTTCCGGACGACCTGAGCCGGGCCGGGGGCGTCCGGGAGCTCCCCGACCGGCGGGGCGCGCGTCGACCCCGGAGGAGCTGAGGGCGCCGAGAGGACCCGTCCGATCCGGCCGGCCCCCGGCGGCGAGGCCCACCACCGGTCGTCCGCCCAGGGCGCGCCCACCCACCGCCCGTTCGGCCGCCGGCCGCCCGGCGGCCAGGCCCACCTCGGGCCGATCCGGCTCCGGCCGGCCCCCGACGGCCAGGCCCACCTCGGGCCGATCCGGCTCCGGCCGGCCCCCGACGGCCAGGCCCACCTCGGGCCGATCCGGCTCCGGCCGGCCCCCGACGGCCAGGCCCACCTCGGGCCGATCCGGCTCCGGCCGGCCCCCGACGGCCAGGCCCACCTCGGGCCGATCCGGCTCCGGCCGGCCCCCGACGGAAAGGCCCACCACCGGGCGACCGGTGGTCCGGCGCGACCGTAAGGAGGCGCCCGGTCCCGACCGCCGACCGCCCAGAGCGGCGCCGCCGCCGGTCGCCCCCGGCCTCCGGCGCTGGGGGAGTGTGGCCCGCAAGGGTGCGCGCGTGCTCGGTGAGACGGCGGCGGAGTCGGCCGGTCGGGAACGTGAGCCGAAGAGGGGGCGTCCGTCCTCGGGCCCACGCCAGGCGAAGCCCGAGGAGGTCTGGATCTTCGAGGCGGTCGTCGACGAGAGGCCGCGGCGGGGGCGTCGCAAGGCCGCCGGTGCGCCCGTCCAGGGTACGGGCGAGGCCGGGCCGGTGACGGGTGCCATGCGGTCGGGAGCGAAGGAGAGCGCGCTTCCCTCCGAGGTGGTGAACGAGCTGGCCGCCGCCGTCGGGCGTGACAACGCCTCCAGACTGGGCGAGCGGATGGCCGCCGCGGCGCGGGCCTACGAACGGGACCGCTACGCCGAAGCCTTCCGGATCACGAAGAACCTCGTCGAACAGGTGCCGGAATCGGCCGCCGCCCGGGAGCTCCACGGTCTCGTCTGCTACCGGCTCGGCCGTTGGACCCAGGCCATCGGTCACCTCGAGGCGGCGCGCCGGCTGGACGGTGACGATCCCAGCCAGCTCCCCGTGATGATGGACTGCCACCGCGCCCTGCACCGCCACCGGCGGGTGGCCGCCCTCTGGGAGGAATTGCGGGCCGCCTCCCCGTCCCCCGACATCCTGGCCGAGGGGCGGATGGTCCTCGCCTCCGATCTGGCCGACCAACGGAAGCTGAACGCCGCCGTCGAGGTTCTGGCCTCGGCCGGCGCCGCTCGCAACCTGCGCCATCCGAGCGACCGTCATCTCCGCCAGTGGTACGTCCTGGCCGATCTCTACGAACGCGCCGGTGACGCCGCCCACGCCCGCGAGCTCTTCGGCCGGGTGGCCACGGCCGACCCGGACTTGGCCGACGCCGCCGAGCGTTACGACGCCCTCGGTTCCCGGAACCGTCGGCCCCGGGCGCCGTCCCGTGCCGCCGCGACCCGGACGTAGCATCGGATCCCGTGCCGTCCGGCTTCGTCGATCTCCGCAGCGACACGGTGACGCAGCCGACACCGGAGATGCGCCGGGCCATGGCCGAGGCCGAGGTGGGCGACGACCAGTACGGCGAGGACCCGTCCGTCAGCGCCCTGGAAGAGGCCTACGCCGCCCGGGTGGGCAAGCCGGCGGCCGTCTTCGTCCCCTCCGGCGTGATGGCCAATCAGATCGCGCTCCGGGTCCTGTGCCGGCCGGGCGCCCTGGTCCTCGCCGGACGGCGTCAGCACGTCGTGATCTACGAGGACGGCGCCGGCGCCCGGAACGCGGGGATCCAGTTCTACGAGCTCGATGACGACGACGGCACCCTGGACCCGGCCGCGGTGAGCTGGGCCCGCGAGGCCGTCGACCACCACCATCCGAGGCCCGAGCTCGTCTGCGTGGAGCAGACCCACATGCCCTCCGGGGGTCTCTCGTGGACGGTCCCCGCCCTCCTGGCCGTGGCCGAGGCGGCCGGGGGGATCCCCATCCACATGGACGGGGCCCGACTCTTCAACGCCGAGGTGGCGACGGGAACGCCGGCCGCCGCCTTCGTCGATGCCGTGACCACGGTGATGACGTGTCTGTCGAAGGGCCTGTGCGCCCCCGTCGGCTCGGTCCTGGCGGGCCCCGCCGACGTCATCGCCGAGGGCCGGGTCGAGCGTCATCGCCTGGGAGGGGCCATGCGCCAGGCCGGGGTGATCGCCGCCGCCGGCCTGGTGGCGCTGCAGACCATGGTCGAGCGGTTGGCCGACGACCACGCCCGCGCCGGCCGTCTGGCCGCGGCCGTGGCCGAGCGCTGGCCGGGGGCGGGCTGCGACCCCGCCCGGGTGCCGACCAACATGGTCATCTTCCGTCACGCCGACCCCGGCCGGCTCCTGGAGCAGCTCCGGGCCGAGGGTGTCCTGGCCGGGACCCTGGCACCGGGGATCGTCCGCTTCGTCACCCACCACGACGTCGACGACGCCGGGCTGGACCAGGCCCTCAAGGCGATATCGACCGCCGATTAGGCTCGTGGCCATGGCCACCGACTACGAAAAGCTTCTCGGGGACGACGCCCACGATCTGCTCTCCTATCAGTGCAAGGGGATCACGGCCGACGAGCTGACCCTGCCCGGTCCCGACTACGTCGATCGCGTCCTGCTGGCGTCGGACCGTCCCATCCCCGTGGTCCGGAACCTGGCCTCCGTCTACGCCCACGGCCGGCTGGGGGGCACCGGCTACCTCTCCATCCTCCCCGTCGATCAGGGGATCGAGCACTCGGCCGGCGCGTCCTTCGCCAAGAACCCGGCCTACTTCGATCCGGCCAACCTCATCGAGCTGGCTCTGGAGGGGGGGTCGTCGGCCATTGCCACCACCCTGGGCGGACTGGGGATCGTGGCCCGCCGCTACGCCCACAAGATCCCCTTCATCGTGAAGCTGAACCACAACGACTTCCTCCACTACCCCAATACCTACGATCAGGTCTTCTTCGGTTCCGTCCGGCAGGCGGCCGACCTCGGCGCCGTCGGGGTGGGCGCCACCATCTACTTCGGCTCCGAGGAATCGGACCGTCAGATCCAGGAAGTCCGTGTCGCCTTCGAGCAGGCCCACGAGCTCGGGCTCTTCACCGTCCTCTGGTGCTACCTCCGGAACAGCGCCTTCAAGACACCGGAGGCCGACTACGCGCTGTCGGCCGACCTCACCGGTCAGGCCAACCACCTCGGCGTCACCATCGAGGCCGACATCATCAAGCAGAAGCAACCGGAGAACAACGGCGGCTACAACGCGCTCGAAGTTCGGGAAGACCGACCCCCTCGTCTACGAACAGCTCACCACCGCCAACCCCATCGACCTGACCCGTTGGCAGGTGGTCAACTGCTACGCCGGTCGCATCTCCCTCATCAACTCCGGGGGCGAGTCGCGCGGGGCCGACGACCTGGCCCAGGCCGTCCGCACCGCCGTGATCAACAAGCGGGCCGGGGGGACCGGACTCATCGTCGGTCGGAAGGCCTTCCAGCGCCCCATGGCCGACGGCGTCGACCTTCTCCACGCCGTCCAGGACGTCTTCCTGGACAAGACCATCACCATCGCCTGACCCTCACCGGCGATCCCGGCGGCGGCGAGGCCTCCGCCAGTGGCCGGAGCGTCCGGCACTATGCTCGGCCCCGAGAGCCGCATCCACCGGACGCGTGGCTCGCAATTCGGGGCTCGACCCACCCCTCGGGGTCGACCGGGGGAGCCGAGAGACGGAAGACGGAGGACGTGTGTCCACCGCGACAGAACATCCAACGACAGAGCTGGACCGGGTCGTCATCCGGTTCGCCGGCGACTCCGGCGACGGGATGCAGCTGACGGGGACCCAATTCACCTCCGTCAGCTCCCTCTTCGGCAACGACACGGCCACCCTCCCCGACTTCCCGGCCGAGATCCGGGCGCCGGCCGGGACCCTGGCCGGGGTCTCGGCCTTCCAGGTCCACATCTCGGACCACGACATCCTCACCCCCGGGGACGCGCCCGTCGGTCCTGGTGGCCATGAACCCGGCCGCCCTCAAGTCCAACGGTCACTTCGTCCCCCCGGGGGGCACGATCATCGTGAACGTCGACGCCTTCGACGAGCGGTCCCTCGACAAGGCCGGCTACACCACCAATCCCCTCATCGACGACTCCCTGGCCTCCTACACCGTCTACGAGGTCCCGATGACCTCGCTCACCATGGAGGTGGGCAAGGCCGCCGGGGTGAAGCCCCGCGAGGCCGAGCGGTCGAAGAACTTCTTCGCCCTCGGTCTTCTCAGTCCTGGCTCTACTCCCGGCCCACCGAGCCCACCCTCGAGTGGATCACCAAGCGCTTCGCCAAGACCCCCCAGGTCCTCGACGCCAACACCCGGGCCTTCAAGGCCGGCTTCAACTTCGGCGAGACGGCCGAGCTCTTCGAGTCCAACTACCAGGTCCGTCCGGCCGTCCACGAGCCCGGCGTCTACACCAACGTCACCGGCAACACGGCCCTGGCCTGGGGCCTGATCGCCGCCGCCCACCAGGCCCACCTGCCGATCTTCCTCGGGTCCTACCCGATCACCCCCGCCTCCGACATCCTCCACGAGCTGGCCAAGCACAAGGAGTTCGGCGTCCGGACCTTCCAGGCCGAGGACGAGATCGCCGGGGTCGGCGCCGCCATCGGGGCCTCCTTCGGCGGGTCGCTCGGGATCACCACCACCTCCGGTCCCGGGATCGACCTCAAGTCGGAGTCGATCGGGATGGCCGTCTCCCTCGAGCTCCCCCTCCTCGTCATCGACATCCAGCGGGGTGGGCCCTCCACCGGGCTCCCCACCAAGACCGAGCAGTCCGACCTCCTCCACGCCATGTACGGCCGCCACGGCGAGGCCCCCGTCCCCATCGTCGCCGCCATGACCCCCTCGCACTGCTTCGAGGCAGCCATCGAGGCCGTCCGGATCGCCGTCACCTACCGGACCCCGGTCTTCCTGCTCTCCGACGGCTACCTGGCCAACGGGTCCGAACCGTGGCGGCTCCCCGACGTGGCCGACCTCCCCGACCTCCACGTCGAGTTCGCCACCGAGCCCAACCACACCGAGGCCGACGGCATCGAGGTCTTCTGGCCCTACATCCGCGACGAGAACCTGGCCCGCCCGTGGGCCGTCCCCGGCACCCCCGGCCTCGAGCACCGTATCGGCGGTCTCGAGAAGGAGGACGGCACCGGGAACATCTCCTACGACCCCGAGAACCACGAGCGGATGGTCCATCTCCGCGCCGCCAAGGTGGCGGGGATCGCCAAGGACCTGCCCCCCCTGGAGGTCGACGATCCCGACGGAACCGGTGGCGCCGCGGTCCTCGTTCTGGGCTGGGGGTCGACCTACGGGGCCATCGCCGCCGGGGTGCGCCGGGTGAGGGCACGCGGCCTGGCCGTGGCCCACGTCCAGCTCGTCCACCTGAACCCCTTCCCCGACGACCTGGGCGACGTCGCTCGGGGCCTACCGCCACGTGCTCGTGCCCGAGGCCAACCTGGGCCAGCTGTCGAAGATGGTCCGGGCCGAATTCCTGGTCGACGCCAAGATCCTGTCCAAGGTCCAGGGGTCGCCGTTCCGGGCCGCCGAGATCGAGCTGGCCGTCCTCGAGATGCTCGGGGTCGACCACCCGGCGGCGACCGGGACCGACGAGGACGTGGCCTCGTGACCGACACCGGGACGGTCACCACGGCCAAGGACTGGACCTCGGACCAGGAGGTCCGCTGGTGCCCGGGCTGCGGGGACTACTCCATCCTGACGGCCGTCCGCCTCCTCATGCCCGAGCTCGGAGTCTCGCCGGGAGAACACCGTCTTCCTCTCGGGTATCGGCTGCGCGGCCCGCTTCCCCTATTACATGAACACCTACGGGCTCCACTCCATCCACGGCCGGGCCCCGGCGGTGGCCACCGGACTGGCCGTCACCCGTCCCGATCTCGACGTCTGGGTGGTCACCGGTGACGGCGACGCCCTGTCGATCGGCGGCAACCACCTCATCCACGCCCTGCGCCGCAACGTGAACATCACCATCCTCCTCTTCAACAACCAGATCTACGGCCTGACCAAGGGTCAGTACTCGCCCACCTCGGAGCAGGGCAAGGTCACCAAGTCGACGCCCTTCGGATCGCTCGAGACGCCGTTCAACCCGATCTCCCTGGCCCTCGGGGCCGAGGCCACCTTCGTGGCCCGCACCCACGACATGGACCGCAAGCACATGCAGGAGACCTTCCGCCGCGCCCACGCACCACCGCGGGGCCGCCTTCGTCGAGATCTACCAGAACTGCAACGTCTTCAACGACGGGGCCTTCGAGAAGATCACGGCCAAGGACGCCCGTCCCGACCAGCTCGTCCCCCTGGTGCACGGTGAGCCCATCCGCTTCGGAGCCGACGGCCAGCACGGCGTCGTCCTCGGTCGCGACGGTCAGGTCAGCGTGGTCGAGGTGGCCGACGTGGGAGAGGACGCCATCCTCGTCCACGACGAGAAGCGCGACGATCCCGGTCTCGCCTTCCAGCTGAGCCGCCTGGCCCGCGGCCCCTACGAGCCCACTCCCATCGGCGTCTTCCGGGCCGTGGAGCGGACCGAGTACGGCGAGGCCATGGGCCGGCAGCTCCTCGAGGCCTGTGAACGAAAGGGCCCCGGCGACCTGACCTCCCTTCTCGCTTCGGGCGGGACCTGGACCGTCGAGGCCTGAGCCCGACCACTCTCCGTGCGCCCCCTCAATGGCGGGGACGAGCGCGCCGATAGGGGTGTGGGCAGACGGACCCGAGCCGCAGGACGGCCGTCCGATGCCCATCGGGGGGGTACAGGAACGGGGCGTGTGCGGCGCAAGCTCGCAGCCGGCCCGCTGCGGCTGGGGGGTCGCCGCACCGCCCCTGTTCCTCAGGTCGTCAGGCCCCCTGGTCCGGCCCCCGCCGTCAGTCGTCGACCGGGCGGAAGACCATCCCCGTCCGCGGTTTGGGGTGGAAGTAGGTGCTCTTGGGTGGCATCCGCCGGTGGGCGTGGGCCCATTCGCCGATCTGGGCCACCGTCACCGGGCGGATGAGGACGGCGGCACCGGACAGGCCGGCGGTCACCGACCGCGACGGCCGAATGCCAGTCGTGGTGATAGCTGGTCGTCACCCCGGGGATCTGGTCGACGACGAGGGCGATGAGACTGGAGTCGAGGTCGGAGCCCGCCGCGCGTGTAGGTCTCCTCGCGGGGGGTGAGCAACCAGACGTCGGTCGCCGTGACGAGGGCCAGGGCGTCGGAGTCGGCCACCGCTTCGACCAGGGTGGTCTCGGCCGGGCCGACATGGACGGTGTCGAACCATTCCCCGAAGGTGGCGGCCAGGTCGAGACCGGCGGGAAGGTCCGAGAGGGTCCGGTGGATGGGACCCACGGCCAGCTGGTCCTCACTGAGCTCGACCACGAACGCCATGATCGAGTCCCACCCGTGGACGGAGCTGCCGCCCCCCGTCCCGCCGCCCCCGGCAGCGCGCCGTTCGGCCTGGTAGGTGAGGGCCGTCTGGTAGCGGTGGTGACCGTCGGCGATGACGAGCGGCGAGGCACCCACACCGACCGTGACGGCGTCGATCACGGCCCTGTCCTCGAGGACCCACAGGCCATGGCCCACGCCGTCGTCATCGGTGGCCTCGGCCGTGGGCGGACCGTCGGGCTCGTACAACTTGGACAGGCCGGAGCTGAGCGACAGTCCCCAGATGGGGGACAGGTTGGTGCGACAGGCCCGGAGGAGGTCGAGACGGTCGGTGGTGTCCTTGGGCATCGTCTGCTCGTGGGGGAGGACGTCGCCCCCGGCGGGGTCGCACCCGAGCGCCCCGATGACACCCGTCGTGGTGCTCCCGCCGGGCACCGTCATCCGGTAGGCGTAGAAGGCCGGGGTCCCGTCACGCTCCAGGATCCCCTCCTCGGTCCACCGGGCCAGGAGGGCGGCGGCCGACTGGTACCGGTCGAGGCCGGTCCGGGGGTCGTCGACGGGGAGCTCGACGTGGATGGCGTTGGCCAGGTGCCGCCCGGCCAGTCGGGCCCGCTCCTCGGCGTCGACGACGTCGTAGGGCGGTGCGATGACCCGGTCGAGGGGGATGGCGGGGTCGTAGCGGAGTCCGGCGAACGGTTCGAAGTGGGGCACCGGCCCCACCGTAGACTGCCCTGTGTGGCAGCCGAGGACGCGTCGTCGGTGCGGGCGTCGATCGACGCCGACCCCCTCGATCGTGTCCTGACCGTCCCCAACGCCATCACCGGCGTCCGCCTGGCCTGTGTCCCGGTCTTCCTCTGGCTGCTGTTCGGGGCCCACCGCCAGACCGACGCGGCCATACTCCTGGCCGTCCTGGGGGCCACCGACTGGGTCGACGGCTTCCTGGCCAGGCGGTGGGGGCAGGTGTCGAACCTGGGCAAGGTCCTCGACCCGGTGGCCGACCGGATCCTGGTGGGGACGGCCGTGATCGCCGTGATCGTCCACGGGGCCGTCCCGGTCTGGTTCGGGGTGGCCACCTTGACCCGGGAGGTCGTCGTCTCGGGGGCCGTTCTCCTCCTGGCTGCCCTGGGGGCCGAGCGCATCGACGTCCTCTGGGTGGGCAAGGCGGGGACCTTCGGGCTCATGGTGGCCTACCCCACCTTCCTGCTGGCGCACGGGACGGCGGGGTGGCAGTCCGACCTCACGGTGGTGGCCTGGCTGTGCGGCGCCCCCGCCCTGGTGCTGGCCTGGGTGGCGGCCGCCTCGTACGTGCCCGTGGCCCGTCGCGCCCTCGCCCGCGGGCGTGACGGACGCCGGCGTGGTGCCGCCACCGGTGGCGGCGGACCGGGTGTCTCCGGTCCGCCCGGGAGGTAGGGTCGCCCGTGATGCTCCCGTGAAAGCGCTGATCATGGCGGGTGGCGAGGGGACCCGTCTGCGCCCGCTGACCTCGAACCAGCCCAAGCCGATGCTGCCCATGGCCAACCGGCCCATGATGGAGCACGTCGTCGGCCTTCTCCGCCAGCACGGCTTCGAGGACATCGTCGTCACCGTGGCCTTCATGGCCAACGCCATCCGGAGCTACTTCGGCGACGGGTCGGAGTTCGGCGTCCGGATGGTCTACGCCACCGAGGAGACCCCGCTGGGGACGGCCGGTTCGGTCCTGAACGCCCGTGACGAGCTCGACGAGCGCTTCGTGGTCATCTCCGGCGACGTCCTCACCGACATCGATCTCACGGCCGTCGTCGACTTCCACGCCGCCAAGGGGGCGCTGGCCACGATCGCCCTGAAGGCGGTCGAGGATCCCCTCGAATTCGGGATCGTGATCACCCGTGAGGACGGATCCATCGAACGCTTCCTGGAGAAACCCACCTGGGGCCAGGTCTTCAGCGACACCATCAACACCGGGATCTACGTCCTCGATCCCGAGATCTTCGATTTCATCCCCGCCGGTCGGCCCGTGGACTTCTCCGAGGAGGTCTTCCCCGCCGTCCTGGAGGCGGGTCGTCCCCTCTACGGGGCGGTGACGGGGGGCTACTGGGAGGACGTGGGCACCCTGGAGGCCTATGTCCGCGCCCACCAGGACATCCTCGACGAGAAGGTCGAGGTCCAGGTGACCGGGTTCCCCCTCCGGCCCGGGGTCTGGCTGGGCAAGGGGGCCTCGGTGGACCCCACCGCCGAGGTCCGCGGTCCGGCCATCATCGGGGACAACTGCCACATCGGGGCGGACACCGTCATCGGCTCGTACTGCGTCCTGGGCGCCAACGTCCGCATCGGGGACAACACGTCCATCGAGCGGACGGTGGTCCACGACAACGGCTTCCTCGGCGCCGGGGTCCGCCTCGACGGGTGCGTCCTGGGGCGCTCGTGCGATCTCCGTCAGGGTGTGCGCTGCGAAGAGGGGGTCGTCCTGGGTGACGAGACCTTCGTCGGGGCCCAGGCCGTCCTCAAGTCCGGGGTGAAGGTGTACCCCTTCAAGACGGTGGAGGCCGGCGCCATCGTCAACACGTCCATCGTCTGGGAATCGCGCGGTCCCCGCAGCCTCTTCGGCGTGTCGGGGGTCACGGGGCTGGCCAACGTCGACATCAGCCCCGAACTGGCCATGCGCCTGTCCATGGCCTGGGCCAGCAACCTCGAGAGAGGTGCCACCGTGACCACGTCGCGCGACACCAGTCGGGCGGCGCGGGTGCTCAAGCGGGCCGTCATCGTGGGCTGCAACGCCGCCGGCGTGAACGTCGACGACCTGGAGGTCGCCACCGTCCCCGTCACCCGGTCCCACGTCCGCTCGGGGTCGAGTCTCGGTGGGATCACCGTCCGCCTCTTCGAGGACGACGCCCAGTCGGTGATGATCCGGTTCTTCGACGAGGACGGGATCGACGTGGCCGAGGCCACCCAGCGCAAGATCGAGCGTCTCTACCATCGCGAGGAGTTCCGCCGGGCCCTGGCCTCGGAGATCGGCGACATCGAGTTCCCGCCCCGGGCCCTCGAGCTCTACACGGCGGCCATGATGACCGCCGTCGACGTCGAGGCCATCGCCGCCTCCGAGTTCAAGCTCGTCCTCGACTACTCCTACGGCACCTGCAGCTTCGTCATGCCCAACGTCCTGGCCAAGCTGGGAGCCGAGGTCCTCGTCGTCAACCCCTACGCCGCCACCGCCGCCGTGGTGAGCAACGACCGCGCCGCCTCGGCCTCCCGGGTCTCCGACTTGGTGAAGGCGTCGGGGGCGCACGTGGGGGCCGTCATCGACCCTGGGGGGGAGCACATCACCCTGGTCGACGGGGAGGGCCGCGTCCTCACCGACGACGAGGCCCTTCTCCTGCTGCTCGAACTGGTCGTCTCCACCACGCCCGGGGCCAAGGTGGCGCTGCCCGTCTCCGTCCCGCTGGCGGCCGAGCGGATCTGCGCGGCGGCGGGCGCCGAGATCGTCTGGACCAAGCTGTCGGCCACCCATCTCATGGAGCTCTCCAGTGCCGGAGGGGTGACCTTCGCCGCCAGCCAGATGGGTGGGTTCATCTTCCCGCGCTTTCTCCCCGCCTTCGACGCCGTGGCCACCCTCGTCCATCTCCTGGCCATGTTGGCCATGACGGGGGAGTCGATGTCCAAGCTGACGGGCCGGCTCCCCACCGTCTCCATCGCCCACGAGGAGGTGGTCACCCCGTGGGAGCAGAAGGGGACCATCATGCGCGTCGTCGTCGAGCGGACGAAGGACCGTCCCGTGGTCCTGGTCGACGGGGTCAAGATCCCCGAGCCCGACGGCTGGGTCCTCGTCGTCCCCGACCCCGAGGAGCCGTTGACGCACGTCTGGGCCGAGGCGGCGACGGACGCCAAGGCCCGGGCCCGGGCATCGGAGCACGCCGTGCGGATCCGCCAGATGTTGCGTTGAGGGTGGTGGTCACCCCGGGCGTTCCCGGGGCGTTTCCGGTAGGGTCCCCGCCATGCAGGTGCCCGACGGATTGCACTACAGCTCCGACCACGAATGGGTCCGCCAGGACGACGGCAGGGTGCGGATCGGCATCACCGACTACGCGCAGGACGCTCTGGGGGACGTCGTCTTCGTCTCCCTCCCCGAGCTCGGATCGCGCGTGGATGCGCACGGCGTCCTGGGCGAGGTCGAGTCGACCAAGTCGGTCTCGGAGATCTACGCGCCCGTCGCCGGCGAGGTGGTGGCCGTGAACGAGGCACTGACGTCGGCGCCCGAACAGCTCAACAGCGACCCCTACGGAGACGGCTGGATCTGCGAGATCGTCCCCACGGAGCCGAGCGCCGTCGCCGGCCTCCTGGACGCCGCCGGCTACTCGGAGCTCACCGCGGGGTAGTGCCCCGGCGAGACGGAACCAGGTGAGGAACTAGCGTGGATGGCGTGTTCTGCAACAACTGCGGGCACCGCAACCCGACGAGCGCCAATTTCTGCTCGTCGTGCGGCGGCGTGCTCGGACCGCCGACCGCCGATACCACCGTCACCCTGCACCCGGTCGACGCCCAGGGTGAGGCCGGTGACGAAGAGCTCACCGTGACACTGCCCGAACGCCCCAGCGGAGCCGGGCTCCTGGTGGTGAAGCGGGGACCGAACGCCGGGACCCGCTACGTCCTCGACTCCGACGTCACCCGGGCCGGCCGGCACCCCGAGAGCGACATCTTCCTCGACGACATCACCGTCTCCCGGCGTCACGCCGAGTTCGTCGGCCGCGACGGGGTCTACTCGATCCGCGACGTCGGCTCCTTGAACGGCACCTACGTGAACCGGGAGCGGATCGAGGAGGCTGTCCTGGCCACCGGGGACGAGGTCCAGATCGGGAAGTTCAAACTCGTCTACCTGGCGGCGGTGGACGAGTGACACCGCCGGCCGGGAGACGCCGGTGAGCGGCCGGACGTATCTGTCCATCGGGGACGTCCTGACACTTCTGCGCCAGGAGTTCCCCGACGTCACCATCTCGAAGATCCGCTTCCTCGAGAGCCAGGGTCTCGTCAACCCGGAGCGCACCCCGTCGGGGTACCGGAAATTCTACGAGCCCGATGTGGAGCGCCTGCGCTGGGTGCTCCGCCAGCAGCGGGAGCACTTCCTGCCCCTCAAGGTCATCAAGGGACGTCTCGACGAGGAGGCCGGGGCCGACGGGCTCGACGGGCTCGACACCGCCCCGGTGGAGGCGCTGGTCGAGGACGACGACGTGACCGAGGAGGCCGACCCCGCCGACGGCCGCCGGCGGCCCGAGCCGGTCCTCGTGGGCCAGGGGGCCCAGGTGGCGACGGCCGGCACCGGGCGCTCGGCGTCGGGATCGGCCCTGCCCGGGTTCGAGACGTCGGCGCCGGCCCCGGTCGGTGCCGCGGAGATGGCGGCCGCCACCTTCGTCCCGGCCGGTGACGAGGGCTCGCCGAAGGCCCCTCCGGTGGCCTCGGCCGCTCGTCGCAGCACCACGTCGCGTCCGGCCGGGGGCCGGGCCGCATCCAAGTCGGCGGCGGCACCCCCGGCCAAGGCACCGTCGGCGCCGGCCCCGACGGTGGCCGAGGTGCCGGCCTCCACCATGTCGGGTAGCAGCATGACGATCGAGGAGCTGGCCTCGGCCGCCGGCCTGACCGTGGGTGACGTCCAGCAACTGGAATCGTTCGGCCTGGTGGGCGGGCGCGCCGTGGGTGGGGTCACCTATTACGATGACGACGCCCTGGCCATCGCCCGGACGGCCGCCGGCTTCGCCCGCTTCGGTGTCGAGGCACGACACCTCCGGTTGCACAAGCATGCGGCCGAGCGCGAGGCGGGCTTCATCGAGCAGATCGTCCTGCCCCTGTTGAAGCAGCGCAATCCCGAGGCCCGCCAACGCGCCGTCGACAACGTGGCCGAGTTGTCCCGCCTGGGTCAGTCCCTGCGGGCCGTTCTCCTGCGCAACGCCCTGCGCGACCAATTGGGCGGGTGACCCCGGGCGCCGGCGCCCGGATCCTCCACGACCGCGGTGAGCTGGCCACCGCCGCCGCCAGACTCGCCGTCGAGGTGAGCACCGCCTACCCGGCCGGTGTCCTCTTCGTGGCCGTCCTGAAGGGCAGTCTCTTCTTCCTGGCCGACCTGGTCCGTCAGGTCACGGTCCCCGCCGAGGTCGACTTCCTGGGTATCTCCGCCTACACCGAGGGGACCGGGCGCGTCCGGATCGTGAAGGACCTGGACCACGACGTCCACGACCGGGACGTCGTCCTGGTGGAGGATATCGTCGACACCGGCCTCACCTCGACCTACGTCCTGGGCGAGCTGCGCCGCCGGGGACCGGCCTCGGTGGAGGTCTGCACCTTGTTCGACCGCCGGGTCCGTCGGATCGTGCCCGTCCCGGTCCGGTTCGCCGGCTTCGAGGCCCCCGATGAGCTTCTCCTGGGGTACGGCCTCGACGTGGCCGGCCGGTACCGCAACCTGCGCTTCGTCGCCGCCGGGGACCGGGAAGCGCTCGAAGACGACCCCGAAGCGCATGTCCACCAGCTCTACGGGCGGTAAGTTGCAGGCATGGTCGAAGTCCGGCTGAGCGCGGTGAGGGTGGACCTCCAGTCGAACACTCCTGTCCTTCTCCTGACCGAGACAGAAGGGGTCGGCCGGACCCTCCCCATCTTCATCGGTGCCCCCGAGGCGACGGCCATCGCCTTCGCCATCCAAGGGGTGGCCCCACCGCGCCCGATGACCCATGACCTGATGCGTGACGTCGTCGAGACACTGGGCGCCAGCCTCGAGCGCGTCGTGATCACCGAGCTCCGATCGGCCACGTACTACGCCGAGCTCCATCTGAAACGGACCGACGGCGTCCTCACCGTGTCGAGCCGGCCGTCGGATGCCGTGGCCCTCGCCGTCCGGACCGCCAGCCCGTTGTTCGTGGCCGACGATCTGATGGACTCCGAGGGCATCCTCCTGCCCACCGACGAGGATGACGACGAGTCGGCCACTCCCGAAGAGCTGGTCGGTGAGTTCCGGCAGTTCCTCGACACCGTCCGCCCCGAGGACTTCACCTCTTGAGCCATCCCGGTGCCGGGCCGTGGGCTCGGCCGGTCGTGGTCTGTGTGCTGCTGTCCGTGGCCACCGCGGCCGGGTGCTCGTCGAACAAGCAGCCGTCGGCCACGTCCTCCAACACCACCACCACGGCCGCCCCCGCCCGGGGGACCACGACGCTGCCGGCACCCACCAGCTCCACCACCGTCCCGGGGTGCACGGGGGCCAACTACACGCTCAACGTGCTCGGGAGCCAGGGTGCGGCCGGCACCTTCGAAGTGACCTTCGGCTTCCACAACACCTCGGCGGCCACCTGTCCGCTCTCCGGCTACCCGGGGATACAGCTCCTGGGCGCCGGCGGCACCGATATCGCCACCGACACCGTCCAGGGGGGAGGCGAGTCGTTCACGAACTTCGCCCCCTCCACCGTCGAGGTGGCCGGGGGAGCCACGGCGTACTTCAACATGGGATATTCCGACGTCCCCAACGGCACCGAGACGTCGTGCCCGACGACGACGGGGCTCGAGGCCACACCGCCCGGGACCAGTACCCCCCTCCAGGTCACCGCCCAGTACGTGGTCTGCAACGGGGGCACCGTCAACGTCTCGCCCGTCTTCGGCAAGGGTTCGCCCCAGACGCAGACGACGGCGCCCCCCGTCTCGTAGATCGGCCGGCGCCGTGACACCGCCGGCGCCCTCGATCCCTCGGCGCCGTTGATCCGCCGCCGCTAGCCGCCCAGGCGGACGAGCACCCGACCGCGTGGGCGTGCCGCGAGGACGTCGTCGATGGCGTGTCCCACGCCCTCCAGGGCCACCTCGTCGGCCACCAGCCTGTCGACGTCGAGGGTGGTGACGTCGCGGGCCAGACCCTCCCACACCTCCCGGCGACGCCCCGTGTCGGTCCGCACCGCGTCGACACCCAGGAGGGCCACGTCGCGGGTGATGAACGGGAAGACGGTCGTCTCCAGACGGGCGCCGCCGGTGAGGCCGCTGGCGGCCACGGCCGCCCCGTAGCGCAGGCTCCGCAGGATCCGCGCCAGGGTGACACCGCCGACGCAGTCCACCGCCCCGGCCCAGTGCTCGGGACCGAGGACCCGACCGGGGTCGCCGTCGATGTCGTCGCGTCCGATCACCTCGGTGGCGCCGAGGTCGAGCAGCCACCGCCGCTCGCCGGACTTGCCCGTGCTGGCCACCACCTGGTGGCCGCGACGGGCCAGGAGGGCGACGGCGAACGAGCCGACCCCGCCCGACGCCCCGGTGACGAGGACAGGACCGTCACCGGGGGAGAGCCCGTGGTCCTCGAGGCGGTCGACGGAGAGGGCGGCGGTGAACCCGGCGGTCCCGATGACCATGGCCCGGCGCGCCGAGAGGCCCGCCGGCAGGGGGAGGGCGAGACCGGCCGGAAGCCGCGCCCAGTCGGCGAAGCCGCCGTGGCGGGACACACCCAGGTCGTGCCCGTGGGCCAGGACCTCGGTGCCCGGGACCAGGGCGGGGTCGTCGCTGGCCACCACCACACCGGCCAGGTCCACGCCGGGGACGAGGGGCGAGAGGCGGGCCACCTTGTTCCCCGGCACCGTTACCAGCGCATCCTTGTAGTTGACGGACGACCACAGGACCCGGACCAGGACCTCCCCGGGGGGCAGGTCGGCCAGGGTGAGCGCCACCACGCCCCGGGTGACACCGCCGGCCTCCTCCGGCGCCGCCCCCGGCGGAGCCGGGTGACGGGTCACCAGGTAGGCGGGGAAGTCCTGGGGGAGGGTCTGGGTACCCGGGGCGGCGATCACCGGGAGGTACCGTACGGCTTCCGTGACGCGCGCTCCCTATGGCACCTGGCCGTCGCCGCTCTCTCCCGCCGTGATGGGCGGGGCCCGGGTCTCGCTGGGCGGCCTCCAGGTGGTGGGCGACACCTGCTGGTGGTCCGAGAGCCGGCCCCACGAGGGGGGCCGGACGGTGGTGATGCGCATGCGCCGGGGGGCCGCCGCCGAGGAGGTCTCCCCTCCCGGGGTGAGCGTCCGCACCCGTGTCCACGAGTACGGCGGGGGTGCCCACTTCGCCGAGGGTGACTCCCTGCTCTACACCGCCCTCGACGACCAGGCCCTCTGGTGGCTCGACCCGGGGACCGAACCCGTCCGCCTCACCCCTCCGCCGCCGCCGGGTCAGTCCCACCGCTACGCCGACGCCCGTCCCGTGGCCGGTGGGCGCTTCGTGGTCAGCCTGCGCGAACGGCACCACGACGGGGGGGTGGACGACGAGCTCGTCGTCGTCGACCGCCTCGGACGGATCGACCCGACGGTCCTCGTGTCCGGGCGGGACTTCCTCGCCGCGCCCCGTCCCGCTCCCGACGGCCGCCGGCTGGCCTGGGTGGCCTGGGACCACCCCAACATGCCCTGGGACGGCAGCGAGCTCTGGGTGGCCGACCTCGACACGGCCGACGGGGTCCCCTCCCTGAGCTCGCCCCGCTCCATCGCCGGCGGGCCCGACGAATCGGTGGGCCAGCCGCTTTGGGCGGGGGAGGATCTCTGGTTCGTCTCCGACCGGTCGGGCTGGTGGCAGCCCTTCCTGTGGCGCCCCGGGGAGCCGCCGCGGCGCGTGGCCACCGACGAGGTCGAGTTCGCCACCGCCGACTGGGCCCTCGGGCAGGCCGCCATCGACGTCGGGGCCGACGGCCACCTCGTCTGCCGGTTCCGGCGCCACGGCCGTGATCACGTGGCGGTGGTGCACCGGTCCACGGGTGCGGTCCGGGAGGTGGAGCAATCGTGCGTCGCCGTCTCCGACCTCCGCTGTGCCGTCTCCGACGGCGGCGACGAGATCGTGGTGGCGGGGACGAGCGCCACCGACCCGCCCGCTCTCTACCGGGTGGCGGCGGGGAAGGGCCAGGGCGTCACCGCGGTCGAGGAGCTCCACCGGGCCACGGCGGCCCCTCTGGACCGGGCCTGGGTCTCGGCGGCCGAGGAGCTCAGCTTCCCGACGGTGGCGGGGACGACGGCCTCCCTGCTCTTCTTCGCCCCCCGGGGCCCGGGATGGGCCGGTCCCGTCGGGACCGCACCCCCTCTGGTGGTTCTCTGCCACGGCGGTCCCACGGCGCAGTCCCAGCCCGGCTTCGACGCCGGAGTCCAGCTGTGGACGACCCGGGGGGTGGCGGTGGCCCTGGTGGACTACCGGGGTTCCACCGGTCACGGCCGACGCTTCCGCCGCCTCCTCGACGGCGCCTGGGGGGTGGCCGACGCCGAGGACTGCCGGTCCGCCGCCAGCTTCCTGGCCGACGCCGGCCTGGTGGACGGGTCTCGGATGGTGGTGAAGGGCTCGAGCGCCGGCGGGCTCACGGCGCTTCGCTGCCTGGAGGCCGGCGGTCCCTTCGCCGCCGCCGTCGTCTCCTACGGGGTCACCGACCTCGAGACACTGGCGGCCGACACCCACAAATTCGAATCGCGCTACGTCGAGCGCCTGGTGGGCCCGTGGCCGCAGTCCAAGGACGCCTACGACGACCGCTCGCCGGCCCGCCACCCCGAGCGGGTGGCGGGGGCGGTCCTGCTCCTGCAGGGCTCCGACGACCCCATCGTCCCTCCCGATCAGGCGGAGCGGATGGCGGCGGCCCTGCGCTCGAGCGGCGTCCGTTGCGATCTCGTGGTCTTCGAGGGCGAGGGTCACGGCTTCCGCCGGGCCGAGACCCTGGTCCGTTGCGCCGAGCTCGAGATCGCCTTCGTCAGCGACGTCCTCGGCTTCGGTCACGACCCGGTCGGGGCGTAGCATGGGGGCCATGCCCAGCCGCCTCCTCGGGCGCGGCGCCCGGGCCGTCGCGTCGTGGAGCGCGGAAGAGCGCGACGCCGTTCTCTACGCGGCATCGGCGCTGTTCGCCATCGTCACGGCCCAAGGGTCGTCGATCGCCCTCTACCAGCAGTGGGGGCGCCTGGCCGTCGGGCCCTACGCCGTGGGCGCCGTGGCCTCGGCGGTGTCGGCCCGCCGGGCGCGGCGCCGGGCCGAGCGACACGCCGGTCCCGACGACGCCGGGGAAACGACGGGTGTGACCTCGACGACGTGGCACTGGACGACGTCACGCACCGTCATCTTCCTCGTCGTCTTCGTGGGTGCCACCCTGGGCCCGCTGGCCCTCGAGGTGCTCTGGCAGACCGACAGCGGGGGCACCTCCCATGTCCAACCCGAGGCCCTGGTGGTCGAGGGATCGGGGTCCCGCCTCGCCCACGGGAAGCCTCTCTACCGGGACATCGACGGGCACCACGAGCGCATCTCGGCCCCGGCCGGGCAGCCGGCCTACGACGTCTACAACCCCTACCTCCCCCTGATGTCGCTCTTCGGCCTGCCCAGCAGCACCAAGGCGCCGCGCCGGTTGACCGACGCCCGGGTGGCCTTCTCCCTCATCACCATCCTGGTGGTGGTGGCCGCCCTGACCATGTGTCGGGGTCCATCGGGGCCGAGGGTCCTGTCGTTGCAGGCCATGACCGTCTTCCCCACGGCGGCGCTTCCCCTGGCCACGGGGGGCGACGATCTCCCCATCGCCGCCCTGCTGCTCCTCGGCCTGGTCCTGATCCAGCGACGACGACCCCTGGCCGCCGGCATCGCCCTCGGTGTGGCGGCCTCGATGAAGGTCACCGCCTGGCCGCTGGCCTTCCTGGCCCTCCTGGTGGCCGTCGACCGGGACGGCAACCGGGGTCGGCGTCCCGCCCTGTGGATGGCGGCCGGCCTGGCCGGTGTCATGATCCCCTCGATCCTCCCCACCTTCGTGGGCAACCCGGCCGCCTTCATCGACAACGTGGTCCGCTTCCCGCTCGGTCTGGCCGGTATCACCTCACCGGCCTCGAGCCCTCTCCTCGGACACGCCATCGTCTCCTGGTTCCCCGGCATCCACCGGCTCTTCACGGCGGTGGTGGCCATCGTGGGCGGTCTCGTCGTCCTCTTCGTCCTGGTCCGCCACACACCCCGCTCGGCGGCCGACCTCTCCCGCCTGCTCGGCTGGGTCATGCTCGTCGCCATCCTGGTGGCCCCGGCGACGCGCATCGGATACCTGCTCTACCCGATCAACTTCTTCATCTGGGCCTGGCTCCTGCGCAGCGAGGAGTTCGCCCCCGCCCTCACCCGGCCCGTCGAGGAGGCCCCCACCCTCGAAGCGGAGAACGTCTCGAGCGGTCAGTCGTCGTCGGTGACGGCGAACAATCTCATCGTGAAGGACGTCGTCTGCGCCGTGGCGTGCGATCCGGAACCGAACGTGGTGGGGGCCACCGTCACACCGAGCTCCCACTCGTAACCGTCGTCGCTCGGGTGCTGGCCCACGATCTGGTACCCCGGGGCGCCGTGCGGAGGCGCCCCCTGCGTCACCAGCTGCCACTTGAGGGCCCGGAGCTCGGCGCGGAAGAAGCTGATCACCCGCTCCTCGGACACGCCGACGGTGAAGGACAGGGAGTGGTCGTAGAGCCCGATGCCGTTGTCGGTGGCCGACCCGGCCTTGACGATGGTGCCCTCGGGGAGCGGAACCACGTTCAGGATGTCCTGCGGCGGCTGCCCGCCGCTGATGATCGGTCGGAGGGCACCGCGGCCGGGGACGGCCCTGACGGTCGCTCCCCGGACCGTCGGGATCGAGCGGATCGAGGCCGGTTGGGCATTCCCGCTGGTGGTCAGGGCCGCACTGATGCCCCCGGCCACCAGGACCAGGGCGGCGATCCCCAGCGGGATCACGGCCCACCAGACGCTCGGGCCGGGTGGTCGCCGGGGGGCCGTCGGCCACGCGGGGGGCTCGACCGTGTCGGGGGGCTGGGCGGTGTCGGTGGGAAGACGGGGCATGGGGCGACGTCCGTCGGGTCGGGCCGGACGCCCCGAGTGTACAGGCGGCGTCGTTTCACCCCGTGGGCGGTAGCGTCTGAGGATGGCACGGATCTCCTTTCCCGAACGCGGACTCGGCGAACACGTGGACTGGGCTCTCCTGCGGCCCGAGATGGCCGTCGGCATGGGAGCCCTCTCGACCGCCGTCTACGAGAACTCGCGGCTCCCCCTGCGCGAGCGGGAGGCGGCCCGGTGGACCATCGCCCTCATCAACGACTGCGTCGTCTGTCGCGACACCCGGGCCCGTGACGGCGAGCGGGCCGGTGCGGACGAGGCCTTCTACGGTGAGGTGGCCTCCTGGAGGACGAGCGTCGCCCTGTCCGACCGGGAGCGACTGGCGGCGGAGTACGCCGAGCGTTTCGCCCTCGACCACCTGGCCATGGGCGACGACTTCTGGGCCCGCCTGCGGACCGCCTTCGCCGACGACGAGATCGCCGATCTGACCATCTGCTGCGGGATGTTCCTCGGTCTCGGTCGTGTCATGGCCGTCATCGGGGTGCGGGCCCCCGACGAGCGCATCCTGGTCTAGCCGCCGGGGTAGCCCGGAGGATCGGGAGCGGTGAACTCGCCCGTGGACGGCTGGTAGGTCCAGTGGATGACGCTGTTCGTTCCGGAGGCGCAGTCGGGCACGCAATTGTTGTAGTCGGACACCACGGTGTTGCCCAGGAACTGCGGCGACCGGGCCATGATGTCGGTGGGCGTCGGCGCGTAGGGGCCGAGGAACGGGATGTACCGCCACGTCCCGCCGGCCTGTGAGACGACGAAGCCGGGGACGTTGTCCGCTGCGCTCGCCATGATCAGGAAGTCGGGTCGACCGTCGCCGGTGACGTCGGACACCGCCACCGGACCCGCCGTCAGGAGCACCACGGAACTGGGAACGGCCGGTCCGAACCCCGTGGGTGCGGCCAGCGCCGCCACCGGCGTCCAGTGTCCGGCGCTGTAGGCGAGGACCTCGACGGGATGACCACCGTGATCGTAGGAGAAGGCGGCCACCGCCACCGTCTGCCCGTCGTCGGCCACCGGTGCGCTGTGGACGCTGATGACAGGAGGTATGCCGAATCGCTTGACCGCTCCGGCGACGGTGGCCGCCGCCGAGTCCGTCGCGGCCTGGTCGGCGACGTACGCCGCGAGTTCCGATGACGCCGCCACCGGAACGGCCGTCGTCGTGGTGGTGGGTGTCGTCGTCGTTGGTGCCGTCGTCGTTGTCGGCGCTGTGGTGGTGCTCGTCGGTCGTGTCGCCGTCGGAGAATGCGTCGGAGGATTCTTCGATCGCAGTGGTCCGACGGCGATCAACGCGACGACGATGGCGGCCACGGCGGCCACGGCGATGACGACCTTCTTGTCCACCCGTCGCAGGGCCCGGCGCCGGGCCCGGCTCCGAAGTTCCGACGGATCCACCGAGGCCCCCGCCGCCCCTCCGGAGCCCAGCATCTCCCGGATGACGATGCCCACCCTCTCCTCGTCGATCGGTGTCGTCATGGCTCACCACCTCCGCGTGCGGTTTCGACGGACCGGTTGAGATGCGCGGCGACGGTCTTGCGCGTGCGGCTGAGCCACGACTTGACCGTCCCCTCGGGAACCCCGAGCTCCCGGGCCGTCTCGACCACCGTCATCCCCAGTCCGTCGTGGAGAAGCAACGCCCGCGCCTGTTCACCGGGAAGGTGGCGCATGGCCTGGGCCAATATGACGTGATCCTGAGGAACCTCGTCGGTCGATGAAGCGGCGGCGGTCGCCGTGTGACGGGGGCCGTCGAACCGGCGGGTCTGCGAGCGGCGCCAGGACTGGATGCAGAGATTGTGGAGAACCCGGCGGGTCCAGCCTTCGGGGTCCTCGTACCCGGCGATCCGGTCCCAGTGGGTCCAGGCCCGCAGAAGCGCCTCCTGGGTCAGATCCTGGGCCTGTTCCAGACTTCCGGTCAGGACGTAGGCCTGTCCCTGCAGCCGTGCCCAAGAAGCCTGGAAGAAGGCGTCGTAGGCCTCCTCGGCCCGGTGGCGTTCGGCGGACTCGGTCACGTCGATCTACACGCGCCGGCACGCAGAAGCGTTGCAGGGAGTTTCATGGCTGTGCCGACCTCCGGCGTCAGGCCGGCGGCGTGTTCCAGCCGAAATGGTCGAGCGGGCCGTGCCCGGCCCCCAGCGTCCACGAGGCGGCCCCGGCGATGGCGGCCGCCACGAAGGTCTTGGCCTCTCCCACGGCGGCCACGGCGGCCGTGCCCCGGGCCAGGTGGGCGGCGGTGGCGGCCGACAGGCTGCACCCGGTGCCGTGGTCGTTGGTCGTCACCACCCGGGGTCCGTCGAGGACGGTGAGGACGCCGTCGGCCAGGACGACGTCGGGGGCGACGTCACCGCCGAGATGGCCCCCCTTGACCACGATCACGGCGGGCCCGTATTGGGCCAGACGCCGGGCCGCCTCCTTCATTCCGGCCACGTCGGTCACCGCCATGGCGGCCAGCAGCGCCGCTTCGCGCATGTTCGGCGTGCACACGGCGGCGTGGGGGAGAAGGAGCCGGCGATAGGCGGCCACCCCGTCGTCGTCGAGGAGCGACGTCCCGGTGGAGCTGACCATGACGGGATCGACCACCAGATGGGGCAGGTCCCCGGCGGCGGCCCGCCGGGCCACGACGGCCACGGTGGCCGCCGACGCCAACATCCCGGTCTTCACGGCGGCGACGGGGAGGTCGGCCAGGACGGCCTCGATCTGGAGGTCGACGAAGGCCGGTTCGAGGGCCCGGACACCGAGGACGGCGGTGGTGTTCTGGGCGGTGACGGCCGTGAGGACGCTCGTCCCGAAGACACCGAGGGCGGCGAACGTCTTCAGGTCGGCCTGGATCCCGGCTCCACCCCCCGAGTCGGAGCCGGCGATCGTCAACGCCACCGGTGGGTTCACGGTGCCGCCGGTCAGTCCGGCGCGGCGAAGGTGATCGTCCCCGCCACCGGACTCGACGCCCGGGCCGACCACCGCCGGGGGATCCGGCCCGCGGCGCGGGCCTGGTAGCCGGCCTCCACCGCCAGTCGCATGGCCTTGGCCATCCGAACGGGCTGGCGGCACCGGGTGATGGCGGTGGCGACCATGACACCGTCACACCCCAGCTCCATGGCCAGGGCGGCGTCCGACGCCGTCCCGATCCCGGCGTCGAGGATGACGGGGACCGAGGACGACTCGGCGATGAGGGCGATGTTGTGCGGGTTGCGGATCCCCAGGCCGCTGCCGATGGGTGAGCCCAGGGGCATCACGGCGGCGCAGCCGGCCTGTTCCAGTCGGCGGGCCAGCACGGGGTCGTCGTTGGTGTACGGGAGGACCACGAATCCCTCGTCGCACAGCTGCTCGGCGGCGGCGAGCAATTCGACGGCGTCGGGCAGGAGCGTCTCCTCGTCGCCGATCACCTCGAGCTTGATCCAGTCGGTCCCGAAGGCCTGGTGCGCCAGCTTGGCGGTGAGGACGGCCTCGGCGGCCGTGAAGCAGCCGGCCGTGTTGGGCAGGACGTCGACCGCTCGAGCCCGCAGGACGTCGAGGATCCCACCGCGGGCGGCGGGATCGACCCGGCGGACGGCCACGGTGGCGAGCGAGGCGGCCGCCGCCTCCAGCACGGCGTCGAGGACGTCGAGGCTCGGAATTCCCCCGGTGCCGAGTACCAGGCGCGACGAGATGGTCCGGCCGTCGATGGTGAGGAGCCCACCCTCGTCAGCCACCGGCCGCCGCCGTCACGATCTCCACGTGGTCGTCGTGGTCGAGGTCCGTCGAAACCCAGGCGCTGCGGGGGACGACCTCACCGTTGCGGGCCACGGCGATCCCGTCGGGCGAATCGCACCACTGCGCCACCAGGGCGGCCACGGTGGTACCGGCCGCCACCGTCGAGCGGCGTCCGTTCACCTCGACCGTGAGCTCCGTCACCGCGGCGTCACCCTTCACGACCGGACCACGACGTCGCCGGTCTCCGGGGTCGACCGCGTGTAGACGAAGCGGGCCGGCGTGAACGGCGCCATCTCCGGGGGCGGCTCGTCGCCGGTCGCCACGGCGGCCACGGCCTCGGCGGTGAGAGGGGAGAGGAGGATCCCGTTGCGGTGGTGACCGGTGGCCAGTATCAGGCCGTCGACGGTCGTGGCCCCCACCACGGGGGCGTTGTCGGGAGACCCGGGGCGGAGTCCGGCGCGCGCTTCGACCAACTCGAGCTCGGTGACACCGGGCACCACCCGCCGGGCGTCGCGCAACAGCTCGTAGACGGCGCCGGCGGTCACGGTGGTGTCGAAACCGCGCTCCTCGACGGTGGCCCCCACCACGACGGTCCCGTCGGAGCGGGGGACGAGATAGACCGACGAGCCCTGGACGAGGCCGCGCACCGATCGCTGCAACAGCGCGCGCCGGGCCTCTCCGGCCAACCGCAGGATCTGTCCCTTCACCGGTCGGACGGGGGGAACCACCCCGGCGGGCAGGCCGGCGATCTCACTCGACCAGCAGCCGGCGGCTAGGACCACGACGGGGGCACGGAGGAAGTCGTCGTCGCAGTGCACGCCCCGCACGGTCCCGCCGGTCACCTCGATCCTGGTGACCGGGGCCCGGTGCCAGCCCACATGGCGCGCCGTCGCCGCCGCCAGGAGAGCGGCCACCAGGCGTCGTGTCTGCACCTGGTGGTCGCCTTTGGCCAGGAGTCCCGACCGAACCCCGGGGACGATGTTGGGCTCGAGCTGGCGCACCCGCCGGGCGCTCAGACGCTCGACCTCGAGCCCGAGCGAGCACTGGAAGCGGTAGAGCTTCTCGGACCAGGCCCGGTCACCGTCGTCGGCGTCCACCACCAGGGTCCCGCAGGTCCGGTAGCCGATGGCCGAGCCGGCGTCGGACTCGAGCTCGGAGGCGAACGTCGGCCAGCGCCGGGCCGACGCCATGGTGAGGGCCACCAGCCGCTCCTCGGTGTAATGGACCTCGGTCACCGGGGCCAGCATCCCGGCCGCCACCCATGTCGCCCCCCGACCGGGTTCGGGATCGACCACCACCACGCGCATCCCGCGCCCGGCCATCTTCCAGGCACTGGTCAGACCGATGGTCCCGCCCCCCACGATGACGGCGTCGTAGTTCCCGACCGGGGCATCCCGGCGGTCGGCGCCGCCCGCCGTCATGACGGGGACCGTCGCCGGCCCCGCGTACGTGGGTCGTGGGTCACTGCATGTATCCTATGAGCACTGCAGCAGGGCCAGCGTCGTCCCGGGCGGCAGCGAGAGACCATCCCGCCCATCTCCGCGCACGGACCACGGAGCGACCCGTTGACGACCATGCAGAAACCGCCCCAGGGCTTGTACGACCCCGCGTTCGAGCACGACGCCTGCGGCATCGCGCTGGTGGCCGACCTGCACGGGCGCAAGAGCCACACCCTGGTCCGCCAGGCCGTCACCGCCCTCGAGCACCTGGCCCACCGCGGCGCCACCGGGGCCGAGGCGGCCACCGGCGACGGGGCCGGGATCCTCGTCCAGATGCCCCACCGCTTCCTCTCCGGCGTCCTCGACGTGGACCTCCCGCCGGCCGGCGGCTACGCCGCCGGCATGGTCTTCCTCCCCACCGACGGAGACGACGCGGCCAAGGCCGAGCACCGGATCGCCGAGTTGGCGGCCCAGGAGAACCTGCGCGTGCTGGCCTGGCGCGACGTTCCCGTGGAGCCCGGACCGCTCGGGACCTCGGCCCGGAAGGCCATGCCCACGCTCCGCCAGGTGGTGGTGGTCCCCGAGGCCGGCGTCGCCGGCTCGACCGCCGCCGGTCGGCCCTCCGACGCCCTGGCCCTGGACCGCCTCACCTTCTGCCTGCGCAAGCGGGTGGAGCACGAGGTGCACGGTGTCCACGTCGTCTCGCTGTCGGCGCGCACGATCGTCTACAAGGGCATGCTCACCCCCCTCCAGCTCGACCCCTTCTTCCCCGACCTCTCCGACGAACGCTTCGACAGCGGGCTGGCCCTCGTCCATTCCCGATTCTCGACGAACACCTTCCCGTCGTGGCCCCTGGCCCATCCCTACCGGTACCTGGCCCACAACGGCGAGATCAACACGCTCCGGGGGAACCGCAACTGGATGCGCGCCCGCGAGGCCCTCCTGCAGAGCGACCTCCTCCCCGGAGACCTCGAGCGGCTCTTCCCCGTCTGCGATCCCGAGGGGAGCGACTCGGCCACCTTCGACGAGGTGCTCGAGCTTCTCCACCTGGGCGGGCGCAGCCTCCCGCACGCCGTCCTCATGATGATCCCCGAGGCGTGGGAGAACCACACGCAGATGGACGCCGCCCGCCGCGACTTCTACCGCTTCCACGCCTCGCTCATGGAACCGTGGGACGGCCCCGCCGCCGTCGTCTTCACCGACGGCACGGTGGCCGGTGGCGTCCTCGACCGCAACGGCCTGCGCCCGGCGCGGTACTGGGTCACCGACGACGGCCTCGTCGTCCTGGCCTCGGAGGTCGGCGTCCTCGACATCGACCCGGCCAAGGTGGTGCGCAAGGGCCGGCTCCAACCGGGGCGGATGTTCCTGGTCGACACGGCCCAGGGTCGGATCGTCGACGACGACGAGATCAAGGCCACCCTGGCCGCCGAGCACCCCTACGGCCAGTGGCTGGCCGAGGGCCAGGTGGGACTGGACGATCTGCCCCCGCGCCTCATGCTCACCCCCCAGCACGCGTCGGTGGTGACCCATCAACGGCTCTTCGGCTACACCAACGAGGAGCTCCGGCTCATCGTGGCCCCCATGGCCAGAGCCGGCCTCGAACCGAACGGGTCGATGGGCAACGACGCCGCCCTGGCGTCGCTCTCGGACCGCCCGCGCCTTCTCTACGACTACTTCACCCAGCTCTTCGCCCAGGTCACCAACCCGCCCCTCGACGCCATCCGGGAGGAGCTGGTCACGTCGGGCCGGTCCCGGCTCGGCCCCGAGGGCAATCTCCTGGCCCCCACGCCGGCGTCGTGCCGTCAGATCATCCTCCCCTACCCGGTGATCGACAACGACGACCTGGCCAAGCTGCTCTACGTCAACGAGCACGGGGAGACCCCCGGTTTCAACGCCTTCGCCATCGACGGGCTCTTCGACCCCACCGGCGGGGGAGCGGCCCTCCATGACGCCATCGAGGAGGTCCGCCGCCGGGTCAGCATCGCCATCTCGTTGGGGTCGAACATCATCATCATCTCCGACCGCAACTCCAACGCCACCATGGCCCCGATCCCGTCCCTCCTGCTCACGGCGGCGGTCCACGAACATCTCGTCCGCGGCAAGACCCGGACGCGGGTGGGCCTGGTGGTCGAGGCCGGCGACGCCCGCGAAGTGCACCACATGGCTCTGCTCATCGGCTTCGGGGCGTCGGCCGTCAATCCCTACCTGGCCTTCGAGACGATCGACGACATGGTGGCCACCGGTGCCCTCGAAGGGGTCACGGCGCGCCACGCCCGGGCCAACTACATCAAGGCGGCCTGCAAGGGTGTCATCAAGGTGATGTCCAAGATGGGCGTCTCCACGGTGGCCTCCTACACGGGGGCGCAGATCTTCGAGGCCGTGGGACTGGCGCGCGACCTGGTCGACGAGTACTTCACCGGCACGGTCAGCCGCATCGGGGGTGTGGGCCTCGACGTCCTCGCCCACGAGGTGGCCGAGCGGCACCGGATGGCCCATCTACCCCATCCGACGTCACGCGCCCATCGTGAGCGCGAGCCCGGCGGCGAGTACCAGTGGCGGCGCGAGGGGGAGATCCATCTCTTCAACCCGAAGACCGTCTTCAAGCTCCAGCACGCCACCCGGACCAAGCGCTACGACATCTTCAAGCAGTACACGAACCTGGTCGACGACCAGTCCGAGAACCTGGCCACCCTGCGGGGCCTGCTCCGCCTGCGCACCGGTGTCCTGCCGCCGGTGCCGATCGAGGAGGTCGAACCGGTCTCGGACATCGTGAAGAGGTTCGCCACGGGGGCCATGTCCTACGGATCGATCTCGGCCGAGGCCCACGAGAACCTGGCTATCGCCATGAACCGCCTGGGGGGGAAGTCCAACACGGGCGAGGGTGGAGAGGACGCCGACCGCTACACCCGGGACGCCAACGGCGATCTGCGCCGCAGCGCCGTCAAGCAGGTGGCCTCGGCCCGGTTCGGAGTGACGAGCGAGTACCTGGTGAACGCCGACGATCTCCAGATCAAGATCGCCCAGGGGGCCAAGCCCGGAGAAGGCGGCCAACTGCCGGGGCACAAGGTGCATCCGTGGATCGCCCGCACCCGCTTCTCCACCCCCGGGGTGGAGCTCATCTCGCCGCCACCGCACCACGACATCTACTCCATCGAGGACATCGCCCAGCTCATCCACGACCTGAAGTCGGCCAACCCGTCGGCCCGGATCCACGTGAAGCTGGTGGCCGAGGTGGGCGTGGGTACCGTGGCCGCCGGTGTGGCCAAGGCCAAGTCCGACGTCGTGCTCATCTCGGGCCACGACGGGGGGACCGGGGCCAGCCCCCTCACCTCCCTCAAGCACGCCGGGATCCCCTGGGAGCTGGGCCTGGCCGAGACCCAGCAGACCCTCGTCTCCAACGGCCTGCGCGACCGCATCGTTGTCCAGGTCGACGGGCAGCTGAAGACCGGACGCGACGTGGTGATCGGCGCTCTCCTGGGGGCCGAGGAGTTCGGCTTCGCCACCGCCCCCCTGGTCGTCTCGGGCTGCATCATGATCCGCGTCTGCCATCTCGACACCTGTCCGGTGGGGATCGCCACCCAGAACCCCGAGCTGCGCAAGCGCTTCACCGGCACGCCGGAGTTCGTGGAGAACTTCTTCGAATTCATCGCCGAAGAGGTACGCGAGTACCTCGCCGCCCTCGGACTGCGGTCGATCGAGGAGGCGGTGGGGCGCGTCGACCTGCTCGACACCGAGACGGTCGTCCACCACTACAAGGCCAAAGGACTCGACCTGGGTCCCGTCCTGGCCGCACCCGAGGTGGGCCCGCCCACGGACCGATTCTGCTCGTGCATCCAGGACCACGGGCTGGAGGCCGCCCTCGACCACCGGTTCCTCGACTCCTGCCGTCCCGTGGTCGAGGCCGGCGTCACGGCCGACGGCCGACCACTGGAGATCGAGATGGCCATCTCCAACGTCGACCGCACGGTGGGAACCCTCCTGGGCTACGAGATCACCAGACGCCACGGGGCCGCCGGACTGCCCGACGACAGCATCGTCCTGACCTTCCGGGGATCGGCAGGGCAGAGCTTCGGCGCCTTCGTCCCCCGTGGCGTCACCCTCCGACTGATCGGCGACGCCAACGACTATCTGGCCAAGGGTCTGTCGGGCGGCCGGGTCATCGTGCGGCCCCCGGAGACCTCCCCCTTCGCCGCCGAGGACCAGATCATCGCCGGCAACGTCATCCTCTACGGTGCCACCGCCGGCGAAGCCTTCATCCGTGGCCAGGTGGGCGAGCGCTTCTGCGTCCGCAACTCTGGCGCGCTGGCCGTGGTCGAAGGTGTCGGCGACCACGGCTGCGAGTACATGACGGGAGGCCGCGTCGTCGTCCTGGGTGCCACGGGACGGAACTTCGGGGCAGGGATGTCGGGGGGGATGGCCTACGTCCACGACCCCGACGGCGCCCTGGCCGGCCGGGTCAACCCCGAGATGGTAGAGCTCGAATCCCTCGACGCCGAGGACCGCCAGTGGCTCCTCGACGTCGTCGAACGCCACGGCGCCGAGACGGGGTCGACCGTGGCCGAACGCCTGCTGGCGTCGTGGGGGAGTGCGCTCTCCCACTTCGTGAAGGTCATGCCCCGCGACTACCGCCGGGTCCTCGAGGCCACGCGGCTGGCCCTGGATGAGGGCCGCTCCGTCGACGACGCCGTCATGGCCGCGTCGCGCCGCTGATGACCGTCGCCGTCGTGAGGGCAGCCGTCGTGAGGGCAGCCGTCGTGAGGGCACACGTCGTGGGGGGCGTGTGATGGGCAAGCCCACAGGCTTCGTGGAGTTCCCCCGTCGCCTGCCCGGGCGCCGTCCCGTTCCCGTCCGCATCCGGGACTGGCGCGAGGTCTACGAGCCCTTCCCCGAAGAGTCGTCGCGCGAACAGGGGGCTCGGTGCATGGACTGCGGCATCCCCTTCTGCCACGAAGGATGCCCCCTGGGCAATCTCATACCCGAGTGGAACGACCTGGTGTGGCGGGGCCAGTGGGCCGAAGCGTCCGAGCGCCTCCACGCCACCAACAACTTCCCCGAGTTCACCGGCCGGCTCTGTCCGGCGCCGTGTGAGGGGGCGTGTGTTCTCGGGATCAACGCCGACCCGGTCACCATCGAACGTATCGAGTACGAGATCGCCGAGCGGGCTTTCGCCGAGGACCTGGTGGTCCCCCAGGTACCGGAGGTCAGGACCGGGAAGACGGTGGCGGTGGTGGGGTCGGGCCCGTCGGGACTGGCCTGCGCCCAGCAGCTGGCGCGCGCCGGGCACGACGTCGTGGTCTTCGAACGCGCCGAGCGGCCCGGTGGCCTGTTGCGCTACGGGATACCCGAATTCAAGATGGAGAAGGCCGTTCTCGACCGCCGTCTGGGCCAGCTCGAGGCCGAAGGGGTCACCTTCCGTTGTTCGACCGCCGTGGGAGCGGCGCCGTCGGGTGCGGCCGAGGGCGACGGTGCCTTCACCCTGGAACCGGGCCAGCGACGCGGTCTGGGGACGGCCTGCGCCCCCGCTGTGACGGTCGTCCCCGCCACCGAATTGCTCGACCGTTTCGACGCCGTGGTCCTGGCCGGCGGGGCCACCCTGCCGCGCGACCTGCCCGTGCCCGGGCGCGGGCTCCGGGGCGTGCACGGTGCCATGGAGTACCTGAAACCCTCGAACCTCGTCCGTGAAGGGGCTCTGGCCGAGTCCCCGATCACGGCCCAGGGCAAGCGGGTCGTGATCATCGGCGGCGGAGACACCGGCGCCGACTGCCTGGGGACCGCTCACCGCCACGGGGCGGTCTCCGTGCACCAGTTCGAGATCCTGCCCCGACCTCCCGACGCGCGGCCGGGCGACAACCCGTGGCCCACGTGGCCGCTCATCTACCGCACCTCGTCGGCCCACGAGGAGGGGGGCGAGAGGGTCTACGCCGTGACGACCACGGAGTTCGTCGACGACGGGGTCGGTTCCGTCACCGCACTGCGGGGTCATCAGGTCGAGATGACCGTGGTGGAGGGTCGGCCCGTGATGGAGCCGGTCCCGGGGACGGACTTCGATCTGCCCTGCGAGCTGGTTCTGCTGGCCATGGGCTTTCTCGGAGCGGAACGGCACGGCGTGGTGGCCGAGCTCTCGCTGGAGCTCGACGACCGCGGCAACGTGGCCTGCGACGGGAACTGGGCCACCAGCCACGACCGAGTCTTCGTCTGCGGGGACATGACGCGGGGCCAGAGCCTGATCGTCTGGGCCATCGCCGAGGGACGTTCGTGCGCCGCCGGGGTGGACCGGGCTCTGATGGGTGAGACTGCCCTTCCGGCCCCTCTGGTCCCCGGTCAGTTGGCATTGCGCTGACGGAGAAGAAAGGCACCTCATGGCCAGCGAACACTGGAAGGATGAACCCGAGGAGCAGGACTTCCCGGCCGCCCGGACGTACCTCTCGCTGCTCGTCTCACCGGCCCAGGCCAAGAAATTGGCGAAGGCCCTCGAACAGAGATCGGAACTCGACCATTACATGGCCAAGGACATCCTGCGGGCCAGCGGCCTGGCCCTCCTCGCGCCCGACAACCACGAGGTGGCGAAGGATCTGGGCAAGGTCAAGGCGGGGACGAAGCTCTCACCCGTTCTGCTCGTCCGGGGGACACCCCTGTGGGTGGCCGACGGCTACCACCGTGTCTGCGCCAGCTACCACCTCGACGAGGACGCATCGATTCCCTGCCGCATCGTGGAGCGGGGGACCGACAGCCGGTAGGCGGGATGCGACCGATCTTCCATCTCTCACTCCCGGTTCGCGACCTGGAGGAGGCCGTCACCTTCTACCGCACCCGACTGGGTGCCCATACCGGGAGGCGGACCGAGACGTTCGCCGACGTCCTGGTCTTCGGCGCTCAGGTCACCCTGCAGAATGATCCCGGGAGCGTCAGTGATCCGATGCCAAGGACACGACACTTCGGTGCCACGTTGCCGTGGGCCGAGTGGGAGACGGTGGTGGCGCCATTGGTGGGGACCGACATCGTCGTCGAGGACCGGACGATCTCGTACGCCGGAGAAGACATCGAGCAGGGCAAGATGATGATCAGTGATCCCAGTGGGAACCTGATCGAGATCAAGGCGTATCGCCATCCCGAGGAGGTGCTGGGCCCGCTGGTGGCCAACTGACGGGGTCCGATCGCCTCGGCCCGGTGCCGCCGTCTCACGGCCGGGTACGCTCCACGGCGTGGGACCGGTCGTGGCGCCGCCGAATCCTCCGCCCGACGCGGCGACGCTGCGCCGGCCGTCCCGCCTTCTCGCCGGCCTCGGGGCCACCGCTCTCGTATGCCTCGGCCTCGTGGTCCTGGCCCGTCTGGGGGCCAGCTGGCCCGTGGTGGTCGTCGCCGTCGTGGGGACGGGGCTCTCCCTGTGGCTCGGGAACACGAGCAGGCTCCGTGCGTTGTCGCTCGTCGTGGTGGTGGCCGCCGCGGGGCTCCTGGGTCTGGAAGGCGTGAACGCCGCCCAGTACGGGACCCTGTCGCTCTCCGGTCCTCCGGCCCATGTGTGGTGGTGCGGCGACACCTACAGCGCGAGCGGGGCCGTCACCGGCGGTCTGGCCCAGGGTGACGGCCCGCCGTTCAGCCAGATCCTCACGACTCCGGCGGCGTACTCGGTCTACGCCGGCTACCGGGCCGGGACCACCTGCGGGGCGACCGGTCCCCTTCTGGTCCAGATCGGCCCCGGCCGGTACGAGATCTACAACCCGTAGGCAACCGGATCGAGCTCAAGGCCCATCCCCGTCCGGAGAGTGCGGTCGTCTACGCCGGCTTTGTCGTGATGACGGCGAACGTGGCCCCGGCCGGGTCGGCGAGGACCGAGAAGCGGCCCGGGGGGATGTCGGTGGGGGCCATGAACGTCGTGGCCCCCAGCTTCTCGGCGGCGGCGACGGTGGCGTCGGTGTCGGAGACGGCGAAGTAGACGAGCCAGTGGGCGGGGACGGTGACGGGGACCATGGGGGGCATCTCCAACATGCCGCCGATGGTGGCGCCGCCGTTCTTCCACTCGGTGTACTCCATGCCGTCGAAGGCCGCCTTCGACGTCTCCCAGTCGAAGACGTGGGTGTAGAAGCTGGTGGCCTTGGCCACGTCGCGGGTGTTCAGTTCGTTCCAGCACCAGGTGTTCACCTCGTTGGCCACGTCGGCGCCCTTGTGCTGTCCCGGCTGCCAGAGACCGAGGACGGCCCCGGTGGGGTCGGCGAAGAGGGCCATGTGGCCGGCCTCCATGATCTGCATGGGCTCCATCAGGATGGTGCCGCCGGCGATCGTGGCCCGGGCCACGGTGGCCTCGGCGTCGACCACGTTCACGTAGCTGGTCCACGCCGGGGGTTGGCCCTCGCCCATGGTGGGACCCACCCCGGCGATGTTGGCCCCCTCCTTCTGGAACATGGCGTAGCCACCGGCGTCGGGCCCCAGGTCGGCGGTCGTCCACCCGAAGACGGACCCGTAGAAGGCCTGGGCGGCGGCGGGGTCGGGGGTCTGGAGGTCGACCCACGACGGGGTGTTGGCCGGGTAGGAGGAGAAAGCAGGCACGGGGACTCCTTGGTGGGGACGGTCGGTGAGTGGACGGTAGCGCGCCGGGACGGATGGCGTGGGGGGACGCCCGTCAGCCGATGGGCGCGCCGCTGGGGTTGCGTTCTTCGAGGATGTCGTGCATGCGGGTCTCGACCATGGCATGGGTGTCGTCGTGGGTGATGATATAGAAGCGGTTGTGGCGGACGGCGTAGATGACCTTCTCCGCCACTGCGGAGGGTCTGATGCCGGCGGCGACGAGGTTGCGGACCACTCCGTGGAATTCGACGCCTTGTGCTTGAAGATCGGCCGGGGCCCAGTCCGGCCGGTTGCGCTCTGATTCGGCTATGCGGGTCTGGACGAATCCCGGGCAGAGAACCGAGACTCCGACGCGTGACCCGACGGCGTCGAGGTCGCGGTAGAGCGTCTCCGACATCGTCACCACCGAGTGCTTCGTCACGTTGTAGGGGCCGAGCATCCCCGGCGAGGTGAGCCCGGCCAGTGAGGCCGTGTTCACGACGTGACCCTCGCCCTGCTCGAGGAGGACGGGCACGAAGGCGCGGATGCCGTGGATCACGCCCCAGAGGTTCACTCCGAGCACCCAGGTCCAGTCGGCCTCGGATACGGTCCACAGCGGTCCACCGACAGCGACACCGGCGTTGTTGTGGACGAGATGGACGGCACCGAACCGTTCGAGGGTCTTGTCCCGCAGCTCGTCGACCGAGGAGCCGCTGGAGACGTCTGTCACCACCGACAGCACCTCCGCCCCGGTCGCGGCGAGGGCGGTGTCGGCTTCCTTGAGCGCCGCCTCTTCGATGTCGGCCAGGACGACCCTCATACCTTCGGCGGCCGCCGCCTCGGCGACGGCACGACCGATACCGCTGGCGCCACCGGTGACGACGGCCACCTTTCCCTGGAGCTCCTCCATCTGCTTCCTCCCGGTGTCGTGGCCGGCGGCCACCGGCGCGATCATTGTGCCAGGCATTCGCCACCACGGGCCGGCGGCGCCGGGATCGCTAATGCCTCACCGGGGCGAGTTCCTTCCAGATAAGTGCGGAGAGGGTCTCGATCGAGTCGATCCCATCGGCCTCGGTGGCGTTGCCGTCGGACAGTACGGCCACGATGTAGTCGCGCCCGTCACCGTCGATCCAGCCCATGCTGTTGATCTGCCAGTCACCGGGGTCGAGGGGCAGCCAGCCGTTCTTGATGGCCACGGTGGCGTTGCTGGCCACTCCGGCGGAGACGCCCCACGCCTGATCGGGGTCGACGTGGGTCATGAGGTCGATCTCGTAGTGGCGCCTGGTCCGGGAGCGTGGCCAGGATGTCCACCTTCATGATGCTGGCGGTGTCCTGGCTGGCGAGGTAGTCCGCGACCGCCGCAGACGACGGCGCTGCGAAAGGTGAGGCCGTCGCTGTGGGGTCGTGGGCGCCACGGCGGGAATGGTACCGACGAGAGACCTATCGACCGCGATCGGACCAGCTCAGAGCTAAAAGTGGGTCGATGACCTAGACGCTCGGGGATCGGGTTCCTATGATCGTCGGGCAGTGCTTGGCCGTGGCCGCTGTATCCCCGTTCGGCGCGACTCTGTGGGGGCACGCCGACTCGGACTGACCGTCACCTTGACGGTCGCCCTGTGTGCCCCGCTCGCCGTGGTCGGTATTCTCCCCGCCCCGCCTGCATCGGCGACCGTCGTGGCCCACATCGGATTCTCGGGGACGGGGGTGGCCGCCTACGGCGATGCGGCGCCCGTCGGCTTCGGCGCCGGGGTCACCCTGGACGCGCCCGAGGTGGCCATGGCATCGACCCCCACCGGGAACGGGTACTGGGTGGCCGCCGCCGACGGCGGCGTGTTCACGTTCGGCGACGCCCCCTATCTCGGTTCCATGGGTGGGACCTCCCTCTACGCCCCCATCGTGGGGATGGCCGCCACCCCGAACGGGCAGGGCTACTGGTTGGTGGCCGCCGACGGCGGGGTCTTCAGCTTCGGTGACGCCGGGTTCCACGGGTCGATGGGAGGGAAGCCGCTCGACCAGCCCATCGTGGGGATGGCTGCCACCCCGAGCGGGCAGGGCTACTGGCTGGTGGCCGCCGACGGCGGGATCTTCAGCTTCGGCGACGCCGCCTTCTACGGGTCGATGGGGGGCAAGCCGCTCGACGAGCCCATGGTGGGGATGGCCGCCACCCCCAGCGGGCAGGGCTACTGGCTGGTGGCCGCCGACGGCGGGATCTTCACCTTCGGCGATGCCACCTTCCACGGGTCGGCCGCCGGGGAGAACATCGGCACGTCGGTGACGGGAATGGCGCCCACCCCCGACGGGAACGGGTACTGGCTGGCGGCGGCCACCGCGGCAGTGCTCACCTTCGGGGACGCCGTGTCGTACGGGCCGTCACCGAACATGCCACCGTTCCCACCCACGGCCGCCATTGCCGCCACTCCGGACGGGAAGGGCTACTGGCTCTTGCAGCCCGACTCCGTCGCCACCTCGTTCAGCTCCCCCGGTGATCCCCCCGGTGGAGAGGCCGGCGAGAGCGCGGTGCAGATCGCCGCCAGTCAGATCGGTCCCGATCCCGACGCCGGCCAGGGTGCGTTCTGCAACCCCTACGGGCCGTGCGAGGAGTGGTGCGCCCTGTTCGCCACCTGGGTATGGAACCAGATCGGCGTCGCCGTCCCCCGGTACGGGTTCGTCGGATCCGTTTTCGACTGGGCGGCCGTCCGGGGACTGGCGCAAGGGGTCGGTTCGAGACCGGCCCCCGGAGACCTGGTCATCTACGGCACCGGTCCCCAGAACGCCACCACCTCGCCCCATATCGCCGTGGTGGCCGAGGTCTGGCCCGACGGGGCCATCACCACCGTCGACGGCGACTCGGGACCGGAACCCAACGGGCAATTCGCCGTGACGGCCAATGGGCCGTTCCTGCCGGTGGACTCCCCGAGTTACAACGGGATGCCCATCTACGCCTACGCCCGGCCGTAGGCGGATCTGGTCTCGGTCACCGGCGCGCTCACGTCGTGGCCGACCGCAGCATGGCCGCCATCCCTTCGATGAAGGGATCGGGGTTGGAGGTCTTGGACTCCACGATGGCCTTCATGTCGGGGACGTAGTGCTCGAAGGTGTCGCCCTCCATGGCCGTGACGATCCCGGCGGCCATCTCGGCGGCGGAGATCTTGGGCCCAGAGTAGATCGGGTCGTCGTTGTCGGGAAGGTCCCAGATCTCGGTGTCGATGGGACCCGGGTTCACGAGCCTGACCACGATGCCGCTGTCCCACAGGTCGACGGCGGTGGCCTCGCTCCATCCGCAGAGGGCGAATTTGCTGGCCGAGTAGGCGGCTTCGTTGGCGTTGCCCAGTCGTCCGGCCACGCTCGAGACGTTGACGATCATGCCCCCGCCCCTCTCGATCATCCGGGGGAGAAGCGTGAGGGCCATGTGGGCGGGGGCCAGGAAGTTGACCCGCATGACCCACTCCAGAGTGGCCGCATCCAGCTTGGTCGTATGGCGGCGCATGGGGACGCCGGCGTTGTTGACCAGGCAGTCGAGATGGCCGAAGGCGTCCCAGGCGTCGAGGGCGACGGCCCCGGCCCGTTCGATGTCGTTCAGGTCCGCCACCCACATCCGGGATTCGGGTGCCGTCCGTTGACAATCGGCCAGGACCTCGGCCAGGCGGTCGCGGCGGCGGGCCACGATGCCGACGGTGGCCCCGCCCTCGGCCAGTTGGCGCGCCAAGGCGGCGCCGATCCCGGAGGAGGCTCCGGTGACGAGGACGTGCGAGCCGGGGATCTGCATGGAGGGAGCCTTTCGTCGGAGGGTCGTACGAGCGTCCCACCCGGTCGCCCCGGCCTCAAGTTCCGTGGTGCGAAACTCCGGGTATGACCATCACCGAGGATCAGGTTTTCCGTGTTCGACCGGTCGGCATCGTGAGGTCGAGCCGTCAGCGACCGGTCGACGACGACTGGGGCGATGTGGCCGCCACCATCACCCTTCTGCCCCCGTTCGACGCCCGGTCCGTCGTGGGCCTGGACGAGTTCAGTCACATCGAGGTGCTCTACCTGTTCCACGAGGTCGATCCCGGTGCGGTGCACGTCGGGTCCCGCCGGCCCCGCGGCAATCCGGACTGGCCCGACGTGGGCATCTTCGCCCAACGGGCCAAGGACCGACCCAACCGCCTCGGTCTGTGCACCTGTGAGCTGGTGGAGGTCCGGGGGGACACGCTCGAGGTGCGCGCCCTCGACGCCATCGAGGGGACACCGGTCCTCGACATCAAGCCCTACATGGCGGAGTTCGCGCCCCGCGGGCCGGTGTGCCAACCGGCGTGGTCCCACGAGCTGATGGCCGGGTACTTCTGACGTCGAGCGAGGACGCACCCGTGGGTCGTGGTCGTGGAATGCTGGGCCGGTGACGACGGCCCGTGAGCGCCGGCGCAAGGAGCGTCAACGTCGGGCCGCCTCCCGACGGCTGCCGCCCGTGCGCAGTGGTGGTCGTCGTCTGCAGACGCGGGGTCGTCCCACGCCGGTCCGCATGGTCGGGGTGGGCCAGTTCGCCACCGGCGTCTCCCGCCGCCGGGGGAGGCACCGTGAGAGCCACGGACTGCGCCGCCTGGGTGGAGCCGTCACCGGGGTGGTGGTGGCCGCCGTGTTCGTCCTGTGGATCGTGGCCCGCGTGGCCGGCCATCTGTGACGGTCAACCCCGGACCGACTTCACCAGGAGGACCGCTTCGAGGAACTGCTCGGGGTGGGGGGCGGTGACGGGACCGGCCACCAGGGGCCACAGCCGGTCGGCCAGCTGCAGGGCGAGGGCGCCACGGGCTTCGGGCGTGTACCCCCACCGGTTGGCCAGGAACGTCCGCACCAGGGTCAGCTCGCCGTCGCTCACGGCACTCACGTCCCAGTGGGCGAGCTCGGGTGGGAGGGCGGGTATGGCGGTGTGTACCGGTGACCACGGAGGGGCGAACCCCCCGGGTGCCATCCACTGCCCGGGATCGCTGAAGGACGTGCCCCGTTGGAGGGTCATGGCCGCCTGCCGCTCGCGGATCACCACGGTGTGGCCGAGGAGGTCGCCCAGGCGTTGATTCCTGGACGTCGAGAGGATGAGGACACTCCCCACCAGATAGAAGGGCGTCGGCAGCATGTCGATGAGACGGGTGATGTTGCGGAGCAGGCTCGACCAGAAGCCCACCGGTGCCCCTCCCACCCGGACGACCCGGGTCCCGGCGGCGCGCTTTCCCACCGACCGACCCGACCACAGCATCTCGCAGATGATGAAGTAGCCGATGAAGTCGAGGAGGGCGACGAGGGCGAGAATACCGGTGGCGATGAGGCCGGAGGTCTCTCCGCCATTGTGGAAGGCGATGACGACCACGGCGACGGCGGCGGCGAAGAGGGCGACCTGCAGGAGGAAGTCGAGGGCGAAGGCGGCGAAGCGCGACCCCAGACCGGCCAGGACGGTGTCGAGCGAGACGCCTTCCGGGGTGGGGGTAACGTACCTGTCCTCCAGGGTCATTTCATGAAACTAGAACGATTCTTGGCCGAGAGGTCCGGTGATTGGTCCGAGCTCGAGGCCCTTTTGGCCGGGGCCGGCATCTCGGGCAGCCGCCTGGGACCGGACGAGCTCCGGCGGCTCGGGACCCTGTACCGTTCGGCGGCGGCCGATCTGGCGGTGGCCCGCCGATCCTTCCCCGGTACGGCGGGGACGCTGCGCCTGCAGGCGCTGGTGGGATCGGCCCACGGCGTCGTCTACAGCCGGGCCGGACGTGACGAGACGCCACAGGAGTTTCTCTCCCACGGTCTCTGGCGGCGCATCCGCCAGAACATCCGCTGTGTGGGTATCGCCGCCGGGGTCATGTTCGGCTGCACCGCCCTGGGAGCGGTATGGGCTCTGGCCGACCCGGCCGCCGCCATCGGGATCCTGCCCGCCGGCTTTCACGCCACCGGCCACGCGTACCACGGCGGCTTCTACGGGATCTCCGTGCCGGCACACGCCGGCCTGGCCGTCGACATCTTCGTCAACAACATCGAGGTGGCGTTCCTGGCATTGGCCGGCGGCTTCACCTTCGGCCTTCTCACCGCCTACTCCCTGGCCTACAACGGGGCGCTCCTGGGCGTGCTGGGGGCCTTCGAATGGCGCGGCGGAGGATTCGACGAGTTCGTCCGCCTGGTGGTCCCGCACGGTCTGTTGGAGCTGTCGTGCATCTCCCTGGCCGGCGGCGCCGGCCTGGCCATCGCCCGGGCCCTCATCGACCCCGCCCGTCTCACCCGCTCCGAGGCACTGGGTCGACTCCTTCCCGTCATCGGTGCCTGCACGCTCGGCACCATGATCTTCCTGGTGGTGGCCGGGCTCACGGAGGGTTTCATCACGCCGTGGAACCTGCCCACCGTTCCCGCCGTCGTGGTGGGTGCCGTCCTGGCCGGCGGCTTCTGGTCCATGGTGATGTTCCGGGGGGCCGCCGATTCCGACGGGTCGGCAGTGTCACAGGCGCGCCCGTTGCTTGAGCATCAGGTAGGCGTGGACGCAGGCTGAGCCGAGTGTGTCGGGCGGCGATTCGACCACCGTGGCCCCCATGGAACGCAGCAGGGCGGCCGCCCGGTGACGGCTCTCCAGGATGTCGAGAGCCACGGCTGACCGCAGGACGTCGCGGACGTCGTGCGGTCGGTCGGAGACGGCGGCCGTCAGGTCGAGGTCGCGGCAGGTGGCGATCAGGACGGCGTGGTGGTGGACGAGCACCGGGACCGATGCCAGCAAGGAGCGCGACGCCGTCTCGTCCACCAGGTCGGTGAACAGGGCGATGAGGGCGCGCTTGTGACGCCCCAACGCGATGAAGGCCCGGTCGTAGTCGCTCTCCACCTCGGTCGGCTCCAGATCGAACAACGAGCGGACCACGGCTTCGGCGCCTCGGCGGCGCGGGGCCATCTGCCGGGTGACGGCCCCGGCGAAGGACAGCGCGCCGACCCTGTCGCCGGCGTCCTCGGCCGCCACCGCCAGCGTGGCGACGGCGTCGAGAGCGGCGTCGAGGCGGGTGACCGACCCCACGGGAGACGCCATCAGCCGGCCCGTGTCCACGACACAGACCAGGTCGCGGTTCTCGTCCACGCGGTACTGGTTGGACATGGCCCGGCCCACCCGGGCACTGGCCACCCAGTTGATCTGGCGCACATCATCGTCGGGGGAGTAGTCACGGATGCTCTCGAGCTCGGTGCCGATCCCCAGCCGGCTGCGGATACGGCCCTCGTCGCTGGACCGGCCCTGCCGGCGGGCCGCCGCCAACCGGCGTGCCTTGGGGAGATCGGGGAAGACGGTCACCGTCTCGTCCCCGCCGACGGCATGGTCGCAGGACCCCAGACCGATGGGGCCGGTGACCCGGACGACGGCCGGCGGCAGCCGGTGGACGCCCCGGTGCAGCCCCGTCAACTCCCCGTCGAGAGCGCCTCCGGTGACGTCGTCGGGTGCGACCGACAGTTCGGGCGGGGTCGGTTGCCGCAGGCGGACCGACTCGGCCGAGTCGACGGTGACGTCAAACGCGTAAGGGACGGGGACGCGCAGAGCCAGCGTCGGTACGGCCGTCCGGTGCGCCTCGACGTGCATCCGGCCGGCCACGATCAGATCCACGGCCACGGCGCCCGCCAATGCGGCAACCACCAGGCTGGGGATCACCACACCGACGGGCAGGATCACCGTGGCCACGGCCGTGAGCGCCAGGGTGACGGCCGCCCAGCGGGTGGGCCGGGGGCCGCCACCGCGTCCCCTGGCGCCCCCCCCGCCTCCCGCCTCCGGCACCGGATCGCTCATCGGTGTCAGCGGGGGATGGGCACGGTCGACAACACCGCCTGGAGGGCCTGCTCGGGGGTGAAGCGGTCGAGCTCGGCCTCGGGCGTGAGAATCAGGCGGTGGTGCAGAACAGGAGTGGCCAGCGACACCACGTCGTCGGGGACGACATAGGTGCGTCCGTTCAGCGAGGCCCAGGCCCGAGCCGCCGCCAGGAGGTGGACGCCGGCGCGGGGGCTGGCGCCGAGGACGACGGCGGGCAGCTCGCGCGTGCGCCGGATGACGGCGGCCACGTAGGCGATGACGGGATCGCTGACGGTGACGGCATCGACCTCGGCACGCGCCGCCATGAGCTGCTGCACGGTGGCCACCGGTCGCACGTCGGCGAGCGTCGCCGGCGATACCCCGACGTGGCGCAGTCGCAGGAGCGCCTCTTCGTCGTGGGCGCTGGGATACCCGACCGTCAGCTGCATGAGGAAGCGGTCGAGCTGCGCTTCGGGCAGGGGGTACGTGCCCTCGTATTCGATCGGATTCAAGGTGGCCAGCACCGTGAACGGCTCGGGGAGCGCGTGGGGAGCGCCGTCGATGGTGACCTGACCCTCCTGCATGGCCTCGAGGAGGGCGGCCTGTGTCTTCGGCGGTGTCCTGTTGATCTCGTCGGCCAGGAGCAGGTTGGTGAAGACGGGACCGGAGCGGAAGACCAGCTCCGAACCCCGCAGGACGAGCGTCCCCGTCACGTCGGAGGGAAGCATGTCGGGGGTGAACTGGACGCGTCGCGTGTCGAGGGCGGTGGCCCGCGCCACGGCCGAGGCGAGCAGGGTCTTGGCCACCCCGGGCGGGCCGCGCAGGAGCAGGTGACCGCCGACGGCGATGGCGGCGAGGGTGGCGTCCACCAGAGACGTCTGTCCCACCACCACCTTGGCCACCTCTTCGTTGACGGCCAGCCGGAGCTGGGCCAGGGTGCCGGGGGACGACGCGGGCGGCGGGGGAGCCGTCGGATCGGTCATCGTTGGATTCTCATCGAATTCCACCCTCCCGATCGAGCTCCGACAAGGCCCTGCCCACAGCCACCACGTCCTCGGCCGAGCCCGGGGGACGGAGAACGGCGTCGGCCAGGGCCTCGGGTATCGAGATGACCTCCCCTCCACCCGAGAGGCGTTCGGCCACATCGCTGTCGGATGCATCGACCGGTAGCCCCAGTCGCCGGCACAGCCGTCGCCGGGCCTCGACGCGCACCGGTGCCACGGCCACGGCCACCTGGTCCGTCGGCCGGGTGGAGAGCAGAGTGGCCATGGCGTCGACGTACTGGACGCGGGCGGGGACCGTGATCCGGTCCGGTCCGTCAGGGGGGCCGAACCGGCGGGACGCCGACAGGATCCACACCACGACGGCGAGGAGGGCGATCCCGAGACCCCAGCGCCACGATGCCGGGAGTCCGGCGAGGCCGGAACCCGGATGCCCGAAGCCATGGTCGTATTCGTCGAAGACGACGGAAGACCCCGGGGCCACCAGGTCGAGGGCCAGCGCCGCATCGTCCCTCTGTCCGAGCGAGCCGTTGTGAAGCGGGGACGACGACGCCAGCAACACGACGGTCCCCCTCCCCTGGGCCACCAGCGCCAGGGTGCCCCCCGGGCCCCGCAGGAGGGGGACCGGTCCGCCCATCCGTGCCGGTGCCATGGCGAAGGTTCCGTTCCCGGTGGCGACCACGGTTCGCACACCGGACACCTCGGGCAGGTCGACCACCGGGTGCGAGATTCCGGCCGGGGTGGCCCGCCAGGTGGGCGGAGAGGTGACACCGAGCAGGGAGCGCAGCACACCCCGTCCCGGTGACCGCCCACCCAGCACCACCCGGTCGCCCTTCGACAGGGTCCGTTCGAGAGTCACCGTGTCCGACGCGTTCCACGATGTGGGATCGAGGACGAACACGGTGCTGCCGGCCGGCAGCACCGCCTGGCCCAGCGGGACCGTCAGGCGGTCGACCCGGTGCCCGCTCTCGGTGAGCAGTTGGGCCAGCGCTTCGGTCCCCGATCCCGAGCTGTCGTAGGAGGACGACGGACCCGACGCACCGCTCCCGCTCCCGCCGAGTCCGGTCACGGTGGAGGAGGCCAGTTCGGTGCCGCCCACGGCGGCGAGGAGGACGAGCACGACGCGCCAGCGCAGGGGGATGCTTCGCCACCGCTCGGTCACAGAAGGTGGCGGCGGCGACAGACCCGGTGTCGGTGCCGGCGGCGTCACGGCGATCCCACCCGCACGCCGTCAACGTCATTCGACCGGGATTCGTCGAGCACATGAGGCCATCGGGCGCGTGCCGTGGCGGCGTCGGCCGCGGTGGCCCGGTCACCGGCGTAGACGATCATCTCGTGACGACCGGCCAGGGCATCGAACGTGGGGGAGTGCAGCATCGCCGACAGCTGCCGGTCCGTGTGGGCGTCCTGGTCGGCGATGACGCCCTGGCCCTGCAGCCGGAGGAGTCCGGCCCGGAAACGCAGGCGGACGGCCGTCTCGTGGTCGCCCGAGCCCTCGGCCAGGGCGGCCCGCCGTTCGATCTCGTCCGGATCCTCCGTGCCCCCCTCGACGGACCCGGCCCTGGGCTCCCGGGCGGAGATCCGCGCCCGGCGCCGCACGATCAGTACGGCCACGGCGGCTCCCAGTGCCACGGCCAAGGCACCTACGACCACCACCCACCACCCGCCGAACGCCACCCGAAAGCCGTGGCCGACGTGCACGAGGAGGTGACGGTAGACCCAGCGGGCGGGTCGGCCGATGGCGGCGTTGAGCGCCCGTCCGATGGCGTGGAGCACCCCGGCCAACGGTCGGGGGGTGTGCGCCGGCGTGGTCCGATAGGGGGGCTTGGCCAGGATGTCGCGGGCCTGCTGACGCGCCGACGAGGAGAAGTTCGAGGGTCCCGGCACCTGGATCTAGCTCGGCTCTGCGGGCCCCGCGTCCGGAAGGGGACCCGGGGCGGGGGGTGGAGGAGGTGCCGGCGGCGGAACCGGTGGAGGCGGTGGATAGCCCTGCGGTGGTGGATAGCCCTGCGGTGGTGGATAGCCCTGCGGTGGTGGATAGCCCTGCGGTGGTGGATAGCCCTGCGGTGGTGGATAGCCCTGCGGTGGTGGATAGCCGTATCCCGGCGCGGGTCGGAGAAACGATAGTGCCGAGCTGGTGGGTGTCACGCCCATGTGGGACGACAGCAACTGGATGTCGAAGCCCTCCTTGCGCACGCGGAGGTCGATCGAGATGACGACGAGGACGGCGGCGCTGAACGGGGTGGCCAGGGTCAGTGACGCCGTACGGGTGAAGAAGCCGACCACAGCGTTGGCCGTGGTGCTGTTGTGTGAGGCCACAACGGCGACGACGGTGACGACACCGAGGAGGATGCCGAAGATCTCGACGATCAACCACGCCAGGACCTCCGTGCCGAAGACCGACCACCACATTCCCCGGCAGAGGCGGATCGACCGTCGCACGGACTTCCATCCGCGGACGTCCTCGATCATGAGGGTGGGCACCGACAGGCGCGTGCAGGCGAAGAACCACACCACGTAGAGCACCCAGGCGATACCGGCCACGACCCCGAAGAGGATGGTGACGACGTTGACGTGGAGGACGCCGAGGAGCGCGGTGATGAACCCGAGCACGAACCCGGGCACGACGATGCCGAGAAAGATCAACAGGAGGATCCAGGCGATCGAGTGGGTCCGGGATGCCCCGTGCTTCAGTGCCTGGCGCCAGTCGACCGGTTGACCCAGGTACGAGTTGGTGACGATGAGAAAGCAGATGGCGGTGGCCACGGCGGTAGTGATCTCGGCCACCACGAAAAGGAGAAGGAGACCCGACGCATACGCCCAACGATCCGACGCGGACGCCTGGACCGTCGTCGTCCCGAACAACCCCGGAGACGAGGTCGTCTTGGGAAGAGCGGTCGAGAGGGAGATGAGCAGCTCGATCACACCGGCGGGGATGGCGATGACCAGGACCGCTTTGGCCATCGACAGGAAATTGCGGCCGTAGATCTTGAAGGAGGCGTCGAGCCGTTCACCGACGCCGATCGGCCGGAGCACCGGTGGCGTGGACGGCCACATCAGAGGCCACCCGTCATCGTGGAGCCGACCGGGGACGGGCGATGGCTAGTACCCCGGACCGTGGTCGAGGAGGCGGCGGGGGGTGTGGACCATCATGGCGTCGATCTGGTCTTCGGAGATGCCCCGCGCCCGCATCATGGGGAGTACGTCGCGCGAGATGTGCATGAAGTTCCAGTTGGGCTGGACCTGAGCCAGGAATTCGTCGTCGAACCAGTCCATATGGCATCCGGCATCGTGTGAGACGACGAGGCGTTCCGACCATCCCGCCTCGCACAGCCGGGCGATGGTGTCCACCCGCTTCTCGGTGGGGCAGTAGGCGTCGACGCCGAATCGGTCCATACCCAAAGTGGATCCCGCCCGGAGGAGCTCTTCGAGGTAGCCGAGGTCCGTCGAGTCCCCACTGTGGCCCACCACCACGCGTTCGAGGTCGACGCCCTCCTCGGTGAAGACACGTTGCTGGTCGAGCCCGCGCTTGGTGTGGGCGTGCGTATGGGTGGAGATGGGGAGACCCGTCTGACGGTGGACCCGGGCCACCGATCGCAGGACCCGCTCGACGCCGGGGGTGAGCCCCTGCTCGTCGGTGGCGCACTTGAGGATGCCCGGGCGCACGCCGGAGCCGGCGATACCATTTTCGATATCGTGGAGGAAGTACTCGTCGAGCAGGTCCAGACCGCTCGGTCGAAAGTCCCCCGAGCGGTAGTCGAAGAAGTGGGGGAGGTCGTTGTAGGTGTAGAGGCCGGTGGCCACCACGATGTGGAGCTCGACCTGCTCGGCCACCTTCTGGACCAGCTCGATGTCGCGTCCGAGCCCGACCACGGTCAGGTCGACGATGGTGCCGATCCCGGCCTCGTGGAGCTCCTGGAGTCGCTCGACGGCCTGAGCCACCCGGGCGACGGGGTCCCAACCGGTGGGCCAGTTCGCGGCCACCTCCGGCGAACGAACGAAGACGTGCTCGTGCATCAGAGTGGGGCCCAGTGCGGCGGCGTCGACCGGACCGCGCGCCGTGTTGACCTGACCCATGATGTGTCCCCCTCGTCGGATGGTGTTGTCCCGTTACGGACCGAGCAACCTTTGCAGCTCGGCGGCGAGGATCAGCGCCTCGGCACGCAGACGCTGCGGATCCGGCCCGGCGTCGAGCAGGGATCGAGACGCCGACGGGAGGACGCGATCGGGGCAGGCGGCAAAGCAGCTGGCCACGTCGGCGGGCGTCGCCCCCTGGGCGCCGACCCCCGGCGCCAGGAAGAGCCCGTTCATGGTTGAGAGATCGAACTCGGTGGGGGGCCCGTGCGTGGGGCCGAAGACGGCGCCGATCGGCCCGATGGTGCCGGGGGCCACGCGACGGTTCTCAGCGGCGATGTCGACCACGAGCTGGTGCTCGACCGTCGTCGTGCTGGGGTGGCGGGCCCCCTGGATGGCGCGCCCTTCGACATTGGAGGACCGGGTCACGATGAAGATGCCGGCGCCGTTGGCCACGGCCCGGTCCAAGATGGGCTGCATGGCGGCCAGGCCCAGATAGGGGGTGATGGTGATGGCGTCCACGGGGACGGCGGCCTCGGGTCCGAGGTAGGCCTCGGCGTAGGCCTCGTTGGTCGAGCCGACGTCGCCGCGCTTGGCGTCGAGAAGGACGAGGACTCCCGCCGAGCGACAGGCGTCGACCAGTCGGGCCAGGCTTCTCATCCCCCGCCAACCTTGGCGCTCGTAGAAGGCGGCCTGTGGTTTCACCACCCCGACGGTGCCCACCGAGGCCTCCACGACGATGTCGACGAATCGTTCCAGTCCGTCGGCGGTGTCACCCAATCCCCACTCGATCAGGAGGTCGCCCGAGGGATCGAGTCCGAAGACCAGAGGGCCGTGGGTGCGCAGGGCGGTGAGGGCCCGTGCGGCGAAGGGATCCACCGGAGGCCCCGTCGCTGACCGGGAGTGCATCGGCGCCGGCATGGTGGGCATGTGCCGACGATATCGGTCAGGGGGCCGGCCGGGTGGCTCCCACGAAGCCAGCGGACCAGATCGGCTCCACCCGGACCACGGCCCCGGTGTGGGGGGCGTCGACCATCTCCCCGGTCCCGACGACGATCCCGACGTGGTCGACGGCGTGGGCCGAGGTACCGAAGAAGACCAGGTCCCCGGGCCGGAGGGCCACGTCCGGCGGCAGCCGGGGCCCGGCGTCGAACTGGTCCTGGGCGACCCGGGGGAGAACGACGCCGGCGGCGGCGAAGGCCGCCTGCACCAGGCCCGAGCAGTCGAAGCCCCCGTCACCCTCGCCGCCCCACCGGTACGGGGTCCCGAGCCGCGCCAGGGCCCAGGCCACGGCGCGGGCCGCCGCCGAGTTGCCGGTGGGCGCCGGCGTTCCGGGGACCAGGGCCGGCGTGACGGCGCCGAGACCGGCGGGCAGGTCGACGCCTCCGGTCACCCCGACCCAGGCGGCGGCGCCCATGCTGACCACGGTCGCCGCCGAGATGACGACGGCGCCGAGGACGAGAAGAAGGCGGACCGGCGGACGCATGGGTCGTGACCTCGCGGTGACGGAAGTCGAGATGCGTGAGCGGTGGGCTCAGAGAACGGGTGAGCGGGGCGCCCGCCGGTCCGAGTGGAGCACGGTCACGACGGCGCCGTCAAGGCCCGTCCGGTTGACCGGAGGAGCCGTTTGACCGAAGGGGTCAGCCGCTCACCGTGGGACCGGTCCGCTCGACGGTGAGGCGAAGCAGGACACGTTGCTCGCTCTCCATGGCGGCGCGGTACTCGTCCCAGTCCGGGTGTTCGCCCGAGATCTCCCGGTAGTAGGCGATCAGTCCGTCCATGGCCTCGGGCAGGGAGACGATCTCGACGGGCCCCTCGACCTGGACCCACTCGCCGAAGAAGCCGTCGCTGAGAACCACGATCGAGGCACGCGGTCGTCGGCGAAGGTTCTTCGTCTTGGCCGCCGTCTGGCGCGTGCTCACCACGACGGCGTCCTCCTCGTCGACGCCGACGGCCACCGGAGACAGCTGGGGCTCACCGTCGGCCCGCGTGGTGGCCAGTACCGCATGATGGTGGTGACGGATGAAGGTCAGCACCGCCGCTTTGTCCATGTTTGTCTCCCTGGTGCGTATCTCTCTGCGCATCACGCTACTCAGGACCGCCGTCACTGCTCGGCGTCCACCCTCCCGTCACGCAGGTGCACGACGCGGCGACAGGCGTGGGAGACCTCGGGATCGTTGGAAGCCACGACGACGATCCGGGCCGGGGACGGGTCCAGGAGCAACGAGAGGACCCTGGTGCGGTTGTCCGGATCGAGCTCGGCGGTGGGCTCGTCGGCGATCAGGACCTGGGGCGAGCCGGCCAGGGCCCGGGCCACGCCCACTCTCTGGCGCTGCCCCCCCGACAGTTCCTCCGCCCACCGGTCACCGACGTCCTCGAGCCCGACGGCCGTCAACGCCTGGCGGGTACGGGCCATCACCTCGGTGGCCGGCAAACGGCGTTCCTGCAAGGGGAGCGCCACGTTCTCGTCGGCCGTCAATTCCGATACGAGCCCCTGCGTCTGCAGGATGACGCCGAATCCGACACGGGCGCGGTCGTCGGCCGTGGTGATCGGGACACCGTCGACCAGGACCGCTCCGCGCGTCGGGGCGATGAGCCCGGCCAGGACCAGCAGGAGAACCGTCTTGCCGGATCCGGACGGGCCGGAGAGGGCCAGAGGTTCACCGGCCACGGCCCTGAGGGTGATGGCATCGAGAACGCGGCGACCGCCGAGATCGAGACCGAGACCTTCGGCGACGAGCTCGGACGCGCTCACCGGTCGGGTCCGTCCACGGGCCGGAGGTCGATGCCATCCTCGTGGCGCAGGACGCGCAGGCGCGTCGAGGGTGGGAACCTCTCGAGGACGTCGGGGGGGAGCTGGAGAGAACCGCTGCCGTCGATGACGGCGAACTGTTCGCCGCGTCGACCCTCGGCGCCCACCCGACCGTCGCGGATGATGACCGATCGGGGGAAGGCGGCCGCCACATCGGGGTCGTGGGTGACCAGCACGATGGTCGTCCCCAGCCGGGCGTTGATGGTCTGGAGGAGTGAGACCACCTTGGCGCTGGCCGCCGATTCGAGTTGGCTGGTGGGCTCGTCGGCCAGCAGCAGACGGGGCGAGGATCCCACGCCGGCGACCAGGGCCACCTGCTGCTGCTCGCCTCGGGGCAGTTCGGCCACCCGCCGGTGGGCGATGGCGGACAGGCCCAGTCTCCCGAGCAGGTCGACCGGGTCGGGAGGCGGCTGCCGCCGCTGCCGTCGACCACCCTGCTGGGCGAACCACACGTTCTGGGCGGCGGTGGCGAAGGGGAGGAGGTTGTTCCCCGTCTCCTGGAGGACGTACGCCACCTCGGTGGCCCGTAGTTCGCGGCACTGTCTCCCGCTCAAACGGCTCAGCTCGGCGTCGCCGACCCAGATCTGTCCGGCCGAGGGGCGGATGAGCCCGGCCAGCAGTTTGAGCAGGGTGGATTTGCCCATGCCCGACGGTCCGAGCAGGGCCAGCATCTCGCCGGCGGCGATGTCGAGATCGACACTGCGCAGCGCCACGATGTCGGCCCCCTCGTGCTCGTAGAGATGGACGAGCCCGGTGACGTGGACGTCGACGCCCCCCGACGGCCCGGGGCCGGCGGTGCCCGTCACGCCCCGCCTCCCAGAGCGTCGGCCGACGCCCGGCTCACGACCAGGCGGGCGGCCACGGCGATGGTGGTGGCCAGGGAGAGGACCACGGCCAGGATGACGACCCCGACGGCGGCGACCGGTAGGGCGAAGTCGAGCGGCGGCGCGGGCCCAGCGGCGAAGTTCTCGGGAACCGAGGGAAGTGCCACCACGGTGGCGACCACGCCGGCCACGGCGCCGGCCACCACGCCGACGGCGAGGACGAGGGCCTGTTCGAGGAGCAGAGAGCGTCGCAGCGTCCGTTGTCCGATCCCCACGGCCCTGAGCGAGGCGAGGTCGGTGGTGCGACGCCGGGCGGCGACCGACACGGCGAAGACCGTCGAGCCCACCGCCAGGACGGCGGCGGCGATGCCGGCGAGCAGGAAGAGCTGGTACGCCAGGGAGACCCCGCCCCGGGAGAGCTGGGTCACCTTGTCCGTCACCGACTCCACGTCGGTGACGACGATCCCGTCGTGTCGGAGACGTTGGACGATGCCGCCATCGGGACCGGGGGCCAACCAGACCTCGGGAGTGGCGTTCAACATGGGTCCCGATTGGAGACGCTCGGCCAAGGGGAGATCGACCATCGTGGCCCCGTCGCCGGCGCCGATCACGGGCAGAGCCTCCACCACGACGGCCGGCCTGATGGCGATGGTGGCCCCGTCGAGACCCACGGTCGTGGTGCCCGATCCGGTGACCACGGCGGGCAGGGTCCCGGGGACGTCGGCCGGTCCGAACGTCGCCGGCGCGCCGTCGGCGTCCACCGTGACATCGACGGCGAGAGCGGCGCCGCCATGGCCGACGGCCACCACCCCGGAGCCGGTGTCCCAGTCGTGGCGATCGCCCAGTCCGGTCCTGACCGTCGACCAGGACCCGCCGTCCGAACGGTCGGCCAGCGCCGTCACCCGGAGCGCCACCTCGGCACTCTGTTGAGGCGCGTTCCCCGGCGCGGACCAGGTCACGCCCAGATCGACGAGTCGGCACGTCTGGGGACAATCCCCGGCCAGGGAACCCTGATAGGCGTGCCGGCCCGCCTGGAGAGAACCGAGATCCACGGTCGAGAGGGTCTGGAAGGAATTGTCGAAGACGACGGCCTGGAGCCCGGTTGCGGGGTCGGCGTGGCCGGAGACGTCGACCGACACGCGCAGGGCGGCTCCGGAGACGGTCACCACCGGTGCCGTGGGAGGAGCGATCAGGCGGGCTATCGACGAGACGCTCCTGGTGGTCAGGGTGGAGGGCCACGAAGCGACGTCGGCCAACCGGGCGGCGTCCACGGCCATCAGCAAGCCATCAGGGGCTCTCTCGATGACGACGGCCATCGCCCGCGTGGCACCGGGGTCCGCCCGGCGCACGGCGGACAGGAAGTTGACACCGGGGGGCACCCGGACGAGCAGGACGCGTGACGCTCCGATGTCGAGATCGGCGTCGAGGGTTCGGTTGTGCCCGGCGATGGCCCAGCCGGCCACGGCGAAGGTGGCCAGGCCGACGGACAGGGATACGAGGACGACGTGACGGGAGAGCTGGGTGCGACGGGCCACCCGTCGCACGGCCATGGAGGTCCCCACCCATGGCGATCCCCGGGTGACGGTGACGGCCAACCGCGACGCCAGGGGTAGGAGGCGGGCGGCCAGGACACCCAGTCCGAAGGCCAGCAGACCGGGGGCGAAGGCGGCCAGGGGATCGGTGTGGGAACCGCTGGCGACGCCACCGGCCGCCACCTCGACGAAGGCGACGACGGCCAGCGTGACGGCCACGGCGTCGACGGCGAGAGCGATCCCTTCCCCACGGCGGCCCCGGCGTGGTGGGCCTCCTCCAAAGATCAGCTCCCTCGCCCCGAGCACCGTCGCCAGCACGCCCGCCGCCAACGATGAGACGGCCGCCCCCAGGGCCAGGAGCCCGACGGTCGGCGTCCCGACCCCGACGAAGAGGTGGGGGGTGACGGCCGCCACGGCGACCCAGGCCACGGCGATGCCGACGGGGAACGCCAGGACCAGGACGGCCACGGGCTCGAGGAGCGCCACGGCGGCGGCGCCGCCGGGCGGGAACCCGCGTAGCTCGGCCAAACGGACGTCGGGCGCACGGGCCTCGGCGGTGCGGGCCGCCACGAAGTAGAGAACGAGGAGGGAGAGAAGGACCAATTGGAGGTCGACGACGACCACGATGGTGGCGGCGGTGTGTTCGTCGTGTGCCGCTCGGCTGAGCAAGCTGACGATCTGGCTGCTCACCCCCACTCCGTCTCGCGTGCCGGCTCGGCTCTCGAATCTGGCCAGGGAGCTCTCGAAGTCTCCGACGTTCCCGGTCACCAGGGCGCCGCTCACCAGTGGTCGCTGCGCCATGAGGGCGACCTGGTCGGCGGGTGCCACGGCCAGCACCGTCTGCTGGCTGGCGAAGAAATCGTCGAGGAGGGGTTTCGCGGCGCTGAACCCCAGACCCTGGGGGAAATAATTCGTCTCCCCACCAGTACGGGGCCTGAGGATCGCCGGGCTCGAAGAGTCCCGAGACGGTGAGGTCGATCCGCTCTCGGTCACGCGCCACCGAGAGGGTCAACGAGTCACCGACAGCCAGTCCCAGCGCCCGGGCGCTGCGGGTACTCAGGGCGACCGACCCGGGCGAGACCGGACAGCGGCCGTCCCGGAACAGCAGGTTCCGGCAGACGCCGGTGCGGGCCACGAGGTCGGACTGGTAGGCCTGACCGGTGGTGAGGGACGTGGCCGTGACCCCGAGGTCCGCCGTGACGATGGACGGGCCGAAGAAACGTCGGCCACCGAAGGCCGGCGTCGCCTGGTCGCTGGCCGTGACGAGGCGCCGGAACTGATCCTGGCGGCCTGATGGGATGAGGGTGATGCCGCTGTTGCCGGCCGGTGCCGCCCGCAGCGTCGACAGCAGGACGGAATGATCGGTCTGCTCCAGATAGATGGGCCCGAAGGTGCCGGCGGCGATGGCCCCGATGGCCACGAGGAGCATGCACAGCGAGCCCGCCGCCCGCCACCGCAGACCACCGACGATCAGGGCCAAGCGGGTTCGACGGTCGTCCCTAGCCACGGCCGCCGAAGCTTACGGGGCGGCCCCGGCTGGAGCTCCCCAGTGGACCCGCTGCAGGCGACCGCCCAGATCCGAAAGGGAGAGCCGCAGGTCGGCGGGCTCGATCACCTCGAAATCGAGACCGAGGCCGATCACGTAACCGGCCAGCCAGTCGACGTCGTCGAACCCCAATTCCACCCGGGTGTGGCCGCCCTCGGGTTCGGCGATACCGATGTAGGGGGGAATGAGTCTCCTCACCTCCGCGGTCGGCGCCAGGAAGCGGATGACGGCCTTGTGTTCGTAGCCGGCCGTGCTGATCGCCTCGGCCACCATCCGGGCCGGGTCGTCGAGCCGTCGGGGGACGAAGGTGTGGCCGACGACGCTCACCGAGGCGGCCCGGTCCACCCGGAAGGTCCGCCAGTCCTGGCGGTCGAGGTCGTAGGCGACCAGATACCAGCGCCGGTCGGTGGCCACCAGACGGTGCGGCTCGACGCGTCGCTCGCTGTGGCGACCGTCCTGGGCGCGGTAGGCGAAGGTGGCCAGCTGGTGGTTGTCGCAGGCCTGGGCCAACCCGATGAGGCTCTCGGTGGAGACGAGCTCGGTGGGCGCCACGTCGGAGTAGAGAGAGACGGTGGCCGCCCGCAGAGCGGCCAGCTGTGTCCGGAGCCGCTGGGGGAGGAGCCGGTCCAGCTTGGCCAGGGCCGCCAGGGCGCCCCGTTCGACACCGGGGACGGCCGTCACGGCCGACACGCCGAGGACGACGGCGACGGCCATGGCCTCGTCATCGTCGAACAGCAGAGGGGGCACGTCGGTCCCGCCGCCCAGCCGGTAACCGCCGCCGACCCCGGGGACGCCGTGGACCTGGTACCCGAGGAACCGGAGCCGGTCCACGTCGCGCCGGATTGTGCGGGTGTCCACCTCGAGGCGCTCGGCCAGGTCGGCCCCGCTCCAGGCGGTGCGTCGCTGGAGCAGTCCGAGAAGTCGGAGGAGGCGGGCTGCCGGGTCGGCCATGGACCCATTATCGTCCTATTGCGGACTAAATCTGTCCGCATTGGTGGCTAGGTTTCACCACATGGTCAACCCCTCGCTCCTGCAGCAGCTCGGGAAGGAACACCAGCGCGAGTTCCTCGAGGCGGCTCGCATCCCGCGGACGCCCGACGCCCCCGGACCCCGGGTCCGCCAGCGGATCGGGTGGTCACTCGTCTGGCTCGGTCTCCACCTGGCCATGAACCCCCGCCGCCAGCGGTCGTTTTCGCCCCTGACCCGTTCCTGAGGGCCCCGTCCGCCGGAGGGGTCGTGCCGTATGCTCCGGCCATGCGGAGCACCATGCAGGACGGTCCCCTGCTCATCAGCGGCATCCTCCGGCACGGCCAGCGGGTGTACGGCGGGAGCGAGGTCATCACGGTCGAGCCCGGCGGGGACCGGCGGTCCACCTTCGCCCAGGTGGCGGGACGGGCCGAACGCTTGGCCGCCGCCCTGCGGCGCCTGGGGGTGGGCGACGGGGACCGGGTGGGGACCTTCGCCTGGAACGACCAGGAGCACCTGGAGGCCTATCTGGCCGTTCCCTCCATGGGAGCCGTTCTCCACACCCTGAACATCAGGCTCTTCCCCGAGCAGCTGGCCTACGTGGTGAACCATGCCGAGGACAAGGTGGTGATCGTCGACGCCTCGCTGGCGCCGCTGTTGGCCAAGGTCCGCCACCAGTGCCCCACGATCGAGCACCTGATCGTGGTGGGCGACGGCGACACCGACGCCCTCGGTCCCACCCTGCGGTACGAAGAACTCATCGGGGCCGAGGACGCCGGGTACGACTGGCCCCGGCTCGACGAGCGCCAGGCGGCGGCCATGTGTTACACGAGCGGGACCACCGGCAACCCCAAGGGCGTCGTCTACAGCCACCGCTCGACGTGGCTGCACTCCTTCGCCGGCATGTCGGCCAACGCCCTGGGGGCGACGGAGAACGATCGCGTCCTAGTGATCGTGCCCATGTTCCACGCCAACGCCTGGGGGATGCCGTACACCGCCTTCATGGCCGGGACCGACCTGATCCTGCCCGAGCGCTTCCTCCAGGCCGAACCGTTGGCCCGGATGTTCGCCGAACTCCGCCCGACGCTGTCGCTGGGGGTGCCCACCATCTGGAACGACCTCCTGCGCTACAGCCAGTCCCACGATGTCGACCTCGAGTCGCTGCGGATGGTGACGGCCGGCGGGTCGGCCGTGCCCCGGACCCTGATGGAGGCCTATCGGGACCGCTTCGAGGTCGAGATGATCCAGGGCTGGGGGATGACCGAGACCAGTCCCGTCTGCGCCATGGCCTTCCCGCCCAAGGGGGTGGGCGACGCCCAGGCCATGGACTGGCGGGCCAGGACGGGACGGGTCCTGGCCGGCGTCGAGATCCGGGTGGTGGCCGACGACGGGACCACGCTGCCGGCCGACGGGCACTCGGTGGGTGAGTTCGAGGCACGCGGGCCGTGGGTCACCGGCTCCTACTACGGCGACCCCGCCCCCGACCGGTTCCACGACGGTTGGCTGCGGACCGGTGACGTGGGGTGGATGGACGAGCGGGGGTTCATGCAGATCTCGGACCGGACGAAGGACGTCATCAAGTCGGGTGGCGAGTGGATCTCGTCGGTCGAGCTCGAGAACGAGGTGATGGCCCATCCGGCCGTGTTCGAGGCGGCCGTCATCGGCGTGCCCGACCCCAAATGGGACGAGCGGCCGTTGGTGGTGGTGGTCGCCGGGCCGGGCCAGGCCCGTCCCGAACCCGAGGTCCTGGTCGAGTTCCTGGGTGGCCGGGTGGCCCGGTGGTGGCTCCCGGAGCGGTGGGCCTTCGTCGACGAGCTGCCCAAGACGAGCGTGGGGAAGTTCGACAAGAAGGCCTTGCGGACCCAGGTGTCGGACGGGACCATCGAGATCCTCGAGGTCGGCACGCCGCCACGCGGCGACTGAGCTGTCGGATGGGCGTCGAGGATCTGGCCGACCGTCTGGCCCAGCTGTCCGAGGAGCTGGGCGATCTGGCCTTCGACCGGCTGCGCCAGGCGTCGTCCTCGGCCGGTCGCGGTGTCCCCGCTCCGGCCCTGGTGGCCGAGGAGAAGCGCCTGTCGCGCGCCCGACGCGCCGTCGACAAGGCCGTCGTCCTGCTGCGGGGGATGGACGAGGACGCCGACGGGTAGAGCGCGGCGACGGGCGTGCCAAGCTGAAGCGGTGGACGCATCGTCGTCGGGCCCGGTGCTCTCGGAGGCGGCCCGGCGGCGGACGGCCGACGTGGTGGCCGCCCTGGCGGCGGTCGGTCCGGAGGCGTTGGACGGGTCCTCCTCGCTGACCGGGTGGACCCGGCTGACGATCGCCTGTCACCTGCGTTACGGAGCGGTGGCGTCACTGCGACTGACGACCGACGCGCTGGCCGGGAGGCCGACGTCGTTCTACCCGGGCGGGCGGTCACGCCAGAGGCCGGGCACACTGCGACCGGGTGAGGGCGAGGAGCGGGCCGACGTCGTCGGTTCCCTGGCCGGGCAGAGCGAGCGGCTGCACGAGTTGTGGGCCCGGCTGTCGCCACCGCAGTGGGAGACGGCCGTCGAGGAGCCGGCGGGGAATCCGGATCTGGGCCGCACCACGATCGGACTGGTGGCCATGATGCGGCTCACCGAGGTCGAGGTGCACGGGACCGATCTCGATCTCGGTCTCGACGACTGGAGCGACGTCTTCGTCGACCACGCCCTTCCGGTGCGTCTGGGTTGGTTGACGACACGCCGCAGCAACCACCGGTCGATCGACACCGCCGTCACCGGCTCGTGGCTGTTCGCCGTCGTCGACGGGCCGGGCACCGTGATCGCCACCGACGGCCGGACGGTGACCGTCGAGCCCGCCGAAGAGGGCACGGTGGCCGATGCCGTCATCGAAGGCAGCTCCCGCGACCTGTTGGCCCTTCTGCTGGGCCGGCCCCCGCGACAGGCCCTCACCCTGGCGGGCGACACCGGTCTGGCCCGCGCCTTTGCCCGGGCCTTCCCCGGACCGTGAGACGGCGCCCACCGCTCCTGACCGCTGGAAGGCGAAGGTGAGGACGACTAGAAGGCGAAAGTGAGGACGACTAGAAGGCGAAGGTGAGTGCGACACAGGAGGCGATGAGTGCCGCCGCGCCGATCAGGCTGGCCCCCGGTCTTCGGGTGAGTGCTCCGGAATGTCGGATCGGGTTCTCGACAGCGAAGTACGTACCAGCCGCCAGGGCCAGGGCGATGGTGACCAAGAGAAGGTTCTCGGCGACCGAGTGGGCGCCGACGGTGGTATGGGCATGCTCGGCGACGAGGACGAGCAGAGGCCAGTGCCAGAGGTACCAGGAGTACGACCACCGGCCGATCCATCGGAACGGGAAGAGACGCAGGAGCACTTCCGCCCCCGCCCGAGGTGCGGCCGTCCCGCCGGCGATGACGAGCGCGGCTCCCAGCACCGGGATGGCCGCCGCCGCTCCCGGATAGTCCGTCCGGATCGTGAACGTCGCCGCACTGAACCCGATGGCGGCCAGTCCGATCCACGTCATCGCCGCCGCCGCCGCCTTGGGGAGCTTCGCCAGTTCGACGGCACCCACCGCCACGAGGGCACCGAGTGCCAGCTCCCAGGCACGGGTGAACGGCGAGTCGTAGGCGGCAAGCTGACCCACCTTGGTTGTCGCCACTGACGCCAGGAACGAGACGACGATGACACCACTCAAGCCATAGGCGAGACGCTTTCGCGGTGACCACGTTCCGCGCATGGCCAGAAGGACGACGAAGAGAGCGGGATAGACCAGATAGAACTGTTCCTCGACGGCCAGCGACCAGTACTGCTGGAGGGGAGAGGCCGGACGGGTGGTGAGAAGGTTGGGGTAGACGTGGCTGAAATGCACATTGCCGAGAAACAACGCCGTCCATAACCCGTCACTGGCGAAGAGGTGCGCATCCGTGGCACCCACGAAGATACGGGCAGCGACGATCGACACCACTATGACCAACAGGGCCGCCGGCAGGATCCGCCGGGCCCGTCGAGCGTAGAAGGTGAAGAACGCCGTGCGACCAGTGGCTTTCCGCTCGCGAAGCAGCAGGCCGGTGATGACGAAACCCGAGATCACGAAGAAGACATCGACACCCACGAACCCGCCGCCCACCTGTGAGATCCCCACATGGAAGAGCACGACGAGGAGAACGGCGACGGCACGGAGTCCCTCGATGTCCGGCCTGAACGGCCGGTCTTCGGGCGCAGACCCTGCCTCGTCTCCGCTGGGAAGATACCGTTGCTCTATCACTCGCTAGGTCGCGTTCAGACGGCGGAGTGCGGTGCCTGGGGTGGTCGTTGCCTGGATTCGCCCAAGGTCCGCGGGAACCTTCATTCCTCACGTATCGGTATCGACGCCGTCGGCCTTGAATACCGTGCTCGAGGTCTGTTGGACGACCTGCGGACCTGGCCTGGCCAGACGGTCCCTCAAGACCGGCGCTGAGGACGGAGCCCTCAGTCTCCGGGGGCGTCACCGGTCTGGCCCGCGACTTCACCCGGACCGTGAGACGGCGTCACCGTTACAGCCTGATGCTTCACTGTCCCCGTGGATGTTTCTGTCCTCACGGAGACCATCGATCACCTGCGGGAATCAGATCCCTCGACGCATGCCGATGCGGAATCGATCGAAGCGCTCCAACGCCAGCTGGCCCGCCTCGAGTCCTATGTCACCGAAGCGACAGCCAATTTCGACGCGTTGGAGAACTGGGTGCCCGACGGCGCGTACAACGCCACGATGTGGCTGGTCTCGAAGTGCCACGTGCCGAAGTCCCACGCCCGGCGCATGGTGCGACGCGCCAGGGAGCTGCGGCACCTGCCGGTGTTCGCCCGGGCCTGGGCCGCCGGCGACATCACCGGTGCCCACATCGATGTCGCCGCCGGCCTCCGCGGTGACGCCACGGAACAGAGGCTCGCCCGCGACGAGGAGATGCTCGTGAGCCAGGCGACCACGCTCGGCTACGACTCCTTCGTCCGGGCCGCGGCCTATTGGAAGCAGCGGGCCGACCCGGACGGTGTGGAAGCCGACGACGAGAGGCGACGACGTCGGCGTGACGTCTATCTCGTCAGCAGCTTCGGTGGGATGTGGGTGGGCGAGGTCACCCTGGATCCCATCTCCGGATCGATCGTGGCGGGAGAGCTCGAGCGCCTCGAGCGTGAGATGTTCGAGACCGAGTGGGCCGAGGCTCGAGCGACGCTCGGACGTGACCCGACCATCGGCGATCTGAGACGCACCCCCGGCCAGCGCCGGGCCGACGCCCTGGTCGAGATGGCCACACGGAGCCAGATCGCTCCGGTGGACGGACGCCGTCCGGCCCCGCTCTTCAGCGTCTTCGTCGGCTACGAGACGCTCCACGGGCGGATCTGCCAGTTGGCCGACGGGAGCGTCATGGCTCCCGGGTCCCTTCTCCCCTGGTTGGACGAGGCCTATCTCGAGCGGGCGGTGTTCGCACCCGATCGTCGCGTCGAGGTCAGCGCCACGGCCCGGCTCTACACCGGCGCCACCCGTCGGGCGATCGAACTACGGGATCGACAGTGCACCCATCCGTACTGCGACGTTCCGGCGGCATCGTGCCAGGGCGATCACATCACTCCGTACAACGCCGGTGGGGCGACGGTTCTGGCCAACGGGCGGTTGCTCTGCGGATTTCACAACCGATTGCGCAACCAGCGACCACCGCCCGAGGACTAGTTCATCGAGTCAGTCGACCCAGGTGTTGACGGTGTCGATCAGCTGGCGGAGCCGGCCGTAATGGACGCGGTCGAAGCGGAAGGCCAGGCGGGGGAGCTCCACGTGGTCACCGCTCGACCGCTCGGGTGAGAGGGGCTTGGTCGGTCGGATCGTTCCCCCCACAACGATGTCGCCGAAGGTCTCGTTGAGGGCGGCGAGCTGGGTCCGCGTGGCCGTGTGACGGAGGCGCATGACGAGGAGGTCACCCACCCAGCGGACCGAGTGGTAGTTGCGGAAGAAGCCGAGGATCTCGTTGGTGGCGATGTCGACGTCGGCGGTGATCCGGTAGAGGGAGTGGTCCTCGGGCGAGACCAGCCCGCGCGTGGCCACCTGATCGTCGACGAACTTCTGCCAGCCCCGCCAGTAGGTCCCGTCGGGGACGTCGAGGAGGACGAGCGGGGCCGGTTGGGCCTTGCCCGTCTGGAGCAGCGTCAGCAATTCGAAGGCCTCGTCCAGGGTGCCGAAGCCCCCGGGGAGGACGGCGTAGCCGTCGGACTCCTTGATGAGCATGAGCTTGCGGGTGAAGAAGTACCGCATCTCGACGAGCTTCGGGTCCTGGGCGATGAAGGGGTTGGCCCCCTGCTCGTGGGGGAGGCGGATGTTCACCCCGATCGACATCTCGCGTCCCGCCCCCTCCATCCCCGCCGCCATGATGCCGGGACCGGCACCGGTCACCACCATCCAGCCGTGGCCGGCCATACGCTCGGCCAGGCGACGGCTCTGGACGTAGAGAGGGTCGTCGGGGAGGGTGCGGGCCGAGCCGAAGAACGTCACCTTGAGCGCGTCGCGATAGGGACGGAAGACGCGGAAGGCCTCCGCCATCTCGGCCAGCGCCGCCGAGGCCAGCTTCAGGTCGATGGGCTCGGTGTGCTCGGCGGCCAGGCTGACGACGGTGGCGAAGATGGCCCGGTAGAGCTCGCGCCGTTCGGTGATCCCGCAGGAGTCGAGGAGGGCTTCGACGAGGCGGGCCCGCTCGGGGTCGAGGCCCTCGGCCGCCACCTCCTCGGCGCCGGATGTGTCGGCGGCCAGCGGGGGGACGTCGGCCTCGGTCACCGCCGCGTCGACCAGCGGACGCGGGGCCGGTTTGTCGTCAGCCACGGCGACGTCAGCAGGGGGCGGGGACGCGCCCGTAGAGGGTGGTGCGCTGCTCGAGACGCCGGCCCAGGGGACCGACCACGGCGGCGAACTCCTCTTCCCCCATGAACTGGCCGTGGCTGGCGCCCGCCGCCCGCGAGATGTTCTCGTCCATGAGGGTGCCCCCCAGGTCGTTGACGCCGGCCCGCAACATCTGGGAGGCGCCGGCGGCCCCCATCTTCACCCAGGAGACCTGGATGTTGTCGATGAAGCGGTGATAGGCGATCCGCCCGACGGCGTGCATGAGGAGAGCCTCGCGAAACGTCGGGCCCCGTCGGGCCCGGCGCTGGAGGTAGAGGGGGGTGGCCATATGGACGAAGGGGAGGGGGACGAATTCGGTGAAGCCGCCCGTCTCCCGCTGGAGGTCCCGGGTGCGGATGATGTGTCGGGCCCACGACCGTGGTTGCTCGACGGCGCCGAACATGATGGTGACGTTGGAGCGCAGGCCGATCGAGTGGGCGGTGCGGTGGGCCTCGAGCCACTCCTCGGTGTTGATCTTGTCGGGACAGAGAACGGCGCGGACCTCGTCGTCGAGGATCTCGGCCGCCGTTCCCGGCAGGGTGGCCAGACCGGCCTCCTTCAGACGGCGGAGGTAGTCGGACAGGGGCTCGTCCAGTCTCCTCGCCCCCTCGGTCACCTCCAGGGCGGTGAAGGCGTGGATGTGGATCCGGTCCGTCGCCGCCCGGACGGCGCGGATCACCTCGAGGTAGTAGTCGCCGTCGAACTTCGGGTGGATGCCGCCCTGGAGACAGACCTCGGTGGCCCCCGCCTCCTCCGCCTCGCGCACCCGGGCGGTGATGTCGGAGAGCTCCAGGAGATAGGGGGAACCCCGCAGGTTGAGTGACAGGGGACCCTTCGAGAAGGCACAGAAGCGGCACTTGAAGGTGCAGACGTTGGTGTAGTTGATGTTCCGGTTGGCCACCCAGGTGACGACGTCGCCCACCGCCTCGACCCGGAGCTGGTCGGCCACCTCGGCCACGGCCCGGACCTCGGGGCCGCGGGCCCCGAAGAGGGTGACGATCTCCTCCTCGTCCAGCTCCTGGTGCAGCGCCACGCCCAGCAGGATCTCGGCCACCGCGCTCCCGGCCCCGGCCATAGGTGCCACCGGCGGGCTCTCGGTCACCGCGCCGAGAAGGGCCGGCGGCTCGACCGTCCCCCCCGAGCACCAGCCGTCCTCACGGGCCAGGCCGTCGGCGTCGGAGTGGTCGAGGACACAGAAGCGCATGGCGGGGTCGAGGAAGCGTTCCGGATCGCCGGCGAACTCGGGATAGACGGTCAGGCGGGGGGCGAGGACCATGCCCGCCGCCTCGGTGGCGGCGCGGAGGATGTCGACGGCGGGCCACGCCCGTTCGGGGTTCACGTGGTCGATCGTCACCGGTGACACCCCGCCCCAGTCGTCGATGCCCGAGTCGAGCAGCGGGGCCAGGTCGTCGGACAGGTTGGGCGGCGCCTGTACATGGACGTCGGGGGGGAGGAGGAGACGGGCCACGGCGATGGTCCAGGCCAGCTCGTCGGGGGGACAGGGCGGGGCGCCGTGCATGGCCGTCCCGGGCTTGGGGAGGAAGTTCTGGACGATGACCTCCTGGATGTGGCCGTAGGACCGGTGGGAGTCGGCGATGGCACTGAGCGTCTCGAGACGTCCGGCGCGGCTGTCACCGATGCCGACGAGGAGGCCGGTGGTGAAGGGGATGGCCAGTTCCCCGGCGGCGTCGAGGGTGGCCAGACGGCGTTCGGGGATCTTGTCGGGTGCCCCGCGGTGACAGGCCAGATCGGGATCGAGGGACTCGACCATCATCCCCTGGCTGGCCGAAACGGTCCGGAGCCGGCCCAGCTCGACCGGTCCCAGAGCACCGGCGTTGGCGTGGGGGAGTAGTCCCGTCTCGTCGCGGACGAGCGCGCAGGCGTCCACCAGGTAGTCGACGGTGGAGCCGTAGCCGTGGTCCCCGAGCCACCGGCGCGCCACCGGGTAGCGGTCCTCGGGCGCCTCGCCCAGGGTGAAGAGCGCCTCGTGGCACCCGGCGTCGGCCCCGGCCCGGGCGATGGCCAGGACCTCGCCGGTCGACAGGTAGGGAGCGGCCACGCGGGCGGGGGGCTTGGCGAAGGTGCAGTAGCCGCAGCGATCGCGACAGAGGAGGGTGAGGGGGATGAAGACCTTGGGGGAGTAGGTCACCCGTGATCCGTGGGCCCGGCGGCGCACGGATCGGGCCTCGGCCTGCAGGTCGCCGAGGGTGGCGACGAGAAGGTCGTTGCGGTCCACGGCGGTCACCTTAGTGGTCGGGCTCCGCCGGTCAGCGACCCCGGTCGCACCCGGCCGGCGGCACCCGACCGGCGGCTAGCCGGTCGCCTTGGTGACGGTGAAGGGAACGCTGGAGATGACGTCGCCCGAGTTAGCCGTGACCGTCAGCTTCCCCGTGACGGCGCCGGCGGGGACGATCACGACCAGCTTGGAGCTGGTGGCCCGCCGTTGGAACGGGGCCGCCACGCCCCCGATGACCACGGAGGTCACGCCGGTGAGGTCCTTGCCCTTGATGGTCACCGTCGTCCCCACCGCGCCCTCGGTGGGCGAGAACGTCTTCAGGACCACGGTGGGCCCTCCCGTCCAGAAGCGGGGGTCGTTGGCCGGGGAGAGGAAGGTGGCGACCACGCTGCCGTCCATTTCCTTCAGCGATTCGAGGCACGGCGGTGAGGGGGTGGGGTGGCACTTGGCCAGAACGCCGTTGGGCGGCGAGCGCTGCCCGTGGAAGCAGACCTTCACACCCTTGGTGCTCGGCTCGCCGGCCACGGTGTCGGTGACGGTCAGCACCTCGCCGGAGTTGAACCCCGTGGTGGACAGGACGGAGACGGGGGTCAGGTAGTCGTAGTGGCCCCCACAGCTCGAGGTGCCGGTGTTCACCACCAGACTCATGGACGCCGGCAGGTCGTTGCCCGACGAGCCGGTGGCCGACACCGTGGTCGGATCGGGGCTGTTCACCGTGGCGGTGCAGGTGGGATCACAGTTCTCGATCTGGGGGGCCTGTTCCTCGGTGTAGGTGAATTGGTCGGCCGGGTTGGCGGCCGAGGTGCCGGCCGGCGTCGTCACCGTGACGTCCACGGCGCCGGCCGGCTGCGGGGGCGACGAGGTGGTCACGGTCCCGTCGTTGACGAAGGTGAAGGCGGCGGAGAACGTGCCGAAGTGCACGGCCGTGACCCCGGTGAGGTCGGTGCCGCGGATGGTCACCGCCGTGCCCCCGGTGGTGAGGCCGGTGGGGGGGAACACCCCGCTCACCTGGGGGGCGGCGTCCTCGACGGCGCCGATGTCGCACCGGGCGCCCTGGGGACGGTCCACGCCGCGCTGGTCCACGCCGGGACACAGGGTGATGGCGTCGGCCACCGTCCCGGTGGGGATCTGGTCGAGCGCCGGGCTGGCCGAGGTCGGCTCCTCGGTCTCGGTGGGGCCGCCGTTGTCCTGGAGCGGACCGAGGTCGGCGGCGACGTCGGAGTGGCTGTGCTCCACCGCCGTGAAGGAGCAGGTCCCGTCGTCGTCGAGGTTGTACCCGGAATCGGTGATGGTCCCACCGCAGTCGCCCGATGCTCCGCTGCCGGCCACGATGGTGGCCGCCGCCCGCATGGTGCCCGAGTTGAAGAGGCCGCCACCGTGGGCGACGGAGGTGTTGCCCGAGAGGGTGTCGCCGTTCAAAGTCGTGGCTCCGCCGTGATTGTCGACGCCCCCGCCGACGCCCCCGCCGTCGTATGCGTAATTATCGGCCAGGGTGCTGTCGGTGACGGTGACGACGCCGCCGTTGTTGCTTATCCCCCCTCCGTTGCCGCCGCCGTTGTCCGAGACGGTGCTGTCGGTCACCGTCACGGTGCCCTCGTTGTTCCAGATGCCACCGCCGCCCGATTCGCTGCCGGCGGTGTTGCCCGAGAGCGTGCTGTCGGTGACGGTGAGCGTGCCGTCGTTCTCCACGGCTCCGCCGCTGCCCTCGAACCCGGCCGTGTCGTCCGACAGGGTGCTGTCGGAGAGGGTGAGGGTGCCCTTGTTCTCGATCCCTCCCGGGTTCTCGATGCCGTCCGGGGGATCGGAGCCGTCGTTGTTCTCGATGGTGAGCCCCGAGATGGTGGCGGTCACGCCGGCGCCGACGTCGAAGATCGGGGCGGCCTCGTTCCCCGTCAAGGCCACCGCACCCGGCCCCGGCCCGTCGATGCTCAGATCGGTGGTGACGTCGATGGCGCCACTGAGGACGATGGGCGAGGCCGGCGGGCAGGTCACCGAGAAGGTGACGGTGTCGCCGGAGGCGGCGGCGGCCACCACCGACGGCAGGGACCCCGGTCCCGATCCGTTGCAGTTCGTCACCACGTCGTCGGCCGCCCCCGCCACCGGGGCACCGAATACGGCGACGGAGAAGGCGGCCACGGTCGTCGCCAGGGAGACGGCCACCAGCCCGCGGCCGAAGGGCTGGAGGAAACGGACACGATGGGACATGAACCACCCCGCTGTCGGGCTCAGATGCCACCCCGAGCCGGCCAAACGGTAGCGACCCGAACTCCGGGCGTCCACCGGCTCAGCGGCCGGCGGTGTCGTGGTCCACGATCCAGGTGATCTCGGCTGCCCTCACGCGCGTGGCCGGCACGTCGGTCCCGGCCTCCATCTGGGCCCAGACGTCGCGCTTGGACTGACCCGAGACGGTGAAGACGACGCGCCGGGCCCGGGCGATGGCGCTGAAGGTGAGGCTCATCCGGTCATGGGGATTGCGCCCGTCGGGGTCGCGGGTGACGACGGCCATCCGGCCGGCGGGGGCGTCGAGATCGGGGGAGCCGGGGAACAGGGAGGCGGTGTGCCCGTCGGGCCCGAGGCCGAGGTGGACGAGGTCGAGGGCGGCGATCCCCGCCATCAAGCGGTCGTAGTCGTCGACGTCATCGCACGACATCGGGTGGAAGGAGGCCACCGGGCCGACACGGTCGAGCAGCGATTCGCGCACGAGCCGTTGGTTGGCGTCCACGTCGTCGGCGGGGACGCAACGCTCGTCGCCCATGAAGACGTCGACGACTCTCCAGTCGATGCGACCGGCCCCCACCTCGGCCAGGTGCTCGTAACAGAGTCGGGCGGTGGGGCCTCCGGACAGCACCAGGGTGAACCCCGGTTCCACCCGGCCGGTGAAGGCGTCGATCACGGTGTCGGCGAAGGCGGCGGCCACGTCGTCGACGATTCGGACGGTGCCGTCGATCACGGGTCCCGCCAGCGTCGCAGGTCGCTGGCCAGTAGGAGCTCGGCCTCGCGCGGTCCCCACGTCCCGGCCGGGTAGTGGGCCAGGGGGACCCCGTCCTCGGACCAGGCCATGAGGAAGGGGTCGGTGATCCGCCAGGCCTGCTCGACCTCGTCGGTCCGGATGAACAGGGTGGCGTCGCCGATCATGGCGTCGTGGAGGAGGCGCTCGTACCCGTCGGTGGCCGGGCCCGGGAAGGTCTCGGCGTACGAGAAGTCCATCCCCACGGACCGCACCCGGAAGGCCTCACCGGGGACCTTGGCCCCGAACCGGAGGCAGATCCCGTCATCGGGCTGGATCCGCAGGACCAGGCTGTTGGGGAGCAGGTCGCGTGAGAGCGCGCTCCCGAAGGCCATGTGGGGGACGCGTTGGAACTGCAGGGTAACCTCGGTGGAGCGCTTGGGCAGTCTCTTGCCTGTACGGATGTAGACGGGGACGCCGGCCCAGCGCCAGTTGTCGACGGCCAGTCTCATGGCCACGAAGGTCTCGGTCCGGCTGTGGGGGTCGACGTTTGGTTCCTGGCGATAGGCGACCACGGCCTGACCGTCGACCGTCCCGGCCGTGTACTGGGCCCGGACCGCGGCGCCGACGGCCTCGTCGACACTGGGGATGACGACGGCCCGGAGCAACTTGACCTTCTCGTCGCGGATGCTCTGGGCCTCGATGAGGGCCGGCGGTTCCATCAGGGTGAGGGCCAGGACCTGCATGACGTGGTTCTGGACGATGTCGCGCAGCGCTCCGGCCGTCTCGTAGAAGCCGCCGCGGTGCTCGACCCCGAGCTGCTCGGCCACGGTGATCTGGATGTTGTCGATGTAACGGCGGTTCCAGACCGGCTCGAAGACGGCGTTGGCGAAGCGCAGGGCCAGGACGTTCTGGACCGTCTCCTTGCCCATGTAGTGGTCGATCCGGAAGATCTGTGACTCGTCGAAGGCGTCGTGGAGGGTGGCGTTGAGGGCCAGGGCGCTGGCCAGGTCACGCCCGAAGGGCTTCTCGACGAGGAGCCGGACGAACGAACCGTCGGGGCCGGGGGTGGCGCATCCGTGCTTGCCCAGGGCGGTGGCCACGGTGCCGAAGAGGTCGGGGATGGTGGCCAGGTAGTAGACCCGGTTGCCGGCCGTTCCCAGCTTCTCGTCGGCGTCGTCGAGGATGGTCTTCAGCCGGTCGAAGGTGTCGGGATGGCCGTACTCGCCGGCCACGTAGCGAAAGCGCGTCACCAGCTCCCTCCACGCCGCGCTGGGCTTGGTCACCGCCTTCAGGGCCACCGACCGGAAGTCGTCGTCGCTCCAGTTGGTCCGGGCCACCCCCACCACCGTGAAACCCTTGGCCAGAGCACCGTGGTCGGCCAGGCTGGCGATGGCGGGGAGGAGCTTGCGGGCCGCCAGGTCCCCCGACGTGCCGAAGACGACGAGGACCAGAGGCGGCGGCGGGCTGACGGTGTCGAGCTGGTGGACGACCTCGACGGCACCTTCCTCGACGTCGATGTCGTCGACGTCGAGGCCTGCCGGGACCCCGACGGTCACGGGCCGGTCGTCATCTGACGGCCGAGATGTCGTCGGCCGCCACCCGGATGACGCGCCGGCCGTGGCTGAGCAGGCTGCGGTGGTCGCCCAGGGCCTGGGCGGCGATGAGGGTCCCGAAGTCGTAGTCCTTCCCCGGGATGGGGAGGGCGGGTCCGGCCGTGGCCGAGACGATCTGGACGGCCACCACCGAGTTGGGCCCTCCCTTGTGGAGCTGGCCGGTCGAGTGGAGGAAGCGCGGTCCGTAGCCGGCGGTGACCGCCGCACCACCGAGATGATCGCGGACGTGCCGGCGCAGCGCCTGCAGCGCCTCGTCCTGGCCGAAGGGGAGATAGGCCTGGAGAGAGACGTAGTCACCGGGGTCGACCACGCTGTCCAACCAGGAGAAGACGCCGTCGGCGTCGGCCGTCTCCACGCCGGGCAGGGGGAGGCTGGCCAGAGCGTCGTTGGTGTTCTTCTTGGACTCGGCCACGTTGGGCTCGTCGAAGGGATCGATCCCCAGGAGGTGGCCGCAGATGGCCACCGCCACCTCCCACCGGTAGAACTGCTCGGCGATGTCCGCCGGCTGGGCCGGATGCAGCGGGACCACATGACGGTCCGGCCCGACCTCGGGATCGGTGGTGGGGACGGGGATGCAGCCGATCCCGCGCTTGCCCGTCGACTCGGCCACCAATTGCTCCACCCAGAGGCCGAACGACGCGTAGGCGTCGGGGACGACGATGGTGACCTTGTCCCGGCCACCGTGGGCGTCCTCGCCCATGGCCATCCCGAGCCCGGCCGCCTCGCTCAGCTCGGCCCCCAGGGCGCGACCACAGAGCTCGGCGACGTCGTAGCCGATGAGGGCGGCGGGAACCATCCCGAAGTACGACATCACCGAGTAGCGCCCGCCGATGTCCGGGGGGTTCTCGAAGCAGCGGGCGAACCCCCGCTCGGCCGCCAGTTTGGCCAGGGGGGTGCCGGGATCGGTGATGACGGCGTAGCGGCCGGGGTCGGAGAGCTGGGACCAGGCGTGGTCCAGGAGGACGTTCGGTTCCAAGGTCGTCCCCGACTTGGACGACACCAGGACGAAGGCGTCGGAGAGATCGAGCGACGACACCGTGGCCGGGTGGGTGGTGTCGCAGACGATCAGGCGCCGCCGGCCGGTGCCGGGACCTCCCGGCGTTCCCGTCTCGGCCAGGACGGATTCGAGGACGGCGGGACCGAGCGAGGAGCCGCCCATCCCCAGAAGCACCACCGTCGACTGGGCGATGCCCGATGCCCAGGCGGCGATGTCGGCCGCCTCGGACTGGAGCCGCCGGGGGACCTCCAGCCAGCCCAGACGGTTGGGCGAGACGTTGCCGTCGGGCCACAGAGTGGCGTCGCGTTTTCTCAGACGCTCGATCAGGCCGGCGGCATCGTCGGGCATTCTCGGTGGCCTCCTCGCGTCAACGGCCGGCGGCCAGGGTGTTGGCCTTGTCGGTGAGGGACTGCATGAGCTCGTCGAAGGACTTGGCGAAGCTGGCCACCCCTTCGTCCTCCAGCGTCTTGGCCACGTCGGACATGTCGATCCCGAGCGACTCCAGCCGGGCCAGCGCCACCGCCGAATGGTCGGGGTGGGCGTCGACCGTCCGCGACACGGTGCCGTGGTCGAGGAAGTGGGCGATCGTCTCGTCGGGCATGGTGTTCACGGTGTCGGGTCCGATGAGTGTGTCGACGTAGGCCAGATCGGGGTAGGCGGGATTCTTGGTCGACGTCGAGGCCCACAGGGGCCGCTGGACCTTCGCCCCCCGGGCGGCCAACGCCTCCCAGCGGGCACCGGTGAAGACGGCCAGGAACCGCTGATAGGCCTGCTGGGCCTGGGCCACGGCGGCGCTCCCGCGGGCGTCGAGGAGGGCCCGGCGGCGGTCGTCGTCGCCGGCCTGCCCGGCGGCGGTCTCGAGGCGGCGGTCGACCTCGGTGTCCACCCGGCTGACGAAGAACGAGGCCACGCTCCTCACCCCGGACAGGTCGGCGGCCCCGGCGGCCACGGCGTCCTCGAGGCCGGCCAGGTAGGCCTCCATGACCTCGGCGTAGCGGTCGAGGCTGAAGATCAGGGTGACGTTGATGCTTCGCCGCTCGCCGATCATGGTCCGGATGGCGGGAACGCCCTCGGCCGTGGCCGGGATCTTCACGAAGAGGTTGGGGAGGTTGATCCGCTCGTGCAGATGACGGGCCGAGATCACCGTGGCCTTGGTGTCGTAGGCCAGCGCCGGCGCCACCTCGAGGCTCACGTACCCGTCCTCCCCGTCCGACGCGTCGTGGACCGGGCGGAGAACGGCCAGGGCGTCGATGATGTCGGTGATCACGAGCTCCCAGTAGGCGTCCTCGACGCCCATCGTCTCGAGGAGAGTCCCGAATTGCTCGTCGTAGTCGTCGACGCCCTCGATGGCCTTGGCGAAGATGGTGGGGTTGGAGGTGACGCCCCGGATACCTTGATCGATCAGGGCCTTCAGCTTGCCCTGGCGCAGGTAGTCGCGGCGGAGGTTGTCGAGCCACGGGCTCTGGGCTTGTTGCGCGTAGAGGTCCTGCAGTTTCGTCATGACTACTCCCTTGTCGCCAGCAGTGCCCGGGCACGGGCCACCACGTTGTCGGTGGTGTACCCGAAATGGGCCAGAACCTCTTCGCCGGGGGCCGAGGCGCCGAAATGGTCGATCGAGACGGAGTCGTCGGCGTAGCGTTCCCACCCGAACGACGAGGCCGCCTCGACGGCCAGAGTGGGCACATCCGGGGGCAGGATCATGGTCCGGTAGGCCTCGTCCTGCTCGGCGAACAACTCCCACGAGGGCAGCGAGACGACCCTGGTCCGGACGGCAGCGGAACCACCGGACAGGACGGCGGCGGCCTCGACGCACAGATGGACCTCGCTGCCGGTGCCCACCAGGACGATCTCGGCCGGCCCGCCCCGTTCCTCGACGAGGACGTAGCCGCCCCGGGCCACGCCCTCGGCGGACTCGGCCGTCCCCTCCAGAATGGGCACGTTCTGGCGCGACAGCAACAGGGCGCTGGGGCCGCCGGAGTCCACGGCGATCCGCCAGGCGTGGGCCGTCTCGTTGGCGTCGGCGGGCCGGATCACCCGGAGTCCCGGCATGGCCCGCATGGCGGCGATCTGCTCCACCGGTTGATGGGTGGGGCCATCCTCACCGAGGCCGACGGAATCGTGCGTCCACGAGTAGATGACGTGCGCTTCGGACAGGGCGGCCAGGCGCACGGCCGGACGCATGTAGTCGCTGAAGACGAAGAACGTCCCGCCCACGGGCAGGACCCCACCGTGCAGCGCCAGTCCGTTCATCACGGCCCCCATGGCGTGCTCCCGGATCCCGAAGTGGATCTGGGCGCCGCCGGGGCTGTCGCACTCCTGGGCCTGCGCGCCCTCCAGGGCCACGCCGTTGTTCTCGGTCAGGTCGGCCGAGCCGGCCATGAGCCCGGGGATGAGATCGGCGGTGGCGTTGATGGCGGCGTTGACGGCCCGGCGGGTGGCCATCTCCTTTCCGGCCTCGAAGGTGGGCAGCTTCTGTTCCCACCCCGCCACGGCGTGTCCGGCCTGGGCGGCGTTCCACGCCGAGCGGTCGCCGTTCCACCCGTCGAACCGCTTCTGCCACTGCGCCCGGCGCTCCCGACCCCGTGACGTGGAGGCCCGGTAGAAGTCGAGCACCTCGTCGGGGACCCAGAACGTCTCGTCGGGCGGGAGGCCCAGGATGGTCTTGGTCTTGGCGATCTCCTCGGCGCCCAGCGGGGACCCGTGGGCCTTGGCCGTGTCCATCACGTCGGGCGCCGGCCAGCCGATGTGGCTGCGCAGCGAGATCATCGACGGCTTGTCCTCCACCGCCATGGCCCGCCGGATGGCCGCCTCCAGGGCGTCGGTGTCGTTGGCCACCTCGCCGATGTCCTCGGTGTGCCACCCGTAGGAGGAGAAACGCTCGGGGACGTTGTCGGAGTAGGCCAGTTCGGTGGGTCCGTCGATAGAGATGTGGTTGTCGTCGTAGACGTAGATCAGTCGTCCGAGCCCCAGGTGGCCGGCCAGGGAACCGGCTTCGTGGCTGACCCCCTCCTCGAGGTCGCCGTCAGAGCACAGGACGAAGGTGAAGTGGTCGACGAGCTCGGGTCCGAACCGCGAGCGGAGCCAGCGTTCGGCCAGTCCGAGCCCCACCCCGTTGGCCACCCCCTGTCCGAGCGGGCCGGTGGTGACCTCGACCCCGGTGGTGAGGTGGATCTCGGGATGGCCCGGGGTCCTGCTGTCCCACTGCCGGAACTGTTCGAGGTCGTTCCTGGTGAGCCCGTACCCGGTCAGGTAGAGCATGGAGTAGAGGAGGATCGAGGCGTGGCCGCAGGACAGGACGAACCGGTCGCGGTCGGGCCACTTCGGATCGCTCGGATCGTGGTTCATGACGCGTCGTCCACAGGACGTGGGCCAGGGGAGCGAGCGCCATGGCCGTCCCGCTGTGACCGGAGTTGGCCTTCTGCGGCGCGTCCATGGCCAGACCACGGATCACGTTGATCCCGAGCTGCTCCAACGCGCCCTGCGACGTGGTCCGGCTCACTGGGCCCACCGTACTCAACCGGGGGAGTCCGGCGGGTCACACAGCAGCGCCATCGACGCCGTGAAACCGTGGATGAAGTTGTGGCCGCCGACCGGTCCGATCTCGCCGGCGGCGAAGAAGCCGGCCAGCGCCACGGGCCCGAGGATGTCCGAGACGACACGGGCGTCGTGGTGGGGCTCGTCGAACAGGCGCGAGCCGCGGCCGTTGCAGGTGAAGACCAGGGCCCCGTCGGCGTGGTGCCCCTTGAGCAGGACATGCAGATCCTCGTCGGCCGCCCGGGCGTCGCGGAGATGGAATTGCACGGTCGTCCCCACCGGCACGACGTCCCCCACGGCCAGCGCGCCGGTCCGGCGGTCGGCCCCGAGGACACCGCGCAGGAGGAAGTCGCCGCGCCCGAAGGACTCGCGGTGCTCGTCGATGACCCGGCCGATCTGGAGCCCGCCCATCTCGAGCAGGGCCACCTCGTCCTCGGTCAGGGCGCTGTGGGCCTGGGCCACCAGCCGCTCCAGGGCCGGCGCCCCGGCCAGCTCGAGGATGAGGTTGCCCTCGGCCCGGGTGACGACCAGCGGTTGGCCGAAAGGGCGGCACCCCTGGGACACCACCGTCTCGACGGCCACGCCCGGACCGAGGAGCGCTCCCACCGCCCCCGACGTCCGGACGCGGCGCCCGACGGCCAGACGGTTCCCGCCCGGGGCCTGAGCGGCCGAGGCCATCCCGCCGATCACCGGCAGGCCCGGGTACGCCGTCGCCGCCCACTCGAGGAATTCCTCGGTCGGGAACGAGAAGGGATCGGCCACCAGCAGCAGGGCCTGGGGCGTGAAGGCGATGTCGTCGGGCCAGCCCCGGAGGGCGATCCCGCCGTACTCCGGGGCCTCGGCGGCGGAGAGGGCCACGGGGAGCAGGGGCCCTGTCCGTGCCGCGAAGAGCGAGACGGCGGCCGTCCGTTCCACCTCGCGACGGGGACCGACGATCGACTCCGCCGCGCACCCGAGGAGAACCAGGGGATGCAGGATGTCGTCTATGGCCGCCACGGCGTCCTCGAGAGCGCCGGCGAAGGGCGGGGTGACGAAGACCAGGGCCAGATCGGGGCGTTCCCCCACCCGCTCGAGGATCTCCCCGGCCACCTCGCCCACGGCGTGGGCGGCGACGGGGTGCTCGCTCAGGGCGGCGGCGAACGGCATCGGCCCGACCCTACCGTCGGGCCCTCCGCACCCGGTGGCCGGCGATCCAGACGGCCTCGACGCCGAGGCCGTCATCGAGGGCGACGAGATCGGCGCGCCGGCCGGGGGCGATGACCCCCCGGTCGTCGAGCCCGAGGAGGGCGGCCGGAGTGGTGCTGGCCGCCGCCACGGCGTCGGCCAGGGCGATCCCGGCGGCGTGGACCGTATTGGCCACCGCCGCCCCCATCGTCAGGACCGATCCCACCAGGGTCCCGTCGGCCATCCGGGGGGGCCCGTCCCCGTCCGTGGGGGCGGACCCGGTGGCCACGGCGTCGGTGACGAGGACGGTGCGGGCGGCGCCCTTGGCCCGGAAGGCCACCCGGATCAGGGCCGGGTGGATGTGGACGAGATCGGCGATCAGCGACACGGCCAGACGGTCGTCGGCCAGGGCCGCCCCGAGGAGACCGGGTTCCCGTTGGCGCAGCGGGCCCATGGCGTTGCCCAGATGGGTGACGAGCCGGGCCCCGGCGTCGGCCGCCCGGCGGGCGACCTCGACGGTGCAGGCCGAGTGCCCCAGGGCCACCAGCACTCCGGAGGCGACGAGAGTCTCGATGGCCGTGGCGGCGCCCGGAAGCTCGGGGGCCAGGGTGACCACGGCGACCCGGGGGAGCGACCCGAGCCAGCGGTGGTCGACCGGGGAGCGGAGACGGGTGGGGGGATGGGCCCCGGCGACGGCCAGGTACGGACCCTCGAGATGGGCGCCGGCGATGGACGGCCGACCCTGCGGGGGCCGGGCGGCGGCGACGGCGATCCGCTCGAGCGAGGCTTCCATGGCGGCCGGGGCGGCCGAGACCAGTGTCGGGCACCACGTGGTTACGCCCTGGGCCAGGAGGGCGGCGTCGAGGAGGTCCCAGTCGTCGCCGGCGGCGTCGGCCACGTCGACGGCGCCCGCCCCGTTCATCTGGAGATCCACGAAGCCGGGGGCCAGGACCTGGTGGGCGACGGCGCCACCGGCGGCCCGCACCTCGACGATCAGGCCCCGGTCCACGACGACCTCACCGGGGGAGAGGGGCCCCGAGGCCGTGAGGACGGTGGCCGCACGCACGACAGTGGCGGGGGCGCTGGCCATGTCGGTCGTACGGTACCTTCTCGCAGGTGGCCGATCAGCGGGTCCAGGTGCCGCCCAACTGCGACCTCACCCTGGGGATGGTCTGCATCGACAAGTCCGAGCCCGGGCGGACGACCTGGCGGATGCCGGCCGACGAGCGTTTCACCAACCCCGTCGGCGTGATCCAGGGTGGGTTCCTGGCCGCCTGCTGTGATTCGGCCATGGGCGCCGCCACCGTCACCTGGGCCAAGGGCGAGAAGGTCTTCTCGGCCAACGCCGAGATGAAGATCAGCTTCCTCCGGGCCGTCCGACCGGGGGGCATGCTCACCTGTGCCTCCCGGGTGGTGTCGGGGGGAAGCCGGGTGGTGTTCGTCGAGGCGGACGTGACTGACGACGAAGGTCGTCTGGTGGCCCGGGCCAGCTCCACCTACCTCCTGGCCCCCCGCCACTGAGGGCGTCACCGGCGCTGCCACGCTGAGAGGACTCCTTGCCCTGGCCCGCCACGGCGGGGGAGGATGGTCGATCCACGGAGGAGGATCGTGCCGGGACGTTCGGATGGCAAAGGCAAGGACGGTCGTGGTGGCGGGGGTACCACGGCGGCGGGCCGCGAGTTCGCCGACCTCGTCGTGGCCTACGCCAAACAGGAGACGCTCGGCCCGCTGCGCGGGGTGGGCCGGTTCGTGGGCTTCGGCGTCTCGGGATCGATCGCCCTGTCCATCGGGGTACCGCTGCTCCTGCTGGCTCTGCTCCGGGCGCTGCAGACCGAGACCGGTTCGACCTTCGGGGGCCACCTGTCGTGGCTGCCCTACCTGATCACCTCGGGCGCCGCCCTGGCCGTCCTCGGTCTGGCCGCCTGGCGGATCAAGAAGACACTCCCCACCCGGACCCCGGCCGGTGGCGAGAGGAAGGACGCATCGTGACCATGCCGAGCACGGCCCGGATCACCAGGGCCGACCTCGAAGCCAAGCTCCGCGACGTCTCGGGCGACGTCGGCGAGACCGTCGAGGCCGCCAAGTCGCAGCTCGTCGGGGGGGTGGTGGCCGGCGTCCTCCTGGCTCTGATCGTGGCCTATCTGTTCGGCCGGCGGCGCGGTCGCAAACGCTCGGCCGTCGTCGAGATCCGCCGGGTCTGACGGGACGTGGACCGCCTGCTGCGCACCCTCGCCACCCGGGCGCTCAAGCGGGGTCTGGCCGGGGAACCGATCTGGCTGGCCGTCGCCGTCGGGGTCTGGCTGGTCCGGCGGGGCCGCCGGGCCGGGGGCGAGGTGATCTGGCAGGGACGCGTCTCGCCCGGCCAGCGCCTGGTGGTCACCACCACCGACCCCGGGTCGCCGGTCGGGCCGGCCCCGGGGTGACGATCGCCTCGCCGGGGCCCCGGGGGGCTCTCTCCAACGGCGAGCGCGTCCTTCTCGTCGATGCCAAGGCCCGTCGCTACCTCCTCACCCTCCAGACGGGGGCCATGTTCCACACCCACGCCGGGATCGTCGCCCACGACAGCATCATCGGTCGGACCGAGGGGGTCTCGGTGGCCGGGTCCACGGGACGGCTCTTCCTCGTCGTCCGGCCCACCCTCTCCGACGTGGTCCTCAAGATGCCGCGTGGGGCCCAGGTCATCTATCCGAAGGACCTCGGGGCCATCCTGCTGGCCGCCGACATCGGTCCCGGGATGCGGGTCCTCGAGGCGGGCGTGGGATCGGGCGCGCTGTCGATGGCCTTGCTCCGGGCGGGGGCCGACGTCGTCGGCTACGAGATCCGTCCCGACTTCGCCGCCGGGGCGCGGGCCAACGTCGCTGCCTGGAGCGGGGTCGACACGGGGTACCGGGTCGAGGAACGAGACGTCTACGACGGCATCGACGAGCCCGATCTCGATCGCATCGTTCTCGATCTCCCCGAGCCGTGGCAGGTGCTGGGCCATGCCGAGAAGACGCTGCGCCCCGGTGGCATTCTCCTCGCCTATCTCCCCACCATCAATCAGGTGGCGACGTTGCGTGCCGCGCTGACCCGCAGCGCGTTCGGAATGGCCGAGACGTCCGAGATCCTCCGACGGACGTGGCACGTGGAGGAGAGATCGGTACGCCCGGACCACCGCATGGTGGGTCACACCGGATTCCTCACCACCGCCCGACTCCTCGTTCCCTACGACGAGGGCGCGCTGGGCGAGAGCGGGTCGGTCAGCCCTGCTCTATGAAGATGCACTCCCCGGGGCACTCTTCGGCCGCCTCGGTCACGGCGTCCTCGAGATCCTCGGGCACGAGGGCCATCCCGGCGGAGCCGCCCGGGTCGTTCTTCACGGCGTCGGCGTCCTTCACGTAGGCGAGCCCGTCGTCGAGCAGCGTGAAGACGGCCGGCGCGATCTCCTCGCACAGCCCGTCACCGGTGCACAGATCCTGATCGATCCAGACCTTCATGCCGTGTCTTTCAGCCTCTCCTACCGACGGACGATGCCACCGGACGGTAACGACGCGCCGTTCGGAGTGTCAACCAACCTCCAGGAACCGCTCGCGAGCCCCCACCGTCCGACGTCGGACGCCATGCGACGGCCGGCGGAGGTCGCCGCCTGGTCCCCCCAGCCTACCGGGGCTTCGGACCCTATCCCGGCACCTCGGTTTATCCCACCAGAGCGCGTTTATCCCACCACAAGGCGCACCTTTGGCCACGGGGGCCGTGTATGGTCGAAATGGAGGCCATGAGCGACCCTCGGGGAGGTGGTTCCGACGGCCGATTCCAACCAAGAGCGGGAGTTGGCCAGGGAGCTCGAGCACTTGCGCGAGCGGTCCCGCCAGGCCGAAGAGGAAGTCGCCGTTCTCCGCCGTCGCCTCTCCGAGGGGCCGGGGCGGGTGCAGTCCCTCGAGGAGCGGATGCTCGAGGCCAAGGGTCAGCTGGCCCAGGCCATCTCCCAGAACGAGAAGCTCACCTACACCCTGCAACAGGCCAAGGAGCACATCGCCGCGCTACGCGAGGAGGTGGACAAGCTCACCCAACCCCCGAGCGCCTACGGGACGTTCCTCCACGCCAACGAGGACGGCACCATCGACGTGTTCTCCGGCGGCCGCAAGATGCGGGTGGCCCTGCACCCCGAGATCGAGGCCACGGAGCTCCGCCGCGGCCAGGAGGTCGTCCTCAACGAATCGCTCAATGTCGTCCTGGCCCGCCGGGGTGAGGACTCCGGCGAGGTCGTGACCCTGAAGGAGCTTCTCGAGGACGGTCGGCGCGCCATCGTCTACGCCCGGGCCGACGAAGAGCGGGTGGTGGAACTCTCGGCCTCCCTGGCCGGCATCCACCTGCGCGCCGGTGATTCCGTGCTCATGGAGACGCGTTCGCAGCTCCTGGTGGAGAAGTTGCCCCGTCCCGAGGTCGAAGAGCTGGTGCTCGAGGAGGTGCCCGACATCACCTACGCCGACGTCGGCGGCCTCGACGTCCAGATCGAGGCGATCATGGACGCCGTCGAGCTTCCCTATCTGCACCGGGCCCTCTTCAGTGACTACAAGCTGCCGGCGCCCAAGGGCATCCTCCTCTACGGGCCACCGGGGTGCGGCAAGACCTTGATCGCCAAGGCGGTGGCCAATTCGCTGGCCAAGAAGGTCGCCGAGGTGACGGGGAACGCCAACATCCGCAGCTACTTCCTGAACATCAAGGGACCCGAGCTCCTCAACAAGTACGTGGGGGAGACGGAGCGTCAGATTCGGCTGGTGTTCCAGCGGGCCCGTGAGAAGGCCGAGGAGGGGGTCCCCGTCATCGTCTTCTTCGACGAGATGGACTCGCTCTTCCGCACCCGGGGGACCGGCATCAGCTCCGACATGGAGTCCACCATCGTCCCCCAGCTGCTGGCCGAGATCGACGGCGTGGAGACCCTGCGCGACGTGATCGTCATCGGCGCGTCGAACCGGGAGGATCTCATCGACCCGGCCATCCTGCGTCCGGGCCGGCTCGACGTGAAGATCAAGATCGAGCGGCCCAACGAGGAGGCGGCGGCGCAGATCTTCGGGCGCTACCTGACACCGGATCTGCCCCTCGACGCCTCCGAGGTCGACCGCCTGGGCGGCGGCGATCGGGCCAAGGCGGTCCAGGGCATCATCGAGACCACGGTGGGCGAGATGTACCGGGCCGACGACGAGAACCGCTTCCTCGAAGTGACGTACCAGAACGGCGACAAGGAGCTCCTGTACTACCGGGACTTCTCCTCGGGAGCCATGATCGAGAACATCGTCCGGCGGGCCAAGAAGCTGGCCATCAAGCGGGTCATCGCCGGCGAGGGTGGGGGCATCCGCACGTCGGACCTCCTCGAGTCGATCCGGCGGGAGTACAAGGAGAACGAGGACCTTCCGAACACCACCAACCCCGACGACTGGGCCCGGATCTCGGGCAAGAAGGGCGAGCGCATCGTCTACGTCCGCACGTTGCTGGCGGACTCCGAGGACGCCCAAGGGGGCCGGTCGATCGAACGGGTGGGCACCGGGCAGTATCTGTAGCCCGGTCGCCGCAGGTCATGGACCCCCAGCATCGTTCCTGGGCGAGCCGCGATTATCCGGCGGGTCGGGGCTAGGGTCGATTCCGTGGCGGTCGCCAAGGTCTGCGGCATCGAAACGGAGTACGGGATCCATCACGCCGGGGGCGACGGGAACCCCGTGGCGTCCTCGTCGCTGCTGGTGAACGCCTATGTCACGGATCTGGCCCGTGTGGGCTGGGACTTCGAGGACGAGACGCCGGGCAACGACGCCCGTGGATTCGCCCGCGAGGGGGCGATGCCCCCCGAGGTGGAGACCCACCTGGTGAATGCCGTTCTCACCAACGGGGCCCGGTACTACGTCGACCACGCCCATCCCGAGTTCTCGTCGCCCGAGTGCATCGACCCCCTCGAGGCCGTCCTCTACGACAAGGCGGGGGAGGAGGTCCTGCGCCGCTCCATGACGGCCGTCTCCCGGACCCTGCCCCCCGGTCAGTCGATCGTCGTCTACAAGAACAACTCCGACAGCAAGGGCAACTCCTACGGGACCCACGAGAATTATCTGATGGACCGGGCCGTGCCCTTCGCCCGCATCGCCCATCTGATCACGCCCCACTTCGTGACCAGGCAGATCTTCACCGGGGCCGGCAAGGTGGGCAGCGAGACCCCGGGCGCCGCCGGGCGCGGTGTGGCCTTCCAGATCGCCCAGCGGTCGGAGTTCTTCGAGGAGGAGATCGGCCTCGAGACCACTCTCAAGCGACCGATCGTGAACACCCGCGACGAGCCCCACGCCGACCCCCAGCGCTACCGGAGGCTCCATGTCATCGTGGGCGACGCCAACCTGGCCGAGGTGGCGACGTTCCTCAAGATGGGGACCACGGCCCTGGTGCTGGCCCTCATCGAGGACGACGCCTTCGACGGGGTGGACCTGGCCCTGGCCAATCCGGTCATGGCCATCCGCCAGGTGGCCCTCGACCCCAGCCTGACCACCGTGGTCGACATGGCCGACGGCCGGACGGTCACCGCACTGGCCCTGCAGTGGGAGCTCTACGGGCTGGCCCGAAAGTACGCCGAAGACCGGGGCCTCGAGTGCCTGGGCGGCGAGGCGGTGGGCCAGATGGTGCTGGAGCGCTGGGAGAACGTCCTCCACGGGCTCGAGATGGACCCCGCCCTGGTGGCCGGTCAGGTCGACTGGGCGGCCAAGCTCCAGCTTCTCGAGGCCTACCGCGAACGCCACGGTCTCGACTGGGAGGACAGCCGTCTGGCGGCGGTGGACCTCCAGTACCACGATCTGCGACCGGAGAGGTCGCTGTTCGCCCGGCTCGACACCGAGCGCCTGGTGGAGCCGGCGGACGTCCTGGCCGCCGTGACCGAGCCCCCCCGTCGGACGCGCGCCTACTTCCGGGGGGAATGCCTGAAACGCTGGGCCCCGGCGGTGGCCAGCGCCAACTGGGATTCGCTGGTCTTCGACCTGGGGACGGACCCCCTCCGGCGCGTCCCTATGATGGATCCGCTCCGTGGAACAGCCGAGCACGTGGAGGAGTTGCTGAGAGAATGCGCCACGCCGTCGGAATTGTTGGCACGGTTGAGCGGTTAGAGGAGTAGACGGATGCCCGAACGGGAGTTGAAGCGCAAGCCGGCGGCGGCCCCGCGCGAAGAACAGGTGACCGAGGAGGCCCCGCCGGCCTCCGGTCAGGGAGAGAAGCTGAAGGCCGAACTAGACGACCTGCTCGACGAGATCGACGAGGTCCTCGAGGAGAACGCCGAGGAGTTCGTCCGGAACTACGTCCAAAAGGGCGGGGAGTAACTGCGTGGGCCTGCCGCTCTTCCCGTCCGGGGACGACCCGGGCCCCAGTTTCGCCGCCCTTCTGCGCAGAACGGATCCCACCACCCCTCTTCTCCCCGGAAGCGATGCCTCGTCGGGTGCCCTGACCGTCCGTCACGGCACGACGGTGGTGGCCCTGCGCTACGGGGACGGTGTGATCATGGCCGGCGACCGCCGGGCCACCGAAGGTCACCTCATCGCCCACCGGGCCATGGAGAAGGTCTTTCCCGCCGACCGGCACTCGGCGGTGGCCATCGCGGGCGCCGCCGGACCGGCCGTCCAGATGGTCCGGCTCTTCCAGACTCAGCTCGAGCACTACGAGAAGGTGGAGGGTGTGGCCCTCAGCCTCGAGGGCAAGGCCAACCAGTTGGGGCAGATGGTGCGCGAGCACCTGCCCATGGCCATGCAGGGCCTGGTGGTGGTGCCCCTGTTCGCCGGCTACGACCTGTCCCGGGGCCAGGGGCGGATCTACAGCTACGACGTGACCGGTGGTCACTACGAGGAGACCGACCACGCCGCCACCGGGTCGGGTGGTCGCGACGCCCGCACCACGATCAAATTGGGGTGGCGTCCGGAACTGGGGCGCGACGAGGGGATCGAACTGGCCGTTCGGGCCCTCTACGAGGCCGCTGATGAGGACTCGGCCACCGGTGGCCCCGACCTCGTGCGCGGCATCTTCCCCGTGGTGGCCACCGTCACCGTCGACGGCTACGACACGGTGAGCGATACCGAGGTGGCCGAGCGTTTCGAATCGCTCCTGGAGCGACGCAGCACGGGGGGTGGCTCGTCATGACCATGCCGTACTACGTCGCCCCCGAACAGGTGATGAAGGACCGGGCCGAGTATGCCCAGAAGGGGATCGCCCGGGGCAGGTCGCTCGTGGCCACCGTCTACGACAACGGCATCCTCATGGTGGCCGAGAACCCGTCGCGGTCGTTGCACAAGGTGAGCGAGATCTACGACCGGATCGCCTTCGCCGGGGTGGGGAAGTACAACGAGTTCGATCAGCTGCGCGTGGCCGGTATCCGGCACGCCGACACCAAGGGCTTCGCCTTCAGCCGCGAGGACGTCGACGCCCGCTCCTTGGCCAATCTCTACGCCCAATTCCTGGGCCAGGTCTTCACCCACGAGATGAAGCCCCTCGAGGTGGAGATCCTCGTGGCCGAGCTGGGCACCGACCAGGGCCAGGACCAGCTCTACCACGTCGCCTACGAGGGCACGATCACCGACGAGGACCGCTTCGCCGTCCTCGGGGGCGAGACCGAGACGATCACCACCCGGGTGGCCGCCGCCTACGTCGACGGGTGGGATCTCGACACGGCACTGCGGGCGGCGGTCTCGGCCCTGGCCGGTCCCGACCGCACACTGGGGGCCGACGACCTCGAGGTGGCCGTCCTGGCCCGAACCACGGGGCGGCGCGCCTTCCGGCGGCTCGGGGCGGACGAACTCGGTGAGCGCCTGGCCGCTCCCCGCCGAGGGTCCCGGGGGTCCCGGACGGCCACCGCCCCGACTCCGCCCGATGAGGGCGCAGCGCCCACCTAGCCCCCGCCGGCCTGGCCCTCGTCGGCCGGCCCCGGCCGCCGGCGCCGCCGGGACGGCCACTCACCAGTCGCCGAGGCCCTCCCGGGAGACGTCGTCGAAGAGTGCCTCCACCTGGTCGGCCATGAGGAGCTGGCGCGCCTCTTCGGCCTGATCGACGGCGACGAGGAGCTGGACCGGCCCGGGCAGCGGATAGGTCCCGTCGCCACCGCCCCGTGACTGGGTGAGGATTCCGTCGGCTCCCAGGCGGGCCATGACCACCCTGGCCTCGAAGGACGACCCGACGGTGGTGAGTGGAACCATGACCGGTGACGCCACGCTGCGGATGCTACCGCCGGGCGTTGTGAAGTGCACGAAGACGTCCAAACGCCACAGGAAGCTCCGATGCGGGCACTACCGTGGATGGGTGGTGGACAAACGCATCTTCGGGCTCGAGAACGAGTACGGCGTCACGTGCACCTTGCGCGGCCAGCGCCGCCTGAGCCCCGACGAGGTGGCGCGGTACCTCTTCCGGCGCGTGGTCAGCTGGGGCCGGTCGTCGAACGTGTTCCTCGAGAACGGGGCCCGTCTCTATCTCGACGTCGGCAGCCATCCCGAATACGCCACCCCGGAGTGCGACTCCATCACCGATCTGGTGGCCCACGACAAGGCCGGGGAACGCATCCTCGACCATCTGGTGACCGGGGCCGAGGCCCGCCTGCGCGAAGAAGGGATACGGGGCGTCATCTATCTCTTCAAGAACAACACCGACTCGGCCGGGAATTCCTACGGCTGCCATGAGAACTACCTGACCAGCCGGCGGGACGACTTCGCCCACTACACCGAGATCCTCATCCCCTTCCTGGTGAGCCGACAGATCTTCGCCGGGGCCGGCAAGGTCCTGCAGACCGCCCGGGGGGCTGTCTACTGCCTCTCGCAGAGGGCCGAGCACATCTGGGAAGGAGTGTCGTCGGCCACCACGCGCAGCCGCCCGATCATCAACACCCGTGACGAACCGCACGCCGACGCCGAGCGGTTCCGCCGCCTCCACGTCATCGTGGGCGACTCCAACATGAGCGAGTACGCCACCTTCTTGAAGGTTGGCTCCACCAGCATCCTTCTGCGCATGCTCGAGGACCCCGGGACGGTTCTGCGCGACCTGACCCTGGAGAACCCGATCCGGGCCATCCGCGAGATCAGCCACGACCTCACCTGTCGGCGCCAGGTCCGCCTGGCCAACGGTCGGGAGGTGAGTGCCCTGGACATCCAGTCGGAGTACCTGACGAGGGCCTTGCGCTTCCGGGACACCCACGGGCTCTCGCCCCAGGAGGACCAGGCCCTCGATATGTGGGAGCACTGCCTCAAGGGCCTCGAGTCCGATCCCATGACCCTCGGTCGAGAGTGCGACTGGGTCACCAAGCATCAGCTGATCGAGGGCTACCGGGCGCGCCACGGCCTGCCACTCGGCCACCCGAAGGTGGCGTTGCTCGACCTCCAGTACCACGACGTAAACCGGACGCGCGGTCTGTACTACCGGGTGGAGGCCAGGGACCGCGTCGATCGCGTGACCGACGACGCCACCATCACCGATGCCATGAACCGTCCGCCGCAGACGACGCGGGCCCGCCTGCGCGGGGAGTTCATCCGCAAGGCGAAAGAACGTCGACGGGACTTCACGGTGGACTGGGTGCATCTCAAGCTGAACGACCAGGCCCAGCGGACGGTGCTGCTCAAAGATCCCTTCCGGTCGCACGACGAGCGCGTCGAGAAGCTGATCGCCAGTCTGTGACGGTGTCCCTCTGACCGAGGACGACAGGCGATCCCCCCGTCGGAGACGGTGGATCATCGAGTGGCTGATCGTCTTGATGGCGGCCGTCGGCGCCGCCTTCGCCGTGCGCGCCTATGTGGCCCAGAGCTACATCATCCCCTCGCCGTCGATGGAGCCGACGCTCATGATCGGCGACCGGATCCTGGTGGACAAGCTCAGCTACCACCTCCACGACGTCGGGCGCGGCGACATCGTGGTCTTCGCCAAACCCCCGAAGGAGTTGGCCGATCCCACCATCAAGGATCTGGTGAAGCGCGTCATCGGGCTACCCGGCGACGTCATCTGGTCGTCCGGCGGCCGCGTCTACATCGACGGGAAGCCCCTGTCCGAGCCGTGGCTCCCCCCGGGGACGGTCACCACCGGGATCACCCGGCAGAAGGTGCCCCCCAACGAGTACTTCGTCATGGGCGACAACCGGTCGGACTCACAGGACAGCCGCTTCTTCGGCCCCATCCCGCGATCGCTCATCGTGGGGCGCGTGGTCCTGCGGATCTGGCCCCTGTCACACGTCCATCTGTTCTGACGGTCCCGGGGCCGGGCCGGGGCCGGCGTCGTCTCCGGGCCGGCGTCGTCTCGGGGCGCAGTCATCCGGGGATGTCCCTGCTCTCGTAGACTCCGTATCGCATGCTGTCGCTGAGCCCCGCCAAACTGCTGGTCCTCCTGGTGATCGCCCTGATCGTCCTGGGACCCGAGAAGCTCCCGGGTGTGGCGCGCCACTTGGGAGCGGCATGGGGGGACCTGCGTCGTTTTCGCGCCCGCCTGGAGAGCGACGTGCGCGGCGCCTTCCCCGACCTGCCCGCCACCCACGAGGTGGCCCAGGCCGTCCGGTCCCCCCTGGCCTTTCTCGACCGCCTGGCCGATGAGCACGAGAAGGCCCGGGCCGCCGAGGGCGAGGACCGGCCCGACGACGTGGGTGGTGACCCACCGGCCACCGGGCCGCCGGTGGCGCCCAACGGCAACGGCAACGGGACCGGTCGTCACGACCTCGGTGCGTCGACGGGGCGGGTGGACGCCGCCGACGTCGGGGCCCTGCCCCCGCTCGTGCCCGACGACCCGAGCATGAACTGACACCCGACCTCGCCCGCCAGCATGGCCCTCCGACTCCGCCACAGGGTGTCCCGCCCGACGCCCGACGCCATGACCCTCGTCGAGCACATCGGCGAGCTGCGGCGCCGCCTGATCGTCTCCGTCACCGTCCTCGTCATCACGGCCACCGTGGCCTTCGTGATCTACCCGGAGATCCTCAGCTTCCTCAAGGATCCCTATTGCCAGGTCGTCGGGCCGTCGCAATGCCATCTCTACGCCAACGGACCGCTCGTCGGCCTGACCCTACGTATCCAGATCGCCACCTACGGGGGGCTGTTCCTGGCCTCGCCGGTGATCCTGTGGGAGGCCTGGCGTTTCATCACCCCCGGCCTGCGACGTAACGAGAGACGCTATGCCGTGGCCTTCGTCACGGCGTCGGTGGCCCTCTTCGCCGCCGGGGCGGTGCTCGCCTATTACATCTTCCCCCACGCCCTGCAGTTCCTGGGCAAGATCGGAGGACCGTCACTGCGCCAGATCTACTCGCCCAGCAATTACATCGGGCTCATCCTGGCCCTCATGGCGATATTCGGGCTCACCTTCGAGTTCCCCGTCGTCCTGGTCTCGCTCGAGCTCGTCGGTGTCCTCAAGCCGGCCAAGCTCGCCTCGTGGCGGCGGTGGGCCATCGTGGCGTTGACCGCCTTCGCGGCGATCATCACACCGAGCGGCGACCCCTTCTCCATGCTGGCCTTGGCCATTCCCCTGTACCTCTTCTACGAGATCTCGATCATCATCGGGAAGATCCTGCTGCGACGCAGAACGCCGGCCGCGTGATCCGGGAGGCGGACGGGGATCACGCCGTGCGGCGCGCCGTGGAGGACCGGCTGGCCTTCGTCCCCGATGCCTTCCAGGTGGCCGCTTTCGACGCGCTGGACGACGGGCGGTCGGTACTCGTGTCGGCCCCCACCGGCTCGGGCAAGACGGCGGTGGCCGACTACGCCGTGGCCCGCACCCTGGCCGCCGGCGGCAAAGCCTTCTACACCACGCCGCTCAAGGCCCTCTCCAACCAGAAGTTCGCCGAGCTGGCGGCCGTCTACGGCCCCGACCGGATCGGTCTTCTCACCGGGGACGTCTCCCACCGCGCCGACGCGCCCGTGGTCGTCATGACCACCGAGGTCGTGCGGAACATGCTCTTCGCCCGCTCCCCGTTGCTGGCCGGACTCGGACTGCTGGTCCTCGACGAAGTGCACTATCTGCAGGACCCGTACCGGGGGTCGGTGTGGGAGGAGGCCATCATCCTGGCCCCTGCCGAGGTGGTCCTCGTCTGCCTGTCGGCCACGGTGTCGAACGCCGACCAGCTCGGCGCCTGGTTGCGCTCGGTCCACGGTCCCACCGAGGTGATCGTCGAGGAGCACCGGCCCGTGACGCTGAGCAACCACGTGGCCGTGGCCGAGAAGGGGAGCCGTCGGATCGACCTCGTCCCGCTTCTGTCCCGGGGCCGGCTCCACCCCCGGGCGGCCGCCCTCGACCAGCGGCTGGCCCGGCTGACCCGGCGCCCGGGGGGAGTGCGTCACTCCGGCGTCTCCAGCCCGCGGCGGACGGAGATCATCGAGGCCCTGGCCCAGCGCGACATGTTGCCGGCCATCGTGTTCATCTTCAGCCGGGCGGCCTGCGACGACGCCGTGCGGCAATGTTTGGACGACGGTGTCCGGCTCACCACACCGGCCGAGCGCGCCGAGATACGCGAGCGCTGCGCCGAACGGACCGAGGGTCTCCCCGACGACGAGCTTCGGGTCCTCGGCTACGGACCATGGATCTCGGGGCTGGAGGCCGGGGTGGCTCCACACCACGCCGGAATGATCCCGGCCTTCCGGGAGGCGGTGGAGGAGTGTTTCACCGCCGGGCTCCTCCAGGTCGTGTTCGCCACCGAGACACTGTCGCTCGGGATCAACATGCCGGCCCGGACGGTGGTCATCGAGCGGCTCACCAAGATGCGTCAGCACGGACGGGCCGGTCTGACGTCGGGTGAGTACGCCCAACTCACGGGGCGGGCCGGCCGGCGGGGACTCGACTCCGTCGGTCATGCCGTGGTGGTGTGGTCCCCGCCGGTCTCCATGTCCGCTCTGGCCACACTGGCCACCTCGCCCGCCCCCGAGCTCAGGTCGTCGTTCCGGGCGTCGTACAACCTGGGGGTGAACCTGGTCCGTCGCTACGCCAAGGACCAGGCCTACGAGGTCCTCGACCGCTCCTTCGCCCAGTTCGTCAGCACCGACCACCACCATGCCCTGTCCCGCCGCATGGACAGCGCCCTGCGTCTCCTCGAGCGCCGCGGCCACGTCGACCTCGACGCCTGGCGTCTCACGCCGCGCGGCAGCCTGGTGGCGCACATCTACCACGAGTCCGATCTCCTGGTGGCCGAGGCCCTGGCCGACGGCCTCTTCGACGGCCTCGACCCGGCGGGCCTCGCCGCGATCGTCTCCGCCTGCACCTACGAGGTCCGCGGTGGGCGGTGGCGTCCCGAACCCCGACCGCCCAAAGAGGTCGCCCCCCGGCTCCGCGCCCTCGACGCCCTGGCCGAGAGCCTGCGGTCCGAGGAGGAGACGGCCCGGTTGCCACGCACGCGCCAACCAGACGCCGGCTTCGCCGAGGTGGCGTGGCGGTGGGCCCGGGGGGAGCGACTGGCCCGGGTCCTCGAGCGCGCCGAGCTGGCTCCCGGTGACTTCGTCCGCAACGCCAAGCAGTTGGTCGACCTCCTCCGCCAGCTGGCCACCGTGGCCCCCGACCCGTCCACGGCGGCCACCGCGCACCGCGCCGCCACCGCCCTCCAGCGGGGAGTGGTGGCCGCCTCGGCCGCCCCGGCGGCGGCCCTCACCGACGATGCCCCCGACGAGGGTCCCGACGGGCCCGTCGCCGGGGGATCCGACGGGGAGGCCGGGGGCCGGCGGGGGGCCTGACAGAGGCTCCCGGTCCTGGCCGGCCGGGGTCCGCCACCTCGGCCGCGGGCCAGCCGTAGTGTTGCCCGGGCATGTTCCCCTATGCCGACGAGACGTTCACCGCAGCCGAGGCCGAGGTCCTCCGGCCCTACGTGACGAATCTCGACGGCCCCGTCTTTGCCCTGGTCAACCTGCCTGAAGTGGTGAAGGGCGCCCTGTTCGCCCGCTACTCGCGGTCGGGCAAGAGCCTGCGTCGGCTGTTCCTCGATGAGTTCGTGGGGGACCTCGACGTGAGCGGCGATGCCGGCGTGGACGCCACCATGGGGCTGCGACGCGCCGAGGAATTGTACGAGCGCGTCTTCTTCGAATACGGCGACGACTCCGTCGCGCAATTGGGCGGCGTCCACCTGGCGTGCGAACAAGCCTCCAACGTCCTCACCAAGGTCCTCGAGTGGGGTCGTCTCATGGCTTACCTGGAGCAGTCGACCCGCTACATCGTCTACGACTCGCGACTGGGAACGGGCCACTACCGCTACTACCGCGATCCCGACGTCCTCGACTCACCCCTCGGAGCCCGCTACGTGGGCGACATGGACCGGATGTTCGACACCTACGCCACGTTGCTCCCCGAGCTCCAGACCTGGCTCGTCCGGCGCTTCCCCCGTCAGTCGGGCGATTCCGATTTCGTGCACCGGCAGTCGATACGGGCCAAGGCTCTCGACGCCTTACGCGGGCTCCTCCCGGCCGGGTCGTTGTCGAACGTCGGGATCTACGGCACCGGCCAGTCCTACGAGATGCTGCTCCTGCGGATGCGTTCGCACCCACTACCCGAGGCGCGGCGTTACGCCGATCTCATGCTCATCGAGCTGCGCAAGGTCATCCCGTCGTTCCTCCAGCGCGTCGATCTCGCCGATCGCGGTGGGGTGTGGTCGCAGTACCTGGCCTCCACGAGCACCGACACCGACGAGGTGGTGGGCCGGCTGTGGCCCGACCGCCATGATCCGGGAGCCGATACGGGCCCTCTCGTCACGCTCGACGACTGGGATCCCGAGGGTGAGGACAAGGTCATCGCCGCCATCTGCTTTCCCCACCTGTCCCTGCCCGAATCCGAGGCTCTGCGGCGGGTCCGGGCCCTCGGGGCCGACGACCGGCGCGCCATCGTCCGGGCCTACGTGGGGGAGCGGACGAACCGTCGGCACCGGCCCGGTCGCGCTTTCGAACGGACCGACTACCGCTTCGGGATCGTGTCCGACTACGGCGCCTTCCGGGACCTTCAGCGACATCGCATGTTGAGCATCGAATGGCAACCCCTCACCCCGTTCCTGGGGTACGAGGTGCCCGAGATCGTCGACGAGTCCGGGCTGACCGACGCCTTCACGTCCTCGTTGTCGCGGGGCCGGGACCTCTACGAGACCATGGTCCCGACCTTCCCCAACCAAGCGCCCTATGCCGTGGCGCTGGCCTACCGCATCCGCTACGTCATGCAGATGAACGCGCGTGAGGCCATGCATGTTCTCGAGTTGCGTTCCGGTCAGCAGGGGCATCCCGTGTATCGACGCGTCGTCCAGCAGATGCACCGCCTCATCGCCGAGCGGGCCGGCCACCACCTCATCGCCGACGCCATGACGTTCGTGGACCACGGCGAGCACGAGCTCGAGAGGCTCGACGCCGAGAGAAGGGCCGAGGCCCGCCGGGCGACCTTGCCGGAGGTGCCGGCCGCCGCGTGCTCGGCCGGTGTTTGGCCAGGAAAACCGATGGAGCCGTGACCAGGGAGGACGCGCGAACTCCCTGGTGAGCCCCCAGCAACGAGGCTTGACGCGCTCGGCATCCCAGGGCGTAGTGTGCGGCCAGTCCCAGACGCCCCGACGGCACACCGGTGGTCCCCGGCCGGATCGAGCTCGAAGGGGGGGATGCTGTGAGAGGCGGAAGGGTGACCCGGGGGGCTGAGTAGAGAACGTCCCACGATCACGACGGCGGACACGACCGTGACGTGGAGACGGCACCAAAGGTCCCCGGGCCCTACCGCCCTCATCACGCTCCCGAATCCTCGAGGTACGGCCACGCCGTCCGGCCCGAGCCGTGCCTGGTCGGGTGGTCTGGAATGCCGATCGGAGCAGATATGCTCCCGCGCGTCAGACGACCTCTCGAAGGGCACAGATGGCCGACGACCTGGATGAAGTGACAGAACCTGACGAGCTCGAAGGTGTCGAGCTCGAGGATCTGGCTGACGACGAGCTGATCGACGAGGATCTCGCCGACCCCCTGGTCGATGACGACGACTTGGTGGACGACCTGGTGGACGACCTCGTCGACGACATCGTCGACGTGGACCCGGTGGTCGAGCCCGTGGCCAAGGTCGTAGCCCCGGCGGCGGCCCCGGCCACCGCCGAGGAGGCCGAGGAGGACGAGGAGGAGGTCGACGACGAGGACGTCGAGGCCAGCCTGGACGAGATCCTGAAGGAGCGTCTCGTCGTCGAGGAGGAGGAGGTCGAGGACGAGGAGGTGGCCGAGCCCGACGACCGGTCCGAGATCTCCGAACGCGTCCTCCCCAAGCAGCCCGACGAGTTCGTCTGCAGCTCGTGCTTCCTGGTCAAGAACGCCAGCCAACTGGCCGACCGCGACAAGGGGCTGTGCCGGGATTGCGTGTGAGGGTGTCGGCCGCGGACGTGAGGAGGCCCGGGAGTGGATGAGCAGAGGTCACCAGCCGATCGCCTCCTGGACCTGATCGTGTTCGGGCCGGCCGGATTGGCCCTGACGGCGGCCGAGGAGTTCCCCAAACTGGTGGACAAGGGCCGGAACCATCTCGAGGGTCAGGTGCGCACGGCGCGACTGGTCGGACAGGTCGCCTTCCAGATGGGTCGCCGTCAGCTGAGCCAGATGACGAGCCAGAGGCCGCCGAAGCCGCCCACCGTCTCCGATGCGGTGCCGCCGGAGCCCGACGTGACCCGCCAACCGGCCCCGTCGCCCGTGGCGGCAGACGTCGAGTCGGACGGGCCGGGAGCCGGTGCCGGTGCCAACGGGAACGGTTCGGTCCGGCTCCTGGCCATCCCCGGCTACGACAGCCTGTCGGCGTCGCAGGTCGTCCAGCGACTGGCCGGTCTGTCGCAGGCGGAGCTCATCGACGTCCGCGCCCACGAGCAGTCGCACCGGCACCGCCGGACGATCCTCAACCGGGTCGAGCAGCTGCTGGCCGGCGTCGACGCAGAGTAGCGGCGGCGATCGCAGCGGGGCCGGGCGGCACGGTCGTGGAAGCAGCCAGAGTGGCGCGTGGCGCCGACGGCGAACGCTGCGGCGAGCTGTGCCGAGAGGCCATCAACTCCCTTCAGGAGGTGCGCGGTGGCGCCCTCTTCACCCGACGCGAGACGGGACTGGTGGCGAAGGCCTTGTTGCGCCCGGGCGGACTGGACCGCCTGCTGGCCGACGCCCGCCGCCGGGTCGTGGTCGGAACCGTCGACGGGGCGGTGGTGGGACTGGCTCTGGGCCGGGTCGACCCCGTGGGCGAGTCCTCGCTCGGGATCGTCGACGCCTTCTACGTGGAGCCCGAGGCCCGCGGTGTGGGCGTGGGCCGTGCCCTGCTGGACGACCTCGTGGCCTGGTTCGCCTCATCGGGGTGTCGCGGCGTGGACGTCACCGCCCTCCCCGGGGACCGGGCCACGAAGAACTTCCTGGAGGGGGCGGGGTTCAAGGCCCGTCTCCTCACCATGCACCGCACCCTCCCGTGAGAGCGGGGACCGGTGGTCCGGCGCCGCCCCCGCCGGTGGTGGCCGTCGGAGGGATCGCCGTGGTGGACGGCGCTCTGCTGATGGTGCAGCGGGCCAACCCCCCGGCGGTGGGGTGTTGGACGGTTCCGGGAGGTCGCGTCGAAGCGGGCGAGTCCGTCACGGCCGCCGTCGAGCGCGAGCTGCGCGAGGAGACGGCGCTGGAGGTCCGGTGCGGACCGCTGGTGGGGTGGACGGAGCGACGGGGGAGTGGTCACCACTTCGTGATTCTCGACTTCGCCGTCACCGTCACCGGGAACACGACGCCGACGGCCGGTGGTGACGCGGCGGCGGCCGCCTGGGTGGCGCGGTCCGAGATGGCCACCCTGGATCTGGTCGAAGGACTCGAGGACTTCCTCCTCGAGCACGGCGTGCTCGCCTGAGCCCGAGGCCGGGCCCGGTCGACTCAGCTCCGCCTGGCGGCGACGGCTCCGGCCCGACGGGGTCCGGGGGGTGGGGGGATGGGGAGGCCGAGCAGTCGGGCCAGCTCGGGAACGAGTCCCGCCGCATGGCGCGCCGCCGTGAGGAGCTCGGGGGTGGGGTCGGGCGGCAGGCCGGCCGGCTTCACGGTGCGGCGGACGGGGGACTTGACCACCGCATCGAGGAGATCGATCCAGGCGGCCTCGTCCACCGTCGGGGCCATGGTGGTGCCGGCCGTCTCGGCCAGGCGGACGGCCAGGTCGGCCGGCACCCGGGCGGTGGGCTCGGGGGGGCGGGACGCCACCCGGAGGGCGTCGGACACGCGGGAGTCGTCGAGAGCGGTGACGATACGACCGAGCCACGCCTCGCGCAGAGCGGTCACCCTCGAGTCCAGAGCCTCGCGTAGCGCGCCGACCAGCTCGCGGGCCTCCTCGTCGAGGCTGACGGTGGAGGCGCCGGCCACCACCGAGCGCATCTCGCGCAGCGGAGCATCTCGCCCGGCGGCCCGCAGGGCCACGGCCCGGTCCTTCCAGGCGGCCAGGCTCATCCGGGGCTGCAGTTCTTCGGCCATGGTGAGAAGCGGTTGGGGCGACACCTCGGCCCGGCCCTCGGAACGCGCCCGCGCGTTCTGCTCGTCGATGGCCTGGCGGACGGCGGGGATCCCGCCGCGCAGCAATTGCTCGGCCACGGGGATCTGTTCCGGGCTCAACGCCGCCAGGGCGGCGTTGCGGTGGGTGGCCACCGGCTCGGCCCGGCGGGGACGCTCGCGCCGCTGCGGGCGGTCGTCGCGATCGCGCTGCGGTCTGTCGCTCCCGGCCCGGGCGGCTCCGGGACGCCGGGCCTGATCGCCATCGCGCTCGGGACGTCCGGTACCCGGACCCCGACTCGGGCGCGTGCGCTCCGGCGATCGGGGTCGGCCGGCGCCGTCGGCGCCAGCCGATCTCTCGTCGCGCCCGCCGCCGGCACGGGCCGCCGCCGGTCGGCTGGGACCGCTCCGGTCCGCCCCCCGATCGGGTGAGGAACGTCGTGGCCGTCGGTCGCGGTCCCCGTCGTCCCGGTCGCGCCGGCTTCCGGGGACGAGCGAGATCGATACGCCGTCGACCTTGTCCCGGCCCGATCCGACCACTTCGATCCGTTGCTTGCCGCCGCCGTTGCTCTCCTCGGCCCGGGGGGCGTGGACGGCGGTCACCGTGATCCCTTCGAGCTCGAAGTCGGCCTCCGCCCGCAGGACGTCGCCGACCTTGGCCAGGGCGGGGACAAGACCGCCGTCGAGCGAGCCCCGGGGCTGCCGGGCCCCCGGGGCGCGCCAGGTCCACGATCCGTCGTCGCGACGGCTGGTCAGCTCGATATCGATCCGGCGGGACATCCGAGCGACCACGCTACCGCCGACAGTGGCTGTTTGAGAACAAAGTGACTGCCGAGTTCCCGGTCAGGCGTCGGTGACCAGGCCCGGAAGGCTGTGGAGGTCCTGTGAATTCGACCTCTGCGCGCCAACGGCGCGGCCCGCCTCTCTAGTCTGGCAATTGCCTGCGCAGGCAGGTCGAATCGAGAATGCCCCCTCTTCGGCCCGACGACAGGAGTATCGACGGTGGATGACGAGCACCAGGAGCCAGCGAGCACCGAGCCCGGGACTCCGTCACCTCCGCCGTCCCTGGGGGGCCACGATCCCTCGCTCCCGGCCCCGGCCGAGACGCCCCCGCCCTCGGTGCCACCGCCGTCGGTCCCGCCGGCCGAACCATCGGCACCGACGACCGGACCCTCGGGCTGGCCGTCCGGCCCCACCCCGCCGACCGGGTCGGGATGGCCCCCGACCGCCCCCGGCGGCGGGGTCCCCCCCTACGGCGGGCCACCGCCCACCACCTGGCCCCCGGCGGCGTTGGTCCCGCCGCCTCCGCCTCCGGCGGGACGGACGTCGCCCCGCTGGCTGGTGGTCGCCGTGGTGGCGGCACTGGTGGGCGGGGCCGTCGGGGCCGGGATCGCCGAGGCGGTCGGAACGGGTGGCTCCACGGTCGGCAACAGCTCCATCAGGGTGGGCTCGGCCAGTCCCGGTCCGGCGCTGGCCGGCAACGCCTCGATCCCCATGATCGTGAAGCAGATCCTCCCCGAAGTGGTGTCCATCGACGCCAAGGGTCCGGCCTCGAGCGGTGCCGAAGGTCTCTTCGGCCCGGCGCCGGCCGGCACCCAGGAGGATCAGGGAACGGGAATGATCATCTCCACCGACGGCGAGATCATCACCAACAATCACGTCATCTCCGGCGCCACCACCATCACGGTCACCCTCTACGGTCAGACCAAGGCCCTCCCGACGACGCTGGTCGGTGCCGACCCGAGCAGCGACGTGGCCCTGCTCAAGATCGACTCGCCGCCGCCGAACCTTCAGGCCATCACCTTCGGGGACTCCCGCCAGCTCGAAGTGGGCGACGCCGTCATCGCCGTGGGCAACGCCCTGGGCCTCTCGGCGGGGACGCCCACCGTCACGTCGGGGATCGTCTCGGCCACCGGTCGCACCGTCGAGGCCGGCGACAGCAGCGGGGGGACGACGGAGACCCTCACCGACATCATCCAGACCGATGCCGCCATCAATTCGGGCAACTCGGGCGGCGCCCTGGTCGACTCCGCCGGCCAGGTGATCGGCATGAACACGGCGGTGGCGGCGTCGAGCGAGGGCAACGCCCCGGCGCAGAACATCGGTTTCGCCATTCCCGCCTCGACCATCCAGGGACTGCTGTCGCAGCTGCGCCAGGGTGGGACCACCCACGCCTCCAAGGCGTACATCGGAGTGGAGGTGGAGGACGAGACGAGCCAGATCCAGCAGGCCTACGGCTTCGTCCCGTCGTCCGGCGCCGTCGTGGTCTCGGTGGAGCAGGGGTCACCGGCTGACAACGCCGGCATCGAACAGGGCGACGTGATCGTCTCGTACAACGGCAAGGCGGTGAACTCGGCTCTGGACCTCACCACCGACGTCCAATCCTCTGCCGTGGGGAGCACGGCCTCGATCGGGCTGTGGCGGGGGCAGAGCAAGAAGACGATCTCGGTCACCCTGGGGCAGGCGCCGGCCGGCTGACACCGGCGCCTCTCACCGTCCGGTGGCGCCGTCGATCAGCTCGCGCAGGATGTCGGCGTGCCCGGCGTGGCGTGCCGTCTCTTCGGTGACGTGGGCCAGGGCCCAGCGCAACGTCAACCCGTGGGTGCTGCGGGCCAGCGGTCGTTCGGGATCGCCGGCGGCCAGGGCGATGGCGTCGGTCCGCCGGGCGGCCCCGTCGTAGGCGTCTCGGACCGAGGTGACGGTGTCATCGGCGGTGACCGAGAAGCTGTCGGCGACGAGAGCCACGTCGAGTCCGGCGAAGCGCCGCTGCATCCAGTACGCCTCCACCGAGGTCAGATGCTTGACCAACCCCAGAAGACTCGTTCCCGACGGCACCAGGGTCACCCGGACCTGGTCATCGGTGAGGCCGTCGAGCTTGCGGGACACCCCCTGGCGGAGATAGCCGAGAAAGGCCAGCGACGTCTCGATCTCCCCGGCGACGACGACGGGAGCGTTGCGATCGTCGTCGTGGTCCACGCTCAGCGCCCCTGTTCGGCCAGGAGGGAGCCCTCGAAGGGGCGCGTGGCCTCGGCTCCGACCCGGATGTACCACTCGAGCCCCCAGACGGCGGCGAAGGCCTCGGCCGGCATGGACAGGAAGAACGACGTCTCGGAGATCTGACTGGCGTGCGCCTCCATGGCCCGGCGCTTCTGGTCGAGAAAGGCGTTCACGTCCACCGCCGTGGTGATGCGCTCCTCGGTCACGCCCAGATTGTCGATGGAGGGCCCTTCACGTTCGCCGGCCAGGGCAGCGCCGTCGGCCGTGGCCAGCAAGCCGGTCAGGTAGTCGCGGTTGACGGTGGCCATGAAGACACGGGGGACCCCGGCCATCTCACCGGCCCGCAATCCGACCCGGTGGACCTGGACGTGGTCGGGGTGGCCGTAGTTCCCGTGTTCGTCGTAGGCGGTCAGGACGTCGGCCTTCTCGGCCCGGAGGATGGCGGCCAGACGCGTGGCCGCCTCGCCGACGTCGGCCTGCCAGAAGCACCCGGGATCGTTGTTGCTGTCCTCGCCCTCCATCCCCGAATCGCCGTAGCCCAGGTACTCGTGGCGGGCCACCCCGAGGATGGTGCAGGCGGCGTCGAGCTCGAGAGCGCGTCGGTCGGCCAAGGTCTCGCCGGGGTGAAGGAACCCGTCGGGGACCTCTCCGAGCTCGCCGCGTGTCGCCGTGACGAGGACGACCCGGTGCCCGTCGGCGGCCAGCCGGGCCATGGTGCCGGCGGTGGCGATGGCCTCGTCGTCGGGGTGGGCGTGGAAGAACACGGCGGTGGCCATGGACGCGCAGGCTAACGGCTCCCCGCCAGATGGTCTGCGCTCCTGAACGACGCCCGCCGCCGCCGTGGGCCAGGATTGGGGCGATAGCGCGACCAGACAGGCGCACGGCGAGGAGGATCGATGGCGACGACGGTCAGTGTGACGACGGGTGGCGGCGACATGGGGCTGTACGACGTCGAACCCCAAGGTGCCCCGCCGGGCGCCGTGATCGTCCTGCAGGAGGCGTTCGGGGTCAACGACCACATCGAGGACGTGACCCGTCGGTTCGCCCACGCCGGGTACCGCGCCGTGGCACCGCATCTCTTCCACCGCAGCGGGGATCCCGAGCTCGACTACGGCAATTTCGAGAAGATCATGCCGCTGATGCAGGCGCTGACCGAGACCGGGCTGCTCGAGGACCTCGATGCCACCCTGGCCTACCTGGCCGACGCCGGCTTCGCCGCCTCCCGGGTGGGGGTGGTCGGCTTCTGCATGGGTGGCTCGGTGACCTTCCTGGCCGCCGCCCGCCGTGCCCTGGGTGCGGCGGTCACCTTCTACGGCGGGGGAGTGGGGGAGGGGCGCTTCGGGATGCCGCCCCTGGTGGAGATGGCCCCTGGGCTCCGGACGCCGTGGCTCGGTCTGTTCGGAGACGCCGATCAGGGCATCCCCGTCGAGCAGGTGGAGGCACTGCGGGCAGCGTCGGCCACGGCGCCGGTGCCGACCGAGATCGTCCGCTACGCCGGTGCCGGTCACGGGTTCCACTGTGACGCACGACCCGACTCGTACCACGAGGAGGCGGCCCACGACGGGTGGGAGCGCACCCTCGACTGGTTCGGGCGGTACCTGGGCTCGCCGCCCTCCTGATCAGGTCTGCAGCGGTGCGCTCTCGGCCACGGGGGGCGCGTAGGCGCCACGGCCCCGCCGGCCTGTTCGGCCGTGACGGCGTAGGCGGTGATGGCGGTGCCGGTCCCCTCGGTGAAGGGCACCTCGGCGGCGTGGTTTCCGAGGAGCCCGAGCGAGATGGCCCGACCGTGCTCCAGACCCCACAGCTGGTAGGTCCGGTCCGGCGCCAGGCGGCGCAGCCGGTTGTCGAAGAGATAGCCAGATCCCGACGGCAGGACGACGATGTCGGCCACGGTGGCCCTCCGGGGCGACGTGCTCGTCAGCGCCACCCGGCGGGCCCGGGGATCCTGAAGGGCCGCCTGCACGGCCTGTGACAAGCCGTGTTGGTCGAGCTGGCCCACCCGGTTGTCGAGATGACCGACCTGGAGGGCCAGCAGGACGATGACGGCGGCGGCCACGGCACCGACAGCGGCCGAGGCCGACCACCGGACGCGCCGGTGCCTCTGCGACAGCCGCCGGGGGAGGGCGTCGGCCAGGGCGGCGTCGAGGACGGTGGCGGTGGGGGGCGGGTCACCGGGTGGGTCGAGACGGGCGGCGATCTTGTCCCACAGCTCGACCGAGGCGTCACTGCCGGTGTTGGCCAGCAGGGCGGCCACCTCGTGGAGCTGGGCCAGCTCCGCCGCGCAGCGCGGGCACTCGTCGATGTGGGCCTGGATCGACGTCGCCTCGTCGGGGTCCACGGCGTCGAGGGCGTAGGCGCCGAGAAGCTCGGCCACGTCGTCGTGGTTCATGGTTCGTTCCATGCCGTCTCCACACCGTGCTGGACCATCAGGGTGCGCAGCCTCCGTAGTCCGCTTCGTATCCTGCTCTTCACGGTTCCCTCGGGTTCGCCCAGCAAGGACGCCACCTCCCGGTAGGTGTGCCCACCGAAGTACGCCATCTCGATGGCCGTGCGTTCGTCGGCCGGCAGGGTACCCACCGCCTCCTTGACCCGATCGGCGACGGCCAGGTCCCAGGCGTGGTGCTCTATGTCATACCCGGCGGCCGCCGTCTCGCGCACCGTCCGCTCCTCGCGTACCCGTCGGGCCGACTCCGAGCGCAGGAGGTCGACGGCCCGGCTGTGGGCTTTGGTCATCAGGAAGGTGCGCAACGCCCCCCGGCCCGGATCGAAGCGCTCGGGGGCGCGCCACAGCTCGACGAAGACCTCCTGGGTGACCTCGTCGGCCAGCGTGGGGGAGCGCAGCACCCTGCGGGCCAGCGTATGCACCGAGCCGCCGTGGCGGCGGTAGGCCTCGGCCAGCGCCGGCTCCTGACAGCGGGCGATGCCCACCACGATGGCGGCGTCACTGGCGTTCTGGAAGTCAACCATGACGGTGGTCTCCGGCGCCGGGGCCGATGCCGGATGAGTCGGCCCCCGGCGGTGCGGCGCGGCGGCGGCCGACCCTTCGATGGACCATGGGCCACGGTAACCGTCCCTCGGCGTCGCTTCGGGCTCGGCCCCGGGGGTGGCCGGGTCGTGCCCTGGCCGTCAACCGGCGTCATCCAGGCACCCGGGGCGCACCGAAGACCGCCCGTGGGCACATCGCAGATGGCCGTTCATCCGAGTTGGCCACGGGGCATTTGGGTACCCTCCGCTGGTCGACACATCCACCCTCTCATCTGTTCCGGCGAACTGACGTGAGCATCGATACCGACACCCTCGTCCGTCGCTCGGCACGACTTCAGATCGAGGACCTCGATCTGGGTGCGTTCACCGTTCAGCCACTCGACCCCGACTCCCTGCGATGCCTGCGGTACATGCACGACGTGGAGGGTCACACGGCGTGCTACCTGCGCGACATGCTCGTGACGCGTGCCCATCGCGATCCGGAGCTGACGGCCTTCCTGACGTGCTGGAGCTACGAGGAGCTCTGGCACGGAGACGCCATCGCCCAGGTTCTCGACGCCCACGGCGAGACCGCCGGTCGTGGGCGCCTGTCGGAGATGCGTCGCCGGCTGCCCAAGCGTGACGCCCTCCGTCCCATGGTGTTCAACCTCACCTCCGCCCTCACCCGCCATCTGGTCACGCTGCACATGGCCTGGGGAGCGGTGAACGAGTGGTCGACGCAGGCGGGTTACGCCCGTCTGGCGGCCAAGGCCGACCATCCGGTGCTGGGGGAGCTCCTCCGCCGGATCATGCGCCAGGAGGGCCGGCACATCGATTTCTACTGCGCCCAGGCCAAACGTGGCCTGGGCGAGAGCCGGGCGGCGCAACGTCTCACCCGTACGGCTCTGCGTCGCTTCTGGGCCCCCGTGGGGTCAGGCGTCATGCCCGTCGACGAGATCCGATTCCTCGTCGGACATCTCTTCTCCGACGACACGGGCCGGGCCACCGCCCGGCGCATCGACAGGCACATCGACCGCCTGCCGGGCCTCGAGGGTATGCATCTGGTCGAGAACTCCGTGGCCGAACTGGCCGCATAACAGGCACACGCATAACTGGCCGAACAGTCAGAGGAAAGCAGGTCGCCATGCTGGCGGAGATATTCGGTATGGACGGTGTCATCGTGCTGGTCGTCGTGGTGGCCGTTCTCTTCGGAGGGAGCCAGATCCCCAAGCTGGCCCATTCCCTGGGCTCGGCCCGGCGGGAGTTCAAGAAAGGCCTCGACGAGGGTGCGGCGGAGACGGCCGACGTGAAATCGCAGACCTGAGCCGCCCTCGGGCCGCCGGCGCTCGAACTCGGGGCGACCCGGTGCCTCGCCCAAGGAAACGGTGGCGGGCCGGGGTCAGCGAGAATCCGGCAGCGGCGGGGTCGGTTGCCGTTTGCGCCGCTCGGACCGGACGGCCAGAGGGATCTGGGCCAGGATCAGGCCGATCCCGAAAGCACCGACCACCAGCGCCCACGCGGAACGGTGCGGCAGGAAGGCAGAACCCACGATCAGGACCACGCCCGCCAGCGTCAGCCATCTCCTTTGGAGAATGCCGCCCACCAGCCAGCCCATAGGCACACCCTATGAGTCCGCCATGCCCAGGCACGGGGCCAACGGCCGATAATGTATCTTATGTAAAGTTACCTCAGGTCGTGATCCGGGCGACCACCGCGGCGAACAGGCCCCCCTCCCCGCGGCCGTGGCGCCCGGGGGCGGTCGTCAGCTCGTGGGGAGCGAGGCGAAGGGCACGGTGGTCGTCGGGGCGACCAGGTGCAGAGGCTTGCCCCAGTCGCTGAACGTCCCGACATCGCTCTCCTTGGTCCCGCTCGTCTCCTGCTCGACATCGAAGACGATCGGGACCGAGGGACCGGCCGTCGAGACGTAGAGAACCGCCGATCCCGTCGTCCCCGAGGCGGCGCCCGGGGGAAGGCCACCTTTGACCCCGACGACGGAGTGGGAGGCCCGGGTGGTGGCCGCCGTGAGCGTCAGGTGGCCCGTCGGCTCGAGGTCGCTCAAGGTCCCGGCCAGCCGCACGGACTTGGCGATGGCCGAGTACGGCGCGTCGGTGGCGACGAGGGAGATCCACTTCCCGGCGTAGGTGGCGGCCGTGGCCGCCGACAGGCCCATCTGGTCCTCGAGACCTCCGGCGTTACCCTGGACATAGACGCCCGATCCAACCACCTCGGCTTCGATGGTCAGGGACCCGGCGGTGATGATCTCGCGGCCGTCGGTGGCCGAGGCGTCGCCTTCGATCGACTCCGTCTTCCCCGACTCCCGGCCCAGCAGGGCGAAGTGGACGGATCCCGACTTCCGGGCAGCGGCCAGGGCGCCCGCCAGCACCTGCTTCGGCGTCTTGTCGGCCAGGGAGCCGGTCGACGCCCCCCCTCCCCCACAGGCGGCGAGGAGGAGGACGAGCGTTGCGAGACAGAACGGGAGGAGACGTTTCATCGAGGCCACGCTAATGCCTCGTTCAGCAGGGTCCGCCGGGATCAGGCCGAACGGCCCCGGGCGGTCGCCGACGGGGTGTGATCGCCGGGCAAGGGCTCGAAGTCGATGACGAGCTCGGCCCCGAGGGCCCGGGCTATGCGGTCGAGGCTGATCACCGTGGGCGACACCTGGCCCTTCTCCAGCCGGGCGATGGACGGTTGGCTCGTCTTGGCCCGGCGGGCCAGCTCGGCCTGGCTCATTCCGCGGCGTCGGCGGGCGGCCCGGACGGCGCTGCCCACCATGATGGCGGTCCGCGCCCTCTCGTAGCGGGCGAAAGCCTCCGCTCCCCGACTCAGCCTGGCCATATCAAAGATGGAATATACCTTCTCTGATCTACCGAAGGGGGAACCCCCCGGCCGACGCCCGACCGGATCCGGGGGTCTGGCCGTAGACTTGGACCCGCCTGACCGACGCGTCGTCGGTGCCCGAGGAGGCGGCCATGTCGATCACTGTGGAGGAACTCGCCAAGCGGGTCCCCATGCCCCCCACCTTCGCCACCGTCGAGGAGGAGCGCCGGCACCGCAAGGAGAGGCTGGCCGCCGGTTTCCGGCTCTTCTCGAAGTTCGGCTTCGACGAGGGCATCGCCGGCCACATCACGGCCCGCGACCCGGCGGACCCGGAGCTCTTCTGGGTCAACCCCTTCGCCGTCCACTTCGGTCACGTCTCGGTGTCGGATCTGATCTGCGTCAATTCCCACGGGGACGTGGTCGAGGGTGAGCGCCCCGTGAACGTGGCCGCCTTCGCCATCCACTCCCAGGTCCACGCCGCTCGCCCTGACGTGGTGGCCGCCGCCCATTCGCACTCCGTCTACGGAAAGTCCTGGTCCACCCTGGGCCGGACCCTCGACCCCCTGACCCAGGACGTCTGCGCCTTCTACGAGGACCACGGTCTCTTCGACGACTACACCGGCGTGGTCGTCGACACCGAGGAAGGAAAGCGCATCGGCGCCGCCCTGGGGGCCTACAAGGCGGTCATCCTCCGCAATCACGGGCTGCTGACCGTGGGCCACACCGTCGACGAGGCGGTCTGGTGGTTTATCACCATGGAGCGCTCCTGCCAGGCCCAGCTGATGGCCGAGGCGGCCGGCACCCCGGTCTTCATCGACAAGGAGATGGCGGCTCTCACCGCCACCCAGGTCGGTAGTCACTACATCGGCTGGCTCAACTTCCAACCGCTCTACGAGCGCATTGTCCGGGAGCAGCCCGACCTGCTCGACTGAGACGACCGTCGGCCGCGTGTCGCCGGCATCCAACCGAGAGGACCCCACCGTGCACCGGCCCCTTACCTTCGGCGCCTTCATCGCCCCTTTCCACCCCGTCGGACAGAACCCGACATTGGCCATCGAGCGCGACCTCGAACTCGTGGTGCGCCTCGACGAGCTGGGCTTCGACGAGGCCTGGATCGGCGAGCACCATTCCGCCGGCTACGAGATCATCGCCTCGCCCGAGGTGGTCATCGCCGTGCTGTCGCAGCGCACCAAGAACATCCGCCTGGGCACCGGGGTGAGCTCACTGCCCTACCACCAACCCCTGATCCTGGCCGACCGCATGGTCCTGCTCGACCACATCACGCGGGGCCGGGTGATGTTCGGTGTCGGACCCGGGGCGCTACCCTCCGACGCCTTCATGATGGGCATCGACCCCGCCGTCCAGCGCGACCGGATGGAGGAGTCCCTGGAGGCCATCCTGGCGCTCCTCGACGGCTCCGAGCTGGTGACCCGGGAAGCGGGCTGGTTCACCCTGCGCGACGCGCGGCTCCAGCTGCGGCCCTATACGCACCCCCGTTTCGAGGTGGCCGTGGCGGCCCAGGTCTCCCCCGCCGGCCCGCGGGCGGCGGGCCGGTTCGGTCTGTCGCTGCTGTCGATCGGGGCCACCACCGCCGGCGGCTTCGACATCCTGGGGTCGCACTGGGTGACCATGGAGGAACGGGCCGCCGAATTCGGCACCACGGTCGACCGGGCACGCTGGCGGCTGGTCGGCCCCATGCACATCGCCGAGACCGAGGAGCAGGCCCGGAAGGACGTGGCTTTCGGACTGGCCAAATGGGTCGACTACTTCGAGCGGGTGGCCGCTCTCCCGCTGGCCCCCGCCACCCTCGATCCCGACAAGCTGGTCGACGCGCTGATGGAGACGGGCTTCGCCGTGGTGGGGACGCCGGCGATGGCGGTGGCTCAGATCGAACGGCTGATCGACCAGTCCGGCGGCTTCGGCACATTTCTCCTCATGGCCCACGAATGGGCCGACCGGGCCACCACCCTGCACTCGTACGAGCTCTTCGCCCGGGAGGTCATCCCCCACTTCCAGGGATCCCTGCCGTCGCTGGTCGGCTCGCGCGACTGGGCGGCGGAGAACAGACCCGAGTTCATCGGCGCCGTCGGTGGTGCCATCATGCAGGCCATCACCGACCATGCTGCCGAGCGCGAGGCCAAGAAGGACAAGGCCGCCGGGACGACACCGTCCTGAGGGACGTCGTGGTGGGTGACGAGGCCAGCGTGCTGGCCTCGTCGCTCGACCATCGGCGCCGGCACGTGGTGGCCATCCCGGCCGGCGTCAGCGCCGGGCGTCGAAGGTGGGGACGAGGGTCCGGGCGGCGCGCGCCTCGTCGACGCGACGCACCGGTGTGGCATGAGGGGCCCCCGACGCGTACTCCGCCCCGCCCGGTCGAAGGGCGTCGGCGGCGATCCGCTCGAAAGCGCCGGCCAGAGCCTCGAGGGTCTGCAGGCTCTCGGTCTCGGTGGGCTCGAGCATCAACGCCTCGTCCACGATGAGCGGGAAGTAGACGGTCGGTGAGTGAAAGCCCTCCTCGAGGAGCCGCTTGGCCACGTCGAGGGCCCGGACCCCGCTCTTCTTCCTGAGTGTCGAAGCCGACAGGACACACTCGTGCATGCAGGGCCGGTCATAGGGGACGTCGAAGGTCCCCGACAGCCGGGTCCGGAGCCAATTGGCGTTTAGGACGGCCAGCTGGGCCACCGTGCGCAGCCCGTCCCCGCCGTGCACGAGCAGGTATGTGAGAGCGCGGGCGAGGACGAGGGCGTTCCCGTGCCAGGAATGCACCCGACCGATCGACTCCGCTGTCGTCGTCCACCCGTAGCGGGGACCGGCTCCGTCACGCACAAGGACAGGGCGCGGACCGGGCAGATACGCCACCAGGCGCTCGGACACGGCCACCGGGCCGGCCCCGGGACCGCCACCGCCGTGTGGGGTGGCAAAGGTCTTGTGCAGATTTAGGTGGACGATGTCGAAGCCCATGTCTCCGGGCCGCACCACCCCGACGATAGCGTTCAGGTTGGCCCCGTCGTAGTAGAGAAGGCCGCCCACTTCGTGCACCGCCCCGGCGATGGCCACGATGTCCTCTTCGAACAGACCGAGCGTGTTGGGATTGGTGAGCATGATCCCGGCCACGTCGTCGTCGAGCACGGCCCGCAGGGCGGCCAGATCGACGCAGCCCCGGGCGTCGCTCGGCACCGTGACCACCTCGTAGCCGCCCAACGTGACCGACGCCGGATTGGTCCCGTGGGCCGAGTCGGGGATGATGACCTTGTGCCGCTCCTGGCCGTGGGCGTCGTGCCAGGCGCGCATCAGAAGGAGCCCGGTGAGCTCGCCCGCCGCCCCGGCCGCCGGTTGCAGCGTGGCCGCCGCCATGCCCGTGATCTCGCACAGCTGACTCTCGAGCTCGACGAGCAGCTGCAGCCAGCCCTGGGTGCACGACGCCGGCGCGGCGGGGTGGACGTCGGCCAGGCCCGGTAACGCGGCGACGGCGTCGCAGACCTTGGGGTTGTACTTCATGGTGCAGGACCCGAGCGGGTAGGCACCCAGATCGACGGAGAACTGCCGGTGGCTGAGCCGGGTGAAATGACCCACCAGGTCTCGTTCCGACACCTCGGCCAATTCCGGTGGGGCGGTCCGTCGGTGGGCCTCGGGGACGAGCTCCTCGAGCGGCGTCTCGGGTATGGCCGTCGTCCGGAGCTGCCACGACCGGCGGCCCGGCTGCGAGAGCTCGAACAGGGTCGGTTCGGTGTCCCGCCCGAGAAGGGGCGCGCTCGACGCTCGACCACCGGCCGCCGGTAGAGGGGTCACGTCGGTGACGCCGTCCTCGGTGCCGGGCCTCGCCATCACCGCACCGCCTTGGCCACGGCGTCCACGAAGGCGTCGATCTCGGCTCGGGTCCGACGCTCGGTCACGGCCACCAGGAGCCCGTCGTCGGCACCGGAGGTATATCCGGCGTCGAGGGCGATCCCGGCCAGGAAACCCTCGTCGATCAGTCGTTCGACGACCACCGGGGCCGACAGGGGCAGGCGGACGGCGAACTCCCGCAGCACGGGCGCGGTCACCAGTGGCCCGACACCGGGCACACCGAGGAGCTTCGTCCGGCAGTAGTTCGTGGCCCGAGCCGATCGCAGCGCCACTTCGGCCAGACCGGACGTCCCCAGCCAGCCCAACTGAATGGCCGCCGTCACGGCCATGAGGGTCTGGTTGGTGCACACGTTGGACGTGGCCTTCTCGCGTCGGATGTCCTGTTCGCGGGCGCGCAACGTCGAGACATAGGCCCGTCGACCCTCGGCGTCGACCGTCTCCCCCACCAGTCGGCCCGGAAGGCGCCGGACCTGGGCCAGACCGCAGGCGAAGAGACCCAGGTACGGCCCTCCGAAGCTGAGGGGCATCCCGATGGCCTGGCCCTCCCCCACCACCACGTCTGCGCCCCAGTGGGCGGGCGATCGCAGGACCCCGGCGGCGATCGGGTCGAAGGCCACGACCAGCATGGCTCCGGTCCGGTCGCACAGGGCCCGCGCTGCTCCCAGGTCCTCGAGGCAGCCCAGGTAGTTGGGGTAGGCGACCAACACGACCCCGGGGCGGTCGTCACCGGAGGTCTCGACGGCGTCCCAACCGGTGACCCCGTCGACGAGTGGCAGATCGACCAGTCGGTGCCCGGTCCCGGCGCTGAAGGTGGCCAGTACCTGGCGCCAGGTCGGATTGAGACCGCGTGACACCCACACCACGTTCCGGCCCGAGGCGGCCACTCCGAGGTTCACGGCCTCCACGGTGGCGGCGGCACCGTCGTAGAGCGAGGCGTTGGCCACCTCCATGCCCGTCAATCGGGCGATCAGGGTCTGGAATTCGAAGACGGCCTGGAGCACGCCCTGGGCCACCTCGGGTTGGTAGGGCGTGTACGAGGTGACGAACTCCGAACGCGAGGCGAGGGCGCGGGTCACCGGAGGGACCTCGTGGTCGTAGGCACCGCCACCGGCGAAGCACACGAGGTCCCGTCCGGCGGGACGGTTGGTCCGGGCCAGGTCGTCCAGATAGGTGACGGCGTCGGGCTCAGTCATCCCGTCGGGCAGATCGAGGCCGCCCGCCAGCCTCAGGGCCTCGGGAACGACGGCGAAGAGGTCCTCCAGAGACGACAGACCGAGGAACCCGAGCATGGCGGTTACTTCGGCCTCGGTGTGCGGCGAGTACCCCGGCATCAGTTTCCTCCCCCGACGGAACCCCTCCGGCTCCCGGCCGGGACGAAAGGCAGAGCGGTGACACGGGCGGAAAGGTGACGTCCGCGCACGTCGAGCACGAGTTCGTCACCGTCGACGACGTCGGCCGCGTCTCCGCCGGTGTCGATCAGGGCCAGGGCGATCCCGCGCTCGAGCACCGGAGAGAAGTTCCCACTCGTCACGGTTCCCACGCGCCCGTCGCCACGAAGGACGGCGTCGTCGTGACGGGGAGGTTGGCGGCCGTCGGCCACGAGCCCACGCAGTCGACGGGCCGGACCCTTCTCCCGCTCCCGCTCCAGGGGCCCCCGACCCCGGAAGTCCCCCTTGTCCCAACCGACCACCCAACCCAGCCCGGCCTGCAAAGGTGTGATTCCGGGGCCGAGGTCCTGCCCGTGCAGGGGGAGCCCGGCTTCGAGACGCAGGGTGTCACGTGCTCCGAGCCCGGCCGGCGCGACGCCCTCGTCGAGCAGGGCCCGCCAGAACGACGGAGCGACCTCGGCGGGGACGGCGCACTCGACGCCGTCCTCCCCCGTGTACCCGGTCCCGGCCACCGTGCATGCCGCCCCGGCCCATGTGAACGAGGCCACGGCGAAGCGTGCCACCCCGGCGGCTTCGGCGACGACGGACGCCAGCCGGCGACGGGCGTCGGGTCCCTGCACGGCGATCACGGCCCGACCAGCGGTCGTGTCGTGGCCGCCCAGGGCGTCACGCACCCGTCCCGTGTTCGAGGCGTTGGGCATGACGTCGAAGACGCCGTCGGCGATCCACCAGACGATGATGTCGTCGACGACCGAGGCGTCGTCGGGGTCGAGCAGGTGGGTGTACTGGGCCCGCCCGGGGGTGATCTTGCGCAGATCGTTGCTCAGCTGACTCTGGAGTACCTCGACGGCACCGGGGCCCTCCACCCTGACGGTCCCCAGGTGGCTCACGTCGAAGGCCACCGCCCGGCTCCGGCACGCTCGGTGCTCGGCCAGCGTGCCCGTGCCGTAGGCCAGCGGCATCAACCAGCCGCCGAATTCCACCAGCTTGGCGTCCAGGGCGCGGTGGCAGTCCTCCAGCGGGGAGTGGCGCAGGGCCTCGGGCGAGGTGCCGGCTGGTGGCGCGCCGGTGGACGAGGGCGTGGACGTAGGGGGCGTCACACCGCCAGCCTATGCGGCTGGTGACGAGGGCCGAGAGAAGCCGTACTTGCCCAGGAGGGCCAGATAGTCACGTTGGTAGAGCAGCTTGACCTCGACCCCGGGGTGAAGTTCCCGCAGCCGGCGCACTTTGGCGTTCTTCCGGGTTACGAGCTTCTGCGAGAGGGTGGTCAACTCGATGAAGCATCCGTGGTCGGGAAGGTAGAAGTCGGGTCGGAAGGCGGCGGCCGGGCTCCGGTCGTCATGCCACTCGAGGACGAACTCCACCGGTTCGTACTCCCAGCGCACACCGTAGAAGTCGAGAAGCTCGGCGAAATGGCGCTCCGACTCGTGTGCGAAGGTCATCGTCAGGAGGTCCCCGAACCCCGGTGAGACACCATCGTCAGCCGCCCGCCGCCTCCGCCGCGGCCGACGTCGGGCCGGCCATGGGAGGCGTCTGCGCCTCGTGCTCGATGCGCAAGATGTCGGCGTTGAGCTCTTCGACGACTCCCGAGAGGGGAACGATGTTGAGGACCCCCTGGCCACCTTTCAACAGGTCGACGACCTCACCGTCGCTGTGGGCCAGGACGGAGTCGGTCCCCACCAGCACCAGGTTGGTGGCGGCCAGATCACCCCCGATGCCCTCACGCATGCACTCGACGGCACGGCGCGCCCGTTGGAGCGAGATCCCGGCGTCGAGAAGTTGCTTGATGACCTTCAGCTCGAGAACGTCGTGGTACGAGTAGCGCCGTTGCGTCCCACTGCCGCGCGCATCGGCGATGGAGGGGCGCAGAAGTCCGGTGCGGGCCCAGTAGTCGAGTTGCCGGTAGGTGATTCCGACGAGGGAACAGACCTGCGGCCCGCGAAATCCATCGGAGATCCGATCGATCGCGTTCGACACGGGACCTGTCGCGTTCGCCAGGGATCGGTCGGCCATCTCGGTTCCTCCTCCACCTCAGGTGCAGCTTCATCGTACCCCCAAATGGCTCACAACCGGGTAGTTACGGATATGTGACCCTGACGTCTCGGCGTGGCGGGCAGTCCCGACGCCTCGGGCCGTCTCCCCCATCGTCGCAGCTCGGATTCCCCTGTATTCCCGGGGGAATCCGCGTCGGATGATGTTCGGCCTCCGGCTCCGGGGAAACAGCGCCGAGGGCGGTGGCGACGGTGGCCCCGGGGTCGCTGGTGACGGCGCCGTGACCTGCGAATTGGCCGGAGTACGGGTCTGAGGACGGGCCCGATCCGCGGAAGCAGACCCTCACCCTCAAGTGGAGACTCAGAGGAGTCATCGGAGTCACTTCCGTGCCATCGAGGTGCCAGGATCGGCGCCATGACCACAGTGCCGATCCCCGCCGTCCGCACGGGCGTGCCCGTCCACCGCCGGACCATCGAATTCGAGGCGTACGACGAGGGGGACTCCTTGTCGGTGACGGGGCGCTTGCGCGACGAGCGACCGTGGGCGGCGGACAGCGACCGGGTCGAGCACGTCCATGACATGGACCTCCAGGTGCTGGTGCGCAAGGACGACCTCTCCATCACGGAGGCCAAGGCGACCATGGCGCTCTTCCCCCATGCCGAATGCCCCTCCATCACCGGTGCCTTCGACGATCTCATCGGGCTCTGTATCGGCCGCGGCTACACGCGGGCGGTGCAGGAGCGCTTCGGTGGTGCCCGTGGGTGCACGCACCTCGAGCAACTGGCCCGGACCGTCGGCCCCGTGGTCATCCAGGCGATGACATCGAACCGCGCCCGTGACCGAGACTGGCAACATCTCGACGCGGCGCCGTCGGCTCGTCCCACGCTCTTCCCGCGCAACACCTGTCACATCTGGGCCGACGGTGGCGTGGCCGAACAGAAGCTGGCGGCGGGCTGGCGACCGGGCGAGCGAGCGGGATATCCGGCTCCGCCGGTGGAGGTCATCCTCCGTAGAGGTCCGTCGACCACGACGTAGGGCCCGCCGAGGCGCCACCTTCAGTCGAGGCGGCGTAGCTCGGTCCGGTAGCGTCGCCCGTTGCGCACATACTCGGCAGCCGCCAGCCTGATCCCGTCGATGTTCGACCGGTCGGCCTTCACGACGACGGGGACGCCGACGGCGAGGGCACCGGGTGGGACGTTCACCCGGTTCGGTACGACGGCACCGGCGCCCACGGTCGCCCCGGTACCGACCACTGCATGGTGGAGGACCACGGCCCCGGAGCCGACCAAGCACTCGTCTTCGAGGATGCATCCCTCGAGATGGACGAGGTGACCGACGACACAGCCATCGCCTACGCGGGTGGGAAAGCCCGGGCCGGCGTGGACGACGGTGCCGTCCTGGATCGACGTCCGGGCTCCCACCGAGATCTCGCCGTAGTCACCGCGCAGGACGGCACCGGGCCACACCGTGGCCTCGGGTCCGAGCGTGACGGCTCCGATGACCACGGCGTCGCTGTGAACGAAGGCCTCGGCGTCGATGGTGGGGATCAGATCGCCGAGTGCGTAGAGCGCCATGGGGATGACGCTACCGTTTCGATCCGTTCCTGAGCCGGGCCCGAAGAGGCGGCCACTTCGGCCATGGGGAGCGCTGGACTGACTGCTCTACGGACCGTGCTGGCGCGTTTCGGTGCGATTTGCGATACTCCCCCGATGGAATATGTCCTCGTCGCTGCCCACGCCGCTGCCCACCATGCCCACAGTGGACACGCCGCCTCCACGGCCACTCAGAAGCGCCACCTCCAGGAGATCGGAATCGCCATCTGCGCCCTGGGAGCGGTGGCGATCGTCCTGGCGGGAACGTTCGGGCTGCGATCGATGAGCCGCGCTGTCGAGCGAGGGACCATGATTGTCGCCGGCATCCTGCTGGCGATCGGATTCGTCCTCCAGGTGCTCGGGATACACGGCTCGAAGTAGCGCCGCCCACGGCGGCGCCCGAGGACGGTCGATCAAGTCGACGGGCTGTCTACCGGTGGGACGCTGGGGTGTCGCCGCCCTCCCAGGCGGTCCGTCGCCGCGCACGCGATATCAAGCTGACCAGTCCCCCCAGCATCAGTGCCAGGAACCCGACGACCAGAAGGGGGCCGGTGTTCATGCCCGTGAAGGCCAGGCTGGAACTGCCGACCTTGGTGGCGCCGGCGGGCTGGCTGTGGTGAGTGACCGTGCTCACAGGGTGTGGCGTCCCGGGACTGGTCGCCGGACCGCCGCCTGAGTTTGGAGGCGGAGGACCGGAACCGCCGCTCAGAGACCCCACAGGAGCCGCCTTCACCACGTAGAAGGCGCCGAAACCGGCTCCCCCGGCGGGGACGACGACGGTCTGTGTTGCCGTGAAACCGGTGGTCGACACCGAGGCGGAACCGTTGCAGACGACGAACACGTAGCCCGAAGGTGAGCCGGCCCCCATCGTGTAGCTACCGGACGACACCGCCGTCGGTAACAGCGGGTTGGCCTGGGAAGGCAGGGTTCGGGGCCCCGTCACGGCCAACATCCCACCGGTGATCTCGGTCGTCGTTTGAGCGCCCGTCCCCGAACAGAGGTAGATGTCCCCGGCGATGGTCGGCGGAGGTCCACATCCCGGCACGGTGGCCCTCACCCCGGAGTAGTACGAACTCTTTCCACCCACCGGAGCCACGGACACATCGGCCTGGAAGAGACAGTCGGGGGTGGTCGGCACGGCGACGGTCAGCGTCCCCGACGTTCCTGAATCAGAGCCCTCGAGATTGCCATGCGACCACAGCTTCAGCGTCCACGTGGACGTGGTCCCCATGGGAATGGCAAAGGTGGCCTCGGTCGCGGAGATCTTGGGAGGACGTGGGGATACCGCGAACGCCGATGCCGAAAGCGCCACTGCGGCCCCGGCGACGCCCACGAATACAGCCAGCCGCAGCGCCATGCGCTCGGATCGGTTCCGCGTGAAAGGTCTCGTGAACCTTCACGGTAGCGACAATCACCGTGCGGGTGGGGGATGTCGGAGCCGTGCCCGGCGAGGAAGGCACGCTTGCACCATGGTGAGGCCGGGCTCCTCTGAGGCCGACCGGCTAACGACGGGTGGGGGCCTTTCGATCGCCCTGCAAGACAGAGTCGGGTGGGACCAGGGGCCGAGTCGAGTCCGAGTAGATGCGGCCGAGGCCGAAGGCACCAACCAGTTCCAGAGCCTTCTCGATGCTGGCGGCCGGCACCTCGGCAACCCACGTCTCCAGCCGATCGGGCCCGGACCCCACGTCCGTGCCGTGATAGTTGGTGTGGGACGGTCTTCCCAGACTTGCTTCGGAGAACGATCCCAGATCCCACAAGCCGGGCCCGAACCCGTTGAGGTAGGAACGCAGCCGTTCGAGCTCGCCCCACGGATCGTCGATCATGTGTTCATAGAAGATGACATGAGTGTGGCCCGGGTCGAGCATGTGCGTCGGCACGAAGTTCTCCAGGCACCAGCGCAGGACCCTCCGGTGGAACCGGTCGTCGGAGACCGCCGCTTCGCTGATCAAGGAGCGGAACGGTTCCAGCGGGCCATGCATGAGCGACTCCTGCCCCAGGAACTGGTCGAGATTGTCGGGCAGGCCGAGCTTGGCCACCGACCACGCGGTCGGCACGGGGTGGCGCAGCAGATAGACGACGGGAGTCCGGGGATAGCGGTCCACGATCCACGGCAGCAGGTTGGTGGCGCGTACCTCCTTTACCAATCGGCAACGCGGGAAGCGGACAGCGTTGTACCTGTCGATGGCTCTCCCCCGTATCCGCCCCGTCATGATCCGGTCCAGCACAGCGGCGACGACGGGGTCGGGGTCGTCGGAGGGATCGATGTAGTGGCCGATGCGAACAGGCCTCGCCATCGGGACCAACTTGCTGCGCAGCGGTTCGAGCAGCAGCCGAGAATGAAGAGCGTCGGTGAGGACCTCCGCCAGCCACGTCGTCCCGCTTCGGCCGGTGCCCACCAGCAGCAACGTTCGATCCGGATCGTGATTCCGCTCGATAAATGCCACTTCCGGGGATACCGCGCGTTTCAGGCGGCGCTTGAATTTGCTCGGGTGACGCACTGCTCTGCGCAAGAACCGCGTCTCGCGCCTTATCCGTTGCCGCAGCTCTGACACCACGAGTCAACCTACACCGTGGCGCGCCCTCCGAGGTCTCGACCCGCCGTCAGGGTGGCCCACCGGAACCGCCGTGGACGATACTCCTGTGCACTCCTGGAGGGGTACGACGACGATCACAAAGAGGCGATGCGCTCGGCGCCGGCAAGCATGGTGGAAAGGTGCACCTCGGGCTCCTCACTGGCATCGCCAACGGGAACCGTGACGGACATGTCTCGCCCGCTCTCCATGAGTCGGTCCATCCCGTCGCCGTCGACGGCGAGCAGGTTGTGGCGTTCGGACGGATCGTCTGTCAGGTCGTACAACTCGAATGCGAACAGGCGATCACCGTGGAGTGCCAGCAAGGGGGCCCCCAGCAGGCGCTCGCCCCATCGCATCATTTCTCGTCGGGCTTCGGCCGGAGACCCGGTCCTGGGCCGAAAGTGGAGTCCGGTCACCATGAGCTTGGCCGACTTCGACCGGTAGGACCGCAAGAGCGGTTCGGCGGCGAGCTGATCGAGAAGGCGTCGGTTCTCCTCCTGATCCTCGGGTGACATGAATCTGTGCCGGCCCTTGACGTTCAACCGGAATCGATCCCTCAAATAGAGGTACCGTCGCTCCTCGCTTACCACGGTGCGCTCAGAAGACCCGGACTCCATTCGCCGTCCATCGACCGTAGGGACAGGATCCATTCCGGCCAGTGCGAATGCGGTCGGGAGCACGTCTGTTACCGCCACCGGCACCGAGGCCAAAGCGGACGCGAGGTCCGTGCTTTGACTCGCCGGAACCATCGAGGGCAGGTCGAAGTACAGGGGGACCCGGAGCAGATCGTCGTGGAGACGACCACCGTGGTGAATCCGTGCCTCGTCGTATTCAAGCCCTTCGCCGTGGTCTGAGACGACGACACTGATGAAGTCGTCCCGGGCTCGAGCCAGCTCGAGCACCTCACGGGCGGACGCGACCGCCTTGATCGCTGACGCCTCATACGTCTTCACCACGGCGGCGCGCTGGGCGGGCGTGGTGCCACTCCATCTGATCACGTCGTCACCCAGCACGAATGCACCACCGGGTGCGTCCGGGAACGCCTCGTCGTAGTATTCGCTGGCCTTCGGGTAGTAGTAGTCGTGGGAAATGTTGGAATGGAGGAGTAGAAAGAGCGGCTTCCGGCGTCGCGCCTTCCGGATCAAGGTGGCCCCGCGATCGAACGGTTCCGTGTGACCAGCGAGATATCTCCAATGGTCGAAGCCGACATCGAGCTGAGAGTTGCGTTTCAGAACGCTGTTGTTGACGAATGCCACCTTCCGGAACTCGGTGGGAATGCCGTTGATGAGGTCACTGGCTCCCAACGCGTGTGTATGCCAGAAATGACCGTGCCGGGTGGCATCCATTCCTGTAATCAACGACGTGCACGAGGGAAGCGTCCAGGGCGCGCTGGCGATGCAGGTGGCCGCCTTGAAACAACGGCCCGGTTCTTCGAATGATGGGACGACGGAGTCTTCACGCATGGCGTCGAGCACTATCACCAGGACGTTTACTCCCCCCGTCATCTCACCTCCTGCCTCCGCACGCAGCAGCCCGACGCGCTCGATCGTCTAGCTTCGACGAAGACGAATCCTAGACGGCTGGTCCGAACGGAACGGCTGTACTCAGGTGGCGAGGTCGTAGGCCGCTTCTCCGGCGTCACTGTCAAGCCACAGGTAGAAATCCGGGTCGACCTGCAGCCGGGCGAAGATCTCTTCGGCTTCGACCTGCGTCTGCTCGATGTACCGGGATCTGCGCCTCATGTACCAGTGCCGGCGTCTCTCGAGGATGGTCATTTGGATTGCCCGGGCAAGGACGACCAGATGGCGCGGTCGGAGGTGAGTCAGCCGTGACGGGTCTGCTTGGACAGCCAAGCGAAGGGCTCCCACCGTCGGCCCCCGCCTCTTGACTATGTAGGCCTTCCCGAACTGCGGTTGAAGAGCACGGTCAGTGCGGCTGAACATCGTCCTGAAGCCGGCCCCATGGTGGTACACGAGGTGTCCGTAGACGGCGAACCACAGTGGATGAGGATTGTTGGTGTTCGTCCGCACGAGCGGCAACCAGTCATGGTTCAGCTCTTTCAGTCGGTGTAGAAGGTTGCCACCCGGATCGCTGACCTCCTTGCCCACGGAGTTGATCCAGGTCCCTCCCCTGCGCCAGTCGCCGTCGATCTCTCGCCAGAAGCCGACAGTGGTCACGCAAAAGCATGGATGAGGCTGTTGGTCACCAAGGTTTTCGTCCCGCCGGACCGCCGCCAGAGGATAAGACCGGAGGGTCTCGTGCATCCAGGAGTCGAGGCTCCGAACGGGAAAGGCGTCTCCGTCGATGAACATCAAGATGTCCGTCGGGTCCGACCGCTCGATGACGACAGCGGCCAAGGCGTTCAATTTCTCTTCGTGGCTACCCTCCAGGTCCTCGCTGTAATAGAAACGATTTCGCAGCTCGGGATCGGTAATCCCGTTGAGGGAGGCGAAGACTCGGAAGTCTCCGTCCAAGTGGCGCTCGAGGTAGCTCAGCTGCACCTCGATCCATTTCGGTGTCTGCCAATGAACTGTGACGATGTTGATCACGACGTTCCTTAGATGATCTCCCCGGGCCTACCCAGGGGCAGCCTCGGGGCGACCAGCTCCTGACGTGACAGATGACGCCCGTGCGTTCCCCGGGTGTGACGAACACCAAACATGAGGGGGCCCAGGCCGTTACCCGAGGGGATCTCCACGTGCCGGACCCTATCGCCCGGAATTCCGCCGACGAGCGATCGAGCTCGGACGGCCCGGAGACAACAGGGCCCAGGGCGTGGGGACCACGCTGAGGAGGAATCGACCCAGCGGGAGCCGAAGGTGAGCCAGGCACCGAGCGACCAGTCATTCAGACAAACGCGCCACTATCGGCCAGGCGTTCTCCGCTCGAAGCAACAGCTCTTTCGGGATTAGTGGATCCTTGACGGCCGGGCGGGCGATGGGAATCGGCGTCGGGCGCCAGTCCCCTCGCACCCGTGCCCACTCGGCTGATCTGTGCCCACTCGGCTGACCTGTGCCCACTCGGCTGACCTGTGGCGTGGCATCCACCTCCCGTGCCCCGAGATCGGGGTCCGTACACGGCGTGCCGTCGTGATCAGGACGCCTTGATCGGTGCCGTCCCGGCCCTGGTGACAAGGGGCCCCCCTCGTTGATCGTCCCTGTGCCTCTCCATTCGGAAATTCACACGAATAGCGTTGTGCCGCCACAATCAGTAGCACTCGCTGAGGTTATTCTCCGGTGGTGACGTGACGACGCATGGAGGTGAACTCCCTACTTTCAGTGGTACAAACAGCGGCCTCGGACGAACTTGGAGATCAGGGGTCGGCAACCTCCAGGTCGGGATGGCGCCTCGAAACTCTCGACGGTCTTCGGGCTGCGTGCCGATGGAAACAGATTCGTCGGAATTGACGATGCTTCTCTTTCAGCCGCGATGTAACGATACCGGCGGCACCGACCGGAGCGGTCGGTGCCCGAACGAAGGAGCGATGCGGGGGTTGTCCCGGGCAGGCGGCGGGATTGAGCGGCGACATCGGAGGCCTCCGGGGTCGGCCGCATCGAGATCTTCGTCTGACGTGTTGCCGGGATGTCCCCGCCAAAAGGGGGATCCGTGGTGCTGTCAGGGAAACTCGCCCGGGTGGCTGCCGCCGCCATCATCCCCGTCGCCGCTGTCGTCGTGGCGGTCGGCCCAGCGTCCGCAGGCGGCGGTGTCGACGCCAAGGGCACGCTGACCTGCAATCTGGCGTCGAGCTTCACCTTTACCCCACCCCTCTCGCCCTTCCCGGGCACTCTCGGGGCCAAGAAAGAGGTCGTGAAGATGGGACCGGCGGCACTGTCGGATTGTGCCGGCACGCTCACGGCAGGGTTGCTGCCCACCGGCGGTGCGCAGACCAAGGCCACCACCATCAAGGTCAAGGGGCTCAAGCGCCTCCCGGGGGGCGGGAAAGCAGCTGGAAGCTGCCCGTCGTTCCTCGACCTCAGCTGGCCGAAGTTCAAGCCCACTTACGAGTGGACGACGGGGGCTGCACCTGACGCCGCCACCAAGATCAAGGTGGCCAAGGGCGGGACCTGGGGAACCGACGCGGGACTCGATTCCCTGACGTTCAGCGGAAAGGCCAAGGGGTCGTTCGCCGGCACCGTGGCGATCCACGCGGTGTTCGACTCGCCCTCCACCACCGCGCTCACGAATTGCCTCGGCGGTACGGGGAAGGTCTCCACGGCCGAATTCGACTCGTCGATGAGCACGATCACGTTCACCCCGAAGGCCTGACAGCCGACGAGGACCGAATGAGGGAGATCTAGGAAGGCGGAACGGGAGCACGGAGGGCGGAACGGGAGCACGGAGGGCGGAACGGGAGCACGGAGGGCGGAACGGGAGCACGGAGGGCGGAACGGGAGCACGGAGGGCGGAGCCGCCGAAGGCGGACCGTACAACGGCCACAACCAACGACAGGCGGAAAGCAGAAGGCTGCGTCGGCAGCGACCGGGCTATCCCGGTCGGGCGCGGCCATACCAGGGGGAAGGAAGCTCCATGCGGGAATCGTCCGTAGGCACCGGGACACGAACCACACGCCACAACTGGGCCAGCGACGCGACCAGGGCTCGAGGGCGCCGCCTGCGCGCCGCCGTCCTGGCCGCCTTGACGGTTTCCGGCATGTTGGTCGCCGTCGGCACCAGTGCCACGGCCGGTGCCACCCCGACCCCGGTGCTCGAAGCGTGGGGCTACAACGCCTTCGGCCAGTTGGGGAACGGGAACACCAATTCCTCGTCCACACCGGTGGCGGTGTCCCTGCCGGGGGGCGCCACGGCCACGGCGGTCGCCGTGGGCGGCTACCACACCCTCGCCATCGGCTCGGACGGAAACCTCTATGCCTGGGGCGACAACGGCTTCGGCCAGTTGGGCACCGGGAACACCAACTCCTCCTCCACCCCCGTGGCCATCACCCTGCCCGGCGGCGTCCAGGCCACAGAGATCGCGGCCGGGGAATACGACAGCTTCGCCGTGGGCTCCAACGGGCGCGTCTACGCCTGGGGCGACAACTCCCTGGCGGAGCTCGGTAACGGGTCCACCACGCAGTCGGACTCGCCGACGGCGGTGTCCCTGCCGGCCGGTCTCACGTTCAGCGGGCTCGCCGCCGGCGAGTACTCCACCTTCGCCATCGGCTCCAACGGCAAGTTGTACGCCTGGGGATACAACGACAAGGGCCAGCTCGGCGACGGCAACGAGACCACCCCGACGTCACCGGTCACCGTGTCCCTGGCCGCCGGCGTCACGCCGGCCACGGTGGCCGCCGGCTACCACCACGCGCTGGTCGTCAGCACCACCGGCGCGCTCTATACGTTCGGCGGCAACGAATACGGCCAGCTCGGCGACGGCACCAACAACGAATCCGACACCCCCAAGGCGGTCACCCTGGCCGCCGGTGTCACCGCCACCACCGTGGCCGCCGGCCTGTACAACAGCCTGGCCATCGGCTCCAACGGTGACCTGTACACCTGGGGCTACGGCGCCGACGGGGAGATCGGCGACGGCCTTACCGCCAACCGCGACACCCCGAAGGAAATCAACCTCCCCGGCGGTGTCAAACCTTCGGCCATCAGCGCCGGGGCGTACGACGGCATGATCCTCACCACCGCCGGCGGTATCGACGCCATGGGTCAGAACGGGTACGGACAGCTCGGCAACGGCACCATGACGAACGCCCTGACTCCGACCCCCGTGTCCCTGTCGGTCGGTGCCACCGCCACCATCTTGGGTTCCGACTCCTCGGCATTCCACATGCTGGCCGTCGTGATCCCGGCCCCGACGGCGTCGGCCACGACATTGTCGGCGTCGGTGCCGTCTCCCACCTACGGGCAGAGCGAGACGATCACGGCCACGGTGACCGGCACCGACGGTGGAGGCACCGTCAATTTCACTGACGGCAGTTCGACCCTCGCCGGCTGCGGTGCCGTGGCACTGACCCCGGTGGGCCCGAGCTACCAGGCGCAGTGCACGACGTCGGCCTTGACCGCCGGTAACCACTCCCTGGGTGCCACCTACTCCGGTGACAACAACGCGCTGGGCAGCACGGCCACCGCCCTGGGGGTCGACGTGGCCGCCGCTCCGCTGACCGTCACCGCGTCGTCGGCCGCCTCCGTGTATGGCTCGGCCGCCCCGGCGGTGACCCCCTCCTACGGCGGTTTCGTGAACGGTGACAACGCCTCGTCGCTGACATCGCAAGCGGTGTGCAGCACCGGCGTGGTGGCCACCACCCCGGTCGGCACCTACCCGAGCACGTGCACGGGCGCCTCCGACCCGAACTACGCCATCACCTATGCGGCCGGTTCCATCATGGTCGGCCCGGCACCTCTCAGCATCGCGGCCTCGTCGGGGACGATGACCTACGGCAGCAGCCCGCCGGCGGTCACCCCGACCGTCACCGGCCTCCAGAACAGCGAGACGGTGGCCGATCTCACCGGTCTGACCTGCTCGACCACCGCCACCTCGTTGAGCTCGGTCGGGACCTATGACACCAATTGCACCGGGGCGACCGATGCCAACTACAGCATCAGCTACACCGCCGGTCAGATGATCGTCGGTGCGGCCCCGCTGGTCGTGACGGCATCATCTCTGTCGACGACCTACGGCACCGAGCCGACGGCGGTCACCCCGTCGTACTCCGGCTTCCTCAACGGAGACACGGCCTCCTCGCTCACCACGGCGCCGACCTGCGGCACCGGCGCCAGCGCGTCGAGCCCGGTGGGCACCTACACCACGTCGTGCTCGGGAGCCGCTGACCCGAATTACTCCATCACCTACGTCGACGGCTCCGTCACCGTGGCGCCGGCCCCCGTCGTGATCACGGCGTCGTCGGCCTACACGGTCTACGGCAGCGCCGTCCCGGCCGTCACCCCGACCGTCTCGGGTCTGCAGAACGGCGAGGGGGCGTCTGTCCTCGGTGCCGGCCTCCAGTGCACCACGGCGGCCGACGCCTCCAGCCCCGTCGGCACCTACCCGACCACCTGCTCGGGCGCCTTCGACTCGAACTACACCATCACCTACGTCGCCGGAGCCGTGAACGTGACCCCGGCGGCACTGACCGTCACGGCTTCGTCGGGGTCGATGACCTACGGGGCCAACCCGCCGGCCATCACCGCCTCGGTCGTCGGCCTTCAGAACGGTGAGCAAGCCTCGGTCCTGGTCGGGCTGTCGTGCTCGACCGACGCCAGCTCTTCGAGCCCGGTCGGCTCCTACGACAGCAACTGCTCCGGCGCCACTGACGCCAACTACACCGTCAGCTACGTCGACGGCTCCGTTACCGTCAGCCCGGCACCTCTGACGTTGACCGCCTCGTCGGGCTCGATGACCTACGGCAGCACACCGCCGACGATCACCGCTTCCGCCGACGGGCTCCAGAATGGCGAAACGATTGCCGTTCTCGGCGCCGGCCTCGATTGCGGGACGTCGGCGGTCAGCTCCAGCCCGGTCGGAACCTACGCCAGCGTCTGCGCCGGGGCGTCCGACCCCAACTACCTCATCACATCGGTGGACGGGATCGTCACCGTCAATCCGGCGGCGTTGACCGTTACAGCCTCGTCGGCGCCGTCGACCTACGGCAGCGCCGTCCCGGCCATCACGCCGAGCTACAACGGCTTCGTCAACGGGGATAGCGCCTCGTCGCTCACGACGGCGCCGACGTGCACGACCACGGCCATGTCGTCGAGTCCTGTCGGCTCCTACGACAGCAGCTGTTCCGGTGCCGTGGACGCCAACTACACCATCAGCTACGTCGACGGAGCCGTGGTGATCGGCCCGCAGGTGCTGATCGTGGTGGCGTCGCCCGGCGACATGACCTACGGCGGCGCGCCCCCGACGATCACGCCGAGCTACAACGGCTTCGTCAACGGGGACAGCGCCTCGTCGCTCACGACAGCGCCGACGTGCACGACCACGGCCACGTCATCCAGTCCTGTCGGCTCCTACGACAGCAGCTGTTCCGGTGCCGTGGACGCCAACTACACCATCAGCTACGTGGACGGCGGCGTCACCGTCTCGCCGGCCCCGCTCGAGGTGTCAGCCTCCTCGTCGTCGGCCAGCTACGGCAGCGCGGCGCCTGACATCACGCCCTCCTACAGTGGATTCGTCAACGGCGACAGCGCCTCGTCGCTGTCGCCGGCCGCGACCTGCACCACGTCGGTGAATGCCACCAGCCCGGTCGGCACCTACGACAGCATCTGCTCGGGGGCCGTGGACGCCAACTACACCATCAGCTACGTCGACGGCACGGTGACCGTGACCCCGGCCACGCTGACCATCACGGCCTCGTCGGGCTCGTCGACCTACGGCTCCACCCCACCGACGATCACCCCGTCGGTGTCCGGTCTGCAGAACGGCGAAACCGTCGCCGTGCTCGCCGGTCTGAGCTGTTCGACCACGGCCACATCGTCGAGCCCGGTCGGCACCTATGACAGCAACTGCTCCGGTGCCACCGACGCCAACTACAGCATCGGCTACGTGGACGGTTCCGTCAGTGTCACCCCGGCCAATCTGACCATCACGGCCTCGTCGGGTTCGTCGACCTACGGCACCACGCCGCCGGCGATCACCCCGGCCGTGTCCGGTCTGGTCAACGGCGACACCGTCGATGACCTGACCGGTCTGGTCTGTTCGACCACGGCCACGTCGTCGAGCCCGGTGGGCTCCTACGACAGCAACTGCTCCGGTGCCACCGACGCCAACTACACCATCGGCTACATCGACGGCTCGGTGCAGGTGACCGCCGCGCCACTGGTGGTAGCCGCCTCGTCGGGCACCTCGACCTACGGCGCCAACCCACCGGCGATCACGCCGTCGTACTCTGGATTCGTCAACGGCGACGGTCCCGGCAGCCTGAACACGGCGCCCACGTGCTCGACGACGGCCACGGCCAATAGCCCGGTGGGCACCTACCCGAGCAGCTGCTCGGGCGGGTCCGATCCCGACTACGCCATTTCCTACGTTCCGGGCCAGGTCGTCGTGGGCGCGGCGGCCCTGGTGGTCACCGCCTCCTCGGGCACCATGACCTACGGGGGCGCATTGCCCAGCGTGACCCCGTCGTACGCAGGATTCGTCAACGGTGACAGCGCCGCATCGCTTACCCAGGCGCCGACCTGTTCGACGACGGCGACATCGTCCAGCCCGGTCGGGGCGTACAGCACGAGTTGCAGCGGCGCCGTCGACCCCGACTACACGATCAGCTACGTGAACGGGTCGGTCCACGTCAGCCCCGCCCCGCTCACCATCACGGCCTCGTCGGCCAGCTTCACCTACGGCTCGGCGGCGCCGGCCATTCAGGCGACCGTCACCGGCCTGGTCAACGGCCAGACGAAGTCGGTGCTGGGAGGCGGTCTGGTCTGCTCCACCACCGCCGGACCGACCAGCCCGGTCGGGAACTACGCCTCGACATGCTCGGGGGCGGTGGACGCCAACTACACGATCAGCTACGCCAACGGGTCGGTACAGGTCACCCCGGCCACGCTGACCGTCACGGCCAACAACCAGACGAAGATGTTCGGGGTGGCCGTGCCCACGCTGACCTACACCATCACCGGGTTCGTCAACGGCCAGACCCTCGCCACCTCGGGCGTGACAGGCCAGGCGGCGTGCACCACGACGGCCAGCACGAACAGCCCTGACGGCACCTACCCGATCACCTGTTCCGCCGGCACGCTCCACGCCACCAACTACACCTTCGCCTTCGTGGCGGGGACTCTCACCGTGGGTTACACATCGAGCGTCTGCGACACGTTCGGTTCGGTGACGGTCAACGCTGGCCAGTCGGTCCTCATCGGCCCCGGCTGCTGGGTCGTGGGCGAAGTCACCGTCAAGCCGGGCGGCTCCCTCGACACTGAGGGGGCGTTGCTCCTGGGCGAGCTCACCGCCAACGGTGCGGCCGCCCTCCGCATGTGCAACACCAGCGTGGCGCTGATCCTGTCGGCTACCGGATCGGCGGCGCCGACCGTGGTCGGAGACGGCACCACCTCGTGCGGAGGTTCGACGCTGATAGGCGGCGTGTCGCTGAGCAGCAACAGCGGCAACGTGTCGCTCCAGCGGGCCTGCGCCATCGGGATCATCCTCGTCAAGAGCAATACCGGCGGGGTCACGGTGATCAACAACTCCGTACTCGGCGACCTGACCGTGACGGGAAACACCGGCACGGTGATCGACCGGCCCAACTCGGTCATCGGCGTGGCCGATCTGCAGTAGTCACCGGCGCCCCGCCCGGCGCGGCCATGCTCAGGTCCTGTGACCTGAAGTGGCGACCAACGTGTCGGGCGGGGTGCAACCGGTGATCGTGACGGGTCCCCAGCCCAGTCCCGACGCGCCTGATCAACCCTTCAGGATCCCCCGAAGCAGCTTCCCCAGCGCCCCGTTGGTCGTCCGGTAGGCCTTTCGTCGCACCACCCGGCGCCCGTACGAAGCCGGGCCCTTCTCGGCCGCCTCGACGTTGCCGACATCCCGGGCGGCTCGGTAGAGCTGGCTTCGGAGTGACTTGCGAGCCATGGTGACCTCCTGGCGCTCACACGTCGGGTGGTCCCGCGCCGGTGAGGTCTCCCAAGCTATCCGAATCGCCGCATGCCCCCGGTCGGCTCGATCGCACACGCACGAACGGTGGTGGATCAAACAGAAGGCAGCATCCGACCGGGAGCTGCCAGACTTGGGGGTGAGGTGCCGACCCGGTCGGATGCTGGTCCGCAATCTTGAACGCCGCGACCATGCGAGGCGTTTCAACTTTGGGCGCTCCGACGAACGGCCCCGGCTCCGCCTGTTGACGAGAGCGAGGCACCGGCAGTCACCAGGGATTTCAGTGGTGGGGGCCATAGGCGGGTTCGGGTTCTACCTCGTCGGTCGGTTCAACTCGATCGTGGCACCACCGCCGTCCAGCGAACGCCGTCGTCGGACGTGTGCCAGATGGTCCACGCCTCGTCGTTGTTCCCGTTCTGCCCGAGTACGACGCCGTCGGATCCGTTGAAGAAGATCACCTGGTCTGTGCCCGCATCGGTCCCGCCGACGGGGGGTTCCACCTCCTGCCACTCGATGCCCCCGTTGTCGGTGACGAGTAAGGAACTTCGATCACCCACGAGAAAAGCCTGTTCGCTGGACGTGGCGTCGATCTCTCCCAGGTAACCCTTGTTCAGGGCTCCGCCACAGTTCTCCGCTGTCGACGCCGCTGGGGGACAAGACGACTCGGTCGTCCACGTGAGCCCGCCATTGGTCGAACGCACGGTCGACTTCGGTTGATTCCCGGCGCTCGGCTCAGTGGCACACACGGCGAGCAATGTCCCGTCCGGGGCGGCGGACAACACCACGGACAAGGCGCCGACAGAGCAGGGGACCTCCCTGGTCGACCAGGAGGCCCCGTTGTCGCTCGTGAACCAGAACGGGTCCTCGTCGGGGCCCGGTCCGCTGGCGACGGGAGTCGAGAGCACATAGGCCGAGGATTGGCCGACCCGCACCATCCAGGTCTGTCCCTGGGCCCCGTCGGGCAGGCTTCCGAGGAAGATCGCACTGGTGGGAAGAGGAGGCGAGGTCGGCCAGGTGCGTCCGCCGTCGGTCGATTCCAGGAGGCGAAGGTGGCAGGGACCGAACGTCCCCGGGTGCGATGACGGGCAGCCGGACAGCAGCATCCAGACGGACGACCCGAGGGCTTCCACCGCCAGCACGGCATCAGGCTGTGCGCCTGAGGCCCAACTCCGTCCCCCGTCGTGGGTGACGAAAAGCCCGGGTCCGTAGAGGAAACCGTCTCCGTGGTCGTCGAAGGCCAGGGCCCGCACGGGAGCACCGGACCCACAGTTCCAAGCTGTCACCGGGACGAGGCCGGTGAAGATCGACCCGCCGTCGCTTGTCCGGCCGACCAGGTCCCGGCACCCTCCCGAACCTTGCCCCTGAAACACCCCGTACCCCGTGGCCGGATTCAAAAAGGCCATCGCGGTCAGGTTCTGCGTCGCCGCCCCACTGGTCGACGTGGTCTCCGGTACCGTTGTTGTCGTCGCTCCGGTCTGCGGTGCTGCGTTCTGAGAGCAGGCAGCCAAAGCGAGCGCTCCCACCAGCGCCGCCGTCGCCAGCGAGCGCCTATCGTGCCTCGGTCCCACGACTTCTTCACGCACGGTCGATCGGACGCGTTGTCACGACGGACGGGAAACGAGTGATCAACGCTGTTCCGGGTCGGGCTGGCGGGATTTGAACCCGCGACCTCTTGACCCCCAGACCCAAAGTGGTCCGAGGTCTGCGGAGTCTGGCGGGGTTTTCGCTGGTCAGGTGGGACCGTCACACCCGCTTCGTAGGGTCTGCCGTGTCCAGATGGGGCGAGGTCGGTGGAGTCATGCTGACTTCGCGCTGACAGTGAATCGGAGGCGAGTCATGCCCGAACAGAACGACACTGACAAGCGGTTGAACCGGCTTGAGGAAGCAATAGCGGATCTCTACATACTGAACGTGACGGGGACGCTGGGTGCGGGTGGCACCATCATCGATCCGAGGGCCAGGCAGGCTCGTGAGCGCCTAGACCGCTTCGTCGGCCGGTTCACTGCGGCCCGCACGTAGAAGTGCGGGGAGGGCTGCGCCGGCCGGGATCCGGTCCTCGAGCCCGCTAACCCTTCAGGATCCCCCGGAGGAGCTTGCCCAGCGCCCCGTTGGTCGTCCGGTACGCCTTCCGGCGCACCACCCGGCGCCCGTAGCTGGCAGGCCCCTTCTCGGCGGCCTCGACGTTGCCGAGGTCCCTGGCCGCACGGTAGAGCTGGCTCCGGAGTGACTTGCGGGCCATGGTGTCCCCCTCGCTCACAGCTCCGGTGGTCGGACGCCGGTCACGTCTCCCAGGGTACCGAAATCGGCGCCTGCCCTCGGTCGGCTCGATCTCACACGCAGAGACGGTGCAAAAGAAGGCAGCATCCGACCGGGAGCTGCCAGACTTGGGGGTGAGGTGCCGACCCGGCCGGATGCTGGTCCGCCTTGTTGAACGCCGAGGCGAAGCGGGGCGTTTCAACCCTCCCGGCCTGCCGACGACCTGTCCCCGTTCCGCATGCTGACGAGAGGGTGTCACCGGCGGTCACCAGGGTTTTCGGAGTCGGGCTGGCGGGATTTGAACCCGCGACCTCTTGACCCCCAGGTATCTCGCAGTCTGCGCTGTGCGTCGGTGCCTCCCGGTCTGGTCTGGCGTGTGCGAAAGGACTCCAGTTGTCAACGAGGTGAAGGGCACGTCAGCCGCCGTGGGAGGCGAACCGGACCTCGACGGTCCGACCCATCCCTGCCACTCGAGGTTACGAGGTCCTTCGGTGTCGGACAACCAACTCCCGCCGGGCCGGGAAGTTCGCATACGGTCGGGCTGTGCCGTTACACCCTCCTCGTCAATCTGGACGGTTGCCGGAGGTGGTGTTGCGTCCTACCATGACGGGGCTGCGATGACTGGGGGGCGTCATGAAAGCACGGATCGGCGATTATCTCCAACGGGGTCGGATCGGGAGTCTGGTGGGTGCCATGGCTCTCATGGCCGTGGTCCTCGTCGGCGTCGGCCCTTCCTCCGCCTTTGCCGCATCGTCCAACGCGAAACACTGCGTCGCACGACCCAATAAGAATCTGACCAAGTGCGACTTCGCCGGTGCCGACCTCGCTGGTGCTGACCTCAAGCACTCCAACTTGAAGGACGCCAACCTCACCGGCGCCAACCTCACCGGCGCCAACCTCACCGGCGCCAAGCTGCCCGACGCCAACCTCACCGGCGCCAACCTCACCAGCGCCGATCTCGACGGCGCCAAGCTGGTCCACGCCAACCTCACCGACGCCGATGCCACTGACGCCGATCTCGTGGACATCAACGGTCTCGGCGCCGATCTCGACGGCGCGACCTTCACCGGTGCTGATCTCACCAGCGCCGATCTCCAAACGGACAACCTCACCGGCGCCACCTTCACTAATGCCAACCTCACCGATGCCAACCTCGCCGCTGCCACCCTCACCGATGCCGGCCTCGCCAATGCTGACCTCACCGGCGCCGGCTTCGGCGCCAACGTGGCGAGCGGTATCACGGGCACCCCGGCTTCGATGCCGATCAACTGGATGCTCGTTGACGGATACCTGATCGGCCCGGACGCCATCATCGCCGGTGCCGACCTCGCCAACGCCGATCTCGCCGGTGCCGATCTCTTCAATGCCACCGCTGGCGGTGCCAATTTCACCAATGCCAACCTCACGGGCGCCAACCTCAACTTATCCGTGCTCTACGGCGACAACCTCACCGGCGCCATTCTCACCGATGCCGATCTCGCCGATACCAATCTCGGCCTTGCCGAACTCGCGGGCGTTAGCTCGGGCGGTATCACGGGTACGCCGGCCTCGTTGCCGACGAACTGGTCGCTGATTGACGGCTACATCGTCGGTGCTGCCGCCAACCTCACCGACGCCGCCTTGAGCAACGCCGACCTGGCGGGCTTGAACCTCACCGACGGTATCCTCACCGGCGCCGACCTCGACGGTACCGACCTTGAAACCACCAACTTCACCGATGCCGACCTCACCGATGCCGACCTCACCGATGCCGACCTCACCGATGCCGACCTCACCGACGCCGTCCTCACCGGCACCAATCTGACCGGTGCCGCTCTGATCTCCGGCATGACCCAAGGGATGGTCTCGGGCGGTATCACGGGCACCCCGGCCTCGTTGCCGCTGGACTTCATACTCTTCGACGGCTACCTCATCGGGCCATACGCCAACCTCACCGGGGCCGACCTGGCCAATGCCGACCTCTCCGGAGCCGGCGCCGACTTTTTCTACGCCAACCTCACTAATGCGAATCTCGACGGCGCCGACCTCACCGACTCCGAAATTGCCACCGTCAACTGGTCGAACACAACCTGCCCCGATGGGACCAACAGTGACGACGACGGGGGCACCTGCTACTACGACCTGTGATCAGGACGACGGCTCATCCACCACCGCGTCGGCGCGTTCGAATTCGCTCGCCTTTCCTCGGAGGACGACTCAAATCCGGTCTTGCGGTCGGGCTGGCGGGATTTGAACCCGCGACCTCTTGACCCCCAGTCAAGCACGCTAACCAAGCTGCGCCACAGCCCGCTGTTGCAGAGCGGCAGTCTACCCAGGTCCACGCGGCCCAGGCCATCGGCGCCGATCTCGATCTCTGAGGGAGCCGGTCGGCTAAACGATCCACTCCTCGGGCAGAGGGCCGCCCCACATCGCCTCTTTGATGGAGAGCGCAGCGAACGGGGCGACATCGCCTCGTCTGTCACCGTCCTGTTCCTCATAGCCACACAGGAACTGAGCCCCGGCCACCGACAGCCGGATGGCCATCTCCTCGGTGACGGCAATGGGTTCGGAGCCGAAGAGGAGTCCGACGGGGACCTGCTCGAGACTGAACCGGAAGAAGCCGTAGTCGAGGAACCACGCAGCCAGCACCTCGACGGCGACGGCGGCGAAGTCGGGAGGTCGAAACCGCTCGATATCACCTCTGGCGTCCGAGAAGGCCGCCTCTCGGCCGATGATGGCAGAACGGACAATGTCGAGGAACGTCACGTAGGCACCGTGGGGACCATCTCTCATGGGAACCTCAGCCCACAGAACCGACGAGTACTCGGCCGTCCTCGCCGCTGAGATCTCCCGTGCCGCGCGTACGTTGTTCTGCATCGAACCGAGCTGAGGTTAGCCCGTTGCCACGCCGGGAAGGTCGGGATAGCACCGGGAGAGAACCGCTATGCGTGATGGACGAGCCAGCCGATCCCCTGATACGTCCGGTACCCGAGATAGATCACGGTGGCGGCGAGCAGGAACTTGAAGTGCCACGGCACGGGACGCCGCTCCTGCAGAGGCTCGTGACACGAGGGGCATTCTCCGTCGACCGTCACGTCGGACTCCTCGACGAGGCAGTTGCAGGACTCGCACCACGGCATGAGTGGCGTCAGCCCCGCAGTCGCACCCTGATCTTGATGGGTGTCGGTCCCAAGGCGAACTCCTCACGGAGTTTGCGTTCGACGTAGCGCAGGTAGGTGGCATTGAGCCGGCGGGTGGCGAAGATCGTGAACGTCGGGGGGTCGATGGCCCCTTGGACGGCGTACCGGATCCGTGAGCCGGGGGCGGGATGAGCCACCTGGAGGGCGCGCATGGCGCGGTTGAGCTCTCCCGTGGGAATCCTCCGGTGGTACGCCTCCACCGCCGCCCGCAGGGCCGGAAGGATCCGGTGGACGCCCATGGCGGTCCGGGCGCTCACCTTGACCACCGGCGACTCCCCCAGGAAGGCCAGCCGGTCGTCGACGTCGGCCAGGACCCCGGGGCGATCCTCGGTGCCCACGAGCTCCCACTTGTTGAGGATCACCACCACCGGGCTCCCCGAGGCACCTATCCGTTCGGCCAGCCGTTGGTCCTGGTGGGTCACCCCCTCGGTGGCGTCGATCACCAGGAGAACAACGTCGGCGAGGTCGAGGGCGGCCAGGGCCCGCACCATGGCGAAGTACTCGGTTCCGTCCTCGGTCCGGGACTTCCGTCGCATCCCCGCCGTGTCGACGAAGCGGATGGGGCCGTCCGGGGTGTCGAGGACGGTGTCGATGGCGTCGCGTGTGGTCCCGGGAAGATCGTGGACGATGGAACGCTCCTCGCCGAGCAGGCGGTTGAAGAGCGTCGACTTCCCCACGTTGGGTCGACCCACCAGGGCCACCCGTGGACACTCGACGTCCCTGTCGCCGGATCGCCGCCTCCCGCCAGGGGCAACCTCGGCACCGGTCGCACCGTCGGCACCGGGGGCAAAGGCATCGCCCGCCACGTCCCCGGCCGCACCGCCGGCGGTCTCCCCCAGGGGCGCGGTGTCGAGACCTCTGAACCGGTCCACGATCTCGTCGAGGAGATCACCGGTCCCCCGGCCGTGGAGGGCGCTCACCATCCACGGATCCCCGAACCCCAGGGAGACGAACTCCCAGGCGTCGTTCTCACGCTTCTCGTTGTCGACCTTGTTGGCCACCAGCATCACGGCGCCGGACCGCCGACGCAGGAGCCGGGCGATGTCCTCGTCTTCGGTGGTGATCCCGACGGCCACATCGACCACCTGGATCACGATGTCGGCGCTGGCCACGGCCTGCTCCGCCTGCCGTGCCACCTTGGCGTCGAGATCGTCACCTCCGCCCAGCCAACCACCGGTGTCGACGACGACGAAGGCGTGGCCGTTCCACTCGGCGTCGAGCTCGAGCCGGTCCCGCGTCACCCCGGACCTCTCCTCCACCACGGCGGCCCGGCGCCCGACGATCCGGTTCACCAGGGTCGACTTCCCGACGTTGGGCCGGCCGGCCACCACCACGACCGGTGTCCGCCCCGGGGGCGCCGGCGGCGGCGACCCCCGGCGTCCCGAACGCACCGGTGAGACGGCGGTCATCGGCTCTGGCCCAGGGCCACGGGGACGGCCCACGCCGGGCGCGCCGTCCGGGCCGGTCCGGCCAGCGGTCGCTCGAGGGCAGAACGCAGCGAGAGCCCGTCGGTGGGCACGACCTCGACCGGCCGGGGGAGCTCCCCCACCGTCATCCCGTCGAGGAACCGTCCCTCAGACAGGCACACGTCGGGAAGGAGGTACCGGTGGCCCTCCGGCTCGGCGGCCAGGGCGCGCGCCACGTCGACGCCGGTGAGCAGACCGGTCACGGCGATGTTCCCCCCGAAGAAGGCGTTGTGCACGGGCAGCAGCCGGATCTCGGCCCGGTCCCGCTGCGGGCCGGAGGCGAGGTCGGCCAGCAGCGGTCCGAGGACCATGGCCCCGTACTCGCCGGTGATCACCGCCACCGGTCCGCCGGCCGTCGTCACCGGCGAGGAGCCCGTCCCCGGGTCCGTCCGGGGGGCCCGGTAGCCGGCGGCCGGGGCACCGTCGACCCAGGCGAAGAACCCCGGCTGCACGCCGAAGGCGGCCCGGTCGTCGCCACCGAAAGCGGAGGCGAAGGCCCGCGCCATCCCGATCCCGTTCTCGTGCTGGGGGAACCCGTCGTAGCGCTCGGCGGCAGGGAACGGTCGCCCGGCGATCAGGTAGTACTCGTCGGCGGCGTACACGAGCCGGCGCCCGAGGGCGCCGAGGGCCAGCTCCTGCCACTGCTCCACGGTGTCGATGACGGCGGCCGCCTCGGTCCCCGAGTGGGGTCTCATGGCCGGTTCCGTGGTGTAGTCGCTCACCCCCAGGGGCACGCAGGCCACGGTGGCGAGATCCGGGTACTCGTCGAGGACACCGGCCAGCGTCGTCTCGAGGGCGTCGCCGTCGTTGACACCGGGGCAGATCACGACCTGCCCGTGGACGTCGATCCCCCCGTCGAGCAGCGCCCGCAACCACCGCAGGCTGGTCGCCCCCCGGACGTTGCGCAGCATCCGGGCCCGCAACGCCGGGTCGGTGCTGTGGATCGACACGAACAGCGGAGACAGGCCCTCGGACAGCACCCGTTCGAGGTCGAGCTCCGTGAAGCGGGTCAGCGTCGTGAAGTTCCCGTAGAGGAACGACAACCGGTAGTCGTCGTCCTTCAGGTACAGGCTCCGGCGCATCCCCTTGGGCAGCTGGTAGATGAAACAGAACTCGCAGTGGTTGTCGCAGGTCCGGACCCTGTCGAACAGCGCCGAGGACACCTCGGCCCCGAGGGCCTCCCCCGCCGCCTTTCCCACCGTCACCGACACCTCTTCGTGACCCCGGCGGATCTCCAGCTCGGGGTCGGCCTCGTCGACCAGGAGGCGGTACTCGATCACGTCACGGGGTACGCGACCGTCGATGGCCAGCAACTCATCGCCCACCCGCAGGCCGGCGCGCTGTGCCGGTGACGCGGCCGCCACCGAGACCACCCGGGGCGCCGACATATCCCCAGGCTACCGGTAGCCTGCCCGTGTGCCGGTCCAACGGGTCCTGCTGGCCTCCCCGAGAGGCTTCTGCGCCGGGGTCGAGAAGGCGATCAAGGCCCTGGCGTGGATGGTCCGCGTCTTCGACCCCCCCGTGTACTGCTACCACGAGATCGTCCACAACCGTCACGTCGTCGACCAATTCCGGGCCCAGGGGGTGGTCTTCGTCGACGACGTGGACGAGGTCCCCGCCGGGGCACCGCTCATGCTGTCGGCCCACGGGTCGGCCCCCGAGGTCGTCGCCGACGCCCGCCGGCTCGACCGGGTGGTCGTCGACGCCGTCTGCCCGCTGGTCACCAAGGTCCACCACGAGCTCAAGGTGCGGGCCCGCAAGGGCTACACCGTGCTCTACGTGGGCCACCAGGGCCACGAGGAAGCCGTGGGGACCATGGCCGTGGCGCCCTCCTCGGTCCGCCTCGTCCAGTCCGAGGCCGACGTCGATGACGCCCGGGTCCCGGTGGGCAGCCCGGTGGCGTTGCTGGCCCAGACGACCCTGAGCCACGACGAGTGGTCCGGGATCATGGCCCGGGCCCGCCAGCGTTTCCCCGATCTGTGGATGCCGGGCCGGTCCGACCTGTGCTTCGCCACCACCAACCGTCAGGCGGCGCTGAAGGCCATCGCCGGGCGAGCCGACGTGGTCGTCGTCATCGGTTCGGTCAATTCGTCGAACACCCGGGCCCTGGAGAAGGTGGCGCGGGCGTCGGGCTGCCCGCGGGTCCTGCGTGTGAACACCGCCGACGAGATCCCCGACGACCTGTCGGGCACGGTGGGAGTCACCGCCGGGGCGTCGGCCCCCGACGAGTTGGTGGAGGCGGTGGTGGCGCGCCTGGCCCCGGTCGAGGGGATGGAGGAGGTCAGGGTCACCGACGAGGACGAGTACTTCCCCCCGCCCCCCGAGATGCGCGACCTCCTCGGCGCCCTGGCCGGGGCGCTGGCCCTCGGTCTCGGGGCTCCACCACCCGGATCGGCCCCGACGGCGGGCACCGGCGACCCCATCGACGACCTGGGGACGTTGGCGCGTGACCGCCACGTCTCCGCCGCCGACGTCCTGGCCCGCCTGGCCGGGTGAATTCCGCCCCCCGGGCCTGCGCTTCGCCAGTCCCGCCGGCCGCTGGATGGTGGCCGTGACCGTCCTCGGGTCGGCCCTCGCCGCCATCGACGCCACCGTGGTGGGCATCGCCCTCCCGGCCATCGGCCGCAACTTCGGTCTGTCGGTCTCGAGCCTCCAGTGGGTGGTGAGTGCCTACCTGCTGACCCTGGCCGGTCTCCTCCTGGTGGGCGGTGCCCTCGGCGACCGCTACGGCCGCCGCCGCGTCTTCGTCATCGGGGTCGTCTCCTTCGCCCTCACCTCGCTCGTCTGTGCCGTGGCGCCCGACGCCGCCGTCCTCATCACCGGCCGCGCCCTCCAGGGGGTGGGCGCCGCCCTCCTCACCCCCGGTTCCCTGGCCATCCTCCGGGCATCCTTCGTCCCCGACGACCAGGGCGCCGCCATCGGGGCCTGGTCGGGACTGGGCGGGCTGGCCACCGCCATCGGTCCCTTCGTGGGCGGATTCCTCATCTCGGCCGTGTCGTGGCGCCTGATCTTCCTCATCAACCTGCCCATCTCCGTGGCGGTGGTGGTCATGGCCTCCCGCCACGTCCCCGAGACGGCCGACCCCACCGCCGGAGGACGGGTCGACATCCTCGGCGCCGTCCTCGTCTCGTCCGGGCTCGTCGGCCTGACGATGGGGATCATCGACGCCCCCGGTCACGGATGGGGATCGGCCCCGGTGGTGGGGGCGCTGCTGGCCGGGGCCCTGGCCCTGGCCGCCTTCGTGGTCGTCGAGGCCCGGACCCCCCACCCCCTCCTCCCGCTCGGCATCTTCCGGTCGCTCCAGTTCACGTCGACCAACGTCGTCACCTTCCTCGTCTACGCCGCCTTGAGCGGAGCTCTCTTCCTGCTCCCCATCCAGCTCGAGCAGGTGGCCCGCTACTCCCCCCTCGAGGCGGGGACCGCTCTGCTCCCCCTCACGGCCATCATGCTGGCCTTCTCCTCGCGGTCGGGAGCCCTGGCCTCGCGCATCGGCCCCCGGTTCCAGATGGGGGTCGGCCCCGTGGTGGTGGGGGCCGGGATGGTCCTCCTCCGGTCCGTCGGGCCCTCCGGGAACTACCTGACCGAGGTCCTCCCCGCCATCGTCGTCCTCGGGGCGGGCCTAGCCCTCACCGTGGCCCCCCTCACGTCCACGGCGCTCTCCTCGGCGCCGGCCGAACACGCCGGGGTGGCCTCGGCGGTGAACAACGACGTGGCCCGGGCCGGGGGCCTCGTGGCCGTGGCCCTGCTCCCGGTGGTGTCGGGGATCACCGGCGCCAGCTACCTCCATCCCGTCGATCTGACCGCCGGATTCCGCACCGCCGTCGTCGTGGCCGGGGCGGCGGCCGCCGCCGGCGGGGTCCTGGCCGGCCTCCTCATCCGCGACCGCCCCCGCTCCACCCCGGTCCCCCGGCCGACGACACACTGCGGGCTGGAGGCACCGCCCATAGCGGTGGCGGCCGTCGGCACGACGCCGGGCCCGCCAGGCGCGAGAATGGGCGCATGAGCACCTCGACCACCACCTTCCGCAGCATGGACGAATCGACGGCCGAGCAGTGGGCGGTCATCGGCGCCGAGACCTTCGAGCACCAGGACCGGGTGGCCACCCGGGTCCTGACCATGCTGGAGGCCCTGAGCGCCATCACCGACGGCTTCGCCGTCGACCAGCTGACCCACTCGCTCCAGACGGCGACCAGGGCCGAGGAGGCCGGGGCCGAGCCCGAGATGGTGGTGGCCGCCCTGTGCCACGACATCGGGAAGTACGTGTCGGTCCCGAACCATCCCCGCATCGCGGCGGAGATCCTCCGGCCCTATGTCAGCGACGAGGTCGTCCAGGTCATCTTGGCCCACCAGGACTTCCAGGGCCGGCACTACTACCACCACTTCGGCGGTGACCGAAACGCCAGGGACCAGTACCGCCACGAGTCGTGGTTCTCCCGGGCCGAGCAGTTCGCCGACGAGTTCGACCAGAACAGCTTCGACCCGGACTACCCGACCAAGCCGTTGTCGCACTTCGAGCCGCTCGTCCGCGACATCTTCGCCAAGCCTCGCAGTCTCTGACTCCGTCGTCCCGGTGAACGTGGGCCGGTTGAGAGAGGGACCGGCGCGCGCCCTGCGCCATCCGGCCGGACGTCTCGGCCTCGTCTTCACGGCGGTGTCGGCCGCCGCTTTCGGCGTCCCCGCCGCCCTGGGTGCCACCTGGTTGGTGGGCGACAACCTCATCCAGAATTTCCCCCTCCGCGTCCTGGCCGGGATCGATCTCCGCCACGGGCACCTCCCCCTGTGGGATCCCTATCTCTGGAGCGGCTCTCCCCTCCTGGCCGGATTCAACGCCGGCGTCGCCTACCCGACCACGGCGCTCTTCGCCGTCCTGCCCGGTGCCCTGGCCTGGGTGCTCAACCAGGTGGCGGTGGAGATGGTGGCGGCGGCCGGCGTCGTGGCCCTGCTGCGGGTCCTCGGTCGGTCGTGGTTGGCGTCGGGGCTGGCCGCCGGAGCGTTCGCCTTCGGCGGATTCATGACGGCCCAGAGCGTCCACCTCGACCTGGTCCAGGCGGCCGCCTGGCTGCCCTGGGCCTTCGTGGCCCTCGACCGTCTGGCTCATCGACCGGCGGGCCGTCCGGTGACGCCGTGGGTGGCGCTCCTGGGCACCTCCCTGGGCCTGATGATCCTGTCGGGAGCGGTGGAGCCGATCTTCGACGGGAGCCTGGTCCTGGCCCTCTACGGCCTCTGGCTGGCCTGGCGCACGCCGGGACGGCGCCGGATCGAGATCCTCCTCGGCTCGGCCGCCGGGATAGTGCTCGGTCTCGCCCTGGGGGCGTTCCAGCTGCTCCCGGGAGCGGAATTCCAGTCGCAGTCGCAGCGTGCGATGAGGAGCTTCACCTACTTCGCCTCGGGTTCGATGAACAAGTCCCTGACCGTTCTGGGTCTCGACCCCCTGGTCCTCGGCGGTGCCCACCGATGGCCGCTCGGCTTCGTCGGCACCTTCAACCTGCCCGAGATCTCGAGCTACATCGGCATCCTCCCCGTCATGGGTCTCTTCGGCCTTCTGGCCCGACGCCATCGACGCGCCCCCGAGGCCGGCCAATGGTGGATCTGGTACGCCATCGTCGTCGTCGGCCTCTTTCTCACCTGGGGCGGCTTCACGCCGGTGGCCCATCTCCTCTACGACATCCCCCTGTTCAACCGCCAGCGCCTCCTCAACCGCAACCTGCTCGAAGTCGACCTGGCCCTGGCCGTCATCTTCGGCATCTGGGTCGACCGCATGTTCACCCCCCTGATCGGCGCGCCGGGCACGTCGGACAGATCCGCGGGACCGGGTACCCAGCTCGCCTCCCCGGCCCCACTCCCGGTGGCCACGACGACGAAGCCGGGGCGACCCCGACGGTGGTGGCCGCCGGGCTGGACCTCCGACGTGGTCCTCCCCCTCCTCCCCCCGGCCGGCGTCGTCGCCCTCCAGCTGACCCTTCTCGTCGGTGGACCCTGGTTCCCCCATCTCCTCCACGTCCCCGTGGCCGTGACGCGCGCCAGCCTCTGGCCCCTCATCGCCATGCTCACCGTTCCCAGTGCCATCGCCGTGTGGGCCGGTTGGATCGTGGTCCGCCGGTCGCGTCTCGGCCGCCGCCTCCCCGCCCTCCTGGTGGCCCTGCTGGTTGTCGACCTGGCCGTGTTCAACGCCGGCATCCAGTCGACCCCTGACCCCGGAGGGGCCAGCTCGGCGTCGAGCACGACGGCCAACCGGCTGGCTTCCCTGGTGGCGGCCCAGGGTCAGGGGGCGGCCGGGGGCCAGCACCGGGTGGGGATGTTCGACCCCGACCGCTACTACCCGGTGCAGTCCAACCGGCTGGGGCAGCCCGACCTGACGCTCCTGCGCTCGCTCGACAGCGTCCAGGGCTACGGCGCCGTCGTCGACCAGCTCTACGACTCCGAGACGGGGACCCACCTCCAGCTCAACCTCACCCCGTCGGGCCTCTCGGGCTCGACCTTCTCCCAACTCGACCTCGGTCTGCTGGTGACCGTGCCCGAGTACTTCATCCACCTGGTGGACCGTCCCCCGGGATACAGAGGCAGCCTCAGCGCCGGCGCCAGCCCCCTCCCCCCCGTGAGCCCTGATCCGTCGGCCCCGGCCGACACCTCCCGACCCGGTCCGACGACACCGGGCGACTACCTCTTCGTCCCACCCCCGTCGCCGACGGCCGCCTTGACCTCCGGGTACGTCCGGACGCAGTACTTCGGGACCGTCCTCTCGGTCACCGCCGTCACCGTCCCGCTCCCCTTCCCCGAGGACGGGACCCTGCGGGTAGGGCTCCTCTCACCGGGCGGGAAGACGACGTCGTGGCTGGGGCCGGCCGCCTCCGTGGCCCGGCACACGGCGATCACCTTCCGCGCCGGAGGATCCCGTCCGGCCAGCGGCATCGTCCTGCTGGCGGGAACGACGCCGGGAGCAGCCGTCACGGAGCAGTCGGTGGCCGTCGGCGCCGCTCTCGTCCGTACCGCCGGTCAGGGCACCTACCGGGTCGACGGATCCCTGCGGGACTTCGTGGACCCGCCGCGGTGGCGCTTCGTCGGGCGCGACGGCGTCTTCTCGGTCTTCGCCCAGAGCGTGGCGCGAGGTCGCGCCTGGGTGACCGGAGGGGCACCGGCGGCCGCCCATGTGGTCTCGGATGAACCGTGGGGGGCCGAGACCATCCGGGTCGATTCCCACGGGCCGGCCCTCCTCGTCCGTTCGGTCGAGTTCGCCACCGGTTGGCGGGCCACCGTCACGCCCGTCGGGGTGGACGGGACGCTCGGGACCTCCCGATCCGTTCCCGTCCAGCGTCTCGGTCTGCTCCAGGCGGTGTCCGTCCCGGCCGGGATCGATCTGGTCCGGTTCTCCTACCGGCCCTCGCGCGCCTACGAGGGTCTGGCCCTGAGCGTTCTGGGGGTGGTGGTCCTGGCCCTGTTGGCCGCCGGTCCCCCGCTGCTGCGGCGACGGCGACGGCGCGCTTAACGTCGTCCCATGGTGGCGGGCACCACGATGTCCCCGATCGGGCGCACGATCGCCGCCGGCGCGGCCCGCGTCACCGTGGTCGTGACCGTCGTGGCCCTGGCGGTGGCGGGCGCCGGCGTAGGCGGTCCCGCCCGGGCCAGCGGATCGTCGCCGGTCCACTCCGACGTGGTGGGGGCGGCGTCGCGGACCCTGATCGAACGGGCCTTCTCCCGTCTGGTCTCCCCGTACCGGTCCCTCGCCTCCCAACGCCGGTACATCCAGGGGGACGATTCCGCCCTGGCCGACGCCCTCCAGAGCGCCTACGGGACGGGCTTCGGCGCCGGGGGCGGCGTCACCACGCTCTCCGAGGTCTTCGGTGTCCTGCGCCGGGCGTCGGCGACCGTCGTCACCGTCCCCGTCGTCTTCACCGACCCCAGCCTGCCGGCGGGGAAGACGGCGCTGCGCCACTACGTGGGCACCGCCGTCCGGGTCGGGGGGCGATGGAAGGTCTCGTGGGCCACGGCCTGCACCATCGTCGAGGCCTCGGACATCGTCTGCCCTCGGGCCCCCACCGGGGTGTCGTCGACGGTCCCGCCCCCTTCCTACGACCCGGCGGCGGCGACCGCCCCCCTCCTGGCGGCCGGGTTGATCGATCCCACGGGGCTGGCGGCCGGGCCCCAGGGCAGCCTCTACATCGCCGACGACGGACGCGACCAGGTGCTCCGGCGTAGCGCCGACGGACGGCTGGCGGTGGTGGCCGGGACGGGTTTGAGCGGATTCTCCGGGGACGGCGGGCCGGCCGTCGACGCCGCCCTCGACCTGGACGGCCCCACCTCGGTGGCGGTGGCGCCCGACGGGGCGCTCTACATCGCCGACACGGCCAACGACCGGGTCCGGATGGTGGGCACCGACGGGATCATCACCACCGTGGCCGGCGACGGCACCCCCGGCGACGGTGGCAACGGCGGGCCGGCCGCCGACGCCCCGCTGGAGCGGCCCACGGGCCTGGCCCTCGGGCCCGACGGCGGCCTCTACATCGCCGACGGCACCGCTGTCCGCAAGGTCGCTCCCGACGGGATCATCACCACCGTGGCCGGAGGCGGCCCCCCGTACGACGTCGACGTCGGCGGGGACGGAGCGCCGGTCGCCTTCTCCCCGGAGTCGCTGGCCTTCGACGGCGCCGGCGACCTCGACGTCTACTCGGACGGCCCCAAGATGATCTTCCAGCTACCGGCCGGGCCGGACGGTCCGTCGGGGGACGCCATCACGGTGATCGCCCCCCACGACGACGCCACGGGGCTGGCGTCGGCCCCCGACGGGAGCGTGGTGGTGGCCGAACACGGCGCCGCCCTCGAACGTCTCGCCGGTGGCCGCCTGCAGACCGTCTACGACTTCCTCGACACGTCGGTGGCCGGCTACGGCGTCCCCGGGCTCAAGGGCGCCTTCAGTCCCCAGGGGGTGGCGGTCACACCGGACGGGACCGTCGACGCCGACACCGGTGACGGGAACGGGTGGTCGCCGCAGATCGCCCTGATCCAGCTCCCCGCCGGCGGCCACGCCGCCGTCCTCCCGGTGGTGGGACCGGTGACCGACAGCCTCCCCTCCGTCGGTGGTCCCGGTTTCCCGGCGGCCACCTACCCGGCCGCCGTGGCGGCGCGACCGGGGGCGGGGATATCCGCCTGCCCGGCGCCGTCGGGTCTGCGGGACTTCGATCGCGCGGCGCGCGCCACGGCGGTCTCGGAGGCGGAGCAGCTCGACGACGCCTTCCCCGAGGCCCTGACCGACACCGACCGTTCGTGGTGGACGTCGACCTACGACCAGTGGGCCGACCCCACCGGACTGGGCCGTCACGCCGTGGGCCGGGTGGTCCCGGCCGCCAAGGATCTCTACGCTCCGGTGGTGGCCCGCGCCTGCGGTGACCGAACGGTGACCCGCTCACTCGTCGTCGTGGTCGGACGGTCGGCCTACTCGACGGAGGTCAGCCACATCTACTTCGTCGACCGCGGCGGCCGGCCCCTCGTCTACTACCAGAACGCCTGACCGGTCACCGGCGGGCCCGGCGCCGCCCGACCTCGGCCTGGGCCTCGTCGTAGAGACGCTGCAACTCGGCCCGCAGCCGTTCGGTGAGCTCGTGCACCTGGTGGCGCGGCACCCGCCCCCGGGCCGACCGGGCCGGCGCCGGCAGGGGCTCGCCCACCACCAGGTGGATCTTCACCGGGCGGACCATCTTCGATCCCTTGGGCATGGCGGCGGCCGAGCCCCCGATGCCGATGGGCACCACCGGGGCCCCCGTCCGGGCCGAGAGGAAGGCGGCCCCCTCGTGGAGCTCCTCCACCACCGGGCCGCTGCGCCGGGTCCCCTCGGGGAAGAGAAAGAGCGCCTCGCCCCGTTCGAGGACGTCCTGGGCGCGGTCGAGGGCGAGACGGTCGGCCCCTTCGCGGTGGACGGGGAAGGCCCCGATCGATTCGAGGAACGTCCCGAAGCGCGGTGAGCGCCACAGGCTGTCCTTGGCCATGTAGAAGAGCTTGCGCCGCGTCACCTCGGACACCACCAGGAAGTCGATGTTGCTGCGGTGCACGGGGGCCAGGATCACCGGACCCGTGGCCGGCACCACCCCGGCACCGTCCACGGTGACCCGGAAGTAGGCGCGGTTGACGCCGTGGCACAGAGCCCGCAGGCCCCGGTAGGCGAACGGCGGCAGGGACAGGCCGACCTGCCGCGTCGGCGCGTCGGGATCGATGATCGGCGTTACAGGCATGCCAGAACCTCCTGGAGCACCTCGTCGGCGGACTTCCCCGTCGAGTCGATGACGACGGCGTCGTCGGCCACGTCACTGGCGGCGATCAGGGGCGAGACGTGGCGCGTGGAGTCGAGGCGGTCGCGCCTCTGGAGATCGGACTCGATCTCGCCCACGCTGCGCCCGTCGTCGCGCTCCTCGGCGCGCCGGCGGGCCCGCTCGGCGGTCCGGGCCGTCAGATAGATCTTCAGGTCGGCGTCGGGTAGCACCACGGTGCCGATGTCGCGTCCTTCGACCACCCCGGAGCCGCGCTCGGCCACCCACCGCCGTTGGCGGGCCACCAGGGTGGCGCGCACGTCGGGATTGGCTGCCACCGCCGACACGGCCCGGTCCACGGCGGCCGACCGGATCTCGCCCGTCACGTCCCGCCCGTCCACCGTCACCCGGTCACCCACCCCGATGGTCATCCGGCGGGCCATCTCGCCCACCGCGGCGGCGTCCCCGGGGTCGATACCGTCGGCCAGCGCCTGCCACGCCACGGCCCGGTACATGGCGCCGGTGTCGAGGCGTTCGAGACCCAGATGGTCGGCCACGGCCTGAGCCAGCGTGGACTTCCCGGCCCCGGCGGGGCCGTCGATGGCCACCACCTTGGTCACGACCCTCCCCCCCGCCGGCCCCGGTCACCTGGGCCAGGTGGTCGGCGAAGTCCGGGTAGCTGGTCATCACGGACTCGAAGCCCGAGATCACCGAGGGCCCCGACCCGGCGGCCACCGCCAGGGCGGCCACCGACGCCGCCATGGCCATCCGGTGGTCCCCGCCGGCGTCGAAAGAGCCCGACCGGAGCCGCGGTGAACCGTGGACCACGAGATCGTCACCGACGGCCTCGGCCCGGGCACCGAAGGTGCGGACCATGGACACCACGGCGGCCAGCCGGTCCGACTCCTTCACCCGCAGCTCCCCCACACCGTGGAAGACGGTGGTCCCCTCGGCGCAGGCGGCGGCCACGGCCAGGGCCGGCACCTCGTCGAGGCCGGTGATCTCGCCGGCGTCGACGGTGGTGGCCCGCAGGGGCCCGGACCGGGCCCTGATGGTGCCCGTGGCGGCCAGGTCACGGGGACCGGTCACCGCCACCTCCTCGATGGCGGCGCCCATCCGGACGAGGACGTCGAGAAAGCCCCGCCGTCCCGGTCCCACGTAGACGCGCTCCAGTGTGATCTCGCTGCCGGGGACCACGCAGGCCCCGACCACCCAGAAGGCGGCCTGCGACGGGTCACCGGGGATGTCGATCTCGAAGGGCTCCAGGTCCCCCCCGCGCAGTCGCACCACGTGGGTGCCATCGTGATCGTCCTCGTCGATGGCGGCCCCGCACCGGGCCAGCAACTCCTCGGTGTGGCGCCGGGTGGGGACCGGCTCGCGCACGATCGTCTCCCCCACGGCGCGCAGGCCGGCCAGCAGCACGCACGACTTGACCTGGGCGCTGGCCATCGGGGGGGTGTAGTCGATGGCCCGCAGGGCCCCGCCCCGGACGGTGATGGGGGGCAGACAGCGTTCGCCGCCGCCTTCCACCGTCGCGCCCATGAGCCGCAGGGGGACGGCCACCCGGTCCATGGGCCGGGCCGACAGCGAGGCGTCGCCCCCCATGACCACGGTGAAGTCCCACCCGGCCACCAGCCCGGCCAGCAGGCGGATGGTGGTTCCCGAGTTGCCCACGTCCAACGGTCCCGGCGGCGCGCCGATGAGGTCGCTCCCCCCGGTGATCCGCGTGCCCTCGATGGCCGCCCCCAGCGCGCTCACGGCGGCGGCCGTCCGCCCGACGTCCTCGCCGTCGGACAGACCGCGGACGACCGACGTCCCCTCGGCCACCGCCGCCAGCAGCAGGGCGCGGTGCGAGATCGACTTGTCACCGGGGACGGCCACCGTCCCGATCAGGGGGCGGCCCCCGGTGACGGTGAGAGTCCCGCTCATCCGAGGCTCCGGGCCGTGGAGCGGTAGGCCCGTCCGGTCAGCGCCGTCTGGAGCCGCTCGGAGCCGTCGGCGTCGACCACCAGCACCAGCACCCCGCGCTCCCCCTCGGCGCTGTGGGCGATCTCGAGGTCGGCGATGTTCACGCCGAGATCGCCGGCCAGGGTGGTGATCTCGGCCAGCACCCCGGGCCGGTCGGGCACGGGGACCCGGATCTCGGTCAGCCGTTCGGGGCGCACGGCCCGCGACGGCAGCGACCGCCGGGCCACCGCGGCGTGGTCGAGGACGGCCAGCAGTCCGGCCCGGTCGCCTCCGGCCACCCGGTCGCGCATGGCGCTCAGATCGGCCAGCAGGACGTCGAAGGCGGCCACGATGGCGGGGGCGTTGTCGGCGCAGACGTCGGGCCAGATCCCGGGATGGCCGGCGGCGATCCGCGTCATGTCGCGGAAGCCCCCGGCCGCCAACCGCAGCAGGGCGGCGTGCTTCTCGGACTGGCGGTCGGCCAGGTTCATGAGGGTGGCGGCCGTCAGATGGGGGACGTGGGAGACGACGGCCACCAGGGCGTCGTGCTGCTCGGGCGAGAGGGCCACCACTTCGGCACCGAGCGAGACCACCACGGCCTGGAGCAGTGCGTAGGACGCCGGATCGGTCGTCGCCGTCGGGGTCAGCACCCAGGTGGCGCCCACGAACAGCTCGGGGTCGGCCCCGTCGAGGCCCACCTGTTCGGATCCCGCCATCGGGTGCCCGCCCACGAAACGGGGGTCGGCCACGGCGGCCACCACCGGCCCCTTCACCCCGGCCACGTCGGTCACCACGGCGTCGGGCCGCGCGCCGGCCCGATCCAAGGCGGCGGCCACCTCCCTGGTCACGGCGTCGAGGGGGGTGGCGACGAAGGTCACCCGGGCCTCGGGGTCGAAGCCCACGGCGTCCAGCGCCCCGGCCCCCAGGGCCTGCTCGGCGCGCCCCGGATCGGCGTCCGCCCCGGTGACGTGCCAGCCCCGCGCCCGCAGGGCCAGGCCGATCGAGCCGCCGATCAGTCCCGTCCCCACCACGGCGGCCCGCCCGGGCCCGGCCTCCTCGGTCATTCGGGGAGGTCGTCGCGCAGCGACCGGGCCCCGTGGAGGTAGACGTGGTGCAGGTCGCGGCGGGCCTTCCCGGTGGTCACGTGGGCGAGGACCCGCAGACAGCGCGGCGTCGATCCCACGATGTCGAGCTCACGGGCGCACAGCAGGGGAACGTCGCCGAGACCCATGGCCCTCGCCGCGGCGGCGGGGAACACCGACACCAGGTCGCCGGTGGCCGTGAAGACGATGCTGATCAGATCGTCGTGGTCGACCCCGTTGCGCTCGAAGAGCTCGCGTAGCAGCTCCTGGACGCGGTCGGTGATCTGCTCGGGCCGGTCCGCCTCGGTGGTGGTGGCCCCGCGCAGGGCTCGGACGGCGATGGCCATGGCACCCGCATGTTACCGACCGCCCCCCCGGCGGCGGCCGGCCCGGCCGGGCTGGCCAGGGACGTCGCGCCGCGTCGCCGGCGGGCCGGCCCGGGGACCGGCGGCGGCGGCCAGGTCGCGGACCTCGGTCAGGGTCAGCGGCCGCCACTCCCCCGGCCCGAGCCCCCGTTCGGTGAGCGGTCCGATCCGCGTCCGCACCAACCGGTGGACGGGGTGGCCCACGGCCTCGGCCATCTGACGGATCTGGCGGTTGCGCCCTTCGTGGATCACGATCCGCAGCACCCCGGGGGCGACCACCCCGACGGTGGCGGGGGCCGTCATCCCGTCGTCGAGCTCCACCCCCCGCCGCAGCTTCTGCAGGGCGCCGGCCGAGGGGACCCCGTCCACCTCGGCCAGGTACTCCTTCTCCACCCCGAACGACGGATGGGTGAGCCGCTGGGCCAGGTCCCCGTCGTTGGTGAGGATGAGGAGCCCCTCGCTGTCGGCGTCGAGCCGGCCCACCGGGAAGACGCGGGGCTCGTCGGGGACGAAGCCCACCACCGTCGGCCGTCCGTGGGTGTCGTCGACCGTCGTCACCACCCCGACCGGTTTGTTCAAGACGTAGTGCACGAGCCCCGGCAGCACGGGGAGGGCCACCCCGTCGAGCTCGACGCGGTCGCGCTCGGGATCGACGCGCCGGCCCAGCACCGCCCGCTCCCCGTTCACCGTCACCCGACCGTCGGCGATCAGCTCCTCACAGGCGCGCCGGCTGCCCAACCCCACCCGGGCCAGGACCTTCTGCAGACGTTGGGCCCCACCCTCGGGGTCGACCGCGGCGGTGGGGCCGTCGTGGTCCTCAGGCATCGGCGCCCGGGCGCAGGCGCTCCTCGAGTTCCTCCATGGCGTCGGGTCCGGGGAGGAGGTCCTCCACCGGGGGGAGCTGGTCGATGGTGGCCAGGCCGAGCTTCTCCAGGAACGCCGGCGTGGTGCCGTAGAGGACGGGTTGGCCCGGTCCCGGCGCATGGCCGACGGCGGCGATGTAGCCGCGCTGCTCGAGGAGCCGGACCACGCCGTCGACGTTCACGCCCCGCAGGGCGGCGATCTGCCCGCGCGACACGGGCTGGCGGTAGGCGATGATGGCCAGCGACTCGAGGGCGGCCGACGACAGGCGTGACGACACGCCTTCCAGGGCGAACCGCTCGACGAACGGCGCCATCTCGGGGTGGGTCTGGTAGCGGTAGCCACCGGCCACGCAGGTGAGGACGAAGCCGCGTCCTTCGCTGCGGTAGCCCTCGGCCAGCTCGACGCACGCCGCCTCCACCTTGTCCACGGGGAGCTCGAGCAATTCGGCCAGCAGGGTGGCGGGCACCGGCTCCACGGCCGACAACACCACCGCCTCGATGGCCCGGTACTCCTCAGGAAGCGCCATCTCGCCGACGGTCAGCCGTCGTACTCCTCGACCCCGTCGCCCGCCCCCACCACCGACAGGGCGTGGGCCGGAGCCGTCCAGGTGATGGCCAGGTCGCCGAACGTCTCACCCTGGTCGAGGGCGATCCACCCCCGCTTGCACAGCTCGAGCAGTGCCAGGAAGCGGACGATGACCTGCATCCGGGTGGTGCAGTGGGCCGTGAGCGTCCGGAAGCTGACCGTCCCGGCGCCGGGGAGCCGGCGCTCGAGCTCGTCGACGGCCTCCGAGACGGTGACCGCCTCGACGGTGACGTGGGACAGGTCGAGGACCAGCTCGGGACGGGGCGTCGACCCCAACAGAAAGGCGGCGGCCAGCCGCTCGGGGGTTATCCCGGCCAGGAGATCGGGCGCCATCTCCCGGAACGGCTCGTCGAGGCCGGCCAACCGGGGGACCGACCGGGACGCCTGCTCGATGAGGAGGCAGAAGGCGTCGGCGGCGGCGGCGTAGGCCTGGAGCTCGAGCAGCCGGGCCAGGAGCCGGTCGCGCTCCTCGAAGCCCGACAGCTCCTCGTCGTCGTCGACCTCGTCGGGCCCGGGCAGGAGCTTGCGCGACTTGAGCTCCACCAGGATGGCGGCGATCACCAGGAACTCGGTGGTCACCTGCAGATCGAAGGATTCGAGGGCGGCCAACTCGGCCAGGAACCCGTCCACTATCTCGGCCAGGGGGATGTCGTAGATCTCGAGCTTGTGGTCCGACACCAGCTGGAGCAGCACGTCGCACGGACCCTCGAACGCCGGCGTGGAGACATGTGCGACCACGGTGCCGACGATACCGGTTTCCCGCCCCGCCGCCGGGCATGGCCCCTGAGCAGGACGGCCGGCGGGGCGGACACCTCCCGCTGGCCGCCGCCTCCCGGTGGCCGCCGGCGAGAGGGCCGTCCCGTACCATGGCGCCCCATGACCAGGGTCCTGTCGGGCGTCCAGCCGAGCGGCGAGGTCCATCTGGGCAACTACCTGGGAGCGTTCCGGCCGTGGGTGGCCCACCAGCACGACCACGAGGCCTTCTACTGCGTGGTCGACCTCCACGCCCTCTCCCAGGACTACGACCCCGCCGTCCTGGCGACGCGCACCCTCCAGACGGCGACCGGTCTCCTGGCCGTCGGCCTCGATCCCGACGTCTGCGCCCTCTTCGTCCAGTCCCACGTCCCCGAGCATCCCCGCCTGGCCTGGCTCCTCGAGTGCACGGCGACGTTCGGCGAGCTGAGCCGGATGACCCAGTTCAAGGAGAAGGGGGCCAACTCCGAGTCGGTGCGCGTCGGGCTCTTCACCTACCCCGTCCTCCAGGCCGCCGACATCCTCCTCTACGACGCCGATCGCGTCCCCGTGGGCGACGACCAACGCCAGCACCTCGAGCTCACCCGGGACCTGGCCATCCGTTTCAACCACCACTTCGGTGACACCTTCGTCGTACCCCGGGCGGCCGTTCCCGATGTGGCCGCCCGCGTCATGGACCTCCAGGAGCCGACCCGCAAGATGTCGAAGTCCGTCTCCTCGCCGCTCGGGACGGTCGGCGTCTTCGACCCCCCCGAGGAGATCGACCGCAAGGTCCGCAAGGCCGTCACCGACACCGAGACGGTCGTCCGCTACGACCCCGGGTCCAAGCCCGGGGTCTCCAACCTGCTCGAGCTCCTGGCGGCGGCCACCGGCGCCCACCCGTCGGAGGTGGCCGGCCGGTACACCAGCTACGGCCCCCTGAAGGCCGACCTCTCGGCCGCCCTGGTCGAGCTCCTGCGTCCGGTCCGCGAGCGCTACGTCGAGCTCGAGGCCGATCCCGGCCACGTCGTCTCGGTCCTGGCCACCGGTGCGGCCAAGGCGCACGCCGTGGCGGCGGCCACCCTGGACCGGGCCATGCGGGCGGCCGGGCTCCTCCCCGCCGGTTGAGGACCGCGCCGCTGGCGTCGTGTCACCGGGTGCGTGGTGTCACCGGGTGCACGGTGTCACCGGTTGAAGGTCAGGGCCCGACGATCCGGTTCCAGTAGTTGATGAGGGGAACGAAGAGGTGCTGCAGCGCTCCCGGATCGAGCACCACGATGATGAGGGGGATGAACATGGTGAAGGGCCGGATCCGGTAGTAACCGGGGAGGGCGCTGGCCGGCAGGAGGCGCTCGAGGACGACCGACCCGTCGAGCGGCGGCAGCGGGATCAGGTTGAACACGGCCAACAGGATGTTCACGTAGCCGAGGACGAAGATGTACTGCACCCAGATCGGACCGGGAAGAACGGCCGTGGGGCTCGACAGATACAGCTTGTCGTGGAGCGGCACCACGAAGCGGTAGACGAGCCCGAAGAACACGACCAGGGCGATGTTCACCCCGGGCCCGACGAGCGACACGGCCACCCCCTCGTTCCGGGGATGGCGCAACTTCGACACGTTCACCGGTACGGGCCTGGCCCAACCGATCACCCCGAACCCGCTCAGGGCCAGGAGGGCGGGGAGGATGATCGTCCCGAAGGGGTCGATGTGCGGTATGGGGTTGAGCGTGAGCCGTCCCGCCCGCTTGGCCGTGTCGTCACCGAAGTACAGGGCCACCGCCCCGTGCGACACCTCGTGCAGGATCACCGAGGGGATCAAGGCGCAGACCAGCAGGACCTCGAAGCTGTTGATGTTGAGGTGGTGCGTCCGCACCAGGACGACGACCACGGCGATCCCGGCGATGATCCAGGCCGCTGTGCGCGGGTGGATCCCGGGACGGCGCTGCGGACCCTGCGGGGACGGGCCCCAGGGGTTGCTCACAGGGTCAGTGCTTCGCCGCGCAGTTGATGCAGTACCGGGCCGCCGGCTTGGCCTCCAGCCGGAGCGGGTCGATGGGCAGCCCGCAGTCCTCGCAGACGCCGTAGCCGTCGCCGGTCAATTTGCTCAGGGCGCGTTCCACTCCCGAGAGGGTCTCACGAAGTTGGCCCGCCAGGACCTCGACTTCACCGCGCTCGGCGGTCACCTGACTCGAATCAGCGAAATTCGAGTCGTAGATGAGACTGTCGCCCCCCACGCCGAGCTCCCCGAGCTTGGCCTGGAGGTCCCGTCGCTCCTCCTCGAGCAGCGCTCGGTAGTCGACGGTCGACGCGTCATTGGGCACCTCCTGAGGATACTGCCTGGGCTAATGCCAAGCGCGCGGGTGGGCCCGGTCGTAGGCGTCTCGGAGGTGACCGGGCGACACCCGCGTGTACACCTGGGTGGTGGCGATCGACACGTGCCCGAGCAGCTCCTGGACGACGCGGATGTCGGCCCCGTGGGCCAGCATGTGGGTGGCGCAGGAGTGCCGCAGGACGTGGGGGTGGACGCGGTCCTCCAGGCCGGCGGCCCGTGCCCTCTTCTTGAGCACGCCCCAGATCCCCTGCCGGGTGAGCCGCCCGCCCCGGGCGTTCAGGAACACGGCCTCGGCGTCCCCGCGCCGGGCCCAGCGGCGCGGTTCGAAGCGGGCCCGGCCCCCCGGCGCCAGCCACTCCCCGAGGGCGACCCGGGCACAACGGCCCACGGGTACGAGACGTTCCTTCGACCCCTTGCCCAGCACCCGGACGAGCCCGGTGTCCGAGCCCAGGTCCGACAGCGACAGTCCGGCCAGCTCCGACACCCGCATCCCGGTGCCGTAGAGGACCTCGAGGATGGCCCGGTCGCGCCGGGCGGCGGGGTCGTCGCCGGCGACGGCACCGAGCAGCGCTTCGGTCTCCTCTTCGGACAACGCCTTGGGCAGCCGCCGGGCCGGGCCCGGGGGTCGGACGTCGGTGGTCGGATCGGTGGTGGCCCATCCCTCCTCCAGCCGGAACCGGTGCAGACCCCGCACGGCGGCCTGGGCCCGCGCCACCGACGGCGGCCGCAGCCCGGCGGCGCGCCGGGCGGCCACGTAGTCCTCGACCACCTGGGCATCGGCATCGTCGACGGTGCGGCCCCGCGAGGCCAGAAACGTCTCGTAGACGACGAGGTCGTGCCGGTACGAGACGACGGTGTTCCGGGCCCGGCCCTTCTCGACCGACAGCCAGGTCAGGTACTCCTCGGCGCTGGTGCTCACGGCGGGTTGCACCTCAACCCCGCGCCAGGACGTCGCGCGCCATCAGGAGCCCGAGCATGGTCTGCCCGTCGATCAGCTCGCCGCCGGCCACCAGCTCGTCGATCCCGGTGAGCGGGACGGCGACGACCTCCATGTGCTCCTCCTCGACACCGTCGCGCTGCGGCGTTCCGGGCTCGAGGCCGGTGGCCAGGAAAAGGTACGTCTCCTCGTCGCAGAACCCGGGGCTGTTGAGCATGGTGGCCAGGAGCCGGATCTCACGGGCGTGGACGCCGACCTCCTCGAGCAGCTCGCGCCGGGCCGTCTCCTGCGGCTCCTCCCCGTCGACGTCGCGCGTCCCGGCGGGGATCTCGAGCAGCTGGCGGTCGACCGGTCCCCGGTACTGGCGGACGAGCAGGACATCTCCCCCGTCGGTCACGGCCACGACGGCCACGGCCCCGGGGTGGCGCACCACGTCACGGGTGAACTCGGTCCCGTCAGGAGCGGCGAAACGCGCCTCGGTCAGGTCGATCCGCCACCCGTGGAAGCGGACGGTCTCGCCCAGGAACCGGAACCCGTTCGACCGGCCCGCCGGCGGCGGTCCGTCGGTCACGTCGACGGGGGGTCAGGAGACGACACCGACATCGACGTCGGCGTCGATGTCGATGAGGCGGGGAAGGCGACCTTCGGCGCGGGCCAGGGCGGCGGCCAGCAGGGCCTGGAAGAGCGGATGGGGCCGGTCGGGCCGGCTCTTGAACTCGGGGTGCGCCTGGGTGCCGATCCAGAAGGGGTGGCCGGGCAGCTCGACGAACTCCACCAGCCGTCCGTCGGGAGAGACGCCCGAACACAGCAGCCCACAGGCTTCGAGGACGGGACGGAACTTGGGGTTCACCTCGTAGCGGTGACGATGGCGCTCGGAGACGACGGTGGTGCCGTAGGCCTCGGCCACCTGGGATCCGGGGACGAGCTGGGCCACATAGGACCCGAGCCGCATGGTCCCGCCCATGTCGACGATCTCGTGCTGCTCGTCCATGAGATCGATGACGTTGGCCGGGGTGACGGTGTCGAACTCGGTCGAGTTGGCACCGTCGAGGCCGGCCAGGTGACGAGCCGCGTCGATGACCATGACCTGGAGACCGAGACACAGCCCGAGACACGGGATGTCGTGCTCCCGGGCGTAGCGGGCGGCGGTGATCTTGCCCTCGGTGCCCCGCTCGCCGAACCCGCCGGGGATGACGATGCCGTCGAGCTGCTGGAGCCGGTCCCCGGCCAGCCAGTCGTCCATCTGCTCGGCCGAATGGATCCAGCTGAGGTCGACCTTGGCGGCGTGGTGGAACCCGGCGTGACGCAGCGCCTCCACCACGGACAGATAGGCGTCGGGAAGGCTCACGTACTTCCCCACCACCCCGATGCGCACCGGGCGCCGCGCCGTCTCCACCAGGGCGGCCACCCTCTCCCATCCCGTCAGGTCGACGGGATGGAGCCCGTCGTCGATGGCCAGGGTCCGGCACACGACCCGGTCGAGTCCCTCCTCGTGCAGGGCGAGCGGGATCTCGTAGATGCTCGGCGCGTCGACGGCCGAGATCACGCCGTCGAAGGGGACGTCGCACAGAAGGGAGATCTTGCGCTTCAACTGGTCGGAGATGGGTTGGTCCGAGCGGCACACGATCACGTCGGGCTGGATCCCGTAGCCGCGGATCTGGGTGACCGAGTGCTGGGTCGGTTTCGTCTTCTGCTCGCCCGACGGGGCCAGATAGGGAACGAGGGTCAGATGCATGTAGCAGACGTTGTCGCGCCCGACGTCGTGACGGAACTGACGGATGGCCTCCAGGAAGGGCAGGATCTCGATGTCGCCGACGGTGCCGCCCACCTCGACGATGACGACGTCGACGGCGTCCGAGGCCACCTTCTGGATGCGTTCCTTGATCTCGTCGGTGACGTGCGGGATGACCTGGACGGTCTTGCCCAGATAGGCGCCGCGCCGTTCCTTGGCGATGACGTCGCGGTAGATCTGGCCGGTGGTGGCGTTGGACCGGCGGCTCAGGTTCTCGTCGATGAAGCGTTCGTAGTGACCGAGGTCGAGATCGGTCTCCCCGCCGTCGTCGGTGACGAACACCTCACCGTGCTCGAAGGGGTTCATCGTCCCCGGATCGACGTTGATGTACGGGTCGAGCTTGATCATCGTGACGGCCAGACCACGGCACTTGAGCAGACGACCGAGCGACGAGGCGGTGAGACCCTTACCGAGCGACGAGGACACCCCGCCGGTGACGAAGACGTATTTGGTCACGCCTGGATTCCGCAGGACACGTCTCCACGCTAGACGACGGGTGGTGGCCGGAGGGGGAACGCCGGGGCCTTCGTCGGCCGGTGTGCTCAGCGCCGCCGGCGCGGCGACGGGGGCACGGCCTGGGCCAGGAGCTCCTCGGCGTGGCGGCGGGCCGTGGGCGATCCGGGCTGGCCCGACAGCATCCGGGCCAGCTCGACGACGCGGCCCTCGCCGTCGAGGCGTTCGGCGACGGCCACGGTGCGCCCGCCGGTGACGTCCTTGCGCACGGCGATCTGGTGACCGGCGTAGGCGGCCACCTGGGCCAGGTGGGTGACCACCAGGACCTGGTGTCGGCTGGCCACCTCGGCCAGGGAACGGCCCACGGCGAGCGCCGCCTCCCCACCGATCCCGGCGTCGACCTCGTCGAAGACGATGGTCGGCGGGGCCTCGACGAGGACCAGTCGCAGCGCCAACATGGCCCGGGCCAACTCGCCCCCCGACGCCACCTTGGCCAGGGGCAGAACAGCCTCCCCGGGGTTGGCGCCGAGCAGGAAGGCCACATCCTCCCCCGGGTCGCGCTCGCCCACGGTCACCTCGAGACGGGCCCGGGGCATGGCCAGTTCCCGCAGGCGCTTCTCGACGGCGCCGGCCAGATCGGGAGCGCCGCGCCGGCGCGCCGCTCCCACCTCGGCCTCCACCGACGCCAGGTGCGCCTCGGCCCCGGCGATGGCGCCCTGGAGGGCGGCGGCGCGTTCCTCGACCGACTCGAGGTCGACGACGCGCCGACGGATCTCCTCGCCGTAGGCGAGGACACCGGTCACGGCCTCGCCGTACTTCCGCGACAACTCGTGGAGCAGGTTCCGGCGCGTCCGCACCTCGGCCAGCCGCTGCGGGTCGGCCTCCCACGTCTCGACCACCTGACGGAGCTCGGAGGCCACGTCGCCGGCGTCTGCCTGGATGGCGGCCAGCCGGGCGGCCAGGGCGGCCAGGGGTGCCCTCCCGGTCAGGGCGCCCTCGGCGGTGCCGATCAGGTCGAGCGCACCGCCGGCCCGCCGCGAGGACGCGTCACCCGCTCCGTCCCCGTCGGCGTCGAGGGCGGCCAGGGCGGCGGCGGCGGCCGCCCGGTGGGCGTCGGCCTCGGCCAGTCGTTCCTCCTCGGCCTCCAGCACCTCGTCCTCGTCGGGGTCGTCGAGGCCGGCGCCGTCGATCTCCGCCAGCTGGTGGCGGAGCAGGTCGATCTCGCGCGCCCGGGCGCGCTCGTCCCCGCCGAGGGAGTCGAGCTCGGCGGTGAGCCTCCGCAACGCCGCCCGGGCGTCGGTCAGGGCTCCCAGGTCGATGGCGCAGAAGAAGTCGAGGGACCGGCGCTGCACAGCCGGATCGAGAAGCGACTGATGGGCGTGTTGACCGTGCAGGTCCACCAGCCGGGCGCCGGCGTCGGCCAGGGCCGAGACCGGCGCCATCCGCCCGTCGATCCAGGCCCGCGACCGTCCCTTGGTGGCCACGGCGCGGGCCAGGATCACCTCCTCCTCGTCATCGGCCACGAACCGTCCCTCGACGAGGGCCTGGTCGGCGCCGGGGCGGACGAGGACGGGGTCGGCGCGGCCCCCCACCAGCAGCTCGAGGGCCTCCACCAACAGCGTCTTGCCGGCACCGGTCTCCCCCGTGAGCGCCGTCATGCCGGGGGCCAGCTCGAGCGTCACCTCCTCGATGACGCCGAGGTCCCGCACCCGCAGCTCGACGAGCATGATCGACCTCCCCCGCCCTCTCAGCGATCGGCCAGGTGGAACCGGGACCGCAGGATGGCGTGGAAATCGCGATCACCGAGCGAGATCAGGCGGGCGTTCTTGGCCCCTTCGCGGCACTCGACGGCGTCGCCCGGTTCCAGCTGGGCCACGCTCACGCCGTCGACCACCAGGACCCCGGGGCGGGGCCCGGCCACCTCGAGCCGTAACCACTGACGCGGCTCGAGGACGAACGTCCGGTCGAACAGCATGTGGGCGGAGATCGGTGTCACCACGATGGCGCGGAGCAGCGGGCTCAGGATGGGCCCCCGGGCCGAGAGGTTGTAGGCCGTGGATCCCGTCGGTGTGCAGACGAGCAGTCCGTCGGCCAGGTACGTCACGAAGGGACGGCCGGCGATCGACGCGCTCAGGCGGACGGTGTGACCGGGCACCGTCTTCTCGACGACGGCCTCGTTGAGCACGAGGTAGGGCGACTCCGAGTCGGACGGAGCCGGAGCCCCGGCCCGCATGATCTCGACCTCGAGGGTCATCCGCTCCTCGACGGCGTAGTCGCCGGCCACGAAACGCTCGAGGGCGCGCTCGAGCGCCGGAGGCTCCACCTCGGTGAGGTACCCGAGCTGTCCCAGGTTCACCCCGAGCACGGGGATGCCGCGGCCGGCGGCCATGGCCACCGTGCGGAGCATGGTCCCGTCACCGCCCAGGCTGACGGCCAGATCGACGGCGTCGCCGTTCAGACCCTTCTCGTGTCCGACGGAATCGACGACGCTGGTCACGGTGTGGCCGCGTGCGGTCAACCAGTCACCGGCGCGGGCGGCGAGGTCGGCGGCCACGGGACGGTCGGGATGCAGGACGAAGGCCACGGCGACCACCGTCATCCCCCGTCCGGGGAACCGGCCACGGCGGCGTCGAGGGCGGCGTCCACGTCGGGTCCGGACGGCGGCGGTGCCCCGGGCGACGGCGCCGCGGCCCACAGGAGGTATTCGGCGTTTCCGGCCGGGCCGAGCACGGGTGAGGCCATGGCTCCCATGATGGTCGCTCCGGCGGTCAGGAGTGCGGAGGCGACCTTGTCGAGGGCCATCCGTCGCATCGCCGGATCGCGCACGACGCCACGTCCGCGGCTGACCTCGGCGTGTCCCACCTCGAACTGGGGCTTCACCAAAACGACGAGATCGGCGCCGGCGGCGGCCCGGGTCACGAGCACGGGGATCACGACGGCCAGCGAGATGAACGACAGGTCGGCCACGACGAGGTCGAACCGGTCGTCGGCGTCCCCGGTGTCCCCGGTGTCCCCTTCGTGGTCTCCGGTGGCGAGGTTCCTGATGTTGGTCCTCTCCCGCACCACGACGCGGTGGTCGTGACGGAGCCGGGGATGGAGCTGCCCGTAGCCCACGTCGACGGCGGTCACGGTGCCGGCGCCGCGCTGGAGCAGGCAGTCCGTGAAGCCACCGGTCGAGGCGCCGGCGTCCAGGCACCGCCGACCGGCGACGACGACGGGGAACCGTTCCAGCGCCGCCTCCAGCTTGTCGCCGCCGCGCGAGACGAAGCGGCGTCCCCCGGTGTCCACGACGATGGGGTCGCTCTCGGCCACCAGACGGGCGGGCTTGTCGGCCACGGTCCCGCCGACGAGGACCGCACCGCGGGCCACGACGTCGTGGGCGTGGGCGCGTGACGGCACGAGACCCCGCCGCACCAGCTCGAGATCGAGCCGGCGGCGGACGGCGCGTCGAGTCAGCGGCGCGCCTTGGACGCCGACGAGGACCGGCCGGCCGACTTGCCCGCCGTACCGGCGCCGGCCTTCTTGGCCGGAGTCTTGCGGGCCGGCGCCTTCTTGGCCTTGGTGGCCCGGGCCGCCGTCTTCTTGACCGGTGCGCTCTTCGACGGCGCCTTCTTGGCCGGAGTCTTGCGGGCCGGCGCCTTCTTAGCCTTGGTCGTCCGCGGTGCGGTGCGGGTCGTGGTGCGCCCGCGGCCCGGACCGCGGCTGGTGGCGCGCCGTGCCGCGTTCTCGGCGCGGTCGAGGAGTTCGGCCACGCGGTGGGCCAGGTCGTCCATGTTGGTGATCCCGAGATCGGACAGCTGGGAGCGGACCTCGCCGCGCACCGTCGACAACAGCACGTCGGAGCGGTCGCGGCTCGTCTTCACGAGATCCTCCACCCAGTCCTGGGCGCGGGTCGTCTCGACCTCACCGGCCTGGATCAATTCGTGCACGAGCTCCTCGGCACGGGCCCGCGTGATCTGGGTGAGAGCCAATCCTGCTTCGAGATACCGCCGGAGTCCGTCGTTTTGGGCCATGGTCGCCACGCTACGACGGTCCTCCCGGCGCGGCAAGGGCGCGCGTCGGCGGAGCCGGGCTCACGGGACCCCGTGCCGATCGACCACGGCGGCCAGGTCGGGAGCGTCGATGTCGGGCTCGACCCCCGTGGTGGTGTCCCGGGGTCCCGTCACCCCCGACCGCACCAGAGCGAAGGGGAGACCCAGACGGCGGGCCAGGATCCCGTCGGTCGAAGGCCTGTCCCCCACCACCATGCACGCACCGGGGGCCCGGGTGCCGAGAAGGGCGACGATGGGATCGTGGGGCTTTCCCGCCACCTCTGGTGGAGTCTGGGCGGCGGTGGCCACGGCCGCCAGCAACGCCCCCGCTCCGGGGAGCAGGCGTCCGGGGGTCGGGTAGGTGGCGTCCTCGTTCGTCCCCACCAAGCGTGCCCCGCCCCGGACGGCGGTGACGGCGGTGGCCAGCATCTCGAAGTCGAATGCCCGGGTGAGCCCGACCACCACTGCGTCGGCCGGCCCCTGGCCCACCACCGTCACCCCCCGGTCGGCCAGAGCCTCGGTGACGCCTCCCCCGGCACAGGCGACGGCGGTGGAACCGGGCGCCAGCAACGAGGCGGCGGCCTGGGCCGACGTCACGAGGTCAGCCGGTTGGGCGGGGATGCCCACCCCGGCCAGCTGGTCCACGAGCTCGGAGAGGGTGGGGAGGGCGTTGTTGGTGGCGAAGACGACCCCGATGCCGGCGCGCCGTAGCCGGGCGACGGCCTCGGCCGAACCGGGAACGGGCTCCCGGGCCAGCCAGATGACACCGTCGAGATCGATCACCCAGGTGCCGGGGTCGCCGTCCGTCATGGAGCGACGGATTAGGGCTCGTAGCCGAAGCGTCGGAAATCGTCTGAGTACTTGGCGGCCAGAAAGGCCCGATCCTCGGCGGAGACGTCGGTGTGCGCAGTGCCGTCATCCGGTCGGCTGCGGTTCTCCCACGGAAGGGCCCGGACGGGAAGCCCGAGCCTCTGCTGCACATAGCCGAAGTCCTCGTCGAGCCGCTCGAAGCGCCCGACGAAGTCGACGATGACGTTGCCCTCGGCGTCACAGAGGGATGCTGATTGCGATCGGGCGCCCAGGGCCTCGTCGAGGAAGGGATGGCGGAGGAACTCCGAGAACGAATCGGTCTCGGCGAACGCCCTCACACCCAGCCACTGCGAGGGATCCTTCCGAGCCGGTGGGGACAGTCGGCGCCGCACGCGTTGGCTCACCGACAGGTTCGGTCGCCGAGCGGCGTTGGCCACGAACCGGTAGACGGACAGGGCTCGGTCGATGGGATGTCGGACGAACGAGAACGTGAAGTACCGGTCCCATACTTCCGTGGAGAGCACATCGCGCACCTCGAGTGCGGTGCTGTGCTTTCGCAGCCGGTCGATGTCTATGGGGGGCGTGCCTCCCGGCGGCCCCTCTTGACCTCCGGCATCGATGATGATCCCACGGGATCTGCCCTGGGGATGGCTGAGGTTGCTCGGACCGAGATCAGCGCGCAAGGACGCCATGATCGATTCGCCCGCCGTCTTGTGGATGTGGATGAAGACGAATTGCCGGCTCTGGGAAATGATCAACTCGTCCGCCCCGCGCACTCATGGTCAACGGCCTGTCAGATTGGTTCAGAAACGGCCGACGTGCGCCAGCATGCTAGTGCCGAGGCTCCGGCGGACCCCCGCCCTCCGCCTTTCCCAGCCGGACTTCTCTTCGATATCAAGGATGATCTATATCGAAGATGATATTGCGTCCTCGACGGCCCCGCCCCTACCTGTCGGTGACGGCACGGGAGCTCGTCGCCACCGGGCCGGGCCCGAGCGGAGCCGGCGGTGTGGCGACCGGGACCGGTGCGGTGACGACCGGCGGGGCGGCGGCCATGGCCGGCGACCGGGGGATGATGAAGGTGGCCACCCACCCGGCCAGGGCGATCACCGCGGCCACCAGGAAGACCCGGCTGAAACCGGCGGTCAGCGCCTTGTCGATGGCGGCCCTGGTACCGGTGAAGCCGAACGCCGATCCCACCACGCGGTGGATGCCGAAGGCGGCCGCCGTTCGGTCGGCGGCGATGGTGGCCAGGGCGGCGAGGCCGATCGACCCCCCCACCTGGCGGCTCGTGTTGAGCATGCCCGAGGCCAGCCCCGCCTCCTCGCGTGCCACCCCGCTGGTGGCGGCGAAGGCGAGTGAGGTGAAGGAGAAGCCCATGCCCAGGGTGGCGAGGACGCTCCCGCCGAGGACGTCGCCCACGTAGCTGCCCGTCGGTGAGATCCGGGACAACCACGCCAGACCGACGACGGCGAGGAGCACACCGCCCAGCAGCGGCGGCCGGGGACCGAAGCGGGGAACGAGCCGGGCACTCACCTGCGCCCCGATGGCGATGGCCGCCGTCTGGGGGAGGAATCCCACCCCGGTGATCAGGGGGCTGAAGTGCAGAACCTCCTGCATGTACAACGACAAGAACAACCACATGGAGAAGATGGCCCCGCCGACGAACATCATCGTCAGGTTGGCCCCCGTCACCCCGCGGGACCGGAACAGACGGAACGGGACCAACGGGGTTCGTGCCACCCGGGTCTCCATGAGCACGAAGGTGGCGAGCAACACGAGGGCCACGGCGATGGGGACCAACGTGGCGGCCGAGCCCCAGGGGTGGGTGTCGGTGCCCACGATGGCGTAGACGAACGCCACCAGGCCGCCGGTGACGGTGAGGGCTCCGATGATGTCGAGGGTGGGCCGATCGCCCTCGGCCCGGGTGTCGACCACGGCGGCGCGGGCGGCCACGATGGTGAGCAGTCCGATGGGGACGTTGATGTAGAAGATCCAGCGCCACGAGAGCAGGTCCGTGAGGATGCCACCGAAGAGGGCGCCCGACGCCCCTCCGACGGCGGCCATGGCACTCCAGATGCCCAGGGCGCGGGCCCGTTCACGCGGATGGCGGAATGTGGTCGTGAGGATGGTCAGGGTGGCCGGTGACAGCACGGCGGCGCCGAGCCCCTGGAGGGCGCGCGCGGCGATGAGCAAACCTTCATTGGGGGCCAACGCGCAGACCAGGCTGGCCCCGGAGAACATGGCCAGCCCGAGGATGAAGATCTTGCGCCGGCCGAACAGATCGGCGGCCCTGCCTCCGAGGAGGAGGAACCCGCCGAAGGTCAGGGCGTAGGCGTTCACCACCCACTGGAGCTGCGACGTCGAGAAGTGGAGATCCCGTTGCATGGCCGGGAGGGCCACGTTCACGATGGACAGGTCGAGCACGACCATGAACTGCCCGATGCAGACGACGGCCAGGAGCAGCCACGACGGGCCGCGCCCGACCGCCGGTGGCGCCGGCTCCGGGGACCCGGGGCTGGGGTTCGTCGCCATCAGCCGATCATGCCATCGCCCCGAAGTGTGCCCGACCGGGCCCGTGCGACCACTGCAACCCCCTACGATCCCGGCGCGTGAAACATCTCGCCGTCATCCATCATTCCCGGGGCGGGTCGACCCGGGCGCTGTGCGAAGCGACGGTCGCCGCCGCACGGGGGGTGGCCGAGACCACCGCCGACCGCATCGAGCTCCGGGTGACGGGGGCGTTCGACGCCGGGCCCGACGACGTCGAGTGGGCGGACGCCCTCGTCCTGGCCACACCGGCCCACTTCGGATACATGTCGGGGGCCTTGAAGGACTTCTTCGAAAGGATCTACTACCGCTGTCTCGGTGAGACCACCGGTCTGCCCTACGCCCTGATCGTGAAGGGTGACACCGATGTCGACGGAGCCGTCGCCAGCGTCGGGAGGATCACCAGGGGACTGGGTTGGAGTCTCGTCCTCCCGCCGGTGACCGTCGTCGGTGCCGTCACGGACGCCGATCTCGACCGGGCCGGCGAGCTCGGGGCCACCATGGCAGCGGGACTGGGCGAGGGGATCTTCTGAGACGTCAGTCGGTGGGGCGGCGCGGTTCGAGGCCCGCAGCCCGGTAGACGGCGTCGATGACGACCATGTTGGCGATGGCGTCGTCGGGCCCCGTCGCGACGGGATCACCACCGCCGACAGCCCGGGCGAAGGCCTCCAGCTGGAAGTCGTAGGTGGCACGCCGGGTGCTGTGCTCGACGTGTCTCTTCCCCGACGTCCGGATGGTCAACCGGTGGAACCGGTCGGGCGCCAGCGGATTCAGCACACGGATCTCGCCGTCGTCGCCATGGACCCGCAGCCGGACGGCCAGGATCTTGGATGAAAGCATCGAGCAGGTGGCCCGTCCGGTGACTCCGTCGGCGAAGCGGAGATCGGCCTCCATGAAACGGTCGATCCCCGGGGAGCGCAGACGGGCCCGGGCGGCGGTGACCTCGGGTTCGGAGCCGGCCAGGTGCCGGATCATGTGGATGGGATAGCACCCGGCGTCCATGGTGGCCCCCCCGGCCAGCAGCGGATTCCAGCGGATGTCCTTGCCCGACAGAAGGGGGAAGCACAGGGCCGCCTCGATGCTGCGGACGGTGCCGACGGCGCCGGTGGCCAGGAGCTCTCGTACCCGGCCGAAGAGCGGGTGGTAGCGGTAGTGGAACGCCTCCATCAGGACCAGTCCCGTCCCGGCGTGGGCGGCTGTCACCGTGCGCGCCTCCGCGGCGTTGGCGGTGAAGGGCTTCTCGCACAGGACGTGCTTTCCCGCCGCCAGGGCGGCCATGGTCCACCGCCCGTGCAGACCGTTCGGGAGCGGGTTGTAGACGGCGTCGATCTCGGGGTCGGCCAGCAGCTCCTCGTAGGAGCCGGCGACGCGCCCGATGGAGTGCTTGGTGGCGAAGGACCGGGCCCGGTCGCGCTGGCGGGCGGCGATCGCCACCACCTCGACGCCCTCCACCCGTCGGGCCGGACGCACGATGGCGGCGGGGGCGATCCGGGCGGCACCGAGGATCCCGATGCGGATGGGGGGCACGCCGGTCACGTTACCGACCGGTGCGGACCCGGGCCTCCCACTCACCGGTCAAGGGCACCCTGCTCAAGGCGGTGCCGGCGTCGAGCAACCACGCCAGCTGGACGGCGTGGGCCACGTCGGCGGGGACGCGGACCACGAGCCCCCGGCGGGGGTGGTCCTGCGTCCAGCGCCACCCCGTCGGGATGGCCACGCCCAGTGTGGCCAGTCGGGCCACCGCCTTCGTCCCCGTGTCGTGCTGGATCCCCACCGAGTCCATCTCGATGCCTTTCCGGCCGACCTTCCCCGGCACCCACGTGCAGACCGGTACCTCGTGGCTGGTCCCCGAGAGCAGCGTCCCGAGACCCACCGGCGGCGGTGGGAGGTCCTCCTCCCGGACACCGGGGTTCAGGTTGATCCACCCCTGGTGGGCCCGGGCCAGACGGTCCATCTGGATCAGCACGGCGTCGGGGGTGTCGGGGGTGAAGGTGAACGACTCCGTCGGAGCGGCCTTCACAGCGTCCCCGCCGTCACGGAACCACCGGCGGACCGTCGAACCGGTCGACGGTGGCGAAGTCCGGCACAGGGGCGCGCCGGAGCTTCGTCGGTCGATGGACCGGCCATCCGAGGGCCAGGACGGCAGCCACGGCGATGTGGTCGGGGACGGCCAGCAGGGCGCGCACCTCGGCTTCGTGGCGCGTGGCCATCGTCGTCATGACCCCGGCCAACCCGACGGCGCGGGCGGCCAGGAGGATGCTCCAGGCGAACGGGTAGACCGAGGCGCCGCCGACGAAGGTGTAGCGGTCGAGGTCGCGGTCCACGGCGGCCAGGGCGCGCAGATCGGCGAGGAGGACGAGGAGGACGGGGACCTCGTCGAGGTGCTCGGCGAACCCACCGGGTCCGGCCGCCGCCGAGGCGGCCAACCCGGGCGCGGCGTCGAGAGCGGCCGTCTCGGCCGTCCTGTCGGTCAACGGCGCCCAGGGGACGAGACCGGCCGCCCCGATGGCCAGGTACTGGTACCACCCCTCCAGGTAGATGTCCCGGAGGCCCCGGCGGATGTCGCTGTCGCGGACGACGACCACCCGCCAGGCCTGGCGGTTCCCACCCGACGGGGCGAAACGGGCGGTGTCCAGCAGTCCGGCGACGACGTCGTCGGGCACGGGATCGGGGGTGAACCGGCGGACGGCGGCGGTGGTCCGCAGTGCTTCGACGACGTCCATGGCGGCCGACCGTAGCGCCGGGAGGGCGGCCGGGGCCCTCACGAGGGATCGGGCCACAGGTCTTCGGGCTCGCGACCTCTGGTCTCGGGCAGGGCGAGGAACAGAGCCGTCGCCCCCAGGACGGGCAGGAAGATGATCAGCCCGGCCCGGGTGCCGTCGAAGCGGGTACCCACCTGGGCCAAGGCGCCGAAGGCGAGAAGGCCGAGGACGGCCCCGAGGACGCTGGCGGCCACGTTCCAGCCCGCCACCGAGGCCCGGACGTCGGTGGGGAAGAGCTCGTTGGCCAGGGCACCGGCGGCGGGGGCGAAGATCGAGGCGGCCAGGACGCTGACCTCGTAGCCGATGAGAAGGGCGGGGCGGGACCCGCTGTAGGTGAGGGCGGCCGACAAGCCCACGGCCACCATGGCGGCCGCACCCGTCGGCCGACGTCCCAGATGGTCGGCCAACCACCGTCCGATCAGCAGTCCCACCAGTCCGAAGGGGGCGGCCACCACGACCATGGCGGCCGTCACGGCGCCCGATAGCTTCAGGACGTTCTGGGCGTAGAGGAAGATGAAGCTGTTGGCCGGGCCCGTGATCACGGCCACGGCAAAGGCCAGGCTGGTGACCACCATGAGTCGGCGCCGGAAGGCCGGCCCCACCGCCCCGAAGACGGCCAGGGGGTGGTGCCCGGCCCGCGCCGCCGCCACCGTGTAGCGGTCGGATTCGACCAGCCAGCGACGGATGAGAAAGACGCCGGCCAGGGGAACGACGGCCAGGAGGAAGACCCCCCGGAAGCCGAGGGCGCTCTTGGCCAGACCGGAGATGACGGCGGTGAGGCCCGATCCCACCCCGTAACCGGCGGCCACCAGGGCGATGGCCTTGGCCCGGTCGTGCGAGCCCGTCTCCTCGGCCGCCCCCACCTGGGCCAGGGCGTTGGTGGCACTGAGAAGTGGCCGTCCGAAGGCGAAGATGACGACGAACCACCAGTAGCCGGGGCTGGCCGACGCCGCCACGGTGAAAGCCAGTCCGGCCGCGGCGGTGGCCAGGAGCATGACCCGCCGCCCCACCCGGTCGGCCAGCCCCGCCAGGGGCAGTCCCCCGAGCGAGGCCAGCCGGAGCACGGCCAGGCCCACACCGAGCTCGGAGCCCGACAGGCCGGCCTGCTCCACCAGGGTGCCCCCGTGGGTGGTGTGGCCGAAGGTCTTGGCCACCTCACCCAAGGCGGATACGGCACCGAACTGCCCGAACCCCGAGCACAGAGCCATGAGGGCCAGTCCCACGATGGCGGGGTCCCGCCACCCGCGCAGGCGAAGACCGCCGGTGGTGGTCGTCACGACCGTCCTCCGGTCCCCCGAACGGCCGCCGGGGGACGGGTCGTCAGTGCGCGTCGGCCACCGTGGGGCGGCGCCGGTGCCAGAAGGGGGCGTCGAGGGCCACGAGGAGGACGAGGGCCACACCGGCGGCCGACGCGATGTACCACGGCCACGGCCCGAGGACCCGCAACAGGGTCCACTCCCCCGGTGGCGAGCGCAGGAACATGTAGTTGGCACCGGTGATTCCGTCGATCAGGCCCACGAGCGCCGTGTAACCGAGGGTGATGGCGAAGACGCGGGGAACGGCCCCCGGTCTCGGGCTGATCCGCAGTCCGACGACCAGGAACACGGCGGCCAGGACGATCCCGAGATGCCCCACCATGTACTGGAAGAAGACGAGATGGGGGAAGCCGACGTCGAGGTCGGGGGTGATCACGGCCTGGAGGGTGCCGGCCAGCCCCCAGAAGTAGGTGAGCTCCACCAGCACGGGGACGCGCCACCAACAGGCGGCGGCGGCCACCAGGGCGGCCATGTCGCACAGCGCCAGAGGCAACGACGTCTTCGGCGAGAAGGTCCCGGCCACCAGGAGGGCCACGATGAAGCTGACGGCGTCGGCCACCAGGGCCACGCCGATGGCCCGGGCCACCCACACCCGCCACGGTCCCGGTCGCCGGCGGGCCAGGACACACAGTGCGATGCCGGTGACGACGGCACCGGCCACGGTGACGGCATAGGCGGTCGGGGTCACGATGGCCGGCACGGGCGCTGTCCTCCCTCACCAGCATCGCGCCAGCGCCACCACGGGACCGATCACGACAAGGGCATACCATCCGGGGATGTCCCCATCGCCGATGTTCATCGTCACCCAGGTCGCCCCCTATCCCGACGGCCCCGCCGGGGTCCACGGCGTGCTCCCCCAGGCCTCGGCCGCCCTCGGGGAGCTGGCCGGTCTGGCCGGCCTCCGACCGGTGGCGGTGACCGACGTCTCCGACGTCGGTCCGGACGAGCTGGCCGGCGGCGGGGTCCTCTCGCTGTTCACCATCGGTGAGACGCCGTGGTCCCCGGCCCAGCGCACAGCCATCGTCGACGCCGTCCGCCAGGGTCGACTCGCCGTCCTCGGCGTGCATTCCGCCACCGACGCCTGTCGCGGCTGGGACGACTACGCGTCCCTGGTCGGGGCCCGCTTCGACGGGCACCCCTGGACCCAGCAGTTCGAGGTCGAGATCGCCGACCGGACCCATCCGGCCACGGCCCACCTGTCGGCCCCCTGGCGTTGGCACGACGAGGTCTACCTGTTCCGCGACCTCCGTCCCGACGCCCATGTCCTTCTGCGGGTGGCCCACGGTCAGCTCGACATGAGCGTGCCCGAGGCCCGGGTGCCGGACTGTGGATTCCCCCTCGCCTGGTGCTTCACCGAGGGCCGGGGCCGCGGCTTCTACACCTCGCTCGGGCACTTCCCCGGCGCCTGGGAGAACCCCACCTTCCTCCGTCACGTGGCCGGCGGCCTGGCCTGGAGTCTGGCCGGCGACGGGTGAGGACAACGTCGGGTGCCACCGGTCACCCGTAGACTTCACGGGTGCGCCTGGTGGCCTCGGAGGAGTTGCGGTCCCACGTCGCCGACCACGGTGGCACTCTCTACGTTCGCACCCGGTCGACGCGGTGCTGCTCGGGTCCCCTCACCGTTCTCGACGCCACGACCGAGGCTCCGGTCGACCTCCGGGGCTACCGGCGGGTGGAGGCCGGCGGGCTCGTCGTTCTCTGGCTCTCCGGGGCCCGGGCGGATCCCGACGAGCTGGTCCTCACCATGCAGGGACGGCGCCGGCGGCATCCGTCCGCCTATTGGAACGGCTGCGCCCTGGTCCTCTGAGGGACGCGCCCCCGATCACGACGGGGGACGGGGTCAGGACACGTACGGAGTCTCCTGCTGCCAGGTGAAGTCGGCCGGAGGGGCTCCCGAGGTGCCCACCAGGAGCTCGGCCCAACTCGGTTGGCCGTCCCAGCCATGGGCGTCGAAACCGGTCCCCATGACACACGGCGAACAGGACAGCGAGAGCAGGATCACGTCGCGGTGACCCCAACACCCGCTGCTGTCGCCGGCGGTGCAATCGGCGTTGTTCGATCCCGGACCGTCGTCGTACATCCAGTAGTAGACGGCCTCGAGAGGGTTCCCCACGCCGCCGGCCCAGTTGGCCCCCCACCGGTCGAAAGGGAAACCCGGTGGCGGTGAGGGGTCGTCGCCCGACCCCGCCCCCTGCGCCGCCGCCTGGTCGAGAGCGCTGGACATCGACGAGAGCGGGGGCAGTCCCCGGACGGTCCGCTCGAGGTTGGTGGCCACGTAGAGCTGCTCCGCCGGGGTGAGCGCGCTCCAGTTGGAGGGCAGGGTCATGGCCGGCAGCGCCTCGGCACTGCGGCCGTGGTCGATGGCGGCGAGCGCCGACGCCACGCATCCGGACGAGTCGTCCTCACCCGTGGCCGAGCAGGCGTTCAGGAAGTTCGGGTCCGGGGGGAGGCTGGCGGGGGGATTGGCGGGGGGAAGGATGGCGTGCGGTGGTGCGGCCGCCGCCGCGGTGTGCACGGGGGGAGGAGGCGGTGGCGCCGGCGCGGCGACGGCGCGCGGCGCAGGCGGGGTCGTGGTGGGTGGCGGTGCCTCCGTCGTCGGCGGCGCAGACGGCGCGGGGGGAACCGTCGTCGGCGGCGTGGTCGTCGTCGGTGCCGGCCGGCGACCGCTGAACGGTGGTGCCGTGGCGGTGTCGCCGGTCGCCGTCGCCGCCAACGGCACCGTCTGGCGGTGCCCGTCGCGCGACGACCTCGGAATGACGGTGACGGCGACGAGGGCGATCAGCTCCACGGCCACGACCATCGAGGCGACCCGGAACCATGCCGGGTGTGCGGGTGTGTTGGCCTTCTCGGTTCGTCGTCCGTCGTGGCGCATCCGAGAGACATCGGCGCGAACGGGCCCTCACCTGAGAGCTCACGACGGAAGGTCACCCTGCGTCACCGGGGGGTGAACGCTCTCGGACGATCGGGGCACGCGATCGTCCGAGAGCGAACGAACATCAGCCCGCCGAGGTCTTCGCTCCGCACTTGGCGTCGATCCGCTTGACCAACGTCGCCCCGTCCCTCTGCAGTCTGTGGAAGTACCCGGCCCTTCCCTCGGAGTGTCTGATCTGGCTCTTGGCGTCCTTACGGGTGCTGAGCCGGGCGGCGGCAGACAACCGCTGCCAGCGGGTCATGCGCTTCGTGGCGGCGGCGTCCGCTCTGGCGATTCTCTTCAACTCCTTGGCGGCATGGGCGCAATCGATCCGGTGACCGGCGTTCACGGTCTTCCAGATCTGGGTGGCACTGGGAACATCCGGTTTCTTCGGAGCCGACTTCGCCGGGGTGCCCGGCGGGGTGGTGGTGGCCGTGGCGCCCGTGGTGGTGGTCGACGTGGCCGCCGTGGCGACGCCACCGACGCCGACGATGAGTGCCACACCGACAATGGTGCCAGCGGTGAACTTGCCGACTTTTCTCATCCGACCCTCCCCGGAGGTCTGGAACACGAAGCGTCGGGAGACGCTCCGTCCATTGTGACCCGGGGCGGTGACGGCGGTGTGACGCCGGTGTTAGAGGTCTGTGAGGCCGCCCTCAGGGAGCGGCGAGCCTCTCGGCACGAGCCCGCCGGGAGGCTTTGCGCAGACGGCGGCGCTCCCGCTCGCTCGTCCCCCCCCAGTAGCCGACGAGATCGGGATCGGCCAGGGCGTAGCGCAGGCAATGCAGCCTCACCGGACACCGTGCGCACAGCTGCTTGGCCCGGGCCGAGGGGCCGCCGCCGTCGGTGATGAACAAGTCCACCGACTCGTCCCGGCAGGCGGCATGGATCTGCCAATTGGGGCGGCGGGCCAGCTCCTGGATGAGAACGAGGTCGTCAACGGCGGCGCCCGATTCGGAGGCGGTGAGAATGCTCATACCTCAGCTGTCGGCACCGCTTCGGCCCGGCTTGAACGCTCACTCGTGAAAAACCACCCGTCGTGGCTGTGGGAGGGTCGATTTCGCCCGGTCCCACGGATCGTGATCCTCGGATGTGCCCGGCCACCCCGCCGACGGGGAAGCCCTACAGAGCGGCCAGGACCGATTCGGCCGAACTGATCGTCAAGCCCCGCTCGGGCTCCACGAAGAGTGCCGTGACCACTCCATCGTCGATGATGGCGGCGTAACGCTGGGACCGTCCCCCGAGACCCACTCCACGCCCGTCCATCTCCAGTCCGACGGCGCCGGTGAATTCTCCGTTGCCGTCGGACAACATCACGACGGCGGGCGGAACCTTCTGGTCCTTGGCCCATGCACCCATGACGAAAGGGTCGTTCACCGATATGCAGGCGATGGTGTCGACACCTTTGGCGATGATCTCATCGGAGCGGATGACGAAGCCGGGCAGGTGGTAGTCAGAGCACGTCGGCGTGAAGGCGCCGGGGACGGCGAAGAGGACGACCCTCCCCGACCCCAGGACGCTCGTCGACCGGACTGAGGTGAACCCGTCGTCGGTCACCTTCCAGAGCTCGACGTCAGGGATGCGGTCACCGACAGCAATGGTCATGGGTCCTCCAGTTCGAAAGGCTCCGGACACCGAAGCGGGCAGATTCACGCGAGCATCCCGCACTCGACGGTGGCGGCGCCAACGCCCGGAGACCCCGTTCACCGGGGACGGATGCCGGCTACCGGAGCGGGACCCCCCTGCCGTCGTCCCCGACGGCGCCCCGGCCGATCCGGCGCCGCCTCATCTCGGCGCCGAGACCGAGGAGCGAGATACCGAAGGCCAGAACGGCCAGGACGTAGGGAGTCGATCCGGCCCACGGCTCACCGGTGTGCACGGTCGAGGCACCGTCGATGGCCGCCGGGGCGCCGCCCGTGGCCGCCGCCGTCACCGGACTGGTCGTCGTGGTGGTGGAAGTCACCGCTTTCGTCGGCGGTGAGACCGGGTTGTCGGTCGTGTTGGTCGGACACCCTCCCGCCGTGGTGCAGCCGGGCTCGGTGTAGAGGCCGGTGTTGGTGATGGGCCCCGAGACACCGCTGTCCACGGCGACGGCGAACGTCAGGGCGTCGACGCCCCCGGCCGGCAGGTCGGTGATCACCCACGAGATGGACGAGCCGTTGACCGAGACGGTGCACGTCGCGGTGGCGGCGGCAGGACAGGCCGGCGCCGGCGTGGTGAGCGTGGTCCCGGTCGGTACGGAGTCGATAACGGTGACCGAGCCGGGCCCACTCCCGCGGTTGTCGGCGGACAGGGTGTAGGTCACGACCTGACCGGGGTCGACCGGTCCCGAACCGGAGCTGTCGGCCTTGGCCACGGTGATGTTGGCCACCGTGATGGGCACGTTGTCGGTGGGGCAGTTCGTCGCTCCGGGCGCCGGGGTGCATCCCGGTCCCGTGTAGTCGGCGCTGTTGTCGATGGTCGTCGTGTCACCGGCGTTCACCGTCGCCTGGAAGCTGACGGGGTACGACGCTCCGGCGGCTATGCCGGCACCGAGTGCGAAGCTGACGACCCGGGACGACGCGTTGTAGGCGAGACTGCAGCTCGGGGTGGTGGTCGGAGTCAAGGTCCCGCACGAGGCCTGGAGATAGGTGAGGCCGCCGGGCACCACGTCGGTAACGTCGACCCCGCTGACGGTGGACGACGTGGCCGAACCGGCCGGAGGCGCCGGGTTGGCGACCGTGAGCGTGTACGTGACCGGGGTGGCCTGACCGGCTGTTACGGCTCCGGTGCTGGCCGACTTGACCACGGTCACGCCCGCGTTGTTGGTCACGGTGAGCTTGACCGTGTTGCTCGGACAGGTGGTGGCCGGTTTCTTGGGTTTGCAGGCGACGTACTTGTAGCCGGCCGTGTTGGGGATCGTCCCGGTGGCGTCACCGGCGTCGGCCGTGACGGCGAAGGACACATCGGCGACGGCGGCGGGCAGCAGCCCGGTACCGAGGGAGAAGGTCAGGGTCCCGTTCGACTCGGTGGCCGTGCAGGACGGCTGGCTGACCCCGCCCGTGCCCGCTCCGCAGGCCGCCGATCCGGCCACGTAGGTCGTTCCGGCGGGAACGGCGTCGGTCACCTTGACGGGATGGGACGTGGTCAGGGCGGCGGTGTTCTCCACGGCCAGGGTGTAGACGACGGGCGTCGTCGACCCGGCCGTCACGGCGCTCGGGGCCAGGGATTTGGTGACCGTGACAGAGGGTGGGAAGCAGCCCGTCGTCGGCAACGTGACGGTCCCCGTGTCGGGGGTGTTCGGGGGTGTCGAATAGCCCGACCAGACCCCCAGGACGTCGAGGGTGACCGTACCGCTGTCGGTCGGTGGCAGTGCCTGCGTCACCGTGGCCGTGGAGTCGGCGGCGATGATCACCGACGGGACCGACAATCCTCCGGACACCGAGGAGACATTCGCCGTCTCCGACCCGTTGTAGGTGTTGGTGATGGTCCACGTGATCGAATAGGTGCTCGTGCCGCAGGATGCCACGCCGGTCACGGTGTTCGTGTGGGCGAAGGCCGGGGAGGCGAACAGCGCCACCCCGGCGAGGGCCACGACGGAGGCGAAGCCCGCCTTGGCCAAGGGCCGCAGACGCCGTCGTCGGAGTCCGGCCGGCGGTGTCTCGATGGAGGTCGCGTCGGAGTTCGTCATGTCTCGTTCCTGGTCGAGTTGATGGTTCGGACGCCCTCGACTCCCACCGACACGCGCGGTCCGGGCGGTCTCGTCGAGATCACCACGGAGCGTGCGTCATCTATCTCAACCCCGTCCCAGGACCCTCCCTACTTCTTCCCAACTCACCGGAAGCATCACCAGATTTGAGGGGACACCGATCCCGGCCCGCCGACGTCGGGACCGCCCGGCGACGGCGACGGTGGGTGCAACGACGAATGGTGGTGGTGATGATGGTGTGTCGCTTCGTGATGACGCTCGAAGGAACTCCGCACGGGCGCAACGGACGGCGCCGCCGGCTGGCGGGAGTCGGCCGAACGGATCCAGGACCGGCCGAGCGTGTTCGTCCCGGCCGCGGCACCCACACACCGCTGCCGCGACTGCGGTTTTCAATGGACGAAGGTCGGTTCAGGTGTCACCGAGACGACGGGATCTCCAGGCCGCTGACCGGAAGGTCACGTCGACGGTCACCTCACCTTCGACGGCCAGGAGCTCCCCCAGGAGTCGACGGGCTTCGTCGATGAGGCGCCGGCGGTTCTCCTCGGGCATCGTGATGATCCGGCTGAAGGTGCCCAGCAGACCGATGAGCGCATCGGCGTCGAGCGCGACATCCCACCGGAACACCTGAGTCTCCGGCCGGTCGAAGGGGAATCCCGAAGGGATCTCGAGGCTCGGAGCCGGGCGGAAGGCGTCGCCCATGACGACGGTGGCGAACTGGTCGCTGAGAATGGTCCGAGCCCGCACGAGGAACGCGCCCTCCGGGTCGGGCCCTGACCACAGGACGCCGAGGATCCCTCCGGGCGTCAGGATCCGGCTCACCTCGGCCAGGGTGGCGACGGGGTCCATCCAGTGCCACGAGGCGGAGGCCAGCACGGCATCGACGCTGGCGTCGGGGACGGGAATGGCCTCACCACGACCCTTCACGGCGCTGATGCCGGGAACCTCGTCGACGAGCACGGACCGCATGCGGTCGTCGGGCTCGACGGCGATCACTTCGGCTGCCCTGTCGGTCAGGAGCCTCGTCAAGGCGCCGGTACCGGCTCCGAGGTCCACCACGGTGCCCACAGGCGTGGGGAGGATCCAGTTCACCGCCTCCGGTGGGGGTCCCGGTCGGTAGCGTCCGTAGTGCGAGGCCACCGCGCCGAAGCTTCCCGAGCGTCTCGCCTTCTCCTGGGCCGGGAGCTGGGACAGCGGCAGGTGGGGATCGACCGGCTCCGGATCGGTCACGCCGACCTATCTCAGGAGGTGGGCACCCTGAAGACGATCTTGCCCACTCCGTGCACGGAGGGATCGACCGTGTCGTAGACGGCCATGTAGCAGACCTTGTCGGCACCGCTCGTTCCGCACGTCCCGTTTCCCACAGACCCTGTCGTCACGGTGAACGCCGAATACTTGAGCATGCCCTTCTTGTTGGACCCGACGGCCACCTCGGTGGCGCTGTCGCAGTACGCCGCATTGGTGGGATGCGCGGACGAATCGCACTCCCAGGCCACCAAATTGCTGTCGTCGGCCGGCCAGTTGTCGCCCTGGAGGTGGATGAGCTCCCCGCCCGCCAACTTCATGTCGGGCCTGGGCATGAGGGTGGGGGCACTCTTGGCCGCTACCGTCCCGACGCCGAGCATCCCCACGGCCAGCGCCGAACTGACTGCAAACAGTAACCCGATCCGCAGCGTGTGCTTCATGATCACCCCGGGCTCGTCGTCCAGGACACCGACGCCCTGGCGCCTGACGCGTCTAGTACTACCACCTAGACGCCCGCCTGTCACCGGCAGGGCGGGGCATCGGTCCCGGAGGATCGACGACGGCCGACCGGTGGCGGACCTCAGTCGACACGGGCGAACGTGGCGGCCCCTTGACCGGCTGCCGACGTACGCCGATGGCGCAGGATCCGCCGACGCTCCCGCTCGGACGTCCCCCCCCATACTCCGTGGTCAACCCGGTCGGCCAGTGCGTACTCCAGGCAGCTGATCCTGACGGGACACTGGGCACAGATCCGCTGCGCCGCCTGCACGCCGATCCCATCGCTCGGGAAGAAGATGGCCGGGTCCATGTCCCGGCACCTCGCTCGATCCAACCAGTCGGCTTCCATGGTTCCTCCCGCCCTCGTCACCGGGCCAGAGGTGGCTTCTCCACCTCCGATTCCAGCAGACAGGTCCAACCTGTGCGCCCCCTTTGGATCATCTGTGGAATCCATGAGGCCGGGCCCGTCAGGCCGGAACCCTTCCGAGATCCCGTCGGTCAGCGACCGATCCAGCGGAGCAGGGACCGGGCCGCCTCGACCACGAGGTCACGGTCATGGGTGACGATGTGGTCGTAACGCCGGTACCGGTCTTCGCCCGTCTCGCCGAGGTCCCGGGCCACCAGGGCCCCGGAGTAGTTCGGTCCGACCACGATGACGTTCCATTCCCGGCAGAGCGCCTCCTCCGGCGACAGGTCGACCATATGGACATCGGGGAGGATCAGGTCCGCCATATGGGCTCCGAAGACGGCGGTGAACGACGATCGCCGGGCCAGATCTCCGTAGCGGGCACGGGTGGCGCCCGAGAAGAGCCGGCCCTCCTGGAAGCATCCCAGGAGAAGGGTGGAGGCTCCGTTCGACAGGGCTCGGTGTTCGAGAACGGTGCTGATTCGCATCAGCATCCGCTTCTCCGTCGGCGCCGAAGGTCGATGCCGGTGTACCACCTCGAACGGGGTCGAGGCAGGCCCGCTTTTCGACCCGCCGAGCAACGGGAAGGGAGCCCGCGGGACGTGGCCCTTCGGGGGCAGAGAATCGGGGCGGCCGTAGCGCCAACCCTGCCCGTAGGTGGCACCGAAGGCCCGGGCCGAGAGGACATCCTCCTTGGTCTCGATCCGCTGAGCCAGAACGGCCGCGCCACTGGCCTCGGCGTAAGTCCTCACCGCCGTCTCGATCTCGGCCGAGTCCTCTCCCTGATGCTCGGCCAGAACGCGAAGATCGAGCTTCACAACGTCAGGATGGAGGACCGGCAGGAGGGCAAGTGACGACGGCGTGGCACCCATGTTGTCGAGAGCCACTCCCCAGCCGTCGGCCCGGGCGTGGGCGGCGGCGTTGAGCGCTTCCGCCGGCTGGTGATGAACCTCGTTCTCGTCTATCTCGGCGACGATGCGCAATTGCCCACGCGCCCTGTTGATGTCCTCGGCTTCGTCCTCGGGATACGGGCTCAACAGCGTCCGAGATCGGAAGTTCACGAATACCGTCACGGACGGATGCAGTCTGGCGCGGCGCGCGGCGCGGGACGCCGATGCGGCGCACAGCCAGTCGAGCTCCTCTAGCCTTCCGACCTGCTCGGCGGCGGCGAACAAGACCAGGGGGTCTTCGAGAGCGCTCCCCTCCGGCCCCCGACTGAGCGCCTCGAAACCCACGACCTCGGCGTCGACGAGATGCACGAGCGGTTGGAAGAGTGTCCGGACGTGGCGTCCCTCGAGGATGGCATCCACGGCGGCGGCGGCCCCACGAACCGGTGCGGGGTGTGTGTCCACCGTCACCGCGACGATCTGGATCGTCTCACCGCGGCCATCTTCTCACGACCGTACGCCTGGGATCGGGCTCTTCCTCTCGCAGGTGGAAGGCTCCAACTAGTCTAGGAAGCCACGGTGCCGGGTACGGTCGGCTCTTTTCCGAGAAGGGGGGGTGGAGCGAGTTGCAGACCTCGTCTGGGAACGAAGACGACCGCGCCGGGAACACTGCACAGGGGACGGCCCGAGCGTCGCATTCTCGTCTGAGTGGTCCGATCCTTCGTCATTGGCCCGACTTCGTCGGGGTGGGCTGGGTGATCGTGGTCGGGGTGGCGGCACTGGTGCCGGCCCTGGTCCACGGACACGCTCTGGGAGCGTATGACGTTCTGGCTCGACGGGGCTTGTCCCAACGATCCGGCGTCGGGTTGCACAATCGTCTAGCCGCCGACCAGATCACCGAGATGATCCCGTGGACCGATCTGGCCTGGACGCAGGTCCACCACGGGCAGCTCCCCCTGTGGAATCCGTACAGCGCCCTGGGGATGCCCTTGGTCTTCAATTGGCAGGCAGCGGCGTTCGGTCTTCCGGCTCTCGTCGGTTACCTCTTCCCGCTGAACCTGGCCTACACCGCCGGAGTCCTGGTGACGTTGCTCGTCGCCGGCACCGGGGCCTACGCGCTGGGGAAGACGCTGCGACTGAGTGTCGTGGCCTGTGCTCTGGCCGGCGCCTCTTACGAACTGTGCGGATCGTTCTTCAGTTGGCTCGGCTGGCCCATCGGATCAGTCATGTCATGGGCCGGCTGGCTGATCGCCGCCACTCTCCTCATCATGCGCGGCGAGCGTCGCTTCCGCTCCGTCGTGCTCTTCGCCCTGGTGGTGGCGGCCGCCGTCTACGCCGGCCAGCCAGACTCGCTCATCCTGCTCGCCTCGATGACCGCCTTGTTCATCGTCGCCATGCTGGCACAACGGACACCGCTGTTCGGAGGATCCGGACCCCTCTTTCGGCCGATTGTCGATTTCGTCATCGCCGGCATTGCCGGAATCGCTCTCGCTGCGCCGCTGCTCTTGCCCGGTCTGCAACTCCTCTCCCGCTCGGTCCGCAGCGCCGGGGGCGGCGCATTGGGAAGCCAGGAAACTCTGCCCTTTCGCCAATTCGTCAACATGTTCCTGGGTTACGACGGACTCTTCACCATGGCCGCGGCAACCATCGGATCCATCGTGGTCGTCCTGGCCGTCACCGGGGCAGTGGTGGGATGGCGGCGCAAGGAGGTCAGGACCCTGGTGGTCGCCGTCATCGTCTTCGGCTTCCTGAGCTTCGTGCAGCCGGCCGAAACCGTGATGAACGCGCTGCCAGGCCTCCACGCCGTCCGTTGGCCGCGCGCCGTCATCTGCCTCTTGTTCCTTGTGGTCATGCTGGCCGCCACGGGCATGGATGCACTCGTTCGCGGCGAATCGGCTCCCAGGGTTCGGCGCTGGCTGGCCGGTGGCTTCATCGTCACCGGCCTCATCTTCGCTGGGATCGAGACGGTCGGCCATCCCCCGTCCATCGCCGACAACCTGAGCACCGGCTTCGTCTCCGGATTGGAAGGCCGGAGCATCCTGTGGGGCGCCGTCGGACTGATCGTCGGACTGGCCGCCGCCGCCACGCTCATCGTGGCGGAGCGTCGCAACCGTTCTGGGACCCGACGGACGTCGCCGTTCCGGGTGGAATTGCTCGTGGGACTGCTGCTTCTGGTCGGTGAATCCGTGGCCCTCGTCGGCACCGCCGCGCCACTGTGGACATCGAGTTCGGGTTTCACCCCCACGGCGGGCGAAACCGCGCTCAAGAATACAGTCGGCTCGGCAACGGTGGGACTGGGTGTCAACCCACAGGCGTGCCACAGCGGACTGGGCATCATCCCCGAGGCCAACATCCTTCTCGGCGTCCACGAGATGACGGCCTATGACCCTCTGCTCACCAAGAACTACTTCAGGTCGTGGCACAAGGCGACCGGTCAGTCCGGAGGTCTCCCGTCCCTCTCCATATTCTGTCCGCAGGTACCGTCCGCCCAGATAGCACGTCAGTTCGGTATCGGGTACGTCCTCCAGTCGCATGGAAGATCCGGGCCGAAAGGTTCGGTCTTCGATCGGCAGGTCGGGAACGAAGACCTCTACCGGATACCGGGCGCCGCCGCCGCCACCTTGACCCCTCTCGGTGCGCACTACGCCCTTCCCCCCGTCGACGCGCCGGGCACCCCGGTGGCCGTCACCCATCCGATCCCTTCGGTCTGGCGTATCGCCACGTCGGCGTCAACGGCGCAGGTCCTTCGGCTCCACTTGACCAATGAACCCGGGTGGCATGCCACCATCGACGGACATTCCCTCGCCCTTCTTCCGTTGTCCGGCGTGATGATGCAGACCCTCATCCCCCCCGGACGGCACATCGTGACCGTCACGTACTGGCCGACGACATTCACGGCCGGTCTGGTGCTGGCCGCCCTCGGTGTGGTCGGTCTGGGCGGCGGGGCCGTGGTGGCCGTCACCCGCCGTCGGCGCCATCGCGGATCCAGTTCGGTCACCGATGGTGGTGCCGACAGGGACGACCTCGTCACGGTGGATGCCGGCTCAGGCAAGGCCGTCGCCGTGGAACCGGAGCCCGGTGCAGGTATCGACGACGGCTAGCGGTCATGAGTAGTCCGTTGCCGCGCCGACTAGGTATCCCCGAACGCATACGACGGGAGATGCGCTTCGTGCGCAGAGCGGTCCGCCATCCGAGGCTGTTCGTCCGCCGGGCCCGGCGCGGGGTGTCGCCGCAGGCGGCATTTCTCGAACTCAACCACGACCCGAACCACACCTTGCTTCTGGTGGGCAGCGGACGCAGCGGAACCACCTGGCTGGCAGAGATCCTGGTGGATGCTCTCGGTGCCCGACTGGTGTTCGAGCCGCTGCGGACGCAATCCGTCCCGTGGACCTGGCCTGTCAGCCGCGGCCACTACCTAGGCGCCGACGACGACGCCGATGAGGCCGTTGCCGCCGTTCTCGACAGGATCCTGAGCGGGCGGATCCGCAACCGGTTCACCGACAAGTACAACAAGGCCCGTCTGGTCAGCCGCCGCGTCGTGAAGGAGGTCCGGGCCACCAACCTGCTGCCGTGGATCGTCCGTCGCTATCCCCGGACTCCCGTGGTCTACCTGCTGCGCCATCCGGTGCCGACCGCCTGGTCGGTGAGCGAACTGGGCTGGCCGGAGCAGCTCGAACCGTTGCTCAGCCAGCAGTCGCTCATGCAGGGTCCGCTCAAGCCGTTCCAGTCCCTGATAGACGAGGCGGCGGCATCCACTGACAGGTTCCACCGGGTCGTCCTCCAGTGGTGTCTCGAGAATTTCGTACCCATCCACCAGCTCGACGCCCGTCGCGTCCACGTGGTCTTCTACGAGCAGATGGTCGACGACCCGGGTGGCGAGCTGGAAAGGCTGCGCTCCTACCTTCTGTCATTCGGTCCGGATTGGGACGCTGAGACGGCCTCGGTGAAGAGCGTGGCCCGGCCATCGCGCAGCAACTACCGCGGCACCGATACGACATCAGGTTCCGCTCGTCTCGACGCCTGGGTCAACGAGGTCCCCGGCGATCGGGTCGAGAGGGCGCTGGCCCTCGTGCGCGGCTTCGGCCTCGATCGCGTCTACGACAACTCGACCAGGGCGGTGATAGGTGCCGACGAGGTTCTGCTGGGGGGTCGCCCCGGAGAGGCCCTCGATCGGCCGAGGTAGGCTGGATGTCCTCAGGGAACGTCGGGAAAGCGGCGAGAAGGGTCGTTGGATTGGCAGGTTCGACAGTGAGCGCGATGGGTGGGGACGACTCGCCCGTTCTCCCCAGGTTGTCCCCGACGACATCGATCGGCCCGACCCAGAACGGCCGCTGAGGCAGCCCCGTGCCCCACGTCGGCCAGTCAGGCAGTGCGTCGTCGCGCCCCATATTCGTCGTCGGCTGTCCGCGGTCCGGTACCACCCTCCTGCGTCTCATCCTCGACTCTCATCCGTCCATCAGCGCCGGGCCCGAGTCGCGTTTTCTCTGGGGTATCCGGGCCATCGAGGAACGCAACTGGTCGACGCTGACAGGTTTCGGCCTGAGCCTCGAAGAGTGGCACGCCAATGTCCGCTCCCTGTTCGAGGCCTTCCACCTTCGTTACGCAGAGCACACCGGAAAAACCCGCTGGGCCGACAAGAGCCCCGATTACGCCCTCATGCTCGATTACATCGATGCCCTCTACCCAGACTCTCAGATCGTCCACATCGTGCGCGACCCCCATGACGTCATCGACGCCTGGCGCCGCTTCTACGGAGTGAAGAGCATGCACCGGGCCGCCCGATCGTGGGTCCGGTACGTCCGCTCGGCGCACGAGTTCGCCGACAGAAAAGGCGGTGACAGAGTCCTTGAACTGCGATACGAAGACCTGGTCCGCGATCCGGAGCCGACCCTGCGCCCACTCTTCAGCTGGCTGGGGGAACCCTGGTCGGACGATGTCCTCGATTACGCCGATCGTCCGCATGCCTTCGGTGCTCAACCGCTCCGGCTCGAGGACGAGCGGTGGGCCCAACGCAACGCCAAGGTGCGGACGACCTCGATCGGCGTCGGCCACGGTGCCTCCACGGCGCTTCCCTTCGTCGTCGTCCGGCGTACCGGAGGAGAGCTTCTCAAGGTCTTCGGCTATGAGTAAGTCGGCACCGCCCCCCCTCACACCTTTCCGTCCCGAAGTGGGACGACCCCTGATCGTGCACTGCTCTCACCACAAGGTCGGAACAGTGTGGTTCCGCCGGGTGTTGGGCACCCTGGCCACGGCCTATGACCTGCGTATCGAGCGTTGCGTGGGCAAACCCGTCGATCCTCGCACCGATATCGCCTTCTTCCGGGCGGGACGGCACTATCGCCGAGAGGACCTGCCCGGCCGGGTCTTCCGGGGCTCGCACATGATCCGCGACCCACGCGACGTGGTCGTCTCCGGGTACTTCTACCACTTGTGGACAGACGAGGAATGGGCCCACCTCCCGGGCGGGCCCGCCTGGGGTGGGCTCTCGTATCACGATTTTCTCAACTCGGTGGACCGTGACCGGGGCCTGCTGGCCGAGATCGAACGCAGCGCAGCCTCCAACCTGGCCGACATGGCCGCCTGGGACTACGGACAACCGGAGTTCCTGGAATTGCGCTACGAGGACGTCATCGACGACGAGCTGTCGTGGTTCTCCCGCGTCTTCGAATTCTACGGTCTCGACGACGAAGCGGTCAGGGTCGGACTGGACGCCGTGGCCCGCTTCAGCATCCGCTCACAACCCTCCACGCCCGCCCCCGGCAACCAGAGGCAGCACGTCCGGTCCGGGAGAACCGGGCAATGGCGAGGGGAGTTCGGACGCGATCATGTCGAAGCGTTCAAGGCCCTGACCGGAGATCTCTTGGTCAAGTTGGGTTACGAGTCGGGTCAGGACTGGTCTTGTGAGCCACCCGACGTAGATGCGACCTCCGGTTGAGCGGGTGGCGTTCCCGAAGATGTTTGTAACCTGGGGCGCGGTGGGAAGCGAAAAGGGCCCCGGGTGAAGATCCTCTTCGTCGCCCAGGACTTCCCATGGCCAGCCCGACTGGGTACCCACCTGCGATCGCAACAGGTGGTCGCCACCCTCGCCGCCCTGGGCGAGCTCGATATCTTCAGCCTGATCTATCCGAACCGGGCCGATCCCTGTGACGTTCCCCCGGACGTGGAGGTCGCCCGGGTCGAGGTCGTGACCAGCACCAAGCCCGTCTACTCCTTCGGCCGGCGTCTGCGCTGGTTGGCCACCAGCGGCCTGCCGTTGGAGGTCGTCGCCGCCGAATCGGCACCGCTGCGGGCCCGGTTCCAAGCCTGGGCCGGCAGCCACTACGACCTGGTCTGGATCAACAAGGCGAGCACCTTCGAGCTGCTGGGACGGCCGGCACTGGGCCGGACCATCGTCGATCTCGACGACCTCGAGGACCAGAAGATCCTGACGCGGCTGGACATCCTGCGACAGCAACCGTCGGACGGGGTGCGCGGGTGGATCCACCGACGGGGCGCGGCGTCCCAGGCCCGGCGCAACGCCGCTCGCTGGGCCCGGCTCCAACAGACGGTGGCCCGATCGGTCGACACCGTTCTCGTCTGCAGCGACCACGACGTGGGGCATGCCGGTCTCACCAACGCCGTGGTCGTCCCCAACGGCTATGAGCCCCCGGAACATCCCGCCGGACGGGCACAGGTCGGTGACCCCCCGTCCGTGCTGTTCCAGGGGAGCATGCGGTATGGACCGAACACGGACGGAGCTCGCTGGTTGGTCACCGAGATCGCCCCTCTCCTGCGCGACCGGATCCCCTCTGTCCGGATCAGGCTGGTGGGCGACCCCGATGGCTCGGTGACCCGGCTCGATCACCCACCGGAGGTCACCGTGGTGGGGTTCGTCGAGTCGATGGCGGCGGAGCTGGCCGTCGCCGACCTCGTCGTCGTCCCGTTGCGCTACGCCAGTGGGACCAGGCTCAAGATCCTCGAGGCCCTGGCTCACCGCATACCCGTGGTGTCGACCTCCATCGGGGCGCAGGGTCTCGGGCTCGAGCCTGGTCGGCACTTTCTGGTGGCCGACGATGCCGACAGCTTCGCCCGGGCCTGCGTGTCGGCTCTGACCCAACCTGACCTGCGGGAACGCCTGGTGACCGAAGGGCAGGCCATCTTCCTCCAACGCCACCAGTGGTCCTTCGCCCGCCAGCGCATCCGAGACCTGGCTCTGGGGAGTCAGACGCCGGCACCGAGCGGGCCCGGCTCGGCGTAGTGGCCGGCCGGGACACGGGCGAGACGGCCATGGCGAACCTGGTGGACAGGCTCGGTCTGCGCCCGGTGCACCTGGCCGTGCGGAGCAGGATCCGCCGGCTGACCCGCACGCCCTTCGACGCCGACCAGGGACCCGCCATCCTCGTGCACTGTGCCCACCACAAGGTCGGGACGGTGTGGTTCCAGCGGGTCCTCTCGACGGTGGCCGGGTTCTATGGTCTGCGCTTCACCGAGGTGGCGGTGTCCTCCGGGGCGTCGGGCCGGTCTCCTCTCCCGGGTCGCGACATCGACGTCCTGGTCTACGACCGGGCCAACGACTTCCATCCCCAGGATTTCGCCGATCGGGACTGCCGGGTCTCCCACCTGATCCGGGATCCCCGGGACATCGTGGTGTCCGGCTATCACTACCATCTGCGGACCGACGAGGCCTGGGCACTCGAGCCCAAGGAGCGCTACGGCGGCCTCAGCTATCAGGCCTTCCTGCGCAGCAACGACGAGCACGACGGCCTTCTGGCCGAGATCGAGCGGTGTGCCCGCTCCACGCTGGCCGACATGGACCGATGGTCATACTCCCGTCCGGGAATCCTCGAACTGCGCTACGAGGACGCTGTGGGCGACGAGGTGGCGACATTCACCCGTCTCTTCCGGTTCTACGGCTTCGATGATGCCGCCGTCGAACAGGGCCTGAGGATCGTCGAAAGGTTCAGCCGCCAGGGCCGCTCCCCCGCCGCCGACAGAGACCCCCATGTCCGCTCGGGCGAGCCCGGCGAATGGCGCCGCCACTTCGGCGTCGACCACGTGGACCTGTTCAAGCACCTCACGGGAGACCTGGTGGTGCGGCTGGGCTACGAGGCGGACCCTGACTGGTCCGGCGCCGCCCCGGCGTAACTTCCCCTCCACCACGGGACAGGGCCGGACGTGTCCCACCGGACGGCATCGCCAGGGTCGCGACGTGGCCCATTTGTCAACATCACCACATAACGTGGTGATTGGTGGTCATAAGACCACTGTAAGTGTCAATACTTAGGGGAACGACCCACGGCGAACCTTCTACCCGGTGGACGCCGCCAGAGAGCCACGCCTGCCACAACGCTTGCCGAACGGGCCGCAGAGGTGAGGGGGGCTATCGATGCGTTCGAGATCGCGGCGTGGACGTCTCAGCATCGAGAAGCCCGGCAGGCCCACCGTAAGCACACCGACGCAGGCCCGGACGCCCCTTCGACGCCCCGGCGAGTTCCGGCCCCGGTGAGGCGTTCGTCCGAGTGCGATCGTGGTGGTCCGAACCATGGACGTCGCCACCACGCCGAGGACGGGTTCGGGCTCATCGACGCCGTCCTGGCCCTGGTGGTGCTCCTGGTGATCCTCATCGCCACGTCGAACCTGGTGTCCGACGTCATCAAGCAGGCCGCCCATGCGAAGGAGCAGGTCTCGGCCACGGAGATCGCCGAGCAGTGGCTCGAGCGGTTGGCCAACGACCCTCTGGCCACCCTCCAGGGTGATATCAACCACGTCGTCTCTCTCACCTCGACCCCGGTGGTGGTGGCCGGGATCGGCTACTCGGCGTCGGCGCAAATGGCGTGGGCCGACGCCGGCGCCGCCCAGAACGCGTGCACCTCCGGGAACCCGCCACAGGTGATCCTGGCCACGGTCACCGTCACCTGGGGGGCGGGGCAATCGCTGGCCGAGACCACCATCATCAATCCTCCTTACGGGACGGCTGTCCCTACGGACGGTTACATCTCGGTGCAGATCGTGGGGGCCACGGGCACAGCCCCGCCGGGAGGCGTCACCGGCCTCCAGGTCAAGATCAACGACGGACCGGGCGGATCCCTCACGACGTACACCCCGGACATCAACGGCTGCGTCTTCCAGCAGGAGGCCCCCGGCACCTACACGGTGACCTTGAGCAGCTCCTCCGGTGGTTACGTCGACTGGCAGGAGAACACGGCGCCGAGTACCAGTCTGACCGTCGTGTCCGGGGTCACGTCCCCGTATTCGTTCCATTTCGACCAGTCTTCGACGGTCCAGTTCACGCCGGGCTCGGTCCCCATCGCCACCGGGATGCCGGTGTCGGTGGGTAACGGCCAACTCCTCCCCGTCCCGTGGAAGACGGTGGCGACGGGCGGGGCCACGTCCAGCACGCTGTTCCCGTACCCGTCGGGGTACTCGGTCTGGTACGGGGACTGTACGGCCGAGGCACCGTCGACCCCGGCCATGGTGGCCTCCTCTCCCGGCGGCACCAGCACGGCGACCATCACGGGATTGGCTCCTCTGGAACTGCAGGTGTCGAAGTCAGGCGGCACGCCGTTGTACGGCGCCACCGCCACGGCCACCGTCCAAGACGCCACCGACGGCTGTCCCGCCGATGCCTTCGGGCTGTCGCCGACGTCGGGGACGTCTCCCAATCCGGCCCTCAGCCTGACGGAGATGATCCCCGAGACCTACTCGGTCAAGGTGACCGATCCCGGGAATCAACAGTCGACCACCGTCACCCTCCAGGTCACCACCACCGGTGTGGTCATGGGCGCCACGACGTATCCGGACGGCACCGCTGTCCCGGTGACGGCCCCATGAGGCCGGCGGTGGGGCCGTCAGCCCGTTGTGACCAGGGCCGGGGCCATCCCCGACGGCGCCGGGCCACCGAATCGGGCGAGGGCGGCTTCACGCTGGTGGAGCTGGCCATCACCCTGGCCATCATGGCCGTGATCATCGTCACCGTCACGCCCGTCGTGCAGATCTTCTACGACGAGTCCCTGGCCGTCCAGCGCACCTACAACGGTGCCGACGAGACCCTCCTGACGTCGGAGATCATGACCCGCTACGTCCGCGAGATGGTCGAACCGGCCCCACCCTCGGGAACGGGCGTGCCTACGCCGCCCTTCGCCACGGCCACCGGGTGTTCGGCCACCTTCTACGCCGACACCGGGAACCCGAACGGCCCCCAGAAGGTAGTGGCGCAAGCCACCCCGTGCACCGGGACCCACCAGACATTCCTCATGTCGGTCACGGCTCCCGATCCGAACAGCTGCCCCATAACGGGTTCAACGGGAACGATGTGCACCTACACCACGAATGCAGCTCGAGTCGCCGTCGACATTCCCAACATGATCAACAACACCACCCCGATCTTCACGTACACGCTGCAAGGGGGCAGTACCACGGCGACGCCGGGGGCGACGTGTACGGCGGCCGACGGCTGGTCCTGCACCACCCCGAGCACGTCGTGTGCCGCGGGAGCCGGCAATTGTCAACTCGACGAGGTGATCGCCGTGAGCGTCAACATCCAGGTGGACCTGGCACCGGGTTCACCATCAGGCTTTCAGACCCTGGCCTACGTCATTGCCCCTTCCTACAGCGAGGGCGGCGGATGAGACGGCGGCGGGACCAGTCGGGACAGGCGCTCGCCCTGGTGTCGGGCGTGATGCTGATCCTCATCCTCGGTTCGGTGATCCTGGTCCAGGACGTCGGCCAGCAGAGCCCCCTCGTCGAGAGTGACCTCATCCAGCACCAGGCCTACCGGGCCCTGCAGGCCGGCCTCGACGAATACCTCTACAAATCCAACGTCAACGCCGACTACATCATCTGCAACTCCTCCAACCAGACCACCGGGTTCTGCCCCGGCCTGGGCTTCGGGCAATGGATACCGGTACAAGGCGCCGGTTCGTCGAACGGTCCCCCCTCGTGGTTTTACTTCGCCAATCCGCAGCTCAACTACTCGACGGGCATCGTGTCCATGACGGTGGAGGGGGCGGCCGGATTCCCGAACGACTACAGCTACCAGAGCGCCACGGTCGCGTTGCAACCCCTCAACAACTTCCTCCTCGATGTCCTGTGGATCAACTACAACCAGATAGACCCGGCCGTTATCTCGCCTCAGAACCCTCCGACCTGCGGGTACTACTGGCAGGTGGGCATCGAGAACGGCTGCCAGAAGGTGGACTTCGTGAGCGCCGATGCCCTGACGGGGAACCTCTACGTGAACGACAGCATCTTCACGTGCGGGAGCCCGAGCTTCGACACGGTGCGAACGGCCGACCCGAACGAGGACTACGTCAACGACGACTCGACCTGTGGAGGAAGCGGCACCCCCACGGCCACGTCGAAGACCGACGGCGTGCCCCTGGAGGCGATCCCCACAGACGACAGCCAACTGGCATCGGTGGCTGAGCAGAACGGCTGCCTGTACGAGGGGCCGACCTCGATCGTCCTGACCGGTACGACCATGCAGATCACGAGCCCGGACACTCCCACGGGCAAGCCCCCGGGCGCACCCAACGGGTCGCTTTCGAACGATTCCCTCAACCAGGCCGGTAATCCGAGCGTCTGCATGCCGGCCAGCCCCGGCGGGTCGGTGGCGCTGCCCAACAACGCCGTGGTCTTCGTCGAGAATTGCCTGAGCAGCGATACCTCGTGCACGGCGCAGAACGCGTACAACCCCATGTCGGGGGACGGCGAGACAGGGGCGTCGGGACCGACCTACGGCGACGCCATCGTGCAGGGGACACTCACCGGCCCCCTCACCATCGGGGCCCAGAACAACGACATCATCGACGGCAACCTGTGCTACTCCTCGGCGGTCACCTGTGCCAGCCTGCCGGCGAGCTCAGCCACCGACGTGCTGGGGCTCATCGCCTACAACTACGTCGAGATCAACCACCCCTTGAGCGGCGGGTCCAACGCCAAGATCTGTGGGACCAACGGCGCGCCGGCAGCCCCGGGCTGCGACCAGACCGACTGGACCGTGAACGCCGTCGTCCTGGCCCTCAACCATTCGTTCCTGGTCAACAACTACTCGTCGGGTGCACCACTGGGAACCATCACCCTCAACGGCACCGTGTCCCAGAACTGGCGCGGTCCGGTGGGTCAGACCAGCAATGGCTCGATCTCCCACGGCTACGCCAAGAACTACCAGTACGACAGCCGCCTGCGGTACTTCTCCCCCCCCTACTATCTGAGCCCCGGTACGGCCTCATGGGGGATCGCCTCGATCAGCGTGTCGGGCATGTGCACCGTGAGCTGCTCGACGCCGTGACGACCCACCCCGGGGAGTGACCCCAGCGCCCTAGGTGACGTCGACCTGGACGACGACATCGGGAAGGGCGGTGCCCGGGGCGGCCCGAAGGGCGAAGGTGACGAGGTACTGACCAGCGGCGGCGGTGGTGGGGGCCTGGATCTCGACGGGCTGAGTGCCTTTGGCGCCGTTCGCCACGGTGATGGTGCCCGACGTCGGTCCCACCTCGATCCCGGAACCGGACCCGGAGGAGGCACTCCAGCTGATCGCCCCACCGGAGTCGGCCATGCCCTGCACGCCGAGGGTGATCTCGGCGGAGCCACCGGGGGCCACCGTGGCCACGCCGCCGTCCAGGCCGGCCACGTATCCGAGCGCCGGCAGGAGGCCCTGGGTGTCGGACGGGGGGGCGTCACCGGCGGCGGAACCCCAGGTGCTGGGGGCGTCACCGAGTGACCATTCGAGCGTCCCCCCGTCGGTGAAGATACCGGCGGGCAGGTACGCCTCCGGCCACGGTGCCCCGTTCACGGACAGGTTCTGGACGTACGGCGCGTCGAAGGCGTCGGCCGGGGCCGTCTCGGTGATCGTCTTGCCGTCAGCCAAATGGATGGCGATGGCGTTGAACAGTGGGCTGCCGAGGGCCAGGTCGGCTGAGCCCGGCACCTCTGGGTAGCCGCCCAGAGCCGACCACACGAACCACGAGCTCAGGGCGCCGAGATCGTCGTTGCCGGCCAAACCGTCCGGGCTGTCGGTGTAGACCCGCTCTTCGATCTGCCGCACCACCTGTTGGGTCTTGGCCGGGTCGCCGGCGTAGTCGTACTCCCAGGGAATGTCCAGCGACGGCTCGTTGCCCATCTGGATCTCCTGGGCGCCACCGGCCGTGACGCTGGAGGTCAGCCCGTTGAGGTAACTGACCCAGGCGGCGTCACCGCCGTCGGCGGCTATCAGCCCCGCCAGGTCGAAAGGGACCATGGCCGTATAGACGTAAGAGTCGGCTTCGACGAATCCCGTCTCCGATGACGGGTCGAACCCTGGCTTGAATTGGCCCGTGCTGTCCTTCGGCTGCATGAACCCCACGGCGGGATCGAACACGTTCTGCCAGTTCTGGGCTCTCTCGGCGAAGGTCTGTGCCGCCTGGCCATCGCCCAGATCGCCGGCGAATTGGGCGATGGAGTCGTCGGCCGTGTCGTACTCCTCCTGCGTCGACACCGGACCGTAGAAATTGCAGCACCCGTACGTGCCGTCGATCGGTAGGTAGCCGTCGTCCTCGTAATACGTGAGGCCGGGACGAATGTTGTTGGGGTCGGTAGCCTGCAGCTCCATGTCCTTCAACGCTCGTGCCGTGTTGAATCTGGTGGCGCCGAACGCATAGGCATCGGCGATGATGCTGTCTGCCGGGTCGCCGACCATGAGATAGGCCTCGCCGTCGTTCTCGGTCCACTTCGGTAGCTGCCCACTCTGCGCATAGTCGTTCAGCATGGACGCGACGATGTCACTTGTCTGCTGCGGCGCCAGCAGAGCCTCGAGCTGCACCTCGCTCCGGTAGATGTCCCATCCCGAGTAGTTGGCATACTGGGCCGACTGGGGGGCGACCACATGTTGGACGTGCCCGTCGGAGCCCATGTACTGGCCGTTGACATCGCTGAACACATTGGGCTCGAGCAAGGAATGGTAGAGGGCGGTGTAGAAGACAGCCTTTTGCGTTCTGGTACGGCCACCGACCTGAACCTTCCCGAGCATGGCCTGCCAGGACGACTCCGCCGAGGCCTTTACCGCGTCGAAATTCCAACCGGGGTTCTCGGTAGCCCGGTTGAGGACGGCGTCGGCGGTGCTCACATAGGAGATTCCGACCTTCGCCTCGACGGACGGGTAGGCGGCGGTATCGAAGCTGACATAGCCGCCTGGTTCGGGGGCGCTCCAAGTCCCGGAAGAGACAAAGGGTTCGTTGAAGACCATGTCGAAGTGCAGCGTGTAGGTGTTGGAGGCACCGCAGAAATTCCCGGTTGTCACCCAGCCGTCCACCTCCCTGTCGTTGACGACGGTGAACTGGCTGGCCGGGGCGTAGGTCTCGCTGTCCGACATCTTGAACAGGAGATTTCCGACCGACGCCGTGGAGGGGAAGGTGAAGCTGGCCATGCCCGACCGCGTCGTGGTGGTGATCTGCGTGTTCACGCCACCGGCGTCGAGCTGGTAGTAGCCGGGTGTAGCGGACTCCTGCCTGTGGACCAGGGGCTCCGTGGCGGCGCCGGGATCGCTCCCGACGGCCCCGACCGTCGGGAGGATGGGGACGTCGCCTTCAGCCGCACATCCCGGGCCGGAGAGATGGGTCAGGCTGTAACCGATGATCGACGAGCTGTGGTACCCGTAACCGCCGCCATCGGGCCGGCTCACCGTGTCGGGGCTCCACTGGACCATCCCGAACGGGACGTCGGCCCCGGGAAAGGTGTTGCCCCCGCCCGCCGTCCCGATGAAGGTGTTCACCAGCGACGCCGGGTCGCTGACGTAGAGCGGAGCGGCGGCGGCCGTCGAAACGGCGCTCACGTCGGGCAGGAGAATCCCCAGTGCCAGCGCAACGGCAACGGACGCCGCTCCAGCCCACCGACGATCCAGGTGACGCCAACGACTTCGCTGAGGACTGAGCATCGGATTCGATCGCATTCGTTCCGGGACCCCGTCAAGCCTAGCAAGGACGCTTTCGCAGGCCCAGCGTCGATGTGACTTCTGGGGCGACGGCGGGGGCACGGGCTTCTACCATGGAACTGCTGTGCCGAGGGGGGACTATGCGGATCCGAACCGACGAGGACACGTCGAGAGCGACGCTACGGATCATCGCCGCCCTCGCTCTCGGGGTCGCCGTCTTCTCCCTGGCCACGCCGGCGGGGGCGGCCGCACCCACTGATCACTCCGTCACCAATTGCAACGATTCCGGCAGCGGTTCACTGCGCCAGGCGGTAAAGAACATCTCCTCCGGCGGCACCATCAGCTTCGCCCTCGTCCCGCCCTGTGAGCGCATCTCACTGGCCACCACCATCGGGATCACCCGCAACCTCACCATCGACGGCCCGGGGGCGAGCGCCCTGGCGGTGAGCGGGGGCGGCACCGTCGGGGTCTTCCACATCCACCCCGGCGCCACCGTCACCCTCTCGGGCCTCACCATCGAGGACGGCGCTTCCCCATACGGCGGCGGCATCTCCAACGACGGCACGCTGACCGTCACCGGGAGCACGCTGTCGGGCAACACAGCCACGACGGGGGGTGGCGGCATCTGGAACGACGGCACCTTGAACGTCACCGACAGCACACTGTCGGGAAACAAGTCCAGTTACTACGGCGGCGGTATCTACAGCAGCTCGAGCGGCACGCTGACGGTCGCCGACAGCACCATCGCGGACAACAGCGCCATCGCGTCTTTCTTCAACTATCCCGAATATGCCTACGGCGGCGGGATCTATGCCTACGGCACGGCTACCATCACGACGAGCACCGTCTCGGACAACACCACCACCGCCCTCGGCGGAGGCGGGGGCGGGGGCGGCATCTTCAACGGCGGCACCCTGAACGTCACCGACAGCACACTGTCGGGCAACCTGACCACCATCGTCGACGGTGTCACCTCCACGGACGGTGGTGGGGGCATCGACAACGTCGGCACGCTGTCCGTGGCCGACAGCACGCTGTCGACCAACGGCACCAACGAGGTCGGCGGTGGCATCGACAACGGTTGGAAGCTGAAGATCGCCCAAAGCACCTTGTCAGGCAACAGTGCCCCCACCGGCGGTGGCATCGAGAACGGTGACGGTGACGTGGCCAGCGCCACGGCGACCATCATCGCCAACAGCGCGTCCGGTGACGATTGTTCCGGGAATGTCGGGGACGATGGCTACAACCTCGACGACGACGGTTCGTGCGGATTCGCCGCCGTCTCCGACCACCCCGATACGCCGGCCGGTCTCGACCCGGGGGGGCTCCTGGACAACGGTGGGCCGACCCAGACCATCGCCCTGGTGTCAGGGAGTGCCGCCGACGGTGCGGTGAACGACGCCTCGCTGTGCTCGACCCCCGACCAGCGAGGGGTGCAACGGCCCACTCCCTGCGACATCGGCTCCGTCCAGTTGGTCTTGACAGCTCAGACGATCACGTTCACCTCGACGCCGCCGCCCGATGCAACGGTGGGAGGCCCGAATTACTCCGTCTCGGCGGCCGGTGGGGCGTCCGGCAATCCGGTCACGTTCTCGATCGACGCGTCGGCATCGTCGGTGTGCGCCATCAACGGGTCTACCGTCACCTTCCTCGGGGCGGGCACATGCGTCGTCGATGCCAACCAGGCCGGCAATTCCGACTACGGCTCGGCCGCCCAGGTCCAGCAGCGCTTCAACGTGAGCCCGGCGGCCCGGACCATCACCAGTCCCGGCGCCGCCTCCGCCACCGCCGGTTCCCCGTTCTCGTTCCTGGTCACCACCACCGGCGCGCCGGTCCCTTCCATCGCCTCGAAGGGCAAGCTGCCCAGGGGTCTGACCGTCACCGACATCGACAACGGCACCGCCACCATGGGTGGGACACCCGAGAAGCCGGGCGTCTACCACTTCACCATCACGGCCACGTTCGGGAAAGACAAGGGCAAGGACGTCGTGCGCCAACCGTTCACGCTGACCGTCGACGCCGGTTGATCCGCCCTGCGCGCTCACCGGAGGGCAACGGCACGACCGACCTCACCCGCCTCATTGCTCCCATCAGCATCAGCCCAGGGGACGGCCGGACCGTCGACATCGATATGCTTTTTCGGAGGTTCTCGGCCATCCTGGGCGGGGTGCGGCCTCTGTGCCAACGGGAAGGGGGGCGCCGCATGCCATCCGTACATCTCCGATCCGCCGCAGCCGGCATGGTCGCCGCCGCCGGCGTCATCAGTTTCGGGGGGATCGTCACGAGCCCTCCGGCGCTGGCCGCGAGTCCGAGGACGTCGATTCCCGGCACGCTCCCGAGCTGGGCACACACCGTGGGTCAGGCAGCGGCTCCCGCGGTGACGACCGGGGTGGTGAACGCCCGGATCTACCTCGCCGGCGTCGATCCGACCGGCCTCGAGACCCTGGCGGCGGCCGTCTCCAACCCGACCGACGCCCAGTACGGGGACTATCTCACTCCGGCGGAGATCCAAGCGCGCTTCGGGCCCACCAGGTCCCAGATCGCCGCCATCGAGTCCTGGGTCCGGTCGGCGGGTCTCAGGGTCACCGGTGTGGACAGGAGGATGGCCGGTTACGTGTCCGTCACCGGCTCCGTGGCGGCGGCTCGACAGGCATTCGCAGTGACCTTCGGCAGCTTCAAGGCGCCGGACGGAATCATGTACCGGGCACCCGAACAGACGGCCAGCGCCCCGAGTTTGATCGCCGATTCCATCCTGGCCATCGACGGCCTCGACACAGAGCCGCACGTTGCCAAACCGATGACTCCGCTTCCGCCGCCGGGTCCCAATTACTGGGTCGCGAAACCATGCTCCGCCTATTACGGCCAAAAGCTGGCCAAAGGTGAACCCCAGGCCTACGGAGCCACCCAATCGTGGACCACTTGTGGCTACACCCAGGCTCAGATCCGCGCCGCCTACGGAGTGACGGCGTCCGAAATGACCGGAGCGGGTCAGACGGTGGCGGTGGTGGACGCCTACGCATCGCCCACCATGCCGGGAGATGCCAACAGATTCGCCAAGGTCACCGGGGACAAGCCGTTCAGGCCCGGCCAGTTCGAGCAGACCCTCCCCTCGTCCTACAACCTCTCCAAGACGGTAAAGCGAGAGTGCGGCGGCGCTCCGGGCTGGTACGGCGAGGAGACTCTGGACATCGAGGCCGTGCACGGTCAGGCACCGGATGCCGACCTCAGGTATGTGGCCGCCGCAAGCTGCGACGACGATGACCTGGCCCAGGCGCTGGCTCTCATCGTCAACAACGACCTGGCCAGCATCGTCACCGACTCCTGGGGTGACCTGGCTGACCAAGCCACCATCACTTCTGTGTACGACCTGATCTTCCAGGCGGGGGCCGCCGAAGGAATCGGCTTCTTCTTCTCCTCGGGGGACAACGGATACGAATCCCCCATCGAGGACCCGGCGTCCGACACGATGCAGGTCGACTACCCGGCGTCGAGCCCCTGGGTGACCGCAGTGGGCGGAACGAGTCTGGCCATCGGTGCGCAGGACAACTACGAGTTCGAGACCTCGTGGGGGACGATCCTCGACCCGCTGTCGCCGGGCGGAACATCCTGGGAGTATCCGTTACCCGGACGCTTCAAGCCGGGCTACGACGGGTCGAGCGGTGGCGGTACGAGTGTGGTCTACACCCAGCCGGCGTACCAGCGGGGTGTGGTTCCGACATCCCTGTCCGAACGCCTGCCCAACGGCACCACCGCCCCGACCCCGATGCGCGTGGTGCCCGACGTGTCGGCGCTGGCCGATCCGAGCACCGGCATGCTGGTGGGCCAGACCACCCTGCAGCCCGACGGGGAGAGCTACAAATTCTCTCTCAGTCGCATCGGCGGGACCTCTGTCTCCAGCCCGACGTTCGCCGGCATCGAGGCGGATGCCCAGCAGGCCGCCGGCCATCCGCTGGGCTTCGCCAACCCGGCCATCTACCTCCGGTACGGCACGTCGGCGTTCCACGATGTGACCGACCATCCGCTCGGCCCCGGCACCCTGGCCCAGGTCCGCAACAACTACACGGACCCGTCGACGAAGCAGGGCCCACTCCTCACGTACCTGCGGACGCTGGGCATCGACGGCGAGGGAGCGGCCGCTCTGAACGCGACGACGGGATACGACGACGCCACCGGGGTCGGTTCGCCCGATCAGTACATCCAGTCCTTCCGCCCGTGACGATCCGGTGGCATTAGCGCCTCGCTAGAGGTCGACGACGTTTCCCGCCGTCCCCGAGAGCGCCGTCCGGTCAGAATCGACCATCACGGGCGTCGCCGTGTAGCCGCGGGTTTCTCCGTTTCCAACGCCCCCGAACGCCTCGCTGCCCCACATCCAGACGTTTCCGTCCGTGTCGACGGCCCCGGACTCACCACCCCCGGCCATGACCTGACTGGCGGTGAAAGGCAGATCGAGGACGACAGGTGACAGGCCGTAGTGCTTGCCCCACGCCTCGACCGCCCCGTTCGTGGTGATGGCGAGGGTGTGGCTGTTGGCGCTGTTCGATCCACCGGCGTACACCTGCGAGAAGGTGCCGGGAACCGGCTGCGGCGTGTCCTGATCGGTCTTGTTGCCGACGCCGAGATCACCGAGTTTGTTCCAGCCCCACATGAAGAGCTGGCCACTGGCCGTAAGGGCGGCCGAGGAATTCCAGGCTGCAGACACCGCGACGACATCCGTGAGCCCTGACACCTCGACGGGGGTGCCCGAGTTGGTGAAGTTGCCATCGCCCAGTTCGCCGTACTTGTTGAGCCCGCAGGCGTAGACCTGGCCCGACTCCGTGAGCCACAAGGTGTGATTGCCTCCGCCCGAGACGGCCGTGACCGAAGGCATGCCGGGGATCATCTCTGGTACATCCTTGGTTCCACCCCGACACAAGTCGCCGTTGGAGTCCGTTCCCCACGACCATGCGTGGCCTGAGGAATCGACGGCGAACCCAGAGTCATAGGCATCGCCGATCGACGTCACCGTCGTGCCTAACGGGAAGTCCACCACCACCGGCGTGGTGAACGAGTTGGCGTTGGTGCCCCTGCCCAGCTCCCCGCCGTTGCCGTATCCCCAGGCGTACTCGGTGCCGTTGACGATGGCATAGTCATCGGAGTTCGACGCCTGGATGGCCGAAACGTCGGACAACGAGATCGGCTGGGGAACGTCACCGATGGGCTTGGCACCGCCGTCGGTACCGAACTGGCCCCAGCCGTCGACCCCGGCCGGATCAGCGCCTCCCCCGACGAACCCCGGATGCTGGCCGGCCCCTGGCAGCGACGATGCCGATGATGAGCCGATTCCCGTAGCGAGACCGGTCACCACCACGATGGCGCAAGCTCCCAGGAGCGCCGCCATTCTGCTGCCGGTCCTCATACGAACAGGCTATCGCCGCGGCCGGATCGCGGCCGGTGTCGGCACAGGCAGCTCAGCCGACGAGGATGTCGAAGGTGACCGAGGCCGGTCCGCCGATGTACTGGTAATAAGTGGCAAAGGTGTATTGGCCTTGCGGGACCTGCACGGGCGGTTGGCCGTCGGGTCCCGAACGTTGATCCCAGGTGGCCTTCTGCTGGTAGCGATGCCCTGGGCGGAGCGTGTGGGAGAAGAGCACCGTGGCACATGCTCCCGGTTGGTCACGGACCCAGCAACGGTCCCACACCACCACGCCCTTGGAATTGGTCACGGTGAAGGTGGGTGACCAACCGCGGACCGCTCCCAGGAAGATGGTGCAGGAGGAAGAGGATACGTTCGTGATGGACGATGTCATCACCACCGGATGTCCGGGCGGGTAGACGCCGTGGTTGGTCTGGGCCGTGATCCGGACCTGGCTCTGGCTGCACTGGGGGGGCGCGGCCTGACCGGCACGGAGCCGAGAGCCGTCGGAAGGCGAGGCTCCCTCGTTCTCGAAGGTCACGCTGACCTCGTACGCCACCGCGGTCTTGCTCCCCGGTGTCGGATCGAAGATCACGATCCCCGTGCCGGAGCACGGCAGGAGCAACGACGTCGGAAACGGCTTGGGCACCCCGTATCGTGTGAACGTCGCCAGCGACCCGTTCGCCTTTTTGGCGATGGCGAGGTCGGCGACGATCTTCTTGGCCTTGGATCCGGTGAACCCCACGTTGGTGCCCGTGTCGGCGGCGGCGTTCACCTGGAGCGTCTGGCCACTGACGGCGTGACCGACGTCGGAGGGGCCGGGGCACACCACCGTGATCACGGCATTGGCGGCCAGGCCGTTCACCGTCCCCACGAAGAACTGATGAGGACCGACGGACGACCCCTTCGGGCTCTGCGCCCAGGCGAGGGTGCCACCCGTCGACAGGGACATGACCAGGGCCGCCGCCACGACGGCGATCCACTTGACCCGCCGGGTGCGTTGCATCGACGACTCCTCTCTCCGCAGTCGGCTGCGGGGCACTAGGGGTAGAACGACGACGGGACGCGGCCGTTACAGCGGGCCGGGCGCTGGTCGAAGGACACCTCACGTGACTCTGTCACTGCTTTGCGTGTCACCCGGCGGGCCGAAGCCCGCGAGCGGCGCGGGCAGGGCCGGTTGACCAGGGCCGAATGCCGGTGCGCCGAGGAGCTACGTGGACATGAACCGTCTCGTCCAGTGCTTCCTGGTCACTCAGGAGATGATGCTCTTCGCCTCATGGCACGCCGTGGGGCGGGCCTTGGCGTTCCGATGGCCACGTGCGCGAGCATTGCACGAGCTTCGAGGACGACCTGGAGGAGAACGATGGCGCAACGCCAGCCCGTCGCTGACTGGGCCACGGATTTCGACGTCATGGATCCCAGGTATATCGACGATCCGTTCTCGATCTGGGACGACCTCCGGAAGACCTGCCCGGTCGCTCACACCGATCGTCGGGGGGGCGCTTGGTTGCTCACCACCTACGCAGACGTTACCGAGGCCGCTCACGACATCGAGCGGTTCAGTTCCCTCGAAGTGGCGGTCATCGCCACCGAGGAGGATCCCGACGACGATCTGCTCCCCTACGGGCTGCCGCCGATCTCAGCCGATCCGCCTCTGCACACCTGGACCAGGCGCCTGCTGCTGCCGTGGTTCTCCCACACCAAGGTCGACGGCTACGAGGCGATGACCCGCGATCTGTGTCGGCGTTTGATCGACGGCTTCATCGACACCGGTCATGCCGACGCTGCCGCCGACTTCGCCCAGCAGATACCGGTGCGGGTCATCGCCAAGATTCTCGGTGTTCCCGAGGAACTCTCCGACACCTTCACCGGCTGGGTCCGCGACGTCCTCGAGTTCGCTGACGAGCCGGATCGGGTGAAGAGGGGCGGTGACGGGATCCTGGGCTTCCTCATTGAGCACCTCCAACTACGCAAGGATGACCCCCAAGACGATCTGATCAGCCAACTCGCCCAAACCAACCACGACGGTAAACCAATCGAGGACGACCTGATCCTCGGGATCGCAGGCCTCGTGCTGATCGCCGGCATCGACACGACGTGGAGTGCCATCGGCTCGACGCTCTGGCATCTGGCCCGCAACCCCCGGCACAGGGACCGCCTGGTCGCCGAACCTCAGTTGCAGGCTTCGGCGGTGGAGGAATTCCTGCGCGTCTACTCCCCCGTGACCATGGCTCGCGTCGTGAGGGCCGACACCGTGTTCCAAGGGTGTCCAATGGCCGCTGGGGACAAGGTCCTGATGAACTTTCCTGCCGCCAACCGCGACCCGGCTGCCTTCGAGCACCCCGATCAGGTGGTGCTCGACCGGGCCCACAATCGCCATATCGCCTTCGGCACAGGGATCCACCGCTGCGCCGGCTCCAATCTGGCCCGGATGGAGCTCAGAGTGGCCCTCGAGGAGTGGTTGGCTCGGATCCCAACCTTCCACCTGGCCCATGACGCCCAGGTCACCTGGGCCGGAGGCCAGGTCCGCGGTCCTCGATCGATTCCGGTGGTGTTCCCATGAAGATCGCCGTGGACCCGGAGAAGTGCCAGGGGCACGCCCGCTGCTACGCGCTGGCACCCGACCTATTCGACATCGACGACTACGGCCAATCGTCAGTGGTCGGCGACGGCCGCGTTCCTCCGGGCCTCGAAGAGGGGGCCCGGCTGGCGATCGCCAATTGTCCAGAACTGGCCATCGTTGAGGTCGAGGCGTGAACCACCCGATCACGACGCGGCGGCTTGGCCGGACAGGCCGCTGAGGATCACCAGGCGAGTCCCGCGAGGGTGACAGCGGAATTGAGCAACCGGGCGTTCTCGAGTCCGTGTTGCGTGACTTCACCTATCCAGAGCGCAATCGGACCATGTCCGACGAGGTACAACAGTTCCGAACCGCGGGTGTCAAAGGCCAGCGGCAGGACCGGTGGCAGAGAGAAAAGACGGACGAAGCTCCCCCCGGTGTCAGCCACGTCCGCTTTGTATACGACAGTATGACGAGCCTCGAAATCAGCGAGAAGTAAGCCGTGCGAGAAGGAATCACCTGTCAAGATTTGAGGAGGCCTCAAATCGTTGAGAACAATCCGATCGGCCGTCAGTGACTTCCGGGATCCAACGTTGACCATGATCAGGCAGGTATCAGAATCCGGCACAGCGCTGCACGATCCCGGTAAGGGGGCCGTGGTCGCGTTACCCATGAGATCGTTTCCCACTTCGCCGGGAAGGACGACGATCTCGGAACTGTCACCGAGCCAGGTAATCGACGCATTGAGAAGGTCGGTCTGTGCACCAAGGAGCCTCGAGAGGTTGATCGATCGAACCGCTCCTGAGGTGAGATCTCGCACGACGAGAAGCCCAGATCCTACCGTCCCTCCCCCGTACGCCAAGAGCCGTCCATTCGGACTAACCGCAGGCTGTTCACCCTGAGCAATCGGCGTCACCATGCTGTTGGCGACGGCTATGCGTTCGATCATCAAGGACTGGTGGACATTGGCTGTCAGATACACGTCCTGACCGTCGGGCGAGAGAGCGAGACCATTGTCGGTGTACCCGGCAATCGCACCGAGCGCTTTGACGACCCTGCCCGTGCTCGCCGATTCGATCTCGAAGTTCGACCCGGTTTGGTTCACGAGCACGAAGTTCGGAGAGTTCTTTACGCCTGGGAGAGGCTTCTGGGCAGGCAATGGCGGCGTCTGGGTTCCGCTACAGGCGGTGAGGATCAAGGCCATGGCCACGGATCCGAAGAGGCCGATCAATCGCACGGACGCCATTCTCGCAGGACATCGCCTCTCTTTCGATGGAACCTCCCGGCCAAACGACCCGACCGGCGTGGCTTTCGACCGAGAAGGGACCACGAATTGTGAAGAATCGTGATGGGGATTTGCCGTCCCCTCCTCGGTCGCCTTGTTGGGGGCGGAGATCTCATCGGTGGCCCTGACCCTGGCCCAGGTCCGGGTCCGGGTCCGGGTCCGGGGGGAGAGGGCCAGCGCGCAGGCTCCGGGCCGAGACGTCCGGAGCCAGGACATTCCACCCAGTGTTGGAGAGGCCTACGACCCTACGATCACACCGGCACCCTTGCGCCGTTACCGAACCCGTCCCGGCCGTATACTACGCGAAGTCCAACGGCTGAGCGAGGTGGTGACCGGCGCCTCCGACGCCGCTGCGCACGCTGCGATCAAGAAGAGCGACGAGAAGGTCCTGTCGGTGAGCGTCAAGGGAGCGACGAGATTGGAAGCTGAGCTTGTCGATCCTGTGGCGATCGGTGGTCTTGGCGGAAGCGGCACTCGCCTCGTGGCAGAGATCCTCAGAGAAGTCGGCGTCTACCTGGGTGCCGACCTCAACGGTGCCAGCGACAATCTCTGGTTCACCTGTTTGGTCTCGCTCCCGAGATGGGAGCTCGATCCGCCTGAACAAGTCGACCAACCCGTCTACCGGGCTTTGCGCGTCTTTGAACGGGCCATGACCGGGCAGCGACTCGATCGCCAAGAACGGAAGGTGGTCAAGGAAGCTGTATCCCGAATAGAGACGCGCTGGAAACGCAATCAACGTCGGCCGCCCGAATGGTTCCATAAGTACGTACACAATCTCGATCGCAGCCTCGCACATTCTCAGAATGGGTTTCCCCCCGGAACGGCCAGGTGGGGTTGGAAGGAGCCGAGGACGCACTTCTTCCTCGAATACAGCTGTGCACACTTCGGTGCGCGACTCCAGTATGTCCATGTCATCCGCAACGGCCTCTACATGGCGCGCAGCCGAAATCAGAACCAATTCAGGAGCTTGGGGGCACTCTACGGAATTGACGAGGAAGCGACTGGCGCAAACGTGGGCGGTTCGCTCGAGTTTTGGATCACGGCCAACCAACTGGCGATCTCACGTGGACGGCAGATGCCAGCCGACACGTTCTACTTGTTGAACTATGACGATTTCTGTGCGCATCCTCAGCAAGGCGTCGAGCAGTTGTTGAAGTTTCTTCACATCGAGCCGCCTCAATCAGTCATGGCCACGCTCACGGGGAGGGCCGAGAAAAGGGAAGCCACATTCTCAGCGACAGAGCTCGCCTCCTTCACCAGTGCCCAGCTGGACAGCGTTCGTGCATTGGGATTCAACATCGAGGAGTCCCCCTGAGATCAGGGTCGGGCCTTGGTCTAGGAAAGGCTCTGGATCATCCGTACCAGCTCGTCACGCTTGCAGTCGAGGCTGTCGGCCAGCCGGACGAGTTCCCATGTCTCCGAAACCAGCAATCCAGGCGCGGAAGGCTGTCGGACACAGTGCCCGCCACGCTACGTCAACTTGAACGTGGTCGATGCCGACGTGCCGTCGGGCTCGGCGGCGGTGATGGTCTTCACTCCCCGACGCCCGGCGCCGCGGTGGGAAGGGATACGGCCGGTGCAGGAGAACGTTCCATCGTTCCCGGCGTTGGTATGGCATAACACCCTCTTCATGTGCTTGCGCTTCTTCCGGTTCGGGTTATACGTGACCGTCACCTTCAGGCCGCTCGTGAACCCGGTACCCGAAACGGTCACGGCGGCGCCCCGGCGCCCGGATGACTGGCTGACGGTTACCGCTGGCCGGTTGGCGGTCACGGTCAGCTGCGCGATGCCCGCGGTGGAGATCGAAGGGTCAGTGGCGGTTATGGTGACGGTGCCGGAGTGCACACCGGTGGCCAGTCCCTGAGAAGACGACGTGTTGGAAATAGTGGCGTCAGGGCCCGACGAGGACCATGTGACGGAATCGGTCAACCTCTCCGTTTGCAGGTTGGAGTACGTGCCGGTGGCGGTGAACTGCTGGGCCTGGCCCGCCGCCACTGAGGCATTCGACGGCGACACCGACAGCGAGACCAGTACCGCGGATAGCACCGCAAGGACGGCCGAACCGTCGACCAACGAGGTCGGGTCAGTGGCGGTTATCGTCGCTGCCCCGTTACTCACACCGGTGGCCAGCCCCTGCGACCCGGGGGCGTTGGAGATGGTTGCCTCACTGTTGGAGGACCATGTGACGGAATCGGTCAAGTTCTCCGTTTGCAGATTGGAGTAGGTGCCGGTGGCGGTGAATTGCTGCGTCTGGCCCGCCGCCACCGTCGCGGCCGGAGGCGTCACGACGATGGCTACCAGGACAGCCGGGGTGACCGTCACCACGGCCGTGCCGTCGATCAACGTGGCCGGGTCGGTGGCGGTTATGGTGACCACGCCCGTGCTCACGCCGGTGGCCAGGCCCTGCGATCCCGGCGAATTGGAGATGGTGGCGGAGCCCCCCGAGGACGACCAGGTGACGGAGTCGGTGAGGTCCGCCGTTCCCAGGTCAGAGTAGGTGCCGGTGGCGGTGAATTGCTGCGTCTGGCCCTCCGCCACCGAGGTGGTCACCGGCGAAATGGTGACCGATACCAACACGGCTGGAATGACGGTCAGCGCCGCCAAGCCGTCGAGCGACGCCGAGGGATCGCTGGCCTTGATGGTCACCACGCCGGTACTCACCCCGGTGGCCAGGCCCTGCGAGCCCGACTCGTTGGAGATAGTGGCGTCGCCTCCCGACGACGACCAAGTGACCGAGTCGGTCAAATTGGTGGTGGTCAGGTTGGAATAGATGCCGGTGGCGGTGAACTGCTCGGTGTCCCCGGCGGCCACCGAGCCGGTGACAGGCGACACCGAGACCGATACCAACACGGCGGCGCTGACCGTGAGGACGGCGGTGCCGTCGATCAGACTGGAGGGATCACTGGCCTTGATCGTCACCACGCCGGTGCTCACCCCGGCGGCCAGTCCCTGCGAGCCCGATTCGTTGGAGATAGTGGCGTCGCCTCCCGACGAGGACCACGTCACGGAGTTCGTAATGTTCTGCTGGGTCAGGTTGGAGTAGATGCCGGTGGCGGTGAACTGCTGGGTCTCGCCGGTGGCCACCGACGCAGAGGCGGGGGACACGGCAATGGAAACGAGCACCGGCGACCCCAGGGCCTGAGCCGGTTGCGCTATTCCCAGACAGAGGAGGCTTAGCACCAGAGCGAGACACACGATGCGTGTTCCCTTACCCGTGCCGGGCGCTCCCCTGCCCCCCTGCAAATCGGTACCCCCACCGTCCGACGGCGAGCTCCACCCACCTTGTCCCGTTCTTCCGAGTCTCTAAGCCACACACAGCCGCGCCAACCGTGTAACTACCTGTGGCACCTGCAGGTGATTCCACGTGCATACCAGAGGATGCAGGGGTTCTATCTGGTTCTGGGTTTCGCCCCCTACAGGGGTTCCCCAAGTTGTAGGGCCAGGGCAACCCGGCCCGGCAGATGGCGAGGAGGGTCACAAAGTCTTCACGAGCGCGAGGCAGATCCGCTAAATCGAGCCCTGGGACTCGATGAGTTCGACGAGCATCAGCTTGGGGCGCATAGCGAACGCCACGCGTCGCCCGGCGAAGGCGACGGCCGGTGTCGGAGGCGATACGAGCCTGGCTCCCGCTTCGTCGAGCTCGTCGATCGCTACCTCCAGGTCCGAGACTTCAAAGGCGAGGTGATAGAGGGTCACCCCGCGCCGAAGCCAGGGCGCGAGGACTTCGGACCCCGGCAACGCCTCGACCAGTTCGATGCGCCCATCTTCGTTCGTCAAGAAGCGACCCCGGATTCCCTGGAGGGGGTCAGTGAAAATCTCGCCCTCGCGTTGATAGCCCAGGAACCCTGTGTACCACCGCTCCTCCTCTTCCAAGCGATGGCACGCCACGCCCGTGTGGTGATAGCGCACGGTTCCGTCTAGGCGAGAAGCCGGGCAGCCATATCGGCACCCCGCTTCAGAGTGGCCGCCACCTCGGGCCAGTTTTCGCGGTCAACGAACTGCTCGGTCACGCCGTAGACGACCCCTCCCAGCTCGGCCTGACCAGCCTCGCTCGTGACCTTCAACCCAGCAGAGTCATGGAACGAAACCACCGCCTCATTAGCGGACACGGTTCTGCAGTATATGCGGTCGACGGCAAGGTCCTCGAAGGCGATCGTATACACGAGAAAGGCGCTCTCAGCGGCGGCCAAAGATCCGGGGCGAAGTATCCATCGTCCCATTTCCGCCGTGCCGGCCTCGGTATCGACGTCATAGAGGGCGATCGTCCCTTCGGGCTCAGAGGTGATCTCGTCAACGACGCAAAAGTAGTAGTCATCGGGACGCTCGAAGTATTTCTCCAACCACGCCTGCTGTGCGGAAAGGTCCGGGGAAGTGGGATGGATATATCGGGAGAGCTCCGGGTCAAGCCGCAGCCGAAGAATGAAGTCGGCGTCCTCCTCTATCACCGGTCGGAGGGCAAAGCGCGTTCCCTTCCTCGACAAGTCATGCCTGGTCATGTACGAGGACCTCCACGATCGCGTCCAGCGAAGTGAGAGAGCGAAGCTGGTCGGCGGAGAACCGGACCGAGAACTCCTCCTCGAGAGCGAAGAAGACTTCCACGTGAGCGAGGGAGTCCCACGCTGGAACGCTTTCGCGTGAGGGGTTCTCGAGATCTGCGACGGAAGGGCCCACAACCTCTTCGAGGATTGTCCGGACCCGGGTGACGATCGCCGCATCTGACGTCGACATGTGTATGCCCTCCATTTCCGGTGAGTAACAGCAATGAGGGTAGCCCGGTCGGTAAGGTTGCCCAAGCACGAGAGGGGGACCACTGTGGGAGATGACGCCATGCCGCGATCGAGCGACGAAGTACTCAGCTCCTTCGACACTCTCTCCTGGCAGAGCAGCCTCTTTGACGAGACCCTGCGGCGTCAGGTGCTCCGCCGACTGGAGCCGACCTGGCCTCTTCGGGGGGTGCGCATCCATGTCGTGCGGAATCAGCCGTTCGAGTTCGTCGCCAATGCCTGGGGGCCATTTCTGGCCTTCAGCGGCCTGGAGGCCGATACCAGTTTCGGCCCTTACGACGACTCGGTCGCCAAACCGGCGGCAAACATGCCGGGGGGCGTGGCGGCCGTCGTGATCTGGCTCAACTTCGATCCCTTCGGGGTGCTGAGCGCCCAGGAATTGGCCGATTGGCTCGATGACCGCGTGGCTTCCGTCCGAGCTGAGACAACCGCCCCGATACTGGTCGCCAACTGGGCTTCAACAGACGAGCGCGCCCGTCAGTTCAACACCTCCTTGGCCGAGCGCTTGGCGCCAAGGCCGGGCGTACGGGTATGCGACCTCTCCGTCATCAGCCAACAGCTCGGCGATGGCTACCAGGACCCACGGATGGAGGAGGTCAGCGGATCCCCGTTATCGGACCGCGCCACCTTGGAGATGGCTCGGATGTTCGGGTTGGTCTGGCTGCCAGCGGTTTTGCTGCCTCCCCTCAAGGCCGTAGTTTGCGATCTGGACGAGACATTGTGGTCCGGCATCCTCAGCGAGGACGGTCCGGAGGGGATCGTCGTGTCGGAAGCGCACCAGCAGGTTCAACGACGCCTCCTAGCCCTACGGGACCGAGGCCTTTTCCTCGCCCTCGTCTCCAAGAACGACCAGCAAACAGTCGAGAAGTTATTCGCCAGCCATCCCGACCTGTCCATTGGCCTCAACGCCTTCTCCGCCGTCAAGATCGGATGGGGGTCGAAAGCGATATCGGTCGCTTCAGTTGCCGCCGATCTGCGCATCGGGACCGACACCATGCTCCTGGTGGACGACAATCCCGGCGAATTGTTGGAGGTGGCGGCTTCGGTGCCAGGTGTCCATTTGCTGCTTGCCGGCGATGCCGCCCAGACGGACCGGGGGCTCCGATACTTCCCCGGGCTCGACCCGTGGGCTGTGTCCTCGGCTGCCGGCCAGCGGATCAGCGACCTGGCCGCAACCGACCGCCGCACGAAGCACCTGGAGATGACTCGGTCCCGCGCCCGGGGAGAAGGAACAGAATACCTAGCCCAACTCGACACGGAGCTCGTTGTTCACGTCGATGTGGCGACGGACACAAGCCGTTTGGCTGACCTATCGGTGCGGGTCAACCAGTTCAACACGGCATTCCGCCGGTTTGGCGAGGTAGAGGTTTCGGCGTATATGGCAGATCCCGCTGCCTGCGCAGTGGCGGTTCAACTACGCGATCGCTTTTCTGATAGCGGGACTGTGGCCGGTGCCTTCGCTCGGCAGGAGTCGGACCACATTTTGGTGGTAGATGAGATCGTCGTCAGTTGCCGGGCCCTCGGACGCGACCCTCGAACGCGTGATTCTCGCTGTGCTCTTGCAAGCTGTCCATCGACGACTAGGGGGACGGCACGTTCGGATCAACTTTGTCGTTGGACCTCGCAATGAGCCGGCCCGATTTGGCCTGGAGGCATTCGTCGGTCAGTCGATCCCAAACGATATGAGCGTCCAATGGGAGTGGTCTGACGAACGCACCGATGCCGCTCTGGCCAGCTTCCCTGTCACGGTTTTCGACGAGAGTCGTCACGAGAGCAAATCGTCTTCCTGAGGCTCCTTGCATGCGTCATCCTGGGCGCGTCTACATGAGCCGGCGGCGGGATGGCGGCCGATCAAGTGGATCGACAGGACCACGGTGTGGTCCGACGTGACCCCATGGCCCCCAGAAACAGCTATCCGTCATAAGCCGTAGACGGCATACCGGTACTCGTAGTTTGAGCCGTACGCATTCGTCGAGGAACGGTGACCTTGGCGGGGTCAGATCACGACGATGTCACCGTCTGCACGTATTTCGCCGCCGGACTCTTAGCCACCCGAACAGCACCGCCTGGCTTGTAATGGGCCTTGATGGTGTAGGAACGGGGGGCAAGGTGCTCAGTGTCCGTCACGCTGGCGTCACTGCAGTTCACATATGTCGGATCCGGAGTCAGCGTTGCCTTGCCTAAGGCCTTTTTGGTGGTCAGGTCACGGAAGATGAGCCTACCAGTCGGGTGCACGTCGGCCACCCGGTCGCATTCCATTCCCAGAACGGTGAAGTGAACGCCGGTCACCACCGGATTGGCCGAACTGGTGATCGTGGTGAACGTGCTGGTGGTCGTCTCAGGTGCCGCTTGCGCCACACCAACGAGCGGGCTCACCAAGAGGACGCTCGCGCTCAGTATCATCCCGCCCAAGAGACACTTCACCGCCTTCGGCGTAACGACGTTCGAAAATGTCTTCCCCATGATTCCCCCCTTATTCGGCGTGACTTGACAAGTCAAACAATGGAAAAATAACAGCCGCGGTCCAGGCGCGCCACTGGTTTTGAAATGACCCGTGTGGACGCCCATGATCTCCCAGACCGACCATACGGATCGGCCAAACCTGCCGCCGTGGCCGGGGCCCGGGCGCAAGATCGAGAGTCGACCCGTCCCGTGGACTCAGGCACCTGTCGGAGAGGGCACTTGGACTCAGACGGCGATGCTGCCGGCCGGGGGTGGCTGGTCACCTTGTGGCTGACAGGGTCCGCTGTGACCACTCCCCCTCTATTGACTTCTGCCGCTTCTGACGGGCGATTATGGACCGTGCGTTAGAAGATGGCTACAAACCGGAGCCCCTCCCATCCACCGCCAGTGGGCAAAGTTCGGGTCAGGCGATCCGCACCTTCTCCCGGGCGCCGACACTGGCTGCAGGTTGTGAAGATCGCCGATCGGACCGTGACTTGCGTCGGTACATCGAAGCATCTGCCACGGCCACCAGGGAGCTCGGCACCACGCCTTGCGCTGGATAGCTGGACACCCCCCACGAGAATGAGGGGGCGCCACCGCGGCGAATTCGTTCCATGAATTTCGTCGCTTGTTCGGCGGCGCAATAGGGCATGATGACGGCGAACTCGTCACCACCGACCCGATAGACGTGGTCCTCGCGGCGAAGCGATGCGTTGAGCGCATGGGCCAGATCCACCAGAGCGTCGTCCCCTGCCTGGTGCCCTTTGGAGTCGTTGATCTCTTTCATAGCGTCGATGTCGATCATGACGAGGGCAACGCTATGGCCCTGCCTGGATGCGGAAGCGATGGATTCGGCCAAGGAGTCGTCGAATGCTCGGCGATTGCCAGCCCCTGTCAACACATCGGTTCGCGAGTCGATCTCGAGTCGATGAGACAACGCCATCGCCGCACTAGCCAGAACGCCGTCGAGAGCCCTGTGAACATCTTCGGGGTTCTTCTTACACTCCTCGACCAGGATCCGTCGGAGAATATCAATCCTTTCGCCTAGGGATCCGGTATCCCGATGCGCTGCGCCCCATCGGCGTCCCGCGTCGTGCAGTGTCGCCTCGGGACCGTTGGCCAGAACAAGAACAACGGCACCAACAACGTCACGGCTCTCAGGGTGCGGCCAAGGTGAGGAAGGGTGCACAGCTGAGAGTCGCCACCACCGTTCGTACAGATCGCTCACCCTCTCTCCGCCGGCAGCCGCACAGGACATCGCACCTGTGCGCGTATCGGTCGATGCATCGACGACATACCGGCATCTGGAGGACTCGGAATCAAAGATCACACCACTCTGCGAGTGTCCACAATCCTGGGCCATATTCCAATGTTCGGGGCCCGGGCCGCGAGATAACAGAGCCTTTCGACTCTATGACGTTGCGTAGCAGTGGCGTAACTACAGACAGTGCCGCCGGTGCACCACAGAGCACGCCTGATCGACGGCCATGGTTGGCCGCCTCGAGTGGGACAAAGACACTTTGGAAGACGCGTGTGGCACCGTCAAGGTGCTCCTCGAGCCTGGGGTACGAGGTGACATTGTCAGAACGCCCATCGTGTCCCGACATTCCGGTGGTCGTGACCGGGCCAAGGCCCTGAGACGGGCCCAGAGTTGCACCTCCTCCGCACCCGGAACCAACGGGCTGCCACAAGACCCACACCTGCAAGAGCGGCGGTGGGTCGGGCACCGGGGGCGGGAGCGGCACCCCGCCCCTCATCACCGTCCAGGTCGATCCCAACCCCCCTGGTCGAGACCGGTCCCTCGCTGGTGGCGGCGGTCATCCAGGTGGAGACCTCGCCCTCGTTCGCCGGTGACCCCGTGGAGGTCGACTCCTCCCAGCTGGCCAACTCCTGCGGGGGCATCATCGGCTTCCTGAGCGACACCAGCGTGGGCTTGAACAGCGTGACGGTGACCCTGGACGACGACGGCAACGCCGCAGTGGTGGTGGACGGCACCGAATGCGCCCCCGGCCCCAGTCTGGTGGAGGCCGACCTGGTCGAGGCGCCCTATTAGACGGCCACCACCACCTTGAGGGTCGAGCCTCCCAACGTCACCGGTGCCGGGGTGAGCGGCTATCCCACCACCAGCGGCATCGTCACCACCGGTGAGGTGGAGACAGCGGGACTGCAACGGGTCAGGTAGCGACGCTGGCCAGTGGCTCGAGGGGGGAGGCCAGCATCCGGCCGAGAGACTTGGGGGGTGAGCTGCTCTCAACCGGATGCTGGTCTAAATCAAACGGAGACGGGAGGGCGTGCGTTTCGCGCCTCGCTGTCGGCGGCACTGCTCAGATGCGGAGATGGCCGGCCCCCCGAGCCGACCATCGTCGGGAAGAGCCCCATAGCGCCCTTCCTAGGACCGGGCAGTTAGTCGGGCGAATACCTCTGTCCACCGGTCGACCACAACTGCACCCCTCGCTTCTCTCGATTGTCCATGTGGTCGGGTTACAGTCATGCAAGGAGGTCCACGACTACCATTCACCCAATGGAGAATCTCGACGCTCAGCGGGAGCGGGCGACGCTTGATTCGATCGCTTCCGACTCCTGGTACGACCTAGGAGCCAACGGAGTGGGGGCACGATACGCGGCCGAACTTTTCGCCCGTTCTTGGCATGGTTCTAGCTGCCTTGAACTTGGGCCGGCGGAGGGCATGATGGCCGAACTTATCCTCACCGACTTCGCAGATGTGACGTTGGTGGACGGATCGGAAACCTTCTGTGCCGGGCTTCGAGAACGCTTCCCTGCCGTCAACGTGGTGTGCACCCTCTTTGAGGACTTCCGGCCGGGGCGCCGCTTCGACACCATCGTCCTCGGCCACGTGCTGGAACACGTCGCTGACCCGGTTGACATCCTTATCCGCTGTCAGGACTGGATCACTCCGGGTGGGCGGCTCTACGCCGCGGTGCCCAACGGGCGCTCAATCCACCGGCAGGCTGCCGTGATCATGGGATTGCTCGGCGAGGAGACCGAGATGAACGACGCCGACCGCCATCACGGCCATCGGCGGATCTACACGCCCGAGACGTACCGCGCCGATTTCCTCCGAGCGGGCTGGGGGATCGAGACCTTCGGCGGCTATTGGCTCAAGCCCGTTTCGAATAGGCAGATCGAGACGACGTGGACGCCGGACATGCTCCGGGCCTTCATGCAGCTCGGGGAACGCTACCCGGATGTAGCGGCCGAGATCTATGTCGTCGCTTACCTTCAGGTCTAGTCACATCAATTGCTCGTCTGGACCAAAAGGGTGACGGTGGACTCGTCGTGGCGTTGCCAGTGTCGCCGGCCGTATAGGGCGGCACCACCCCGCCAGCCTCCCCCGCTGGCTGTGCTACCCGCCCGTTGTCAGCTGTGTTATGCACTGAAGTCCACAGTGGAAGACGTTCGCACGATAGCCGGATCCGGGGTGGCATCGCAGCCAGGTACGTTCACCTGCCGTCTCGGGCTCTACACCCGTTTGCGAGCGAGGGAGAGTGACCCACCACCAGCGGCATCGTCACCACCGGTGAGGTGGAGACCGGCGACACCCCGGCCAGCGGGGACTCCGACATCTACGGGGTGTTCTACGTCGAGACCGACCCCGTCTACGCCGAGCTGCCGGTGCAGATCAGCTCCAGCCAGCTCCAGGACCGCTGCGGCGGGGCGTACACCTGGACCACCTTCCAGGGTGGCACCAACACCTCCACCGTGGACAACGATGGCGACGCCGTGTTCGTCTTCTTGGGCAACTCCTGTGGGGCCGGACCGCCCCAGGTGGTGGCCGACGTCGACGCCGGGACGCATCCGACCTACATGACCACCTTCACACCGCCGGTTTGGCGGACCAGATGGACCCCCTGAGCTACAACCTGGTGTGGCGACGGTCTGGTCTTTGGTCAGCGGTCCCTGGAGCCCCCTGGGTGGTCGAGGGGCCCGCCGGGGCCGTGTGCGGGCCCTGAGGCGGCCAGACCCGACAATCAGCCCGTAACTGCGGGAATCGTCTCCCCCACCGCCTTCGGTCATCGTCAACGGCTGTGGACACCTGTGAGCTCCTGCCATAGCATTGCTCAGGCAGAAGAGGCGACCTGGCTCTGCGGCGGGGGTGAGCCCATATGTCTAACGCCATCCGTTCGATCTGGTCGGTGATCAGACGGCGGGGAGTCCGCTCAGCGCGTCGCGATCACTTTGAGCACCGTGCGGCACGGAGTCGACCACGACGCCGTCCCGCCAGCTTGCTGGCGGTCCTTGCGCTGGTGATGGGTGTGGTGCTGCCGCTGGCGCTCTCTGCGTCCGCGCCGACAGCTTCTGCAGCCGATCCCCTACCGCCGACATCAACAGAGGCACCGCTCCCAGCCAACGCGGCGGCGATTGCCACGCCTCAACTCGTCACAGTCTCGTGCCCGGCGGAAGGCTCGTGCGTCGCCGTCGGCAACTATACCGACACGAACGGCAACGGGGACGGCCTCATCGAAACCGAGGCAGACGGGACCTGGACGTCCATGGAGGCACCCGTTCCGGCCAATCTCACAGCGTCGAGTTCAATTGGTGCCAGGAGCGCTGAACTCACCGGCCTCTCGTGCTGGGCGGCGGAGTCATGTGTCGCCATCGGTACCTAGCATTACCTGGCGACCAACAATGGTGAGTACCAATTCGGCTTCATCGACACTGACACAGACGGAACCTGGACGCCCCTCGAGGCCCCCCTTCCAGCCAACGCAGCGCCCAATCCGTACGTTGAACTCGCGAACTACAACAACTCTGGAGCAGGGGACCTCACGTGTACGGCAGACGGCTTCTGTGCGGCTTTTGGCAGCTATAACGACACGAGCGGCAACGGAGACAGCCTCATCGAAACCGAGACTGATGGGACCTGGACGCCAACCGAGGCGCCCGTTCCCGCCAACGCGGCAGGTTCCGGAGCTGCCTTGTCTGCGCTCTCGTGCCCAGCGGCAGGATCGTGTGTGGTGGTCGGTTGGTACATCGATTCGAGCGGAGATGAAGATGGCTTGGCCGACGTCGAGGCGGACGGGGTGTGGTCGACAAGCGAGTTGCTGGGTCCGCCGGGCTCCTTCTTCGATTTGCTCTTCGGGGTCGGTTGCGATGCCGTCGGTTCCTGTGTGGCCGTCGGTAACTATGACGACACCGCGTATGGGGACGGCCCGGATGACACCTACGACGCCCTTATCGACACATTGTCGGACGGGACCTGGACCCCCACCGAGGGGCCGGCCCTAGCCGTGAATCAGGACAACGGCCTGGCCCAGGTGACATGCCTGGCCGCCGGTTCTTGCGTGGCCATCGGAAGCAACGGAGCCCCTGCCGGCCAAGGGGGCGAACTTCTGGGCCTGATCGCTACGGAGTCGGACGGAACCTGGGGGGGCCAGCAGACGCCGCTGCCGGACAACGCCTTCTCCGATCCCCAGATCACTGACCTCAGCGACCTGACCTGTCTCGGCCAAGGCGCTTGCGTGGTGGTGGGCAGTTACAGTACGGCTGCGCTGCCGGACGAAGACGCCGCCGGAGTCGTCGAGATGCTGTCGGACGGTAACCCGGTGGCCACCGAATCGGAGCTTCCATCCAATGCGACCACCTCGGCCACAGAGGGTTTCTCAGGTTTGACGGCCGTCTCGTGTTCGCCGGATGGCTCCTGTGCGGCCGTCGGCGATTACGTCGATACGAGCGGGCACGAAGACGGTGTCATCGACACTTTCAGTTTCGCGGCGGCGACACTCAGTCCCATCAACGTGACGTCCACGCTTCCCAACGCCGTGATCGGGCTCCCCTACTCGCTTCCGCTGTCCGTCTATGGCGGGATATTCCCCTACACATGGTCGACCCCCAGTGGGACCCTTCCGCCCGGTCTGTCCCTCGACCCTGCAGGGGTGGTCAGCGGAATACCGACCGCCGTGGGCACATCTTCCTTCACTCTCGAGGTTACAGATTCGACCCCGGGCACACCGCAGACGACACAGACGACCGTCTCACTCGACGTAACCTTGCCGTTCAGCGTCCAGACGGTCGCCACCCAGAGCGGGGGCCCGACAGTGGCGGTCGACGTCAACGGGTGTCCTTTCAGTCCGAGCCTGGGATCGTCGGCCTACACGTGGACCTTAAACGGCGCCGATATCGATGAGACATCATGCAGTTTCTACCTGGATTTGTCTGTCGGCCCGCAGATCCTCGACCTGTCGGTGACCGACTCGTCGGGTACGTTCACCACGATCGACTCGCTCACGGTCAGTCCGTTCGCCGGGTTCACCTACAACGTCGAACCGGTCCCCTACGGCGGTTCGACCTCGAGCGCCTGGGTGGACTTCGACGCCTGCGCCCAGTCGGCGGGCATCTCGAACTATTCCTGGAACGGCCAATCGACCGGTACCAGCTGTGACGAGCGCGTCCAGTTGCCCTCGGGGAACAACGACATCACGCTGACGACCACAGGGACCGATGGGAGCACATTGACAGTCTCACAATCGATCTATGTCGACCCCATCTTGGAACAGCCGACGACCTGTGTCACCTGGTCGCTCGGCAGCGATGCATGCTGGCGACAAGACCTCGACTTCGTGGGCGATGTCTTCGGGGCGAACAACGACCGACCGCCCGACTATGCCGTCATCTCCGTGGGGGCCAGTGCGGGCGTGGGCACGGCTTCTGTCAGTGAGATCGTGACCTGCGATGGGAGCATCTACGCGGATGTGTCTTTCGGGGTGGCGGCAGCGACCCCCGACCCCACGGGCGTGCTGGCCTTCGGCTATGTCGGCGACCCGAGCACGGTAGCGCCGACCAACGCGCAGATCGATGCCTATGTTGCGGGAGAAGACGCGAGCGCGAACGTCTCGCTCTTTACCTACGGGATCAGTTCGACGTCGAGCCCGATCCCGCAGGGTCAGCCTTCGAACTGGCGACCGACGGCGGGGGTCGAGTACGACATGGGCGATACCGGGGCGGGCATTTCCGTCTCGACGTCGTATGGCGAGCAGGTCCAGCCGGGCGACGGCGAGGCCACCTGTACCGATGGGATCGCCGGGACCCCGTTGTGGCAGGAGCTCAATAACATCACCCAGTCCAGCGGGGCCGGGCTCCCGCAGTTCAACTCGACCTCGGGGGCATCTGCCACCGTGGGTTCAGGGGTCACGGTGAACGTCTCGTCGGATGGCTGGGCACCTGGTGACGACGTGACGGCCAGCGTAGACGACCCGGTGCAGTTGGGCGTCTTCCCCGCCGATGACACGGGATCGAGCAGTGCCAATGTGACGCTTCCGACCAACTTGACCACGGGCGATCACACCTTGGTCGAGACCGGCAGTGGCGCCAACGGTCAACCTCAAACCATTTCTATACCGTTTGTTGTGTCACCGCTGTACGTCACGAGTCTTTCGTTGGCTGGGGGAACCGTGAAAGTGCCGTATTCGACAAAGCTGGCGGCCAAGGGCGGAAAGCCTCCGTACAAGTGGTCGTTGGCTTCTGGGAAGCTACCCAAGGGACTCCGTCTTAAGTCCAATGGTGTCGTCACGGGTAAACCCAAAGCGACGGGGACGTTCACGTCTACCGTGAAGGTAGTCAGCAAGAGCGCGAAGAAGGTATCGGGCCACCTCCCAACAGAGGACAGCGCAACGGCAGTGCTCACGATCACGATTTCGTGAGGGTGACCTAAACTCAGGGTCGGCCGCCGTTACAGGTTCGATGTCGACATCGTCTCTGCCTGGCTCCGGGGCACATGAAGACGCTCCGATACACCACAGCGTGCCAGCGCTCCAACAAGATGTTGGAGAAAGGCACCGGTGTGATCACGCAGGCTAAACGGGGCATTCGGAGATCGAAGGTCCCGAAAGCACCAGCCTTGGTCGTGACCGGTGACAGCACTCGTCGCCCCGTCCGGAAGCCGCGACCCGATTCAAGAGCGGCATGACGACGTAGCGTCACTGCACCACGTGCACGTCCGGTGTGCCCGATGGCCGCTCGTGTCTATGAATTCGACGACCAGTCACACGAGTTGCCTCCAACCTCACGATATGCTCATGTTCACCAGGCGCCCATCCTCCCGGAATGACAGCTAGTGCAGTGGCGATGTTAGCCGCATCCGTCATCTCCGACGCTCGGCCCACAACGAGGACGCTCCAACCGAACACATCATCCGACCCGTCAATCTCGAACGCGATGGTCGCGCTCACTGCGGCTGCGTGCAGCTTCGTCCCTCGTCCGGTTCGGAACACGACATCACCGTCGATCATGGCGAAGTGGACCGGAAAAATCTCCGGAATGGCCCCCATTGACACACCGACTCTTCCGATTATTCCAGCGTTGTCACGGAGTAGCCACTGGCACTCGTCCATCGTCAGGACGTCGAGAATCGCATTCTCCATGTCGCTGCCCCTTCCCCCGTCTGATCGAGCTTCTTCTGCCAGCTTCGGCGTAGGACGGAGAATCCGCTAGAGGCGAAGGTCCCCCCCTGGTACCCCACCACAGGCGACTCTGGCTAAGTTTTGGAGCGCCAACGCCAACATAGGTGAGGCAGTCCCCGCTGTTGAGCCGTGCCGTCAGCGGGGCCGGTGTTCACGTACAGCCTGGGTCCTTTGGTGGGCGTTGGCAAGCGGGGGGCGTTCACGTCCCAGCGAGTGGTGTACGGGTCTGACCCGCTGAGTGGCCCTGTGTGGCGCTGAACGGGAAGGCCCGGGGCGTCGGCCCGGAGAACGACCAGGGAGTTCGCGAAGGTCCCCCACTCGCGACGACCACCGCATCAATCTCAGAAGTCCTGCGAAGACGAACTGAGAGGAGATGCGGTGGAAGTCCCCAACAACATGGACGCTCTCGAGTGGCTGCGCAAGCACCTCGACGACGACGGCTCTGACCTGCTGCGCGAGATGGTGAAGGTGTTCGCCGAACGCCTGATGGCGCGCCGAGGTCGACGCCCTGTGCAACGCCGGCTATGGCGAGATCACCCCGGAGCGGATCAACAGCCGCAACGGGCTGCGCCACCGGGACTTCGACACCCGGGTGGGCACCATCGACCTGGCCATCCCGAAGCTGCGCTCAGGCAGCTACTACCCGGGCTGGCTCCTGGAACCCCGACGGCGGGCCGAGAGGGCGCTCACCCAGGTGGTGGCCGAGTGCTACGTGCGCGGCGTCTCCACCCGCCGGGTCGAGGGCCTGGTGCAGACCCTCGGGATCGAGCACCTGTCGAAGTCCCAGGTCTCCCGCATGGCCAAGGAGCTGGACGCCGACGTGGCCGCCTTCCGGAGCCGGCCCCTCGACGCCGGGCCCTACACCTACGTGTGGCTCGACGCCATGGTGCAGAAGGTGAGAGAAGCCGGGCGCATCCAGAACGTGGCCGTGGTCATCGCCACCGGCGTGAACAACGACGGGCACCGCGAGGTCCTCGGCTTCGACGTCATCACCACCGAGGACGGAGCCGGCTGGATGGCCTTCCTGCGGGGCCTGGTGGCCCGGGGGCTGTCGGGCACCGCCCTCGTGATCTCCGACGCCCACGTGGGACTGGTCGACGCCGTGCGCTCCACGCTCGGGGCCACCTGGCAGCGGTGCCGGACCCACTTCATGCGCAACCTCCTGACCCGGGTGCCGAAGTCGGCCCAGGCGCTCGTGGCCACCCTGGTGCGCACCATCTTCGCCCAGCCCGACGCCGAGCAGACCTGGGCCCAGCACGCCCGGGTCGTCGACCAGCTGCACGAGAAGTTCGTTGACGCCGCCTCCATGCTGGCCGACGCCGGACCCGACGTCCTCGCCTTCGCTTCGTTCCCGAAGGAGCACTGGAAGCAGATCTGGTCCAACAATCCCCAGGAGCGCCTCAACCGGGAGCTGCGTCGGCGCACCGACGTCGTGGGCATCTTCCCCAACCGTGATGCCGTGGTCCGACTGGTGGGCTCCGTGCTCGCCGAGCAGCACGACGAGTGGGCCGTGTGCCGGCGCTACATGGCCACCGAAGTCCTGGCCAGGGCCCGCATGACCGTCATCGACGGTGACGTCGAGGAGGTGGCCCAAGCAGAACTCGCTGATGTCAGCTAAACCAATGCATTGAGGTTGAGATGGTGGTCGTCGTTACACCACTCGCCGGGACGTGGCCCGGGGGGCACTCCGTTTACGGTATGTATGAAGCGTGACCCGTGCCACCCCGGACCATCCCGCTCGACGCTCCTATGTTTGTCAAGACCGTTCTTGGGCTCGGGCAAGTAGACAGCTGGCAAATCAATCAGGAGCCACTCACGGGGTGAGGGCAAGCTCTTATCAAGCCATGTGTCGATGCTCTCCGAGCGATGGTTCCGAGCGGCGGATCGGCATGTCGGGCGGAAGCCAGTCCCGAGGGACGGCAGATATTCGCTGAGCCAGATCCGCCGCTCGGAGAACTAGCCGCGAGGCAGGTGCTTGAACACCTCACGGGCGACATAGCGCTTCAAGATCCGGATCACTTCGCGCTTGGTACGTCCCTCCTTCGTCCGGCGTTCCATGTAAGCGCGCGATCGCGGGTCGCACGCGATACGTGTCATGGCGATGCGCCACAGGGCCTGGTTGGCATTGCGGTCTCCACCACGGTCGAGGCGGTGGCGGGTGACCTTGCCCGAGGAGGCTTGGATGGGTGCGACGCCGCACAGATGGGCCCAGGCGGCCTCCGAGCGCAAGCGAGCGGGGTTGTCGCCGGCGGCGACGAGGAGAGTGGCAGCGGTGTCGATGCCGACACCGAAGAGCTCGAGGATGCTCGGGGCCGTAGCCGTCACGAGCTTGTCCAGCAGCTCGTCGATGCCAGCTATCTCTTCTTCGAGGGTGAGAACGCGACGTCCCAGGCTGGTGAGCGCCACCTTTGTGGCATGAACGACCGGGTCGCCTCCCGCTCTCGGCCGCATGGCGGCCGCTTCGGCCGTGAACTCCTTGATCGGAAGGCCTTTCAGGCGGCATCGGAGCTGATCAGGGGCGGTGTAGCTCAGCTGGCGCATCTGGTGGAGGGCCCGAAGACGTCCTTCGCGAGCGGAGCGCTTGGCCACGAGCAGCGCCCGAATGGCCTCGACGTTGCCGTCGCGGGACTTGGGTGCGCCTGTGGCCCGCCCCGAGAGCACGGCCCGGGCCGCCTCGACGGCGTCGGCCGGGTCGGACTTGCCCTGTGTCCTCCGGACCTGGCGATTCGAGCGGTCGACCTCGACCACCTCGATGCCGGCACGGCGCAGGAACCGTCCCAGTCCCGCCCCATAGGCGCCGGTGCCTTCCACGCCCACCTTGGACACCGTGCCAAAGGCGCCCATCCACTCGAGCATGGCTTTGTAGCCCCGGGGGGCGGCCACGAACGATTCCACCCCGAGCAGGCCACCGATCGGGTCCAAGGCGGCGGCCACGTGGGTGTCCAAGTGGGTGTCGACTCCACCGATGAGTGTACAGAGGGAGGTCTTCCTGCCCTCACGGCGCGTGGTCGGTGGACGGCGGGAGAACCCTCAGGGCCTCTTCCCACCCCACCAGGTTCCCTGCAGACGCCGGAGCAATGCGACTTCGCCCGGGGTGACGGCGTCCAACTCCCTGGCGTCGACGGCGTCGAGCAGCCTCCGCAGGGTTTCGGCCGCCTCCGTGACGGCTTCCCGAGTCGGAGGGTGCTCCCCTGCCATGGCGTCATCATGCGCCAACCGAGGCGGGCCTGGCGGTGATGGTCAGGACTCCGGCAGGCGAGGCCATGCTAGGACTCATGACTGTCATCCGCATCAACGCCATCACGGTGCCAGAAAGCGGCGGCGAGGAGCTGGCCCGAAGGTTCGCAGAGCGAGCTGGCGCGGTGGACCAGGCCGACGGCTTCGAGGGATTCGAGCTGCTACGGCCTACCGACGACCGGCAGACGTGGCTCGTCGTGACCCGATGGCGTGATAAAGACGCCTTCGAGGCGTGGATGGCTTCTCCGGCCTTCGCCCATGGTTTTCGTGGTGTGTCTAGCCAGGGTTCGGATCGGCCTCCGGTATCGACCCACAGTGAACTTTGGTCGTATGAGGTCGAGGTGGCAGTGATGCGTTCCCCAACCTGATCTGCTACCCAGTCAGATTCACGCGAGGAGTCGTCGTGTCGATTGTGGCAGGCCTTGACGGATGTCCTGGGGGCTGGGTCCAGGTGATGGTCTCGGCCGACGGACAGGGCAAAACGCAGGTGATGGTGGTCCCGGACATCGCCGCAGTGGTCTCGAACGTCGATTCTGGGCGATTGGCTGCTGTCGGCATCGACATCCCAATCGGCCTACCAGATAGTGGCTCCCGTCGATGCGACATTGAGGCGCGCAAGATGATTGGCCCCCGCAGAAACTCGGTGTTCCCTGCTCCCGCCCGAGGCCTGCTCGGATCAGAGACCTACGAGGAAGCCTCCGCTCGGAGCAGAGCCATCTCCGGGAAGGGAATCTCACGTCAGACCTTTGCGATCTTGCCCAGGATTCATGAAGTCGACCTCCTGATGACACCAGACCGTCAACGACATCTCGTCGAAGTACACCCCGAAGTGTGCTTTACGATCCTCGCTGGGGGACCGATGGCGCACCACAAGGCGACGAACGAGGGCCGAGCCGAACGTCTCGCCGCGCTACGGCGCGTCTTTCCCGATGTCGATGAGCACGCGGTGAGACGAATCCGACGAACACAGCCCGACGACGTCCTCGATGCCTACGCCGCTGCTTGGAGCGCGCGCCGATGGTTAGCGAGGACTCATGTTCAACTCGGCGGTACCACCGACGGCAGGGGTCTCCGTATGGAAATGATCGCTTGACCCTGGACTACCCTTCAAGCATCTGCCGATAGATGTCCTCGTTGCGCTTGTGGATCGGACCTGGACTCACCGTCTCGATGGTGCGTCCTCGGTATACCGGCTCGATCCTGTGCCACGCCTCGTGAATGCGAGCGATCTGAGCGACGAATGGTCGGTCATCCAGGCGACCAGAGTGCTGCAGCCAGCTCTGTCATGCCGCTGCCGTGTCGCCTCCGAACCACCACAACTCGAAGCCAGCGTCGCATGAGCCTTACTCGCGGGAGGTACATCGGCTCGAATCCCCACTCCACCACCACCTTCTCCCCGCGCGCTGCTGCGGCGTGGCGTGCTGCCGCAGCGTCTCCGATCAGCTGACTCCATTCAGACCAGCCGACATCCGTCTCCCAGTGGTAATAGCCATGTTGCTGAGCCAGCCACTCGCAGTAGGTCGACTTGCCTGCGCCCGGCAGGCCCGAGGTCAGTAGGAAAGCCACCCTGTCAGTATCGCCGCAGGGTGTATCGGCCAATACGGGGCACCTCAATCGGACGGCGCACCGTTTTGTCCATTGCCGAAGGTCAGATCAGCCAAAGTGGCGGAAAGGCCACGGAGGTCGGAGATGACGGGGCACAGCCCGGCGAGCTGAGCCTACGGCTAGGAGTACGGCCGGGCCGGGGCGTCGCAAATCGGTCAGCTGATCTTGCTCCAGCTGGTCCCGTTGATGGTGTGATACAAGCCGATGCCAGGGAGTGGCAGCCAGGCGCTTGTCCTTCCGGCGACAGCAAGCTCGGCCGGGTAGCCACCCGTTTGGACCAGCGCGTTGGTCCAGTCCGAACCTCCGTCGGTGCTGCTCTTGATACCTCCCACCGAACCGAGAAGCCACAGGACGTGACCATCGCTGCTGAGGGTGAGATCGTCGGCCATGACGTCACCCATGCTTCCAAGGGTATTCCCCTGCTCGTTGGCACTGGCTGTCAACGCCCACGTCTTGCCTTGATCGCTCGTCGTGTAAAAGCGTGTCTCCCCTTGGTTCATGCCGCCGTCGAGTTGGCAGTAGAGGTCCCAGCTGGTTGGAGTTGGAGCAACCAAGCCGGTCGGGACGAGCCCTTCACACGGGTCGTCGAGGACCGTCCATTGCTGGCCGCTGTCACTCGTGAAGAGGAGGCTGGAAGGCGAGCCTTCGGAGCCCTCTTCGACGACCGCCGAACTTGGCCCAAGACGGTCAAGGAGGGATGCAGCGCGAAAAGGGCCCGAGACTCCCCGCGAGGCGACGATGCCTTCTGTTGGGATCGGCAGATCGCTCGCTGGTGCCAGGTGTCCAGAGATGTACGTCAGGAGCCGAGACGGGCACAGTGATGGCGGTGTTGTCGAAGCCCGGCAGAGATTAGAGACGACCCACAAAACCGAACCACGAAGCGAGATGGAGGTGGCCTGACCGGGGGGGTGCAGCAGAGACCAGGTCCGGCCCGCGTCGGCGGTGAATACGATGGCGTTGGTCTCGGTGCTCTCGACGTAACCCTCAGCGATGGTGCCGAACGCCATCTGTATGCCATAGGACTGGCTCGGGTTGACTCCGACCGGAAGCTCGCCAGTGACGCGCCACCTTGCTCCTCCGTCGCCGGTGACGACCAAGTAGTCACGGTGGTGGGCGGGCGCACCGTTGCAGCAGTCACCACCGTGGACAACAGGTGACGGCCAGAAGGCGACCGCGACCCCGTCGCTCGGAGTGACCATCTGCAGCGCCAGAACGTCTTCTGGCGCAATGGTCATCCGGTCATGTCCCGCAGCAATAGTGGACCCGGAGCACGATGAGAGGACCAGCGCCGCCACTGCGAGTCCGACCAGCCCCAGTCTCACCCGCTGCGCCTCCTCTGGACAATCACCGTTCCGCACTCAACCGCAGCCGACATTGTCGGCCAGAATTTTCGTTGACATCTTGTTCACGCCGTCTGACCTTGCCAGGTTGACAACACACCCCGACGACGCTGGCGATTGCGCCGGGCACGAGGCGGGCTGAATCCGGGCCGAGGGCCATTCGGACCGAAGGTTCGGGGCCCGGCGGAGGCGCAGCCTGCTTGCCCAGGAATGCAGCCTGTCCGTTGTCGCCGGACCCAAGAGGTCAGCCCAATCGACCGGTTGATTGCACTGACCAAGCTTGTAGCACCTTGCTGATGAAGACAACCTTGTACGACGCAGGATTATCCCTTGTTCGGGCCCCCTCCGTGCGAAAGAATGCGGGGCGATCCTCCTTGGATTTATGAAGGAGGCCCGATCTGAAACGGGGGCTCAGATGGCTCGAAGGTTTCTGCCCATCCTGGCCGCGGTCACGCTTCCAGGACTCCTCTTTGTCACGGCGGGCTCCGGCGTCGCCCAGGCACTCCCGATCTTCCCTGGCAGTGTGACCTGCACCTCCACTAGCGGTGTGTGGCACGGCGACATCTTCTTCGTGCCCCCTCTCAAGAACGGCGGGGTCGCCAACAATGAGACCTTCAAGATCAAGGCTGTGTTGGGTAACACGACGAACCCATGCTCCGCTCCCCTGCTCACGCCGCCCACTGTGATCGGTCACATCTTAGGAAAGCTCAAGTTCCACGTCGTCGGCGCTGCCAATAGTTGCGGCAGTATTTTCAGTGGCCTCGCCATTGCTCCTGTTGCAGGCAACGCTTCCAAGTTCAACATGGGATGGTCAACACCTCTCGGCGTACCGACGAAGGTGAAGCAACCACTGGCGTTCTCGGTCAAGGGTGCCGCGCTGAGGAACAACATCACGATCTCTGGTGGCACAGTGGCAGCCGGGTCATCATTTCCGCTGGGGGTCCCGACCGTGACTCTTGCCGATGCCGGTTGGGCCGCCTCGATTGCTGCCGGATGTGCATCGGCGGCTGGATTGCGCAGCCTGACATTGAGCCAATCGACGGGCACCTGGTGACCTGTTGCCAACGCGGCTGAACGGCCAGCTGGAGAAGGAACCAACCTGGCCATTGTGAGGTCGGGGGTAGCGGGAAAGACTAACGACAAATCATCCCCTGGTCGTAGGGGGGTTCAATATCGAACGGGGGTTCTGATGGCTCGAAAGGTTCTCCTCATGCTGACAGCACTTGTGTTGTCACCGTTTCTCTTCCTCGTGACGGCCTCCGGGGTCGCACAGGCCAATCCCTTTCCCGGCACTGTCACATGCTCCCCTGCTCACGGCGTGTGGAACGGCAGGGTGACTTTCAACCCACCCCTCAAGTTCGGGGGAACCGCCAACACCGAGACCATCAACGTCAGCGCCACCTTGGGCACTGCCCTCAACCCGTGCCTTACAACGATGGTACCTCCACCGAGATCAATGGTCAGAGGGAAACTGGCGATGCACCTGATCGACATCAGTGTTCCAGGTGCTGCGAACGACTGTGCCACGATCTTTAGCGGCCTAGCTCTTACTCCTCTCAGCCGTCACGCGGCGGTGATCGCTCATTGGACACATCCCCATGGTCCAAAGACGAAAGAGACTCGGATGTCAGTTACGGGTACTGCAGCGCCAGTGTTCACTAGCATCACGGTCTCCGGTGGCGTGCTGGCGGGGTCATTCACGCCTTTCGCTACCCCGAGTGCGACCCTTCAGGATGCGAACTGGAACGCTGTTGTTCCCGCCGGATGTGCCTCGGCCGGTGGACTCCACTCTTTGACTCTAAGCACTTCCACGGGCACTTGGTGACGACACAAAGTCCGGGGGGCAGACGAATAGCTTCCTGGCGCTGTACCTAGCATTACCAAACTCACGGAGATAGTCGTGCCGCCGTGATGGAAGCGAGCGGCTTGGCCAAGCGGAGTGTTCAGGTGCACGGACGCAATGTCGTCGATCAAGAGGCGCGCGTGAGTACCTTGGTGGGGCTTCCGATCACCCGGAGCCAGAACTGAATGCCGGGGCCGATGAGCAGGCCGGTGATGACCGTGCCTAAGCCCACAGAGCCCCCCAGGAGCCATCCCGCTATCAGGGCCGTCATCTCCATGGCAAGCCGGGTGGGCCCAAGGGGTCGTCCGAAGCAACGCCGGAGTCCCAGCATCACGGCGTCGTAGGCCGCCACCCCTACCGAAGCCCGGATCATCATCGCCCCGGCAAGCGCCATCATCCACGTAGCCACGACGACGGCGGCGAGTCGCAGAGGCCAACCGTGAAGGATGGGGAGACGCGGCAGAACGACGTCCAGCCCCTCACCACCAAGGACGGGGAGTGCCAGCGTGCCTGGGCCGGGCCATGAACGAAGCCCGACAGCGGCGATCACAAAGGCAAAACCGGTCACCATGACCGAGGTGCCGATAGCGATGCCCAAATGTCGCGCCACGCCGTCCTGAAGCACGTACAACGGACCCAAGCCCAGGCGAGCCCGAATGGTGACGGCGTAGCAGACGGTGGCCAAGCACGACCCGAGAAGCAGCAGCGCCACCCTCCCGCCGAACGATCTCGATCCCGTGTACCTTGTCCCAGACGTCACCAGCGGGATGTTACTGGCCCAAGAGTTTTCGATTGGCGATTCAGACATGCCAATATGACGCCAGCCAGGTAGTGCAGCCTGTTGTCCAGGAGTGCAGCCTGTCCGCCGAGGATTGGCGGACGTGAGGCCATCAGGTCCGAATCTGCTGGCGGGTCGGGTTATGGCTCATGATTCCTCTCCGTGATGATCATTAACATATCCTGATCGAGATGGGGCAGGGCCAGGGGCGCACAGGACACGAATCACACGTAGGCTCGTCCGTGATGGAACTCCACGAACTCTCCAGACGGATCGCGGACACCATGGCCGAACTGGCCGAACTGGCCGAAGAGATACCACTCACCTCAGAACTTGTGCATTCGGCCGTCGGGCACATTCTCCAGGGTCAGGCCGAGATAGCACGCGGCCTTGCTGAGCTTTTCGCCCACCTTCGTGAGGTGGCCGAACGTTCCGGCGAGTAGCCCTCTGGCCGCATGGGACCTGTCCGGCACACTCCCGGCCACCCAAGGGGCGACGTGTTCACTCAGCGGCTGGGGTGCGAGCGAAGGCGTCGACCTGGACGAGCATGCCGGGCACGACCAGCTCGCAGGCGACCGTCGTGCGGGCGGGATAGGGCGGGGTGAAGTATTGCCTATAGATCTCGTTGTACTCGTCGATGAGACCAGGCCGCGCCAGGTAGCCGCACACCTTGATCACATCGACCAGTTCACACCCTGCCACCCGCAGGCATTGCTGCAGGTTGGCAAATACCTGATGGGCCTGCTCGGAGAACCCCGGTCCGACGAGATGGCGTTCCTCGCCAAACGGCACCTGGCTGGCGACCGCCACCAAGTCGCCGGAAACGACCACGTTGGAGTAGGGGAACCCGGCGAGGGGCTCAAGGGCAAAGGGATAATTGACCATACCGAGGGTCTACGCCATCCCGCCGTGCGAGTTCAAGATCCGCCGGTGGACAACCGATGGGACTTTCGGCCCTTTGCCATTGCCGTCATCCCTGGCACAATCGAAGTCTCGGACGAGATCCGAGGTTCGCCACAAAAACTGATGGCGGCGAAGACGCCAGTGAGCGTCTCTGAAGAGCGGCCCATGCGGCCGCTCTTCTCATTCCAGCTTGGGCCAGGCGCGATGGAGGAGGCTCAAGCAGCAGCGCTCACAGACGAAGCCTGTTTGCCCAGGAGTGCAGTCAGTCCGCCGAGGATGACGGTGGACGTGAACACCTCAGGACCGTTGTGAGCAGGAAAATCGTAGCGACACCGCATCCTCCCCAATGCTGTCGGTCATGACGTCTTAGTGTTTCGGCTTCCAAACATCCAGCCAATCGCAATCTGAGCTTCCCCCGGTCTGGCGGACATCGAACATGAGGCGACCGACGTCGTCTCTTGAGAGGATGTCCACATGCCCAGACCCCATCCGCCGGAGTTCCGCCAGCGCGCCATCGAGCTGGCCCGCCTCGGTGACAAACCCAAAGCCCAGATCGCCCAGGACCTCGGGATCTCGGAGTCCTGCCTGCGCAACTGGGTGAAGCAGGACGACATCGACGGCGGAGTCCGCAAAGGTCTGTCGACCGATGAGCGGGCCGAGCTGGTGGCGCTGCGCCGGGAGCTGCGCACGACGAAGATGGAGAACGAGATCCTGAAACGGGCGGCCGCCTATTTTGCCAAGGAGAGCGTCCTCCCAAAATGACGTACACCTTCATCGCCCGGGCCTGCTCGGACCTGCCCGTGGCGGCCTGCTGTCGGGTGATGAAGGTGTCGACCTCGGGCTTCTATGCCTGGCAGGCGCACCCGGTGAGCGACCGGGACCTCGACGACGCCCTGCTCACGAACACCATCGTGGACATCCACCGCATGAGCCGGGGCTCCTATGGGTCGCCCCGGGTCCACGCCGAGCTGCGGCTCGGCCAGGACACCCGGTGTTCGCGCAAGCGCATCGAGCGCCTCATGCGCGAAGCCGGCATCTCGGGCATCTACCGCCGCAAGGGCCGGGGCTGCACCCGCCGTGACCCGGCCGCCGAGCCGGCCGACGACCTGGTGGGACGGCAGTTCGACCCCGAGGGCCCGGACCGCCTGTGGGTGATGGACGTCACCGAACAGCCGACCCCGGAAGACTCTTGGTTGGAAGACACCGGCCGAAGCCTTCGACGAGCATGTACATTTGCTCCAGAAAGCCGGTGTTGCGACGATCGATTGAACTCAGTCAATACACGTCGTGGGCCTTCGGCCGGCGCCTGCGCAGCGCCGGACTGCTCGGATCGATGGGATCGGTGGGCGACTGCTTCGACAACTCCGTGGCCGAGAGCTTCTTCGGCACACTGCAGCTCGAGCTGCTCGATAAGCACCAGTGGACGAGCCGCCAGCATCTGGCCCTGGCCATCTTCGACTGGATCGAGGCCTGGTACAACCCGAGGCGCCGTCACAGCTACTGCAAGATGCTCAGCCCCGTCGACTACGAGAAGACGGCCACCACTGCTCAAACAGCGGCATGAGGTCCAGCCGGCGGAAATCGCACCCGCTCAGAGGCTCCCAGAGGCCGGCAAACCCTCCGGGTGGTATGACACACCCGGCGTTTCGACGCTTTGAAGATCACCCATCAGCCCAAAACCAACCTGTCCGTCGAATCGGGGGAAGCTCAACCCCCTGTGGACGAGGGCCCCTCCGTTGGTCGCATTCTCGTAGACGTAGAAGGACTCCACGGTGCATGAGGCTAATCCGGGCGCCCGGTGCGATCACCGAAGCTCAAGGCAAGCATCCGGCCGGGAGCTGCCAGACTTGGGGGTGAGGTGCCGACCCGACCGGATGCTGGTCTCTCAGATCAAACGCAGATGAGGGGCAGCGCGTTTCGGCGCTCCATTGCCGGCGGCCGCTGTGGGTAAACGCATCAGATACCGGCCCCCGAACCGGCCAGCGGCGGCGATCCCGGGCGGGTCGCCCGTTGGCCCAGCCACCCGAATTGGCTGCAAACCTGTCCGACACAGAGGACACCACCGGGGGGTCCATAACCCCGAATACAGCGCGCCTTTCCCCCATCGCCAGTCCGATCCTCCGGCCAGTCGGCCACGTTGCGCCAGGGCGTTACACGTTCGTTCCGATTATCGGAGGTCGGATGGGCCGAACGCTCATCAGTGGTGAAGTCCTGCGAAAGGTCTCGAGGTCTGCCACGCATCCGCAAATCCTCGGCGTGACAGATGATGAAGATGTGAATGGCCTCGCTCTATGAACGGTCAGTGGAGTCGCCCGGCCACGGCGGGTGACGGCGAGGTGCGGTTTCCTCAATATCGACGGCGCCGTCCAACGGTCATGCTGCCTAGCGTCTGACGAAACGACGTAAGGACCGAAGGAGGTCGCATGCGAATCGTGACCAAGGCGATAACGCTGGTCGCTGTTGCGAGCCTCGTTCCTCTCGGTTCCGCGGGCGTTGCCTCAGCGGCGACTTCGAAGGCACCGAAAGGTTCGCCGGCGTGGTGCAAGGCCCACCCGAAGTCCAAGCTCCCCGCCTGCAAGGGGGGCACCGGCACCGGTGGATCTCCGCCGCCCACGACTGTCACGGTGACCGTGGCCCCCGGTCCCATCGTGGAGACGGGTCAGTCCGAGGTCTACGCCGTGGTGGAAGTGGAGACGAGCCCCTCGCTGGCCGATGACATCGTGGACATCAACTCCCAGCAGTTGGCCAACGCCTGCGGAGGGGCGATCTTGTTCGGGTCGCTCCAACCCACGGCGGTCTACGGGGCCGACTCGGTCGATGTCACCCTGGATTCCGACGGCAACGCCACCGTCAGCCTCTACGGGATCGACTGCGCCCCCGGCCCGAGCCTCATCGAGGCCGATCTGGTGGCCGCCCCCTACTACACCGGCACCAACACGATGACCGTGGGTCCACCGAACGTCACCACGGCTGGGGTGACCGGCTACCCCGATCCCGAGGTGGAGACGGGCAACACCGTCCCCAGCGGCACCTCCGACGTCTACGCCGTGTTCTACGCCGAGACCGACCCCGTCTACGCCGAGCAGACCGTGGAGATCAGCTCACCCGAGCTGTTCGACCGCTGCGGCGGGGCCATCGCCCCCGTCTGGATCTCCAACCAGGGCTCGTTCGCTACCTTCATGGCCACGGCCACCTTGGACGACGACGGCAACGCCGTGTTCGCCTTCACCGGGTCGTCGTGCGCTCCCGGTGACTCCACTGTGACCGCCGACGTCCTGGCCAGCGGTGGCGCCACGTACACCACGACCTACACCATCTCGGCCCCCGCCCCCACGATCTGACGTGGAAGGAAGAACCATGACGAGGTCCCATCGCCGCCGCTTCGCCCCCCGCACGCTGCGGCTGCTGGCCGCCCCCCTGCTCCTCGGGGTCCTCGCGGTGGTGGTGAGCACGGGACAACACCCCGCCCTAGCAGCGCCCTCGGCGCCGGTGACGCCCTTGACCGCCGAGCCCGCCGCCCCTGGCGTGGGATCGATCAGCGCCGGCGCCGATTCTGCCTGCGCCGTCGTCACCAACGGCCACGTGGCGTGCTGGGGTTACAACGGCTACGGCGAGGCTTCGCCGCCCTCGGGCACCTTCACCCAGGTGAGCGCCGGAAGTTTCACCGCCTGCGGGGTGCAGACCAACGGCACGCTCTCATGCTGGGGTGACAACTTTGACGGAGACGCCTCCTCGCCGTCGGGCACCTTCACCCAGGTGAGCGTCGGCTACAACTCCGCCTGCGGTATCAAGACCGACGGCACACTGACCTGCTGGGGAGACAACAGCGAATTCGAGTCCAACCCGCCCTCGGGCACTTTCACCCAGGTGAGCGTGAGCGCCGAATTTGCCTGCGGAGTGGAGACCGCCGGCACGCTGGCCTGCTGGGGAGACAACGGGCAGAATCAGTCCTCGCCGCCGTCGGGCACCTTCACCCAGGTGAGCGCCGGCGGTTCCGGCGCCTGCGGCGTGGAGACCAACGGGACGCTCTCGTGCTGGGGCCTCGTCGCCTCGCCTCCGTCGGGCACCTTCACCCAGGTGAGTGACGGTAACAACAACGTCTGCGGGGTGGAGAGCTCGGGCGAGGTCTCCTGCTGGGGGGACAACACCTACGGCCAGTCGTCGCCTCTGTCGGGCACCTTCACCCAGGTAAGCAGCGGCAACTTCTTCGTCTGCGGAGTGGAGACCTCCGGCGAGGTGGCCTGCTGGGGGTACGACAACGACGGCCAGTCATCACCTCCCGCCCTGAATCTCGGCCACCCCCAGGTGGGCGCCGGTGACACCTCCGCCTGCGGGATCAAGACCGACGGGACCCTCGCTTGCTGGGGCGCCAACGCCTACGGCCAGTCCTCCCCACCCTCGGGCACCTTCACCCAGGTGAGCGCCGGCACCGACTTCGCCTGCGGGGTGAAGACCGACGGGACCCTCGCCTGCTGGGGGGACAACGTCGACGGCCAGTCCTCCCCACCCTCGGGCACCTTCACCCAGGTGAGCGCCGGCACCGACTTCGCCTGCGGGGTGAAGACCGACGGGACCCTCGCCTGCTGGGGGGACAACGTCGACGGCGACACCTCCCCGCCTTCGGGCACCTTCACCCAGGTGAGCGCCGGCGGCTTCTTCGCCTGCGGGGTGAAGATCGACGGGACCCTCGCCTGCTGGGGGTACAACTACTTCGGCCAGGCCTCCCCGCCTTCGGGCACCTTCACCCAGGTGAGCGCCGGTGACAACTTCGCCTGCGCGGTGGCGACCGACGGGACCGTCGCCTGCTGGGGGGACAACACCTACGGCGAGTCCTCCCCGCCCGCGGGAACCTTCGCCCAGGTGAGCGCCGGTGAACTCTTCGCCTGCGCGGTGGCGACCGACGGGACCCTCGCTTGCTGGGGGGACCATTCCTACGGCCAGTCCTACCCGCCCACGGGCACCTTCACCCAGGTGAGCGCCGGTGACGGCTTCGCCTGCGCGGTGGCGACCGACGGGACCCTCGCCTGCTGGGGGGACAACTACTACGGCGAGTCCTCCCCCCCCACCAGCTTGATCGTCCCGGTCCCTATCACCGTGGTCGTCTCGGGCACCCAGACCTACGGAGGATCTCCCACCTTCACCGAGACCGATAACTCCCCGCCCGGGGTGACGCTGTCGGGCACCTTGAGCTGCAACACAGTGGGGTCGTCCACGGCCATCGGAGCGAGCCTGGGCGCGGGTTCCTACACCATCCTCGGAACGAGTTGCGGCGGGTTCACCCCCTCTGACTCGACCGACTACTCGGTCACCTACGTGGGGGCCACCAACGGCTTCGTGGTGTCTCAGGACACCACGACGACTTCTCTTTCCACGACGCCCACAGCGACGCAGTCCTATCTCTCGCAGGCAGACACGAGCTTCGTGGTCACGGTGACCACCGGCAACGGCGAATCACTATCGGGTGAGTCAGTAACGGTAACTGTGACGGGTACGGTGGGCGTGACTAGCTGCCTCGCCAACCTGTCGGCCGACCCGGGAGTGGGGGGCCAGGGCAGCTGCAGCGTCGCCAACGGTGCCTTGCCGGCCGGCGACTACACCGCCTCGGCCCAATACCCGGGCGATACGAACCTGGAGGAGTCCCCGGGGCCGGCCACCACGCCGTTCGACGTCACCATGAATCTTTTTCACACCAGCCTCTCCAACGCCACCTGGGAGACTCCGTACCCGCCCACCACCTTCAGCACCAAGGGGAACAACGGTTCGGTCACCTACTCCGAGAGCGGGGCCCTGCCCCAGGGTCTGGGGCTGTCCACCGGCGGCGTGCTGAGCGGAACCCCCACGAACAAGTCGCAGATCGGCACCACCTTCCACTTCTCGGTGACGGCCACCGACTCCCATAGCAACACCGTCACCCAGAGCTTCGCCATCGAGCTCCTCTCGCCCTGTGGGGCCGGGCTCACCCCCTATTTCCTCTCCGCCACCTCCCGTACCGCGAGCTTCACCGGGCTGTTCTGCGTGAACAGCGCCGGCGACGGCACTTACACCCAGGGTTCGGTGAACGGGACCGGGTCCGTCACGATGTCGGGCGGGGTCACCAAGATCTCCGCCTTCGGGACAGATCTGGCCCTCATCGGCCAACAGACCTCGTCCTCGACCATCTTCTCCGAGACCGCTCCCCTGCGCTCGGCGGGCACTTTCACCCTCACCTGACCGAAGGACGTGTGAGCCCGCATCACCACATCCGAAACGCTTTCGGGAAGTCCGCGATGTGGCGGTCTTCCAACTGTGGCCAGCGTGACAACTCCGTCGGGCTGCCGACCCAGGCTGTATCACCCGATCTGGTGTGGAGGAAGGAGTCAGATCGTCCGCTCCTGCGGGCTTCCACCGTCAGGCACGATTGCTGGTGAAGGAACCTAATACCGTCCCGTATCACCGCCTCGGTGGTTGACGAGCTTGTGGTCGCGGGAGGTGGAAGTCCCACACCGCGGACAGAGGGTGCCGGGGACCTGGACCTCATCACAGGAAGGGGTCCCCGGCGTCCCGGGTTGCGGGGCATGGACGACCCCAGATGCGTCGACGGTGTCACTCAACCCGTCGACGCACACCCGAGAACGAGAAGGATTCACGGCGGTGTCCTAGAACCGGCCACTCGGGCGATGCGAGAAGAACGGGGACGCATCGTCCCCGAGAAGGTCGAGAGGTGTGACGTCATCCATCGACATGACCGTCGGATGAGACGGAACCGCATCCTCGGTCTCGAGCGGCGCCCAGCCGTGCACTGCTTCGGCGAGGACGACAGCGTCTCCCCCGCTGCGCAGCTGGAACCGCAGAAGCGGCTTGATCGATCCTGCTGACGTGTACCTCGTGCCCGGGGCCTCCGTGAGCGAGCCCTTCTTGATCTCGGTCCACAGACCGAATGACAGGATGCGGTCGACTGTGGCGAAGGTCGGCGTCTGGAGACCTTCGCCAGTTCTCGTCCGCTCCCGTACGCCCAACGGTTCGGCTCCGACGGTGGCAGCCGGCGGGGCTACGTAGCCGGGGCGCTCTGAAGGCGGCGGCACGTAAGGCCGGGCGTTCTGCTGGCCGGTCGACGTCGGCGGTGCTTCCGCTTCGTCGACGGGTGGTGGCTCGAGGGCGACAGTGGCGCGGGCGGTCATGACTCTCTCTCTTTCGATCAGGTGGCGTCGGCAGCGGTCTCGAGGATGGCGGCGATGGCGTTCGCCTGCGTCACGATGTCGGCCAGCGCCACCGAGTAGGCGATGCTCGTGGTTGTCACATTGACGACCAGACCGTCGAAGGGGAGCACGGCCGAGATGGCGGCGAGCTTGGCGGCCGTCAGGTAGCCCTCGATCTGGGCCAGGACCGCGTTCAGCCCGGTGGACGTGAGGACGGACGTACCGGGCCCGACGAAAGGCGCCGACGACGGCTTCGCCACGATCACGGCTGGGCCGTTGGCCAGGGGGTTGACAGAGCCGGAGCCGTCGACCAGACCTGACGGCGAGCAGTCCACCACCCATCGGCCGGCGATGATCGGGAAATAGGAAAGGCCCACGGTCAGACTCCGCCTTTCTCGGCCTGAGCGGCCTTCTCGAGGTACCCGGCACGCAGGTTGCGGTCCTGGACGGTGTCAGCCAGGTGCCGGTAGTGCGCTGCCTGCTCCTTCAGGGTCATGGATTCCGGAGACTTGCGCGCCAGCGGGGACGCCCCGACACCCGCCGGCCGCGCTCCTGTCGGCATCCCGATCGGTGGCAGCGGTGCCGTCTGCGCCCTGAGCTCCCGGACGAGCCCGATACCCTCCCGGATGGTGGGCGTGAGGCCCTCCTTGATCGCATCGCGCACCCGCTTGCGGATGTCGGGCTCGGCGACCTTTGCCATGTCGGCCTCGAGTTCGTCGCGGTGCGCTGCCGCGGCCGCCGCGAGCTCTTTGTAACCCTGAGCGAGCGGGGACGTCGCTGGGAAGGCGCCGGCCAGCTTGTCGAGCCGGTCCGCCTCTGCGCAGGCCTCCCGGTACTCGTCCACCACGTGCGCCACGTCAGGCCGCCTTTCGTTGCTGCCATTCCATGACCGACAACCGTTCGACCCGCCACACCCGCCCGATCCTGCGTCCTTTCAGTCGACCCTCGTTCAAGGCGAGGGTGACTGCTCTGACGCTTACGCCGAGCGCTTCGGCGGCCTCTTTCGTCGACATCTCGTCAGCCACTTCGGACAATGGCACGACTTCCGCAGAATCCACTTCCGCACTTCCGCTAGCGGAAGCAACCGACTCCGCGGCCCCGGACCGGATCTCACTCAGGAGCCGCGCGAAGTCGTCGGGGAACTGGTGGCCCTCACGGTGCGCCGCCGCGAGCCCTTGTCGGAGGTAGACCTCGAGGTACGGACACAGGTGCGCCGGCACGTAGACCCCGCCGCGCATCAGCGCCACCCGGGCCGACCGAGACCGAGCATCTGCGGCACGTGGGTACCGGCGTCGACGGGCGCCTCTGGCTCGAGACCTTCGTGAGCGCCGATGTCGTCGCCTCCCAGAGCTTCCTCGGCCCTGTCGTGGACGTCCACTGGGCGAGCTCGTCGACGATCAGGAACGCCGGCCGCAGTCCCCAGGCGCCGGCCACGGGGAGGATCTCGAGGACGGATCCGTTGGCGGCCGTGACCTTGTAGGCGTCGCAGGTGATGGCGCCGGCCAGACCGGGTGTGCGGGCGCTGAAGCCGGCGATGGCGTCGGACAGGAGCCGTCCCTGGTCCTTGTCGCTGGCCAGGCCGTACAGACGGCTGCCGGGCGGGAGCTGCTCGAGCATGACGGCGATGGCGATGCCACCGAGGTCGGAGGTCTTCGAGTAGCCACGGGCACGGGTCAGGAAGTGGTACGGCGGTCCTGTCTGGTCGAGAACGCCCCGGGCGTCGTCCCACTGCTCGTCGACGGCGGCGTCTCCCCACCGGCGGTCGTCCTCGAGCACGAGCGAGGCGAGCAGGCTGACAGCGGGATCGGTCACCATGCGTTCGCCGGTGCCGGGTGGCGGATCGAGGTCAGTGTGACGAGCTTGACGGCCAGCCAGTGACTACAGGCACCGAGGTTGGCGCAGGTGCAGGACCAGTCGCCTCGCTCCCACTGGACGTCATAGACGCCGGTGTCGCCCCGCACACGGGCAGCGACGGTGCTCTCGTCGGCGTAGAGGATCTGCACGCAGTCGGTGGACAGCAGGCGACGTGCCTTGGCATCGACGGACTCAGGCATCGTCGTTCTCGGGACCATGCACAGCTGTGGACCCTTTGCCGTCGACAACGGTTGCCGTCGTCTCCACGGGCTGTGGACGTTCGCCTGCTCGTCGGTCGGCGATCTCCTGGCCGCCAGAGATCAGTTCGGCATAGGTGGCCTGGCTGACGTCGGCCTGTCCGACCGTGGCCCGCAGGCGGGCATACGACGACGGGTCGAGTCCGAGCAGCCCGGACAGCTTCGCCGCACTGTTCGCCGCCGCCGTGACCTGCTCCCACACCTTCGCCGAGACGGCACCAGCGCCCTCAGAAGCCACGACTCGCTCGATGTGCTCGTGGAGGAGCAGCTCCCGGGCTTCGGCCCGCAGGAAGCGAGCCAGGGCCGGTGCGAACGCCGGCTTGTCGCACCACGGTGCGAGCTCGACCAGGTGTGCCCGGACCTCAGCCGCCTTCGCCTCGAGCGATCGCTCGGAGTTGGCGCCGTGGACGAGTGCTTTCGTGTTGCCAGGCTCGAACGGCTCGGCGTCACGACGTCGCCACTGCTCGGCGGTGGTCACCTCGGCCTCGCAGCCGTTTGCATCCCGTTGACACGGACACTCTGACCAGCGTGTTTAGTGCCTCCACTAGTCACATGACACGGTGTCGGAGAGGGGACTTGAACCCCTACGCCCTTGCGGGCACTAGCCCCTCAATCCGGCCAGGTTCACGAGGTCTGGCGAGGCCCTGAGAGTCGTCGCAGGTCATGGGAGGTATAGGCCACCTTGTCGTGAGGTTCTGTTGGGCCTGTAGGGTCGGGCGCGGTCGAGTCACGTTGACAAATCCGTTGACAAAGCGGCGGACGATTTCTGTGACCGACCCGGAGTGCAGCTCGGCAACCGGCCTACCACCTAACCAAGTTCGCACCATCTTCCCCACACCCCTCCCATATTCGCCAGGGTCCGTTACCTTGGACCAGAACTAGTCTGGCTCAACATTCGGAACGCGACTGCCGCCTGTATTAGCTCTCCGGGATCCAATTGAGTCGCGCCGTCAAGCGTCGCAGCTCGTCCCGATCGAAGTCTTCGAGGCCCATTAGCACGTAGAGGTTCGCCCCTGCACCGACAACCTGCACCCTTCCCGGGCCGAACTCAGTAAGGTTCAGCCACATCCCGCCGCCGGGAGCTTGCACGAAGCCCCTTCGATAGAGATCCCAAAGCTCAAGCTGAAGGGAGATTCGGTCCCCTCCGTTTAGGGCGCTCAAAGGCCCGAGAACATTAAACGGCGTTTCGGTGACTCCAAACTCGGCAGAGTGAGGAAGAAGGGCTAACAGGCCGATCTGTTCATAGGTGAGTTGGTCGATAGTTCGCACGAGAAAGTTCGCCTGTTCGGGCGCAATCTCGGAATGAAACGCGATGCGAGCAAGGAAGGTGGCTAGAAGGGGAACCTTCTTCTGCTCGTACGCGTCCCGAGCAACTTGGAGCACGCCCTCGGCGATTTCTTCGGCAGGTGACTCCTCCATGTTCCGACTATCGAAGAAGCCGTCCGTCCGTGGCTCAAGTCCCTCCGCCTTCAAGTCAGCGATCGCCGTCGTTGCCAGACGTACGACTTCCTCGATTCTCGTGCGCTGCCGTTGCGGAAGGAGTAGATGCGAGATCGTCGCTGCCGCTGCATGAACAAACTGTCCGGCGACAGCGCCAAGTGCTGCCCCTTCCGCACCGCCCATCGCTGCGCCAAGGACTGCGCCGGAAACCGCCCCTGCTGTATTCGCGCCAGCCTCTAACACGCGCTCAGGTAGAGCGGCACCGCCATCTTTCTTTCTTTTGGCATTCATGCCCATGCACCTCGTCATCAAGGCTGTCGGTCAACCCGAACGCTCCCTCCGACAGGTGGCGGTGGCGGCCTGAGTCACACAACGATGTCATACAGCGGGGGTGTGCCCCTGGAGACGACGAGGGGAGATGACGACAGACCCTCGTCGCCCCAGGGGCGTCCCCGGGGTGTCGGTGCTGGGCGGCGGGAGGAGGTAACCGCCTGCCGTCCCCGGCTGCTCAAGCCGGTTGCACCGACGATGGGCGGCCCTGGGAGGCGGGGGACTGAGCCCGGCCTCACCAGGGCGGCCCGACTGGCGCACGACGACCTCGGCGTCGTCGTCGGCTGGGGGCAAGTCCAGCCGGTTGCGCCAGAACTATTCACGACACGAACCGTCGACGGCGGACACCGTCACCGAGCCGGGTGTCGAGCAGCTCGCCGAGCATCGTCACCCGTTCGGCCCGGGCGACCGCCAGGGCGACGGCGTCGACGAGGACGTGGCCGGTCATCTTGGCCAGGTCGCCCGACAGCTCGGCGGCGTCGGTCACCGTTGGGACTACACCGACACGACCCTGACCGGCTGCGATTCGGAGCATGGCCCGGGCGTCGTCGATCGACGCACCGGCCCGGATCGAGGCGGCCCGGCTGGCGTAGCGGCGCATCGGATCGGGGAGCCTGGAGACATCGGCGACGATCGACAACCTGCCGAGCTGCGAGACGCGGTCGGCGAGAGCGGCGACCCGGGCGACACGGTCGACGAAAGCACCGCCCATCGTCTCGACCCACACGACGGCGTGCGTACGGAGCGGGCGTCGATCGGTCGGACCTTCACCCCTTCGGACCTCGACCAGTGCGGCGGCGGCGGTGTCGTCGTCGAGTCCTGAGCAACCGAGCACAAGCACCGGGCGGGTGGCCAGGTACTCGAGCCGGTCGACCTCGTCGATCCAGGGCTCCTGGCCGTGCTCTCGTCGAGAGAGATCCCAGGCGGCTTGGCGGTCAGCGATTGTCATGCTGGCTCACTCCGCCCCTCGTTGTAGAAGGGGCAGCCCCGGGGGCCGGGAGGAGATCACGCCCGGCCCCAGGGCCGCCCAACTGGCGCACACGAGGATGTCGGGGGGACATGCAGGAGCCCCCGACATCCTCGTCGTCGGCTGGGCAAGTCAGCCGTACGCCAGATCATGTGCATCAGCCAATGGCGATGCGGAGAGGGACAGTCACACCAGGGCGACGACGTGGCATCTCGACGCTGCCGTCCGACTTGACGATCGGTGTCGTCGCACGAAGACGGGCGACGGTTCGAGCGTCGATCGCATCGGCGGTGCGGTTCATCGAACGGGCCAGCTTGAGGAGGACGTCCGGGTCGGCTGCCTTGGCGATCTCTGTCAGATTGGCGTTCGCATCGCCGTACGTCTCGCCACCGGCTCCGGGGGTCGTCTTCTGCACCCCCCGGGCCTTGATGCCATCGACGGAGGGGGCGTACTCGCGGGGGTCGAATCTCGGGATCCGGTGGGCCTCGTCGTCGAAGCGCTCTCGCTTGTCGAGCGGCGAGTGGGCGTGGACGCCGGGCAGGAGCGTGTCATCGTCGATGGCCGCCTTCATCAGCGCGAGCGTCAGGGCCTCGCCCGCTTCGCTCTTCGTGATGGGGTCGTCAGCGTGATCGGCGGCTCGGCGCAGCTCGGCGATCTGTCGCGACGTCGGTCGGGACGAGCTACGAGGCTTTGGCACGCGACCCATCAGCGCCGCCGCCTTCATCAGTGCCGTCTCGCTCGGGCGATCGCCGATCGGCGTGCCGTAGGTGTCGGTTGCGCCCCATCGTGCGGCGTTCGGCGAACCTGCGAGGCGGATTTCGGGAACGTTCATCTTCAGATCCTTTCGGCAACTAGTTGACGTCCGGGCTCGGGCGACCAGGTGATTCCCGCTTCAGCCCGCACTCGATTTGCGGTGGCGACGAGGTCGTTGGCGTGGCGCACGAGAGCGATCGTCTCGTGGTGCTGCTCGATGAGCTGACTGACCCGGGCGAGGGCGTGGATGACGTCGGCGTCGGGTCGGCCTGCAGCCGTACGCCACTCGTCGACCTCCCGGCGCAGCTCGGTCAGCGCGCTCACGGCGTCGTCACGGGCCTCGATTGCCGAGAGATCGTCGGCGGTCACGCACGGCTCGGCGACACGACGAGCGTCTCGGGGTCGAGCGTTTGCCAAGCGCCGGTGTTCGGTCTGCTCGCGCTCTACCTGGAGCTCGTCGGGCAGGTCGAGGTCGAGAGCGGCGATCGCTCGAAAGGCGCGCCCGCGGGCGTCCGACAGGGCGTCGAGCAGGTCGTCGTTCTCGGTAACCGGAGGAGGCTGTTCGGCGACGAGGTCAGCGACGAGAACGTCACGAGCGGCAGCCAGGGCGCTCACGACATCGCCACTGGCAACAGCAGCCGCCAGGGCGCCACCGGCCCTTCTCCGGGCCTTGGCGACACGGGAGCTGAACGACGCCCGGGCGGCGGCCACGTCGGCGGCGGCACGCAGCTCGTTGGTGACGAAGGCTTCGGGCACACCGGCCAGGCGCTCGACGAGAGTCGGCTCCCGTTCGGGAGTGTCGTCGTTGACGACGATTCGGGTGGTGGGATCTGTCTCCATGCGCGACCTCCATGCGCTCGCTTGCCGAGAGTGGCGGAGGTCGGGCGACGCCACACGAACATCACCAGCATATGCCGAGGGTGTTCGCTCGGTGGGGACAATCGCCGACCTAACGCTTCGATTCATACGGGCACCGGCTCGTGCTCGTCTTTCGTCTTCCCACACTTCGTGCAGTAGTCGCCGAACCAGTACGGCCTCGGGCAGCGCAGCTTCGGGGACACGCGCCGCTTGTTGGGCGTGTCGGTGATCTGCATCTCGGCCCGGGTGAGGTCACGCTGACGGAGAATCTTCCAACCCTCTATCCACGCGGCGCTCTGACCTGCGCCGTGTTCGGTGAGCAACAGGGCGGCCATTGCCGTGGCGATCACGCGGTCGTCGTGACGCCCTGCTCGGTGGTCTACTCGCATCACATTCGGTGAAGACTCACGGAGTCGAACGGTGAGCAGCTCGTCTCGCAGATCCTTGTCGTCGGGTAGGTCGATCAGATGACCTCGTAGAGCCTGCATGAGAGCCGTCGCCAGTCGACCCACGCTCGAACTCGTGAACACGAACTCCGTACAACCGACGCCGGCGCGGCGCAGTTGCTCGACCATGAGGTACGCCTGGGATGGGTCGTAGTGAAGGCGGGCACGGTACGAGCGGCACATCTCGACCAGCCACAGCCGTACGTCGTCGAGGCTGACCGGGGATTTCGGGCGCGGCGTCCATACGTTCATTCGGTCGACGACGACCCGTGTGCCGATATCCTCGCGCTTGGCGTGGGCGATGACCGCCACCGTTCGGTCGTTCCGAGTGCCGAGGTCGAGGGTGGCGATGTAGCGGGTGCCGGGCTCCGGAGCGTTAGGACCCTGGAGAACGCACGCGGCGACGACGTCATCGGCACTGGCGATCGCATCGTCGGCCTCAGCCCATTCGTTCAGCCACAGGCGGGCAAAGGTGCTCGGGAAGAGGCGGCGGCGTTCCGCTTCGACCTCGCTGCGGTTGATCCACGGCGGCGGCCCGTGGAGATCCGACACCCGCCACAAGGGATCGGCCTGGGCCGCTTCAAGGATGCGGCGGGAGAAGTGCCCGGGCGAGCCAGCCGTCGTGATGACGACGCCACGGCTATCGGGTGTCTTCGGAAGGCCCGCCCACAACGAGTCGAAGAACGCCCGGTGTCGTTCGGAGTCTGGCCAGTTGGCCAGCTCGTCAACGACGAGCCAGTGCGGTCGCAGACCGTGGCTTCCGGCTGTGTCGGCGGCGAGCACCACGAGATCGGTCCCGCGTCTGTGGGCGACGACGCGACGGCTCTCGATGGTCACCTGATCCTGTAGTGCGGCGGTGTTGGTGACGAACGCAGCCATGGACTGTCGGAGCAACCCGGCCTGGTCGGAGTCCGATGCGGCGGCGTAGGCGGTAGCGCCGGGTGGCAGTTGCGTGAGCAGGGCCACGAGAGAGAGACCGGCGGCGTCACGCGTCTTCGAGTAGCCCTTGCTCCTGCCGATCCAATGACGCCGCGGTCCTGAGACGTCGAGAATCGCCTCGGCGTCGATCCATTGGAGCGGCGTGGCGCGCTCCCCCCAACGGCCAAGGTGGTCGGTCAGGCCAGCGAGGAGGTCGAGAGCGGCGTGTCGGTCGGTCACGGCTCGTCCTTCTCGTCGGCAGCCAGCTCGGCCTGTCGTTGCACACGAATGGCGCGGCCCTGCTCGGTCAGGTCGGCGAGCTGGTCCCCGCCGAAGTGGACGGCGACGCCGAGGTCCTTTGCCAGCTTCGCCCTGCCGGTCGGGTCCAAGCCAAGGTCCTGAGCGAACCTGGCGGCGTTCGCTTCGGCCCTGGTCGCCTCCGTCCAGAGGTACGGCAACACCGCCTCTACGCCCTTCTGAGCGGCTGTGGTGACCGTGTAGTCGTGGAGCATGCGGGCTCGACCCTCGGCCCGGCAGTAGCGGTCCACGGCCTCCACGTCGAGATCCGTGACCCACGGCGCAATCTCGACGAGCGCGGCGTGGATCGCTGCGGCTCGTTCGCTGACGAGACGATCGCTGCGGGTACCGTGCCGGACGGCGGTCAGGTTGCCAGCGGCAAACGGTGGCCACGAGTAGCCGCGTGCCGGTAGTCCTTCGGTGCCGTCGCGGCGGGTGGTCGGCGTCAGTTCGTGCTCAGGGGCGGTCACTGCGACCCCGATTGCCCGTTGACATTTCGTTGACACGGTGTCTCTCACCTGCGCATTCGCGACTCTCACTTGCCCGACGATCAAGTGATCGGACGCGGGCAGAGGACACGTCGGGCGGCGCGCATCGTTCGTCGAGCTGCGACCCACGGGCCTTGCGAAAACACGACTCCGTACGACTCGATGGCAGGTGCTCTCCGAGGTTGTCCACAGGGTGGCACGGGAGGGTGGCACGCCCCCTATAGGGGGCGGCGTGCGTGCCACCCCCTGCGTACGGTGTTGGCACACGGTTGGCACGAACCTGGCATGCCAGTCGTGCCAGCAGGTCAGACTGCATTTTCACCGTCCTCGTCGATTTCCGGTGTGCCAGGTTGGGGGGTGGCATAGGGCTGGCATGCGCTATTCGTCGTCGACCACCACCGAGCCGCGCTTCCTGCCTCCCCAAACGAGTCCGCCAGATCACGGTCGGAGAGGAGATCGAGAGCGGCTGCGATCGTCCTTCGCTTGAGCGGTGATAGGCCGGTTCCGTCGATCGCCAGGGCGTCGCCGATCTCCTTGACCGTCAGCGGGTCGTCAGCGGTCCCGAGCACTGCGAAGACGCGCTTTGCGGCGGGTGGTGCGCCGTCCAGCTCGGGGCTCGTCGATTCGACCAGTTCCGGCGACAGCTCCTCGACCACGTAGTGCAGGGCCGACGAGAGCTGCTCGGGATCGTCTGACCAGACGGTGCGCCGGATGCGGACGGTCGACTCAGCGATCTCGTCGCCCTGGAAATCGAGATCGAGGACGGTCGTAGTCTTCTTCGTATCGCGGTCTGTGTGACGGCTCACGACAGTCCCTGAGACGAGCACGCGGCCCCAGGCGCTCGGACCGACACCTGACATGCGCTTCGCTCCTCGGCCCTCCCCCGTCTTGTTGAAGTGATGGGAGATCAGCAGGGCCGCGCCGTACCGCTGAGCGATCACCTGCACGCCTTGGAGGTTGGCCCCCATCTCGTACAGGTCCGATCCCTTGGCTCCTCTGGCCGCAAGGTACAGCGGGTCGATGATGACGAGCTGCGGGAGACTGGCGGCGATCTCCTCCTCTACGAGCGTCAGAGCTGCCATCGACGTCAGGTGGGGCACCCGCATCGCCACCCTGATCGAGAGGGTCGCCGCGTCGATCTCGCGGGCGGTGCAGATCGCCCGGAGACGACGGACGAACTTTGACTCGCCCCCCTCCCCTACGAACATCAACACGGGACCCGGCGACTCAACGGGAAACAAGCCGAGGGCAGGCGTGCCGCTCGCCACCGATACGGCGATGTCGGAGCACAGCCATGTCTTCCCGGCCTTGTCCTCGGCGGCGATCATCCCGTAATCACCCTCGGCCCACACGGGACGTAGGAGGAATCGTCGAGGCGGTGCAACGTCGACACGCGCGATGACCACCGCCAGGTCTTCGACGGCGAGCAATGATGTGTCGTCACCTTCGTGAGATGGTTCCACACTCGCCCGGTCCCGCTCATCGACTCTTGGAGCAGCAACGGCGAGACCACGAAGACAGCCCCGGTAACTACCGACGTCGTCGACCATCGCGAGGTTGCCACCGCTCACGCCAGCGTCCCGACAAGCGCCTGGAGGTCGTCGAGAGCGGTGGGGTCCTCCAAGAGTCGACGTTCGGTATCCCGCAGGGTCGTCAGTGCTCGGCGAAGCATGGCGGCGCGAGAGATGACCGCGTCCGCCTGGCCCACGCAGTGACCGCACGGGGAACACGGCAGATCGACCACGAGAGCCGAGATCCACGTCGAGGGCCGGTCGACCGCCACCGCGGTGGAGACGACGCGCCGAAGGGTCCTCCCGGTGATCGCTTGGCCTCTGACGGTCAGCGACGCACCGAGGACACTCGCTTCGTCGTCGAAGGCCGAGAGATCAACATCGGGATCGGGCGGCATGGCGATCGCGTGCTCCGCGATCCGGCGCAATGACTCGTCGTAGATGTAGTTCAGCTCGACCAGATCCTCGACGAGTCTGGCCCCCTCGGCGGTCGCGATCGCCGCGCCGGCTACGTGTCGCTCAGCGCGCTCTGCGTGCCAGGGGACGGTGGTCATTGCACTGCCCTCAGACCCGGCTCCCCGGTGTCCGCCACACCCTCCGGTCCGAGGAGAGCGTCGACACGGGCTCGCGCCCATACGAGACGTCGACCCACCTTGATCGGCTGGACGGGACAGTCACCTCGACGGACTGACTCGTAGACCGCCCACGATGAGACTCCGAGTCGATCGGCGAGCTGCTCAGCGGTGATCGTCTCGGCGGTCACGGAGCTACCTCGACCAGCTCGCGCAGAAGACTGCCCCATCGCAACGCCGCCGCTCCGCGTGGAGCCCGCGTGCCGGATTCCCAGCGAGCGATGGTCGCTTCGTGGACCCCGACAGCCTGCGCAATCTCGGCCTGAGAGAGCCGTGCCTGCTGCCGGATAGCCCGGGCGCGGCCTGACCTCGCAAGCCCCCGTACTCGTGCAATCTCGACGGCTTCGACCACGTTTCGGAGGCTATCGACTGGCCGTGCCATATACACGCCATTTACCTTGCCATTATCCTGCCAGAGTGGCAGACTCACTCAATGGCGCCTGATCGGGTCATCGTCGTTGGAAGGCATGAGGACGTCGACAAGGTGCCTCTGAGCACCGGGCCTCTCTTCCCCAAGGAAGTCGATGTATACGTCGTCGAACGGGATCGGGGGTTGCAGGTAAAGCTACGTCTGGGCGTCCAAGATGGACGCCCCATCGTGCTTGGGATCTCCGTCGATCGGCAGTCGGCTGGCCCTGGTGCTGGCTACGTCCGGAACGAGATCACGGCGTCAGACGTTCACCAGCTCCCCCTTGATGACGAGATCGCTAGTGCCGTCCGCGCAGTTGCGATGATGGTCGCCGACGCCGACAACTCCTATGCGACGGACACAGGGGCCGCAGCGGGTGTAGGTGCGCTCCACGCCCGTCGCCGTCGTGCGATCACCGATTCGCTCCTCAGCGAGGTCGCGCAGATTGTTGCAACGAATCCTGATGCACCGACGAAAGCAGTGTCCGAACAAATGCCCACCTCATATCGGACAGCTGGCCGCTGGGTTGCCGAAGCGCGCCGTCGAGGGATGCTGGACGGGGGGCACCGGCGTTGATAACAGGACCTGCGATGCCCGACTGGCCCTTCGATCGAAACGATCTAACGCGTGGTGCATGGCGCCGCGGCTGGCAGGATTTCTCAGCGGGCAGAGGCAAGTTTTGGGTTACGGCAGTCGCCGCCATCGTCGGTGCCTTCTTGGGAGGTGCCGTGTCCCCGACGGCCAGCGCGACCGCTCCTGAGAAGGGCGGCCTTCTGGTTGCTGGTGTTTCAATCGGGATCATCATTGGGTTATCTCTCTCATTTTTCTGGCATCTTGTCAGGGCATCGTTCCGACAACGCGACGGCCTGAAGATTCAGGTGGTCTCGTTGGAGGCAGAGATCGCACGTCGGGATGCCGTCCTCTTCTCTATCGAAGAGTCCTTTGAGAACGATGGAGTGCCGGTCCCAGCGGATGGCGGCCAGCAGTACGCCAACCGAACGGTTCTCTGGATCGCCGTGGAGAACCATGGCAGCGAAGCTGAGTTTTCCGCGAGGTTCCTTAATCTCCAGGGCGTGCGACAACTTCAGAAGAAGTGGAATACAGATCGGTACCAGGGATCTGTTGCGTGGGAGAGCACGCCCGAAAAGCGAACACACATCGGCTTCTGCGAGCGCGAACGATTGGTGGCAATCGCGACCTTTACGGATCCTCCCAACACGCTGTGGTTCAACGTCCCGTACGCAGAGTATTGGGGAGGGCCATTGGTACCGCACGGAATCCACAAGGGTTGGACTCTGGAAAGGCTAGGCAACACCGTTGAGTTCGATATCACGGTGATCGACGTGACACATAGTCAAGCAATTGAAAGGCACGCAACAGTCACATTCAATGAGGCCGGAGGAGTCCAGTCCTTCGTCCTCGACGAGCACCTTGGGAACACCTAATCGCACTGCTTTGCTTCGAGCCGACGGATTCAAGGAGGTAACAAATGAAAGGCAGCACGATCAAGCGCGGCAAGACGTGGACCGCATACTGGTCGACGACCGACCCTGCCACCGGCAAGCGCAAGCAGCACTCCAAAGGCGGATTTCGCACGGAGCGGGGAACGGACGGTGCCCGCACCTACCTGAACTCGATCCTTGAGAAGGTGGACAAGGACGCATGGCGTCCCGACGCCAAGGTGATCGTCGAGGAGCTGCTCGCCAACTGGTTGGCAGCGAGGCGCTCGGACGGCCTCAGGGACAACACGACGGCCATGTACGAGAAGGTGATCGAGGGATGGCTCGTACCGCACGTCGGCGGCCTCCGGGTCGACCAGCTCTCCCCCACCCGGGTACAGACGATGGTCGAGACACTTCGTACCGACGGCAGCCGTCTCGGACGCGGGGCGCTCTCACAGCGCAGCGTCCAGCTCGCGGTGGGCGTGCTCAAGTCGGCCACCCGGTGGGCCTTCGAGACCGGTCTCATGTCACGAGACCCCCTCGCTGGCTACCGCCGCCCCCGTTCGCAGCTGTCAGCCGCCGCCACGGGTGCGTGGACACCGGAGGAGGCGGGTGCTTTCCTGTCGTCGGTGACCACCGATCGGCTGCGAGCTGCTTGGTGGCTTCTCCTGTGCCGCGGCCTTCGCCGCGGCGAGGTGTCGGGCCTCAAGTGGTCGAACGTAGATCTCGGAGCCGGTGTCATTCGCGTCGTCGAGACGCGTGTCGTCGTGGCATCGAAGCCCACGGCCTCAACTCCCAAGACGGCTGCCGGACGCCGTTCCGTGCCGCTTGATGCTCGCCTCGTCAAAGAGCTGCGATCCCACCGGGTCCGCCAAGCCGAGGAGCGCATGGCGGCGGGTGAGGCGTGGGAGGACAACGACTACGTGTTCGTGGACGAGATCGGGCGCCCGTACCGCCCCGAGATGCTCAGCCGTTCTTTCCAGCGACTCACAGCCAAGGCGGGGTTGCGCACGATCCGACTGCACGACACCCGCCACACCGCAGCGACGTTGATGATGGCGGCGGGAGAAAACGCCAAGGTGGTCGCGGAGATCCTCGGACACTCAAGTCCGGTCATCACGCAGGTGGTCTACCAGCACGTCACGCCGAGCATGGGTGAGGCCGCCGGGCGGCGGTTGACCGACCTCCTCGTCGAGAAGTCTCGCTGACATGGCTCAAAGTGACCTCGGCGAAGGTGACCGCCGATGCATCGAGCAGTGCCAACGGATCGAGAACCACCTGGCTGTCGTTAAGACCTTGCTCCCGACCGGCCTTCACCCACTACCCGATTCGCCCGGTGGTCGAGACCTCGCCAATGACCGATCCGGACCGGGAGGCCCCTGGGGTGAGCAACCCATCTGGACCTATATGTCACTGGCGGGACTTCGCCTGTCGGTCGCGGGCGACCATCTGGGCGCGATGGCCAAGGCTCTCATGCCCCCTATCCCTTTGTACGGGCCTGCTGCGCTGGCCAGGATGTCCTTGGAAAACTCTGCTCACGCCTTCTGGCTGATGGACCCAACGCTGTCGCTAGACGAGCGCATCGACCGGTCCCTCCGTCAACGACTCAAGAGCGCACAGGAGGAGCAAGCCGTCGCGCGACTGCTCCTCACGGTCAAATGGAAAGACACCGGCATCGAGGAGGCCATCGTCAAGGAGGCTGTCGACCTCGGACTCGCTGAGCTCAAGGGATTGCCGAGCGCGACAGAACTGGTTGGCGCCCTTCTGGAGGGCCATGTCAAGAGGCCCAACGCCGGGCGCGGTGTCTACAAGTACCTGTCCGCCCTGTCTCACGGCACGACGTACGCGGCACTTCAGAGGTACCGCCCAAGCGGGTCGGGTGACAACCCATTTACTCAGCGTTCGGATCCCGTTGTCTCGATCGATTCAGTCGTGTGGACAGTGTGGGTGACGATCGCCGGACATGCGGCGGCGGCGGATCGCGCCATCAACTACTGCGGCCTCGATCGCTCAGCCTGGGAGCAGCATCTCGGGACGATCGGTGTGAGAATTCTGCCGACCTCCCTTTGAGAAGACGAATCAACCCTGAGCCGGCGGTCCGTACCTATGCAAAGCATCCGGGCCGTCCGCCGGCAAGTGAATGCCTCCGTACTCCCACAAAGCATCATCATTGAGCGCGACGTCAGGAGGCCAATCCAGCTTGTTCGGCGGTGGCCAGACGAGTGGCGTGTGGGCATACTCAGCCACCGCGAATCCCGCTCGGTAGCTCGGAACGGCACTCATCATCGCCACCCTCAAAGCGACTTGACCATATGTCAGCGTGGCGACGAATCCGGTCGGCTCAGGGACCGAGTTGGGATCATCAATGTCGTAAGTCATCAAAGTCGAAAGGGTCTGAACCGACGCTCCGCGTGTACCGACGTATCGAGCGACCCAGATTCGTACGCTGGGCAAAGGTTGCCGGTGGTCTTTGAACCACTTGCGATCGGCGCTGGAAGCAGTCATATCGGTCACTTGCTGCAGAAGCTCGAAGACCAGAGCCGTCTTGGTTGCCCAGATCGCGAGCGCCTCGATCGCGTCACTGTCGAGCACCATGGGCTGTCCCAGGATCATCGGTCCCAGGACAGGTTGCACCGCCCTCTCAAGACCAGACATCCAGTCGTTGTTGCACGAGGGACAGACGACGGTGGGTTTCACCGCGCTTGCATTTCCAACCAGTCGCGTGTGAGAGGATGCGCCGCGGCCATCGGTCGAGATCGTAAGAAGCTCCCACCGATTCTCGGGCGGCATGTGCTTTTCGATGAAGCGAGCGATCCATTTGGGAGTGAAGTCCTCCCGGCTCAGATGTCCGTACTGGCCGCAGAATGCGCAGTGTCCCATTCGCCGCGAGGGCTTGCTCATAACGATGCTCGGAGTGGAGTCTTGAGGAGTCCCGTTGACAAACCGTTGACAAAGCGATCCTCTAACGCTTTGTCGAACACAACCTTGACCGTATCTTCCCAGGTCATGTCGGGTGTCGGAGAGGGGACTTGAACCCCTACGCCCTTGCGGGCACTAGCCCCTCAAGCTAGCGCGTCTGCCTATTCCGCCACTCCGACCAGAGTGCTCCCTCAGGCGAGGGTGATTGTGTGCAACGAGTATGTTAGCGCGAGCCCTGCAAGGCCTCTTTCGCCGCCGATTGGGCACGAGACGGCGGGGCCGCCACCAGGGGCGCCCAATTGTCCAGGTTCCACAGTGGGCCGAGCCCACCGGGATCGTCGCTGACTCCGAACAGCGACGCCGAGAAGGCGACGAGGTCGGGTTCCGCCAACAGCGGGAGGGTCGGCATGTCCTGCCACAGGTCCTGGTCGATCTGCTGATAGGTGGCCCCGGCCTGATCGGCGGACAGCTCTCCCTGGGCCTGTGCGAACAGGGCGTCGATCTTGGGGTCGTCGAAACCGGTCCAGTCCTGGGCCAGGCTCGGACTGCCCGTCGACGCCGCCGGCGAGTAGACACCGGCCAGCTGGCTCGGATAGGCCGTCGCCTCCACCGGTACCAGGGCCAGCTGGAAGGCACCGCCCGGGAGAACGGTGTCGACGAATTGCGGTCCCGGGACGGGAGCCGTGTCGACGTCGAAGCCGGCCCCGACGAGTTGGCTGGCTACCAGGGGGCCGACGGCATCCGACCACGGATCGGCTTCCGACCAGGTCAGATCGAGGGTGACCGGCGAGCCGTGGAGCGTCCACGTCCCGTGGGCGTCGGCTACCAGACCACCGGCCGCCAGCAGGGTGTCGGCGGTTGCCAGATCAACCGTCTCGTAGCCCGTCCCGTTGTCGACGTAGGAGGGTTGCAGGTTGGCGAAGAGATGGCTGCTGTCCTGCCACGCGTAGTGCTGGAGCGGCTGGGTCACCCTCGTGACGATGCCGACGCGGTCGATGGCGTGGGCGATCCCCTGACGGATGTCCACCGAATCCAGGGGCGCGTGGCGGACGTTGAAGTCGAGCTGCAACATGGTCGCGCCCAGGGACGTCGAAGACTCCGTCTCGGGGAGTGCCGAGAGCTGAGAGACCAGTGCCGCATCGAAGACCGAAGGGGCGGCCACCTGGACGCGGCCCGTGCTGACGTCATGGGCCAGGAGGGCCGGATCGGTCACCGCCTCCAGGTCCACCCGGTTCAGACGGGGGACGGGTCCCCACCAACGCGGGTTGTGGACCAGGACGATGCTCTGCCCCGGGACCCACTTCCCGATCAACCACGGGCCCGCCGACACCAGGGCACTGCGATCGAAGCGGTCGAAGCCGTGATTCCAACCCACGGCCTGGGCGATGTGAGCCGGGAGGAGATCGTCGAACAACGACTCCCAGTCGGCGTAGGGAGTGCGGAAGGTGACGGTGACGGTGCGGCCCTTGTTGCTCGATGCCACCGAGACGATGTCCCGGTACCCGAGGGTCGACGCCACCGAATCGGGACTGCCGTCGACATCGGTGGCCCCGCCCCGTTGCGACTGCCAGGCGTACTGGAAGTCTGCCGCCGAGACGGGGACACCGTCGGACCACTTTGCCTTCGGCGCGATCTGGTAGACGACGGTCTGGGGGTTCACGCTCACGACCTCGGCGCTCTGGACGACGTCGGTGTCGAGCGTGGGTTGGAGTTCGGGTCCGATCTGGAAGACCTGGGCCCAGACGGTGCTGGCCACCAGTCGGGTGGCCTCGGTGTCCCCGGCCACGGTGTGGTCGTTGAGAGTCCTCGGGATGGCACTGAGGGCCACGGTGGCGGTTCCCCCTCGACCGGTGACGAGGAGCGGAGCGACGCTCTTGCTCTTCGATGCCGCTGATGTGCCGGATGCGTCGGTGGCGGACGGTCCGCACGCCACCGCCAGCGTGGCGACGACGACGCTGACAACCACGGCGCCGCCCGCCCGGCGGCTCACTGCAGGCGCAGGGCCAAGATCACGGTGGTGAAGGCGAAGACCACCGCCACGGTGACCGTGATCCGGTCGAGGTTCTTCTCGACCACGGTCGAACCTGCCGCCGCCTGGCCGACCGAGCCACCGAACATGTCCGACAACCCGCCGCCCTTACCGGAGTGCATGAGGATGAGGAAGATCAGCGACAGGGTCGCCACCATGTGGAGAACGAGGAACGCAATTGTCAGCACCGGGTGGTCCTCCTGGGGCCGTCTGGACCCACCAACGCTACCAAACGCCGGGGATCATCGAACGGCGGTCCCCGCCTGGCGGACGATGGCGGCGAAAGTGGCGGCGTCCAGGCTGGCTCCCCCGACCAGGAGCCCGTCGATGTCGTGCTGGACCATCAGTTCGGCCGTGTTCTCGGGACGGACCGAACCCCCGTACTGGATCCGCACCGCCAGGGCCGCATCGTCCCCGGCCAGCTCTCCCACCAGCCCCCGGATGTGGGCGCAGGCCTCCTGGGCATCGGCCCCGGTGGCGGTGACGCCGGTACCGATGGCCCAGATGGGTTCGTAGGCGATGACGAGACCCGCCGTCTGGGGCTCTGGGAGACCGCCCAGCGCGGCGGTGACCTGAGCCGCCAGTCGGGCATCGGTCTCGTCGGCCTCGCGCTCGTCGGTCGTCTCGCCGACACAGACGATCGGTGTCATCCCGTGACGGATGACGGCGCGCAGGGTGGCGGCCACCTGCTCGTCGCTGAGGCCGAAGAGATGGCGGCGCTCGGAGTGTCCCACGATCACGTAGCTCACACCGAGGCGCGCCAGCATGGGTGGCGCCACCTCTCCGGTGAAGGCCCCCTGGTCCTCGCTGAAGCAGTGTTGCGCGCCCAGCGCCACCGGGATGGAGCGGTCCTCCAGAACGGTCTGGACCGAACGGAGGTCGGTGAAGGGGGGGTGGACGGAGACGTCGAGCGGCCCCACGTCGGCCGGTGTCAGTCGGAGGCCGAGATCCTGGACGGTGCGGATCGACTGGAGATGATCATGGTGCATCTTCCAGTTGCCGCTCACGAGTGGCCGACGACGCGGGCCGGAGGTGGCCATGTCAGCGTCCCTTCGTCGGGGCGTTGGCGGCGTGGCGCAACGCCACCAGCCCGGGGAGGTCACCGTGCTCGAGGAGCTCGAGCGACGCCCCTCCTCCGGTGGAGACGAATCCCACCCGACCGGCCAGCCCGAGCTGGTCGAGAGCGGCGACCGAGTCCCCTCCCCCCACCACGCTGAATCCACAACCGGCGGCGATGGCCTCGGCCAGGGCGTAGGTGCCGGCGGCGAAACGGGGATCCTCGAAGACGCCCATGGGGCCGTTCCAGAAGACGGTCTCGGCGTCGGCCACGGCGGAGGCGAAGGTCTGGGCGCTCACCGGTCCGATATCGAGGCCCACGGCGTCCTCGGGGACGTCGGGTCCGACCACGTCGATCCGGTCTTCACCGCCGGGGGTCGTCCACCGGACGACGACGTCGGTGGGCAGCAGCACCCTGTCCCCCGCCTCGTCCAAGAGGGCTCGGCAGCTGGCCACGGCCGACGCGTCGAACAGTGACGCTCCGATGGAGTGGCCCTCGGCGGCCAGAAAGGTGAAGGCCATTGCTCCGCCCACGATCAGTTGGTCCACCGTCTCGAGGAGCGATCGCAGGACACCGAGCTTGTCGGTGACCTTGGCTCCCCCGACGACGGCCACGAACGGGCGGGCCGGGTCCGCAAGTAGGCCACCGAGGGCTCCGACCTCGCGGGCCAGCAGTCGCCCGGCGGCCGAGGGCAGCCGGGCGGGGGGGCCCACGATCGAGGCGTGGGACCGGTGGCATACCCCGAAGGCGTCGTTGACGTAGCAGTCGAAACCCCGGACCAGGCGATCGACGAAGGCCGGATCGTTGGCTTTCTCGCCGGGATCGAAGCGCAGGTTGTCCAGGAGATCCACCCCCGGGGCCAGCTCGGCCAGACGGTCCCGGACCGGGGCCAGGTCGTAGTGCGGGTCACGCTGGCCGTGGGGCCGTCCCAGATGTGTCGCCACGGTGACCTCGGCGCCCTCGCCGGTCAGCCAGTCCAGGGTGGGCATGGCGGCCCGTATGCGGAAGTCGTCGGCCACCTGGGCCGGACCGGCCGGTCCGTCGGGCCACCGGAGGGGGACGTTGAAATCGGTGCGTACCAGGACCCGCCGCCCGCCCACGTCGGGAAGGTCCTCGAGCAGGGGAAGGCCGACGAGTGGATCGACCCGGGAAGGTGTCACGGGCGCGCCCCGGGCCGGCGCCGGAGCGTCACGCCCCGGCGCGACGGGCACCGCCGACGAGTACGGCCAGGTCGACCAGGCGGTTGGCGTAGCCCCATTCGTTGTCGTACCACCCCTGCACCTTGACCAGGGACTGGTCCGGACCGATGGGCATGACCATGGTCAGCCCGGCGTCGAACGTGCAGGAGGCGGGGTTGCCCACGATGTCCGACGAGACGATGGGGTCCGTCGTGTAGTCGAGGACCCGGGCCAGGGAACCGGTCTCGGAGGCGGCCCGGAAGGCGTCGTTGACCTCGTCGACGGTCAGCGTACGGGGGACGACGACGGTGAAGTCGGTGATGGATCCGTCACCGACGGGGACCCGCAGCGCTCCCCCGTCGAGGCGTCCCCGCATGTCGGGGAGGACGAGATTGGTGGCCCGGGCCGCACCGGAGGAGGCGGGGGCGATGTTGAGGGCCGCGGCACGGGCCCGGCGGAGATCGTCGTGAGGGAGGTCGAGGAGATTCTGGTCGTTGGTGTAGGCGTGGACGGTCATCATGAGACCGCTCGTCACGCCGAAGGCGTCGTCGAGGACCTTGACCATGGGGACGAAGCAGTTCGTCGTGCACGATGCGTTGGAGACGACCACGTGGGCGTCGGGGTCGAACTCGTCGTCGTTCACGCCCATGACGAAGGTGGCGTCGGCGTCCTTCGAGGGAGCCGAGATGATGACGCGTCGGGCCCCTCCCTCGAGGTGGCCGGCGGCGTCGCCGCGTGTGGTGAAGCGGCCCGAGGACTCGATGACCACCTCGACGCCCATCTCGTCCCACGGCAAGGCCTTGGGTTCGCGCTCGGCCAGGACCCGGATCGGGCTCCCGTCGACGACGAGAGTGTCGCCCTCGGTGCGGACCTCCCCGTCGAAGCGGCCGTGGGTGGTGTCGTAGCGCAGGAGGTGGGCGTTGGTCCGGGCGTCGGTGAGGTCGTTGAGGGCCATCACCTGGACGGCATCGCCCTGGGTCCGCGCCGCCCGCAGGAAGTTCCTCCCGATGCGTCCGAAGCCGTTGATGCCTACCCGAACGGTCATCTGCCTCTCACCTCGTCGGCCATCGCTCCCCCGTCGCCCCTGGCCCCGCCGCCCGGCGCCCGCCTGCTGGCGGCCATCCGGCCGTCCCTGGTCTGCAGCATGGCGGACCCCTATCCGACCAGACCGACCAGGGCGTCCGCCAGTCTGCGGGGATCATGGGCCAGCCCGTTGGCCTTGGCCAGAGGGCCTTCGACGACCGCCACGGCCAGGTTCCCGAGGGCGATGGCGGTGGTGTCGGCCACGACGACGTCGACGGCCACACCATGCGCCACCAGGGCGGCGACATGGCCGGCGACGTCGAAACCTTCGGTCTCGGCCGGCTGCGGGCGCAGGTTGGCCACGTAGACGATCCGGGCCGACGCCGCCCCGATGGCCTCGGCGATACCGGGGACGGCCAGGGCGGCCAGGACACTGGTGAAGAGCGAGCCGGGTCCCACCACGATCTGGTCGGCCTCGGCCAGGGCGGCCAGGGCGGCGGGCGGGGGGGCGGCGTCGGCCGGGATCACCGACACCCGTTGGATGTCGGTCGTGCCCCCGACGGCGGTTTGGCCCTCGATGTCCCCCCCGTCGGAGGAGGCCTTCAGGACGACCGGCCCGGTGGCGGCGGGCACGACCCGGCCGTGGGCTCCGAGAAGCCGGGCGGCTTCGTCCAGGCCGACCTGGACATCTCCCGCCGCGGCCATGAGCCCGGCGATGATCAGGTTGCCGAGAGCGTGCCCGGTGAGCTCGTCGGCGTCGGCGTCGAAGCGCTGTTCGAAGACCTGGGCCAGCAGGTCGCCGTCCTCGGCCAGGGCCACCAGGCATTTGCGGAGATCGCCGGGGGGGACGATGCCCATCTGCCGCCGGAGACGGCCCGACGAACCACCGTCGTCGGCCACCGAGACGACGGCGGTGATGGCACCGGCGTAGAGACGGGCGGCGCGGAGGCTGGCGGCGAGCCCGTGGCCCCCTCCCACAGCCACCACCCGCGGACCCCCGGACCGGGGACCCCCGCCCGGGGGCGTCACCGGCCCACGTCCCGGTGGAAGACCGACGGGACCGCCCCCCGGTCCCCCAGGAGACGGGCCAGCTCCTCGGCCAGGACGACAGACCGGTGCCGGCCGCCCGTACATCCCATGGCGATGGTGAGATACGACTTCCCCTCGGCCATGTAGGCCGGGAGGAGCGGGGCCACCAGGTCGACCACGCGGTCGAGGAACGGACGGGTCTCCTCCTGGGCCAGGACGAAGTCCCGCACGGGCTCGTCCAGTCCCGAGAGCGCCCGGAGATTCTCGATCCAATGGGGATTGGGGAGGAATCGGCAGTCGAAGACCAGGTCGGCATCGAGCGGCACACCGTGCTTGTACCCGAAGGACACCACCGAGGTGACCATGGCCTCGGACCGGTCGGCGAACAGCTCGAGGACCCTGACCCGCAACTGGTTGACGTTCAGCTCGCCCGTGTCGACGACCACGTCGGCCCGGTCACGGATCGGTTCGAGCAGCCGCCGCTCGTCGCTGATGGCCTCTTCGACGTTGGCGCCGGCGATGGGATGGCGCCGGCGGGTCCCTTCGAACCGTCGGACCAGGATGTCCTGGGGGGCGTCGAGATAGACGACCCGGACCCGGTGGCCCCGGGCCCGCAGCTCGTCGATGGCCGAGAGGGCCTCCTCGATCTGGCCCCCGCCCCGTCCGATGACGAGGGCCACCCGGTCCTGGCCCGATCCCGTGCGGCTGACGACATCGGCCACCTGGGTGAGCAGTGACGACGGCATGTTGTCGATCACGTACCAGCCGGCGTCCTCGAGAGCGGCGGCGGCGGTTGACCGGCCGGCTCCTGAGAGGCCGGTGATGAGGACATAGTCGGCCGGGGCCGCGGAGATCTCTCTGTCGGTGGGAATACCACCCAACATAGGTCTTCCCGACCGAGAAGTGAGGTGACGGACCGAGAAGTGAGGTGACGGCGGACACGTCGGCGAATCGTCATCCTGCTTCGTCGTGCGGTGCGGTCGGGGACAGCGGTGGTCGGTTCGGCGACGAGAAGTGGAGACGGTGCGAAATGACTCCCGGGGTGGGACGATCCTAGGCTTTGTGACGGTGTTTCCTCCCCGCCCGCTCGACAGTGCGTAATACGACCACCAGAGAGCGGATTACAGCCCTCGACGGGCTCCGTGCCGTCGCCCTTCTCATCATCATGGGGTACCACTTCGGGGTGGGCTGGCTCCAGGGCGGCTTCTTCAGCCTGGACATCTTCTACGTGCTCTCGGGCTATCTCATCACCGGGCTGCTGATCGACGAGTACCACCGACGCCACCGGATAAAGCTGTCGGCATTCTGGCTGCGACGAGCCCGGAGACTGTTGCCGGCGTTGCTCATCGTCCTCGTGGCGGTGACGTTCATGGTCCGGTTCGCCGAGCCGGCCGGGCTCTACCCGGGATTCAGGATGGATGCGCTCTCGGCGCTGTTCTACTTCTCGAACTGGTGGCAGATCGCCGCCAGTGGCAACTACTTCGTGACGACCGGCGCCGCCTCCCCTCTCACCCATACGTGGTCCCTGGCCGTCGAGGAACAGTTCTACCTGGTCTGGCCGTTGGTGACCCTGGCCGTGATGGGTCTGAGCCGGACGTTCGCCCGAGGCGTCAAGGCCCTGCTGGTGCTGTCATTGGTCGGTGCCGCCGCTTCGGCTGTCGAGATGGCCTATCTCTACAGTCCGAGCGCCAACATCACCCGGCTCTACTTCGGGACCGATACCCATGCGCAGTCCATCCTGATCGGTGCCGTCATGGCCTGCGGCATGGGTCTCGTCCAGTTGAAGCGGGGTGCCGAGGGGATGGCCCCACTCGCTCTATCCCGCTGGGCCCGGTGGAGCCTCGTCTTCGTCGGTGTGGCCGGCTTCGCCGGCACCCTCACCCTGACCTACCTCGAGAACGGCACCTCATCGTTCGACTATCAGGGCGGCTTCATGCTCTCGGCCCTCTCGGCGGCGGCCATCATCATCGGAGCCGCGTGCGTCCCTGATGGTCCCATCGCCGCCGTCTTGTCCCTCCGACCCCTGGTATGGCTGGGCATGATCTCCTACGGGGCCTATCTCTGGCACTATCCCGTCGCCGTCTACCTCGATGCGGCGCGGACCGGCCTGGGCGGACTCGACCTCCTCGTCATCCGCTTCGCCGCCACGATCTTCTTGGCCACTTTGAGCTTCTACCTGGTCGAGCGACGGGTCATGTTCGCAAATTTCTGGCGCTCCCTGAAGGCCGGCATTCCGGCGATCGGGCTGTTGGCGGGAACGGTCGTCGTCGTTCTCGCCGGTACGACGGCCGACGCACTGGCATTGCCGTCCGTCGCTCCGGCTCCGTCGGTTGCTCCGGCTCCGTCTGTTGCCCCCGCCCCGAGCGGGACGACTCCGGCGGGCGCGACGACTCCGGCGAGCGGGACGACCGTCCCCATCCTCTTGGACGGTGACTCCACCGCTCTCACTCTGGGATTCTCCCTCTCTTACCGACCGGAGGAGTACAAATACCGGACTCATGTGATCAATGTCTCCACCGAGGGGTGCGGCATCGCCGAAGGTCGCTTCGTCGAAGTGGACGGCACGACCCGCCCGGTCACCGGTGCGTGCAACTCCGGCTCGCCCACCGATGCCCAGTGGCCCGCCTTGCTCGAACAGGACGTGATCCATTTTCGGCCGCGGGTGGTCATCCTGCTGGCCGGCTACTGGGAGGTGTTCGACCGTACCGATCTCGCCGGGCAGGTCACCAATATCACGGACCCGAGCTATGCCCGCTATGTGGAAGGCCAGCTTCAGCGATTCGTGTCGATCGCCGCCTCCGGCGGCGGCGGCGTCGTGCTGATGACGGCTCCCTACTATGACGCCGCCGAGCTGCCCGACGGCCAGTCTCCGCCGCAGGACGATCCGGTACGAGTGAACGACTACAACGATCTGGTCCGCCAGGTCGCCGCCGAGAATCCGAAGACGGTGACACTCGTCAGGCTGAATCGGATCGTCAGCCCCGATGGCCGGTTCGCCGGCACCATCGGGAACCTCGTCGTCCGGGCACCCGATGGTATTCATTTCGTGTTCGACCAACCGTTCGACGAAAACGCGCCGCTGCCGGACACGGCTACCCAGGTGGGAGCGTTCGCACGATGGCTCGACCCCAAGATCTACCCGCTGATCATGCAGGCAGCCGCCGAGCACACGCCAACGGTGTGAGTCGCTGGACATAAGGAGGCTCCGGCCGCCATCATCGGGAAATGCGGAAGGCGGCGCCCATGGCAAGGCATCCGGCGCCGGTGGCCGTGAGCCAGACGCGCATTGGCGGGTTGGACGGACTACGGGGGCTGGCCGTCATGGCCGTGATGGTGTTCCACTTCGCCCCCGGTCTGCTGCCCGGTGGGTTCGTGGGCGTCGACGTCTTCTTCGTGCTGTCGGGTTATCTCATCACCACGCTGCTGCTGGCCGACTACCGGGGCAACGGGCGTCTGAATCTTCTCGCCTTCTGGGCCCGGCGGGCGCGACGGCTCCTCCCGTGTCTTCTGCTCGTGATCCTGGCTGTCACCGCCTACGTGCGCTTTTTGGCCCCCCCGGGTACCTATCCCGGCTACAGGCTCGATGCCTTGTCAGCGCTCTTCTTCTTCTCCAACTGGCACCAGATCGCCGACGCCAGCAACTACTGGGATGCCACCGGGGCCGTCTCGCCTCTCCTCCACACGTGGTCATTGGCCATCGAGGAGCAGTTCTACGTGATCTGGCCCCTGGTCGTTCTGGGCGTGGTGGCGCTGGCCCGGGGAGCTCGCCGTGCCGCGCCGATCCTTCTCGGCATCTGCGTCACCGGTGTGGTGGCGTCGGCCACCGAGATGGGCCTGCTCTATCAGCCCGGTAGCCCCAACATCCGCATCTATTTCGGGACCGACACCCACGCCCAGGGCCTGCTGATGGGAGCGGCACTGGCCTGTTCGTTGGCCCTCGTCCAGTGGCGTCGGGGCGCCGAGGGTCCGGTCCCCGTCGTCACCGGTCGGTCCATGAGCCGGACCCTCACCGTCGTCGGGATCGTCGGCCTGATCGGCGTGGCCGTCCTGTCGCGCCAGTTGAACGACTCGTCCGCCCTGACCTACGTCGGCGGCTTCGCCCTCGTCTCTGTGGCCGCGGCGGCAACGATCCTGGCCGCTGTCGTTCTCCGCACCGGGCCACTCGGCCGCGTGCTGTCGAATCGGCCACTGGCGTGGATGGGCGAGATCTCCTACGGCCTCTACCTGTGGCACTTCCCGCTCCTCGTCTTCCTCTCGCCGATCCGGACGGGCTCCTCCGGCGTGACGCTGTTCGCCGAGCGGCTGGGGGCCACGATGTTGGCCGCCACCGTCAGTTACTACGCCGTGGAGCGTCCGATCATGAGAGGGACGTTCTGGCGGTCCTTCAAATCACTCATCCCGGCCGGCGGAGCAGTCGCACTGGTGGCAACGGTCATCGTGGGCGCCACGACGGTGCCCGTCGCCCTGGCCGGTCCCGTCCCCCGTGTTCAGCCCAAACTGGTGACGGCGACCGACGCTCGTCCTGCCGTCGACGGCCCCAGTGAAGCGGCTCCCCCGCTGGTGGTGATGCTGGGGGACTCCACGTCCCTCACTCTCGGTCACGCACTGGCGGCCACGGCGCCGGTCGGGACGACCGTCCACAACGACGGCCAGTTCGGCTGTGGGCTGGCCATCGGCACGGAGGCATCGGGTGACCCGCCCGATCCGGGACTGACCATGTTCTCGGCATGCAATTCCGCCACCCCGCCCGACCTCCAGTGGCCCGCCATCTATGCGCAGCGGGTGGCCGACACCGAACCCGGGGACGTCGTGCTGTTCCTGGCCGGACGGTGGGAGACCCAGGGCATCTTGCGCAACGGACGCTGGACGAACATCTTGTCGCCCTCGTTTCAGTCCTACGAGTTGAGCCAGATGCGCCTCCTGGCCGAAGTGGCGACGGCCCACGGCGCCCACCTCGACCTCTTGACGATGGCCTGCATGGACCCGGGGGCGGCCGTCGGTGAGCCACCGGATCCCTCCGACTCGGCGGCGCGTCGAGACATCTACAACCAGCTGATTCGTGAAGCGGCATCCGAATTCCCCGGCAGGGTGAGCGTGATCGATTTCGGATCGATCCTCTGCCCGGGCGGGCACTACGCCCAGACCCTCGACGGGGTGCAGGTGAGGACGGCCGACGGGATCCACACCCCCTCGTACGCCCCCGGGAATCCCTTCGTCGGGAACTCCACTCAGGCCGTGGCCGAGCCGTTCTACGCCTGGCTGTCACCGAGGATCTGGCCCCAGATCATCCGGCTCCGCTGACGAGCCGACGCCGGTGCCGCCCGGCGAATTAGCAGCAACCCCTGTGCCAGCATGAATAGATGGGGCTCAAGGGACCGATTGAGCAGGGGGACCATTCACGGGGGGACGGTCCCACGCTCCCCCGCGCGCCGGCCCTGGACGGCCTGCGAGCCCTGGCCGTGCTCTCGGTCATGGCCTACCACGCAGGATTCTCGTGGATCCCCGGGGGCTTCCACGGAGTTGACGCCTTTTTCGTCCTGTCGGGGTACCTGATCACGTCCCTGTTGGTGGTGGAGCGGCGGGGGACGGGAACGATCCGGTTCGGGCGGTTCTGGGCCCGGCGAGCCCGGCGGCTCCTCCCGGCGCTGTTCCTGCTGGTGGGGGGACTGGCCGTGCTCCACCTCACCTGGCCGGGCGCCCTGGCCTGGCCCGACCCCGTGGCCGACGTGGCCGCCACCCTGGGCTACGTGGCCAACTGGCACTTCGTGGCCGGGAACGCCAATTACTTCGCCCCCAGCTTCCCCTCTCCCCTGCTCCACACCTGGTCTCTGGCCATAGAGGAGCAGTTCTACCTGGTCTGGCCCCTGGTCGTCTTCGCCGTCCTCGGAGGCTTGACCCTGCTGGGACCGAAGCAGCGGGCGGTGCCGGACGTCCGGCGGAGGCTGGCCTGGCTGGGGGTGTTCTGCGGAGCCGGGGCCCTCGTGTCGGCCGCCTGGATGTGGGTCCTCACCCCGGCCGACGCCAGTCTCAACCGGGCCTACTACGGGACCGACACCCGGGCCCAGGCCCTCCTGGTGGGGGCCGGCCTGGCCGTGGCCCTGGCCCTGTGGCCGGCCCGGACGGAGGGGACCCGCCGGATCGGGGCGGTGGCCGGGGTGACCGGACTCCTCGGGGCGGCGGCCGTCTGGTACCTGATCCCCGAGGACTCGTCCTTCCACGGGGGGTTCCTCCTGGCCTCGGTGGCCTCCGGCGTCCTCGTTGCCGGGGTCGTCCTGGCCCCCGGCGGCCCGGCGGCACGGGTCCTGTCGGTCCGGCCCCTGCGCTACGTGGGCACGATCTCCTACGGGGCCTACCTCTGGTACTGGCCGGTGGCTCTGGTGATGACGCCGGAACGGACCGGGCTCGGTGAGTGGGCTCTCTTCGGCAGCCGGACGGCCGTGACCCTGGGCATCGCCGCCCTGTCGGCCCGGCTGGTCGAGATGCCGATCCGGCGGGGGGCGGTGCCGGCACGATGGGCTCTCGCCGGCATTCCCGTGGCCGCCGCCCTGTCCTTGACCCTGGTGTCGGTGTCGACGACGGCGGCCTCCCCCGCCATCGCTCCCTCGGCCCACCGGGTCCGGGCCATCTCCACCAGCCGGGTCCGTCATAGCGGGCCGCCGGTGAGAGTGCTTCTGGTGGGCGACTCCATGGCCGGGAGCCTGGGGGCGTCACTGGCTCCCGAGGCATCGGACTACGGGGTGCAGATCATCAACGAGGGACACCCGGGCTGCGCCGTCTCCACCGACTCGGTGTTCCGGTTCCTGCTCTACACCAACCCCCCGGGGTCGCCCTGCCAGCTCGGGAAACCCGACGCCCTGCTCGATCAGTGGCAGCTGTGGGTCGACCGGTACCGGCCCGAGGTCGTCGTCTACCTGGGTCGGGTCGACCTCATGAACCAGGACTACGACGGGTCGTGGACGTCGATCGGCGCCCCGGCCTTCGACGCCTTCCTGCGAAGCCAACTGGACCGGGGGCTGTCGATCCTCGGCTCGCGCGGAGCCAAGGTCGTCCTCATGACGTCGCCCTACTACGACTCGACCATCCAGGCCGGCGGCGTGACGGTGCCCGAGGACGCCCCCGGGCGGGTGACCATGGACGACCGGATCCTGTCGGCGGTGGCCGCCGCGCACCCGGGCGTCACCCTCTTCCCCCTCGGGAAGGTGGTCACGCCGACCGGTCGCTACCAGCAGGACGTCGACGGGGTGAACATGCGTTGTGACGACGGCGTCCATTTCAGCGCCGACGCCGGTCTGGTCCTGGCGCCGCGGCTGCTGCCGTTCCTCGTCCAGCTGGGCCACAGTGCCCAGGTGGCCCCGTCGCCCGCCCCGGCACCGGTCCCGGCGCCCGTCCCGGGCTGGTACGAGAAGCTCCAGTGCGGGCAGGCCTGATCCGGTGCCGGTCGCTCTCGACCCGGCCCCGTCGCCTTCAGCCCGCCGGCTGCCCCTCCTTGGAGGTGGCCTGGAGCCGGGCCCGTCCTAGCTCGGCGACGCACCGGCGGACGTTGTTCCGGGCCGCCCACAACTCGCCGGTGACGGGGAGAAGGACGTTGCCGATGGAGAGCCGGGAGTCGGAACGGTTCGTCCACTCGATCCCCACCTCGCGCACGCTGTACCCGAGACGACGGGCCATGGCCAAGGCCTCGGCGTCGAAGGCCCACCCGTCGAGATGGACGCGTTCGAAAACCGTCTGTGCCACCTCGCCCCGCCAGAGCTTGAAACCGCAGTAGACGTCGCGCGGCAGGGGTCCCATCAGGATCCGGGTGAGAGCGAGGAAACCGAACCCGACGATGCGTCGGCGGACCGGTTGCTGGCGCTCCACCCGGGCTCCGGGGCTGAGACGGGACCCGACGGCCACGTCCACCTCCGCCAGCGCGTCCTCGAGGCGTGGGAGTGAATGGAGAGAGGTGACGCAGTCGGCGTCGCACATGAGGCGGTACTCGCCGGTGGCCGCCAGCATCCCGCGGCGGATGGAGAATCCCTTCCCCCGGTTGACGTCGTTACGCAGGAAACGGATCCGGGCGTCCTCGAGGAACGGCGCCACCCGCTCACCCGTCCGGTCCGTGCTGGCGTTGTCGACCACGATGATCTCCCCGTCGCCGGCCCGCTCGTCAAGCATCGTCCGGGCCCCGGTGAGGATACGGACGATCTCCTCTTCCTCGTTCAGGACGGGGATGACGATCGACAGCGACGGGGTCATCGGGTCAGTGTAAGCGATCGGGGTCCGGGCCCACGGTGAGGGAGGGTGTAGTGGGCCTGGACCTTTACGTCGCTCTCCGACAGACCAGGCCCAGCGACACGCCGGCCGGGAACCGGAGGCCCCGCTTGATCATGGCTGCTTCGAGCTTCATCGGGAGCTCGAGGGCGGCGTTCAGAAGCGCCGGGGTCCGGTCCAGATCGGTGTGGCCCTGGCGCTTCGACGACCGGGCCAGCAGACGGGCGGCGGCCACGCCGGGAAAGAGGATGGCGTTGAAGTAGGTGGCCCGCTCCAGTTCCCAGCCCGCCGCCCGTACCCGCGCCTCGATGACGGACCGGGTGTACCGACGGACGTGATGGAGCTGGACGTCGTGTTCGGTCCACATCCACTGGTACGCCGGGACGGTGATGATCATGTGGGCACCGTCGGCCGCCACCCGGCGGAGCTCGACCAGGGCGCCGACATCGTCCTCGATGTGCTCGAGGACATCGGTGGCCAGCACCAGGTCGAAGGCACCCGATGCGAAGGGCAGGTCTTCGAGGCCGGCGCATCCCACATCGTCGAGACCCCGCTGGTGGCAGAACTCGACGGCGTCGGGGGACGGGTCCACGCCGACGGCCGGACCGAGCGAGCCGAATTCGATGAGGTGGCGTCCCGTCCCACAGCCGGCGTCCAACAACCGGGGCTTCTCCGGCAGGTCGGTCAGACTGAGCAGAGCCCAGATGACGGCCCGACGGCCACGGAACCACCAGTGACGCTCCTCCACGTCGTACATCTCGGAGTAGGCGCGTTGTTCCATTTCCGTCACGGAATCTACTTCAGGGCCCGTGGCGCGAGTGGTCGGAATGAACCTACGTGGTCGCCCGGCCGTCACTAACCTGGCTCACCCTATGAGCCGGAACGCTCTGGCGGGGCTGACGACCAGAGCCCGCACCCACCCGTCGCTCGTGGCCCTCGCGTCGTACATCGTCCTGGCCGTGATCTTCTTCTTCCCCGGACTCCTGCCCGGTCACACCACGTCGGCCGCCGACTTCCTCTGGAGTGCGGCCCCCTGGAACTCCTCGATCCCGTCCGGCATCTTCCGCTACAGCACCCACCCTCTCGTGGTGGGATCCAATCGTCAACTCGTCGACCCGACCACCCTCTTCGAGCCCTACCTGCAGTACACGCGCTCGCAGCTCCCCCACATCCCACTGTGGAACCCCTACATCATGGGGGGCACTCCGTACCTCGGCGACATGCAGTCGGCCATCTTCTCCCCCTTCAGCCTGCCGGCCTACGTGTTGCCCTTCTGGTGGTCGCTCAGCGTGATCGCCGTCATGAAGGTCGTCGTGGCCGCCATGGGAGCCTTTCTCCTGGCCCGCATTCTGGGGATGCGGTTCGCCGGGGCCTTCCTGTGCGGCACCGTGTTCGGTTTCGGGCTCTTCCTGGTGGCCTGGTTGCCCTGGCCTCTCGGCAACGTCTTCCCTCTCATTCCCTGGATGCTGTTGGCCACCGAACGTCTCATCCGGCGGCCGGGTCCGTTGGCCGCCTCGGGGCTGGCGGTGGTCACGGCCCTTCAGTTCTTCGGCGGCCACCCCGAGACGAGCGTCCACGTCCTGCTGGCCACCGTGGGATATTTCATTCTGCGGGTCCTGCAGTCACCCGGTGGAGCGGTGGCCGCCATGGGGGACGCCGCCCGGGCCGGACGATCCCGGCTGGCCGCGTTCATCGGGACCGTCCGACGACCGGCTGTCGTCTTCGCGCTGGCCCTCGTCCTGGGGACGGCTCTGGCCGCCGTCGCCATCGTTCCCTTCCTCGAACTCCTCCACAACTCCTCCGACCTCTCGTCGCGGCCGCGCAGCGGGGTCCACGTCCAACCCGCCTACTACTTCGCCTCGCTCCTGCCCAGTTACTTCCCCGGGGGCTTCATCATCGAGACGGCCTTCTACGCCGGCGCCCTCCCGCTCGTGCTGGCTTTCGTCGCCCTCCTCCGGGCCCAGGTCATGCGCGTGGTCCTGGCCCTGTTCGCCACCCTCTGCATCCTCGTCGTTCTCGGCATCCAACCCTTCTTCGGTATCGCCGGCCGTCTGCCCGGCCTCGATCTCACCTATCTGAGCCGACTGACCATCCTCTATCTCCTCTGCATCGCCATCCTGGCCGGCTGGGGGCTCGACGACCTCGTCCGCCGGCGCCCGCAGGGGGGCCGGGCCGTGGCCGTCACGGCCATCGCCACCGGCATCCTCGTCCTCCCGGTGATCGTCGTCTTCGCCACCGGGCAGTCGTCCCTGCACTTCCTCGGTCGGGCGGCGGACATCGCCTGGGGTTTCGCCCAACCCCCGCCGGCCGGCGCCGCCCATCTCGATCCCATCGTCCGCCTGGCCGCCCTGCTGGTCTGGCTGACCGTTGCCGGGGTCGGCCTGGTCCTCCTCGGACTCCGTCTCGGGCGCCGCCTGGGTGCTGGGGCCTTCGCCCTCTTGGCCATCCTGCTGGTCGTCGGCGACCTCTTCCAGGCAGGTATGGGGGAGAACCCGGCCATCTCCGAGGCCCACGCCGTTCAACCCGTCACGCCGGCCATCCGCTTCCTCCAGAAACAGGAGCCGGCCCGCTTCGTGGCCGTGGATCCGTATGTCGGTGTCAATCCGCTGCCCCCCGATGTCAACATGCGCTACGGCCTCTACGACGCCCGCGGCTACGACCTTCCCGTCATCTCCACCTACGGAGACGTGTGGACGCGCTACGTCTCGCCCCCCACCCCGCTGCTCCCCCTGAACACCCCGGCCGTCCCCGTTCTCGACCTCGAGTTCCATCCGGCGGCCCTGCGGATCCTGTCGCTGATGGGCGTGACGGACATCCTCGAGCAGAAGGCCGAAAGGCCTCTCGAGCTCCCCGGGGTCCATGTGGCCTACGACGGTCCGGACGCCACCGTCTACGCCAACGACAACGCTCTGCCGCGGACATGGCTGGTCAGCGACCAAATGGTGGAGAGCGACAACGCGAAGGCGCTGACGGCGCTCGGTTCGGCGGCCTTCCACCCGCGACAGGTCGCCCTCACGTCACGGACCCTGCCGGGCCTGGCCGAGGCCCCGGGGGGCGGCGCCCCGGCGGGCCAGTCGTCGCCGGGCACCGCTCACATCGTGCACTACGCGGCCCAGGAGGTCACCATCGATGCGCAGGCCGCCCGGGCCGCGGAGCTCGTCCTCTCCGATACCTACTACCCGGGCTGGCGCGTCACGGTCAACGGACGACCGACCCGTCTCGACCGCGTCGACTACATGTTCCGCGGCGTCCCCGTCCCGGCCGGCACCGACCGCATCGTCTTCACCTACGACCCCTCCAGCTTCCGGCTCGGTTGGATGATCAACCTGGGGGCCGCCGTGGTCCTGGTGGCCGTGGTGTCCGTCGGATTGGCCCGCCGCCGCCGGGCCGCTCCCCGCCACCGCCGGTCCCGGACGTCACCGGTCCCGGTCTGACGCGGACTCGTCGGCCTCCGGGCCGGGCCGGCCGTCAGGTCGGCCGGGCGGCGGCCATCACGCAATCGGGCACGACCAGCGGCGATCCTCGGCGCCCGAGCGGTCCCGACGTACAGCGGGCGAAGTCGGCGGCGGCGATGGCCAGCCGCCGTCCGGGCGACCGGACCTCCGTCCACACCCAGGCACCGTGGTCGAATTGCGGTGTCCGGCCAAGGACCAGGGTGAAGAGGCCGAGGGCCGACGCCGTGCCGCTCGTCCGGTCGTAGCGGGGGAACAGAGGAGTGGGGTCGGGAACCACCACCAGGGTCACCCCCCAACCGGCCAGGGCCTGTCGGACCGCTTCGACGTTGGCCGCCGTGGCCGGGGCGGGGGGCGAGAAGACCTCGGAATCCGACGTGATGACGTCGAGTCCGGCACGCTCCTTCCCGGCGCGCGCCGGGATGCTCTGCGGTCCGGCCCCGGTGGCCATGGCGAAGTGCAGCGAGTCGACCGCCTGCCAGGTCATGGCCGACCCACCGGTCACCGGCGGCGGGAAGGTCAGCACCACCTGGCGCGGGGGGAGGTGGGCCCCGACGTCGGCGAACCACGGCGGCTCGTTCACCGGCTCGGTGGTGAGCGGGATGTTGGTGGCCAGCGCCGTTCCCATGGGCACGACGGCGGCAGCGGCCACGGCCACTGACACGGCCGCCGCCGCCAACGCGCCCATGGCGTTCGCTCGCCGGCCCCGGCGTCGGTGGCCGTGACCGGCGCCGCCGTGTCCCACCCACCGGGCCGTCGAGAGGTGGGTCCGGTCCACGACGATGCCCACCAGGACGGCCGCACAGAACGTCGTCACGGCGAAGAACCGGGCCACGGAGATGTTCTGGATCAACGGCAGACGGGCCAGGACGCGCCACGGCACCCAGTAGGAGGTGGTGACGTCGAGCGACAATGCCACCGACGCCAATCCCACCCCGGCGAACAGCCACATCCGGACATCGCGCCACCAGACGATCAAACCGGCTCCCACCACCACCAGCAGACCGAGCCCGAGGTACTCGCCCTGCGGCAGCGCCGGACCCTGGTAGCCGGCGAACAGGCGCACGGCCGACCGGCTCATGAAACGGAGGTGCCAGAGGTCGCCGAGGACGATTCCTCCCTTCCCCGGTTGCAGGGTGGGCCACACCAGCCCGGAGAAGTGGGCGGGGCCGTCCAGGACGAACCACACCGGGTAGGCCAGGAGGACGCCGGAGACGGCGACGGCCACGGCCAGACCCACCAGAGCGTGACGCCACCGGCGGATCACCTCGCGGCCCCGGCGGAGGGCGCCGAAGCCGACGACGAGAACGACGCCCACCACGGCGCAGACGGCCACGATGACGAGCATCTCGGTGCTCAGAAAGAATTGCACCACCACCAGAACGCCGAGCGCCGCCCCCGCCCCCACGGCGCCTCTCTCCTGGCGGACGAGAAGCTCGTCCAGGCAGCCGACGATCAGGGGCACGAGCACGAGGACCTCGGTGTTCAGGTGGGCGACAGCCAGATTGGCCACGGCGAACGGGCCGAAGCCGAACACCAGGCCGCCGACGAAGGCGGCCGGTGACCACGTCACCCAGCGCCGCAGGAGCCAGAACATGGACAGGGCGGTGAGGGCGGGGCCCAGTGTCGAGGCCACGTTCAACGTGGCCACGGGCCCGAACAGCCAGGTCACCGGGGCCAGCGGGATGGCCAGGGCCAGGACGCCGGTATTGGCGAGCAGATTGATCCCGGCCGGATGGAACAGGGCCGTCGAATAGAAGGGGTTGTGGCCGTGGGCCAGGGCGTAGGCGGGCCACTCGAGGAACCAGACGAAGAGGGAGGGATCGTCGCAGGGGCATGTCGTCACGCTCGTCGGGTGCGACGACCAGACGTGCCACCACACCACCACGGCGACGGCCAGGTAGCCGGCCAGCGCCACGGTCAGAGCCCGCGCCGACCGCCGTTCCGGCCGACGCCGCTGCTGCTGCTGCTCCCGCTCCGGCGGCGCCGTGGTGCTCACGTCGGGCCGGAGGCCGCCATCACGCAGGACGGTACGGCGGCGTGGCCGCGATGCCACACCTCATCGGTGGTGCAGCGGTCGAATGCCGGCGCCGGGATCGACAGGGCCGGCGCCGGCATCCGCACCCCGGACCACACCCAGGCGTCGTCGACGTACTGCGGCGGCCGACCGATGGCCAAGGTGAAGAGTCCGAGGGCCGACGGCGTGTTCGTGCCCCGGTCATAGCGGGGCAGGGTGACGGGGTCGGGTATGACGACGAAGGTCACGCCCCAACCGGCCAGGGCCCGGCGCAGGGAGCCGACATTGCCCACCGTCGAGCGGGGCGGTCCGTCGAGAGAGATGGAGGCCGAGCTCACCACCACCTGTCCCGCCCTCTCCCTTCCGGCGCGCGACGGAAGGCCCTCGGGCCCGCCGCCGCCCACCAGGGCGAAGTGCAACGAGTCGACCGCCTGCCATGCCATGGCCGCCTGGATCAGGCTGAAGGGGGCCGGAACGGCCAGCACCACCTGACCGGGGGGAAGACGCGGGGCCGCATCGGCGAACCACCGGGGGAGGGTCACCGGCCTGGTGGTGAGGGGGATGTTGGGGGCCAGGTCCGACCCCATGGGCACCAGGGCCACCGCCGCCACGGCCAGGGACAGCACCGCCGCCGCCAACGTGGCCGCCACACCGGGGATGGACGAGGAGTGGTCCGGCGGTGCCGCCCGTGGCCGCGTGAACCAGGCGGCCACGGCGGCGTGGGACCGGTCGACCACCACGGCCAGCAGGACGGCGGCGCAGACGGTGGTGACGATGATGAAACGACCGGGAATGATGCTGCGGACCAGAGGGACCCGGGCCAGAAGCCGCCACGGGACCCAGTAGTGGGTCTCCACCCCGAGCGACAGGACGATCGAGACCACGCCGAGAACGCCGAAGAACCACAGCCGGACGTCGCGCCACCAGACGATCAGGCCCGCCCCCACCACCACCAGGAGACCGAGACCGAGATACTCGCCCTGGGGCAGGGCTGGGCCCTCGTACCCGCCCACCACCTGCATCACGTTCCGGAGCGCGGTCATGACCTGGGGATGCCAGAGATTGCCCAGCACGATCCCCCCCGCCCCCGGTGTGAGCGTCGGCCACACCAGTCCCGACAGATGGGCGGGACCCTCGAAGGTGACCCAGAGGGGATAGGCGAGGAGGACGGCGGCGGTGGCGGCGGACCGGGACAGACCGCGGAGGGCGGGGCGCCACCGCCTGACGACGTCACCCCAATGGTTCACGGCGCCGTAGGCGAGAAGCTCGACGACGGCCACCACGGCGCAGATGGCCATGATGACGAGGACCTCCGTGCTCAGAAAGAACTGGACCACCACCAGCAGACCGAGCACCACGCCGGTGACGGCCGGGCGGCGTGGATGGCGCACCAGGAGATCGTCCAGACAGGCGACGATGAGGGGCACGAGGACGAGGACACCGGTCATCAGGTGACCACCGGCCAGGTTGACGAACACGAAGGGCGAGAACCCGAAGACCAGTCCGCCCACGAAAGCGGCCGGCGTCCACCGGACCCAGCGCCGCAGCAACCAGAACATGGCCAGGGCCGACAACGCCGGTCCCAACGTCGAGGCCACGTTCATGGTGGCCACGGGACCGAATAGCCACGTCACCGGGGCCAGGACGATGCCGATGGCCAGGACCGAGGTGTTGGAGAGGAGGTCGATCCCGGCCGGATGGAAGAGAGCCGTCGAGTAGAACGGATCATGTCCGTGGGCCAAGGCGTAGGCGGGCCACTCCAGGAACCAGAGAAAGAGAGACGCATCGCCGCACCCGCACGTCGTCACGCTGGTCGGGTGCAACGACCAGACGTGCCACCACACCACGACCGACAGAGTCAGGTACCCGGCGAAGGCCAACGCCAGTGCGAGGACCGACCGGCGCCGCCCTACGCTGCGCATCCGACTGGGACGGTCATCGCCGTGAGCTGCCCGACCTCACGCCGAGAACAACGACCCCGACCGCTCCAACTCCCGGCGGTACCACGCGATCGTCTGCTCCAGTCCGTCACGCAGCGGTCGCGCCGGTGGGAGCCCGAGCACCTTCGTGGCCCTCGTCACATCGGCCCGCATGGACCGGATCTCGGTGGGTCGTTCGGGAAGGGCCCCGAATTCGGCGACGATGGGGTCGCCCATGAGCGCCAGGATGGTGGTGGCCAGGTGGCGCATGGAGATCTCCTCGCCGCCGCCGATGTTGAAGACCTCTCCCTCGATCCCGGGCACCGTGGCCGCCCGGACGAACCCGTCGGCCAGATCCTCCACGTAGTTGAACTCCCGGGTCTGGTGCCCTTCGGTCATGGCCAGCCGTTCGCCGCGTAACGCCTTCACGATGATCTCGGGGATGACCCGGTCGGGGCTCTGGGCCGGTCCGTAGGCGTTGAACGGACGCACCACCACGATCGGCCAGCCCCGGCCCCGGTGGAGCATCCGGCAGAAACGTTCGCCGGCGTACTTGCTCACCGAATAGGGCGAGAGCGGGTCGACGACGGCGTCCTCCTGGAAGGGCACGGCCACATCGCCGTAGACCTCGCTGGTGCTCGTGTAGACGAAGCGTTCGTAGTTGCTCCGGGCCAGGGCCTGGAGAAGGTTCACGCTCCCGTGGATGTTGGTCTGGATGCACTCGTCCACCCGTTCCCAGGACTTGCCCACGTGAGTGTAGGCACCCAGATGGAAGACAACCGAAGGATCGGCCCTCCCGATCACGGAGTCCATGGCACCGCTGTCGTTCAGGTTGCCGCCGTGCAGCGTGATCCGGTCACGGATGTCGACCAACCGGACCGGATAGACCGACGAGACGGTGCTCGTCAGGGCGTGGACCTCGGCCCCGTCGTCCAGGAGCCGCCGGCAGAGATGCGATCCGATGAAGCCCGTGGCCCCGGTGACGAGGACTCGGGCGCCGCCAAGGTCGTCCACGGGCCTTCTCCTTCCGCGCAGAGGGCGCTCAGCTCCAATGCGTCCTTGTAGGTGTCCATCGAACGCCAGAACCCGAAGTGCTGATAGACGTAGAGCTCCCCGGCGCGGGCCAGGGCCGGGAGAACTTCACGCTCCAGGTCGTCACCGTCCCAGCGGTCGAAGGCCCGGTCGTCGAAGACGAAGAAGCCGGCATTGATCCAATGGTCGGACAACCGGGGCTTCTCCACGAACCGTTGGACCCGGCCCGTCTCGTCCCATTCGATGGTCCCGTAGGGAGAGGGAAGCGGCACGGCGGTCACGGTGACGGCCCCGGGGTGTGACCGGTGGAAGCGCAGCAGAGCGGCCACGTCGATGGAGCCGAGGCCGTCGCCGTAGGTGGCCATGAAGGTCGGCCCCAGGACGGGGGCACTCGCGATGATCCGGCCGGCGGTCCCCGTGTTCTCGCCCGTGTCGATCACCTCGACCGTCCACGGCTCGGTGAGGCTCTCGGCGAAACTCCTCAACATGTCGATCCGGTACCCACCGGCCAGGACGAAGTGGTCGAACCCCTGCCGGGCGAAGATGCCCATGAGGTGGAGCAGGATGGGCGAGTCCCCCACCGTCATCAGCGGCTTGGGCATCTCCAGACTCTGCGGATACGCCCGCGTTCCCTTGCCCCCGCAGAGGATCAGCGTTTGCATCGGCGATTCATCTTCAGGTGGACTCTCCGTCGTGGATCTCCGATGCCGGGGCGTCGTCTGAATACGTTGATCCGGCGCGGGGACGAAGTATACCGAAGGTCCGCCAGGGATCGACGTGGGATAGCGTCGACGGCCGGAGAAGGAGGACGGGGCCACGTCGGTCATCACGGGACCTGATCGCGGGTCGGTGCACGCCTCCTCCGATCCCGAGGTCCGTCGCGCCGGACGCCATTCCCGGCCCAGCCGTCTGTCGTCGGTGGTCCGGGCCGTGGCCATCCAGCTCGGGGTCATCGCCGCCTTCACCGTCCCGGCCGTGGTCCTGTGGTGGCACGCCTGGAGCGGTGGCCCGGGTACGACGGTCCGTTGCAATTGCCTCGATCCGGGCCAGGAGGTCTGGTTCATCAACTGGCCCGCCTACGCGCTGAGTCACGGGTTGAACATCTTCGCCACGAGCTCGTTGTGGCCGCCGCACGGTGTCAACCTCCTGGCCAATGCCAGCTCTCCTCTGGTCGGATTCGTCCTCGCCCCCGTCACGTGGGCCTTCGGACCCTTCGTCACCACCACCTTGGCGCTGACCCTGGCCCCGGGACTGAGCGCATGGGGATGCTGGTTGGCCTGCCGTCGCTTCGTGCACTGGCAACCGGCGTGCGTCGTCGGGGGTCTCCTCTTCGGATATTCACCCTTCGTCGTCCAGGACGTGGCCCAGGGCCACCTCGGCGTCGGCCTCCTCGTCGTCCCGCCGCTGATCCTCGTCGTTCTCCACGAGATCTTCGTCCGCCGACAACGCTCGGCGACATGGTGCGGCGTGACCCTCGGTGTCCTGGTGTGCGCCCAATTCATGATCTCCCAGGAGATCCTCACCCTGACCGTCCTGACGGCGGTGGCCGGGATCGTCCTGGCCGCCGTGCTGGCCCCCCGACGGACGTGGACGGCCGCATTCTTCGCCCTGCGCGCCTTTGCCCTGGCGGCGGTGGTCTCGGGCCTCGTCCTGGCCGTCCCGGTGTGGTACATGCTCGACGGACCGCAACACATCAAGGGCTCCATCTGGGCGGGCAAACAGGTCGTCTTCGTGGCCCTGACCTACTCCATGTGGAGCCCCGGTCAGTACGCGCTGCAGCTGCCGTCTTTCCCGGCCGGCGCCGGCCAGGGAACGACGGTGGCATTCGTCGGCCCGGGCGTGATCATCGCCACCGGCGTGGCGGTCGTCGTGGCCTGGCGTCACCGCGCCGTCTGGGTCATGGCCTTCGCCACCGTGGTGGCCACCGTCTGCTCCTGGGGGTCGGCCATCTATTTCAGCCCCACCCACGCCGAGTTCTACAAGTGGCTGCCCTGGCAATGGTTGACCAACGAACCGCTTCTCGACAACGTCGAGGCCATCCACTTCGTCGCCCTGGCCGACCTGGGCGCCGCCGTGGTCATCGCCATCGGCCTGGGCGCCGCCGCCTCATGGTCGTTCTGGGCGAGGCTCCCGGCCTGGATTCGCCTGGTGCCGCTGGTGGCCGTGGCCGCTCTCCTGCTCGTCCCGCAGTGGGACACGTACCAGGCCCCGCTCCTCGTGTCCAAGGTCAAGCTCCCGCCCTGGTACCGCACGGCGGCCAAAACGGTTGCCCCCGGCTCGGTGATCGTCTCCTATCCGTTCCCCTCGTCGGCCGCGCTCGAAGCCCAACCCATGGTGTGGCAGGTGGAGGACTCGATGCGATTCCGTCTGGCCGGCGGGTACGTCAAGGTCCCCGGCCCCGGTGAGGGTGTCATCGGTACCGGACCGGTGGGCTCCGCCACCTTGACGCTGGACGCCCTGACGTTGGCCTACGGGTGGACCAACACCCAGTTCACCCTGACGGGGGCCGAGGTCCGCAACCTCCGGTCGGCGCTGCTTCGGTGGGACTCGTCCTACATCGTGGTCACCGACACCGGCGCCGCCCCGGTGGAGGCGGCCGCCCTCTTCACGGCGGTGACGGGCGTCGTCCCCGTCCTCTCGCACCGGGCCTGGGTGTGGGACCTGCGCCACGCGCCGGCGCCTTCGGCCCCGGCCTCCCTGGCCGCCGCCACCTTCCAGTCCTGCCGGGCCCTGGCCCACACCCTACGTCCCGTTCCCGCCGACCACCCTCTGCCCCAGGACATCAACCGCTGCATCGCCGACAGCGTGGGGGCCTGATGATCGACACGGCCGACATTCCCGACACGGCGGAGGAGACCACTGAGTCCGGCGCCGGCCGTCGGGCCACCGTCTTCCGGCCCGTCGGAGGTCCGATGCGGACCTGGCGCTTCCGCCTGGCCCTGGGCGCCATCGTGGCCGGCGCCGCCGGTGTGCGCGTGGCGTACATCCTCATCGTCACCCGTCATGAGAACAGCAAGCTCTACGACGCGCTGTGGTACGGCTTCACCGGCCTCGGCCTGTCCATCGGCCAGTTCTTCCGGGTGGCCTTCGGCACCGCCCAGAGCGCCGCGCATCCCCCGATCACCTCTCTCCTGCTGGCTCCGTCGTCGTGGTTGTTCGGATTCAACGCCGGGACCACACCGCAACGCATGACGATGGCCATCCTGGGGACCGCCGTCGTTCTGTGCGTCGGTCTGCTGGGGCGGGCCATGGCCGGGCCGTGGGTGGGACTCACCGCCGCGCTGCTGGCGGCCGGCTATCCGAACATGTGGATCCCCAACGGCATCCTGATGTCGGAGACGCCGGCCATGTTGGGCATGGCTCTCATCCTGCTGGCCATCGTCCGGTTGCGGCGGCGCCCCACGGTGGTGAGCGCCGTCCTTCTCGGCGTGGCCTGCGGCGCCGAGGCCCTCGTCCGGGCCGAGCTCATCCTTTTCGTCCCCTTTCTCCTGGTGCCGGCGGCCCTGGCCGCCCGGCCGGCGTCGCTCCTGCGGAAGTTCGGCCTCCTCGGCCTGGCCCTGCTGGCGTCGGCCTTCGTCCTGGCACCGTGGGTGGGCCGGAACCTGGCCACCTTCAAGGACCCCACCTACATCTCGACCGGTGACGGACTGGCTCTCCTCGGCGCCAACTGCAAGAACACCTACTACGGACCGTCACTGGGTTCGTGGGCTCTCGGGTGTGCCATATCGGTGTCGGTCAAGGGCGACGAGTCGGTCCAGTCCGAAGCCGATCAGAAGGCGGCGATCACCTACATCCGGCATCACGAAGGTCGACTCCCCGTGGTGGTGGCGGCCCGGATCGGACGGTTGTGGGACTTCTACCAACCGATCCAGATGGCCGACTACGACGTCAACGAGGGGCGGCCCCGCGATGCGTCACTGGCGGGGCTGGTGGTCTACTACGCCCTTCTGCTTCCGGCCCTGGCCGGGATCGTCATCCTGCGGCGCCGGCGCATGGGGCCGTGGATCCTCCTCGTCCCGGCCGGGGTGCTGACCCTGACGGCCGCCCTCTTCTACGGTCTCGTCCGCTTCCGCGCCCCCTTCGAGGTCTGTCTGGTGGTGCTGGCGGCGCCGTCGCTGGTGCTCACCGCCGGGGGTATCGGACGGCTGACGGCCCGGATCGTCCGGCCCATCACCCGGCGGGGAGGCCATGCCCGGCGCCCCGACCCCGTGGGCCCCTGAACCGGCGGAGGGTCACCGGGCCGCTCTTCGACCGGCCGGGGCCACCGTGTGGAGATGGTCGAAGACGGCGCCGGCCACGGCGTCGGGCAGCCACGGCAGAGCCAGGAGATCGTCGAGCGAGGCGGCCCGCAGGGCCCGCAGACTGCCGTAGTGGCGCAGGAGCCGGGTCCGACGTCCGGGTCCGAGCCCGGCCACACCCTCGAGGGCACTGCTCGTCATGGTCTTGCCCCGCAGCTGCCGGTGGTAGGTGATGGCGAAGCGGTGGGCCTCGTCCCGCACCCGTTGGAGGAGGAAGAGGGCTTCGGATCCCCGGGGGATGACCACGGGATCGGGGCGGCCGGGGACGAAGACCTCCTCGAAGGACTTGGCCAGGGCGGCCACCGGGATCTCGTGGCGCAGTCCCAGGCGCTCGAGCACCCGGACACCCACCCCCAGCTGTCCCTTTCCCCCGTCGAGCAGGATCAGCTGGGGCGGGTAGGCGAAGCGCTTGCGCCCGGACGTCCCGTCGGCGTTGCGGTCACGTTCCTCCAGGAGGGCGGTGAGCCGGCGGGTCAGGACCTCCTCCATGGCGGCGTAGTCGTCGTTGCCGGGAACGTCGCGGACCCGGAAGCGGCGGTAGTGCGCGGGCCGGGGCAGGCCGTCCTCCAGGACGACCATGGACCCGACGTAGGCCGTCCCCTGGATGTGACTCATGTCGTAGCACTCGATCCGCAACGGGGCGGCGGGCAGGTCCAGCGCCGACTGGAGCGCCTCCAGGGCCTTGACCCGGCTGTCGTAGTCCGAGGCGCGCCGCAGCCGGTGGCGGACCAGCTCTTCGCCGGCGTTGCGGACCACCGTCTCCATGAGGCTGCGCTTGCCGCCGCGCTGGGGGACCCGCAACGCCACCGGGGCACCGCGGCGACTGGCCAGGAAGGCGCTGTAGGCCTCGGTGTCGTCGGGGAGCTCCGGTACCAGGACCTGGCGGGGAACGCCGGGATCGGCCGACCCGTCGGTTCCCCACATGGCCTCGCCGGCCCCCGACGTCCACCCGCTCCCGTCGGTCCCGGGCGGCGACCGCCGGCGCCGGGCCGGTGGTGCCGTCGGTGGCTCGGCGTCGCCGTAGAGCTGCTCGAGGACCCGTCCCACCAACTGGGGCAGGCTCAGATCCTCCACCTTGTCGATGATGAAGGCCCGCCGCCCCACCATGCGGCCCCGACGGACATGGAACACGCAGACGGCCGCCTCGAGCGGTTCGTCCTGGATACCGATGACGTCGAGATCCTCGGGCCGTTCGGTGACGATCTGTTGCCGTTCGACGGCCATCTGCAAAGTGGTCAGCTGATCGCGTCGTCGCGCCGCGCACTCGAAGTCGAGGACGGCGGCCGCTTCGTCGCGCTGGCGGGTGAGGCGGCTCTCGACCTCCTCGGTGGCGCCGGCGAAGAAGCTCATCACGTCCTCGACCAGGCCGTCGTACTCGTGGCGCTCCACGGCGCCGATGCACGGACCGCTGCACCGCTCGATGTGGTACATCAGACAGGGCTTGCCCAGCTTGATGTGCCGCTCGAGCTTGGAGTCCGAGCACGACCGGACGGGGAACGTCCGCAGGAGCAGGTCGAGGGTGTCGCGCAGCGCCCCCACGTGGGCGTAGGGACCGAAGTAACGGATCCCCGGACGGCGACGACCCCGCACCACGGCGGCCCGGGGCCACGTGTCGGGGAGGGTGACGGCCAACCACGGGTAGCTCTTGTCGTCGACCAGCCGGATGTTGAAGCGGGGCCGGTGCTCCTTGATGAGGGAGTACTCGAGCATGATGGCCTCGACCTCGTTGGCCACCTGGATCCACTCGACACGGTCGGCGGCCGCCACCATCTGCGCCGTCCGGGGGGGCAGGGTGGCCGGATCGGCGAAGTAGTTGGACAGGCGGCTGCGCAGGGACTTCGCCTTGCCCACGTAGAGGACGCGCCCGTCGGCGTCCCGGAATTGGTAGGACCCCGGTCCGTCGGGGATCTGGCTCGGGGGGGGCCGGTCGCGCACGCTCCCACTGTGCCGCAACGGCCGCCCCCCCGGTGACCGCCGTCCAGGCCCTGCCCACCCCTCCGGCCCGATAAACTGTGGCCCAGCGCCGGCCTGGTATCCCGGCGTACATAACGCTCCGAGGCCGACATACCCGCGGATGGGCGACCAGGCTGTCCCCGCCGGCCGTTATCGGAGTGCTCCCCGAAGGGGGTTCGACCATGCTCCGTCTGCAGCATGCGCTTCCCGAGCGCTATTCCGACGCGTCACCGGCCCAGCTGTCCGACCGGATCGGGGCGGCCAAGGCCACCCTGGACCGGCGCCTGCTGATCCTCGGTCACCACTACCAGCGCGACGAGGTCATGGTCTGGGCCGACGCCCGGGGCGATTCCTTCGGCCTGTCACGTCTGGCCGCCGAGCGCCACGACGCCGACTACGTGGTCTTCTGCGGCGTCCACTTCATGGCCGAGTCGGCCGACATCCTCACCGGGGACCACCAGCAGGTCCTGCTCCCCGACCTGAACGCCGGATGCTCGATGGCCGACATGGCCGACCTCGACGCCGTGGAGGAGGCCTGGGAGACGCTGGCCGAGGTGACCGACGTGGAGAGGATCGTGCCCGTCACCTACATGAACTCCTCGGCCGACCTGAAGGCCTTCGTGGGCCGCCACGGGGGGGCCGTCTGCACGTCGTCGAACGCCGGCGCCGTCCTCTCGTGGGCCCTCTCACCGCCGGACGGGGCCGGGGGGCGCGGCGACAAGGTCCTCTTCTTCCCCGACCAGCACCTGGGCCGCAACACCGGTTTCCAGCTGGGCTACGGCGACGGTGACATGCGGGTCTGGAATCCACGCCTGGAGCGGGGGGGCCTGGAGGAGGCCGACGTGAAGGAGGCCACCCTGCTCTTGTGGAAGGGCCACTGCTCGGTCCATCAGCGCTTCCGCCCCCAGCACGTGACCGCCTTCCGGGCCGGTCACCCCGGCGGGATCGTCCTCATCCACCCCGAGTGCGCCCACGACGTGGTCGAGATGGCCGACGAGGTGGGATCCACCGACGCCATCATCCGGGCCGTCGACGCCGCCCCGTCCGGATCGGTGATCGGGGTGGGGACCGAGATTCACCTCGTCAAGCGCCTCGACGACGAGCACCCCGACAAGACTGTGGTCTCTCTCGATCCCCTGGTATGCCCGTGCTCGACCATGTTCCGGATCGACGCCGCCCATCTCTGCTGGGTGCTCGAGAACCTCGTCGACGGGGTCGTCGTGAACCGCATCACGGTGGACGCCGACACCGCCGCCGACGCCCGGGTGGCCCTCGAGCGCATGCTGGCCATCACCTGACGGAGGCCTTCTTCCGGGGGGCGGCCCCCTTCGGGCCCGGGATCTTGGCCGCCGCCGCCTTCGTGGCCCGGACCCTCGCACCGCCGCTGCCGTTGACACGGGCGCCGGCCGCCGGCGCCGGACCGGTCGGCCGCCGCTTGACGGGCCGGACCGACGACGCCCTCGTCCGGGCCCCACCACGTCGGCCGGCGGGGGCCAGGACGGGGATCAGGACCTCACCGGTGTAGCTGCCGGGCGTGGCCGCCACATCCTCCGGTGTCCCCTCGGCCACCACCTCCCCGCCGCGCTCGCCTCCCTCGGGGCCCAGGTCGACGATCCAGTCGGCCGTCTTGATCACGTCCAGGTTGTGCTCGATGACGATCACCGTGTTGCCGTGGTCGACCAGGCGGGAGAGGACTTCGAGGAGCTTCCGGACGTCGTCGAAGTGCAGTCCGGTGGTCGGTTCGTCGAGGACGTACAGGGTCTGGCCGGTGGGCCGACGCGACAGCTCGGCGGAGAGCTTCACGCGCTGGGCCTCACCACCGGACAGCGTCGGCGCCGGTTGGCCCAGCCGGATGTAACCCAGACCGACATCGACCAGCGTCTGCAGGTGGCGGGCGATGGTGGGTTGGTTGGCGAAGAAGCCCAGCGCCTCCTCGCACGACATGTTGAGGACGTCGGCGATGGTCTGGCCCTTGAACATGACCTCGAGCGTCTCGCGGTTGTACCGGGCCCCTCCGCAGACCTCGCACGGGACGTAGACGTCGGGCAGGAAGTGCATCTCGATCTTGATGGTCCCGTCGCCGGCGCAGCCCTCACAGCGCCCACCGCGGACGTTGAACGAGAACCGACCGGGTAGATAGCCCCTGACCTTGGCTTCGGACGTCTGGCTGAAGAGTTTCCGGACGTGATCGAAGAGACCGGTGTACGTCGCCGCGTTCGACCGCGGCGTCCGGCCGATGGGCGACTGGTCGATGGCCACCACCTTGTCGACGGCCTTCACCCCGTCGATGGTCCGGTGCAGACCCGGAGTGGTACGGGCCCGGTTGACCTGACCCAGGAGCGACGACAGCAGGATGTCGTTCACCAGGGTGGACTTCCCCGAGCCGGAGACGCCGGTGACGGCCACCAGGCACCCCAGGGGGAAGGCCACGTCGATGTCGTGGAGGTTGTGCTCCCGGGCCCCGCGCACCACCAACTGGTCGCCGGAACTGCGACGCCGCTGCGTCGGAACGGGTATGGACCGCTTCCCCGTCAGGTACTGGCCGGTGATGGAGTCGGCGCAGCGCAAGAGACCGGGGACGTCTCCGCTGTAGACGACGGCGCCCCCGTGCTCACCGGCGCCGGGACCGATGTCGACGACATGGTCGGCGGCCCTGATGGTCTCCTCGTCGTGCTCCACCACGATCACCGTGTTGCCCAGATCACGGAGCCGGACCAGGGTCTCGAGCAACCGCTTGTTGTCGCGCTGGTGCAGACCGATTGAGGGCTCGTCCAGGACGTAGAGGACACCGACCAGTCCCGACCCGATCTGGCTGGCCAGGCGGATGCGCTGGCCCTCGCCCCCCGACAGGGTGGCCGTGCCCCGGGTCATGGAGAGGTAGTCGAGACCGACGTCGAGGAGGAAGCGCAGGCGCACCTGCACCTCCCGGAGCACCCGATCGGCGATCAGATGGTCACGTTCGGTCAGCTCCAGGGCATCCACCTCGGCCGATGCGGCGGTGATCGACAAGCTGCAGAGCTCGTGGATGTTGCGCCCACCGATGGTGACGGCCAACGACTCCGGCTTCAGACGGGCCCCACCGCAGGCGGAGCACGGCACCTCGCGCATGAAGGTCTCGGTCCACTCCCGCATGCCCTCGGAATCCGACTCCGCATGACGTCGCTGCAACCAGGGGACGACGCCCTCGTAGTGGGTGACGAAGGAGCGAGACCGTCCCTGGCGGTTGCGGTACCGGAGCTGGACCTTCTTGGCCCCGGAGCCGTAGAGGACGATCTTCTGGTCCGCCTTGCGGAGCTTGTCCCAACGGGTCTTCACCGAGAATCCGTGCTCGTCGGCGATGGCTTCGAGCATCCGGTCGAACCACCGACTGCGCCCGCCGGCCCACGGGGTGAGGGCACCGGCGGCCAGGGACTTGGTGCGATCGGGGACGACGAGCTCGGGATCAACCTCGAATTGGGTCCCCAGGCCGTCACAGGTGGGGCAGGCCCCGTAAGGGGAGTTGAAGGAGAAGTTCCGGGGCTCGGGCTCCTCGAAGGAGAGGTCGTCGAAGGTGCAGGCCAGGTGCTCGGAGAACGTCAGGAGCTCTTCGGTCCCGTCCTCCTGGATGACGCCGATCTCGGCGATGCCCCCGGCCAGCCGCAGCGCCGTCTCCATCGATTCGGTGAGTCGCTGGCGGATGCCGTCCCGCCGCACCAGCCGGTCCACGATCACCTCGATGGTGTGCTGCTCGTACCGGGCCAGGTTCACGTTGCCGCGCTCGCTCAGCTCCACCACCTCGCCGTCGACCCGGGCCCGGGCGAAACCCTGGTTGGCCATCTCGTCGAGGAGGGCGTCGTATTCGCCCTTCCGACCCCGGACCAGCGGCGCCAGAACCTGGAAGCGAGCCCCCTCGGGCAGGTCCAGCACGCGGTCGACGATCTGCTGCGGCGTCTGCCGCACCAGGGGGCGGCCGCACACCGGGCAGTGGGGCCGGCCCACACGGGCGTAGAGAAGGCGGAGGTAGTCGTAGATCTCGGTGACGGTCCCCACCGTGGACCGGGGGTTGCGGCTGGCCGACTTCTGGTCGATCGAGATGGCCGGTGACAGGCCCTCGATGAAATCCACATCGGGCTTGTCCATCTGCCCCAGGAACTGCCGGGCGTAGGACGACAGGGACTCCACGTACCGGCGCTGGCCCTCGGCGTAGATGGTGTCGAAGGCCAGGGACGACTTGCCCGATCCCGACAACCCCGTGAAGACGATGAGCCGGTCGCGCGGCAGATCGATCGATACGTCGCGCAGGTTGTGCTCGCGCGCGCCCCGCACCACCAGACGGTCCGCCATTACGTCGAGGTTACCGGCGTCGTCACGGGATCAAGGCGGGGTTGGGGGTGCCTTCGGCCTCCTCGGCCAGGGCCAGACGGAGATCGGCGATCTCGTCGCGCAGCAGGGCCGCCTCCTCGTAACGCAGCTCCACCGCCGCCGTCTTCATCTCCTCCTCGAGCCGCAGGACGAGCGAGGCGAGCTCGGTCGTCGGAAGCCCGGCCAGCTCACCCAGGAGATCGTCGGCCTCACCGCTCCCCGGGCCCCGCCGCGGTGCCGAACGGACCGGAGCTCCCCGCCCGGGCACACCGGTGTGACCGGACATCCGCCGGGGCCGGCCGTTGGCCGCCGCTCGACCGCCCTGGTCACGGCTGTTGCCCCGCCGGGTGGAGGAGTCGTCGGCCGGACGCAGGCGGGCCAGGATGTCGGTCACCGCCTTGCGCACGGTGGTGGGGTTGATGTCGTGCTCGGCGTTGTAGGCCTGTTGCAGCGCCCGCCGGCGCTGGGTCTCGCCGATGGCCGTCCGCATGGCGTCGGTGATCGTGTCGGCGTAGAGCACGACGTTCCCCTCCACGTTTCGGGCGGCGCGGCCCATCGTCTGGATCAACGAGGACGCCGAGCGCAGGAAACCGGTCTTGTCGGCGTCGAGGATGGCCACCAGCTGCACCTCGGGGAGGTCGAGACCCTCGCGCAGGAGGTTGATCCCCACCAGCACGTCGAACTCCCCCAGACGGAGGTCACGGAGGAGCTCGATCCGGGTGATCGTGTCCACGTCGGAATGGAGGTAGCGCACCCGGACCCCGAGCTCGAGCAGATAGTCGGTGAGATCCTCGGCCATCTTCTTGGTCAGGGTGGTCACCAGGACCCGTCCCCCCCGCCCGGCCGTCACCTTGATCCGTTCGAGCAGGTCGTCGATCTGCCCGGTGGTGGGGACGATCACCACCTCGGGGTCCACGAGACCGGTCGGTCGGATGACCTGCTCGGCCACCTGGGTCGACACGCCGATCTCGTAGGCCCCGGGGGTGGCCGAGAGGAAGATCACCTGGCCCACGCGGTCGGAGAACTCGTCGAAGGTGAGGGGGCGGTTGTCGAGCGCCGAGGGGAGGCGGAAACCGTGTTCGACGAGGGTGGCCTTACGCGACCGGTCACCCTCGTACTGCCCGTGGATCTGGGGGACGGCCACGTGGCTCTCGTCGATCACCGTGAGGAAGTCCTCGGGGAAGAAGTCGAGCAGGGTGTGGGGCGGCTCCCCCGCCTTCCGACCGTCGAGGTGCCGGCTGTAATTCTCGATCCCGTTCACCACGCCGACCTCGGCCAGCATCTCGAGATCGTGCTCGGTCCGCAGGCGCAACCGCTGGGCCTCGAGGAGCTTGTTCTCGGACTGCAGCTCGGCCAGCCGCTGGCGCAGCTCGACCTCGATCGACTCCACGGCGCGCCGCGTCGTCTCGTCGCCGGCCACGTAGTGGGTGGCGGCGAACACCACCAGCTCCTCGAGGTCGTCGCCCAGGTCGCCGGTGAGGGCGTCGAACTGACGGATCCTCTCCACCGTGTCCCCGAAGAGCTCGATACGGACGGCCTCCTGCTCATAGGCGGGGTGGAGCTCGATGGTGTCGCCCCGCACGCGGAAGCGGCCCCGTCCGAGGACGGTGTCGTTCCGGTCGTAGTGCAGGTCCACCAGCCTCCGGAGCAGGCCCCGTTGGTCCACCGTGTCACCGGGCTTGAGAACGAGGATGCGGCTGCGGTACTCGTCGGGTGACCCCAGTCCGTAGATGCACGACACCGAGGCCACCACGACGACGTCGCGCCGGAGCAGGAGGCTCGAGGTGGTGGCGTGCCGGAGGCGGTCGATCTCGTCGTTGATCGACGAGTCCTTCTCGATGAAGGTGTCCGAAGTGGGGAGATAGGCCTCGGGCTGGTAGTAGTCGTAGTAGGAGACGAAGTACTCGACCCGGTTGTTGGGGAACAGCTCGCGCATCTCGGCCGACAGCTGGGCGGCCAGGGACTTGTTGGGCTCGATGATCAGGGTGGGCCTCTGCACCGCCTCGATCGTCCAGGCCATGGTGGCCGTCTTTCCGCTCCCGGTGATCCCCAGGAGGGTCTGGTACCGGTCGCCCCGGTTGATCCCCTCGGCCAACGAGGCGATGGCCACGGGCTGATCGCCCGCCGGGCGCAGCGGGGAGACGACCTCGAGGCGGGGCACGCCCCGATCGTACCGGGGGGCTGTGTCGCTCCCTCCCGGGCCCTACGCCCCCGGCGCCGCCCCCGGGGCAAGCCCCAGATCCTCCAGCGCCCGCCAGACCCGGTCGACCTCGGCCTCGAGACGGGCGCGGTCCGAGGCGTTGTCGATGACGAAGTCGGCTCCCTTCCGGCGCTCGTCGCGGCCGGGCTGGGCGGCCATCCGGGCCTCGGCGTCGGCCCTGGTGAAACCCCGTTGCCCGACCAGGCGCTCGAGGGCCACGTCGGCGGGGCAGTCCACCACGACCACGACCCGGAGGCCGAGGAGGTCGCGGTGGGCGGGGACGAGGAGGGGCACGTCCAGGACGACGATGTGGTCCGTCGCCTCCTCGGCCGCCCGGCGCTGCGCCATCACGGCGCTGATGGCGGGATGGGTGATGGCGTTCAGGGCGGCCACGGCCTCGGGATCGGGGAAGACCATGGCCGCCAGGGCGGCCCGGTCGAGGGTGCCCTCGGGCGTCAGGATCCCCCGGCCGAAACGCTCGACGAGCGGTTCGAAGGCGGGCCCGTCGGGGGCCACGACCTCACGGGCGATGCGGTCGGCGTCGATCAGGACGGCGCCCCTGTCCACCATGAGGTCGGCCACCGTCGACTTCCCCGACCCCATCCCTCCCGTCAGGCCGACGGCGAGCACGGGCCCATCACGCCACCGGGTTCATCCGCCCCACCGGCCCGCCGGCGACGTCACGGAGAGGGGCGACGCGGCTTGCCGGCCACGGCCAACAGGACGAGGGTGGTCTCGTCGACCTCGTCGGTCACGAAGAAGTCGTCGTCGGTGATGCCGGTTCCGCCGCCGGTGTCGGACCGGGCCATGAAGCGGTAGGCCAGGGGGAGGGCCCGGGTGTAGGCCCCGACGTACCACGAGTGCGGGATCCGGTGCCGGATGTCGAACACGTCGAGCCGGAGCACCTTGGCCGCCTTCTCGCGGCGGAGGCGGAAGTCGTCCTTCACGCGGGGGACGGCGTCGATCCCGCCCACCCAGACGTCGTCGAACGAGCGCTCGAGCACCGAGACCAGCTCGTCTCGACGGAAGAGGCGGATGTGGAAGGGGTTCTCGAAGTCGGCCGGGGCGTTGGGGGTGATGACGAAGGCCTTCCCCTGGGGCGACAGCACCCGGGCCAGCTCGGCGGCGTGCATCTCGGCGTCGGGGAAGTGCTCGATGAGGTGCGACGAGCACACCCAGTCGAAGGTGCCCGTCCCGAGCGACAGGCGGCGGGCGTCGCACTGGGCCACCCGCAGGCCGTCGGCGCCGTAGCGGGCGGTGGCGTCCACCGCCGCCTCGAAGCTGTAGTCGACCCCGATCACGGAGCGGTCGGTCCCGGCGAAGCGGGCCGTCTCGAAGCCCTCGCCGCATCCCACGTCGAGCATCCGACCGGGGCCCAGACGCTCCCGGACGGCCCGGTAGCCGGCCGAATGCAGGGCCAGGAGAGAGTCCGGCGTGATCCCGACGAGTGGACGCTCGCCCGTCAGTTTGGCCACCGGCCCTCTCTTTCAGTGCCCAATGGGGGTTCTACGGCCCACGTACACTACCGGCGATCATCGAACCCGGGGCGGTGCCACCGTCGGCGGACGACGCCCGCCCGGAGAGGACCCATCGTTGAGCCTGACGGTCGAGACGCCCGCGCCGGAGCCGGACATCGAGCCGGTCCCGGGGCCGGTACCGGAGCCCGACGCCGCGGGCGACGACGGTGGCCGGGGCGGGTGGGTCCGGGCCCGGGTCTCGCCGGCGGGTTCGTGGGCCCTGCATCTGGCGGTGGCCGGGTTGGCCTTCATCCCGCAGCTGCTGGCCCAGCCCGGGGTGGTCGATGCCGACACGAAGAGCTTCCTCTACCTCGACCCCGGGAGGTTCCTGCGTCAGTCGGTCTCCATGTGGGACCCCACCAACGGCCTGGGGACGGTCACCCACGAGCAGATCGGCTACCTCTGGCCGATGGGACCCTTCTTCTGGGCGGTCCACGCCCTCGGCATCCCCCTGTGGGTGGGCGAGCGCCTCTGGGTGGGGGCCATCCTCTTCGTGGCCGGAACCGGCGTCCTGGCGCTGTGCCGGACCATGGGCGTCCACGGCCCCGGCCGCCTGGTGGCCGCCCTGGCCTTCATGCTCTCGCCCTATTTCCTCCAGTACGTGGGCCGGATCTCGGTCATCCTCCTGCCCTACGCCGCGCTCCCCTGGCTGATCTCCCTGGCGGCGCGATCGGTGCGGACCAGGGGCTGGCGCTACCCCGCCCTCTTCGCCCTGGTCTGGCTGAGCGTGAGCAGCATCAACGCCAGCTCGGCCATCTACGCCGGACTGGCCCCGGCGTTGTGGCTCCCCTACGCCGTCCTCGTCACCCGGGAGAGCCGGTGGCGCGACGCGTGGGCGGCGGCCTGGCGGATCGCCGTGCTCACTCTCCTGGTCTCGTTGTGGTGGGTGGCGGCCCTGGCCGTCGAAGGGGGGTACGGGCTCAACATCCTCAAGTACACCGAGACCGTCCCCACGGTGGCGGCCACGTCCCTGGCCTCGGAGGTGCTGCGGGGCCTCGGCTACTGGTACTTCTACGACGGCGACGAGCTCGGCCAGTGGGTCTCGACCTCGATCCAGTTCACCCAGCAGCTCTGGCTCATCGCCCTCAGCTTCGCCGTCCCCCTGGTCGCCTTCATCGCCGCCATGATCGTCCGCTGGCGGGCCCGCGCCTACTTCGTCCTCCTCGTCGTGGTGGGGATCGTCCTGGCCGTCGGCTCCCACCCGTACGCCTCGGGGGGCTCTCTCGTCTCGCGGGCCATCAAGGCCTTCATGACCCGGACCGAAGCGGGGCTGGCGCTGCGGTCCACGGACCGGGCCACACCGACGGTGATCCTCGGTCTGGCCATGCTGGCCGGGGCCGGGGTCACCGCCCTGTGGCGACGGGCCTGGCTGGTGGGGATCCTGGCCGCCGTGGTGGCCGGCGGCGTCGTCATCGCCGCCGACCCGCCGGTGTTCAACGGGACGACGGTGGCCGACCACTTCACCATCCCCGCCCGCCCCCCCTCCTACGTCACCCAGGCCGCCGACGCCCTCAACGCCGAGCATCAGGGGACGCGGGTCCTGGCCATCCCCGGGGAGAACTTCGCCGCCTACCGCTACGGCGACTACATCGACCCGATCTGGCCCGGCCTCCTGACGCGTCCCTTCGTCACCCGCGAACAGCAGGCCTTGGGATCGCTGGCCTCCTACGACCTGCTCTACGGACTGGACAACCCCATGCAGAACGGCATCGTCGACCCCGACGCCATCGCCCCGCTGGCCCGGTTGATGAGTGTCGGCGACCTCCTCGTCCAGAACGACCTGGCCTACGAGCGCTACAACTCGCCCCGTCCGCTCACGATGGCCCAGGCGCTCTCCCCCACCCCGCCGGGACTGTCCGCCCCCGTGGGCTACGGGTCACCCCGGCCCGACATCAGCCAGATCCCCCTCACCGACGAGGAGGCCCTGGCCACCTCCCCCGATCAGCCCTGGCCGGCGCCGGTGCAGGTGATGTCGGTGGCCGATCCCCGGCCCATCGTCCGCGCCGAGTCGACGTCGGGCGAGCTCGTGGTGGACGGCGACGGGGTGGGGCTGGACGAGGCGGCGTCGGCCGGTTTGCTGAACACGGACTCGGCCATCCTCTACGCCGGCACCCTCGACACCCATCCCAAGGCCGAGGCGCAGGCGCTGGCCGGCAACGCCACCCTGGTGGTCACCGACAGCAACCGCAAAGAGGCCTTCCGGTGGAACACCATTCTGGGCAACGCCGGGGAGACCCTGACCAAGGCACAACCCCAACCCACCGATCCCAACAACGCGCCCCTCGACCTCTTCCCGGGGGCGCCGGCCGACGCCCAGACGACGGTGGCCCTGCAGGGTGTGGACGCCATCACCGCCTCGTCCTACGGCAACGTCGACGACTACCTCCCCGAGGTCCGACCCTCCCAGGCCCTCGACGGCAACCTCGACACGGCCTGGGAGACGGGAGCCTTCTCGGTGCCGGTCCACCAGTGGTGGCAGGTCGCACTCACCGGCCCCCTCACCACCGACAACGTCACCCTCGTCCAACCACTCTCGGGGGTCAACAACCAGTGGATCACCAAGGTCACGCTGACCTTCGACGGCCATTCCCCCGTGACGGTCGCCCTGGGACCGGGGTCACGGACCGCCGCCGGGCAGACCATCGCCTTCCCCACCCGGACCTTCACGACGCTGCGTATCACCATCGACGACACCAACCTGGTCGGCGCCAGCCCGACGGTGATCCAGAACGCGTCCCCTGTCGGCCTGGCCGAGGTCGAGGTGGGCGGCGTCCAGGAGCACGAGGTCGTCGACATGCCCGAGGACCTTCTCGACGCAGCCGGCGCCGGCTCGCTCTTCCACCGCGTGACCATCGTCATGACCCGTGAGCGGGTGGCGCCGATCCCCCCCCTCTCGGACTTGGAACCCACATTGAGCCGCCATTTCACGCTGCCCACGGCGCGGACCTTCACCCTCACGGGATCGGCCACCGTCAACACCCTCATACCCGACGCCACCATCGACACCCTGGTGGGCCGGCCCGGCGCCACCGGCAGCGGCGTCGTCGCCTACTCCCTCGGTCGGCTCCCCGGCGACCTCCACGACACGGCGTCAGCGGCCCTCGACGGGAACTCCCAGACGATGTGGTCCCCCGGATTCGGGCCCCAGGTCGGTGAATGGATCCAGGTCCACGTGCCCAGCCCGATCACCTTCGACCATCTCGATCTCCAGGTGGTGGCCGACGGTCACCACTCGGTTCCCACCAGCCTCACCATCGCCACCGAGAACGGCTCCGACCATGTCACCCTCCCCCCCATCACCGACGGCCGGCGCCAGAACTCGACCGTCTCGGTGCCGATCACCTTCCCCGCCCTCACCGGCGACCAGATCCAGGTCACCTTCACCGGCGTCCGGGTGGAACAGACCAAGAACTACTACTCCCACAGCCCCATCACCCTTCCCCTGGGGATCGCCGAGCTGGGTATCCCCGGGGTGGACTCGCCGGCGGCACCTTCCGCCATGCCGGGGCTGTGCCAGTCGAACCTCCTCACCATCGACGGTCGACCCGTCTCCATACGGATCACCGGTTCCACCGCCGCCGCCCTGGACGGTGACACCCTGAGCATCCAGGCCTGCGGTCCCGACGCCGGCGGCATCACCCTGGGCCCCGGCCCGCACGTGGTCGAGAGCACGTCCGGTCATCTCACCGGCTTCGACATCGACCAGCTCGTCCTCGACTCCGCCCCCGGCGGCGGGGCCCAGGCGGAGTCCTCCACGGGACCGCTCCCGGCCCCCACCCCGGGCCCGGCACCGGCCGTCTCGGTCCTGGCCCAGACGGCCACCAGCTTCCACCTCCGCGTCACCGGGGTCAGTGGTCCGTTCTGGCTCACGCTGGGCGAGAGCGTGAACAAGGGATGGCAGGCCACCACCTCGGGGGGCAGGAGCCTCGGACCGGGACAGCTGGTGGACGGCTTCGCCAACGGCTGGCTCGTCGACCCCGCCACCCTCGGGGGCGCCCTCCGCGACGGGACCTTCGACGTCACGCTGACCTGGACCCCGCAGCGGCGCGTGGACCTGGCCCTGGCCCTGTCCGCCGCCGGAGCCGTCCTCTGCCTGATCCTGGCCCTTCTCCCCGATCGCTGGCGACGGCCGATCTTCTTCCGCCGCCGCCGGGCCGCCCACGCCGCCGCCGTCGGCGCCCCCGCCCCTGTCCGCTCCTGGGCGCGCGACGACCCTCCCGAGCTGACCTCACCCCTCTCGGCCCGTCGGGGACGGCCGCGGTGGTGGGCCTACGCGGTGGCGCCCGTCCTGGCCGGAGGGATCGCCGCCGGCGTCCTCACCCGGCCCCGTATCGGACTGGCCGTGGCGGGGGCCGTCCTCGTCATCCTCCTCGTCCGCCATCTCCGTTTCCTTCTCACCCTCACCGCCGTGGGCCTGGTGGCCGCCACCGCCGTCTACACCGTCGTCCACCAGTCGGTGTTCCACTTCCCCCCGGGGGGATGGCCCATCAACTTCGAGCCGGCCAGCAACCTGGCCTGGACGGCCGTCGTCCTGCTCGCCGCCGACGCCATCGTCGAGATCGCCCGGGGTGCCTCCCGCAGGCCGACCCCTCCCGACGACGCGGCACCGCCGCCGGCCGGTCCTGACAACGCGCCATCGCCGCCCGAAGAGTCGCCGCCCGTAGAGTCATCGCCCGAAGAGTCATCGCCCGACGGGCCGGCGTCGACAGAGTGGCCCGCCGAGGAGTCGCCCGTCGAAGAGTCGCCGGTAGGCGGGGCGTAACCCCCGGGACGGGGTCCCCGTCGCCCGTCAGTGCCGGGCCTCGGCCTCGCTCACGAGAGCTTCCAGCGTCCCCGCCGCTGTGGCCTCCCACGTCATCCGGCCGGCGTGCTCATGGGCGGCGCGCCCCAGACGTCGTCGCTGCGTCTCGTCGCGCAGGACGGCCTCCAAGGCGTCACCGAATTGGTCGGGCCTGTCGACGAGGATGCCGGTGACCCCGTGGACGACGGCGTCACTGTGGCCGGCGATGCGGGTGACGACGGCCGGCGTCTCGCAGGCCGCCGCCTCGGTGATCGTCATTCCCCACCCTTCGCGTTGTGACGTCGAGACCAGAACCCACGCCCGGCGGTAGGCATCGAGGAGCTCGTCCTCGGAACGGCGGCCGACCAGCTCGATCCATTCGCCGGCGCCGACGGCCCGGATCCGCGCCTCGAGGTGCGGACGTTCGTAACCCTCGCCGATGATCTGCGCCCGCAGCCCGGGGACGTTGCGGCGGACGGAGACGAGCGCGTCGACGAGGACATCGAAGCGCTTTACCGGCACCAGGCGTCCCACGGCCACCACCAGAGGATCCGGCGACCGTTGCCCGCCCGGCGTGAAGCGCTGATCGACACCGGGCGGCACCACGCTCACGTGGTCGGCCGGGAGGCGCAACATGGAGATGATCTCCTGGCGCGAGGACGACGACAGGGTGACGATCCGGCTCCGGCGGTAGAAGGGGGGCGCCACCCGGCTCTCGACGAAGGCGCCCACGGGGGCGAGCCGTCGTGACATCACCATCTGCCACATCTCGGCGTGGACGTGGTGGAGGAAGACGATGCGCGGGCACCGGGCCCACAGCGGTGAGAAGAAGGGCATCCCGTTCCAGATCTCGACCAGCCCGTCGGGGCGCCCCCGTCGTCCCACCAGACCACTCAGCGCACTGCGGGGGAAGACGGCGTAGCGCCCCGACTTGCGCACCACGCGGTAGCCGTTGCGGCGGGTGATCGGATCGTGGCCCGCCGCGCTCGACGTCCGCATGGTGACGTCGAGGCCGGCCCGGGCCCACAGGGTGGCGATCCGGTGGGCATGGAGCTCCGACCCGCCGGCCTCGGGATCGTCCAGATCCCGCCAGGCCAGGAGATGGATGCTGGCCAGGCCGACCTTGCCGGCGGCGGCCACGGCCTGGTCCAGCCGGATGGCGCCGTCCCCCACCGGGTCGGCCCGGTGGACGGGGCCCACTTCCTCAGTCACATCACGGGCCACGGCGGCCACGTCCGCCCCAGAGATCGATTCCGTGATGGTCGCTCGTCGTCCTTCGTCGTCCGTCACGTCCGATGCCCCTTGGTCAGCCCGGTCCACGGTATCCCGACTCGGGCACCGGGCCCGGGTCTATCGAGTCGTCGCCGGGAGGCCCGGTACCGACAGCGGCGGCGTCACCACCCCCCGTATGAGACCATCCCCGGCCGGCCCGGACGTGCACCGCCACCAGGGCCAGAGCGGTGGCCAGGGCCAGGGCGCCCTGGACGGCGAGGTCGGCGCGCGTCGTCGCCACGTACCGCCCGTGGGCCAGCAGGGTGAACAGGATGAGGGCGCCGGTCCCCAGGGCCAGAAGGAGCACCACCCACCGGTAGCCCACCCCGAGCAGATAGACGGTGAGCACGACGGTCACGCTCAGGAAGACCATGGCCAGGGCCAGGGAGGAGAAGGCGGGGGCGGCCGCCGCCAGCTTGGCCCCGAACACCACGTCGAGAAGGGTCTTGGGGGCCACCGCCGCCACCCCGACCAGGACGACGGCCGGCAACGCCAGGATCAGCAGGGTGTGCACCAGCTGCCGCAACGCGTGCGACCCCTGATGCCACCGGATGGCCGATTCGGGCAGGAGGTAATTGACGAACACCAGAGCGCCGAAGACGAGCGCCTTGGACGGGACCGATATGGCGGCGTACGACCCGGAGTGATGCGGTGCCTGGCTGTCGAACCCGATCACGTCGGCATTCTGGAGAACGGCCAACAGGGCCAGGCTGACCAGCGCCGTGACCATGTCGGCGGCCAGATGGCGCGCCGTGTGACTCGACTCGGCGGGAATCCATTCGGTGGCCACGACGGCCACGTCGCCGACGGCCGTCGCCTGGGGGACACGGCCCAGCGCCGCCATGGCCGTGACCCGGGCGTGGACGGCCGTGATCACCTCGGCCACCAGGATGCCGAGGGCGGCGCCGGTCACACCCCAGACGGCGGCGAACCCGATGGTCCCGGCCGTCTTGGTGACCGCCTCCAGGATGAGGTTGATCGACAGGTTGCGGTAGTCCTGCCGGGCCTGGAGGAGGCCGCGGTCGATGGACAACAACACCCAGATCCCGGCCGCCGTGAGGATCTCGACCACCCCCCCGGGCCCGGGCAGGGACAAGGCGCTGATCAGCGGGGCCCGGACCAGCCAGATGGCCAGGGCCAGGACGACCACGGCGGCCGCCCCGATGCGGTGGACGCGCACCACCCAGGCGTGGACCCGGTCGCCGTGCCCCTCGGTCTCCCAGGCCGTGATCCGACGGACGACGGCCACGAGGAGCGCCGTCCCCGGCATCGACAAGACGAGGAAGAGACCGATGAGGACGATGAGGGCGCCGTAGCCCCGACTGGTCAGCAGACGGGCGACGAGGACGGTGGTGAGAAGGCTGGACACGCCGACGGCGGCACCGGCGATGACGATGGGCAGGACCCGACGGATGTCGCCGGCCGTCGGCTCACTCACGGGCGCGTCCACTACGGCACGTAGAGGTTGGCGAAGGCCAGCAGGGCGTAGCCGGCCAGGCCGACGGCGCTGATCACGAGGACCACCCGGAACAGGCGCTCGTCGGCGGTCAGGGTCACCGCCGCCAGCACGAGGGGGAAGGCCGACAGGGCGTAGCGCTCGAAGGAGTCCAGGTTGCTCCCGGTCAACGCCACCGCCATCACGGCCACGGCGAAGGCCCCGTAGGAGGCCGGCCACGATCGGAAGGCCACCACCAGAAGGCCCACGGCCAGCAGCACCCACGGGAGATGGAGTCCTTCACCCAGGTGATGACCATGGGCGAGGAAGGAGGCGTCGTGGGCCAGGGTGACGAGGGGATCGGCCAGGTGGCCGTGGGCATGCGGGCTCACCTGGAGACGCAGTGGGGTGAGGGCGTCGCCGTAGCGCCAGCCCACCCAGCCGAGAAACGCCCCCGTACCGACGGCGGGCGCGGCCGTGGCCGCCAACCGGCCCACCCGCTCGCCCCGGCCGGCCGATCGCAGGCCCCGCCATGCCTCGATGGCGGCGGGGACGAGAAGGAGGGCGCCGACCGGCCGGGTGAGACCGGCGGCCACACCCAGCACCGCCGCCCACCACCAGTGCCGCGTCCGCAGCGCCAGGAACATCCCGGCCGCGAGAACGAGCAGAGTCGCCTCGGCGTACCCCATGACGAAGGTGAAGGCCGCCGGGGCCAGGCAGACCAACCAGGCCGCGCGCCCGGCCATCCGGTCGTCGCCGGTCTCGTGGCGCACCAGCGCCGCCAGGACGGCCGTTCCGGCCAGGGCGCAGGCGTTGGCCACCGCCACCACCGCCGCTCCCGCCCCCACACCGGGCAGAACCGACAGACCGCGGGCCAGGAGGGGGAGGAGAGGAAAGAAGCGCAGCGAGGCGTGACCGGCCCCGGCGTAGCCCTGGCGGGCGATGGACTCGTACCACCCGGCGTCCCATCCGAGCAGGCCCTCATGGATACGGGCGGCGGCGGCCGGCGAGACGTGGTCACCGGAGGCCAGCTGACGGGCGACGGCCAGGGCCACACCCACCACCACGCGGGCCACCGCCCACGGAACGACCGAGACCCGGAGCGACCACCACACCGCGGCGCGTCGAGACGACTCCGGGCCCGCCCTCGGGCGATCGGCCCCTGCCTCGGCGGCGGCCGGCGACGGACCCGGGGTGGCGGGTGCGATGTCGGCCGTGGCGACCGGCGTCTGGGTCCCGTCCATCGCTGCATGGTACCGAGGGTCCCGGCCGCGCCCCCGACGGCGGAGGGCGACGAAACCACCTGGTGCCCGCCCGCGGTGGGGGCGAGACGTCTACCATGGCGGCGCCCACGGGAACCGGGACGAACCCGGTGTCGCAGGCCCGGCGCGTCGGCGCCGGTCGAAACGGCCCGCAACGGGCACAAAGGGACGACCCGAGGGGGCAGATGTGGCTGACTCCGCTGATCGGTACGACCGGAGGACGTTTCTCGGGCGGGGAGCAGCCTCGGCCGCCGGCCTGGCCCTGGCCGGCGCCGGTGCCCCGGTCCTGCTGTCCGCCTGCGGGGCCTCCGGTCCCTCCGGTCCGTCGACCGCCAGCAGTGCCACCACCACGCCGGGGGTGAGCACGGCCAAAGCGCGTCGCGGCGGCTCGGTGATCATCGGCATGAGCTCCGACATCGACGGTTTCCTCCCCGCCCAGAGCCACTGGGACAACACCGGGCTGACCTACGCCAACGCCGTCTACGACACCCTGACGGCGGTGGCCGCCGACGGGTCCATCCGTCCCCACCTGGCGGCGTCGGTCGTCCCCAATCCCGACATGACGGCGTGGACGGTGACACTCCGCCCGAACGTGGTCTTCCACGACGGGTCGCCGCTCACCGCCGACGTGGTCCTCCAGGGTTTCCGCGCCATCAAGACCTCGGCCCTCACCGCCCAGGCGGCGGCGCCCATCAGCAGTGTGACGTCGGCCGGTGATCTGAGCGTCACGTTCAACTGCGACGAGCCCCTGGTGGCCTTCCCGTCGTACCTCACCACCCAGCTCGGATCGGTCATCGCCCTGTCCCAGCTGGACAAGAACGACTCGCAGGTCCCCATAGGCACGGGGCCCTTCAAGTACGTCTCCTGGGAGCCGAACGACCATTTCACCGTGGAGCGGAACCCCAACTACTGGCGTCCCGGATTGCCCTATCTCGACACGGTCACGTTCAGGCCCATCGTGATCGACGAATCGCGGGAGCTCTCGTTGAAGTCGGGCACCATCGACCTGATGGTCTCGCACGACCCGGGCGCCATCCGCGACCTGCAACACGATTCCAGCTTCCAGCAGGTGACCGACATCCACCAGACCGTCGGCCAGCCGGACATGGACTTCATCTGCCTCAACGTCTCCAAGGAACCGCTGAACGACCTGACCGTGCGCCAGGCCCTGGCCTATGCCACGGATCCGGAGGAGATCGTCAAGCTGTTCTATGACGGGGTGGTCCCCGCCAACACGTCGCTGTTCCCCCCCGGATCCATCTACCGGGCGGCGGACAACGGCTATCCGGTCTACAACCCCGCCAAGGCCAAGCAGCTGGTGGCCAAGGCCGCCCCCGCCCATGGAGGCAGCCTGAGCATCTCGCTGATCGATGTCCCCGACCCCCGGCAGGCAGAGATCATCCAGGCCCTCCAGAGCATGTGGCAGTTGGCCGGGTTCAAGGTGACCCTCGGCGAGGTGGCGCAGGTCCAGTACATCGACCAACTGGTCGGAGGCCAGTTCCAGGCGGCAGCCGACGAGCAATTCGGCGCCCCCGACCCCGACATCAATTACGTGTGGCTCAGTCCCACCACGGCCAATCCCCCCCTCGCCCTCAATTTCGCCCGCAACAAGGACCCCCGTATCGAGGTGGCGCTGCAACAAGGTCGCACCCACGCCCAACGGGAGGCCCGCATCGAGGCGTACCAGACGGTGGACAAGTTGCTGGCCGAGGACCTGCCCTACCTCTGGCTGTCGCGGGCCCCGTGGTCGCTCACGGGCAACGACACCACGATGAACTTCGCCAACCCCATCCTGCCCGACGGCACCCGGGGCCAGGGCTTCGCCGGCGGCGTCTTCACCCCGACCCAGATCTGGTTGAAGGCCTGAGGACGGCCCGGGCATGGCTCGCTACATCGGTGGCCGGGTCATCCAGCTCATCGTCATCATCTTCTTCATCTCCATCGTCGCCTTCCTGCTCGTCCACCTCCTGCCCGGTGATCCCACCAACTCCATCCTGGGTCCGAACGACACGGCCCAGGCCCGGGCCATCCTCCTGCGCCAGCTGGGCCTCAACAAGTCCCTGCCGGCCCAGTACTGGACGTGGATCAGCAACGTCTTCCACGGCAACCTGGGGATCTCCTTCCTGACCCATCAGACCGTGGCCAATGCCGTGGGCGAAGCATTTCCCATCGACCTCGAGCTGATCATCGTCTCGCAGATCATGGCCTTCATCGTGGCCATCCCCCTGGCCCTGATGGCCGCCCTGCGACCCAACCGGCTCTTCGACCGGATCGCCACCACCTCGACCTACGCCATGCTGGCCGTCCCCACCTTCGTGGTGGCCGTGATCCTCGTCCTCATCGTGGCCGTGAAGATCCACATCTTCCCGGCCACCGGGTTCAACCCCCTCTCCCAGGGGATCGGGCCGAACCTCAAATCGGTCCTCCTGCCGTCGATCTCCCTGGCCGTGGGATCGGTGGCCATCTACTACCGGCTGCTGCGGGCCGACATGATCGCCACCCTGCAGGAGGACTTCATCACCATGGCCCGGGCCAAGGGGCTGTCCACCACGTACATCCTGCTGCGCCACGCCCTGCGACCGTCGTCGTTCGCCCTCCTGGCCGGCGCCGGGCTGAGCATCGGCTCGCTGTTCACCGGTGCCTTCGTGGTGGAGATCCTCTTCCAGCTCCCCGGCATCGGCTTCCAGCTCATCCAGGCCATCAACGCCCGTGACTATCTCGTCGTGCAGGGAATGGCCCTGGTGGCCGCCATCGCCTACGTCGTCATCAATTTCGGCGTCGACATACTCTTCACCTTCCTCGACCCGAGGGTCCGTCGTGTCTGACACCGAACTCGCCCCCGGCACCGTCGAGCACATCGAGGACTTCGAGTCCCTTCAGGGCATGACCCAGCCCGAACCCGTCTCCGCCGTCGAGGCCCGGACGGGCCTGGGGGCGGTCTTCTGGGTGTGCTTCGCCTGGGTGGCGGTCATGATCCTGCTGGCCGTCTTCGCCTCGGTCCTCCCGCTCAAGAACCCCAACTTCCAGGACTACACGGCCGTCAACATCGGCCCCAGCCTCCACCATCTCCTCGGCACCGACGAACTCGGGCGCGATCTGCTCTCGCGCATCATCTACGGGTCGCGCGTGTCCTTCGTCATCGGGTTCGCATCGGTGGGCCTGGCCCTCCTGGCCGGTGGGGGCCTGGGCCTGCTGGCCGGCTACCGGGGCGGATGGATCGACACCGTCCTCAACGCCGGATCCCTCGTCATCCTGGCCTTCCCCGCCCTGCTGGCCATTCTGGTGATCGAGGCCTTCTGGCTGCCCCGCACCCTGCTGAAGCTCACCATCATCTTCGCCGTGGCCGGCGCGCCGAGCCTCTTCCGGGTCATCCGGGCCACCACCTTGTCGTTCGCCAACCGCGAGTTCGTCGTCGCCGCCCGCACCATGGGCGCCACCACGTGGCGGATCCTGGTCCGCGAGCTCCTCCCGAACGTCATCCCGGCGGCGGTGTCCTTCGCCCTCATCGGCGTGGCCGTGGCCATCATCCTCGAGGGCTCCCTGGCCTTTCTCGGCCTCTCGATCACCCTCCCGACGGCATCACTGGGCAACATCATCAACGAAGGCGTCCAGAACAACAACCTCTCCCTGAATCCGTACATCGCCCTGTGGCCGTCGATCTACATCTTCCTCCTCCTCGTCGCCCTCAACCTCATGGCGGACCGCCTGCGCTCGCGCTACGACGTCCGCGCCGGGAACCTGTGATCCTCCGGCCGCGGCGGACGTCGCATCTGGTCTTCCCCGACGCCGCCGAGCTCGAGGAGCCGCTCCTCGACGTCCAGGACCTCCACACGGCCTTCCGTACCGAACGCGGACTGGTCCGGGCCAACGACGGGATCTCGTTCACCTTGAACCGGGGCAAGACCCTGGGCATCGTCGGTGAGTCCGGCTCGGGCAAGACCGTCCTCACCCGTTCCATCATGGGCCTTCTCCCCAACATCAACCTGGAGCGGTCGGGGTCCGTCCGCTTCGCCGGCCATGAACTGATGTCGCTCAGCCCCGAACAGCTCCGCCACGTGTGGGGTACCCAGATGTCGGTCGTCTTCCAGGACCCCATGACGGCGCTCAACCCGGTCGTGCGCGTCGACCGTCAACTGACGGAGTCCCTGCGCATCCGCCTCGGTCTCGATCGCCGCGCCGCCCACGACACGGCCGTCACCCTGCTCACCTCCGTCGGCATCCCCGCTCCCGAGCAGCGCATGAGGAACTATCCGCACGAGCTCTCGGGCGGCATGCGCCAGCGGGTCATGATCGCCATAGCCCTGGCCTGTGGACCCAAGCTGGTCCTGGCCGACGAACCGACGACCGGGCTCGACGTCACCCTGCAGGCCCAGATCCTCGACCTCCTGGCCACGTTGCAGCGCGAGAGGTCGATGGGCATGATCCTCGTCACCCACGACCTCGGCGTGGTGGCCAACCGCGCCGACGACATCGCCGTCATGTACGCCGGACGCATCGTCGAGCAGGCCCCCACCAAGGACCTCTTCTCGCACACCCGGATGCCGTACACCGAGGCCCTCCTGCGATCGATCCCCCGGTTGACCGACGCCAGCCACACCCGGCTGCGGGCCATCCCGGGCCGGCCCCCCGACCTGGCCGCCCTGCCCCCGGGCTGTCCCTTCGCCCCCCGCTGCCCCTACGTCCAGGACCGCTGCCGGGTCGAGAGCCCCCCGTCGCGCACGGCCGGCGCCGGGCACCTCTTCTCGTGCTGGTTCCCGGTGGGGTCGCCCGAAGGCGACGACGCCCTGTCCCGGAACGTGGCCGCCGGTGTCCCCGCCGCCGTGGCCTTCACCGGAACGGTGCCGGCCGGGGCGGTCACCGTGACCACCGGCGCCCCGGCCACGACGGACGGCGCCGCGCCCGCGGGACACGCCTGATGGCCGGCAGCGGGACGGCCCAGCTGCGCGGCGACGAGGACATGCTCCTGCGGGCCGAGCACCTCGTCGTGGGGTTCGGCAAGGGCCAACGTCGCATCCAGGCCGTCTCCGACGTGAGCTTCGACGTGGCCGCCGGCGAGACCCTGGGACTGGTGGGCGAATCGGGATGTGGAAAGTCCACGACGGGACGGGCCGTCGCCCTCGTCCATTCGCCCGACGCCGGATCGGTCCGCTTCGCCGGCACCGAGCTCACCGCGCTCGGTCCGCGCCAGCTGCGCCAGGCGCGGACCAAGGTCCAGATGGTCTTCCAGGACCCCATCTCCTCGCTGAATCCGCGTCGGCGTGTTCTCGACTCGGTCATGGAGCCCCTGGCCATCTGGGGCATCGGGACCCGCGACGAGCGCCGGGCCAAGGCCCGCGCCACCCTCGAGTCCGTCGGCATCAACCCCACCGACGCCGGGGGCCGGCGACCGATCGAATTCTCGGGCGGCCAGTGCCAGCGGATAAGCATCGCCCGGGCCCTCATGCTGGATCCGACCTTGCTCATCTGCGACGAACCGGTCTCGGCCCTCGACGTCTCGGTGCAGGCGCAGATCCTCAACCTTCTCGACGACCTGAAGCGCGACCACGGACTCACCATGGTCTTCATCGCCCACGATCTGGCCGTGGTGAAGAACGTCAGTGACCGCGTGGCCGTGATGTACCTGGGGAAGCTGTGCGAGGTGGCCCCGCCCGACACCCTCTACCGTCACCCGGCCCACCCCTACACGGCGGCCCTGTTGGCCTCCATCCCCGAGCCCGATCCGTCGGCGGGGGCCGATGGGACCGCTCCTCTGGCGGGGGAGCTCCCGTCCCCGAGCGACCCCCCTTCGGGGTGCCGCTTCCGGACCCGCTGCCCGTACGCCCAGGACCGCTGCTCGCAGGAGGAGCCCGAGATGCGGGCGCTCGGCCCCGACCATTTCGTGGCCTGCCACTTCCCGCTGTCGCGTCCGGAGGAGCCGGCGGTGGTGGTGGGGGCACCGGTGGGGGCGTCCCCGCCCGGTGGGGGCGTCTAGGTCTAGGAGCCCTCGGCGGGAGCCGGCTCGGTGTCCGCCGGGGCGGTGGAGGCCGCCGGTTCGGCGGTGGCCACCACCGCCGGCACCGCCACCTCGGGTGCGGCCGGCTCGGGTGCCGCCGCCTCGGCGGGGCCGTCCACCGTTACGGCGGACGGCCGCTCGACACCGGCGGGAAGCTCGGTCCCCTCGGGGGGGCTCCCGTGCTCGGCCACGTACTCCGACCATGCCGCCTGGGCCTCGGTCTCGGGCGTGAACTCGGTGGCGGCGTAGTCGAAGCCGATGTAGTTGCCCTGCTCGTCGTAGGCGTGCTCGCCGAAGGCCTCGCGGTACTCCTCCGACACCTCGCCTCCTTCGGCCGCCTGCTTGATCGACAGGCTGATGCGCCGGCGTTGGAGGTCGATGTCGATGATCTTCACCCACAGCTCCTCGCCCGGCGTCACCACCTGCTCGGGGAGATCGACGTGGTGGCCGGCCATCTCGGAGATGTGGACCAACCCCTCGATCCCGTCGCCCACCTGGACGAAGGCGCCGAAGGGGACGAGCTTGGTGATCCGCCCGTAGACGAGCTCCCCCACCTGATGGGAGTTGGCGAATTCCTGCCACGGGTCTGTCTGGGTGGCCTTGAGCGACAGGCTGATGCGCTCCTTGTCGAGGTCCACGTCGAGCACCTCGACGTCGACCTCGTCGCCCACCGACACCACCGACGACGGGTGGTCGACGTGCTTCCACGAGAGCTCCGACACGTGGATGAGCCCGTCCATGCCGCCGAGGTCGACGAAGGCTCCGAAGTTGACGACCGAGGACACCACGCCCCGACGGCGCTCCCCCGGCTTCAGGTTGACCAGGAACTCGCCCCGCTGCTCCTTCTGGGTCTCTTCCAACCAGGCCCGGCGCGACAGGACGACGTTGTTGCGATTGCGGTCGAGCTCGATGATCTTGGCTTCGATGCTCCGGCCCACGTAGGGCTGCAACTCGCGGACCCGGCGCAGCTCGACGAGGGAGGCGGGGAGGAATCCCCGGAGCCCGATGTCGACTATGAGACCGCCCTTCACCACCTCGATGACGGGGCCCTTCACGATCCCGTCGGAACTCTTGATCTTCTCGATCGTCCCCCAGGCCCGCTCGTACTGGGCGCGCTTCTTGGACAGGACGAGCCTGCCCTCCTTGTCCTCTTTCTGCAGGACCAGCGCTTCGAGGTGCTCCCCCAGGCTCACGATCTCCTCGGGGTCGACGTCGTTGCGGATGGACAGCTCGCGCACGGGGATGACGCCCTCGGACTTGAATCCGATGTCGAGCAGCACCTCGTCGCGGTCGATCTTCACCACCGTGCCCTCGACGATGTCGCCGTCGTCGAACTCGACGATGGTGGCGTCGATGGCGTCCTCCAGGGAGGTTCCGCCCAGGTCGTCCTCGACGATGGCCCGGGGGATGTAGGTCCCGGCGTCGTCAAAGGTGCCCATCGGGGCATTGGACATGAGGGCGATGGCGCCGGGGACCTCACCGGCGACCGGGGCGGCGGGGACCGCCGGGTCAAGAGCGCCGGCGGAACCGGCGACGTCGTCGGGCATGGAGTGGGGAACTCGCTTTCAGGATCGAGACAACCGGCGCGTCGAGAGCGCGCCAGAGGGCCACCGGTGGTGACCAGCCGTCAATCCTACCAAACAGCCCTGCTGATCAGCCTGGGGCCGCCCCGGTCGGTCCCGTCATCCCTTGGCGTCGGCCCACGAGGAGCCCCAGGCGCTGGTCACCTTCAGGGGCACGGCCAGGTCGACGGCCTCGGCCACGCCGGCCAGGACGTCGGGCACGAGGGCCATGGCCGTCTCCTCCTCGGTGACCGGGACCTCGAGGAGAACCTCGTCGTGGACCTGGAGCACCAGCCGGGAGGCGAGTCCCTGCTCCTCGAGGGCGGTGTCCAGCCGGACCAGGGCCACCTTGAAGAGGTCGGCGGCGAGGCCCTGGATCCCGGCGTTCATGGCCTGGCGCTCGGCCGCCATGCGGAGGCTCCGATTGGGCGAATGCAGGTCGGGCAGCGAGCGGCGGCGCCCGAAGAGCGTCTCGGTGTAGCCCTTGGACCGCGCCTCGGTCACCGTCCTCTCCATGTACGCCCGCACCGACGGGAAGGCGTCGAAGTAGGCCTCCAGGATCTCCTGGGCCTCGCTCGTCTCGATGGCCAGACGTTGCGCCAGGCCGAACGCCTCCATCCCGTAGGCCAGCCCGTAGGAGACCATCTTGGCCCGGTTGCGCTGGGCGCCCGTCACCTCTTCGGGGGGGACGCCGAACACCCGCGCCGCCGTGGCCCGGTGGATGTCACGCCCCTCGGCGAAGGCGGCCACCAGGCCCGGGTCGGCGGCCAGATGGGCGATGACGCGCAACTCGATCTGGTCGTAGTCGGCCACCAGGAGGCGATGGCCCGGCGCGGGGACGAAGGCGCGCCGCAACCGGCGTCCCTCCTCGGTGCGGACGGGGATGTTGTGCAGGTTGGGCCGGTCCGACGACAGCCTCCCGGTGCGAGCCACGGTCTGCTGGAAAGTGGCGTGGATGCGCCCGTCCGGTCCCACCTCGGCGAGGAGGCTCTCGCCGTAGGTGGAGCGGAGCTTCTCCACCTCGCGGTAGCGCAGGAGCGTCTCCACCACCGGGTGCTGGTCCCGGAGTCGCTCGAGGGTCTGGGCGTCGGTCGAATAACCGGTCTTCGTCTTCCGGCCCGGTGTCAGACCGAGACGGTCGTAGAGCACGGCCCGCAACTGGGGGGTGGAGTTGACGTTGAACGTCTCGCCCGCCTGCTCGTGGACCACGGCCTCGAGTCGGGCGCACTCGGCCACCAATTCGTCGGTGATCCGCCGCAGCTCGGCGGCGTCGACACCGATGCCGGCCACCTCCATGCGCGCCAGGACGCGGACGAGCGGTCGCTCGACCTCGTCGTGGAGCCGGGACAGGCCGGTGTCGTCCAACGCCCGGCGCAGCGGCGCCACCAGGGCTCCGAGGGCGACCGCCCGGCGGGCGGCCTGGCTGGCGACGTCCTCCTGGGCGTCGCCGTCGAGATCGAGCTGGCCGGCCGCGGCGGCCTGCACGCCGGGATCCAGAGCCACCCCCAGATGGGCGTCGACGACGTCCTCCAGCCGGTAGCGGCCCGACGACGGGTCGAGGAGATAGGCCACCACGGCGCTGTCCATGGCCAGGCCCACGATGTCGACGCCGTCGGGGAGAAGGACGCGCATGAGCTCCTTCACCGCGTGGGCCGCCACCGGCCTCCCACCGGCACCGACGAGGGCGGTCAGCGCGGCGAGGACGGGGCGGGTCGTCACCAGATCGGGCCCGATCCACACCGCCTTCCCACCGGCCGCCTTCTTCTCCGGCGCCCCGGCGGCGGCGGTTCCGGCCACGGCCAGCCCGGCCAGGGGTGACCGACCGGGATCACCGCTCCACACCGGGGCCAACGACACCAGGGCCACGTCGCCCAACGCGGCGAGGGCGGCGGCGGCGGAGGAGGAGGTGGCCGGGGTCTCGGTGGCCACCTGCGAGAGGTCGATGGCGGGGCCCTGAGCCCCGACCGACGAACGCGGCAGTGGCGTGTCGTCGTCGCCCATCAACGGCGCCAGGCGCTGCCACAAGGTCGGCATCTCCAGTTCGCCGAAGACCCGCTTCACCTCCTCCGTGTCCCACGAGCGGAGAGCCAGGTCGTCGAGGCCCAGCCCGAGAGGGACGTCGCGGACCAGGGGGATCACCTTGGCGTTGCGTCGGACCCGGTCCTCGTGCTCGACCATGTTCTGGCGCAGCTTGGGGGTGAGCTCGTCGAGGTGGGCGAAGATCTCGTCGAGGGCGCCGTAGGTCGACACCAGCTTGGCCGCCGTCTTCTCCCCCACCCCCGGCACTCCGGCCAGGTTGTCCGAGGGGTCGCCGCGCAGGGCGGCGAGAACGGCGTAGGACGAGGCCGGCACCCCGTAACGCTCGGCGATCCCCGCCTCGTCGTAGACGACGGTGTCGGAGAGCCCCTTGCGCGTGTACATCACCTTGACGTGGGGATCCTCCACCAGTTGGAAGGCGTCACGATCACCGGTCACCACGACCACGTCGCGACCGGCGTCGCGCGCGCTGGTGGCCAGCGTGGCCAGGATGTCGTCCGCCTCGTACCCCGGCACCTCCAGGGTGCGCAGGCCGAGAGCGCCCAGGACGTCGCGGACCAGGGAGAACTGGGGGATCAGAAGGTCCGGGGTCTCGGGCCGGTTGCCCTTGTAGTCCTCGATCACCTCGTCGCGGAAGGTGGGCTCGGGCCGGTCGAAGGCCACGCCGATGCCGCTGGGGTTGTGGTCGCGCATCAGGTTCACGAGCATCGAGGTGAACCCGTAGACGGCGTTCGTGACCTGGCCCGACCGGGTGGCGAGATCGATGGGCAGGGCGAAGAACGCCCGGAACACGAGCGAGTTGCCGTCGAGGAGGAACAGGGGGCCTTCGTCGGCCATCGGCGTCGATGCTAATGGCACGCCCCCTCACCGACAGGGCCCGGTGCGGGGCCCGTCAGGGCGTCAGCTTCCCGTCGAGGATCTCCTGGGCGATCTCCCGCATGGGGACCCGGCGGGACATGGCCGTGCGCTGGATGAAGGAGAACGCCTCGGCTTCTCCCAGGGAGTGGTTGTCCATCAGGACGCCCTTGGCCCGGTCCACGATCTGTCGCGTCTCGAGCTTCTCCTCCAGCGTGGCCACCTCCCCCGACAGTCGGGCGTGCTCCTCCTCGATGGCCCGGAACTCCTCGAAGCGGGCCAGCGCCACCTCGATGGCGGGGACCAGTTCACTTCTCTGGAAGGGCTTGACCAGATAGGCGGACACGCCGGCGTCGCGGGCGTCTTCGATGAGATTGCGCTGGCTGAAGGCGGTGAGGATGAGGACGGCGACCCTCTTGTCGGCCGTGATCCGGCGGGCCGCCTCGATGCCGTCGAGCCCGGGCATCTTCACGTCCAGGATGGCCAGATCGGGACCGTGGTCGGCCACGAGGTCGACGGCCTCGTCGCCCCGGCCCGTCTCCCCCACCACTTCGTAACCCTCGGACTCGAGGATCTCCTTCAAGTCGAGCCGGATGATGGCCTCGTCCTCGGCGATGACGACACGTGCGCCCATACTCGAGTGCTTCTCCTTCTGGTGCCGGTATCCCGGCATGGTCGTCGGTGGTCCGTACCGGCCGGGGCGTTCCCGCCCTGGCAATCTCGCCCCACCGGGGCGTCGGTCCCGGTTGGGGTTATCTCGGTTCGGGCACCAGCTGACCGAGAAGCTCGTCCTGGCGCCGTTCGAGGTCGTCGATGGTGGCGAGGATCCGGCCCCGGGCCCCCAGGGCGGCGTCGGCGTGGCGCTGGGCGCTGGCGTATTCGTGACCGGCCAAGGGGGTCTCCGAGACGAGGGACCGGATGCGGGCGTCGTCGGCGGTGTCGGTGAAGACGAGCAGTTGCTCGTCGAGGACGGCGAGCTCCTGCCGGGCGCGCACGAGTCGGTTGTGGACGTCGCGGAGCGACCGTTCGACGAGAGATCGGCGCATCGCCCCAATTGTAGGCCCCGCCGGCTCGGCCGCCCCACCGTTTCCTCCGGGTTCCGGTCGCCGGGACCCGATGGGCGGCCACAGTAGGCTCCCGGGCCGTGCCGCCCGGATGGCGGAATGGTAGACGCGGGGGCCTCAAAAGCCCCTGTCCTTCGGGGCGTGCGGGTTCGAATCCCGCTCCGGGCACGGACGGCGGAGCCGACGCGACGTCGGGTCGGGCCCAGCGGAGTGGGGACCTCGTCGAGGGGGTCGACCCCAGGACCCCCGGGCTCCCCACAAACCGCTTGCGTCCCTCGAGACACTCCCGTATCGTCGCAGCGCCACGCCGAGGCGATCCCCGGGTGAGCCCGAGGCTGGTGCGGTGACCGCAGAAGTGAGACCGGTTCCCAGGGACCGGTCTCCTTCGCGTCAGGGGTGCCGGACCTACCGGGGCGGCGGGCCGTGACCGGCGGCGGAGTGCGGTCTCGACGGCTGTAGATGCCCGATCAGGAAAGCCGCCGTCTGCCCGGCGAGCGTCGGGATCCCGGGTGTCACCGGCCCACCAGGCACCGGCAGGAGGCCGTGCTCGGCGTGTCGGACCATGACCAGCGTCGGCGAGTTCCCCGCCGCCCGGAGCCCGGCGGCGAGGTCCACCGACTGGTCGGGGGGGACCACCGTGTCATCGTCCCCCTGGACGATGAGGAAGGGAGGCTCGTGGGCCCCGATGTAGGTGACGGGGCTGGCGGCCAGGAGAACGGCGGTGGCCGGCGAGCCCGCCGGCCCCGGTCCGAGCATGGTCCCGAAGGCCTGGGGGGCGTAGACCTGGATGAGGGGGGCGTGCTCCCAGTCCGCCGTCGTCAGGTCGGCCGGTCCGTAGAGGTCGACGACGGCCTGGACGGCGCTCGACTGTCCGGCGTACGGCCCCGTGTCGAAGCCGGCCCCCCGACCGGCCAGGCCCAGCAACGAGACGATCTGCCCCCCGGCGCTGTCACCGATGGCCCCCACGGCGCGCCCGTCGATGTGCAGGGCGGAGGCCTCCGCCCGCAGGAAGCGGACGGCGCAGGCGGCGTCGTCGATCTGGGCCGGCCACCGGAACCGGGGGGCCAACCGGTAGTCGATCGAGACGAAGACCCACCCCTTGGCCTCCACGGCCGCTGCCACCTGGCCGATGAGCGAACCGGCGGTGATGGACGAGTCACCCTGGACCCACCCCCCGCCGTGGACGTAGACGACGGCCGGCACCGGGGCCGGGGGCAGGGGGTCGGGCTCGTAGACGTCGAGCGTCTCGGCCACCCCCCCGTCGTCGCAGTAGGTGAGCGTCGTCTCCCCCGGGCCCAGGGGGGCCGGCGGCGGCGGGGCCGCCGGGGAGTCCGTGGGCTGGTGGGCCCCGGCCGACGCCGGGGGCAGGAGCACCACGGAGGAGGCGACGACGGCGACCACGACGGCGGCGAACGCGCCGACGACCGACGAGCGCCCGCGGCGCGGCTGTCCCCTCATGATCCGTGTCGCGACAAAGCACTCCTCCGGCCAGGCCCATCGGCACGGACAGCGCCGATCTTGAGGTCGACGACCGGATCACCAGGCGGGACGGTGTGAGCGGCACGGCCGCTCCCCGCCCCCGGCGGTGCCTCGTCAGGGGCGGTGGGCGACGACGAACCACCCGGCCTCGTCGCGGGCGGCGTCCACCTTCAACCCCGCCTCGGTGAACCACCACTCGAGCTCCGACCAGACGTACCGGTGCTCGACGGGAGCGCTGAGCCGGTCGAAGGTGTCGAGAACCAGGCTCCGGAAGGGCTTGTCCCGGTACGTGTCCATGGGCAGGCCGGCCAGCCGCCCGATGCCCCGTCGCTGCCCGAAGCGTCCGGGCGCCACGAATCCGACGTAGAGAGCGGCGGCCACCACGGCGCTGAAGACCTTCAGGGTGCGGTGCGGGAGTCGGAGCGTCAACCGGCGGACGACGGCCGACGCCGCCAGGGCCGCCTTGCGGGCGCCGAAGGAATCGGGCCGGCTGTAGATATACGTGAGGAGAGTGCCGCCCGGGGCCAGGCGGCGGACCAGCTCGCGGAAGCCGGCGTGGGGATCGTCGAGGTGGTGGAGCACGCCCAGGCAGGAGATGAAGTCGAAGCTCTCGGGGGCGAACGGGGCGCAGCGCAGGTCCGACTTGACCACCAGGACGTTCGAGAACTCGGCGAGGTTGCGCACCGCCGCCTCGACGGCGGAGGAGCCGTCGAGGGCCACGAGGGCGTCGAGGTGGGGGGCCAGGAAGCGGGTGAAGCGACCCTTGCCGCACCCGGCGTCCATCCCGACCTTGCCGGCCAGGGCGCTCATGTCGAGGTCCCGGAAGTAGATCTCGGCGAACCGCACGTCCTCGTCGCGCACCTCGTCGAAGGTGTTCCACTCGTAGCCGAAACTGGCGAAGGTCTGTTCGGTGACGGCGTCGGTCGACTGCTCGACGGAGACGTCGAGATAGCCCATCGGGGACCCGTAGCGGTGCCCGGCCGGGCAGACGACGGAGGCCCCGTCGACCGCCTCGACGGGCTGGCCGCAGGCCGGGCAACGCAGGCGCTCGATCAACGCAGCGGTGGGGCTCAGGTGACCCGAAGCGGACATCGGGTCAAGCATGCCAGTTCACGGGGCGGGCTCCAGAAGCAGTTCGAAGGGACCGGGACGACCGAAGTAGAACCCCTGGGCGTATTCACATCCCATGGCCCGCAGGGCCACCGCCTGGGCGTGGGTCTCGACTCCCTCGCCGACGATGGTGAGCCGGAGCTCGTGACCGAGTCCGATGATGCCGCGGACGATGGCCCCGGCGTCGTGCTCGCGCACGGCGTCGAGGGCGGCCACGAAGTCGCCGTCGATCTTGATACCCGAGATGGGGAGCTCCTGGAGCCAGGCCAGATTGGACTCACCGCTGCCGAAGTCGTCGACCTGGACGGCGACCTCCAGGTCGTGGAGGGCCGCCAGGACGTTCTCGGTGGTGACCACGTCGCGCACGGCGTGCTCGGCGATCTCGAGGCCGAGGAGGAAGGTGGGGACCTCATGGGCGGCGGCCAGCTCCGCCACCAGCTCGGCGAAGTGGAGGTCGGCGATCTGGCGCGGTGAGACGTTCACCCACATGTGGAACCCCTCGGGGAGCGTCCCCGAAGCGCGCAGCCGGGCCAGATCGGCCAGGGCGTGGTCGAGGATCCACCGACCCATCGACGCCGTCAGGCCCACCTTGTCGGCCACCCCCAGGAAGTCGGCCGGCGCCACGGTGCCGTGACCGGGGCGGTGCCAACGGACGAGCGCCTCGGCCCCCACGATCCCTCCCGACTGGAGGTCGACGACGGGCTGGTACTCGAGGACGAGCTCGTCCTGCTCCATGGCCACGCGCAGGCCCTGCTCGATCTCGTGGCGCGAGACGGCGCGGGCCCGCATGCTCTCGTCGAAGAGCTTCCACGCCGCCTTCCCGGCGTCCTTGGCCCCGTACATGGCCAGGTCGGCGTCGCGCAGGAGGGCGTCGGCGGTGGCGTGGAGATCCCCCGGCTCGGTCACGACGATGCCGATGGAGGCGGTGAGCCGGTGCTCGGTGGAGCCGATGACCACGGGTCGGCTCAGCTCGGCCAGGATGACCTCGGCCATCCGGTAGGCCACGTCCACCGATTCCACGTCGGGGCAGACGACCACGAATTCGTCACCGCCGAAGCGGGCGATGGTGTCGGTCCGGCGGCGGGCCTCGGCCAGGCGGTTGGCCAGCTCCCGCAGGGCCAGGTCGCCCACGTGGTGGCCGAAGATGTCGTTCACGGCCTTGAAGCCGTCGAGGTCGATGAAGAGGATGGCCAGGGCGCTGTGGTTGCGGCGGCAGGTGGCCAGCGCCTGGTTGATCCGGTCGTCGAGCAGGGCCCGGTTGGGCAGTCCGGTGAGAGGATCGTAGAGGGCCTGGTTCTGGCTGAGTCGCTCCAGGCGGGAGGTGAGGTTGCGGTTCTCGGCCACCAGGGCGCTCTGGGCCAGGCCCCGCCGGACGGCCTCGACGAAGACCTCGGTGGCCATGGGTTTGAGCAGATAGCCGTCGACCTGGCCGACGGCGGCGATGGCGCTCTCGAGGGAGGCCGAGCCGGTCAGGAGCAGGATCGGGAGGGTCGGTTCGCGCTCCTTCAGGGCCTGGGCCAGGTCGAGCCCGTTGCGGTCGGGCAGGAGGTAGTCGATGACCACCAGGGCGGGTTCGTGGTCGGCGTGGAAGGCCAGGGCCTGCTCGGCGCTGGCGGCGCCGACGGCGGCGATCCCGGCCCCGTCCAGGACGGCCAGGAGACTGGCCCGCGTGGAGGCGTCGTCGTCGACCACGAGGACGGTCTCGCCCGCCGCTGCTCCTTCCTCCATCCCCGCACCCCGTCTCGCCACCCCGGCGGCCGCCCGTCGTCGATTCAGCTTCTATCACTCCACGCGCGAAGTCAATTGACCCAATCCTCACAGTAGGTCGCTATTTGTGCGTATTCCGCCCCAGGATCACCTCCAATGACGCACAGAGAGAACAACGAATATCACTTAGTGTGAGGGGCGGTCCAGGCACGGGAGCATTTACCTGACGGTAACGTGACGGGCCCCCGGCACCGTGCCACCCTGGGGTCCAGGCCTGTTCCCGTCGGTCGGGTCGGAGAGGAGCTGGGGTGCTGGCGTTCACGTTCCCGGGCCAGGGTTCGCAGCGCGAAGGGATGGGCCGGGCCTGGGTCGACCACCCCTCGTGGGAGGTCGTGGGTGAAGCCTCGGCCGTGGCCGGACGCGACCTGGCCCGGCTCCTGCTCCACGCCGACCAGGACGAGCTCACCCTGACGGCCAACGCCCAGCTGGCCACCTACGTGGTGAGCCTGGTGGTGCTCGACGCCATCGAGCGGGTGGGGATCGAGCCCACCGCCTGCGCCGGGCACTCCCTGGGTGAGTACACGGCCCTCACGGCCAGCGGTGCCCTGGCCTTCGAGGACGGCGTCAGGCTGGTGGTGGAGCGCGGGGAGGCCATGCACCACGCCGCCGAGGAGAGACCGGGGACCATGGCGGCGGTCCTGGGCGCCGCCGACGACGACGTGGAGGCCGCCTGCCAGCGGGCCGAGGGCGAGGTCTGGGTGGCCAACTACAACGCACCCGGCCAGGTGGTGATCGCCGGGACGGCCGAGGCGGTGACCGTGGCCGGGACCATCGCCAAGGAGCTCGGGGCCCGACGGGTGATGCCCTTCCCGGTGGCCGGCGCCTTCCACACCGCGCTGATGGGGCCGGCCCGCTCCCGGCTGCGCAAGGCCCTGGCCGACGCCCCCTTCTCGGCTCCCGAGATCCCGGTCGTGGCCAACGTCGACGCCCGGGCCCACGCCGACGCCGGGGCATGGCCGGCCCTGCTCTCGGCCCAGCTCTGCAGCCCCGTCCGGTGGCGTCAGAGCCTGGCCAAGCTGAACGAGATGGGGGCCACCCAGATGGTGGAGGTGGGACCCGGAGGTGTCCTCACCGGCCTGGCCCGACGGACCCTCCCCGATGTCCAGGCCCTGTCGGTGGCCTCCCCCGACGACCTCGGCGTCCTGGTGGACACCCTGTCGGGTTCCGAGACCTGGCACGCCTACGCCGCCGCCCATCAGGGCGAGCACCTCTACACCTCGGAACGGGTCGTCGTCTCCCCGGCCGCCGGCGTCTTCACCCCCGATCCCCGGTTGGCCGCCCCGGGACCCGGTGGACTGGGCGCCGCCGGCAGGCCCGCCCCGGGAGCCCCGGCCCACGGTGACGTCGAGGTCGGCGTCGGTGCGCTCCTCGGCACCGTCGGCGACACCGAGGTCCGTACCCCGTTCGCCGGCCACGTGGTCGGGTTCCTGGCCCACGCCGGCGAACGGGTGATGGCGGGGCAGCCCCTGGCGTGGCTGCGGGTCAGCACGGCCGGGACCTGAAGGACCGGTGCCCGAGACGGCGGGACCGGGACGGGTCGTCCTGGTGACGGGGGGTTCGCGCGGCATCGGCCTGGCCTGCGCCCGCCGCTTCCAGGCCCTCGGCGACCGCGTGGCGGTCACCTATCGCCGCTCCGGTCCCCCCGATCCGGCCGGCGCCGCCGGCCACGGCCCGACGCTTCTGCCCGTGGCCTGTGACGTCACCGACCCGGCCCAGGTCGACGCCGCCTTCGGCCGCGTCGAGGAGGCTCTCGGGCCCGTCGAGGTCCTGGTGGCCAACGCCGGGATAACCAGGGACATGCTCCTGCTCCGCATGAAGGAGGAGGACTGGAGCGCGGTCATCGACACCGACCTGTCCGGCGTCTACCGGACGGTGCGGCGGGCGCTCGGCCCCATGGTCCGCGCCCACGGCGGCCGGATCGTCATCGTCTCGTCGGTGGTCGGCTTCCTGGGCTCGGCCGGTCAGGTGAACTACGGCGCCGCCAAGGCGGGCCTGGTGGGCCTGGCCCGCTCGCTGGCGCGCGAGGTCGGCAGCCGGGGGATCACCGTCAACGTGGTCGCGCCGGGAATGGTCGACACCGATATGATCGCCAACCTGGGAGAGCAGCGCGTGGAGCAGCTCCGGTCCATGGTGCCGCTCGGGCGTGCCGCCACACCGGACGAAGTGGCGGGGGCCGTGGTCTTTCTGTCCTCGGCCGACGCCACCTACGTGACGGGTGCCGTCCTGCCCGTCGACGGTGGCCTGGCCATGGGACTGTGACTCCCCCGAGCAGACAAGGAGGACACCGGTGAGTGACGACGCCACCTTCGACAAGTTCAGGGCCTGCACCGTGGAGGTGCTCCAGGTCCCCGAGGACAAGGTCGTCCTCGAGGCGCGCTTCGGCGACGACCTCGATGCCGACAGCCTCGACCTGGTGGAACTGGTCATGGCGCTTGAGGAGGCATTCGAGGTCACAGTGGAGGAAGCCGAGCTCGAGGACATCGAGACGGTGGGCCAGGCCTACACGCTGATCTCCTCGAAGCTCTGATGATCCTCGGCGTCGGCGCCGACGGGCCCGTCCAGGGGCGGCGCGTCGTCATCACCGGGATGGGCGTCCTGGCGTGCTGCGGCACGGGCCTCGACGCCTTCTGGGACGGCCTCAACCGGCCCGGCATGGAGGGCGAGCACCGCGTGGCGGACTTCGACCCGTCGGCCTGGTTCGGTCCGAAGGAGGTCCGTCGCGTCGACCGCTTCGCCCAGTTCTCGGTGGCGGCCGCCGACATGGCCATGATCGACGCCGGCGACATCGGTGCCGACCCGGACCGCTCCGGGGTCGTCTTCGGCACGGGCATCGGCGGGCTGGAGACGCTCGAGCAACAGATCGCCGTCTACCTGGAGAAGGGGGCGCGACGGATCTCCCCCTTCCTCATCCCCATGATCATGTCCAACGCCGGCGCCGCTCACGTCTCCATGCGCGCCGGTTGGCGCGGGCCGTGCGAGACGATCACCACCGCCTGCGCGGCGGGCACCCACTCGGTGGGGGCGGCCGCCCGGCTCGTCTCGTCCGGTCGCTGCGACGTGGCCATCGGCGGTGGAGCCGAGGCGGCCATGACACCGGTGGGGATCGGCGCCTTCACCAACATGACCGCCCTCTCCTCGTCCGGGGTCTCCCGTCCCTTCGACGCCCGCCGCGACGGCTTCATCGTGGCCGAGGGAGCCGGCGCCCTCGTGCTCGAGTCCCTCGAGCACGCCCGCCGGCGCGGCGCCCGCATCTACGGCGAGATCCTGGGGGCCGCCTCGACGGCCGACGCCCACGACATCACCGCCCCGGCGCCCGGCGGCAGCGGCGCCGCCGCCTGCATGGAACTGGCCCTGACCGACGCCGCCCTCGCCCCCGAGGACATCGGCCACATCAACGCCCACGGGACCTCCACCCCGTTGAACGACATGGCCGAATCGCAAGCCGTCGCCAAGGTGTTCGGGACGCCCGGTCCGCCGGTCACCTCGATCAAGGGCGTCACCGGTCACGCGCTGGGCGGGGCCGGGGCCATCGAGGCGGTGGCCACCACCCTGGCCATCCAGCGGCGTCTCATCCCGCCGACGGCCGGCTACGAGCAACCCGACCCCGACATCGCCCTCGACGTCGTCCACGGGGCGGCGCGCCCCTGGGAGCCGGCCCCGTCGCTGTCGAACTCCTTCGGGTTCGGCGGCCACAACGGCACCCTCGTCATCGGTCCCGTCGAGGAGTGAGCGGGGACCCACCGCCCGACGACGCCGTCGCCTCCGCCGCCGATCCCGAAGACCTGGTCGTCGGCGCCTTCTCGTCGCACCCCCCCTGGCTGGTCGATCCCCACGACCTGAGCTGGACCGTGGGGATCGACGCCCTCCGGACCGCCCAGCGGGCCGAAGCCCCCGCCCTCACCCGTCGGCGGCGCCTGCCCCCCGGCGTCCGCGTGGTCCGGGTCGGGGCCGTCCTGGGCACCGCCGTGGCCGGCTGGGCCCTGGTCGAGCGCCGGGGTTCGCGCCAGCAGTCCCGCGCCGGGTTGTCGCGGCGTCTGCGACGGGCCTTCGAGCGTCTGGGGCCGTCCTATATCAAGCTGGGCCAGATCCTCTCCTCGGGTGAGGGACTGTTCCCCGAGGAGCTGGTCGACGAGTTCCGCCTGCTGCCGCGACCGGGTGCCGGCCGAGTCGTTCGACGTGGTCCGCCGGATCATCGAGGAGGATCTCGGGTCCCCGCTCGACGCCCTCTTCGCCTCGGTCGACCCCGTCCCGCTGGCGGCCGCCTCCATCGCCCAGGTCCACGCGGCGCGCCTGCTGACCGGCGTCGGGGTGGTGATCAAGGTCCAGCGCCCCACCGTGGCCCAGGTCGTCCGGCGGGACCTGGCCGCCATGAGCTGGCTGGCGCCGCACCTGGTGGGCCGGATCCCGGTGGCCGCCCTGGCCAATCCGCCGGCCCTCGTCGAGCTCTTCGCCGAGACCATCGTCGAAGAGCTCGACTTCCGCCTCGAAGCCCAGAACATGCTGGACGTGGCCCGGGTCCTGGCCGACGCCGGTCAGAAGGCCCTCGTCGTCCCCCGTCCCCATCCCCGCCTGGTGACGCGCCGCGTCCTCGTCATGGAGCGCCTGGACGGATTCCGGTGGGGCGACGCCCAGTCCATGCGCGACGCCGGCATCGACACCGAGGCGGTCCTGCGGGCCGCGCTCATCGCCTTCCTGGAAGGGGCTCTCCTGCACGGGGTCTTCCACGGCGACCTCCACGGCGGGAACCTCTTCGTCCAGCCCGACGGCCGGGTGGCCCTTCTCGACTTCGGGATCACCGGGCGGCTGACCGAGGTCCAGCGGGTGGCCCTTCTCCGCCTGGTCATGACGGCCTCGGCGGCCGACGTCCCCGGGCAGATCACGGCGCTGCGTGACCTGGGCGCCCTACCGGCCGACATCGACGTGGGAGCGGTCATCGCCGACCTCGGCCTCGACCGACCACCGGTGGACCCCACCACCCTCTCGGCCGAGGAGCTCACCGCCGAGCTCAAACTCATCACGACGGCCCTCCTCGGTTACGGGGCGCGGATGCCCAAGGAGCTCATGCTCTACGTGAAGGACATGATCTTCCTCGACGGCGCCATGGCCTCGATGGCCCCCACCGTCGACGTCCTGGCCGAGATCGTGGCCGTCGTCATGTACTTCCACGTCCACCACGGGGAACGGATCGCCCGCGAGATGGGCCTGGCCGACGGGACCGTCCCCGCCGTCGACATCGACGGCATCCGGGCCTCCTTCGGGATCACCGAGCCGGTCGACCACCTGACCTACCGCCAGCTCCAGGAACGGCGGGAGGTCATCCGGCACCGGATGGAGCACCGTCAACGCCGGCGGCGGTCGCCCTTCCGGCGCCGCACCTAGGCCCCGGCGTCGATCCCGGCCCGCAGCTCGGCCACAAAGGCGGCGGCCACGGCGGGGCCGCCGCCGGCCAGCAGGCGGCGGACAAGGGCCGACCCGACGACCACCCCGTCGGCCTCGGCACAGACCTCGGCCGCCTGGGCCGGGGTCGACACCCCGATCCCGATGCAGACCGGCCTGTCGGTCATGCCCCGGAGGCGACCGGCCACCTCCCGGGCCGTGGCGGCCAGCTCGGCGCGCTCGCCGGTCACCCCCATCCGCCCCACCCCGTAGACGAATCCGCGGGACCGGGCGCAGATCCGCCGGGCCCGCTCGGCCGGGGTCGAGGGGGCCACCAGGAAGACGGTCTCGACGCCGACGGCGTCCGCCTCCTCGGTCCACCCCCCCGCCTCCTCCAGGGGGAGGTCGGGCACGATGGCCCCGGCCACCCCGGAGGCCACCAACGAGTCGGCGAAGCGCCGGTGCCCGGCCCGGAAGACGAGGTTGTAATAGGTCATCACGGCCAGCGGGACACCGATCTCGGTGCGGGCCAGGGCGGCCAGGATCGAGGCCGGCGTCGTCCCCCGGGCCAGTGCCCTCAACGACGCCTCCTGGATCGTCGGCCCGTCCATGACGGGGTCGGAGAAGGGAATCCCGATCTCGATGGCGTCGGCCCCGGCGTCGGCCACGGCGTGGACGACGTCGAGCCAGTCGTCGGCCATCCCGCCCGTCACGTAGGGGACCAGGAGCTTGGCCCCGGCCCGGCGTCGGCCCCGCAGCGCCTTCTCCAGGGCGCCCGGTTCCCGGGCGCCCGTGGTCGGGGCCGTGGCCATCAGGCCAGGAGCTCGCTGACCTGGGCCACGTCCTTGTCGCCGCGGCCCGACAGGGTGACGAGGACGCTGGACCCGGCGGCGATCTCCCGGCCCGCCTCCCGGGCCACCCAGGCCAGGGCGTGGGCCGGCTCGAGAGCGGGGAGGATCCCCTCGGTCTCCGCCAGCAGCCGGAAGGCGGCCAGGACCTCGTCGTCGCCGGCCAGGGCGTAGCGGGCCCGGCCGGTGGCGGCCAGGTGGGCGTGCTCGGGTCCGAGGCCCGGGTAGTCGAGCCCGGCCGAGATCGAGTGGGCCTCGCTGATCTGCCCGACCTCGTCCTGCAGGAGGTACGACAGCATCCCGTGCACCACCCCGGGAACGCCGTGGCTCACGGCGGCGCCGCCGGCCGCCTCCACCCCCACGAGCTCGGCGTCGGTGTCCACGAAGCCGGCGAAGGTCCCCGCGGCGTTCGAACCGCCACCGATGCAGGCCACCACCCAGTCGGGGTCGGCGCCCAGGATGGCCCGGCACTGGCCCCGCGCCTCCTCACCCACCACCCTCTGGAACTCCCGCACCATCCACGGATAGGGGTGCGGCCCCATGACCGAACCCAGGCAGTAGTGGGTGTCGTCCACCCGGGCCACCCAGGCCCGCATGGCCTCGTTGACAGCGTCCTTCAGGGTCCTGGTCCCCGAATGGACGGGAACCACCTCGGCCCCGAGGAGCTCCATCCGGAACACGTTCAAGGCCTGGCGCTCGGTGTCGACGGCGCCCATGTAGACCACGCACTCCATCCCGAAGTAGGCGGCGGCGGTGGCGGCGGCCACCCCGTGCTGGCCCGCCCCCGTCTCGGCGATGAGCCGGCTCTTGTCCATCCGCCGGGCCAATAGCGCCTGGCCCATCACGTTGTTGATCTTGTGCGAACCGGTATGGGTGAGGTCCTCGCGCTTCAGGAGGACCCGGATCCCCAGACGCTCCGACAACCGCCGGCACTCGGTGACCGGGGTGGGACGGCCGGCGTAGTCGCGCAGGACGGCATCGAGCTCCCGGTGGAACCCGGGATCGGCCCAGGCGGCCCGGAAGGCACCCTCCAGCTCCTCGCAGGCGGCGACGAGCGACTCGGGGACGAACCGCCCGCCGAATTCCCCGAACCGGCCGGCCGCCGACGGCTCCCCCATGGCACCGGCGCTCATCCCCCCTCCTCCCGCCAGTCGAACGGGCGGTCACCGGTCGCCTCGGGCCCGCCGGGGCCACCGGGGTCGTCGGAGTGGCCCCCGGCGGCGGCGCCCGACGCGTCCTCGCCGGCGGCGGCGCGCGCCGCGTTCACGAAGGCGCGGACCTTCACCGGGTCCTTCCGTCCGGGGGCGGACTCCACCCCCGAGCACACGTCGACGGCGAAGGGGTGCAGATGGGCGATGGCGTCGGCCACGTTCTCGGCCCGCAGTCCCCCCGACACGATCAGCCTCGCCGGGTCGACCACCCCCTCGGCCAGTCGCCAGTCGAAGACCTCTCCCGATCCCGGCGACTCGGCGTCCACCAGGACGAGACCGGCCCCGTAGTCGTCGATCCGGCCGATCCCGGGGTGCCCGGCCGGGAAGGCCTTGATGGTCAGGGCCACCCGCTCGGCCACCCAACGGGCGTCGTCCACCGTCTCGTCCCCGTGGAGCTGGGCGGCCCGCAACCCGATGCTGTTCACGATCTCGACGACGCGAGCCGGGCTCTCGTTGCGGAACACCCCCACGGTGAGGATCTCGGGCGGGACCCGCTCGATGATCCGCCGGGTGGCCTGGGCCGACACCTGCCGGGGGGACGGGGCGAAGATGAACCCGATGGCGTCGGCCCCGAGGGCCACGGCCAGCAACGCGTCGGCCTCGGTGGTGATCCCGCAGATCTTGACGAGCATCTCAGCCCCCGACGGACCCGGGCCGGCCCACGCTGTCACCGATCCGACCACCCACCGGGTGCCCGGCCAGGGCGGCCAGGGCCCGGCGCCGGTCGCCCGCCCGCATGAGGGTCTCCCCCACCAGAACGGCCCGGTAGCCGGCGTCGGCCAGCCGGCGGGCGTCCCCGGCGTCACGGATGCCCGACTCGGCCACGGCCACCACCCCGGCCGGGATGGCGCCCACCACCCGCAGGGCCCGCTCGTGGTCGACGGCGAACGTGCCCAGGTCGCGCTGGTTCACCCCGATCAGCTCGGCGCCGGCGTCGAGGGCCCTCCCCACCTCTCTCTCGTCGTGGGCCTCGACCAGCGCGTCGAGCCCGACGGACCGGGCCAGCGCCAGGAACCGTCCCAGTTCGGCGTCGGACAGGGCGGCGACGATGAGGAGAACGGCGTCGGCCCCCATCAGGCGGGCGTCGGCCACGTCGGCGTCGGCCACGGTGAAGTCCTTGCGCAGGACGGGCAGCCCGCAGGCGGCACCGGCCCGGGCCACGTCGTCGGCCGATCCCCCGAAGAACCCGGCGTCGCTGAGCACCGACAGGCAGGCCGCCCCGCCCGCCTCGTAATCACGGGCCACGGCGGACGGGTCGAGCCCGGGGTCGAGGTCCCCGCGCGACGGCGACCGGCGCTTGATCTCGGCGATCACGGCCAGACCGTCCCACCCGGCCAGGGTGGCGGCGAAGGGGCGTGGCGCCCGGCACCGCCCGGCCTCGGCCAGGAGGGCGTCGACGTCACGCCGGTCGGCGGCGGCGGCGGCGCGGTGGGCCGCCAGAATCTCGTCGAGATAGGTGACCGGCGACATCGGACCAGCCTATCGGCGGGCCCGCGGGCCCCGGCGAAGGCCCCGGACGCGACAGTACGCCCGGCCGGAGCCGGGCGTACTGTCCACCAGGGGGCCGGGAACCGGCGCCTGGTATCGAACCTCGGGTTGCTCAGCCTCTCAGGTCAGATAGCCGTTCAGCGTGACCGTCTTCCCCACGAAGTTGCCGGTCGTCCCCAGCGACGCCGTCACGTCCCAGGTGGCCTCGGGGGTGTGCTTGGGCAACGTGAACCAGCCGGCCGCCAGCAGGCACTTGGCCGTCGCCATCTTCTTCTTGACGATGACGGTCACCGTGTCACCACCGGCGCATATCCGTTTGGTGTTCTTCGTCGGTGGTGTGTCGGACACCGAGAACACCACCTGCTGGCCGGCTAAGAGCTTGGTCGCCTTCTTGGCCGAGAGCGTGACCGTGAACGTGTTGGGCGAATCGTTCTTGACCGACGGCTTCACGGTGAGCTTCATCTTCACCCTGGCCGCGGTGACCACCTCGCTGGTCGTACCGCTACTGCCGGCGAAGTTCGAGTCACCGGAGTAGACCCCGTCGATGGTGTAGGGCGACGCATCCCCCTGCAACAACGCGGCGGCCACCTTGCACTGGGCCACACCCGAGGCCGAGATGGTCTTGGTGTCGCCCTTCGAGCAGCTCACCGTGGTGTGGTTATGGCCGGTGATCGAGAAGAGGACCGTACCCGTCGGGATGTCGGCGTTCTGCGTCACCGGCACCGTCACCCGGGCGGTGACCGTGATCTTGCCCCCGGTGGTGGTGTGGGTGGGGCTGGCCGTCACGGCCGTGGCCGTGGCCGTCGGCGTCGCACTGGCCGTCAGGGGAACCACCACCAGCGATGTCATGGCGATGAGGACACCCGCGCCCGCCGCGGCCACCACTTTCCTGCCTCGACCTCTGAACATAATCAAGCCTCCCGACGAGTGCCCGCGGCGCTCCGGCCGCACCTTTCGAGTCTGATCGAAGTCGGAGCCCGGGACATCACCAATTCTGATGACGTCGGACTCCGTTCTGAGCCCGCCGGGACCGGAGGGCGGCCGCCAGGCGGCCGAGGGTCACGTGGCGCGGTCTTCCGGAGTCACTGCGCCCCCGCCCCCCGGAGGAGGCAGTCGAGGATGAGGCCGACGGACTCGTCCACGGGGGCGTCACCGGCCACCACCAGCTCGGGGGAGATCGGCACCTCGTAGGGGTCGTCGACCCCGGTCAGGAGGCCACCGAGCCCGTCTCGGCCCGGGCGTACAGGCCCTTCGGGTCGCGACTGGCGCACACGGCGACCGGCGTGGCCACGTAGACCTCGATGAAGGGGATCCCGGCCGCCTCGTGCCGTTGCCGGGCCAGCCGTCGGGCATCGGCATAGGGGCTGATCAGGGCGACCAGGGCCACGATCCCGGCCTCGGCGAAGAGGTACGCCACCTCGGCCACCCGGCGCACGTTCTCGTCGCGGTCGGCCCGGTCGAACCCGAGGTCGCTGCTCAACCCCATCCGCACGTTGTCGCCGTCGAGGCGGTAGGCGGGCCGGCCGTACTCGACCAGGCGGTGCTCGAGGGCCGACGGCGACGGTCGACTTCCCCGACCCCGACAGGCCCGTCAGCCAGACGGTGGCACCCTTGAGCCCGAGCGCCCGCCAGCGGTCGCGGCGGCTGAGCATGGCCGGCGACCACACCACGTCGGGGTGCACCTCCACGGTCAATCGGGACCCAGGATCATGCCCGCCCCCACCGTGACGTTCGTCTCCTCGCTGGCCAGGATGAACGACCCCGTGGTGCGATTGCGGCGGTAGCTGTCGTAGAAGAGGGGCTGGGTCACCCGCAGGCCGACGCGACCCACCTCGTTGAGAGTCAGCGAGTCGGCGGCCTCGTCGCGGTGCAGGGTGTTCACGTCCAGGCGGTAGTGCACGTCCTTCACCACGGCCCGGACCCACCGCGTGGTGTGCTTCACCTGGAGGAAGTCCCCGGGACGCAGGGGCTTGTCGGTCATCCAGCAGACCATGGCGTCGATATCCTGACCCATCGACGGGTGGTTGTGGGACCGACAGATCAGGTCCCCGCGCGAGACGTCGAGATCCTCGGCCAGCCGCACGACGACCGACATGGGGGCGAAGGCCTCCTCGACCGGTCCGTCGAAGGTGTCGATCGAGGCGATCGTCGTGGTCAGGCCCGACGGCAGCACGGTCACCTCGTCGCCGGGTCGGAAGACCCCGCCCGCCACACGGCCGGCGTAGCCGCGGTAGTCCGGGATGGTCGAGGCCGTGGGCCGGACCACCCACTGCACCGGGAACCGGGGATCGATCAGGTTCCGGTCCGAGGCGATGTACACCTGCTCGAGGTGGTGGAGCAGCGACTGTCCCTCGTACCACCCCATGTTGGGCGAGCGCTGGACGACGTTGTCCCCGTTCAGCGCCGAGATGGGGATGAAGGCCAGGTCCGACACGTCGAGCCGGGTGGCGAAGGCCTTGAACTCGTCGCAGATCTCCCCGAAGACGGCCTCGTCGTAGCCGACGAGGTCCATCTTGTTGACGCACAGGACGAGGTGGGGGACGCGCAACAGAGAAGCCAGGAAGGCGTGACGCCGGGTCTGCTCGACGATCCCCTTGCGGGCGTCGACGAGGACCAGGGTGAGATCGGCGGTGGAATTCCCCGTCACCATGTTCCGCGTGTACTGGATGTGGCCGGGGGTGTCCCCGATGATGAACTTCCGCACCGGCGTGGCGAAATACCGGTAGGCCACGTCGATGGTGATCCCCTGCTCGCGTTCGGCCCGGAGTCCGTCGGTGAGCAGCGCCAGGTCGGTGAACTCCTCCCCCCGCTGCCGGCTCACCCGCTCGACGGCTTCGAGCTGGTCCTCGAAGATGGCCTTGGAGTCGTACAGGAGCCGCCCGATCAGGGTGCTCTTGCCGTCGTCGACCGAGCCGGCGGTGGCGAATCGTAGAAGCTCCACGGCTAGAAGTACCCCTCGCGCTTGCGGTCCTCCATGGACGACTCGCTGATCCGGTCGTCGGCGCCGGGTGGCGCCGCGCTCGGTGAGCCGGGACACGGCGATCTCCTCGATGATCTCGATCAGGGTCTCCGCCGTCGATTCGACCGCCCCCGTGCACGTCATGTCACCCACGGTCCGGTAGCGGACGGTGGCCTCGAACGTCTCCTCTCCGTTCACCGGGCTGGTGTGGGGCCCGATGGAGAGCAACATCCCGTCGCGCCGGAAGACGGGGCGACGGTGGGAGAAGTAGATGGAGGGGATCTCCACCTGCTCCTGGTCGATGTACTGCCAGATGTCGAGCTCGGTCCAGTCCGACAGGGGGAACACCCGGATGTGCTCGCCGGGGTGATGGCGTCCGTTGTACAGCCCCCACAATTCGGGGCGCTGGTTCTTCGGGTCCCACTGGCCGAACTCGTCGCGGAACGAGTAGACGCGCTCCTTGGCCCGGGCCTTCTCCTCGTCGCGCCGGGCCCCGCCGAACACGGCGTCGAAACGGTGCGTCACGATGGCGTCCAGGAGGGTCCTCGTCTGCAGCCGGTTACGAGACGGATGCAGGCCCGGCTCCTCCGCCACCCGCCCGCTGTCGATCGATTCCTGTACCGAGGCCACCACCAGCTGGGCCTCGAGCTCGGCCACCCGCCGGTCACGGAAGTCGATCACCTCGGGGAAGTTGTGACCGGTGTCGACGTGCATGACCGGGAACGGCAGCCGGGCCGGCCAGAAGGCCTTCTGGGCCAGCCGGAGCATCACGATCGAGTCCTTCCCGCCCGAGAAAAGCAGCACGGGACGCTCGAATTCGGCCACCACCTCCCGCATGATGTGGATCGACTGCGCCTCGAGCGCCTCGAGGTGTGACAGTTGGTACTGACCCGGACCGGCTGACACCCCCCTGTTCCATGGTTTTCCACAGTAGTCCGGAGCACCTGGGAACCTGTTCCAGCCCGGTCAATTAGGGTCATCAGACCCACTCCCAACCCCCCGACGAGGTTATCCCCATGGCCACCGACGACGACCACGCGCTCGCCGCCAGCCTCGCCGGCCGCGCCGGCGCCCTGCTCCTCGAGGTCCGGGCCGGGGCGGCGGGCCGCGACGACCGCGCCGTCGGGGCCGATGGCGACCGCCAGGCGCACGAGCTCATCACCACCGCCCTCCGCAGAAGCCCGCCCTCTCGACGCCGTGCTCTCCGAAGAGGCAGTGCTCCCCGTAGAGGGGGTCCCGGCACGTCGGGACGCCCCGGGCCCGCCGCCGGGGGCGGGCGGACCGGACGGCGCCGGGGGGCCCACCCGACGGGTCTGGATCGTCGATCCCCTCGACGGGACCCGCGAGTTCTCCGAAGGTCGGGTCGACTTCGCCGTCCACGTGGCCCTGGTCGAGAACGGGGTCCCGACGGCCGGCGCCGTCGCCCTGCCCGCCGAGCACCTGGTCCTCGCCACCGCCGACCCGCCGACCGTGCCCCCCCGCGGTCAGCGACGCCTCCGTCTCCTGGTCAGCCGGACCCGCCCTCCGGTCGAGGCCTCCACGGTGGCGGCCCGCCTCGACGCCGAGTTGTTCCCCATGGGCTCCGCCGGCGCCAAGGCCATGGCCGTCGTCCGCGGTGACGGGGACATCTACCTCCACGCCGGAGGCCAGTACGAGTGGGACTCGGCCGCCCCGGTGGCCGTGGCCCTGGCCGCCGGACTGCACGCCACCAGGCTCGACGGATCGGTCCTGACCTACGACCACGCCGATCCCTGGCTTCCCGACCTCCTCATCTGCCGGCCCGAACTGGCCGCCGAGGTCCTCATGGCCCTCCGGCCACGACCCGTAACGTGGCCGAGGTGAGCGAGCAGGCCGACGGCGTCGCTGTCGTGATCCGCCCCGGCACCGCCGCCGACGCCGATGCCGCCGCCCGCTTCCACTCCGGCCTGATCACCGAAGGGTTCCTGGCCCGGTCTGGGTCCCCGCTTCCTGCGGCAGCTCTACCGGTGCGTGGCCCGCGGCCCGGATTCCTTCCTCCTGATCGCCGAGGGCCGCACCGCCGAGGGCCGCACCGCCGACGGAGGCGACGGAGATGACGGAGATGACGGAGACGGAGCGGTCCGGCCGCCCCTGGCCGGATTCCTGGCCGGGGCGCTCGACCTGCGCGCCCTGTACCGTCGCTTCGCCCTCCGCCACGGCCTGGCCGCCGCCCTGCCCTCACTGCCCCGCCTGGTGGGGGCCCTGCCACAGGTGTGGGAGACCGTCCGCCACGGAGCGGGCCCGGCGGCGGACACCGCCGGTGCCGAGCTCCTCTCCGTCGCCGTCGATCCGGCCTGGCAGGGACGTCACGTCGGCGCCCTCCTGGTGGCGGGTTTCCTGGACGAGCTCGACCGCCGGGGTGTCTCCACCTCCCAGGTCGTCGTGGGTGCCGACAACGCCCCGGCCGTGGCCCTGTACGACCGGGCCGGATTCGCGCCCGTCCGCACGTTCGAGCTGCACCGCGGCACGACATCGCTCCTCATGCGGCGTCCCGGATGAACACCCTGGTCGTCGTCGGGACGACGGCGGCGGCGACGGCGCTGGTGGCGACGCCGGTGGCGATGGTGGTGGCCCGGCGCACCGGTGTGGTCGACCACCCGGCGCCGCTCAAGCCCCAACGGGTCCCGGTCCCCTATCTGGGGGGCGCCGCCGTCTTCCTGGCCGCCGTCGTGGGTGGAGCGGCGGGGCGTCCCCTGCTCCTGCTCCCCCTCGGGCTCGTCCTCCTCCTGGGTGTGGCCGACGACGCCGTCCATCTCCCTCCCTGGACGCGACTGACCGGCCAGGCGGCGATGGGGGCCGTGGTGGCCGCCGCCGTCCCCACCCACCTGCCGGGGGCGCTCGGCCCCGTCCTGGTCGTGGCCGTGACCGTTCTCCTCATCAACGGTGTCAACATGATCGACGGCCTCGACACCCTGGCGGGCGGTGTGGTGGCCGTAGCGGCCGGGGGCCTTCGCCTGGCTCCTGCGGGCCGATGCCCGGGACCTGGCCCTGGCCCTGGCCTGTGGCCTCGTCGGCTTCCTCTTCTACAACCGCCCCCCGGCCCGCATCTATCTCGGTGACGGCGGGTCGTACCTCCTCGGCACCGCCCTGGCCGTCCTCCTGGCCTCGGCCTGGGCCCCGGGGGCCCGGGCCGCCACGGGGATCGCCGGTCTCGTCCTCGTGGCCGTCCCGGCCGCCGAGGTCCTCTTCGCCATCGTCCGCCGGACGCGCAGCCGACGTTCCCTCGTCCTCGGCGACCGGGGTCACCCCTACGATCGTCTCGTGACCAGAGGATGGCCCACCCTCGGTGCCGCCTTGGCCTACGTGGGCCTCGAGCTCGGCCTGTCCGCCGTGGCCCTGGCCGTGGCCCGGGCCCACGGCGACGTCCCGGCCGTGGCCGCAGCGGCGGCCACGGCCCTGGTCCTGGTCGTGGCCGCCGCCGTCACCGGATCCCTGGTTCCCGAGGCGGGGAGCGACCGGTGACGCGTGTCTTCCTCTCTCCTCCCGACGTCGGTGACGAGGAGAGGCGGCTCCTCCTCGACGCCTTCGACTCCAACTGGATCGCCCCCCTGGGCCCGCACGTGGACGCCTTCGAACAGGAGGTCGCCGAGAGGATCGGCGTCACCGGCGCCCTGGCCCTGTCCAGCGGCACCGCCGCGCTCCATCTGGCCCTCATCCTCCTCGGTGTGGAACCGGGTGACGACGTGTTCGTCCCCACCCAGACGTTCGTCGCCACCGCCAACGTCGTCACCTACGTCGGAGCCCGTCCGGTCCTGATCGACTCCGACCCCGCCACCTGGACCATCGATCCGGCGCTGGTGGCCGACGAGCTGGCGGTCCGGGCCCGCCGGGGACGTCTCCCGGCGGCGGTGGTCACCGTCGACCTGTACGGGCAGTGCGCCGACTACGACAAGCTCCTGCGGACCTGCGCCGAATTCGAGGTGCCCGTTCTCGAGGACGCCGCCGAAGCCCTGGGGGCGAACTACGGCGGGCGCCCGGCCGGCTCCTTCGGGGCCGCCGGGGTCTTCTCGTTCAACGGCAACAAGATCATCACCACCAGCGGCGGCGGCATGCTCGTCTCGGGCGACGAGTCCCTGATCTCCCGGGCCCGGTATCTGTCGACCCAGGCCCGCGAACCGGTCGTCCACTACGAGCACCTGGCCGTCGGCTTCAACTACCGCCTGAGCAATCTCCTGGCCGCCGTGGGGCGTGGGCAGCTCCGGGGCCTGGACGAACGTGTGGCCCGGCGAAAGGCGATCAACGCGCACTACCGCACGGCGCTGTCCGGACTTCCCGGCGTCGAGTTCATGCCCGTGGCGCCCTACGGCGAACCCAACTACTGGCTCACCTGCGTTCTGGTCGACCCCGACCGTTTCGGCGCCGCCGGCGAGGACATCCGCCTGGCCCTCGAGGCCCTCGACATCGAGTCGCGTCCCACCTGGAAGCCGCTCCACCTCCAGCCCGTCTACGCCGACGCCCCTACCGTCGGAGGCGCCGTGGCGGCCTCCATCTTCGAGCGTGGTCTCTGCCTGCCGAGCGGTTCGGCCATGGCCGGCGCCGATCTCGACCGTGTCACGGAGACCATCATCACCCTCGCCGGTTGACGCCGGCTCCTCCGTCCGGGCCCACCGGAGCCCCGCCATGACCGCCACCAGCCTCTCCGCGGTCAAGATTCTCACGCAGAGTGTCGAAATAGCCATGATATGCGACACTTGTCCTGGGGGCCGAACCGTCCCCGGTCCCGAACCTGCGGACGCGGCACCATCATCGGCCTCGTCCTCCTCGGCCTGGCCGCCGTGGTCGTCGTGGTGGGCCCCACCATCGCCTCGGCGGCGTCATGGAGAGGCCACGGGGCCACCGGACAACACCCCGTCGCCCCGGTCCCGGAGCACGCCGTGGCGCCGGCCCCGCCCGCCCCCGGTTCCTCTTCGATTTCCCGGCCGTCTTCACCACCAACCGGCGCCGCCGGCCCGGCGGCGCCGGCGGCGACCATCGGCCCCGACACCCGGACCCGCCGCCACGGACCGTCCACGGCCACGTTGACCACGGCGGACGTACCGGGTCATGTCGACCTCGACGCGGGGGTCCCCGGTGTGGCCCCGCCGGCGTCGATCGCCGACAACTGCTCGGTCGACGTGTCCGGGGCGTTGCAACGGTGGTTGAACACGCGGCCCCCGGGGACGCTCGTCCGTCCACCGGCGGGGGCCTGTTACGACGTCGACCGGGGCATCACCCTCCAGTTCCCGCACCGATTGACCGTCGACGGGGGAACGTTCGAGAACACCACCAAGGTGGAGACATTCGCCGGGAACGGGATAGGCCGCGCCACCTTCACCGTGGTGGGCGGCTCCCAGATGACGTTCGAGGACCTGACCATCAAGGGCGCCAACCCCGGTGGCTACCACCCCGCTCTGGCCTTCGACGCCGGTATCGAACTGGAGGGCACGGCGCACGCCGACATCAGGAACGTGGCCGTCGAGCGCGTCTACGGCGACGGCATCTCCCTCGATCCCCTACGCGGCGCCAGCGACCACATGTCGGGCACGATCCTGGCAGCGACCACCGATGTGGCCATCGACACCGTCGTCATCACCGGTAGCGGTCGGCAGGGCATCACCCTGGCCAGCGTCGACGGTGCCGACATCGACAACGTGGCGCTGTCCCACGTCGGTATCGACACCTTCGACGTGGAGGCCGATCAGGCCAACGAGGGCGCCCAGAACGTGGTCATCGACGGCTGCACCTCGAGCTCGTCGAACGGCGGCTCGTTCTTCGCCAACGGCGGAGCGGGCAACGGGAGGCAGACAGGGGGCATCGTGGTGGAGAACTGCCGGATGCTCGATCCCCAAGGAGGCGACGCCGTCCTGGTCGACGACATCCCCGGCGGTGGCGAGCGGCGCGGACCCTTCACCTTCTCCCGGGACACCCTGTGGTGCGGCGCCAGCGACTACGTCGGCTGTTTCCAGCTGAACGGGGCCACCGTCTCGGTGACCCAGAGCCACATCAGGTTCGCCGGCCGGAGCACCGTCCACGAGAGCCTGTACAACGACGGCGCCGCCAGCTCGCTCACACTGGTCGGTGACTTCGTCCGCGGTTGCCAGAACCTGGGTGGTAGCGCCGCCGGAAGCACCGTGTCGGTGTCCGGGGGGTCCTGGGATCCGGCCTACGCCGTCGCCGGCGGCGGCACGGCGGCGGTCTCCCACACCGGGGCGTCGCGTCACACGGCCCGCTTCACCTCTCGCGTCACCGCCCGGGCCCGTCGTCGGCAACGCCACGTCCGTCGTTAGCGCGTCAGAGATCCCGGCGTCAGCGCCGAGCGGGGACCGGCGAAACCCAGCTGTTACGCTGGAATGCACCGTGCCCGCCCGCACCCACCCCGGCGCCTTCGTCATCTCCCTCGACTTCGAGTTGCACTGGGGGATGCGCGACCACGAGGAGGGTAGCGGTGTGGTGGCCGCCGCTCTCGTGAGCAGCCGCGCCCACGTCCGCCAGTTGGCCGACCTCTTCGCCGAGCGCTCCATCAGCGCCACCTGGGCCACCGTCGGCATGCTCTTCGCCTCGTCCCGCCAGGAGCTCACGCCCTTCCTGCCCACGATCCGTCCCCGGTACGCGCGCACCGAGCTCGACCCGTACACCGAGGTCCTCGGCGACGACGAGGAGGACGACCCCCTCCACTTCGCCGGCTCTCTGGTGCGGTACCTGGCTGCCACGCCCGGCCAGGAGATCGCCTCGCACACCTTCTCCCACTTCTATTGCCTGGAGGCGGGCCAGGACGAACGGGCCCTGCGCGCCGACCTCGACGCCGCCCGGGCCATCGCCGCCCCGTTGGGCCTGCCCCTGCGCTCCCTCGTCCTGCCCCGGAACCAGTGGAACCCGTCGTACGCCTCGTCGGTCCGCGAGTGCGGCTTCACCTGCTACCGCGGTCCTCAGCCGTCGTGGGGTTACCATGCCCAGAGGACCGAGACGACGAGCCCGGCGCGCCGGGTGGCGCGGCTGGCCGACACCTACGGGGGATTCTCGGCGCCTCCCACCTTCGGGTGGGACGAGCTCGTCGAGGGCACCGGCCTGTGCAACATCCCGGCCAGTGCCTTTCTCCGCCCGTACTCACCGCGACGGCGCGCCCTCGAACCGCTGCGGCGCGCCCGCATCGTCTCCGGCTTGCGCGCCGCGGCCCGGCGCGGGCGCCTCTTCCACCTGTGGTGGCACCCGCACAACTTCGCCCGCCATCCCCGGGAGAGCTTCGACCTCCTGCGCGCCGTGCTCGACGAGGCGGCCCGGCTGGACAGCTCCGACGGCCTCAAATCCATGTCGATGGGGGACGTGAGCGAGGCGGCCGCACGCTCAACGGACGTGCCGGCGGAGCCGGGTCCAGAGGTACCCCCACACCGTCGGGTGCCAACGCAGCCGTGACTCACCGCCGAGGAGAGCGTCGGCGCCCGTCTCGCCGTGGACCACCTCTCCATTGACGACCCGGCCGACCTGCTCGACCAGCAGGGGTAGGCCGTCGGCCAGGTGCCGATACGGGTAGGTGGCGATGGAGTCTTCGGGGGTGGCTTCGAAGTAGGCCCGGGCCAGGACCCCGCCGGTGTCGATACCGGTGTCGACGAGATGAACGGTGGTGCCGGCCAGGTCCGGACGTCCCTCGGCCAGGGCCCAGTAGCCCCCGTGGACGCCGCGGTACCGGGGGGTGATCCCGGCGTGGATGTTGATGACGGGGCACGAGACCGCCGACAACGTGGAGTCGGCGATGATCCGCGTCCCGTTGACGACCACCACGGCCGGCCCGAGCTCCCGCAACAGGGCGGGTGTCTGTGGATCGTTGACCGAGACGACGGGACGGACGCTCGGGATGTCGGACTCGTCGAGGCCCGACTCCGTGAGGATGGTCCGTATCCGTCGGCGCGACAGGCGCCGGAGTACGGGCATGACCACGGTGACGAAGGCGACCTGACCGACGACGGTGGTCCAGCCCAGACGCCGGGCCCGGCGGCGGGCCAGGGTGATGCGGGACACGGGCCGTTCCGTCACCACGACCACGTCGGGGAAGCGCTCGTCCAGATAGTGGTAGACGATGTTGGTGGCCGGGCCCGGTCCGGCCAAGAGGACGATCCGTCCGGGCCGCGGGGTGTCGGCGTCCGGCTCGGTCATCCGCTGGAGGATAGATGTCACCGCCCCGGGGGCGGGCAAAAGCGCCGCAGTAGTGTCTGGGCGGTGGCGGGACGGCAAAGCAAGCTCGAGACCCTGCGCACCCGGGTACGCGTGGCCGTGGGCCGGCCCGACAAGCGGGAGGGCTATCGCTGGAACCGCCTGGCCCGTCCCCAGAGGCAGAGCGACTGGGCGATCCACCGGCTCCGGGCATCCCTCGAAGGTCGGCGCTACCGCAGAGACTTCGACGACGTCCAACGGTTCTGCTTCTTCGTGGGCTACGGCCGGAGCGGCCACAGCCTGGTCGGCTCCCTCCTCAACGCCCACCCCGACATCGTGATCGCCCACGAGCTGGGCGTCGTCCCCTATGTGGAGCACGGGTTCACCCGGAACCAGTTGTTCAGTGCCCTGCTGCGCCGGGACCGTGATTTCGGATCCATCGGTCGAACGTGGACGGACTACGAGTACTCGGTGCCCAATCAACACCAGGGGAGCTTCCGCCAACTGCGCGTCATCGGAGACAAATACGGTGGTGTCACCGCCGTCGAGCTGGCGGAACAGCCCGAGCTGTTGGACCGCCTGCGCCAGACGGTTCGAGTTCCCATCCGGGTCCTCCACGTCTCGCGCAACCCCTTCGACAACATCACGACGATCGCCCGCCGGATGAGCATCCCCATCAGCCGGGCGACGGCGCGGTACGCCAACCTGTGCCGCTGCATCGACATCGTCACCTCGATGCTGGACCCGAGCGAGATCCTGGACGTGGACTACGACGCCTTCGTCCCCGCCCCCGGCGCCGGCCTGTCCGAGATCTGCCGGTTCCTCGACGTCGACCCCGAACCGGAATTCCTCCAGGACTGCTCCTCGGTGGTCTGGTCCAAGACCCGCCGGACCCGTGACACCGCCGAATGGTCGGGGCAGGACATCGCCGCGGTGGAGTCGATCGTGGACACCTACCCGGCGTTGCGCCACTACCGGTTCGACGATTGACGCCGACCGATCCGCCTTTCCGGGCGGCGTACCTGATCCTCAGCCACCAGCGGCCCGAGCAGGTCGAAGCGCTGGCCGACCGGATCCTGGCGTTGTCCCCCACCGGTCACGTCGTGGTCCACCACGACGTGACCGCTCCCGATCTGCCGTGGTCGGGAGCGCCGCCACGGCGGGTCCACATGGTGGAGAGGATGCCCGTGTCGTGGGGAGACTGGTCGATCGTCGAGGCGTCCCTGCGGCTGCTCGAGTACGCGTTCGAGACGCTGGACGCCGACTGGTTCGCCTTTCTCTCCGGTGACGATCGTCCCGTGGTGGACCTGGCCCGATGGGAACGCCAAGTGCAGTCGGCCGGGAACGACGGGCTCGTTCCCGCCCGGCCGCTCGAGACAAAGCCATCCTTCGGTCGGCGTCCCACATCCGAGGACCTCAACTACGTGCGCTATTCCTACCGCTGGCGGGAACTACCCCACCTAACCGGAGTGCCGCGCCGCCTGGTGGAAACGGCCCGGAGGGTCTCGCGGTTCTCCCAACCCCTGTTCAAGATCGAGTACGCGGACCGACGCGACCGGTTCTTCCTCGGCCTCCCCCGGCGCCGGCGCCTGCCACCGGGTTGGACCCTCTACACCGGTCCCCAGTGGGTGGCCCTCGGTCGACGGGCGGCGGAGACGCTGCTCGGGGTGGACGACACCGTCGTCGAGTGGTTCCGACACACCTGGATACCGGACCAGTCCTTCGTCCACACCGTCCTCCACAACTATGGCGACCTCGTGTTGGCGGACACCCCGCTCACCTACGTGGTTCCCTACAACACCAAGAAGCGACGCGGCGACATGGCGCTACGCGTCGACGACCTCGGCGCGATCCGTGCCTCGGGCGCCGCCTTCGCCCGCAAGTTCGACCCGTCGGTCGACCCCGACATCCTCCGGGCCGTCGAAGCGGGGATCGCCGGAGACAGCCCTCCATCGCGCTGAGAAACGGCACAATCCGTGGATCGAAACGCCACGGAATGCGGTAACATGATCGACGCTATGAGACGGGGGCGGCCATTGACCACCGGGCGGACCGGAGCATGCCACCTTCAGTACCGAGACGGGCGCGGCCGGTGCTCCGGGGGCCCCGTTGCCTGCTGATCCGACCGCCGTCACGGGTGACGATGCGGCGGCCGACACCGGTGGTGATGCGACGGCCGACGCCCCCGGAGCCGTGGCCGGCCTGACCCTGATCGACGCCACCACCATCGCCGACGAGCCGGCGCCCGACACCTTCTACCGCCACCGTGTCCAATTGTTCCCCGCCCTCAGGGACATGTGGCGACGCCGGGAGATCATCTTCGCCCTGGCCGAGCGCGACATCAGGGCCAGTTACAAGCAGGCTGCTCTGGGGATGTTCTGGGCTCTCATCTCCCCCGTCCTCCAGGTCCTGCTCTTCACCCTCATCTTCAGCCACGTGAAGTCGCTCAAGGTGCCCCACGTCCCCTACATCCTCTACTCCTTCGTCGGGCTGCTGTGCTGGGGGTTCTTCTCGGGCTCGCTCCAGCAGGGCGGCAACTCGATGATCGCCAACCTCCTGCTCCTCCAGAAGACCCACTTCCCACGAGAGTGCTTCCCCCTGTCGCAGATGCTCGAGCAATCGCTATACACGGCCATCGGCCTGCTCCCCCTGACGATCCTCTTCTTCGTCAACGGCTTCATCCCCACGGCCGGCATCGTCTGGGTACCGCTCTTCATCGTCATCGAAGTGCTGTTCACGACGGGGCTCACGCTCATGATGTCGGCTCTCGTCGTCTACCTCCGCGACCTGTTACAGGTCACATCGATCATCCTGCAGCTGGGGCTCTTCGCCACGCCCATCATCTGGCCACTCTCCAAGCTGTCCAAGGTCTCCTTCGGACCTTTCCACCATGTCGACCTGCGGCCGTACTACTCGGTCTTCAACCCCCTCGGGCCGGTCATCGACAACATCCGGCGCACCGCACTCCAAGGCCTGTCGCCCGATTGGCCGTTGCTGGGCCTGGCCGCCATCAGCGCGTCGGTCTATTTCGTCATCGGGTACCGTCTCTTCAAGCGCCTCGAGGTGAACTTTGCCGACATCAGCTGACGGCACGATCATCGTCGAGCATGTGTGGAAGCGTTTCCGGTCCGACCGGGGTCGACCCACCCTCCGCGACCAGGTGGCCAAGGTCGGGCGCCGCCTGCGAGGAGGCGGGCGCGACTACCGGTGGGTCCTGAAGGACATCAACTTCGAGTTGGAGCCGGGCGGGACGATGGCGCTCATCGGCATCAACGGCTCGGGAAAGTCCACGATGCTCAAGGTGATCAGCCGCTGCATGTACCAGACGGCCGGTCGCTGCGAGACCTACGGGCGGATTGGCGCCCTCCTCGAGGTGCGCGGGGGCATCAACCCCATCCTGAGTGGCAGAGAGAACATCTACATGTTCGGCAGCCTCCTCGGTCTGTCGCGCCGTGACATCAACGCGCGCTTCGACACCATCGCCGAGTTCGCCGAGGTCACGGACGCCATCGACCGCCAGGTGAAGTACTACTCGAGCGGCATGCAGGTCCGCCTGGGCTTCTCCATCGCTTCCCACCTCGATGCCGACATCCTTCTCGTCGACGAGATCCTGGCCGTCGGGGACGCCAACTTCCAGCAGAAGTGCCTCAGCCGGATCAGCGAGGTCGTGGCCAACGGCACCACGCTCCTGTTCGTGTCCCACGACCTCGCCGCCGTGGAGGCGATGTGCGAGCGCGCCATATGGCTGACCGAGGCCACCACCCGGGCATCAGGCCCCACGGCGGCCGTCCTGGCCCAGTACCGCGGAGCCATCGAGGAGCACGCCGCCACCACGTCCGACGCCTCGTCGCTGCGCGTTCTCAAGGTCGAGGTCATCGGCCCCGACGGCGGCATGGCCCGCTCGGGAGAGGACGTCATGATCCGTCTGGCCCTGAGCGCTCCGGAAGGGGGCGAGGCGCGCTTCTTCATCGGTGTGTCGGAAGGCACAGCCGTGCCCGTCTTCGTGGCCAGGCGCCTGTCGGCGTTCCCCGAGGGAGACTTCGAGGTCCGGTGCGCGCTGCAGAACCTGCCGCTCCCCAAGGGTCACTACTACGTGTGGCTGGCTGTGGAATGGACGGGCAACAAGCGCCCGGCCCAGCCTTGGAAGCCCGTCGGCTCCTTCGACGTCTTCGGCCCCACCCGCGTGGCCCCGCCCAAAGGGGTCATGGTCCTGTCGCCGGTCCTCGTGTCCGCCACGTGGGAGTTCTCCTGAGCCGACCTCGTCAGGCCTTCCACCGGTCCAACCACGACTGGAGCATGAGGACGTCCCACAGGGCATATCCGAGGTCGCGCCGCCCGCTCAGATGGGCCGCCCACGAGCGCCGGACGGAGTGGGGATCGAGAATCCCGTCCCGCTCGAGACGACCACGCGACAGCAGCTCCTCGGCCCACGGCCGTAGCGGCCCTCGCAACCACGAACCGATGGGGATCCCGAATCCCATCTTGGGCCGGTCCACCAGGGCGGGGGGGACGTGCCGGTGCAGCACCGTGCGCAGGACCCGCTTCGTCTCCGACCCCCGGAGCTTGCTGGACAACGGCAGACGCCAGGCCACGTCGAGGACCCGGCGGTCGAGGAACGGCACCCTGGTCTCGAGCGACACGGCCATGGCGGCCCGGTCCAGCTTCGTCAGGATGTCGTCGGGGAGATAGCCCACGAGATCGAGCCACAAGACCTCCTCGGTCACCCCCCCGAGGGCGGGCCACGCCGTCGAGGGCCACGCCCGCGACTCCTGGGCGCCGGCACCGAGCACCACCGAGTCGGCGTCGTCCCAATGGGAGACGAGCGCCAGGTACGCCTCCTGCGCCCCGCCGGCGGCCAGGACCCGTCCGAGCTTGGCGAACTTGTCCGACGGATTGCGGATCCGCCAGCGGCGCGAGAGGGCACCGCTCAGCCTGGCCGCCTGATCGACGGCGCCCGGTGGCACCCGGGCCATGGCGGCTCCCACCCGGCGGCGGACGCCGCCGGGGACGACGGCGGCGCGTCGGGCCAGGCGCTCGAGCCAGGCGTGCCGGTTGTACCCGGCGAACAGCTCGTCGCCTCCGTCGCCCGACAGCGACACCGTGACCTGCGTGCGGGCCAGCCGGCTGACCAGCAGGGTCGGAATCTGCGAGCTGTCGCCGAACGGCTCGTCCCAGATCTCGGCCAGGGTGGGGACGACGGCCAGGGCGTCCGCTTCGCCCACCTCGAGGACCGTGTGCTCGGTACCCAGATGGGCCGCCACCGCAGCGGCGTCGCCCGACTCGTCGAACGCCTTCTCGGAGAAGCCGACGGTGAAGGTCCGTACAGGACGGGGACTGTGCCTCTGCATGAGGGCGACGATGAGGCTCGAGTCGATCCCGCCCGACAGGAACGCCCCCACGGGGACATCGGCCACCATGCGGGCGGACACGGCCTCGCCGAGGACGGTCTCGACGAGGTCGGCCAATTCCACGGGATCACCCGACAGGGGCCGGCTCCGTGCCGCGTCGACGGCCTCACGGGCCGACCAGTACCAACGCGAGCAAGGCGACGAGCCGGGGCGGGCGCCGGTCTCGACCGTGACCACCTGACCCGGTTCGAGCTTGGCGATACCCCGGTAGACGGTCCGTGGCGCCGGGATGCAGTTGTGTCGCAGGAACATGGCCAACGATCCACGGTCGAGCTCGACGGCGAAGGCCGGTAGGCACCGCAACGCCTTCAATTCCGAGGCGAAGGCGAAGTGCGAGCCCACCCACCCGTAGTACAGCGGCTTCTCCCCCAGGCGGTCGCGCACCAGATGGAGCTGGTGGCGCGTCCGGTCCCACAGGGCCAGGGCGAACATCCCCTCGCAGGCATCGAGGGCGTCGTCGAGGCCCCACCTCTCGATGGCGCCCAGGAGGACCTCGGTGTCGGAGCCCCCGCCCACCGCCACCCCCACCGACTCCAGTCGCCGGCGGAGGGCGGGATAGTTGTAGATCTCGCCGTTGTAATTGAGGACGAACCGACCGGCCGCCGACACCATGGGCTGGTGACCGGTGGGCCCCAGACCGACGACGGACAGCCGACGGTGGCCGAGGGCCACCCCGTCGGCGGCATCGACCCAGAGGCCGCTGTCGTCCGGTCCCCGGTGCTCGAGGGCCGCCGCCATCGACGATGCGTGGCCCGCCAGCTCTTCCGAGGACGTCGACCGGCCGGGGTCAAAGACCCCGGCTATCCCGCACACGCGTCCCCGACAGGTCCCACCGGTGTCACCGCGCCGTCAGGAGGGGCACCAGGGCGTCGCGCCAATCCGCCGCCACGACGTCGAGGCTGAACCGTTCCGAGCACCATCGCCGTGCCGCCTGTCCCATGGCCCGACGGCGCACCGGATCGTCCAGAAGCGAGGCCACGGCCCCCACCAGGGCGTCGAAATCGTCGACGCCGACCACGAGACCGGTCTCGCCGTCGACGACGATGGCATCGACCCCGGGAACGGCCGTGGCCACGACCGGGACAGCGCTCAACCCGGCTTCGATCAGCACCCCGGGCATCCCCTCGCCCCTGGGCAGGCTGGGGAAGACGAAGATGTCGGTCCCCTTCAGGACATCGGCGACATCCCCGCGGGCCCCGAGGAGCTCCACCCCGGCGGCCCGGGCGCCGGCGGAGATCTCGGGGCCCAGCGGGCCGTCCCCGGCCATCAGAGCCTGGAACTCGAGCCCCCGGGCACGGAGAGTGGCGACCATATCGACGAACCGGTCGGGTCTCTTCTGCTCGGTCAGGGCGCCCACGAAGGCGATCACGGGCACGGAGCGGGGGCCGGCATCGGGGGCCGGTCGGAACTCCTCGGGATCGCGTCCGTTGGGCACGAGAACAAGGCGTCCGGCCGACACACCCAGGAAGGTCAGGCATTCGTCGAGCACCTCCGCCCCCTCGGCGGCCACCAGATCGGGCCGGCGGGCCAGGAAGCGCCACATCAGACGGCGCACAGGCTTCCGCCCCGGGGAGCCCAGAGTCCCGATGGCGTAGTACGCCAGGGGGCGCCGACGGCGGAAGAGGGAGGGGACGAGGTACTTGAGCGGCTCACCTCCGTGGGCGACGACGAGCACGGGAGCCAGGCGGTCCAGGGCCCGCCGGAGCCGGATGACGAGCCGGGGATCGAATCCGACGGTGGACCGGGAACCGCCACCAATCGTGTAGTCGACCTCCACGTCGGCGTCGTCGGTCCGCTCCACCCCGGGTGGTCCGACCAGGGCCAGGAGGCGGTGGCGCCGGACGCCGGGGGTGTCGAGCCGGTCGGCCAGGGCCCGGGCCTCGCGCTGGGCCCCCCGGGCCGCCCGCGTGGGGATCACGTGCAGAACGAGCGGCTCGGCGCCCCGTCTCTCCTCCACCGTCGTTGGCCCCCTCTCGGCCCCGGTCCCCCCAGGCGTCGCTGCTGGCCACATGGGAGCACCCCGGGGGGCCGCCACTGGTCGACTGGGCGTCATTTTCCCTGGCGAAATCGCCACGGCCGGCGAAGCCCCAGGCTACCGTTTGTAGACGAGAACCACATGTGTCACCCTGCGTCGATGACCTTACGCTCCGTGGCAGCGGCTGGCCTGCGGCGCCTGCCTCCCCAGGCACGACTGCGCCTGCTCCACGGACTCGGTCGGTTCGCGCCCTGGGAGGCGGGCTTCGACTTCACGCCTCCGCCCCTCGGGCCCGGGGACGAGGCAGGGCCACCCGACTTCGTGGGCATCGGGGTGCAGAAAGCGGGGACGAGCTGGTGGTACGAGCTCATCGCCGCTCACCCCGGCGTGTCCGCCCGCCCCCATATCCACAAGGAGCGTCACTTCCTGTCACGTTTCGGCACCGAGTCCTTCGGCCCGCCCGAGATCGAGGCCTACCACGGCTGGTTCCCGCGTCGCCCCGGTACCCTGGCCGGGGAGTGGACCCCGGACTACGTCGACTTCCCGTGGGTCCCCCCGCTGCTGGCGATGGCCGCCCCGCAGGCACGCCTGCTGCTGATGGTGCGCGACCCGGTGGAGAGGTTCCGATCGGGCCTGGCCCACCAGTGGCGTCACCAGGCGTCGGTCACCGGCGCCACCGTCGCCGACGCCGTGGCCCGGGGCTTCTACCACCGGGCCCTGGCGCCGTGGTCCGAGTACATCGACGACGGCAGGCTCATGGTCCTCCAGTACGAGCGCTGCACCGAGGACCCCGCCGGCCAGCTGGCCCGCAGCTACCGGTTCCTGGGTCTGCCCGACGACTTCGTCCCGCCCAATCTCCACCGGCCCGTGGGCGCCACCACGGACGGCAAGGTCCACCTGGCCGATGACGCCCGCCGTCGTCTCGTCGACGCCTACACGCCCGACGTCGAGGCCCTGGCCGCCCAGTTCCCCGAGCTCGACCTGGCCCTGTGGCCCAATTTCGCCCGGCGGCCGATCACGTGATCCTCACCTACGCCGAGAAGCTCCCGTCCTCACCTCTGGTGGTGGCGCTGGTCGCCTTCATCCTGATCGCCGTGAGCCGGCCCATCGCCCGGCGGCTGGGTCGCACCGAGCAGGACCCCCGTCTCGTGAAGCTGGTCATGGTCGCCCTGCTCTTGCATTTCCTCGGTTCGGGGTTACAGATCTTCGTCGACAACCACTTCTATCACAGCGTCTCCGACTTCAACGGTTACGTCCATCAGGGCGCCACCCTGTCGGGGTTCTTCCGTTCCTTCCACTTCACCACGAAAGGCGCCGGCCTCCGGGGAGTGGTCGGCGACGGGTCGGTGTCGATCGCCGCCGGTGTCGTGTACAGCATCATCGGCGTGAACGAGCTGGCCTCGTTCTTCGTGTTCGGCTGGTTCTCGTGGCTGGGAACGATCTTCTTCTACCGGGCCTTCTGTCTCACATTCCCCGAAGGGGGACACCGCCGCTATGCGTTGATGCTCTTCCTCCTGCCGTCGCTTCTGTTCTGGGACTCCGACGTCTCCAAGGAGTCCGTCGTCATGTTCGGCCTCGGCGTCGCCTCCTTCGGCCTCGCCCGTGTCCTGGCCCGCCAGCGCCGGGGCTATCCGCTCGTCGCCCTGGGCACGGCCATGGGCGTCGTCACCCGACCCAATGAATACGCCCTTCTGCTCGGCTCCTTCATCGTGGCGATGTTCTTCCGCGGCCGCGACACCCGCCGACAGATGCGGGCGGCCCGGCGACTGGGATCCCTGGTCTTCATCGTCGTGATCATGGGCGTGACGGCGGTACTGCTGAAGAAGTTTCTCCACAGCAGCTCCACTTCGCTCACCGGTCTCCTCAAGACCGCCCACACCAACAACAGTGGCGAGGGGGCGGGGTTCGGGAGCAGCAACGTGCCGTACTCCTCCGATCCGCTCCTCTACCCACGCGACGTCTACACCGTCCTATTCGACCCCCTGCCGATCACGGCCGGAAGCGTGACACAGCTCTTCGCCGCGGCAGAGAACACCGTCATCCTGGTCCTGGTCCTCACCTCCCTGCGCCGGCTCCGTCTGATCTTCCGGGTCGGTCGGGAGCGCCCGTACGTCATCATGTGCACGCTCTACACCCTCGGTTTTATCTACAGCTTCGCTGCTCTCAGCAACCTGGGGCTGATCACCCGCGAGCGGACACTGATGCTCCCGTACCTCCTCGTCCTTCTGGCCATCCCGGTGACGCCGAAGGGAGAACCACCCAAGCTCCCCTGGGACAGGCCGCGCCTCAAGCGCCGAGAACGACGCCTGGCGGCCGCCCGTGCCGGCTTCACCGGGCCCCCGTAGCGCCTCCCGTCGGCGTCCTCAGGCGCCCCCGTGGCGGGCCAAGAGGCGCTCGTAGACGGCCAGGGTCCTGTCCACCACCTCGCCATCGTCGAACTGGGACTCGGCCTTGGCCCGTCCGGCCCGACCCATGGCGGCCCGCCGGGACGGATCGGCGGCCAGCTCCTCGATGGCATCGGCCAGGGCGGCGTCGTCGTGCACGGGGACGAGCAACCCCGTGACCCCGGCGTCCACCGCCTGGCGACAGCCCCGGACGTCAGTGGCGACCACCGTCACGGCGCTGGCGGCGGCCTCCATGGCGGACCGGGGAAAGCCCTCCCGGTACGAAGGGAGGACGAAGATGTCGAAGCCGTGGTACAGGTGTTCGACATCGTCCCGACCACCGAGGAAGGTGACGTTGCCCACAGCCTCGGCGGCGGCGATGTCGGCGGGACCGAGCGCATCGGCCTTCTCGGGATCGGACGGGCCCACCACCACGATCACGACCTCAGGCCGGCGGTGACGAAGCCGGGCGGCGGCGGCGAAGAGCTCCCGCATGCCCTTCTGCCACACGAGGCGCCCGACGATACCCACGACCACCTGCTCCGGCCCGACCCCCAGGGCGGCCCGGGCCCGCGCCACCTCGTCGGCGCCCGAGGGTGGTGCGAAGCGTCGCAGGTCGACCCCGTTGCCCAGGAGGACGAGCTTTCGCTCGGGGACCCGGAGACGCCGCAGGGTGTCGACGTCCTCCACGTTCTGCACCAGCTCGGCCTGCGAGCACACCGAGACCACCCGCTCGAGCCCGTAGACGAACGACCGTCGCACCCATCCGTCATCCTCGGTGGCGTAGAGCCCGTGCACGGTGTTGACCACGACAGGCACCCCGGCCAGGCGCGCCGCCAGGCGACCGTAGAGCCCCGGCTTCGGGTTGTGGGTGTGGACGATGTCGGGACGGATACGCCGGAAGAGGCGGACCAGCTCGCCCAGGGCCAGGACGTCCTGTCCCACGTCGAGCGAGCGCGTGGCATGGCGAAGGGGTTCGTGCGCGATACCGGCGGCGGCCAGCTCGCCCACGTACGGTCCCGGCGCCGAGGCGCCCACCACCTCCATCCCGGCGGCGGCGAAGGCCTGCAATTGGGGCCCGAGGAGCAAGGCCAGACTCATGTCCGAGGTCGTCACGTGCACCACGCGGCGCCCGGCCAGCGCGCTCACGAGACGCCGGCCAGGAGCTCCGTGTAGACCGACTCGATTCGCGAGACGGCCCGGGTGATGTCGAACAGCTCGCTACGGGCCAGGGCGCCCGCCCCCAGCCGACGGCGCAGCTGATCGTCGGCCACCAGGCGCTCCAACGCCGCCGCCAGAGCACGGGGCTGTCCCGGCGCCACGATGAGGGCGTCGACACCGTCGGTCAAGAGGTTGGGAATCTCACCCACGGCCGTGGTCACGATGGGCAGGCCGACACTCGTCGCCTCCATGAGGGCGACGGGAAGACCTTCGAAGTGCGAGGCCAGCACGAAGATGTCGGACCCGGCCAACAGACGCAGGACGTCGGACCGCTGGCCCAGCAACAGGAACCGGTCGCCGAGCCCGAGGGAGTCGCGTCGGGCCGTCACCTCCTCGCGTTGCGGTCCTCGCCCGACGGCGGCGAAGCGCACGGGGGCGGCGGCGGCCACCACCAGCCTGGCCGCCTCGAGCAGGACGTCGTACCCCTTCTCCGGTCGGAGGTTGGCCACGGCCAGGACCAGAACCTCGTCGGCGGAAACGTTCAGCTCCCGCCGCACCTCTCGTCGCACCGTCTCGCGGTCGGCTCGGAGGTGAGCGGCCCGTGTCAGGTCCATGCCGTGGACCACCACCGTCTTTCGCCGGCGCACCGACGCCGGCAGCGAGGCGCTCACCGAGTCCGATACGGCGATCACGCTGTCGTCGAATCTGACGCCGACGCGGTTGAGGAGGCGCACGATCGGAGCCGTGGCCTTCCACTTGCTGTGGGCCGTGAACACGAGCACGGGCCGGCGGCGTGGCGGGAGCGACAGGGCCACCAATCGCCCGAAGGCGGCGGCGTAGGGCAGATGGAAATGCACCACGTCGAAGTCCCCGGCCATCAGCAGCCGTCTGAGCGCCGGCATCCACCTCAGGTCGGCGTCACGGCTCGCCCCCAGTGCATGGACGGTCACGCCGGTGTCGGCCACCGACGGCGCCAGGGCGTTCTCGGCGGCCAGGACGTACGCCACCTCGTACTCGAATGCGGCACGGTCGCGGTGAGCGACCACGTCCACGACGAGCTGCTCGGCCCCCCCGTATCCCAGGCACTTGATGACGATCAGGACCCGCGGACGGCGCCCGGGAGGCGCCGTGTCGACGCCTCCGGAGGGCTGTTCCACGCCCGCATTCTAATGGCCGGACGTCCGGGCCCGGCCATGACCTGCTCCCGGTCAAGGGAAGAAGACGCGCTCACCCGCCGATCCGACCAGCCGGCCGAGTCGCACCCCCGCCGCCCGCACCCAACGGCGACGGACGTCGGCCCGACCCAGTCGCGGGACGGACACCACCAGCCAGGCCCACGACTTCACCGTCCCCACGAGGTCACGCCGGGCCCCGCGTCGACGGTACCGCCGGTAGAGCCTCGGTCCGCACCGGCCGTAGGCGACAGCCCGTCGGAAGAGAGGCCCGAGACCGGGAGGCTCCCGTTTGGCCACCACCGCACCCCGGGCCACCGAGAATCGGTAGCCCTCCAGTTGCAGGCGCCAGGAGAGGTCGATGTCCTCGCCCACGAACAGCTCCTCGCAGAACCCACCGACCGCCTCGAAGGCGGGACGACGCACGGCCAGATTGGCGGCCAGACCGGCGGGGAGGAAGCCGAGCTGGGTGGTCGCCGCCGGTGCGGGCTCATGGACACCCGTACCGTTCAGAGATGCCATGTCGAAGGCGCCGGCCACCACGTCGGAGTCCGCCAGCGCCCCGACACAGGCCTGCAACCATCCGGGCTGGACGACGTCGTCGGCATCGCAGAAGGCCAGCAGGTCACCCCGGGCGGCACGAACGCCGGCGTTGCGCGCCGCCGCCGGACCGGGAGTCGTCGATGCGTCTAGGACGCGTATGCGACCGGACCGGTCCGCCCACGCCCGGGCCAGAGCCACACTGCCATCGCTCGAACCGTTGTCCGCCACCACGATCTCCCACGGGACATCGCAGTGCTGGGCGGTCAGCGCGTCGAGCTGCGCGTCGAGCCAGGGCAGCCCGTCGCGCACCGGCAGAACGACACTGATCATCGGGTAAAGTACCAGCGTGACAGGACGCGGCGGGCAGGGCGCGGCGCCTGACGCCGACCGGCTGCCCGGGAGTGTCGCCGCCGTGGTCGTGACGTACCGCCGGCGCCGCTTGGCCGGAGACCTGGTCCGGTCACTGCTCGAGGTGGAGGGATTCGACCCCGACCACGTCGTCGTGGTCGTGAACGGCGACGGCGGTCTCGATGACGAGGAACTCGAGAGCCGCGTCCGCATGCACCGGATGGCCACCAACGCCGGTCCGGCGGCAGCATTCCGCCACGGCCTGGCCGCCGTCTTCGCCGATCCCTCCATCTCGTGGGCCTACCTGTGCGAGGACGACGTGGGCCTCTTCGACTTCCCCGTTCCTCGGGTGGCCGGACTCGTGACCCGGGCGTCGTCGCAACGAGACGACGGTTCACCCGTCGGCGCCGTCGTCGCCTACGGACGGACCTTCACGGCCCACGGCGGCCACACGCTGAACACGGTCCCGGCGGGCGCCGGCGATACGTTGGCTCCCGTCGACGTCGCCTGCTGGGGTGCCACACTGGTCTCGCGCCACGTGATCGACGCCGGTGTCCTGCCCGACCCGGCGTGGTTCTTCGGACTCGAGGACTTCGACTTCTTCTGCCGGGTGCGGGGCGCCGGCTTCTCGGTCCTGGTCGACGCCGGCGCCGCCCGTGCCGTGGCCGACCAGCAGACGTCGCAGGGACGGGCCGACGCGCTGGCGCCACACCGGCCGGTGGATGCCGATGAAGCGTGGCGCGCCTACTACGTGGCCCGTAATTTCTTCTCCTTCGCCCGCCGCCACGGCAAGCGGCGCTGGCTGGCCTGGCATCTGGCGTACTCGGTACGTCGACTCCAACTGGCGGGGAGCCGAGCCGAGCGCCGCGCCTATCTGCACGGGCTCTGGGACGGGATGCACGGTCGTCTGGGAGCGAACCCCCGGTACCAGAGCCGGCGCGGCGAGTTACCCCTCCCCCCAGACGGTGCTCCCGACGACGCCGCCTCCTGACGGAACTACCGGCGGTGCCGGTTCCCGACGGCCCCGGCCACCGATCCGAGGTGACCGAGCGGCTGCCGGTCCCGGGAGGAAGAGGCACCCGAGACGGTCCGACGACCATGCGACGGGGGGGCGGGCCTGTCCGCTTGCTGCTTCCGCCGTTGTCGGCGGCCGACGCCGCTGCGACCGGCACCGGCCGTCTCCCGGCCGCACGCACCGGGCATGCGCTGCCAACGGCGCCCGTCCCGGCCGCGGCCATCGCCCACCCGCAGGCACGCCGTGACGACGGTGCCGGGCGTGCCGGGACCGCCCTGGTCGTCACAGAAGTGCGACGCGTCGTCGCCGTAGTGCGACGCAGCCCACGGCGAGGCCATCACGGCCTGGGCGAAGGCCCCGCACGTGGCCGTGCCCTCGCTCAGTGTCCAGAGGATGCCCCTGTACGCACTGCTCGACAGAAGCGTGGTGGCGGTGGCGTCGATTCCGATCTGGATGTCGGGGAAGATCGGAATCGTCGTGTCCACCCCCGTGGTCGTGAACTGATGGGGATAGCGGGCGGCGTCGAGGGAGGTGTTGAGGGGGTTGTCGGCCCACAATCCCCCTTCATTGTCCATCCACGTCTCGAGAAGGTCCACGTTGTCCGGCGTGGCGCGGATGGCGTAGCGGCCGCCCGAGGCAGCGTCGATGGCGGCGATCAGACGGGCCGCCACGGCGGCCTCGGTGGGGTCGGCGGCGGCGGTGCCGGGACCGGCCGGTCCCGGGTGGACGAGCGAGAGGGCGACAGCCATACCGGCGGCGGGTGAGACGCTCCGCTCGTCGGAACGACCCTCCACGGCGCCACGCCCGCCGACGACCCCGGGGGCGGGGTCCGACGGCACGCCCGGCGTCGACGTGGGCGGCCGGCCGACGGCATCCGCCGCCGTGACCACGGCGACCACGGCGCCGGCCACCAGGGTGACAGCGACGGTGGCCGAGACGGCGCGCGCCCGCCACCCACGTGCTCCCCCCCAGGTCCACATCCGTGCCATGGTACGGCACGGGCCGGCCGCAGCCGCACCTGTTGGGCGGCAATTGGGCGGGGGGTCAGATGGGGGGCGTCACGCCTCCAACCATCGGGCGTCACGTCCCTTCTTCCGACGGAAGCGACCCATCGGCGAGGCACCCACCAGCCGGTCCTCGTCTTCGACGTCGGTGCGGCGCGGCCGCGGTTCGACGACCCGCCGGAGGTCCTTGCGGCCCAGCCGCACCTCGGTGAGCACGGCTCCCAGCACCGGGGCGGCGATGCGGCGCAGGAAGATTCCCGACCGGGTGGCCTGATCGACCCTCGTCCACCACGACTCGACCACGACGATGACCACGTCCACGGCCGGAACCAGGGCTTCGGCGTCATGGACGGCGAGCAGGGGGGCGTCCACGATGACGGCGTCGGCCATCTGCCGGGTGGCGGCCAGGACCGCCGGGGCACGCGTGGCCAGTTGACCGGGACCCCCGATCACACTGCTGAAGGCCAGGCTCCGGATACCGGCGACCTCGGTGGGCCGTGTCGACTCCCTCACGATTTCCTCCGTCGGCTCGGCCCCCACCGGCGCCACGACCAGGGTGTCGTCGAGCCGGTCCCGATCGCGCAGGTCGGCGGTGGTGACGATCAGGGCGGACTCCCCGGCCTCGGCGAAGGCGGCGGCCAGATTGGTGACCACCAGAGCCCGGGTGGGCTCGACACCGGCGGAGACCACCAGGATGACCTGGCGGTCACTGCGATCGAGGGTGGCGGAGGACTCCGACGACGGGGCACCGCCACCGGCCGGCTCCCCCCGGGCGGCCGTCGCGGCCGGATCCGAGCCCGGTGAGGCGGGCGAGCCGGTGGGACCCGACGCCGTCCCGGGGCCGACGATCGGCTCCAGGAGAACCGCCGTCCGCAACATGCGGTACGCCTCGGCGACGGCGGAACCCGGCTCGCTGAAGGTGGCGAAGACGGCGGCCGGAGGCGCCTGCCGACGCCGGCCCGGGCGCCGTCGGGACCCGGGGTCGACGGTCGCCGGTATCTCGGCCAGAACCAGGTATCCGAGCGTCTCCTGAGTGCGATTGGCCGTCCGGAGACTCTTGTTGAGGGCGTCGAGCAGGAAGATGACCCCCACGCCCACCAGGGCGCCGCCCACGAGGCCCAACAGGGCCCGCGCCGAGTGATGTTTCAGGAGTGACGTCTTGACCGCGTATTTCGTGGAATGCCGGGGCTCCGCCTCCTGCAGGACCACGATGTTCGATCTCGGGACGGGACTCTGCTTCAACGAATTCACGTTCGTCAGCGCGTTCTTGTAGGACGAGTTGAGGACGTTGAGCTGTTCCTCGAGCTGGGCCAGGTCGGGGTTCGTCACCTTCTTCGAGGCGACGAGCACCGCCGTCGTCCCGGCTCCGCCACCACGAAAGGCCGCCGGGGCGGCCGTCGTGGTGGTGGTCTTCGGCACGGTCGTCGTGGTGGTCGTCGTCGTCGTCGTGGTGGTGGTCGTGGTCGGCGTCAGGCTGAGGATCTGGCTGTCGAGGTTCTGGATCTCGTTGGCCAGGTTGGAGACCTTCTCCTCGGCGAGCGCCAGCGAGGCTTTCTGCTGAGCCGCCTTCTCGGTGTTGATGTAGGCGATCACGGCTTTGACGAAGTCGTTGGTCAGCTTGGCCGAACGCTTGGCCGACGGCTGCCGTATCCCCACCTTGAGCGTGCCCGCCGGCAGGCCGGACGACGACTTCTTCTTCTTCCCCTTCTTGGAGGTGGGGTAGACGATCTCACCGACGAGGGTGGCGGGCCTGGCCTTGATGCCGGCCGCCTTGGCGGCGGACGCCATCACCTTGGGATTGATGGCGTCGTACTTGAAGACCTGGAAGCCGCCCTTCGATCCCGGTGGCTGGGCTATCAACGTGGAGGCCAGATACTCGGTATGCGGGGGCGGATAGGGGACGTGCTCGGGGAAGAGACCACCGACGATGGCCCCCACCAGGGCGAGGGCGATGGCCACGGGCCACCGGCGGCGTAGAGCGTCTCGGTAGTTGATCGGCTCCATGGCCCCGTTCCTGTCTCCTGCGGACTGATTTCCGGCCCGGTCCGGCACCGGGCGGCGAACCCCGGTGGGGGGCGGCTCTGGTGACCCCGAGGTACCCCGGGGAATGCCCACAAAGGTACTGCAGGGCGGTCACGAATCCGTGACGGTCGGTGGCCGACGGGTCTCCCCACGTTCGGCGCCGGAGGGCCACTCCCGGTGCCAGGATGGGGGCGGCCGGTGGACCGGGAGGGTTGGCCAGATGTTGACGGGCCATCGTGCCTGGCTTGACCGGGGGATCCGCACAATGGGTGAACTCCGAACGACTGGCCGCTGTCGTGAGCAAAGGGCAGGCGAAATGCACCGGGAATCCTCAATCGTGACGATGCCACCGGGCGCCAGTGTTCCTAACGTGGACTGTGCAACGATCACCGGGGGGCGAGCAGCGACGATCACCGGTCGGGGGGCCGGTGTTGACGAAAAAGGGCAGGGACAGGGCCCGAGTAGTGAGCGTCCGGGGGCGGCGCCTTCACCCGCCGACGGCGCGCCGGGCGGGAGCCCGGTGGTCGCCCGGGGCGAGCCTCGTGCCGGGACAGAGGAGGCTGACTGGCGTATCGGTTCGGCAGGGGCACGCGCTTCGGCATACCGAAGTGCCAGGACTTTCGCCTCTCCCACCTCCGACCCGGGTCCCAGGGCCCGGCGACGAGCGGAGAGTCTGACTTGGGGGCATGCAGCCATGACGGGGTGGGACCAGGATCCCGGCTCAGGGATTCCTTTCGGAGCACCTGAGATGGGCTCGGGTGACAAGGCGCGACCACAGAAGGTGGGAGGGGCCTCGCCGGGCGTACCCGTGTCGCCGACCGGCGCACGGCGGTCCCAGCGACTGGCCATGGCGGCGTCCCGGGTCCGGTCGCGGATGCTGTTCATCGTTCTCGACGCCGTCATCCTGGCCGCCAGCTACAGCCTGTTCGAGCTGGCCTACGTCCACAACCACACCCCGTCGTCCTTCGTGGGGCAATTCGCCGTCTTCCTGGTGGTGGCCTTGTCCCTCCAGCTCACGGCCAACCATCTCTTCGGCCTCTACGGACGGATGTGGCGCCACGCCGGTATCGAGGAGGCCCGGCAGATCCTGCTGTCCTCGGGCGTCAGCCTGGCCGCTCTGATCGCCCTCTACCTCGTCGGCCGCGCCACCGACCTGGTGACCGTCGTACCCCTCGGCGTGGTTGTGGTCGGCGGGGTCTTCGGGTCCATGGCCATGGGCGCGCTGCGATTCCACTCGAGGCTCTTCGCCTGGCAGCGCGGCTCACGGCGCTCGGGCCTGCGGGTGGCCGTGATCGGCAGTCGCGACGCCGGGGCGGCCGTGGTCCGCGACATGCTGCGCAACCCCAAGGCCGGCCTCATGCCCGTGGCCGTCTTCGACGACGACGCCGGCGCCCACGGCCTGTCCCTCCTCGGCGTCCCGGTGGTGGGCGGCGTCGACGACATCGAGGCGGCCACCCCCCGCTACGACATCCAGCAGGTGGTCCTGGCCATCCCGTCGCCCTCGTCCGAGCTGGTCGAGCGGTCCCTCCGGGCCTCCGAAGCGGCCGGGGTGACGATGAAGATCGTCCCCGGCGTCCGCGAGATGGCCGGTGACACGGGCAAGGCCCCGCCCATGGCCCGGGTTCGTTCCCCGCGCATCGAGGACCTCCTGGGGCGCACCCAGGTGGCGACCGACCTCGAGGCGGTCCGACGCTCCATCGCCGGGCGCCGGGTCCTGATCACGGGGGCCGGCGGGTCCATCGGGACCGAGATCGCCCGCCAGGTGGCGGGCTTCGAGCCGGCCATGCTCGTGCTCCTCGACCACGACGAGACGCACCTCTACGACACCGCCGCCCTGGTCGACGGGCCGGTCGAGCAGGTTCTCCTCGACATCAACCGACCGCCAGGCCGTGTTCGAGGCCATGAACCGCTACAGCCCCGAGGTCGTCTTCCACGCCGCCGCCCACAAGCACGTCCCTCTCCTCGAGTCCCACCCCCTGGCAGCGGTATCGACCAACGTCTTCGGGACCCTCAACGTCGTGGAGGCGGCGGCGGCGGCCGGCACCGAGCGCTTCGTCTGCATCTCCACCGACAAGGCCGTCCGGCCCCGTAGCGTCATGGGCGCTTCGAAGTGGGCCGCCGAGCAGGTCGTCCTGTCCCGGGCTCCCAAGGATGCCCCCTACTGCGCCGTCCGCTTCGGAAACGTCCTCGGTTCGCGCGGGAGCGTCATCCCCACCTTCGCCCGTCAGATCGCCCTGGGCGGGCCGGTCACGGTGACCGACCCCCGGATGACCCGCTTCTTCATGAGCGTGAAGGAGGCCGTCCAGCTGGTGCTGCAGGCCTCGGTGCTGTCGAACGGGGGCGAGGTCTTCATGCTGGAGATGGGCAAGGCCGTCTCCATCCTCGAGCTGGCCGAACGGATGATCCGCCTGTCGGGGTACGCCGTGGGTACCGACATCGCCATCGAGATCACCGGGGCCCGACCGGGCGAGAAGATCGACGAGGACCTGACGGCGTCGGGCGAGGAGCTCCTCTCGACCCCCCACAGTGCCGTCTACCGGCTGATGCCGGCCACCCTCGCCACCGAGGACCTGGATCTGGCGCTGCTGGAGCTCGACGAGTGTGTCGACTCGCGTGATCCCGAGTCGGCGCGCCAGTCGCTGTTCACCATGACCGAGTCGGCGGGCTCGTCGTCCGAGGCGGTCGTCGACGAGGTGACGGTGTGAATCAAGCGGTCCGGCCGGCCGGCGACCCGCCGGGCCGGCCCGGTACGCTCCTCGTCATCGGCCAGGGCTACGTGGGGCTCCCCCTGGCCCTGGCGGCGGTGGACGCCGGATTCGACGTCGTCGGTTTCGACACCGACGACGCCCGTGTGAAGAGACTGGCGGCCGGCACCTCCTACGTCGAGGACGTCTCCGACGAGGCGCTGACCCGGGCGCTGGCCACGGGCCGCTACCGGCCCACCACGGAGGAGTCCGGCTGCGCCGGGTTCGACGTGGCCGTGATCGACGTCCCCACCCCCCTGCGCGACGGCCAGCCCCACCTGGCCCACGTGGAGTCGGCCGCCGCCATGGTGGCCCGCCACCTGCGACCGGGGACCACCGTGATCCTCGAATCGACCACGTACCCGGGGACGACCGAGGAGCTGCTGCGCCCCATCCTCGAGGAGAACTCCGGTCTCCTGGCCGGGGAGGACTTCTTCCTGGGCTACAGCCCCGAGCGCATCGACCCGGGCAACACCACCTGGGACCTGCGGTCCACCCCGAAGGTCGTGTCCGGCGTCGACGCCGCCTCCCTCGAGGCCGTCTCCGCCTTCTACAGCCGGATCGTCGACACCACCGTGCCCGTGTCCGGTACCCGCGAGGCCGAGCTCACCAAGCTGCTCGAGAACACCTTCCGCCACGTGAACGTGGCCCTGGTGAACGAACTGGCCATGTTCGCCGGCGAGCTGGGCATCGACATCTGGGAGGCCATCGAGGCCGCCTCCACCAAGCCCTTCGGCTACATGCGCTTCACCCCGGGACCGGGGGTGGGGGGCCACTGCCTGCCCGTCGACCCCAGCTACCTGTCGTGGAAGGTCCGCCGCAGCCTGGGCCGGTCCTTCCGCTTCGTGGAGCTGGCCAACGACGTCAACGCCCACATGCCCGACTACGTCGTCGGCCGGCTGGTGGCGGCGTTCAACCGCCGGGGCCGGGCCGTCCGGGGCTCGCGGGTGCTCATGCTCGGACTGGCCTACAAGAAGAACACCGGGGACGCCCGCGAGGCGCCGGGCACGGTGATCGTCGAGCTCCTGAGCTCCCTGGGCGCCGAGGTGCGGGTGGCCGATCCCCACCTGGCCGATCTCGACGGCACCGTCGTGGTCGAACTGAGCGAGTCGGAGCTGACGGCCGCCGACGCCGTGATCATCGTCACCGACCACGACGCCTTCGACTACGACTTGGTGTCCCGCTGTGCCCCGTTCGTCCTCGACACCCGCAACCGGCTGGACGGGCCGAACGTCGAGCGGCTCTAATCCGTCGCGGTGAGCCGCCTTCCCGCCAACGCCGCCCTCCCGCCACCGCACCCGGCCTTCCCGTGGCCCCGGTAGGGCCCCCAGACCACCCGGAGCGCCTCCTGAGCGTGGTCGTGACCGGGGGGGCCGGGTTCATCGGCGCCAACCTGTGCCGGGCCCTGAGCGCCGACGCCGGGGTCGGCCGGGTGGTGGCCGTCGACGACCTCTCCACCGGCCGCCGTGACAACCTCACCGGGGTGGCGGGTGTCGAGCTCGTCGAAGGGTCGATCCTCGACCCGGCCCTCCTCGACGACGTGACCGGTGACGCCGACGTGGTGGTCCACCTGGCGGCGCGCCCGTCGGTGGCCCGGTCGGTCCGCGACCCCATGGCCAGCCACCTGGCCAACGCCACGGGAACGGTCCAGGTGCTCGAGGCGGCGCGCCGGGGGCGGCCCCCCCACGTCATCGTGGCCTCCTCCTCGTCGGTCTACGGGGCCAACCTGGCCCTGCCCAAGCGCGAGGACATGGTGGCCCTGCCGGTCAGCCCCTACGCCGCCAGCAAACTGGCCACGGAGGCCTACACGCTGGCCTACGGCGCCTCCTTCGACCTGCCCGTGCTGGCCTTCCGCTTCTTCAACGTCTTCGGGCCGTTCCAGGGGGCCGATCACGACTACGCGGCGGTCGTCCCCGCCTTCGTCTCGGCCGCCCTCCGGGGAGAACCGCTCACCATCCACGGCGACGGGCGCCAGACGCGGGACTTCACCTTCGTGGGGACGGTGGTGGCCATCCTGGTCGAGGCGCTGCGCCGCCGGGTCACGAGCCCGACCCCGGTCAATCTGGCCTTCGGCTCGCGCGGTCTCGCTGCTCGAGCTGGCGGAGCTCCTGGAGGGGGTCCTGGGCCGGCCGCTCCCCCGCCGGCACGCGCCCCGGCGGCCCGGGGACGTCCAGGACTCCCAGGCCGACCAGGCGGCCCTGCGGGGGCTCTTCACCGACGTCTCCCCGGTGACGCTGGCCGACGGGCTGCGGGCCACGGTCGACTGGTTCCGCCAGGCCCGTGGTCGAGGTACCCGCTAGGCGACGATGTCGACGGGCGTCCCGGCGGGCACCTGGGTGGCCAACGCCGTGATGTCGGGGTTGGTCAGCCGGACGCACCCGTGGCTGGCGTAGCCGCCGATGACCCAGGGTTGGTTGGTGCCGTGGATGGCGATCTGACCGGGTCCCCCGTCGAACGAGTAGTAGGTGTTGGAAAAGCCCGACAGGCCGAGGGCGTAGGGCCCGTAGGCGTCGCCCGGGTCGGTGAGCTGCAGGACCTCGGTCACGTAGAAGTGACCGGTGGGGGTGGGCGCATCGGGGGCACCCACGGCCACCGAGGCCTCGTACACCTGGACGCCGCCACGATAGAGCTTCACCTGGCGGGCGCTCAGGCTGACGACGATGTGCTCGTTGTCGGTGGCCAGGCTCACGTTCGAGCGTGCCACCCAACCGGTGGTCTCGTTCGGTCGCTCCGGTAGGTAGACCTGGAGCCATCCCCCCTGCACGGCGTTCACCAGCAGGGTGAGTGGTGCGCCCAGGGGGTTGGGGTTGGCCAGGGTCTGCGACACCCCGAGGGCGCGGGGGGTGGAGTAGATGGGAAGGGAGGGCACGGTGGCCGTGGCCACGAACACCGAGCCGGGAGGGGCCTGGAGCGACGGGTCGGCCGCCGTGGCGATGCCCGGCGTGCCCCGGGGCGAGAACTTCGGGCTCACGGCGTGGCGCGCCTCGGGCACCGCACCCCCGCAGCCTCCGAGCACGACCACGACGGCCGTGGTGACCAGAAGCCCGATGCCACGAACCGTTCGCCGTCCGTGAACCATCCATCGATGGTACCGGAGGGCCCACTCACCGAGGCATCACGGCTCGTTGTCAACGCGGCCCGGAGTCACATGGCGGACCCGGTGGGCCGGGCGGTCGGGGTCACCGATTGTCGGCGACCCCTCCGTGCCGGCGAACGTCGTCGGCACGGAGGGATCCCAACGGGAACCGCACTAGCCCGTTTCGTCGCCCCGTGTCCGCCGGGCCTGGTCGACGGCGAAGCGGAGGAAACGGCGGGGACCGTCCACCACGACCAACGCCAGCCCACCGAGGACCATCAGCAGCACCCCCAGCAAACCCAACCACCACAGGCCGGGGCCCGTGCCGGTGAAGGCCAGCGAGGACGAAGACGCCTTGGTGGAGGCGGTCTTGGCCTTCTTGGCGGTGGTCGTCGTGACCTGCGAGCTGGCCTTGGTGGCGTTGTTGGAAACCGTCCCGCCGCCGGCGGCGATGGCGTTCAAGTTGAACGAGATCGGCACGGGGAGCTGGTCGCTGGCCTTCGAGCCACTCAGGTACGCCGTTCCCACGGCGATCACACAGGTGTCGCCGGCGGCGGCCTGCGCCGCGGTCGGCGGACAGGGGTAACTGGCGGCGTCGGTGGCGGCGTTGTTACCGGCGCTGTCGGTGCCGGCCACCGGTGGGCCCGTTATGCCCTGCACGATGGTGAACGACTGGGGCGGAAGGCTGTTCGTCTTCAGAGCGATGAGGGTGCTGGCCGTGATGGCGGTGCAGCTGACCGGTACGGGATGACCGGCGAAGTCGATCGTCGGCTGACCGGCGGCGTTGTTGCACTCGATGACCGTGGCACTGCCGTTGTCCCCGACCGAGAGACCCGTGGCCGCCACCTGCACCACATCGCCGCCCAGCAGACACGTGGCCGCTTGCGGGGAACTCGTCGGGGCCGCTCCTCCGGGCTGGTCGACCGTGGCCGTCCCCGTTCCTTCGGTGACCCCGGCCACCGGTGCGGTGATCTGCCCGTTGATGGCGTTGCACGGCGCCGTGGTGGTGGGCGCGGCAACGGTCGGGTTGGGAGTCGAGTTGGTGCCGGCGAAGGTGATGGGAGCGGTGGCGCTGTTCCCGTTCTGATCGAGCACCTCGATCTCGCAGGCGTTGGTGGCCCCCTGGCTGACATACGGCGGGCACGGGTAGTTGGCCGCGTCCGTGGCCCCGCTCGCTCCCGAGCTGTCGTTGCCCGGACCGGGAGGACCGATCGTTCCCGCCGACACCAGGAATGCCGTCACCGGGAGGTTCCCGCTGGCGTCAACGGTTCCCACAACCCTCTTGGGCACCGAGCAGCCGACCGGGAGTGTCATCTTCGTGGTCTTCTTGTTGGTGATGTACACCGTCACCGACATGGTCGGCTCGGGGGGGCCGCTGGTCGAGACGTTGCACTCGATGATCCAGGGGGATGTCCCCGGAACGAATCCGGTGCCCTGGATGATGGGTGCGGCGAAGGGGGGGGTGGTCGGGAATCCGCCCGTCGGCACCAGGGACAGGGTGATGGCCGGCCCCGTGGCGCTGGCCACGGCCGCCGCCCCTACCAGCACTCCCCCCACAACGAACGCCGCGCTGCCGACCATGGCCAGCCTTCGGGTGATCGACTTCGGACGTCTCACAATTCCTCCCCTGGAACCGCCGGATGACGGTCTGTATCACTGTTTCAGAAAAGCGGTTTGGGGGCGGGGCCTAGGCCCCGCCCCCAAACCTCGTTGTTCAGGACCCCGGTGTTCTACCAGGGATACCTTGGCGATGCATCAAGCCTTTTAGAGATTTGTGACGGTACCGCTACCGATCGTGAAGCTCTTGACGCCCTTGCTGTCCTTCTTCTTGCCCTTCTTGCAGGTCTTGTTGAAGGCCTTCAGCGTCTCCGTCGTCTGGACCACGATGTGGGTGGCCCCGTTGGCGAACGAGCCGGTCGTGGTGGCACCGGAGATCGTGAAGCCGAGGTGCGGCGACACCTGCTCCGTCTCAGTTCCGCCCACGGTCGAGCTCGGGTTGAGCGAGCCGGCCGGCAGGTAGGTCCCCGTCAACGTGGGGGGTGCAGCCGTGGCCAGAGCGGTGCAGCTGTTGGTCCCGCCGGTGATGGTAGCGGTGCTGTTCACCTGGGTCGGGTTCGGCGTGCCGCCGGTGCAACCCGTGGCCGTCGCCGTGACGGAGGTCGTCTCAGCGGCCGTACCACCGGTGGCCAACGGCGGGTTGAAGGTGATGGTCCCGTGAATCGTGGTGCAGGTCACTGCCCCGGTGCCGGTCACCTGGCCCGAGCGGGCGGCGCTGGCGGTACCGACGCCGACCGTGGCCACGGCGGCAAGCGGCAGAACCAATGCCCCCGCTGCCATCATGAGCTTGCGAGTTACTTTCACATGTCCTCCTTGAGGGACCGGCGGAACCGCGTCGCGCCGTGTCGTCTAGCGGTGTCTCTTACCAAACGCTTGGGCACTTCTTTTCATTACATTCAGTCTCGAGTCGTGTCGTGCTGACAACTACATCGAGCTCGGTGCCTGGCCTGCGAAGCTCGGACCGGTGCGACACACACGCCACCGCGGCCACCCCCTCCCCGACCCCACCCCCAGCCATGATGCGTGGACACCCTACCCACAACCCGGTTCGTGAACCAGGCCGATCGTAGACTGTCCGCGTCCCATGGTGACGGCCCGTTCCCGGCACCACATCCTCAGGATTGAGGAAATCGACCCGGGTGCAGGGTCATCCCGCCGGCCTGGACAGGTGATTCCCCGGGGCCCGTCCACGTGTTTCCACCTGCGTCCGGCACGGCGGCCCGGGGCGGGGCCGCCCCTCAACGCGATCCCACCCCCCCGTACAATGGAGCGGTGAAGGCGAGGCAGACGGCGCTCCGGGCCGCCGGGAAGACATCGTGCGCCATCGGGGCACTGCTTCTGGCCTTCGTCGGCTACCAGCTCTGGGGTACCTCCCTGTCCGAGCACTCGGCCCAGTCCCGCCTGCGGACCGAGCTCGACGCCCAGCTCCACCGGGGCGCGGCCAAGGCCCACTCCCCCACCGCTCCCACCCGAGGCGACGGGCCCGGCGCCGACACCCTGGGGCAGGGGGACGTAGCCGCCCTGGCCGACAGTCCGGCCCTCGGTTCGCCGGTCGGATTCCTCTCCATCCCCCGCATCGGCATGAGCGACGACGTGATCGTGGAAGGCGTCGGTACCGACCAGTTGCGCCAGGGCCCGGGGCACTACCCCGGTACCCCCATGCCCGGTGAACCCGGCAACGTGGCCATCGCCGGCCACCGCACGACGTACGCGGCCCCTTTCTACAATCTGAACGAGCTGCAGACGGGCGACCCCATCATCATCCAGACGGTCCAGGGCACCTTCGACTACGCGGTGACGCAGAACACCATCGTGCCGCCGACCGACTCGGCGGTGCTCGACTCCACCTCCGGGTCCGAGCTCACACTGACGACGTGCAATCCGCGTTACAGCGCCACCCAGCGTCTGGTGGTGGTGGCCACACTGCGGAGCTCCCACAGGAACGAGGTACTGCGCGCCGCCGCGCCGACGACGCCCACCAAGACGGCGACACGTCGCGGCGACGCGACCTTGGCCGACAACGGTGGCGGCGGGAGCGTCGGAGGGGCCGTGCTGTGGGGGCTGTTGACCGCCGCTGCCGGCCTCGGCCTCTGGGTCCTGTGGCGCCGCGTGCGCAGCCCCGGGCGCTGGGGCGTCCTGACGCTCGGCTCGCCCGTGGTGGTGATCGTGCTCTTCATCTTCTTCGGCCACGTGAGCGCTGTTCTCCCGGCCAGCTTCTGACGGTCCTCCCCGCCGCGTCCGGCTGGGTCACGGATGGACCCGAGGCTGACGGGGTTCATGAGGTCATTGGGGACAACGCGTGAAGGTGGCGCGCCCCGCTCGGCGCGTGGGTCGCGTCAATCCCGGTCGGAATACGACCGAGCGGCATGGAATATCCGGTCGGACACCTGGTATCGTCACTCGAGGCGTAGTCGCTCCGGTGGCTACCCCGGCGTGGTCTCTCTCCACAACCCCTATCGGGAACCGGACGGTGGAGATCGCGAAACGGTCCGGCGGGACCCACGTAACAATTCGCTGACGGCCAGCGTTTACACCTGCGGATTTCGACCCCTCAGTTGCTGTCAGATCGAGACGAAACGTGTCGACCTCGGAGCGAGGAGGCGGAGAATGAAGCGACTGTGGTTGTGCACCGGGGCGGCTCTGGTGGTGGCGTTGGCCATGGCGACGCCGGCGTCCGCCGGCCAGTCGGGACCGACGATCACGCCGGGCCAGGCGACCTTCACCATTGCCAGAGACCCGGGCGGGACGACGTGGACCCTGAACCTGTGGGCCCACGGCAAGCTCGTCGGCACCACCTCGGGATCAGCGGGCACATTGGCGGTGGCCGTGCCCGCCACCCCGGCCTGCAAGTTCCAGGCCGACGTGCTTCGCGGTGCGAAATGGGTCGCCGGCGCCGTCACCACTCTCGCAACCTGCGGCGGGCACTCCGCCACCACGACGACGACGACGTCGACAACCACGACCACGACCACCACTCCCGTGACCTCGTCGAAGGGAGGGCACAAACCGAAGGACGGGAAGCCGAAGGTCATAGAAGCGTCGGCCCCTTCACCGACGACCACGATTCCACCGAGGGTGGCCGCCGCCAAGGCGACGAAGACGAACTCGCCCACCCGGGTGTCGGGGTCGCGACTGGCCTTCACCGGGACAGGCGTCGGTCTGTGGATCCTCGGCCTGGTCGGGAGTGGACTCCTCCTGCTCGGTACCCTGCTCCTCGTCGGCCGACCGCGGCTGCGCCTGCGGCGCTGACGACCCGGGCGCACAGCGACGGCGTCGGGACGGCCCGGCGCCCGAGCCCCGCTCGTCCACCGACCGGTGGTCGGGGGCTCCACCGGCGAAATGATAGACAATCCCGTGCGTGGCTCGGTACACGTCAGGAGGGTTCGACCACTCCGTGACCAGCTCGGAGAAGGCCTGTGATCAACATCGCCACGGTCCATTGGCAGACGGCGAAGTGGATCGATCCCCAACTCCACTATGTGGCCCGCGGTTTCGGTGATGCTCCCTACCGGGTCTTCGCTTCCCTGAACGGGATCGACGACCGGCAGACATGGTCCCGCTTCCACTTCGCCGCCGACCTGGAAGGCGGACACGCATCGAAGCTGAACCAACTGGCCGCCATCATCGCCGAGGACGCCGCCCCGACCGACATCCTGATCTTCCTCGACGGCGACGCCTTCCCCATCCGACGACTCGTTCCGTGGGTCGAGGAAACCCTTCGCGCCTTCCCTCTGGTGGCCGTCCGTCGGGACGAGAACCTCGGCGACTGCCAACCGCATCCCCTGTTCTGCGCCACCACCGTCGGATTCTGGAAGGAGATCGACGGTGACTGGCGCACGGGAGGAACATGGATCAACACCGCCGGACGCGAAGTGGCCGATGTCGGGGGCAATCTTCTGGTCAAGCTCCGCGACAACGGGATCGAATGGTTGCCGTTGCTCCGGACGAACACGTCCAACCCGCATCCGGTCTGGTTCGGGATCTATGACCACCGGATCTACCACCACGGCGCCGGCTTCCAGACGACCAGGGTCGAGCGCGTCGACTGGGCCAGCCGTTACCAGAAGAAGGCCGCCGCCGGACGGGGGCTCCGCCCCACGGCCGACAGCCCGAACCTCGGCCTGTTGCGGGCCAACGCCCTCGCCGACCCTCAGGCTCTTCGCCAGCTCCGGCCCGGCATGGTGGCCAGGGCGGCGGTCAAGACGGTCAGGCTACGGCTCGAGCACCGTCACTACGTGAAGCTCACGAAGACCGAGCGCGGGCAGAAGCTGGCGGCGTTGGGCGAAGAGATCTTCCATCAACTCTCGACCGATGACGACTTCTTCCGTGTCTTCGACGACTCCGTCCCCCCCGATTGATCCGGTCACAACCCCGTGACCCACCACCCGTCCACGGCTGCCCGGGAGGCGTCGGGCGACACCTGTGTGTTCGTCATCGGCATGCACCGCAGCGGGACGTCGGCCGTCGCCGGCATGCTGGCCCAACTGGGGATCAGGGGACCGTCGGACGAGGATCTGATCCCCGCCACAAAGTCGAACGAACGCGGGCACTTCGAAAGCAAGGTCCTCACGCGCGTCGACAATCAGCTGCTGCACATTCTCGGCGCCACGTGGTCAGCCCCCCCGCCGCCCGAACCGGGATGGGAGCTCAGGCGGGAGATCGTCGCCGTGGAGGGCCCTGCCCGGAAGGCGTTCCTGTCCACGTTCCCGACCCGGCCCATGGTCTGGAAGGATCCGCGCAATTGCATCGTCCTGCCCTTCTGGCGCTCGGTGCTGGCCCCTCCGTTGGCCGCCGTCCTCGTCTACCGCGACGGTCTCGAGGTGGCGCACTCGCTGCAGGCGCGGGACCACCTGACCCTCACCCACGGCCTGGCTTTGTGGGAGCGCTACCTGCGCAGCGCCTGTGCCGCCCTCGACGGTGTCCCCACCTTCGTGGCCGAATACGGCCGACTCCTGGACGATCCGGTGTCCACGTGCCGCTCCCTGGTGCGCTTCCTCTCCGACGTCGGGATCGAGGTGGAGCAGACCAGGGTGGAGAGCGCCGTCGATTCCCTCGACGCCGGCCTCCGGCACCGGGGCGTCCCCTCGGACGAACGGGACGCCATGAGCGGGAGCCGACGGGATCTCCTCGCCCTCATGCACCCGCTGGCCGGGCCGCACCATCCGTGGCGATCGCCCGACCTCGGCCCCGAGGCGCCATGGGTCGACGACTTCCTGTCCCTGCGCCGGGACTACGAGGTCCTGAACCGACAGATCCGTTCGTCCCGGGCCATGCGCCTGGTCGAGACGTGGTGGAAAATACGTGGCGCCCGACGGCCCCCGCCTGCAGCCGACCACAGAGATGTCTAGCCCCCGTATCGTCCGTGACACGCGATGTCCCGACACTCTGTATGTTGGGCCTCAGGAACGGAGGGTTGCGCCCGGCCCGGCCCCGGCCCCGGCGGCGGTGGCGGCGGCCTCGGGGGCGGCCACGTCAGGCCGATCCGACGAGCGTTTCTGATGGCCTGTCAGATATAACCGGGTGACGGACCCAGGCGATAACCCTGAATATTGAGGGGGGACGGGGCCGTTCGGCGTGGACTGTGGCTAAAATTGCCCCTAGGCCCGCGCGTACAGTGAGGTGTAGAGTGCAGGTTGTCGTATCGCGTCGGCGGAAGACGCGAAGCGACATGGGGATTTGGGAGAGCGGGGGGCACGTTGACGTTCGCTGGCGAGTACGCCGACAAGACGCGGGGAGCCGCGACCTGGGCGACACCCGAGCCACGCCAGCGCGCGCTCACCCTCCAGGGCGCCCCCTGCCCCGACGGCACTCTTGAGGCATCCGTCGCCGACGCCCGTCCGCGAAACGTCGATCGCCGAGACGACACGGCCGATTCGAGCATCCGCGTCATCGCCTGCGTCGACGTCAAGTCCAACGCCCTGACCAACGGTCACAACGTCGCTTCCGATGTCTTGCGCGGTCTGGCCGTCCGCCGGATGGAACGCTGCATCCGGCCCGCCGACCGGGTGTGCATGTTGGGTGCCTCACGCCTCGCCGTGTGCTTCGGACACGGCTCGCACAGGATCGCCCCGAGCGAGCTCGGGACGCGTTCTGGCCCGCGCCATGGGCGACCACTTGACCGTGGGCACCACCACCCTCGACCTCCGGGTAACCATCGGTGTCAGCGCCGGGACGACGGCCGTGGAGCCGGGTGACCTGATCGACGCGGCCATCGCCTCGACGAGGTCCCCGCAGGGCCGGGTGTCCATCGCCCGGACGCGCCATGAAACGACGCCGGCCTCCACCGTCACCGTGATTCAGGTGCCCGAGCGGCACGAGCTCCTGCGCGTGGCCCAGGGCGGGTTCAGCCAGTCCGGGCGCCGCTCGCGCCGCGCCGGGGCCACCGGCGCGGCGGCGCCGGCGTCGGCGTCGGCACACCGCTTGCTACGCCGCACGTCCTATCGACGATTCGACCCGGTCGACCGGGACACCGGTGCCTCTGGCATGCGGGCGGCGAGGCCGCAGGCATCCGACGCCGACCGGTTCCCGTCGCATTCGAGAGTCGCCGGTCTCACCATCCTGGTGGTCGACCCGGCCGTGGCCTCCAGCGACACCCCCCGCTCAGCTGTCCAGGGGGTGGCGGCCGCCGCCCGGCGTCTGGGCGTGTGCCCGATCCTGTCGGCGGCCGACCGGCCCGACACCGTCGTCGACGACCACTCGGTCAGCGAGGCCGACGCCGTGGTGCTGATCCTGCACCCGGACACCGCTCGCCCGCTCAGTGAGGCCGACGGCGGGACGCCGTGGGAACACCCGGCGCGCCTCGCCCGCGCCCTGGTCGACGCGGGGGCCTCGGTCATCGCCTTGAGTGTCGGCTCCAGCGCGGCAGGAGTCGCCGCCTGCGTGGAACAGGGGGCCGCCGGCCTGCTGCACATCGACGCACTGGCCGACGAACTCGTCACGGTGGCCAAGGTGTCGGCCGGGAAGGCGAACGGAACCGCACGCGTCAGCGGAAACGGCACCAATGGATCCCAGCGGCCGCGGCGCCAGCTACCGGCGCCCTTCGACGCCCTCGTGCACCTCACCTCCACCGAGCGCAAGGTCCTCTTCCACATGATGGAGGGTCGGGCCGCCGGTGAGATCGCCTCCGAGCTCGTCGTGTCGCTCACCACGGTCCGGTCGCACATTCGCTCCATCCTGCGCAAACTGAACGTCAATTCCCAGCTGGCGGCCGTGGCCATCGCCAACGGCGCCTACCCGCGAGCAACCGCCCTCGGCTGACCGGCAGCGGCCGGTTCCCCCGTGGCCCGGGTGTACCACCCGGACGCCGTGGGGCCGTCGTCAGACGGCGAGTGGCAGAGCCAGGGCGCGAGCGGGGGCCCTGCCTCGGGCGGAGCCCTCCACCTGGACCCGAACGTCGCACGGCGGTTCCACGTGGCGATGGAGATAGCAGAGGGCGACCGCCGTCCCCAGGACCGGCGACCACGCCACCGACGTCAGCCGTCCGACCACCTTGTCCCCCACCGAGACCTCGGCTCCCGGTCGGAGGGTCACTCCCGCCGCCTGCGCGGGGTCGATGGCGACGGCACGCAGGCGTCGCGCCACCTTGTTCCCACGGGCGTCGAGCCGGGCCACGAGCTCCTGACCCGTGTAACAGCCCTTGGTGAAACTCACGCAGCGTTCGACGAGGTCCGCCTCGGCGGCGATGGTGCGCTCGTCGAGCTCCGCTCCCATGGCGGGAATGCCGGCCTCGACCCGTAACGCCCGCCAGGCCTCCGGTCCGCACCGCCGGACCTGGGCGGGAATCCGGGGATCGGGACCCAGCAGGTCCACGCCGGTCACCCCGTCCCAGGCGTAGGGCACCACGAACGATGTCCCCGCCGGCGGGGTCACGTCGCCGACGAGCGACGCCGCGCCGGGCCCGCGCAGGGCCACGATCCGCCAATCCACCGGCTCGATCTGGACCTTGACCCGAAGCTTGAATCGGGCCAACCGAGCCATCACGGCGTCGCCGTAACCGCCATCGACGTCCACGTAGAGTTCGTCGTCACCGGACCGGGTCACCCGCACCATTGCATCGAGCTTTCCCTGGGGGGTGAGGAGCAGGGCGTCGGCCGACATCCCGCTCTCCAGGATCGCCACATCCTGGCTGCACTGGCCCTGGAGGTACTCGACAGCGTCAGGGCCCGACACCAGGACCACGTCGCGTGCCACGGTGACGGCACCCACCCCGTGGCGCATCGCCGCGTAATCGTCGGTCAGCTCCGCCGACGGGGACGGGGACGGGGTGTCGGCGGGGACCGGGTCGGTCACCATCTTCCTTCGGTGGCGGTACCGGTAGCGGTACCGGCGGCGGGTGCGCGGCGCCGGCGTGCGGCGGTGGCCCGGCGCGCCGCCGGCACGGCCGCCAACAAGGCGGCGGCCTTGTGGACGCACTCGGCCTCCTCGGCCATCGGATCGCTGTCGGCCACGATGCCCGCTCCGGCCTGCACCGAGGCCCGCCCGTCGGGAGCGACCACCATGGTACGGATGGCGATGGCCGTGTCGAGGTTCCCCGAGAAGTCGATGTACCCGACCACCCCTCCGTAGACGCCGCGCTTGGTGGGCTCGAGATCGTCGATGATCTGCATGGCCCGCACCTTGGGTGCCCCCGACAACGTGCCCGCCGGCATGGTGGCCCGAAGGACGTCGATCGGGCCTTTGCCGTCGACCAGGCACCCCGATACCTGGGACGTCAGGTGCATGACGTGGCTGTAGCGCTCGACCGTGAGGAACTCGTCGATGCACTCCGTGCCGAAGCGCACCACCCGGCCCACGTCGTTGCGGGCCAGGTCGACCAGCATGATGTGCTCGGCCAGCTCTTTGGGGTGCTCGGCCAACTCGGCCTCGAGTCGTTGGTCCTCCGCCGGGGTGGCCCCGCGCCGGCGGGTGCCGGCGATGGGCCGGGAGGTCACGATGCCGTCGCGCAGCCGCACCATGGGCTCGGGTGACGATCCCACCACCGTGCACTGCTCGCCCCGCACGAAGTAGAGGTACGGACTCGGATTGACCAGGCGGAGGACCCGGTAGAAGTCGAAGGGATCGGCGTCGAGGTCGAGGTCGAAGCGCTGGGACAGCACCACCTGGAAGATGTCGCCCGCCGTGATGTGGTCCTTGGCCACATCGACGACATCGGCGAACATCGAGGGAGCCATGGTCCGGTCCGGGGTGGGCGGCTGATCGGCCGGATCGGGAAGCTCCATGGCGGGCAGGTCGAGCGGGCGGAACAGGTCGTCGGCCAGCTCGTCCAGTCGTCGGCTGGCGCTGTCGTAGGCGTCGGCCGCTTCGGCCTCCGTCCAGTCGTCGCCCACGACGACGTTGTCCACCAGAACCACCCGCTGACGCCAGTGGTCGAAGGCGCACAGCTGCCCGATGACCATCAGGAGGGCGTCGGGAAACCCGAGGTCGTCGGGAGGGACCCCGGGCAGCCTCTCCACCTCCCGCACCACGTCGTAACCGAGGTAGCCGACGAGGCCGCCGTGCAGGGGCGGGAGGTCGGCGAACTCGGGCGATCGGTAGGCGCCGAGGAGCGCCTCCAGGGTGGCCAGCAACCCGACACCGGTGGAGGCGGCCACCTCGGGTGCCAGCACCAGCGGTCCGGTCGACGTCACCTTCTGGTCCCTGGCCACCAGGGTGGTGAGCGGTCGTCGCCCCACGAACGAGTACCGTCCCCAGCGCTCACCTCCCTCCACCGACTCGAGCAGGAAGCCGGGCTGATCCCCCACCACCTGCAAGAAGGCGCCCACGGGGGTCACCGTGTCGGCCACCAGGTCCCGCCACACGGGGACGATCCGATGGCGGCGGCCCAAGCTGCAGAACGTGTCGCGGCCGGGCCGGCAGGCATGAAGGGCCCGGGAAGTCATCACCCCGGTGCCGGAGCGCCGGTGACTCCACCGCCACCGCCACTGCCACCGTCTCTGGCACTGCCACCGTCTCTGGCACTGCCACCGTCTCTGGCACTGCCACCGTCTCTGCCACTGCCACCGTCGTCGCCGCCGAAGGCGCGGTAGAAACAGCTCCGGGCACCGGTGTGGCAGGCGCCGGCGCCGTCCTGGTCCACGGTCACGAGCAGGGCGTCACCGTCACAGTCGTAGCGGACGCCACGCACCCATTGGCGGTCGCCGGAGGTCTCGCCCTTGCACCAGTACTCCTGCCGGCTGCGGCTCCAGAACCACGAGCGTCCGCTGGACAGCGTCCGGCGCAGGGCCGTGTCGTCCATGTACCCGATCATGAGCACCGTGCCGTCGGCGGCATCCTGCACGATGGCCGGGACGAGCCCGTCGACACCGAAGCGGATGACGCCGATGTCGGCCTCAGTGAAGGCGATCGGCGTCGCCACCCGCGGGGTCGTCATAGGTAGAGCCCGGTGCCGCCGTCGATGCGCTCGGAGGCCACGGCATGGATGTCTCGCTCGCGCAGCATCACGTACTCGTCGCCCTGGACCTCGACCTCGAAGTGGTCCTCGGGATTGAACAGGACCTTGTCCCCGGGCTTGATCGTGCGGACGTGCGGGCCCACGGCCACGACCTCGGCCCACGTCAGGCGGCGCGACACCTGGGCCGTGGCCGGGATGAGGATGCCGGCCCGTGAGCGCCGTTCCCCTTCGGCCTGCGGCTGCTGGGCCAGGACCCGATCGGCCAGCATCGTGATCGGCTGCTTGGTCATCGGCGATGGGGCGCCCCCAGGCTGGTTCGAGGGTCCCGTTGATGCGGCGTTCACCCAGGACACGGTACCGCATGGCCCGTATCCCTCGGTCCCCGCCGGGGGATGGTCACAGCGGCGACGGCGGTCGCACACACACGTCGTGCGCCGCCAGATAGGCCTTCGCTTCGGCGATGGTGTGCTCCCGACGGTGGAAGATGGACGCCGCCAGGACGGCGTCGGCCCCGCCCACCACGGCCCCGTCCACCAGGTGGGCGAGAGTCCCCACACCCCCGGAGGCCACGACGGGCACGCCCACGGCGTCGACCACCGCCCGGGTGAGCTCCAGGTCGAAGCCCTGGCGCGTCCCGTCGCGATCCATGGAGGTGAGCAGGATCTCCCCGGCTCCGGTGGCCGCACACCGTGCCGCCCACTCCACCGCGTCCTGCCCGGTCCCCTGGCGCCCCCCGTGGGTGTAGACGTCCCAGCCGGATCGGTCGGGACGGCGGCGGGCGTCGATGGCCACGACCACGCACTGGGCCCCGAACTCGGCGGCGAGCGTGCGCACCAGATCGGGCTCGGCCAACGCCGCCGTGTTGAGGGCCACCTTGTCGGCCCCCGCCCTCAACAGGCGCCGGGCGTCATCGGCGCTGCGTACGCCCCCACCCACGGTGAAGGGAATGAAGACCTCGTCGGCCGTCCGGGCCACCACGTCGACCATGGTGTCGCGCCCGTGGGCGGAGGCGGTGATGTCGAGGAAGACGAGCTCGTCGGCCCCCTCGGCGTCGTAGCGGCCGGCCAGCTCGACGGGGTCACCGGCGTCGACGAGGTCGACGAAACGGACCCCCTTCACCACCCGGCCGTCGTCGACGTCGAGGCACGGGATCACCCGGACACTGCGCACGCCGCCACCGCCTCCTCGATGCCGACGTTGCCCTCGACGAGGGCCGTCCCCACGATGGCGCCGGCCAGGTGTCGACCACCGCCCTGCAGCCGGGCCAGCGCCACCAGGTCCGCCGTTCCGCGGACCCCGCCGGAGGCGACCACGTCATGGGGGGTGAGGGCCAGCACACGAGACAGGCCCTCGACGTCGGGGCCGTCCATCGTTCCGTCGCGCTCGATGGCGGTGACCACCACGGCAGCCAAGGCGAGGGGGGCCACGGCAGCCAGCGCATCGACCAAGGTGGTCCCGCCGGCACCTTCCCAGCCCGACACGGCGACATCCGCTCCCCCACCCCGGTGGTCCAACCCGACCGCGATCTGGCCGGGGTAGGCGCCGGCCAGTACTCCCACCAGGTCGGGATGGCGCACGGCGGCGGTCCCGAGGACGACGCGCGCCACGCCACCGTCGAGGAGGGCGGCGGCGTCCCTCTCGCTGCGCACGCCCCCACCGACCTGGACGCCGATGTCGACCGCCTCGGTGATGGCCAGGACGACGGACCGGTTCACCGGCTGGCCCGTGCGGGCGGCGTCGAGGTCGACGACGTGGATCCAGCGCGCCCCGCCGGCCGCGTAGCGCCGGGCCAGGTCCACCGGGTCACCGTAGGTGCGTTGGCGGGAGAAGTCACCCTGCACCAGGCGGACCGCCACGCCGTCATGCAGATCGATGGCGGGGAAGAGCTCCATGACTCATGTCGCCGGCGGCCGGTTGCCGGCTGCGCCCGAAGCGTCACACGCCCCGATGAAATTGCTCAGGATGGCCAGACCGACCGGACCCGACTTCTCGGGGTGGAACTGCGTTCCCCACAGAGGACCCCGCTCGACGGCGGCCGTCACATCGCCCCCGTAGTCGCACGTGGCCACCACGTCCTCGCCGGGCCCGGGGGCGAACGAGTGGACGAAGTACACCCACGGCTCGGGACCCAGACCGGCCAGAAGCCCGCTCCGGCGCGCCGGGAGGCGCCGCAGCCGGTTCCACTGCATCTGAGGGCACTTGACCCCGGGGGCCAGGGCCCGGACGGTACCGGGCAGAGCGCCGAGCCCCGCCGCGCCCGGGTCCTCCTCCGATCCCTCGTAGAGCAACTGGAAGCCGATGCAGATGCCGAGAAAGGGCGTTCCCCGGGTGAGGGCGCCGGTGGCCACGTCCTGAAGACCACTCCGACGGAGGGCTTGCGCGCAGGCTCCGAATGCGCCCACCCCCGGCAGCACGATCCCGGCGGCGCCGACGGCGTCATCGGGATCGGTCACCAGGCGAGCGTCGGCCCCCAGGTGGACGAGCGCCCTCTCGGCCGAGCGCAGGTTTCCGATCCCGTAGTCGAGAACGGCGATCATCGCTCTCGTCTCGCCTCGTACTCCATGGTCACAGGGTGCCCTTGGTCGAAGGTACGCCGCCGCCTTCGATGCGCACGGCGTCACGCAGGCAGCGAGCCACCGCCTTGAAGGATGCCTCCACGATGTGGTGCGTGTTCCTGCCCGTCACCATGCGCACGTGCAGCGTCACGGCGGCGGCGGTGACGAAGGCGCGCCAGAACTCCTCAGCCAGTTGGGGATCGAAGGGAGGCGACCCCAGGGCGGTGGCGTCGGCCGAGAAGGACACGTCGTAGGACAGGTACGGTCGGCCCGACAGGTCGAGGGCGGCGTCGACCAGTGCTTCGTCGAGCGGTAGGGAGATGGAGGCGAACCGCCGGATTCCGGCCTTGTCGCCCAGCGCCTCGGCCACCGCTTCACCCAGGACGATCCCCACGTCCTCCACCGTGTGGTGGGCGTCGACGTTCAGGTCGCCATCGGCCGTGACGGTCAGGTCGAGCCCACCGTGACCGCCCAACTGCGACAGCATGTGGTCGAAGAAGGGCAGGCCCGTGGAGACGGCCACGGACCCGGACCCGTCGATGGACACCGACACGTCGATCACCGTCTCCCTGGTGCGACGTTGCCGCACGGACTGGCGTTGGCCGGTGCTACTCATGGCGACTTCCCCTCCAGGCTCGATCGGAGCGCGGCCAGGAAACGGTCGTTCTCGTGAGCCGTCCCCACCGTGACACGCAGGCACTCGTCGAGCCCCGGCCACGTGGAGCAGTCCCGGACGAGAACCGACGACGCCAAGAGGTCGTCCCAGACCTCGGTGGCGGCCCGGCCGACGGGGCGGAAGAGAACGAAGTTGGCCGCCGAGGGCCACGTCTCCACGGCCATCTCCCCGAGCGCCGCCATGAGACGGCCCCGTTCCTCGTTGAGGGCGGCCACCCGTTCCTCCATGGCGGCCACGTGGCGCAGGGCCAGGCGGCCGGCGGCCTGGGTCACGGCATTGAGATGGTACGGAAGGGCCACGGCGGCGCAGGCCTCGACCACGTCGGGGGCGGCCACCAGGTAGCCGAGCCGGCAGGCGGCCATCGACCACGTCTTCGAGAATGTCCGCACCACCACCAACCGCTGGCCACCGGGTCCGTCCCGGCGCATGAGGTCGAGGGCGCTCCACGGGGCGAATTGGCCGTAGGCCTCGTCGACCACCACCAGACCGGGCGCCCTCTCGAGGACGTGCTCCACCACGTCGGAGGGCTCGGCCCGCCCCGTCGGGTTGTTGGGCGAGCAGAGAAACGTGACGATCGGTTGGGCCGTGGCCAGCACATCGTCGACGACGTCGAGGTCGAGGCGGAAGTCCGGCGCCCGCCAGCCGCTGACCACCCCAGTGGCCGTGAGGGAGGCGATGTGGCGGTGCAGGGCATAGGTGGGCTCGAAGACGGCCGCCGTGCGCCCGGCCCCACCGTAAGCCAGGAGCAGGCATTGCAGCACCTCGTTGGAGCCGTTGGCGCAGAACACCTGGCTGGGGTCGACGTCGTGGTAGGCGGCCAGGGCGACGCGCAGGCCCGATGCCTGGCGGTCGGGGTAACGGTTGAAGTCGATGTGCCTGACCTCGTCGGTCAACTCCGCCAACCATTCCTCCGGCGGTGGCAGAGGGGACTCGTTGGTATTGAGCCGGACCTCCACGTCCACCTGCGCCGAGTGGTATCCCGTCAATCCGACCAGGTCGTCCCGTACCGGTACCGTCGGTCCCATCAACGGGTCCCCTCGGGGAGGACGGTGGCGACGTCGTCGCCCACCCGGACCGGTGCGGACTCCCCACGCAGGAGCACGGACTCGGCGTGGGCACCGAGACCTTCGGCCCGGGCGATGGTGACCACGGAGGGCGCCAACCGGGCCAGGGTGTCCCCGTCGAGTGACACGGCGTGGATGTGGGTCCGGAAGTCGTCGACCCGCAACGCCGACGCGAACCGGGCGGTCCGCGCCGTGGGCAGGACGTGGTTGGGCCCGGCCACGTAGTCGCCCACGCTGGCCGGTGCATAGGGGCCGACGAACACCGCTCCGGCCCGGCGCACCAGGGGCAACAGGGCCTCGGCCCCTTCGAGGAGCAGCTCGAGGTGTTCGGGCGCCACCGCGTTGGCCACCGCCACCGCCTCGGCCGGACCGTCGACGAGCACGGCGTACCCGCCGGACCCCAACGTGGCCTCGAGGGCGTCTCGCCGCGGCGAGCTCTCCACCAGTTTCTCGACGGCCTCGGTCACGGCCTGGGCCAGGGACGCCGACCACGAGACCAGCCAGGCCAGGCCGTCGGGCCCGTGCTCGGCTTGGACGACGATGTCGATGGCGGCCCACGACACCGGCGTGGTCTCGTCGGCCACCACCACGACCTCCGACGGGCCGGCGAAGGCGGACGGTACCCCCACGATGCCGGCCACCTGTCGCTTGGCCTCGGCCACGTAGCGGTTTCCCGGACCCACCACGACGTCGACGGGGCGGATCGTCTCGGTCCCGAAAGCCATGGCCCCCACCGCTTGGGCGCCACCCACGGCATAGACCTCGTCCACCCCGGCGATGGCGGCGGCGGCCAGTGTCTCGACGGCGATCCGCCCGTCGGGGCCGGGGGGGACGCAGAGCACGAGCTCCTCCACCCCCGCCACCCGGGCCGGCGCCGCGCACATGAGGACGGTGGACGGATAGCGGGCCAGTCCACCCGGTGCATAGAGGCCGGCACGACCGACGGCACGCACCAGGTGCCGGACGGTCACCCCGTCGAGGACGAAGTCCCCGACGGGGGCGGGCTCGTGGCGGTGATAGGCCAGGATGCGGTCATTGGCCAACTCGAGGGCGCGGCGCAGGTCCGGGGAGATGGCCTCCCGGGCGGCGGCGACGTCGTCGGGGGACACGGCGGCGCTGTCGAGGGCGACGCCGTCGAATCTCCGGGTGAGCTCCCGCACGGCGGCGTCGCCACCGGTCCGCACCTCGTCGAGAATGGCCCGCACCTCGGGCGACGGAAAGCTCTCCTCGGACGACGGGCGCGGCACCGCCGCCGCCACACCGGCGGCCGGGACACCACGGAGGTCGAGTCGGGTGAGGAGCACGGGGACACGATGGTACTCGGGGGTCACTGGCCCACCGGCCCTCTCGACGACCTCCGGAGACCGCACCGTGCATCGGCCGGGGTCGCCGAGGGCGTCCCCATGGGACATCATCGTGTCATGCCCGCACCGCTTGCCGAACTGTCGTCCGTGGCCACCGCCCTCGACGAGTTGACCCGTCGCGTCGTCACCATCGCCGATCAGGCGGCGTCGGACCATGACGACGAGACGGCGTCAGAGCTCTTCGCCGTGGAACGGGCCCTGCGGGGGGCCAACCGGCGCCTCGGACGGCTGACGGCGCCGCGCGGTCGGCGCCGTTGACTCGCCCTACGGCGAGCGCTTCCTCCGTCTGGCGTCCGGGCTCAAGGCCAGACGGAGCAGCCGTCGAGGCTGATCCACCACCGCCAGGACCAGCACACCAAGGACCATCAGCACCATTCCGACGAGGGCCAGCCACCACAGCCCCGGCCCGGTGCCGGTGAAGGCCAGAGACGACGACCCGGCCTTCGTCGAACTACCGGCCTTGGCCGCCGGCGTCCCCTTGGCCCCGCTCTTCGAAGCGGCGGTCGCCGCCGATGCCGGGGGGGCCGTCGGGGTGGTGAGCGAACCGGGGGGCGGCGGGACGGCCACATTGAAATTGATCGGGGTGGTGACACCGTCGCCGGCCAGGGTGCCGAAAACGATCCCGCAGGTGTCGCCGGCGGCTTGCTGCGCCGCCGTGGGGGGGCAGGGGTAGAGGCCGGCGTCGGTGAAGGGGCTCCCCTTGCTCGAGTCCTTGGCCGACTTCCCCGTGCACGACGACGGCGCGCAGGGCGGGCCGAGGGCCCCTTCCTGGATGGTGAAGGGAAGGGGTCCCAGGATGCCCGATGCCGGGACGGTGATGACCCCGGGCTCGTTCGCACCGAGGGGATTCGTGCAGCTGACCGGCGTGGCGTTGCCCTCGTACAGGACAGTGGGTTGGTTGGGGTCACTGTTGCACTCGAGGGCCGCCCCGATCGAAGGCTGGAACCCCGAGCCCCCCAGGCTGATCACCTGGCCGCTCACGAGGCAGTACCCCGGCGTGATGGTCATGGTCGCCGTGGTGTGTGTCGTCGAGTTGACGCCGGTGGCGCTGGCCGGGGTGGCGCAGGGAATCGTGGTGGTCGTCGCCCCCGGGAGAGTCGTCGTGGTGGTGGTCGTGGTGGTCGTGGTGGTCGTGGTCGTCGGGTGCTTCTTGGCCGGCGACGCCTGCGACGACGGGGGGTTGCCCTTGGCCGAGACGGCCACGCCGGTTCCGAACAGGACGGCACCCACCACCAGTGCGCCCAGACCCAGTGCTCCCAGGCGCCGTACGGCGCCGCTCGACCGTTTCACCACGTCCCCCTCAGAACTCTCCCCGGAACGCACGTCCCCATCCCTGACACTGCCGTCAGAGACCTTCTCAGCCTCCTGCATCGGGTGGTCCCCTGTCAATCACCAAGTTTGGGCCGGTCCTGGCCCCGTCGGCGTACCCGTCGGTCACCTGGGCCGGTCTTCGGGGCCCCGACCGGCTCCCGGCCGGAGGCCGGTCGACCATCGACGCGACGACGGCGCCCCGAAGGGCGCCGTCGTGCGAGCGCGGCGGGTGGCGGATCCCGGCCGCGCTCTCACGGAACCAGGTGGCGGGAACCGGTTCCGGTCCCTTCTAGAACAGCACGCCGGGGCGCGATCTTCCCGGCGCGGAACCACAACATCTCCACAACGTCAACGGCTCGAGGAGCGGATCGGGCGGGTCCCCTTGGCCGTCGGCCCCGGTGGCGGGCGGAGGGGGAGCTCCGCCGACGGACAGATGTCCGCCAGCAGGCATTCCGGGCACCGGGGCCGGCGGGCCAGGCACACCCGGCGGCCGTGGAGGATCAGGCGCAGGCTGAAGGCACCCCACTCCTCGGGGGGGAGCAGGGCGCAGATCTCGGCCTCCACCTTGACCGGATCGCTCTGGACGGTGAGGCCCAGCCGGCGGACGATCCGGCCCACGTGCGTGTCGACGGGGAGACCGGGCAGCCCGAAGGCCACGCTCAGGACCACGTTGGCCGTCTTGCGTCCCACCCCGGGCAGCTCGGTGAGCTGCTCCAGGTCCGACGGCACCTGGCCATCGTGTCGATCGGTGACGGCTTGCGCCATGCCGATCAGGGAGCGGGTCTTGGCCCGGAAGAACCCGGTCGAGTGGATGAGATCCTCCACCACCTCGGGCGGGGCGGCGGCGAGGGCGGCGGCGTCGGGGTAAGCGGCGAAGAGCGCCGGGGTCACCATGTTCACCCGTTCATCGGTGCTCTGGGCCGACAGGATGGTGGCCACCAGGAGCTGGAACGGTCCATCGTGGCGGAGGACGCACAATTCGGTGGCGGAACCCGGGTACTCGTCGGCCAGGCGTGCCGCCACCGTTCGGGCCCGACCGCGCAGGCGAGGCGGACGGGGCACGCTCGACACGTTAGCGATGGACCGGCGGTTCGTGCCCGGTAGCGTGACCCGTCGTGCACCATGTCGAGATCAAGCGGCGGATGGGCGAGTCCGACATCGCCGAGGTGTCGGACCTCCTCCACGAGGTCACCGTGGCCGACGGTCATCGGCCCCTCGGCGAACACAAATGGCTGGACCTCGTCCACGGTGGCCGCACCGGGTTTGCCGGGTTCGTGGCCCGTGACGGTTCGGACGGCCGGCTCGTGGGCTACGCCCAATTGAGCCGGGGCCACGACACCTGGGGTCTCGAACTGGTGATCCGCCCCGATCACCGCCCACCGGGTCATGACGTGGGACCGAACCTGCTCGAGGCCGCCCTCGCCGAGGTCCGCCACCTCGGTGGCGGTCACATCCACCTCTGGGTACCCAAGCCCACCGCCGACACCGACGCCATGGCGGCGGCGGCCGGGCTCGGGCGCGGCCGCGACCTGCACCAGATGCGAAGGTCTCTCCCCGTCGACGACGACGGTCCTCGGGTGGTCACGCGACCCTTCGAGCCGGGCCGGGACGAGGAGGCGTGGTTGGCCGTCAACAACCGGGCCTTCGCCTCGCATCCCGAGCAGGGTGACTGGAGTCTCGACACCCTCCTCGAGCGAGAAGCCGAGCCCTGGTTCGACCCTCATGGATTCCGGCTCCACGAACGCGACGGGCGACTGGCCGCTTCGTGCTGGACCAAGGTGCACCGGGACGAGCGACCCCACCTGGGCGAGATCTACGTGATCTCGGTGGACCCCGACTTCCAGGGCCTCGGGCTGGGCCGCGCCCTGGTGCTGGCCGGGCTCGACCACCTCGCCGCACTGGGGATCACGGTGGGCATGCTCTACGTCGACTCCGCCAACGACAACGCCGTCGGCCTCTACCGCCACCTCGGTTTCGTGGTGGATCACGTCGACCGCGCCTACACGGCCGACATCGCCCCCGCCGTCTGAGAAGGACGGACCTCGGGGCGCTTCGTCACCCTCCTGAACAGCGGCGCCGAGTCAGCGACGGGCGGACTTCCGGTTCGTTCGGGCCAGCTTCTTCTTCTGTTGCGATCCGGCCGGCCGGCCTCGGGGTCGGGCCGCTCCGGCCCTGGCCGGTGAACCCCGTTCGCGCTTCGGTTCCGTGGCCGGTGGGGGCTCGGGGCGGGCGCAGGCGATGAGCAACCCCGTCACCCCCGCCATGTCCAGGGCCCACCACGTCCATTCTCCCAGATGCCATTGGGCGACGATGGTCGTGGCAACGGCGATACCGATGGCCATGGCGAATCGCCGATGGCTCGCCCGGGCGGCGACGACCAGCCCCACGGCCAGGGCCGGCCACACGTAGTAGGCGGTCATCACTGATTCCGTGTAGCAGCGGAGCGCCAGAGCGAGGGCCATGGCCCACACGAGCATCTCCGGCCTGTTCTTCCACCGTCGTGCCCACAGGCCGACGAGGACAGCGAGCACGAGAGCAATGACACGAACCGGCCCGCCTCCGATACGGGCGTCGACCCCTCTGCCGCCCAGCTTCGGTGCGAGTGCAGTCCACAGAGTCTTATGGTCCCCCGGGTGGTTGGGGTAAGCCGGTTGTGACGTGAGTGAATGAACGGTGTCGTGAACGTCGGCCGCCAACGGCGGGATCGTGATGACGACGACCGGGATCACCGCTCGGAGCACGAACGGCAGAGCGCGATGTCTGCCGCTCATGACCAGAAAAATGGGGAGGAGGACGATCACCAGAGGTTGCATGGCGATGGCCGCCCCGAACAGCCAGCCGGCCCCGGTCCAGCGCTCGTCCAGGGCGAAGACGGCACCGTAGAGGACGAGGGCCACGGCCACGGCGTCCTCGGGGTGTCCCCAGAACACCGAGACGTTCCACAACACCACCGCCTCGGCGACGGCCAGAACGGTCCGCCGCGACGAGGTCACCCCGAGCCGCTCGGCCAGCGCGTCGCAGGCGAAGAGGGCGGTACATGAAAGAAGCAGGATGTAAGGGGCCAGGAGAAGGAGTACCTGGGGGTGAGCGAGGTACTCGCCCTTCCCGGAGGTGACCACGTCGGTAGGCAGATTGGGAGTCCCCAGCAGTTGCACGATGACGGGTTGCTGGAGGACATGATGGTTCTTGGCGATCTCCACCACCGTCGTGTTGAAAGTCCCACTCAGCGCCGCCACCGGAGCGAGGACGATCAAGATGCCCGGAAAGGTCAAGAAACCCTGGGTCTTGTAGACGACGCTGAAGTGGCCGTGACTGAAGGCGACGGCATCGCCGAAGGTCACCCACAGATCGTCCGGCGTGAGCCAGGCGAAGCGATGGCCTTGCACGGCGGAGGCCCAACGATAGAAGTAGGCCGTTCCCAGGCCGACGAACACCACCGTGACGAGGATCGGCCACGCCCTTCGGTGCAGACGATCGAAGGGGGTGGCCTTCGGACCCGACCGATTCTGGGTGGGCGTGGGCATGACCCGCCAGCATGCCACCGGCGGTCGTCGTTCACATCAAGAGGGGATGCGACGTCCGGGGACGGCGACGACTGTCAATGGACGGTCGAGACCCCCACGGCCGTCCCGATACCGAAGGTGATCCCGGCGGCCATGGCCGAGATGCCGAGTTGCCTCAGAGCCGACCACCACCAGGATCGCCGGGTGAAGGCGGCCACGGCGACCCCGACGGCCAGAGCGGCCGCCGCCGAGGCGACGACCGAAGCCACCACGGCGGCCGTGCCGCTCGTCACCAACCAGGAGATCAGGGGGATGACGGCCCCGAGGGCGAAGGCGGCGAAGGAGGAGGCCGCCGCCTTGGTCGGTGACCCCAGGGCGTTGGGGTTGATGCCGAGCTCCTCCCGGGCGTGGGTCTCGAGGGCCAGCTCGGGTGTGCGCATCATCTCCGAAGCCAGGTGCCCGGCCACGTCGGGCTCGACACCACGACTCTCGTAGATACGCACCAGCTCGCGACGCTCGCCCTCGGGCCGCATCCGGATCTCGTGACTCTCGAGGGCCAGCTCGCGCTGGAAGAGCTCGGTCTGGGCCCGCATGGAGACATACTCACCGGCCGCCATCGAGAAGGCGCCCGCCACCAGCCCCGCCACGCCGGCCAGCCGCACCACCCCCCCTTCGGGATGGGCGCCGGCGATCCCCAGGATGAGCGAGACATTGGTCACCAGTCCGTCGCTGACGCCGAAGACGGCCGCCCGGGCGCTGCCACCCTGGACGCTGCGGTGGTGATGGTCGCCGTGGCCCCCGCCCGAAGGATGGCGGGCGGCGCTCCTCCCCGAGCGCTGGCCGCGGGGCGGGCGGCGGGCGGGCGGCGCGCCAGAGGAATCTCCGACGGTGTTCACCGGACCCAGCGTAACGGCCGGACCGCCGCCGAGGTGACAGCGGCGGGCCCCGGACCACCTGCAAGAATGTCCCGATGCCCGACGATCGCCGCTGGTTCGACGGATCACAACCGCAGACCCTGCAGGGGGCGGTGATGTTGTGCTACCTGACGGCGGCGTTCGGGCTGATCGGGATCGTGCTCGGCGCCTACCCTCTGGCCGAGATCATTCCCCTCGGCCTGGGGGTTGCCGGATTCGGCGTCGCCAACGAGAAGAGATGGGGATACCGGCTCGGCGTGGTCTTGGCCGGGTTGAACGTACTCATCGATCTCCTGGTCCTGGTGGCCTTCGGCGCCTTCTCCATCATCCTCACCCTGCTCTTCGCCGTCGTCCTCCTGGGCCTCTTCCTCCACTCCCACAGTCGCGAGTACGAACGGATCTGGTTCCGCTGAGACTGTCGGCATAAGGTCAGGGCCATGGTCACCACCGTCCGCCGTCCCGAAGAATTCCACGCCCTGTCCGGACAACATCTCGGCTGGTCCGACTGGTTCGTGGTGGATCAGGCCCGCGTCGACCTCTTCGCCGATGCCACCGACGACCACCAGTGGATCCACGTGGACCCCGTCCGAGCCGCCTCCGGGCCCTTCGGCGGGCCCATCGCCCATGGATATCTGACCCTGTCGCTCATCCCGGCGCTGATCCACGAGGTCCTGGAGGTCGAGGGCATGACCTTCGGCGTCAACTACGGATGCAACAAGGTCCGCTTCCCGTCACCGGTGAGGGTCGGATCCAAGCTCCGACTGGGAGCGTCGGTCGGTTCGGTCGAGGACGTGAAGGGCGGCGTCCAGGTCGTCTTGGACGTGACCCTGGCCACCGAGGGGGCGGACAAGCCCAGCTGCGCCGCCGAGGTCGTCTACCGCTATTCCTGGTAGGGCCCGCCCGCTAGACACAACCGAACCCGACGGGAACGGAGATACCGCCGCTGCCGACCGAGTAATCCAAGGTGATGGTCGACCCACCGACGGCCACGGTCCCGGCGGCAGGGCTCTGCGAGACAACGGTTCCGAAGGGCCGCCCGCTCCCGTCCGGCCACGATAGGCAATCGAGGTCCGAGCGCTTCAGAACCGATCCGGCCGTCTTCAGTTGCTCGCCGACGACATCGGGTACCCGGGGCGTGGGGGCCGACCGGCTTGCCGGCGACGAGCATCCCGCCAGCGCCGTGCCGGCCACCGCCGTCACGGCGATGAGCACGCTGAGCCCCTTCAGAACCACCATGCTGGATCTGACGCCTCGCCGGTCGTATCCGTTCCCGGAACCGGTGGCTATCTGACCTGCCTAGAGAGGGAGGGACTCAGGCCAACTCCTGCCACTGCCCCGGTGTGTGGACTGGATGACGGCCTCGGCCACCCGCCACTTGTGGATCTCGTCGGCACCGTCGGCGAAACGGCTCCACCGGGCCTGCATGAGCATGTCGGCCAGGGGCGAGTCCTTCGAGTACCCGAGGGCCCCGTGCACCTGGACGGCACGGTCGATCACCCGCCACAGGGTGTTGGCCACATGGTGTTTGGCCATCGACACCTCGGTGGTGAAGGGCAGGCCGTGCTCGATCAGGTAGGCGGCGTGAAGGACCATGAGCTTGGCCTGATACAGCTCGATGGCCGACTCGCTGATGAGCCACTGGATGCCCTGCTTGTCCGCCAGGTACGACCCGTGCGAGTAGCGGGACAGGGCGCGGTCCACCATCATGTCGAGCGCCATCTCGATCTGGCCCAGCCAGCGCATGCAGTGGGCCAGCCGGGCGGGACCGAGCCGCGCCTGCCCGAGCCGGTGCCCCTGGCCCCGGTCCCCGAGCATCTGCGACGCCGGAACACGGAGGTCGGTGATCCTGATCTCGCAGTGATTGTGGCTGCCCGACATCGTCTCGACGTCGCGGACGAGCTCCCATCCGTCGGTGGGGACGTCCACGATGAAGGCGGAGGTGGCCGCCTGCGGCACCGGCGGGTCGTCCTCGGTGCGGGCCAGGAGGATGGCGAACTGGGCGCCACGCGCCCCACTGATGAACCACTTGTGCCCGTTGATGATCCACTCGGCGCCGTCCAGTTGGGCCCGCGTCTGCATCAGGGTCGGATCGGAGCCGGCCACCTCGGGTTCGGTCATGGCGAAGCACGACCGCATGGTGCCCTGGCACATGGGCTTCAGGTACCGGTCCTTCTGCTCGTCGGTCCCGAAGTGCAGCAGGGTGTGCATGTTGCCCTCGTCGGGCGCATAGCAGTTCACGACATAGGACCCGAAACGGCTCTTGGCCGCCTCGGCCGACACCGCCGCCAGGGCCGTGGGTCCGTACCCCACGCCGCCCCATTCCCGGGGCATGTGCGGCATCCACAACTCGAGTTCCCGGGCCCGGGCCCGGAGCCGGTCGAGCTCGGCCCGCCAGTCGGCGCGCCCGGCGGTGTCGGAGACCAGGCGCTCCTCGGTGGGGCGGACGTCTTCGTCGACGAAGGCCCGCATCCGCTGGCGGGCGTCTTCCACCTCGGGGGGAAACGTGAAGTCGATGGCCATGACGACGAGTTTCCCACCCCGGGCGACGGCCCGATCTGATCAGGCGCCGGCGTCGTCGGCCTCGCCGCCGGCGTGAGGATCGGAACCGTCTCCGACCATCGCCCTCGCCTCGACCCGCCGGACGGCGTCGGCCACCGTCCGGGGCGCGTCCCGGGGGATGAAGTGCCCGGTCCGGGCCATGACCACCAGCTCGGCACCGTCGATGGCGGCGGCCACCGACGTGGCCACCGAGGCGGGGACCACGACATCCCAGGTTCCCGATATCACCACGGTCGGCACGCGGACCAGGGGTAGGGCCGCCTCCACGTCGCCGATCTCGCGGACCAGGGCCCGCTGCTCGAAGACGAAGCTGCGCCAGATCTGGCGGCCGAAACCCGAGGCCACGTCGGCAAACCGGCGGTCGGGGAGGCTGGCCTCCAGCCAGGCCAGGCGCCGACCGGGGACGTGGCCGGCCAGCTCCCGCAGGCGGGGCAGGATCTTGCCGAAGGCCACCAGGCCGGCGGCGGCGAGGGCCTCCCCCGCCCACGGCCAGGCCAGGACGTGGTCAGCGGCGTTGACGCTGTCGGCACGGCCGACGGAACCGACGAGGACGAGGGCGGAGACGAGCTCCGGACGACGGGCCGCCAAGAGGACGGCGATGCCCCCTCCGTAGCTGTGGCCCACGATGGTGGCGGGGGCCGCCCCGTGCTCGACCAGCACGTTGGCCAGGACATCGGCGTTGGCCGCCATGCCCCGTGCCTCCCGGCCGCTGTGCCCGTATCCGGGACGGTCGAGGGCCAGCACCCGGTGGTCGTGGGCCAGGCGCTCGAGGACACCGTCCCAATCGCTGGCCAGCCCGGGCTGGCCGTGAACGGCCAGAACGGCGGGCCCCCGTCCCCGGTCAGTGACGAACAGGTCGCTGCCCATGGTCCACGGTGCCGGGAGTCTCGTGGCCCGCCGTCGCCGCCGCACCCGGCCCGGCCTCGTCCCGTCCGGGGGACGGCGCCGATGGGTCTGCCGGCAGCTCGACGGTGAAGACGGAGCCCTCCCCCGGCGTGCTCGTGACGAAGGCGCGACCACCGTGGGCAGAGGCCAGGGCGGCCACGATCGACAGACCGAGCCCGGTGCCCTCGCCCGTGCGCGCTTCGCTCCCCCGGTAGAAGCGGTCGAACAGGCGCGCCGCCTGATCGGCGGCCAGTCCCGGGCCTTCGTCGGCCACGGTGACGACGGCCAGTGGGCCGTCGCGTCGTACGGCGACGTGGACCGGAGTCCCTTCCGGGGTGTGGACGACGGCGTTGCGCAGCAGGTTGTCGACGACCTGGCGCAGACGCGCCGCGTCACCGAGGACGAAGGCCACATCGGACAGGGCCAGCGAGATCCGACGATGGCGGTCGGCGGCCCGGGCCGCCTCGACGGCATCGTGCACCACTGCTCCCAGATCGACACGGGACCGCTCGAGAGGTCGTCCCTGGTCCAGACGGGCCAGGAGGAGGAGGTCGTCGACCAGGACGCCCATCCGGGACGCTTCGTGCTCGATCCTTTCGGCGGCACGGCGGCGGGCGTCCTCGTCCTCGAGTGCGCCCTTGCGCAGGAGCTCGGCGTAGCCTCGGATCGACGTCAGCGGGGTTCTCAGCTCATGGGAGGCGTCGGCCACGAAACGCCGCAGGCGCGACTCGGACAGGGTGCGCTCGGCGAAAGCCGCTTCGATCTGACTCAGCATGCCGTTGAGGGCCGAGCCGAGCCTGCCGACCTCACCTCGCTCCTCGGGTCGTCGGATGCGTTGGCTCAGGTCGCCGGCGGCGATGGCACCGGCCGTCTCGGTCATCTCCTCCAGCGGCCGGAGACCGAAGCGGACGATCCAGAGGGCCAGGATGAGAAGGGCCACGACCACCACGACGGAGACGACCAACTCCACATGGATGAGCGAGGCCACGGTCTGGTCGGTGGGACCGAGGGCCACGGCGGTGACCAGGGTCCCACCGGGGACGGCGACGGCCTCCGCCCTGTACGTCACCCCACGCGCCCGCGAGAGAACGTCGATGGCGGGACGGTCAGGGACGTACGCCCCGTGGTGGGTCCCGAACTGCCGCGACGGCGGAGCGGCCTGGACGGGAAGCGACTGCGGCAACAGCGGTGCCGGATCCTCGCTGGCGTTCGAACCGGACGGGCGCCGGAACACGACCCGGCCGTTGCTGTCGATCACCACCACGTACACGTCGGGGCTGATCCGGGCGGAGAGGACGGCGGCGTCGGGGTGCGTCCCCCTGATGGTCACACTACCGGGGGACGACGCCGACGGCGGTCTCGTACCGGCACGCGGCGCGGCCAATTGGGCCAGCCAGGCCGACTCGTTGGAGGTAGCCAGGGGAACGTCGGCGGCGACCGCTCGGGCGTAGGTGGACTGGATGTAGCTGTAGGCGGTGTCCTGCGCCACGTCGATCTGCTCGTCGAGACGCCCGTACAGGAAGGATCGCAGCGACGACGAGGTGACCAGATCGGTGGTTACGATTCCGGCCACCAGCAGGGCGAGCGTTCCGGCCACCAACCGTCTCCTCAGGGACAAGGCGATCGCCGCCTCACGACCCGTCCGTCTCGCGGTCGCGGGCGATCCTCAAGCTGTACCCCACCCCGCGGATGGTGTGGATGAGGGGGGGGTCGAAGCTGTCTATCTTCTTGCGGAGGTAGCTGATGTACGTTTCGACGATGTTCGGTTCGCCGTCGAAATCGTAGGTCCACACCTTGTCGACGATGTCCGACTTCGACAGGACCCGCCGGGCGTTCTCGAGGAGGTACCGCAACAGCTTGAATTCGGTGGCCGTCAGATCGATGGGGACGCCCTGGCGCCAGACCTCGTGCGTGTCCTCGTTCATCTCGATGTCGGCGAACATGAGGCGTGTCGAGTTGACACCGGTGACCCTCGACGTGCGGCGGAGAAGAGCGTGGATGCGGGCCACCAGCTCGTCCAGGCTGAACGGCTTGGCCACATAGTCGTCGCCGCCCACCGTGAGCCCCGTCACCTTGTCCTCGGTGGCGTCGCGGGCCGTCAGGAACAGAACCGGGGTGTTGATGCCCTCCGCCCGGAGCCGTCGACAGACCTCGGTGCCGTCCACGTCGGGCAGCATGACGTCGAGGAGCATCAGGTCGTGACGTCCGCGTCGGGCCATGGTGATCGCTTCGTGACCGGTGGCGGCCACCTCGACACCGAATCCCTCGAAGCGAAGGGCGGCGCCCAGAAGGTCGGTGATGTAGGGCTCGTCGTCGACCACGAGGATCCGGGCAGACTTGTTCACCCTTCAATGATCGCAGATGGCCGGTCCCATACCCAGGCGGTTCCGCCGGGGGCACCCCCGGGGAAGGGCGAAACGGGTTCAGGTGGTGCTTCGTAGCGAAGCCCGGGCCCGGCCGCCCGGTCTCATCGAACGGATCACGCGCAGAGCGGCCCACCAGGTGACGAGGGCCAGGGCCTCGACGACGATGTGCATCGACATCTTCGACTCACCTTCGGTCCGTTCGACGAACCGGATCGGGACCTCGACGACACGGCCGCCGTGGTCGAGGACCTGGCGGACCATCTCGATCTGGAAGCCGTATCCCTCGGCCCGGACGGCGTCCAGGTCGATATCCCGGAGGATGCGGGCGCTGTAGGCCCGGAACCCCGAGGTCGAGTCCTTGATGCCGAGCCGGAGCAGAGTGGCGGCGTAGACGTTGCCGCCCTGCGACAGAAGGCGGCGGTGCCAACGCCATTTCGGGATCGACCCACCGGGGACGTAGCGCGACCCCACCACCAGATCGACGCCGTCGGCGATGGGGGCCACCAGCCCCGGCAGGGCCGCGGGGTCGTGCTGGAGATCGGCGTCCATCTCCACCAGCGCGTCCCATCCGCGCTCGAGTCCCCAGGCGAAGCCGGCGCGATAGGCACTGCCGAGTCCCGACTTGGCCGACCGGCGCAGGACGTCGATGTGGCCGAGCTCCACACCGAGCTTCTCGGCCAGGTCGGCGGTGCCGTCGGGGCTCCCGTCGTCCACCACCAGGATCCCGGCGTCGGGTAGGGAGCTTCGGACGGCCCGGAGGACGCGATCGATGTTCTCCGCTTCGTTGAATGTCGGCATGACGACGAGGGCGGGCACGGAGAAAGCCTACGGGACCGGGAGCGTGGGCCGGTCGCCACCCACGATCTCGAGCTGCGCCTCGGGGGAGGTGGACTGCCACACCTCACGGACCACCACCTGGATCGCTCCGGCCAGGGGGATGGCCAACAACGTGCCCACAAATCCTCCGAAGAACCCCCCGACGAGGTCACCGACATTGGCCCCCACCAGAATGGCGATGAGGACGAGCAACGGGTTGATGCGAACGGTCCGACTCATGACGATGGGATTGAGGATGTGGTTCTCCACCTGTGTGTAGGTGAGGAAGACGATGGCGAAGACGAGGAAGGCGCTGAAGGAGTGCGTCAGGGTGAAGGCGGCGGTGGGGAGGCCGGCCACGGCACCGCCGATCATGGGTAGGAAGTCGAACAGGGCCACCCACAACGCCCACAGCAACGCGAACGGGACCCCCAGGATCGTCAAGGTGACGAGGACGACGATGCCGGCGATCAGGGAGGTGATGAAGTTCCCGAGCATGAATCCGGTCACCGACCGGCTCACCTCGCCCGAGATGCGCCAGACCTGGGCGGCGCGTTCGGGCTGCATCATCCCGAGCAGGCCCCGGCGGAGTTTGGGACCCTCGAGGAGCAGGAGGAGGACGAGGACGAAGATCACGAAGAGGGCGAACAGGAGGCTTACGGCCGCTTTGCCCAGGGTCAGGGCCGGTTTCGAGAGGTTCTTGGCGAAGCTGGAGAGCTTGGGGACCAGGTTCTTGTCCACCCACTGCTGGACGTGGTATCGCCGGGAGAGGCGCCCGAGGGGGCCCTTGCCGTGCTCGACCTGCTGGACGTACTCGGGCAGTTTGTGGGCCAGGTGGGTCAGGCCGTTCACGAGCGGGTAGCCGAAGAGGGCGGCCAGCCCGGCGAAGACGACGACGCTGAAGACGGTGACGATGGCGACGGCCAGACCCCGGCGCTTCACCTTCCAGCGCTGAAGGAGGACCACGATGGGGTTGAGGAGGAGGGCGACGAATCCCGCCACCACCATGAGCAGGATGATCTCGCGCAGCTTGTAGGCGAGCTTTCCGGCCAGGAACACCAGCACCACGATCCCCACCGTGGCCAGGATGGCGAGCAGGGGAACGCCCCGGGCCGCCGCCGCGTCCCACAGCCGGTCGCGGCGGGACTCGGGCAGCGTGTCGTCCGGCATAGGCCCAGCATGGCAGCTTGAGCCACGGCGAACGTGCCAGCATGAGGAGATGCGGGGTCACAGCCACAGCACCAAGAAACGCCGGCGCATACGCAGAGAGGTCAAGTGGACGATCACCGCGGTCGTGGCTGTCCTGGTGGTCGAATTCCTGGTCCTGCCCCTGCTCCGCAGCTCCCACCAGGCGCTCAACCGGGTCTCCCACATCAACATCGCCTACGTCATCGTCGGGCTGCTCCTCGAAGCGGCCGCCCTGGGGGCGTACGCCCAACTGACTTATACGGTGCTCTCACCGGGGGGACCGAAGCGCTGGCGCCTGTTGCGCATCGACCTCTCGAGCCTGGCCTTCAGCCATGTGGTCCCCGGGGGCACCGCTCCCGGGGTGGGTCTCTCGTACCGGCTGCTCTCCCAGTCCGGCGTGCGTACGGCGGACGCCGGTTTCGGCCTGGCCATGCAGGGTGTGGGCTCCGCCGTCGTCTTGAACGTCCTGTTCTGGTTGGCCCTCATCGTGTCGTTGTTCACCAACGGCTTCGACCCGCTCTACACCTATGCGGCCGGGGCGGGGACGCTGCTGATGGGATCGTTCGCCGCCGTGATCGTGGCGCTCACCAAGGGACGGAGCCGGAGCATCGAGGTCGTCCATCAATGGGCGGACAAGGTGCCCTTCTTGAACGGTGATCGCCTGGCCGAAGGCGTCCAGCGCGTGGCCGATCGCCTGAAGGCCCTGGCCGGACAGAAGGACCTGGTGCGCCAAGCGGTCCTCTGGGCGGCGGCCAACTGGCTCCTGGACGCCTCCTGCCTGTTCGTCTTCATCGTCGCCCTCCACGGCTACGTCTCGCCCATCAACCTCCTGGTGGCCTACGGGCTGGCCAACATCCTGGCCGTCATCCCCATCACCCCCGGAGGGCTCGGCATCATCGAGGGCATCCTCATCCCCGCCCTCCACGGCTTCGGCCTCCCCTACGACATCGCCACCCCGGCCGTCCTCGGCTACCGGGTGGTGAATTTCTGGCTCCCCATCCCCGTCGGCGGGGTCAGCTATCTGACGCTTCGCTTCGAGTCCCTCAGCTGGCGCCAGCGTCTGAGCAGGGCACGCGAGGAGATCGTCGAGCACCCGTCTCAGATCTCGGCCAACGGGAAGGGGCGAGCAGACCCGGAGCGGACACCCTCGAAACCCGGCAGCGGCGACCCCGCCTCCCTCTGAGAGGCCCGGTCAGACCGTCGCCACTCCGAGCGTCTCCGGTTCGCGCCGTCGCCGGGCGCGGTCACGAGCCAGCTCCTGGAGCCGGTGCTGGACGCTCACGCCGTCGATGGCGGGGACGCGGCTCCAGGTGCCCATGGCCCCGAGAGCCCACGAGTTGGTGTCGTCGGCCAGGTTGAGGTCGAGGACCTCGAGGACCCTCGCCTGCAACTCCACGTCGGTGACGGGGAAGAGGACCTCGATGCGCCGGTCGAGATTGCGCTCCATCAGGTCCGAGGACCCGAGAAGGAGGGTCAGGGGGCGCTCGTCGGTGCCGCCGAAGCGGTAGATGCGCGAGTGCTCGAGGAAGCGACCCACGATGGACCTGACGCGGATCGTCTCTGACAGTCCCGGTACTCCGGGGCGCAGGCAGCAGACGCCGCGGACGACGAGATCGATGGGGACTCCGACGGCGGACGCCCGGTAGAGGGCGTCGATGACCTCAGGGTCGGTGAGCCCGTTGACCTTGATGATGATCCGACCCGACTCCCCCGCCGCCGCCTCCGCCTCGATCAGCTCGAGAACGTGGTGACGAAGGGCCACGGGAGCGACGGTCAGCTTCCGGTACTGGGCGTAGCGGCTGTAACCGGTCAGGAAGTTGAAGAGATCACCGACGTCGGCGCCGAGGGCGGGGTCGGCCGAGAGCAGACCGAGGTCCTCGTACTGCCGCGCCGTGCGCGGGTTGTAGTTGCCCGTCCCCAGATGGCAGTAGCGACGGATGCCCTCCTCCTCACGGCGGACGACGAGGGCCGCCTTCGAGTGCGTCTTCAGCCCGACCAGCCCGTACACGACGTGGACGCCCGCCTCTTCCAGGGCCCGGGCCCAGAGGATGTTGTTCTGCTCGTCGAAGCGCGCTTTCAGCTCCACCACGGCGGCCACCTGTTTCCCCGACTCGGCGGCGTGGATCAACGACGCCACGATGGGGCTATCTCCCGAGGTGCGGTAGAGGGTCTGCTTGATGGCCAGGACGTCGGGGTCGAGCGAGGCCTGGGAGATGAAGGCCTCGACCGACGTGGTGAACGAGTCGTAGGGATGGTGGACGAGGACGTCGCGCTCACGCAGGACGGCGAAGAGGTCAGAGGGCTCGTTGCCGGCGTTGGCCAGGCGTGGAGCGGTCATGGGCGCCCACGCCTCTTCCTGGAGCTCGGGCCGGTCGAGGGCGTGCACGGCCCACAGGCCGCCGAGGTCGATCGGGGCGGCCGTCTCGTAGAGATCCTCGGGACCGAGGTCGAGCTCGTGGATGAGCATGTCGCGCGTGTCCGATGACATGTCGGCGGCCACCTCGAGGCGGACGGCCCGTCCGAAGCGTCGCCGGCGAAGCTCCATCTCGACGGCGACGAGGAGATCGTCGGCCTCGTCCTCCTCCAGAGCCAGGTCGGCGTTGCGGGTGACACGGAAGGCGTAGTGCTCTCCGATGACCATGTCGGGGAAGAGCGTGGCCAGATGGGCGGCGATGATCTGCTCCAGGGCCACGAAGCGTTCCCCGTCGGGCATGACCACGAAGCGGGGCAGCAGGGGCGGGACCTTCACCCGGGCGACGCGCTCCTCCCCGGTGACGGGATCGCCGACGCGGACGATCAGGTTGAGCGACAGGTTCGAGATGTAGGGGAAGGGATGACCGGGGTCGACCGACAGCGGCGTGAGGACGGGGAAGATCTGGCGCTGGAAGACATCGACCAGGTAGTCGCGGTCGTCGTGGTCGAGCGACGACCAGTCCGAGAGGCGAATGCCGGCGGCGGCCAGCTCGGGGGCGATCTCGTCGACGAAGATGTGCGACTGCCGGGCCACGAGCTCCGAGACCCGGGCCCCGATGGCCCGCAGCGTCTCGCTCGGCCGCAGTCCGTCGGCGGACCGGGCCCGCAGTCCGGCGTCGACCTGGTCCTTCAGACCGGCCACCCGGACCTGGAAGAACTCGTCGAGGCCCTCGGAGAAGATGGCCAGGAACTTGACGCGCTCGAGGAGCGGGACGCGCTCGTCGTCGGCCAGATCGAGCAGCCGCGCCCCGAACTCGAGCCAGGAGAGCTCCCGGTTGGTGAAACGCTCGGGCCCGAGCTCGGAGAGGGGGTCCCGAGTGTCGGTGCCGAGCGACTTCAGCCGGCCCGCCGCCTCGCCGTGGGCGGGGCTGAGGGCGCCCGGGCCGTTCTCCCGGGGTGGCGGGATACCGGGGATCGGTTCGGTCTGCATCGCCTCCCCAGGCTACCTGAGCCCGGTTGGCGGACCCCTCCTGGCCAGGGCCACCCGGAGCCCCGATTCGGGGCTCACCGGCGGTAGGCTCACGCCCGGTGGCCTCCCTGCTCAGCCGTCGGCTCCCCGGGCAGGGCAACCGGCCGCCGGGGCCCAACGCCCGGAGGCGGACCGAACTGGGCCTCCTCATCCTGAGCGCCCTCATCATCCTGGCCGCCTACGTCCTGGCCTCGGCCGGGACCACGGCGAAGATCCCCGGTGACCTGGGACCGTTCCTGGCCATCGTGCTCGGCCTGGCCGTGGCCGCCCACCTGGCCAACCGGGTCTACGCCCCCGACGCCAACCCGGTGCTGCTCCCCCTCGTCTCCCTCCTGAACGGCCTGGGCTACGTCATGATCGCCCGGATCGGGCCGCCCCACTTCGCCACCGCCCAGGCCGGGTGGACCGCTGTCGGGGTGGGGGCGTACATCCTCACCTTGATGGTGATCCGCCGTTCGCGTGACCTCGACCGCTACCGCTATCTCCTGCTCTTCGCCGCCGTCATCCTCATGCTGGCCCCCCTCATCCCCCACCTGGGCCTGCCCGTCAGCACCACCGGGACCACGGTGAAGCTCTGGGTCCACATCGGCCCCATCAGCGGCCAGCCGGTGGAGCTGGCCAAGCTGGCGCTGTGCATCTTCTTCGCCTCCTACTTCGCCGAGAAGCGCGAGCTGCTGTCGGTCCCCACCTTCCGCCTCGGGAACCGCCTCGTCCTCGACCCCCGACCGCTCGGGCCCATCCTGGTGGCCTGGGGCTTCGCCATGCTCGTCCTCGGCGCGGAGGGCGACATCGGCTTCGCCCTGCTCATCTTCGTGCTGTTCATCTCCATGCTCTGGCTGGCCACGGGCCGCGGCGTGTACGTCGTCGTCGGACTCCTTCTGTTCGCCGTCGGCGCCCTCGTGGCCAGCCACCTCTTCAGCCAGGTGGACGTGCGGGTGGAGAACTGGCTCCATCCGGGGAGCCGCTACAACCTCCCGATCGGGTACAACTCGTACCAGCTGCAGCAGGGGCTCTTCGGCCTGGGGACCGGCGGTCTGACCGGGACCGGACTCGGTTTCGGCCTCATCGGATACATACCCAACGTCAACTCCGACTACATCTTCGCCGCCTTCGGCACCGAGATGGGACTGCTCGGCACCTCCGTCATCGTGTTCGCCTTCACGCTGATCGTCGGTGCCGGCCTGCGCATCGCCCAGACGGCCCGGTCCGAATTCGCCAAGCTCTTGGCGGCCGGGCTCACCGTCATCATCGGGATGCAGGCCTTCTTCATCATGGCCGGCATCGTCCGTCTTCTCCCCTTGACCGGCATCACCCTGCCGTTCATGGCCTACGGCGGGTCCTCTCTGGTGGCCAACTACGTCCTCATCGCCCTTCTCATGCGCATCTCGGACGAGGGTGAGCGCGCCATCGTGGCGGCGCAGGCCACAGCCACGCCCGTGACCGGCCCCCCGCCGGGCTGACCGACCACGCTCAGATCGCCGGCGTCACCGGCCCGTCACCCTCGACCGATTCGACCGGTCCCGGCTCGACCGGTCCCGGCTCGACCTGTCCCGCGTCGACGGGGGCCGGGTCTCCGGGGATCTCGGGGTCCTCCGGGTCGAAGACCCAGTCGGCCACGAGCACGGGTGTGGGCATCCGCTGGCGCAGGACGAGAGCCAGCGCGTCCGACGGCCGGCAGGTGATCACCTGGCGCCCGCGGCGGACCCACCGTGTCGAGTTCGGCGAAGAAGCTCCGGCCGCGCCGGGCGGTGATCCGGACCGCTTCGAGCTGCACGTGGTGGCGTTCCAAGATCTCGGTGAACAGGGCGTGGGTGAGCGGGCGGGGCGTGGGGATTCCCTTCCACGCGTAGGCGATGGCGTTTCCCTCGGCCATCCCCACCGGGATGGCCAGCTCGCGCCAGGGCGACACCGCCTCGTGCACGAGGACCTCGGGATACTCCCCCGGCATGTCCATGCGGACCCCGGCCACCACGGCCAGTCGCCAAGTGGCTGGGTCCAGGCCGGGCGCGTCCCCTTCGGCCGTCTGTCCGGCCCCCACCTCGGTCATCGCTTCTGCCGGGCGTGGACCGACACACCGATGCCGACGGCACAGAAGAAGGCCACGATGGCCGAACCGCCGTAGCTCAGGAAGGGCAGGGGGATGCCCGCCACCGGCATGATCCCCATCGACATCCCGGCGTTCTCGAAGGCGCTGAAGGCGATGAAGGTGAACGAGCCGACGGCCAGGAGCCGCCCGAAGGGGTCGTGCGAGGTCTGAGCGGCGCGCAGCAGACGCCACGACACGATGGCGAGCAACAGGATCACACTGGCCGAACCGACGAATCCGAGCTGCTCGCCCACGGCCGAGAAGATGAAGTCCGTCGGTTGGGAGGGGACATAGTTCAGATTCGTCTGCGGTCCGTTGAAGAGCCCTTTGCCCCACAGGCCGCCCGACCCGATGGCCGCCACCGATTGATGGAGGTTGTAGGTGTCGCCCTGGAGGTTCTTCCCCTGGTTCAAGAAGCTGGTCAACCGGTCGAACTGGTAGGACTTGAGGAGGCCCAGGTGGACGACGGCGAAGGCCCCGACCACGGCGCTCACCAGTAGCAGGACGAGGTAACGGTTGGGGATGCCGGCCACCACCAGCATGACGAGCAGGACGACGCACATGACGATGCCGCTCGCCAGGTCGGGCTGCTTCACGACGAGAAGGATCGGGAGAGCCGCCAGCCCCAGGACCTTCAACAGGTCAGCGCGCTCGAGACCTTCCGGACGCCGGGCGCAGAAGGTGGCCACGGTGACGATGAGCACCGGGATGGCGAAGGACGACGGTTGGAGCTGGATGCCCGCCACCTGGATCCACCGGGTGGCACCGAGAGCGGTGGACCCGATGGGTGTGAACAGGGCCAGGAGGGCGAGGACGATCCCCACATAGAGCACGGCACTGGCGTGTTCCAGCCACCGGTAGTCGAGCGCCGCCAGCAGCAACATGGCCACGGTCCCCACGATCACGAACCCCGCCTGGCGGTCTAGGTAGTAGTGGGGGCTCAGACCCTCGAGAAGGGCCAGCGTGCGCGTCGAGGAGTACACGATGACCACGCCGACGGCGGCCACGACGAGGGTGGTGAGGATCAGGACGACATCGACCCGGAGGACCAGTGGCCGGCCGGGTGACGGACGGTGGGGGAGAAGCGTGCTCACCAAGGTGCTCCGGCGGACCAGAATACTGGTCGTGACCCCCGGTGCCAGTTCACCACTCATCGCCGCCGAGGGCTGGCTCTACGACGTATTGGTGTGGATCGGGGTGGACCACGCCACGGCCCGGCACCTCCAGGACGTCGTCGTGAAGCCGGTGGCCGTGGTGGTGATAGTCCTGGTGGCGACGGCCGTGGGCTGGTTCGGCAGCCGGATCATCCGCCGATGGATCGGCGCCGTGGCCCGGCGGGCCGCCGGTCGGGCCGATTCGCCGCGCGCCGCGGCCCGGGCCGTGACCATCACCGCCATGGTGGCCAACATCTGGCGGGTGGTGGTCGGGGTCATCGCCGTCTTCGTGGCACTGGGCACCATCGGGATCAACCTGACCCCCCTTCTGGCCGGGGCCACGGTCGTCGGCGCCACCATCGGCTTCGGGGCCCAGAGCATGGTGCGCGACCTGTTGGCCGGCTTCCTCCTCATCATCGAAGATCAGTTCGACATCGGCGACACCCTGGTGGTGGGCACCACCTCGGGCACCGTCGAGGACCTCAGCCTGCGCGTGACACGCCTGCGCGGCGTCGACGGCACCATCTGGTTCGTCCCCAACGGTGAGATCAGGACGTTGGCCAACGTGTCGCGTGGCTGGGCCGAGGCCATGGTGGACATCCCCGTGCCGGCGGCCAACGACGTGGACGACGTGCTGCGGGCCGTGGGCGACTCCGCCCACGCCGTGGCCGGCGACGACCGGTACGCGTCGTCGTGTCTGAGCGCGCCGAGGGTGTGGGGAGTGGTGGCCGCCGACGCGGACACGTTCACATGCCGGGTGTCGGTCCGGACGCCGACGGCCGACCGGGAGCGGATCGGCCGAGCGCTGCGCGAGGAGGTGGCCCGGCGCCTGCACGCTCTCGATGTCTTCGGGCCACCGGGTCCGGCGAGCCCCTGACCCATCGCACCGTGGCATCCGGCCGGACGACGCACCCGTGGAATCACCTGCCGATACTCAGGTGGTATCTGGCTGTCCGGAACAGGTGGGCTGTGGCGATAGTGGCCTGGGGAGCGCCGACTGCGGATCGAGGCCACGTCACGTGGTGACGCCTTCTCCCCTCGGAGAGGAAGGGGTTGTCTCCTATGAGGGGTCGTCGGTGGACAGACAGGCTGGTCCCGGTCCTGCTGGCAATGTCGTGCGTGACTCTGGGCATCGTCGGTTCGGCCGCGCCGGCGTCGGCGGCGACGGCCACACCGGCCTGCACCTTCGACGGAAGCTCGCTCCCCATGGTGATGGGTGTCAAAGCCGGGAGCAAGGTCGTGATCAGTTGCACCGGCCTTCCCGCTCTGCATCCCTATCTCCTCCTGCAGGCGAGCCTGCTCATCGGGATCGATCCCAAGGCGGCCGCTCTGTTGTCCGGTGGCTCCCTGGGGGTCGGCACGTTCGAGAGCGCCCTGGCGGCGCTGCCCGAGGTGGACGCCGCCTCGTTGACCCCCGTCGTCTCCGACCTGAGCGGCGACCTCAACGAGACCTACACGGTGCCCTCCTTCCAGCCCACCGATCCCAACGCCACCTGCCCGCCCAGCAAGTTGGAGATCGACACCGGACTGATCGGTTGCGCCCTGGCCATGGTGGACCTCACCACCCAGAAGCCGGTCGCCGCCGGCAGTGCCGTCCTCGAGTACGTCGGCGATCCGTACATTCCGACCTTCACTCCGTCGCTGAAGCTCTCGGCCACCGAGGCGACACCCGGCCAGGTGGTCAACGTGTCACAAGGCCGTAAATCCACCCACTACTGGTGGTTGGCCACCCTGGCCTCGCTCGAGGCGTTGCTGGGCGGGGGCTCGGCGGCGCCACCGACCATCGGCGTGACCTTCATGGCCAAAGACGGCGCCATCGTGCCGGCGGTGAACACCGTCACGGTGACGCCGGCCAGTTACAACGGGACGACGCTGACCCCACCGGTCATCTCCGGGGGCTTCACCGTGCCCCCGGGCGTGACCGGTCGCCAGACCGTCGAGGTGACGTACGGGGCCGATCTGGGGGGGATCGGCCTGGAGATCGGCGCCGACCGTCCGCTGACGGTGTAGGTCAGGCCGGCCCCGGCTCCCGTCCGCCGACGGCGGCCGCCCACATCGCCTCGAGGGGGGGCGCCTGCCCGGTCCAGCGCTCGATGGCCAGGGCGGCCTGATGCACGAGCATGCCGAGGCCACCGAAGGTCTGCGCCCCGCGCGCCTCGGCGGCGGCCAGGACCGGGGTGACGGCGGGGTGGTAGACGAGGTCGGCCACCAGTTGTCCCCGGTGGAGGTGGACGGGGTCGAACGGCGTCGGACTTCCACCGGCCCCGGTGGCCCCGGCGCCGGACATGCCGACCGGCGTGGCCTGGACGACGAGCTCGGCACCGGCGATGTCGTCGGCCGAGCCCACCCGCCCCTGCGGGCCGGCCAGGGCGGCGGCCTCGGCGGCGCCCGCCGGCGACCGGTTCACCACGACCACCTCGGCGGCCCCGGCGTCGGCCAGGGCCATCACGACCGCCCGGGCGGCACCCCCGGCACCGGCGACCACGCAGCGACGGCCGGCCGGATCGAAGCCGGTCCCGCGCCGGAGGGCGTCGATGAAGCCGGCCCCGTCGGTCGAGTCCCCCACCAGGTACCCGTCCGTGGCGGTGATGCAGTTCACGGCGCCGAGACGCTGCGCCACCGTGGTGCACTCATCGACCAGTGCCGCCGCATCCTGCTTGTGGGGCATGGTCACGGACAGGCCGGTGACACCGAGGGCCCGCATCCCGGCCAGGGCGTCGGCCACCCGACCGGCGGCCACGGGGAAGGCCACCGACACCCAGTCGAGGCCCAGCGCGTCGAAGGCGGCGTTGTGGAGCAGGGGCGACAACGAGTGCCTCACGGGATCGCCGATGATCCCGACGACCGCCGACGCCGCCGACGGCCAGGCCGGAGATCTCCGCTCGGGGTGACCCCGGTTCACGGGAGCCCCCTGCTCCGGGCCAGCTGCTCGGCCGCTTCCTGGCCGGCGAACGTGTCCGAGAACGTCTCGGTCCCGTCGCGGGAGGTGAGCTCGAAATAGAGCCAGTCCCCGGCCGGGGGATGCAGGGCGGCACGCAGGGCTACGGCGGAGGGGAAGCAGATGGGGGTGGGCGTGAGCCCCGGGTTGAGGTACGTGTTGTACGGGGTGACCCTCTCCTCGTCGGCCGGCGTCACCGGTCCACCGTCGCGACCCTCGGCGTAGAGGACGGTGGAGTCCATCTGCAGCGGCATCCCCCGGGCCAGACGGTTGTAGATCACCCGGGCCACCGGCCCCACGTTGCCGGTGGTGGCCCGGGCGCTGTCCCCCGGCGAGATGGCCTCCTTCTGCACGATCGAGGCCACCGTGACGGCCTGGTACGGCGTCACGCCGTCGGCCGAGGCCGCCGTGGCCAGGTCCACGGACAGCGCTTCGGCATCGAAGCGGTCGATCATCCGCCCGAGGAGCTCCGACTCGGTCTCCCCCGGCACCACGATGTACGTACCCGTCCCCAGGAGGCCGTCGAGGTTGTTCGAGCCCGGTACCTCCCACGGTGAGCGGCGCGTCCCCGACGTGACGGGGCCGAGGAACGACGCCGCCGAGAAGCGCGGGACCTCGTCTTCCACCTCGGTGGCGACCTCCCGGACGGTGGTGCCGGCGATCACGGTCACGGCGAACACGTCGGGGCCACCCAGAAGGGCATCGCGCACGGCGCCGAAGCTCTGGCGGCGTCGGAGCTCGTAGCGTCCCGCCTGTACCGTCGGCGTGCCGTGCAGGGCCAGGAAGATATGGAAGGCGAGCGAGCTCCCCACCACCCGCTGGCGCACCAGGGTGGCCACCACCGACCCCACCGACGAACCGTCGGGCACGTCCACGATGACGGCCGGGCCGGCCGGCCCCTCGTCCACCTGGTCCTGGTACCAGACGGCCCCGGCGGCCACCAGCCCGACGACCACGACGGCCAACGCCAGGAGGACGGCCCGCAGTCGGTGACGGCCGCGGCGATGGGCGGGGCCCGGGTCCACCGATCCGGAGGGGGGCCCGTCGGGAAGAGCGCCGCCGGGCCCCGGGGGTCCGCCGACGCCACCGGCGGGCGGCACCGTCACCGTCTCACCGCCCGGTGCGTCGGGCATCGAGCCAGGCCTGAAGGAGCACGGCCGCCGCCGCCTGGTCGACCACCGTCCGACGGGCCGGGCCCGAGCGGCCGGCGGCGGCCAGTGACCGTTCGGCGCTGACGGTGGTGAAGCGCTCGTCGAAGGTCTCCACCTCCACCCCCTCGGGCGCCAGGAGATCCCGCAGGGCGGCCGCCTCCTCCTCGGCGGCCACGGCGGCCCGGCGGCGGCGCCCGTCGAGGCTGAGAGGAAGGCCCACTACCAGGCACCGGGCCTCGGCCTCGAGCACCACCGCCACCACCGCCGCCCTGTCGGCGTCGGGGTCACCGCTGCGTTCGACCGTGCACCGCGGCGAGGCCAGGGTGCCGGTTCCGTCGGACACGGCCACGCCGATACGGCGCGTGCCGAGATCGATGGCCGCCACGCGCCCCATCAGGCGCCGGCGAGCGTCCGGCGAGCCTCGGCCAGCATCTCGTCGATCTTGGACACGTCCCTGCCGCCGGCCACGGCCAGCTCGGGCGATCCACCGCCGCCGCCGCCCACCACGGCGGCCAACCGCTTCACGGTGGCCCCGGCGTCCACCGACCCGCCCGACGCCACCGCCAGAGCCACCTTGGTCCCGTCGGGTGTCCCGGCCACCACGGCCACCGCCGGCCCCCGCCGTCGGATGGCCTGGACCAGGTCACGCAGCTGGTCGGAGCTCAGATCGTCGAGGCGCGCCACCACGGTCCCGTCCAGGGCGTCCGACGCCAGCTGGGCGGCCTGGGCGTCGAGGGAAGCACCCCGGAGGCGCTGGAGCTCCTTGTCGGCCTGCCGCTGGCGCTCGAGGAGACGTTCCAGAGCGTCGACCACACCGCCGGGCTCCACCCGCAGGAGCCGGGCGGCGTCGGCCAGCTCGCGCTGGCGTTCGTCGACCAGAGCGAGCGATCCGGCCCCGGTCAACGCTTCGAGGCGGCGGGTGTTGGACCCTATGGAACCCTCGGAGACGACGGTGACGGGGCCGATCATCCCCAGGGCGGTCACGTGCGTCCCGCCGCACAGTTCGGTCGACCGGGTCCCGGCCCGCACCACCCGGACCCGCTCGCCGTACTTGTCGTCGAAGAAGGCCAGGGCCCCCATGGCCTCGGCCTCGGCCTTGGAGGTCTCGATGGTCTCCACGGCATCGTCTCCGAGGACCTGGGCGTTGACCAGGTGGGCGATCTCCGTCAGTTCAGCGGGGCGCACCGCTTCCGGGTGGGAGAAGTCGAAGTGCAGGCGGTCGGGCGCCACCTTCGACCCCTGCTGGCGGACATGGTCGCCGAGGACCTGGCGCAGAGCGGCGTGGAGGAGATGGGTGCCGGTGTGGTTGCGCCGGATGGCCTCACGCCGGGGGACGTCGATGGCGGCCAGAGCGTCCTGGCCGGGGAAGAGCTCCCCCTCCACCCGGGCGCGGTGGACGATCAACCCCGGCAGGGCGTTCTGGGTGTCGCTGACCACGGCCCGACCGGTCTCGGTGGTTATGGTCCCGGTGTCTCCCACCTGGCCCCCCGACTCGGCGTAGAAAGGGGTGCGGTCCAGGATGATCTCGACCGTCCCCGGTTCGGCCCGGTCCATCACGGCCACCACGGTGGCCGGATCCTGGGCGTGGACGTAGCCCGTGAAGACGGTGGGTCCGGTGTTGTCGAGCAGCTCGCGGTAGACGGCCTCCTCCCCGGCCGAGGCCCGCCGGGCCCGGGCATCGGCGCGGGCCCGCTGGCGCTGCGCCGCCATGGCCCGCTCGAAACCCTCGGCGTCGACCTCGGCCCCCGCCTCGGCCGCCATCTCCATCGTCAGCTCGATGGGAAAGCCGTGTGTGTCGTGGAGCCGGAAGGCGAGCTCGCCCGGCACCCGTCCGGTACCGGTGGCCAATTCCTCCTCCAAGATGACCGAGCCCGACGCCAGCGTCCGTCGAAAGCTCCCCTCTTCACGCTCCACGGTGGCCTGGATGAGATCGAGCTCGTCGGTGAGGACGGGGTAGGCCTGGCCCAGCACGGCGGCGGCGGCGGCCACCAGGCTCGGGGTGATGGGCGTGATGACCCCCAGCTGGAAGGCGCGCCGCACGGCCCGGCGGATGACCCGGCGCAACACGTAGCCCCGGCCGTCGTTGGAGGGCAGGACACCGTCGGCCACCAGCATGGCCATGGCCCGGGCATGATCGGCCAGGATCCGCAGGGCCACGTCCGTGTGGGGGTCGGCACCGTAGCGGACTCCGGTGAGCTGTTCGGCACGCTCGAGAACGGGTCGCACCACATCGGTGTCGTAGAGGGACTCCACTCCCTGGACCACGGGCAGGTTCCGCTCGAGCCCGGCGCCGGTGTCGATGTTCTTGGTGGGCAGATCGACGAGGGACCCGTCGGGCAGACGGTTCAGCTGCATGAACACCAGGTTGTAGATCTCGACGAATCGCTCCTCGCCGCCGTGGGCCGGTCCACCCTCGTCGCCGTACCGCGGCCCGCGGTCGTAGAACAGCTCCGAACACGGTCCGCACGGACCGGTGTCCCCCATCCCCCACCAGTTGTCCTCGCCCAGGCGCTGGAGACGCGAGGGAGGGAAGCCCACGGCGTCGAGCCAGATCTCGGCGGCCTCGTCGTCGGTCTCGTGGACCGTCACCCACAGACGGTCGCCGTCGATCCCCAGAACCTCGGTGAACAGCTCCCAGGCGAAGGGGATGGCGTCGGCCTTGAAGTAGTCGCCGAAGCTGAAGTTGCCCAGCATCTCGAAGAAGGTGCAGTGCCGCATGGTGGTGCCCACGATGTCGATGTCGACGGTCCGGAAGCACTTCTGCACCGATGTGGCTCTCCGCCACGGTGCCGGCTCGTCGCCCGTGAAGTACGGCTTGAACGGCACCATTCCGGCGATGGTGAACAGGACAGTGGGATCGTGGGGGATCAGGCTGGCCGACGGCACCACCACGTGGCCCCGCTCCGCATAGAAACCGGTGAAAGCCGAGCGGAGCTGGTTGGCATCCATCGGATCGATGCTACCGGCCGCACGGCGGTGCCCCGGGCTACCGGTTCCGGTCGCGTCCTTCCAGCTCGTGGCGTAAATCGAACTCCCGGCGGCGCGCCGCGCTGCGCCCCGTGTCCACGGACTCTCGCACCCGGCCCGCCGTCGAGCGCGCGCCGTGGTCCACCATGGCGACGACCCCGCCGGCCACCTGGCCGGGCTTCGTGCGCGACAGGCGATTCACCCGCCGGTGCAGCCACACGGTGGCACCGCTCCCGGCGGCGGCGCCCATCCCCAGCCACATCAGGCGTCGGGTCACCGCCTAGCCCGGCTCCGCCGGTGACGACGCGGTACCGTCGGGGTCGTCACCGCCGGCGCCACGGCGTCGGGACGCTCCCGTCGGGCCCGGTCGTCACCTCGCACGCCCGCCTGGCGCGGCGACGGTCCCACCAGTCGTCGCAGCGCGGCGCCGACGCCCGTGCCGAAGGCCAGGACCTTGACCACGGGGTTGGCGAAGGCCCGGTAGGCGAGGCGCGAGGCGGAATCGACAGTCGCCGTGACGGACTCGGCCGTCTCGAGGACGTCCCCCACCCGGACCATCTCGGTGGCGGCCTCTTCGATCACCACCCGTGCGTCACGGACGAGGGGCAGCGTCTCGCGCCGGAGATCCTCCACCAGTCGGCCCAGGTCACGGACTCGGCGTCCGAGGAGGACCACCGCCACCACCGAGCCCACCGCCGCCAGGCAGGCGGCGCCGGCGGCGACCAGCACGGCGACATGGTCGGCGGACATGGTCAGGACATCCTACCGATGGTCAGCTACCGCCCATACCCACCATGGGTCCATGGAGGGGGTGGCCCCCCATCGACCCGGCGAAGGTGGCGTCCCCGTAGGCGAAGATCCCGCCGTCGGAGGCCACCAGCCAGTAGCCACCGCCCCCGTAGGGCGTCGCCATGCCCACGACGGGCTCGGCGAGCCTCACGGCGCCGGCCGACCCGTAGAAGTGGGCATTGCCGAAACTGAAGATCCCGCCGTCGGAGGCCACCAGCCAGTAGCCGGCCCCGTCGGGGGTGGCGGCCATCCCCACCACGGGCGCGTTCAGGTGACGACCCCCCATCGACCCGTAGAAGCCGGCGTCGCCGAAGGCGAAGATCCCTCCGTCGGAGGCCACCAGCCAGTAGCCGGCCCCGTCGGGGGTGGCGGCCATCCCCACCACGGGCGCGTTCAGGTGACGACCCCCCATCGACCCGTAGAAGCCGGCGTCGCCGAAGGCGAAGATCCCTCCGTCGGAGGCCACCAGCCAGTAGCCGGCCCCGTCGGGGGTGGCGGCCATCCCCACCACGGGCGCGTTCAGGTGACGACCCCCCATCGACCCATGGAAGCCGGCGTCGCCGAAGGCGAAGATCCCTCCGTCGGAGGCCACCAGCCAGTAGCCGCGCGATGACGGGGTGGGAGCCATCCCCACCACCGGCTTCTGCAGGTGCACACCACCCAGTGACCGGTAGTAGCCGACGTGGCCGAAGGTGAAGACGCCACCGTCGGAAGCCACCGTCCAGTAGCCGCGCTGCCCCACGAAGGTGAAGTAGTTCCGGCCGTCGAGACCGATGACGTCGTCGGCCGTCTTCACCACCACCTCGGCGGTGTCCCATCCGCCGGTGGGCGAGGCCGGTGTCGTCACGGTCACCGACGAGCCCGAGACCGAGAGCCCGCTCCCGGCGGCGTCGCCGAAGTCCACCTGGCGGACGGCGCCCAGGTTGGCCCCCGACAGGGTCACCGCCGTTCCCCCGCCGGCGGGGCCCGAGGCGACGCTCATGGAGGTGACGGCGGGACAGGCGTCGACCGGCGTCACCAGGTCGGCCAGGAGGGCAGAGGCCACCGGGGAACCGAGGCCCGAGGCCAGGTCGTAACCGGCCGTGGCCGGATATTCGGGTCCCCCGGGAACACGCGGCGGATCGCTGGGCGAGGATCCGAGGGGTTGGTTGTCGCCCGAGGAGACGTCGTTGAACGGGGGCGTGGCCAGGCAACCGGCCTGGTAGAGGGCGGGATTGAGCAGCCCGATCTTTCCCGGCGAAGGCGCCGATTCGTCGGCCAGTGCCGCCACCGAGGCCCACAGGGGAGCCCCCATGCTGGTGCCGCCGATGGTCTGCCACGACCCCGGGTCGGGTCCGCAGGTGCAGAAGGTGGCGTAGCCGGTGGCCGGGTCGCCGTCGGCGGACACATCGGGCACCTCCCGGCACGACACCGTGGCCAAGCCCGCGCTCAGGGGGCACGGCGACGCCCCCGTATACGAGTCGTTGGCCTTGGTGTAGCCGTTCTCGACTCCGGGTCCGAGTTGCCACAGGGGCATCGTCCACGACGTCGAGATCCCGCCGCCGCCGGTCCCCTCGAAGACCCCCGTGTTCCACACCGTCTCCCCCGGCGGGGGGCCGAGAGCACCGAGCTCGGTCCCCCCCACCCCCGTCACCCATGGCTGGCTGGCGGGATCGTCGACCTCGAGGGAGGTGTCGTCGGAGAAGCCCGGGACGTCGCAGTCCTCGGACCCCTCGTCACCGGCGGCGGCCACGACCGACTGTCCCTGGGCGGCGGCCTGTTGGAAGAGGGTCGACTCCACCTCGATCTGCGCCGTCCCGACCACCGGCTCACACTCCCCCCAACTGGTGGACAGGACCTGGGCGGCGTCCTGGTTCACCATGGCCGCATAGACGTCGAGCGGACCGACACCGGTGTTGCGGCCCACGTAGACGTCGATGTTCGCCCGCGGGACCAGGCCCACCACCATCTCGATGTCGAGCGCCGTCTCCCCCGTCCCGGGACCGGCATCGGGGCTCGCCCCGTCCACACTCACACCGGTGATCGTCGGTCCGGGCGAGATGCCGTAGCAGGTCTCGAAGGTCCCGATGTCGCTGGGGGCGTAGGGCTCGAGTTCGTAGAGGCCCACGGTGACACCCTGACCCTCGTCGGACGGGTAGAGCGACGACATCGAGTACGCCTGGGCCAGGTCCTCGGCCGTCGTCCCCGCCCCCTGCGCCGCGCCGCACGCCGTCGGGCCGGTGTGGGGTTCGATCCCCGCCGGCGCCGACGCCGGGGCGTGCGCCCGCCCGTCGACGGGGCGGACCATCTGCGGCGTGGACACGGCCAGGTCGTCGAGTCCGACGACGCCCTGGACGACCCCCGCCAGCGCACGGGGCACCGACGGCGGTGCGGTGGGTTCGCGGACGATCCGACCGGTCGACAACCGGTCCTGGTCGAAGCCGATCCCGAAGGCGGCGGCCAACCGCGACGCCGACCCCGACACCGGGATGAGAAGACCGTCGCGGGCCGTGGCGCCGACGGACAGGCCCTCCCCCTCCAGCCACGAACGCGTGGCCCCGATGGCGCCGGCCGCAGGCCCGAACCGCGCCGCGAACTGCCCCGGCGTCAGGAAGTGCCGGAACGACGGCGACCCGGGGGTGGTCACGGCCTCGTCGAACGCTTCCAATGCGGCCGGGTCGGCAGGGCTGAGGGAGACGTCGACCGACAACGGGCGCGCCGTCGGCAGCGCCCCGAGGACCCTCGTCCCCCGGGGCAGACGCTCGGGGCCACCGGACACCTTGACCACCGCCGCCGACACACCGGCGGCGGCAGCCGGTGGCGCCACCAGGCCCGGGGCCGCGGCCACGGCCACGGCCACCACGGATACCGCCATCACTCGCCGTCGCTGACGGGACTGCGAACGCCGTGACGTCACGAGGCGGAGCCGTCCGGCCCACCGCGCCGGGCCCGGAGGCGCTCGGCGAGGGCGGCCTCGGCGCCATGGGCGCTGGGCTCGTAGTAGACGTGGTCGGACACCTCGGCTGGACGGTAGTCCTGCTCCACCCATCCCCGGGGGTCATCGTGGGGATATCGGTACCCCTTCCCGTGCCCCAAAGCCTGGGCGCCGGGGTAGTGGGCGTCACGCAGGTGGGAGGGGACCTCGCCGCGCGGCCCCGTCCGGACGTCGTCCTGGGCCCGCCCCAGGGCCACCGTCACCCGGTTCGACTTGGGGGCGGCGGCCAGATGGATGACGGCTTGGGCCAGGTTGAGCTGCGCCTCGGGGAGACCGACGAACTCGACGGCGCGGGCGGCGGCGTCGGCCACCACCAGGGCCAGCGGGTCGGCCAGGCCGATGTCCTCGCTGGCCAGGATGACCAACCGGCGGGCGATGAAGCGGGCGTCCTCGCCGGAGTCGAGCATGCGGGCCAGCCAGTACAGCCCGGCGTCGGGATCCGATCCCCGGATGGCCTTGATGAGCGCGCTGGTCTGGTCGTAGTGGGAATCGGCACCCTGGTGCAGCAGGCGGCCGGCGCGCGCCCGGCCCACGTCCTCGACCGTCACCGCGGCGTCACCGGCCAGGGCCAGGGCCACCTCCAGCGTGCCCAGCGCGGCACGGGCGTCCCCGTCGGCCACCGAGACGAGGGCGTCCACGGCGTCGTCGGTGGCCGATGCCACCTCGACCTCGAGGGCACGACGCACCACGAGGGCGAGATCCTCCCCGTTCAGCGCGTCCAGCCGCCACAGCGTCGACCGGCTGAGAAGAGGTGAATTCACCGAGAAGAACGGGTTCTCCGTCGTGGCCCCGATGAGCACGATGAGCCCGTCCTCCACCGACGGCAGGAGGGCATCCTGCTGTGCCTTGTTGAAGCGGTGGACCTCGTCGATGAAGAGAATCGTCCCCTGGCCCTGCTCCCCGAGCCGCCGCCGGGCGTCGTCGACGGCGCGGCGCACGTCGGCCACCCCGGCGTTCACGGCCGAGAGGGGGATGAAGGCTTTGGACGTCATGGTGGCTATCACCGACGCCAGCGTGGTCTTTCCCGTCCCCGGTGGTCCCCACAAGATGGCCGACGTCAGTCGATCGCTCTCGACCAGAGCGCGCAGAGGGGCGCCGGGCGCCACCAGGTGACGCTGACCGACGACGTCGTCGAGTGTCCTCGGTCGCATCCGCGCCGCCAGTGGACCGCGGGCGGCAAGCCGGTCGGCGGCCGCCGAAGCGAAGAGGTCGGCCACGTCCCTGCGACGTCCCGTCCGGCTCAGCCCGTCGCCGGTGACGGGCGTAGACCGAGGTCGCGCAGCACCGACGCCGCCACCGGCTTGGGCGCACCGGTCATGGGGTCGGTCCCCGACTGCGTCTTCGGGTAGGCGATCACCTCTCGTATGTTCGTTTCGCCGGCCAGGAGGGCGACGAAACGGTCGACCCCCACGGCGAAGCCCCCGTGCGGAGGGGCACCGTAGCGAAACGCCCCGAGCAGGAAACCGAAGCGGTTCTCGGCCTCCTCCGGCGTGATCCCGAGCGCCTCGAACACCTGGCGCTGGATGTCCTCCCTGTGGATACGGACGGACCCCGAGCCCAGCTCCCACCCGTTCAGGACCAGGTCATAGGCCTGGGACCGCACCGCCGCCGGATCACGGGAGATCAGGTCGAGGTCGTCGGGGTGCGGCATCGTGAAGGGGTGATGGGCGGCGATGGGCCTTCCCTCGTCGTCGGTCCCGTCGAACAGGGGGAACTCGGTCACCCAGCAGAAGCGTCGGCCCCCCTCCGTCATCGGTGGCCGGCCCAGCTCGAGGCGGAGGGCGCCGAGGACGGTGCACGCCGTATGCCAGGCGTCGGCCACCACCAGCACGAGGTCTCCCTCGCCGGCGCCCGTCCCGGCCACCAGCCCCCGTCGTTCGGGGTCGCCCAGGAACTTGTCCAGCGGTGAGTCGACGGCGGGCGGCTCGATCGACGTCACCTTGAACCAGGCCAGACCCTGGGCCCCGAGCTCCCGGGCCCGGTCGACCAGGGCGTCGAGACGGTTCCGACCGAAAGACGCTCCCCCGGGCACCAGCAAGGCTTTGACGCACGGCGCGGCGAAGGCCCGTACCGACGTCCCCTCGAAGACGGGGCTCAGATCGACGAGCTCCATCTCGAAGCGGACATCGGGCTTGTCGGTCCCGAATCGGTTCATGGCGTCGTTCCACGTGATCCGTGCGAAATCGCCGGGGGCCTCGCCGACGGCCGCCTCGGTGGCGTCGGCTACCGCCTCGGTAATCACCGCCTGGATGTCCTCCTGGGTCACGAACGACGCCTCCACGTCGAGCTGGGTGAACTCGAATTGCCGGTCGGCCCGCAGGTCTTCGTCGCGCAGACAACGCGCCACCTGGAAGTACCGGTCCAACCCGCCCACCATCAGCAATTGCTTGGCGATCTGCGGACTCTGGGGCAGGACGTAGAAGGCGCCGTGGTGCAGGCGCGACGGCACCGCGAATTCCCGTGCCCCCTCCGGTGTCGGCGTCCACAACAGGGGCGTCTCAACCTCGCAGAAACCCTGACGGACCATGGCGGCCCGCATGGCGGCGACGGCACGGGCCCGAAGCCGGAGGTTGCGCTGCATCCGGGGCCGTCGGAGGTCCACGAAGCGGTAGCGCAGCCGCACCGCCTCGTCGGTCTCCGAGCGGTCGTCGACGGGGAACGGCGGCGGTTCGGCGGTGGCCAGCACCTCGACCTCGCACTCGACCACCTCGATCTCCCCGGTGCCGAGATCGGCGTTGACCGTTCCTTCCGGGCGGGCCCGGACCGTGCCGACCACCGAGACCACCCATTCGCTCCTCACGTCGACGGTGCCGTCGACGACGCACTGGATGATCCCACTGTGATCGCGCAGGTCGACGAAGGCCAGATGCTCGCCGTGGTTGCGCCGACGCGCCACCCAGCCGCACAGCCGGACGCGCTCTCCCTCCTCGGCCGACGTGAGCTCGCCGCACATATGGGTCCGCATGCTCGTCGCCGTCACATCATCGTCCTTCGCTCGGTCCCCGGCCCGACAGGTGCGACAACCGGGCCGCGATGTCCCCGCGTCGCACCGTCTGCTCTTCACCGCCGTCACGCAGGGGATGCAAGGTGACCACCCCGTGGGCCAGCTCCTCCGGACCGATGATCACGGCGAACCTGGCCCCCGATCTGTCGGCCTGCTTCATCTGGGACTTGGGCGAGCGGCCATCGTAGGCCCGTAGGGCGGACAGTCCGGCCCGGCGCAGCTCGTCGACGAGGTCACGTGCCTGTTCACCCCCGGTGAAGTCGATGACGAAGGCCTCGGCCGCCGGCGGGTCGACGACGAAGCAGCTTTCGGCGTCGCAGGCCATCAGCAGGCGCTCGATACCGATCCCGAATCCGATCCCCGGCGTCGGGTCCCCCCCGATGGCCTCGGCCAGTCCGTCGTAGCGTCCCCCCCCGCCCACTGCGTTCTGGGCGGTGGTCAAGGCCTCGGCGGCGAACTCGAAGGTGGTGCGCGTGTAGTAGTCGAGTCCGCGCACGAGACGGGGTTCGAGCCGGTGACCCACCCCCACGGCGTCGAGCCCGGCCCGGAGGCGGGCGAAGTGGGCGGCGCAGGATTCGTCGAGGAAGTCGATCAGGCGGGGGGCGTCCTCCGTCACCGCCCGGCACTCGGGCCGCTTGCAGTCGAGCACACGGAGCGGGTTGATCGAGAATCGTTCACGGTGCTCGTCGCACAGGTCGCCGGCGTGCTCGGACAGGAACGTCTTGAGGGCGGTCACATAGGCGGGGCGGTCCTCGGCACAGCCCATCGAATTGACGGCCAGGTCGATCCGGCGGAGCCCCAGGTCGGCATAGAAGCCCGCCGCCAGGGCGATCACCTCCACATCCAGGTCGGGGTCCTCGGTCCCGAGCACCTCGACGCCCAGCTGGTGATGCTGACGGTAGCGGCCCGCCTGGGGCTGCTCGTAGCGGAAGGCGGGGGTGACGTACCACGCCTTCCATGGCACCGGCGGGTGGTTCTGGACGAAGGCCCGGACGATGGGGGCCGTACCCTCGGGACGGAGCGCCAACGGCCTCCCCTCGCGGTCGGTGAATTCGTACATCTCCTTGACCACCACGTCGCTCTGGCCGCCGATCCCCCGGCGGAACAACCGGGCGTCCTCGAAGACGGGCGTAAGCGTCAGACCGAAACCGGCCCGCCGGGCCCGGACCGAGAAGGCCGCCACCAGTGCCTCCCACCGACTCGACTCCGGCCACAGGACGTCGTGCGTCCCCTTGGGGGCGCGCACCACCTCTGTCTCAGTCTGCTCGTCGGCCACCGGTGGGTTCAGCCCTTTCGGCCGGGCAGGGTGCGGAAGGCGTCGAAGACTCCGTCGAGATGCTTGAGCGAGCTGAGCAACGAGTCGAGATGCCCGGGGTCGGCCAGCTCGACGTCGAAACGCATACGGCTCACCCGGTCCGGGGCCGTCTGGCTGGAGGACGCCACGATGTTCAGGTGGTGCTCGGAGACCACCCGGGTGACGTCCGACAACAACCGCGACCGGTCGAAGGCGAGCACCTCGATCGAGGCCACGAAGACGGTGGAACCCTCCCGGTCCCATTCCACCTCGATCAACCTCTCCTGCTCCCCGGCCGCCAGGGCGCTGGCGTTGGCGCAGTCGGCCCGGTGCACGCTGACACCGCGACCGCGGGTCACGAAGCCGACGATCTGGTCACCGGGAACGGGCGTGCAGCAGCGCGACAGCCGCACCATGACGTCGTCGAGACCTTCCACATACACACCGACCGGTGAACCGCGACGGGTCCGGGGAGCCAGGCCGGGTCCCACGGTGGTGGGCAGCTGGTCCTCGTGGCCGCCGCCACGCAGGTCCCGGGCCAGGCGCTGGGAGACGGACCGGGCCGACACGTGCCCGTCCCCGATGGCGGCGTGCAGGGCGTCGAGATCGATGTAGTTCATGGCCGTCGCCAGGCGCTCGAGGGCGTTCGAGGCGGCCAGCTTCTGGACGGGCAGGCCCTCGCGTCGCAGGGCCTTGATCAACTCCTCGCGCCCGGTGTCCATGGCGTCTTCGCGTCGTTCCCGGCTGAACCACTGGCGGATCTTGTTGCGGGCCCTCGGTGAGGCGACGATCTGCAGCCAGTCCCGCGACGGTCCGGCCGACGGGACCTTCGAGGTGATGATCTCGGCCGTGTCCGCCGACTGCAGCTTGGTGTCGAGCGGAACCAGTCGACCGTTGACCTTGGCCCCGATGCAGCGGTGGCCCACCTCGGTGTGAATGGCGTAGGCGAAGTCGATGGGCGTGGACCCCGCCGCCAGAGCGATGACCTTCCCCTTTGGTGTGAAGACGTAGACCTCGTCCTGCTCGAGATCGAGCTTCAGGGTCTCCAGGAACTCGAGCGGGTCGACCGTCTCCTGCTGCCAGTCCACGATGCGCTGTAACCAGGCCATCTCGGCGGTGGTCGACACCCCGCCGTCCTTGCCCTGCTCCTTGTAGCCCCAGTGGGCGGCGATCCCGTACTCGGCCCGGCGGTGCATCTCCTGGGTGCGGATCTGGACCTCGATGGGCTTGCCCTCCAGACCGATCACGGTGGTGTGCAGGGACTGGTAGAGGTTGAACTTCGGACTGTTGATGTAATCCTTGAAACGGCCCTGGACGGGACTCCAGATGGCATGGATGGAGCCCAGAGCGGCCCAGCAGTCCTTCTCCGAGTCCACGATGACGCGAATGGCCACCAGATCGTGGATCTCGGCGAATTCCTTGCCCCGGACCACCATCTTCTCGTAGATGCTCCACAGGTGCTTCGGACGCCCGGTCACGTCGGCTCCGACCACCGACGTGCCCAGGCGCTGGCGGACAGCCACCAGAACCCGGGCCAGATAGTCATCGCGCTCGGGGGCGCGCGTGGCCACCATCTGTTCGATCTCGGCATAGCGCTTGGGGTGGAGGGTGGCGAATGCCAGGTCCTCGAGCTGCCACTTGAGCTCCTGGATACCGAGGCGGTGGGCCAGCGGGGCGTAGATGTCGAGCGTCTCCTGGGCGGTGCGACGCTGCTTCCACTCGGGCATCACGGCGATGGTGCGCATGTTGTGCAGCCGGTCGGCCAACTTGATGACCAGGACCCGCCAGTCGTTGGCCATGGCCACGAGCATCTTGCGGACGGTGGCGGCCTGCTGGGCCTCCTTGGAGTCGAATTGCAGGCGGTCGAGTTTGGTGACCCCGTCGACGATGGCCGCCACCTCGGGCCCGAACTGGACGACGACGTCGTCGAGGCTCAGACCCGTGTCCTCCACGGCGTCGTGCAGGAGGGCGGCCGCCACGGACAGGGCGTCGAGGCCCAGGTCGGCCACGATGCCGGCCACGGCCACCGGGTGGGTGACGTAGGGCTCGCCCGTCTGCCGGACCTGCCCGGCGTGGGCCGCCTCGGCCGCCGCGCCGGCCTGGGCGATCAGTTGGCGATCAGAATCCGAGGAGAGCGACCGGCGTCCGTCCTCGGACCGCAGGAGCCCCGCCAGCAACTCGTCGAGCAGTGCCGGGCGCCGGAAGGGCGCAGCCTGACGCTCGACGGTGACCATCCATCCCACGGTACCTGCCCGCCTGGTGGCCCGTGACCATCCAGGGCCCCTTTACCGGCGACGACCGCCCTTGCCCTTACCCTTGCCCTTGCGCGGACGAGGCGGGGGACGGCGGGCCCCCGAGGCCGACGCCGGCCGCTTGGCCGTCCCGCCGGCGGGACGAGCCGAACCGTTGGTGGTGACGGCCTCCTCGTCGGCCCCCGGCGCCTCGTCAGGGATCGGGACCGCCGGACGGGCGCCGGCGGCGGTCCGGCCGGCACTCCCGGGCCGCAGGACCTCGCCCTGGCGCTTGGGGGCGGCGCGGCCGGCGCGGCCGGTCGCTCGTGTCGTCGACCCCGTCGTCGACGTCGACAGGGCGGCGGCCCGTGGCGTGAGGAGTCCCGTCCGGTCGGCTCGGTTGGCCAGCTTCTGCCGGATGTTGACGTACCGCGGCTCCCGCTCCTTCATGACGGCCAGGATGGGCGAGGCGATGAAGATCGACGAGTACGCCCCCGAGGTGAGCCCGATGACCAGGGCCAGACCGAAGTACTGGAGGGTGGTGGCGCCCAGGATCTGGGCACCGATCACCAGCACGGACAGCACCGGGAGGATGGCCACGAGGGAGGTGTTCATAGAACGGGCCAGCGTCTGGTTCATCGACAGGTTGACGACGTCCTCGTAGGTCATCCGCCCGGACGCGCCGAAGCCCTTGGTGTTCTCACCGACGCGGTCGAAGACCACCACGGTGTCGTACAACGAGTACCCGAGGATGGTCAGGACGGCCACCACCGTGTCCGGGGTGACCTGGAACCCGGTGAGCGAATAGATCCCGGCCGTGACCAGCAGATCGTGGAGCACGGCGATCAGCGCCGCTATGGCCATCTTCCACTCGAACCGCAACGTGATGTAGGCGACGACCACGATGAAGAAGACGAGCACGGCCAAGATGGCCTTGTCGGTGATCTGGCTGCCCCAAGTGGGACCCACGTCGGAGAACGTCACCTCCGGCGCCGGCGTATTGCTGATCCGGCCCAGCGCGCTGGCCACAGCGCCTTCGGTCGCCGTCTTCTGCGTCGGTGAGAGCTTGTTCAGGTCGGCCTCGACTTGGACCTTCCTGCTTCCTCCCGTTCCCAGGAATTCGATGACCGGGTCCGAGACCCCGGCCGACTGCATGGCGTTCTGCACGGTGCTGGCGCTCACGTTCGAAGGCGCCACCACCTCCCACGACTGCCCGCCCTTGAAGTCGATGCCGAAGTTGAATCCCTTCGTCCCCATGGAGATGAGTCCGGCCACGATGACGATGCCCGAGATCAGGTACCACATGCGCCGTCGACCGACGAAATCGAACGACGTCTCGCCACGGTACAGACGGACGAACGCATTGGGGCGCCCCTCGGTGGGGGCCGGCATGGCGAGGGTGTCGTCGGTGACGGTCACGATGGCCCTCCGCTGTCAATAGCCAGCCCCCGGGCGATCCCGATGATGCGGGCGCTCGTGACCTTGGTATTGCGTCCCAGCATGATGACCAGGGGTCGGGTGAAGAAGTACGTGGTGAACACGTCGAGCAGGGTCGAGAGGCCCAGGAAGAAGGCGAAGCCCTTCACCGTGCCGGCGGCCAGCAGCCACAGCACGAGGGCGGCGGCGAACGAAACCGTGTCGGCGGCCAGCACCGTCCGGAAGGCGCCCTGGAAGCTCTTGTCGACACTGGTGCGGACCGACCGTCCGCTTCTCACTTCGTCCTTTAATCGCTCGAAATACACGATGTAGGAGTCGACGGTGATACCGAGCGACACGATCAGGCCGGTCACACCGGACAGGTCGAGCGTCAGATTCAACCCCGAGCGCCCGAGGGCGGACACCAGGACGAACAGCAGTCCGGCGGTGACGATCAATCCCGAGACCACGACGATCCCGAGGGCCCGGTAGTAGAGGATCGTGTAGATGAGGACGAGGATCAGTCCCCCGATGCCGGCGGCCAGGCCGGCGTTGAGCGACGACTTGCCCAGGGCGGGCGACACCGTGGTCTGGTCGATGTTCGTGAGGCGGACCGGCAGCGAACCGTAGTTCAGGTCGAGCGCCAGATCCTGGGCCTCGGTCTGGGTGAAGGTGCCGCTGATCTGGACCCTGCCGGCGAACGATGTCCACGTCGCCTGGGAGGGCAGCGTGAGCGGATCAGAGACCACCTGACCGTCGAGGTCGATGCCGATGATCTCGTGGAAGTACTTCTTCGACAAGTTGTCCCACCCCACGGACCCCTTGCCCGTGAGGGTGGCGTTGACCACCCAATTGGGGGACTCGAAGTTGGCCTGGGCACTGGCGACGGCGGTCCCGCTGAGCTCCGAGGGACCGAGCAACAGCCGCTGTCCTCCACCGTTGAGCAGGGGGACGAGCACGGCGCTGTGGGGATGGGAGTCGTCGGCGGCGGGCGTCGTCGACCTGTAGGCCGCCAGCACGGGGTCGAAGGCGATGGAAGCCTGATTGGAGTTGCCCGTCGAACTGTTCACCGTCAGGTTGGGGGCCAGCAGCGAGTACTGGCTGGCCGAGCACGTACTCGGGAGCGGGGGCAGGGTGGTGCCCTTCTTGGGCGGCGTGTAGGGGGCCACCTGGCACAGCGCCGGACGGAACTGCAACTGCGCTGTCTGGCCGATGAGGGCGATGACCTTTCCGGGGTCCTTCAGACCGGGCAGCTGCACGACCACATTCCCGCCCTGGGAGTTGACGTTGGCACCCGACACACCGGCGGCGTCGACACGGTTGCGGATGACGTTGATGGTGACGTTCATCTGTCCGCTGTTGATGGCGTGGGCCGGTCGGTAGACGATCTCCGAACCGCCGGCCAGGTCGAGGCCGAGCTTGGGTGACCAGCCCGCCCCCAGGGTGGCCGCCAGCAGGATCACGGTAAGGGCCACGACGATGCCCAGGCTGATGACGAGTGACCGTTTCACCGACCGCCCCCCTGTCCCGTGCCCGGCGACTCGGCTTCGGGCTCGTCGGCGGGCCCGCCCTGGACATCGTCGTCGTGGTCCGATGCATCGTGCTCGTTCGGATCGTGCCAACCGGCGGCGTCGGCCACGCCGTCATGGCCCTCGTCATGCCAGTTCTGCTCGGCCACCGAGTTCCCGCCGGGCTCGGTGATACGGCGGGCGATGGTCGAACGCACCACGGTGATCCGGGTACCCGGCGCCGTCTCGAGCGTGACCCGGTCCGCCTCCACATCGAGCACGGTACCGAAGATGCCGGCCCCGGTGAGGACCTCGTCACCGGCGGAGAGCTCCATCAAGGTGTTGCGCTGGCGGCGGGCCGCCTGGGAGCGGGGCCGGAGGAAGAAGACGTAGGCCACCCCGAAGATGATGGCGATGAAGAGCACCGACTCGATGCTTCCGCCCGTCGTCGTCTTCGTCGACGTCGACGACTTCGCCAGTTCGACGACAAGGAGAGCGATGGCTGTGGGCGGCATGGGCGGGGTTGTCTCCGGCTGGTTCCGAGCGCTCGACCTTAGCCCAGGCACACCCCGTGGCCTGGGCACCGGCGACGGTCCACCCACGTCCACCAGGTGCGATAGGCCCGATTCACCACAAGGTGGCGGCTCCGCTCAGGGGATCGGCCCGGGGATCGATCATCCCCAGGTGGTCGAAAGCCCGGGCCGTGGCCACCCGTCCGCGCGGCGTCCGCATCACGAGGCCCTGCTGGAGCAGGTAGGGCTCGTAGGCGTCCTCGACGGTCTCGGTCTCCTCACCGATGCACTGGGCCAGGGTCACCAGGCCGACGGGACGCCCGTCGAAGCGCCGGCACAAAGCGTCGAGGATGGCCCGGTCGACCTTGTCCAAGCCGAGCCGGTCCACACCGAACATCTCCAGACCCTCGGCGGCGAGCTCAGCCGTGATGGCCCCCTCGGCCCGCACCTCGACGTAGTCGCGGACGCGCCGCAGGAGCCGGTTGGCGATGCGGGGCGTGCCACGGGCGCGCGCAGCGATCTGCCAGGCACCCTCGGCCGCCACCTCGACGCCGAGGATCCCCGCCGCCCGCGTCACGATCCCCTGCAGGTCGTCGGGGGCATACAGGTCGAGACGACCGAGGAACCCGAACCGGTCGCGTAGCGGTCCGGTGAGAAGACCGGTGCGCGTCGTCGCCCCCACCAGGGTGAAGCGGGGCAGGTCGAGCCGGATCGACCGCGCCGTCGGGCCCTTGCCGATGAGGATGTCCAGTTGGAAGTCCTCCATGGCGGGATACAAGACCTCCTCCACCGGACGCGGCAGGCGGTGGATCTCGTCGATGAACAGGACGTCACCGTGCTGCAGGTCGGTCAGGATGGCGGCGAGATCGCCCGTGCGCACGAGCGCCGGGCCCGAGGTGATCCGCAGGCCGACACCCATCTCGGCGGCCACGATCCCGGCCAGGGACGTCTTGCCCAACCCGGGAGGTCCGGCGAACAGCAGGTGGTCCACCGGCTGCTGGCGCCGCCGGGCCGCCTCGAGCACGATATGAAGGTGCTCGGTCAGCTGTGCCTGTCCGAGGAACTCCTCGAGCCGTCGCGGCCGGAGCCGGACCTCGTCGGCCAGGTCGGCGGGATCGATCGTGGGGTCGACCGGTCGCACCGGCCCCTCGTCGAACGGCCCGTCGTCCAACGGCCCCTCGTCGAACGGCGCGGCCGACGCCGCCTCGGCGGGGGCGGCCACCACCTCGCGGCGACTCACCGGGCGCCCGCCAGCTCGCGCAAGGCGTGGCGCAGCAACTCCTCCACCGCTCCCTCGTCCGGTATCTCGTGCAGGGCTCGCCGGATCTCCTCTGGCGCGTACCCGAGCTCCGCCAGGGCGGCGCGCACCTCCCCGCGCGGCTCGGACGTCGCCCCCGTCGACCCTCCGGGGACGCCGGCGCCGGCGAACTCCGGAAGCTCGAGCCGGGTCCGGAGGTCGAGGACCAGCCGGGCCGCCGTCTTGCGGCCCACTCCGGGAACGGCACACAACACGTCGAGGTCCTCGTCGAGCACGGCCCGCACGAGGTCGGAGGGTCGCAACGCGCAGAGCACGGCCAGGGCCAGCGACGGTCCCACGCCGTGGGCCGAGAGGAGGGCCTCGAAGCAGCGTCGCTCTTCGGCCGTGGCGAAGCCGTACAGGACGATGGCGTCCTCGCGCACGTGTGTATGAACGTGCAGGACGACCTCGGCCCCCGGTTCCCCGGCCGTGACCAGCAGAGGGGCGGGGACGCTGACGCGGTACCCGACCCCGTGGACGTCGACGAGCAGTTCGCCGTCCGCCGTCCGGGCGATCAGCCTTCCGCTCAACCACCCGATCACAGGTTCGCTCCGGCGCTGGCGGCGGCGATGGCCCGCCGCAGGGGCTGGGAGGTGAGGTGACAGACGGCGAGGGCCAGGGCGTCGGCCACGTCGGGGGGGCTCGGACGTTCGGGGAGCTCCAGCAGGGCGGCGACCATGTTCTGCACCTGCTCCTTGGAAGCGCTCCCGAAACCGACGACGGCCTGCTTGACCTCGTTGGAGGTGTACTGCGCCACCTCGCACCCCGACTCCGCCGCCACCACCAGGGCCAGTCCACCAGCCTGGCCCGTGGCCATGGCTGTCCGGACGTTCGTCTGGAAGAAGACGCGCTCGACGACCACGGCGTCGGGGTGCATCTCGGCCATGAGGGTCCGAAGCTCCGTGAACAGCATGTGGAGGCGCCCGGGTAACGGCAGCGCGGCGTCGGTGGTGATGACCCCCCCGGCGCTCGCCGTCAGTCGGCTCCCGCAGCGTTGGACGAGCCCATAGCCGCAGCGCGACAGGCCGGGGTCGATGCCCAGGACGAACACGCGTTCGACTGTAGCAAGGGAGGCCGGGGCACCGGTGGACCGTCGAGGAGGCCCCCGGCCGGGCCCGTCAATCGACGGCGGCAGCCAGGACCTCGTCGGGGATGTCGAAGTTGGACCACACGTTGTGGACGTCGTCGTGGTCGTCGAGCGCCTCGAGCAGACGCAGGACCCGGCGCGCCTCACCCTCCTCGGTGACGGGCACGGTGGTGGTCGCCACCATGGCCGGCTCGGCCGACTCGACTGTCATCCCGGCGGCCTCGAGCCCGTCGCGCACAGCTATGAGATCGGTCGGGGCGGCGGTGACGACCCATCTGTCACCTTCGTCGCTCAGATCCTCGGCCCCGGCCACCATGGCCACTTCCATGACCTTGTCCTCGTCGAGGTTCCTCGGCAGTCCGATCACCGCCTTGCGTTCGAACTGCCACGACACGGCCCCCGGCTCGGCCATGGACCCACCGCTGCGGGCGAAGATATTGCGGACCTCGGCGCCCGTGCGGTTGCGGTTGTCGGTCAGCGTCTCCACGATGATGGCCACACCTCCCGGCGCGTACCCCTCGTAGGAGACCTGCTCGTAGCGCACCCCCTCGAGCTCGCCCGATCCCCGTTTGATGGCCCGCTCGATGGTGTCCATGGGAACCGACGCCGAGCGTGCCTTGTCGAACATCGTGCGCAGCGTGGCATTGGCCGTGAGGTCGCTTCCGCCTTCGCGGGCGGCCACCTCGAGCTGCCGGATCAGTTTGGCGAAGCTCTTGGCCCGTGCCTGATCGACGGCGGCCTTGCGGTGCTTCGTGGTGGCCCATTTCGAGTGACCGGACATCGTCTACCGTCCCCTCTGCGCGATCGTCGATACGAACAGCCGGTGCAACCGTCGGTCCCCGGTGAGCTCGGGGTGAAACGCAGCCACCATCACCGATCCCTGGCGGCACAACACCGGTGTGGCCACCGCCGTTCGGGTGAGCCCTCCGGAGGCCGTGGCGCCGGGCCCGCCCGGGTCATCGGCCGACGGCTCGACGGTGGCCAAGATCTCCACGGCCTCACCGGTCGACTCGACCAGCGGGGCCCGGATGAAGACGGCGTGCAGCGGCTCAGCCCCGAGGACGGGAACGTCCAGATCGCACTCGAAGGACGCCAGCTGCCGCCCGTAGCCGTTGCGCCGAACGCTGATGTCGATGGCCCCGTAACAGACCTGGTCGCCGCGGCCCCCGGTTATCGACGCACTGAGCAGGATCATCCCGGCGCAGGTCCCGAAGACGGGCAGGCCGGCGGCGATCTCCTTGCCCAGCGGTTCGAGGAGCCCCGACGACTGAAGGAGCATCGACATGGTCGTCGACTCTCCCCCCGGCAAGATGACCCCGTCCACCCCGGACAGGTCCGGGGCCCGGCGCACGGACCGGCTGGGGACGCCGAGATCAGCGAGGGCGCGGCGATGCTCGGCGACGTCGCCTTGCAGAGCGAGGACGCCGATCTTCACCTGGAGGCACCTCGGCGGCCGCCACGTGGGGCACGGAGCGGCCCACCTACCAGCCGCGTCCGGCCATGCGCTGCTCGAGGCCACCGATCTCGAGACCGGGCATGGACGCTCCCAGTCCCCGACTGACCTTGGCCACGATCTGGGGGTCGTCGTGGTGGGTGGTCGCCTCCACGATGGCCCGGGCGCGACGAGCCGGATCCTCGCTCTTGAAAATGCCCGATCCCACGAAGACGGCCTCGGCCCCCAGCTGCATGACCAGGGAGGCGTCCGCCGGCGTGGCGATCCCGCCGGCGCAGAACAGCGGAACGGGGAGTCGGCCGGAGTCCGCCACTTCGTGGACGAGCTCGATGGGGGCCGACAGATTCTTGGCCCAGGCGTAGCGTTCGGCGGCGTCGGCCTGTGTGAGGGCACGGATGTCGCCCAGGATCGAGCGGAGGTGGCGGACGGCCTCCACGATGTTCCCGGTGCCCGCCTCCCCCTTCGAACGGATCAGGCACGCCCCTTCCGAGAGGCGGCGCAGCGCCTCCCCCAGATTGGTGGCGCCGCACACGAAGGGCACCCGGAAGGCCCACTTGTCGATGTGGTGGGCTTCGTCGGCCGGGGTGAGGACCTCGCTCTCGTCGATGTAGTCGACGGCGAGCGCCTCGAGGACCTGAGCCTCGGCGAAGTGGCCGATCCGCGCCTTGGCCATCACCGGGATCGACACGGCGTGCTGGATGGCCTCCACCAGTGCCGGATCGCTCATGCGGGCCACGCCACCCTGGGCGCGGATGTCCGAAGGGACGCGCTCGAGGGCCATCACGGCCACAGCGCCGGCGTCCTCGGCGATGCGTGCCTGTTCGTCGGTGACGACGTCCATGATCACTCCGCCCCGCAACATGTCGGCCAGCCCGCGTTTCACGGTGAAGGTGGCCGTGCGGCGGCCACCACCCCCGGCCGGGCGGGGATCGCCCATCGTCGGGAATTCCTCGGGAGTCGCCGATGACGTGGGGGAAGCGTCGGACATGGCCCACAGTCTACCGCCGGGTCCGACACACCCTCCCGGGGTTCACCACTCGTCCAGGGCGGCGATACGCACGGTGGCCTCGTCCAGCTCGCCGGCCACACCCCCCCGGGATCGTCGTCCGCCGGTCGGATCGACCAGCGACACCGTCCACAACCATCGGGTGACAAGGGCCACCCCCCGTCCGGCCAACGGGGAGGGGGGCCGGGCGAGGGGGCCGTCGACCATCAGGGCCAGTGCCTCCCGTAGACCCGGCGGGTAACGGGTGACACTCACGGCCAGCTGGTCGGTACGGAATTCGCGACCGCGCCCGGCCAGGGCGTGGACGAGGTCGGCCATGCCCGGCAACACGACCACGAGGGGCAGGGCGACGGCGGCGGCCATGGTGGCCGGCACGATGTCCGCGCACTTGATGTGCACCAGCTCATGGGCCAGCACGCCTTCGAGCTGGACGGGGTCCAGAGTCGTCGCCAGTCCCGACGTGACCACCAGGATGGCGACACGGCGGCGGCGCCCGAGAGCAAGGGCGCCGAGGACGTCGTCCTCGACCACGCAGACGGTCGGCAGGGCCAGGCCCATGGTGGCGCACAAACCCTCCACCTGGTTGAAGACACGGGCGTAGTCGTCCTCGTCGGCGGGCTGGGCGTGCAGGGCGCGCACCAGGGCGGGCGTGGCGCCCCACCAGCAACCCACCCCGACGATCACCCCCACGGCCGCGCCCGCCACCACACCGACCAGCGGACCGGCGAGCACCACGCCCACGACAGCCACCACCACACCCACGACGATCCCGGGAAGGGCGGCGATGGCGAGCCCGCGCCGGCGGTTGCCGCGAGCCACGGCCGCCTCCTGACGCGGCGCCCCGACCGGCTCCAGCACGACAACCGGTTCGGCCACAACGGGCGGCGGGGCCCGGTCCGGCGTCCGGTGGGAGCCCCCGGTGGCGGGACCTGACCTGTTCGATGACGACGACCGGCCCCGACTGTTTCCACCACGCCCACCGCTGCGGCCACCGTTGCTGCGCCCGCCGGAGTTCCCGCCACGCGCACCACCGCTGCGTGAGCCCGAGCCCGTCGCACTCCCCGACCGGCTGCTCCCCGACCCTCCGGATCCGCCCCGCCCTCCCGACGCTCCGGGCCGCTGATTCCCCGACGGACGGCGGCGTCGGCGACCCGACGAGGAGCCGGAGGAGGCAGGCATGGCGGAAGTGTACGCGTCCCGATCAGGCCGCCGGTTGCCTCGAGGACAACACAGCCTGGTAGATCGCCACGTAGCGCTCGGCCAGCCGGGCCATCGACCACGTCGACGCGTGGACGAAAGCGCTCTCGAGAGCGGACGGCGACGACGCACCGGTGCATCCCGAAGCATCGGTCACCGCCCGGTCCAGGGCCCGGGTCAGGCCGGCGGCGTCGCCCGGACCGAAGAACAGGGCGTTCCCGCCGGCCACGAACCGATACCCGGGGATGTCGCTCGCCACCACGGCGGTCCGCGCCGCCATGGCCTCTAGGAGGACCATCCCGAACGACTCACCACCGAGCGACGGAGCGCACAGCACATGGGCGCCACGCATCCGCGACGCCAACTCGTCGTCGTCCACGCGCCCCAACCACTCCACCCGGGAGTCGCCCGCCACCCGTGCCCGGAGCGCCGCGCTCTCGGGCCCGTCACCCACCACCCACAACGTCGCCGTGGGGCCGGGCCCTTTGACCCGACCGAACGCCTCGAGCAGGACGCCGAGACCCTTACGTTTCTCATGTCGACCGACGAAGAGCACCGTCGGGCCCTCGGTGGGCCACCGCCCGGCACCGGTGAAACGTTCGAGCTCGACCCCGTTGCCCACGACCTCGTAGCTCCCGCCCAGAGCATCTCTGGCTGTGGTCAGCGCCTCCGGGGACACAGCGCAGCGGACATCGAGGCGACGGGCGGCGCGCCGGGCCACCGGACCGAAGAGGCGGTAGGCGGTACTGGCCCCGGCACGGTGAAAGGTCCCCACCTTGGGCTGCGGGCAGGCGACGAGGCAGGCGTAGCCGGCACCCGGAGCGAGAGGCTCGTGCAGGTGCACGACGTCGATCCCGGCGTGGCGGATCCTGTGCACGGCGCGCCCGGCGGCGATGGGCCCGAGGGAGACGGGGGCCACGGAACCGTTGGCCGGCAGGGGCAGGGAGCGGCCCAAAGCGACCACGTTCGACCCCAGGGCGTCGACGGGCCCGTCCGCCGGGGCCAGCACCAGGGCGCCGTGGCCCGTGGCTTCCAGGGCACGGGCCAACCCGAGCACCTGACCCTGGACTCCACCGGGCCGGCTCAGGCTGTACGGACAGACCAGGGCGATGCGCACGACCGACCCGTCAGGCGCCGTCGACGGACGGTGCCGACGCCGGCGCCGAACCTTCTCCCCGGTCGCTCGGCCAGTTCGGCTGGAAGAGGTACCACTGATCGGGGGCGCGCCGGATCAGGTACTCCAGATTGTGCGCCACCTCCTGTGTGACGCGTGTCACGTCGGCCCGAAGGCGACCGGTGCGCTCGGTCGGGACCGGCGGGAGGATCACTCCCGTGTGATCGCGCCCCGGCCCCCCGTAGACGGCGGCCGGCAGCAGGGCGGCACCGGTCCGTAACGCCAGTGTCGCCGGTCCCGCCGGCAATGTGGTGCGCTCACCGAAGAACTCGACCTCGACCCCGTTTCCGACGATGTCGCGATCGCACAGCAGGCCCACCAGGCCGCCGGCCCGCAGCGTGCGCAGGAGGACGCCCCCGGCCTCGGCCCCGAGGGGCACGATGGTCAACCCCAGCGCCTGGCGCTGCGAGACGAACCAGTCGTAGAGCTGGGGGGGATGCACCGGTTCGGCCACTGCCGTCATCGGATATCCCTGGAGGTTCAGCCAGGCCCCGCCCCATTCCCAGCGCCCGAGATGGGGCAGGGCCAGGACCACCCCTTGGCCGGCGGCCATGGCCGTCACCAGGTGCTCGTACCCTGACTCCATGATCATGCGGGCCTCGACGACGCGCGGGTCGACGGCCGCCAACCGCGCCCCCTCGAGCCAGTAGCGGGAGTAATTGAGAAAGGCCCGCCGCGTCCAGGCGCGGACCTCGGCGTCGGACAAGCCGGCCCCGACGACGCGCCGGAGGTGGCGGGCATAGACGGCCCGGGCGTCACGTCGGCCTGTGGTGAGGGCGATGCCGACAATCGCCGCCGCGGCGGTGGCCACCGATTCCGGCAACCGTTGCATGGCGGTGCCGAGACCGCGATAGAGGAGATAGGTGGCCTGGGCGCGGGCCTTGGACGTCCGCGGCGACTCCACAGACGTCTCGGGGTGTGGTGTGCTCAGAGCCCGCCGGAGCCGGGCCGGCGCCCCGCCCGCTCACGCGGTCGTGCGGCACGTCGGGCCCGCCAGATGCGACCCGACCGGCTGGCCAGGACACTCTGACGCCGCGCCCGCCAGCGTCCGAGCGGTTGGTCGGCCCGCTGGGGCTGCACGAAGTGGACGCCGGTGGCGTCACGGTGGGCACGCGTCTCGCGCCAGGTGCGCCAGCGTGAATCAACCCGTGCGGCGCGGCGCCGCGCCACAGCGCGCCCCGGATCGGCCCGATGCGTCCGGACCGAAGGGGCCCGGACGGGCCCTTCGGCTTCCTGCCACACGCGCACGAACCGCCCGATGGCCGTCGCCATGATGAGACCGAAGAACACCCACAGGGCGGGGACCAGAGCGGCCGGCGACACGGCCCCGGCGATGAAGCACAGGCCGAGCATGATGAACCGCTCGGCCCGCTCCATGAGCCCGCCCTTGGCCGACAGACCGAGAAGCTCGGCCTTGGCCCTCTGGTACGAGATGAGCGCTGTCAGGGCGAGGATGGCGAACGGCAGCAGGACGAGCTGACCGTCGTGATGGGCGGCCAGGTACCACGACACACCGCCGAAGAGAAAGGCGTCGGAGACCCGGTCGGCCACGGAGTCGAAGAAGGCGCCGCGTATCGACGCCGTGCCCGCCGCCTTGGCCACCGGTCCGTCGAACAGGTCGGGGAGCCCGGTCGGGAAGAGCAGGACGATCCCGAGGACGAGATGTCCCGAGCCGACGGCCACGGCGGTGACCACCGACATGACCAGCCCGAAGATGGTGAGCACGTCGGCGGTGACGCCGGTCCGGACGAGCACGTGACCCACCGGCTTCGTCGTACGGTCCACGGCGTGTCGCCAGCGACCATCGAACATGTGCGGCTTTCCTCCTCACGACTGACCCTCTCAGCGTACCATCGGCGCCTTTGGACCCCCGGGAATGGCCCGGCCCACGCCGGGCCCGGACGACCCCGCACTGGCCCCTGACGAGATCGGTGCCCGACGGTAGGCTGGGCGCCCCCGACGGTGGTCGGCGCCGGCGGTCGAGCGAGGGGAGGTGCTCGGGGTGACCAGCTTTCCACCGTCGCGCATCCGCAACGTTGCCCTGGTCGGACACAACGGTGCGGGCAAGACGACATTGGCGGAGGCTCTTCTGCACGCCACCGGGGTCGTTCCCCGGGCCGGCAAGGTCGACGACGGCACCACCGTCTGTGACTTCGAGCCCGAGGAGATCAAGCGCCACATGTCGATCTCCCTGGCCCTGGCCCCCATCGTGGTCGGGGACGTCAAGATCAACCTCATCGACACCCCGGGCTACGCCGACTTCTTCGGCGAGGTCCGCGCCGCCTGCTCCGTCGTCGACCTGGTGGTGGTGGTGGTGAGCGCCGTCGACGGGGTGGAGGCTCAGACCGAGGCGGCCTGGGAACTGGCGACGGAGCTCGGCCTGCCCCGCCTGGTCTTCATCAACAAGCTCGATCGCGAGCGCGCCAGTTTCGACCGGACCCTGGCCGGGCTCCAGGAGCGTTTCGGTGCCGGTATCGCCCCCCTCGAACTACCGGTGGGCGAGGAGACGTCGTTTCGCGGTATCGCCGACCTCCTGACCGACACGGCCCTGCTCTACGACGGGGGTTCGCCGCGCCAGGGTCCCATCCCCGACGAACTCGCCGACGTCGAGCACCAGGTGCGCGAACAGCTGGTGGAGGGGATCGTCGTCGGTGACGACGCGCTCATGGAGCGCTACCTCGACGGTGAGACCCCGACCACGGAGGAGCTCGAGGCCACCTTGGCCTCAGGGGTGGCCGAGGGACTCGTCTTCCCGGTGGTGTGCGGGTCCGCCGCCACCGGCGTCGGTATCGACCGCCTGGCTTCGCTCCTGGCCGAGATCGCTCCCTCGCCCGACAGCCGCCCGCCGGTGACGGTGCGGGCCGGCGACACCGAGCAGGGGGTGGCCTGCGACCCCTCGGGCCAACCTCTGGCCCGAGTGTTCAAGACCATCTCGGATCCCTACGTGGGCAAGATCTCGCTCCTACGGGTGTTGTCGGGCACCATCCGGCCCGACTCCGTCCTCACCAATCCCCGCAGCCATGCCGAGGCGAAGCTCCACGTCCTGCAGCTCCTGCGGGGCAAGGAGGCCGAGCCCGTGAACGAGGCGCAGGCCGGTGACCTGGTGGCGGTGCCCAAGCTGGCCGACACGGCCACCGGCGACACGCTCGCCCCCAAGGGCACGCCCGTCACCGTCCCCGGACCCGATCCGGAGCCGGTGGCCCTGGCCGTCGCCATCCGGCCCAAGTCCAAGGGCGACGAGGACAAACTCATGACCGGGCTGCACCGCCTCCAGGACGAGGACCCGGCCCTGCTCGTCGAACGGGTCGACGAGACGCACCAGACGATCCTGCGCGGGACCGGAGAGACCCACCTGGCGGTCGCCGCCGAGCGGCTCCACCGGAAGTTCGGCGTCGACGTCGAGACCGAAGAGGTCCGCATCCCCTACCGGGAGACGATCTCGAAACAAGCCGAAGCCGAGGGTCGCTACAAGAAGCAGACGGGCGGCCACGGCCAGTTCGGTGTGGCCTCGTTGCGAATCGAGGCCCTCCAGCGCGGCGAGGGCTTCCATTTCATCGACCAGGTCGTCGGCGGGGCCATCCCCAGGCAGTACATCCCGGCGGTCGAGAAGGGCGTCCTCGAGGCCATGTCTCTCGGCGGGATCTTCGGGTATCCGGTGGTCGACGTCCAGGCCACCTGTTACGACGGCAAGTTCCACGCCGTCGACTCCTCGGAGATGAGCTTCAAGATGGCAGGGTCGCTGGCCTTCCGCGAGGCCATGGCCAAGGCCGACCCCGTCCTTCTGGAACCGATCTCGCGCCTCGAGGTCACCGTGCCGGCGTCCATGCAGGGCGAGGTGCTCGGCGACCTCAATGCCCGTCGGGGACGGGTCCAGGGGACCGACACCACCGATGGTGGGCGCCAGGTGATCACCGCCCTGGTGCCCACCTCGGAGATCCAACGCTACGCCGTCGACCTCCGCTCGCTCACCGGAGGGCGGGGCCGGTTCCGGGCCGAACACGATCACTACGACGTCATGCCGGCCAACCTCGCCGACCGGATGACCAAGGTGAAGGCGGACGTCTGAGCGACGAACTTGTGATCGCCGCCGTCGGTGCGGAGGACTTCGACACCGTCCTTCCGCTCATCGCCGATTACCAACGTTTCTACGGCGTGAGCACACCCGACGAGCAACGCAACCGGACCTTCTTCGCCCGGTTCCTCGGAGACAGCGACGCCGGGCGCATCCTCGGAGCGCGACGGGGGCGGCGGTTGGTCGGCTACGCCTGTCTCTACTTCGCGGCGTCGTCGGTCGAAGCGGAGGACATCGTCATCATGAACGATCTCTTCGTGGTGGCCGACGCCCGCGGCGACGGTGTCGGACGCCGTCTCATCGACGCCACCACGGCGGTGGCCCGCGCTCGCGATGCACGACGCGTGCGGTGGTCCACGGCCATCGACAACCGACGGGCCCAACGCCTCTACGAGCAGACGGGCGCCGATCGGACCACGTGGTTCGAGTACGAACTGACCCTGGACAGCTAACCCGTCGCCGTCCCTTCCAACGTGCCGGAGGAGTCCGAATCGCCGCCCGAGGCCCGCTGTAAAGTTCCCTGTCCGCTGCCGGGGTGCGTCGAGGAGGGTTGATGAGAAAGGCGGGCCTGCCGTGACGGCGCGGCCCGCCGTGATGGGGCGGCGACGCGGCGTCACCCGGGGTGACCGGGTCTCTCTCGGCGTCCTGCTGGCCGTTCCCCTCCTCGTCTTCGTCGTCCCCGCCCTCTTCGGTCACGCCGTCGTGAACGCCGACAACCAGATCCAGAATCTCCCCCTCCGGGCACTGGCCGGTGAGGACCTCCGTCAGGGTCACCTGCCGCTGTGGAACCCCTATATCTGGAGCGGCAGCCCCCTCCTGGGCGGTCTCAACGCCGGCGCGCTCTACCCCTTCACCTGGCTCTTCGCCTTCCTCCCGGTGTTGGCGGCCTGGACCGTCAACCTGGTCGTCGTCTACGTCACGGCCGCCGTCGGGATGTACGCACTGCTCCGGCAGCAGCGTCTGCGTCCCTTCGCCGCCTGTCTCGGTGCCGCGTCTTTCGCCTTCGCCGGCTCCATGAGCGCGCAGATCGTCCACATCGGGATCGTCCAGGGCGCCAGCTGGATCCCGTGGATGCTCCTCGTGGAGCAACGGCTGGCCCGCCAGCTCCTCGACGGCGGCGCCGGTGGCGACACCGACCGGTCGCCGCCGGTCTGGCGACGGGTGACCACCCTCGGTCTTCTCGGCGGCCTCGTCCTGCTGACCGGAGAGCCCCGCGCCATGGCCGACGCCGCCGTCGTCGTCGGTTTGTCGGCGGGGTGGCACCTGATGGCGCGACGCGCCTTCTGGAGGGCACGGGCCGCCTTCCTGGCGTCCTTCGTGCTGGCCACCGTCCTGGCCGCCGCCCTCGGTGCCGTCCAGCTCCTCCCCGGTTGGTCCTTCATCTCCGATTCCCAACGCGCCCAGAGCACCGTCACCTTCTTCGGCAGCGGCTCTCTCCCGGTGCGGTGGTCCCTTCTCATGCTCGTCCCCGATCTCATGGGGGGGACCGGTGTCCTGAACCAGCCGATGTTCTTCTCGCACTACAACCTCCCCGAAGTCACCGGCTACGTCGGACTGGTCCCCCTGATGGCCGTGGCCGGCCTCCTGGCCCTGTCGTTCGGCCGGCGACGGGACCGGCGGGCCCGGAGCTGGTACCCCTGGTTCGGACTCGTCGTGGTGGGCGTGCTCCTCACCTACGGCGAGTACACGCCCCTCGGGCCCCTCCTCGCCCGTCTGCCCTTCTACGGCGACCTCCGGCTGCAGAGCCGCAACATCGTCATCGCCGACCTGGCGCTCAGCGTCCTGCTGGCCTACTGGCTCGACCTGGTCGTCGACTCGTCCCCCGAGCGTGTGGCGCGCCGCCGCTCCCGGCTCGCCACCGCCGCCCCGGCGGCGGCTGTCGTCGTCGTCTGCCTGGTGGCTCTGTCCTGGCCGGCCCCCCTCGAGGAGTGGCTCGGGGTCACCACCGGCCTCGCCCACCTGGGCCGGGCCATGGCCCCGTGGTTCGCCGCCACCCTGGTGGTGGCGGTGGCGGCGGCTGCCGTGGGCGTCGGCCACGGACGCCTGGCGAGGCGAACCCGGACCGTGGCCTTCGGCGCCGTGATCACCGCCGACCTGGTTCTCTTCACGCTGTCCAGCGTGAGCGGGCTGGACGTGTCCTTCCCGGCACCGCAGCTCCCGACGAAAGCCAGCGTGGTGGCGGTGGCGGCCGGGACGCGGTTCGCCGTCTTCGACCCCGGCAATGAATACCTGCCCCAGTTCTCCAGCCTGGCCCAGAACGATCTCAACGATCTCGTCCATCTCCCGAGCGTCGAGGGGTACGGCTCGCTCACCGACAGCGGGTATCAGAACGCCACGGGGACACGCACGCACAACACCTTGAGTCCCTGCGCCCTGGCCCTGGGGTACTTCGTCCCGCTCGACCTGAGCACCGTCCTCACCGTGTCCGACGATCTCGTCGACGAGATCGGCCGGCCACCGGCCACGCTCACCTCGGTCCCCGCCACGGCGTGTCCCGTGTCACGTCCGGTCGGGAACGACGTCTGGTGGTTCGGGCGACCGTTGTCGATCACCGGCGCCTCGGTGACGTTCGGGGGGGCGCCGCCAGCCCCGGGCGCCGTCCGGGTCGGTCTGGTCACCGATTCCGGTGGCACCCACTTCACCCCGGCCACGGTGACCTCGTCCGCCGGCCATCTGGAGATCCGCTTCCCCGCGCCCGTCGCCGGTTCCGGCCTCGTCCTGGCCGGGCCGGGAACCGGCAGCGCCACCGACACCTCCTCCGTCACCACCGTCGCCGGGCGGCGTTACCAGATGGACGGCTTGCTGCAGTCGGCACTCCGCGACGCCTCGTTCCGCTTCACCGGCTACCGCGACGGCATCGCCGTGTTCCGCTCCAGCGTGCGCAGCGGACCGATCTCCCTGGACGCCACCGGCGCCGACAGCGTCACCACGGGGACAGGGCCGCCGGGCGTCGGCACGGCCCGGCGCGTGGACATCACGTCGTGGGGTCGGGAGACCGACGCCGTCACGGTCCGCCGCCCGGCCCTCCTGGTACGCAGCGAGGCGTTCTCCGTCGGCTGGCAGGCGCGCGTGCGCAACACGGTCACGGATCGCTCCGTCACGTTGCCGGTGGGGCGCCTCGGGCTCGTCCAGGAAGTGCATCTCGCTCCCGGCACCTACACGGTGACGTGGGCCTACCGCCCGGCGTCGGTGACCGCCGGCCTGGCCTGCACCGCGGCGGGCGGCCTGGTGGTGGCGGCCGCCGTTGCCTCGTGGCTGTGGTGCCGGCGGCGGCGACCGGGAAGGAGGGCCGCCGGGCCGACACCGGGCGACGTCAGCCCGGCGGCCAGGACTCGTGCAGGAGCCGCCAGGTCTGAGGCAGCGATTGGGGGATGACCCGGACACCGGCCACCGACGTCATGAAGTTGGTGTCGCCCGACCACCGGGGCAGCACGTGGAGATGGAGGTGCCGCGGGATCCCCGCCCCGGCGGCGCGGCCCAGGTTGGCGCCGATGTTGAGCCCGTCGGGGTCATAGGCGTTCCCCAGGGCGGCGGCGGCCACCCGCGTCGTCTCCCACAGGTCCACGGACTCGTCCGGCGTGAGATCGGCCAGGGCCGACACGTGGCGCAACGGCGTCACGAGCAGATGTCCGCTGGCATACGGATAGGCGTTCAGAACGGCCAGGGTGAGCTCCCCGCGCCACACGACACCGTTCTCCGCACTGGGATCGCCGGACGCCACGATCCGGCAGAAGACGCAATCTTCGTCGGTCCCCGCCTTCTCGGCGGCACTGGTCGACGTGACGTACTGGTGGCGCCAACCCGCCCACAGCTGTTCCAGGCTCACGGGTCCGTCTCGGGCGATCCCTTGGCCTCCACCTGGGCGACCACGGCGGCCACGAAGGCGTCGGTGGCCACACCGCGCTCGGGGGCGCTCGGAGCCGCGGGCGTTCACCCCGACGGTGCCGGCGGTGACGTCCTCGTCCCCCACGACGACGATGTACGGGATCTTCTCCATCTTCCACCGCCGGATCCGTCCGCCCAGGGGCTCGTCGGCCGGGTCGACGAGAGCACGCAGACCCGCCCGGCGGCACCTCTCGGCCACCGTCGCCGCGTAGTCCCCATGGTCGTCGCGCACCGGGACCACCACCACCTGGGTCGGCATCAGCCACGTGGGCATGGCCCCGGCGTAATGCTCGAGGAGGATGGCGAAGAACCGCTCCACCGAGCCGAAGAGGGCGCGGTGGATCATGACCGGTCGGTGCCGGGCGTTGTCCGATCCCACGTACTCCAACCCGAAACGCTGAGGCAGGTTGTAGTCCAACTGGATGGTCGAGATCTGCCAGTACCGACCGATGGCATCGCGCGCCTGGACGGAGATCTTGGGCCCGTAGAAGGCGCCGCCGCCCTCGTCCATCACCAGCTCCAGACCCTTCCCCGACGCCGCCGCCCGCAGCGCTTCGGTGGCGTCGTTCCAGTCCTCGTCGCTCCCGATGGCCTTTCCCTCGGGCCGGGTGGAGAGCTCCAGGTAGAAATCGTCGAGCCCGAAGTCGCGCAGCACGTCGAGGACGAAGGTGAGCAGCGAGTCGAGCTCCTCGGCCATCTGCTCACGGGTACAGAAGATGTGGGAATCGTCCATGGTGAGTCCCCGCACCCGCGTCAGGCCATGGACGACACCGGACTTCTCGTAGCGGTAGACGGTCCCGAATTCGAACAGCCGCATCGGCAGCTCCCGGTAGGAGCGTTGCCGGCTGCCGAAGATGAGGATGTGGAACGGGCAGTTCATGGGCTTCAGGTAGTACTTCTGTCCCTCGTCCAGCTCCATGGGGGGGAACATGCCCTCGGCGAACGACTGCAGATGACCCGAGATCTCGAACAGCTCGGACTTCGTGATGTGCGGCGAGTAGACGAACTGGTAGCCCCCCTCCTCATGACGCCGGCGGGAATAGTCCTCCATCAGCCGCCGGATGGTCGCCCCCTTGGGATGGAAGACGGCCAGGCCCGACCCGATCTCGGGGGGGAAGGAGAAGAGATCGAGCTCCGTCCCCAGACGGCGGTGGTCGCGGCGTTCGGCCTCCTCGAGACGGTGGAGATGGTCGGCCAGCGCCCGGTCGGACTCCCAGGCCGTGCCGTAGATCCGTTGGAGCTGTCCGCGCTTCTCGTCGCCGCGCCAGTAGGCGCCGGCCACCCGCAGCAGGGCGAAGTGCCCGAGCCGCCCCGTCGACGGGACGTGCGGTCCCCGGCACAGGTCGACGAAGCTCTCGGTGTTGCGGTACGTGGTCACGGCGGCCGCTCCCGGAGCGATGTCGCCCGACGCCTCCTGCTCCAGAGCGGTGTCCTGGCCCACACCGGCGATGATCTCGCGCTTGAAGGGCTGGTCGGCGAACAGGGCCAGGCCGTCGTCGATCGAGTGCTCCTGGCGGACGAAGGGCTGGTCCTCGGCCACGATGGCCTTCATCCGCGAGGTGATCCGTTCCAGGTCGTCGTCACTGAACGTGGCACCACCGGGAAGGGCGAAGTCGTAATAGAAGCCGTCGGTGATGGCCGGACCGATGGCGTACTGCGCCCCGGGCCACAGATCGAGGACGGCCTGGGCCAGCACGTGGGCCGTCGAGTGACGCAGCACGGCGCGCCCGGCGTCGGAGTCGACCGTCACCACGGACACCTCGTCGCCGTCGGCCAGGACGGTGTCGAGGTCGATACTCTCACCGCCCACGGTGGCGGCCACGGCGGCGGCGGCCAACCGCTTACCGATCGACGAGGCCAGGTCGCGCGCCGTCGCTCCGGCCGGCAGTTCCTTGCTGGAGCCGTCGGGGAGTCGGACCGTGACAACACCTGGCATCGTGGATTCCCCCGGGTGGTGGCGCCGGGCGCACACCTCGGCGATCAGTCGGAGGTCACAGGGTAACGCCCAGAAGGGCCGCCCCCTGCGACACGCCGCCGCCGGCGGCGGCCGTCTCGTCGAGCGCCACCAGCGCCCCGGGGGCGTCGAGGTCGTCGTCGAGGCGGGCCCTCACCACCTCGACTCCGCCGGCACCGTCGCCGGCGACACGCCACCGCTCCAGGCGTTGGGCGGCGCGGCGCAGCCCCGCCTCCTCCCATTCCCAGTCGTTCCGGTAGTGGTGCTCGAGAAGAGCGAGACGGACGGCCATGGGCTCCCACTCCTTCAGCAGGTCGCCCACGAAGACCAGGTTGCCGAGAGACTTGGACATCTTGGTTCCGTCCAGGCCGACCATGCCGACATGGAACCAGTGCCGGCAGAACGTCTTCCCCGTCACCGATTCGGACTGCGCCGACTCGCATTCGTGATGGGGGAAGATCAGGTCGCGCCCGCCGCCGTGCAGGTCGATGGTGTCGCCCAGCTCGCGCATGGCCAGGGCGGAGCATTCGATGTGCCATCCCGGACGGCCCGGACCCCAGCGCGACTGCCACGCCGGTTCGTCGGGGGCCGAGGGTTGCCACAGCACGAAGTCGAGCGGATCGCGCTTGTTCGGATCGCCAGGATTCCCGCCCCGTTCGGCCGCCAACTCGAGCATCTCGGCGCGCGACAGGTGGCTCACCTGACCGAAGGCGGCGAACGTGGACACATCGAAGTACACGGCCCCGCCGGACTCATAGGCGTGCCCGGCGTCGAGGACGGCCGCCACCAGGGAGAGGATGTCGGGGATGGCCGAGGTGGCCCGGGGCTCGCGGTAGACGGGGAGGAGCCCCATGGTCAGCATGGCCGAGTCGAAACGGGCCATCTCCTCGGCGGCCAGGTCGAGGTAGTGCACACCCAGTTCGCGGGCCCGGCGCAGGATGTCGTCGTCCACGTCGGTGACGTTGCGCACCAGCCTCGTCTCGTGTCCGGCGTCGCGCAGGTGACGCTGGAGCAGATCGAAAGTCAGATACACCTGCACGTGACCCATGTGGGCGCTGTCGTAGGGCGTGATCCCGCACGAGTACATGGTGACGACCGGTCCGGGCTCGAAGGCGACGATCCCGCGGCGGGCCGTGTCGTAAAGACGCATCAAGGCGAGAGCACCGCCGTCCGCGACGGCACGCGGCTGTTTCCGTCCAGGCCCGACAACCCCAGCGTGCTGTGCCCCCTGTACCGGATGTTCAGGCTCACCAGGACAGCGGTGAACGCCTCGATGGTGGCGGCCTGGGCCAGCCCCCCGGCGTCGAGGGGCCGCACCCCGGGAATCTCCCCCAAGAGGGCCATGGTCGTCTCCGTGGCCCGAGGGTGGTCGGAGCAGACGAGCACGTCGGCCAGGAGGACCTTCCCCAGATCCTCGAGCACCGGTGCGGGGAGATGGTGGCCGGCCGCCGCCACCAGGGACCCGGGCAGGCTGGCCTGCACCGATGCGGCCACCGATCCGCGGGGGGATCAGGGCCAACATGTCGCCGCCTTCGCGTACGAGAGCGTTGGCCACCGAGATGACGACCTTTCCCCGCAGGCGCTCCTCTATCTCGCGCACGGTCGGCACCGCCGCCTCCCAGGGCGTGGCCATGACCACCACATCGCCGTCACCGGCGTCGGCGTTGCCGGCACCGTCGATGGTCAGGACGTGGCCCGGCCACGCCTCACGGATCTCGGCCGCGGCCGTCGCGGCCCGTTCGGGCTGGCGCGATCCCAGTGTCACCGATCTTCCGGCGGCGGCCAAACGCAACGCCAGACCCCGACCGAGGGGGCCGGTACCTCCGAGGATCCCGACGCGCACGGTGACAACCTTTGCACACAGCGCCGGGGGACCTCCCACTCCTCCGGGCACCGGCGGATAGGGTCCGGGGCCGTGGGACTCCTCGACGGCAAGCGGATCTTGATCACCGGCGTCCTGACCGACGCCTCCCTCGCCTTCGCCGTGGCGCGACTGGCCCAGGAGGAAGGTGCCGAACTCGTCCTGTCCGGAGCCGGGCGGGGCCTGTCGCTCACCCGACGCGTGGCCCGGAAGCTCCCCCGTTCCGTCGACGTCCTCGAGATCGATGTCACCAGTACCGATCAGCTCGACGCGGCGGCGGCCGGTCTGGCCGAGCGGTGGGGGCGGCTCGACGGCCTCCTCCACGCCATCGGCTTCGCCCCCCCGGACTGCCTGGGCGGCGACATCATGCGCGCCGACTGGGACGACGTGGCCGTGGCCCTCCAGATCTCCGCCTACTCGTTGAAGGCTCTCGTCGGCGCGCTCCGCCCGTTGCTGGCCGCCGCCGGGCGTTCGTCGGTGGTGAGCCTCGACTTCGACGCCCGCGTGGCCTGGCCCGCCTACGACTGGATGGGCGTGGCCAAGGCGGCGCTCGAGTCGCTCTCGCGCTATCTGGCCCGCGACCTCGGCTCCGACGGCGTCAGGGTCAACCTGGTGGCGGCGGGCCCGGTACGGACGATGGCGGCCAAGTCCATCCCGAGCTTCGCCTCCTTCGAGGCGACCTGGGGCGAACGGGCCCCGCTCGGCTGGGACGTCAACGACGCCGAGCCCGTGGCCCGGGCCTGCGTGGCCCTGCTCTCGGACTGGTTCCCCGCCACCACGGGCGAGATGGTCCACGTGGACGGCGGGGTCCATGCCATGGGGGCATAGGAGCGTGGGGTCAGTCCTCGGAGAGGATCTGGTAGAGCTCCTTGCTGGCGGCGCGGATGGCGGTGGCGGCCCGCTCCATCTGAGCGGTGTCGGCCGTCTGGGCCACCTGCTTGGCGGCGGCGAACAACTGGGCGGCCGCCTTGCGCAGCGCCCGGTTCGGCGTGTCACCCTCGGGTTCGGTCTCCCACGGTGTCGAGCCGTGACGCTCGACACGCTCCGCCGCCGCCGTCCGGCCGGCGTCGGTGAGGGCGAAGACCCGCTTTCCGTCACGCTCTTCGGCCTTCACCAGACCCTCGTCCTCGAAGAGTTGCAGGGTGGGGTAGACCGATCCCGGGCTCGGTCGCCAGGTACCCCCGCTCTTCTCCTCGAGCCGGTTGATCAGCTCGTAGCCATGGCCGGGCCCGTCGCCCAGCGCCACCAGCAGTGCGGTGCGGATGTCGCCGCGCCGCATCCGGCGGTGACCGCCGCGCCATGCTCCTCCGCCCCATTCGGCGGCCCGCTCGGCCAGCAGCTCGTGGCCGATCTCGCGGCGCCTCGGGCCCCGCATCTGTCGTTCGTTGGTTCTGTCTCTGTGCACGGATCCTCCTGGACCTCTGGTCGCCGGTCCTCAGGATCGACGACATGTTCTGATCAGTTACGATATATCGTAATCGATCGCTTGTCCAGTGGACGCACCCGGTCCGCCGACCGGCCCGGCGGGCCGGCCGTGACCGTCACCGCTGCAGGGACTTGATCTCCAGGAACTCCTCCAGCCCGAACCGGCCGAGCTCGCGGCCGATTCCCGACTGCTTGTAGCCCCCGAACGGCGCCGTGGCGTTGAAGCCGCCGCCGTTGACCTCCACCTGGCCGGCCCGCACCTGACGGGCCACGCGCTCGGCGTGCTCCTTGTCCCCCGCCCACACCCCGCCGGCCAGGCCGTAGACGGTGTCGTTGGCGATCCTGATCGCCTCCTCCTCGGTGTCGTACGGCATGATCGACAGCACCGGCCCGAAGATCTCCTCCTGGGCGATGGTCATGTCCGTGGTCACGTCGGAGAAGACGGTGGGACGGACGAAGTACCCGGCGTCCAGACCGTCGGGCGACTCGGGCCCCCCGGTGAGGAGCTTGGCCCCCTCGGAGACCCCCTTGTGGATGTAGCCCCGCACGCGCTCGCGCTGCGTGGCCGACACCAGGGGGCCGAGCCGGGTGGAGGCATCGAACGGATCGCCCGTCGTGTACGTCTCCGCCGTCTTGGTGGCCAGGTCCTCGACCTCGGCCAGCCGCGAGCGGGGAACGATCATCCGGGTGAGCGCCGAGCACGTCTGCCCCGAATTCATGTAGGCGGCGGCCACCCCGGCGGGGACGGCGGCCTCGAGATCGGCGTCCTCCAGGATGACGTTGGGGGACTTCCCGCCCAGCTCCAACGCCACCCGCTTCACGCTCTCGGCGGCCAGCTGCATCACCCGCTTGCCGGCCCGGGTGGATCCCGTGAACGACACCATGTCGACGAGCGGGTGCGAAGCGATGGCCTCCCCCACCACCGGCCCCACCCCGGTCACCAGGTTGAACACGCCGGGCGGGAGCCCGACCTCGTCGAGGATCTCGGCCAGGATGAAGGCGTTCAGCGGAGCCACCTCGCTGGGCTTCAGAACGACCGTGCAGCCCACCGCCAGCGCCGGGGCCACCTTGGCGGCGATCTGGTGCAGCGGGTAGTTCCACGGCGTGATGGCACCGACCACGCCCACCGGTTCGCGCACGATCAACGACGAACCCATCTGCTCCTCGAAGACGAAGTCGGTGGCCAACTGGGCGGCGGTCGAGAAGCTCATCACGGGCAGGCCCACCTGGATGAGATTGGACAAGGTGAACGGCATCCCCACCTCTTGGGCGATCAGGGTGGCGATCTCCTCGGTCCGGGCCGACAGCCCCTCCTGGACCCGGGCCAGGATCTTGCCCCGCTCGTCGGCCGACGTCGCCGACCAGGACGGAAAGGCGGCGGCGGCGGCCTTGGCGGCGCGGTCCACGTCCTCGGGCGTCCCTTCAGGGACGGTCCCCATGACCTCCTCGGTGGTCGAGTTGACGACCTCGAGCGTGCCGCTTCCCGTGGAGGGCACCCACGCACCGTCGATGTAGAGCTTGTCCCGGACCTCCATGACGCCTCCTCGTGTTCCCGGCTCGTGTCCCGGGCTCGGACGGACCCACGCCGCAGCGCGTGCGCGGACGACCCAATGCTAGGCCCGGGGCGCTCCCTGCGGGCCGGGCCGACCTCTCAAGCGTCGGCGGCGGGACCTTCGGTCTCGGGCCGGGCCGCCTCCCGCCTCTCATCCGACCGGTCGTCTCCGGGATGGGATCCGTCGTCGTAGGGGTTCCCGAGGACGTTGCGAGCCATGTCGAACAGCGAGGCCGCATCGGCGTCGTCGGCCGTCACCTCCCCACCGAGCAGTGACCGGCCCCTGCCGGTGACCTGGGTCAGGATCGATTCGCTCATCCTCTCGAACTGTCCCTGGAGCTCGGCCCGTTCATGTCCCGGGGGCACCCGCAACCAGCACATCACGATGGCCTGGACCACACCGGCCACGGCGGGGAACAGCCAGATGACCCGGTAGTCGCCGCTGACGTCGACGGCCCAGGCGGCGAGGAACGAGAAGGCCACGGCGAACAGGCTGAAGGGGGCCACCAGCTTCCCCAACAGCTCCCCCATCCCCCCTGACCGGGGCAACAGCTGCAGAAGCATGGGGGCGAGCGAGATGGCGAAGGCGGAGAACAGGGGGGCACCGACGAAGGCCAGGACCACCGTCTGCCAGATGTGGGTGGTGGTGAACTGCACGAGGGACACCACCGTGCCCGCCGCCGGCGCCAGGACGGCCACCTGCTTGCGGCTCAGGTGCCGACTGAGCAGATAGCCCGCGCCCAGACCGAACATGACCACGGGGACCCCGCTGATGTACCCGGCCACCGTCTGGACGTTGGCCCCGGCGTGCTGGACCTTCTCGAAGTAGACGATGGCCAGGTACCCGGTGGCGCTCAGCCCGGCCCAGAAGACGAGGATCCCGGACACGAGCACCCGGGCGTTCGGTCCGGCCATGATCTCGCCCACCTCGGTCCGCCACGACCGCGCCGGGGCCCGACGCTCGGCGTCGGCCACCTGGCGCGCCGCCGGCGCCTCGCGCACGAGCACCAGGACGACCACGGCCACGATCATCATCAGCGCGCCGGCCTCGCGAAACGGCAGGTTCCACGACGCCGGGTCGTTGGCCTTCCACGTGGCCACCACCGTCCCCTTGATCACCAGGCTGACCAGCGCGCCGAGGAGGCCGATGACCACGGTGGCCTTGATGGTCCGGCTCTTTCCGAAGGTCTCGGGGATCACCGCCACGTTGGTCAAGCCGAAGATCACGCTGGCCGTCTTCACCACCACGATCAACAGCACCAGGAACCAGAACCCCGACACGAGCGTGTAGGCCCACGTGCAGGCGCCCATGAGAAGGAGGCCGGCCGCCATGTACGGGGCCCGACGACCGGCCACACTGCGCGTCCGGTCGCTGGCCCGGCCCAGGACCGGATAGGCGATCCACCCCACGAACCGGTTGGCCGTCAGGGCGAAGGTGATGGCCACGGCGCTCGACACCCGCGACGACACCAGCAAGGTGAGAAGCACTCCGGACACGGCCAGGTTGGCCCGGGGTCCCACCAGGCCCAGGGACAGGCCCAGGAAGCTGCGCACCCGGGGAGCGTCGATTCCCTCCTCGGTACGGGCCGTCGTCATCTCAGCCTTATCGGCTCCGCCGGACCCGAACCCAAGCCACCGGCGGGCCCGCGACGCCCCGACCCGATCCCCGGACCCGTTCATCCGCCCCGTTCGCCCAGCACTTTTCCGATCTGCTCCCGCACGGGGACGAATTCGGGCATCACGAAGTCCCGGCGCAGCCAGTTGGCCCCGTCGACCACCAGGGTGTGCCCGGTCACGAAGGCGGCGAACGGTGAGCACAACCAGGTCACGGCCCAGCCCAATTCGTGCAGCCGGCCGAGCCGCCCGGCCGGGGAGCGCCGGGCGTCGACGTCCTCGCCCTGGGTCCGCAGGGCCTGCAGGTCGGCCCGCATGTCCTCGTGGGGGAACAGCCCCGGCGCCAGGGCGTTCACCCGCACACCCCGGGGGGCCCATTCGACGGCCAGGGTCTTGGTGAGGTTCCCCACCCCCGCCTTGGCGGCGGCGGTGTGGGCCATCCCCGGTCCCCCGGTGAAGGACTGGGTGGCCAAGATGTTGCACACCGCCCCCGGCTCTCCGGCCGCCGCGCAGCGCCGGAAGAACTCCTGGGAGCAGAAGAAGGTGCCGTCCAGGACGATCTGGGTGACCGCCCGCCAGCCGTTGGGCGAGAGGTCCTCGGCCGGCACCGGGAAGTTGGCGGCGGCGTTGTTCACGAGCACCCGGACCGGACCCAGAGCCTCCTCCACCACGTCGAAGGCCGAGGCGACCTGGGCGGCGTCACGGATGTCGGCCTCGGCGGCGGCGGCCCGGCCCCCGACGGCCACGACGGCGGCCACCCCGGACTCACGGTGCTCCGGCCGTCGTGACACGATCCCCACCGACGCCCCCAGCCGGGCGAACTCCACGGCGACGGCCTTGCCCAGACCGGTCCCGCCCCCGGTGACGATCACGGTGGTGCCGTCGAAGGTCCCCCCCGGGAGCATGGTCGTCCCCGCCGGGGGCGGTTCTGGCAGCGCCACCCCGCCTACTTCCCCTCGAAGACGACGGGTCTCTTGGCCGCCTTCGCCGCGTACCCGGCCGGCATGTCGTCGGAGACGAACTCGATCGACGCGCTCATGGCGGCGAACCGCATCGCCTCGGTCATCCCCCGGTAGGCGAAGGAGTCGACGGTCCGCTTGATGCTCTGCACGGCCAGCGGTGCGTTGGCGGCGATCTCGCCGGCCACGGCCATGGCCGTGGCCCTGAGCTCGTCGGTGGACGTCACCTCCTGGACGATCCCTATCCGCTCGGCCGTCCGGGCGTCGATCCGCCGCCCCGTGAAGGCCAGGAGCTTGGCCCAGCCGGCCCCCACCTCGTGGGCCAGCCGCAGGTCGCCACCGGCGTCGATGCTCACTCCCACCTGGGCTTCGGGCAGGGCGAAGACGGCGTCCTCGGCGGCGATCCGGATGTCGGCCATCAGCACCAGCTCGAAGCCGAAGCCGAGGCAGTACCCCTGGACGGCGGCCACCACCGGCTGCGGGAGCTCGGCGAAGACCTTGAAGCGTTCATGGGCCCAGCGGATCCCCTCGTAGTAATTGCGCGCCTTCTCGGCCGGCGACCGACCGGTGACCCGGTCCTCGGGCATCCCGAGGTCGATCCCGGCGCAGAAGGCACGGCCCTCCCCGCGCACCACCACGGCCCGCACCCGCTCGTCGAAGCGGATCTGGTCGGCCCGCGCTCCCAGCTGACGGGTCGACTCCCAGCTCCAGGCGTTGAGCTTCTCGGGGTTGTTGAGGGTCAGCACGGCCACGTGGTCCTCGACCTCGAGATCGAGGTGCCACTCGTCCTCGGCCACGACGGGGGACGTCCTGAACACGGCGGCTCCGATCTACCGGGGCGCGGCTCCTGCGCCGCGCCGGGCCCGACGGGGCGCAGTATCCCACGCCGGCCCGCCGCCCAACCCCCCGACGTCAGTGATGGAATCCGGTCCGTTGCTCGTCGGAGATCCCGCCGCCGCGGCGCGCCAGCCGGTCGGCGGCGGCCTTCAGGTCGGCCAGGAACAGCACAGCCATGTCCCGGCTGAACCCATTGCGCACCACCACCCGCAGCACGGCGGTCTCCTCGATGGCCGGGGGCATCGTGTAGGCGGGGACGATCCAGCCACGCGTCCTCACCTCGTCGGAGAGGTCGTAGACGCTGTAGCCGCCCGGCTCTTTCAGACGGAAGGCGAACGCCGGTATGTCTCCCCGCGCGACAACAAGGTGAAGGGGCCCAGCTCCTCGATGGCCCCCGCCAACCACATCGCCGTCTTCCGGCTGGCATCCTGCACGGCGCGGTACCCCTCGGTCCCGAGCCGCAGGAAGTTGTAGTACTGCCCGACCACCTGCGCCCCGGGCCGGGAGAAGTTCAAGGTGAAGGTGGGCATCTCCCCACCGAGGTAGTCGACCTCGAACACGAGCTCCTCGGGCAGAGCCGAGGCGTCCCGCCACAGCGCCCACCCCACCCCGGGGTAGACGAGCCCGAATTTGTGTCCCGAGGCGTTGATGGACCGGACCCGCTCGAGGCGGAAGTCCCACTCCAGGTCGGGATCGAGGAAAGGGGCGATGAACCCTCCCGACGCGGCGTCGACATGGACGGGAACGTCGATCCCTTGGCCGGACTCCAGCTCGTCGAGGGCGGCGGCGATCTCCTTCACCGGCTCGTAGCTCCCGTCGTAGGTCGACCCCAGGATGGCGACCACGCCGATGGTGTCGGCGTCGCAGTGTTCCACGGCGGTCTCGGCCGTGAGGTACGGGGCCGCCGCGCTGACAGGGACGAGCCTCGCCTCAACGTCGAAGTAGCGGCAGAACTTCTCCCAGCACACCTGGGCGTTGGCCCCCAGCACGAGGTTCGGCCGCGCCGGCCCGGCCGGACGGTCCCGCTTCCTCCACCGGTGCAGCAGGGCCAGTCCCGCCAGCATGCAGGCCTCGCTCGATCCCGTGGTCGAGCAACCCGTGGCGGCGCCGTCCTCGGGGGCGTGCCACAGGTGGGCGATCATGTTCACGCACCGTCGCTCCAGCTCGGCCGTCTGCGGGTACTCGTCCTTGTCGATCATGTTCTTGGCGGCACACTCGGCGAAGAGCAGCTCGGCCTCCGGCTCCATCCACGTCGTCACGAAGGTGGCCAGGTTGAGGCGTACGGCGCCGTCGAGGATGAGCTCGTCGTGCACCACCTGGTAGGCGATCGAGGCAGGCATCCCCTTCTCCGGGAGCCGCAGCCGTGGCACGGCACCCACCAGGCCCGACTGGGTGAACTGCGGCCGGATGCTGACGAGGTCGTCGTCGGGCTCCGCCGGATCGTGCGTGTGCAGGGCCATGGGGCACCTCTCTTTCTGCCGTCACCGTACGGCGCCCGCCGTTGCGTAGGCCCCGCTATCTACATAGGATTCCCTACGCAACTTGCCGGCGGGCGCCGCCGGCGGCACGATCACCGACGGAGGTGGAATGGCCCGGACCCAGCAGGAACGCCGGGCGGACACCCGCGACCGGCTCCTCTCGGCCGCCGCCCAGCTCTTCGCCGAGCACGGCATCGACGCCGTCTCGGTCGACGTCGTGGCCGAGGCGGCGGGGCGGACCTCGGGGGCGGTCTACGACCACTTCGGCTCCAAGCAGGGGATGCTCCTGGCGCTGCTCGACGAATGGGAGCAGTCCCTCGTCACCGTCATCGCCGCCGAGTTCGAACTGGCCTCCGACGTCGCTGACCGCCTCCGGGCGGTGGCGGTCAACCTGATCGCCCACCCCTCGGAGGAGACCCGACGCCTCCTCCTCCTCGAGCAGGAGCTCGGACTCCGTGCCGCGCGCGACCCCGAGGTGGCCGCCGCCCTGCGCCTCCGGGCCACCGAGGCCCACGCCCGCATGGCCCGCGGTTTCGCGGCCTGGATCGCCGACGGCATCATCGAACCGGTCGCCTCCCCCGACACCCTGGCCACCGTCTTCCGCGCCCTGGTGGTGGGACTGGAGATGCAGCACCGCATCGACCCCGGCGCCCTGTCCGCCGACGCCGTCACCGCCGCCCTCGGCCGTGTCCTCGACGTCGAGGTCCACTCACCGACCTAAGACCCACACCGCTCCACCCACCCACCGCTCTTTCCCACAGGCCGAACACACAGACAGAACACACAGACAGAACACACAGACAGGAGAATCCACGTGCGCACCCCGATCGCCGAGCGCCTCGGAATCGAGTTCCCCATCTTCGCCTTCACCCACTGCCGCGACGTGGTGGCGGCGGTGTCCAACGCCGGCGGCTTCGGCGTCCTCGGCGCCATCGGCTTCTCACCCGAGGAGCTGGAGATCGAGCTCAACTGGCTGGACGAGCACTGCCCCGACGCCCCCTACGGCGTCGACATCGTCATCCCCGGCAAGTACGAGGGCATGGGCGAGCTCGACCCGGTGAAGCTCGAGGCCCAGCTCACCTCCATGGTCCCCGACGACCACCGCCGCTTCGCCCGTCGCATCCTGGAGGAGCACGGCATCCCCGAAACCCCTCCCGACCAGAAGCGCTCGGGAATGATGGGATGGACCGAGGCCACCGGCAAGCCTCTTCTGGCCGCCGCCCTCCGCCACGACAAGGTCCGCCTCATCGCCAACGCCCTCGGCACCCCCCCCTCCGACGTCATCGCCCAGGTCCAGGCCTCGGGCCGTCTCATCGGCGCGCTGGCCGGCTCGGTCAAGCATGCGCTTCACCACAAGGAGGCCGGACTCGACTTCATCGTCTGCCAGGGCACCGAGGGCGGCGGTCACACCGGCGAGATCGGCTCCCTGGTTCTCTGGCCCGAGGTCATCGACGCCGTCGCCCCCCTCCCCGTCCTGGCCGCCGGCGGAGTGGGCACGGGACGCCAGATCGTGGCCGCCCTGGCCATGGGCGCCCAGGGTGTCTGGACGGGCACCCTCTGGCTCACGGTGGAGGAGGCCGAGACACCACCGGGACAGCTCAAGTCCCTACTCGACGCCAAGTCCTCCGACACGATCCGCTCGAAGTCCTACACCGGGAAACCCTGCCGCATGCTCAAGAACGACTGGACCGAGGCCTGGGGTCGCCAGGACACCCCCGACCCCCTCCCGATGCCGCTCCAGATGATGGTGGCCATCGACGCCGTCGGCTCGGGCCACCGCTACCCGGCCCAGTCGAAGGACGTCGCCTTCAACCCCTGCGGCCAGATCATCGGCCGGGCCACCCGGGTCCGCAAAGCCCGCGACGTCATCTACGAGCTCGTCGAGGAGTACGTCGAGGTGGTCGACCGCCTGGCCGACACAGCCAAGGTCTGACGCGCCACGACCCCCGCGTCCGGCTGCGGAGGTCGTGGACCGGCGGGTCCTCACGTTCCTACGTCTCTTCGACACGGCGACATCGGAGCTTGAGCCGGTTCCACCCGGTCGTGGCCGGGGGCGACCATGATGAATGCGTGACCGACAGTGCCGGGCCGAAGGACTTGGAGGCCATCAGGGAACGACTCGATCTCGTCGACCGGCGCCTCGTCGACGTCCTCACCGAACGCGCCTCGCTCATCGCCGAGGTCATCCGCTTCAAACGCGCCCACGGGATGAAGGTCGTCGACCGTCCCCGCGAGGAGCGGATGCTCGAGAACATCGGGGCCATCGCCGCCGACGGCGGGCTCGACCCCCGCATCGCCCGCCAGGTCCTCCGGTCCGTCATCGACGCCTTCACCCTTCTCGAAGTCGAGCAGTTGGGCCCCGACGGGTGACCCGGGAACGCGGGGACCGGCCCGGCAACGGTCCGGCCTGATCCCCCGTGACCTCGTCGTTCGAGGACCTCCTGGCCGAGGGCGACGGTCTCCCCTTCGCCAAGTCCTGTTTCGACCTGGTCGTCAGCCGGCATCCGGTCACCACCGACTGGGCCGAGGTGCGGCGCGTCCTCCGATCGGGCGGCACCTATCTGGCCCAACATGTCGGGGCGGGCTCGATGCGCGAGCTCACCGACCTCATCATGGGTCCCCAACCGGTGAGCGAACGACGAAGCGCACAGAGTGCGGCCACCGATGCGGCCACCGCCGGTCTCGACGTCGTGGATCTCCGGGAGGCGACCCTGCGGGCGGAGTTCTTCGACATCTCCGCCGTCGTCCACTTCCTCCGAAAGGTCGTCTGGACCCTCCCCGGCTTCTCCATCGACCGCTACCGTCACCGGCTGGCCGCCCTCCACCACCGGATCGAGGCCCAGGGTTCCTTCGTCGCCCACTCTCAGCGCTTCCTCATCGAAGCCCGTCGATCGGACTGACCCCGCCGTGAAGATCACCATCCTCGACGACTATTTCGACACCCTCCGGACTCTGGCCTGCTTCGACAAGCTGGCGGACCACGACGTCATGGTCTGGAACGACCATCTCCAGGACACCGACGCCCTGGCCGTCCGTCTACGCGACACCGAGGCCCTGGTCTTGATCCGCGAGCGGACGGAGATCCGCACCGACCTACTCGAGCAACTCCCCGCCCTCCGCCTGATCAGCCAACGCAGCGTCTACCCGCACATCGACGTCGACACCTGTACCCGGCTGGGGATCGTCGTCTCATCGGACCTCCATGCCGGCTCGCCGTCGGTCGCCACCGCCGAACTGACCTGGGGTCTGGTGGTGGCGGCCGTCCGGCAGATCCCCCAACAGGTGGCCTCGCTCAAAGCGGGCGCCTGGCAGATGGGCGTCGGCGCAACCCTCGCCGGCAAGACCCTCGGTGTCTACGGCTACGGCCGGATCGGCAAGCTCGTCGCCGGTTACGGCCGCGCCTTCGGCATGCCGGTGCTCGTCTGGGCCCGTCCCCCGGCGCTGGCCGAGGCACGCGCCGACGGCTACGCCACCGCCGGGAGCAGGGAGGCCTTCTTCTCCTCGGCCGACGTCGTCTGTCTCCACATCCGCCTCGTCGAGGCCACCCGGGGCATCGTCACCGCCGACGACCTGGCCCTCATGAAGCCCACCGCCCTGCTCGTGAACACCAGCCGGGCCGCCCTGATCGCCCCGGGCGCCCTGGTCGAGGCCCTCCGGGCCGGGCGTCCCGGCCTGGCGGCCGTCGACGTCTTCGAGGACGAGCCCCTCCACGACACCGACCATCCTCTCCTCACGATGGCCAACGTCATCTGCACCCCGCACATCGGCTACGTCACGCGTGAGGAATGGGAGGTCCAGTTCTCCGACGTCTTCGATCAGATCATTTCCTTCGCCGACGGCGCCCCCACCAACGTCGTCAATCCTGACGTCCTTTCCCGGCTGCGCCACCGGCACTAGCCGTTCTCCTTCCCCTCCCCCTCTTCCTTTGCTTGTCTTTTGCTTCTATTTCCCTCTATACTAGAAATCCGATAGACAAACTCTAGATAGCGGGCGGCAAGCGGAACTACTGAAGGGGCGGGACATGAGCCTGGGGCGTCGGAACGACACCAAGGGTGGGCGCGTCGGGGTGGCCATCCTGGCGCTGGCGGGCTCGGTAGGGCTCTACCTGGCGGCATCGACGGCGGCCTCGGCCTCAACCCTGGACGGGGTGGCCACCATCGACCAGCCCGGGACGACCACACAGTTCAACGGTAGCCAGTCCTCGTCGACGCAATTCACGGTCGCCCTGCCCACCGGATCCGTCTGCAGCGGCGACACCGCCGGCGACGGCAGCCACGAGTACAGCTATCTCGTCCCCTCCGGCACCGCCGTCAGCTCCCTCAGCTTCAGCTCGGGATTCGCCTCCAACGACCTCGGTCTCGTCGACATCAACGGCAAACCCTGGGACGGCATCGACACCGAGCCGACCAGCGGCCTGGTCATCGGGATCCTCAACGACTACGAGTGGGCCCCTCTGGTCTCCCAGGGCGAGATCGCCCTGACGGGGTCGAACGGTCTTCTCTACAGCGGTTCGAGGGGGGTCTGGGATGCCGGCATCGCCTGCGCCACCCCGGCCGGGGTGCTGAGCGACTACTGGAACGAGCAGGTCACCTTCACGGCCAGCGGGGGCGACCCCAACGGCTTCGTCTGGTTCCCCGGAACGGTCTCGGCCGCGCCCGGATCGCCCTCGGCCACCGGCGGCAACGCCTCGGCCACCGTCCACTGGACGGCCCCGACCTCGAACGGCGGCACCAACGTCAGCGGCTACGACATCTACGACTCGACCACCCCCACGGTCTCGACCTCGGGTACCCCGGCCGCCACGGCCTCGGCCACCGCCATCTCGGCGCCGGTGACCGGGCTCACCAACGGCACCGAGTACTACTTCGTGGTCACCGCCGTGAACATCGACGGCCAGTCGGCGGCGTCCTCCCCCGTGGTGAACGCCACGCCTTCCACCGTGCCCGGTGCCCCCACGTCGCCCAAGCTCAAGCTCAAAGGTAAGAACGCCACCATCACCTGGACGGACCCGGCCTCCAACGGCGGCTCGGCCATCACCGGCTACGACATCTACGAGTCGACCTCCCCCACGGTGTCGACCTCGGGTGCCCCGAAGGCGACGGTCTCCGGACCCACGGCCCACACGGTCACCATCAAGAAGGTGGCCAAGAAGCCGAAGGAGTACTTCGTGATCGTCGCCGTCAACACCAACGGTAAGTCGGCCTCGTCGCCGGACGTGGCGTCGTAGGACGAGCCGGCCACGAGGCGAGGGCCAACGGCTCGCGCAAGATCACGCAGAAGGCCTGAGGGCACCGGCGGCGGACTACGGCACGGGACGATCCCCGATACCGAGGAGCGTCTCGTAGTGGTGGAGTTCGGCGTCGGTGCCCACCAGGCGGAATCCGGCCCGGATGAGCGTCCGTTGCGAAGCGACGTTGTCCGGAGCCGTGTCGGCGATCACCTTGGACAGTCCGTGGTCGGCGGCAACGGCCAGCAAGGCGACGACCGCCTCGGCGGCGTAGCCGTGGCCGCGGGCCGACGGCGCCAGGCCGAAACCGATCTCGACGCAGCCGCCGTCGGGCCGGCCCTTGAAGCCGATCCCCCCGACGGCCCGTCCATCGGCCAGCCGGCTGATCCGGTAGTAGCCGAAGGGCCGTTGCTCTCCATGCTGGGCGGTGGCACGAAGAAATCCTCCCACTGCGCCGACGTCGCCTTCGAAGGGGAAGTCGTCGGCCCAGGCATCGGCCGGTGCCGCGCTCCCGGCGGCGATGCGTTCCGCCTCTTCGACGTCGACCGCGTCAAGCTGGAGGCGCGCTGTCCGAACGTCGGTCACAGCGTCAGTGAAGCAGCTCCCGTGGACGGCCTCCACGGGCTTCGGCGGCCCAGCAACTAACTGGCTCCCCCCTGCGGGGTCGGCGGCGGCGGTGTCGTCACCTTGGCGCCCGGGGGCAGCTGGAACAACGAGGCGGAAGGCGACCCCGAGTAGCTCTTGATCTCGAAGCTGGTCGGGTCCGAGGCGACCTTGACATACCCGAGGATGCCCTGGGCCGTCGTGCAGATGGTGCTCGTCCCCGCCACGCCCGGTGCGTTGAAGTCGACGCACTGCATGTTGAACCCGTTCACCGCCATGGACGACGACGTCACCTTGTCCCCGGCGACGCCGGCGGCCAGCGAGAAGTCCCTGAGGAACCCGATCCAGTGTGACGGTGTGTAGAAGTCGAACACCTTGTTCTGGGCGGCGGCGCTGGCGGCGCCCAACTTCTCGCAGGACCAGGTCGATGTCGATCCCGACGGCGGCGTGCAGGAATACTCACCGGAGGCGTTCACCACCACGTCGACGCTGGCGCCGCCGGCGCTCGACGGGGTATCGGTGAAGGCCAGACCCTTGGGCGGTTGGACGGCGTAGACGATGGTGGCCGGCGCACTCCCCGTCGTGACGTAGGTGGCCTCGAAGGCGGTCGCCTCGCCGGACTGGATCTTGCCCGTGAAGGCGTCGATGGTGGCCTTGTTCCCCTCCACATCGTTCTTGACCTTCTCGACCGTCTTCACGATCGAGCATCCGGTGAGGGCGAAGCCGCCCAGGACGAGGGCGGCAGCGCCCACCGCTGACACCCGGCGACGGGGCCCCACGGAGCCGGCCTCCGCCACCGTGTTCTCCCTACTCTCGGTTCTCGTCGGCACGACCGAATCCTACGGTGGCCACTCCCGCCGACCGTTGATCCTCGGGGTCGCCGACGGGGCGGGGGCGGACCCCGGGGGGCCCGGGCCAGGGGTTCTCGTCGTCACCGTCGAGGGAACGGCGGGGGGGGTCGGTAAAACCGGGTGGGCGAGCCCCGAAGCCCTGGTAGCGGGGCTAAACTCGTTAAGAGGGACACAACAACCGCTCAAAGGCGCTTAGTCAGAATTGACGGTGACACGGCTCCGGCGGGCGGCAATCATTGCTTCGGGGCCGTGGGCGGCCGGTGGCTCACGGTCGGTGGTCTGGGACGACATCGACCTCCGGGCTGGGGTAGCCGGTGACCTGTAGACGGTGACGCATTGGGGCCGGCCGTTGGTCGAGCCGGGGCACGGGGGTGAGGGCCGATGGCGGGTAAGCGTGGACGTACCGAGCGGATCGGGGTCGTCGTCGTCGCGTTCAACGCCGCGTCGACCCTTCACACCGTCCTCGACCGGCTTCCGAAGAGCTTCCGTGAGCGCGTGGCCGAGGTGGTCGTCTGCGACGACGCCAGCAGCGACTGCACCTACGTGGTGGGGATGGAGTACCAGAAGCAGACCGACCTGCCGCTCACGGTGATCCGACGCCCCCAGAACCTGGGCTACGGCGGGAACCAGAAGGCGGCGTACCGCTGGGCCATCGAACACGATCTCGACATCGTGGTGTTGCTCCACGGGGACGGCCAATACGCCCCCGAGGTCATCGAGGACCTCATCACCCCCTTCAACGATTCCAGCTGTGATGCCGTCTTCGGGTCCCGCATGATGGAGCTCGGATCGGCCCGCATGGGGGGGATGCCGCTGTACAAATACGTCGGCAACCGCATCCTGAGTCGGTTCTCCAACGCCGCCACCGGGCTGAACCTGACCGAGTGGCACAGCGGCTACCGGGCCTACCGGGTCGATGCCCTCAAGGACATCCCCTTCGAGTCGAACTCCGATGGATTCGACTTCGACACCGAGATCATCCTCCAGCTCCTGGAAGCGAACAAGCGGATGGTCGAAGTACCCATCCCGACGTACTACGGCGACGAGCTCTGCAACGTGAACGGGATGCGCTATGCCAAGGACGTCGTCCTGGACGTCCTTCGCTACCGCCTCCACAAGATGGGATTCGGATCGGGCGACATGGCCTTCGCCGACGCCGGCTACGAGCTGAAGGTGTCAGCCGCTTCCTCCCACAACAAGCTGATGGAGTGGTTGAACGAAGGCCAGCCCAAGCGCGTCCTGGACCTCGGGTGCTCCGACGGCCGGCTGGGCGAGCAGATCCGGCTCCAGGGGCACACGGTGATCGGGGTCGATTCCGTCAAGCTCGACGGCGTCGCCGATCGCCTCGACGGCTTCATCGAGGCCGATCTCAACCAGGGCCTCCCGTCCGACATCGGGACCGACTTCGACGTGGTCGTCGGCGCCGACGTCTTCGAGCACCTGGTCGACCCGGCTGCTCTCCTGGCGCAGCTCAGTGGCGTCCTGGCCCCGCGTGGAGTGGTGATGGTCAGCATCCCCAACGTGGCCCACTGGTACCCGCGCCTGCGGGTGCTCTTCGGGCGCTTCGACTACGAGCGGCGCGGCATCTTCGACGCCGGGCACCTTCGCTTCTTCACCCGCAGCAGCTTCGAACGGATGGCCCACGGCGCCGGCATGCGGGTACGTCGCCGCTCGATCTCCGGGCTCCCGTTGGAGGTGGCAGCACGAGGCGGACCCGCTCCCGATTGGGCCATCAGCGTGGTCTCGGGACTGGACCACCTGGGTACGGCCCTGTCTCCGACCCTCTTCGGATACCAGCTCCTGTTCGAATTGGAGCCCGCCTGAGACCTGCCATCGGGGCGCTTCCGGTACGGCAGGTCGACTGCCGGAAGCGCACGGTCGTCTCGGCGTCAGCCCGCCATCTCCAGGGACCGTCGAACCATGCTCCGCCTGGGCTCTGACGCCGTTCGATTGACGGCGCGTGACTGAGGTCGACGACCCGGCGACATCCACCAGGACCGTCGCCGAGGGCGTGATGGACGAGGACGCCGAGACGGGGCGGCGCACCCCCCGGAAACGACGTCCGTCCTCGAGCGACCGTCGTCGCTTCGTCAACGCCGTCACCGTCGGTCTGGTGGCCGCCCTGGTCCCCTACCTGTGGATCCTGTGGGACGTCTGGGACAAGACCATCCAGCCCCTTCGGCGGACCTTCCCCGGGGGCAACTTCTACGACCTGCAGGGCCGGGCCATGCTCCACGGGCATCTCTGGGTGCCGACCGACTCGCTGGGCGTCGAAGGCTTCGTCCGCAACGGACACACCTACACGTACTTCGGGATCTTCCCGTCGCTGATCCGCTTGCCCGTTCTGGCTCTCACCTCCCGGTACGACGGGCGCCTGACCGCTCCCTACATGCTGCTGGGCTGGCTGGTGGCCGGGGTCTTCTGCGCGCTGCTGCTGTGGCGGGTGCGGATGGTGCTGCGGGGACCGGTGGCGCTGGGCCGGATGGAGGCGTCCTCGTACGGCCTGCTGATGGCCACCATGATGGGCGGCTCGGTGTTCGTCTTCCTGGCCTCGAACGCCTGGGTCTACGACGAGGACCTGGTGTGGAGCGTGGCGCTCACCGTGGGCAGCATGTTCGCGCTCCTGGGGGTGATGGAGAGACCGTCGCGGGGCCGGATCTGGGCCTGTGGCGGTCTGGTCCTGGCCGCCAGTCTCAACCGCCTGCCCACCGGCTACGCCTGCATCGCCGGCGCCCTGCTCGTCACCGGATGGTTGGCCCTCGGACGCGGCGGGGACGAGAACCGGCGCTGGGTGCTGCCCATGGCCCTGGCGGCGATCGTGCCCCTGATCGCCCTCACCGTCGTCAACCTGCTCAAGTTCGGCGTCCCCTTCGGGGTCCCGCTCAACGAGCAGATCTTCACCCACGTGAACGCCCACCGGCGGGCCGCCCTGGCGGGCAGCGGGGGCAAGGGGTACGGCCTGCAGTTCCTGCCCAGCACGGCGCTGGCCTATCTGTGGCCGGGGGGGATCCGACTCACGTCGGTGTTCCCCTTCATCACCCTGCCGGCCGAGCCGGCCCGGGCGGTGGGCGTGGTCCTCGACAGCGCCAACCGGACGGCCAGCCTGACGGCGTCCATGCCCCTGCTCTTCCTCCTCACGTGCTGGGGCGGCTTCGCCTCCTTCCGGCGCCGGACCCTCGGACGGGGCTCCATGACCCGTCTCATCATCCTGGCGGCGGCCCTGGCGTGCGGCCCCGTCATGATCTTCGACTACATCTCCGACCGTTACCTGGCCGACTTCCTCCCCCTCCTCATCGTGGCCAGCGCCGTCGGCCTGGTCGACCTGTGGGGCCGCACCCTCGACTGGCGGCGATCGCGGCGGCGCCTTCTGATGGGTACCACCGCCGTGCTCACGGTGGCTTCCGTGGTGGCCAATCTGGCCATTGCCACCACCCCGCAGAGCGACTGGGCGACTCCGCGAGCGATCGCCTACGTGCGATGGCAGGTGCACTTCGCCAACGCCCTGGGGCTCCCCCTGACGCCGAACATCGTGCACGGAGAGCACCTCCCCTACTACGCGCCGGCCGACACCCTGTTCGACGTGGGTGACTGCCGGGCTCTCTACCTCTCCACCGGCGACTCCTACGCCACCTTCCCGGCCCAGCAGCTGGAGCACAAGACGTGGTTCGCCCTCCAACATCCGGCCAGCGGCACCCACCGGTTCTCCGTCAAGGTCAAGGCGTCCCTGGTCGGATCGACACACCCGTTCCCCATCATGACCATCGGGCGCGACACCATCTCCATGGCCACCAAGGGTTCGAATCGCATCCGTTTCGATCTCTCGGGTCCGCACCTCAACGATGTCGGCAAGACGGTCAAGGTGAAACGGGGGCAGAAGGTCGCCGTCGTCGTCACCGCCGACCCCTACCTCCGGGTTCTCAGCGTCGCCATCCGAGGCAAGGTCTCACTGAGCGCCCTTCTCCCGAATGGGCGAACCACGGTCCTCCCCCTGCCCAACGCGCCCGGTGCGCCCGTCTCGTTCCTCCAAACCACGAGGAAGGCAAAGCCCGAGAAGACCTCGTTCTGCCAGACGGTGGTCAGCGCCGGGCGAGGCTGACCGGACGCTTATCATTCGCCTCGTGCCTTCGAGAATGCGGTCCGCATGAGGACGTTGCTGGTCGCCACCGAATATCCGTGGCCTCCGAACAGCGGTTCCCGTCTCCGGCTGACGAACACCATCGAAGGACTGTCGTGCTGTGGACCGGTCGAGCTGTTCTCGGCCGTATCCGAGAGGCGGACCGATTTCGCCGACCCGCCGACGGCACCGGCGCCGGAGCGCATCGAGCGCATCACCATCGACGACAGGCCGCCCGGCCTCGGTGACCTGGCCCGCTGCATCGGCCGGCCCACGGTACCGTTCGAGATGCCCCTGCGGGCCCGCCCGGTCATGAGTTCGGCCCTGCGGAGGTTCATGGCCGGAACCTACGACCTCGTGTGGTTCTTTCAGGTTCGGGCATGGGTCCTGGCGGGAGAGTCCGTCCCCGGCCCGGTCGTGATCGACATCGACGACCTCGAGGACGAGAAGATCCTGGCCCGTTCGTCGCTGCCCCGCCGGCCCGGTGAGCACCGTGGACCACTCCGGCGCCGGGCGGCCCGGTGGTGGACGGCGGAGGACGTCCGCCGGTGGCGCCGACTGCACCACCTGGCCGCCCGGAAGTCGGCGGCCACCGTCGTCTGCAGCGAACTCGACGCCCGCCGGTCTGATCTCACCGGCGTCCGTGTCATCCGCAACGGCTATCCCGCCCCCGCCCACCCCGTCGGACGCGCCGAGGTGTCATCGCCTCCGGTGATCTCCTTCCAAGGAACGTTGCGCTACCCACCCAACGCCGACGCCGCCCGTTTCCTGGTCGAGGACATCGGCCCCCGACTACGCGCCCTCGTCCCCGGCGCCCAGATCCGGCTGATCGGTCTGGCCCCGCCGGCGCTGGCCGCACTGGACGATCGCCCTTCGGTCACCGTGACGGGTCAGGTGCCCGACATCACCGACGAGCTGTCCCGGGCCGACGTCATCGTGATCCCCCTGCGCTACGCCAGCGGGACCCGGGTGAAGATCCTCGAGGCCTTCGCCCACCGCATCCCCGTCGTGTCGACGACCGTCGGTGCCGAAGGACTGGAGGTCCGTCCGGGCACCCACCTCCTGGTGGCCGACGATCCCGATGCCGTGGCCCACGCTTGTGCCCGTCTGATCGCCGACCGTGCGCTGCGGACGTCGATGGTCGACCAGGCTCACTCCCTCTTCGAGGAACGCTATGCGTCGTCGGTCGTCCAGCAGGAGATCGGCGCCCTGGCTCGGGGCCTGGCCGGTCCATGAGGACGCTGGTGGTGGCCCAGGACTTCCCCTGGCCGGTGAGCATCGGCTCGCACCTGCGACTGGCCCAGGTGATCGACGTGGCCGCCGGGCTGGGCCAGACCGACCTGTTCGTCTTCGTCCCCGCCCGTCGGAGCGAGCCCTGCGTCCTCCCCCCCGGGCTGGAGGACGTCCGGCTCGAGACGGTGGTCCGTCCCCGACCGGCGTGGTCGCCGGCCAAGCGGGTGATGTGGCTCACCTCCTCCCGCCTGCCGCTGGAACTGGCCCAGGAAGAGGGCGCCGGTCCCCGTCGTGCCTTCGAGTCGTGGAGGGCGGGAACCTACGACCTGGCCTGGTTCAGCAAGGCCGCCACCTTCGAGCTCCTCGGCCGGCCCCGGCTCGGTCCCACGATCGTCGATCTCGACGATCTCGAGGACCGCAAGATCCTGAGCCGGCTGGAAGCGACCGGATCCGATCACGGCCCGGCGGGGATCCTGGCCCGCGCCCATGACGCCGTCGGCATGGCCCAGGCCAGGCTGAACGCCCGTCGTTGGGCAGACCTCCAAGCCGACGTGTCCGGCGCCGTCGACCGGGTGGCGCTGTGCAGCGAACTCGACGCCACCAGGTCGGGCCTGGTCAACGCCGTGGTGGTGCCCAACGGTTACGACGCTCCCGCCCGCCCCGTCGGACGCCAGGAGGTGAACCATCCACCCACCCTTCTCCTGGCCGGCAATTTCCGCTATCCGCCGAACGCCGATGCCGCCGGTTTCCTGGTGTCGGACATCCTGCCCCGTCTCCGGGTGCACGCCGGGGAGGTCATGGTCCGGCTGGTGGGGGAAGCGAACGACTCGGTGAGCAGACTCGACCGACGGCCCGAGGTCTGCGTCGTGGGACGGGTCGCCGCCATGGAGCCGGAGCTCGAGCGGGCCGACCTCGTCGTCGTCCCCGTCCGTTACGGCAGTGGCACCCGGGTGAAGATCCTCGAGGCCGCCGCCCAGCGGATCCCCATCGTGTCCACGAGACTGGGGGCCGAAGGGCTGGGCTTCGAGGACGGGCGCCATCTCCTGTTGGCCGACGGTGCCGAGGACTTCGCCGCGGCCTGTGCACGGTTGCTCGTCGAGCCGCAACTACGCCGCCGCCTGGTGGACGAGGCGGAGCGGGAATTCCGGGCCCGGTATCAGTGGTCGTCGGTGCGCCGGCAGATCCGGGACCTGGCCCTCGAGGTGTCCGGCCGGGGCCCGACGTAACGAGGGGGACGGGCGCCGCTCCGGACGAGAAGGCCGATTGTCCGATTCAGCGTGCCTGGGCCTGTCGCACGACACAGGCCACGTGAGACTTGCCCCGAGCGCCCGTGGCGGACCAGGGCACGGTCGCTTTGGCACCCACACCCGGGAGATTGACCACCACGGAGCCGAGCACGGTCGAACCTGGCTCCGTCACGAAATCCACGACGATCTGAAACGTCTTGGCCTTCGTGGCCGAGTTCCGCGCTTTTCCCTTCAGGACCCATGCACCGGAGGAGGGGGTGCACCTCCCGTTCGTGATCTCCGACCGCGCATTATCAGCCGCGTTGAACGGAACGGCCTGACCTGGCGCGATGCTGGTACCGGCCACCGAAGATGCCGAAGGGTTCGGAGACGAACACCCCACGAGCAACATCGAGCAACCGGCGATCACGCCGGCCGTCAGCACCTGGGGAATCCGGCTCCCTGGGCTCACTGTCGCCTCTCCCGTTCTCAGGGTTGTCGGCTGGAGGCGAACGCCGCAGACGAGATGGCGTCGGCCTTCCTCGGCTCCATCGCCATGCAGCGTAGCCCGAGCTGGCGGGTCCGTTCGGCCCTAGCAGACGATCACGCACGAGAAGAATGTGGCGTCCTTTTCGTGCGCCTTCTTGGTGCTCTCGGTGACCTCCATTGGTGATGGTGTAAGTCCCCGGGAGCACCTTCTCGGCGAACATCCCGTACAAACACACCCGTTGTCCACATCCTCCTGGTTCACCGTGTTGCTACCCCAGTCTTGGTGGCAAGCACGCCTGATCAACCTTTATTGGTTCACATGAATCCTGGTCAGCGGTCGTCGGCACTCATGAGGGTGACCGTTTGTGGCGGACGCGTGTCGGACGGAGTGTGAACGACGGCGTCACGAGTCGGGGCACCGGACCGTCGTGACTCGGCCGCATCGCTGCGGGTGGAGGCGAGTCCATCGAGAAGCACATGGACAACCTCCACCGTTGGCGCCGGATCACTGACCTCGAGAAGGTGCATGGTCGCCACCTCGAAAAGGCCGGCGAGAAGCGCGGCCAAAGCACCGGACTCGACGGTGACAACCTCGCCGCGGTCCATGGCCTCGACCAGGAGGTCGCGGATCTGACTGACACCCCACTTGAGCTCGTCGCGATCCGACGCCTCCCGGATGGGGTCGAGAAACCCTTCACGGAGGAAGAAGCGGGCCTCACCCAGGTCAGCGAGGGCGCCGCGATGGACGTCGAACACCCTCTTCAGATTGGTGATGCTCCCGAGGTCTGGATCGAAAGCCTCATTAGCGCGTTCGGTCAGCTGATGCCAGAGATCGCGCTGCAGGTCACGGGCGATATCCTCTTTGCTCTCGAAGTAATAGTAAAAGGCGCCCCTGGTGCAGCCGGCGCGGGCCACGATGTTGTCGACGGAAGTGGCGGCGAATCCCTTGGCGGCGAACACCTCGAGGGCGGCGGCCCGGATCCGGTCCCTGGTGTCACGCACTTTGGGTTCCCGCCGGACCATCGTGTCCCCTCACCGCTGCGCCGGGCCGTCCTGAGACACCAGCCGTTCTCATCCAACGAGCACGACAATCATACACTCTGTGTCACCCCCGAGAAGAGCGCTCTCGTCGCCGGAATGTGAATGGATTCCGAAAACGAGTGAGGTCTCGCCGCTCAGAAGTTCTCAATCCACCGACCTCCAACGCCACCCGAGAAAGACGCAATGATGATCCCAGGGCGCCCGGGGATATGTCCGCAACCGTTCGGCGGCGGCGATGGCGGTCAAGTGTCTCGTTGTCGATCCAGGATTGGGTTGGCCGGCCCATCCCCGCAACCAGGTCCGGCTGGGGAGATACGCGGCCTCGATGCTCCGCTTGTCCGCTCCTTCACGCTACCTTTGTGGGCGAGTTCCACGTGCGTCACCTGCCTCGACGACGCCGACACTCCGTGGCCTCGGAGCAGCGGCTCCCGCGCACTCCGGGTCGGAAATTCCATTCTGTAACCGCTCCTGAGGGAGAATCTGCGAAATGCGTACCCTGGCCGAGTGGTGTGTCCGCCATCGTCGCCTCGTCGTCCTGTTCTGGTTCGTCGCCCTCATCGGCTCGATCGGACTGGTGACCGTAGCCGGAACGGCTTACTCCAACTCCTTCTCCTTCCCGAGCACCCAGTCGGCCGACGCCGTCACGCTGCTCCAGTCGGTGACCCCCCGACAATCGGGCGACCGGGAGCAGGTGGTCTTCGCCACATCCGGCAGTGCCCGGCTCGACGACACGGGCATCGGGCTCCGTATCAACGAGATGGTGAGGCAGATCGATGCGCTGCCCAACGTCTCACCGGTGTTCAGCCCCTATGACGCCAGAGGGCATCTGATCTCCCTCACCAACGTCAACTACCCGAAGGACACGGTGGGATTCGTCAACGTCACGTTCGAGAAGCAGGCCCAGGACATCTCGTCCGCGGAGGCCACGCTGTTCGTTCACACGGCGGTCGATCACTCCGGTGACGGCCTGCACATCGCCGTGACCGGCCAGTTGGCCGAATTCGCCAACAACCAGTCGTTCAGCAGCTCCGGCTTGGGCGTCCTTCTGGCGCTCATCGTCCTCCTCCTGGTCTTCGGCTCGGTCTTCGCCGCCCTCCTCCCCATCATCTCGGCCCTCTTCGCTCTGGGAACGGCCATCGGGATCATCGGTACCTTGAGTCACGTCCTCAAGATGGCCCAGTTCGCGCCGGAGTTGGTGCTGCTCATCGGCCTGGGGGTGGGCGTCGACTACGCCCTCTTCATCGTGACCAGACATCGACAGGGCTTGGTGGCCGGGCGGGATACCGAGAGCTCGATCATCAACGCCATCAACACGTCAGGCCGGGCCGTTCTCTTCGCCGGCATCATCGTCTGCATCGCCCTGCTCGGAATGTTCGCTCTCGGCGTCAGCTTCCTCTACGGACTGGCCGTCGCTGCCGCCATCGGCGTCCTCTTCACCATGGTGGCCGCCCTCACCCTCCTGCCCGCGCTTCTGGGTTTCATCGGCCCGAAGGTCATGAGCCGTCGGCAAAAGCGGAACCTGGCCGATAACGGGCCGCGGATCGTCGGCGCCGACAGCAAGGGCTTCTGGCCGGGTTGGGCCGATCTGGTGCAGAAGCGCTCGATCATCTCGGCCCTCGGCGCGCTCGTCGTCGTGGTCGTCCTCGTCCTCCCCTTCTTCTCGCTCCGACTGGGTTCGGCCGACCAGGGCACCGACCCGGCCAGCACGACGACCCGCCAGGCCTTCGACATGCTGGCCAAGGGATTCGGGCCGGGCTTCAGCGGCCCCCTGCTCCTGGTGGCCAAGACGGACACCCCGGCGGCCCAGGAGGTGATGAAAACCGTCGGGACCGACATCACGGCGCAGCCCGGAGTGCAGAAGGTGGTCGGCCCGACGGTGGTCCCGAGCCCCACCCGACGAGGCGTGGACGTCAGCCTCCTCACCGTCTACCCGACCACCTCACCCCAGGCCGCCGCCACCACCGACCTCATCAACCACCTGCGATCCGTCACCATCCCCGAGGCGGTGGGGACTTCCGGTGTCTCCGTCCTGGTCGGCGGCACGACCGCCACCTTCATCGACTTCGCCCATGTGCTCTCGGCCAAGCTGCCGCTCTTCATCGGCCTGGTGGTGGTGCTGGCCTTCCTCCTTTTGTCCATCGTGTTCCGGAGCTTCGTCATTCCGGTCACCGCCGCTCTCATGAACCTGCTCTCCATCGGGGCGGCCTTCGGGATCGTGGTGGCGGTCTTCCAGTGGGGCTACGCCGGTTCCCTCATCGGGCTCAACGGCACCAGCCCGGTAGAGGCCTTCCTGCCCGTGATGTTGTTCGCCATCCTCTTCGGGTTGTCCATGGACTACCAGGTCTTCCTGGTCTCCCGGATGCACGAGGAGTTCATCAGGTCGGGCGACAACCGAGTCGCCGTCCGTAACGGATTGGCGGCCACGGGCAAGACCATCACCGCTGCGGCGCTCATCATGATCCTCGTGTTCGGGTCGTTCATCCTCGGTGGCGAACGCGTCATCAAGGAGTTCGGCATCGGCCTGGCCGGCGGCATCTTCGTCGACGCCGTCTTCATCCGGATGGCTATCGTGCCTTCGGTGATGATGCTGTTGGGCAAATCGAACTGGTGGTTCCCGCCCTGGCTCGACCGCCTTCTGCCCAAATTGTCGGTGGACGCCGACGACGTGGCGGCCAAGCCCTCAGACGACGAGCCGGCACTGGTGGGTTCGGCGGCTCCCTGACACCGCCGAGCGTCGGTTGCCGACCTACATGACCGTGTCTTGGTCGGACCGACCTCCATCCTCCGACCGATCCGCGGCCGTAACGGAATAGACCCGTCGGGACTCGGACAAGCCCTTCAGGTGGATGTCCCGGCCTTGCTCGAACTGAAACTCGCCGCCCAGGTCGCACAGATCCTTGAGCACCGAGGAGACCAGGATCTCGCCGCCCTTCGCCTGCTGGGCGATACGGGCGGCCAGAATCACGGCGCCACCCAGGAAGTCGTTGCCGTCACGGATCGCTTCGCCGGCATGGAGCCCGAGGCGGACCTGGACCGGTTGGTCGGGCTTCGAACGGTTGCGGGCGGCGAAGTCGGACTGGATCCCGACGGCGCACTGCAGGGCGCTGCTGGCGCCACCGAAGGCGATCATAAAGCCGTCACCCTGGGATTTGATCTCATGGCCTCCTGAACGACCGACGCGTTGGCGGATGATGCCGTTGTGCTCGTGAAGGATGGCCATGGCCCGTCGATCGCCCAAGCGCTCGGTGATCGACGTGAATCCCTCGATGTCGCTGAACATGATCGTGACCGTGCCCTCGGGCAAGCCCTCCGCAGCGAGGTCAGGGCCCGGATAGCGTTGCTCCTCCGCCACGATGTCGATCAGTCGGGGGTCCCCTGTCGGCTCTCCACCGCTCAGCCTCCGGTGGACGGAAGGTCCCACGCCGTCGGGAAGGCTGTCGGCTCCATCGTCATTTGGGCCCGCCTGCGCCGGCCTGCTCCGGACGGTCACGCCACCCCAGAAGGCGAAGACTCGCACCCGGATGACCGGCGATCCAGGGATCGGAGGCACCGCCTTCAGCCACCGGGCATCCTTGCCACCCATGACGGCGATGCCGCCCAGCTCGACCTCGATACCCTCGGGAACGACGATCTCTATTCCACCCATGACGGCGATGGCGTTGATGAGAACGCCCGGACCCTCGACCTCGGCGTTGCGCAAGTCGAGCAGGCAGCCGCCCATGACGGCCACGGCGTTGGTCTTCTCCCGCAAGCGCCACCGGCCTCTGCGCTGCGATCCCCCCATGATCGAGATCGTCCAGCGAGTCACCTTGCGCCCGGCGACGTCAGGGACCTGCGGGGCGACGGGCACCGCCGAGCGGCCGATCTCGCCACCGAGTAGGCCGGCGAAGTCAGGACCGAAGGGATGAGGGAGATCGGCCAGCACCGGGCCGACGTCCCGGAGGGCTACCGCGTGGTACGCAGCGTCGACGCGCTCGGAGAACTCATCCAGGGTCAGCCGACCGTCACTGCATGAGTTCTTGAGGACTTCGACCACCCGTTCTCGATCCTCGTCCGAGAGACGAGCTCCTGGGGGGCCGCCGTCTGGCGGTGTCAAAGACACTTCGGACATTGTGCCTGATCACGGCGTCACGTACCTGCTGGCCCGGCCCTTGGTGGTGTCGCCCAGCGGGCGACACCACATCGACCGTGGCTAGGGACTGAGTTCGAGGACCTGGTGAAAGTCCGCGATGGCAACAGTTCCACCGGGTTTCACCGTGATACCTCGGAAATCGGCGGCAGTCGTCTCCGGAGCGGCAAAATCGGAGAGTCCGCTGTACACCACAGCGTCTGACGGGTCAGGGGCGCAATCCCCCGGCGTCGTTAGACATGGTGCCGACGCCGCCTCCCAGACGGCGATGTCGACGTAGCCGAATGCCGATGCTGCTCCATATGACGGTGGGTGGTCGTCGGCGAGGGTGAAATACAGATTGTTGCCGGAGACCGCCAACCCGTAACCCTCTTCCGAATCCGAGGTCAATGGGATCGGCACCACATCGATTTGTCCGGTGTTCTTGTTGATCCGCACCAGATCGCTGTCCCCGTATTCCATGACGTACACGTAATTCGCATCCGCCACCACCTGCCAGCTGTAATAGGCATTCGCCACACCCTCCAGCGGGAGCGTGCCCGAGTTCAAGCTGTTCAGGGTGTACGAGGTGACCGAGGGAGGCGTGACGTCGGTGTCGACGGCGAAGAGCTTGGCGGTTCCGAAGGCGGTCACCCACAGCGTCGAGCCGTTGGGATCGACGGCGATCTGCGCCGCGACGCTGTCTGGCGGCAAGGGCACTCGTTCAATCGTATTGGGAAGCGAAAACAGCTTATTCGACCGGCCTGAGCAACCGTCGCCGATTTTCGCTGGATTGAAGGAATCGAGGGTAGGTTGACGCGGGAGTTGATTTCCGTTGCCAAGGGACTCCGTGAACCAGATCAAACTGTTGGGGGCAGTTCCGGTCGAGGCCAGGCCCATCACCTCATTGTCGTCCCCCGGGACGCGGTACGTGCAGAACTTGTCCGTCGCAGGGTCGAAGGACACGACTTCCGAGTGGTTCTTGGAAATGGGCTGTGACGGACTCGGGTTCAGGGCGTACCACCCACCCTCGGTGAACCAGATGCGTCCGTCGGCGTCGATGACCCTTTCGCTGAGGGCGCTCGCCGCTGACTCTTGGCAATCAGGGAAGCACGATGCGAACGGTTCGGAGCGCGAGTTCGATGGATCGCTGAAGGAGCGAGCCGTGGAGGCGGACACCGAGATCTTGCTCAGGTGGTTGCTGAATTCGCTGGTGTTCCACAGTGTGCCGTCCGGCGAGAATGCGACGTCAAGAGGATTGCCTACGGACTCGGCGAATTTCTTGGAAACGCTGAAGTCCTGAGTGTAAGGAGTCGTTGTCCATCCCGTCGATATGGTGAGCGATACCTGCTCGTCACCCGGTCCGGTGGCGCCCGGTGAGTTTGAGCACAATTGACTCACGCTGCTACAGGTGTAGATCTGTATCTGGTAAGTGGCCCCCGGAACGGCACCGGAAGGGACAGCCAAAGTCATGGCGGTGGCGTTGGTCGACCACCATCCATCCGTAGAGGACCACGTATCCGTTGTGTCTCCTGGCCACGTAACGATGGAATCGAAGTTGGGCAAAGCACTCGTGCCGACCGAAGAGAGGTGGAAGTACGCGCCGGGAGCGGGATCGGTCGCAGCCGCCGGCGTGGACCAATGGAGATTGAGCGAGGTACCGGGAATCGCCGAGACGGCGGAGGTGACGAACTGGTCTGCGTAGGGCGGTGTAGTCGTCTCGACCTCTCCCGCGGTTCCACAGGCACTCACCGATGCCGCATTCTTCGCGTCGCCCGAGTAGGAGGCTTGCCAGTAGTAAGTGCCGGCGGTAGTGAGGACAACGGCCCTTGAAGCCGGGATCCTCCCGTGTCTCACCTTGACGGTGCCCCCCGTGCCGACCGAGGTGCTGCAGGAGGGGTCGGAGAAGACGGTGTAGGTGACTGTTCCACGTGCACGTGACGCGTACGTCCCGCTGAGGATGGCGGCGTCAGTCACGGGCCAGCCTGCCGGAACGGAGATACGTGCACCTCTTTGGACCCCCCCGGTCAGGGACGTCGCCAGCGCCGTGGCCGCGGGGGGAGGGCTTGCACTGCTTGTCCCCGGGAGCCCCAACTCGACGATCGCCACCCCGAGGAATGCCAGAGGCAGCGATACGATGACGCCCAAGTAGGCCACTCGTGACGCCATCAAACTCGGGATTCGCAATCCCCGGGGGCCGGGCAAAAGGTCTCCTTGACGGGCTGAACCAAACTCACAATGCGACTTTACAGACAATGCAACTTTACAGTGGCTCCCGCACGAGCGATGCCCGGGGCGCCCGAAATTGCGGTCCGTACCGAAGAACATGCGGAAAAGCCACCATCTTGGTGACGGCTCAGGGATGCCAATCAACTGACACGGCCCATGCCTCCGCAACCACGATCACCAGATCGACGACCGGGTCCTTGACCTCTGCGTAGATATTGACGTCGGGAGTAGTACCGGCGAGAGCGCACTTGAATGCGGCGTACGCAGGTACGGCCTCTTGGTGAGCACGGAACCAATCCCGGAACAGCCGGGCGAGACGCTCATTCGGTGAGCCGGTGCGACGGACATGGAGGTTCACATCACCTTCGGGGTGGTCGCGTCGCGTCCACAAGCGCTTGGTCCACTGGTCAGAATGGTCGTTCTGTCCGGCCGGGACATGGTCCTGTTCGTGAACAGAGCGCTCGAAGCCGAGTGAACCGAGAAGAGGATCGAGTGCGCGATCGGTGGGACTCAAGCTGGGAACGCTCGCCTGCAGGTCGAGAACGTTCTTGGCGGCCATGCCGGGAATCGATGTGCTCCCGATGTGCTCGATGTGATCGACGAGACCGGCAAGACGTAGTTCAAGGGTGGAGCTCAGCTCGCCGGCCCGCTGAGGCCAGTCCCGGCGGTAGGCGACGATTACCGGTTCCTCGGAACGCACGCCAAGATTGTGGCCGATTCGAAAGTGCTCGGCATCCCCCGACCGGCCCGGCACATTGCGGGCGAAGCCGACGAGGCGGCACCGTTCCCAGTGGCTCGCCCTTTACCCTCCAGAATGCCGGGAATGGTCCCGGTGGCCTCATGTACCATTGTTGGCGATAAGCCGACGAACCCCCAAACCCGATACCCACAGCCGGCTCAAGACGGCCGCAGGCGAAGTCTTCACAACGCGGTCATACCGGTCCACGGCGGTGGACGACATCGTCGAGCAAGCCGGCACGAGCCGGGGCTCCTTCTACTACTACTTCACCAGCAAGTCCGACGTCGCTCGGGATCTCCAAGAGGACTTGTGGGGTGCCGCCGCCCACCAGGCGGAACAGGCCGTGGATCCCGAGGCAGACTTCCTCACCAACGTACGCCGTGGCTTGGAGGCATATCTCGCCGCACTGAAGGACCTCGGCTCCGAACGCGCCTTTCTCAGAGAGGGGTTCGTCGAACCGACGCTGGCGATGTTCGACGGCGAAGGCGAGAAATGGGGGGGCCACTTCATCCGGGAGCGGCTGGTCGACACCATGGAAAAGGGCCAGATACCCCGCCAGGACCCCGCCCGGGCGGCCAGGTTGCTCGTTGATGCGCTCCAGACACTCACCCTTGCGGCCCTTGAAGGGGACGATGTGACCGAAGCCTTACACGTCATCGAGGACCTCAACCGGGCCCTGACATCGGGCGCCGAAGTGGCCTAAGGACCGGGCCGCAAACTTCCTGCCTCGGGAGGCTGACGGGCGGCCCACAGCGACATTCCGTCGACACACGCGACGAACTACGGGAACCTGACCGGTAGCACATCTGTCCTCGCCTCTGGCGGAACCGTCACCCGGACGAACGGTGACTCCTACGACAACGCCTTGGTGGGCACGACCTCCGAAACCAACGTCTGCATTGGCTCCAGCACGATCAAGCTGCCCAAGGCGTCGATCAAGGCCACGGGGAATCAGCTGTTTTCCGCTCGACGAACGATGACCACGGAACATGGCGCGTGGGAGGCACAGTGCTGGCTCGTCGATCCGAGCGGCAACCCGTCGAAACCGCCGAAGCCTCTGTTTCCCACAACCAACAGGATTGCCCCCTGCGCAGCTTGCTTCAGCACTTTAGCGGCATGGCCTTCGATCACAGCCGTCTTGACGTCAATATCGGGCCCGACCTCCTCGGCGACCATGTTGGCCAGAGCCTGACGCGCGACCTCTGTCGGTCGGGCGGGCGGGGGCGAGCTCTGCAGCCACACGTATTCCTCGGCCAGATGCCAGGCATGAACGACATCGAGACTCCCTCCGACGAATCGTGCGTACCGTGCTGCCCAACGGAGCGCCTCCTTGGCCTCTTCGGAAGCGTCGACTCCGACGACGATTCGTCCACCGACAGCCTGGTGCCCAACGTTGGACATTAGCCCGCTCCTCCTTCGCCATTCCGTCTCTCAATGCGATTCAGTTGTCTCTTGCTTGGACAACTGATCACGGCTACTGCTTCACGCGCCATGGATGACCTCCCTCTACCGACAGCGTCTCAGCAGAGCGTCTCGGCCGCTAGGGGCGGAAGGCCCTTTGGCGGCACCTCGGCATGGCCAGCCTGACCACCCTCAGGCGGTCGGGATCACCCAGACTCGGAAGAAGGTCCAGCGCTCTGGCGAGGCCATCAACAGCTGGTTGCGACCTGACACCCCGTCCGGGATCATCCGACCTCGCGAATCTGAGCGCGTTACCCCCGCTCGGGAGCACTTTCGTGCCACGACATTTGGCAGGCCAGGCTGGAAGCTGGGTGGGCGAGAATCCCGAGTACAGGATGCCTGCTCCCGGCGCCGGCCACCTGCCAGATACCCGATCCGGTTTGGCTATTAGGAGCGGAGGCGACACGATGGTTATCCGCCGCCAAGACGCGTCGAACAGCTTATGACGTGCCTCGCACATGAGCGAGGTTAGGAACTCCGCGAAGATGTGGTCCGTGGGTTGGGAGACACTCGACCAGTGGGGTGACGACGTCGCACGCATCGAACCGCTCGCCAACGGAGTCGCCAACGACGTGTGGAGCGTGCGCGTCAACGGGCACCTTGCGGTCGGTCGTCTCGGCCGCCGCAGCGACGCTGATCTCGCGTGGGAGACCGAGCTGCTCCAACACCTCGACCGTGAAGGGCTGACTCGTGCCCGTGCCGATCCCGACCACGGACGGCCGGTTGTTCGCCGACGGTCTGGTGGTCATGACCTACGTGGAGGGTGGACCGCCCGGTACGGAGGACGACTGGCGTCGCGTCGCCGACACGCTCCGCCAGCTGCATCGGTTGACGCAGGGCTGGCCGCAACGCCCGGGCTGGCGATCGTCGACCGACCTCCTGGACGCCGACACCGGGACGAGAATCGACCTCGGCGCAATGCCGCCTGAGGGCGTTGCTCGATGCCGAGCAGCGTGGGCGCGGCTCACCGGAGGTCAGCGTGCGTCGTCCACGGCGACCCCAACCCTGGCAACGTCCGAATGACCGCGGATCGGGTCGCGCTGATCGACTGGGACGAGTCGCACGTCGACGTCCCCGACCTCGACCTCGTGCTGCCCCACAATGCCGCCGGTCTCGACGACGGCGCGTACGACATCGCCGCGCAAGCGTCAGCCGCATGGGAAGCCGCCGTCTGCTGGGACGACGAGTACGCAGTCAAGCGGCTCGCCGAAGTTCGAGCGGTCTGAGCAGCGGCAGCGAATCGAGAGACCGCACCCTCCATCCGTCCGGGTTCCGCTCGGCGGGTTGACCCTTACTTCCTTGCCGGGACTCTCTCCGTGGAGAAAGCAAGGGGCAGCACGGCAAAACGACGCCAAACCGCCGCGCTACGGGCCACCGCAGGCACGAAACCGCCGACCACGAAACACCGAGACGCCGACCCACCGGCAACCCGAGAAGGAGGGCGGAAGGAGCGGGGCGGAGAGGGCCATGCGGTGGCGCAAAAGCGCTGCGAGCGCCGTACCGGATCACAGGCCTTCTGAGCGATACCGACTGGCTTTGGGCTTGCAATGTCCGGGGCAGCAGCGACGCCAGTGCACGCCAGTTCAAGGCGCAGAGGCCGTCGCCCCTACGCGCAAGCGGGTGTTATCGACCCCCCATCCCCGCCGCTGCCCTACCCCGCTTGGCACCCTGGACCCGGCATTCCCGCCCGGTCATCCACTGGGGATGATGCGGGCGGTGCGCTGCTCGCGAAGAACAGGAGCTGACCAATCCGCAGGAGCATGAGCACCGATCCGGCATGAAGGGTCCTGGATCAGCCCTTGAAGGGGAGGTGCGGAATGGGACGTTCTCCTCTAGTCCCCCGAGTTGTTGATTCGTAAGAAATATCGGTCAACCCGGAATTTTCGTCTCGATCGGCGCGTTCCCGTCGTTGTCAGCAACGATGGGAGACGACGATGCCGCCAAGGGGACGACCGAAGACGGAGCTGGTGCTGAGCGACGAGGAGCGTGAAGTCCTCGAACGCCTGACCAGGCGACGCAAGAGCGCGCAGGCACTGGCTCTGCGGGCTCGGATCGTCCTGGCCTGTGCCACAGGTGCCACCAACCAGGCGGTGGCCGCCGACCTGCGGATCAACAACACCACCGTGGGCAAGTGGCGCCGGCGGTTCGTGGAGAAGCGCCTCGACGGGTTGTTCGACGAGCCCCGGCCTGGAGCAGCGCGCACCGTCACAGACGACAAAGTCGAGGCCGTGATCGTGAAGACCCTGGAAGAGAAGCCGGGCGACGCCACCCATTGGTCCACACGGTCGATGGCCGAAGCCATGGGCATGAGCCAAACGTCGATCAGCTTGATCTGGCGGGCCTTCGGACTACAGCCCCATCGGGCCGAGAGCTTCAAACTGTCCACCGACCCGCTGTTCGTGGACAAAGTCAAAGACATCGTGGGCCTCTATCTCGATCCCCCCGAACGGGCCGTGGTGCTGTGCGTGGACGAGAAGTCCCAGATCCAGGCCCTGGCCCGCTTCCAACCGATCTTGCCCATGATGCCCGGCACTCCCGAACGACGCAGCCACGATTACATCCGCCACGGCACCACATCGCTGTTCGCAGCCCTCGACATGGCCACCGGCAAGGTCATCGGCTCGCTGCACCGGCGCCACCGAGCCGTCGAGTTCAAGAAGTTCCTGGTGCGTATCGACGAAGAGGTTCCCGAGAACCTCGAGGTCCATCTCATTCTCGACAACTACGCCACCCACAAGACCCCTGACATTCAGAGGTGGTTGTTGCGCCACCGCCGGTTCCATCTTCACTTCACACCGACATCCGGGTCGTGGTTGAACATGGTCGAACGTTGGTTCGGCGAGTTGACCACCAAGAAGATCAAGCGAGGTGCCCACACCAACGTGCAGAACCTCGAGCGTGACATCCGCGACTGGATCGTCCTGTGGAACGACGACCCCCGGCCCTACGTCTGGGTCAAAACCGCCGATCAGATCCTCGCTTCAATCGCACGATATTGCGAGCGAATCAGCAACTCGGGACACTAGGAGGAAGATGGGAAAGAGCGAAGGCTGACAGATGGGATACCGATCCGGTCGAGACACTAGGGCGCCCCGCCCTGCTAGGGCCGCCCGACACAAACTCGGTTGGACGAGGGGTGGAGGTGGCGAGATGAGGACTCACGCAAAGGCGTCCCGACAGAATTGGCGATTCTGTCCGCTTGCCGCTGCGTTGTCAGCATGGTCAAGGAAGCACCGTAACCCTGTCAATTGCCGAACTGATTACCGGCGGCCCGATCGGACGATCTGGTCGTCGATACTTCTGTGCTGCCTGGGCGTCGTTGGGTTACTAGACGGTGTCGTGTCGCAAGCTGCACGAGCCGAGGCGGCCCCTCGCTGTGGTCCGTAACCTCGAGCCCCAGCCCGGGCGTCACTTACAACGCCCTCCAAGGGGTGTCCTGTACCAGTTCGACCAGCTGTATGGCGGTGGGCTGGTACGACAACAACGGGGAGGTCCCCCAGATCCTGGCGGAGTCCTGGGACGGGACGGCCTGGTCCGTTATCCTCAGCTCCAGCCCGGGGAATGGCGGCCAGCTCTACGGTGTATCGTGTCCCAGTTCGACCAGCTGCGTAGCGGTCGGCTACTACGACGATGAAACCCTGGTGGAGTCCTGGGACGGGACCGCGTGGTCCGTTGTTCCCAGCCCCAGCCCGGGCACCTTTTCCAACGTCCTCACCGGTGTGTCATGCACCAACTCGACCAGCTGCCTGGCGGTCGGCAACTACAGCGCTGAACCAAACGGGGGCAATCAGACCCTGGTGGAGTCCTGGGACGGGACCGCCTGGTCCGTCGTCCCCAGCCCCAGCCCGGGCACCAGTGACAGCATCCTCACCGGCGTGTCGTGTACCAGCTCGACCAGCTGCGTAGCGGTCGGCTACTACAGCAACGGATCTGCGAATCTGACCCTGGTGGAGTCATGGGACGGGGCCGCCTTGTCCGTCGTCCCCAGTCCCAACCCGGGCACCTTTCCCGCCGGAAACTCTCTCAACGGTGTGTCGTGCACCAGCTCGACGAGCTGCGTAGCGGTCGGCCTCGGCAATCAGACCCTGGTCGAGACCTGGGACGGGACCGCCTGGTTCGTCACACCCAGCGCCAACCAGGGAAGTCAATCTGACCTCCTCTGGGGGGTGTCGTGCACCAGCTCGGTCAGCTGCGTAGCGGTCGGCTACTACGCCAACGGATCTGCGACTCTCACCTTGGTCGAGGCTTGGGACGGGTCCACCTGGTCCATCACCCCCAGCCCCAACCCGAGCGGCTCGGGCGACCTCTACGGGGTGTCGTGCACCAGTTCGACTAACTGCGTGGCCGCTGGCGTCTACTGGAACGGGTCCGACCCGAGCCAGACGCTCATCGAAAGTGGTTACACCCTCACTTGGATCATCGCCGCCACCAGCGGCACCCCACAGTCGACACTCGTCAACACCGCCTTCGCCGCCCCGCTCACGGCCACAGTGACCGACGCCTACGGCAATCCGGTGCCGGGGGCGGTTGTCAGCTTCACCGCTCCGACCGGTGGGGCTTCGGGCACTTTCGCCAACGGCACGACCACCGACACCGAGACCACCAATGCCAGCGGGGTGGCGTCGTCCACGTCCTTCAGCGCCAACACGACGGCAGGTTCCTACGCGGTGGACGCTTCCGTCGCGGGGCTCTTGGCGCCCGCGACCTTCTCGTTGACCAACAACCTCGGCCCGGCCGCTTCCATCGCCGCCACCAGCGGCACCCCACAGTCGACACTCGTCAACACCGCCTTCGCCGCCCCGCTCACGGCCACAGTGACCGACGCCTACGGCAATCCGGTGCCGGGGGCGGTTGTCAGCTTCACCGCTCCGACCGGTGGGGCTTCGGGCACTTTCGCCAACGGCACGACCACCGACACCGAGACCACCAATGCCAGCGGGGTGGCGTCGTCCACGTCCTTCAGCGCCAACACGGCGGCAGGTTCCTACGCGGTGGACGCTTCCGTCGCGGGGCTCTTGGCGCCCGCGACCTTCTCGTTGACCAATCTGTCGCCGGCCCCAACCATCAAGAAGTTCAGTCCGCGCAAGGGCAGGCCCGGGAAGGAGGTGACCATCACGGGCACCAACTTGTCCGGGGCGACGAGCGTCAGGTTCAACCGCACCTTGGCCACGATTACGACAAACACGGCCACCAAGATCACAACCACGGTGCCCACTCGTGCCACAACTGGCAAAATCCAAGTGACTACCGCTGGAGGAACAGCCACCAGTCGCAGGGCGTTCAAGGTGACCTGACTGCTCGCAAGACGTTGGCCAGAACCCTCAGATCATCGTCGTGGCTGGGATTGTCGAACCAGTGACGAGGGGGGAACGCTGGGGGCGTACGGTATTCGGCCACAGGGGATCCCGAGCCCCCCGTGGATCCCGGCGAACCGAACCGATAGACCCGGAGCCGCCTGACGGCCACCCGCTCGGGATCACCATCGCCGGACATTTCCGGGCGGCTCCCGTGAGGGCTGCTCACCCGCCGACGGGGCGACCCTGGGGCTACTCAGGGCTCGCGATGCCATCCGGGTCCGGGTGATCTGCGCACCCCGGTGGCTGGCCTTGATCGCCCCTGGGTGAGTCGTTTACCCGGCAGTTGCGAGCCGTTAGCCAGATGCAAGCGGAACAGCGTGAGCGTGGCGTTAGAATCTGGAACGATGAGATTGTGAAGCCACGGAAAGACGATGGAGCCCTAGTGCGGGCGTCGAAGCGGCTCAGTTGGTGGCTAATACGGGCGTGGCAGCCGGTCCGTTGGTGGCAGAAGGTCCGAGCACCCGGTGTGATGTGGCCCATAATCGCGGCCTACCTTGCGCTCTTCGGTGGCGTGCTCGGCCTTCTCTCTGGCCATTACGCAGTGATTGCGGTCCTCTTTGTCGTTGCTGGGTTCATACTGGGGGTTTTGGGCCTGATGAACTTCCGCGACTAAACACGCAAGTCCAGCCTCACCGTCAACACTGACCGCCCTTGCAGTGCCGTTCCGGCTCAGCATCTGGTAGGTACGACGAGCGAAGAAGCCTCATCCGTGCGGAGGTGGGTGGCACCCAGGCCGACCAAGCGATCGACCCCGGCATGCACCAGAGGACGGCTTGTTTCTTTGGGCGTCCCAGGCGCCAGACGGAGGTCGAGATGCACTCGACCCTTCACTACCTTGCGCTCGGGCACTCGGTGGAACAATAGAGATGGTCCGCTTCCGTTCGGGTCAACCACCCTGCTCCATTGCTCGTCTTGATACATGGCGACCTTGCCCGAAAACTCCTTCCAACTGACCTTATCGCCTGGCGGATCCGCAATCCGGTAGTCGAGCACCTTGGCCCAAAAAACAGCGAGTCGATCCGCATCCTCACGATCGATCGCTACTGGATCTGTCGCCCCATGGGGCGATCATACTGACCCATAGTCAATGAGGCCCGCACGGCTCGACTGTGACAGAGTCATAGTCTTCCCTCGTGCCGCTACGCTGGAACGAGGCTTCTTTAGACGACGGAGATGGATCATGAGCCCGAACGACGATTGGTCCCCTGACGAACCATTGGAAACCGAGACCTTCGAGCAGGGTGACGAGGCAGGGGACGAGGGAGAGAGACTCGACCCCGACTTGTTGGAATCCATCGAGATTGACCCGTCGCTCGATCCCACGCTCCAAATGGACGAACGTGAACTCGAGGAGGTCGGAGCCGAGCTCGACGACCCCGAGGAGATAGTCACGCTCGACGGAGGCATGGATGACCCTGATGGACTGGGCGGACCCTCCGGTCGTGCTCATTCTGGAAGAGACAACGACGAGGGCTGGAACCTCGACACACCAATCGCTCGTGGCGATGAGCCTCAAACTGATTCGCGAGGCATGTGAGAAGGTAGAAGGAAAGAACTCGAGCACATCATCGTGGCACGGTGGACAAAATCTTCAACCATCCTCTAAGCCACAATGAGGTGATCCCCCGATAGTGGTCCAGCCCGTGCGGGTCCGATGCTCCAAACTGGAGCGAGGAGGACCGCACAATGACCAAACGGCGGCGACACACGCCCGACCAGATCATCCGCAAGCTGGCCGAGGGCCACAAGCTCATGGCCGGCGGCTCCGACCTCGACGAGGTGTGCCGGCAGCTCGAGATCGCCGAGTCGACCTGGAACCGGTGGCTGGCCCAGTACGGGGGCATGAAGGCCAACGACGCCAAGCGCCTCAAGGAGCTGGAGATCGAGAACGCCCGGCTGAAGAAGCTCGTGGCCGAGGCCGAGCTCGACAAGGCGATGCTCAAGGAGCTGGCCGAGGGAAACTTCTAACCCCGAACCGTCGCCGCTGTGCAGTGGAGACGCTGCAGACGCGGTTCGGGGTCTCCGAGCGTCGAGCGTGCGCCGTCGTCGGCCAGCACCGCTCCACCCAGCGCCTGGTCGAACCGTCCCCCTCGGACGACGAGGTGGCCCTGCGGGCGTTTCTCCGGGCCTTCTCCATCACCCGGCCCCGGTGGGACTGGCGCCGGGCAGCCAAGCAGGCCCGCCGGGAGGGCTGGCGGGTGAACGACAAGCGCATCCAGCGTTTATGGCGCTCTGAGGGCTTGAAGGTGCCCTATCGCAAGCGCAAGAAGCCGCTGCGAGGCATCGGCACGGCCGTGGGGGCTATGAGCCCCATCGCCCCCAACGCCCTGTGGGCCCTCGACTTCCAGTTCGACGTGACCGTGGACGGTCGCACTCTCAAGATGCTTAACATCGTCGACGAGTTCACCCGGGAGTGCCCGGCCATCGTCGTCGAGCGCAACATCGATGCCGACCGGGTGGTGGCCACCCTGGAGCGCCTGGCCCTCGAACGGGGAGCACCGGCCTTCGTGAGGTTCGACAACGGACCGGAGTTCATCGCTTACGCCGTGGCCGACTGGTGCCGGTTCAACGGCGTGAACTCGATCTTCATCGACCCCGGTTCACCCTGGCAGAACGCCTGGATCGAATCGTTCAACGGCCGGCTGCGAGACGAGTTGCTCAACGGCTGGCAGTTCGACAGCCTGTTGGAAGCGAAGGTCCTCATCGAGGACTGGCGCATCGACTACAACATCAACCGCCCCCACAGTGCCCACGGCGAGCTCACTCCGAGCGAATTCGCCCAAGCCTGGACCTACCGACACGAACCAGTGCCCGCATAGGACCTGGACCACTTATCGGGGACCCCTCAACAACATCAGTGCACGATGTCCGGTCCCTTCTCTGGCCGTCAACACTGTCGGCGAAAGCGCCGATGGTCATTACACGGTGACTCTGGCCACGTTCGATAGTCCTGGCGGCGCCATCGAATGCGCTTTAGCCATCAAGGCGCGCTGGCCGCTCTCGACGTTGGCATGAGGGCCGGCATCCATAGCGGGGAGTTCGAAGTTCGTGGAGATGACGTCGCCGGGATGGCGGTCCACATAGGTGCTCGGGTGTCGGCCCTTGCCGGTGCGGGTGACGTGCTCGTCTCATCGACCGTCAAGGACCTCGTCGTGGGATCGAGGGTCGAGTTCGCTGAACACCTGCTTGCCGAAGAATCCAGCCTGTCCGCCGAGGAACTCGGCGAGTAATAGGCACCAGCGGAACTGTCGGATTGATTGCAGTGACTAAGGTTCTGACACCTTGTCGACCAATCGAGCTTCAGGTATTCAACCCGACAAAGCAGAGTCGCCCAAGCCATTGGTCATCCGGGCGTCCCTGGAACAGTTCAGGCGCTGGTTCAACCTCTTCCACCGGCAATGGTTGTTGCCTGTCACTGTGACTCGACACGAACTGATTGACACCGTTCGCGCCGCTCTTTCTCGGGGTCGTACCCGGTTGTCGAGGCCCGAAATACCCGTGTCAAGGGACAAGTGAACCTGAGGTGGGACGGACAACGGGGCCAACGTCGGTCGGGAGCTAGGGCGCACGGTACGCAGGTGATCCCGGGCACTACCGGTGCCTGGAGCGGACCGGCAGCATGGCGGAACGATAAGCCACCAGTTCGACGTAGCTGATTGGCCATAGTGCCGACCTGTCAACGACGGTCGAAAACTGCGCGGTAATCGCCGGTCGAAAACTGCGCGTTAGGCACGCTCGGTGGTGGACATGACCTCCTTCGCGCGGTCCTTCAGGCGGTAGCTGTCGCCCTGGAGGACGATGACCTCGGCGTGATGGACGAGGCGGTCGACCAGGGCGGCCACCGCCACGGCGTCACCGAAGATCTCAGCCCAGGACGAGAAGGTCTTGTTGGAGCTCACGATGAGGCTGGCCCGTTCGTAGCGGGAGGCGATGAGGGCGAAGAACAGAGCGGCGGCGTCGGGATCGAAGGGGATGTAGCCGACCTCGTCGACGATGACGAGCGGGATCCGGCGCAGCCGTTCGAGTTCCTCCTCGAGTTTGCCGTTGCGTTTGGCGGTGGCCAGGCGGCCCACCCAGTCCTGAGCCGACGCGAACGCCACCCGGTGTCCCCGTCGGGCCGCCTGGACGCCGAGGGCGATGGACAGGTGGGTCTTTCCGGTGCCCGGAGGTCCGAGGAAGATGACGTTCTTGGCTTCGTGCAGGAAGTCGAGCTGGGACAGGTGCGCCATGGTCGACTTCTTCACCGAGCGCTGGAAGGAGAAATCAAAGTCATCGAGCGTCTTCGTTTGCGGGAAGCGGGCCGCCTTCACCCGGTGCTCGCCGCCGTGGGTCTCCCTGGCGCTCACCTCCTCGGAGAGGACGGCCGCCAGATAGGTCTCGTGGTCCCAGCTCTCCTCGACGGCCCGCTTGGCCAGGGGCTCGGCCCTCGCGGCGATGCGTGGTGCCTTCAGGGCTCGGGCCAGGAAGGCGATGTCGGAGCCGGGCCGGCTCACGCCAGACCGACCAGTGCGTCATAACGACTCAGGTCGGCCACCGGCACCACCACATCGCCGACGGTGAGCTGGCGGGCGGCCGTGCGCTGCAGGCGAAGGGCCCGGGCATGGGCCGGGTCGAGCACGACGTCGGCCGGCACGTAGGAACGCTGGTGATGGGCGATGACCTCTCCTTCCAAGTGGACCGAGACGTCGGTGAGCGACAACCGCACCTGGACTCGTCGACCCGACAGCCCCGGCGGCACGGAGTAGTCGACATCGACCACTCTGACGAAGCCGTCCTTCATGACCCGCACCTCGAGACGGCTGTCGATGTCGGGAAGCGGATCGGGAAGGGCACGCAGATAGCCCTTCTCCACCCGCCAGGCGTCTTTCACCTTGGCCCCGATCCGGCGGTGGTGACGTTCGAAGGCCACGGTGGTGGCCCAGTCGTCGTGTTGGTCCTGGAGATCGTCCAGGGACCCGAAGTGCCGCAGGGGCAGGAACGAGGTCTGGAGATAGCCGACGGTGCGTTCGTCCTGGCCCTTGCCCTCGGGGAACCGGGGCCGCAGGACCACGGGCTGGAGAAGAAGCGCTCCGAACAATGCGGCCACCGGGTCGGTGAGCTTCGCCCGGCCCCCGTGGCGTCCGCCCACGATGCAGCTCTCGTTGTCGGTCACCGCCTTCTCCGGCACCCCGCCCAAACGTTCGAAGCAGCCGACCACGGCCGCACAGAACTCGGCTGTGGTGCGCCCGAAGGTGAAGACGGTCGAGTGGGCGGCCGAGTGCGGCAGCGTGGTCACGAGGCCGAAGGCCTCCCGCCCCGCCCCCTTGCCGACGGGGATGTCGACGCCGGTGTGCCACCAGTCGAGCTGGGCGATCTCGCCCGGCAGATAGCTGGTGCGCTGATAGCTCTTGGCCGCCCGCAAGACTGGGCGGAGCTTGGCCACCCGCTGCTTCAGCACCGTGATGCCACCGGTGTAGCCGAGGGGGCGCAGCCGCTCCAGGATCACCGTGGCCGGGGCCCGAGGGTTCTCCTCGAGCATGGCCACGATGTCGTCCATGTGGGCGTCGAGGGCGGAACCCGCCCCAGTCCGCTCATAGCGGGGTGGCTCTTGGAGCCCCAGGAGCCTGTCGACGGTGTTGCGGCTCATGTGGAGCTTCTCGGCGATCGCCGTCTTTGACCAGCTCTCGCGGTGGAAAAGGCGATGGACCTCGGCCCAATCCTGCACGTTGTACACCTTTCCTCCTCGGGTCGGCGTGACTCGAGGATCGATCGATCACTGCACGTGATGGTGGATCGCGCAGTTTTCGACCGGCGTCAGGTGCTCAGTATTGGACCGTCGTCGACACCGACCCGAGCAGCGGACAGCGAGAAGTGGGACTTCCAAAACGAGCGGGCCGCCAGAACAGTAGTCCTTCCACCGAAGCCATTTCGACCGTTCTAGCCAGGGTGGCACATAAAGGACGCTCATGGGTTGACGGAAACGTGATGCCGGTGGAGGCACCTTGCTCTCCGGCAGATGGGGGTGCATAGGTGAGATATCGACGGCTGACTGACAAGGGTTGAGGGACCCAATCAGGGAAGTTTGCCGTCGCCCTGGTGGCGCACCCCTCCGGGCCCCGTCTGGCCCTTGTGCTGCCCCGGTTCAGGACCTCGCTATACCCGGCAGGGATCTCGCACGGTCCGAGGTCGTCATTCTGCCGGCTGGGCGCGGGTGTTGGATGCGCCCCCAGGGCCCTCTCGCCTGGCTACGGGATAGCGAAGGATCCTCTGAGAGCAAGGTCTCGGGCGTTCCAAGGATGTGGGTCCCTCAGGACCTCATCCGGTCCTTAAGGTGGCCCAGCTTGACCGACGAGCTCCTCGCTGATCTGCCACAGACGCTTGGCCGCTCGATCGTCCCGTGCCGCTTTGGATGGAAGGCGCGGCTTGCACTTGACGAAATACTTACCGCTCACCCCGCTCACCTCGGGGGAACTCGCCAAAAAGATCGAAGTGCGTGCGCCCTTCTCAGGCGTAAGGAAGAACGGCGCGCTTATCTTGAGTCCTATGGCAAGCACCCCATTGGTGTCGCCGTCGCGGCCGTAGCCGGTGGCCACTGTGCCGGGATGTAAGCAGTTCGCCGTGACTGCAGAGCCTTCGAGACGCCTAGCTAGCTCGATCGTGAAGTAGATGTTGGCGAGCTTCGAGCGAGAGTAGGCTTCCATGCCCCTGTATCGCCTCGTGGACTGAAGGTCGTTGAAGTCGAGCCCGTGCCGCGCTCCCTTGTGCGCGGTGGACGCGACGTTGACAATACGCGCGGGAGCGCTCTCCCTTATGCGGTCTATCAGGAGCTCCGTCAGCAAGAACGGACCAAGGTGGTTGACGGCGAAGGTGGCTTCGAAACCGTCTGCACTCTCGCGCCTCTCCGAGAGCACGACCCCAGCATTGTTCACCAGCACGTCGATCCGATCAGAGATGGCGAGGAGTTTCGCTGCCCCCGAGCGTACCGCCGCCAGGTCGCCAAGGTCGAAGACGACAAGCTCGACCTCACTGTTGCCGTTGTGAGCCCGAAGGTCCGAAACAGCGGTCTGACCTCTCGCCGCATCACGGGCGGTGATCACCACTCTTGCCCCGGCCCGAACGAGGTTCAGCGCTGTTTGCTTCCCAATTCCGGAGTTGCCGCCCGTGACTACGACGGTCTTGCCGGTCATGTCCGCTACGTCCATGGTGCCCCCTTCGACGACAGATGTAGACTTTACGCACTAAGCTGTGGCGGAATCACCCGCCAAGGCCTTCCGCGAGGTGTAGTTGCTACAACAGACTTGGGTGTTCCTATCGGCGCGGGTAATCGCCGGAGGTAACCGGCCCGGTCCCTAAGGCCTCAGCGAACAGGGGGTGGACTCCAGTCCTTAACGTCCAGCACTTCTCATGCACGCGGTCTCCATGTGTACAGACTCCTTGGTATCGGCCGACAGAATGTCGCGGGAGGTGCGCCAACGGCGACAGCGGAATCTGGCGCATACGATGGCGATCGTGTGGGCCAAGCTTTCCGTTCAATTCGATCGCACCATCGGGCGCCGTTTCTATCGGATCCACAGGTTCGTGTATCGGCGTACGGGTGGGCTCATCGGTCACCGCTCCCCTGCGGGCCCGATGCTGCTACTCACCACGGTCGGCCGACGGTCCGGTCAACCCCGAACGACTCCGCTCCTGTACATGCCCGATGGCCCTCGCTTTGTGGTTGTCGGCTCCAACGGGGGACGCGACCAGCCGCCTGCATGGATCCTGAACCTGTCGGCGGCACCGGCCGTCGAGATACAGGTGGGACGCCGGAAGCTACTGGCCGACGCCCATGTCCTAACGGGCGAGGAGAAGACGGAGATTTGGCCAAGAGTGCTCGGGCACTACAAGGGCTGGGGCGGTTACCAAGAGCTCACCGAACGCGAAATCAGAGTTGTGTCTCTCCTGCCCCGCGCTTGAGGAGAACGCCGGGGAAATGAGGCCCCCCCTTTTTGCTCTGGGCAGCTGAGCGCTGGTCAACTTTCCGTTGTCGAATGGCGGTGGTGAGATCCGCCGGGCAAGCTCATGGGGTGACGATCGGACAGCGTCCACTTGGGGGTCTCGGCGGCTACGCACATCCGATATTTGCACCGGTAGTTTCGTATTTCGGCCGGCTTTTTGACCCTGGGGGCAGAGGTGGCGGAGCCCTGGCGGTCCGCTTGCACGGTGAACCCGTGGTCGACGTGTGGGCCGGATTCGCCAATCGACGCCTATCGCAGCCCTGGGAGCGTGACACGGTCACCATCTGTTTCTCGACCACCAAGGGCGTGGTCGCCACGGTCATCCACCGTCTGGCCGATCGTGGCCTTGTCGACTACGAGTCTCCAGTGGCCAGCTACTGGCCTGAGTTCGGCTCTGCCGGGAAGCAAGCAATCACGGTGCGACAGCTGCTCAGCCACCAGGCCGGCCTGCATTCGATGACCAACCTCGTAGACCGCCCAGAGGATCTACTCGATCACGTTGCTCTGGAGGAGCGGCTAGCCATCCGGCCGCCCGACCCGTGGCCGGGGCATCCCGGCTACCATGCACTCACCTTCGGGTGGCTGCTGGCCGGGCTGGCCAGACGGGTCACCGGGGTCGGCATGGCCGACTTGGTGCGGGCGGAGCTCGCCGAACCGCTTGACACCAACGGTTTGGGTATTGGGATGCCTTCCGACGGTCTCCGCCGCTTTGCGCCGCCTGTCGGCCGAACTCCACCCGTGCGCCCCACGCCGCGCCTCTTTGCCCGCGCGAGCGCCCGCTCCATGCCCATGCTCCGCAAGGTCGAGTTGACCCGCCGCTTTCTCGAGGCGCTCTACGTCCCGTATTTCGACCAGGTGCTGACCGGTCCATCGCCGATGGTACTGAATACCGAAATGCCATCGGTGAATGGCCTTCTCTCGGCTCACGCGCTGGCCAAGCTCTATGCAGTCATTGCCAACGACGGCTCGGTTGAGGGTGTCCGGCTCTTCTCGCCAGAGACGGTTGGCGCGCTGAGCCAAATCCAGACTAGGGCCCACGATGCCGTCATCGGCATGCGAATGAACTGGCGCATGGGTTACCACCGGGCGGGGGCGCACCGGTACCGGGGCGACTCCGCCTTCGGGCACTATGGCTTCGGAGGCTCGGGCGGTTGGGCGGATCCGGCCACCGGATTGTCCTTTGGCTTTGTCACCAATGAGTTGAAACTGATTCAGGCCCCCGTCGGCGGCGATCATCGAATCTTCCGCTTGGCGGGACTGGTGTTGCAGTCTGCTGGAACACGGCAAGCTGGGCGCGGCCGAACCCGCGGATGGTCAGGAGATTAGTGACCCCTTATCCGAGGATCGGAAGACAACGCTCAGCCGCCAGTCGGTCGAGCGTCGCCTGCATCGTGTTCGTGAGTTCCGTATAGCAGCGACGAACGATCGCCTCGTCTGCAGCTGCTTCCGGTCCATATCGAGGTGACCAGTCGATTGGCTCGCCCAATTCCACCGTGATCTTCGCAGGAAGCGGCCACGTCGGAATACCTCCGGGAACGACCCCAAAGGGCGGCCCGAGCACGAGCGGCATAACCTTGAGACGAAACCTTCGGTCAAGACCAAGAAGCTTTGCGACACGTTCGCCTCGAGCGAGAACGATCAACGTCTCGTGGGCGCCAACCGAGACGACGGGAACGACAGGCACCTGTGTTCGCAACGCAAGACGAACGACCCCGATGCGGTCGCCGAACTCGATGCGGTTTCGCTTCCACCAGGGTCGGAAGACCTCATAGTCACCACCGGGGTAGTCGATGAGAATACCCCCGCCGCGAAGGATCGCCTCCGCCTCGGATGGCCCCGCCTCGACAGCACCAGCTCGCTTCATCACGGGGCCCACTCCGGGAAGCCCCAGAAAGAACGAGTGGAATAGTGCGAAGACGGGCTCATCCTCGCCTCGTTGGCGCCACCATGCGGTCAACAAGACGGGTAGATCGGGGGGTGTCTGGCCACCTGAATGGTTGCCCACCACCAGAAAGGGCCCCCGCGCTGGCAACCGCTCGAACCCTCTCACTTCCGGGCGGAAGTACGACGTATAGAGCTCGAGGAGCGGTCGAACGGTGCGAAGAAACGCTGGGTCGCGGACGGACCCGACCTCGGTAGCTGCGTTGTTCTGACTATTCACTGTTCAACACTATGCACCGTGACGAGAGTCGACGCTATTGAGACACCTGCTGATGCCGGATGTGGCGCCCATATCGGCTCACCGGGACCTTCAACGTGCGTTGCGCAAGGAGCCCGGACAGACGTCCCAGGCGGGTCTTGATAGTCACCCCGGCCGGCCGGCGTCAGCCCCCCGTCGGCACCGTCCCGACAGCGCGGTCTGAGGCTTGTCTGAGCTCCGCCAGCGAGTCGCGGAGTGCGTCGGCAATCAACCACGGGTCCGGAACGCTGGTCGGGCAGCCGAGCACGGACACGTGCATGGCATCGGCGTAACTCCAGGCTGTGATGTTGAGGCCGATGCCCTCAAGAATGGGACCCACCGAGTAGATGGCCTCGAGCACGGCCTGTCCGATGTGAAGCTGTTGCCGTGGTCCGGCCACGTTCGAGAGCACGAGGTTGACCGGCGGCCGGATGTGGTTTGCCAGACGGGTTCGCGCCCACGCCCGCACAGTCAGGGCGTAAAGCTGCGGCGGAACGACGTCGGCGCGCTTCTCCAGAAGGTCGGTGCCGAGGACAGAACGGACGTCTTTGGCCGCGGCGGCCACGTCGTGGATGTGACAGAGACGTTCAAGAGGATCGGCGATGTCAGTCCCGATCGACACGTACAAGTTGTCGACGTGATTGCCGCCAAGAGTCGTGGCACTCGAACCTGTCGAGACCGGAACGCTCGCCACCAGCGGGCGGGCGGGCAACGCCCCCAAGGCGGCTAAGTAAGCGCGGACTGCACCGGCGCACACCGCCAGGTAGACGTCGTTCAAAGTCACACCGCTCGACTCGCGGATGGCCTTAAAGTCCTTGAGCGCGAGAGTCGTCATCGCGTACGTCCGCTCCTCAGTGAGCGAGACATTGAACGGAGTCTTCGGCGTGTCGAACGGCAGTGGTGGCTTTGCCTCGGACGCGCGTCGCTTGGCCTCCGACTGGCGCAATCCCCGCACTGAGCGCGTGGCCAATCGGGGTAGTTGACGTAGGCGCGTCGCGTGGCCACGTGCGGCCAGCCTCAGGAGCTGGGGCTTCGTCGGGAACATCTCAGGGCGCCACTCGTGCACCGGGGCGCGGGGGTCCAGTGCGCTCTGCAAGAGGGCAACGGTGGCGGCGCCATCGGCCACGGCGTGGTGCACCTTGGCGACGACGCCGAGCCGACCGTCAGCCAATCCGTCGACTACGACAATCTCCCACAGCGGACGATCTCGGGGCAGTGGTCGGCTCGCCACGTCGGCCACCACTGCAGCAAGCTCACGGTCTCCTCCCGGCTCGCTGGCGAGGCGGCGGGTGATATGTCTTCGCAGGTCGAAGTCGGCATCCTCGACCCACACCGGGTGCCCGAGTCCCCATGGGACCGACACCACCCGTCGACGAAATGGGGGGAGTCGGTTGAGCCGGTGGCCGAAGAGCTCCACGATCTCGTCGTATGAATATCCGTCGGCAAGCCCCGACACGTCGAACACCGCCACCTTCAAGGTGTGCATGTGGGTAGTGCGCGTCTCCGAGTACAGGAACTTGGCATCCAGCCCCACCATCGGCTCCAACGTTCAGCCCTCAGTGGCGGCGCGGGTGTAGCTGAGGCCGGACGCTGCCAGCGCCTCGCCAAGGAACGCCTCCACCTGGCGTGACCATAAGTAGCCCACATGGTTTCCTGAGTACCAGCTGATACGCGGCTTGTCCCAGTGCTCCCACAGCATGCGGGCCTGCTCCGGGAAGGCCATGCGGTCACCATAGCCAGCGAAGATGTAACGCCGGTCGTGCGGCACCTTCGATTCGAAGCTCATCGGTGACACCACCCGGAATACGTCCTCGGCGACGCCCCCCATGATCCGGTGCTCGATCGATCGCGCTCGGATATGGACGGGGCTGTGCTCATGGAAAAGCGCCGGGAAGTTCGCTACTGGGATGCCGGCCACGATGGCGTCGAGTCCTTCTTCGATCCCGGCCAGGAGGGAGACGACGTAAGCGCCGAGTGACACTCCGTATAGTCCGATCGACGTCGCTCCCTGAGCCCTGATCCACGATACAAGACGTCGGATGTCCCACACTGCCTGTGTCAACCCGTGCACGGTATTCATCATGTCAAAGGAGAGGAAAGGCTCGCCGCTCACAACTGTGACCTTGCGCGGTCCATGCAACGGCAGCACAGGCATAGCGACGTTGAGGCCAAGTGCACGATGCAGCGTGGCGGTGTGTAGGCCCCTAAAGTCCATAAAGGGGTAGCCCATACAGAACCCGTGCACGCACACCACCCATGGCCGAGGCCCGCCGCTGTGACGGAGAATGGTTGCGGTCGCCCGGCGGTTGGGCTCGTAGGCCGCCCACCGCTCGCCGCCGGACTCGCCGGCGCGAGTCGAGAACTCACTGTCGTAGGTCATCCGTTCGTAGTGCAGGCCGAGCGCCCATCCACGTTTCATCTGGACGTCCTTTTGGGTGAGGGGCGGCGGGGTGCGGTGATACGAGGTGGGCCGAGCGATCCAACCCCGGCGCGAGAACATCCGCCTGGCATCGGCGAGCTCGCCGCTCACTCGAGCGAAGTCGGCCCGGCGAGGAAACCGGCTGGGCGCCATGGCCATGGCCACCAAGGCCTCGTCCATGGCGACACCGCCCGCCAACGCCAACGACAGGTGTGGCGCCGGCACTGCGTCACACACCTCGCCGCTCATCAGCGTCGTCGTGACAAAGCGCAGGGTGCGGGGCACGGCGAGGGTGGCTCGGGCGAGCGCTCGTCGCCCCAGGAACTTCATGGCCGAGCGATATGGCGCAACCACACGCTCGGCCAGTGACGGTGGTCCTTGGCGCGCCAAGTCGGGCAGTACCCCCCCGTCAGCCGCGGCCTCACCCGACGCCTCTGCTCTGTCCACGGTGCACTGGTCGTGCTCCACGGGCCCCCCTCCGGCGGCACTCCAGCCCTCCGGGCCATACTACGCCGAAGAAGATGAACGTGGGGCGACCGGGAAGGGAGAGCCAGGATGGACTTCAATTTGGCCGACCTCTTCGAGAGCGTGGTTGACGTCGTCGCCGATCAGGCCGCGATGGCTGCAGACGACCGTCGGCTCACCTACGCCGAGCTCGAAGGTCGGGCAAACCGGCTGGCGCACCATCTCCTGAGCGCAGGCGTCGGGCCAGGTGACCGGGTTGGTCTGCAGCTGGCCAATGGTACCGAGTACCTCGAGGGAATGCTCGCCTGCTTCAAGATTCGCGCCGTCCCCGTGAACGTCAATTACCGGTACGTCGCCTCCGAGCTCCGTTATCTCTACCAGGATGCCGGGCTCGTCGGGCTGATCTTCCATAGCCGATTCGCCCCAGCGGTCACCGACGCCCAGGCCGCCATGCCCGAGCGCAGGACGCTCCTCGAGGTCCGCGACGACACTGGCGAGTCGGAGCTCGGGGACGACTATGAGCGCACCCTGGCGTCTGCTATGGATTCTCGGGATTTCGCGTTGCGCTCGGCAGACGACGTCTACTGCGTCTACACGGGCGGGACCACGGGCATGCCGAAGGGGGTGCTGTGGCGCCATGAGGACATCTTCTTTGCCGCCATGGGTGGCGGCGACGCTCTGCACCTCGGCAACGTCATCGGGTCCCCTGAGGAGCTCGCAGCGAGGGTAATGCGACCGGGCATGACAGCACTTCCCGCCCCACCCTTCATGCATGCGAGTGCCCACTGGCTGGCGTTCACCGTTCTGTTCGGCGGTGGGAAGCTCGTGACGCTGCCTGGTGGGCGCTTCGACCCTGCCGCGGCCTGGCACCTGGTGGGCACAGAAGCCGTGAACATCCTCGTCGTGGTCGGCGACGCCATGGTCCGGCCCCTCCTGAACGAACTCGATGCTCATCCGGACGACTACGACGTCTCGTCGCTCGTGGCCGTGGGCTCTGGCGGCGCCGTGCTCTCCCCGTCGACCAAGCGTCGCTTGGCCGAGCTGCTCCCAGGCCGCATCGTGGCCGATGCCTTCGGCTCCTCAGAAACCGGGCAGCTAGGTGGGCGGGCTCCCGACGACGACCCCTATGGCGCGCCACGCCTGCATATCGACGAAATCACCGATGTCCTCGATGACGAGCTTCGGCCAGTGGTCCCCGGCTCAGACATCGTGGGCCGCCTGGCGCGCGAGCGGCCACATTCCCATCGGGTATCTCGGTGATGTCGCGAAGACGGCGGCCACGTTCGTGGAGACAGGAGGCAAACGTTGGGCACTTCCGGGCGACATGGCCACGGTCGACGCCGATGGTGCGATCGTCGTTCTCGGTCGGGACTCGCTCTGCATCAACACCGGTGGGGAGAAGGTCTTCCCCGACGAGGTGGAATCCGTCATGAAGAACTTCGATGACGTCGAAGACGTCGTCGTCGTGGGGTTGCCTGACGAACGCTACGGCGAGCGAGTCGTGGCAGTGGTCCAGCCGCGCGGGGTGCCAACTCGACGGCGAGGCATTGCGCACCTCCTGCCGAGGTCAATTGGCCGGATACAAAGTCCCACGGCAAATCGTGGCGACCGATGCCATCACGCGCTCGCCGACCGGAAAGGCCGACTACCGGTGGGCGAAGGCGTTCGCCTTGACGGCCCCCGCCGACGGAGAGTGAAGGAGGCGACAGGGTCGCGGCTCAGGTGCTCACACGGCAATTGGTAGATACCGGGCGCAATATATATTCGTGTGGCCCGGGCTGTACGCGCCGGTTGCGCGTGGGGATCTGCAAGATGCCTTTGCGAGCGAACCCGCATTGATATTCGCGCGGCCTGTTCCGACCAGATCCAGGAAGACTCGCTTGGTCGAGGCTGGACCTCGATGAAGGCTGGAAGGTTTGAATAACGAAACGAACCTGCCTGAGCGACGGGACAAGAAAAGTGGCCTCCGAACAGGGGAAAGGTTGTGTTTTTTGCAACGAGTGGGCGCAGAGGTGGGCGCTGAGGTGGTGGGCGCTGAGGTGTCTGAAACCAGGACATAAGCGAAGGCGGGCTCACTGATGTGTCAAGACATAGGCGAAACCCGAGGTGGGAGGTTCGCTTGTGGACAAGGCCCGGTTCCTGGTCGAGGCACATCTGCGGGAGGGGCGGCCCGTCCTCGAGCTGGCCGCCACCCACGGGGTCCACTTCAGCTGGATCTACCGGCTGCTCGAGCGCTACCGGGCGGAGGGGGAGGTGGGCCTCGTCCCTCGCTCGAAGCGGCCTCATACCTCGCCCTCCGCCTTCGGGGCCGAGGTCGAGAACGAGATCGTGCTGCTGCGCAAGCAGCTGGCCGAGGAAGGCCTCGACGCCGGAGCGCAGACCATCCACGCCCACCTGGAGCGCCACTACGGCGCCTCCCCCTCGGCGAGCACCATCCAACGGATCCTGCGGCGGCGGGGCTGCATCGTGCCCCAGCCCCAGAAGAGGCCCCGGTCCTCGTTCATCAGGTTCGAGGCCGAGCTGCCCAACGAGTGTTGGCAGAGCGACGTCACCCACTGGGCCATCGCCGGTGGGAGATACACCGAGATCGTGAACATCATCGACGACCACAGCCGGCTGTGCCTGGCCTCGGTGGCTCTGGAGGTGGTGAAGGCGGTGGACGTGGTGCAGGTCTTCGAGGACACGACCGAGATCTATGGCGTCCCCGCTTCTTTCCTCACCGACAACGGCTGCGTGTACACGGCGAGATACCGGGGCGGGAAGGTGGCCCTCGAGACCAAGCTCGAGGGTCTCGGGGTCGTCTTCAAGCACTCCAGTCCCTACCATCCCCAGACCTGCGGGAAGGTCGAGAGGTTCCACCAGACGCTCAAGAAATACCTGGCCAAGCAGCCCCGGGCCCGAACCCTGGCCCAGCTCCAGGTCCAGATCGACCGCTTCGTCGCCTACTACAACGCCGAGCGTCCCCATCGCTCTCTCGGCCGACGCACCCCGAGAGACGCCTATGACGCCAGGGTCAAGGCCCATCCCGTGGGCGGCCCCGGTGGGCACTTCCGCGTCCGCCACGACGTGGTGGACGGCTGCGGCAAGCTCACCGTGCGCTACCAGTCCAGGCTCCGCCACATCGGCATGGGAGCGAGGTTCGCCGGCGAACCCGTGGTGCTCTTCATCGCCGATGCCGAGGTCCGGGTGGTGTCAGAGGACGGCGTTGTGCTGCGGGAACTGACCCTCGATCCGGCCCTCGACTACCACCCACAGACTCTCGGCTGGAGTTCGCCGATGTCTTGACACATCATGGACAAGTCATTCGCCGATGACTTGACACATGACAATGGTGGGCGCAGAGGGACTCGAACCCCCGACCTCAGCCGTGTGAAGGCTGCGCTCTAACCAGCTGAGCTATGCGCCCGCAACTTTGTTCCGACGGTCCGTCGTCGCCGGTCGGCTGCCCGTACCGCCCCTGGGATTATGTCACGACCGGCATACGGTGCCTCACGCCCCGACCGGGGCGAGCTCGTCGAAACCGATGGCGGCCTCCAGCGCGGCGGCCGACCGGATGACGACCAGGTCGGCGTGCTGGGGACCCACCAGCTGAACCCCGACGGGGAGACCGTCGCTGCTCAACCCGGCACAGACCGTCGCCGCCGGCGAACGTGTCATGTTGAACGGATAGGTGAACCGCACCCAGTTGGCGTCCACCACACCGTTGATCATCCCGGAGGCTTCGAGGGCTCGCGGGGGTGGCAGGGCGGCGCAGGTGGGTGTGACGAGCAGACGGACATCGCGGAACAGCTCCACCAGCCTGGCGTTCAGTCGGTGGCAGGCGTCCTCGGCGCGGACGACTTCGACCACGCTCAGGTGTTCCGATGCCCAGTCCATCGAGGCGGCCAGGAGAGGGTCGATGCGTTGCCACATCTCGGTCCCGCGGTAGGGAGCGAGCGTGCGCAGGTTGTAGGCGGCGGCCAGCGTGAGCCAGTCCCTCACGGGGTCCTCGTCGAAGACGGCTTCGATCTCCACCACTTCGACGCCCAGCGACTCGAGCGTCGCCACGGCGCGCCCGCAGACCTGGCGGACCTCCTCGTCGAGCGGCGCGTAACCGAGGGTCGGGGACCAGGCCACCCGAACCGGCATCTGGGCGTCGTCCAGGGCGGCGGGCCACGAGGCCTCCGGACGTGGGAGCGACCGGAGGTCGGTGGGGTCGGGACCCACCACGACGTCGAGCGCGGCGACCACGTCGGAGAGGCGGCGGGCCATGGGCCCTCTGGTGGACAGGTTCTGCCAGTCGGGCGGTTCGGAACCACCCGACGGGACGCGGCCGAGCGACGGCTTCATGCCGCTCAGGCCGCAGCACGACGAGGGGATACGGATGGACCCCCCACCGTCGGAACCGGTGGCCAGCGGGACCATGCCCGAGGCGATGGCGGCGGCGCTGCCCCCGGAGGACCCACCCGGACTGTGGTCGAGGTTCCACGGATTGCGGGTCGGGCCGAAGACGGTGTTGTCGGTGTCGCCCTTCCACCCGAGCTCCGGCGTGTTCGTCTTCCCGATCACGACGCAGCCCGCCGCTTTGAGCCGCGCCACCAGAGACGAGTCGGCGGCGGCGGCCGCGCCGCCGGCGAAGACGGGCGAGCCGTGCGACGTCACGAACCCGGCCGCGTCCTCCAGGTCCTTCACACCGATGGGGATTCCGGCCAACGGCCCGGGATCTCGTCCGGCCGCCACCATGTCGTCGATCTGCGCGGCGGCCTCCAGTGCCGTCGTCTCGTCCACCGCCACGAAGGCGTTCACCGTTTCGTTGAGCGTGTCGATCCGCGCCAGAGCGTGGGACACCAGCTCCCTGGCCCCGGTGCGACCGGACCGGACGTCATCGGCCAGGGCGGTCACGGTCACGCGGCGAAAGTCCATGCGCTCACGCGTAGCACGGTTCGGTCCCCGGCGTCGTGAACGACCGGGTCGACAGGGCCGGAACCCAGGCGGCAACCTGGAGTCGATGAGCTCTCCCTCCCCGTCGCCCGACGACGGCACCGCCACGGCCGTGCTCGATCACGTCGCCATCGCCGTCGAACGATGGACCGACGCCTGGCCGCGCTACGTCCATCAGTTGGGCGGGACGTGGCACTCGGGCGGCGTGAACAGCGGATTCAGCCCTGCCCAGCTCCGCTACGACAACGGGGCCAAGGTCGAGGTCCTGCAGCCGTGGGATCCGGAATCGAACCCGTTCCTCCAGCGTTTCCTGGACCACAGTGGACCCGGGCCCCATCACCTGACCTTCAAGGTCCCCGACATCGGCGCCGTCCTTGACCGTGTCAGCGGCGCCGGATTCGATCCCATCGGAGTGCGGTTGGACGATCCCCAGTGGAGAGAGGCCTTCCTCCATCCCCGACAGGCCACCGGCGTCGTCGTCCAACTGGCCCAGGCCGAATTCGAGTGGACATCTCCGCCGCCCGAAGGGTTCCCCACCGGACGGTCGGGCCCGGCCGCCTCTCTCCGCCACGTCACCCACGCCGTGCGCCATCTCGATGCCGCACTGGGTCTCTTCCACGTCCTGCTCGGCGGCGAGATCACGGAGCCCTCCGTCGGACCCGACGGCACCTGGGTGTACGTCGACGTGGCCTGGGGCGGTCCGCTCGCTCTGCGCCTCGTGAGCCCCACGCCCGATGCGGACGCCACATCGGCCCTACGGACGTGGCTCGGCGCCCGACCGGGCCGGGTCCATCATCTGGCCTTCGAACTGCCCCGGCCGCCGGGAACCCCTGATTCGTCCGGCGCCGCCGTCACCGACGACCGGTCGGGGCCAGCGGCGGCCGGCGTGCTGCCCGGACCGGGGTGGGTTCAGGTGGTGGCCCCGGAGGACAACCTCGGGACCGGGCTCGTCCTGCGGGGGCCCGGCATCGACGGGCCCGGCTGAACGACTCCCCCGGGCGACGCCGGTGGCCCGTCCGGGAGGGCCGGCGCGTGGGGCCGGTGCAGTGGTGCTGACTACGCTGACGAGGGTGAGCGAGAACGGCGACAGCGGCGACGACGACCTCGGTCGGGACGGCGACGTCCCCCGGCTGACGATCGGTCAACGTGTGCTGGCCTCGCTCCCCAACCTGCAGCGTGAGCCGAAAGCGCCGAAACCGGCACCGGCACCTCCGGCCCGGGGAGGCCGGACCACGGGAGGCGGAGCCGGGGACGGCGTGGTGGCCCCGGACGAGGTTCTGGCCCCCGGCACGGCCGTGTCGTCACCGGGCGGCAGGATCCGCGACGCCTTCTCGAAGCCGCCCGCACCGCGACAGCCACGCGGCGCTCCGTCGGGGATGTCCAAGGAAGAGCTCACCCTGATCATCAAGAAGATCGACGACCGTGAACAGGTCCTGGCCTACGCCACGGCCGGTCTGGGACTGGTGGTGGGGATCCTGCTCACGGTGGGGGCCGTGCACTTCGACCCGGCCCTGCACGCCAAGGGTCACGAGAGCACGGGCTTCATCGTCTTCTTCGAAGGCGGCGCCCGGGTACTGCTCTCGGCCATCGTGGCGCTCGCCGCCTGGAACCGCCGCCGCTCCTTCGTGGCCTTCGCCCTACTCTTCCTCGGCACCTCCATGGGCTTTCCCTTCGCCCTCCCCTTCTGGGCTCTCGGAGTCTGGATGATCTTCCGGGTGCTCAAGTGGCAGAGGGAGCTCGCCACCCTGACGGGGAGCCCGGTGCGCACCCGACCCGACCCGGCCGTCCGGGGACGCGACGCCGCCGAGGCGCGCCGGCGGGTCCGGGCCGATCGCCTGTCGGCCCGCACCAGGGGCGGCCGGAAGGCGAAGAAACAGCCCGAGCCCACGGGGCCGTCGCCCAACAAGCGCTACACGCCGCCCGGGCAGGTTCGGCCGCGGCAACCGGGTACGTAAACGGTCGCCGACAGCCCGACGACGGTCCGGCGGGGACGGTCGCCTACGCGGCGTGGTCCCCCCGGGAGGCGCTCTCCACCAGGAGAGCCGAGCGCAGCAGGCTCAGGATCTCCTGGCGCCGGCGGACGAGCGAACGGGCCGACGGCTCCTCCCCCAGTGCTCGGAGGACCTCGACCTCGGTGACCATCCCGATGACGGTCGAGTAGATGGCCAGGAGGAGAAGGCGCGGCTCGTGCCGGCGCACGGTGCCGGCATCCATCTCGGCCTCGAGAAAGGCCGAGGCCCGACGCAGGAGCGGGTCGAGGGCCAGGGTCAGTCGGGTGGCTGCCGGCGGTCCCAGACGCCCCACCTCGCGGACCAGTCCGAGCAGCTCGGGACGGCGAGCGGCCAGGCGGAACACCGACCGGACCACGGCCTCGATGCGGGCCCAGCCGCCCCCGGCCCGGGCCAGCGACGCCTCCAGGGCCCCGGCCAATTCGGCGGCCGAGCGGTCGATCAAGGCCTCGAGGAGAACGTCCTTGGAGGAGAACCAGTACAAGATGGACTGCTTGCGCATCCCGAGACCCTCGGCCAGCGCGTCGAGGGAGGTCGCCTCGTAGCCGCGGGACCCGAAGGAGACGAGGGCGGCGTCCAGGATCCGGTCGGCCGTCGCCCCCGTCCGTCTCCCACCGTCCATCTACCATATGGTAGACAGAGATGGTGCCCGAGGTGCGTACCCCTCCCCCGAGCCCGGTGGACGACGGTGGCCAGGGGCCGACCGCAGACCCCGAGGCGCCGACGCCGCCGACGGGTGCGCTGGGCGTGACCGCCGGCCTGGCCGGGACCCGGATCCTGGTGACGGGGGCCACCGGATTCCTGGGCACGGCCGTGGTCGAGCGCCTGCTGCGCTCGGTCCCCGACTGCGAGGTCGTCGTCCTCGTCCGTCCCACCCGCCGCCTGTCGGCGGCCCAGCGGACGGCCCGGGAGATCCTCCGCAACGACTGCTTCGACCGCCTGCGCGCCGAGTGGGGCGACGGTTTCGCCGACCGTGTCGAACGCCGCCTGGTCTCGGTGTCGGGCGACGTCAGCCGGGACGGGCTTGGCCTCGACGACGAGGGGCGGCGTGTCCTGGCGTCGTGCGACACCGTCGTCCATTCGGCGGCCACCGTCTCCTTCGACGCCCCCCTCGACACCGCCGTCGAGGTCAACCTCCTGGGGCCGTCACGCGTGGCTACCGCCATCGAGGCCGTGGCCGGGACGCGGCGCGACACGTGCCCCGGGCGTTCCCGCACCCACCTCGTCACCGTGTCGACCGCCTACGTGGCCGGAACCCATCAGGGCCAGGCCACCGAGACCCTGTTCACCGAGGCGGTGAGCTCGGGAGCGAGGGCGCGGACCCACACGACGGTGACCACCGAGGTCGACATCGCCGCCGAGATCGATTCGGCGCGACGCCTGCGCCACGACCTCGAGGCCGAGTCGCGCCGTCCCGGACCTCTCGGGCGCTTCACCAAGGCCGCCCGGGCCGAGCTGGGCGCGGCCGGGGCGCACGTCCTGGCCGAACGGGCCGAGAAGCTGCGCGACGACTGGGTGCGCAAACAGCTGGTCGAGGCCGGTCGGTCGCGGGCCCAGGCTCTCGGGTGGCCCGATGCCTATGCCTTCACCAAGGCACTGGGCGAGCGTGCTCTCGTCGCCTCCCACGCCGAGACCCCCGTCACCGTGGTCCGCCCCTCGATCATCGAGTCGGCCCTGGCCGAACCCCGGCCGGGCTGGATCCGGGGATTCCGGATGGCCGAGCCGATCATCATCTCCTACGCCCGGGGGCTGTTGAAGGAGTTCCCCGGAATCCCCGAGGGGATCGTCGACGTCGTCCCCGTCGACCTGGTGGTGGCCGCCATCGTGGCCGTGGCCGCGGCCGGGCCCGACCCCGCCGGCGCCAGCGTCTACCAGGTGGCCTCGAGCGTCCGGAACCCCCTGCGCTACGGACAGCTCGTCGACCTGGTGCAGTCGTGGTTCACCGAGCACCCTCTCTACGACGCCGACGGGCAACCGATCGTCGTCCCCGAGTGGTCGTTCCCCGGACGCGGTCGCGTCCAGCGCCAACTGCGACGGGCCACCACCGCCTTGGCGGTGGCCGAGCGCGTCCTCGCCGTCCTCCCGGTGCGGGGGGAGCGTGCCGATCTGGCCGCCCGCATCGAAGATCAGCACACGCGCGCCGAACGGGCCCTCGGGTACGTCGAGCTCTACGGCGCCTACACCGAGACCGAGGCGCACTTCCGTGTCGACCGTCTCATTCAGTTGTGGGAGCGGCTGGCGCCGGCCGAGCAGGAGATCTTCTGCTTCGATCCCGGCGTCATCATGTGGCCCCACTACGTCCACGACGTCCATCTCCCGTCCGTCGTCGACCACGCCCGCGTCCGGTCGACGCCGGCGAAGTCCACCATGGTCAGCCGGTCGGCCCGGTCCGAGAGCGCCATCCTGTCGCCCGACCGGCATCTGGCCGCCTTCGACCTCGAGAACACGCTGATCGCCTCCAACGTCGTCGAGTCCTACGCCTGGCTGGCCAGCCGCCATCTCCCCGCCGGCGAGCGCGTCACGTTCACCGCCCGCCTGCTCCGCGAGGCGCCGGCCCTGCTCGCCCTGGACCGCCGCGACCGCGGCGATTTCCTCCGCAGTTTCTACCGCCGCTACGACGGGGCGTCGGCCGAGATGTTGCGCCACGACTCGTGGGAGCTGTTCAACCGGATGCTCCTCACCAAGTCGTTCCCGGCCGGGTTCGCCCGGGTCCGCGCCCACCGTGCCCTCGGTCACCGAACGGTGCTCATCACCGGTGCCCTGGACTTCGTGGTCGAACCTCTGCGACCACTGTTCGACGAGGTGGTGTGCGCCTCGCTCGGGGTCGACGGGGCCGGACGGTTCACCGGTCGGCTCGACAGTCGCCCCCCCACCGGTGAGGCGCGCGCTCTGGTGCTGGCCCAGTACGCGGCGGACACGGGCATCGACCTGGGCGAGTCCGTGGCCTACGCCGACTCGACGTCGGACCTGCCCCTGCTCGAGTGCGTCGGGTTCCCGGTGGCGGTGAACCCCGAGGCGCGCCTGGCCGCCGTAGCCCGGCGCCGGGGGTGGCACGTGGAGCACTGGGAGAAGGCGGGGGGTGGGGGCGGCCGCCCCGTCCTGCCCATGGGACCCCTCGATCACGGCGTCTCGCGCTGGTGGGCCCGCCTCGAGGGCGCCCTCGACACCCTGTCGGCCGGATCGGGGTCGGCCGGATCGGGGTCGGCGTCGGCGGGTGACCGGTGAAGGGTCTCGTGGTCGAGCGGAGCCTCCCCCGGTTCGCCGCCGCCCGCCTGGTCTCGTCCATCGGCGGCTCGGGGACGAGCGCGGCGGTGGGGCCGCTGCGTCTCACCGAGGTCGACGCCCCCCAACTGCCCGCTCCCGACTGGTACCGGGTGCGACCCCTCCTGGCCGGGATCTGCGGGTCGGACCTGGCCACGTTGGACGGGCGCAGCTCACGGTATTTCGAGGACATCGTGAGCTTTCCCTTCGTCCCCGGCCACGAGGTCGTCGGTGTGGTGGAGGAGGGTGACGGCGACAGGGCCGGTGACGGTGCCGGTGACGAACCGTTGGCGGCGGGCACCCGGGTGGTGGTGGAGCCGGTCCTCGGGTGTACCGCCCGCGGGATCGAGCCCCCCTGCTCGGCCTGTGCCGAGCGCCGCGTGGGCGGGTGCGAGCGGGTGGCCTTCGGGCACCTCGCACCCGGACTGCAGATCGGCTTCTGCGCCGACACCGGTGGCGGGTGGTCGCATGCCGGGCTCGTCGCTCACCGGAGCCAGCTCCATCGCGTCCCCGACTCCCTCTCCGACGACGACGCCGTGATGATCGAACCGACGGCCTGCGCCGTGCACGCCGCTCTGGCCGGTGGCGTCGAACCGGGGGAGACCGTCGCCGTTCTGGGCGGCGGGACGGTGGGGCTCACCACCACGGCGGCCCTGCGGCAACTGGCTACCCCCGGCGCACTGCTGGTGGGAGCCAAGTACGCGCACCAGCGGGATCTGGCCGGGGAACTGGGGGCCGACCTGGCCGTGACCCCGCCGCAGCTGACCCGGGCCGTCCGGCGCCGGTCACGCTCGCTCACCACGTCCGGTCATCTGACCGGTGGGGCCGACGTGGTGGTCGATTGTGTGGGGAGCGCCGACTCGCTGGCCCAGTCGCTGGCCATGGTGCGGCCCCGGGGCCGGATCGTCCTGGTGGGGATGCCCGGGAGGGTGTCGGTCGACCTGGCTCCGCTGTGGCACCGCGAGGTGTCCCTGGCCGGCGCCTACGCCTACGGCTCCGAGCGGTCGGGGCAGACGGTCCGGCGGACCTTCGACATCGCCATGGAGGTCGTGGCCGCCGCCCGTCTCGGGCGCCTGGTCTCGGCCCGCTACCCCCTGGAGCGCTTCGAGGAGGCCGTGGCCCACGCCGGAGCGGCCGGCCGCCGGGGCGCCGTGAAGGTCGTCTTCGAGCTGTACCCCCGCCGCCGGAAAGGACTGACCTGATGAGCCCCAGACCGGGATTCGTCCTCGAGGTCGACCGATCGACCCCGCCCACGATGTTCTGGCACGGGGAGAGCTTCCGTCTGGAACGCCTGCCCACCGGCAGTCGGGTGCTGTACCCGCCCGAGCCGCTCGATCCTCTGACCGATCCGGTGGGGACCATCCGCCACGCCCTGCTCCATCCCCTCGGCGACGCCGAGCCGCTGCCGGCGCTGCTGCGTCCGGGGATGCGCCTCACCATCGCCTTCGACGACGTGTCGCTGCCGTTGCCTCCCATGCGCAGCCCCGACGCCCGCCAGCTGGTGATCGAGCAGGTCCTCGACCTCGCCGCCGAGGCCGGGGTCGACGACGTGGTCCTCATCTGTGCCCTGGCGTTGCACCGCCGGCTGACCGAGGCGGAGCTGCGCCACGCCGTGGGTGACCGCATCTACGACGCCTTCGAGCCGCACGGGCTTCTCCAGCAGCACGACGCCGAGGACCCCGAGAACCTGGTCCATCTGGGACTCACCGATCACGGCGAGGACGTCGAGATCAACAAGAGGGCGGCCACGTCGGACCTCCTCGTCTACGTCAACATCAACCTGGTGGCCATGGACGGCGGTCACAAGTCGGTGGCCACGGGCCTGGCCAGCTACCGCAGCCTCCGGCACCACCACAACGCCAAGACGATGCAGCACAGCCGCTCCTTCATGGACCAGCACCGCTCGGAGCTGCACTCGTCGAACTGGCGGATGGGTCGGCTGATCGCCGACGCCGGGGTGAAGGTCTTCCAGATCGAGACCAACCTCAACACCGACACCTTCCCACCCCAGTTGCGGTTCCTCCAGCGTCGCGAATGGGAGTGGTCGGCGCGCGACCGAACCGCCTTCGTGGCCACGTCGGCGGCGCTGGCCCGCACGCCCGACCGCCTGGCCCGACAGATCTTCCACTCCGTGCGCTCGCCCTACCGGATCACCAGCGTGCAGGCGGGAGAGGTGGAAGCCGTGCACGCCCGGACCACCGAGAACGTCTACGCCCAGCAGCTCGTCTCCGTCGAGGGTCAGACCGACGTCCTCACCCTGGGACTCCCCTTCATCTGCCCCTACAACGTGAACTCGATCATGAATCCCATCCTGGTGGCCTGTCTGGGGCTCGGCTACTTCTTCAACATGTACCGGGGCCGGCCTCTGGTCCGGGAAGGCGGCGTGGTCATCATGAGCCATCCGACGCCGTGGGCCTTCCATCCCGGGCACCATCCCAGCTACATCGACTTCTTCGAGCAGGTCCTGTCGGAGACGACGGACCCGGCCGAGGTGGGGAAATACGAGGAGGCCTACGCCACCGACCCCTGGTACGTCCACCTCTACCGCACCGGGAACGCCTATCACGGCGTCCATCCCTTCTACATGTGGTACTGGTGCGCGCACGCGCTGGAGCACCTGGGCGGGGTGATCGTGGTGGGCGGGGACCGGGCCGCCGTGCGGCGCCTCGGTTTCACGCCGGCCTCCACCATGGCCGACGCCCTGGAGCTGGCCGGTGACGTCGTGGGGCGCGATCCGTCGCTCACCCATCTGCACTCCCCGCCGCTGCTCATGGCGGACGTGTCGTGATGGCAGTCACACGGGCCCGGTTCCCGTGGTCGTCGCCCCACTGGCCCGGCGGCGTCGAGCGCGACGCCGCCGACCGGAAGCTCGGTGTCGACTACGACACCGAGTGGTCGCGCCGCTATCCGGCCCGCCTGGTGCGGGCCATGCTGCTCGACAACGTGACCCGTCCCCTGGCCCACGCCGTCGCCTCCCCCGAGGTGCGGGGGGCCGAGATGCTGGAGCTGGTCGATCCCCCCGCCATCTTCGTGGCCAACCATGCCAGCCACCTCGACACCGGCCTCCTGCTCGCCATCCTGCCCCGACGATTCCGGCACAAGGCGGTGGTGGTGGGGGCGGCGGACTACTTCTTCGACCGCCGCTGGAAGGCACATCTGTTCGCCCTCGGTCTCGGGGCCATCCCCATCGAGCGGCACAAGGTGAACCGGAAGTCGGCCGACACCGCCGCCGGTCTCATCGAGGAGGGATGGAACCTGATCATCTTCCCCGAGGGCGGGCGCTCCCCCGACGGCTGGTTCCAGGAGTTCCGCGGCGGAGCGGCCTATCTGGCCCGGCGGACGGGCCGGCCCGTTGTCCCCGTCCACATCGAGGGCACCTGGCGGATCCTGCCCAAGGACGGCGGGCGGCTGCGGCGCCACCGGACCCGGATCACCTTCGCCACGCAGCTCTCCCCCGCCGAGGGCGAGGACGCCCGCCGTTTCGGGACGCGTATCGAGACGACGCTCGCCACCATGGCCGACGAAGGCCGCACCGACTGGTGGACAGCCCGCCGGCGGGCGGCCGCCGGGACGACCCCGTCACCGCGCGGACCCGACGCCGCGGCATGGCGCCGGGCGTGGGCCCTCGGACCCGACCCCGCCGAGACCGGCGAGGACGACGACGGCCGCTGGGCGGTGTCGGGCCGCTGATCGCCAGTCGTGACCGCTGTGAGTCGGCGACGGCTGTCGGTGACGGCTGTCAATCGGTGGCGGCGGCGTAGACCCCGGTAAGGGCCGTCACGAGCGCCGCGTCCGGAGAAGACGAGGGCCGGCGCCGGCGGCGGCCCGGAGACGTTCGCCGTGCAGCGCCTCTTCCTCCCCGTCGTCGAGAGGGGCCGGCGCCGTTCCCGTGGCCAGAGCGAGAAGGGTGTCGGCCAGGGTGGGATTGCGGGCCAGGACCGGACCGTGCAGGTAGGTCCCGATGATCCGCCCCGACCATGCCCCGTCGGTTCCCGATCCGGCGCCGTTGCCCACCCCGGTGACGACACGCCCCAGCGGGCGCGCCGACGGGCCGATGCGCGTGACCCCGGCGTGGTTCTCGAAGCCGGTGAGCCGATCGAGCCGCAGCCCGGGGGGCAGTCCCTCCGCTTCCGCCACCCCGGGGGGGAGGGCGAGGGGGTCGGCCACGAGCTCACCGACGGCACGCCGCCCCGCGCCCCTCTCGGTGACGACGTCGAGCAGACCGGCGCCGTCGTGGGGACCCCCGTCGGGACCGGGAAACGAGGAGCCCATGATCTGGTATCCGGCGCAGACGGCCAGGACGGTGGCGCCCCCGGCCACCGCCCGGTGCAGGACTCCGGCGGCCAGCCGTTCGGCCGCCTGGACCTGGGGACCGTCCTCACCGCCGCCGACACAGTAGATGTCGCCACCGGCCGGGAGTTCGGAATCCGACAGGGCCAGAACGAGCTCCACCGGAATGCCCCGCCAGGCGGCGCGGGCGGCCAGCACCCGGCCGTTGCCGGCGTCACCGTAGGTGCCGAGGAGATCGGGGTAGATCACGACCACCCGGAGGACGGAGGGGCCGCCGTGCGACGACGCCGTCGCCGTGGGCACCGGGAGCGCCGGCACCACCGGACCGGTCGACGCCCCGGCGTCGTCACCCCGGGCCAGAGCTCGGCGGAGGTCCTGGAAGGCGGTGTAGTTCCCCACGTACTCCACCCGGTCGGCCCCCGACGCACCGAGGGCGTCGATCTGTCGGGGGACCGTCATGTGGGCCACCCCGGCGTAACGCAGGCGCACGGCCAGGTCGCCGCGCCGGTCGCCGGTGGCCACGACCGTCCGGCCGGCCAGGCGTTCGAAGGCGACATCCCACAACCAGGAGGGGTCGTGGCCGTCGGCGGTCCGGGCGTTTATTCCGATCACCACCGGATCGGTCCCGCCGGCGAGCATGTCGAGGAGCTCCGCCCATCCGGCCGGGTTCTTGGCCAGCAGCAGACGGGCCGTCACGGCGCCGTGGGTCACCGTGGCGAAGCGGCCTTCGACGTCGGTGACCGGCGCCATGGACCGCAAGGCGCCGGCTTCGTCCACCCCGAGGACACCGGCGGCGACGGCCGCCACGGCGGCGTTGGCGCGGTTGGCGCGGCTCGGCAGACGAAGATCCAGGGAAAGGTGCCGTCCGTCGGCGGTGACGAGTTCGTGGCCCGCCACGCGGGCGTCGGGATGGGGACGGGAGAAGCCGCACGGGCACGACCATCCCTCGGACGCCGGGTCCGGACCGGGGAAGACGATCTGCCCGTCGCAGGCCGGGCAGCCGACGGCGTCGCCCTGCCACAGGAGGCCGGCCGCCACCCAGACCACCTTGCGGGCGGCGCCGGCCGCCCACACCACCAGGGGGTCGTCGGCGTTGGCCACCACGGTGGTCTCGAGACCGGACAGGGCGTGGCGCCAGCGGTTCGCCGTCATCCGGACCTCGCCCACGCGGTCGAGCTGATCGCGCGACAGGTTGAGCAGGGCCACCACCTGCGGCGCCACCGCCCCCGCCACGGCGTCGAGGTAGGCCTCGTCGACCTCGAGGACGGCCGGTGCCCCCGGCGGCGACTCGGCCAGGGCCACGACCAGTCCGGGGGGCATGTTGGCGCCCGCTCTCGACGTGGCCACCGACGGAGCGCCGCCCAGGGCGGCGGCCAGAAGGTGAGTGGTCGTCGTCTTGCCGTTGGTCCCGCTCACCAGGGCCACCCGCCGGTCCGCCGCCAGCAAGCCGAGGAGGTCGGGCGCCAGGAGCAGACCGATCCGTCCGCCGATGACGGAACCGCCGCCGCGTCCGAGTCGCCGCGACGCCGCGCTCACCGCCAGCGCCGCCCGGCGGGCCAACCGCTCCCGGGCCGGCAGGCGGGCCCGGATCGGCGCGAACCCGCCGGCTCCCGGCCCCCCGCTCACGTAGGACGGTGCCCGGGCGGGAAGGTCCTGGCCATCTCCTCGGCCGAGGGACGGACCCTCACGGCCGCCTCGTCCGGGAGGAGGGCGACGACGGCGGCCATCACGGCGGCGCTGTCGGCCACGGCGTCCTCGAGTCCGAGCCGCACCGGGGGACCCACCCGCAGCCGGACGAGCGGTGGGTCGGTGAACGTGGTCATGGTGGGCACCCGGGCCGACCGGGGCCAGACGCGCTCGGTCCCCCACAGGCCGATGGGAACGACCGGGACGCCCGTCATGGCGGCCAGGCGGGCCGTCCCCGTTTTGGCCCGCAGGACGGGGTCGAAGAAGGCCTCGCCCCGGGGGATGGTGCCCTGGGGCAGGATCACCACCAGCTCGCCCGCCTCGAGGGCCCGCTGGGCATCGCGCAGCGGCTGGTCCGACCCGCTGCCGCGATCGACAGGGATCCCGCCCAGCGCCCGCGCCAGCTGTCCCACCACGGGGGCGTCGAAGAGTTCGCGCTTGGCCAGGAAGCGGACGGGACGTCCCAGACGGGCGGCCACGATGGCCAGGGCGACGACGTCGAAGTAACTGCGGTGATTGGAAGCGAGAAGGGCGGGCCCGCGTGCCGGGATGTTCTCGAGGCCGGCGATGTCGAAACGGGCGTAGGGGAACGCCTCGGGGCGGACGAAGGGACGCAGGAGGTGGTACGGCTCGATCCCCACCATCTTGGGGACCCCGGGCGGGCGGTCCCAGTGCTCGATGGGCCAGCGCTGCACGGTGGCCAGAAGGCGCAAACGGCGGTCGGGGTTCACGGCGTGGGGATGACCCACGGTGCGCAACAGGGGGACGTCGAAGACGCTGTCCGAGTAGGCGTGGCTCTTGGTCAGATCGACGCCGGACGCTGTCGCCCAGCGCCGGACGGCGGCCAGCTTGCCGGTGGCCCAGGCGAAGTCGCCGTCGATCCCGCCCGTGTACCGACCGTCGCGGCGGGCGTACCGGGTGCCGATGACGTCGTCGAAGCCGGCCAGCTCGGCGAACGGGGCCACCAGGTCGACGGGCGACGTGGTGGCCAGGACCAGGAGGCGACCGGCGGCCCGGTGCCCGGCCAGGACGGCCGGGGCATAGGGCTGGACCAGCTCGGCCAGCTCGGAGGCGGCGCGCTCACCGGCGCGCCGCACGGCGTCGACGTCCCAGCCGCTCGTGAAGCGAGGGGCGGCCCGCACCATGGCCATGAAGGCCAGGCTCTCGCCCTGGAGGTCGTAGAGCCGGTAGAGAAGACTCTCTCCGGGCAGCGAGGGGCGGCCGTCGAGGAGACCCTCGGCCCGCATGGCGGCACCGAGGACCAGCCCGCTGGGCCCCTTCAGAAGGGTCCGGTCGAGGTCGACGAAGACGGCCTCCCCGGACCCGGCGGCGCCGGTGACGCCTCCGGCCGGTCCGGGGGCGTCCCGACGGCCGGCGGTGGCGGTCGGTGTCCGTGGCATCCCCGTGCGGCGAGCGGTCACCATGGACCGAGACGTTACCGCCGGGACCACGGACGAAAGCCTGAAAGACGGGCCCCGGACGCGGCGAAGGGACCGGACGGGGGAAGATCCGATCCCTTCGCACCGACTCGACAGGGATGGCGGGGGGGGTGTCCAGCCCTGGGGTCCAACGACATTCTGCGCTTTCCCCAACAATCAGTCAAACAGCTAATACAGATTTATGGTATCTCTATTCAAGATGGAAATCAGGCACCTGAGGGCTCTGTTGGCGGTCTCCGAGCACGGCTCGTTCTCCGGTGCCGCCGATGCCCTGGGAACCGTCCAGTCCAACGTCTCGGCCCATGTGGCCCGGCTCGAGAAGGAGCTGGGGACCACCCTGGTGGACCGCACCGCCGGTCGGCTCACGGCCGAAGGCGAGGTCGTGGCGGCGCGCGCCTACCGGATCGTGGGTGAGATCGAAGCGGTCACCGCCGACTTGGGGGCCTTACGGGAAGAGGTGGGCGGGACGGTCCGGATCGGCATGATCGGCACCATGGCCCGCTGGATCACGCCGGTGCTCCTGGCCGACCTCTCGGTGAAGCACCCCGATCTCCGCCTGGTGGTGGCCGAGGGGATCACCTCGAGCCTCGAGCCCCAGCTGGCCGCCGGACGCTTCGACATGGCCGTCCTCACGCTCCCGGTGCCGGGGCGTGACCTGACCTTCGAGTCACTCTTCGACGAGGATCTCGTCCTGGTGGTCCCCATCGACAACGACCCCCTCGTGGGGATCACCCGCATCGGCCTGTCCGACCTCGGCCGGTTCGAGCTGCTCCTGCCCGCCCCGGGAACGGCCTTCCGGGCCGAGATCGACGCCGCCGTCAGGCCGGCCGGTGTCCATCTGCGACCCCGGGCCGAACTCGACGGGGTCCGCCTGCTGGCCTCGCTGACCTTCGAGGGTTACGGGCCGGCCGTCCTCCCCGCCACCGCCGTCCCCCCACACCTGCGGCCGCGGTTCCGGTCGATCGGCGTCGACGACCTCCCGCCGCGTCACGTGGTCCTGGCCCAGCGCACACGGGGCATGCCGTCGATCGGGGCGCGGGCCGTGATCCACGCCCTGCGCACCCTGCTGGCCGACCCGGGCCGCCTTCCCGACGGCGTCCACGTCGCCCTGGAGTCGGCGACCACCCGAACCGAGGGCTCGCTGCGCGCCGTGGGGATGCCGAACGGCTGACGGACCTCCAGCGCGCCGGTGCGGAACTCCGGGGAACCTCAGTTGACCGACGGATGCGGGGGGTAGGCGGCGAGGAGCGCCAGCTTCCCCCCCTGGCGCTGGAGGACGTCGTGCCACAGCGCCTCGGCCTCCGAGGTGAAGACATCGGCGACGACGGCGTCGAGAACGATCCAGGCGCCCTCGGCCAGCTCGTCCTCGAGCTGGTCGGGTGACCATCCGGAGTAGCCGGCGAACATGCGGACACCGGCCACGGGCACCGGCTGCTCCTCGGGGGCCACGGCGAGGTCGACGGTCCCCACACCGTCGAGGACGAGACGCCACTGCGAGTCGTCGGCGTCGGCCACCTCGGTCCGGGCCAATCCGATGACGGCATCGGGTGAGACGGGGCCGCCACGGAAGACCACTCCGGGAGGGGCGGCCAGGGCCTGGTCGCGCCAGACGTCGAGGATCTCGTCGACCGGGAGCCCGGTGGGCCGGTTGAGCACCACCCCGAGGGCTCCGTCGGGGCCGTGGTCGAGCAGGAGGACCACGGAGCGCTCGAAGTTCGGATCACCCAGGCGCGGTGAGGCCACCAGCAGGCGCCCGATGAGATCGTCGCCGTCGTCGGCGTGGTCGGACCTGGATCCCGGATCGTCTCCCGGCACCCCCTGATCATGCCCGCACCGGGCCCCGCTGACGCTCATCCCCGACCGGGCCGGAGCTCCCCCTACGGCGCCACCAGCACCTCGACGGCCAGGGCGCGTTGGGCCAGATCGACCTTGGCGTTGTCCTCGGCGTAGCGCAGGCCCTGGACGTTGTACAAGGTGACCGGGCGGTCGCCGAGGGGGAACGGCCCCCAGTGCCAGGTCCCCCGGTGCAGGACGAACCGATCGAGGGGCTGAAGGAGAAAGACGCGGACGGTGTCGAGGTCGGCCGGCGCATCGAAGGTGACATCGGCCGGGGCCACGGCGATCACCGAGGCGACGTCCAGAACGAGGAGGGCCTGGGTGTGGGTGTCGTGACGGTAGAGGACGTCGCAGAGGAGCCCCTGCGACGTCCGGACGATCTCCTGCGGCGCGTGGGAGATGATGTTCAGGTGGACGTCGTTCCACTCGTAGGTCAGGCGGTGGTCGCCGTCGTCGGGATCGGTGTCGGTCACGGGGAGCCAACCGAAAGGGGCCCACGCTCCGGCCGTGAGCGGTTGCGCTTCGATGCTCCTGGCGATGTCGGTCACGGCCCCGATCTCCCTTGATCTACGCTGACGTCGCCGTCAGTCTAGGGAGGCTGACACGTCCCGGGCCAGGAGGCAACGTCATGGACGTCCGTAGTATCGAGGACACCGAACCGGTCGTCGAGCACAACGGCACCGTGCCCGTGTGGTGGCTCGTGAACGCCCGGGAGATGAAGGAGATCACTGACGGCGGCTATCTCGAGCTGGTGAACGAATTCGAGGTGCCCGGGGGCGGGCAGGTGTTCCCCCACTCGCACCCCACCCACGAGTTCTATTACGTGATGACCGGCCGGGGCATCATGACCATCGAGGACGAGGAGCGACCCGTGGCCCAGGGCGATCTCGTCCACATCCCGCCCGATAAGGTCCACAGCCTGCGCCCGGTGGGCGACCACGCCCCCATCCACTGTTTCTGCTTCGCCGTGGGTGTGAAGGATGCGGGGCCGATCGACTACACGACCCACTGATGGCAGGTACGTGGCCCGCGTCCTCGTCACCCGCATCCTGCCCGACGGTGGTCTCGATCCTCTGGTGGCGCGCGGCCACGAGATCGTGCAACGGGCCGACGACACCCCGTTCTCCCATGACGAGCTCGTCGCCGCCGTGGCCGACGTCGACGCCACCGTGTGCCTGCTCACCGACCGGGTCGACGAGGCCGTCCTCACCGCCGGGGCCGCCGGTCGCCTGAAGGTGGTGGCCAACGTGGCCGTCGGCTACGACAACATCGACGTGGCCGCCGCCCGTCGCCTCGGGGTCGACGTCTGCAACACGCCGGGCGTGCTCGACGAGACCACGGCCGACCTCGCCTTCCTTCTCATCCTGGCCGCGTCGCGGTTGGTGTGGGACGCCGAACGCGATCTGCGGGCGGGGACCTGGGGGGGATGGGGGATAAACCAGTACCTGGGGCGCGACGTCCACGGTGCCGTCCTCGGCCTCGTCGGCTACGGCCGCATCGGCGCCGCCGTGGCCCGGCGTGCCGCCGGCTTCGGGATGCGGGTCCTGCACCACACGCGCCGTGACACCTCGGTACCCGGGTACACCGCCTCGCTCGACGCCCTGCTGGCCGAGGCCGACATCGTGAGCCTCCACGTCCCCCTGAACGACTCGACCCGCCACCTGGTGGGTGGGCGCGAGCTCGGGCTCATGCGCCGCGGGGCGGTCCTGGTGAACACGGCACGGGGACCGGTGGTCGACGAGGAAGCGTTGGCCGACGCCCTGCACGCCGGGACCATCTTCGCCGCCGGGCTCGACGTCTACGAAGGCGAGCCCCGGGTCCATCCGCGCCTGCTCGACGCCCCCCGGACGGTGCTGCTGCCCCACATCGGCAGTGCCACCCAGGCCACGCGGGCCAGGATGGCCCAGATGGCGTGCGACGGCGTCTGCGCCGTGCTGGACGGATCGCGGCCGACGAACCTCGTCAGCTGACGTCCACCGGTGAGGGGTCGAGGTGGAGGAGGTCCACGGTGGTGGCTCCCTCGGTGAGGGCGGCGAACAGTCCCTCCTCCTTCTGTTCCCGGGCCCGCCCGGCGGCCAGGACGTCGTCCAGGGCGGCGCCGGGGATCACCGTCACGCCGTCGGCATCGCCCACCACCCAGTCGCCGAAGCAGACCTCGACGTCGCCCACGGTGGCCGGAGCCCCCACGGACCCCTTCGCCTGCTTGGCCGCGCCGCGCAGGGCCACCGTGGTGGAGAACACGGCGAACCCCCGCGCCTCGAGGGCGGCCGTGTCACGGACCCCGCCGTCGATGATGAGCCCGGCCACCCCGCGGGCCTGGGCGCCCGTGGTGAGGACCTCGCCCCAGTAGCCGAACTCCTCCTCGTCACCCACGTCGACGACCAGCGCGTGGCCCGGCGGCGCCGTGGCCACGGCCACGTGGATGGCCAGGTTGTCCCCGGGCGTGCAGCGCACCGGATAGGCGGGGGCACTGATCCTCGCCCCCTTCCAGACGGCCCGGATGCGGGGTCGCATGGGGCGGCCACCGCTCTCACCCAATGTGGCGGCCCCCAGGACGAGCAGGGCGGCGGCGGCGTGGCGCGGGGAGGAGGCGTCGTCGGTGGTGGTCATGGGCGCGAGCGTAGAGCGCCGCCGGGACCGGACTCCTCCTGGCGACGACGCTGGCGACGGGCCCGAGCGGCCTGGCGCCAGGTCACCGCCACCGCCCCCCGGGAGATGGCCGCCACCCTCAGGCGGTCGGTGACGTCGTAGTGGTGGCGCAGGGGGTCGTGGGGGTGGGCCTGGAACCACGTCCGGCGCAGTCCCAGATCGGCGGCGAAGCGGTGGAGCTCCTCGACGGTGTCGGCGGTCAGGTGGGACCAGCGCGCCGTGACCGGTCCCACCGTGGCCGGCTGCCGCCAGTCGTCGACGTAGACGGTCATCGTGTCCTCCGTCAGCGGGGGCCGGAGAGCTCGGCGGTCACCTGGGCCATGGCGGCGAGCTGTTCCATGTAGTGCTCACGCGAGCGGTGGCGAAAACGGAGGCTCAGACCGGTGGCACCGAGCTCGGCGTAGGACGTCACGGCGGCGGCGGCCCCGGCGGGATCCCCCGACGGATCGAGCGCCGGTTCGGGGGCCAGGATGACGTCGAAGCGCCCGGTGCCGCCCGTCCTCTCCCCCACCGCCGGCGTGGCCGCCAGCATGGCCTGCAACCGGGCGTGGGAAAGCCCGAAGGGGATCCAGCCGTCGCCCAGCTCGAGGGCCCGGCGTAGCGATCGCCGCGTCCGCCCTCCCACCCAGATGGCCAGGGGACGGTCGATCCCGCTCGGCTCGACGAAGACACCCGAGAATCGGTAGTGGGTACCGGCGTAGCGGGGACTGCGGCGACCGAAGGAGGCACGGATGGCGCGCAGGGCGTCGTCGGCCCGGTCCCCCCGACCCTCGAATTCGACCCCCAGGAGATCGAACTCGGCCTGGAGCGATCCCACCCCCACGCCCAGGACGACCCGTCCGCCACTGGCCACGTCGAGGGTGCCGTAGCGCTTGACGATCTCCAGAGGGTGGTGATAGCCGAGGACGACCACGTGGGAGAGGAGCCCGATCGTGGTGGTCGAGGCGGCCACGTAGCTGAGGGTGACGAGAGGATCCCAGTACCGACCACCGCGGACGGAGGCCACCTCCTCGGGGATGGCGATGTGCTCGGGACACGAGATCCAGCCGTAGCCGAGCCGCTCCGCTTCCACGGCCACGGCCACGACGTCGGCGATGGTGCCGTCGCGCTCCCACGCCGGTGCCTCGAAACGCGGATTGAGGTTCACGATCGGGGTGACGATGCCGAGCTGCACGCGACGAGCGTATCGACGGCGTCTAGGCCAGGAGGACGGTGGCCGCCGTCACCCCCACGACGATGATCACCACCCGCAGGAGGGCGGCGGGGATCCGGCGGCCGAGGGCGCCGCCGACCTGACCTCCGACCACCGATCCCGCCGCCACCAGAGCGGCCGCCTCCCAGGCGATGTGGGTCACCGAGATGAAGATGACGGCCGACACGGCGTTGGTGAGAAGGGCCAGGACGTTCTTGGCGGCGTTGAGGCGCTGGAGGTGGTCGTCGAGGAAGATGCCGAGCAGCGACATCAGGATCACGCCCTGGGCGGCGCCGAAGTAACCGCCGTAGACGCCGGTGGCGAAGACGCCGAGAAAGAGCGGGGCCCCGCCGTACGTCGGGGGTTCATGGCGGCCCGACAATCGTCGGGCCAGGCGAGGTTGTACGGCCACCAGGATGCAGGCGACGAGGATCAGCACGGGGACGACGTGGCGGAAGACGCTGCCGGGCAGGGCCAGGAGGAGGACCGCTCCGGTGATCCCGCCGGTGACCGACGCCGAGCCCAGGACGAGCAACCGGGGCCGTTGGTCCTCGAGCTCGCGGCGGTAGGCGACGACGCCGCTCAGCGACCCCGGCACCAGCCCCACGGTGTTGCTCACGTTGGCCACGATGGGGGTGAACCCGAAGGCCAGCAGGGTGGGGAAGGTGATCAGGGACCCCGATCCCACGATCGTGTTGATGGTCCCCGCCACCAGGCCCACGCCCACGATGGCCAGGGCTTCGAGCACGGACATGGGGAGGGTCTACCAGGCTGGGCTCCCCGGGTTCCCGAAGGGACCGGGCCCGGAGGTGCGGACTACAATGGAATTCGACCCTGGGCCGGGGGCAGGCCGGGTGGAGGGGGCTGGCGTGTTTCGAGGACGAGGGCGGGGCACGTCGTCGCCACAGCGGCGGTACAAGCGGAGCCTGTCCCTCGTGGCGCTGGCCGTCACCGTGGCCGGGATCACCGTCGTCGACGCCGCCCCGGCCGTGGCCAGGAGGGCGGCCCACGGAACTCGGCCCCCGGCGGCTTTCACACACCCGGCCCAGAGCTCACGGGCCGGCTCGTCGTGCCAACCGGAGCCCGGGAAGACCTGTCCGCTCAAGAACCTGGCCTGGTCCGGCTACGTCGCCACCCCCGTGAGTCATGACTTCACCTCGGCCAGCGCCAACTGGATCCAGACGTCGATCAGCTGCCCCGCGCATTCCGACGCCTGGGCCCTGTTCTGGGTCGGACTCGACGGCTGGAGTCCGTCGGTCTCGGGAACGACCGTCGAACAGGGCGGTACATCGGCGCAGTGCGTCAACGGGGTTCCCCGGTACGAGGCGTGGTGGGAGATGTACCCCGACAACAAGATCCAGACCGAGATGCCCATCGCCGTCGGTGACCACATCAGCGCCAGCCTGGTGTACTCGGCCTCCGCCGCCACCTACACGGTGACGGTGGACGACACCACCACCGGACAGTCCCTGGTGGTCGTCTGTTCGACGGCCAGCGCCTCTACGAATCCCAATACCTACACCGTCACCGTCGACGGGGTGCACACCGGTCCGACGCCCTTCCTGTCACAGAATCAGACCCCCGAGTCCCTGTGCAGTCCCACCGACCCGTGCCAGAATTCATCGGCCGAATGGGTGGTCGAAGCTCCGGGTGACAGCAGCGGCTCGTTGTATCCGCTGGCCCGGTTCAAGCCCGTGCTCTTCAAGCAGGCGAGAGCCACCGACACAGCCGGCGACTGGGGACCCATCAGCGACCCGCTCTGGCAGTACACCGCCGTCGACCTGACCAACAGTGCCGGGACGTACCTGGCCAGCGTCAGCCCCCTCCAGAAGTACGGGAGCCGGTTCCGCGACACCAGGGACTAGGACGTCACACCGGCAAAGACGGGTGGAGCTCGTCGATGAGCTTGCGGGGATGACGACCGTCGACGTAGCCGATGAACGGTGGATGGATGTTGTAACCGAGCAACTCCTGCAGCCGTTGCGGAAGGCCGGCCGCCGCCGACGGGGGGACGACGAGGACGTGGTTCTCGACGGGCCGTAGCCACGAGACAGCGTAGTACAGAACGACGCCGAGACGACTGCTCCCGGTTGTGTTCGCCCCTCCCCCGTGCCAGACACTGCCGGTGTAGACGAGCGCCGACGTAGCGGGCAGCTCGACGGCGATGGTCTCGGTGGCGGGACCGGGTCGCTCGTCGGTCCATCGGTGGCTCCCGGGGACGATGCGGGTGGCGCCGTTGGCGGCGGTGAAATCCTGGAGGGGCCACATCACGTTCACCACGATCTCGGGATGCGGACGGGGAAGCGGGTAGATGGAATCGTCAGGGTGGAGAGGTTGCGCCGTCTCGCCCGGTCCTATCGAGATCCCGGTGGGTGCACTCAGCTGGTAGTGGCCGAGCACGCGGTCGAGAACGCCCAGGACGACCTCATGGACGGCCAGGGCGTCGAGGGACCGCGTCTTGGCGAAGAGGCCGTAGACACGGCGGGTGCGGTGACCTTCGAAGTCGTCCCTGCCTTTCGGTGTGCTCTCCACGATGGCCTCGAGCTCGGACCGGGCCCAGGCCACCTGAGCCGGTTCGATGGCCCCCGGGATGACGGCGTAACCGCTTTCCTCGATCTCCTGCATGATCTCTTCGACCATTACCGCTCCTTTCACCTTGCCGACTGGCGCACCTCGGTGATCATCGCCGTGAAGGCCTTCTCGCCCATGGTCTCCCACATGTCGCGCGCCGGAGACGGCATGTGCTCGAGCATGGCGTCACGCTGAGCCGGCGTGAAGTTCTCCCGGATGAGCCCCAGGATGAGCCAGACCTTGTCTCCCTTGAAGTTGGCCATCCCGTGGCCCGGGAGCGCACCCCATTCCTCCATCGAGAGGTGCTCCCCGGCGAGGGGGAGGATCTGGGCCTCCTCCTCGTCGAGGTGGACACCGAGGGCGTCACCCAGGCCGGCCAGGGCGGCGGCGGCTTCGACGGCTCTGTCGTCGCTCCCCCGTGCCCAGCCCGACAGTGCGTCCCTGGAGTCATCGAGCCGCCCGATGACCTCGGCGTGTTGCGCCGCCATCCGGGTCACCAGGGTCTCGCTCGACGGGGCCCGTTCCACCAGGAAGGGGAAGACCAACGTCTCCTCTCCCTCGTGGTGGACGTCCAGGAAGGCCAGGAGATTGGCGTAGTAGTCGACGATGAGGGCGCGTCGCGTGTCGTCACCCCGGGCGCTGGCCACCAACGCCGGGGCCGAAGCCAACGAGGTGCGGAAGACCTGGTGGACGGCGATCATGTCGCTCGTGTCCGGTCGTGGGACGAAAACCTCCGTCATTGTTCCTCCTTCTGGCGAGTGACCCATTGTGACGCGGGTGGGCTCCGGGGGGCGAGGCGGTAGGCTCGGCGTCGAGCTCAGAGCGAGCGATAGCGCCCCCGCTGCACGGGGGAGGATCGGCGGTTCCCATGGGAACCCGAACCAAGAGGTCGGCAGTGGTCGAGGACACGGCACCGTCGACGGGGGCCGATGGCCCGAACGACACCGGCGACCCGGACGGCCCCGGAGTGCCGTCCGCGCCGGAGCCCACCACCATTCCTTCGACACGGGTCGGACGGACATGGGTACGGGTTCTGCCCGCCCTGGTCCTCCTGGCGGCGACCCTGGTGTTCGTTCTTCAGAACCTCCGGTCTGCCAAGGTGAGCTTCTTCACCGCATCGGGCCGGTTCCCACTCGGGTTGGCCCTCCTCGCCGCCGCCGCCCTCGGCGCGCTGGTCGTCCTGGCGCTCGGTTCGGTCCGGATCGTCCAGCTCCGACACCTCGTCCACCGGGCCTCCCGGCAACGGCGCCGGAACCCCGGACTCCGCCCTGTCGCCGATCGGACGGGGCCGTCGACTGGTGGCCGGGATTCTGGCGCACGATAGATCGTCATCCGATATAGGATCAGGCGATGGCCAAGGCAGCCCGATCGGGCACCCAGGCGAGCGGCACGGCGGCATCGCCGGCGGCCCTCGGCACCTTCGGCCGCTACGCCGGACCGGCCACCCTCATCCTGTCCAGCCTGGCCGAGGGACAGAAACACGGCTACGCCCTGACCAAGGACATCGAGGCATTCGCCGGCGTCCGGCTGGCGCCGGGCACGCTGTACGAAGCGCTGAGCCGGCTCGAGGGCCAAGGGCTCATCGAAGCGTTGGCCAGCGAGGATCGACGAAGGCCGTACCGGCTGACCGCCCACGGTGCGACGGCGCTGCGGACGCACCTGGCGGGCCAGCGCCGCGTCGCCGATGTCGGGCTGCGCCGCCTGGCCGGCAGTGGGTACACGGTATGACCCCGTCGTCGGCCGCGGCCAGGCGCCGCGCCGCTCGACTCCTGCGGTGGTACCCGAAGAGCTGGCGGGCGCGCTACGGCGAGGAGTTCGCCGAGCTCTTGGCCTCCGATCTGTCGGAGAGACTCCACTCCCCGGGGCGGGCGGCCAACGTGGCCTGGAGCGGGGTCGTGGCCCGACTGACGAGCGCCGGCCTCACCTCCCATCCTCTCGAGCCTTGCGTCCAGGTTCGAGCCAGCCTGGCGTCGCTCGGGTGCGCACTGGCCGTCTTCGTGGCGCTCGGAGCGGCCATGTGGTCGCAGCTGACCGTCGGCTGGCAGTGGGCCCCTCCCGACACCATGGCCACCACGGCGGCGATGGTCGTGATGACCGGCGTGATGCTCCTCTTCGTCGTGCTGGCCGTTGCCGCCGCTCTCCCGGTGGCCGGGGTCGTCTGCGGACTGATGGCCCGCCGGCGGGCGCACGGGATCGTCCGGCCCTCACTTCTCTTTCTGGCTGGTGCCGCCGTCGTCATCATCGGCGGTCGGCATTTCGGGAACGGCTGGCCCGGAACGGGCGGCCATCCATGGGCTCATCAGGGTCTCGTCCCCGGCGGGGTGGCGGCCTTCATGTGGGCCTGCACCCTCTCGGTCTCCTCGTACTGGGCTCATCCCGCCGCCCTGCTCGCCTTTCCCGCGGCCGAGGTGGCCTGGATGGTCGTCAGTCCCCTGGCCATGGTGTGCACCGTCGTGGGGGCGACGAAGGTCGTCCGACGCCTGGAGCTGTCACCGCGTCTTCTGCGCTACCAAGGCCGGCTGGGCCGAGTCGCCGCCGTCGCCATGGGAATATTCATCGTCGGCTCGTGTGGCTGGATCGTCGACGGTGGACCGGGACCGAGGAACCTGTTCCACGCCGGAACCATCGATGTCGCCGGGCTGGCCTTGATGGCGCTGGCGTCGTTCGTCGCCCTCCGGTCGCTTCACCGCGCCCGTGGCGCCGGTCTCGATCTCCTACCGCGCTGACCGGCCCTTTATCCGGTCGGTGGGCAATCGACCCCCGCCAACTTCATGAGTCCGCAGAACGTGGCCCTGGCCATCTTCCACGTGGAATCGACCACCAGAGCGTCCCCGTTTCGCGGATCGGAGGTGACTCCTTCCAGCGAGACCGTGAACGAGACCGCCGCGTGTTCCTCGTCGATGAACTGGATCCGGTCCACGGTGACGCTGTCGCTTCTGTGCCGCAGAGCGGCGTGGCGCACCTGCGCTTCCTTCAGGCATGGTCCGAGGAGCTCTCCACCCTCGACACTGGGGACGGTCCTTCTGTCTTCGCTGAGGACGAGGGCGCGGGCAAAGGCGAGGGTGATGGCGGTCCGGGCCGCTTCCTCGTCGTCGGGAAGACGACCGGTGATGACCACCGGTGGCGGGGTGACCCCGCCGGCACCGTCCCCGTCCGGCGCCAACCGGGTGGCGAACTCGCCGACGCAGTGCTCACAGACGTGGGCGCCGCCCCGTCCGGAGACGAGTTGACCGGACTCCGGTGGGCGCCGTCCGCAAAAGGAGCACTCGACCAGGACACCGTGTCGCGAGACCGGTGGAGCCGGATCCGGGATTCCCCCCGACTCGCTTCCCCGGTACTCCGGCAGGAGGGCGACGACCTGCTGGCGGACCCGCCCGAGGTCGAGACCCAGACCGACCAGCACCTGGGCGGCGACACCGTCTCCCTCACGCACCAGACCCAGCAGGATGTGCTCGGTCCCGATGTAGGTGTGCCCGAGCTGAAGCGCCTCGCGGAACGACAGCTCGAGTGCCTTCTTGGCGCGAGACGTGAACGGCGGCGAACCGGCCACGTCGGTGTCGGACAGACCGATGACCTCGTCCACTCTGGCCCGGACGTCCTCCAGGGAGATCCCGAGCTGTTCCAGGGCCTGGGCCGCCACGCCGTGGCCCTCGCGGATCAGACCGAGCAGGATGTGCTCCGTTCCGATGAACCCGTGGTGCAGCAGGCTGGCCTCTTCCTGGGCCAGGACGAGGACTCGGCGGGCGCGGTCGGTGAATCGCTCGAACACGGACCACAGGATCCCACCCCGCCGACATCGTGGCCATCGCGTGCCCGGAGGACGCCACGACCTTACCCGGCGGTAGTCGTCACATTTGACGATGATGGGAGGACCAGCCATAACCTACCCTTGGCTCAATACATCCGTCCGCGCACCTGCCTTACGGTCGCGGCAAACCGTAAGGGGGAAATTTACTGCGTCACTCTCGATTCGTCCGTCTCCTGTTGGTACCGGCCCTCGCCGTTCCCGCCATCGGAGCGAGCCTGGCGTTCGCCGCGCCCGCCTTCGCCGTGGCCACGAGCTGCACGACGCTCGGCGGAACCGAGAGCGCGGCGACACTGAGCGGCTGCAACGACGGCGCCAACACCGGTGGTTCCGGCACCTTCGGCGCCGTCACCCACTCGCCCGGCACCGTCTCCTGGGCGTCCGGCGGCACCAACACGTTCTCCTTCACCTACAAGGACTACACGTCGGGGAAGAAGGACAAGTGCGGGGCGGGCTCCATCTACGTCGAGCTCAAGGGCAAGATCACCGGCCACACGGGCGCTGGCAGCTCGGTCACGGGGAAGGTCAAGGCGGACATCTGCCTCAACGACACGACCCTCGCTCTGAGTCTCAAGAGCGGATCGTTCAGCTTCTGAGCTGATCCTCGACCGGATGGGTTGATCACATCATCCGGTGTGACTGCCAAGCAAGCCGATAACCGAAGGACCCCACCCTTCCGAGGGTGGGGTCCTTCGCGTTGAGCCTCGGTGCCGTACCGCTATCCGGCGGGGACGTCGGTGACCGAGTTGCCGTCGAGGTTGGCCACCCACAGATGGGTGCCGTCGAAGGCCACGGCATAGGGACCGTCGAACCCGTACGAGGCTCCCGACAGGGTCTGCACCCAGGCACCGGTGGCGGCGTCCAGCTCGGTCAACGAGGCACCACCGTCGTCGGCCACCCAGACGTGGGATCCGTCGAAGGCCACGCCGCCGGGTTCATCGAACCCGTAGGAGCCGGCGGAAAGTGTCTGCACCCACGCGCCGGTGCCGGCATCGATCTCGGTGACCGAATTGTCGTAGTAGTTCCCCACCCACAGGTGGGTGCCGTCGAAGGCCACGCCGTCGGGATCGTCGAACCCGTAGGAGCCGCCCGACAGGGTCTGCACCCAGGCGCCGGTACTGGCGTCCAACTCGGTGACAGATTTACCCTCGTTGTTGGTCACCCAGATGTGGGTTCCGTCGTAGACCACTCCACCGGGTCCCTCGAACCCGTAGGAACCGCCCGACAGGGTCTGCACCAGGGCACCGGTACTGGCGTCGAGCTCGGTGACCGAGTTGTCGCCGTAGTTGGCCACCCACAGGTGGGTTCCGTCGAAGGCCATGGCGTCGGGACCGTCGAAGCGGTAAGCGCGGCGTGACAGGGTCTGGATCCACGCCCCCGTGCCGGCGTTCAATTCGGTGACCGAACCCCCGGCGTTGCCCACCCAGATGTGGGTACCGTCGAAGGCCAGGGCATACGGATAGTTGAAGCGGTAGGGGCGGCCCGACAGCGTCTGCACCCAGGCGCCGGTGCCGGCGTCCAGCTCGGTGACGGCGTTGTCGCCGTAGTCGGCCACCCAGATGTGGGTCCCGTCGTAGGCCACGGCATAGGGATAGTTGAACCCGTAGGAGCCGCCGCCGTAGGCCCCGCCGTACCAGTCGAGCTTCGCCACGCGGGAGAGATCGGTCTGCGTGGCGCCCTGGCTCCAGTCGAGACCCGTGTACCCCTGAGGACACTGGGACGTCACGGCATTGTCGATGACAGTCAGATCGTGGTTGGTGCCGCTCGTCTTGTAGCAACCGTGAATGACCCCGCTACTGTCGGGGATCGAGGCCCAGCCGACGCCACCGACCACGACGGCCGTGACCACGGCCGTCGCCACGGCGGTGGCCAGACGCGAGCGGGCCATCATCTTCGCAGAGTTGATCGTGGACATCCTTCGGCCTCCCGTGGCGCACGCGGAGCGAAGGTGCCCATCCACCAACCTGCCCCCCGCAGGTGGCAGACATTCTAGTCCCCACGCGGTTATTCAGATTCTGGGCACTCACGGCCGATTCATCCGGCGGCGCAACTCGACGTAGACCTCGGTTCCGACGATCGCTTCGAGCTCCGGGCGCAGCGAGTCGATCACCGGACCGTCACCCACGTAGGCCAACGGACCTTCCGTACAGCACCAGGCCATCGTCTCGCCCTCGGCACCCCAGTCGCGGCGTGTCCAGCGGCGCACCGTCGCCACCTCGGTATCGTCGGCGCCCGCCTCCCAGTCCACCCTTATGGGCAGTTGCCAACACACCGACGGCTTCCATTCGATGCGCGACTCGCCCGCCTCGTCGGCGGCCAGGTGGAGCGCACAGCCGGAGCCACCGGCGAATCCGGGCCGGTTGAGGAAGATGCAGGCGCCATCGACCACGCGGGTGTGGGTGCGGTCGGCGTCGGAGAAGATGCCCCCCTGGCCCGCCTCGGCGTGCCGCTCGAACCGGGCTGGTGACAACGTGGCCGCCAGAGCGGAGATCACGCGCGCTTCGTCCTCATCGCCCAGGTCGGCGCCGATGGAGCAGCATCCGAGGCCGAGATGCTCCGCCTCTTCGGGACCGATGCCCAGGCAACCCCGACCCCAGAGACAAGCCCATGTCGAAGTCAGGAAGTCCCGTTCGAAGCGCCAGACCGTGTCCCCGTCGTGGATCTCCTCCATGTCCGGGTCCATGGCGACTTCCCTTGCCAATCTCACCCGGCGCTCACCACGTCCTGGCACAGCGACTTCTTCTGCGAACTCTGTTTCTTGTTGACAACAGTGAACGACACGGGCACACCGGGCACGGTGTGCAAGGAGAGGACGGTGGGGTGCCCGCTCGGGAGAACGGACAGGAGGGACGTTATCCCCCGGGCGGAAACGGTGAGAACCTGGAGATAGGGGTCGGCGCTGACGACGACCGGGTAGGTCCTCCCCGGTTTCACCTTGATCGTCTTGGTGCCGACGTCGTAAAGGTGCGGACCGGAGAGAACGAAGAGGATGTGACTCGAACCCTTGGTCGTCATGGAGATGGTGTCCCGGCCGATGGTCATGATGGGGAACCGTCGTGTCGTCCCGGCCAGTGACGAATCGATCTTGATGGAGAAATCGTGTTCGACGCCGGCTGGACGCTCGAGCGGGAACCACGTCTTGTGTTCCAGCTGCTGCGTGGGGAAGGTGGCGTTGCTCTCGCCGTTGGAGATGTAGAGGGCCTTGCAATCTCCCACTTCGAACAGCGTGTCGGCCGGCGCGTAGTAAGGGAGGCGCTCTCCGTGCACGATGTTCCCGGTCAGGGGGAGCCCCAGGAGATTGGCGAAGCTCACCTGCCGTTTCACGTAGGCCAGCGCTTCGCCCTTCGACCAGTTGGGCTGGGGGGTGCTGGCCACGGCCAGATTGACGACCATGGACACCACCGTCAGCACGGCCACCGCACCCACCAGCAGGCGGCGCCCGGAACGCCCCCAGGTGAGGGTGCGGCCCCACACGTCGACCAGGCCGACGGCGCTGGCCACGATGAGGAAGGGGAGGAAGTCGGCCAGGTAACGGTTGGAGATGTAGTCGAAGATCATGACGGGGCCGCAACCGAGGACCGCCGCCACCACGATGAGGCGGGTCATGGACCCCCGGCCGAGGGTCCGGCGCCGGAAGGAGGCGAAGACGCCCCAGCACGTGAGAAGGAACAGCAGGGGCATGGACGCCGTCAGGCTGGCCGTGCGGTTGGCGCGGTCGAGGATGACGCTGCCCACCGCCCGGGCCGGCTCGGCCGGCAGGGTGATGAAGGGGAACACCGAGGTGAGGCGGATCCCCCCCGGCCACAGATAGGCCAGCGCCGTACTGGGCAGGAACTGCAAGCCGTACCCCTTGCCCCCGCTGGCCGCCAGGGCGGCCCGCCGGTGGGCGTTCACGTGGGTGAAAACCTGTTCGCTGAGCGGGACCCCGAAGAGGACGCCGAACTTGAGTTCGTTGATCACGGTGAGGGCGATGAGGGGCACGACCCCGACCGCCACCATGGGGAGAACCCAGCGCTTACTCTCGTCGCCCCCGCGCCCGAGGGCGAACCACCCGGCCACCAGCAGGGCGCCGGCGATGCAGGCGTAGCCGGTGGGCAGGCGGTTGAGGCTGGCCGCCAGGACCAGGACCCCGCAGACCCACACCCTGCGCCGCGACGGTCTCTCCATCACCCCCAGCAGCGCGAACATGCTGCCCACGGTGAGCGCCACGCTCCACACCAGGTCCTCGTGGTAGACCCAGGCGTCCGAGGCCAGATAGACGAACACCGAGCCGCCCATCATGGTGGCCACCAGCAGGCCGTACGAGGACGCCTCCATCCGGCCCAGCGCCACCGGTCCCCGCAGCACCATCCGCACCCGCCACAGCAGCAGCGCGCAGAAGACCCCGGCCACCAGCCAGCCCAGCAGCATGTACGGAGCGGTCAGGCGCCCGTCGAGCTTGGAGGTGATGAGCAGGATGGGCAAGCGGATCAGTGACGGGAAGATCCCGAAGTACGTGTAGGTGCGGCCGTCGTGCACGAAGCCTTCGATGCTCAAGGAGCCGGTCGGCACCCAGAGATGCCCGTGGAGCATGGCCCGGCCCTGCAGGTCGTAGAACCTGTTCCCGGGGCTGGTGCTACGAAATGGATGGGGAATCCCGTCCCACACGTCCCACAGGATCCACAGGTACGGGATCAGGGCGGCCGCCAGACCGACGGTGACGGCATTGACGAAGCGACGGCGGTCGCTCGAGGGCGGACGCCCTCTACGGGGGGTGCGCCGCCGCGTCTCGGCGTCCTCGTCCATCACTCCCACGTCGGCTGGCCTGCTGGATGCCGCCGGGTCGTCCCCCTCGGTCACTCGGCGTACGTCCCCGATGCTCCCGGCGGACTCCCCACCGAATGGCCTCGTCGCATTCCAGCCCCCATCCGCCCCGAGTCCCACCCACTGACCAGGAGTGCTCCCCGGTCACCCGATCGCACCGCAGAAAACTGTAGCGGACGCTGGGAGGACGAGCGGGACGACGACGTGGCGCCCTTCATGCCTGGAAGGCCCCATGGGCGGGGCCGGCGGGTGACGCCTTTGCCCCTTGCGATCATCGCCACGGATGAGTCACCACGCGGGAGATCCCGCCCCCCCGGGGGGAGCGGGATCTCCCGGTATTCGCGCTTATCGGCCTTCGGAGCCGGATAGGGCGTGCGCCCCGTCCGGTTGTGGATCAGCTCAGAGCTTGAAGGTCGTCCCCGCCTGGAGGCTCAGGTCCCCGGTGGAGGTTTGGATGCAGACGTCGCCCGAGACCTTGCCCGAGACCGAGCTGCCGCTGCCCGTGTGCCCGGTCACCGAGCCCTTGACGGACTCCTCGCTGAATCCAGCGCCGCACTTGTCCTTCTTGCCCTTGAGGGGCTTGACCTTGAACTTGATCGTGTTGGTGCCGCCGCCGGTGCTGGCCCACGAGATGGTAGAGGGCGAGGTCAACCGTCCGCTAGACGTGCCCGTGCCGCCGGTGTTGGCGGTGTCGTTGCAACCGGTGACCTGCGGAGCCGGAGTTCCAGAGGCGTTTCCTGACATTCCGTTACAGACGACGGCGCCGGCGGTGGCCGGCCCGGCGAACACCAGGCTCGCTCCGATGGCGGGAACGGCAAGGGCCGGGACCATCAGGAGCCGGACCAATCCAGAACGATTCATGTATCCCCCTATGAGGTTCTTCCGCGACCGTAAATCACGTCCGCGGTCCGTTGTGGTCACTACAGCGTCGCAACACGCTCTGCTTATAGAGCGCTGAGAGGCCCCGTTCCGTTACACGGACGCTCTGACCAGGGATTCTTCCTGTCCTTCCGTCGCGGGGCAGCCCTGGAGTCAAGCGGCCTGGCGCCTTTGGTGACGTGGGCCCGGCTGCGGATACGAGTCTGGCGATCCGTGGTCGATGGGCGGCCGCCTTACAGAAAGCGCCTCCCCGGAACTGGGAGATTGCGACTCAGTATCGCAATCCTCCCAGCCGGGGAGGCGCCTTCCGCGAACCCGGGGACGACTACGGGTTCATGTCATATTCCGGCGAAAGCTCGCTCAGATGGACCAGTCGGCTTCACCGGGAGCCAGAGTGACGACCGTGGTCGACTTGTTGTAGCAGATGTCCGTGGTTCCCTTGTTGCCCTTCTTGATGGACTTGCCTGCTGCTCCGGTTCCCTTGGTGACGGTAGCCGTCGATGCGATCTCAATGGCCCCTCCGCTGCACAGGTTGGGGGTCACCGTCTTCTCCTTGTCCGTGTATTTCGTCGTGCCGGTACCGTTCCACGTAATGGTTCCCTTCAACGACTTGACGCTGATGACCAACGTCCCACTACCGCCGGTATTGGCCAGGTCGGTGCAATTCGTAACCGAGCCGTGGCCCGAGGTGTTGGCTGAGAACGACGGGCACGACACATCCGGCGCTCCGGCGGAGGCAACCCCTCCAAAGCCGAGAACGGTCACCAACAGCGAGAATACGGCCAAGATCAGTCCGGCCCGAACGGGTACTGAACGACGCATGTTTCCCTCCCGTGTTTACCTAGTTTTTTGGTTCATCGTTTACGAGAATCTTAACACTCGGCGTTGTGACGAGCCGAGGTGTGACCCTTCTCTTGGCGTAGGTCCTCCCCCATTTTGAGGAGAACGTACGTCGCATGAGAGCCTCGCCCCTCGTGTTCGCGGTGTCAAGGTTCGTCGCCAGTGCAGGGACCGATGATCCGCGACTGGAATCCGAGCCGGACACCTATCGAATCAGGCGGTGCACGGTGCTACGTCTCCTTGGGAATCGCATTCCTCGCACGGGTCCGGCGACCCGATGGGTCCGTACTCGGGCGAGGCGGATCGCAGCGTGGCCCCGCTCGTTCGCCTGTTCCGGTCTTTCCGGCCTGGCACGATCCGCGGGATTGGTGCGAAAACTGGATAGGTGCCATCTCCAGGCCCTCTAAATCGAGTCATCGTTACCTTCGACGATCGATCGGGCTGTCGAAGAAGCGCTCGTTGCGGGGCCTCGCCTCTAGGGAGCGTACGCCCAGACGAGCTGGATGTGATCGACTTCGCCGGCTGCAAGAGTGATGTCCTGCGGTTTGCTGCATTGATTTCCGGACGGACCACAGCCGATCACGGTGTAACCGCCGGGCGAGAGCTTGATATGGAAGTTGCCTGACTTCCCGACGTGCTTCTCGAGGACCAGAGGATGGGAATTGAACTCGACCTCGACTGTTCCGGACGTCGGGTGGAACCCGCCAGGGTATGCGCCACCTTCGTAGCCCAGTTGACCGACGATTGCCGATTGTTTTCCAGCCGTGGTGCTTGCATGGGCCGGAACGGCGGCTAGTCCGACCACGGCGACGCTGCTGGCGGATAGGGCCAGGGCGAGCTTGAGCAAACGGGACATGATTCTCCTTTTCGGTTGTCGATTCGAAGACACTGACCAAGAATGGCGCTGGTTTTCAGGTGTCCTCTCCTGCCGTGATTGCTACGACATTGCGATGCAGTCCGCTCATTGACCACCAATTGCTACAACGGCCAGTGACTACATTCTGTTACAGAGGCTCCCCATTCCGGAGGCTGCGCCAGGACCCGGAAGCGGGGCAGCTGCCGTCGTCATCGCCTCACTTCGCAGAGTGACGGAATGGGGGTTCGTCGGCGATCGTGGCTCACGCACCGGCCATCTGACCTGACCCCCCCCAATCCGGTCAGGTAGGCCGAACGTCGGGGTCAGGGGGCGTGGATGGTTACAAGCCCGATTCTTCCGGGCAGCAGTTTCCCCAGGTCAAATTTCCCCAGGTCTAATTTGGTGGGCCGTACAGGACTCGAACCTGTGACCCCTTGCGCGTCATGCAAGTGCGCTACCAACTGCGCTAACGGCCCCCTACTCGGCATCACCGTATCACCGCACCCGTCCGGGCCAGGACTGATCACCCGTGCGCCGGCGGCCCACCACGTCCCCTTCCCCCTTGGTCGTGGCACGATTGTCCCGACCGCAGGGGATCCGATCCGGGAGGGACCATGGACACCTCGATCTCAGCCGGCGCCACCACCGATGCCCGGACTCTCGACGAGGCCACCATCGAAGCCCATGCCGATCGTGTGCGAACCGACGGCTGGACCGTGGTCGAGAACGCCATCGCACCCGATCTGGTGGTCGAACTGAACGACGACCTGCTCCGGCTCGAACGTGCCCTCGGCATCGTCCCCGCCGACAACCTCTTCGAGGGCCTCCGTACGACGCGGATCTACAACCTCCTCGTCCACGGAAAGATCTACGAACGGATCCCTGTCCACCCGAACGTCCTCCCCATCGTCGAGAAGGTTCTCGATCCGGGTCTCCTCATCTCCTCACTGTCCTCCATCGCCATCGGACCTGACGAATCCGCACAGCTCATTCACGCCGACGATCAGGTCATCGCTCTACCGAAACCACACCCGCCCTTCATCTGCAACACGATGTGGGCCATCACTGACTTCACCGAGGAGAACGGAGCCACACGCCTGTGCCCGGGGACACACCTGGCGGACCACTCCCCCAACCCCCTGGAGCAGTACGACTCGATCCCGGCCGAGATGACCAAGGGGAGCGTGCTCGTCTGGGTGGGCAGCCTGTGGCACGGTGGCGGGGCCAACCGGACCGACCGACGCCGGGTGGGGGTGGCCATGAACTACTGCGCCGGATATCTCCGCCAACAGGAGAACCAGCAGCTCGGAATCCCCGTGGAGACCGCCAAGCGCTTTCCCCGACGCCTTCAAGAGCTGGTGGGCTACTCGATCTACAACGGTCTCATCGGCCACATCGACAAGCAGCACCCGGGCAAGCTCATCCTCGGCGCCGACGAGGACGCCTTCCTGGTATGGGACTACGCCAAGGTCGATCCGGCCTGACCCCGGGCTGGTCGACGCACCCGGGCATCAGAGGGGCCGCCGGTGCGGCGCCCCGGGCCACCCAGAGGCATCCGCCGAGAGGAATATGGAGGCGGCGGGCGGAATCGAACCGCCGTACGGGGCTTTGCAGGCCCCTGCCTAAACCACTCGGCCACGCCGCCGCAAGGAGTCGAGCCTATCGAATCCGGCTCCCCATCCAGCCGCCCGCCGCCGGTTTGACCGGCGACAGCCAGGGCGTTGATAGGTATCTCGCGGCGAAGAGCACTGGCCGGGGGTCCGCTGATGGTTGAATCAGAACATGCGGATCGCCCTCATCGCCCCTCCCTGGACACCGATCCCTCCCCCCCTCTACGGGGGGATCGAACTGGTCGTCGACCAGATGGCGCGCGGCCTGGTCGCCGCCGGCCACGATGTGACGCTCTTCGCCACAGGCGATTCCACCTGTCCGGTACCCAAGCGGTGGGCCCTCGAGCATGCCGAGGGTATGCGCATCGGCATGGCCGTCCCCGAGCTGCGCCATGTGATCCATGCCTACGCCGCCGTGGCCGACCATGACGTGGTCCACGATCACACCGTGATGGGACCCTTCTACTCCGAGCACTTTCCCGGGTTGCCGGTGGTCACCACCATCCACGGACCGTTCAACGACGAGCTCACTGATCTCTACTCGGCATTGGGGCCCCGCGTCCCCATCATCGCCATCTCCCACGCGCAGCAGCGGGCGGCGCCGGACGTCCCCATCACCAGGGTCATCCATCACGGACTCGATGCGTCGGCCTTCCCGCTCGGCGACGGCGGCGGTGACGCCGAAGGCGAGTACCTGGTCTTCCTGGGGCGCATGTCGGCGGACAAGGGAGCGCACCGGGCCATCGCCGTGGCCCGGGCGGCGGGCTTCAGGCTTCTCCTGGCGGCCAAGATGCGCGAACCGTGGGAACGCTCCTACTTCGACCGTCAAGTGGCACCGCTCCTCGGACCCGACGCCGTCTATCTGGGCGAGGTCCCGCACGAACGCAAGGTCGAACTGCTGGCCAACGCCAGCGCGCTGCTGTTCCCCATCCGCTGGAACGAGCCGTTCGGCATGGTCATGCTCGAAGCCATGGCCTGTGGCACGCCCGTCCTGGCCTTCCCGGAAGGAGCCGCCCCCGAGGTGGTCGACGACGGGACCACCGGCTTTCTGTGCGATGACGACGCCGCCATGGTGGAGGCGCTCGGACGCCTCGGCGAACTCCGTCGCCAGGACTGCCGGGCGGCGGTGGAGGGGTACTTCTCCACCGAGCGCATGGTGGCCGAGCACGTCGAACTCTACGAGGAGATCGCCAAGCGCTGAGGAGAGCAGCGCCGCCGGACGCGGGCCCGACCGGTGCCGGGAGAACGCCGGCGGACGTCCGTCAGCGGCTGCGACGACTGAAGAGGTGGACGATCCTTATGATCACGGCCACCACCACCACGATGATCGCCAGCTTGAAGGCGAAGAGGATCAGCCCGGCCACGACCTTGAGGGCCCAGAGCAGGACCAGGACACCGCCGACCACGGCGGCCGTGACGAGCACGGCGTCGAGGACTCCGACCCCCGATCCCCTCTTCTTCTCCACTTCGCTCATGGTTTCCTCCGTGCCGCCGGAGCGGCGATCCGCCGCCGGCGACACCTCCAGGCTACGCCCGCCCCACCCGTACCGGTACGCGGAGACCGGTGGTACCGTCGCTCGTGTCTCTCCGCGCGTTGCGCCAGGAGCTTCTCGAGCGAACCGACCTGCACGGTGACGACTTCTGCCATGCCCTGGCCCGGGTCACCGACGGGTGGCTGTCCGGGCTCCTCGACCATGCCGCCGACGGAGATCTCCGCCACCTCGCCCTGATGGCGGTCGGCGGCTACGGCCGCGGCGAGCTGTGCCCGGGCAGCGACCTCGACGTGGTCCTCGTCCACGAGCGTCGGCGCGACGTCAGCGCCATCGCCGACGCCGTCTGGTACCCGGTCTGGGACGAGGGCGTGCGCCTCGACCACTCGGTCCGCCGGCCGGCCGAGGTCCTGGAGGTCGCCGCCGAGGACCTCCGGGCCCAACTCGGCCTGCTCGACGGCCGCCCGATGGCCGGGGATCCCGACGTGGTGACGCCCCTTCTGGCCCGGGCCCTCGACCTGTGGCGCTCCCGGGCCGGACAATGGCTCCCCGTCCTGGCCGAACAGGTCGACGAGCGCCATCGCACCCACGGCGACGTCGCCTTTCTCCTCGAGCCCGATCTGAAGGAGTCCCACGGCGGCCTCCGGGACATCCACGTCGTCACGGCGGCGGCGCGCGCCGTGCCCGCCGTAGCCGACGAGGTGGACCTCTCGAGCCTCGACGCCCCCCGGCAGGTCCTCACCGCCGCCCGTGTGGAACTGCACCGGACGACGGGCCGGGCCACCGACCGCCTGCTCCTTCAGGAACAGGACCAGGTCGCGGCGGCGCTCGACTACGCCGATGCCGACGCCCTCATGGCCGCCATCTCCGAGGCGGGGCGCACGATCGCCTGGGTGGCCGACGACGTCTGGCGCCGGCGCGCCCTGTGGACGACGGCACGCGGTTCCCGACGCTTCCGGCGCACCTGGCGGCGGGGCGCGGGCGCGCTCCAGGCGTCAGGTGACCGGCCCGTCGAACCGGGGGTGGCGCTCGCCGGTGACGGTGCCGGTTCCCCCGGTGGCGAGATGGTGGTCCTCGCCTCCGACGCCGACGTCGCCGGTGACCCCGGTCTCCCGCTCCGGATCGCCGCCGTGGCCGCCGAACGGGGGCTCCCCATCGCCCGCGCCACCCTCGATGTCCTGGCCGAGCACTCGCCCGCACCGCCGTCGCCGTGGCCCGACGAGTTACGCGGCGCGCTGGTGCGGGTCCTGGCCGCCGGTGCCCCCGCCATCGCCGCCCTCGAGTCCCTCGACCAGCGGGGCCTGCTCACCCGGCTGATCCCCGAATGGTCGGCCGTCCGCAACCGCCCCCAGCGCAACGCCTTCCACCGCTTCACCGTCGACCGCCACCTCCTCGAGGCGGCCGCCGAGGCCGCCACCCTGGCCCCCGGGACGAGCCGTCCCGACCTGCTCCTGGTGGGCGCCCTCCTCCACGACATCGGGAAGGGCTTCCCCGGTGACCACACCGATGCCGGTGTCGAGATCGTCCAGGAGATGGGCGGTCGTCTCGGCTTCGACGAGGCCGACGTCGACATCCTCGTGAGCCTCGTCCGCAACCATCTCCTTCTCTCCGAGCTCGCCACCCGGCGGGACCTCGACGACCCGGCCACCGTCGACGCCGTGGTCCGCGCCGTCGGCGACCGCACCAGACTCGAGCTCCTGGCCGGCCTGACCGAGGCCGACAGCCGCGCCACCGGCCCGGCGGCGTGGGGATCATGGAAGGCGGGGCTCGTCGCCGATCTCGTTCGGCGCAGCGAATCGCGGCTGGCCGGCGGGGAACGGCAGGTGCGATCGTCCCTCGTCACCGACCGCCATCGCGGTTTCATGGAACAGGTCCAGAAACTGGGACGATCGGTGGTGACGGCCACGGGGCCCACGGTCACGGTGGTGGCCAGGGACCGACCCGGTCTCCTGGCCTCTGTCGCCGGCGTCTTCGCCCTCCACGGGCTGAACGTCCGTTCCGCCGACGTCACCGTCGAAGGGGAGCATGCCGTCGAGCTCTTCGACGTCGAGCCGTCCCGAAGGCGGTGGCCCGACTGGGAGCTGGTGGCCGACGAGATCGACGCCGCCCTACGCGGCACCCTTCCCCTTGACGAGCGGTTGGCCAAACAGGCCACGGCCTACGCCGACGGGCGCCGGCCGTCGTCTCCCCGGCCCGTTCCGACGGCGATCACCGTCATCGACGATGCGTCGGAGGCGTCAACGGTGATCGAGATCCGGGCCCCCGACTCGATCGGACTTCTCTACCGCATCACGGCCAGCTTGTTCGCCTCCGACCTGGACGTGGTGGCGGCCCGGGTCTCCACCAACGGCGCCGAGGTGGTCGACGCCTTCTACGTCCGTGACCGATCGACAGGGGGAAAGATCACCGATCCGCAGCAGATCCGACGCATCGAGGACGGGGCCCGGGAGGCCATTCCGGCCGACACCGCCGTCCGATGAGCGTCGCCTATCCTCGTGCCCGGATGACCGCAGATATTCGTTGAATTTCTCGCCTCGGTGACCTGTCGTGTCACAGGCCGCTGGTACCATCCCCTTCCGAGGAGTTGATCGACGAGATGCCGGACGTACCTCGACACCGCAGGCGCGATTCCCGACACGCCGGGATCATCGTGGCGATCGTGGTCGCCGCCTGTCTCCTCGTCGGTGCCTCGACCGCTCTACTGGTGTCCAGGGTCAAACCCAGCACCGCCAGCGCCACGCCCGCCGCCCACGCCAAGATCCACCTCGACGTGGTCTCGACCGATCCGGCTCCGGGCGCCACGAGCGTGGCCCTCGACGCCGACGTGAGCGTCCGCTTCACCACGGCCCTGGCGGCCGACAGCCCGATGCCCGCCCTCAGCCCGGCGGTGCCCGGGACATGGGTCCAGAGCGGCCCCGACATCCTCTCCTTCGAGGCAACGGAAACCCTGCCCCCCGGCGCCACCATGACGGTCACCGTCCCCGGTGGCCCAGCCGGCATCGAAGGGGCACGCGGCCAACGCCTGGCGCAGCCGCTCCATCTGGCCTTCACCACCGCCCCGATGTCGACGCTGCGGCTCCAGCAGCTCCTCGCTCAACTCGGATTCCTCCCCGTCGCCTTCACACCCGCCGACCCGGCGCCGGTGGCCGCCAACCAGATGGCTGTAGCCCAGCTGGGAACGTTCTCGTGGCGCTGGAGCACACTCCCCTCCTCCTTCATGGCGCTGTGGTCACCCGGTCAGTCCAACGTCGTGACCCAGGGCGCCATCATGACGTTCGAGAGCCAGCACGGCCTGGCCACCGACGGCCTGGCCGGACCGAAGGTCTGGAACGCTCTGCTCCTGGCCGCCGCCGCCGACCAGACCAACAGCTACGGGCACTACGACTTCGTCGAGGTGTCGACCCAGATCCCCGAGCAAGCCGTCGTCTGGCGTGACGGCCAGGTCGCCTACTCGACACTGGCCAACACCGGCATCGAAGCAGCTCCCACCGAGGAGGGGACGTGGCCCGTCTACGCCCGGTACACCTCGACCACGATGAGCGGCACCAACCCGGACGGCAGTCACTATGACGACCCCGGCGTGCCCTGGGTGAGCTACTTCCACGGCGGCGACGCCCTCCACGGCTTCATCCGCGCCTCCTACGGACGACCCCAGAGCCTCGGCTGCGTCGAGATGCCTCCGGCCAACGCCGCCGTGGTCTATCCCTACACCCCCATAGGCACCCTCGTCACCATCGCCTGAGAGCCCGACGGCACCGCCGCCGTCCGGACATGGCTCACACCCCGTGCAGCGCCCAGAACTGCGCTCCGGTGGCGATCAGCTGCACGGCGATGGCGGCCAGGAGCAGGCCCACGATGCGTGACACGAGCTCGATCCCGTTGTCCCGCAGCAGGCGGCTGAGCACCCCCGAGAAACGCAGGGCCAGGTAGAGGATGACGAGGACGGCGGCCAGGGCGCCGAGGACGCTGAACACCTCGGCCACCCCCTGGGCCCGGCGGACGTAGACCATGGTGGCGGCGATGGCCCCCGGCCCGGCGAGCAGCGGTGTGCCGAGCGGGACGAAGGCGACGTTGGCCGTTCCCGGCGGACGACCCCGGCCCGCCGCCGGCGGATGGAGCAGCTCGAGCGCGGCGGCACCGAGGATCAAACCGCCGGCCACCTCCAGGGCGGCCACCGATATCCCCAGCAGATGGAGGACCTCCTGCCCGAAAAGGGCGAAGCTGTAGACCACCGACGCGGCCACGGCGGTGGCCTGGAGACTGGCGCGGTGCTGCTGGGCGGGACGCTGGTCACGGGTGAGAGACAGGAAGACGGGGACGTTGCCCACCGGGTCCATCACCACCAGGATGGTCACGAACGCCGAGGCGAAGAGTTTCACCGGAGGCGCTCAGGGCGCGGCGGCGGGCCCCGGGGGCACCGCCGGGGCCGAGGGGAAGACGGGCGGGCGCCGCTGCCGCACGGCGGCGAGACCCTCTTTGGCGTCGGGTCCCAGGAACCCGAGCATCTCCAGAGCCACCGACTCCCCGAAGACCGGCAGCGCCTGTCTCAGCCACTGGTTCATCACCCGTTTGGTCCATTGGACGGCGCTGCTGCTGCCGGCGGCCAGACGGCCGGCGATGGCCAGCGCCTCCGTCAGCACCTCCTCGTCGGCCACGCAGCGCGTCACCAGCCCGATCCGCTCCGCCTCGGGACCGTCGACGAAATCGGCCGTCAGGAGGTAGTACTTGGCCTTGGCCATCCCGCACAGCAGGGGCCACAACAGCGCCGCATGGTCGCCGGCGGCCACCCCCAGCCGGGCGTGCCCGTCGGACAGACGCGCCGAGCGTCCGATGACGCTCACATCGGCGAGGAGGGCGACGGCCAGACCGGCACCCACGGCCACGCCGTTGATGGCCGACACGATCGGCTTCTGGGCATCGAGCATCTTCTCGACCACGGCCCGGGCGTCGCGCCACTGCGCCAGCAGGGCGTCGTAGTCGGTCATCATCTCGTCGATCATCTCCAGATCGCCGCCGGCGCTGAAAGCCCGTCCGGCGCCGGTCACCACCGCCACCCGGGCGTCGGCGTCGGCATCCACCACGGCCCACACCTCGGCCATCTCGTGATGCATCCGCACGTTGGCGGCGTTCAGCGCCTCGGGTCGGTCCAGCGTCACCACCACCACGCCGTCGTCCCGGCGATCGAAGGAGATGTGCTCGAACTCCCCGTACTCCCGGACGGCCATCTCCCCACCCTACGATGCGGCCCCTGACCGGGCCGTGGGTCAGCACCGGTAGCCTCGGCGCCCGTGGACAGCCCCGCCATCGTCACCGAGGACATCGGCCGCCGGTTCGGCGACCACTGGGCGGTCGACGGGGTCGACCTCACCATCGCGGCGGGTGAGATCTACGGGTTCCTGGGGCCCAACGGCGCCGGCAAGTCGACGCTCGTCCGCATGCTCTGCACCCTCCTGCGCCCCACCCGGGGACGCGGCTTCGTGGGAGGCCACGACGTGGCCCGCCACCCGGAGCTCGTCCGCCTACAGATCGGTGTGGCGCTGCAGGACGCCGCTCTCGACGACCGTCAGACGGGCCGCGAGCTCCTCGACCTCCAGGCCCGGCTCTACGGACTGCACCGACACGAGCGGCTGGCCCGGGTGGCCCAGGTCCTCACCCTGGTGGACATCGGCACCGCCATCGACCGCCAGATCCACACCTACTCCGGCGGCATGAAGCGCCGCCTCGACCTGGCCGCCGCCTTGATCCACGACCCCCCCATCCTCTTCCTCGACGAGCCCACCACCGGACTCGACCCCGAGAGCCGGGCGGCCGTCTGGACCGAGGTCCGCACCCTCCAGCGGCAGCGGGGGATCACCATCTTCCTCACCACCCAGTACCTGGAGGAGGCCGACGAGCTGGCCGACCGCGTGGGGATCATCTCGCGGGGCCGGCTGGTGGCCGAGGGGACCCCCGAGGCGCTCAAGAAGACGGTGGGGACCGACGTCATCGTGGCCACCGTTACCGACGTGGCCCCCGCCTCCGTCGACGCTCTCCGTGCCGTCCCCGGGGTGGAGGACGTCGTCTGCCGCGGCGACGAGCTCATGGTCCACGCCGGCGACGGCGCCGCGGCGATGAGCCCGGTGGCACTGGCCCTCCACGGCTCGGGGGCGGCGGTGAAGAGCCTCACCCTCCGGACCCCGACCCTCGACGACGTCTTCCTCGAACTGACCGGTTCGCATCTCCAGGGTGAGAGCTCTCCGTCGAACGGAGATGGACCGTGACCGACGTCGACACCCCCCGGGCCGTGGCCGTCCAGGCCCGCCCGGCCGGTTTCCTCGTCGACCTGGTCTCGGTGGCCCAGCGCGCCGTCCGCCAGATCCCGCGCGAGCCGGCCTCGGTCGTCCCCGCCCTCATCGTCCCCATCTTCTTCTACGTCCTCAACATCGGTGCCCTCTCCAAGGTCACCGGGGCCGCCGCCCACATCGACTTCAAGTCCTTCGAGCTCCCGGTGGCCGTGGTCTTCGCCGTCACCGGCGTCTCACGCGCCTCCTCGCTCGTGACCGACATCCAGAACGGCTACTTCGACCGTCTCACCATCACCCCCGTCCGGCGGCTCCCGCTCCTCCTCGGACTGATGATGGCCGACCTGGCCCTCGTCATGGCCCTGGCCGTACCCGTCCTCCTCGTCGGTCTCGGCCTGGGCGTCCACTTCCGGACGGGGGTCCCGGGCATGGTCGTCTTCGTGGTCCTCTCGGGGGTCTGGGGCCTCGTCTTCACCGGTCTCCCCTACGCCATCGCCCTCAAGACGGGCAACCCGGGGGCGGTCAACGCCAGCTTCGTCCTCTTCTTCCCCATCACCTTCCTCTCCACCACCTTCGTCCCCAAGGCGGCCCTCGAGGGATGGCTCCGCACCGTGGCCACCTACAACCCCATGACCTACATCCTGGCCGGGCTCCGCGCTCTCGTCTCCCAACCCTGGAGCGTCCCCACCGCCACCGCCGTGGGCGACGCCGTCCTGGCCGTCGGCGCCTTCGGGCTGGTCTCGATCTCCCTGGCCCTCCTGGCCCTCCGGGGCCGCGTCCGACGCCCCTGACCCCCGCGGGGGCCGACCCCCCATCACCCCCCTCCCCCGCCCCAAAAGTTGGTCAACCAAATTTCACTAGTCGTGTGGTATTAGCCACTATCTGCGTCTATCGTGGACAGAGAGGCCCGCACCTCCGACGCGGGCACGGTCCGGGCGGGGAGGGTCCATGACGCAGACATCGGCCGCGGCACAAGAAGCCGAGCCCGTCCTCGTCGGCTCCCTGGGCGCCTTCGCCCTGCCCGACGTCCTGGCGCTGGCGGCCGCCTCCGGGGCCTGTGGCCGACTGTCGGTGACCGCCGCCGGCGTCGACGGCCACCTCTGGATGGAGGACGGCGAGCTGACCGGCTTCCTGGCCGGCGACGCCGCCACCCTGACCGAAGCCGTCTTCGACCTGGCCCTCGTCACCGACGGCTGGTTCTCCTTCTTCCCCGGTGGCGAGGCCCCGGCCGCCACCGGCCGCTGCTCGGTCTCCGACGTCCTGGCCGAGGTCGAGCCCCAGGTGGCCGAATGGCACGACCTGGTCCGCCGGGTCTCGCTCGACGGGCTCGTCCACCTCTCCCCCACGGCCCCCGGCGCCGAGGTCCAGATCCGCGCCGACCAGTGGCACCTCCTCACCACCATCTCCCCCACCGGCAGCCGCGTCCGAGACGTCCTCGACGCCATGGGGTCCGAGTACGTCGTCGCCCTGCGCCTCGTCTGCGAGCTCCTCGACTGCGGCCTCATCGAGACCGTCGGCCCCCCGGCGGTGAACGACCACATCCCGGGACCGGCCTCGATGGCCACGGCGGCGGCCACGGCGGCCACCGCCTTCCCCGGCGCCTCGTGGGTCCCCCCGCGCTTCGAGGCCCCTCCGGGCAGCACCGGCCCGGCCGCCCCGTCCACCAACGGCCAGCCCGTCCCCCCCTCCGAGGTCGAGGTCCTCCCCCCGCCCACCGGTGGCGACCCCTGGGTCCCCCCGCCGTTGGGCCACGAGCCGGTCACCGCCCAGAACGGCTGGTCGGCTTAGCTCACCCGAGTACGCGCTTTCGGAACCCCCGCATCCCCAGCCACCCCAGGCCGGCCCCGATGAGGATGAGGACGCCCAGGCTCACCGGCCACGGCATGTGCTGCAGGTTGGGTGTGATCGCCCCGCGCAACCCTTCGCTCACGTAGACGAGCGGATTGACCAGGATGAGGATCTGCAGCCACCTGATCGTGTGCAGCGACGCCCACGGGTAGTAGATGCAGCCGAGGAACGTGATGGGGATCACGATCAGGGAGAAGATCAGCGGCACCTGACGGGGGTTCCACCCCGTCCCGATGGCCAGCCCCAGAGCCCCAGCCGACAGACAGGCCACCACGATCTCGACCACCAGGAGGACGGGGTTCACGTGCGGGTGCACATTGCTGTTGGGGAAGAACAGCACCATCGGGAAGACGATCACGGCGGCCAGCGCGCTCTGCATGGCCCCGAAGAGGATCTTCTCGAAGGCCACCATGTCGGTGGGCAACGGGGCCATCACCCGGTCCTCGATCTCGCGGGTCTGGGCGAATTCGTTCACCAGCGGAAGCCCCACGGCCTGGATCCCCTGGAACATGATGGCCACCGCCACCAGTCCCGGGAGCAGCACCGTCCCGAAGCTGGCCACCCCGGGCCCGTGGATCCCGGCACCGATGTTGGGGAAGACGTACAGGAAGACGAAGACGAACAGGAAGGGCTGGATCACCGTCCGCAGGAGGAACTGGGTCAGGCTCCGGCTGAGGACCTTGCCGTCGCGCACCATCAGCCCCCAGAAGGCGGCCCGGTAGCTGACCCGGACGGGCTCACTCACGGAGGGCTCGCCCGGTCAGCTGGATGAACACCGTCTCGAGGGTCGGTTCGGTGAGGGCCAGGTCGACGAGACCGAAACCCATGGCGGCCTGGACAACGGCGGGCAGGGGTCCTTCACGCTCGGCCAGGTAGACGAGCACCTCCCCCTCCACGATCTCGGTCCGGTCCACCCCGGGCACGTCGGCCAGGGCGGCCACGGCGCCCCTGCCGTCGCCGTCGAGAGTGAGGGTCACCACCGTCTCCACCCCCACCTGCCGCTTCAATTGCTCCGGGGTCCCCATTACCAGGATCTCGCCGTAGTCGATGATGGCCAACCGGTCGCACAGCTGATCGGCCTCCTCCATGTAGTGCGTGGTCAGGATCACCGTCGTCCCCTCGTCGTTCAGCGTCCCCAGCACCTCCCACAGGGCGATCCGGCTCTGGGGGTCGAGCCCCGAGGTGGGCTCGTCGAGGAACAGCACCTCCGGCCGGTGGGCGATCGACCGGGCCACCTGCAAGCGCTGGGCCATCCCCCCCGACAACGCCATCACGCTGGCGCCGGCCCGGTCCGTCAGGCGGAACGTCTCGAGCAGCTCCGCGGCCCGGGCCTTGGCCTCACGGTGGCCCATCCCGAAGTACCGGCAGTGGTACTGGAGGTTCTCGAACACCGTGCAGCTGCGGTCCAGGGTGTTGAACTGGGTCACCACCCCGATCCGGCCCCGGGCCCCGGGCGGATCGGCCTGGACGTCGATCCCGTCGACGGTGACCCGGCCGGCGGTGGGAACCACCCTGGTCGTGCACATCCCGACCGTCGTCGTCTTCCCCGCCCCGTTCGGACCGAGGAGTCCGAAGATCTCGCCGCGCTCGACCTCGAGGTCGATCGTCTTCACGGCGTCCACCGGCGGCGGGCCCGGGTAGTGCTTGCTCAACTTCTCCACCACCACGGCGGCGGCTCCGGCCACGGCTACGTCCCGGCCAGCCGGGCCACCACGGGGGCCAGGGCCTCCCAGGCGTCGCTCTCCACCGAGAAGTACGAGATCCCGTACTCCTCGCGTCGCCACTCGAGTTCCTCGGCCATCTGCTCGAGGGTCCCGATCAGCGCCAGCGGTATGTGCAGCGCGTCGGTGGGGTCGATCCCCAGTGCCGGGGCCATGGCGTCGACCACCGACTGCCGGTCGTCGGTCACCATCACGAAGCCGATCAGGGTGTTCAGCTCGATCTCGTCGAACCGGGCCCCGGCCGCCTCCTTCACCCATCCGATCTTCTCCCGGGTGGCGTCGGGGGTGGCGTTGGCGGCCGACTCGGGTCCCGCCGTCCCCGCCTTCAGGTTCACGTTGATGCTCACGATCTCGGCCAACCGACCGGCTGTCGCCAGCACCCGCCGCCCGCCCCCGCCGATGATGATCGGGGGCCGGGGGGACTGGGCCGGTCGCGGCGTCGCGGCGTGCCCGCTCACCGTGTAGTGCGTCCCCGAGAACGAGAAGGGTCCGTCGGTCTCGAGCAACCCGGTGATCACGGCCACGCCCTCCTCGAAGCGCTCCACCCGCACGGCGGGCGGGTCGTAGGCGATCCCAGACTCCTCGTAGTCGGTCTTCATCCACCCCGCCCCCAACCCCAGTTCCAGCCGGCCGTCGGACAGGAGGTCCAACGTGGCCGCTTCCTTGGCCAGGATGAGCGGGTGGCGGTAGTCGTTGTCGAAGACGAGGGCCCCCACCTTGAGCGTCCTGGTGGCGGCGGCCGCCGCCATCAGGGCCGGCACCGGGGCCAGCTGATCGCCGAAGTGGTCGGGCATCAACAGGGTCGAGAAACCGAGCTCCTCGACCTTGCGGGCCTGGTCGGCCCAGGAGCGCCCGCTCCGCTCGGGACCGGTCGACAGCTGGGCGGCGAAGCGGAAGCGCCTGGGGTGTGCCACCGGACCTGATTAGCACAGCCGACCGCCCGGGCACCCACCGGACCGGTCACAGTACAGTCCGGCCATGAACGCGCCGGCGGCGTCGGGCCCGCCCCCCTGGATGCCGGCGGCGGTGGGCTCGGCCTACCGCCACGGCGACGGGACCGACGACGACCTCCTTTCCGGACGGGCCTGGACCGACCTCCTTTCCGCCCTGGCGCGCGCCGGCGCCGTCATGACCTCGCCGCGGGCCCCGGCCACGGCCGTCGACCAGGCCTCGGGCTACCGCCAGCTCCTCGTCCTGGTGGCCCTGGCCATCGACGAGGCCCTGCGCCCCTCTGATCCCTACGACCCCTTCTTCAGCCCGGCCAACGTCGACAACGTCCTCAAGTGGGGCATGGACTGCCCCGACGCCGCCTACACGGGCGCCGCCATCCGGCCCGACGCCACCTACCGCATCCGGGGCCGGCGCTCGAGCGTCCGCTACCTCGGCTTCCAGGTCATGTCGGGTATCGCCAACTCGGGGAATCTGGTGGCCGACGACCTGGCCCTGGGCCCGGGCGGCACCTTCGAGATCGTCCTCTCGGCCGAACCCCGTCCGGGCAACTGGATGGCCCTCCCCGAGGGGACCTCCTCGGTCGTCGTCCGACAGTTCTTCTACGACTGGGACACCGAGGAGCCGGCCGAGCTCGAGATCGAATGCGTCGAGGCCCCGGCCCGACCGCCCGTGGGGCCGGCCGACGCCCTCTCGGCCGCCGGGGTGGCCCGCCAACTGCGGGCACTGGGGGAATTCGTGGAAGCCAGCATCGCCTTCTGGCTCGACGTGGAGGAGGGCGGACGCAGCCAGGGGGTGAATCTCTTCCGCCAGCCGGCCGCCCTCACCGAGATGGGGGCGGCGGCCGAGAACGTGAGCGTCTGGGGTTCGTGGACCCTCGACGACGACGAGGCCCTTCTCATCGAGGTCACGCCGCCCGAGGCGCGCTACTGGAGCGTCTCCATGGGCAACTACTGGTGGGCCACCATCGACTACGCCAACCACCAGTCGAGCCTGAACGGCCACCAGGCCGTCATCGACGACGACGGCGTCTTCCGGGCCGTGGCCGCCGGGCGCGACCCGGGGGTGGCCAACTGGCTGGACACGGCCGGGAACCACCAGGGGGCCATGATCTTCCGCTGGCTCCGCGCCGCCGACGCCCCCGTCCCGTCCACCACGCTCGTGAAGACGGCGGACCTCCCGGCCGCCCTGCCCCCGGGCACGGCCACGGCCGACCCCGCCGCCCGGGCCGCCACCCTGGCCCGCCGCCGCTCCGGCGTCCGCCGCCGCTTCCCCCGCTGACAGATTCCCCCGCTGACAGATTCCCCCGCTGACAGATTCCCTCGCTGACAAGGAGCCTCCTCATGGATCTGGGCTACGCCGATGCCGCCGCCGTCGTCACCGGCGGCACCAAGGGCATGGGCCGGGCCGTCGCCGAGTGCCTGGCCGGCGAAGGGGCCCGGGTGGCGGTCCTGGCCCGCGGCCGCCGGGCGCTCGACGAGACGGTGGCCGCCCTCGAGGGCCTCGGCAGTCCCGATGCCGTGGGACTGGCCGTCGACGTGGTGGAGGCGACCGACGTCGAACGGGCCTTCGCCGCTCTCGACGACCGCTGGGGCGGCCTCAACGTCCTCGTCAACACCGTGGGGCCGGCCGCCGGGCGCTTCGAGAACCTGACGGACGCCGACTGGCTGGTCGCCTTCGAGCTCGGCTGCATGGCGGCCGTCCGCTGTGTCCGGGCCGCCCTTCCGCTGCTGCGCCGGGCCGAGTGGGCCCGCATCGTCAACTTCTCGGCCCATTCCATCCAGCGCCAGAGCCCCATCCTCCCCGCCTACACGGCGTCCAAGGCGGCCATGGCCAGCGTGTCCAAGAACCTGTCGAAGTCGCTCGCCCCCGAGGGGATCCTGGTCAACACGGTGAGCCCGGGGACCATCGTCACGGCCAGTTTCACCGAGAACCTCCGCGACATCTTCGCCGCCGCCGGCCTCGACCCGAGCGATCCCGTCGACGTCATGCGCTGGATCGACGACAACTTCCACCAGCCGGCCGACCTGGGCCGGGCCGGGCTGCCCGAGGAGATCGCCACGGTGGTGGCCTTCCTGGCCTCGCCCCGCAACGGCTACGTCACCGGGGCCAACATCAACGTCGACGGCGGCTCGGACTTCGTCTGATGCTCGACGCCGGCCAGCTGGTGGAGACGGCCGTCACCGAGACGGGCCTGGAGGACTTCGGCGGCGACAGCTACCGCCAGGGCCTGGACCGCTTCGTCGAGGCGGCCAACGCCGAGGGGGAACTGACGGCGCTGGGCCAGGAGATCCTGGGCCTGCGGCTGCGCATGCTCCTGGCCAACCGCCTGCGGATCGAGGACGTCTACGGCCGGAACCCGTCGATCGACGACGAAGCGGTCCCGGGACCGCTCTTCATCATCGGTCTCCCCCGCACGGGGACCACGGCGCTCAGCCAACTGTTGTCCTTCGATCCCCAGATCCGCTCGCTCCGCTTGTGGGAGTCGTCGGACCCCGTCCCACCGCCGGAGACCGGCAGCGAGGACACCGACCCCCGCATCGCCGAGACGGCCCGGGGACTCGAGGCCATGTACGAGACGTTCCCCAGGATGCGGTCACTGCACTACCAGACGGCCACCGGGCCCACCGAGTGCCAGGACCTCCTGGGCATGGAGTTCCGCACCACCCACTTCGACGGCATGGCCCATGTCCCGAGCTACACACGGTGGGCCATGGACTGCGACATGGTCCCGGCCTACCGCTACCACCGCCGGGTCCTCAGGCTCCTCCAGTGGCACTGCCCGCCGCGCCTTTGGCACCTGAAGACGCCCGTCCACATGCTGGCCCTCGACGCGCTCGACTCGTCCTATCCCGACGCCCGCTTCCTCTGGACCCATCGCGATCCGGCCGCCGTCCTGGGATCGGTCTGCAGCCTGGTGGCCTATGTCCGCAGCTGGGTGAGCGACCGCGACGACTCGGCCGAGCTCGGCCTCCAGCAGGTGGCGCTGTGGAGCGAAGCCTTGCACCGGGCCATGGCCTTCCGGGAGAAGGTGGGCGAGCACCGATTCGCCGACATCGCCTTCGCCTCGCTCAACGACGACTCGGTGGCCACCGTGGGCCAGGCCTACGGGCGGCTCGGCCTCGACCTGTCCGACGAGGCGGCCTCGCGCATGGGGGCCTGGTCGGCCGAGAACCCCCAGGGATCTCACGGGGTCCACGAGTACGCCCTGGAGGACTTCGGCATCACCGCCGGATCCGTCCGTGACGTCTTCGGGTTCTACACCGACCACTTCGCCGTCGACACCACAGGTCTCGGCGACGGGGGCGAGCGCTAGGCACGGACCGGCCCCATACCGGTCCGTCCGTCGGGCCGTGACACAACTGGGTCACTACGAACGACCGTAGACGACGGTCCCGCTCAAGATTGGCGGATCCGGCGTCGACAATGAGAAGGCAAGAATCTCCTTGCGTATGAAGTTACTCGTGGCAACGGCCCCCGGTCCGCCCGGGGGTCGTTGCGCGCCGGTGGTGGGAGGCCGGTCCTACCGACGGTGAAGCGGCCGGAGCGGAACGGACCAGGAACCGTCGGGCGCTCTTCCGAACCAGAGCCGCTGCGTGCTGCAGGACTTGGCCCGGTAGAAGGTGCCGTCGGCCGATGTGCCCCGGGGGCACTCCGGCGAGTTCTGAAGGTCCCTGCCGCATTCAGGGCACGAGTCGATCCGATCGAGGCCTTCACGTGTCCCCGGCACGGGCGGGCCACCGACCATCACGGGCGATCGCACCTCACCCGGTGGCTTGCTTCGTCATCCGTCATCCACATCCGTCACTTCCGCATGACGCACCGACCGGCACCTGCCAGGTGAGAGAAGTCCCCCCGCTCGCCGGTGTCTCGGTGGCGAACCGCCCCTGCAGTTTCTCCGCACGTTGCCTGAGGTTGACGAGGCCGAGGCCCCCGACTCCCGTGGGGGCACCATCGAATCCACGGCCGTTGTCGATGACCTGAAGGCGGCACAGCCCGTCCTTGACGCACAGGCACACACGGGCCTCGGTGGCCTGCGCGTGTCGACCGACGTTGGTCACAGCTTCCCGAACGACGGAGAGCAGGTGCTCCGCCAGCTCGTCCGAGACCATGGCATCCACGGCACCGTCGAAGGTGACCCGCACGTCGAAGCCGACGACCGGCTTGAGACTGCGTACCAGCGAGAGGATCCCGTCGCGGACGCCCCGCTCGATCTCCGTGGATCCGAGCTCGTAGATGGTCGAGCGGATCTGGCGGATCGTCTCGTCGAGATCATCGATGACGTCTTGGAACCGACCTGCGATGCCCGCTGACGCCGTCACCCCGGCCATGGCCTGAAGCGACAGTCCGGCGGCGAAGAGACGCTGGATCACATTGTCGTGGAGGTCACGGGCCATCCGGTCCCGGTCTTCGTAGACCGCCGCCTGTTGCACCCGTTGATGGAGCCGGGTGTTCTCGATGGCGATACCGGCCGCGAGGGCGAGAGCACCGACGAGTGCCTCGTCGTCAGCCGTGAACCCGGACCCACCAACCTTGTCCGTCAGATAGAGGTTCCCATAGACCTCACCACGGACCTCGATCGGCACCCCCAGGTACCCGGACATCGGGGGATGGTCAGGCAGGCCGAGGATCCCCTGCCCCGGCGGTCGGGCTCCGATCTCGTCCCCCTGCTCGGGGTCGGGGCCCACGGTGACGAGCTCGGCCAGGGCGGTCTGCTCGTCGTTCAAGACTCCGATCGCTCCGTAGCGAGCACCGGTCATCGAACGCGCTTCCTCGATGAAGTGCCGGAGCAGGGTGGGGAGGTCGAGATCACCCTCGAGCTTGAGCGTCGCCTCCAGAAGGCGACGGAGCCTGACCGGGTCCTCGACCAACCGATAGGGCATCGCCGTCCGTTCTGAGGCGCCGCCGGGGTCTTGGGCGAGGGGTCGTGGGTGACCCTCGATCGAGGAACACCCTTGCCCGCATGGTAGTCGGAAACGGCCGAACGTGTGCCTCGCCCGCTCACCAGACGTCCTCGGGCTGAGGGCACGGTGACGCGGACATGTGACCTTCGACTCTGCCTCTCCTCGGCCGGAATGCCGAAGCAGGAAGAGAACGATGGAGGAGCGTTGTCATGGCGACAGCCACGAAGCCCCGAGGGGTTCGAAAGGGAGTCCTCAGGATTGGCCTCGGTCTGACCCTGGTGGGCTTCGTCGTTTTCGACCTGGGCCTCCTGAAAGCAACCTCGGGCCAGGCCTGCGCCCTGTCCGAGAACGCCGCCACCGTGCTCACCCCGTTGTGCTCTCCCACCACCACGACGAGGCCGAAAACCCCGAGCACCACCACGACCACTTCGGTGCCCCCGTCCACCACGACCAGGCCGTCGACCACCACGACCAAGCCGCCGACCACCACGACGACGGTGGCTTCGTCCACGACCACTCCGGTGTCCCCGACCACCACGACCGAGCCGCCGACCACCACGACGGTGGCTTCGTCCACGACCACTCCGATGTCCCCGTCCACCACGACCAGGCCGTCGACCACCACGACCGAGCCGCCGACCACCACTTCGGTTCCCCCGTCCACCACGACCGAGCCGCCCACCACCACGACGACGGTGGCTTCGTCCACGACCACATCGGTGTCCCCGTCCACCACGACCAGGCCGCCGACCACCCTCAGCCGGTCCGGACGGGGAACCGGGATCCTGGCCTTTACCGGCATGGCCGGAACCTTGAAGCTCGTGGGCCTGGCGTTGATCTTGATGGGCCTCGGGTTGTGCCTTGTCTATGTCGCACGGATTCGGTCACGAGTGCATGAGTAATCACTCGGACCCGAGCAAGGGTCGTGACGACCGGGCTCATCGCACAGGGCCTCAGACCGGCGGCCCGCTCGCCGCCCGATAGCCTGCCCACCAACAATCCCCGGGGGCCCCCGGGCGTTACTCTCGGCGGCAAGACGGCCGGGGGAATCCTGCGATCGAACGCCTACCGGACGGCGAAGGCAGCGTGATCACGGTGGCCCGCTCCGGGTCGTGTCTTGATCACCGGTCAGGAGGGAAATGGGCACCCGTGTGTACCTCGTGGACGGTACCTACGAACTCTTCCGGCACTTCTTCGGCCAGCCCCCCCGGGCCGGTGCCGACGGCACCGAGATCGGGGCCGTCCGGGGGGTGCTCTTCTCGGTTCTCTCCCTGCTGTCCGACGGTGCCACCCACATCGGCGTGGCCACCGATCACGTCATCGAGTCCTTCCGCAACGGCATGTGGCCCGGCTACAAGACGGGAAGCGGCGTCGACCCGGCGCTCCGGGCCCAATTCACCCCCCTCGAGGAGGCCCTCCACGCCCTCGGGGTCCTCGTCTGGCCCATGGTCGACCTGGAGGCCGACGATGCGCTGGCGTCGGCGGCGGCCGTGGCCGGTGACGACGGCGGCGTCGAGCAGGTCGTCATCTGCACCCCCGACAAGGACCTGGCCCAGTGCGTCCGCGGTCGACGCGTGGTCCAGCTCGACCGCCGGGCCGGCACCATCAGCGACGAGGACGGCGTCCGCGCCAAGTTCGGCGTCGACCCGGCCTCGATCCCCGATTGGCTGGCCCTGGTGGGCGACACCGCCGACGGCTTTCCCGGCCTGACCGGCTGGGGCAAGAAGACGGCGGCCGTCGTCCTGGCCCATTACGGGCACATCCCCGACATCCCCGACCGGGCCGCCGACTGGGATCCCGCCGTCTGCCGCTCCGTGCGGGGGGCGGCCACCCTGGCCGCCCGCCTGGCCGAAGATCGTGACCGGGCCATGCTCTTCCGTGACCTGGCCACCCTGCGGGTGGAACGGTCCCTCCTGGGCGCCGTGGACGAGCTGGCCTGGCGGGGCCCCACACCCGCCTTCGCCGATATCTGCCGGAACCTGCGCGATCCCGCCCTGGCCGACCGGGCCGCCGCTCTCAGCCCGGCCTGACGGCCCAAGCCCTGGTCAGGGGGCAGAGAATCCCCAACGGGGCCGGGGCCACGCCCAGTGTCGGGCCGGGCCGAGGGGGGCGGGTCGGTGTGGCTCAAGGCCCCCCAAATTTCCGTCGATGACTGGGGAACACAGGCGGAGAGACGGAGTCGAGGGGGGCTCGCGGATGCTCACGGCACGACGTCGAGACTCGAACACACCGGCGCCCCCCGACGCGCCGGCCTCGTCGGGACCACCGTCGCCGTTCGCCGGGCCGGACGGGCCGGACCCCCGGTCGCCGTCGGAAGACGCCGAGAGGTCGTCCACGGCGCCCGGACCGCCATCCGGGTCGGCACCACCCTCCACGGCGCCGGCGGTGCCCGAGCAGGGGTCGACCCCGAAAGCCCACGGGCTCGGTCCGCGCCTTCTGAGCTACTCGATGGGGCCGGCCGCCTTCGTCGTTCTCATGGTGCTCCGTCGCTTCGGCCTGGTGGCGCACCTCCCGGTCCCCATGTACATCGGGATCTTCGCCGGCATGCCGGCGGTGAGCCAGGTCATCGAGGGGTTCTACCGCCGCAACCCGACACGGTTCACACTCCATCTGCGCGTGGCCTTCCACACGGCCTCGGTCACCACCGTCATCTACCTGACCGGGTGGGGACCGGTGGTGATCGGCGCCTACGCCTTCGTGGCCCTCGAGAACATCGCCACCAGCGGGTCGCGCACATGGCGGATCGCCGCCTTCTGGACCCTCGTCGGCATCACGGTCGGCCAACTCGGCATCTGGCAGGGCTGGGTCCCCTCCTTCCTCAACCTGGCCAAGGCCCAGACACTCGGTTTGATGGGGGCGTTCGTCATCGTCTTCGTCATCCGCATGGCGGGGGCCACGAGCGAGCAGAAAGAGGAGGCCGAGTCGTCGCTGCGCACCAGCGAGGAACGGTTCCGCTCGCTCGTCCAGAACTCGTCGGACACCACTCTCGTGCTTGGTCCCGCCGGCGTGATCCTCTACGCCAGCCCCGCCACCCGGTCACTACTGGGCCGGGAGCCCGACTCGCTCATCGGTCTGCGCGCCTCGGAGCTCGTCCATCCCGACGACCGGGCCCGCGTCGAGCCGGAGCTGGCGGAGCTCCTGACCAACGGTGCCTTCGTCGAGCCGCTCCAGTTCCGCATGCAGAACAGCGACGGGACCTGGCGCCACGCCGAGGCCGTGGTCACCGACATGCGCGACCGTACGTCGGTGGGGGGCTACGTCGTCAACGTCCGCGACATCACCGAACGCAAGGACGCCGAGGAGAAGCTGGCCCACCAGGCCCTGCACGACCCGTTGACCGGACTTCCCAACCGCCTGCTTCTCGTCGACCGTCTCCGCAACGCCATCGCCCGGGGACTGCGCCACGACGAACCGCCCCCCGTCGTGATGTTCCTCGACCTCGACCGCTTCAAGCTGGTGAACGACAGCCTGGGCCACGGCGCCGGCGACGAGCTCCTGATCCGCGTGGCCGAACGGCTGGGCAGGGTCGTGCGGGCCAGCGACACCCTGTCGCGCTTCGGCGGGGATGAATTCGTCATCCTCTGTGAGGGGATGTCGAGCCAGGACGCCGTCATGGCCCTGGCCGAGCGGGCCATGACGTCGATCGACGAGCCCTTCGTGATCAACGGTGAGCAATTCCACATCGGCGTCAGCATCGGTGTGGCCTTCGTCGACGACGACGGACCCAGTCCCGAGGAGCTCCTGGGTGACGCCGACTACGCCATGTACCTGGCCAAGGCCCGCAGCGGCCCGGGCCGAGTGCAACTCTTCGACCAGGCCACACGGGCGGTGGCCCGCCAGCGCGTCCACACCGAGACCGCTCTGGCCCGTGCTCTCGAGCGCGACGAGCTCGTCGTCTTCTACCAGCCCATCGTGGAGACGGCGAGCCGCCGCTGGGTCGGCGTGGAGGCGCTCCTGCGCTGGCAGCACCCGACCCGAGGTCTCCTGGCGCCGGCGGCCTTCCTCGACGCCGCCGAGCAGACGGGCCTGATCGTCCCCATCGGCGCCTGGGTCCTCTCCGAGGCCTGCGCGCAGGTCCAGCGCTGGAACCGCGACCTGCCCCCCGACCAGCACCTGGCCGTCAGCGTGAACCTTTCGGGACGCCAGCTCACCGAGCCCGACCTGGCCGAGACGATCGGCGCCTCGCTGCGCGCCGCGGAGATCGATCCGCACGCCCTCCGGCTCGTCCTGGAGGTGACCGAGACCCTGCTGCCCACCGACGAGGACGAAGCCCGCCGTCGCCTGGTCGAGCTCCACGAGCTCGGGATACAGCTGGCCATCGACGACTTCGGGACGGGGTATTCCTCGCTTCGCTACGTCCGGGACCTCCCCATCTCCACCATCAAGATCGACCGTTCCTTCGTCTCGGGCCTGGGCCAGTCCGACCACGACGAAGCCATCGTGATCGCCGTGACCCAACTGGCGCGCACCCTCGGGCTCCGGGTGGTGGCCGAAGGGGTGGAGACCGAGGCGCAGTTCGCCTTCCTTTCCCGGGTGGGCTGCGACTACTCGCAGGGATATCTCTTCGGACGCCCCCAGCCTCCCCATCTCTGCCAGCTGCCCGGCGTCGAGCAGGTGGTCTGACACCCGCCCTCGTCTCTACAGGCCCGTCTCGACAGGCCCGTCTCTACAGGCCCGTCTCGCCCTCGCCCATGTGCAGGACGGTGCGCTGCTCGACAGTCTGGGCCTTCCCGATGCTCCGGTCCTTCAGGACCACGGCGGCGACCACGAAGGCGGCCACGATGCACCCGGCGGCGATGAAGTACCCCACGCGGTAGCCACCGGCCAGGGCGGCGTCGTGCCCGGCCCCGGCCGCCGCCAGGGCGCGGGTCCGCGACGTCGAGATACTGGCCAGCACGGCGATCCCGATGGCCGCCCCCATCTGCATCGACACGTTGGCCAGTCCCGAGGCCAGACCGGTGTCGGCCGGCGCGGCGTCGGCCATGGCCAGGGCGATGGAGGGGGTGAAGGCCAGCCCGGCGCCGATCCCGAAGAACACCATCCCCGGGAACACGTCGGCCAGGTAGCTCCCGTGCACCGGGACCCGGGAGAACAGCGCCAGCCCCACGGCGATCAGCGCCAGGCCGGGCAGGAGCGTCGCCTTGGCCCCCACCCGGGTCATGATCCGGGCGGCGATGGTGAGAGAGAAGATGCCCACGGCCAGGTTCATGGGCATGAAGGCCAGACCGGTGGTGATGGCGCTGTACCCCAGCACGTGCTGGAGATACAGCGCCCCCAGGAAGAACTGCCCGAACATCCCGATGGGGAACAGCACCCGCACCAAGGTGGCGCCGGTGAGGTTGCGCGAGCGGAACATCCGCAGGGGCACGAGCGGATGCTCGAGGTGGGCCTCCAGACGGACGAACGCACCCAGCAGCACCAGGGCCACCGCACCCACCACGATGGTGTGGAGCGACTGCCACCCGTAATCACTGGCCTTCACGATGGCGTAGACGAGCAGCATCACGGCGGTGGTGATCATGAGGGCGCCCAGCACATCCACTCCGTCGTGCGTCCCGGACCCCTCGTGGGCGGGGATGAGGGCCAGGCCGAGGATCAGCGCCGCGCATCCGATGGGCAGGTTGATGAAGAAGATCCAGTGCCAACTGAGAGCCTGGGTCAAGACACCGCCGGCGAGAAGGCCGATCGACCCGCCCGCCGAGGCCACGAAGGCGTAGACCCCCATCGCCTTGGCCTTCTCCCTCGGCTCGGGGAACAGGGTCACCAGGATCCCCAGGATGGTGGCGGCCACGATGGCGGCACCGGCCCCCTGGACGAAGCGGGCCACGATCAGCTCGGACTGGCTCTGGGAGAACCCGCAGAACGCCGAGGCGGCGGTGAAGACGCCCAGTCCGGTGACGAAGATCCTCTTGGGACCGATCAGATCACCGAGGCGCCCGGCCAGCAGGAGCAGGCCGCCGAAGGTGATGAGGTAGGCGTTGATCACCCACGCCAGCGACGACTGGGAGAAGTGGAGATCCCGTTGGATGGTGGGCAGGGCCACGTTCACCACGGTGGCGTCCAGGACGATCATGAGCTGACCGACACACAACACCACGAGGGCCAGCCAACGTCGGCGGTCGGCGACCTGGGTGCGGTCGATGTCGTAGTCGGTCGCCATTGTTGTCCCCGCAATGGTAGTCGGGTGCCCACGGCCGCCGAATCGGGGTCTGACGGCACGTCTGAGATCACGGAGACGTGGATCGGTTCGTCACCTTCGCGCTGAGATCGGCGGACGGCTTTTCGGTCAGAATGTGTCCTCAGACGATCGGGGAGGGTGCGATGGACGGCAACGTGGTCACGACCGAGAGAGTCATCCATGCCCCTCCCGAGGCCATCTTCGACCTCCTGGCCGACGCCTCGCGTCATCCCGACATCGACGGTTCGGGCGCCGTGAAGCAGGCCAAGTCCGACGCGCCGGCGCGCCTGTCACTCGGGGCCACCTTCGGCATGTCCATGAAGATGGGGATCGGCTACTCGATGGTCAACACCGTGGTCGAGTTCGAGGACGGCCGCCGCATCGCCTGGCAGGCCCGCCCTCCGGGGTTCCTCGGGCACATCGCCGCGGGGCGCATCTGGCGCTACGAGCTCGAGCCGGTGGAGGGCGGCACCCGGGTGCGCGAGAGCTGGGACATCTCGAAGGACCATCAGCGACGCATGCTCAAGCTCGGCGGCCTCCCCCGGAAGACCGAAGCCAACATGGCCAAGACCCTCGAGCGCATCGCCGAGCTCACCGAGACGCCGGGCTGAGCCGCGGGCGGTCCCGCCCTCTACGATCACCGGATGCCCCCCGAGCTGATGCCGGCCGCCGTCTACGTCGGTGACGGCCGGATCACCGTCCAGGACCTGCCCGTTCCCGTTCCCGGTCCCGACGAGGTGCTGATCGAGGTGGCCCAGTGCGGGATCTGCGGCAGCGACATGCACCTCGTCCTGGAGGGTTACGCCCGTGCCGGTACCGTCCTCGGCCACGAATGGGCGGGGACGGTGGTGACCTCGGGGGCGTCGGTGACGGGCTGGGAACCCGGCGCCCGGGTGGTCTCGAACCCCACGGCGGGCTGCGGGACGTGCCGCCCCTGCCGGCGGGGCCGGCCGTCGGTCTGCCTGACCCGGCCGCCACCCGACTACCTCTCCTTCGGGGGCGCCTTCTGCCGGTACCTGGTGGTGAGGGCCGAGCAGCTCCTGCGCCTCCCCGACACCTTGTCCACCCGGGCGGCGGCGCTGACCGAGCCCACCGCCATCGCCCTCCACACCGTGAACCTCTCCCCGGTGGCGCCCGATGACCGGGTCCTCGTCACCGGCGCGGGGCCGGTGGGCCTTCTCACGGTGGCCGTCCTCCTGGCCCGCGGCGTGACCGACATCACCGTGTCGGAGCCGACGGCCGTGCGCCGGGACCGGGCCACGGCCATCGGGGCGGCCACGGTGATCGCCCCCGACCAATTCCCCGACCCGCCATTGGGCAGGCCGGTCGACGCCCCCTTCGCCGTGGCCTTCGAGTGCTCGGGCCACGCCGGTGCCGCCGAGGCCGCTCTCGACCAGCTGGACTTCGCCGGCACCCTGGTTCTCGTCGGCACCGGCCGCCAGCTCCCGCGCATCAACCACAACCGGATGATCGTCCTCGAGCTCACCGTCCTGGGGGCCTACAACTACGACGCCGACGGCTTTGCTCCCGCCGTGGACCTGTTGGCCAGTGGACGGCTGCCCACCGACCTTCTCATAGAACCCGACGACGTGCCCCTGAGCGGCGTCGGCCGAGCCATGGATCGACTGGCGCACGGAGAGATCGCCGGCAAGGTCCTGGTCCGGCCCCAGGCGGCGTCGTGAGCGAGCGATCGTTCCTCCCCCGCCTGAACCACGTGGCCATCAGTGTCGAGCCCTCGGTCCTCGACGACGAGGGACGGGCCACGGTGCTCGACTTCTACGGCCAGGTCTTCGGCTGGACCGAAGGCGACAACACCGGGGAGAAGGGCAACCCCCTCATCCTCTACACCGGCGCGCCGGCCCAGTTCGTCTACCTCCTGCCCGCCGATCCGTTCCTGGTGGCCCCGTCGCTCGACCATTTCGGACTCGAGGTGGCCACGGTGGCCGAGCTCGAGGAATTGGTGGACCGAGCCCGCGCCTACCAGGAGCGCGACGAACGGGTCCACATCATCGACACCTCGAGACGGACGACCCACGGACCGACCCACGACTACGTCCTCACCAGTGCCTATATCGGCTTCCTCCTGCCTCTGATGGTCGAGCTCCAGCACCTCCAGCGCCAGGAGCGTCCGGGGTCGTAAAATGGTGGTCCGATGACCACGGCACCGGACACGGGAGTCCCCGAGGTCGATACCGACCTGATGGTCTTCGGCGGGAACGATCAGGGCTTTCTCGAGTACCCGCAGCCCCACTACGCCAAGATGCGAGCACGGCGACCGTTGTTGCGCGCCCAAGGGGCGGTCCAGACGACCACCAGGGCCGCCCTGGACACGGCTTTGCGCAATGCCGACATCTACTCCTCGGGCATGGAGGGTGCGCCGCTCGGCACCGAGCGCCCCCTCATCCCCCTGCAGATCGACCCACCGGGGCACCGCAAGTACCGCAAGCTCCTCGACCCCCTCTTCTCCCCGAAGCAGATGGCCACGCTCGAGCCCCAGATCAGCGCCCAGGTGAACGAGCTGATCGACGGCTTCGAAGGCGCCGGCGGCTGCGACTTCACCAACGATTTCGCCATCCCCCTCCCCTCCACCATCTTCCTGCGCCTCTTCGGGCTCCCCCTCTCCGAGTTGCCCCAGCTTCTCGAGTTCAACGAGCGCACCCAACGCCCCCGGGGCGACACGGCGGCCGAGCACCTGGCCGAGCGGCAGGCCAACGCCCGTGACGTCTACCGCTACTTCGCCGCCGTCATCGACGAGCGGCGCGGCGACGCCCCCGGCGACGACCTGCTGTCCAAGCTCCTCACCACCGACGTCGACGGCGAACGCCTGAGCGACGAGGACGTGATCGACATCAGCTTCCTCATGATCCTGGCCGGGCTCGACACCATCACCGACACTCTCACCTGCAGCTTCAAGTTCCTGGCGGAGCACGACGGACACCGCCGACAGATCGTGGACGACCCCACGGTCATCCCGGCGGCGGTGGAGGAGCTCCTGCGCTGGGAGACACCGGTCATGTCGATCATCAGGGTGGCCCGGGCCGACGGCGAGATCGAAGGCTGCCCCGTCCACCGGGGTGACTTCATCCTCGCCTGCCTCGGATCGGCCAACACCGACGAGGATGAATTCGACAACGCCGGCGAGGTGGACTTCAGGCGCAACCCCAACCGTCACATCGCCTTCGGGGGAGGCATCCACCGCTGCCTGGGATCCCACCTGGCCCGCCAGGAGCTACGGGTGGCGCTGCGCGAATGGCACCGCCGTATTCCCAAGTACGAGCTCCCGGCCGGTTTCGTGCCGCTCTACTCCGACGGGCTGCGCTCGGTGCGGAACCTGAAGCTCGTCTTCCCGACGGGACCCTCCTAGGACGAGGGCGCCCTCAGACGAGGTGCGTCTGCGGGGTCGACGCCACCGCCCCCGTGGTACGCAGTTCGTGCACGGCCGCCACCGGATCGGGGTCGGCGAACAGTCGCTCGTCGCCGTAGTCGGCTTCACGGCCGGTGGCGTCGAGCGTCCAGCAGGAGGCCTCCAGGGCGATGCCGTTCGGGTCCGTGAAGTACACCGACCGGATGAAGCCGTGGTCGACCACATCGGTGATCTCGCATTCGGCCGACTTGAGACGGTCCCGCAGAGCCAGCAGGGCGTTCTCGTCGGGCAGGTTGAACGACAGGTGGTCGAACTGCGCGGCCCGGGGGTCGGGGACCCCGGCCGGCTTGGCGAAGCCCTCGACCGGGAATCCGGTGTACTCGAAGAAGGCCACTGTGTTCTCGGGTCCGAATTCGAAGAAGTAGTGCCGGAATTGCGGGGTCCCGATGGTGGCGACGAGCCGGGCCCCGAGAACGCCGTGATAGAAGCGCACGGTCGCATCCATGTCGGCCGTGATCAACGCCAGGTGGTTGATTCCCCTCCAGCGCGGAACTTCCTGGCTGTCGTGATCGTCGGTCATGGCCCCTCCTCGGTGGCGTCGGGCCGCCCTCGGGTTCACCATCCACGGTAGTGCCCGGGCCGCCGTCCCGGGACCCGTTGGGGCCATCGTCCGGCGTACCGGGGGGGCGTGTCGACCGGTAGCGTCGGGCGCGACGCGCCACCGCCCCGAGGAGACCATGGTGACGAGAACGATCCCCCGGCTCCTGCGCCGGACGGTGGAGCAGGTCCCGGGCAAGACCTGGCTCCTCACCTCCGACGGCGGCCGCCTCACCTACGCCCAGGCCCTCGACCGCATCGAGCGGGCGGGCGGAGCGCTGCGCGCCGCCGGCGTCGGGTCCGGGGACCGGGTCCTCGTCACGTCGCGCAACACCGCCGACTATCTGCTGACCTGGCTGGCCCTCATGGAGGTGGGCGCCATCGAGGTGGCGGTCAATCCGGCCGGCACCGCCGACGAGCTGGCCGGTCTGCTGCGCCAGGTCTCCCCCGCCCTCGTCGTCTCCGACGGCGAGCTGATGGCCGGCGCCGGCACCGACGCCCTGAACGCCTCGGCCGGGGCTGGCACGGCACTACCGAGGTGGGTGGAGGTAAGCGAGCTCTTTGCCGCCGACGGCGACGGGAGGGGGCCGGCCGACGTCGACCCCGACGACGTCGCCGTGATGATCCCCACGTCGGGAACCACCGGTCGGTCCAAGCTCGTCATGCAGACGCACCGCGCCTACGTCATGGCCGGTGAAGGCTTCCCCCACTGGATGCGGCTCACCGCCGACGACCGGTTCCTGACGTCGCTTCCCCTTTTCCACATCAACGCCCCGGCCTACTCGGTCCTCGGATCGGTGGCGACCGGTGCCAGCCTCGTTCTCCTGGAGTCCTTCTCGGCCAACCGGTTCCTCGACGCGGCACGGCGATTCGACGCCACCGAATTCAACGCCATCGGGGCGATGCTCGAAATCCTCATGCGCCAACCCGAACGGGACGACGACGCCGACAATCCTCTGCGGTTGTGTTACACCGGTCCGGCGCCCCAACGCCGGCGCCACCTGGAGATCGAGGAACGCTTCGGCCTGGAGGTCGTCTGCGGCTACGGGCTGTCGGAGACACCCTACGGACTCATCTGGCGCCACGGTACCCGGCCCTACGGGAGCCTCGGTTCGGTCCGTCAGCACCCCACGATGGGCCACATCAACGAGGCCCGGGTGATCCACGAGGGACGGGTGGTGGACGACGGGGAGGTGGGCGAGCTCGAGCTGCGCAATCCCGCCGTCATGCGGGGCTACTACGAGATGCCCGACGAGACGGCGGCCGTTCTGCTCGATGGGTGGTTGCGGACCGGTGACCTCGTCCGCGTCGACGGTGACGACACCTACACCTTCGTCGGCCGCGTCAAACAGGTCATCCGGCGTCGAGGCGAGAACCTGTCCCCGCTCGAGGTCGAAGAGGTCCTCGAATCCCACGACTCCGTGGCCGAGGCCGCCGTCATCGGGGTGCCCTCCGAATTGTCGGAGCAGGACATCAAGGCATTCGTCGTCCCGGCGCCGGGACGGACCGTCGACCCGGGCGACCTGCTCGCCTTCGTCCGGACCCGCCTCGCCCGTTTCAAGGTGCCCCGCTATATCGAGGTCGTCGACGAGCTCCCCCGCACCCCCACCGGACGCCTGGCCACACACCGCCTACCGCACGAGCGGACCACGAAGGAGACCGACATGGAGGACACCGGACGCCACGACGAATGGCTCTCCACGTGGATCGGCGGGTCGTCGCCCGATCGCATCACGGTGGCCGGCCGGGACCTCCCCGGCGACATCATGGGACAGATGTCGCTCACCGAGCTCGCCTACCTCCTGATCACCCATCGCCCGCCGACGCCGGGCCAGCGGCGGCTCCTCGACGCCGTCCTCGTCTCCCTGGCCGACCACGGCCTGACCCCGAGCGCCCTGGCGGCCCGCCTGACCTTCACCGGCGCGCCCGAGGCGGTCCAGGGTGCGGTGGCGGCCGGACTGCTCGGTGCGGGCAGTGTCTTTCTGGGACCGGCCGGTGACACCGCCCAGTTCCTGTCCGACGCGTTGCGGGGCGACGGCGGGGTGGGCGGCGCCGTCGGAGGCACCGGGACCGACGACGACGTCGACGTCGCCGCCCTCCGGAGCCTGGCCGTCCGAGCGGTGGCAGCCTGCCGCGGGAGCGGGAGACGGGTCCCGGGCCTCGGACATCCGGTCCACCGGGTCGAGGACCCCCGGACCCCACGGCTCTACGAGCTGGCGGCCGAGGAGGGGTTGCTCGGACCGCACATGCGGCTGCTCGAACTGGTGCGCGACGTCCACGAGGAGTCGAGCGGGAGAGGGTTGCCGATCAACGGTGCCGGTGCGGCCGGGGCGGCGCTGGCCGACATGGCGGTCCCCCCGACGAGCGTCCGTGGATTCGTCCTCATCGCCCGCACCGCCGGCCTCGTCGCCCACCTGGCGGAGGAGGTCGAGCACCCCATCGGGATGCGCCTCTGGCAGGAGGTGGAGGACAGGGCCAACGCCGGTGGCGGCGGCCCGACGCCGCCCACGCACTGATGCGCGCGAGCGCGTGTCGATGCGCTGATGAGCGGGAGCGCTGACGTTTCGATGCGCGGCGATCAGTCGACGAGTTGTGTCGGGCCGCCACTCACACCCGTCGGCGGCCCGACCGACGGCTCAACCGGCGGGCAGATGACGCGGCACGTCCGGAAGATCCACGAAATCCTCATACCGGCGCCGTGCCTCGATCCTGTGGGCCTCGAAGTCGTCGAGGGTCCGCAGGGCCAGCATGTCCTCTTCGGACACACTCTCGAAGGCCTCGACGACCTGTCGGTAGAGAGAGTCGCTCATTGAGCCCCATCCTTCCAGGTTCTCGGTCCCGCAGGGTGACGTCTGTCGGGCATGAGAAGGGGCATCGACCGAACCGGCGAAAGCCTGTAGCGACAGCACTGAGGGTGATCGGCCCCACGCGTGACGACCACGGCGGGTGACGCGCGCTCCCCTCGCGCCGCGTTACCCGTAGATGTTGACCGAGGAATCGAGACCCAGGGCGCCAGGGTCGCCCCGGCCCGTCGCCGCCAGCACGAAGGGCAACGGGTCGCCGGTCAGTGCCGGTGTCCCACCGCCGCCCACCAACGTCGTCTCGAGGCCGTCGAAGCTGAGCGTGGCCGGGCCCCATCCCTTCTTGTCGAGCAAGATGGCCAGATGGTGCACGGTCGGTCGCAGCCCCGCGCCCCGCTCGGAGCGGCGCCCGAGGGCGGCGCGGATGTCATCGGCATGGAGATAGGTGTCGTACCACAGGGCCTCGACCCCCTCGCCGAGCGAGCCGTCGTATCCGCCCGGCGCCGGGGCGGCCCAGGCGGCGTCGTCGAACGCCCCGCCCAGCTCGGACGTGAGTTTCGTCACCTCGGCCAACTCGGCCGAGAGCTCGGCCGGACTGCGACCCTGACGCTCGGCCACCTCCCGCGCCGTGACCTCGGGGGATCCGAGGCCTTCGAGACGGCCGCTCACCACGTCCGCCATCGATCCGATCACGTGGGCGGCCACGTCGGCCACCGTCCAGCCCTCACAGCGGGTGGGCGCCGCCCAGGCCGCCGCGTCGAGGGGCTCGATCAGCGCTCCGAAGGCCTCCAACTCGTCGACCAGTCCCCCCACGACCTCGGTGCGAGACAGCGTCATGACGTTCCCTCCTTGTCCTCAAACTTACATGCGGGCTACCCGCATTAAACTTGCAAAGGTCATGCCTGTCAACCATCGTCCGGGGAACGCTCATGGCGACGCCGCCGCCCGCCCCCGGCGGACCCAGGCCGAACGCACGGCGGCCACACGTCAGGCGCTTCTCGACGCCGGGCGGGCCCTGTTCGCCGAGGATGGCTTCGCCGGCGCGGGCCAGGAGGAGATCGTCGAACGCGCCGGGGTCACCCGGGGAGCGCTCTCGCACCACTTCGGGACCAAGCAGGGGCTGTTCCTGGCCGTGGTCCAAGATGTCCAGGGCGACGTGGCCGCCCGGATCGCCCAGGCCGCCCTCGAGGGAAGCGATCCCATGGAGCAGCTGCGCCGGGGTTGTCTGGCCTTCCTCGACGCGGCCATGGAGCGCCCGGTGGCGCGCATCGTCCTCCTGGACGCCCCCGCCGTCCTGGGCTGGCAGACATGGCGCGAGATCGACGCCGTTCACGGCCTGGGGCTCGTCACCGAGGCCCTCGAACACGTCATGGACGCCGGACTGGTCGAAACCCAACCGGTCCTTCCCCTCGCCCACCTCCTGCTGGCCGCCCTCAACGAAGCGGCCATGCTGGTGGCCAACGCCGAGGATCCGGCCGCCACCCGCACGCTCGTGGGGGTGACCGTCGAGCGCCTCCTGGACCGTCTGTGACGGACGCCCCCGCTACGACCGCAGCCACTCGTCGATGGCCCGTCCGGCGCGGGCCTTCACGTCGGCCGGAGCACCGCTGTGTTCGACGGAGCTCAGCGCACAGGCCGCCAGAGCGGCGTCGTCGAGACCGAGGCGCTCCCGGCACACGACGTACTCGTCGAGGAGACCGACGCCGAAGAGCAACGGGTCGTCGGCGTTGATGCTGCAGGGCACCCCCGCATCGAGCAGCTCCGGGAGGGGGTGGGCGTGCAGAGCGGGGACGACGGCGAGCGAGACGTTGGACGTCGGGCACACATCGAGGCAGACGCCGTCGTCGGCCAACCGGCGGACGAGCTCGGAGTCCTCCACGGCCCGGATGCCGTGCTGCACCCGGTCGGCCGCCAACGCGTCGAGTGCCCCCCTGACGGAATCGGGCCCGCCGTGCTCGCCGGCGTGCGGGGCGCTGATGATCCCCGCCTCCCGGGCGATGGCGAATGCCGGACCGAACGGTTCGGGAGCGCCGGCCGCCTCGTCGTTGGCCAACCCGATCGCCACCACACCGTCGCCGGCGTGGCGGGCGGCCACGGCGGCCTGCTCGACGGCCAGTTCGGGGGACAGGGTGCGATCCACCGACACCAGCCAACCGACGCCGACCCCGCTGGCCTCCGACGCCTCCCGGCCGGCCTCCAGAAGAGTGTCGAGGACGAAGTCGTCGGTGCCGAGGGACCGGTGCCCGGGTAGGTGGACAGCGGGTTCGATCCACACGGCGCCGTCGGCGGCGGCATCCTCCACCACTTCGCCGACCAGCCGCACCAGGTCGTCGACCGTCCGGATGGCGCCCCGGGCGGTGACGTACAGGTCCTGGAAGGCGGCGAAGGTGCCGTAGGAGGCGGCCGGGGTGGGTACGGGGGTGCCCTGCGAACGGCACAACTCCTGCAGGGTGGCCGGACGCATGGCTCCCTCCAGGTGGACATGGAGGTGCGCCTTGGGCAAGGCGGAGAGCGGGCGGTACGTGGACGGTGTCATGGACTGTCTCCTCGGCGCGTCGAAAGGTTCGGTTCCTCTCGCCGCGAGCCGGGGCCAGCGGACCCTCCCCCTCAGGTCAGCTCGTGACAGCCTCATCCTAACGGCACCGGCACACCCGGTCCGGCATCGGGGGCGTGGCGGGGAGGGGCCTCACGTGAACGGGCTCGGCACGGGAGTACGCCGGGCACGCCGGTTATCATTGTCATCGAGCAGGGTCGACGTGTCGGCCCGTACCCTGGTACCCGACCGAACCCTCCCCGTCGTCTGAGCGAAGGTGGCTCATGCAGTTCCTGCCCGATGCCGCACACCCGAATGACGGCGACACCGTCCACGCCGTGGCTTCGGCGGTGACCCATGTGGCCATGGCTCTGGACGAGCTCAAGGACCAGCTCGAGATCGCCAACCGGCGGGTGGGCGAGGTGGCGGCGGCCCAGATCACAGAATCGGAACTGGGGCGGCTCTTCGTCCGCGCCGCCGAGTTCGCCGATTCGGCCATCGCCGAGGCCGAGGAAGAGGCACGCCAGGTGGTGGCCGACGCCCGGATGGATGCCGAGCGAATCCTGGCCGACGCCCGGATCGAAGCCGAGTCCATCATCGAGGAAGCACAGAGACTCCCCCCGGCCGCCGCCGAGCAGGTTCAGGCCACGATCGACGGCTTCACCCACATCAACCGCGAGCTCATCAAGGAGCTCGAATTCCTGCGCGACACCCTGCAGCCGCAACTCGGCGCACCGACATCGCCGTCCCTGCCGGCCGCCCCCCCGGCCGCCGCACCTCCGGCACCGGCGCCCGACACGCCGGCGTCGTACCCCGACATCGGCTAATGGCGTCGGCGGCCTCGTAACGGCGCAGTCACGGTTGTGGGAGTCGTTCGACCGGAACCCGCCGGGCCCGACGGCGTCGCTGCAGGGCCATGGTCCCGCCCAGCGTCAGGAAGCCGGCCACCGGCAGGAGGAGCGCCCACGGCGCTTCGGGCGTCTGGGCCGGGAGCGTCGATTGCCAATCGGGCTGGCTGTTGACCGGGGTTCCCGGCGACCGGCTCAGGTCGGTCTCACGCGACAGGGGGCTGCCGACCCCGTCGATCTCGTAGTCGACGATCTGACTCCCGTCCACGGGTTGGGTGAAGACGACGAAGTGACCGTCGGGCGAGAACACCGGTTGCGTGTCCGACTGCCTTCTCGGTGCGTCGAGACCCGGCCACAACGGCTTCGCCGACGGATGGGCTCCCAGAGTCAGGATCCACAGTGTGTGGCCGCGGCCGCGGGTCGAGTCGAACACCACCTTGGTGCCGTCGGGGCTCCAGTCCGGATCGGCATCGACGGCGCCGGCGATACCGCGGCCCGACGGATACCTCGCCTCGGCGGACAAGTCGGTGTCGGTCAGTGAAGCGGCGGGCACGTCGCAGGGATTCGTCCCCGAAGGCGTTGGGATGCCACTCAGGAGGTGGATGAGGCCGTCGGCACTCACGTAGATGAGCTTGGAGGGATCGACGGGGTCGAACTCGGCGCGACTCCCGCTACCGTCGGCGCTGGAGGCGGGCGCCAGTCCGGCCGGTGGCTTGTAGAGCAGGCACACCGACGACGGACCCTTGGCGGCGTACAGGGTGTAGAGCGCCTGGTTGTCGCGGTTGAAGACCACGGTCTCTCCATCGGGTCCGACCGACGGCGCGTAGTCCTGGTTCTTCTCGTGCCGGGGCACCTGCGACAGCTCGACGGCGCCGTCGGTCGTCGCCGTCGGGGCCAGAGCCGGTGCCTGGGCGATGTCGTAGACCGCCCAGTGCCCCTTGGACCGGTCGCTCGAGAAGACCACCAGGGCGCCATCGGGCGAGTAGAAGGGCTCGGCGTCGACGGCGCCAGCGGTCAGTTGCGTGGTGGCGGCGGCGTCCCCGGCGGCGGTGCCCAGGCCGGCGCCGGGGGCGCCGACGTAATCGGGATTGACCTGGTAGATGGCTTCGGTGTTGTTCTTGGTCGACACGAAGGCGATGTCGCCGTCGGCGCCGGAATAAGAGGCGCCGGCGGGCGCCACCGTGGCCAGGACGATCCAACCCCCCAACCAGGCCACGGCGGCCAGGCACAGCGACCGCTGGACCCCCCTGCCCCTCCTCATCCTCGAAGGATAGCTCCCATCTTTACCAGTGACGCCATTGTTTTTAGTATGTTGATCGAGTATCGTCGTTTGGGTGGCGGACCAGCCGATTTCCGTGGCCGACGGGCCGCAGGCCCCGATGCGGTGGGCGGCGAGGGCCCGGCGCGCCCCTATCGCCACCTTCCACGCTCCTCTGACCACGCCAGGTGGCAAGCGGTGACCGCGACACTCCTCGGGGACAGCCGGGTCGAGACGGGGCACCCGGTCGTCGAGATCGTGATCCCCGTCTACAACGAGGAGGCCTACCTCGAGGCCAGCGTCCGGAGGCTTCGGACCTACCTCGACGGCTACTTCCCCTTCTCGAGCCTGGTCACCGTGGCCGACAACGCCAGCACCGACGGGACCTGGGCCATCGCCTCCGAGATGGCCCGGTCGGTGCCGGGGGTGGGGGCCATCCACCTCGACCAGAAGGGCCGGGGCCGGGCCCTGCGCACGGCCTGGCTGGCCAGTGCGGCCGAGGTGGTGGCCTACATGGACGTGGATCTGTCGACGGACCTCGACGCCCTGCTGCCGCTGGTGGCCCCCCTCCTGTCGGGCCACAGCCACCTGGCCATCGGCAGCCGCCTGGCCCCGGGGGCCCACGTGGTGCGCAGCCCCAAGCGCGAAGTGATCTCCCGGTCCTACAACCTCATCCTGCGCACCGTGCTCGGTAACCGCTTCTCCGATGCCCAGTGCGGGTTCAAGGCCATCCGGCGCGACACCGCCGCCGTGCTCCTGCCCTTCGTGGACGACCAGGAATGGTTCTTCGACACGGAGCTGCTGATCCAGGCCGAACGCCGGGGGCTGCGCATCCACGAGGTGCCCGTGGACTGGGTGGACGACCCCGATTCGCGGGTGCAGCTGGCCCGCACGGCGCGTGACGACCTCTTGGGCGTCTGGCGAATGGCGCACCGGCGGGGAGGCGGGAGCGCCGACACGCACGACCCGTTCACCGGGCCGTCGGGCGACTCCCGGCACCCTGGTGAGCTCCGCCGTTACACGAGCGTCGGCGTGGCCAGCACCATCGTCTACCTGATGTTCTATCTCCTGCTCCGCAACTCACTGGGCACCTACGGGGCCAACGCTGTCGCCCTCGCCCTGAGCAGCGTGGGCAACACCGTGGCCCACGCCCGGTACACCTTCGCCCCGAAGCGCACCATTCCTCTTCATCAGGAGATCGCCGCCGGGATCGGCGGCTTCGCCATCGGCGTGGGGTTCACGAGCCTCGCTCTGGGGCTCGGACAGCTGCTCGGAGTGACATCGCCGATGGCCGAGGCGGCCGCCATCGTGGTGGGCACATTGGCCGCCGCCGTGGTCCGGTTCGTCCTTCTCCAGGCGTGGGTGTTCCGCTCCCATGCCCGGTCGTCGGCGCGCGCCGAATCAGCCACCGTCACGGCCTTGGCGGCGTAGCGAGAACTCTCCCCGGCCGCCGCCACCTTCGACTCAGCTGGTGGGGTGACCCACCACCCGGTAGAGACGCAACGGCGAGCACAACCCCCGGGCCGGGAACTGGTGCACCTCGTCGGCGAAGCCGTCCCCTGTGTCGTAGAGCGACGGATAGGACTTGTCCGTCGCGGTGTTCACGTTGAGCCCGGTCGGCGGCGGCACCAGGATGTAGTGGACGTGAAAGGTGAGCGGGTCGGCCAGCGATCTCTGGAAGTCACGATCATTCGGGATCACGAAGATCTTGGGATCGGGCACGGTGGTGATGACCTCCGGAATGCACCTCCCCGAGTTGTCGACGAGGATGTCGCCCTCGGGTAGGTGGAGGCCGGCCAGGTAGTTGCTGATGGTCTGGATGGCGGCGAAGTGCGCCTTGTCGATTCGGTCCACCGCTGACAGGGGCCGGTGAAAGACGTAGCCGAGCTCCTGGAGCTCCTCGATTCCCACGCGGGGATTGAACATTCCAGCGGCGGTGGCCGGGACGGAGGGAGCGAGGGCGACGATGGCGATGATCACTCCGATGGCGCTGAGCATCCCCGGCCGCCACCGTGACGGCGATCGGTACACCGTGGCGGGCCGCCCGACCACGGCGTCGGGGCGGCGGGAGCCGCTGTCCTCCCGTTGTCGGGTGGAGGCGAGGATGGCACCCACCAGCAACACCTCGAGGGGAACGGTGGCGATGACGTACCGGAAGGACCAGATGATGCTGTTCGTCAGGTATCCGCCCAGGTCGAACGCCAGTCCACCACCGACGATGGCGATCGGCACCAGGACCAGCGGATCGCCGCGGTGCCAGGCGACCGCCAGCGCCACCACGACGATGACGGCGAGCAGGGGGGCCAGGTATTCGAGGGCCTGCGCCTCCAGCCGCAGCTCGGCTCCCAACGGGTATCTCTGGCCGCCGCCGCCGCCGGCGGCTATCTGGGCCGCCGTTCCGTATTGCGAGGTGAACTGAGCGAAGAATTGACCCGTGATGACGTAGCTGGCGATGGCCCAGACCAGAAAGCCGGTCACGAACGGCATGACGAAGATCGTTCCGTCCGTGAGCGCCCGCATGGTACGGGCGCGCCGCACACCGGCGCCACGCCGATAGCTCACGATCAGCACCAGGATGACGCCGAAGAGGGCGGGCAGGACGGCCTCGTTCCGGGCCAGATAACAGAATCCGAGCGCCACCGCCGCATAGACCAGTGACCGGAGATCGTCGTTGCGAAGCCACCGCGCCAGATAGCGGGCGGTCGCCACCAAGGTGAAGAGGTAGAGGGCCTCGCTCATCCCGTTGCCGCTGTAGAGGAGGATCATCGGGTTCACGGCGAAGAGCAGGGTCATCATCAGTCGAGGACCGCGCCGAACGCCCCAGTCCCTGAGGGCGGCACGTGTCTGGTGAACGGCCCCCGCCATGCAGAGCACCGAGACGATGCTGCCCGCCATATCGTGTGATGCCAGTGCCGGCCACAGGTCCTTGAAGAGCAACGGTCCGATGTCGAGGATCGACTGCAGCGGATTCCAGACGAACCCGATGGCGGCGAGATGGGGATCTCTGGAGTAGAGGACGTAGAACCCGTTGGCCATCCGGGCGACAGCGTCGCCGTTGAATGACAGGGTCTTGAAATCGAGGATCAGGGCCACCGTGAGATATCCGGCCACACAGAGGATCCCCACGACGCCGCCTTCGCTGACGACCCGTCGACCCAGTCGGGACAGCAGCGACCGGGCCGGAGCAGCCCCGTGCGGAGTCCGCCATCCCCCGTCCGGCACGCCGTGTCCCGGTGCCGGGACAGGTGCGTCGACTGTGAGCGTCACCGGAGGAAGCCGCTAGGTCCGCTCGGGACGGATACGGCGCTCACGACGGCTGCGCCGGTGACCGGGCGCGCCGCGGAGGCGGAAACAAACCGCATCGCCGCTCACGAGGGTGCATCGCACCCACTCAGTCTACGCGACGGCGCCAAACGACCGCCACGGTGGTGAGGGGGAATTCGTCCTCGTTTCAGAGCGCGACGGTGCTGAGTACGCTTAGAACGGGATCACCCGGAGCGACGTCATAGCTGCACGCTTGCGTCAACGTCGGTAGCCAATTCCAGACGAGCACGCCGCTGCTCCCGGCCGCCATCTGGGACTGGACCTTGTTCAAGACGTCGGTGGCCCGTTCCGTGTCGCTCTCACAACCAGCGCCCGACCCGGCGATGATCCCGGCCTCGCCGCCAATGATGGGCTTACCCACGGCGGCCGCCTGGGAGAACCGGACGGCGAGCCCGTTCCACTGGTCACCACCGACCGGCTCCGCCGCACCGTAGTAGTCGTGGTAGGAGAGCACGTCGACGCCGGGACTGGCCGAGACGTACTGATAGTCCGATCCCGACGTCCCACACTGGCCGCTGCCCAGCAACCCGTCCTCCACGAGGTGAACGGGGTCGAGGGAATGGATCTCGGCCCCGACGACGTCAAAGAAGGACCTGAGGGCCTGGGCGGCGGCCGCTTCGTCGGGACAAGTCTGGTTGCCGCTGCAATTCGACGGTTCGTACGATGGGGGGCACGTCGAGGCCTCCGCCTCGGAGATCGGCTCCCACATGCCCAGCGCCGGCGAGTCCTTGTACCGGTTGACGATGGCCCGCAGGTAGTTCCAGTACGACAGCGGGGTGAGATTGACTCCGTTGGTCGGAGACGGGTCGTCGAACACCTGCTCGAAGCCCCCGTTGTACCAGGACGGGTCCTGCCAGTGATCTCCGTCACACGTCCCCCCCTGGTCGGTCAGGACGGGGATGAGCCGCTGGCCGTAGGCGGCGGCGGCGGCGAAGACGCGATCGAGGGGGGCCCAGTCGATCTGGCCGGTGTCGACGTTCGTGGCCATGGTGCCCTGGAAGGCCCAGAACCGCACCAGGGAATCGGGACGGAGCGAGGCGAAGAACTGGTCGAGCTGGGCCTCGCTCACGTCGGCTCCGCACCCGGCATTCGTCCCCCACTGGGTGGCGATCTCGTAGGCGTCCACGCCCGTGAACCGGTAGATCTGCCCGTTCAAGGTCAGGTCGCCGCCGCGGGCGCCGATGACCCCGGTGGGGGTGACCGGATCGACCGAGGTGGTGGATGTCGTCGCTGGTACGCCCCCGGCGCCCGCCGGCGCCGCCGTCGACGATCGGGCCGCGGCCGGATCCGACGGGGCCGGTGCCGGGGTGGTCGAGGCCGGAGATCCGGACGGCCCCCCGCCGGCCAGGGCGGCGGATCGTGAAGAGGCCGACGGCTGGCCGGCACCGGAGCGGGCCCCGCCGCCGGCCTTCACGACCGAGGCGGTCGTGACGTCCTGACCTCGCCGAGGGGGACCGATGATCGGATACCGCACCACCACGGCGATGACCACGACGCTGAGGGCGGCCGTGGCGCAGCGGAACCCCAGCACCACCGAGGGGTGACGCCCGCCGCACGCCCGGGCCACACCTCGAAACCACCTCACCCGTGACCTCTTTCCCCGAGGTGGCCAGGCGCCGGCGACCGGCGATACGCCTGGATCCGTCGCTCAGGGCCCACCGCTGGCCATCCATCGGCGTGGGGCGGGGCGAGATGGCCGGGTGACCATTGAGAGAGATATCGGTGATCGGGGCCGGAGACTTGACCCCGACGGCAGCCACCGTGGACGGCCCCGACCTCATTTCCGCGATGTCTCTCAGGATTGGTGCGGCACAGCTCCCTCAGCCACGGCACCCGCCGGTGCGCGGTGGAGTCCGTGCACCGTCTTCTCCCAGAAGGTCGGGGCGCCGACCAATTGGAGGAATGCCTTGGCTGCGGCCACGGACATCATGACCCAGTAGAGGGGAACGAGAAGCGCCGCCCACAGCAGTTCGTAGCGCCGACTCAATCGACAACTGGCCACGGTGAAGTACAAGAGCAGGAAATTGCCGAGAGACCAGCAGGCCAGGCTCCCGTAGTAGAGCGGAGCCGGAAAGAGCGACTGGATGAACGCGGGGTGGGCCAGAAACCAGATCAGCGTCATCAGCCAGAAGATCGGATTGAGCAAGGCGAGCAGCGGCGTCCCGGCGATGAACAGGAAGAGCTCAGTCACACCGCCCGGGCCGATCTCGCGATAGAGCTTCACCGGAGCGCGCATATGCACGAAAAAGGTCTGGACGTAACCCTTGTACCAACGCGATCGTTGCTTGATCCAGTTGACGAAGTCGCTGTTGGCCTCCTCGAAAGTGACCGATTCCAGGACACCCACCTTGTAGCCCTCACGGAACATCCTGATACCCAGGTCGGCGTCCTCGGTCACGTTGTAGGGATCCCACGCCCCCATCGATCTCAGGACATGACGCCGGAAGTGGTTGGACGTGCCTCCCAGCGGAATGGGTGCACCGAGGGATGCCAGGCCCGGTAGCAGATACGAGAACCACATGGCGTACTCGATCGTGAACCATTTCGTGATGAGATTCTGGTTGGGGTTGTTGTACGAGAGTTTCGCCTGCAGGCAACCGACCTCGGGTCCGAGCCTCCGCAGGGCGTATGCGGCCCTTCGCAGCTGCAACGGGTCGGGATCGTCCTCGACGTCGTAGACAGCGATGATCTCGCCTCGTGCCAGCGTCAATCCGTAGTTCAACGCCTTGGGTTTCGTCCGAGGCTCAGAAGGAGGGATGAGGACGAGCTCGAACTGATCACCGGGGTTGGCTTCCTCCACGGCGGCCCGGGTCTCAACGTCGTCCTCCTCGACGAGGAGCTCGATGTCAAGTCGATCCGCCGGATATTCCAACCGGGCCAGCCTCTCGAGCAGTGTGTGGATGACCTCTGTCTCCCGAAAGGCGGGAACCAGGACGCTGTACGCCGGAAGATCGGCATCGGCCATTTCCCGGGCCTGCTCGTCGCTGACCACCACCACGACGCCCGGGCGCACGGACCTCACGAACAACACGATCCGATAAATGGCGACAGCGACGTATGCCAGCGTGATGATGGCCACCAGTGCGATGACCGTCGGGATGGTCGACAGGGTGAGGCCGATCACGATAAGGACAAGAACGGCCAGCAAAATCCGCCTCTGGCCCCGGGAAAGGACGGCGCGGGCCGAGACGAAGGGCGCCCTGTCGGCGAGACCAGAGACGCTTGCTTCCAGACGGAGCTGCGCCTCGGAGTCGCCTATCAACGCGCGGCGCACCTCCCGAGTGTAGCAGCCAAATCACAAGATATGGCCCGCGACCTGGGATCTTTTCCACCTAGAATGGATGCGGGACATCCAAAATGACCGAACGCGCCGACCATGCCCTGCTTCTCAACCTGACCCGCGTCCTCCAGGAGTTCGGCGACCGGCAGCTGGAGATGGTCGCCGTCGTCCGGCGACTGCGTGGCGAACTGGGAGCACCACAGCGCGCAACCGGTCATCCGACCCTCGCCAACCCGGCGTCCCCCGCACTGAACCCCGTCCCGACGCTGTCGCCGCGGGCCCCGGCTCCACCGGCCCCGGTCGTTCCGCCGGCGCCCGTCGTTTCCCGGACCCCGGTTCCGCCAGCCCCCCTTGTCCCACCGGCGCCGGTTCCGCCGGCATCAGGGGATGTCAGGCTCAGGACCAGCGGTGACTACGACTACTTTGAAGAACTCGATGCCCGCCTGGCCCGTATGCGGGAGGAGACGGACACCCAGACCACGTGAAACGGTGCTGTTGCGGCCACGCCGCCCGATCAGCCGAGTTTCAGCAGAACCAACGCGATGATGACGATGACCACGCCCGCCTGTATCAGGAGTCGGGCCGGAACCTTGCTGGTCCGGCCGCTCTGCCTCTTGGGCCTTCCCCCTTCGTCTGCGGCGAGGCTCGCTTTGCAGGTGACGTACTCCTCGGCACCGGGATCGGCGACGGAAACAGGAGGGGTGGTGGGCGTAGGAGGTGGCGGCGTCAGGGTCCGGGTCGGCGGAGCATTGCGGTCCACCACCACAGTTCTCGGCAACCCACGGTCCACGACCACGGTCCTAGGGCGTGGCGATGGGGAGGTGCCCGGCACCATAGGGGGTTGGTCGACAGTCGGTTCCGTATGCGTGGGGAAGCTGATGGCGGCTGCGGGCGACGGTGTCCGACCGGCGTTGCCCGGCGCGGGATGCGACGTTGCTGTGAGAGCAGCTGCGGTATCGACACCCGGACCGTGCTCGAGTTCGGACACACTGCGGGACACGTGCGCCAGGACCTGCCCTTCGAAGGCGTCGTCGTAGACGGCGGCCGCCGGGTGCGCGCTTAGTCGTCGTTCGGCGGTCTCGGCGCTTCGCAACGCCTCCTCGAGTTCGAGGCGCAGGGCCCGGAGCTCTTCCTCATGGCGCGCCATCAGAGGTTCGACTGTCTCCACGGGGACGACGTCGACGATGTCGGGCTTGGGAAGCGGTTCGTCTGGTGCCATACCTTCAGGCACGACCCTCCTCCCGCACATTCACCGACGGCGACGAGCTCGTGGCCTGAGGTGAGCTCGGAGCCTGAGGTGAGCTCGGAGCCTGAGGTGAGCTCGGAGCCTGAGGTGAGCTCGGAGCCTGAGGTGAGCTCGGAGCCTGAGGGCTCGGACCAGGTGGGACGGAAGGAGCGACATAACGGGGGTCCACCTGGGCATGGGCCATCACGACCCACTCGCCGACCCGGCGCTCAAGCGCCACGATGCGCTGCTCCACATCTCGGGCTCGCGCCGTACGGGTGCGAGCCCGGGCGATGGCCGTCTCGAGCTCGGTGCGCTGCGCGGCGATGCCGTGCAGGTACTCCTCGACGGCCTGGCGTGTGTATGCATGGGTCACGCCCAGGTCGGCTGGTTCGGTCATCGCGGTCCTTCAGTCAGCAAAGCGATTCGGGAGGCCCCGGCCGTATTCTACTATTCCGATAGTCCCAGACGACTACTGCTCCCATTGGGTCGGGGCCACGACCTTCACAGTACCGGGCTGACGTCGCACCGCCGCTGTTTCCGTGGACCTCAGCCGAACCTTCCGTGGACGTAATCAGCGGTGCGAGGATCCTGTGGCTCGTTGAACATGGCGTCGGTGGGACCGTGCTCGACGATGTAGCCCGGCGTCCCCTGCTCGGCCAGGAAGAACGCCGTGTAGTCGGACACCCGGGTCGCCTGCTGCATGTTGTGGGTGACGATGACGATGGTGACTTCGGCACGGAGGTCGTTGATCGTGGACTCGATCCGCCGGGTGGAGGTGGGGTCGAGCGCGGAACAGGGCTCGTCCATGAGCAGAACCCGGGGACGGATGGCCAGGGCTCGGGCGATGCAGAGGCGTTGTTGCTGCCCCCCGGACAAGGCGCCACCGGGTTGACTCAGCCGGTCAGCGACTTCGTTCCAGAGGCCGGCCTTGACGAGCGAATCATGCACGATCTGGTCCTTCTCGGTCTGATCCGCCTTGGTGCCTGTCAACTTGAGTCCCGAGAGGACATTGTCGTAGATGGACATGGCCGGGAAGGGATTGGGCTTCTGGAAGACCATCCCGATGTTGCGACGCGCCTCGGTCAACTTCCTGGCCGGATCATAGATGTCGCTACCATCGAGTAGCACCTCGCCGGCCAGCGAGGCCGATGGGATGAGCTCGTGCATCCGGTTGAGTATGCGCAAGAAGGTCGACTTACCGCACCCGGATGGGCCGATCAGAGCGGTGACCTCTCCGGCGACCATGGTCAGCGACACTCGGTCCAGGACGTGGTGATCGCCGAACCATGCGGAGATCTCCCACGCCTCCAGAGTGGCGGCAGTCCGAGCCGCCGCCAAGTGTCGTCTGGTCATGGTGTCGTCGATGGTCGTCACAGCGTTCCTTTGCATCGCGCTCTTCGTATCATCACATCAGGTTCGGCAACAGGACGGCGATCTGGTTGGCGACAAAATATCCCACCACGGCAAGGGGGGCGACGAAAATGATCCAAGCCTGTGGCTGGCCTTTGCGGTGCCATGTCCAGATGGCGGCGCCAACCGCCACGGCCAGTGCCATCAGCCACAGAGCCAGGACCCAGAGACTTCCCGTGTCGCTTCCCATGGGCAGTTCGTTGGCCGGAATGTTCCTCGCCTTGACCACCGAGGGGTGCGTCGGAAGCGGAGAGCCGACAATGTTCGCATCCACGTACACGATTCCCGACGGCACGAATTTGGACTCCTTGGCCGTCACCAATGTGAGACGGGCGCCTCCGGAAGCTATGGGTGGAATCCTCTGCCCGCCGCTTCGGATATCGGTGACGCGAAACACGGCCGTATTGGTGGGCGCATTCTGAACCGTCACCACGATGCGGGCTCCCTTGTGGAGCTGTGAGATCCGAGCGAAAGGACCGCCATAGGTGCTGGCCCGGCCGTAGATCACGCTCGTCCCCAGGCCTCCGGGAAAGACGGTCGAAGGAAGATGTCCGGGACCGGCGAGCAGGACTTTCCCGTTCGTGCCTTCGTCCACGACCTCCTTCAGCCCGATGGAGGGGATCGTCAACAGCGCCATAGGTGTGCCCAGCGCCAGAGGCTTATGACTCACGACGGAGCTGACAGGAGCGGTGCCCGCCGCCAGCTCGTAGCGAAACTGGCTCAGCTCCTTGAACTGCGTTGCGCTCTGCTCGATCCGACTGATGAGGACGACATTGAGGGCAAGGCCGACCGTGATCGCCGCCACCATGAGCAGTGCGATGCGAACGACGGAGAAGATCGGTTCGCCTCGGCCGGAGTTCGCCCGGACAGCTCGCTCCTCCCGGGGCCCGTCGGCCCGGGCCGGCTCGGCCCCGAGTCCGCCGCGGACCGCCCCGGCGCCACGGTCGACCGCTTCCGGAACTCCGGTGGGGGCACGCTCGCGGACCAAGAGCGTCATGTTCACCTCAGAACGAGCGCCGGTGCGACATCATCTCGCAATTTAACGCTGAGTCCCAGCAGGATGAGGCCGAAGCCGATGCACAGCAGGCCGATGGCCATGTCCCGGACGACCATCCCTCCCGTGAAGGCGAGTGACCCACCGGACGCCGACGTGACACCGGTACCGGAGCCACCGCTTCCCGACGAGCCTGACGACGCCGACGACGACGCCGCCGCTGTCGTGGTCGACCCGGCTGCCGTGGTCGACGTCGACCCAGGCGTGGTCGTGGGCGTCGTGCTCGTCGGGGTGGTCGTGGGTGTCGTGCTCGACGAGGTCGTCGATGACGTGGGCGCCGTGGTACTCGTTGTCGTCACTCCGGGCACCGCAGACCACACGAAGCCGTTGGGGTCGTTCCCGGCCGCTGTGAAGGTGACCTCCGTGTTCCAGTTATCGCTCAGGACCCCGGCACTGGTGGCGCAGGCGATGCCCGCCTCCCACACCCCGGTCGACCCACTGTAGAGAAGGCCGCTCGACCCCGTCAGGGAGAGGCCGTCGTCGGTAACCAGCGGCGCCCACTCGTAGTTGCTGGCGATCCCGATGATCAGTCCGTTGACCGGATTGGTGTCGATGCCGTCCCAGGGTGTGCCATCACTTTCGACCAGACCGAGGTTGTTCGAGGCGAACCCCGAGCTGAAGGTGAGGGAGGTGACGGCCGTGCCGGAGGGGACGAGATAGCTGTACTCGTGGTACCCGTCGGAGGCGGTGTCCCCGCTGCAAGCGGCCCCGGAGGGTAGGTTGACGGTGAAGAACGTCTCCGACCCTTGCGTTCCCGTCAGCGGCAAGGTGTTCCCCGGCGCCGAGATGGTGGCCGTCCCACCCAGGGTGGAGGCCGAGGCCGAAGACGACGTCATGGCGACGAACAGCGACCAGGAGCCGAGGCAGATCAGTACCCCGGCGCAGGAGCGGACACCGCCGATCACGCGTCCGCTCAACGTTCTGTTCTGTCGCCTACCTGCTCTTCGCATCGTCCTCACTCGTTTCTATGGTCACTGTCCGACTGGGCTTGGCATCCGCCGCTTGGCTCCTCCAGAGCCGAGCCGGGGACTCCTATGATTGGAGAATCTTTCGTCGTCGCCTTCTCATCTCGACCAGCACGCTGACGATGGTGCTGGCCAGAGCAACGGCAGCCACGATGACCACCGCCCAGCGCACGGCGCCCACGCCGAAATAGGGCTGTTGGTTGGCGTTCAGAGCGAGCCGGACGGCCGTGAGGGGCCGCGGCACCGCGGTCGTCGTAGAGACACTCGCTTGGGCCGGCGAGGTGGTCACGGGAGGCTCGGATCCTGACGACGCCACAGTCGGGGCCGCCGGCAGCACCGGTGCCGGCGTCGTGGTCGTCGTCGTCGGGGTGGTGGCCGGCGGCGGCGGATTGAGGATCGTGGCGGCAGCAGTCAGCGCCTGCGATTGCAGAGCGGCCGGCAACGGTGCATACCCGGCGGGGAGCTGCCCGACGTTCACCCCCGGTGTCTGCCCGGCTCCCGCGGCGTACTGTACGAATGCAGCGTAATTCTGCCGGGACGTCTGACTGAGGGACTCGGGTGTGGTGGCGGCGTAGGTCAGCATGGGCAACGGATAGGCGCCGGGCGCCGTCGACGACGGGTTCGTCTCCAAGACACCGGGGACCGAGCTGGGCGTCATCGCCTGCTCCCCGGCGAGGAGGCTCTGCGTCGTCGGGGCCACAAAAGGCCGGTCGGCGCTGTCGTCACCCGACGGGCTGAGGCTCGCCACCTGGTCTCCGTACTGCGCAGCGGAGGCGGAATCCGTGATGCTGATGACGAAGCTCGTACCCACCGCCTGCGGTCCGTTCGACGTCCATGCAGTGTCAGCGGAGGTGGCAATCGGACTGAAGGTGGTCTTGGCCTGGTTGTTCGACTCGGCGACGTCTTGGGCGGCGGCATTCATGTTCAGAGCGAACGGCGACCAGTCCAGGATGCACAGCGGGCGGGCCGCCACGGGAGGGGTGGTCTGCGTCTCCTCTCCGGTGCTGTAGCAGTAGGGATCGCTCTGGGGGTAGCTCTCCGGTGTGGGTGAGCCGAAGGCGACACCGGACGGGTTTTTGGACGGATTCGTGCTGTAGATGGGATTGACCGTCATGGTCCCGTCCCCCGGTGGCTCACCGGTCGACTGACCGTCGAGCCACGCCACGGCCTCCGGGTCGGACAGCACCCAGTTCCACACCGCCGTTGCCGCATCGGACGATGTTTCTTCGACCACCAAGGACGCGGCGGCGGTCTGCTCATCCGTCGTGAGCAGGGAGAACTCGGGGTTGTACTGGAGGAAGTCAGGGTCGTCAAGGAGACTCGTCGGGTTGTTCTTGACCCACGAATAGGCACTGGACGAATCGGCGTCGACATCGAGAAAGTCACCGCTGTATGACTCAGTGAGGAGTTTTGCCACCAGACGCGGCGTCAGGTAGATGTTCTCGACCTGTGTTCCCTGCAGGGGAACTTCGCTCGGTTCGAATTCACCGTTCACGACGGCGGGTTCTCGATCGATGTTGAAGGCTATGACGATGCCCGACAACGTCAGTGGTGCGTAAACGACGGGATCTGACGGATTCGTTTCATCGGCCGGGATGGGATCGGAGAAGACGGACATACCGGCCGCACCGTATGCCCCTTCCGTAAGATTGTTCCGGGCCTCGTCGTCGGACACCGTCGAATAGCTGTACGGCGGCGAGCTCGGCGTGGAACACAGTGCCGGCTGCCAACTCGAGACGGCCGGCTCTGCCAGCTCGTTGCCGACGATGCGCTGCTCGTCGGCGCCGATGGCGCACGAGGATCCGACGGGGTTGAAACCCAGGGGAATGGCGATGCGGTTGTTCCATGCTTCGGGAGTGAGAGGGGACGTGAGCACCTGGGGTGCCACATCGTTGGCCGGGTTCTCCACGGCGCCCGTACTGCGGGGCACGATGACCAGCCAGCACTCCGGCACCTGTTCGGGTCCGTTCGACACGGACTCGATGTCCTGGCCGCAACCCAGTCCGGGCGCCTCCAGGCCGGTGTCCACCTGGAAATTCTGTTGGCCCTCGGTGCCACCGCCCGAGGTGGAGTAGGTCCGGGCGAAGTCCACCTCGTTCGAGGTGCTGAAGCTGTAATAGGGGTTCAACCAGAACGGCTGGGGATCGTTGGGGTCGGCGTAGTTCCCGTCGTATTGCTGGTTGACGACAGTACCGTCCACCGCCACGAACGGCTCCACGTAACCGCCGCCGTTGGCGGTATCGACGTACGGGGTGACCTCGTGACCCGTGATCTGGTTCGTCCAGTCAAAGCTCGACATCTGGCTGTAGGTACTCCAGCTCGGATCGGCCAAGAACCGCGAGTAGGCCTCGGTGTTGAAACTGCCGATCGGGTACGAGGAGCTGGTGGCGCTCTGTCCCCCGAATTCGCACTGCGTGGGAGGCGGACCGGGGTTGACGGCATTGAGGGGGTCCGACGGATCCGGATTACCCCAACACTGGAATATCTGCAGGTAGTCGTCTTCGAAGTCGTTGGGGGAGTCGGTGACGCTACCGCCCGTCCACGTGACCGAAACGGCCTGATTCTCCAGGTTCTGGGTCTGATTCACGGTGATCTTCAAATCGGATCCGGACGGGCCGAAAGCACCGCGCCCGTCGACGGTGACGGCCGAACTGGTCAACGGCAGTTCGGTGTCGGTCCCTTGCTGTCCGGCGACGGCGGTGGCGTCGGCCTGGCCACCAGGGTGGATCGCCGGGAGAAACCCGACGACGGTGAGGACCGCGGTTGCTGCCACCAGGAGCACGCCGCGCCGGTAACCGACCCGCCATGCCAACCGGCGGACCCGGCTTCTCATAACGACTTACGCCTCCGTATCCGGCGCGCCACCAGACCCGGAACGACGATGACCACCAGGACGGCGCCGGCCACCAGCACCGTGAGCGACTGGTTCGTCGTCCACCCACGGGCCACCGACAGAGTTACCGGTGACGGGAACGGCGAGGTGTTGAGAATCTGCTGCAGGTTCTTCTGCGATTGCGATTCTCCCGCAATTGTCGGACTCGAGGAGGCGGCGCTCGTCGTGGTCGTGGTTGCTCCAAACGAGGGCGCTGGGGTCGTGCCACTCGGTGTGTCCGCGCTGGCCGACGATTTGGTCGAGCCCATGCTGGCCGGTGTCACTCCCGCCTTCTTGGAGCCGCTGACGGGAGTGGATACCGTGGCGGCGCCTCCGGTCCCCGTCGTGCACTGAGTGGGGCCCTGCTTGTCGCACGCCGGCGGATTCGGTGCCTCCTGGGCCAGCAAATTCGCCCCACTGGGCGTGAACGTCGGATTGTTGCAACTTTGTATGTTGATGGTCTGGACGTTGGCGCCCGGGATCTTGGCGATCTGGGCGAAGCTGGCCTGAACCAGGTTTATCGGCATCGGTGAATAACCCAGTGACGCCGAGTCCTGCTGACCCTGGCACATGGCGTAGTAGGAGAAAGCAGCCAGTGTGGTGCCCTTGGCGGCGGTGAATTGACCTTGGACGCTCGTGGGCAATATCAGGTAGCTGTAGGACGACAGCGGGTACGTACGTGGATCAGGGTCCGTGTAGACATTGCTGAGATCCTCGGTGAGGTACACGGCCGGATTGCTGGAATCCATGTTGATCTGCGCTTGAAGCAGGGAGACGGCCACGTTCTCAGGGGTGGGTTCCGTGTAATAGCCGGCGGCATTGAGCATGTTCACCACCGGGAAATGGGCGTTCAGAGCGTACGAGTACTCCACGTACCCGATCGATCCGGCGGCGTAGTTCTGTGCCACGTACCCGGCCACGCCCAGGTCACCGGATTGGGCGATCATTCCGGGAACGGTCGGCCAGAACGAGGTGGGTCCACAGGTGGGGGCCCGATTGGCCGTGTTGCAGAAGGAATTCCACACGGACGGGTACTGACTGATCATCCATTCCGACAGTTCGAACGAGGAGCCTGCCCCGTCGGAGCGGACCACCGGGACGATGGGCTCGTTGGGGAGGCTCAGTGCCGGGTTGTCGGCGGCGATGGCGGGGTTGTCCCAGTTCGTGATCTCTCCGGTGAAGATCTTGGCGATGTTTTCTCCGGAGAGCCTCAAGTTGGTGACCCGTTGGCCGTCTATCGTCAGGTTGTACATGAACACCGTCCCCCCGGCGGTGATCGGCATGTACGCGTAGCTGTTCGGCGTTGGGGTCTCGGGCGCCGATCCGTCGTCGGGATTGGTCTGGAACGGAATGTCCGACGCCGCAAAATCGGTGGTACCGGCGATGAACGCCTGGCGCCCCGAGGTCGAGCCGTCCCCGTCGTAATTGATCCTCATGCCGTACTGCTGGACATCGGAGATCCACTGGTCGATGGCGTTCTCTGACCAGGTCGAACCCTGTCCGGAGATGGGGACGTAGCTGGTGGCGCCGGCGGGACCGACGCCGGCGACAGCGGTGACCGCCATGGCCAGCATGACGGTGGCGCCCAGACCACCGGCCAGACGCCGCCTGGTCCTCACCGCCCCCCTATGCCTCACTGTGCGCTCCTCGCCCCTCTGCCCCGTCCCCGGGAGACGTAAGTCTACTAAATCCCTGGCAAGAAGTAATTCTAGTGAATTCTCGGGCTGAAGAGCGCGCGGCCCGGCGTCTTTGCCGCCGGCTCAGATGACCGGGCCCGAATCCGCCGATCACACGGGCGACGACGAACAGGACGAGGATCACCAGCAACAGGAGGGCCGCCGTGGCGAATCCCCTCTCGGCGTAGGCGGGAATACCGGACTGGACCAACTTCAGGGCCTCCAGAGGCAGGGACACCATGGGCTCGTGGAGGGGGTTGGCGTTCATGTAGGTGGTGAATCCGGCCGTCAGAAGCACCGGAGAGGCCTCGCCGATGCCCCGGGCGGCCCCGAGGATGACCCCCGTGGCCAGTCCCGACCTCGCCGTCGGCAGGACCACGTGCCACATGGTGCGCCAGCGGGGTGCCCCGAGAGCGTCGGACGACTCGCGCAGGCCAGCCGGGACCAGCCGGAGAACGAGGTCCGATGTCCGGATGATGTAGGGCAGCATCATGATGCTGAGGGCCAGGCCGGCGGCCAGACCGGAGAACTGAAACCCGAGGGTGAGGATCCAGAATGCGTAGATGAAGAGTCCGGCCAGGATCGAGGGAAATGCCGTCATGGCGTTGACGATCGTCCGCACGAAGTTGGCAAACCGGCTGCGCGTCTGGTCGAGATAGACAGCGCAGACGATTCCAAGCGGAACAGCCAGCACCAGCGCGATCCCGACCTGCCATACGGTTCCGACGAGGGCGTGGGCCACACCTCCGACCTTCAGCGACGACAACGGTCCCGCCCTCGACATGTCCTGATCGAAGAAGTTGAGATGGTGCAGGGCGGGGTAACCTCTCCACACGGTGTACACGATCACCACTGCCAGTGCGGCGAAGGCGATCAGCGCGGCCGAAGACAGGAACACCGTCATCACCGCGTCCCGGACGGCGATGCCGTCCTCCCGCAGCGAGACCAGGATGGCGAACACGATCAGGAACACCACGTAGGCCACGACGACGAGGCCGATCAGACCCGAAAGTGCCGTCAGGCGGTCCAGGAGGAATGTCACTGACAGCGCGGCGACGGCCGACCCGGCCAGGTCGAACCCGTTGTCGCCGGTGAAGGCGCCGCCGGTACGTCGGCGGGTGGGGACCCTCGGCGGCCCCTGCGTCTGTGTCTCCTGGCTGCGAGGGAAGTCGAGGATCATCTGCTCAAGCTCCGCTCTCGGCACCGGATCGGGACCGAGCCACGATGGCCGACGCGGCGAAGTTGATGATCAGGGTCAGGGCGAACAGTGTGAGCCCGGCCGCCATGAGCGCGGAGGTACCGAACTTCGAAGAGTCGCTGTACAACGTGGCGATCATCGCTGAGATCGAGTTCCCGCCCGGCTCGAGAAGGTGCCAGTTGATGTTGTAGACGGGTGAGATGATCAGGTAGACGGCGATCGTCTCACCCAGGGCACGGCCCATGCCCAGCATGGTTCCCCCGATGACGCCGCCCCGACCGAAGGGGAGGACGACCGTGGAGATCATGCCCCAGCGCGTTCCTCCCAGGGCATAGGCACCTTCGCGCTCACCCAGCGGCGCTTGGGAGAACGCCTCGCGCATGACCGAGCACTGGATGGGTATCACCATGAGAGACACGGTCAGCCCGACGATGAAGGTCGAGGCGGTGTAGCCGTTGGCCGAGTTCAGGATATTGCCGGACGCCGGACCGACGACCTTGAAGATCGGTATCCATCCGAACCATGTGGCGAGGAAGCGCGACACACCGATCACGTGCCCCTGGAGGAATTCAAAACCCCACAGCGCGTAGACCACGCTGGGAACCGCCGCCATGAGGTCGACGACGGATATCAACACCCGTTGGATCCGTCTCGGGGCGATCTCGGAGATGAACAGCGAAAGCCCCAGCGAGATGGGGATGGATACGGCCAGCGCCACCACGGCGATGAGGATCGTGTCGGTCAGGACGCCGCCGACACCGAATCGGTGGGCATCGGGTTCCCATTGCTGCGTGGTGAGAAAGTGGAGTTTGGCCACCGCCAGCGCCGGGTACGCCCTGACGCCGAGAAAGAGTCCCACGGCACCGATGACACCGACGACCACGACGGCCGCCAACCTGGTGCCGCCGCGGAAGATCCGGTCTCCGCGGCCAGCCACCGATCGGACGGCCCGTCGCTTCGTCGGTTGTTCCTCGACGAGGAGGGTCGGCGCACCGACCGTCACTTCGCATCCACCCCGGTGCCCGAGGATGTCGCGTGCTGTGGATGGCTGCGCCGGTATGCCTGCTCGAACAGCTGGTGAGCTCGGGCGGCGCTGATGGGTGAGACGTGGTTGCCGGTCTCGCTCTGCCCGTCACCGAGACGTTCGGCGATGACCGACGAGTAGGGGGTGACCGCCTGCACCGAGTTGATGAAGACGCCCGTGTCCTTTTCTTGGATCTGACCGGCGATCACCTGCCGGGCGAAGGCGACGAGGAAGGCCTGGTTGGTCAACAGCCGTTTCTGCGCGGCGTCGACGCCCTGCACCGAATCCGCCAATTGCACCGCACCAGGGGTATGGCGTGACATCGACACGGTGCCAGCGGGGGTGTTCTGGACGTAGAGGATGACACGTTCGTACCGCGTTCCGCTCCCCGTGGCCACCGGCAGTATCCAGTAGACAAGCGACCAATTCTGATTGGCCGTCGCCCCCGAGTACGACAGGGTCTGGCCGGTGACACCGTCGCCCAGATTGACGGTGGAGACGTTCTCGAGAGCATAGCCGTGGAAGGAATAGCAGGCCGTCACACCGTAGGCGTCGAATCCGCTGAGGCTACCGGCGTCGATGATGTCGGCTGTGATCGGCAAGGTGCTGTTGAGGTTGCTGGAGCCCGGCGGCGTGCGGACGTAGAGGTATCGGAGCCAGCGTGAATCCTGGCCGAAGAGGGGCTTGTTCTCCGTGAATTCGTTCTCGAACGTCGCCTTCCACCCTGGGGGATCGGCGGGGTCGGCCAGGAAAGAACCGAACTTCGGTTCACCGGTGGCGTTGGCGACGAGGTTGAAGGAGGTGAGCCTGGTATTGGACACACCGAGGACCACGGCGCCGGCCAGCAGGATACCCATGACAGCGAAGACCCGGGGTGCGGCGTTCACGACCGTCGTCGTGAACGCCCTCGCCGGGCCGGTGGCCGCGTCTCGATTGAGCCCGAACGGCCTCATCAACAGGGCCATCAGTGCAACGCCGGCACAGAACATGACCAGACCGGCGACCGGATGCAGGATGCCGAGGGCGATGCGTGGCCCCGCCTTCTCCCCCGTCCAGAAGATGAGCAGCAATCGGAGCAGGTTCGTGATCCACAACAGGACCAGACCGGTGGCCAGCCACAGGGTCTTGCGAATCCAGCCCCCGCTGACCACAGCAGCCAGGGCCGCGCCGATCAGGAGGAAGCCGACCATGCCGTCAACTCCCGAGCAGGCGGTGACCACGCTGATGGGAAAGGCCCTTCCGGCGTGGACGACCTGGTAGAGGCCCGTGTCGCCGGGAACCGCCTGGGCGATGTGCACCACCTTCAACGAGGCATTCAGTCCCCTCAAAGTGAGAGAGGTGAATCCGCCCAGCGTCCCCAGCAGGACCGTGGTGTAGATCCAGGGCCAACCCAGAAACAGATATCCGAGAGCCACCTTCTGACGCCAGGCCAGGCGGACCCCGAACAGCAACACGGTCGCTCCGGCCACGAAGAACGGCAGGGTCAGCAGGTCGATGCGATTGATCCAGTACATGTCCCCCAGACGGTCCGGCAGCACGACAGCCGCTATGACGGCCACGCCCACCAGGAAGAGCCCGATGATGTAGTCGAGTTGCCTGTCGTGGATGGCGGGTTCGGGAGTCTTGGGCTTCCTGTTGATCCAGGCCAGACCGATGGCGATCAACGGCACCAGACCGACGTAGGCAAGTGGGGTATCGAGCCCGATGGTCTGCAGGAGCGAGAGCAGCGAATAGTGGTACGCCAGAATCACCACAGCCGCCAAGGCGGCGATCTTGCACCGCGTCTGGGTCTTGGCCTCCAGTGCCGTCCACTCGGCCAGGGTCGACTTGTGCCAGGCGTAGGCGGGACGCAGGACGGGGGACTCAACGAACGACATCTTGTTCACCCCGCCTTCTGCGCCGGCTCATGACGAGCGCCACGAACGCCAGCGCGACGGCGATCACGAGAAACACCAAGCCGATCGGAAAGGAGTGGGTGTCGACCACCGCCATGTCGGCCACCTTCGCTACCCGCCAGGTGAACCCACCGGGGTCGGTCTTGCTGGCCGTGAAGATGACCTCGGTGTTCCAGTAGTTGGTGATCACACCACGGGGGTTGGCGCAGGCTATGCCGGCGTTCCATGTCGACGAGGACTCCCCTTTGGTGAACAGGTCGGCGGGAGTAAGGCGGGACCAGGTGTATTCCTCCGGCAGCCCGACGACTGCGCCGGTTCCCGGAGCGGTGTTCAGCGCCCCGACGTACTCCCCGCCGGAGATGAAGCCGAACCGGCCGTCTGTTCCCAATCCTGAGTATGGCCATTTCCCGACGTTGACCGCCGTCGGGGCGAGCCGTTTGGCCAACAGGTAGGTGTAGATGTGGTACTCATGGTGCTCGGTGTCGGCGGAGCAACTGGCACCGGCCGGTAGTGCAACTCCGTAGAGTGTGGTCGATCCTCCGGACCTGAGAGGAGTGTTGGTGCCCGGCTGCGTGATCTCCGCACTTCCCACGGTGACCGCCGCGCCGGCAGTACCCGATATGAGGAGGGACGGGCCCGAGGCGACGGCAAGCGCCAGCCCCAGGATGATCCATCCTCTTCTCATTTCTCCCTCCCCCTCCGATGACGACTGATCTGGTTCGCAAAAGCGACGGACGGGGCCCTGCCGGACCCCGTCCGTCGTCAGATGACGACAAGCTGAGAAATGGAACGACTACCCAGCTGGCTGTTGGGCAAGAAGGGCCCTCCTGTTCGAACGGCGACGAGACATCCAGATCGCTGAACCGAGGATCGCGGCCCCGACAATCGGAAGCGTCACAGCCCACACGACTTCAGGCAAGCTGTCCTGGCCCTGGCTACCGAGGCCGGGCACCGCCGACCACACGAACCGGTTGGGATCTCCCGAGTTGCTGGTGAAGGTGACCTCGGTGTTCCAGTTGTCGGTCAGTTGACCGGCGCTGTTGGCGCAGGCGATGCCGGCCTCCCACACTCCGGTGGTCCCGCTGTAGAGAAGTCCACCGGACCCCGTCAGGGGGAGGTAACCGTCCGAGACCAACGGACCGAACTCATAGTCACTGGCGATCGAGATGACCAGTCCGTTGACCGGATTGGTGTTGAAACCGTCCCAAGGATTGCCATTGAGGTCGACCAGACCAAGATCGTTCGAGGCGAACCCCGAGCTGAAGCTGAGGGAACTGAAGAGGGTGCCGGCGGGGATGAGATAGCTGTACTCGTGGTATCCGTCAGAGACGGTATCCCCGCTGCATGCGGCCCCGGTGGGCAGGGTGACGGTGAATTCCGTCTCCGACGCTTGCGTTCCACTCAACGCCGTCGTGTTCCCCGGAGCCGAGATGGTTGCCGTCCCCCCCACGGTGGAGGCCGAGGCCGTGGCCGCCGGCAGCGCGTACAGAGCGAGGAACGCTCCGAGCACTACGGCGCCCGTGCCCCGTATGGCCTTGTGAACTCTCATCACTCCCACCTTTCCGTTCCCTTTCTCGATCGGCCTAATCAGTCACTCAACCGTCGTATCCGCCAAGGCGTCAACCGTTGGGCTCCGTACCGAAGGTGCTCGTCGAACCACACGTCGCCGGCGGGTTGGCCAGGCTGGCCAGATTGGCGAAGCCGAAGTCCTGGGCGGTCGCCAAGGCTCCAGCCGAGCACTCCACCGAGCTTCCTCCGACGAAGAGGTCCACCAGCGCCTTATTTTCCGTGAACACAGGCGGGGTGATGAGCGAGGTGGGGACAACCGTGTAGAGGGTGTAACCCCAGTGGGTGTCGTTGTAGTAGGTCAGGTTGGGAATCTCACCGGTCTCACCCTTGTCCGGCCCGCTCCCGATCGTCCCCGCGACATAGGGCTGGCCCAGGATCGTGAGGCCCGCATTGGTGATCGAGGCGAGGTCGACTCCGTTGGCGCGGGCCGTCGCACTGCGGTCGAGTGCCACCTGGTTGTCCTGCGCCTCCCAGCTGGCCGCCGAGATCGGGATCACAGCGGCCGTGTTGGCCGGAAGAGCGGAAACCGCCGAGTAGAAGGCATTCCCGCTGTTCTGCGTGATGTTGGGGCACACACCGCTCTCGACGGGCGGGTTGCCGCTCGGGTCACCCGGGTAGTTGGCCGCGTCGGCCGCTTCCGCTGCCGCCAGCGCCGTTCCGTCACTGATCGAGCCGAGAGCGGATTCCAGATTGCTCCTGGGCGTGGATCCGGCGATGGTCAGGCAGGCGTACACGGTGAGACCGTTGATGGTCTCCGACCCCGTCGAGGTGTTCGTGTACAACGAGTTCAGCTCAGCTTCGGTCAACGGTCCCAGTGTGCTCCCGGTGGTCGGAGTCGAGCCCGGCGCTGTGTACTCCAGGATCCCGAGGCCGTCACGGGCATAGGGGATGAACGTGAGCACGTTGGCGCTCGTGTTCTTGGGGCCACGTGCCGACCGGGCGAAGTCGAACTGGTTCGTGATGTTCTCCGGACCGGAGTAGGAGTTCGAGCTGTTCGACCAATCGACGTCCTCGACCTCGTCGTACAGCGCCTGGATCCCCGCCGTGCTGCTGTTGGGACGGTCGTAGCAGTTGCCTCCCGGCCTGGTGATGATGCACTGCGGAACCACCGTGGTCCCGTTCGGAGGATTGGCGTCATAGGACTGGACGGTGGCGTAGTTGGCGTTGGAGCCGGCGCTGAGAGGCGTGTAATAGGTCGGCGCCTGCCCCAGCCCGGGGGCCGGTGAGGCCCCTGAGTAGGCGGCCCAGAGATCCTGGGTCACGTCCGATCCGACGCCGACGACGCCGGTGGTCCAGACGGGGTCCGCCTGGGCCGTCCCGCCGGTCGACGCCAGGCTCGTGGCGCCGAACGAACCGGTGACCACAGCGAGTCCGGCAAGAACCCGGGGTGTCATCAGCTTCCGTATTGCCTTCATCGCGGGCTTCCTTTCGCAGACACGACGACCCTTGTTATTATCTAGTAAGTCAATAGATTAAGTCGACTTACTAGCACTGTACCGACCGGCGACCGGTATTTCAAGCTGTCAATTTTGACGGAGAGTGGTCGATCCCCCCGCTTTCCCATGGAGTTGATAGTCATACTAGCCTAACTCGGATCCGACCATCCTGACGAGACAACGTCGGCCGTGGGAGAGCCCGGGTGACCTTGTGGCTGCTTGTCCCACCCTTCTCCGTCGGCGCCAGGACGGCGAAGACCGGCGGCGGCGGCCGTGACCCTCTTGACGTGGCTCTTTTCCGAGGCCGCTCAGCGGCGCCACCCCCGAGGACAATGCCGCCACAATTCGTCGAGGTTGGACCCGAAGGGCGAGAGAGGGGTGACGAATCGGGCCCGCACGCAACCGGGTGACGATCTCAGTCCCCGATCCGCCCGGCGGCGGCACCTACAGTGGAATTGGTGGACACTGACGCTTCGGGTGATTCTGACCCGGAAGGACAGGGTTCCGGGGGGGAAGACCCCCACGGACACCCCACTACCCCCGTAACGTCCCAAGCGGCATCCGGTCGTTCGGTGGACCTGGCCCGCCGCTTCGTCGAACAGCTGGTGGCCGAGGCGGTGGTCGCCGGTCGCGTGCGCGAGCCGACCGCCCCGGACCCGCCCATCGACTGGCAGGCCATCTGGGCGTCGGCCGACGGTGTGACGTCGCCGGAGCGGGCTGCGGGGCGCATGGTGCTGGCCGCCAACCGAGTGGCCCAGACCATCTCCGGTACACCGGAACTGGTCGAGAGGCCTCCGGCGACCAGAGCCGGTGCCCTCGAGGGCGAAACCGCAGCGCCGGCGGCGCAGATTCCCTTCTCCCCGGTGGTCCCGCGTCCCGAGCACGCGCCACCCGCCGACTCTCCGCCACCGCCGTCAGCGCCGCCACCACCGCCGCCGCCGCCGTCTCCGCCACCACCGCCGCCACGGACCGTGGCCACGCAGAGGTTCACGGGCACCGCTCCACCACCACCACCACCACCACCACCACCACCACCACCACCACCACCACCGCCACCGCCGGTGCCGGCCGTTCCAGCCCTCCCCGACGTCCCCGGCTTCCTCCTGACCGGGACGAGCGAGGAGGAAGAGGAGCCGGCGGACGCGGGGACGCCACCTCCCAGCGCCGCCGCAAAGGAAAGGCGGCGGCGGCTGTCCGTCGGATTCGTCTGGGTGCGCAACATCGCCGTCGTCGTGATCCTCTTCGCCGCCTGGGAGATCTGGGGCACCTCGTTGCTCGAGCACCACACCCAGTCACAATTGGCCGGGCAATTCCGCAAGGACACGGGGACCACCCCCGCTGACGACCGGCCCTTCGGTCTCCTTCCGGGAACCAAGGACGTGACGGGCCCGGCGGAGGGATCGGTCATGGCGCAGATCCGGATCCCGGCCATCGGCGTCGATCAGTACGTCGTGCAGGGGACGACCACGGGGGACCTGGAGAAGGGTCCCGGCCACTACATGGGGACGGCGGTTCCGGGCCAGGCCGGCAACGTGGCCTTTGCCGGGCACCGGACGACCTTCGGGGCGCCGTTCGGCCGGCTCAACCAATTGCACCGGGGCCAATCGATCATGCTGACGACCACCGCCGGTGAGACGCTCGTCTACGACGTGACCGAACGGCCCAGGATCGTGCCGACGTCGGACACCGCCGTCCTGGACGATGCCGGCGACGACCGGCTGACACTCAGCACCAGCAACCCGAAGTACTCCGCCGTCCAGCGTCTCGTGGTGGTGGCCCTCCTCGAGCAACCGGCGAGCGGCTCGACGACGACGCCGGCGCCCCCGGCCGGTCCCCCACCGGGGCCGTTGACCGATGATCAAGCGTCGCGATGGAATCTGGGCCGGATCCCCTTCGCCGTCCTGATGGTGGCTCTCCTGGTGCTCCTCGGACTGGCATACCGCCGACCGTCGAGTCGGCGCCGGCTGCTCACCGTCCTCATCCTGGGCCCCATCTGGATCGCCGGGCTCTACCTGCTCTTCCAGGCATTGACGAACGTCCTACCGGCGACGCTGTAGTCGCCGCCGCCCCGGCCGGCCACGGCGGCGTCAGCGGCGCCGCCACGTCTTGGCGTCGGGTCGGCGTCGGAGCTCGGCCAGGTAGGCGTTGTAGGCGGCGAGCTCGGCGTCCTCCTCCTCGGCCCGGGCGATGGCGGCGGCCGTGACGGCTTCCTCTTCGGACGCCGCCTCCTCTGCCTCCTGGCGGAGCCGCCGCAGCCCACGGGCCCCGACCGTCTGGGGATCATCGTGGACGATGTTCCACCAGAGGACCAGGCCGAAGGCGGCGAAGGACGGCCACATGATCGAATAGACCCAGCCCAAGGCGTCACCCGACAGGGCGATCGTCACCTGCCACCAGCACGCCAGGACGCACCCCGGGACCCAGATGACGAGGACCCCGTGGGCGATCAGTGCCCGCCGGGTCGTCCAGCGTCCCGCCGGCACGCGTCTCGTCGGTGAGGTCACCGCCTCATCTGATCGCCGACCGCCGCACCGACCCCCGGGGTGGGTGCCGTCGACCGTTCGTAGCGCCGGGTCAGCTTCCGTTCGGCCACGAAGGCGCAGAAGGGGACGGTCCCGGCCAGGAGGACGAGAATCATCCAGCCGATGGGGACGCGCAGCTTGCGCGTCAGATCGAGGGCGACGCCGAGGTAGACGAGATACAGGTACCCGTGAAGGGTCCCGACCACCTTGGCCACATCGGGTTCCCCGGCGGCGAACTGCAGGGGGATGGCCACGAACACCAGCACGATGAGAAGGACGGCAGTCGTATACGCCATAACCCGGTAGCGGACCAGGACGCGACGGTCGACGACGAGATTCGTGTCCACTGGTCGAAGTGTACCCACCACCGGGAGCGGCTCCGTGGGCGTCGGCGTCGGGCGCGATCCCTCGCGACGGGCTCTGGCGCCGGCGGCAGATCCGTAGAATCTCCACGATGGACAATTGGGCCATCGGCTCCTCGCTGGCCACGGCCGCCGGCACCCTGGTTCTAGCGGCGGCCACCTTTGTCGCCGTTCGCTCCTCGAACCGGACGGCCCGGGTCACCGAGTGGGCCCTCCTGGCCGGCATCCGACCCGTTCTCATCCCGTCCCGGATCGAGGGATCCGCCCGTCACGACGGGCAATGGATCAGCTCGATCGCCCTCCATTGGAATCTCGACCGGGCCGACCCCCGTTGAGCCCCCCTGAGGGGCCCCGGGCCGGGGGAGGCCAGTTCACCGAGAGTGGGCCGGCCCGGATCTCCCGAAGGGCGAGGGGTGGCCCACAGGCGGGAAGGCCCTCATTTCGTTCAAGCTCGAGCCGCGTTCACACGATGCATTCACAGCCGCAATCTTGTGGAAACGACGTATCCGTAGCGTGAACCGGTGAGATGGGTGCGGCCCAGCCATGCCGGGACCTGAGGGGGAGCATGGAACCGACCGGCGGCAGCGTCCGAACCAGAGAGCACCATGCGCCGTCGGCGGCCAACCACGACCACCCGCCCGTGACACCGCACGTGATCGTGCTCTTCGGGGCCACCGGCGACCTGGCCCGGCGCAAGCTCCTGCCCGGCCTGTTCCATCTCTCCCGGGCCGGCCTGCTCCCGGAGTGCCGGATCGTGGCCACGTCGCTCGAGGAGCTGGACGACTACGAGTACCACGCCCTGGCCCGTGCCGCGTGCGACGAGTTCGCCCGGGGTGAGGTCACCGACGAGCACTGGCACCGGTTCCGGGAATGCATCGGCTATGCGCCGGGGTCGGGAGGGTCGGCCGGACTGGCCAAGGCCGTCGAATACGCCGAGGCCGATCTGGATGGTGAGCCCCGTCGGCTCCACTACCTGAGCATCCCCCCCCACGCCGCCGACGCCGTGGTGCGCACACTGGCCGACGCCAGGCTGACCGACCGGGCCCGGATCATCATGGAGAAGCCGTTCGGCACCGATCTCCTCTCCGCCCAACGGCTGAACGGCGTGGTCCAGGAGGTGTTCGACGACGAGCAGGTCTTCCGGATCGACCACTTCCTGGGGAAGGAGGCGGCCCAGAACATCCTGGCCTTCCGGTTCGCCAACGGGCTCTTCGAGCCCATCTGGAACCGCGAGCACATCGACCACATTCAGATCGACGTCCCCGAAACCCTGTCGGTGGGCTCACGGGCCGCCTTCTACGAGGAGACCGGGGCGTTTCGGGACATGGTGGTCACCCACCTGTTCCAGATCCTGGCCTTCGTGGCCATGGAGCCTCCGACGGCCCTCGAGCCCCGGGCCATCAACGAGGAGAAGAACAAGGTCTTCCGGTCTCTACGACCCATCGATCCGTCGCACGTCGTCCGCGGCCAGTACGAGGGCTACCGCTGGAGCGGGGGGGTATCGGACGAGTCGGACACCGAGACTTTCGTGGCCCTGCGGTGCGAGATCGACAACTGGCGATGGGCCGGTGTCCCCTTCTTCCTCCGCACCGGGAAGCAGATGGCCGAAGGGGCGCGCATCGTGTCGATCGCCTTCCGCGAGCCGCCCAAGTCGATGTTCCCGCCGGGGTCGGGGGTCGGGGCCCAGGGTCCGGACCACCTGACCTTCGACCTGGCCGACTCGTCCCGGCTGTCACTCTCCTTCTACGGCAAACAACCCGGTCCCGGGATGAAGCTCGACAAGCTGAGCCTCCAATTCGCCCTCCACGAGACCGATCACGCCGGCGATGTCCTCGAGGCCTATGAACGGTTGATCCACGACGCCATGTGCGGTGACCAGACCCTGTTCACCAACGCCGAGGGCATCGAGCGGCTGTGGGAGGTCTCGGTCCCACTCATCGAGTCGCCCCCCGAGGTCCATCTCTACCGGGTCGGATCCTGGGGGCCGTCCCAGATCAACGACCTGATCGCCCCTCGCACCTGGCGCCTGCCCTTCGAGCGGGGATGGCGCCAACACCGCTAGTCGAGTTCGCCGGCGGCGTCTCCGCACACCGTCGTCACCATGAGGCGGCTGACGACGTAAGGGTCCATGTTGGCGTTCGGTCGCCGGTCCTCGAGCCAGCCCCTCTTGTCCTTGGCCACGGCCCAGGGGATCCGGACGGACGCGCCGCGGTCGGACGTCCCGTAGCTGAACTGGGACCAGTGAGCAGTCTCATGGGCCCCGGTCAGGCGCTGCGTGATCCCGACCCCGTAGTTCTCCACGTGTTCGTCGACGTTCTTCCCGAGGGCCTCGCAGCCGGCGATGATCACGTCCCAACCGCCCTCCTCGCGCATGGCCTTGGTCGAGAAGTTGGTGTGAGCGCCCGCCCCGTTCCAGTCACCGAGGACGGGCTTGGGCTCGAGGGTGGCGAAGACACCGAAGTCCTCGGCGATCCGGAAGAGCAGCCAGCGCGCCACCCAGAGCTGATCTCCGACCATCGGTGGCGGGAGGACGCCGATCTGGAACTCCCACTGGCCCATCATCACCTCGGCGTTGGTGCCCTCGATGGCCAGCCCCGCTTTCATACAGGCCACGGTGTGCCTCTCGACGATCTCACGGCCGGGCATCTTGTCACCGCCCACGCCGCAGTAATACGGCCCCTGGGGAGCGGGGAAGCCCACCGCCGGCCAGCCCATGGGTCGCCCGTTCTCGAGGAAGGTGTACTCCTGCTCGATCCCGAACCACGGCTCCTGGTCGGCGTACTTCTCGGCCGCCGTCGCACAGGCGGCCCTGGTGTTGGACGGGTGAGGCGTGAAATCGGTGAGGAGGACCTCACACATCACGAGCTTGTCGTCCGGGCCCCGGAGGGGGTCCGGGCAGCTGAAGACCGGTTGGAGGACGCAGTCCGAGTCGTCGCCGCTGGCCTGGTTGGTGCTCGAGCCGTCGAAGCCCCAGATGCCCGGCTCGTTCCCGTCGGCCACTATCCGTGTCTTGCTTCTGAGCAACGGCGACGGTTCGGTGCCGTCGATCCAGATGTACTCGGCCTGATAGCTCATGGGACGCGGTCCTCCGATTCGTTGACACCGTCACCATCTCAGTGCCCGATGACACGGACGTTTCGGCGTGATGAACGCATCGTGAACGACGGGCGCCCGGGCGCCGCTGGACGTGCCCTCGTAGGGGAGATCAGGTGGCGGCCTCCACCACGTCGTCGAAGGCGACGTCGGTGACCTCGAGGACCCGGTCGAGATCGGCTTCGTCCATGGCGCCCGAGACGAACCAGTTGTGACGCGGGTGCAGGTAGACCCCTCCGAGGATGGCCCGGCGGGCGAAGACGTTGGCCAGGGCGAAGTCGCGGTCGCCGGCGAAGGTCATGAAAGGCATCTGGACCGGGCCCGACAGACTGACGTCGATCCCGCGCCCCGAGGCCTGCTCGGCCAGCCCTTGCCGGAGCAGGGTGCCGGTCTTGACCGTACGGCCCACGGTGTCCTCGTCACGGAGGACCTCCAGGGTGGCCAGCGAAGCCGCCATCGAGACGGCGGCGAACCAGAACGAGCCCGTCGTGTAGATCGACCGCGCCGCCTCGGCCAGAGAATCCCTCCCGAGAACCGCCCCGAGGGCGTAGCCGTTGGCGATGGCCTTGCTCCACGCGCTCAGGTCGGGAGCCACCCCGAGCGGCTCCCAGCTGCTGCCGTGGTGGAGGCGGAGCCCGCAGCGGACGTCGTCGAGGATGAGGACCGCTCCGGTCCGGTCGCACAAAGCGCGTAGGCCCGAGGCGAAGGCCGGGTCCGGTAGCTCGAGGTCGACACCGAAGTCGTGGCGGATGGGGCTCACCACGACCCCCGCCAGGTCGTCGGCGGCCTGGTCGGCGGCGGCCTCCACCGAGGCCATGTCGTTGAACCGGTACTCGATCAGATGGGCGCGGTCCTCGGGCAGCACACCACTCGGGCCGGGGGTGCACCACGGTGCGGCACCGTGGTAGGCACCGGCGGCCACCAGGATCTTCCGCTTCCCGGTGGCCGCCCGGGCGATGGTGACGCACTGCGTGGTGGCGTCGGTCCCGTTCTTCGAGAAGATGGCCCAGTCGCCGTGGGCCACGGTGGCGGTCATGGCCTCGGCCAACTCGACGATCAGGGGTGAGGGGCCGTTCTGGCAGTCACCGACGGCCGCCTGGCGCGCCGCCGCCTCGTCGACGCGCTGATGACGGTGGCCCAGGACAACGGGCCCGTAGCTGCACATCAGATCTATGTACTCGTTGCCGTCGACGTCCCACACGTGCGCCCCGAGCCCCCGGCTCATGAACTGGGGATAGCCCAGGGGAAGAGCGGCCACGTTCTGGTGACCGTAGAGTCCACCGGGGATGACCTTGCGGGCCCGGGCCCGCAGGCCGGCATCCGTGATCAGGCGATCCCCGACGACGTCCGACACGCTCCCCATCCCCTCTCCGCCACTCGGGTCAGGCTATCCCGCTCGATAGATTGCCTAGCAAGCGACCACCGAATTCGTTATGATGTCTCTTTCCACCGCGAACGACGAAGGAGGTGCCACGTTGACGATCGAACCCGCGATGCCAGTGACGATGGGCGCTTCCCCGTTCGCCGCCTGGACCTGACCCAACCTGTCCTCTCAGCGTTGAGGTAAGCGCCGACGGTCGTCCGCCGTGCGGTTACGTGTCCACTTCTCGGAAGTCGGGGCCGCAGTGGCGCGCCCGTCGGCACTTCATCGCCCATGCAGTCACCATCTCATCCGTGACCTCACCCGGCCACGGCCCATGACCAGGAGTTTCGATGCATCCTCATCTGATAACAGCACTGGCGCGCCAGCGCCGGGCGGACCTTCTCCGCCAACAGCGTTTCCGAGACGACCGGCTCCGGTGCCGGGCGCCGGCCATCGACGCCACGGAGAGACCGATCCGGTCCGTCCGGTATTCGTTGGGTTCCGCCCTTGTCCTGGCCGGGACCCGTCTCATGGCGGGCCGCGGCGCGTCGGTGGACTTGGCCGTCGGCGCGCCGGTCGACGCCGCGCTGCGGTAGGCGGGCAACCCACCGGACGGCGGGACAGACCTACGGCATCTGCCCCGTGACCGGTGGGCCGGGTCGCCGGTCAGGTGGTGAGCGGTCACGTGGTCACCGGACCGACACAGCGGTGCGCCAAGATCAGGGGATGGCCGACCCGACACCCCTCGGCCGGTCCGTGGTGGTGGGGCCCGGTGACGCCGCCCCCCGGTCCTGGTCGTCCTGCGCCCGGCTGCGGGTGGCCGCCGTGGACGCGCCGACGGCGGACGAGATCGGCTCGGCCTGGCGGGAGCGGCGACCGGTGGTCATCGAGCTCACCCCGGGCCTCGGGCTCGACGATCCCGAGGCACCACCGGATGAGGTGGTGAGCGGATACGAGCCCTGGGAGTGGGCGGTCGATCTCGACCTGGTGGGCGAACGGCTGCACCACGCCGTCTGGGCCAACGCCGTTGACGCCCGGGGCGGCACCGGCGAGGCCCGGTGGCGTTGGGGCGAGAGCGCCTGCCGCCTCGGGGCCAGGCCGGCCGATGGAGACGCCGACGTCGTGCTACCCGACGGGAGGCGCGCCCTGTGCGACGGGGGGCCGCTCGACGCCGCCGTGGTCGGGCGGGCGGGCATGGCCGTGGTCCACCGGATCTCGCTCGAGCACGGACGTCTCGAGCCTCTGGGCCCGAACGATCCCGTCGGAGTGGCGTTGGCCCCCGACCAACGGGCGGCCGTAGCCGCCCCCGGCGCCGGGGCCCGGGTCATCGCTCCGGCCGGTTCGGGGAAGACCAGGGTGCTCACCGAGCGGGCCCGACTACTTCTCCAGGGATGGCGACTCCCCCCGGACGCCGTCGCCGTGGTGGCGTACAACGTGCGGGCCGCCGGCGAGATGCGCGACCGCCTCGGTGATGTCGCGGAGGTCCGGATACGGACCCTGAACGCACTCGGACTGCGCTTGTGCGGGCGGACGGCGACGATCGACGAGATGGAGGTGCGCCGGCTCCTCGGCGATCTCGTCACGTTCCCGAAGCGGGCCGAGACCGATCCGGTGGCGCCGTGGATCGAGGCCCTCGGGCGGGTGCGACTGGGTCTCGCCGACCCAGCAATCGTGGAGAGCGAGATGCCCGACGTCTCCGATCTCGGACGCGTCGCCCGCGCATACCGGTCCCGGCTGGCCGAGCGGGGGGTCGTCGACTTCGACGAGCAGGTCACCGGCGCCATCGAGCGGCTGCTGACCGACCCGCCCTTCCGGCGGCGGATGCAGCGTTTCGCCCGTGTCCTGCTGGTGGACGAGTTCCAGGACCTGACGCCGGCGCATCTCCTGCTGATCAGGCTTCTCACCGGACCGGCCGGCGCCGTGTTCGCCGTGGGCGACGACGACCAGACCATCTACGGCTACGCCGGGGCCACCCCGCGCTGGCTCGTCGAGTTCGGGCGCTGGTTCCCGGGTGCCGCCCTGCACGCGCTCGAGGTCAACTACCGCTGCCCGGGTCCGGTGGTCACCGGGGCGTCGAACCTGTTGACCCGCAACCGCCTCCGGGTGGCCAAGGCGATCCGGGCCGCTCCCGCCGAAGACCTCGGCCCGGACGGTCCCGGGTGCCTGTCCGTCGTGGCCGGGGCCGGCGGACCCGCCACCTCGGCCGCCGACCGCGTCCGTGACCTCCTCGCGGACGGAGCCGTCCCCGGCGATGTCGCCGTCCTGGCCCGGGTCAACGCCTCTCTGGCCCCCGTGCAGGTGCTGTTGCGCAACCACGGGATCCCCGTCGACGGTGGCGTGAGCCAACGGTTTCTCCGACGGGGTGCCGTCCGGGCCGCGCTGGCGTGGATGACACTGTCCTCGGCCCCGGCGGGGAACCTCCCCGGGGCCGTTCTCCGGGAGGCGGCCCGCCGGCCCCGGCGGGGCATGAGTGCGTCGCTGCTCGACCTGGTGAGCCGGAAGGGCTCGGTCGAGGAGCTGGGAGGCCTGTCGGACTGGCTGGAGGACAAGGGCAGCGACCGGGAGGCCGGCAAGGTCCGCGACCTGTCCGACGATCTGACGCGTGTCCGCCGGGTGGGCGGGCGCGCCACGAGCGCCGAGGTGCTGGCCGTGCTGCGGTCCCAGATCGGTGATGGCGGACTCGATGCCAGCGCCACGGCCCTCGACCGCTGGAGCCACGGAGTGGGATCGGCCCACGGAGACGATCTCGACGCCCTGACCGAGCTGGCCGAGCTGGAGAGCGATCCGGGGCTGTTTCCGGGCTGGTTGTCCGAGCAGTTGAGCGCCCCGGCCGACGCCGGTGGCGTCACCTTGGCGTCGATCCATTCGGTGAAGGGTCGGGAGTGGCCCCACGTGGTGGTGCACCACGCCACCGCCGGCTTGCTCCCCCACCGTCTGTCCGAGGACGTCGAGGAGGAGAGACGGATCTTCCACGTCGCTCTCACCCGGTGCCGGTCGAGCGTCTCGATCATCGCCGGATCTCCGCCGTCTCCCTTTCTGGCCGAGCTCGACGCCCCCGGGGTCCCCGCAGCCGGGCCGGCGACGGCCACCGGCTCGCCGCCGGCCCGGACCCGTTCGCGGACGGCGACCAACCGGCCGGTGGCCGGGGCCGAGGTCCTCCTCGGGTCCGTGGGGCGCGTTTCACCCATCGGGGCCACGATCACGAGATCCTCGAGCTCGGTGGGGACGGCGTCCGGTCCCTCATCGGCGGCGGACCGGCATCCACCATGATCAGGTTCGGCACATCGGTGTCCCTCGGCGGTCAGCCGGTCGTTCTCGTCCACCCGTGCTTCGGTGAGGCTTTCGAGCTCCTCAGGGCGTGGCGGCACGAGCGGGCCGCCGGCAAGCCGGCCTACGTCGTCTTCGACGACAAGACCCTGTGGCTCATCGCCGCCCTCCTGCCCACCGACGAGGCCGGGCTCCTGGAGATCAGCGGGATCGGCCCGGTGAAGCTCGAGAACTACGGCGACGAGCTCATCGTGATGGCCGAGAAGCTCCGGTCGTGACGAGGAGCGGGGCTGGCTGTAGAGCTCGACCTCCCGTCACTCCGTCATCTCGACGAGCCGATCTTCGAGAGGAAGGGCACCAGGTGATCGAAGAAGACGTTGTTCGGATAGGCGCCGGCGGGGTCGTTGTGGGAGTAGGTGCTCTGGCGGTTGACCAGGGTCAGGTTGCTCATGGGGATGTGTGACTGCCGGGCCAGGAGACGGGCGTCCTGGAGCACCGCCGGACCTCCGAGGCGGGCGCCGAAGGCGTAGATCCGGAGGTCCTTGGGGAGCTTGTGGCCCATGGTGGCGTCGAGGCCGAGCACCTTCTGGGCCGGGTTGGCGTTCCCGTTGTCCACCGCCGCCGAATCGTCGGTGAGGCGCAGGGGGAAGTACCACTCGGTCCCGTCGACGTTCTTCATCGGATAGCCCGAGAACATCGTGGCGAAGCGCGTGATGGGGGTGAGGGCGCCGGCACTGTTCCAGCCGTGGACCGGCCCGGCCACCGACAGCCCGGTGCCGAGGTGGGCCTGCGCCGCCAGCAGGCTCGCGGGAGAGGTGGCCGCGTTCAGGGCGTAGCCGTACTGGCCGAGGTTGGTGACGGGGACCGACGGCACGATGTCGGAGGGCAGGAGCCCGGAGGACTCACCGAGCGACGGGCCGTTCGGGTCGAGGAGGGCGGCGGCCGAACCGGTGGCGTTGAAGAGGCCGGCGTAGGGCGCGGCGATCCCCCCGAAGGCCAGCCAGGGCGAGGCAGCGGGGGAATCGAGTCCCCGGAGCGTCGAGGTGGCCGTGGCGGCGGCTTCCGGTGTCGGGGAGCTGCCACCGTCGATGTAGACCAGGCCGGCCAGAGCATCGGCCCCGGCCCGACCTTTGAAGTCCCAGGTGGCATAAGCGGTGACCACGGCTCCGCCCAGTGAGTGGCCACCCAGCACGACCTTGCCGCCGAGCTTCTTGGCCGCCGTGATCACCGTGTGGAGATCCTGGACGGCGACGTTCATGCCCCATTGCTTGGCGAACTCGACGCTGGCATTGGCGAGGACGTGGTAATGAGGCGTGATGCTGGAGTCCTTCAGGTATCCGAGATAGTAGTCATAGAGCTGCGTGGGTGTCGCCTTTCCCTCCTTGAACAGGTTCAGCTCCGACTGGTCCTCGAGGAGGTTCTCCCGGCGCTCGACCGACCACACCTGCCAGCCCTTCGTCTTCGAGACGATCCACTTGGCCAGGGGAACGAAGTAGGCCGATCCGGCCGAGGTACCGGGCTCCAGCACCAGGACGTTCTTGGCCGTGCTGGGGCCGACCTTGATCACACCGACCTTGTCGTACCTGGCCGGTGTTCCGGGAGCGGCGAAGCTCTTCATCCAGGTGACGCCGAGCGGCTTCGCCGGAGCGGCGGCCGAGCTCACCGTGCTCGACGCCGCCACCGTCACCGACGCCAGGGCGATGGCCGCCAGGAGACCTCGGAGCAGGGTCATTCGTCTCATGGGAATTCCCTTCTGTTCGGTAAGGAGCCGGTCATGTCGTGCCCGCCCCGTCGACGGCGGGTTCGGACGGCGAAAGACGGATGACGTCGACCAACCTGTCGATGAACGTCTTCCAGTCGTCCTCGTTCAGCGGCGGGAGTCGGAGGAGGCCGAGCAACTTGGCCCCGAGGCGGACCATCAGGAGGAACCGCGCCGCCACCTCGGGGGAGAAGCCCCCTGCGGTCTCCCCTTCACGCTGGGCCACGGAGACCAGATCGGCCAGGAAACGCTCACGCCCGTCCATGCCCTCGACCAGCAGCGACCGCAGCTCCGGGTCGCGGCGCGACGCCACGATCGCTTCGATCAGCAGGCCGGAATCCCGGTCGTCGGGGACGTCGAGCTTGGACCCCAGAGCCACCATGGTGGAGAGGAGGTCCGCCCGCCCCTCCGACCGGAAGAGGCGGGCGATCTCACCCCTGCTCCGGGCCTGGAGGGACGCCAGGAGGAGCTCGGCCTTCGACCCGTAGTGGGCATAGATGGCCCCGCTGCTCAGACCGGCGTCCCGGGCGATCTCGGCGATCCTGGTCCCGTCGTAGCCCCGCTCGGCGAACGAACGCCAGGCCGCCTCGATGAGGCGGGCCCTCGTCTCCTCGGCGGTCATCCCGGCGATGCGCCCCATCGCCAGGAACATAACATCTGTTCGTTATTAAAGGCGGGGCGGCACTCGGGCTCCCCGCACCCCGGAGCAGCAGGCAGACTCTCGAACCGTGACAGTGACGTGCTCGCCGCAGGAGGCCGCCGCCCTCGTCCGACCGCGGGACACGATCGGTTTCGGGCTCGGTCCCGGCATTCCCGACCACTTCCTGACGGCCTTGGGAGAACGCGACGACTGGGACGATCTGGTGCTCGGGGGAGCCCTCCTGCTCGGCTACTACACCGTTCTGACCAAGCCGGGGGTGTCCTACCGCAGCGGGTTCTTCGGTCCCGCCGAGCGGCTGCTGTTGGCCGAGGGCCATGACATCGAGCTCGTGCCCGGGGGGTTCCGCCAATTCGCCCCCATCCTGGCCCGTTTCGCCCCCCGGATCATGACCGCCCAGGCGGCACCGCCCGACGCCCAGGGCAGGGTCAACCTGTCCCTGCACCTCGGTGCCACGCGCCAGGAGCTCATCGAGGCCGGAACGGATCCCGACCGGGTGCTCATCGTGGAGATCAATCCCCGACTGCCGCGGACGCGGAGCCTGCCCCCGCGCTTCGACAACACGCTTCCGGTGGAGCTCATCGACGTCCTGGTGGAGGCCGACGGTGCGCCGTTCGCCCTCGAAGATCCGCCGCCCTCGGACCAGGACAAGGCCATCGCCGCCCACGCGCTGCGGTTCGTGAATGAAGGCAGCACCCTGCAGACGGGAATCGGTGGGGTGCCGAACATGGTGGCCACGACCTTGGCCAACGGCGACGGCGGCGACTACGGCGTGCACTCCGAGATGTTCACCACCGGCCTGATGCGCCTGCACCAGGCGGGCAAGGTCTCGAACGCCGCCAAAGGACTCTTCGACGGCGTGTCGGTGACGACGTTCGCTCTGGGCACGGCGGAGCTGTACCACTGGCTGGACGGGAACACGGAGGTGGCCTTCTTGCCCGTCGAGGTCGTCAACGACCCCACCGTCATCGGCCGCAACCACAAACTCGTCTCCATCAACGGGGCGCTGTGCGTCGATCTGTACGGACAAGTGGTGGCCGACAACATCGACGGAAAGCAGATCTCAGGCGTGGGTGGCCACGAGGACTTCGTGGCCGGCGCCGAGCTTCACGTCGATGCACGCTCACTGATCTGTCTCCCCTCCACGGCGGACACCGGCGGCGGCGTCCGCTCGCGCATCGTCCCCCTGCTGCCGGAAGGGTCCGTGGTCTCCACCCCACGCCATCACACCGGCGTGGTCGTCACCGAGTTCGGGGCGGCGGATCTCTCCGGTCTCACCGTCCGCGAGCGGGCCCGGGCCCTGGCCGACATCGCTCATCCCGACTTCCGGTCCCAGCTGCAGACGGCGGCCCGGTCCATGGGCCGCCGGTGAGCGCCACGCCGGTCAGGGAATCCACACGTCGTGGTGGGCCTCGGCCTCCCGCCTGTCCTCTTCGGTCAGGTCCGAGTCCCGGACGGGGGTGACGAGGGACCAGTGTTTCCCCACCGGGCAGCGTTGCAGCCGGGCCACGCCGAGATCCAGCCCCTTCAGCTTCACCCCGGGAATCCAGATCGTCGTGGAGAGATGGCCCTGGCGGCAGCGGACGACGACGTTGCCCCCCACCTTGTACCCGAGCCGCCGGGCCACGAGGGTGCCCCCGACCAAGATGAGCAGGACGACCACGACGGGAGAGACCGGACGCCGCCACACGCCCTCATTGTGTCTGGTCGCACCAAGAGCCGTCCATGGCTGGGTCGGCCGTCGGGTCACCGGGAACCGCCCGCCTCCCCCGCGCTCTACGATCCGCCCATGCGCCGGCGGCGACGGACTCTTCGGGCCAGGTGACCCGATCGATGGACAACAAGATGTTCAAGTACGACGAGCGGATGGGCGAACTCATCTTCGACTACTGCCGGAAACGACTGTCGTTCGATCCGGTGAGCCTGGACTTCTCGGGCGAGAAGGAGGCCCTCGACGCCGTCCTGGCCGGGCTCATGCGTCCCGAGGGGAACGATCCGGAACTCGTCATGCGGATCTTCGTCGATCATCTGGCACCTGCCGTCATCTCGTGCGACAGTCCTCGGTTCCTCGCCTTCATCCCGGCTGCTCCCACGCGGGCGTCGATGCTCTTCGACATGATCGTCTCCTGCTCGTCGCTTCAGGGCTCTTCGTGGTTGGAGGCAGCCGGCGCCGTGGCGGCCGAGAACCAAGCCCTGCGCGTGCTGGCCGACCTGGCCGGACTGCCGCCCGAGGCGGGCGGGGTGTTCGTATCGGGGGGATCGGCCGCCAACCTCTCGGCCTTGGCCGTGGCCCGCGACACGGCGCGCCGGCGCCGTGGACGGCGCCGTCGTCGCCTCCGGGTGGCGGTGAGCGATCAGACACACTCCTCCATCCGCAACGCCCTCAACATTCTGGACATGGACGAGTTCGTGGTGCCCACGAAGGACCACCGGCTCACCGGGGACTCCCTGCGCCACGCACTGGCCGGCGGCCGCCACCGTTCCGATGTGGTGGCCGTGGCGGCGACCGCCGGGACCACCAATGCCGGCATCGTGGACGACCTCACGGGTATCGCCGACGTGGCCACCGAGCGGGACCTGTGGTTCCACGTCGACGGCGCCTACGGGGGGGCGGCGTTGCTGGCCCCCAGTGTCCGTCCCCTCTTCGCCGGGATCGAACGGGCCGATTCGTTCGTGGTCGACCCCCACAAATGGCTGTTCGCCCCGTTCGACTGCGCCGCCCTGCTCTACCGCGATCCGGCGCTGGCCAAGGCCGTCCACACCCAGCAAGCGAGCTATCTCGACGTCTTCCACGCGGAGCCCGGTTGGAACCCGAGCGACTACGCCTTCCACCTCACGCGTCGGGCCCGTGGGCTGGCGCTGTGGTTCTCGCTCGCTGTGCACGGCCTCGACGCCTACCGCACGGCCGTCGAGGCCGCTCTGACGATGGCCCGGGAGGCCGCCTCCCGCATCGACGCCGCCGACCACCTGGAGCTCGTCCGGGAGCCCGGTCTGTCGATCGTGCTGTTCCGCCGACGCGGGTGGCAGGCGGTGGACTACCACCGCTGGTCGCGCCGGTTGCTCGCCGCCCAGGTGGGCTTCGTCACGCCCACGGCCTGGCAGGGCGAGACCATGGCCCGCTTCGCCTTTCTCCATCCGAACACCACGGTGGAGATGGTGGACGAGATCCTGGCCACCATGACCTGATCCGGCTATCGACGCGTCGACTGTCGGCGGAGCTGGGGAGGTGGAAGGGCGGTCACCCACGTCCGTCCCGGGACCGGTTCTCCGCCTCAGTCGGTCGACAGCGGTGTGCCGGAATTGTGCAGCGGATGGCCCAGGTAACCACGGGCCACCATAGTCACGTACTGGTAAACGGTGTCCTCCGCCTCCGCCATCGGCCCGGGCCGCGCGTGGACCGACGAGAGACCCCGTTGGACCGACGCGCAGGCGTTCCAGTCCTGTCGGTTGGTGATGTCCCAGAGGCCCATGGCGTAGGACGGATCGAAGTCAGGCATCTTCAGTGCCTCGGGCGCAAAGGCCCACGTGCACTCGATCCGGGTGGAGTCCACCGCCAACGGGGTCAATCTGTGCGTCATGACATAGTCCGGGTGGAGGCTGATGAGGATATTGGGAAATATGCTCACGTATGTCACCTTGCGCAGCGCCTCGGCGTTGAGGCCCCGCAACATGACACCGCCACTCTTACCGTCGAGCGACATGGTGTCCATGCCCTCGCGGAGGTCCATGGTCCCTCCGACCCATGCACCTTCGAGGTGGAAATTCTCACCGCTCTTGGGTGGACTTACCTCACAGAATTCCGGATGGATCATTCCGCAGTGGTAGCACTCGTGGTAATTCTCGGTCAGGATCTTCCAGTTGGCCGCCACCACGTAATGGTGGCTCCCGGCCACCCGGAGCCGCTCCGGCTCGTAGGGGGCCACGATCTCCTCGAGAGTGCCGAGCGATTCGTCGAGCGGCGCTGCCATAGCCGATCCATCTACGAAGATCAGGCCGTGCCACTCGACGGCGGGGAGCTCGGTGAGTCCGTGTTCCCGCGGTTGAAAGTCCTCGAGCTCGGTGAAGCCCGGTGCCGTCCAGACCTCTCCCTCCAGGGTGTAGGACCAGGAGTGATAGGGGCAGATCACTCGGCCGTGGTGGGCCGAGACCCCGCAGGGCAGAAGCTCGTGGCCGCGATGGCTGCAGACGTTGGCAAACGCCCGCAACACCCCGTCGTGAGCTCGGGTGAGGAGAACCCCGGCGCCGCCCATGGATTCGGCCCGTTGGTCCCCACCGGAGGGCAGGTCCTCGCTGCGACCGACGGCCATCCAACCACCTTCGAAGAAATGGCGTTGTTCCCAGGCGAAGACCGCCGGCTCGACATAGGCCGCTCGGGGCAACATACGACTGCGCCCGAATGGCAGGAGGGAGGTCTTCAGGGCAGGGAGATCGAGGGGAACCCGTTCCCCATCGGGTTGAATGACCATACGGTCAATCCTATGAGTGGCACCTCGTGGCTAGGCGCCGATGGCGTGACGCGAGGCGAGAGCAGCGCCGGCCTGGTCGGCCAGTGCGGAGGCCACCACTCTGCGTTCGTGCGAGACCGGCTTCCCGGGCGACGGCACCATGACGAATCGACCATAGAAGCGGCCTTGATATTCGACGAGGAGCTCCACTTCGCTTCCCGGCAGTCCCATCTGCTCCACGCCCCATCGCATCCCGGCCAGAATCACGTCTCCGTTCTGTGTCAGTCGGGCGACATTGTGTTCCGACCCGACGGGATCGAACCGGCAATCGCGCAGGAACAGGAGGTCGGCCAGTTGGGTGGCCACCTGCATGACGACGAATGGGGCCGGTTCGCCGGTCGCCACCATGGCCGCCACCGAGTGGATGCGGGCGACGAAGTCCGCCTCCTCAATGGCCGTGGACCGGTGCGCCCGGCTTCGGGCGGCGATCTCCGTGATCGCCATCCCCACCACGAGCAGCAACACCGTGGTTTCGACATCGGTGTGGCGGGCGATGGTCAGCCGCTCGTAGGGCCTCGTGAGGAAGAAGTCGAACCACACCGCGATGGAGAGGGCGGCCAGAAATCCAGCGGGGCGATGACCGTACGCCGCCACCGCCACGATCACGACCACCAGGACGAGGGCGGCATCGGTGTTCGGGACGCTGGACCGGAACGGAACGAGGGCGGCGGAAACGGCCGGAGGAGCGATCAGTCCGGCCACGACCGCCACCCTGTCCTGCCGAAGACTCGTGAAGAGCCGCATCGATACTGTCATAGCCCCGGCATCACCGCCCGTCAACGGATAGGACCTCGGCGGTCGCCGATCTCGGGCGACCGCCGTCAGTCGCAGGACCCAGACTCAGCTCCGAGGTGTCCCCTCGAGCAATGACCGGTCCCCGGCGGGAATCCTGGCCAGAAGCGGTTCCACGGTCACCTTCAACTCCTCCATCTCTGACGCCAGCCGGTCATCACCATCTGTGCTCCGTCCGCCTCCCGACGACGCCGTCACGGTGTGAAGCATCGACACCGAGAACCGTTCCACCTGCTCCAGGAACCGACGTGCGGCCGGATCGTCGAACAAGCTGGGCGAGGCCGTCAGCACCATGCCGGCCAGCGTTCGCAGCTCGTCCGGCGCGCCGCTCGAACGAAGATCTCCCCTGCCGGCCGACTTGACGGCTTCATGGGCCCGGCGGGCCTGGCCGTAGACGATCAATCCCTGGACGGCGACCGAGACCGACCGTTGACGACGCTGTCGGCGGGCAACCACTTCGTCGACGATCAGCGCCGTGACGGCCAACGCGAGCAGGTTGGAGACGATGGAGCCCGTCAACGAGTGTCGGTCCCACCAGACCCGGACATCGGCGATCCACAGGTCGCCGGCAAGCAGTGCCACGAGGGCTATCGCCACCACGGCGGCCATGACCCGGCGGATGAGGTCGCTCACTGCTGGTCGACGGCGCGCCGACGGCGCCCGCTCGGTCGGGCGCTCCACCGACAGCGTGAGAACACGGAGGGCCGAATGGACTCACCCTAACCGTGGAGCAGGGCGCCGATCCGGGATCACGGTGGAACCACCGTCGTGTCTCCACCGTGTTTCCCGCTTCCCAGCGGCACGAGCCCCGGGGGCTGCGATATCGTGGCCAACAGCCTTGTCCCCCCGGACGCCTCGACGGAGTTCGGGTGCATGCGGGTCACACGGGCGGCTACCACCACCGGGGGCGGAGAGGGGTTCCGAGACATGGATGACGCCACGATGCTCGCCGAGCTCCTGCCGACGGCGGAGCGCCTGGTGGAACGCCACCTGGGCATGGCCAAGGAGTGGTTCCCCCACGAGGTCGTCGAGTGGCGGCCGCCACCGCCCGCCGGGGTGTCCGAGCCGGACGGTCCCCTGCCCGACGGAGTGGCCAGCGCCTTGTTCGTCAACCTGCTCACCGAGGACAACCTGCCGTACTACTTCGCCTCGATCGACAATCTCTTCGGCCGTGACGGGGCCTGGGGCTACTGGACGCGCCGATGGACGGCCGAGGAGGGCCGGCACTCGATCGTCCTGCGCGACTACCTGATCATGAGCGGGCACATCGACCCGGTCAGTCTCGAGCGTGCCCGGATGGCACAGGTCACCGGCGGCGTGTCCCCTCAGCCAACCAGCATCGCCGACGCCTTCGCCTATCTCGCCCTCCAGGAGCTGGCCACCCGGATCGCCCACTACAACACGGGCAAGGCGCTACCCGACGGCGAGGGCTACTCGGTCATGAAACGGGTGGCTGCCGATGAGAACCTCCACTACCTCTTCTACCGGGACCTGGTGTCGGCGGCACTGGAGATCGACCCGTCCGGGATGGTCGAGGCCATCAAGCGCCAGGTACTGACCTTCGAGATGCCCGGCACCGGAATACCGGGATTTGCCGGGCACGCCAGGGCCATCGCCCGGACGGGGATCTACGACCTCGGTGTACACCACGACGCCATCCTCCGACCGGTCGTCCTCGGTCACTGGGACATTGCCGGTCGTGCCGGTCTGACCCCCTCGGCCGAGGCGGCGCGGAACCGAATGCTGCAGTTCATCACCCGCCTGGGCCGGGCCTCGCAACGGTTGAGGAAGCCGGCGGCCGAGAGTCTCGTCGAGGCGTCGCCGCGATAAGTCGTCGAAACGCGTGAAGGTAATGCGGGCGCTGCAGGTGACGAGGCACGGGCAGCCGGGTGACGTCCTGGCCGTCCGCTCCATCGAGCGCCCCGAGCCCGGCCCCGGTGAGGTACGGGTGAAGGTGGGTGCGGCCTCGCTGAACTTCAATGACATTGACCGCTGCAGAGGGACGCTGGTCTCGGTGCCGACACCCCCGCCGTTCACGCTGGGGATGGACGTCTGCGGGGTGGTCGACGAGGTCGGGGCCGGGGCCGAATCGTGGTTGGGCAGACGCGTGGTCGCCATCACCAAGACGGCTCTGGGCGGTATCGCCGAGTACGCGCTGGCCGACGCCATCTCCGTGTTCGACGCCCCCGGTGGCTTCGACGACGCCGAAGCCACCGCCTTCGTTCTGACCTTTCAGGCCTCCCATCTGGCGCTGTTCCGGAGAGGACGGCTCGGGCGTGGTGAAACGCTGGTCGTCCACTCGGCCGCCAGCGGCCTCGGCACCGCCGGTATCCAACTGGGCAAGGCCGTCGGTGCCCGTGTCATCGCCGTCGCCGGCGGACCGACGAAGGGGGCGTTGGCGGCATCGCTCGGAGCCGACGTGGTCATCGACCACACCGCCGAGGACTTTGTCGAAGCGGTGCTGCAGGCAACCGGCGACGTCGGCGCCGACGTGGTCTACGACCTGGCCGGCGGCGACTTCGTCGAGCGCTCGTGGCGCTGCACGGCACGAGGTGGCCGGTACCTGGCCGTGGGGTTCGCAGATGACGACGAGAACGGCGTGACCGGGCGGCCGCTGCGGATGGCCTGCATCGGCAACATCGACATCGTGGGCGTGATGCTGGCCTGGGTGGAGCCCGTCGACCCCGGCATGCGTCGCTTCGGCTTCAACCCTTTTGGAAGAGAGGTCGCCGACGAGATCCACACCGATCTGCTGCGGTTGGCCGCCGAGGGGAGGATCCGTCCCGTCGTGGGCCGGCGCGTCGCCATGGCCGATGCCGGCCGTGCGCTCGATGAGCACGAAGCCCGGATGTCGGTGGGACGCACGGTCGTCGAGATCGGCGACGTGACCCAAAGCGATGTCGAACCGGTCATTGAGTCCTCCCGTCCCCCGCTGGGTACGCTCGACGGCCGAGGCCAGGGGCGACTCGAAAAGGAGGCGACATGAAGATCGGCATCGCACTCGGGACCGTCCGTCCCGAGCGGTGGACCGAGGTCACCTGCGAAGCCGATGGGCTCGGGTACGAATCCGTCTGGATGCCCGAGCATCTCGTCCTGCCGGTGGCGTCGGACGGAAGTCCCTATGCCGGTGCCGACCATCCCCCCATCCCCTCGGACGTCCCCATCTTCGAGCCCTTCGCCTATCTCTCCCATCTGGCGGGCCGCACCGACCGGATCCGGTTCGGGACGCACGTCTACAACATCGGCCTGCGGCACCCCTTCGTGGTGGCCCGGGCCGTGACCACCCTCGATATCGTTTCGGGTGGCCGGGCCGAGTTCGGTGTGGGGGCCAGCTGGCTGGAAGCCGAATGGGAGTCCGTGGGGCTGGACTTCACCACCCGGGGACGACGAGTCGATGAAGCCATCTCGGTGTGCCAGCGGTTGTGGCGCGATCGGATCGTCGAGCATCACGGCAAGAACTTCGACTTCAGTCCCGTCATGTTCGAACCAAAGCCGGTTCAGTCCCCGTGGCCTCCGATGCACATCGGGGGCGATGGGGCCGCCGCCCTGCGTCGTGCCGCGCTCGTCGGAGACGGGTGGATCCCCATGAACCATACCGTCGAGCAGATTCCTGCCGCTGTCACCCGCCTGGCGGAGCTGCGCGACGAGGCCGGTCGACCCGGAGCCGTCGAGATCACCATGGGCGTTCAGGCCGATATCGACGCTTTGCGTCGTGCCGCCGAAGCGGGCGTCGGGCGGGCGCTCGTGAGACCATGGTCGAGCGGGCGCCAGACGATCGACGGTCTGCGCCGCTTCGCCGACGAAGTGCTCACCGAGGCGACGGCGCTGCCCGTGGGCTCTTCGGTCAAGACCTGACGGCGTAGCGCGCCAGCGCCCCGAGTTGCTCAGCGGTACCCACGCTGATGAGGACGTCCCCCGCTTCGATGACATCCTCAGGTAAGGGGTTCGTCACGAATCCGCCATCGGGCCGACGGATGGCGAGAACCAGTGCCCCCGTGCGGTCGCGCAGCTGCGCCGATCGCAGTGTGCTCCCAGACAGTGACGACGCGGCCGACACGGCCAGCTCCTCCAGTCGGAACTCCAGTGACCCGTCGTGCATGACGATGTCGACGAAGTCCACCACGTGGGGCTGGGTCACGAAAGATGCCATCCGATCGCCGCCGAGCTGCTGGGGATTCACCACCCGGTCGGCGCCGGCACGAAGCAGCTTCGGCTCCGACGACTCATTGCGCGCTCGGGCGATGATCTGGAGGTCCGTCCGCATCGATTTGGCTGCCACCGTCACGTAGAGGTTGTCGGCGTCGGTGTCGAGGGCGGCCACCAAGGTGGCCGACCTCTCAATCCCTGCCTGGCGGAGGGTGGCATCGTCAGTCACATCACCGAGAACCGACGCGTAGGGAACCTCGCGCAGTCGATCGGCGTCCCGGTCGACCACGACGACCTGTCGTTGTGCGTTTGACAGGAACAGCGCCACCTCACGGCCGACACGTCCCCACCCACAGACGATCACGTGCCCGGACATGCGTGTGATGTCCCGCTCCATTTTGCGCCTCCTCACGAGATCTCGCATGTGACCCTCGATGAGCACCTCGAGGACGGCCGAGAAGGTGTACAACGCCGTACCCACGCCCACCAGGATCAGGATGATCGTAAAGACCTTTCCCCCGGCGTCGAGTGGGCGGGGGGAGTTGAAACCGACCGTCGTGACGGTCGTGACCGTCTGGTAGACGGAATCGAGGAGATCGAAGCCAAGCAGCAGATACCCACAGGTACCCCCCACAACGACCAGCCCGAGTGCGCCCAGCCCGATCATCACCCTCCGGAAGGGTTCCCGCATGAGCCTCATCATGCCCGAACCCTCGACCATGCCGTGCACCTCCAGGAGACCGACTATCCCGAGAAACGTTGGACGGGCTCAGCCGACTTCCGGAGTGCGGCCAGATTGGTCCTCTTGGATGGCCGTCGGAGGGCGACGGAGGACCTACCATGAGGAACACGTCACCGCTCGAAACGACCAGCCCCCTCGATGCCCCGGCTCTCTCGGTCATCGACGCGTATTGGCGAGCCGCCAACTACTGCTCGGTCGGTCAGATCTATCTGCTGGACAATCCACTTCTCGCCGAACCGTTGCGGCCGGAGCACGTGAAGCCCCGACTGCTCGGACACTTCGGAACCACGCCCGGGTTGAATCTCGTCTACGCCCATCTCAACCGGGTGATCAAGATGCGTGACCTCGACATGATCTATGTCATCGGCCCCGGTCACGGAGGGCCGGGCATTGTGGCCAACGCCTACCTCGAGGGCACCTACAGCGAGGTGTATCCCCATATCGGCCGGGACGCCGAGGGCTTGCGCCGGCTGTTCCGCCAGTTCTCCTTCCCGGGTGGGATCCCCAGCCACGTCGCACCTGAGACGCCGGGTTCGATCCACGAAGGCGGAGAACTGGGGTACTCCCTGGTCCACGCCTATGGAGCGGTCCTCGACAATCCGGACCTCGTCGTGGCCTGCGTCATCGGCGACGGTGAGGCCGAGACGGGACCGTTGGCGGCGAGCTGGCATTCGAACAAATTCCTGGACCCCGTGGGCGACGGCGCCGTCCTACCGATCCTGCATCTCAACGGGTACAAGATCGCCAACCCGACGGTACTGGCCCGGATCGGCGACCACGAGCTCACCCGTCTCCTCGAGGGCTACGGGCACCGTCCCATCTTCGTCGTCGGCGACGACCCCCCTGATGTACACCAGCAGCTCGCCGCCGCCCTGGACGACGCCTTGGACGACATCGCACGGATCCAGCGTTCGGCACGTCGTGACGGCGAGAGCACCCGTCCCGTCTGGCCCATGATCGTTCTGCGGACGCCGAAGGGCTGGACGGGACCGAAGGAGGTCGACGGACTACCCGTCGAGGGGACGTTCCGTGCCCACCAGGTCCCGGTGGCCGAGGTTCGGACGAACCCCCGCCACCTCGAGGTGCTCGATTCCTGGTTGCGGAGTTACCGACCGGACGAGCTGTTCGACGGTGCCGGGAATCTCCGGGCCGATCTCGCCGCACTGGCGCCAAAGGGCTCCCGCCGGATGAGCGCCAATCCCCACGCCAACGGCGGGCTCCTCCTCCAGGATCTGGAACTGCCCGATTTCCGTGCTTACGCCGTGGCGGTGAACACACCGGGGGTCGAGTCCGCCGAGCCGACGAGGGTCCTCGGCCGCTTCCTGCGCGACGTGGTGCGGGACAATCCGACCACCTTCCGCATCGTCGGACCGGACGAGACACTCTCCAACCGGCTCTCCGCCGTATTCGAGGCGACGAACCGGGTCTGGGAGGCCGAGACGGTGCCCGGAGACGAGTTTCTGGCGCACCACGGCCGGGTCATGGAAGTCCTCAGCGAGCATCTCTGCCAGGGATGGCTCGAGGGCTACCTCCTGACCGGCCGCCATGGGCTGTTCAACTCCTACGAGGCCTTCATCCCCATCGTCGATTCCATGGTCAACCAACACGCCAAGTGGCTGAAGACCACGCGGGAGATTCTCTGGCGTCGTCCCATCGCATCGCTCAACTACCTGCTGTCCAGTCACGTCTGGCGCCAGGACCACAACGGCTTCTCCCACCAGGACCCGGGGTTCATCGACCATGTCGTGAACAAGAAACCCGAGGTGGTGCGGGTGTACCTGCCACCCGACGCCAACAGCCTCCTCTCGGTGGCCGACCACTGCCTGCGAAGCCGCGACTACGTCAACGTGATCGTGGCCGGAAAGCAGCCGTCGCTCAACTACCTGAGCATGGACGACGCCGTACTGCACTGTACGCGCGGTCTCGGCATCTTCGAGTGGGCCAGCAGTGACGGTGACGCGCTCCCCGACGTGGTCCTGGCCTGTGCCGGGGACGTCCCCACCCTCGAGACACTGGCCGCCACCGCCATTCTCCGCCGCTTCTTCCCCGATCTCAAGGTCCGGGTGATCAACGTGGTGGACCTGATGCGCCTGGAGCCGGACACCGAACACCCCCACGGCCTGACCGACATCCAATTCGATGCTCTGTTCACCACCGACCGGCCCGTGATCTTCGCCTACCACGGCTATCCGTGGCTCATCCACCGCCTCACCTACCGGCGTGCCAATCACGACAACATCCACGTCCGCGGCTACAAAGAGGAGGGAACCACCACCACACCCTTCGACATGGTGATGCTCAACGACCTCGACCGCTTCCACCTGGTCATCGACGTCATCGACCGGGTGCCGGCGCTCGGCGGGAGCGCCGAGCGTGTCCGCCAGGACATGGAGGACGCCCGCCTGCAGGCCCGTGCCTACACCCGGGAGCACGGCGACGATCCACCCGAGATCACAGCCTGGACCTGGACTCCGTAGCCCCCGACCGATGCGCGTGCTCGTGGTCAACGCCGGCTCTTCCAGCCTCAAGCTGCGACTCCTCGGGCCCGACAACGAGGTGCTCTTCACCGAGAGTCAGGCCCATCAGGGTCGGTTCGACCCCGGGGCCGTCGAGACGGCGATCACGGGCATCGCCGATCAGGTCGACGCCATCGGCCACCGGGTGGTGCACGGGGGAACGACATTCACGGACGCGGTGGTCATCGACGCCGCCGTGGAGCGGGCGCTGCGTCAGCTCGCCGATCTCGCTCCCCTGCACCAGCCGAAGTCCCTGGCCGGCATCGATATCGTCGGCCACCTCCTACCCCATGTTCCCGCCGTCGCCTGCTTCGACACCGCCTTCCATGCGACGATGCCGGAGGCGGCGGCCACCTACGCCGTCCCGGCCGTGTGGCGGGAGCGGTACGGCATCCGCCGCTTCGGATTCCACGGTCTCAGTCACTCCTACCTCAGCCGGCGGGCGGCTGAGCTGATCGGGAGGCCCGTCGAGCAGTTGCGCGCCGTGACATGCCACCTGGGCGCCGGCGCGTCGCTGGCCGCCGTGCGCCACGGCAGATCGGTGGACACGACCATGGGCTTCACCCCTCTGGAGGGCCTCGTCATGGCCACCCGCTCGGGAACCGTCGACCCCGGCCTCGTGACCTGGCTCCTGCAGAACTCCGAGATGACCGTGGATCAGGTCGCCGACGCCCTGGAGAACACGTCCGGGCTGCTGGCACTGGCCGGATCGCCCGACATGGCGGTGGTGACAGAGGCGGCGGGACGAGGCGATGCCGGCTCCCGACTGGCGGTCGCCGTCTACGTGCACCGGTTGCGGGCCGCCATCGCGTCAATGGCGAGCGCCATGAACGGTCTGGACGTCTTGGCCTTCACCGGCGGCGTCGGGGAGAACGCGGCGTCGATCCGCGCCGAAGCGGCAGCAGGGCTCGGATTCCTGGGAATCCGGATCGACGAACGGGCCAATGCGTCCCCCGTGCTCGACGCCGACATCACCGCCGCCGGGGCCGGCGTCCGGACGGTGGTGGCCGAGGCCCGGGAGGACCTCCAGATCGCCGCCGAGGTTCGGGCACTGGTGACCCGTGCCGGGCCGCTTTCGTCCTCACCACTCACGCAATAGCCACCAGAAGGACGGCGACCGGGCTCCGACCGACGATCTCCCTGGCCACGGCCCCCCGTCGGGGATCCTCCGCCGGCGGCCAACCCACGGCGACCAGCTCGGCCCGGGCCGACTCGACGGTGTCCAGGACCTCGTCGGCCGGGATCCCGACACGAAGTTCCAACCTCATCCGTGGTGCGCTGATCAGGTGTCGGGAGAAGAACTCGCTGGCATACGCCTCGGCCTCGTGCTGAACCTGGTCCGAGAAGCTCGGAATGGCGTCCTCGTCGTGGACGTGGACGACGACGATCTCGAGACCGGCACGGGCGGAGATGGCGACGATCCTCTGCAGGGTGCGGGCCTTGCCCGGTGTGCCTTCCATGGCCACCACGGCCGTGTGCAGTTCCCCGGGTGGATGGGAGCCCGGCGGCACCACCACCACCGGTTTGTCGGTCCGCCCGGCCAGGCCCATGGCCACGTGCCCGGCCGGACGAGCACCGCCCGGGTGGGAGCGGGCGCCGACGACCATGGCCACCACGTCCTCTTCCGCGGCCACCCGGGCGAGAAGCTCGACCGGATCACCGGACAGGACACGCACCGGGGGGTCGGTCGTCCCGGCCGGTCGACCCCCCGCCTCGTCTTCGCCCTCGACGACGTGGAGGACCTCCAGCGAGGCGTCCAGAGCGTCGGCCACAGCCCTGGCCATGCGGACCACGGGTTCCGAGACGTCGGAGTGGTCGACGGCGGCGATGACCCTGCTCACGAGCTCTGCTCCCAGCCTCCGCCGCGGCGACGGAACTCCTGCTGTCCCGGACCGACGCCAAAAGGCGTACCACCGACGGCGACCGCGGTGGTCCGGTCGGCGTGGATGCGGAGTCGGGAATGGTCGGCGCGGATCCGGACTCTGCTGCCGCGGAAGCGAACCCGCAGCTCGAGTGCCGACCACGACGGGGGTAGGACCGGATCGACGTGGAGCATCCCGGCCCGGGGTCGGAGCCCGGCGAACCCGTAGGCGAGAGCCTGCCAGAGGCCCCCCATGGTGGCCAGATGCAGGCCGGCGGCGGTCGAACCGGTCAGGTCGTCGATGTCCATGCGGGCGGCGAGACGCAGCGCTTCCAGCGCCTTGTCGTACTGGCCCGCCCGGGCCAGCAACAAGGCGTGCGTCGCCGGCGAGAGCGAACTGCCGTGGGCGGTGCGGGGCTCGTAGTAGCGGAGGTTGGGCTCGAGGCTGCCCGGAGCGACCTCATCGGGCACGAGATGGTGGAGGAGCAGGACGTCGGCCTGCTTGACGACCTGGGCCCGGGCCACCCGCTCCGCTCCGAGCAGCACGTCGGCGGCGATCGGACGCCGGGGTGCCACCTCTTCGATGATCAGGGGCTCGAGCTCCCCGAATCCGGCGAACTGCTCGTAGATGCCGGTGTCGGGGTCGTAACCGTCGACCAGGGCACCGGCCAGACGGAGCCATCTGTGCCATTCCTCTTCACCGACCTCGTCGACACCGTCGGCGGCGGCGCGTCGCAGGTTCCAGCGGGCCATGACGTTGGTGTAGGCGTTGTCGTCGACCGGCTCGTGATACTCGTCGGGCCCGATGACGCCGTAGATGTGGGCCCGGCCGTCCCGCTCGAGACGTATCCGAGACGCCCAGTAGCGGGCCGTCTCCACCAGGATCCGACGACCCGGGCCCCGGGCGAACTCCTCGTCACCCGACCAGTCCACATAGCAGCACGCCGCCCACGACACGTCGGCGACGATGTGCTCCTCTAGCTGACCGGTGCGGATGGCGACGACACGACCGGCTCGGTCGCGGGCGCTCGTCGGTGTCACGTCGCCACCGCTCCGGGCCGATTCCCAGGGAAAACGGGCCCCCGCCCGGCCTGCGGCGAGGGCCGCATCCATGGCCGCCGGAAGCCGACGCACGCGGTACTCGAGCATGGCCCGGGCCGCCGCCGGATGGGTGGCCGCCAGGAAGGGAAGGACGAAAGTGTCGGCGTCCCAGAAGACGTGGCCCCGGTAGCCGGTCCCCGTCAGGCCTCGGGCGCCGACAGCGGCCTCACCGGAATCGGCGACCGAGGCCATCAGGTGGAACAGGGCCAGTCGGATGGCCAGTTGCAACTCCTCGTCGCCCTCCACCACCACGTCGGCGTCGTCCCAACGTCGGGCCCAGGCGCGACGATGCGTTCCCAGAAGTCGATCGAAACCGATGGATCGGGCCCGATCAAGGGCATCGACGACTGGGCCCGGGTCGGGGAGGGTGTCGGCACCAGGCCGGTAGGCGGCCATTCGGTCCAAGGTGCCGCCGCGTGTGCGGGTCTGCGCCGCCGCCGCCGTGATCCCGCCGGTGGAGGCGGCAACCTGGATCGAGGTGGCGGGCCCCTGGCGGCCCTGATCGTGGACGGGGTCGTCGGTGGGTGGCGTCAATGGCAGTCCGGACCGCAGTCCCTTGGGGCAACGAACCCGCAGGACCGAGGTGTTCGGCTCGGCCAGGGAGGCAAAGCGCACGCTGTCGAAAGTATTTCCCTCCGAGCGTGTCCGTTCGTAGAGCACGCCCGTTCGCAGGTCGAGGAGCCGGCGGAGGGGCACACCGTCGCGGAGCCCGGTCAGCTCGAAGACCCTCGGTCCGGTGAGCAGGTGGGTGTCGGGGCCATCCCCGTCGTAGACGCCCGCCGCCACCACCCACGGGTGCTGGCTCGGATGAGGGGCCAGGGATGCTCCGCTGGTCCCGACATGGCCGTCGGCCAGTGTGACCAGCGTCTCCTGGACGCGCTCGTGGGTCACGTCGAAGCCGTCGACGACGAACGACCACCCGGGCGTGGTCGTGACCTCGGGAAGATCCTGCCGGTGCCGACGTCGTAACTGGTCGTCCAGTATCTGGCGGACGTGCGTCGATTCCGGCGTCGACGGTGCCACCCCGATGGGGGGGGATGCGCCACCGGCGACCACGAACGCCGTCACCAGGCGCAGGTCGGGGACGCCGGGCGGGGATGACCCACGATCGGCTCCCGATGACCCATCGGTCAGGACGACGACATCCCGGCCGTGGATCCCACGTCGCCACAGCTCGTCCAGGGTCTCGACCACCGCTTCCTCCGCCCGACCCAGGACGGGGCCCGAAGACCGGTCCCCGGTGGACGTCGGAACGCCCGGGTGGTGGATGCCGCTCTCGTCCAGGACGGCGAGCCCGGGGCCGGCGCTGTCGGCCACCAGGAGGTCGGCGGCACCGGTGGAGGGCCAGGCGAGCAGTCGCAGGAGCTCCTCCACGATGAGTGGCGCCGTCACCCCGACGAGTACGCCGGTCAGCGCCAATGCCCTCAGGGAATCGGCCGAACGGGCCAGGAGCTCCGGTGCGGCGCTCGACACGATGACCGCTTCGAAGCGCCGGTCGAGCCCCGGTGGCATGTCCTCCCGGCGGTCACTGGCGCAGGGCGGCGCTCCCGTTGATGGGCCGGCCGGGCGGCGGCTCGGCCGGCGTCCGGTCACACGGGATCGGGGCCGGACGAACCGGCCTGGTCAGCGCGCTCGTCGCGAATGACCAGGCGGAAGCGGCGACCGGAGACGACGTCGGGACGGATGAACAGCACCATGTGTCCGGGCTGGGGAACCCAGGGCTCGGGCACCATCGCTCCCTCGGTGAGGGTGTCGCCTCCGGCGGGCGCCGACGCCAGCCCCCGGACCAGGACGCTCCACGCCTGGCCCCGGTCGGGCTCGACCCGGTCGACCTCGAAGGCCACCAGCGAGCCCGGCACCAGCTCCGACAGGCGACCCGGTCCGATGCGCACCAGCACGCCGCCGTCGTGGAAGACGAAGTTCAGGGGTACCACCACGGGGGACTGACCGCTGACCACCGCCAACCGGCCGACGTGATCCTCCTTGGCGGCCAGCGCCAGAAGTCGAAGGCACTCAGGCACGGTGAGGATCTCGGATCCACGTTGATCAATCCACATGGCACCACTATGACGGGCCGACCGACAGGGCGCCAAGAGTCCTTGGTCCTACCGGGTCACGAGGCGTCGCGTCGCCGCAGGACCAGGACCGGGCAGTGGGCGTTCGTGACGCAGTGCTCGCTGACCGAGCCGATCAACATCCCGGCGAACTCTCCGTGGCCACGACTGCCGACGACGAGGAGATCCGCTCCTCTGGACGCCTCCACCAACACCGGTGCCGGGTGGCCCTCGATGACTCTCGACCGAATGGGCAGATCGGGGTGGCCGGATCGGAACGGCTCCACGACACCGGCGAGCATCTTCTCGGCGTCCACTGCGGGGTCGTAGTCGGAGGGGAAGGGAAAGGCCCATCCGTAGTTGGTCGGCCACTCCCATGTCGTCACAGCCTCGAGGGCAGATCCGGTCAGCTCGGCCTGGTGTACCGCCCACTCCAGGGCGGCCACCGACGTCGGCGAACCGTCGATCCCCACCACGATGCGGCGCACGGGTTCTGATGGCGTACTGGGCACGGCTCTCTCCTTCGCCAAGCTTGTCGTTCGACAGTCTCGATGGCAACATCCCTCACCATATGAGATCCGGCGGAGTCCGAGCGGTGTTCCGCTCCGAGACAGGGACGTTCGACCCTATCCACTCCTAGACCTTCGTGAGACGGTGAGGGGTGGTCCCACGAGAGTCGAGAGGAGCGGCCGTGCGAGTTGTCATCGTCTACGAGTCAATGTTCGGATGCACGCGCCGGATCGCCGAGGCGGTTGCCGAAGCACTCGGTCTGAGCAACGATGTCCGTCTTGTCTGCGTCGTCGATGCCCAACCGAATGTGCTCGATGGTGCTGACTTCGTCGTCGTCGGTGGTCCGACACAGGGGTGGAGCATGTCGCGGCCTTCCACCCGGCGGGGTGCCCCGCTTCACGCCTCCGACCCCGCCAGCGACCTGGAGCTCGAGCCTGGAGCCGACGCCGGGCCCGGCGTACGGGAGTGGCTCGCCTCCATCGAACGGAATCGGGCTAACGCAGCAGCCTTCGACACCCGCATAAAGTCGCCCGTCGTGTTCACCGGTCGAGCGTCCAAAGCGATCGGCCGTCAGCTGACTCGTCACGGAATGACCCTGGTCGCCCCTCCGGAGAGTTTTCTGGTCGACAAGAAGAGCCACCTCTTGTCCGGTGAACTCGAGCGGGCACGCCTCTGGGGGGCGGGCTTGGCCGAGCGGGTCGCCAGGCTGGCGGCCCCAGGCGTTTAGCGGGGGCCGCGGCCCGCGTCCGGAAGGAGACACGATGTTCGAGCACATCCTGGTAGCGGTGGACGGTTCCGAGTACGACAGGCTGGCGTTGGCAGCGACAACGGAGCTGGCGCAACAGGGAGGGGCGACCGTCCGTATCGTCCACGTCCGCCAGAGCGACGTCCTGGAGGAGCGCGATGAGGCGGACCGCCTTCTCAACGGGGCCGTGACGGAATTGGTCGACGCCGGAGTGAAGGCGACCGGTGTCGTGCGTTCCTCGCCCACCAACCTCGTGGCGCTCGAGATCCTGGACGAGGCGCGAGGGTGCGGAGCCTCCGTGATCGTGATGGGCTGCCGGGGAATGAGCGACCTGAAGGGTCTCCTCGTCGGCAGCACCACTCACAAGGTCCTTCACCTCGGACACCTGCCCGTCCTGGTGATCCGCTGAGGGGATCGGGATCCGAGCTCGCCCCGCAGCCGATCTGGCAAGATGGGGAGCATGACGGTCCGTGTCTTCCTCCTCGACGACCACGAGCTCGTCCGGCGGGGGGTGCGCGACCTGTTGTGGGCGCACGACGACATGACCGTGGTGGGCGAGGCTGCCACCGCCGAGGAGGCCCTGCGCCAGATACCCCAGCTGAAGCCGGACGTGGCCGTTCTCGACGTCCGGCTGGGCGACGACGAGTCGGCCATGAACGGGATCGAGGTGTGCCGCGAGATCCGGTCGGCCCACCCCGAGGTGGCCTGCATCATGCTCACCAGCTACGCCGACGACGAGGCCCTCCTCACCGCCATCATGGCGGGAGCGGCCGGGTACGTCCTCAAGCAGGTCCACGGGACCGATCTGGTGAACGCCGTCCGCCGGGTGGCGGGCGGCGACAGCCTCCTCGATCCCGCCACCGCCGAGCGGGTCCTCGAACGACTCCGGGCCCCGTCCAAGCCGGACGACCCCCTGGCCGTCCTCACCCCCCAGGAGCGCCGGATCCTCGACCTCATCGCCGAGGGGCAGACCAACCGGCAGATCGGCGAGGTGATGTTCCTGGCCGAGAAGACCGTCAAGAACTACGTGTCGAACCTCCTGGCCAAGCTGGGCATGGAACGCCGCACCCAGGCGGCCGCCTTCGCCGCCCGCCTGGCCGAGCGACGGGGCCTCAGCTCACCCTGAGTGACACCGCAGGGCGGCGACGCCGGGCCCCGAGACCTGGGATAACGCCCATTTGTGACTTTCGGCCATGGTGGGCGTTCCGCGCGTCAGTCACACTGGGCCGCATGTCCGTTCACGGCACCGTGGTCTTCGAGGAGATACCGGCCGCCGATTGTCACACGCTGCTCGGCCTGGAGTCCGTCGGGCGGATCGCCGTGTCGGTCAACGCCCTCCCGGTCATCCTCCCCGTCAACTACGCCTGGTGTGATGGCGACGTCGTTTTCAGAACCTCCGCCGGCACCAAGCTGGCCGCAGCGACGGCCGGCGCCGTCGTCGCCTTCGAGGTCGACAGTTACGACGACGGAGGAATGCAAGGGTGGAGCGTCCTCGTTCAAGGTCGCTCCGGCGAGATCGTCGATCCGGCGGAGATCGCCTCGGCACGGAAGTTGCCGTTGCGCGCCTGGGCACTCGACGGTAGTGCCGATCACTATGTCCGCATTCGCACGGCGACGATCAGCGGACGACGCTTCCGACCGGTCGAGCCCGGCGACCGACAGGACGAGACGATCAGCTAGCCCGCACTCTCCTGCCGGTGATCACCCGGGGGATGATCATCAGCCAGCGGTCAGCCGGAGGGGGGGCCCATGAGTGGACGGCCAGTGCGCGCAGCGCCTCGGAGCGCTCGTCGATGGCCGTCGAGATGTCTTCCCCGATACCCTGGATGATCACGCTCCATCCCACCCCCTGCTCCCAGTCGACGTGATCGACCTCGAAGCTCACGGACGTCAACGGGGCGTGGAGAGTCTTCGCTCCCTGGTTGGTCTGGAGGACTACCGTTTCACCATCCAACAGGAATTGCATGGGAAGGACCAGGGGTACTCCGTCTACCACGACACCGAACCGCCCCAGGCGTTGCGTCGACATCAGCGCCAAGCACTCGTCTCGTCCGAGCTCTTCGAATACGCCTCTGTGCTCCACGTCCTGTCCTCTCTGCCGACGAGGCCGCTCCGGTGACGATCCCGACACTATGCGATCGTTCGCCTCGAACCGAGGCACCTCGGCCCGGCCCGGCCCGGGCCGGCTCTGCACCGGGGAGGTCGACCGGATGAGACCTTCTCCCCTGCCTGGTGGTGACCGTTGGCGGCATTCTGGACGACGTGACAACCGTGAGTGACGACACTCGACGCGACGTCGACGTCCTGCTCAAGGACGGCTCGACGGCCCGGATCAGACCCATCCTCCCGGACGATGCTCCGGCGGTCGTCTCATTTCACGGCAAGTTGTCGGCCGAGAGCATACGGCTGCGCTTCTTCACGCCCCACCCGCGGCTGTCCGAGCGGGAGATCGAACGACTCACCCACCTGACCGGTGGCGACGATCTCGCCCTGGTGGCCCTCCGGGGAGCCGACATCGTGGCCATCGCCCAGTACGACCGGGAACCAGAGAGCGAAGAGGCGGAAGTGGGTTTCGTGGTGGACGACTCGTACCACGGGCGGGGCCTGTCCAGCCTCCTTCTCGAGCGGCTGGCCGCCGAGGCGCGCCACTACGGCATCAAGCGGTTCGTCGCCCAGACCCTGTGGGAGAACCAGGCCATGCGCGACGTCCTGCGCGACGCCGGATTCGCCCCCCAGTCCAGCCACGACGCCGACGTGGTGACCGTGGTCCTCGATATCTCCCCTTCCCCCGAGGCCGTCGCCGCCGCCGACGAACGCGACCGGGTGGCGGTCGTGCGGTCCATGGCACGACTGCTTCAGCCGGTGTCGATCGCCGTCATCGGCGCCTCCCGGACCCCGGGCTCCATCGGACACGAACTCGTCACCAACCTCGTCGCCGGTGGATTCGAGGGTCCCGTCTACCCCGTCAACCCGTCGGCGTCGGCCGTGGCCAGCCTTCCCTGCTGGCCCACGGTGGAAGACGTCCCCGGCGAGGTCGATCTGGCAGTGGTGGCCGTCCCGGCGGCGGCCATGGCCGAGGTGGTCGCCGCCTGCGGGCGCAAGAAGGTGGGCGGGTTGATCCTCATCTCCGCCGGATTCGCCGAAGCGGGCGCCGAGGGCGCCGTCGCCGAGCGTCAGATCGCCCGGCTGGCCCACGCCAACGGGATGCGGATCATCGGTCCCAACTGCTTCGGCGTCATCAACACGGACCCCGGTGTGTCCATGAATGCCACGTTCGCCGCTGAGAAACCGATTCCCGGAGCCATCGGGTTCGCCTCCCAGTCCGGTGGTCTCGGCATCGCCATCTTGTCCGAGGCCCGATCCCGGGGCCTGGGTCTCTCGGGGTTCGTCTCGATGGGGAACAAGGCCGACGTGAGCGGGAACGACCTGCTCACCTGGTGGGAACAGGACGATGCCACCCGGGTCATCCTGCTCTACCTCGAGTCCTTCGGGAATCCCCGGAAGTTCAGCCGCATCGCCCGGCGGGTCGGGCGCCAGAAGCCGATCGTGGCGGTCAAGAGCGGTCGGTCGAGTGCCGGTACGCGGGCGGCCTCCTCGCATACCGCCGCCCTGGCCAGTTCGGACCAGGCCGTCGACGCCCTCTTCCACCAGACCGGGGTGATACGGGTGGACACCATCGAGGAGCTCTTCGATGTGGCCGGCGTTCTCGTCGACCAACCTCTGCCGAGAGGCCGGCGGATGGCGGTCGTGGGCAACGCCGGAGGCCCCGGCGTCCTGGCCGCTGACGCCTGCGGGGCCTTCGGGCTGTCTGTCCCCGAGCTCTCGTCGGCCGTCCAGGGCGAGCTGCGGGCCCGGCTTCCCACCTGGGCCGGTTTGAGCAACCCCATCGATCTGATCGCCTCGGCCACGCCTGATACGTACCGTCAATGCCTCGACGTCCTGTTGGCCAGCGGCGAGGTCGACGGCGTCGTCGTCATCTTCACCCCACCCCTCGGGATCGAGGCCGACGACGTGGCGGCGGCGGTCGTCCGGGTCGTGGACGACGCCCATCACGCCGATGGGAACATACCCGTCGTGGCCACCTTCATCGGATCCTCCTCCGCCGCTACGGTCCTGCGCTCCGGGCGTCGCCCGATCCCGAGCTTCGGCTATCCCGAGACCGCCGTCCGGGCCCTGGCCCACGCCGTGGAGTACGGGCAGTGGCGCGCCCGACCTCCCGGGACGATTCCCCTCCTCGACGATGTGGACGTCAACGCCGCCCGCCAGCATGTGCTCTCCGCCAGAGAACGGGGTCTGGAATGGATCACCGGGACCGAGGCCATGGAGGTCCTCGCCGCCGTCGGCATCACCTGCGTCCCGACCGCTTCGGTGTCCGAGGCCGACGAGGCGGCGGCCGCCTCGTCGGCGTACCTGCCGGTGGCCATGAAAGCGCTCGGTCCCGATCTCGTCCACAAGACCGAGGTGGGTGGCGTGCGACTCGACCTTCGCACCGAGGGAGAGGTCCGCGACGCCTTCGAGTCCATGCGGCAGTCACTCGGTCCGGCCATGTCCGGGGCCGTCGTCCAGCCCATGATCAGCGGCGCGGTGGAGACGATCGCCGGGTTCGTCGTCGACCCCGCTTTCGGACCGCAGATCCTCTTCGGCCTGGGGGGGACAGCGGTGGAATTGCTCGGTGACCACGTTTTGCGTCTCACACCGGTCACCGATCTCGACGCCCGGGACATGGTCCTCGGGCTGCGAGCCACCCCTCTTCTCACAGGATTCCGAGGGAGCGAACCCGTCGATGTCGACGCCCTCATCGACCTCGTGCTTCGCCTGGCCAGGCTGGCTGAAGACCTGCCCGAGCTCAGAGAGGCGGACTGCAACCCGGTCATGGCCACGCCCGCCGGCGCCATGGTCGTCGACGCCCGTTTGCGGATATCGACGCGACCCGTCGAGCCCCCCGACGAGGCCAGACACCTCAGATGAAGGAGGGGGGGACAACCACGACGGGACAATCGGCCTGGTGAACGAGTTGCTGGCTGGTGCTGCCGATCTCCAGACCCGGTGAGCCGCCCGATCCCCTCCGACCGACGACGATGAGATCTGCCCCCTGCTGGCGCGCCGCCGTGATCAACGCCTGCACCGGTGGTCCTTCCACCATCAGCGAACGGTGCGCCACACCGGTATGAGCGAGCGGACGGCACCACTCGTTCTCCAGCAGCCCGGCCACCTCCCCCTGATGGTCGACCGAGGGTTCAACGGTTCCGCCCAGATGGACGAGCAGCCCGAGGGCGTGGACGGCCATGATCTCACCCCCGGAACCTTCGCTACCGGTGTCTCCCAGAAGGCCGACGGCCCACAGCAGGGCATGACGGGAGCCTTCCGATCCGTCCACGCCGACGACGACACGACGAGGGGCACGTACGGATCCCAACTCACACCTGCCTGCTGTGGCTTCGACCCTGGCGGCGCAGGGACCGCTCCAACGCCTCCCGGACCTCCCGCACGAAATCAGACGGCGTCCGGAGGGCGACGTCGCGTGACGTCCACCTGAGTTCGATGGGAACGAGTATCTCGACCTGGATCCGGCGGACGGCGCCGTCGTCGTCACCTCCGGCCCGCAGCACTTCAGCGGCCAGGAACGACGTCGCCTGCGCCCACCTGTCGGCCTGCCCCGGAGCCGGATCGAACCCCTGGCCGGCGAGACGTCGCAGCTCCTCGACCTCCATGTGGGCCAGGGCGTTGATCCAGGCACTCCGGGGCGGTCGCAGGCCGGAGCTCTCGGCCAGCTCACGCAGATGCCCGGAGAGAAAGGCGCCGCATTGTTCGGCCAGCCCCTCGGAGCGACTCGGCCGACGACGATTGATCATGTCGTCTCCAATCTGAACGGACGGGAACCTACGGCCTCGGGGCGGCGCCGATCTTGGCCGCCAACTCGGCCAGACGGTTGGCGTAGCCCCACTCGTTGTCGTACCAGCCGAGCACCTTGACCAGCTGTCCCTTCACCATGCTGAGCGGGGCATCGAAGACACACGAGGCCGGCGACCCGACGATATCGCTCGAGACCAGGGGCTCGTCGGCGTACTCGAGGACACCCTCGAGCCGTCCCTGGGCGGCCGCTTCGCGGTAGGCATCTTGAACGTGGGCGACCGTGATCTTCGACCTCACGTTCGCCACCAGGTCGGTTATCGAGCCGTCGGGTACCGGCACCCTGAGGGCCAGGCCGTCGAGCCGGTCCTGCACCGCCGGGAGGACGAGCCCCGTGGCCCGAGCCGCCCCCGTGGTGGTGGGCACGATGTTCAGGGCGGCCGCCCGCGCCCGTCTGGGGTCCTTGTGGAGCCCGTCGACCAGCTGTTGATCGCCGGTGTAGGCGTGGATGGTGGTCATGAAGCCTTCCTCGAGGCCGAAGGCGTCATCGATGACCTTGGCCAGAACGGCGAGGCAATTGGTCGTGCACGATGCGTTGGAGACCACCACGTGACGGGCGGGGTCGAAGGTGTCGTCGTTCACACCCATGACGAAGGTGGCGTCCGCCCCCTTGGACGGAGCAGAGACGACGACACGTGGTGCGCCGGCGTCGAGATGGCCGGCGGCGTCGTCCCGGGCGGTGAATCGCCCCGTGGACTCCACGACCACGTCGACACCGAGTTTCCCCCACGGCAGTGCCTTGATCTCGTGCTCGGCGGGGAGCAGGATGCGGTGCCCACCCACCACCATGACGTTGCCGTCGATGGCGACCGTCCTGTCGAGTCTCCCGTAGACGGAGTCCCGGGCCAGGAGGCGGGCCAGGGACTCAGGCGGACCGAGGTCGTTGATGGCCACGACGTCGAGGTCGAGCTCCCGTCGTTGCGCGGCCCGGAACAGCGCTCTCCCCGTCCGGCCGAATCCGTTGATCCCCACCCGAATGGCCATCGGACACTCCTTCCGCTTGTCCTGGGTAGGACAACCTGCTCGTCTTCTCGGCGCCGTCGCCACAGTGGCTCACCACCGCAGCGCCAGACGGCCTCAGGGCCATCTGAACGCCGATCGACCCGTGGCAACAGAGTCGAAGGTCACCATCGCCCCTCCGGGGCGCTCGGCCCGGCCAGACGAGTCGGGGTCGCTCCCGGTCACCCATTTGGGACCTCCGCCCGTGCTCGACAGGCCTTTCGACCCTACCGGCCGAGGCGCCAGCCGACAGACGATGTCCAAAGACGTTGGGCCCGTCGTGGGCCCGAGAGAAAGCAGGTGAGTCGAATGGCGATCGCCGAAGCCAGACCAGCCTCCGATCACGATAATTCGGGTTCGGCCTCGCCCCCCGACATCCCCATGTCGCCGCGCAACGAGGAAAAGGCCCATGCCTTGGGGCTGACGTCGGCCACCGGGCTCGTCATCGGCAGCATCGTGGGGACCGGCGTGTTCACCATGCCGGCCGTGATGGCCGGAGCCGGCACCATGTCGCTCGTCGTCCTCGGCGTCATCGCCGTGGGGGCGCTCCTCCTGGGCGTACTGTTCGGCCAGCTCACAAAGCGGATCCCCAATAGCGACGGTGGGGTCTACGCCTACTCCCGCCACGAGTTCGGCGACTTCGCCGGTTATCTGGTGGGCTGGTGCTACTGGATCCAGGCCTGGGCCGGCAACGCCGCCATCGTGGCGTCGTGGGTGTTCTACGTGGACGCCCTCTTCGGCCTCAAGCACGTCAGCGGCATGGAGAACTGGGGCATCGCCATGCTCGGACTCTGGATACCGGCGGTCGTGAACCTGGTCGGGGTCCGCCAGATGGCGTGGTTCCAGAACATCACCGTCGTCCTCAAGTTCCTGCCCCTCCTCTTCGTCGGGGTCGTGGGGTGGTTCTTCGTCCGCTCAGTCAACTTCGGGGGCTTCAACATGTCGGGCGGAAGCCTCTACAGCGGCATCGGGATCGCAGCGGGCGTGGCTCTCTTCTCCTTCATCGGGGTGGAGGCGGCCGCCATCACCGCCAAAAGGGTGAGGAACCCGCGCCGCAACGTCGGTCGCGCCTCGGTCCTCGGGACCGCCGTCAGCGCCCTTCTGTACGTGCTGGTGACAGCGGCGGTATTCGGGCTGGTGCCCCACCACACCCTGATCAACACCGGGTCGCCCTTCGTGAACGTGTTCCAGGGCATCTTCCACCACGGGGTGTGGCCCGGGAAGTTCATCGCCGCCCTGGCCGTCATTTCGGGCATCGGGGCCCTCAACGGCTGGACCCTGATCGTCACCGAGACCTCCCGGGCCGTCGCCCAGGACGACCTCTTCCCCCGTCCCTTCGCCTGGGCCGACCGCAAGGGAACGGCCTGGTTCGGCATCGTGATCGGGGCGGCGCTGCCGTCGCTGCTCATGCTGTGGCGCTACAACACCAGCGCCGGGCTCACGGTGTTCACCTACCTGGTCGACCTCACGGTGGTGACGGTGGCCATCCCCTACTTCTTCTCGGCCCTGGCCCAGCTCACCTACCTGGTCTCACGCCGTCGGCGCGTGCAGGGCTGGACGTTGGCCCGTGATCTGTCGGTGGCCGGGGCCGCCGTGCTGTTTTCCATGTGGGTGACGTTCGCCTCGGGGTACCAGGTCGTCTACCAGGCTCTGGTCGTGCTCCTGGCCGGACTCATCCTGTACGCCTTCTTGAACGCCCGCCGCCAGCGTCTCGGTGAGTCGCCCGAGCCGGTGGACAACCCCCCCGACGAGCCGGTTGCGGCCTTGCCCAGGTCGGCCTGACCCGATCACCGACGAACGGCACACACGGACCGCGCTGGTCATCGCCAACGACCGGGAACAGCCTTTCCGGTAGCACAAGGAGCATTCATGGGATCGAAGAAGGCCCTGGTCCGCAGGATCAGCCCCCGCTTGGCCGAAGGCATCGTCACCAATATCGAACGCCAACCGGTCGACGTGCACCTGGCGGCCAAGCAGTGGAACGGCTACGTCGAGGCCATGGAGGACGCCGACTGGGAGATCATCGAGGTCCCCCCCGAAGACGGGTGCCCGGACGGTGTCTTCATCGAGGACGCCGTGGTCGTCTTCCGCAATGTGGCCGTCATCACCCGCCCCGGGGCCGACTCCCGCAAGCCCGAGGTGACGGGGGCGGAGAAGGCCGTGGTCGAGCTCGGTTGCTCCGTCAACCGGATCCGGGCCCCCGGGACTCTCGACGGGGGCGACGTGCTGAAGGTCGGCGACACGATCTATGTCGGCAGCGGCGGTCGGACCAATGCCGACGGCCTCCGCCAGCTGCGCAGCATCTTCGGTCCACTGGGTGCGAAGATCGTCGCCGTCGCCGTCCCCGTCCATAGGGCCCTCCACCTCAAGTCGGCCGTGACCGCCCTTCCCGACGGGACCATCATCGGCTACCCCCCTCTCGTCGAGGACCCCGAGTTCTTCCCGCGCTTCGTGCCCGTCCCGGAGGAATCGGGCGCCCACGTGGTCGACCTCGGCGAGAACAAGATCCTGATGGCGGCCGACTGTTCCCGGAGCACCGAGCTCTTCGCCGGCCTCGGTTACGACCCCGTCACCGTCGACATCAGCGAGTTCCAGAAGCTCGAGGGATGTGTGACGTGTCTGTCCGTGCGCCTGCGCCACCTGTCAGGATTCGGGGCATGACCCTCGGCGTCCACTCCGAGGTCGGGCTGCTCCGCCGGGCCATCGTGCACCGCCCCGGGAACGAGCTCTCCCGGCTCACCCCCGACAACGTCGAGGAGCTGCTCTTCGACGACGTCATGTGGGCCAAGAAGGCCCGCGAGGAGCACGATGCGTTCGCCCAGCAGCTTCGGGACAAGGGCGTCGACGTCCTCTACTACGGGCAGCTGCTGGCTGAGACCCTCGAGATGCCGAAGGGTCGGGCCTTCGTGCTCGACCGGGTCTGCGCGCCGGAGATGGTCGGTCCCGCACTCGTCGATCCACTGCGGAAGTTGTTCGATGACACCGAAGGCACCACCTTGGCCGGTTACCTGGTGGGCGGCGTGCTCAAGTCCGACCTCCATCCGGGGCGTGTCCACAGCCTGAAATGGTCGACCCTCGGGTCCGACGACTTCCTGCTGCCGCCTCTGCCCAACCATCTGTTCCAACGGGACAACTCGTGTTGGATCTACGGCGGCGTCACGGTCAACCCCATGGCCAAGCCGGCCCGGCAACGCGAGTCACTGCACACGCGGGCCATCTACCGGTTCCACCCCCACTTCACCTCCGAGGACTTCGCCGTGTACTACGGCGACGACGACGAGAACCACCTCCCGGCCTCGGTCGAGGGTGGTGACGTCCACGTCCTCGGACACGGGGCCGTCCTCGTGGGGATGGGCGAGCGGACGACACCGATGGCCGTCGAGATAGTGGCCCGGGCCCTGTTCGCCGGGGGCCAGGCCAACCGGGTCATCGCCGTGAAGCTGCCCAAGTCGCACGCCATGATGCACCTCGACACCGTGATGACGATGCTCGACCGCCACACTTTCGTGCTCTACCCCTACATGGAACGGTCCCTCCATTCGTGGACGATCACGCCCACCGATGAACCGGGCCGGCTGAAGGTGGACCGCAACCACAACCTGTGGGAGACGCTGGCCGAGGTCCTCGAGGTCGGAGCCGTCCAGGTGCTGACCACCGACGAGGACGTCCGGGCGGCCGAGCGCGAGCAGTGGGACGACGGGACCAATTTCCTGGCCGTGGCCCCGGGAGTCGTCCTCGGCTACGACCGCAACGTGGCCACCAACACCATGCTCCGAAAGCACGGCATCGAAGTGGTGAGCGTGGCCGGGAGTGAGCTCGGTCGAGGACGGGGCGGGCCCCGCTGCATGACGTGCCCCATCGAGCGGGACCCGGCATGACCGCCCCGGTACCGGTACGGACCGAGGGGGCCGACCTCCGGGGACGGAATTTCCTGAAGGAGCTCGATTTCACCGCCGCCGAGTTCCTGTGGCTCGTGGAATTGGGCGAATCGCTCAAGATCGAGAAGCGGTCCGGGAGAGAGAACCGGCGTCTCGGTGGGAAGAACATCGCTTTGATCTTCGAGAAGACCTCGACCCGGACCCGGGCCGCCTTCGAGGTGGCCGCCCACGATCAGGGAGCGCACGTCACCTACATGGGCCCCGGCGAGACCCAGCTCGGGCGCAAGGAGTCGATGGTGGACACGGCCCGCGTTCTAGGGAGGATGTTCGACGGAATCGAGTACCGGGGCTTCGGCCAGGAGAAGGTGGAGACCCTCGGGCGGTTCGCCGGCGTTCCCGTGTGGAACGGCCTGACCGACCAGTGGCACCCGACGCAGATGCTGGCCGACATCCTCACCATGCGGGAACACGGCACGAAGCCCCTGACCGAGCTCGCCTACTGCTACCTGGGAGACGCCCGCAACAACACGGCGCACTCCCTCCTGGTGACGGGCGCACTGCTCGGCATGGACGTCCGGATGGCGGCACCGGCCGGCCTCCAACCGGATCCCTCGGTGCGGGAATCAGCCGAGAAGCTGGCTGTTCGATCGGGGGCACGGATAACCGTGACCGACGATGTGGCCGCCGCCGTACGGGGGGTCGACTTCCTCTACACCGACGTCTGGCTGTCCATGGGTGAGCCCGTCGAGGCGTGGGGCGATCGGATCAAGCTCCTGCTCCCCTACCAGGTCACCACCGATATCGTCGGAGCGACCGGCAACCCTGACGTCGCATTCATGCACTGTCTGCCGGCCCTGCACGACCGGACCACGGAGGTGGGAGCCCAACTCGCCGCTCAGTACGGCGTCGACGCCCTTGAGGTCACAGACGCCGTCTTCGAGTCGCCCCGGTCGATCGTGTTCGACCAGGCCGAGAACAGGCTCCACACCATCAAGGCCGTCATGGTCGCCACACTGGGAGACTGACATGCGGGTGGTGGTGGCTCTGGGTGGGAACGCACTCCTCCAGAGGGGGGAACCACCCGATTCCGAGATCCAGGCTCACCACGTGGCCGCCGCCGTCGAGGCTCTCGCTCCCATCGCCCGGGACCACGAACTGGTCGTCACCCACGGAAACGGGCCCCAGATCGGCCTGCTGGCTCTCGAGAGCGCCCGTGACCCGGCGTTGTCCCACCCGTATCCGCTCGACGTCCTCGGGGCCCAGACCCAGGGGATGGTCGGCTACTGGCTCCTCCAGGCGCTGCAGAACGACCTACCGGGCCGCCAGGTGGCCTGCGTGATCACCCAGACCCTGGTGGCGGCGGACGACCCGGCCTGGGCCGACCCCACCAAATTCATCGGTCCCGTCTACGACGAGCCCGAGGCGAGACGCCTGGCCGCCGAGCGGGGATGGCAGGTCCGCTCGGACGGAGGGGCCTGGCGGCGGGTGGTGGCATCGCCGAATCCGGTCAAGGTGATCGAGGAGTCCCTGGTGGAACTGCTGCTCTGGCAAGAGGCCGTGGTGGTCTGCGCCGGGGGGGGCGGGGTACCGGTGGTCCGCGACGCCGCGGGGCGCCTGCACGGCGTGGAGGCGGTCGTCGACAAGGACCGGACCACAGGGATCCTGGCGGCGGCGGTCAAGGCGGATGCTCTTCTGCTCCTCACCGACGTCAGCGGGGTCATCGCCGGGTTCGGGACGACCGGAGCCCGGACCATAGGCCGGACCACGACCGACGAGCTCCGCGCCCTCGATCTTCCCACCGGGTCGATGGGACCGAAGGTCGAGGCGGTGTGTGAATTCGCCGAACGGACCGGGCGGTTCGCCGCCATCGGGGCCCTCGGCGACGCCGAGTCAATCCTCCACGGGTTGGCCGGAACGTTCGTGGCGCCCAGCGGCTACCTAGCCGACTCACGCCACGAGATGACCTTCGGCCCTGGAGAAGGGGGGCGTTAGGGATCATGGTGGAAGAGTCGGAGAGGGACGAGGGAGGCAGAATCATGGAAGCAGACGTCGGAGACCGGCTGGTGGTGAAGGGGCACCACGCCGGTGAACACGACCGTGACGGGGAGATCCTGGAGGTCCACGGAACCGACGGAGCTCCTCCCTACCTCGTGCGGTGGTCCGATGACGGCCACGTCGGGCTGGTGTTTCCCGGTCCCGACGCGCTGGTCGAGCGATTCGTCCACGCCCCCACCCCCGTCGTCTCGCCCTGAGAGAGGACGAGCCGCAGAGCGTCGGCCAACACCGATTCCGGTGCTCGGACGGTGTCGATGGTCTCGGCCCACGACCACGCCGGCTCCGCCTGCGCCATGACCCGCGCCACCTCGACCGTCGCTTCGGAGGGGTCGGTGGCTCGGCGGAGCCTCGAGGCGACCCGTTCCTCGATGACGGCGGCGGGGGCGGCGCAACGAAGGGCGGTGAGATCGGCGGACGACTCGACGGCGAGTCTGCGCGCCGCCTCCCGGTGCGCCGGGTCGGTCCACGACGCGTCGAGGACGACGGACTCGCCGTGGCCCAGGTGCTCCCGGGCCGTAGCGATCAGGTCGTCGTAGACGCCCTGTCTCCGCTCCGGTGTGTACCGACCCCGGCCGAAGACCGCCGTCGGGGATTGATCCGCCGCCGGCGCATCCAGCGGCGGGCGGAGCTCGTCGGAGCGCAGCACGGTGGCTCCGAGCGCACCGCCCAGCGCGGCGGCCAGGGTGGACTTGCCCGACCCGGGCAGACCTCCGATGAGAACCAGCCGGACCCTGGCCCGCTCCAGATGGGACCGGGCCAGGGCCAGGAGCTGCGCCGCCTGGCCGGCGGCGAGACCGTCGCCCTGCTGGTGGCGCAAGCACGCCACCTTGATCCGGACGTACGCCCGTAAGGCGACGTAGAGGTCGAGGAGGGTGGGGGGAAGACGGCCACCGGCGCTCTGCTCGTAGTGACGGACGAAGAGGTCGGCTGTCGACCGGGTACCCAACCGCTCCAGGTCCATGGCCAGGAAGGCCACGTCGGCGGCGACGTCACCGAAGCGGAGCTGGTCGTCGAACTCGAGACAGTCGAGGATCCGGGGCCCGTCATCGAGGCAGTAGATGTCGTCGGCCTGGAGATCGCCGTGGCCGTCGCAGACCTGCCCGGCGACGATCCGGGCCGAGAACAGCGGGGAGCGGCCGGCCAGGTAGCGCCGGACCCCCCGGACCACGGCGGCGTGGGCGCCCGGCTCGAGAACGGTCCCGACGAAAGGCGCCGTCGCCGTCACGTTCGCCTCGAAGAGACGGGCCACCGCTTCGGTCGAGGCGGCATCGGAGATCGGGGCCGAGCGGTCGGCCCGGACGTGGAAGGCGGCCAGGGTGGCGGCCACCTTTCCCAGCTCGACACCCCAGACGGACTCCGGTTCGGAGCTGACGAGTCGGGCCAGCGAACGCTCAGCGGGCAACCGTCGCATGACGACACAGTGCTCGAGGGTCTCACCGCCCAGGCTGACCTCGGCCACTCCCAGGTAGACGTCAGGAGCCAGCCGACGGTTGAGCTCGACCTCGCGCCGGCAGTCCGCGGCCCGCGCCGCCGGGGCCGAGAAGTCGGCAAAGTCGAAGCAGAGCGGCTTCCGGAACTTGAGCACCCTCTCCCCCAGGAACACCAGGATCGAGAGGTGGGTCTCCCGGACCGCCGGACCGTCCATGGCCGGCGCGCCGAGTTATGCGGGACGCTGCAGAAGCACCTTGAGGGCCCCCGTGTCCCCGGCATGGGCGAAGGTGTCGTAGGCCTCCATGGCCTGATCCAGACGGAACCGGTGGGTGGTGAAGCTGACAGGATCGATCCGCCCGGCGCTGATCAGCCTGAGGAGTGTCGGGATGCTGAAGGTGTCGACCAGACCCATGGTGATGGTCAGGTCCCGGATCCACAACGTCTCCAGGTGCAGGGTGGCGGGCTTGCCGTGGACCCCGACATTGGCGACGTGACCGGCGGGACGAACGAGCTCGGTGCACATCTCGAAGGTCTCGGGCACGCCGACCGCCTCGATGGCCACGTCGGCCCCCAGGCCGGCCGTGAGCTCACGGACCGTGTCGGCCGCCTCCTCGGGTGCGACGGCCCGGTCGGCACCGAACTTGAGCGCCAATTCCCGTCGGCTGGCGACCGAGTCGATGGCCACCACGGCGGCCGGCGAGAACAGCGACGAGGCGACGAGGGCGGAGAGACCGATCGGTCCGCAGCCGACGATGGCGACGACGTCACCGGGCCGGACGCTCCCGGACAGGACGCCCACCTCGTAGGCCGTGGGCAGAATGTCCGACAGGTAGATCACCTGTTCGTCACTCACCCCGTCGGGGACCAGATAGGTGGAGGTGTCGGCGAAGGGGACCCGAGCGTACTCGGCCTGGACCCCGTCGATCAGGTGCCCGAAGATCCAACCTCCGCCCCCGAGGCACTGGCCGAAGCGGCCTTCACGGCAGAAGCGGCAGTGACCGCAGGCCGAGACGCACGACAGCAGGACCCGGTCGCCCTCGTGACGGTCGTGCACACCGGTGCCCCGCTCGATCACGGTGCCCACGGCCTCGTGACCGAGGATCCTTCCCGGGGTCACCTCGGGCACGTCACCTTTGAGGATGTGGAGGTCCGTTCCGCAGATGGTCACCGAGTCGACCCGGACGACGACGTCCGTGTCGGCCTCCAGCTTCGGCTCGGGGACCTCGTCCCAACTCTTGTCACCGGGGCCGTGGTAGACGACAGCGCGCATGACGTACCTCCTGAGCACATCGGGGCCTTGTTTCCTGATCTCTAGCCATCCTGTGCCGGCGGGTCAGCGGACTCTAGAGGCGAAGGTCCCGGATGGTCCCAGCCCGCCGAAAGCAGCCCCGGGCCGCCGCCGGCCAGGCCGATCCCCCGACCCGCCAGAATTCCCTCGAGCCGAGCCCGGGCCCGGTCGGGGCGATCGAACTCCGAGGCATCACAGGGGAGACCGAGGAGACGCACGATCTCGATGAGGGCGGCGTCGTAGCCGAGGTGACCGACCAGGGTGACAAAGGTCTGGTCTGCTTGGCGTTCGTTCGACACGTTGGCGCCCAGTTCCTCTCGGCAGCGCAGGAGACGGTCCAACGCCTCCGTCATGGGTTCGTCTCCGGGAGATCGGGGGGTAGCGAGCGCGGCGGCGAGGAGCTGACTGTACATGGACATGTCAGGGGGTCTCAGACCGTGTTGGCCGTCATTCTGCGCGCCCGCGATTGAACGCCGCCTCCGCCGACGCATAGAGGAGCTTCAGGTCGCCGAGGAGGGTTTCGGTCCCCTCGCACAATCCCTTGACATTCGAGGTGGCGTCCCGACGCACGTCGGAGAAACGTGAGCGGGCCGCCAGGTAGACGTTCTCGGTGACGTCGATACGCTTGCGCACCTGATCACGGAGATCGAGGCCCGCCAGGTCGAATTGCACCCACAGCTCGTCGATCCGGGTACGCCATCCGTCGAGGGTGTGACCCAACCTCTCGACAAGAGCATCGTCTGACTCGTCCTGCAACGGACCGGTGTCTTCTGGTTCGGGCATGGTCAACTCCTCCGTGACTCGTTCTCTCCACCTGTGTACCGACTCGGAGTGGCCCGGGGATAGGGCCGATCGTCCCATCGTGGTGTCCGCCCCATGATCCGGATCCTCCCTTTCCCCCGTCGAGGGACCTTCGGCCCTGGCCGGATCGGCCTCCCCGTGGTCGGCTGGACGGGTGATCACCGAGACACGGTCCCCCACGCCGGTCCCCGCGAGCGTGGCGTCGCCCCGGCGCTGGGCCGTTCTGGGCGTGCTGTGCGTGTCCCTCCTGATCGTCTCGCTCGACAACACCATCCTCAACATCGCCCTACCGGCTCTGGTCAGGAATCTGCACGCCACCGAGTCGCAGCTGGAGTGGATCGTCGACATCTACGCCTGCGTGTTCGCCGGGCTCCTGCTGGTGGCGGGGAGCATCGGGGACCGGGTCGGGCGCAAGAAGGTCTTCTGCGCCGGGCTGGCCGTCTTCGCCGCCGGCTCTGCAGCGTCCGCCTTCTCGGCGTCGGTGACGGCATTGATCGTGGCCCGGTCGGTCATGGGCCTAGGGGCCGCCTGCATCATGCCCGCCACCCTCTCGATCGTCATCAACGTCTTCCGGGAGGCCGACGACCAGGCGCGGGCGATCGGGATCTGGTCGGCGACGACCGGCCTGGGCATCGCCGTCGGCCCGATCGCCGGCGGTTGGTTGCTGGCCCACTACTGGTGGGGATCGGTCTTCCTCGTCAACGTCCCCGTCGCCATCCTCGGACTGTCGGCGGCGCTGTGGCTGGTACCCGATTCGCGCGATCACGAGAGTCGCCCTATCGACGTGGTGGGGGCGGTGCTGTCGATAGCGGGACTGGCCATGCTCCTGTGGTCGATCATCGAGGCACCCGTGCGCGGATGGGATTCACCTTTCGTGCTCGCCGCCGGCGTGGGGGCCGTGGTGGTCCTGTCGGCCTTCGTCGCCTGGGAGCGCCACACGCCCCATCCGATGTTGGCCCTCAAACCCTTCGCCGACCGTCGCTTCTCGGTGGCCATGGCGGCCGTCGCCATGGCCGTGTTCGGCCTGATGGGCGCCCTCTTCGTCCTGACCCAGTACCTCCAGTTCTCCCTGGGTTTCTCGGCCCTGGACGCCGGCGTGCGAATCCTGCCGATCGCCGCCGTCCTGGCCGTCGCCGCCGTCTCATCGACGTTCGTCGACCGTCTCGTCGGGACGAAGGTCGTTGTCGCCGCCGGCATGTGCATCGTGGCCGCGGGCTTGTGGCAGCTCACCACGACCACGACGGCACAGGGTTTCGGACACTCCCTGATCGGCATGGTTCTGCTCGGGCTGGGGGCCGGCCTCATCATCGCCCCGGCCACGGCCTCGGTGATGGGATCGCTCTCTCGTGATCGCGCCGGCGTCGGTTCGGCCACGAACAGCACCGCCCTGCAGGTCGGTGGCGCTCTGGGCGTCGCCGTCATCGGCTCTGTTCTCACCTCCCGGTATCAAGGCAGGATGACGGGAACGCTGGCCGGTCACACCGTCCCGCCGGTGGCCGCCCACGCCATTCTGGGATCGATAGGAGGAGCGTTGGCCGTGGCCCGGATGGCCGGGGGTGCAGTGGGCACGGAGCTGATCGTCGCCGCCCGTCGGGCTTTCGTGGACGGGATGGACCTGGCCCTGCTGGTGGGGGCGATCGTCGTGGCCGCCAGTGTGATTCTCGTGGTGGTGGCCCTGCCTTCGCGTCGGGCCACTCCCCCGCCCGACCCCCCAGGTTCATGACCTTCTGCCCTAGAGGAGTCCGCCTCGAAGTTTCATGATGTTCTGAAACAACCAGAGAGGCTTACCCATGGGCTCGCCCGCCATCCACACCGAAGGGCTCTCCAAACGGTACGGAGACGTCGACGCCCTGCGTGACCTCGACCTCGACGTCGCCCCGGGAGAGGTGGTGGGATACCTGGGGCCCAACGGCGCCGGGAAGACGACGACCATCCGCCTGCTTCTCGGGCTGGCCCGGCCCACCGCGGGGCGGGCCGAGATCTTCGGGCTCGACTGCCAACGCCGGACCGTCGAGGCCCATCGCCGCCTGGCCTACGTTCCCGGTGAGTCCAATCTGTGGCCTTCGCTCACGGGAGCCGAGACCCTCCACCTCCTCGGCCGCGTCCAGGGCCGTGTCGACGTGACCTACCGCGACCAGTTGATCGACCGCTTCGACCTCGATCCGTCCAAGAAGGTCCGTGCCTACTCCAAGGGCAACCGTCAGAAGGTCCTGCTCATCGCCGCCCTCATGACGCGGCCCGACCTGCTGCTGCTCGACGAGCCCACCGCCGGGCTCGACCCCCTCATGGAGCAGGCGTTCCGCCACTGCATCGGCGAAGCCCGACGGGAGGGGCAGACGGTCTTCCTGTCGTCCCACATCCTGAGTGAGGTGGAGGCCCTGTGCGACCGGGTGGGCATCTTGCGCCAGGGCCGTCTCGTCGAGATCGGAACCCTCGAACAGATGCGGCATCTCTCGGCCTTGACCGTCGAAGCGGTCTTCGAGGCCGTGCCGCCCGATCTTTCCGGTGTGCCGGGTGTCAAGCGGGTGGTCGTCGACGGACGGCACGTCCATCTCGAGGTCCAGGGCCCGATCGAGCCGCTCATCGACGCTCTGGCCCGCACGGGGGTCCGGGAGCTGCTCAGCCGCGAGCCCTCCCTGGAGGAGCTGTTCCTGGCCCACTACGGCCCCGACGGGACGGCGCCGGTGTCGCCGGTGTCGCCGGGAGCGTCGGTGACGTCGGGGGCGTCGGTGACGGGACCGGGGTCGTGACCGGTCTTCTCACCGCAGGCGCTCCCCGCACTCTGACACCGGCCGGGCGCCATCCGGCGGCCGTGATCGCCAGGCAGGTATCGCGCCGCACGGTGCGCTCGGGGGCGCTGTGGGGCCTCATCTTCGGCTTCTACGTCGTGGTCCAGACCTTCGGCTACACGGCCGCCTACAAGACCCAGGCGTCGCGCGACCAGTTGGCGCGGTCGCTCGGTTCGAACGTCGGCATCAACGCCCTGATCGGCCCGGCCCGGGCCATAAACACGGTCGCCGGCTATACGTCGTGGCGGGCCCTCGGCGTCCTGAGCCTGCTCGGGGCCATCTGGGGGCTGCTGACGTCCACCCGCCTCCTGCGCGGTGATGAAGAAGCGGGTCGATACGAGTTGCTCCTGGCCGGTCAGACCACCCGCCGGCATGCCGCCGCCCAGGCGGTGGGCGGGCTCGGTGTGGGCTTGACCACGCTGTGGGCGATCGCCGCGCTGGCCACGATCGCCACCGGTAGGGCCTCCTCGGTCGGATTCAGCCTCGACCAGTCCCTCTACTTCTCGGTCACCCTCGTGGCCGGCGCCGCCGTGTTCCTGGCCGTCGGCGCGCTCACCAGCCAGCTGGCCACCACCCGCCGTCGGGCGGCCTCCATGGCGGGTGCCGTGTTCGGTGTCGCCTATGCCCTGCGTATGGTGGCGGACTCCGACCCGGGACTGCACTGGATGGTGTGGTTGAGCCCGCTCGGCTGGATCGAGGAGTCCGAACCCCTGACCGACCCCCACCCGATGGCGCTGGTGCCGGTCGTCCTCGCCGTGATCGTCCTCGTCGGCGTGGCCCTGCACCTGGCCGGCTCCCGCGACCTGGGGGCGTCGACACTTCCCGACCGGGACACCTCGCCCCCGCACCTGACCTTGGTCGGACGCCCGGCGGGGTTGGCGCTCCGGCTGATGCGGCCGGTGGCGCTGGGCTGGCTCTTCGCCGTCGCCGCTTTCGCCGTCCTCATCGGATCGGTGGCCGAGTCGGCCACGAAGGCCATCAACGGCGACAGTGCCATCGAGAAGGCCCTGGGCCGCCTGGGCGGGCACGGTTCTCTGGTCGAGGCCTATCTCGGCCTCACCTTCCTCATGCTCGCCCTGATGATCGCCCTGATCGCCGCCGGTCAGGTCGCCGCCATCCGCTCCGAGGAGGCCGACGGGAGGCTCGAGAACCTCGTCGTTCGCCCTCTCGACCGGGCGTCGTGGTTCGCCGGGCGGTTCAGGCTGTCCGCCCTCCTGCTGGCTGTAGCCGGAGTGGTCTCCGGGATCGGGGCGTGGGCCGGAGCCGCCAGCCAGCACAGCGGCGTGGGATTCGGCTCGCTCGTCGTCGCCGGCGTCAACGTCGTCCCGCCGTCGCTGTTGCTCCTGGGGCTCGGCGCCCTGGTCATGGGCGCCTGGCCGAGGCACACGTCGGCCGTCGTCTACGGATACCTGGCGTGGTCGTTCCTCATCGAGTTCGTCGGCGCCGTCATTCACGCCAGTCACTGGCTGCTCGACACATCCGTCTTCTTCCACATGGTTCCCGCTCCCGCCACCAGTCCCGACTGGGCCAGCGCGGCCGTGATGGCGGGCCTCGGAGCGGGTGGTGCCCTCGTCGGTGGCTTCCTTCTCGGTCGTCGCGACCAGGTGAGCGCGTGACCACTGCGGCGGCGGCCGGTGCCACGCCGGACGCCGGAGACTGGCGCGCCACGTTCGTCGAGCGTTTCGGCGTGGTCGGCGATGACATGGGCCTGTCGCGTACGATGACGCGGTTACTCGGCTGGCTCGTCGTGTGCGACCCTCCCCACCAGTCGGCCCAGCAGATCCAGGCCGGGCTCCGGCTCTCCTCGGGGTCGGTGAGCACCGGGCTGAGCGCACTGGCGCGCGGGGGCCTCGTCGACCGTCTCACCTTTCCCGGCGACCGCCACACCTACTACACGGTCGGACCCGATGGATGGCGTCAACTGGTGACCGGGCGGCTGCGGGTCCTCGGCGCGATCCGACGAATCGCCGACCAGGCCCTCACGGGCGCCGGGGGGGACGCCGACCACCGACTGCACGAGATGCGGGACTTCTACGCCTCGTGCGAGCGGCTGTTCACCGATCTCCTGAACCGGGCCGCCCCGTCGGACCAGCAGCCATGAGATCGTCCACACCCCGGGTCGATGGCGACGGTGCCGAGGCGCTTGCGGCGGTCTGCCTGGACGACACCGACGGTTGGATATTCGACCTCGACGGCGTGCTGACCGACACCGCTTCCCTGCACCTCCGGGCCTGGACGGAGGTGTTCCAGGAGTTCTTCGCCTCGGTGGCGGCGGACGGACTCACGGCGGCGCCCGCCGCCTTCACCGATGACGACTACCGTGCCTTGGTCGACGGGGAGGATCGCATGGACGGGGTCCGCAACGTCCTCGCCGACCGCCATATCCCGCTGCCCGAGGGGGGACCGGACGACGCGGCCGGATCCCGCACTGTCTCGGGGTTGGCCAAGGAGAAGGACGCCCGCTATCTCGCCCTGCTGGCGGAGCTCGGGCCACGGCCCTTCGCCTCCTCCGCTGAGCTCCTCCGGCGGCTGCGGGAGGCCGGGGTGGGCGTGGCCGTCGTCTCGGCCAGCCGGCACTGTGCCCAGGTGCTCGAGGCGGCCGGGCTGACCGCCCTCGTCGACGCCCGCGTCGACGGGGAGACGGCCCGGGCCATGGCGCTGGCCGGCAAGCCCGATCCCGCCTTGTTCCTGGAGGCGGCCCGTCGCCTGGGGGTAGAGCCGTCCCGGGCGGTGGTGGTGGAGGATGCCCTCGCCGGTGTCGAGGCGGGTCGGCGAGGGGAGTTCGGCGTGGTGGTGGGGGTCGACCGCGACGCCCGGGGCGACGCGCTGCGTCACAGTGGCGCCGACATCGTCGTCACCGACCTGGGAGAGCTCACGGTGACCGGACGTGGTCCGCGCCAGAGCCCGTGGTGGCTCACCTACGACGACCCCGACAGGGTGGACGAAGGTGTGGTCGAGACGCTGTGCACCCTCGGCAACGGGTACCTCGGCACCCGGGGGGCGCGGCCGTGGGCGCACGACGACGGCACCTCCTATCCCGGCACCTACCTGGCCGGGGTCTACAACCGACTCCAGAGCCCGGTGCTCGGCGATTTCGTCGAAGTGGAGAGCCTCGTCAATGCGCCCAATTGGCTGCCGATCACCTTCCGTGCCGATGACGGGGCGTGGCTCGGCGCCGAGGGGACGGTCGTGTCGTCGCATCGGATCCGCATCGACCTGCGCTGCGGGCTCCTGGTCCGCCATTGCGTGGTCACCGACGGTGCCGGTCGGCGCACGGCGGTGGTCGAGAGGCGGGTGGTGTCGATGGCCGACCCCCACATCGTCGCCCTGGAGTTGAGTTGCACCCCGCTCAATTGGTCGGGACACCTCGAATGGCGCGCCGCGCTCGACGGCAGCGTGGTGGACGACGAGACCATGGAGGACCGGCTGCTCAGCAACCGCCATATCGAGCTGGTCGACCAGGGTGGGGACGATGCGGGAGGGGTGTGGCTCCGGGTCCGCACCGTCCAGTCCCAGATCACGGTGGCCATGGCGGCCCGCTGTCGCACGCGCCGCGCCGGTCGCGGGCGGTCCTGGTCGAACGAAGGACCGCGGGGGTCACCCGAGACGCGCACCTCGGTGGTGGCGTCGTCCGGCGCCCGGATCGCCCTCGAGAAGGTGGTGGCGATCTTCACGTCGAGAGACAGGGCCGTCTCCGAACCGGGGCTCGCCGCACGCCAGTCCGTCGCCGGTGCCCCTCGGTTCGACGACATCCTCGCCCGTCAGCGAACGGCCTGGGAGGCCGTCTGGCGGCGGGCGGCCATCACCGTGAACGACGATGCCCGGTCGGACACGGTCTTGAATCTCCATCTGTTCCACCTCTTCCAGGTGGCCTCCCCTCACGTGACGGAGATCGACGCCGGCCTCGGTGCGCGGGGGCTGCACGGCGAAGGGTACCGGGGCCACGTCTTCTGGGACTCGCTGTTCGCCTTCCCTGTGCTGAACCTCCGCTTTCCAGCGGTGGCGCGGGCCCTGTTGGCATATCGGACCCGGCGCCTTCCCGCCGCCCGACGGGCGGCCGAGGCCGACGGCCACCGGGGAGCCATGTTTCCCTGGCAGAGCGGGAGCGACGGGAGGGACGAGACGCCCACCGTGCTGTTCAACCCCCGCTCGGGCCGGTGGATACCCGACCACTCGCGCTTCGAGCGCCACGTCGGCCTGGCCGTCGCCTACGAGGCCTGGCAGCACTGGCAGGTCACCGGGGATCTCGATTTCCTGGGAGGGCCCGGCGCCGAGCTCATCTTCGAGATCGCCCGGTTCTTCGCCGGCCTGGCGCGGCGCGACGACTCCCTCGGTCGCTACCACATGGCCGGGGTCGTCGGGCCCGACGAGTTCCACGACGGCTACCCCTGGTCGCCCGACCCGGGGGTCACCGACAACGCCTACACCAACGTCATGACGTCCTGGCTGTTGTGGCGGGCCGGGGAGCTGGCCACCCTGCTGGAGGCCGAGAACAGGACGGATGTGATGAACCGTCTCGGCATCGACGGACCGGAGATGGCCCGCTGGGACTCGATCTCGCGCCTGCTCCACGTGCCCTTCCACGACGGCGTCATCTCGCAATTCGCCGGCTACGAGCGGCTCGAGCCCTTCGACCTCGCCGGCTACCGGGAGCGCTACGGCAACATCGGGCGACTCGACCTGATCCTCGAAGCCGAAGGCGACGCCGTTCGCCGCTACCAGGTGGGCAAGCAGGCCGACGTCTTGATGCTCCTCTACCTGTTCTCGGCCGAGGAGCTCCGGGCCGTGTTGGGACGGATGGGCTATCCGCTGGAGCCCGAGGTGATCCGAACGACCGTCGAGTACTACGCCTCGCGGGTGACCCATGGATCGACCCTGTCGACGATCGTGCACTCGTGGGTGCTGGCCCGGGCCGACCGGCACGCCTCGTGGCGGTACTTCCAGGACGCCCTGGCGGCCGATGTCGCCGACAGCCAGGGGGGAACCACCCGCGAGGGTGTCCACCTGGGTGCCATGGCCGGCACCGCCGACATCCTCCAACGCTGCTACGCCGGCTTGGAGGTCCGAGACGAGGCTCTCTGGCTCCATCCGCTTCTCCCCCCGGAGCTGGCCCGGCTCCACTTCAACGTGGTGTTCCGGGGTAACGACATCACCGTCGACGTCGACCGGCGACGGCTGCGGATCGGGGCGGCGGCGGGCCGGGGCGGGCCGTCCACCCTGATGGTGTCGAACCAACCCCTGGTCCTGCGGCCGGGTCACGTGTCCGACGTGCCCATCATCGACAGGGACTGAGGCGGGTCCCAAGGGCCGAAGGGCCCTGGTGCCCGAACCTTCCCCGGCCCACCATGGGAGCATGATGAGAATGGTGGGCAACGACGTGGGGGACCTGGGGCGGCGGGTGTCGGAGCGTCGCCGTGAGCTCGGGCTGAGCGTCGAGGCCCTGGCCGAACGAGCGGGTATGGATCCGTCCTATCTCCGCATCTTGGAGACGAGCCCGTCGCCGCAGCTCTCACGGGCGGCGCTGTGGCGGCTGGCCGCCGCTCTGGAGACGACGATGGACGTCGTCACGGGGGGCGGGACGCAGGCCCCACCGGGCCGGGCGGAGCCGTCGGCCAGCCCCGTCCTCGACGCCCTCGACGCCGACGCCTGCCGGGATCTCATCCGCCCCGGCGGCGTGGGCCGGATCGTGGTCTGCGAATCACGGGGTCCGGTGGCGCTGCCGGTCAATTTCCGCATCCTCGACGGCGATGTCGTCTTCCGGATGGCCACGCTGCCGGAGCTGTCGTCCACCGACGGATTGGGGGCCGTCTCGTTCGAGGTCGACCACATCGACGAGGCGCTGGCCGAGGGCTGGAGCGTGCTGGTCTCGGGCGTGGGCCACGTCATCACCGACCCGTCCGAGCTCCGACAGGCGGAGGCGACGGGCGTGGCCCCGTGGGCCGGCGGCGAGCGGGACCTCTACATCCGCATCACCCCCCTCGTCGTGACCGGCCGGCGCATTCGCGGTCGCTAGCCCGATCAGGGTTGGGGCCGATCCTTCTCCCGGGCGGCCCGCAGGACCGCCCCCAGGATGTCGAGGGCGGAGGCCAGGCCCAAGGCCGAGTCCTCGTCCACCACGGCCACGACTTCGAGCTCGCCGGCGGCCATCTCCTCGCCGACGTCGGCCGGGTGCTGCTCACTGCTCACCATCCGGGGCGCCGGGCGCATGACCTCGCCGGCCCAGACGACGTCAGGATCAGCGCCGGCCGCCACCGCCTCGATGACATCCTTCGCCGTCACCAGGCCGACGGGTCCTCCGGGAATCTCGACCAACACCGCCCCCATTCCCGACTCCACCATGCACCGGGCCACGGCGCGCAGGCTGGCCAGACCGTCCACCTGGGCCGGGACCCGGACGGGGAGGCGTGGGACCCGCTCACCGCCGTCGCCGGAGCCAGCGCCGGTCACGCTCGTCACCCGGCGTCCGGCGCGTCCCACGCCAGGCGGCGTCCCGAGATCAGGGTCGACGGCACCTTCACCAGGAAGGGATGCGGCCCCGGCGCCCAGGGCAGAAGATGCGAGCATGCCCATTGCCTGACCGCCGGCTCGGTGACCAGCTGTGCGATCCCCGTCACCAGGACGCTCCATCCCGTGCGGTACATCAGGTCCACGTCGTCGGCCTCGACGCTCACGACCTGGCCTTCGACGGCGGCGGTGAGTTTGGAACCTCTGTCGGTGCAGAAGACCACGTCCTCGTCGAGGACGGAGAGGTTGACGGGCAGGGCCACGGGGATGCAGTCGATGCTCAGGACCACCCGTGCGATGCGGGCACCGCGCAGCAGCGACAGGCACTGGGCACGGTCCAACTCGACGGTACGGAAGCTCGCTTCATGCTCGGTCGCTGTCATCAGGCACCATCGTGCGCGCCGGCCACGGACGCCGACCAGGGCCGAACGACACATTGGTTCACCACGTCGCTCCCCTCGTTGCTCACCGGCCACCGGTGGTGACGAGGACGGCGGCTCCCGTGACGCGGTCGTGGGCCAGATCGGACAGCGCCTCATCGGCCCGGTCCAGCGAGTAGGGCACGGTCGAGACCCGGACCGGAATGCGGGCGGCCAGTTGGAGGAACTCCTCGCCGTCGCGCCGGGTGTTCGCCGTCACGCTGCACAGCGCCCGCTCCTCGAAGAGGTGCTCGGCGTAGTTGAGGGCGGGGATGTCGGAGAGATGGATGCCGGCGACGGCCAGGGTTCCCCCGCGGTCGAGGGCGGCCAGGGCCGGCGGGACCAGGGATCCGACCGGTGCGAAGACGATGGCCGAGTCGAGCGGCTCGGGCGGGGCGGCGTCCGAATCGCCGACGCTGGCGGCACCCAGCTCGAGGGCCAGCTCCCGGGCCTCGGGGGCCCGGGTGAGAACGTGAACCCGGGCCCCTTCGGCGATGGCGATCTGGGCCGTGAGGTGGGCCGAGCCCCCGAACCCGTAGATGCCGAGCCGCCCCCCCAGCGGTAGCTGCGACCGACGCAGTGCCCGGTAGCCGATGATCCCGGCACACAGCAGAGGAGCCGCCTCCTCGTCGCTGAAGGTGGCGGGTAGTCCGTACGCGTACCCCTCGTCGACGACCACGTAGGGGGCGTAACCCCCGTCGAGATCCCATCCGGTGAAGCGCGGGTCGGTGCAGAGGTTCTCCCGGCCGGTGGCACAGAACCGGCACGTCCCACAGGTGTGCGCCAGCCACGGCACGCCCACCCGGTCGCCCACGGCGAACCGGGTGCAACCTTCTCCCAGGCGGTCGACGACGCCGACCACCTCGTGACCGGGTACGACACGGTGGCGCCTGGGAACGAGGTCTCCCTCGGCCAGATGGAGGTCGGTGCGGCAGACCCCGCAGACACGGACACGGACGCGCACCTGCCCCGGTCCGGGTACAGGGACCGGGCTCTCGATGCGCCGCAACGGTCCGGTGTCGATCGGCCCCGGCACGTCGACGACCCACGCCCGCATCATCTCTCCCGTCACGGTGGCCTCCTGTCCGGCTACGACCCCACCGCCCCCTCGATGAACCGCACGATGGTGGCACTGAGCCCGATGTCCAGCGAGACGGAGCCGCCCGTCAACCGGATCCTCGATCCGTCGCCGGTGATCTCCGCCTTCCACCCGTGGAGCTCCACGTTGCGCAACGCCGCTTCCAGGATGCGATCCACCCGTTCGTGGCGGGCGCCGGTCGTCTCGGGACGGTCGAGGACGAGCTCGAGGTACGCCAGGATCCCGTCAGGGCGGATGTCCCGCAGTGGCTGCAGGTTGCGGTCGATCTTGACCGCCACCGGGGCGAGTGACAGATCGCGGGGCTCCCGGGGAAGGACGGAGAGGTGGGTCAACATGGGAGGCCTCCTTTCGTTGTGATTCAGCGGTCCCGGGACGGGACCTCGGGATCGAGGACCTCGTGCGCCACGGGGGACACGACGGCCCCGAGTTCGAGGACGAGCGCCACCAGCAGGTCGTCGGCGGTGATGATCCCGGCCAGGTCCCCGTCCTCGAGGACCGGAAGGCGCCGGACTCCGGCATCCTTCAGGAGCCGGTACGCCTCGAGGACATCGACCGACCCCTGGATGGTCACCAGGGGTCCGCTCATCACGGCATGGACGGCCGTGCCCAAGGGCAGGCCGGCGGCGACGGCCCGCACGGTGATGTCCCTGTCGGTCAGGATCCCGAGCAGCTCGTCACCACTCACCACGAGCACCGACCCCACCCCGTGGCTGCCCATCAGCTGGGCGGCCTCCTCGACGGTGCACTCGGGCGGCACGGTGACCGGCGCCTTGCGCAGACAACGCCTCACCTCCACGGCCTGACCTCCATAGCAGCCGTCTCCTTCCTCACGTCAGGGACGCGATCCGACACCCATCCTCCCCTCGGTCCGGCGGGCCGACCAGGGTCGAACGTCCCGATCAGCGAGCATCGGTCTTCCGATTCGTGACCTTCGGCCCTGTCCCCGAGATGACGGTGGGCACATCATCGCCCCATGGACAGACTTTCCATTCCCGGCCGACGCCAAGCGTCGCCAGGGCGAGGAGGCAGGAGATGAGGGTTTCCGAACTGATGCGTACGCCCGCCGTCGTGTGCCGTCCCACGACTTCACTGAAGGAAGCGGCGAAGATGATGGAGGCCCGGAACGTGGGAAGTGTCCTCGTCGTCGACAATGTCGGATACCTCACCGGCATCGTCACGGACCGTGACCTGGCTCTGAAGGGTGCCGGACGGGGCCGGTCGCCCGACGTCACCGTCGACACCGTCATGACGCGAGACGTCGCCTCGGTGACGCCCGCCTCCGACATCTCCGAAGCGTCGGCGATCATGCAGAAGCGGGGCGTCCGCCGCGTCCCGGTCGTCGACGACATGGGAGTGATCCACGGAATGGTGGCCTTCGACGACCTCTTCCGCAACCTCGGCCACGAGGCCGACGACCTCGTGGAAGCGGTCCTGTCCCAGGACATCGGCTTCCACGCCAACCCGTAGCGCCCGACCGAGGGCCGGGGGGCCCGGATTGCGGGCCGTTTTTCGTGTCGTCCGTTCTGGGGAGGGGTAACGTCAGGGGGTGGATTTACCCGGTCGGTCCACCGACGGTCCAGACCCAGGCCCAGTGGATGGCCTTCGATGCCCTATCGGTCGATAGAAGATCCGGCCAAGCTCCGGCGTGTGCTCGAGGCGACGCTGCAGATCGAGGCCGATCTCGATCTCCCGGTCCTGCTCCGTCACATCATCGAGGAGGCCCGCTCCATGGCGGGCGCACGCTACGGCGCCATCGGCGTCCTGGACGACGAAGGCACCGCCCTGGCCGAGTTCCTCACCGTCGGGCTCGAGCCGGAGGAAGAAGAACGGATCGGCCCTCGGCCGACCGGCCGCGGGGTGCTCGGCATTCTCATCACCGATCCCCGTCCTCTCCGGCTGGCGGACATCGGCTCCCACCCCGACAGCTTCGGATTCCCGGCCCACCACCCGGCCATGACCTCGTTCCTGGGGGTGCCGGTCAAGGTGCGCGACGAGGTCTACGGGATCCTCTACCTGACCGACAAGATCGGCTGGACAGAGTTCACCAAGGACGACGAGGCCCTGGTCGTGGCCTTGGCGCTCAGCGCCGGCATCGCCATCGAGAACGCCCGCCTCCACGAGCGCGTGCAGAAGGTGGCGGTCTACGAGGACCGGGACCGGCTCGCCCGTGATCTCCACGACAACGTCATCCAGCGCCTCTTCGCGGCCGGCCTCTCGCTGCAGAGCATGGCGGCGGCGGCGGCCACGGCCGGCATCGCCGACCGGCTGCAGACGGTCATCGGCGATCTCGACGAGACGATCCGCCAGGTCCGGTCGACCATCTACGAGCTCGGGTCGGCGCAGATCGGTCGAGGGTTGCGCGACAGCATCGCCACCCTCGTGCGGGAGCTCGATCCCGTCGTCGGCTTCGGCGTCCGGGTGACGTTCGACGGAGCGGTGGACACCCTGGTGTCGGACGATCTGGCCGAGCATCTCCTGGCCGTCGTCCGGGAGGCGGTGACCAACATCGGGCGCCACGCCCAGGCCACCGAGGCCAGCGTCTCTCTGAGCGTCACCGATGGCCAGTGCCGCCTGCAGATCGTCGACAACGGTCGGGGGCTCGATGCCACCGACACGGGCGAGGGGGGTCTCGGCCTGGTCAACCTCCGGCGCCGGGCGGAGAAGCTCCACGGTCAGTTCACCGCGCACTCTCCTGAAACCGGCGGAACGTCCCTGGTCTGGCAGGTCCCCGTCCGCTGACGGGCGTCGCCACCGGCCGAGAACCGGTTGTGATGGGCCACCGAGCGGATCTCCCGGCGGACACGAAGGTACGGTCCCGGTTCGGCCGAGGGGTACCCCAGGCGGCAGGCGAAGGCGATGTCGAAGTGCTCGGGGATGGACAGGATCCGGCGTAGCTCGACCTCGACATCGGGGGCGCTGAAGACGCTCATGATCTGCATCCCGATGCCCAACGCCTCCGCCGTCAGCCACATGTTCTGCATCACGCACCCCAGACTCATGATGCCGAGAAAGTCACCCTCCGATGCCGGCGCCCGTCTGCCGGTGTCGTAGATCACGATCAACACCACCGGGCACGACTGCATGGTGGCGTCCAGGAACCCGTGCCCGACGTCCGTGGCCCCTTCGGTCCGGGCACGGGGGTCCCGCCACGACGGCGGGAACATGGTGGCGAGGAGCCCGGTCCCTTTGCCGATCAGCTCCTCCTCGCTGAACGAGAGCTGGGCATGGTTCTCCCGGATGAAATCCTCCGACGCCCCACAAGGCACAGCACCGATGGCCGCCAGGGTCGCCTCGTCGTCGACGACGACGATCTCGAAATTCTGCATGTTGTGCGCCGTCGGGGCCCAGCGAGCCGCTTCCAGGACCGCCTGAAGGTCGTGGGGGGCCACCGGGTGCTCCGGATCGAAGGGGACACGTTCGGAATGACGCCTCCGCATCACCGCGCTGATACGGGCCATCTCACCGGTGTCACTCGACGCCGCCACGTCCCGTCCTCTCGTCGTCCTCTTCTCAAAGGGCCCGTCTTCTCAAAGGGCCCGTCCCGCCTCCCGCACCGGTCCCAGCTGGTGCGCCACCGCTTCGAGAGCGGCGCGCCGGTCCCGCAAGCGCTGGCGGAACCGCGGGTTGTCCGTATCGGCGATCTCGTGACTCAACTCGCCCAGGGCGCCGTCGAGGAGGAGCCGCAGCTCGGCCGCTTGGTCGTCAGGCAGATCGATTTGCACGTCGTACCTCCTCTCCTCTGATCGCAATGTCGAGGACGCTCATCGAACGGGAGCAGACCGGGAGACCCGTCCCCCGTGTTCCACCGCGCCGAGGGGGACCTCGGGACGGAGCCCGGCACGCCGGCACCGGCGGCAGGTCCCCCGGTGCACGGACTCGTCCGAACCACAGACCCGGCAGACAGGGGACCGGGCGGGTCCGTACCCGCCGCCCGGCCTCCCGGCGTGATGCCGGCGAGCCGGCGACACCAATTCTCGTACCGTCATACCGTCCACCTCCGATCGTCTCACCTTCCGTCTGGACCCATCTACGCGCCCGGCGCCGAGGTGGCACCAGGGGCGAAAGTCATGTTGCACCCGGTCCGGGAGGCCGGTCGGGGTCCGTCCCGCGACGGTGGACTGGGCATCGATGACGTTCGGCCCTACCGCGGCTGGGTCCCCGAGGACCACGCTGGGACGGTGTTCGAAGTGCGGATCCATGGACGAGGTGGCCAGGGGGTCGTCACGGCCGCCGAGCTCCTGGCCGTGGCCGCCTTCGAGGAGGGCCGATTCGCGCAGGCCTTTCCCAGCTTCGGCTCCGAGCGGACGGGAGCGCCGGTGGTCTCCTACTGCCGTTTCGACGACCGCGAGATCCGGACCCGGGAGCCTGTGGTCGCCCCCGACGCCCTCATCGTCCTCGACCCCACCCTCGTGCACCAGGTCGACCTGTTCTCCGGACTGCCGCCCGAGGGGTTCGTCCTGGTCAACACCACCCGCAGCTTCGACGAACTGGGACTGGGGACGCTCCGCGACCGGTTCCGGGGGGATCGCCTGGTGACGGTGCCCGCCTCCGAGATGGCCCTGCGGCACACCGGTCGGCCGGTGCCCAACGCCGTGCTGCTCGGGGGGTTCGCCGCCGTGACGGCCGAGGTGTCCCTCGCCGCCGTGGTGACGGCCGTCCGAGACCGGTTCGCCTCCGAGCCCTCGGTGGCCGAAGGCAACGTGGCCGCCGCCTCCGAGGCCTACGCCTCCGTCCGTCAGCGGATGACGGACCGTCGGGGGGAGGCGATGCTGAGTGCTCCGCCAGATTGAAGGCTCGAAGGCGGTGGCCCAGGCGGTCGCCCACTGTCGGCCCGAGGTGGTCTGCGCCTACCCGATCTCACCCCAGACGCACATCATCGAGGCCCTGGGGTCCATGGTGAAGGCAGGGACCCTGGCCCCCTGCGAGTTCATCAACGTCGAGTCCGAGTTTGCCGCCATGTCGGTCGCCATCGGCGCCTCGGCGACCGGGGCCCGCGCTTTCACCGCCACCTCCAGCCAGGGCCTCCTCTTCATGATGGAGGCCGTCTACAACGCCGGTGGCCTGGGCCTGCCCATCGTCATGACGCTGGCCAATCGTGCCGTCGGCGCTCCCATCAACATCTGGAACGACCACAGCGACGCCATGGCGGTGCGCGACGCGGGCTGGGTGCAACTGTTCGCCGAGACGAACCAGGAGGCGGCCGACCTGCACGTCCAGGCCTTCCGCCTGGCCGAGGAGCTCTCGCTCCCCGTCATGGTGTGCATGGACGGATTCATCCTCACCCACGCCAGCGAGCGGGTGGATCTGCCCACACAGGAGCAGGTCGACGCCTTCCTCCCTCCGTTCGAACCGCGTCAGCGTCTCGACCCGGACGAGCCCGTCTCCATCGGGGCCATGGTCGGCCCCGAGGCGTTCGAAGAGGTCCGGTTCATCGCCCACACCCGGCAGCAGCAGGCCCTGGTACGCATCGGTGACCTGGCGGAGGAGTTCGCCGAAGCCTTCGGCCGGGACTCGGGCGGCCTGGTCCATCGGTATCGCAGCGCCGATGCCGAGACGGTGGTGGTCGCCCTCGGATCGGTACTCGGGACGATCAAGGACGTCGTCGATTCGCTGCGGGACCGGGGTGTGCGCATCGGTGTGGTGGGCATCACCTCGTTCCGTCCCTTCCCGGTCGAAGCGCTACGAGCCGCCCTGGAGCAGGCGCGCCGGGTGGTGGTGGTGGAGAAGGCGTTCAGCGTCGGGTTCGGCGGTGTCCTGGCCACCGACGTGGCCATGTCCCTCACCGGACTGGCGGTGCCCGTGGCCACGGTGGTGGCCGGCCTGGGGGGCCGCCCCATCACGAAGGCGTCGCTGCAGCAGGTGTTCGAGACGGCCGACCGTGGGGAGCTGGAGCGGTTGACCTTCCTCGACCTCCGCCGTGACCTGATCGAACGAGAGCTCCGGCGGGTGGCCGGGAGCCGGACGTCGGGGCCCAGCGCCGAGAACATCCTGCGCGATCTCGGCACCGTGGCGTCGGGAATCGGGTGACCGTGGCTGTCCGCTTCTACCAGGTGGGAAGCTTCGCCGTCGGCAACCGGTTGCTGTCCGGGGCGGAGCGGACCGTGCAATCGGATCCCTCCCGGACCAACTCGCTGACCAGCGGACATCGGGCCTGCCAGGGCTGCGGTGAGGCCCTCGGCGCCCGCTACGCCCTCGATGCCGCCATGCGGGCCACGGCCGGTCGGATGGTGGCGGTCAACGCCACCGGCTGCCTCGAGGTGTTCTCGACCCCGTATCCCGAGAGCTCGTGGCAGATCGCCTGGCTCCATTCCCTCTTCGGCAACGCCCCGGCCGTGGCCACCGGCGTGGCGGCGGCCCTGCGGGTCAAAGGTCGCCACGACGTCCGGGTCGTCGGTCAGGCCGGGGACGGCGGCACGGTGGACATCGGGTTCGGTTGCCTCTCGGGGATGTTCGAGCGCAACGACGACGTGCTCTTCGTCTGCTACGACAACCAGGCCTACATGAACACCGGGGTGCAGCGCTCGGGGGCCACGCCGCCGGCGGCACGCACCGCCACCACCGAAGCCGTCGGACCCGAGCCGGGTAACCCCTTCGGCCACGGGAAGAACATGCCCGCTCTGGCCATGGCGCACGAGATCCCCTACGTGGCCACCGCCACCGTGGCCGATCTCCACGATCTGGAGGCCAAGGTCGAACGGGCCATGGAGTTCCACGGGGCCCGCTACCTCCACATCCTGGTCCCCTGTCCCCTGGGTTGGGGGGCGGCACCCTGCGACACCGTGCGGATCGCCCGCCTGGCCACCCAGACCGGGCTGTTCCCCCTCCTCGAGGCCGAGCACGGGGAGGTGGTGCGGGTGACGAAGATCCGCCGCCCGGCCCCCGTCACCGACTACCTCCGTCTCCAGGGACGCTTCGGCCACCTCTTCGACGAGGCCGGTGAACCCACCCGCCCCGACATCGTGGCCGCCCTGCAGGCACTGGCCGACCGGACCATCCGCCGCTACGGCCTGGTCGACGCCGACGGGGGGCCGTGCTGATGGACAAGCCGTTCGCCATCACCCTCGAGGTGGGCTCGAGCCAGGCCAACAAGACCGGGTCGTGGCGGGTGGAGCGTCCCGTCTACGTCGACCGCCTGCCACCGTGCAACCACGCCTGCCCGGCCGGGGAGAACGTCCAGCAGTGGCTCTACCACGCCGAGGACGGGTCGTACGAGGCGGCGTGGCGCCAGATCATGCGGGACAACCCGTTCCCGGCCGTGATGGGGCGGGCCTGCTTCCACCCCTGCCAGACGGCGTGCAACCGGGCCACCGTGGACGAGACGGTCGGGATCAACGCGGTGGAACGATTCCTGGGCGACCGGGCCCTGAGTGAACGATGGCGACCGGACCCGCCCGGACCGCCGACCGGCCGCCGGATCCTGGTCGTCGGTTCCGGTCCCGGCGGCCTGGCCGCCGCCTACCACCTGCGACGGCTGGGCCACGAGGTGGTCATCCACGAGGCCGCACCGCGTCCCGGGGGGATGATGCGCTACGGGATCCCCGCGTACCGCCTCCCCCGGGACGTCGTCCAGGCGGAGATCGACCGTATTCTCGAGATGGGCGTCGAGATCGGCTGCGGCCGGCGGGTCGACGACCTCCGGGCCACCATGGCGGCCGGGCGATTCGACGCCGCCTTCGTCGCCGTGGGCGCCCAGAGGGCCCACGGTGCCGGCATCCCGGCCGGGGACTCGGCACGCATCGTCGACGCCGTCTCGCTCCTGCGTGACCTCGAGGAGCATTCGGCCCCCGCCCTCGGTCGCCGGGTGGCCGTCTACGGCGGCGGTGACACCGCCATGGACGCGGCCCGGACGGCTCGCCGCCTCGGCGCCGAGGACACCGTCGTCGTCTACCGGCGCACCCGGGATCGGATGCCGGCCCACGACGAGGAGGTGGAGGACGCCACCGCCGAAGGGGTCCGCCTCCGGTGGCTCTCCACCGTGAAGGACGCCACCGGGCCGGCCCTCATGATCGAGAAGATGGTTCTGGACGAGACCGGGTTCCCGCGTCCCACCGGGGAGCTGGAGGAACTCCGGGCCGACACCTTGGTCCTGGCCCTCGGCCAGGACAGCGATCTCTCGCTCCTTCGGAATCTGGCCTCGGTCACCATCGAAGACGGTGTTCTCCGGGTCGGTCCCGACATGGGTACCGGGCACCCGGGCGTGTTCGCCGGCGGTGACATGGTGACCGGCCCACGCACCCTCACCGATGCCATCGGTGAGGCCAGGCACGCCGCCGTGGCCATCGACGCCTACCTCGCCGGTGTCACCGTCGAGCGGCCCCGGCGCCACGACCTGGCCACGGCTGATCGCCTCAACACCTGGTACTACGCCGACGCGCCGAAGACGGTCCGCCCCCGCCTCGAGGCGGCCCGGCGCACGTCGACCTTCGACGAGGTGGTCGGTGGCCTCGACGAAGAGACGGCCGTCTTCGAAGCGCGCCGCTGCCTGTCGTGTGGCAACTGCTTCGGATGCGACAATTGTTTCGGCGTCTGTCCCGACAACGCCGTGCGCAAGGGGGACGACGCCGGCAGCTACCGCTTCGACTACGACTACTGCAAGGGTTGCGGGCTCTGCGTCCAGGAATGCCCCTGCGGGGCGATCGACATGGTCGCCGAGGAGATCTGACCTCAGCGGCCCCGTCCCCGACGGCGGGAGGCTCGGCCGGTCGGCAACCCGACGTGGCCCTCCTGACGGCCGGGGACGACCGACTCGAGGAGCAACCGCCACTCGGCATCGGCCACCGAGGTCCGCACGGCGTCCACGGCATCGGGGTTCACCGACACCGAGGTGATCCCCAGGCGCACGAGGTGCTCGGCGAACTCCGGTCTGTTGGAGGGTGCCTGACCGCACAACGACGACGTGATCCCCGCCGTCCGGCACCCCTCGATGATCCTCCCGATGGCGTCGAGGACGGCGGGATCGGCCTCGTCGAAGAGCTCGGCGCAGATCTGGGAATCCCGATCCACTCCGAGCATCAGCTGGGTGAGGTCGTTGCTCCCGATCGACACCCCGGCGATCCCCATGGAGGCGTACTCCGGGATCCAGAAGGCCACCGACGGGACCTCGGCCATGACCCACACCGGCAGCGCCCCGGCCACCGGGCTGGCGTCGATCACCTCCAGACATGCCTCGAGCTCCCACGCCGTCCGCACGAAGGGGATCATGAGGGCGAGGTTGGGAGACTCCTCCAGAACGGTCGCCAGCATGGCGAGCTCGAGGCGGAACAGATCGGGCTCGCGCACGTACCGGTAGCACCCCCGGTAGCCGATCATCGGGTTCTCCTCCGGCGGCTCGAATCTCTCGCCACCCTTGAGGTTGCGGAATTCGTTGGTCCGGAAGTCGATGCTGCGGTAGACGACCGGTCTCGGCTCGAAGGCCTTCGTGATCCTCAGCAACGAGGCCGCCATGTGCTCGACGAAGGTCTTCTCCTCGCCCCGCTCCAGCAGCATTCGGGGGTGCACGCCTCCCAGGGCGTCGGTGACCATGAACTCGGCCCGCAGGAGACCGACGCCGTCGACGGGGAGCGCCGCCACCTCCTCGGCGTGTTCGGCGAAGGCCAGGTTCACGTAGATCTTGGTGGCCAGGGTTCGGGGGCCGGTCGCCACCGGCGTCCCCGGGCGCCCCACCTCGGCCACGACATCCGGAGAACCGGCGGCGCCCTCGACGACCGTGCCGGCCGCGCCGTCGACGGTGACGATCTCGCCGTCGCGCAGCACGGTGGTGGCCGTGCGGGCCCCCACCACACACGGCACCCCGAGCTCCCGGGCCACGATGGCGGCGTGACAGGTCATTCCCCCGCCGTCGGTGACGAGCGCCGCCGCCCGGCGGATCGTCGGTACCCAGTCGGGACTGGTCATGGGGGCGACCAGGATCTCGCCCGCCACCAGCCGCTCACCCTCCTCGGGCGAGCTCAGCACCCGCACCGCCCCGGTGGCACGGCCCGACGACGCCGCCAGCCCCTGGACCAGGACGCGTCCCGCCTCCACGGCGGCCTCGTCCCCGCCCCGGCCACCGACGGCCGTGATGGGTCGGGACTGGACGAGCACGGTCCGGCCTCCGGCCATGGCCCACTCGGTGTCCTGGGGGGCGCCGTAGTGGTCCTCGACGGCCAGCCCGATACGGGCCAGCCCCAGTATCTCCTCGTCGGTGAGGACACGACGGCTCCCCTCGTCGGGGCTGAGCTCGACCCGTCGATCGGCACCGTCGGTCCCCCGGACGATCTCGAAGGCCTGGGACCCCACCCGGACCTGCAGCACCCGGGGCCCCTCCTTGTCCACCACGTAGGTGTCGGGCTCGACCTGGCCGCTCACCACGACCTCCCCCTGTCCGAAGGCCGCTTCGATGACCAGGTGACGGACGTCTCCGGAGGCCGGATCGACGGTGAACATCACGCCCGACCGTTCCGATGGAACCATCTCCTGCACCACGACGGCGATGGCCGGTTCGTCCACGATCCCCTTGCCGGCGCGGTACGAGATCGAGCGGGCGCCGTAGAGCGAGGCCCAGCAGTCGACCAGACGCGCCAGCACCTCGTCGTCACCGGCGACGTTGGTGAAGGTGGCGTTCATCCCGGCGAACGAGGTGCCCTCGGCATCCTCGCCGATGCCCGACGAACGCACAGCCACGACCGTCCGCTGACCCAGGCGGTGGTAGGCCTCGAGAACGGCCGCCGCCAGATCGTCGGGCACGGCCACGCCCCGCACGAGATCCTGGGCCTTATCGGCCAGAGACCCCAGGCCGGCCGGTCCGGCGCGCCGGGCATCGGCCAGGACCGCGGCCAGGCCATCCCGGACGCCGGCACGACCGAGGGCGTCGAGATAGGCCTCGCCGGTGACGACGAAACCGGGCGGGACGGGCAACCCGGCCGCCGTCAACTCCCCGAGGTTGGCACCCTTGCCCCCGACCGAGCCCGCGTCGTCGAGGCCGATGTCTCGAAACCACCGAATCGGTCCCATCTCCATGCCCTTCCTGCGGACGCCGACGGCACCGCCTCCGTCGATGCTCACCCATGGCCGACCTCGGCGGTAGGGCCCAAGGTCCCGCCCCGGGCCCTGATCCCCGGTGGCGGCCGGCGCCGGGCTCCGTGGCCTCACCCCCATGCCGCTCCGGCGCGCGAGAGTGAGGGCGCCGTCGACCCCACCTCCCGGAAAGAGGATCAGACCAGATGACACCCGCTGACCTGCTCACCGACTCCTTCGGGCGAATCCGCGACATCGTGCACGGCGTGACCGAGGGGCTGGCACCCGACGATCTGTCCTTCCGGCCCGACGGCCAGGCGAACCCGATCGCCTGGCTGGTCTGGCACCTGACCCGGATTCAGGACGATCACGTGGCGGACATCGCCGGCACGGAACAGGTCTGGACGTCGGCCGGCTGGGCACGACGGTTCGCACTGCCACTGGACGCCTCGGACACGGGCTACGGTCACGGGCCCGGCCAGGTGGCCGTCGTCACCGCTGATTCCGAACTCCTCTGCGGGTACCACGACGCTGTCCACCAGGCGACCGTTCGCTTCGTCCGGGATGTGACCGAGGCCGACCTCGACCGCATCGTGGACGAGCGCTTCGACCCACCCGTGACGATGGGCGTCCGGCTCGTGAGCGTCATCGGCGACGACCTCCAGCACGCCGGCCAGGCCGCCTACGTCCGTGGGATCCTCGAGCACCGGTAGTGCCCGATAGCGCCCCACGGCGGTCATCCGACCACGCCCGTGGCGGTGGGCGCCTCCGAGGTCGTCAGCACCGGCCTTCTCGGGACCTTCGGCACTAACCCCCTCGGCGGGATTGGGTGATTCTGGAAGGAGGAACGAGGGAAGGGGGCTCGATGTTCGAGAGCATTCTGACGGCCGTCGACGGATCGGAACACGACAAGAAGGCGCTGGCGGCGACCAAGGAGCTGGCCAAGCTCACGGAGGGGACCGTCCGCGTCGTCCACGTCCGGGAGGGCGAATTCGTCGGGCGAGCGGGATTCATGGCCCCGGAGGCGCACGCCGAGGCGGTGGCGCTCCTCGACCACAGCGTCGCCGACCTGGTCGACGCCGGAGTGAAGGCGACGGGCGTCGTCCGCTCCTCGCTGGCCAACCTCGTAGCTCTGGAGATCCTCGACGAAGCCGAGGAATGCGGAGCCTCCGTGATCGTCATGGGCTCCCGGGGAATGAGCGACCTGAAGGGGCTCCTGGTGGGCAGCACCACCCACAAGGTCCTCCATCTGGGCAAGCTGCCGGTCCTGGTCACCCGTTAGGTCATCCGTCCGGAGGGAGCCCGGACCGGCAGCGTGGACCATGCCGGTCGGCGTCCGGCGAACTTCACCCCGAGTGGCACCGCAGGGCGGCCAGACCGGGGAGATCGCCCTTCTCCAGCAGTTCGAGCGTGGCACCACCACCGGTGGAGATGTGGTCGACCCGGTCCTCCAGCCCGAACTGGTGCAACGCCGCCGCCGTCTCCCCCCCACCGACCACAGTGAAGCCGCCACAGCCGGCCACCGCCTCGGCGATCGAACGGGTGCCCTCGGCGAAGCGTGGATCCTCGAACACCCCCATGGGACCGTTCCACAACACCGTGCCGGCGTGGGTGATGGCCTCGGCGAAGCCCGCCGCCGTGGTGGGACCGATGTCGACACCCCGCCAACCGGCGGGGAGATCGCCGTCGAACCGGCCCACCTCCCCGATGGCGGCCCCGTCCGTGGCCAGGCCCCCGTCCGGCGCCAGGCCGACCACGTCGTGGGGAACGTGAATGCCGGCGTGACGGCCGAGCAGGGACCTGACCTCCCCGATCAGTCCGGGTTCCACGTGGGATGCGCCCACGGCCCGCTCGAGGGCAGCCAGGAAGGTGAAGCACATGGCACCACCGAGAAGAACGTCATCAGCGCTGTCAGCCAGGGACGTCACCACCCCCAGCTTGTCGGCCACCTTCGCCCCTCCGACCACGGCGACGAAAGGGCGGACGGGGTCGACGAGGATCCGGGTGAGAGCCTCCACCTCCGCCATGAGGAGGCGGCCGGCGGCACTGGGCACGAGCGTGGGTGGTCCGACGATCGACGCGTGGGGGCGGTGGCAGGATCCGAATGCGTCGTTCACGAAGCAGTCGAATCCGTCGACCAGTCGGTGGACGAACTCCTCGTCGTTCGCCTCTTCACCCGGGTCGAATCGCAGATTCTCCATCACCGAGACTCCGGGCGCGATCTCGGCCATCGCCTGACGGACCGGGGCCATGGCATAGCGAGGGTCGACCCTGCCCTGCGGGCGTCCGAGGTGGCTGCAGACGACGACCTCGGCCCCGCGCTCGAGCAGCCAGTCGAGAGTGGGGGCCGTTGCGCGCAGGCGGAAGTCGTCGGCGACCTCGACTGCACCGTCCTTACCCGGTCGCAGCGGGACATTGAGATCGGCACGTACGAGGACGCGACGACCGGCGACCGGCGAGAGGTCTTCGAGGATCGGAATTCCGGCCAGCCCTCTATGGACGACGTCCGGGCCTTGCGTGCCCAACGCATTCACCACAGGGGAAGACGCGCCTGTGCTCATGTGTCGAGCCTCACAGCTTCGAGTGGATCGATACAGGGTCGAAGGTCCCGATCCCGTCAACCCAGAGACCAGAGACCAGAGACCAGAGACCAGAGACCAGAGACCAGAGACCAGAGCATGCCGGTGCTTCCGGGACCATCGGCCCTACCCGACCTCGCCCCACTCCATCACACTCGACCTATGGGACATGGAGACGCACGCGGTCAGGTGACCGTGCCCGACGACCATCGTGGTGGACCCAGGTGCTGAGCGACACCACGATGGACAGCCGGGAGCGCCGCCCCGACGCAACCGGTCCGCCGGCCATCGAGGTCCACGGTCTCTCCAAGCGCTATGGCACGTTGACAGCCGTGAAAAACGTTGACTTCTCGGTGGGCCAGGGCGAGGTTTTCGCCTTCCTCGGTCCGAACGGTGCCGGAAAATCCACGACTATCAAGATGCTCTGCACCCTGGCCCATCCGACCTCGGGCGGGGCCACGGTGGCCGGTTTCGACGTCGCCTCGAGGGCCAAGGCCGTCCGCCGGCACATCGGGCTCGTCTTCCAGGAGCAGACCCTCGACGATCAACTCACCGCCGAGGAGAACCTACGGTTCCACGCCGTCCTCTACGGCGTCCCCCATGCTCAGATCGATCATCGCATTGCCCGGGTATTGGAACTCGTCGCCCTCTCGGATCGCAGAAAGGATCTGGTGTCGACGTACTCAGGCGGCATGTCCCGGCGACTGGAGATCGCCCGTGGCATGCTCCACACCCCCAGGGTCCTCTTCCTCGACGAGCCCACCGTCGGTCTCGACCCGCAGACCCGGACTCTCATGTGGGAGGACGTCATGCGCCTGCGTGATGAGGAAGGGGTCACCATCTTCCTGACCACCCACTACATGGACGAGGCTGAATACGCCGATCGCATCGCCATCATCGACTACGGCTCGATCATCGCACTCGACACCCCCGACGCCTTGAAGGCGTCGGTGGGTGCCGACACGGTGGAACTCGAGACAGCCGACGACGAAACGGCCGTGGCCGCATTGAAGCGGGGCGGTTACACCGTCGATCGCACTGAAGACGGCCTCACCGTGTTCGTGGCCGACGAAGAGGCCGCTGTCGGTCCGATCGTCACCGCCGTGGGAGTGTCGGTGCGGACAGTGCGCGCCCACCGGCCCACCCTCGACGACGTGTTCCTCCACTTCACCGGGCGTGAGATCCGGGAGCAGCACGGTGAGGCCGTCCCCATGTTCGCCCGAGCCCATGGCGCCCGGAGGGGTTGAGGAAACAGTGACCACGATCTCCGCCACCAACGCCACGTCTCAGGTGAAGGTCAGCGATACCCGAATCTCCGACGAGATCCGAGTGGTGGGTATGGTCTGGGAGCGGGAGCTCATCCGCTATGTGCGCACCAGGACCCGGATCGTGAGCGGTCTCGTCCAGCCGGTGTTGTTCCTCTTCGTCCTCGGCTACGGCATGAGCGGGCTGGTGGGCTCGACCGGGGGATTCAACTTCCGCGAGTTCATGTATCCCGGGGTCGTGGCCATGAGCGTGGTCATGACGGCCATATTCTCGGCCATGTCGATCGTCTGGGACCGCGAGTTCGGCTTCCTCCGCGAAATGCTGGTGGCGCCCGTCAGCCGGACGTCGCTGGTCCTGGGCAAGACGGCCGGGGGAGCCACCGTCGCTGCCGCCCAGGGCACGATCATGCTGGTGCTGGCGCCGCTGGTCGGCATCCATCTGACCCCCCTCCTGGTGGCCGAGGTCATCGGTCTCGAGTTGCTTATGGCGGTGGCGATGACGACGTTCGGCGTCTTCGTGGCCAGCCGTATCCAGAGGATGGAGTCCTTCCAGGTCGTCATGCAGATGCTGCTCATGCCCATGCTCTTCCTGTCGGGCGCGCTATTCCCTCTCAACAATCTCCCGGCATGGTTGACGGTGATCACGCGACTCAACCCCCTCACCTATGCGGTTGCCCCCCTCCGCCAGCAGGTTTTCTCGGCCCAGAACATGTCGGCGGCAGCCCGAGCCCGCTTTCCCACCAATGTCACGCTCTTCGGTCATACGCTCCCCATCGAGCTCGAGCTGGCCATCGTCGTCGTCTTCGCCCTGGTCTTCTTCGTGCTCGCCTTCCGGGGACTCTCCCGAACGGAGTAGGGGTCCTGACCGGAAGGAGACCGAGGTGCCGGAACCCTCGGAGGTGACCATGGAGATCGAGGGGGCGGTCTGCATCGTCACCGGGGCGTCCTCGGGCATCGGAGCGGCCACGGCCCGCCTGTTGAGCGGGCTCGGGGCGAAGGTGGTCCTCGCCGCGCGGCGGACGGAGCGCCTGGAAGCCCTCGCCCTCGAGCTCGGAGGCTCACTGGCGGTCACCACCGACGTGACCGCGGCCGAGCAGGTCGAACGACTCGTGGCCCGGACGATGGACACTTACGGCCGGGTCGATGTCCTGGTGAACAACGCCGGACAGGGCCTGCACGTCCCCCTGGAAGAGCTCGACCCGATCGACCTGCGCGCCGTCTTCGAGCTCAACGTGGTGGCACCCCTGGTCGCGATGCGGACCGTGCTCCCCTTCATGCGAGGAGCACCCGGGGCCTCTTCGGCCATCGTCAACGTGAGTTCCGCAACCTCGCTCCGTGTCTTCCCCCGGCTCGGCGGCTATTCCGCCACCAAGGCGGCACTCAACATGATCTCCCAGGTGGCGCGGCTCGAGTTCGCCCCGTCCCGGGTATCGGTGTCGGTCGTCTACCCGTCGGTGACGGCCACCGAGTTTCACCAGCGGCTCCGGGCCGGTCATCTGGCCAGCGGGGCACGTCACATCATCCCGGACCCCCCGGAGCTGGCGGCCCGAGCCATCGCCTTCGCCGTCCGCACCGGGTCTGCCCACGTGCTCGTCGCCGATCCACCCCGGCCGATCGTCCCCGGGGACAGTGACGGCGGGGGAGCCCTGCTCGCACACGAGGTACCCCGTCCGAACGGATAGCCAGTGCAGCGATGCACCGAAGAATGGTCGAAAGGCCCTATTCGCGTCGTCCACGGGGGGGCAACGATCAACCTAGGTGCAAGGTGCGACTCAGCTGTGTCGCTCATTCCCGAGGGAGATGACACCATGGGAGGGTTGGTCGCCGGAATAGTGATCGTCGGGGTACTCGGACTCATCGTCCTGGCCCTGGCGCTGCACATCGTCCGGCAGTACGAGAGAGCCGTCGTCTTCCGCTTCGGACGCGTCATCGGTGAAAAGGGGCCCGGACTCGTCATCATCGTGCCCTTCGTCAACGTCTTGCGGAAGGTGTCCTTTCGCATCGTGACGATGCCGATCCAGTCCCAAGGCATCATCACCAGGGACAATGTGAGCGTCGACGTCTCGGCCGTGGCGTACTACCGGATCGTCGATGCGACGAAGTCTGTTGTCGCCATCGAGAGCGTCGAGGCGGCCATCAACCAGATCGCCCAGACGACGTTGCGCAAGGTCGTGGGCCAGCACACGCTGGACGAGATACTGGCCGAGACCGACCGCATCAACGTCGACATCAAGGAGATTCTCGAGGCCGAAACCCTGGACTGGGGGGTGCTCGTGACCCTCGTCGAGTTGAAGGACATTCAGCTCCCTGAGACGATGAAGCGGGCTATGGCACGCCAGGCTGAGGCCGAGCGGGAGAAGCGGGCCAAGATCATCGCCGCCGAAGGTGAATTCCTGGCCGCCTCCGCCCTCGGGGATGCGGCGGACATCATGATGGCGCACCCCCTCGCCCTCCAGCTCCGCAATCTCCAGACACTGATCGAGATAGGCGTCGACAAGAACACGACCGTCGTCTTTCCGGGACCGCTGATGAGTACGATTCAGGAGATGGGCGCTTTCCTTTCCCGGGAGACGGGGGCGGCGGCGAAGCTGGCGGATCCCCCGGTCTCCGGGCGAACGTCCGTACGAGCCGGTACGAACGGATCCCCGCCTTCATCCGGCGACGAGCATGCCAGTTAAGAACCGGGCCGACCGGGTGCCACCCCTTAGGAGCGATCGATGAGCACGCTACTGGTACTGCTATTCCTGGTCAGTCTCGCTCTGGTCATCTGGGCCATCGTGGACGTGGCCAGACAGCCGGCGCTCTCGTCGGGCGCCAAAGCAGGATGGATCATCGGCCTCGTCCTCGGAACCTTCCTCTTCGGAGTGGTGGGATTGGTCGCCGCCCTTGTCTACCTGGTGGGCGTGCGACCCCGTTTGGCCCAGCGCAACTGACGCCCCCCGACGGGCCGGCCCGGTGCAAGAGGGGCCGATCGACCCTATCGGCAGCCCGGGAATGCTGGCAGATTCGTACCATGAGCGACGGAGCCGTGCCGCCGGACGTCAGATGATCGGTCACCCCGGGACACGCCGGGGCGGGACCGCCGTCCCGTCGGCCACGAGTCCCGTCACCGACGTCGTGCCCGTCCGGGACGAGGCGGTCGGTGGGGATCCGGCCCTGCGGTTCGACGACGTCGTGCGCCGCTACGGCCGACATGTCGCCCTCGACCACCTGAGCCTCCAGGTCGCCCGGGGCGAGACGGTCGCCCTCCTGGGACCCAACGGTGCCGGGAAGTCCACCACCATCTCGCTGCTCCTGGGTCTGCTCCGCCCTCACGCCGGCACCGTGGAGGTGCTCGGAACGAGCCCCCACCGGGCCGTGGCCGAGGGCCGGGTGGGGGCCATGCTCCAGACGGGCTCGGGCAGCGGGCTGCCCCCCGGCGTCCGCGTGGCCAGCGCCCTCCAACTGGTCCGCCGCCTCTACCGGGATCCGGCTCCTTTCGAGCTCACCGTGGAGCGGGCCGGGATCGGTGCCCTGCTCGGTCGTTCCACCCACCGCCTGTCGGGAGGCCAGGCGCAGCGGGTGCGCTTCGCCGTGGCCATCGCCGGGGACCCCGACCTCGTCTTCCTGGACGAGCCCACGGCGGCCATGGACGTGGAGAGCCGACGATCGTTCTGGCGCATGATGCGCCAGTTCGGCCAGGAGGGCCGCACCATCGTCTTCGCCACCCACCACATGCAGGAAGCGGACCAGATCGCCGACCGGGTGATCGTCATCAATCGTGGTCAGGTGGTGGCCAACGGACCGGGGGCGACGCTCAAGGCCGCCGTGGCCGGCCGCCAGCTGCGTTTCGTGACCGACCGACCCGATGAGCGCCTGCTCGACTCCCTGGAGGGCGTGACCGATGTCGTCATCCGGGGCACCGGTGTGGCTCTCCACTCGCTCGACGCCGACGCCACCATCAGGGCCCTCGTGCACCGGGGGGTCGCCTTCGGCGATCTCGAGGTGACGGGGGCGGGCCTGGAGGAGGCCTTCGTGGCCCTGACCGGCTGCGACGGGTCCCCTGACGACGGGAGGGCACCGTGAGAGGGTTGACGGCGTTCGCCCGCTTCGAGGTGGCCCGGTTGCTCGGCAGCTGGAAGTTCCTGGCCATCACGGTGGGCTTCCCGGTGATCTTCTACATGCTCTTCCTCCGCGACGAGAGCGCCGGAAAGATCGTCGACGGCGCCGTGCCCTGGCGCGTCTACCTCATGGTGTCCATGTGCTCCTTCGGGGCCCTGGTCTCCGCCCTCAACGCCGGCGGGAGCCGACTGTCCACCGAGCGGGCCTCGGGCTGGGCCCGCCAGCTGCGGATCACCCCCATTCCGGCGTGGTCGTACGTGGCCACCAAGGTGACGGCCAGCATGCTGGTGGTGCTCCCCGTGGTGGCCCTGGTGGAAGTGGTGGGCATGGCCTTCGGAGGGGTTCACCTCGGTCTCGTCACATGGTGCGAACTCACGGCGTTGCTGTGGGTGACCGCCCTGCCCTTTGCCGTCCTCGGGATCTTCGTCGGCTTCATGGTCACGGCCGAGACGGCGTATCCGGTCGTGACGGCTCTCATGTTCCTTCTCGGCTACTTCGGAGGCCTCTTCAACCCGGTGAGCCACATGCCCCATGCTCTGCAGACGGCGGCCCGGATCCTCCCGAGCTTCCACCAGACGTCGATCGGGCTGGCCCTCCTGGACGGCCGGGGACTCGGGATGCAGGACGCCCTGGTGCTGGCCACCTACGCCGTCGTGCTCGCCTTCGCCATCGTCTGGAAGCACCGGGTCGAGGAGTCGCGGGGTCTCGCCTAGGACGGCGAGGACGGAGGACGGGACATGGACCAGAACATCCGACTAGGCAGGATCGCCGGCGTCCCCGTCGGCATCAACTGGAGCATCCTGGTCATCTTCTGGCTCCTGACCTGGGAGTTGGCCGTCCTCGTCCTGCCCACCGAGCACCCACACGAGGCGACGGCGATCTACTGGGTGGCGGGAACCGCCACCACGATCCTCTTCTTCGCCTCCCTGCTCGCCCACGAGGTGTCGCACGCCGTCGTGGCCAGGCGCAACGGCATCGGCGTCCGGCGCATCACGCTCTGGCTGTTCGGTGGAGTGTCCGAGCTCGAAAGTGAGGCGCTGACGCCGGGGGCCGACTTCCGCATCGCCGTGGTCGGACCGATCACCAGCCTGGGGTTCGCCGGCGTCTTCGGTGCCGGCGGCCTCCTGCTCCACGGAGCCGTCGGGGGCGCCGCCGTGTTGCAGGGGGCTCTCGGGTGGCTGGCGTGGATCAACGTCCTCCTGGCCGGGTTCAACCTGCTCCCGGCCGCACCGCTCGACGGTGGTCGGGTGCTGCGCTCCATCCTGTGGCGGCGCGGCGGCGACCGGCTCCGGGCCGCCACCACGGCGGCACGCACGGGCCAGGCCTTCGGGTACCTCCTGATCGTCCTCGGCGTCCTCGAGTTCCTGGAGGTCGGTCTCATCGGGCTGTGGTTCGTCTTCCTGGGCTGGTTCCTCCTGACGGCGGCCCGGGGCGAGGAGAACGCCGCCGTCATGCGGTCCTCCCTGGCCGACGTCCATGTCCGCGACATCATGACCCCGGACCCGACCACGTTCGCCGCCGACATGACGGTGGCGGACCTGCTCGACAATCACCTTCACCGCTACCGGTTCAGCTCGTACCCGTTGGTCGGCCCGACCGGACGCCTCGAGGGTCTGACCACCATGAGCCGGATCCGCCACGTCCCTTTCGCCGCCCGCCCCACCACCCGCTTGATCGACACCGCCTGCCCCCTCCCCGACGTCCCCGCCGGGTCACCGGGCGAGCCGATCCCCGACCTCCTCGGGCGCATGCAAGCGTCCACCGACGGCCGGGCACTGGTGCTCGACGGCTCGGGCCGCTTGATCGGCATCGTGTCGCCCAGCGACATCGCCCGTTTCGTCCAGCTCTCCATGCTCAGGTCCCGGGGCCGGGCCTAGCGTGCCCGGAGCCCTGACCAGGGCCCGAGCAGGTGACCAAGGGCCCTGGCGGGGGTCGGCCGATCCGGGGAGGATGCAACCCATGAGGCGAACCATGACTCCGGCGGTGGTGGGCACGGACCAGCCCCCGGGCCGTCTCACCGGGGCGGCGTTCCCGTGAGCTTCCTCTATCTCATCACCCGTAACGTCTGGTCCAAGAAGGCCCGCTCCATCGGCCTGACCTTCGCCGTGGCCTTCGCCGTCATGACCGTGGTGACGCTCGGGGTGACGAGCAGCGGCCTCGAGCAGTCGGCCGCCGCCATCATCTCGGTGGGGAGCGCCGACTTCACCGTGGTCCAGAAGGACGTGTCGGACACTCTGTCCAGCACCATCGACACCACCGAGCTGGCTCGCCTCCGGCGCACACCGGGGGTGGCCAGTGCCGTCGGCGTACTGGTCGAGATACAGAAGATCAACGCCGAGAATCCCGTCTTCATCGAGATCGGGATCAGTCCCGGTGATCTGGCCCCCTTCGGTGTCAAGGTGCTGGCCGGGAGCCCGTACACGGCGACGGCGGCACACGAGGTGATGCTGGGCTGGAGGGCGGCGGCGAACCTCGGGCTGCACGTCGGCGATCGGTTCCAGGCCAACGGAACCTGGAACACGGTGACGGGCATCTACTCGACGGGAAACGCCTTCGGTGACGCCGGGGCCATGTTCCCGCTCCCGGCCATCCAGGGGTACAACCGGGTGCCGGGGATCGTCACGCTGGCCTTCGTCAAGGTGAACCACGGGGCATCCGTCGCCGCCGTGGCCCGTCGCGTCGACTTCGCTCAACCCGAGCTGACCACCATCCGCACCGCGGCCCAGTTCGGGAGGGCCGACCGGGACCTGATCTACCTGCAGGCCGCCGTGAACGGCAGCACCGTCCTGGCCATCCTCATCGGGGCGGTCATCGTGGGCAACACCATGCTCCTGTCCCTCTTCGAGCGGACCCACGAGTTCGGTCTCATGAGGGCCGTGGGGTGGACCCGTCGCCGCATGGTGGCCCTGCTCCTGGGGGAGAGCCTTCTCCTGGCCCTCGTCGGCGCGGCCCTCGGTGTCGTCCTCTCCTTCGCCGTGGCCGCCGTCCTGGCCCATCTGCCGGCGCTCCGGGGTGTGCTCCACCCCAATTTCACCGAGGACGTCTTCTGGCGGGCCCTCTACACCGCCCTCGGCATGACGTTGATCGGCGCGCTCTACCCGACGACACGGGCCGCCCTGCTCTCGCCGCTCAAGGCGCTCAGCTATGAGTGATCCCCCCGACGGCCAGCTGGCCATCGACGTGAAGGGGGTGACCCGGATCTTTCCGGGAGGTGTCACCGCCCTGGCCGGCGTCGATCTCGAGATCCGCTACGGGGAGATGGTGGCCATCACCGGCCCGTCCGGTTGCGGGAAGTCGACACTGCTCAACATCCTGGCCGCCATCGACACCCCCACCTCGGGGTCGGTGACGGTGGCCGGCCACGACCTCGCCCACATCCGCGACCTCAGTGAGTACCGACGACACGAGGTGGGGCTCGTCTTCCAGCTCCACAATCTCCTACCCCAGCTCTCGACCATCTCCAACGTCGAGCTCCCCATGTTCGGCAGCCGGTGGTCCGCCCACGAGCGTCGGGCCCGTGCCCTCGAGCTCCTGGCCGAGGTCGACCTGAGCGGCTGCGAGAACCGCCTCCCCACCGAGCTCTCGGGCGGTGAACGACAGAGAGTGGCCATCGCACGCGCCCTGGCCAACGAGCCCAAGATCCTTCTGGCCGACGAGCCCACGGGCAGCCTCGACTCGGCCTCGACGGCGCGTTTTCTGGATCTCCTCGGACAGCTCGAGGGCGAGGGTATGACCATCGTCATGGTGACGCACGCGCCGGACGTCGCCGCCCATGCCCACCGCATCGTGGAGATGCGCGACGGGGCCGTGGTCAAGGAGGGCGCACCACGTTGACGGGCGTCAGGTCGGTCGCTGCGGGTCGGGGCGCGACGGTGCCTCGAACGAACGCCCGCCGGGAGCGCGCTGCGGGGGTCGTCGGGGGGCGACCGTTTGCGGTCGGAGGTGCCGGCGGTTGCCCGACCACGGCGCCGGCGGGGCCGTCATGCGGTCCGACAGCCGGTAGGCGACCGTCTCGTAGTTGACCCTCCAACCGCGGAAGTCGGGCCACGCCTCCTGCGCCGTCCGCTCCATGGGAAACCCCGTCTCGTCGAGCATGTCGACGGCTCGGGCGAATTCCTCGTAGGTCAGATCGATGGGACCGTCGGGGTTCGGGTCGGGATCCACCTCCCACCCCAACGTCCGGGCGATGCGGTTGAGCGCCGTCATGCCCATCCGGAGGCACAGCCGCGCCTGGGAGGAGGCCGTGCTGGGGGAGAGCGCCAGGTGCATGGCGGCGCCGTCGAGGACGGCGATCAGACCGACGAGCCAGGAGAACCAGGGCTCGGGTGACCGGAAGAGCAGCAGCACGGGATACGTGGTGTGACTCTCGGCCAGGTCGGCGGCCCACACCTCCCAGTCGGCGTAGAAACCGGGCAGGGCGTCGGTGATACCGACGAGCTGGTGCCGGGCCAGGACCTCGGGTCCCCATGCGGGGACTCCGGCCCGGCTCTCGAGCATCGCCACCAGACCCTCACGCTTGTTAAAGGCGCTGTAGAGAGCGGGAAGGTAGGCGATCTGCAGGGCGACCACCACGGCCCAGACGGCCCCGGCCGTGACGTCGACGGCCGGATTCTGGACGCCACCCACGTGGACCGACCCCACGCTGAACAGCGCCCCCGTCGCCTGGAGCGAGGCGTCGGCGACGTCGTGCGTCGTCGCCACCAACATGAGAGCGAACCCGACGATGAAGCATGCCGCCCAGAACAGGAGCTGGGCCACCAGGGCCACGGGCCCCACCGGGGCCAGCAGGGCGTCCTTGGTCTCGTAGTCGGCGACGAACCGCGTGGCCGCCAGGAAGGCCAGGCGGACGGCCCGGTTGACGAGGAGTGAGATGCGTTCGAAACCCCGGGGACGTCGGGGGAGGACCATCGTGAACAGAATGCTGGCCCCGGTGAGGAGCACGACCAGGACACCGACCACAAAGAGGAACTGATCCATGGGGAGAGTCTCCGTCCGTCACGTCTGCGGTCCGGACCCGGTTTCGATGTCGTCCCACTCGGGCGGCCGCTGCTTGCGGGCTCTGTAGGCCTCGGGGTCCTCGTGGATGAGGTGCCACCAGGCGACGACGGCGAGCACGGCGAACACCGGCCATTCGACCGAGTAGAACCAGCTGAGCCCGTTTCCGGCCAGAGCCCTGGTCGCCTGCCACCAGGCGGCGACGAGGCACGCCGGGGCGATCAGCGCCACCGTCAGGTGAAGGAGCAGTGCCCTGCGGGAGAACCAGCGCTGCCGCACGCCGAGAAGTGTATGCAGCAGGGGGGAAGGCGCCATGGGCACCGGGGCCGGCGTCTGGGATGCTGGCGGGACACCGTCGAGTCGTCGAGCGAGGAGCCACCCATGCCGGAGCTGCCCTGGACAGAGCGCGCTCTGTCGGCGGCACGCCTCGACCGGAATCCGGCCCACCGCCCGGCCGCCGTCGGGAGAATGGCGGGGGCGGTCCTCGCCGCGGTGGCCGGGTCCCTGGCCGTCGACGCCCTGATGGTGGCCGTGGGCACCAGGCTGTTTCCCTCCACCAGGGGCTACGCCCATTTTCGCTTCTCCGACTACGGCGAGCTGACGGTCATCGGGGTCCTGGCCGCTTGTCTGGCGTGGCCGGTGACGGTCCGCATCAGCTCGGCCCCCCGCCGGCTCTTCCTGCGGCTGGCCGTGGTGGTGACCCTGGTCCTCTGGCTCCCCGACCTGTGGATCCTGGCCGAGGGGCAGCCGCCCCGGGCCGTGGGCGTCCTCATGGTCATGCACCTGGGCGTCGCCCTCGTCGCCTACAACGTCCTCGTCCGCCTGGCGCCGGTGCGCCCGCCCGGGACGGCGCCCGAGCGCCCCTACCGGGCGCCTCCGGCGCCGGGACCTCCCCCGAACGCCCCCCCACCGGAACCGGGCCTCTCGCCGCAGGTCGCCCGTCGGGCCGGCATCGCCATGGGAAGCCTGGTGGGTTCGGAGCTCGCCCTCGGCATCGGGACCCTCGTCGTCGTCCCCTACGACCGATCGGCCACCTGGCTGCCGGCCCGCGGGCACCTCCTCTACCTCGTCCACGCCGCCCTCGGCGCCGTCCTGGGACTCGGTGCCGTGGCCCTCTTCGTCGCCGCCCGGCGGGCGCGCCGTGTCGCCCGCCTGGGGTCGACCGTCGGATGTGTGGGGGTGCTGATCGCCGCCGGCGGGGGCGTGGCCACGGTGGCCCGCCCCACCAGGCTGCTCGGCGTGGGGCTCATGCTGGCCGGAACGGTGATGGCCGGCTTCGGGTACCTGATGATGATCATGGAGGTGACACCTCCGGACGAGCCTCCAGGCCCGGCACGGACGATCGTCGAGGGGTAGCCTCACCGCTGTGACGAACCGGTTGGGGGCCGGAGAGCGTTCATCACCGTGGGAGCCGAGGTGACCGGACAGCCACCGGCGGGGGCGACCCTCTCGGAGTCCGAGCGTGCCGCCGCCTTCCGCCGCTCGGAGCCCAAGGTGCCGCGCAACTTCGCCCTCGTTCTCCTGGCCGTCTTCGCCGTACTGGGCCTGGGGGGCGCCCTGGGCGAGCACCTGCTGTCGAGTGTCGGCCTCAACCCTGGTGCCGTCGCCACGACAGCGACGACGGTACCGAGGCCGGTGACCTCCGGATCGGCCGTGATCGCCCCGCCCCCGTCGCCGTCCTCCACGCCCGAGGTGGGCGCGGCGCTGCCGGCCTTCATGGGGATCGCCGACATGGACGGGGCCCGGGCGCCGGCCATCTCGCTCGTCGACCAGTCCGGTCAGTCCCTGTCACTGGCCGACGAGCACGGGGATGTCGTCGTCCTGACTTTCTTCGACTCCCCGTGCCAGGACATCTGTCCCGTCATGGCGGCCGTGCTCCTCCGGGCCGACCGTGACCTCGGCCCCCAGGCGGCGCACGTCGTCTTCATGACGGTGAACACCGACCCGGTGGCGCTCTCCGCCGCCCCGGCGTCGGCGGCGGCGGCGCGCACGGGCCTCGGAGCCCTCTCGAACTGGCACTTCCTGACCTCCAGCCTGGGTAATCTGAACACCGTCTGGAAGGCCTACGGCGTTTCGATCACCGTCTCCCCCACCACGGGGATCGTCGCCCACAACGACCTCATGTACTTCATCGACCCCGCCGGGCGTCTGCGCTATCGGGCCACACCGTTCGCCGACGAGAACGCGTCAGGAGCCTTCAGCCTCTCCCCCGCCGACATCACCCGCTGGGGCCAGGGCATCGCCACGTACTCCCGCCGTCTCCTGGGGAGCGCTCCGTGAAGACGGCACCGGGCCCCGAGCCCGACGAAGGCGCCTCCCCCGTGACTCCCGGACCGGACCCGTCTCAACCGCCCTGGTACCGCCGTCGGACCTTCCTCGTCGTCGTCGGAGTCGTGGTGGTCCTGGCCGCCGCCGTCGTCAGCGACCTCCCCACCCAAGCGTCGCGGGCGACCGACATCCAGGCCGAGACCACGGTCATAGGTGAGATCAACACCGATGTCGCCCCCTGTGTCTTCGCCGTCGGCGAGGCGCTGACGCTCTACTCCGACGAGACCTCGGGTGTCTTGACCGCCGCCCACCGGGCGCAGATTCCGGGGCTGCTGCGCGACGACCAGGATGCCTGCTCACTCACCGACCAGTCCATCTACGACCTGTCGGACATCGAGTCCCCAGGCGGGACCGCCGGGAACCGTGTCGGCGACGCACTGAACACCGCCACCGTCTGGACTACGTCCGATGCTCTCGGGGCGATCGAGACCATCCAAGCCCTGACGAACGGCCCGAACGCCAAAGCCCGGGCCCAGCTCCTCGACTACGAACACCTGATGACGGCCGACCGCCAGAAGGCGGCCGCCGAGATACACGCCGCCGACAAGTCGTTGCGAGCCACTCTCCCCCTAATCAACCTCTCGACGTAGGACGCCCTCCGTCACGCAGGAGCCGGTACAGCGCCTCATCGGTGTCATCGTCGCCACGCAGCCAGACGAAGAGGTTGGAGAAGATCACCGGGACGAAGGCGCACAGAGAGATGAACCACAGGATCCAGGTGGCGATGGCCTGATCGGCCGCCACGCTGAGGCCGTGGCCGGCGGTGTGGGGAAAGGCCCGGTACACCGAAGCGTGCGACAGCCCCACCAGGTAGGCGGTCACCCAGATGGTCCACATGGCCAGTGCGGCCAGAGCGATCCGCCGGGGGCGGGCCAGCCGCGGCGTCAGCGGAGGCGAGGTCACCAGCTCGAGCCACAGTCCGGTCCCCGCCGCCACCAGGGTGACGGCCTCCACCACCGCCAACCAGCCGTGACGGACCAGGGCGTCGACGCTCACGGGAACACGCCACGCCACCACGGCGGCCATCTCGACGAGCAGCCAGGCGACGGCGCGCCACGGTTCGGGGTGCCGGCGGCGGGCGGCCGCCACCCGGTCGGCGACGAGCGGGCGGTCGACGATGGACACCCCTTCGGCATCAGCGGCGCCGGTGGACGGCGCCGTCAGGCCCAGAAGGTGCCACGGGGCACCCAGCGCCACGAGGGCAGGGACGGCGACGGCCAGAAGGGCGAACTGCAGAGCTTCGAAGGCCTCGACCCGTCTGGCCTCCGAGGACAGCGGGGGGACCAACGCCACCAGGAGGACGACGGGGGCCAGAACCACGAGGGTCGGCCGCACTCGCCTCATCCGCTCGCCGATCTGCTCCTCGGGTCCCGCCCCGGACCGCTCGGCGGCGGCCCTCCCGTTCACCGGTTCGGACGGCGTTGGAAGAAGAACCACAAACAGACGACGGTGAACGTCCCGATGGGGATGGCGAACGTGAGGACCTGGGCCCCGACGAGGCTGCTAGTCCCGACCATGGTCCACCACCCCTTCGTCAGATCACGTAGAACAATATCCAAAAGAACAGGTTCACGAAGGCCAGGAAGGCCCAGAAGTACCAGCACGCCTCGAGGTTGGCCCGGAACAATCGGGCCACCGGTGCCGTCGAGCGCACCGGCCCGCCGTCCTCGACCACGGCCCGGCGCAGCCGCAGCCAGCGGGCCAGCAGCGTCTCGAGCCAGTACAGCCCGGCCAGGAGCAGGGCGATGTTCATCACCGCCCATCCGACGAAGCACGATGCGTATCCGCTCGAGCCGGGGAAGAAGGGCAACTTGGTGAACTCCCAGATCTGCAGCCCCAGGGCGGTGAGCCCACCGGCCACCGTGATCCAGCCGGCCACCTCCCAATCGAGGGTCTCGCCCCGTCGCAGTCGCACGGTCCCGTAGCGGTTCAACAACGCGCTCGCCACCGCCACGGCGAAGATCGCCGCTCCGATACCGGTGGGGGCCGTGATGTGGCCGGGTCGCCAGAGTTCCTCGCTGTTCGTCGACCGCAGGTAGAAGTAGGCGAAGGCCAACGAGGCGAAGAAGAAGGCCCCGATCCCGATCACCAGGTGCCCACCGGTCCACATGGCACCTTCGGCCGACCGCATCTCGTACTCGATCTCCTCCGGCGTCTCGATCAACGCCGGCGCCTCGAAGGCCATGTAGTCGTCGCCGTAGGTGGGTTCGGTCGTCATGCGATCGGTGGCCTCGGGTCGGTGGCGCCCTCCTGGCCCGGCGCCCCGTCCGATCCGGATGCGACGGGCGGATCGGGGGGAACCGCTCCCGAGAGCACCAGGGTCCGGGGACCGAGGTCGGCCACGGGCTGGGAATCACCCCGGCCGTAGTGGTAGGGGTCGGCCAGCACCACCGGGATGCGGGTGAAGTTGTAGGCGGGAATGGGCACCGGCGTCTGCCATTCGAGTCCCAGCGAGTTCCACGGGTTGGCGGGGGACGGCTTCGGGTCGATGAACATCGACCACACGAAGTTGGCCACGAAGATGAGGAACGAGGCACCCAGGAGGAAGGCGCTCACCGAGGAGAAATCGTTCAGCGCCTGGAGGTTCTGGGCGTACTCGAAGACGCGCCGGGGCTGGCCGAGCAGCCCGACCAGGAAGAGGGGGAAGAAGGTCAGGTTGAAGAAGATGAACATCGTCCAGAAATGCCACTTCCCGAGCCGCTTGTTCATCGTCTTCCCCGTCATCTTGGGGAGCCAGTAGTACAGACCGCCGAAGAAGGCGAACACGATCCCGCCCATGATCGTGTAGTGGAAGTGGGCCAGGACGAAGAAGCTCCCGTGGACGGTGACGTCGACGGGCACGTCCGAGAGGAACACGCCGGAGATCCCTCCGATGAGGAAGTTGAAGCCCATGGCCAGGGCGAAGAGCATGGGCACCTCGTAGCGGATCTTGGCCTTCCACAGCGTCCCCATGGTGTTGAGGAAGATGAACCCCGTGGGGATGGAGATCAGCTCTGTCGTGAGCATGAACAGCGGCCGCATGTCGGGGTTGATCCCGCTGTCGAACAGGTGGTGCTGCCAGACGAAGAACGACAGCAGCGACACCCCGATCATTCCGGCGGCGGCGATCCGGTAGCCGAAGAGCGGTTTTCTGGTGAACACCGGGAAGATCTCGGCGACGATGCCGAAGCCCGGCAGGGCCATGATGTAGACCTCGGGATGGCCGAAGAACCAGAAGAGGTTCTCCCACAGGTACGAGCTCCCACCGTGCTCGTTCACGAAGAAGGCGGTCTGGGCCGTCCGGTCGAGGACACCGAACAGTCCGGCGGCCACCAGCGTGGGGGTGGCCAGGGTGAGCAGGGCGGCGGTGGCCAGGATCGACCACACGAAGATGGGAACCCGGCCCCAGGTCATGCCCGGGGCGCGGTAGTTGACGATGGTGGCCAGGAGGTTGAACCCGGCGCAGATCATCCCGATGCCGATGACGGCGAAGCCCACCAGATAGGAGTCCATCCCCCCGGTGGCCTGCGTCTGAAGCGGTGCATAGCCGGTCCACCCGGTCGGGAAACCCCCCAGCGGAAGTGCGCTCAGGATGACCAGGTACCCGGCGGCGAAGATCCACAGCGAGAAGGACTCGACACGCGGGAAGGCCATCCGCCGCGACCCGATCATCAGGGGAACCAGCCAGTTCCCCAGGGGACCGATGACGATCGACGACGCCATCATCATCATGATCGTCCCGTGCTCACCGACCAGGGCGATATAGGTGCCGGGACCGAAGACGTGGTTCGTCGGGTTCAGCAGCTCGGTCCGGATGCCCATGGCCATGAGACCACCGGTGAAGAAGAACAGGAGCACGACGAACGTGTACTGGAGGCCGATGATCTTGTGGTCCAGGGCGGGACCGAAGTAGCGGGTCCAGCTCTTCGACGGCGTGGGGGGCAACGGCTCGCGTCCGACCACCTTGGCCAGTGGGTAGTCCAGCATCCCGGCGCCGGCGAGCCAGCCCACCACGCCGATCGACAGGCCGAGGACGATGGCCACGTCGTTCTGGCCACTCCCCTGCACGTTGATGTACCCGCCGGCGATGACGTTGCCGATCCAGTGACCGAAGGCGTAGCCGGCGACGGCTCCGACGAGGGCCCGGCCGGCGTGGGGGCCGAGCCAGCCCGGGCGGCGACGGGCGGGGACCGGGGGCGGCACGTCACCCGATCGCTCGGCTCCGATCGACTCATGCGTGCCGATTGCCATGCCTGCGGTCGTCCTTCCTACTGGCTCGGATTGGTGGCGCCGTACTGTTCCACCTTGCTGTACTGGTCCACGTTGTCGGGGTACAGACCGCCGTCGGCACCGTTCGCATCAGGGATGTAGGTGTAGGAGAACGCCGGCAGGTTCTTGGTGTTGGCGGCGTTCTGGCGCTCCGTCGTCTGGGCCCAGACGAAGAACTGGGACTTGGGGAGGACCCGCCCGTAGTCGTACATGGCTCCGTGCCACAGGCCGCACAACTCCGAGCACCGAACGGTGAATTGCCCGAGTTGCTTCGTCGTGGTGTAGGCGATGTTGTCCTCGGCCGGGTTGGCATCGGCCTTCACCCCGAGCTGATAGGCCCAGAAGGAGTGGATGACGTCGAGCGAGGTCACGTGGAAGGCGATGGTGGTGTCGTCCGGGATCATCAGCTGCCTCGTCTCGAACCCCCCGAACGTGGGGTACCGGTAGGTGAATTCCCACTGCTGGGCGATGACCTGGATGGGCAGGACGTCGTGCGACGTGGGTGTCCAGATGGGGCTCGGCCCCTCGCCTCCACCGGCCCCGGCGGGCACCACGAGCTCGACCGTGCCGAAGATGAACACGCCGAGCACGATGACCGTGGTGGTGGTGATCCAACCGATCTGGACTCCGAGATGGCCGCGCGCTCTCGGCCCTCCTTCGGGCTCTTCGGCGCCGGCCCGCGACCCCCGCCACACGATGAGGGCGTAGGCCCAGTACACCCATACGGCCAACATCACCGGGAAGGCGATCAGGAACAGGACGTTGAAGTCGAACTGGGCCCCTCCGGCCGAGGACGTCATGTCCCCCGGGGGCACGTGGGGGCCGACGGCGAAGTAGAAGACGAGGTCGAGGGCGACCGACAGGACCACCCAGATGGCGATCAGCCGCCGGAAGTGGTGGGTCTCGGTGCCCTGGCTCACGCCACCACCTTGAGGAACCCGTCCATGTAGCCGATCGTCTGCATCGGTCCCCCGTTCCCGTACAGGAAGCCGAGCCCGCAAGGCAGGAAGCACTGCCACGGGTACTGACCCGGACCCGGGGTCATGAAAGAGAACTTCACGATGTTATGAGGCGACTTGAACGTGCACGGCGCCACGGCACAGAGGTTGGCGCTGCCGTTGTTGGCGTAGAGCGGCACGCTGATCCCCAGGGTGGGGATGGCGAAGGTGTGGGCCACGCCGTTGCCGTTATTGGCGTTGATGACACGGAACGTCTTCCCGTTCAACGTGGCGTCGCCTCCGATGGTGCCGATCACCTGGCCGAACTGCTGGTTACGCAGCGGCGAGCCCCCGTCATACTGATCGACGGTGACATTGATCCGGGTGTGGGCCGGAAGGTCCCACAACGTGGTGTGGACCCATTGACCGTCCGGGGCCTTCGTGAGGTACGACACCCAGGTCGGATGGGGACCGAAGCCGATGGAACCCACCGTCTGCACGGTGAGGTCGACGGGCGCCCCCGCCTGGTGCCCGGTGGCGAAATCGACCGTCGGTGGCGACGACCGCAGAAAGGCCATGACGGTGAAGACGACGAGGCCCACGGCGATACCCAGAAGGACACCGACGATGGCCAGCCGACCTCCTCGTCCCACCCTCAGCCCCGCACGGCCCAGACAGACACGGCCACCGCCATACTGCCCCCTGTCTCCCCCACGGGACCCGACCCTGTCCTGCCAGGACCAGGTCGGACCCGGTCGCTACGGCGGTGACCCTAGGCCCGGTTGGGTCCCTCGTCAACGATCGTCCGCCGGGGCGGCGTCGGACTCGGCAGACGGTGCACCACGCGCTCGAGCACGTTGGACAGGCCACCCTCCTCCACGATGGCCCGGCGGAGGACGACGATCAGCGCCGGGTAGGCCCAGAAGTCACCGCACACCCACAGGATGGCGGCGCCGATCTGCTGGTCGGCGAACGGCGCCAGCGAGACCCCCGGGATGTGGGCGTAGACGGGATACCACGAAGAGCTCGAGAAGATGCTCAGGGACATGGCCAGAACGAACATGATGACGTTGGTGGCGACGATCGCCCCGCCCTGCCAGAACAACGATGCCCGGGGCCTCAGCGGGTGCGACGGGATGATCTGGAGCCAGAAGAGGACGCCGGTGACAAGGAAGCTGGCGTGCATCAGCCAGATGTGCGCGACCTCGTTGTTCTCGGCCAGGTCGAACGGCCCGGGGAGGTGCCAGAGCACCATGGCGGCGTTGAAGGCGACCAGTGCGGTCCACGGGTTCATGAACGCCCGGCCGAAGCCCCGAAGCGGACGCGCCCAGTGGCCGAGGAGAACCGTTCTCCCCAGACGGCGTCGCATCCCCACCGGCAGTGAAAACAGAAGGGGGATCCACGGCGCTCCGGCCACGATCAGGATGGGGGCGTAGAAGGCGATGAGGATGTGCTCGATCATGTGGACGAAGAAGTAGTCCCTCGACCAGTAGTCGATGGGCGACTCCACGGCCACCAGCAGGCAGGCCAGCCCGGCGTAGAAGACGAGTGAGCGCCGGCGACGCCGCCTCGTGCGCCGGGGGTCGGATCGGGCGCGCAGCCGCGCCAGACCGGTCTCGTGGGCCAGGACCACGATGGCCACCACGACGAGGAACGGGTCGAACGCCCAGTGTGCGGTCAGGTACGACATGGCGGCGGCCTCACCTCCCGCTCCGGTCGAAGCCGTTTCTCACGAGGAGGAACCGAACTGGATGGGCACCGTCACGGTATCGATCTTGGCCCACGTGCCGTCGGCGGCGTCGAGCCGCCAGTCGGTGAGTTGCACCAAGGCGACGGAGAGGGCGTCCACCTCGCCGCCGGTCCCCACCGCCACCGCCGCCGTTCCCCGGGGTGGGGGGGGCAGGGAATGCCACCCTCCACCGGGGTCCGTCTCCACCTCGAGGGTGGGCGGCCGGTGCGGCCGGGAAGCGAGGACCACGAACCCGCCCCCCGGTTCCACGCCGGTGGAGACGATGCGGCCGCCGCGGGCCAACCGGAGGGGCGCCGAGCGTGACCAGCTCCCCCCGGCCAACGCCGCCACTGCGATCAGGCGGGTGGTCGACGAGGCGGTCAGCGCCACCAGCCCGCTGACCATCCCCCCAGCGTCGACGAGTCGCACCACCGTGGTCGGTCCCGACCCCGAAGGTGCCGGGACCCGGGGTCCGATCAGCCGCCAGGCGCCGGCGGTCAGCCCGAAGATGCCCACCACACCCTTCGACGCGCACGTGCTGCCCACCAACGGGCCCCGGATGGCGTCGACGGCGACGGCCGTGAGCCTCCCGACGCCGCAAACCCGGCCCGCCGCCGACGACGCCAGTGCCCCTCGACCGACGACCTCCGACCAGTCGGTGGGGTTCCCGGTACTCCGGTAGACCTCGCCTCCACCGGCTGTGTGCAGCAGGGCGAGCGCCTCGTCGCCCGAGGACTCCGCCACGGCGTCGGGCACGGCGGCCAGGCGACCGGGAACGAGACCGGGCGACCACGACCGGCCCTCGTCCCGGCTCAGGGCCACCGGCGAGAAGGCCAGGTACTGGCTCGGCTCGAAGCCGGCGAGCACGGACGCGCCACCGGACGGGCGGGTGGCGAAGCTGGCCACCAGACCACCGTTGTCGGCGACGCCCGGTGGCGTCACCAGCGTCCACGGCGACGCATCGGGCGGGCGATAGAACATCTGCCAGAAGGTGTCGAGCAGATGGCGGGGTGTCCCCATGGCCACCACGGCCAGCTCGCCCGTCGAGGTCGAGATGGTGGAACCGAGTGGTACGGCTACCACCGCCGCGGCGACCGGGGAGGCGCCGGTGATCCCGGCCCTGGGGCTCGAGCAACCGGCCAGGCAGGCAGCGGCCACCAAGGACGCCAACAGACCGGCGAGCGGGGAACGGGCCCTCGGCCGCCTCACGCGTGGACGACGCGCCGGAGGGCGTTGGCCAGGTACACGGAGAACGACGACGACGATGTCGCCGAGCCGTCGCCGGGATCGGTGCTGAGGACCTCGCGGGTGCGGCCACGGGCGTCGATCAGATAGGCGAGGTCGCTGTGGGCGATCATCGCACCGGCCGGGGCCACGTCGGCCACGATCCCGTACTGGTCCCAGACATGTTCGAGCGCCGAGCGCGAGCCGGTGAGGTACAGCCAATTCCGCATGAGATCGAGGCCCTCCTGGCGGTCGAAGGCCCGCGTGAAAGCCGTGGACCGGTAGATGGGGTTGGCCACCACGGCCACGAAGACCACCTGTCCGGCATCGGACCCGAGCAGGGCGTTCGCATCGCGGAATTCCTGGGCGATCAGCGGGCAGTCCGAGGTGCACACCGGGTCGAGGAAGGTGAGGGCCACCGTCCGGCCCCGGAGGTCCGAGAGCGAGACGGTCCGCCCGTTCTGGTCGACGAGCCGGAACGCCGGCGCCGCAATGTCGACGACGTTCGGCGTGCCGTCCACGACGTCGGCCAGGATGGGGTCGGCGTTCGGGTTGATCGATGCCGAGGCCATCGGTACCGCGCCGACGAGTACCACGGCCAGGGCCGCCACCGTGGCCAGAGCCCGGGTGAGGTAACCGGGGGCCACCCGGTCCCACCACGGTCTCCGATCCGTCGGGACCGTGACTTCGGGGACGGGCGAGGTGCGGTCGGGCCTGACTGCTTTCGACACGGCCACGGGCACCGCCACGGGCACCGTCACCGTCACCGTCACCGCAGCCAGGGCCAGATATCCCGAGACGAGAACGACCACCGTCGGCACCATGCTGTTGGGGTCGGTGCCGACGCCGCCGAAGAACCCCATGTCCTGGACGAGGACCCAAACGCCGGCACAGAGGGCGACCGCCCCGTACACGGCCGGCCGCACCACCTCCACCCTGGCCGTGCACAAGGCCACGCCGGTCGCCGCCAGCAGGACGACGACGGCGAGATTCACGCCCCACCCGTGAGACGCGTCGAGGCGTCCGAAGGCCCGGATCGCCGCCGACAGCCAGCTGGGCTGGGCGGTGTGGGCCATCTGGCGGACCATGTCCGTCAGGGTCCCCGCCTTCCCCCCCGGCGACGAACCTTGCCAGAAACCCCGACCGGGCCAGGCCTGGAGCACAGCCATGGCGACGAGGAACGCTCCACCGGCGCGCAGGATCAGCCGGCTCAGCTTCGGGCTCCACCACGCCGACTCGGGCAGGGCCACCAGGACGCCGGCCAGGCAGTAGAAGAGGGCGGCGCCGGGAGCACCGAAGAGCCAAGAGGCGCCGTGGGCGAAGATCCCGCCGAAGGCCTCACCGAACGCCCAGACGACAAGGCCCCATCCTGTCGCCATCAGCCCGGCGAACCGGGACCACCGACCACGAGGGGCCAGGAGAAGTGCGGCCCCGATCCCGAGCTGGAGCCATACGGCTGCCGCGGCCATCTGCACGGGATGGTCCGTCCAAATGGTCACCCCGATGTTCACGACATGCTGGACCCAACCGGGTGAGGATGCCGCTGACGGCTGGAGGACCCCGGTCGGCAGGCTGAGCGGCATGGCCGACTGGAGCTGGAGCAGTCCGTCCAGCATCCAGAGGAGTCCGAAACCGATGCGGAGCACCCGGCGAGCCGAAGGCTCGGCCGGCGCGACCGGTGTGGTCGGATCCGCCGCCTCTTCGGCTGTCCGGGTGGAACGCCTGTACTGAACCGTCCGGAGGATGTTCCACGCCAACGACAGGAGAACGAGGGCCAGTCCGATGACGAGGAGCTGGTGCAACAGAGCAGTATGGAATGCCGAGAGGACCACCGAGTTCCTGGTCTCAAGGCGGCTCATTCCCGGCATCGCGTACTCCCCGTGGCCCGCCGGCCTCGACGCGTCACTGTCGCCGCATCATTGCAGATCCCCGCTTCGCCATAAACGCGGGCGGCGCCGATGATGAAGGGCCATGGACCGACGCTTCAGATCCCCTCGGAGTGCGTCAACCGCACCGGTGGATCAGAGACGCGCGTACGCCCGGGATTCGACCTCGAACCGCTCGATGGCGTCACTGCTGACCGACGGCCGGGTGGCGGCCACCGCCTCGAGGACGTCAGCGGAGGTCACCCGGGGGTCGCCGCCTACCACCGCCCTGTCGAAGGCGCGCTGGGCGCTTCGCTGGGCCACCAGAGCGAAGTCGGCAGGTGTGAAACCGGCCGTTCGGGCCGCCACGACGTCGGCCTCGCCCGAGGGCACCAGTTCGGCAGCGAGCTCGGCCCGACCCGATTCGTCGGGTGCCCCCACGGGAATGATCAGGTCAAAGCGTCCTGGTCGGAGCATGGCGGGATCGATGGCGGCGACGGAGTTCGTCGCCATCACCATCAGGCGTCCCGGTCGCGATTTGAACGCCGGAATGGACTTGAGCAGCTCGTTCACCAGAGCCTGATTCTGGGGTCGTCCGGCGCGGTCGGGGACGATCTCGTCCGCTTCGTCGATGAAACACACCAACCGCTCCACCCCGTGCAGGTCGTCGAGCGCCTGGCGCAGAGCCGTCGCCCCCTGGATGCCGTGACCGAGAAGGGACGGGTGGAGCTCGACGAAGGCCCATGACAGCCTCGAGGCGATCGCCCGGGCGAAAGAGGTCTTGCCCGTCCCCGGGGGACCGAAGAGGAGGACGGCGGAGGGCGGGACGAGGCCGATCTGGTCAGCCAGTTCCCGGCGCGATGACGGCGTCACGACGGTGCGCTCGAGCAGGTCCTTGGTCGACGAGAACCCTTTCATGGCATCCCAGAGACCGGGCGGGGGGAAGTGCCCGCCGTAACGTTCCACCACGGCGAGTTCCTCGGGAACCATCGACGCGGCTCGCTCGTAGAGGTGAAGGCTTTCGACGCACGAGAATCCCTGATTGGCGAAGGCCAACTCGCCCACGTGGCCGGTGTGCATGAGGGCCAGCAGCCGACGGGCTCCGCGATGGATGATCTCCTGGTCGAGCGCCTTCAAGAGAGCAGAGCCGATCCCGCGGTTACGCCATTCGGGATGGAGCGCGAGCACGAGCAGATGGGCGTCGGACCCGCACACCCGCGCCACCACGGCGCCCACCAGCTTCCCCGACGACACCGCCACCGCCGCCGGTTGGTGCTCGTGGAGTGCCTCCACCACGTCGCTGCGCCCGTAGGCGGCTCCGGTCGCCGTGCCCACCACGTCGATGAGTCGGACGACATCCTCGAACGGCGCGATCGGATCGTGATGGTCGATCGTGACGACACGCCAGGAGGTGGGCACGTCTAGGGGTCCCGCATGCGCAACTGACGGTCAACGCGCTCGCTCACCAGGGCACATCCTAGCGATGAAGGACCCGGGCCGCCTCCCGACGTGATCGTCCGTCATGGCACCGACGCTGCGCCCGAGATCCCGAACGCCTGGCGCAGAGCCGCCTTCAGTGTGGTGGCGTTCAGCTGTCCTATGTGTCGGCCCAACATCTTTCCGCGGGGAGAGATGAACACCGTCGTCGGTAAGCCGAAGAGACGGTACCTACTCGCCACCGATCCGTGGGCGTCGGACGCCGCCGGATAGGTGACATGGACATCGGCGAGGAATGCGACGGCCGAATTCCGGGTGTCGTTGCTGTCGATACCCAGGAAGCTCACCCGGCCATGCTCGGCGCGGTAGGCGGACTCGAGCAATGGCATCTCCGATTTGCACGGTCCGCACCACGATGCCCAGAAATTCACCACCAGGTCCCGACCGCGGAAGTCCGCCAGCGAGATGTTCTTGTCCGGCGCCACCAGGTCGGGAAGAGAGAAGACCGGAGCGGTCCGGCCCGTCTGATCGACCAGTGGGGAGCTGACGGCGGTGCCGGACTCCGTCAGCGCCGCGTACAGACCGCCTGCGACCAGTGCCGACAGCACGCACGAGAGGACAATGCCTGTCCGTCGGCGCCGCCGACCCCGCGGAGTCGGCAATGCGTCGCCGGCCAGCCGGCGACTAGCGCATGGCATGGGCCTGTGAGGTGCGTTCTCGGGTCGCACCGGCTGCGCCCGCACCCTGGGGTTCGGTCTTCGCCCGACCGGGGCCGACGACCGACCCGGCCGTATCGCCGGCTGCCTCGTTCACGGTCACGTGCCGGAGCCGCGAGCTGTTCCACACCACGAATCCCGACGACAGCCCCATGGCGGCCGCGGCGATGAGGGGATTGAGGAGCCCGCAGGCGGCGAGGGGAATCGCCGCCACGTTGTAGGCGAAGGCCCATGCCAGATTGCCGTGGATCGTCTTCAGGGTGCGGCGAGCCAGGGTGACGGCCGTGACGACGACGCGAAGGTCGTCACGGACGATGATCAGATCGGCGGCGTTGATGGCCACGTCGGTGCCCGATCCGACGGCGAGACCGAGGTCGGCGCTGACCAACGCCGGCCCGTCGTTGACACCGTCGCCGACCATGGCCACCGAACGCCCTTCTCTCTGGAGGCGACCAATGACATCGACCTTCTCCGTCGGAAGGGCATTGGCGACGACATCGGTCACCCCGATGGCCGCTCCGACGGCGTGGGCGGTGAGTTCGTTGTCCCCGGTCAGAAGAACGCAGTGGAGGCCCAGTTGCTGGAGCTGTCCGACGGCGGAGGCGGCGGACGGTCGGATCGTGTCGGCGATCGCCACCGCCCCGATCACCACGCCGTCGCTTCCCACGATGGCCGTGGTGCGTCCCATGGCCTCCCACGCCGCACATCGCGCCGCCACGTTGGCCGGCACGGTGACCGAGTGGTCGGCGAAGAGCGCGGCCTTCCCGATCGAGATCTCATGGGCGTCGACCATGCCGCTGGCACCGACCCCGGACCGGGCCACGAACCCGTCGACCGGAGGCAGGCTTCCCAATTCCTCTTGTGCGGCAGTGGCGATCGCCTTGGCCACGAGGTGCTCGGACGCCTGCTCGAGCGCTCCCGCCCAGCGCAGGAGCAAGGCGCGCTCGACCCCGGGTGCACATTCGATGTCGGTGACCGACATCCTCCCCTCGGTGACGGTCCCCGTCTTGTCGAGGACCACGGTGTCAACCTGACGTGAGGCCTCGAGTGCCTGATATCCCTTGAAGAAGATGCCGAGACGGGCGCCGGTGCCGGAGGCGACGAGGAGAGCCGTCGGCGTGGCCAGACCGAGCGCGCACGGGCAGGCGATGATCAGGACCGAGATGGCGGCACTGAATGCCTGCTCGGAGGAGCCGCCCAGCACGAGCCACCCCGCCAGGGTGAGGACCGAGACGGTCAAGACAGCGGGGACGAAGATGCCCGATATCCGGTCGGCCAGCCTCTGGACGGCAGCCTTTTCGTTCTGGGCGTTCTCGACCAGGCGCACCATGTGAGCCAGCTGCGTGTCGCTTCCCACCCGCGTCGCTCGCACCACCAACCGACCCCCGATTGACACCGTCCCGCCGGTGACGGCGTCGCCGGGCGCCACGTCGACGGGTAGAGATTCCCCGGTCATGGCGCTGCGATCGATGGCCGAGTGTCCGAGGATCACCTCGCCGTCGGAGGCGACGGTCTCCCCCGGACGCACGACGAACCGGTCACCGACCTCGAGCCGCGAGACCGGGACGCGTCGTTCCACGTCCATGGCGCCGAGCACGGCCACGTCCTTGGCGCCGACCGCCGCCAGTGACCGCAGGGCGTCTCCCGAACGCCGCTTGCACAGCGCCTCGAAGTAGCGCCCCGCCAGGAGGAAGGTGGTGACGCCGGCAGCCACGTCGAGGTAGATGGCGCCCCCCGATTGGTGGGCCAGAACGAAGATCCACGACCTCGGAGTCCGGTCGGTGTCCCGCCAGAACATGGCGTAGAGCGACCAGCCGGTGGCGGCCACGATACCGAGAGACACCAGGGTGTCCATGGTGAACGTCCGGTGGCGACCATTGCGGACGGCGGCCTTGTAGAAGGGCCACGCCGCCCATGTCAGCACCGGACTGGCCAGCCCGACGAGGAGCCATTGCCAACCGGGGAACCGGAGGAGCGGGACGAGCGAGAAGGCGACTGAAAGGTCGCACAGGGGCATGAAGACGAGGGCCGACACCACCAACCGGCGGCCGAGGGTTCGTACGCGCCGATCCGCCTCGACGGAGTGACCGGTCTCCTCATCGGTGTCGGCCACGAGCTCGGCCGTGTAGCCGGCGGACTCGATCTCGTCGACCAGACAGTCGACCGGTCGGCCGGACGAGAGGACGACCCGCGCCCGCTCCGACGCGTAATTGACCGTGGCGGAGACGCCTTCGAGGTCGTTGAGCCGTCTCTCGATCCGGGCGGCGCAGGCGCCACAGGTCATGCCGCCGATGGCCACCGAGACCACGGCTTCCTCCGACACCTGCCTCTCAGTCACCTGGGTGGCGGTCACGACATCGGCTCCGGTCCGTTCAGCGTGTATGTGCCCCGGGGAACGACCGCCATGAGCGGGCACGGCGCCCCTCGATACCGACGGAGCGTAGACGCACGGCCACGGCACCGGCACACGCACAGGAACACGCACTTGCCATCCCGGGGCGGTCCTGGTAGTGATACTACGTGTTGTAGTAGTCAATCCCGGGGCTTTCCGGGAGCGGCTCGACCGCCAGGCCGGGAGTGGGTCCCGGTCGGGCGGGCGAAGGGACGGGGCCTGTCCACCATGAACGAGCCGGCGAACACGGCGGGCGCCACACCGACGGTCGGAACCGAGACCGCCGGAGAGCGCGCCTGGCGGCCCCCGGACGGGCGCCGCGTCCTCCAGCTGGCCCTGGCCTCGGTGTGGCTGCTCGACGGCGTCCTCCAGCTCCAGCCCTTCATGTTCACCGCAGGTTCCCGCGGATTCAGCGGGATGCTCGACGGCGTGGCGGCGGGTAATCCCTCCGTCGTGGCCCGGACCATCACATGGAACGCCTCGGTCGTCGACCACCACGCCGTGGTCACCGACTCCGCCTTCGCCTTCATCCAGATCCTCCTCGGTCTCGGCATCGCCTGGAGGCCCACCCTGAAGGCCGCTCTGGGCGCCTCCGTCGTCTGGGCTCTGGCTGTCTGGTGGTTCGGCGAGGGGCTGGGCGGCGTGCTGCACGGCGTCGGTACCCCGATCGGTGGCGGACCGGGCGCCGTCCTGTACTACGCCCTCCTGGCCGTCCTGCTGTGGCCGACGGACCGGACCACAACGACCCCCCGGTTCGTGGCGGCCCGGGCCGTCGGCGTGAACGCGGCGAGAGCCACCTGGGCGGTGGTCTGGATCGGCATGGCCCTCCTCACCCTGCTCGGCTCCGGCCGCTCCCCCCAAGGAGTCCACGACCTCATCGACAGCCTCGACTCGGGACAGCCCCGGTGGCTGGGGGCCATCGACCGCCACGCCGCATCGCTGGTGGCCCACCGGGGCATCGTCGTGGCCGTCGTGTTCGCACTGATCTGCCTCCTGGTGGCCTACGGCGTCTATCTCCCGGCCCCGGCGGCCCGGGCCACCCTCGTCGTGGCTGTCGTGACCGCCCTCGTCGTCTGGGTGGTGGGTGAGAACTTCGGCATGATCCTCGCCGGTGGCGCCACCGACCCCAACTCGGGGCCTCCCCTCATCCTGTTGGCGCTGGCCTTCTGGCCCCTGCGTCCCCGCCCCGTTCCCAATACGGCGTCTCCGGCCGGGTCGGTGGCCTCCGCCGTCGTTGTGGGGGCGGGCTGACCATGGCCCACCCGACATGGCTGGCCTACGGCTTCGCCGTGCTCATGGTCGCCGTTTCGGTGTACTGCATCGGACGATTGGCCGTGGCAAGGCGTTGGGGACGGCGCACTCACCAGGACGTCAACATCGCCCACGTCCTGATGGGGTCGGCCATGGTCGGGATGCTCGTCCCCCGCTGGAACCTGTTTCCCGACGCCTTCTGGGAGATCGTGTTCGGGGCCATCGCCGCGTGGTTCCTGGCCTTGAGCGTCCACTTCGTCCGCCAGCGCGGGGTTGAGGGGACCGATGCGGACCACGTGCACCACCTCTCACACTATCTGATCCACATGTTCATGAGCTGCGCCATGCTCTACATGTACTGGCTGGGCATGCCCATCACGGCGCCGTCGAGCACCGGCTCGTCGATGATGTCAGGGCCACCTGCGGGCGCCGGTGATCCGGGCCTCACCCTCTTCATCATCGTCGTCCTGCTGGTCTCCGCCGTTTGGCAGCTCGATTCGATCACGGAGTTCTCACCCCGCCAGATGGCTCTCAGTGCGGTGGGCGGCGCCGGCCCGGATGGCGGGCGGGAATCCGGGGGCGACGAGCAGCAGTGGCTCGCCCCCCGGCTCGAGGTCGCCTGCCACATCACCATGTGCCTGACGATGGGGTACATGCTCGTCCTCATGGTCTGACCACATGCCGATACCACCGAGAACACGACCGTCGCTGCCCATCCCCGAAAGGATGAATCTCCCGTGAGTGTGACCATGACATGCGACAACCCGAGGTGCTCCTGCGAGTCGTGCACCTGCGCGCAATGCAAGTGCGGGAGGGCGGAACGGGGAGAGCTCGAACGGCGGGTGATCGAGATCCTCTGGGAGGAACCGGCCGGCGAGCTGACCGGACGCGTGGTGGCCGACGCTCTTCCCGGCTACGCCTACACGACAGTGGCCACTGTCCTCGACCGCCTGGCCCGTAAGGGACTGGTCCGGCGGAGGATGGACGGTCGGACGATCCGCTTCGCCGCCACGGGCACGCGGGCCGCCCACACCGCCGTCCTCATGCTCGAGGCGCTGGAGGCGACGAGCGATCCCGATGCCGCTCTGGTCCGCTTCGCCGAGACGATCGCAGGCCCCGAAGCGGACGTCTTGCGCCGGGCCCTCGAAGAGCGCGATGGCCCGCGACGAAAGACGTCATGAGAGCGGCTCTCGGAGTGAGATGCACGGCGTCCCGATTCAGCCGTCTGCCACCGAGGTGCGCGATCGATGTCGGTGGATCTAACGTGATCCGAAATGCTTTCGGAGAGGAACGGAAAATGAGCGATCTGCTCTTGGCAGCCGAACGAGAAGCTGTGGCCAGCGCCAGCCGCCATCTGGCCGAGAAGGGGTTGGTCATCGGCACAGCGGGAAACATCTCGGCCCGGCAGGGGGACCTTATCGCCGTCACCCCGACGGGATCCGACCTGGGCACGGTGACCGCCGAGATGGTCACCGTCATCGACCTGGGCGGAAACGTGGTGGACGGTGACCTAGCCCCCACGTCAGAGGTCCCGCTCCACACCGGCATCTACGCTGCCACCAACGCCCTGGCCATCACGCACGCCCATGCCATGGCGTCCACCGCGCTCTCGTGTTGCCACGACGAGTTGCCGGCCCTCCACTACAGCTGCCTGGGCCTGGGGGGGGCTCCCCGCACGGCCGCCTATGCCACCTTCGGCTCTCAGGAGCTGGCCGACAACGTCATCGAAGCACTCAAGGGGCGCAATGCCGCCATGATGCAGAACCACGGGTCCGTGGCTTACGGCTCCACCATGGATCAGGCCGTCGAGCGCCTCGAACTCCTCGAATGGCTGGCCGAGCTGTACTGGCGGGCTTCCTCGATGGGAACTCCCCACGTCCTGACGGACAAAGACTTCGAGGCCATCATCACGGTAGCCATCGAGCGTGGATACGGCGCCATGAAGAAGGTCGACAAAAGCTCGTAATCGATCTCACAACTGGAAAGAAAGACCGTCCAGGGTGTCGAGAAAGCTCCGCGTGGCGGCACTATTGGGACGGTCCGCGGTAATCACGGCCGCGTCGCAGGCGGGTGAGAACCCTTCGATGGGGACGTAGCAGACGCCTGGATTCGATTCGGCCGCCGCCCTAGGCAGAAGAGAGATGGCCAGCCCGTGGGCCACCAGGTCCAACATGCTGGGAATGTCGGCGACGCGAAAGACGGTGCGGTACTCCACGCCCGACTGGGCGAAGAAAGCGGTGACTGCGCTGTGGCTGGCCACATCGCCCGGGTCGGCCGCAAAGACCTCGCCAGCCAATTGGGCGATTCCCACCTTCTTCCGCTGCGCCAGGCTGTGCCCGAGAGAGCAGGCGATCCCCACGGGCTCTGATCGGGTCGAGACCACACGGATGCCGGCTGGCCAACCCTGTGGCGGGAGACCAACGAAGGCGAGGTCCAAGCCACCGCGCACGACGTCGTCGACGAGAGCCACCGAGAGGCCCTGCCTCAGTGAGATCTCGACATCGGGGAAGTCCCGACGATACGAGGCGAGCAGGGGGCTGACGCTTCCCCACACCAGGCCGATGGCAATGCTGCCCCGCACTCGGCCCACCGATCGATCCACGACGTCGCGTGCCGACGCGGCGGCGGCCAGGACCCGCTGAGCCTCGGGGAGAAGTGCATGGCCCGTCGCGCTCAGCTCGACCCGCCGCGTGGTGCGGATGAACAGCGCGGCACCCAGACTTCGCTCGAGGGCCCGGATCGAGGTGGACAGAGCCGATTGGGCGATGCCACAACGGAGGGCGGCGCGTGTGAAGTTCCGTTCCTCCGCCACGGCCACGAACTGCTCCAGTTGCTGGAGATCCATTGATCGTTTCACGCGATCAATCTATCTGGACTGGCTATGGTGAGAGATAGATACGTAGCGTTCCCGGACGTGGATCTGAGTCGGATCGCCACCCCGGAGAGTCCATGGCCACCGTCGCCAAGGTGCTGACGTTTCACCTACCGGCGGAACAGATGGCGCCGTTTCTGGAGATCTTCGACGGAGAGCTCGCCCCCAGATACGCCGGGCATCCGGGCTTCCTCGGACTGCTGTGTCTCGAATCGGGCGAGGGCGCGAGCCGGAGCCAGATCTATGTGGTGTCCATGTGGGACGACACCAAGGCCGAGGACGCCGGAGACCTCCCCGACCGGTGGTGGGACGACGCCACCGAAGATCTCGCCGTCGGGATCGCCCGCCACCGGTACAGGGTCCTGAGGGACATGCCCGGCCACACTCCATGACGACCTACATCGTCACCGGGATCCGCAAGGCTCTGTCGGACGATTTCACCCACCGCCATATCGAGGGCGTCTGCACCGACGATCGTTCTCATCATGCCCTTGAGACCGTCGTTGACAGCATCCAGGCCGGCAACACCTGGATCTCCAAAGCCGGCGGGTACGAGAAGACGATCAGGGTGGTGAGCCGGTGCCCTCAGCCCGGGTGCAGGGCGTCCCCCTACATCGAGACGAGTCCCTGGAGTCTCAGGAAGGACAACCTGGAGCACCTCGATCTGTGTTGAGGTGGCGATTTGTTCAGGACGCCCGCCTGGTACGTCGCCATGCCGTCCAGATCCGCCCGGACGCGTAGGAGCAGGCGCTGACGCCTCCGACCAGGAACCCGATGGGCAGGTTGGAGGCAAAGGACAAGGCGATGGCCGCCCAGACCGTCCCCAGAGCGAAGACCACCGACAGACCCATGGCGTGCAGTGGTCTGTCCGTGAACGAGCGGGCCGCCGCCGGCGGGCCGATGAGCAGGCTGAAGATGAGGAGCGAACCGACCACCGGGACCGCCATCGTCGTGGCCAGGGCGATCACGACCAGGAAGGTGAGATCCATCTGCCGGCCTTTGACGCCGCGCGCTTCGGCGGCGTCGGGCATGACCGATGAGAGCAGGAGGGGCCGGTAGAGGACGAAGACGGCGACGATGCACAGTCCGCCGATGGCGGCCGTGGGGAGGAGTTCGTTGCTGCTCACGCCCAAGACCTCACCGAAGAGCAGGGAGTAGATCTCCGGCGCGTACTCGGTGGTCATGGACAGAAAGAGAGCCCCCAAACCGAGCATCATGACGATGGCCAACGCGGTGGCCACGTCCTGGCGGGCCCGCCGGCCCAGCCCGCCGATCGTGAGGGCGCCCAGGAGGGCGAAGACACCGAGGCCCACGATGACATTGACACCGATGAGGCTGGCTCCGGCGGCACCGGCGAACGCACCGTTCGGCAGGGCATGGGCGGCGAAGGCTGACCCTCTCAGCACGGTGAAGAATCCGACGACGCCGGCCACCACGGCCACGATCGTGGCCGCTTCCCACGCATTGACCATGAATCCGGTGAACATCAGGTCACCGCGTCCGCCACGGGCTGAGGTTGGTGACGGGCAAAGCGCCCGACGCAGAGGGTGGCCGTCAGATAGGAGGCGAAGACGATGGTGACGACGAAGAAGCTGACCGGCCATGGCTGGTGTCGGGGTAGCCAGTAGTAACTGTCGTAGGCCAGGAGGACACCGAGCCACGTGGCGGCCATACCCACCGCCGCAGCGATCACCATGGCCATCGCCGTTCTCCTGGTCAGGCGGAGGGCGGTTGCCGCCGGTCCGATCAGGAGCGCGGTGGAGAGAATGGCGCCGATGGTCACGGCCGAAAGGGACACAGCCAGTGCCAGAGCGATGAGGTAGCCGATACCGACGAGGCGGACGGGGACGCCGCGGGTGGAGGCCAGGTCGGGGCTCAGCGAGCTCAGGAGGAGCGGCCGGTAGGCGACGAGGACGATACCGGTGGCCAGAACGCTCAAGGTGGCGATGACCGGCACCAGCGAGGAAGGCAACTCGAAGATCGACCCGAACAGCACGTTGATGGTGGCACCCGTGGTACTCGAATACGTGGTGTCCCAGTAGAGGAAGAGGGCGGCGAGCCCGAGGGCGGCGCCCAGGACGATCCCGGTGGCCAGGTCACGTCCCCGCGGTCGACGAATGCCGATCATCTCCATGACGCCGGCGGCGATCAGGTTCATGGCCACGAAGCCGTACAGAGGACTGATCCCCACCAGGAAGGCGGCCGAACCGCCGGCCGTCCCGATGTCGGCGAGGGAGTGGCCGGCAAAGGACTGGCCGCGCATGACGGTGAAGGTGCCGACCACGCCGGAGACGACGGCCACGATGCCGCCCACGATCAGTGCGACGTGAACCGGCGAACTCGAGAAGAACCCGGGCTCGAACACCGGAGCCAGTAACGCCGGCACCGTCACAGATGCTCCGTCGAGAAATCCGAGTGGTGGTGGGCGGCGGTGTCGCGACCGGCCACCACCAGGATCCGTTCGTTGATGCGTACGACGTCGACGTGGTGGCCATAGAGGCGACTCAGGGACTCGGTGGTCACCACTTCCTCGGTGGTTCCACTCGCCACCCGTCCGGCGGCGACGTAGACGACGCGGTCCATGACCGGCAGCAACGGATTCATGTCGTGGGCGGAGATCAGCACGGCGATCTGCTGCTCGGCGGCGATGCGGGCCACCAGCTCGACAACCTCCTGTTCGCTGCGGATATCGAGGTTGGCCAGCGGCTCGTCCAGGAGAAGCAGACGCGGACGACTGATCAGAGCGTGGGCGATCAGAACCCTCTGCTGCTCTCCACCGGAGAGGTTCCCCACCCGGGCGTCGGCGAAGCTGGTGGCGTCGACGGCATCGAGCATCTCGTCGATCAGTTCCTTCTGGGTGGACGATCGGCGCGGAATGCCGAAGCGGTGCCCGTCGAGGCCCAGACCGACGAGGTCCCGGGCGCGCAACGGCATATCGGGATCGAGGAGGATCTTCTGTGGGACGTACCCGATCAGAGGGTTGCGGGGCGACCGGGGGCGACCGGCGACCAGGATGTGGCCGGACGCCGGCGCCTCCAAACCCAGGATCACGCGGAGCAACGTCGTTTTGCCGGCCCCGTTCGAACCGATCAGTCCGGTGAACTCGCCGGCCTGGATGCGGAATCCCACGTCCTGGAGAACGGGTCGGCCGGACAACCAGACGCTGATCCCCTCCACGACCAGGATGGGCGGCGGGCCCCACTCGGTCTCGATCGTCACCGCTACAACTTCACCGTCGAGACCTTGTCCACCACGGCCTTCTGCAGGGCGCGGACCTCAGCGAGCATCCACGTCTGGTAGTCGTACCCGGGGACCGGCATCGTCTCGTAGACGCCGATAATGGGGATTCCTGCTCTCTTGGCCGCAGCGATGAAACTCTCGGTGAGCGAATCCGTCACCTGCTGGTTGTAGACGAACACCTTCACCTTGTGGCCGCTGAACAAGCCCGTCTGGAGAGTCACGTCCTGAGGTGACGGGTCGACTCCGTTCATGATGTCGGCCTGTAGCGAGAACGGTGTCAGATTCTTCGTACCCGCTGCTTCCAACATGTAGTCGGCGACCGGCTCCGTCGTGGCCACGGCGGTGTTCGGATAGGTGGCTCGGAATCGGGCGATCGCCGTAAGCCACGGACGGAGCGACGCGATGAACCTCGCCGCATTGGTCATGAAGTACGCCGCCCTGGCCGGTTTCACGGTCGCCAGGTCGGCCGCCAGGGCGTCAGCCACCTTGGGCATCGTTCCGGGGCTGTACCAGAGATGCGGATTCGGTGTGTTGTCAGGCAGTCCGAGGAGGTGCTGGACGTTGATGACCTGGCGCTTGGCGTTGGCCGATGCCGCTTCGATCTTCGTCATGAAGTCGTCGTAGCCGATCCCATTTTGGATGACCACCTGGGCGGCGCTCACGGCCTGGGCCACGCCGGGGCTCACCTCGTAGGTGTGGGGGTCGGTGTTCGGGTTGCTTTCGACCGATGTGACACTCACATACCTGCCCCCGATCTGCGCCGCGACATTCCCGTATTGGTTCTCGGCCGCCACCACTCGGATGAGTGTGCCGGTGGCGTGGGCGGCCTGGTCGGACGAGGTGGACCCGCAGCCGGCAAGGACGAGGGAGGCGACCATGAGCGACGCCGCCTTCCGGTGCCCGTGCGAGCTCCTCCTCGGACGTCGGCCTTGTGCCGTCAGTCTTCTCATCGCGGTAATCTATAACCAGAACCATTCCCGATGCAAGTAGGACGGGTCTCGACAAAGGACCCGGGAGTGGGGCACGCCCACGGGGACCACACCCGGTCGGCTCCACGGACGATGGGCGGGAAGGTCCTGGCCAAGCCGATGGTGGGCATCGCCGTTCCGGCTCGCTGCGCCTCGCCGGTCAATCACCCACAACCGTCCGTGATCGCCCCGGGACGAGCTGGCCGCCGTCACGGTCCCTCGCTCTCCGTATGTTCGAAGGGCAAGCCGTCCTGAACGTTCGGGGACGCTCCCCGCCGGTGGCGATCGGATGGGACGAGCTCGATGTCGCAAGGCATTTCTCTTTACAGAGGAAGGACATCGTGCCGTGCCCTCCCCATCGATCCAATACGATACGCCTCGACTCGCTATCGAGGAGGCCGGTACGTGCCAGCGCTCGAACGCAAATGGTGGACCCTCATCGCCGTGTGCACGGCCACGTTCATGCTCCTCCTCGACATCACGGTGGTGAACGTCGCCCTCCCCGACATCCAGCGGTCGTTGCACGCCAGTTTCAGTGATCTCCAGTGGGTGATCGACGCCTACTCGCTGACCCTGGCCGCCTTCATGCTCACGGCCGGCGTGGTCGGCGACATGTTCGGCCGCCGTGGCGTATTCGCCATCGGACTGGGCGTCTTCACGGCGTCGTCGCTCTTGTGCGGGCTGTCGACTTCGTCACTGATGCTGAACCTGGCCCGGGCTGCCCAAGGGGTTGGCGGGGCCATCATGTTCGCCACCTCGCTGGCGCTGATCGCCGCTGCTTTCCAGGGCAAAGAGCGAGGAACGGCCTTTGGGATCTATGGCGGTGTCATCGGCGGTGCCGTGGCCGTCGGACCGCTCATCGGTGGAGCGATCACGAGCGGGTTCGGCTGGCGCTGGATCTTCTTCGTCAACGTGCCCGTCGGCATCGTGGCCGTCGCCATCACCCTGACACAGGTTGTCGCTACCAAAGAACACAACGAACGTCGCATCGACTGGATCGGATTCGTTTCGTTTTCGGTCGCTCTCTTCCTGCTCGTCCTGGCTCTGGTCCGAGGCAACGATGACGGCTGGGGCAGCACCCAGATTCTGGCCGGCCTGATCGGATCGATCGTCCTGCTGGTCGTCTTCATCGTCGCCGAATGGCGCCAGACCGACCCGATGCTGGACCTCAAGCTCTTTCGCAGGCCGGCCATGGTCGGAGCTTCGATCGTGGCCATCACCCTCTCCTCGTCGATCTTCGCCATGTTCCTGTACCTCACGCTCTTCCTCCAAGATGACCTCGGCTACGGACCATTCGCCGCTGGGATCCGCTTTCTCCCCATCACCTTGCTCGCGTTCATGGTGGCGCCGATGGCAGGGAAGTTGAGCGTGCGCATCCACTCCCGATACCTCCTCGGTACCGGACTCTTGTTGGTCGCTGTCGGACTCTTCCTCATGTCCATGATCCACACCTCATCAGGTTGGACGGTCCTCGTGCCGGGGTTCGTGGTCACCGGCTTTGGCATCGGGATGGTGAACCCCGTGCTGGCATCAGCGGCCGTGAGTGTCGTACCGCCCCAGCACAGCGGAATGGCATCGGGGGCCAACAACACTTTCCGCCAGGTCGGCATCGCCACCGGGATCGCCGCTCTGGGAGCGGTGTTCCAGAGCCAGATCCAGCACGCCACGGCGGTGGCGCTCCGGACCAGCGCCACCGGCCAGGAAGTGCTGACCCGCGGTGGGACGGCCCTCAATGGTGCTCTGGCCGGTGGTGGAGTGCGTCAAGTGGCAGCCTCGATACCTTCGGCGTCGGCACGAGCCACCCTCCTCCACGCCTACCGTGTCGGTTTTGCCAGCACGCTCGACCACCTCATGATCATCGGACTTGTGGTAGCGGCCATTGGATCGGTGGGTGCATTCGCCTTGATCCGCCAGCGCGACTTCGTTCCGAGCTATGCCCCACCCGCACCCCGTGTCGAGGAACCAGTGGTTGCTTCGCAAGCACCGCTCCGATAACGCAGCTACCGTCTTGGGATGCGGTTCAATCATATGGAGCTCACGTTCGCCCGGGGTACTCTGACCGACGAGTTCCGTGGCGAGGTGGACGCCTTCTACGGATCGGTCTTCGGCTGGAAGGCGACCGACACCGACGTCGTGGGGCAGCGCTGCCACATCCTGCTGCCGGACCCCGACCAATTCATCCTGCTGGCGGAGAGCAGCAAGCCGATGAGCTCCCCGGGCTTCGACCACCTCGGCCTCCTGCAGGACACGCGCGCCGAAGTCGACGAGCTGCACGAGGCCTGCGTGCGTTACCGCGAGCGGGACGATCGCGTCCAGATCCAGGATTATGACGATCTCGTCTATCCGGGCCTCACGGTGCACGCGTTCTATGTGAAGTATCTGCTGCCGATCTACTTCGACGTGCAGTCGATGGAACGGTCTTAACTCACGGTCGATCCCACCGAGATCGAGGAACACGCTGACACCACTGTCCGTACCGATCATTGTGAGCTCCCGGCCCGCACCGGTCCGACGCAGCGCTCCGACCGGACGGCCAAGGGGTACAGTGAGCGATCGTGAGACGAGCGGACACTGCGACACCGGAGTTCAGATTCCCCGAAGGATTTCTGTGGGGCACGGCCACAGCGGCTCATCAGATCGAAGGGGGCAACGTCAACAACGACTGGTGGGCCTGGGAGCATAACCCGGAGTCCGGCTGTGCCGAGTCGAGCGGCGACGCCTGCGATTCGCTGCACCGATGGTCCGAGGACGTTGACCTGGTGGCAACGATGGGACTCGGGGCCTATCGCTTCTCGCTCGAGTGGAGCCGCATCGAGCCAGCCGAAGGCGAGTTCTCTATCGCTTCGCTTGACTATTACCGCCGCATTTGTGAGGCGTGCCGCCAGCGGGACATCGCCCCCGTGGTGACCTTTCACCACTTCACCACCCCGGCCTGGCTCAGCGCGCGGGGCGGATGGGAGGCGCCAGATGCGCCCGACAAATTCTCACGATTCGTTACACGCGCCGTTGCCCATCTTGGCGACCTCATCGGCTGGGCTTGCACGATCAACGAACTCAACCTGATCGGCGTCATGGGCTATGCACTTGGGTCCTCCCCACCCGGAGTCAAGGGCGACTTTGGTCGCCACCTGGCGGTCAACGAAGCCATCGTGCGGGCACATCGTCTGGCCGTGGACGCCTTGCGATCGGGACCCGGCGACTTTCCGGTAGGCCTCACGTTATCGATGGACGAGATGGTGGCCGATGCGGGTGGGGAAGAGGTGCTCGATGCCGCTCGAGAGATCCTCGAAGACAGATTCTTGCGGGCAACTGAGGGCGATGACTTCATCGGGGTCCAGTGCTACTCACGTGTGCACTTCGGTCCGGAGGGCCAGGCCCCCAACGAGCCCGGGGTGCCGACAACTCAGATGGGCTACGAGTACTGGCCGCAGGGGGTCGAGCACTGTGCCCGGCGTGCGGCGGCGATGACCCGCCTTCCGGTGCTCCTGACGGAAAGTGGTATCGCCACGGACGACGATGCCGAGCGCATCACCTTTCTCGCCGAGGTCTTGCGCGGGGTACGACGGGCCCTCGATGACGGCGTGGACATACGCGGGTATTTCGTGTGGAGCCTTCTCGACAATTTTGAATGGTCCAACGGTTTCGCACCCAAGTTCGGACTCCACAGCGTCGACCGGGGGACATTCGTCCGGATGCCCAAACCCAGTGCGTCGTGGTTCGGCGCCGTGGCCCGGGCAAACGGCCTGGTGGCGCCCGACGGGTCCGGATAGCCGATCTCACTCCCGGCAGGAACCTCTCGCCCATCACGGTTCGGCTGCGCCTCTGCCAAGGCATCACGCGGTCCGCGGTGGGCCCGAACTCGTGGCCCGAAAGTCGCATCGTGGCGTCGTGCGTCCGACAGGATGGCCAGGTTCACCCATAGGAATGCCGTTGCGGGCTGTGGCCCATACAATGCGAACGATGCGTGCAGGGGCTCCGACGTGGCAGCGAGGGGCGGTTGTGGATGTGCGAGCCTGATCTCATGAAGGGGGTTTGTGCGCCATGTCGATGATCGACTACGACGCGAGGCCCGTCACTCCTCAGGTCCTGCTCGTCGGGAACCGGGCGTCCTCCATCGGTTACAGCATCCGCGACTTTCTCAGCCGTAACGGGATCGCCTATGACTGGGTTGACGTGGACGACGCGCCGCGGGTCGAAACGTTGCTGTCCGCAGAGGAGAGGGGTGTGGACCAATTACCGGTCTGCGTACTCCCCAACGGGATGCGGCTCGCCCCGGCGACGCTCGAGGGTGTAGCAGCAGGACTCGGAATGGTCTCGGCTCCCTTGCTGGCGGAGTACGACTTGACGATCGTGGGAGCCGGTCCAGCCGGGCTGGCAGCAGCCGTCTATGCCGCATCGGAAGGGTTGCGCGCCGTGGCCATCGAGGCCGTGGCACCCGGGGGTCAGGCGGGGACAACCTCCATGATCGAGAATTATCTCGGATTCCCTCAAGGGATCAGCGGAAGCGAACTGGCAACGCGGGCAACGGCACAAGCGAGGCGATTCGGGGCCGAATTCCTTCTCGCACGGCGTCTCGCTGACATCACCAGGGACGGCTCAGGCTATGTCGCCCACCTGTCCGACGGTACAGCTGTGCGGTCACAGGCCATGCTCGTGGCGAGCGGAGTCGACTGGCGTCGTCTTGAGGTTCCGGGCATCGATGAACTCCTGGGTTCCGGTGTGTACTACGGCGCAGGCCCGAGCGAGGCGGTCACATGCAGTGGGTGCCGAGTGACCATTGTCGGCGGCGGGAACTCGGCCGGACAGGCGGCCATACGATTCTCGAGGTATGCCGTACAGGTGACGTTGTTGGTCCGAGGTCGCTCACTTGAAGCGTCGATGTCCCAGTACCTGATCCGACAGGTAAAGGACCTGGGAAACGTCGAGGTCCGGACCAATACGGAGGTGGTCGCTCTCGAATCAGATACTCACCTTCGAGCACTAACGATCTCGTCAGCGGGCACCCGTTCTCGATTGTCCACCGACGCGCTTTTCGTCTGCATCGGAGGCGAGCCACGCACTCAAGGCGCCGCCAACGTGGGACTTGCTCGTGACCGCGCCGGGTACATCCTCACGGGCGCCGAACTCATCTCGTCAGCGGGCGCACTTGACGGGTGGCCGCTTTCTCGTCAGCCCTTGACCCTCGAAACAAACCTGCCAGGGCTGTTCGCCGCCGGCGACGTCCGGAGCGGGTCGATCAAGCGCTGCGCGGCGGCCATAGGAGAGGGATCCATGGTGGTTGCACTGGTCCACCAGCGCATGGCAGAAGTAGGCGGCGAGTGACGTGGATGACTCACCGCCTACCGGTCTGGCCGGGAACTCGTCGGCGGTGGGTCCTAGCAAGGATGCAGAGGCAGAGTTCTCTCGGATGGCCTCAACAACGCAGATCCGCGCCGTGGCCGGCGCCCTTGAACGCAATGGAATAACATGCTCTGTGGTCGACTCCGCCGAAGAGGCGAGAGAGGCGGTGCGGTCCATCCTCCCGGTGGGCGCCGAGGTTTACAACAACACCTCCCGCACGCTCGAAGTCATCGGTGTCGCCGAAGACATCGAACGATCGGGGCAGTATCAACCGCTTCGACCCCGTCTCTACCAGATGGATCGAGAAATGCAGGGGCGTGAGATGCGGCAGCTGTCAGCTTCGCCCGATTGGGTGGTCGGTAGCGTCCACGCCCTGACGCAGGAGGGTTCGCTTCTTTTCGCGTCGGCGAGCGGAAGCCAACTCGGTCCGATCGCATCCGGAGCGGGTCACGTGATCCTCGTCATTGGTGGCCAGAAACTTGTTCCCGATTTCCATACAGGACTGCGACGCATCTATGACTATTGCTTTCCTCTCGAGGATCGGCGGGCGAAGCAAGCCTATGGCGTTCCCAGCGGAGTGAACAATGTCCTTGTCATCAACAAGGCGATCGCTCCCGGCCGCATCACAGCGATCTTGGTGAATGAACCGCTTGGGTTTTAATCACGTCTGCCCTCCGTGCCGGGAGGAAAGCCGGGCGAATTCGTCCACCAGGTGTCCTTTACGACTGTCCTTTACGACCTATCGAGCGCCTGACTTCATGGATGCCTTGACACCGATCAGCACTCTGACAGGCGCGGCGAACACCGAGGACTTATGGGTCGAACCCGGGATGGCGCTGCCCCAGCTGATCGCCAAGTCGGTCGCTGAGAAGGTCGTGATCCCGAAAGTGTCGCCCGGAAAGGTGTTCGGGTTACCGAATTTCTGCGAGATCCGCACGGCATCGGACAGCCATCCTCCAGCGCCGCCGTCGGCCCCGACGGAGAACGTCCTTAGGTAGAGGGCGTAGCCCCGCGGGTCGCTACTGCTCAGCCAACCCACGTAGGACCGGCCCGGCCCGCCACCGGCGACCTCCATGATGTGAGGCACATCCTTCTGGTCCGGCGTGGCCTGGACCGGAGCGGACCAATCCGTGCCGCCGTCGGCGGAAAACGACAACCAGCCGGTGTCCGTGTTCTGGCTCCCGACCTTCCCCTGGGTGTCCCACGACGCGTAGAGATCGCCGGAGGAGTCGGTGGCGATCGATAAGTCGTTCCACCATTCGTTGACGGTCATCTGGCCGGCGCTGGCACCGACCTGGACCGGCGCCGACCACGTCTTGCCCCCGTCGGTTGAACTGGTGAAGTACTCGTAGCCGTGGGCGAGCTCCAGGGTGCGCCTGCTCAGGACGGCGTAGCCTTGGTAGAGCACATCGATGGCGCCGTCGGGTGCGACTATCACGTCGCCCTCATCGGCACCGCCGTCGGGGTAGTCAGGGCTGACGACGGACATCGGCGTGAACGTCTGCGCGTCGTTTGTCGAGCTCTGGACAACCACGTTTAGGTCGCCATTGGTGGCCCAGCAACTCCCGTTCGGGCTGCACTTCGACTTGACCTCCGAGTTGAACGGACCATAGTCCCACGCCACGTAGAGCGTGCCGTTCGACCCGACCGCAAGGTAGTCCGCATCGCCCCAGTTGCGGGTCCGGTCCGGCCGCAGCGACTGCTCGATGTGGAACGTCTGGCCGTAGTCGTGCGACACATCGATGACGGGGTAAGTGCTGTAGTCGATCGTGTTCATGAATCCGGCGTACAGAGTGCCGTCGGGCGCGACCGCTAACCAAGGATCCCAGCCACCGCCCGAATCGGGGAGCGCCACAGCTTTTGTGTAACTATCGCCGCCGTTGATGGAACGAGCAAAGCCGATACCGTTGTCGTGGTCGCAGCCCTCGAATTCCTGATATACGTAGTAGCGCGTGCGATCCACCGCCTCCGAGATGTCTCCGGTGCCAGGACAGCCGACGCTGACATCGCTGATCGGTCCGACCGAGTAGGTGATGCCCACCCGTGCCCACTTGGTGACATGGCCAGACCTCAAGGCGCGGGCCTGAGCTGCGGAAGCGATTGTCGCAAAGGAGAGGACCGCTACCGCTACCCCTGACAGTGCCATGAGCCTCGACGCGCGCCGCCGGGGCCGTCGGATCCGACTCTCATTTCGGACCACAGAGCGCCTCGGAGTATCTCTCCGATCCATGTCCGGACACTAGCTCCGTCGGCTTCGGTCTTGTCCCTGAACCGGCTGCGACTGGGGTTCGACGGCTCGGACCGTGTGGACGATCTGGCCCAGCCACGAACGCTCAGGCCTGATCGGCCGTGCTCGGCACCTGTCTGTTCGTGACGTTCGGGTCTGCGTGACGTTCAGGGTCTTGCTATTCGCTGTGGCCCTGGTCCGAGTCCAGCTTCGGCGGAGACCGGGAGCGGGCGTCCGGAAAGCGGTACCTGGACAGCCCATGGGGCTGCGTGTTCCGGTCTCAGCGAAACCGATGGTCGCCGGTGGGTGGTCCCTCAAAAGACGTCAGGGGGACTCGAACGCGTGGTCCGAAATGGAGCACGGCCGACGAGACGATCATGACCACGACGGACGGAGTTCGAGCCTCATCCGGGCCCCCGAGGTCTGATGGCGGGTGCAGATCGGGGCACGGATCGCGGCCGTCGCTGCGGAGCACCTCGGAGGGCCATGTCGGCAACATCGCTCCTCACCAGGAGATTCTTTGGGGGCGAGCCTCGTGTGCTATCTCCATCCAGACACTTGTGCCTGCTCGAACTTCACGCGGTCCGCTCGTTTTCAGCGTCCCATACTGGTGGGAAAATCGGCGGAGACACTGACGGACGTCACCGGCCGCGGTTGACTTCCCTCATATCCAATGCAAGGAGCCCACATGAAGGTGACGCGCTTCCAACACGTATCGGTGAACGCCAACGGCGTCCCGCTCGATGAGATGACCGCTTTCTATGGCGACGTCCTGGGCCTCGGGGACAAACACCGACCCGAGATCCCCGGAGTACCCGGACATTGGCACGTCGTGGGAGACCAGGAACTCCATCTTGTGGGGGCGCTTCCGACAGGCAACTCCATCGACCCCACCGGCCACCACTTCTGCGTCACCGTCGAGGACCTCGACGCAGCTGTGACCGAACTCGAGGCACGCGGCATCGAGTACATCCGAGCCGTGCAGGGCGCGGGTACGGTACAGATCTGGATCAGCGACCCAGCGGGGAACACCGTGGAACTACAACAGGAGACGGGGTTGGGATGAGCTTCACCCCCTACAACCGGCCTGTTCGAGCCGCCTTCGTGGGGCTCGGTCGGATCTACGACCTGAATATGCGCGCCTACGTCGACAATCCCGACGTCGAAGTGGTGGCCCTGGTGGACCCGAGCGAGGAACGGCGCACCCAGCGTCAGGCGGACTGGCCCGGTGCGCGCACCTTCGCCTCGGTGGCCCAGCTGGCGGCCAGCAATCTCGAGGTTGACGCCGTCGAGGCGTTGCTACCGATCCCGCTGCACACGCAGGGCGTGATCGAACTTCTCGACCATGGGTGGCACGTCAACCTGCAGAAGCCGATGTGCAATGGCCTGGCTGACGCCGGGAGAATGCTCGCCGCCGCCATTGCCAATGACCGGCAACTGAGGGTCATGGAGAACTACATCTTCTACGAGCCGCTGGTCAGACTGAGAGACGTCGTGGCCTCGGGCGCGTTGGGGGCGGTCAGCGGCTACCACATGAAGATGGTGGGTAGCGGGCGCGGGGGCTGGGACGTCCCGACCAGCAGTTACGAGTGGCAATTTCAGCAGATGCGGTCAGGACGCGGCATCCTCGTTTTCGACGACGGGTGGCACAAGCTCGCCACAGCCATCTGGCTCTTCGGCCCGGTCCGTGAGGTGCGAGCCTGGGTGGGGGCCACTGAGATTGTGCCCGGCATCGAGATGGACGCCCCCAGCACCATTGTGTGGGAGCACGACGACGGGGTGCGGGGGGTGTGGGATATCACCCTGGCGATCGACATGTATCTCCGGTCCGACTACTACACCAACGACGAACGTTGGGAGGTGACAGGGCGGCGCGGCTACGCTCGGGTGAACCGGTGCACGGGTCGAGGCATCCAGCAGCCGAGCCTCGAGGTCTACGCTGATGGGGAGATGCGCTCCTACCACGCCCTCGACGACGACTGGGCCAGCAGCTTCCGTGACTCCGGGCGCCATTGGCTCCGCTGGCTCCACACGGGCGAAGGGCCCATGCTGTGGAGCGGCGACGAGGCCGTCGATGTGCTGCGCTTCGCCCTGGCTGCCTACGCGAGCAGCGCCCGTGGCGGTGCAGGCGTAGATCCGGCGTCGCTCGAGTAGCTACCCATTGGTCGCCAAGCGATGCCAACGCGGGCTGCTGGAAGTTCCATCCAGCGGCCGCGCTACGGAATTACGCAAGCCGGCAGGTGCGGTCAGCCCAGCTCGGTGCCCACGACCGATACGAACGAGACCATCTCACCCGGGTAGCCCCCGAGATTGTGCACCACTGCGAGTTTGCGGTCGTTGGCGATACGCCGGTCATCGGGCGCCTCGCCCCTCAATTGGAGCCAGCACTCGTAGTGCATGCGCAAACCCGAAGCACCAACGGGGTGCCCGAAGCTCTTCAGGCCACCGTCTGTATTGACGGGGAGACTGCCGTCGAGTGCAAACGTCCCGGCGAGTACCTCCTTCCACGCCGTACCCCGCTCGGCGAAGCATAGGTCCTCCATCAGCACGAGCTCCGTCGGCGTAAAGCAGTCGTGAACCTCTGCCATGGCAACCTGGGAGCGGGGATCGTCGATGCCCGCCTGTTTGTACGCGTCTTCGGCAGCCAGGACCACCTCGGGGAATGTGGTGAAATCGTAGTTCGGGTCCACAAGACCGGACCCGTCGCCGGCAACAACCGACATGCCCTTGATGTACAACGGCTTGTCCGTATATCGATGGGCGTCCTCGGATCGAACGACAATGGCCGCTGCGGCGCCGTCGGCCACGCCAGCACAATCGAATACCGAGAGTTCCCCGGCAACGGCGGCCATCTTGCAAATGTCCTCCGCTGACACTTCCTTGCGAAACTGCGCCCGCGGGTTACGGGCACCGTTTCGATGGTTCTTCTCGGCGATCTTGGCCGCCGCCAGTCGCAACTCGGCTGGGTCGACGCCGTACTTCTTGGCATACGCCGGCAGGATCATCGAATACATCGCTGCCGCCGTCAAGGTCCGGGCGGTGCCGTCATTGGGCGGAAGGCTGGCATTGGTGCCGGCGAATCCGGTGTCCTTGAACTTGTCGCAGCCGATAGCCATTGCGATGTCGTAGGCACCGCTCGCCACAGCATAGGACGCTTGGCGCAGTGCCTCCGACCCGGTGGCGCAGTAGTTCTCGACGCGCGTCACCGGCTTCCCTTGAAGCTTGAGTGCCGAGGCGAGCACGATCCCAGAGCTTCCCGAAACCGCCATGCCCATCCAGTAGGCATCGATATCCTGCTTCGAGACGCCGACCGATGCCAGCACCTCGTCGGCCGCGTCGATCAAAAGGTCGTCACGACCACGATCGAAGTGCTCCCGGAACGGTGTGCACGACATGCCGACAATGGCAACGCGGTCTTTAATTCCGTTCGAGCTCACTGTGACTCCTCTGCTCCGATCGGACGAGCTTTCCAGAAGTAATTGTGGATCCCGTCGGCGGTAAAAAGCCGGCGGAGAGTCATCTCCACCCGCGTGCCCACCTTTACGTCGTCGACATCGCAGTCGGTCAGCTGGCACGGAAAGCGTCCACCGCCGTCGAAATCGAGCACCGCGAATATCACTGGCGGGCTCTCCGAGTAGATGAGCCTGTCGACAGTGAAAGTAGTGACCGTCGCCAACGTCTCCGACTCCGGTACCTGCTCCATGTCGTCCGTCGTACCGCCGTAGATCCCCACCCGTTGCGGCGGCAGATGGACGATGCCGGTTTGCCGATCACGAGAGCCAACGAATCCGAACTTCCAGTCCGTCGAGCGGGCCGCTGCTGCTGATGACGGTCGATTGGGGGTCGGCCGGTTGGGTGGCTCGACGTCGACCATGTTCCGCCATGTCAAGAATTTGCCGTAAGGGACCATGGCGTTACGCGCGATCTGATCGGCCACCGACTTGGCTCGGGAGAACGCTGCAACGGCCGCGGTAGTCCGGAACAGGAGGACATCGACGCCATCAGCCAGTACCACCACCGCGATCGTCGTATCGGGCGCAGCCTTGTCGAGCACGTCGGCGAGCACGACGCCGAAGTGTCCGGCTCCGGTGTTGCCTACTACGGCATCGAGATTGTCGGCGACCGATTTGGCACCGAGCTTGCCTGCCGCCGCCCTCACCGCCCGGGAGTGGGTACCGGTGACGACGGCGACGTCGACCTGCTCAGGGCTCAGTTCACACGTCTTGAGCGCCGCGTTCCAGGCCCGCTCCGCCATGGGCACATACACCGTCTCGCCGAAGCGCTCCTCCCACCGCCGCGATCGCGGTGAGCCAGGAGTCCGCCAGCGATCAACGAACTCCTCGGTCTCCGACGCACTTCCGAGGTACTCGGCGATCACCGGGCCGTCGTTCTCGTTGCCCACGAGCAGCGCGGCAGCACCGTCGCCGCCCTCAGCTTCATCGGCGCTCATCGGCAGACCGCCCCTCATGCCGGCAGCCACGACAAGCACCTCGTCGACACCACGCGCGGCGGTGAGGAAGGCTCCGATCCCAGAGCGTACGGCCCCGTTCACGTCCATGACCGGTACCGTAGGATCGAGGCGTAGGGCGGCGTGGATCGCCGTGGCATTGGTCTTCTCGGCGTAGGCGGGATCAGCGGTTGCGAACCACAGTGCGTCAGGCGTCGCCCCACCGATAGACCTCAGCGCCAGACGGGCGGCCTCGAACCCCATGGTGGTGGTGTCCTCGTCGAACGAGGCCACGGTCCGCTGACCCCGCCCGGAAGCGCCGCCGAAGACGGTGGCGACGTCCTTGCGTTGGAGTCGGCCGTACGGGATATAGGCGGCGTAACTCAGGATCCCTCTCATCGGGATCCAGAGTGGCTGCATCGGAGAGCGTGCCGCAACTTTCCACCTCCGCGAGTATTCGTCACGACTTCTGGCCATACCCAGCCTAGCAACGGGTCCGCTAGCCACCAACCGCCTGACGCCGGGCGGATCCTCGGCGAACTCATGGGGCTCGGAATCGCCCTCTCGACCACGAGTCCGCCGCACCATCGCCCCTGTTCCCGGCCGGGCCCCCCACGCGACACCCGGCGCCCTTCATGCGGATCCAGGCCTCCCCTACTGTCGCCTGCGACCTGCTCTGTGAGTCGGTGAAACTCAAGACCCTGCACTGCTCCTCGTCACCGAGCCACACACGACGCCGGTTGCTCATCGGCGGCGTCACCCACGGTCCCGCCAACTTCGCCTGGGCGCGGACCGTCACGATGGAGAACGAGACGATGCCTTTTCAGTTCGAATCAGACGCATGGCGATCGACTCGAAGTATGAAGCCGGCGCGTCCAACCGGCCGAACCGGATTGGGATCCACCGCAGGCGATGGTGGTGAACACTAAAGAAGGTACTTGACTGTAGTAGCCGTTGACCACATACTCAAGTACATGCTTGACCGAGCGATCGACCTGGATCGGACATTTCAGGCATTGGCCGACACGAGCAGACGGACCATGGTGGAACGGCTCACCTTGGGACCCGCCTCGGTCAGTGAACTGGCAGAGCCCCTGGCCATGTCCCTTGCGGCCGTCGTCCAGCACGTGCAGGTCCTCGAAGCGTGCGGGGTGGTGAAGACCAAGAAGGTCGGGAGGACGCGCATGTGCCGGATCGAGCGCGCAGCCATGACCGCCGCCGAACAGTGGATCACCGATCGGCGCCGGGGCTGGGAGGCCCGCCTGGACCGCCTGGGCGACGTCCTGAACGAGGGAGAGGCGAGCAAGGAGAAACCATGACCCTGCCCACCGTTGCCCACGACACCTTCGTCATCGAGCGGACCTACGACGTTCCGGTCGCTCAGGTCTTTCGGGCATGGACTGATCCGGTGCTCAAGGCTCGCTGGTTCGCCGGCTCTGCTGATGCACTCGAAGCCGGCTACGAGCTCGACTTCCGGGTCGGGGGTGGCGAGGTCAATCACGGTGGACCTCCAGGCGGTCCCGTCTATACCTACGAATCGCAGTTCCACGACATCGTTCCCGAGCAGCGGATTGTCTACACGTACGAGATGTCCGCCGACGACAATCGGCTGTCCGTCTCGGTGGCTACGGTCCAGTTCCATAAACACGATGCAACAACACACCTGGTCCTCACGGAGCAGGGGGTGTTCCTCGACGGCCACGACACGGCGGCCCGGAGGGAAGAAGGCGCCCGTTCTCTTCTGGACTCGCTGGCTGCCTTCCTGGACGAAGGAGGATCGTGAGAAAGCACGTTCCACCGCTCCCGATCTCGACGATCGGCGATTTGCCATGGGCCTACCAGGAGGAGGAACAACCGATGAGAACCTTGGCTTCGTTCATCGTCACCAGCCTCGACGGCTTCTACGAAGGCCCGAACGGCGAGTTCGACTGGCTGATCCCCGACCAGGAGTTCAACGACTTCGCCATCCGCCAGCTCGACGAGGCGGACACCCTCGGGTTCGGCCGGGCGACCTACGAGCACATGGCCGCCTACTGGCCGACCGAGCAGGCACGAGTGAACGACCCGGCCATCACCTCCCGGATGAACACGAAACCCAAGGTCGTCTTCTCGACGGCGCTCGAACACGCAGGCTGGTCCAACACCACCATCATCGCTGGCGAGGCCGTCGAACGGATAGAAACCGTGAAGACCGCCCCCGGTCGAGAGCTGCTCGTTCTCGGCAGCGCCCACCTCACCGCCCACTTCGCTGCTGCGGGTGTCCTCGACGAGTTGCGTATCATGATCTGCCCGATCGTGCTCGGCTCCGGCCGGTCACTATTCGAGGACCTCAAGGACCCGATCTCGCTGATGCTGCTGGGCTTTCGGCGGTTCGACTCCGGTAACGTGCTGCTCACCTACCGACCGTCGGGCGTAGACGAGAGCTTCGTCAGGTCTATCCCGACCGGCCATTCCTAGTCGACCTCTCTCGCCGGGTCCGACGAGTGGGACCCACCGGCTCGGGTTGCCGCCCGGCATCACGTCCTGTCGTTCCCGTCCCCCTTGAGGCCGCCACGACGCGCCCCTCCATTCAGCCTCGGGACCGGGGTTCGACCTTCCGGCGCCATTTTTCGAATCGGTATTGAACGCCGCTCTCCTCGTGGTCTTTGCTCTCCTCGAACCTGGTGAATCCCGCCCGATAGGCGGGGAAGAATTTCGTGCAATGAAAATCCTCGAGGACCTGGGTGAGGAAGAGCTCGTCGGCTCGGTCGATTGTCTCTGCAAAAACGAAGGCCCCTCCGATGACCCACACATCCTTGTCGGGGTGGCTCTCCACGAGGTCAGCCAGAGTAGCGACGGGTTCAAAGCCGGACCGTAGGCGACTCTGATCGTGGGCCAGGACGTAGTTGTCCCGATCGTGCAGCGGGGCGGAGAACTCGTTGTACGTGGCCCAGCCCATCACTATGAGCCCTGTCGTGGTCTGCTTCTCGAAGTAGGCGGCATCGCCTGGCAACGTCCATGGGATGCCCTTGTCGTTGGCGATGCCCCTGCTGGTGTCCATCGCAGCAATCAGACGGATCATGGAGAGGAGGTCCTTCCAGCGCTATCTGAGCTAACCGAAGACAACTCTTTCTCGTCTCAGAGGTTAGCTTTTCCACCACGGTTCCTCGGATAGGTAGCAGGAGGTGCAGAAATGACGAATTTCTTCGATCCAGAGGTTCCACCAAGCGGGACCGGTTGCGTGGAGTGCCTCGAGTCCGGAGGTTGGTGGCTACACCTACGGAGGTGTGCGGAGTGCGGCCACATTGGATGTTGCGACAACTCTCCCGGCCAGCACGCCACGGGGCATGCGAACTCGTCAGGACACCCTGTCATCCGCAGCTTCGAGCCGGGCCAAGATTGGTTTTGGAACTACCGAACAGACGCGTACACAGAAGGGCCTCGCCTGGCACCCCGCAACATCATCCCCTCGACCAACCCGTGCCCGGGCCAGCCGGACGGGTCCCAGCCAACTGGCAGGACCTATTAGTGGAATCCTGACGACGCACTGGTGCTGCTTCGGCGGCGTTCGGTGTAGAAGCGCCGTAACCGCCGGCGACGGAGTCTGCAGCCGATGTGGCCGTGATCGGGACTAATGGCTTCTCGACAGTCCAGTACCTGGCGCCGCGAAAACGTTGGTCCTACCCCTTATTCCTCCGTATAAGGGGCTATGCCGGACAAGCTACTTCCCAGAATTGAGTGCCACAGCTTCGCGGACGAGGCTCTTCAGTGCTTTCTCGTTGATCTTTTCACCCTCCTTGATATCCATGGCGCGCCTTACCTTCCCCTCGAGGCTGGAGTTGAAGAGACCGGTCGGGTCGTTGAGAGAAGCGCCCTTGTAGAACGTCAACTTCACGGCATTCTTGTAGGTTTCGCCGGTGCAGATACCCCCATTGTGGGACCAGACGGGGACTCCGGGGTTCGTGGGTTTCACCCACTTCCACTCCTCGACGACGTCAGGATCGGCTTCTCTGATGATTCGTCGCACCTCGCTGAGCGTCTTGCCGCGCCAGTCGCCCAACTCCTTGATCCTCTGGTCCATAAGATCAGAAGCACTCGTCATGTTGTTCGCCTTCCTTCTTCCACGATTCACGGATACGCCACTTAAGTATCACGTTAAGCATCACGCCTGCACCGGTTCCAGTTCGAGCCCGGCGAGGGTCTCGGGGTCTGAGAGCAGGTCGATGCCGGCTATGCGGCCATTGAAGACGGTGAAGCCGATAACCGCCATGGGCCGGCCACCGACGGACACCACCGCTCCGGCCAGACCGTCGACCAACGTCAGCCTGGCGGCCTTCGCCCCGCCGGCGAACACTCGGGCGACCGCATCGACACCGCGCATCTCCTCGCTTAGCGCCGGGGCGCCGGCACTCGCTCTGGCAGCGGCCATCTCGACCGCCACGGCGTCGGCCCGCACCACCACGTCCGGGTCGAGCAGTCGCAGTAACCCTGCGAAGTCGCCTTGGCGGGCAGCGGCGAGAAAGGCGGCGACCACTTCGCGTTGGGTGGCAGCGGACGTGTCGGGTACGGCCGGGTCCGACTGCACCCGCCGCCGGGCCCGACTGGCGAGCTGCCGGGCGGCGACCGACGTCCGCCCCACGATCGGCTGCGATCTCCTCGAACGGGACGGCGAACATGTCGTGCAGCACGAAAGCCAGCCGCTCGGCCGGCTCCAGGGTGTCGAGGACCACCAGGAGCGCCAGGCCGACCGAGTCGGCCAGGAGCGCCTCCTCCTCGGGGGAGGTCGCCGCCACCGGTTCGGAGGTCGTGGTCGGGCGAGACCTCGTCCTTTCTGGCCCGGGAACGCAGTATGTCCAGGCAGAGCCGGGCCACGACGGTGGTCAGCCAGCCCCCGAGGTTGTCCACGGCTTCGGAGTCGGACCGGTTGAGCCGCAGCCACGCCTCCTGGACGGCGTCGTCGGCCTCGTGGCTCGAGCCCAGCATCCGTAGCGCCACCGCCCGGAGGTGGGCCCGGTGGGTCTCGAATTGCTCGGGTCAACAGGTCGGGATCGCTCACGGTCACATCCTCCGGTTCGTGGTCGTCATACTCTTGACGACACCCGCCGGGTCAATGTGACCCGCAACCCCTAGGAGTCACCATGACCAGCCCTTCCACCGAGGGAATCAAGACGGTGCTTCATCCCGTCTCCGACCTGGAGAAGGCCAAGGCCGTCTACACCGCGTTGCTCGGCCAACGGCCTCAGACCGACGAGCCCTACTACGTCGGCTTCGATGTCGCCGGCCAGCACATCGGGCTCGTTCCTGGTGGTGGTCCGCAGCACCTGACCTCGCCGGTGGCCTACTGGCACGTACCGGACATCGAGGCCAAGCTGGCAGAGGTGACCGCCGCGGGTGCCACGGTCAAGGATCCCGCCAGCCACGTCAGCGGCGGCCGCCTGGTCGCCACCATCACCGACCCCGACGGCAACGTGCTCGGCCTGATCCAGGACAAGTGAGCACCAAACCCACTTGGCTTGCCACCTAGCCGCATCGGAGATCGCCCAGGCTATGCTCCACCGACGGCAGGCCAACGCCGTCGTCGCAGCCCAGTCTCGCATCGTGGAGGTCGCAGTCGGAATGGTTGAACTGGCGCTCGAACGGCTTGATGAGCGCGGAAGCGTCAACCTCGACCAGGAGCACGAAGCGGCGATCGTGAGCAACCTCATGGTCGTGGTGCAGTCACCAACCGGCGTCGCCAATCGTCAATACTGGCACGCTTTACTCGTGAGCCGTGAGTGACCGCAAGCAGGTACTCCTTCGGATCGATCCCGCTGTCCATGATGCCCTGGCCCGGTGGCCGGCAGATGAGTTCCGCAGCCTCAATGCCCGGATCGAGATGCTGTTGCACCGTGCGCTCGACGACGCCGGGCGGATGCGGACGAGACTTGGGGCCGTGCCCAGGCGAGGACGGCCACCCACCACGTGACTCCTCATACCGCGCTTCTCAGGGTCGCCCGCCCAAGACGACCAGTACGCGCGTATCTGTCGCTATGTCGCGGCTTGCTCCGACATCAACTGTAGACCTCGAGGTGACGGGCGCCATCTGCGCTCCACTCCTCTGCTCACGGGCAGTTCTGATGACCCCGAGAAGCAACACGGAGAATCGCTAGTGGCCGGCCAGTTGGAACTCGACGGCCTGAGCCGCCGGTTCGGCACAGTGACGGCCCTCAACGACCTGAGCTTCTCGGTCCCCTCGGGCCAGGTCGTAGGGTTCCTCGGTCCGAACGGCGCCGGCAAGACCACCACGATGCGAGCAATCTTCGGGCTCACCGACCTCGACGCCGGGTCGGTGCGGTGGAACGGCGCGCCTGTCGGTCCCACCCAGCGCCGCCGCTTCGGCTACATGCCGGAGGAGCGGGGCCTGTACCCGAACATGCTCGTGGCAGAAGAGCTCGAGTACCTTGGCCGGCTCCACGGCCTGGACACGCGGAGTGCCGCTACTGCCACCAAGCGGTGGCTGGAGCGCCTGGAGGTGGCCGATCGCTCCTCCAGCAAGGTCGAGACCCTGTCGCACGGCAACCAGCAGCGTGTGCAGCTGGCGGCGGCACTGGTGCATGACCCCGAGGTGCTGGTGCTGGACGAACCGCTTTCCGGACTCGACCCGACCGGCATCGACGCCATCGGCGAGGTACTCGTCGACCAGGCCCGCGCTGGGCGATGCGTGCTGTTCTCCAGTCACCAGCTGGACCTCGTCGAGGACCTCTGCGAGTCGGTGGCCATCATCGACGGCGGTCGACTGGTGGCGAGGGGGACCGTCGACGAGCTGGCAACGAGCGGCGCTCGGCGACTGAGCGTCCGGGTACAGGGGGACCGCCAGGGGGCGTGGGCGCAGGGAATCCCCGGCGTGACCGTGTCGGAGATGGACGGGACCGAGGTGCGTCTGGTCCTTGAGGACTCCACCGACAGCGACGTCGTGCTGGAGGCGGCGCGCGCCGCAGGGCGCGTCACGGAGTTCGTCTTCGGACGCCGTCGCTTGTCCGAAGTGTTCAGGGAGGCGATTGCCCGGTGAAGCCCCTCCCGATCATCCTCGCCGCAGTTGCGGTGGTGCTAATCGTCCGCCTGGGCTTTCGCCGCAAAGGCCGAGGGCGATCCTCGCCGCTCAAGCGACTCACCCTCGGGCTACGCGACAAAAGGCTCCTCGGAGACGCCGGACTTGTGGCTGGGCGCGAGATTCGGGAGCGACTGCGGGGCCGCCTTTTTCGAGTAGTCTCCCTCATCCTCTTCGCTGTAGTGGCGGCGGCCGTCGTCATCCCCACCCTGCACAAGCCAACCACCACGCGCCAGATGGTGGGCGTCGTCGCCGGTCGGCCCGCCCTCGAAGGCGCGCTGCAAAAGCTGGCCGAAGCCGTGGGGCTTCGAGTAGGGCTGGTGCGTGAGCCCGACCTGAGCGCCGCCCGCGCTGCATTGAACGCTGGCCACCTCAACATGGTGGTGGACGGCGGCGGGAGGATCCTCTTGGAGAACCCGATCTCGGACACCGATACCTCCACTGCGGCCCGGTATGTGCAAGCCGTGGCAACGGAACTGGGGACTCGGCAGGCCTTCACCCAGGCCGGCCTGACTCCGGCGCAGGCGGCCGCCGTGGCAGGGGCCAAGCCCTGGCCGATCGAGAGTGTCCATCCGAGCAAGGGGGCCACCACGACAGAGGAGACGACGGCGTTGCTCGGGATCATCCTCATCTTCATCATCCTCAACCAGTACCTCACCTGGACCTTGATGGGCGTCATGGAGGAAAAGGCGAGCCGCGTCGTGGAGGTCCTCCTCGCCACGGTACGACCCGTCCAGCTGCTTGCGGGCAAGGTCGCGGGCATCGGAGTGGTCGCCCTCGTGCAAGCCGTATCCCTGGTGGCGTTCGCTCTGGTGCTGGCAAAACTGGTCGGTTCGAGCCTCGTGCACGGGGCGGCACCGCTCGTGGTGGCGGCGACACTCGTTTGGCTGGTGCTCGGCTACGCCTTCTACAGCTGGTTGTATGCCGCCGCCGGTTCGCTGGCCGAGCGCCAGGACCAGGTCCAGAGCTTGGCGTTGCCGCTGAGCGCGCCGCTCATCTTCGGCTACATCGTCTCGCTTATCGGGGTCAGCTCGGGCCATGCTTCGCTGCTCGTCAAGGTGCTGGCCTACCTGCCACCCACCGCCCCCTTCGCCATGCCGACGTTGGTCGGGTTCGGGGAGGCCACCTGGTGGCAGTTTCTGCTGTCGGTGGTGGTGAGCGTGGTGTGCACCGTGTGGGTAGCGCTAGCGGCGGCGCGAATCTACCGCACGGCCGTGCTCCGAACCGGCAGACGGGTGCGGCTGCGCGAGCTGGTCCCGGCCTTGGCCAAGGAAGGCTCCGTGCAATGATCCCGACACGACACGGCTGCGTCATCGGCGTCGAATGAGGAGTCCGTGCTACGCAACACTCTGCGGTGGATTACGGGTTCCGGCAACATCAGCCGTTGCGTTGGCGCTTCGAGCATGCCCGCTTGTCCCGCCGCCTCATAAAGCGAACGGACTCAGGCGACCGGCTCGATTCTCCGGACCAGGTGGTCCACAAACCAGTCTCGCGCCAGTGCGGCGACGGCTTCGAGTGTGCCCGGCTCCTCGAAGAGGTGGGTGGCGCCGGGGACGATGGCAAGACGGTTGTCGCACCGCAGGTGGGATTGGGCCTGGCGGTTGAGGCCGATGACGATATCGTCGTGGCCGCCCACGATGAGAAGGGTCGGCGCCGTGACGGCGTCCAGGCGGGCGGCGGCGAGATCGGGGCGTCCGCCGCGGGAGACAAGCGCAGCGATCTGGACAGTAGGATCAGCGGCCGCCCACAAGGCGGCGGCAGCGCCGGTGCTGGCGCCGAAGTAACCGATTTGAGCACCCTGGACCTCAGGCTGGGCGGCCACCCAACGGGTGACCCGGAGCAGTCGGCCGGCAAGCAGATCGATGTCGAACACGTTGGACCGCTCGAGCTCTTCATCAGCAGTGAGCAGGTCGAACAGGAGAGTGCCGAGACCGGCACCGTTCAGTACGGCGGCCACGAACCGGTTGCGGGAGCTATGACGGCTGCTACCGCTGCCGTGGACGAACACGACGATTCCGGCCGCTCCTTCGGGCACCGTCAGGTGACCAGTGAGGTCCACGGACCCCACGGCCAGAGTGACCTCCTCATCGCGCCCGGGAGGGTCGTCGATGGCACCTTCGCCCACGGTGGTGGCTCCGGCGAGGCCAGCGGCGCGCTCCAGACAGGAGGACACCTCTTCGTCGGTGGTCGGCGAGAAATCGGCGTAGAACTGCCCAACGGCGAAAAACGGCTCCGGCGTCTCGAGGGCCACGAACTCGTCGGCATCTCGATGGATCCTCTTCGTCCATCCTGGTGGCGCCACCGGTACCGCCAACACGATGCGCCGAGCGCCCTGGGCCCGAGCAACCTGGCAGGCCGCTCGCGCCGTGGATCCGGTGGCGATGCCGTCATCGACGATGATCACCGTGCGCCCCTCGAGGGGAATGCGGGCCCGGTTCCCCCGAAAGCGCCGCGCTCGACGTTCCAGCTCGGTTCGCTCCCGCCCCTCGACGATGGCCATCTCCTCCAGGCGTATGCCGGCCATGGTGACGACCCCTTCGTTGACGACCCGCACACCATCCTCGCCGATGGCGCCCATAGCCAGCTCCGGCTGGAAGGGGATGCCCAGCTTGCGCACCACGATGACATCGAGGGGCGCCCCCAGAGCTTCCGCCACCTGCAAGGCGACAGGGACACCGCCTCGGGGCAGGCCGAGGACCACAACGTCTTGGCCCTGCAGGTAGGCAAGCCGCTGGGCCAGCCTCCGCCCGGCATCAGAACGATCGGCGAACCTCACCTCTTTCTCCTTCACCCGTGATCTGACGACCATGTTGCGTCCTTGGGGCCACGTCGGGCCAGGGTCGATGGTCACTTCTTCTTTCGTTAGGGCCGCCTCAAGACCCATACGGCTCTGAGACCGAGGTCAACTCTCCTACGGAATCGCCACAGGGTGAACCGCCTCCGTCATCCTTTGGGCGTCGTAACTCAGATACCGCTCGGGAAGGTTTCCGGCGGTTCACCCTGGTCCCAAAGCGAGGTACGTTCGAGCGGCTCGAGGGCCCGGGTGCGGTCGAGATGGATCACCACGTCGAATTGGTCAGCCAGACGGGCATCGAAGTAATGACTCTGGCGCTCGGTCTGGGGCCGGTAGATCACCCCGATCGCCCGTTCGATGCGTGGGACGGCCAAAGCGTCATGCAGAGCCATTTTCGACGTGTCCAGCCAGAAGCGGGGTGCCCCGGTCCCGTGGAGAAATGCCTCGTGGCTGTTGGCGCGGGCGGGCCGCACCCGCTTGCGTTCTGCCGGGCCGCCCCAGTCCGTGGCCGCCGTGACGGTTCCGTCGAACGTGGTGAAGCCGATGAGGACGCACTGGCGGCCGTAGCGTTGCCGGGCCAGCTGTCCCACGTTCAACTCACCCCGGGCGCCCATCTCGGTGGCCCGTGCGTCGCCCACATGTGAATTGTGCTCCCACACGACGATCTTGGCCCGGGGAACCTGGCCGTCGAGGTGCTCGACGAGGGCGTTGAGCGTTCCCGCCATGTGCCGATCGCGAAGATTCCACGATGACACCTCGGCCCGATACATCTGCTGGTAGTACTCTTCGGCATTCCGCACCAGCCGTGCGTTCTGCTCGGCGAAGAAGAACTCGTCGTCGGCTATCCAACCGTCACGGCGAAGATAAAGCCCGGCCCGCCGACGCAACTCGACCAGCTGCATGACGACCTCGTTCTCGCACGGGACGGCGCGGGCAGTGGCGAGCCCGTAGCCGTACGCTTGTCCCTCACCGCCGACCTGGTCGAAGCAGGAATACCGTTCCCGGGCCCGCCCGGCTTCGACAGGATCGACCCGATCGAGATAATCCACCACCGCCTCCATGGAGGCGCGGAGGCTGTACAGATCCAGGCCGTAAAAGCGGACCCTTGTCGCCGGGTCGACATGGGTCTCGTTACGGACCCGGAGCCACTGGACGAAGGACTCGACATCCCGGTTTCTCCACATCCAGGCCGGGAAGCGCCGAAAGTCCGCCAACGCCGCATCGGCAGCTTCGTCATGGGAGAGGCCCATCACGTAGCGGTTGACCCGGTAGGCATCGGGCCAGTCGGCCTCAACCGCCACCGCGGTGAAGCCGCATTCGTCGATGAGCCGGCGCGTGATTCGCGCCCGCTCCCGATAGAAATCGTGGGTACCGTGTGACGCCTCGCCGATCAACACGAAACGCCGGTCGCCGATCAGCTCGAGGAGCGCGTCATAATCGCCGTCTTCACCGGTGATGTTGTGGCAATGCTCCATCATGGCCGGAGCGGTCACTGTCGAACCCATGACAACAGCCTCGTCTTCTCTCAATTGCTACCGCCAGGGCAGAAGGTCACAACTCTCACGCGGGCTCGGGATCAGAGGCGGACGGGCATCAGAGCGGGGGGCAACGGGCCCAGCAGCTTGCCGTCTGTATCGCCACGACACCATCTCCGACGGCGCCCATGGAGCCTGTGCCACGATCAGGGCCGAGGGCCCCGACATCACCGCCCCGTATTCAACCCGCAGCGCCCGGCTCGGCGGGTGAAGCAGATCGCACCAACGACTCCCACAATCCCGCCCTCGCCTCAGGATGGGCTACCTCCTCTATCAAGAGACGGGCTTGCGCTCGCTGACTTCGGCCGAAGAGAAGTGCCCGCCCGTGTTCCGTGACCACTGCCGAGTGCTGGAACGAGGTCGCGGGCGCCATGAGCCGGGATACGATTGTCGAGGTATCGCTTTTGGCGTGCCACGAAGGCAGCGCGACAGCGGCACAACCGTCCTTGGAGTGTAGTGCCCCGACGACGAAATCGGGCTGTCCGCCGAAGCCGGAATAGATGCTTCCCCGGACAAAGCTCGCATTGGCCTGAGCATAGAGATCGACCTGCAAGGCTGTGTTTATCGAGCACATCATCGGATGCGAAGCGATGGTGGAGGGGTCGTTCACCGTCTCGGTGCGAAGGACCCGCACGCGCGGGTTTCTGTCGACCCAGGAGTAGAGCTCCGACGTCCCGAAGAGAAACGTTGTAACGATGGCACGTCTTTCATCGAGCACGTTTGCATGTTCCAGCTCGAGGACGCCGTCGCTAATGGCCTCCGACCACACCGCGAGCCCGCTGAGACCTGTCAAAGCGGCCAACACCGCATCGGGAATCTCACCGATACCCACCTGGATCGTCGCCCCATCTTCGACAAGGGTGGCGACACCCATCCCGACCATGGCTGTCACGTCACTCACGGGCGGACGGGCGACATACGTCAGTTCCTCGTCGACGCCGATGGCGAAGTCGATCATATCGACGTCGATCTCCCCGTCACCGTAGGTATAAGGCATATGACGGTTCATCTGCGCGATCACCACGCCACCCCTCGCCCGAGCCCGTTCAATGGCCGAGGGGAGGATATTGACCTCCGTTCCGAGAGACACCTTGCCTTCGTGCTCGATCGAAGTGTGCAGGAGCACCAGGTCCGGTGGACGCGCCTTGTCGAACAGCCGCGGCACGAGGGACAACCGCATGGGCAGATAGTCAAGGCTGGTCTGGTCGCGCATCCCCGGGCCGACGAACGGTGTTTCCGGGATGACGCCACGACGAAAGGGGATCCCCTGCTGGGCATTGAGGACAAAGATGCGATAGCTCTCGACGGCGGCGTCGAAGAGCTCCACTAGTCGTCGGGGTGTGGCGAAGTTCCCGCTGACCACCGCTCGCGGTTCCGCCCATGGCAACGCCCCGAACCGGTTCTCGAGCTCGCGCTCCGTCAGGATCTCCACAATGCTCTTATGGCTGTCTGCCTGCTCAGTCTCCGATGTCTCTACTGGGATCCCCCTCGAGGCTCACGTTAGTGGCGGAAGGGGCCGCATCGACATCGGGAACGAGCGTCGGCGTGGACCGGTTGAGCGTCCGTCCAGCGAAGAAGTCACGGCCGAAGATGCGCCACACGAGCATGAGGATGACGCCGATGACGGCAGAGACCAAGAACACGAGGAAGACGCCACCGATGATCCAATGGGGAGCGAACGGGAGCTTCCACGACGTGTAGCTGACATTGCTCGAGAAATTCCAGTCGGCTTGCAGGCTGTACCCCATGGCCGCATAGAGGATCAGCCCTCCCAGTAGGGGAAAGATCCCCTTCATCCACAGGTCGCGGCGGCTGCGTGTCAGTACCTTGCGGTAGTACCAGATGCAGGTGAAGCCGGTGAGGCCGTAATAGAAGGCGATGAAGATGCCTATGGCCGTGACCGAGTCGGCGATGATGTATCCACCGGCCATGTAGTTCATGGCCGCGTACATCACCAGGGAGATCGCTCCCATGACGACAGTGGCCACAGTCGGGATCATGTTCTTCGTGTGCATTCTGGCGAAGGCGCTCGGGATCGACTTGTAGACGGCCATTGACAGAGCGGTACGGGCGGTGGGAAGGATCGTCGTCTGCGTCGATGCCGATGCTGAGGTCAGAATCATCAAGATGAGCAGGTGGAAGAAGACCGTACCGACGGTGGAGTTGCCGAACACGGCGTGGCCGATACCGGCGAAGACGTCGGTCACGTCGTTCGGGTTGGCCAGCCCGAGGCCCGTCTTCCCGACTCCGGCGAATGACTGCGATGACAGGGTAACGAGGAAATAGACGGCGAGAAGGATGACGGTGGCGACGATGCCGGCCAGTCCCGGCGTCCGGCTCTTGTCGGAGGTCTCCTCGTTGATGGACAGCGACGTGTCCCATCCCCAGTAGATGAAGAGCATGAGCACGAGGCCGCTCACGAGAGCGGAGAATTTGATATCAGCGGGGTTGAACCACGACCACCGTGGGTCGATGTGCGAGGGTGGGGCATGGCCCGTGAGCACCTTGACCAGGGCCACGGAGGCGAAGACGACCAGGATCACGACCTCGGTCGAAAGCAGGACACGCTGGATCCTGGCTGACAGCTCGATGCCCTGATAACAGATCCATGTCATGGCGACGATGAAAAGCACTCCGACCAAGAGGACCCACCCGCTGGTGGCATTCTCGCCGATCCCGTTGGCATTGAAGAGGAGGAAGACGTACTGGCCCGTGACCTGCGCCAGGCTGGCCATGACCAGCACGTCCGAAGCGATGATCCCCCACCCCCCGAGCCATCCGACCGTCGGGCCGAACGTCCGAGTACCCCACGTGAAAGTGGTGCCGCAGTCCGGGTCAGCCTTGTTCAATTCGCTGTAGCCGATGGACACGAAGAGCATCGGGATGAAAGCGAGCAGGACGACCAACGGTGACACCAGGCCGACGGTGGCGACGATCAACCCGAGGGTGGCCGCCAGGGAATAGGCGGGCGCCGTCGAGGCGACCCCTATCACGATGCTCGATATCAGGCCGATGGCGCCAGGTTTGAGCCCCTTCTCGGCAGGCGCCTGCTCCGGCGACAGTGGCTCTGCAGCTGAGGTCATGACTACCGCCTCTCATGCTCTTTTCGCTGAGGCTACGGATGCCGGTCGGGGGCTTCTAGAGTCGAAGGACCCCATTTTCCCACTCACGATTGGTCCGAAAATGTGGCATCGGCGCCTCCACTGCCGTAACAGCAGGGACGACAGCCGTCCGCTGGGCGAGGTCGGCAGCGCTTTCGTGAGCCACTCACTCCGACCAGCGCCGGTTGACTCACAGAGACCAGCTCCTGGACCGAGGCCCGGGTCAAGGTTCGATGGCGCTCATCACGTGCTTGACGCGTGTGTAATCCTCGAATCCGTAGACTGAGAGGTCTTTGCCGTAGCCCGAGTGCTTGAAGCCCCCGTGAGGCATCTCCGCCACCAACGGGATGTGGGTGTTGATCCAGACGCACCCGAAGTCGAGCCTCTTGGCCATGCGCATGGCCCGTCCGTGGTCGCGGGTCCATACCGACGATGCAAGGGCGTACTCGACCCCGTTCGCCCAGGCCACGGCCTGATCCTCGTCGTCGAACCGCTGAACCGTGATGACGGGACCGAATACCTCCTCCTGGATGATCCGATCGTCCTGGTGAACGTCGGCGACCACGGTCGGCTCATAGAAGAAACCGCGCTCACCGATGCGATTACCCCCTGTCAGCACCGAAGCGTGGTCCGGCAGTGACTCTACGTAGTCCCCCACGCGTCCGAGTTGATCCGCACTGTTGAGCGGGCCGAAGTCAGCATCCTCGTTGTCCGGGCCTGCCACAGTCTGGGCCCGAGCCTGTTCCACGAGGGCGGCCAGAAAGTCGTCATGGATCCCAGGGCCGGCCAACACGCGGGTGGCCGCGGTGCAGTCCTGACCGGCATTGAAATATCCCGCCATGGCGATTCCCTCGGCCGCCTTGGCCGGGTCGGCGTCGTCGAACACCACGACCGGAGCCTTGCCTCCGAGTTCGAGATGGACCCGCTTGATGTCGGCGGCGGCGGCGATCGCTACCTCGCGGCCGGCTCGGACGCTGCCGGTGATCGAGACCATTCGCGGGATCGGATGAGAGACAAGAGCACGTCCCGTCTCTCTGTGGTTCCCGCACAGCACGTTGAACACCCCCGGTGGCAGGAATTCGGCCGCCACCTCGGCGAGCAGGAGAGTGGTCGCCGGGGTGGTGTGAGCGGGCTTCAACACGACGGTGTTGCCCGCCGCCACTGCGGGCGCGAACTTCCAAACCGCCATCATCATCGGATAGTTCCAGGGCGTCACCTGGGCGCAGACGCCGATCGGCTCCCGGCGAACGAAAGACGTGTATCCGGCCATATACTCACCGGCGGACCGACCCTCGAGGAGCCGACAGGCGCCGGCGAAGAACCGGATCTGGTCGACCATCGGCGGGATCTCCTCTGACCTCGTGAGCCCTCGCGGTTTACCCGTGTTCTGGCACTCGAGATCCACGAACTCATCGGCGCGGGCCTCGATGGCGTCAGCGATCCGAAACATGGCCAGGCTCCGCTCGGACGGAGTCGTCTCACGCCACTGCTCGAACGCCTCCTGGGCCACGACCATGGCGCCGTCGACATCGGCGGGAGCCGACACCGGCATGGTGGCGAAAACCTCGCCGGTGGACGGGTCGATGACGTCTGCGGTCACGCCCTCCTTGGTATCGACATAGCTTCCTCCGACGAAATTCCGCAGAATGCGCTCTCCAGCTCTCACGACAGGTCCTCTCGATGGTCATCCCCTCAGGGTTCCAGACTCGCATTCCGCGACCTTCGGAGCAAGGGACCTTCGGCCCTACCGCCTGCGCCGGGTTGGGACACAACATTGGGTGAACGGGACTCAATCGTCCAGTTGAACGTGATGTTCGGCACAGAGCCGGACATGGCTATAGGATTCAGGAGGCCCCCATGCGCGTGCTACTGGTTGGAGCTGGAGGAGTCGGGACCGCTTTTGCACGGACGGCCGCCGACCACGGTACTTTCGAGCACATTGTGGTGGCCGATCACAATCTGGATCGAGCCAAGCGGGCGGCACAGGCGGCCAGCGACCGCTTTACGGCCGTCGCCCTTGATGCATCCGACGAAAAGGCCGTTGCCGACCTGTTGCGGTCCGAACGTTGCGACGTGCTCATGAACGCCGTGGACCCGAGATTTGTCATGCCGCTCTTCCGTGGAGCGCTGGCCGCAGAGGTCAACTATCTCGACATGGCGATGTCCCTCTCACATCCCCACCCGGATGAGCCCTATGCCAAGACGGGAGTGAAACTGGGCGACGAGCAGTTCGCCATGGCGGCCGAATGGGAGAAGCGCGGACTTCTGGCGCTGGTGGGGATGGGCGTCGAGCCAGGCATGGCCGACGTCTTCGCCCGCTACGCGTCGGACAAGCTCTTTTCATCGATTGACGAGATCGGGGTTCGCGACGGGGCCAATCTCGTCGTCGATGGCTATGATTTTGCCCCGACGTTCTCCATTTGGACGACCATTGAGGAATGCCTGAATCCTCCCATCATCTGGGAGAAGGACAGGGGTTGGTACACCACCGAGCCCTTCAGTGAGCTCGAGGTGTTCAACTTTCCTGCTGGTATCGGTCCTGTCGAGTGCGTCAACGTCGAGCACGAGGAGGTTCTCCTCGCTCCACGGTGGCTCGACGCCAAGCGGGTGACTTTCAAGTACGGCCTGGGTGAGGAATTCATTGGAGTCTTGAGGACTCTGCACAAGCTCGGCCTCGATTCAACGACACCGGTCGACGTGGAAGGAAAACGCGTCTCACCCCGTGATGTCGTGGCGGCTTGCCTCCCAGACCCAGCAGAACTCGGCGACAACATGCACGGTGTCACGTGCGCCGGCACCTGGGTCACAGGCGTTGGCAAGGACGGAAACCGCCGGGAGGTCTATCTGCACCATGTCGTCGACAACGCCTGGTCCATGAAGGAATTCGGGTCGCAGGCCGTTGTATGGCAGACGGCCATCAATCCCATCGTGGCCCTCGAGCTCATTTCGGCCGACACGTGGTCAGGGGTGGGCGTCCTCGGTCCCGAGGCCTTCCCCGCCGAGCCATTCCTCGATCGGCTGAACGAGAGCGGTGCCCCCTGGGCGCTGGAGGAAAGAACCCCTCGATAAGTCCGGCCCTCGGACTCCCGTCCTCGAACCATGGAGCGTGATGTGGGGCGACCATCACCCCACATCTAGAGAGGTATGTTTCCGTGCTTCTTGGTGGGACGTTCGATGCGCTTGTGTCGCAATGAGCGCAACGCCGACATCACCCTCATCCGGGTCTCCGAGGGCCGAATGACAGCGTCCACGTAACCACGGTCAGCCGCCGGGTATGGCGTGTAGTAGGCACGACGGTAGTCAGCGACGAGGCTCCGGCGCAGGGCCCCCGGATCGTCGGCGCCGTCCAGGTCCCGGTGGTGGACGATGTCGACGGCTCCTTCGGCACCCATAACGGCGATTTCAGCCGTGGGCCACGCGAGGTTCACATCGGCACGCAGGTGTTTCGACCCCATGACGACGTAGGCGCCTCCATACGCCTTGCGGGTAATCACCGTCACCTTCGGTACGGTCGCCTCGGCATAGGCGTAGATGAGCTTGGCTCCCCGGCGGATGATTCCCTGCCATTCCTGGTCGGTGCCCGGGAGAAAACCCGGGACGTCGACGAATGTCAGGATGGGAACACCGAAGGCATCACACGTGCGGACAAAACGGGCCGCCTTTTCGGCGGCGTCGATATCCAGCGTTCCGGCCAGGTGGATCGGTTGGTTGGCCACAACGCCAACGGTGGAGCCGTCGACGCGCCCGAAGCCGCAGATCACGTTCCGAGCGAACTCCTCGTGGACGTCGAGCAACTCACCGTCGTCGACTACGTTGGAAATGACGTCGCGCATGTCGTAAGGAGTCGTATCCGAGTCCGGGATCACGATATCGAGGTCTCGGTCTTGGGCCGTGGTACTCGCCGCCGCCCTACTGGCGTAGCGCGGCAGCCCGGAGCCGCTGTTCATAGGCAGATAGCTGAGAAGCGCCCGGACGTAGTCGAAGGCATCCTGCTCGTCCCGGGCGACATAGTGCGCCACGCCGGACCGACTGGCGTGCGTGGAGGCACCTCCGAGATCCTCGAATCCCACTTCCTCACCAGTGACGGCCTTGATCACGTCCGGGCCAGTAATGAACATATGTGCCACCTGGTCCACCATCACCGTGAAATCGGTCAGAGCGGGCGAATAGACGGCCCCACCGGCGCACGGCCCGGCGATCACCGAAATCTGCGGTATGAACCCCGATGCCACTGTGTTGCGGTAGAAGATCTCTCCGTAGAGTCCCAGGGAAGCCACCCCTTCTTGGATACGTGCGCCTCCCGAGTCGTTGATGCCGACGATGGGACAACCGATCTCCAGCGCCACGTCCATCACCTTCACAACCTTCTCCCCGAACACCTCGCCGAGAGATCCTCCGAAGACGCTGAAGTCCTGGGAGAACAGGCAGACCTCGCGGCCGTTGACAGTGGCGATACCCGTGACCACCCCGTCGCCGTAGGGTCGACCGCTGACTGTCTCGGATCCAACGCCATAGTGCCGAGCCAGCGCGTCGAACTCGTCGAAAGAGCCGGGATCAACCAGCGCCTCGATCCTTTGGCGCGCCGTCATCTTCCCATGCGCACCCTGTCTCTCGGCGGCGGCCCTCTCGGCCTTCTCGTAGACCTGGCTGCGGCGTTCGTCTAAGCCGGCGAGTTTCGAAGCCGTGGTGTCGCGTTCCCCACCCTCTTCCGATGTCGAGCTCATGTCCCGCCCTCGGCCGGTGCCGTAGTCGTGATCCGGCACAGCACATCCCCCCGTTGCACCTCGTCGCCGACGTTCACGACAAGACCCCGGACCCAGCCGTCTCTCGGGGCGCGCAAGGGCTGCTCCATCTTCATGGCCTCGACTTCGAGCACCACCTCGCCCAGCGTGACACGCTGACCCTCTTTCACCGCGATCTTGGCCACCTGCGCTTGCATCGGACTCGTCACGCAGTCAGTGCCAGCGCCGAGGGCCGCGGCGTCAACCGGCGCCGCCCGGTGCCGTGGTGGCGGCAGGGGGAGGACCGGAGCACCGAGACCCCCCAGTTCTCGAGGGAGCACGATGTCGACCCGTCGGCCGTCTACCTCGAGGGTGAGGTGTTGACGGTCCTCGGCTCGTGACCCTTGAGCGGGGCGGCCGTTCCGGGGAAGAGCTGCAAGAGCGTCGGTCAGGTCCGTCTCGATCCAGCGGGTGTGGACGCGAAACGGTTCGGACGTGAAGTCAGGATGCGAAACCACGATCCGGTCCAAAGGAAGCACGGTGGCAACACCCTGGACGCGAAACTCCGCCAAAGCACGACGGGCATATGTGAGGGCATCCTTTCTCGTTCGTCCGAACACAATGAGCTTGCCCAGCAATGAATCGAATTCTCCCGGCAGATCGTCTCCCTCCTCGTAACCGCCGTCCCAGCGAACACCGGGCCCTGCCGACGGTCGCCACTGCTCAAGCCGGCCAGGGCTCGGAAGAAAGTCGTTGGCCGGATCCTCGCCGTTGATGCGAAACTCTATGGCGTGGCCCTCCACGGCCGGGTCCTCATAGTCGATGCGCCCGCCGGTCGCGATCCGCAATTGCTCGCCGACGACATCAATACCGGTGACCAGCTCGGTGACCGGATGCTCTACCTGCAAGCGCGTGTTTACCTCGTTGAACGAAATTGTGCCGTCGGGTGCCAGCAGGAACTCGCAGGTCCCGGCGTTGACATAAGCAGCTTCAGCAAGGATCGCCTTGGATGCACCGTAGATCTGTCCGGTCTGCTCATCCGTGAGGAAAGGGGCGGGCGCTTCCTCGATCAGCTTCTGATTTCGCCGTTGCAACGAGCAGTCGCGCGTCGACAGGACGACCACCTTCCCGGTGGCGTCGGCGAGGCATTGTGTCTCGATGTGACGGGCCTCCTCCAGATAACGCTCGACGAAGCACTCCCCACGGCCGAACGCCATGGTCGCCTCGCGAACGGCGGATTCGAATGCCTCCTCCAGCTCCGACGGTTCCCGGACGACCTTCATCCCACGGCCACCACCGCCGAAGGCCGCCTTGATGAGGATCGGGAATCCGTACTCAGCGGCAAAAGCGCTTATCTCGGACACATCTCGGACCGGATCGAAGAGGCCGGGGGCCAACGGTGCACCGACAGTCGCAGCCAAACGCCGGGCGACAGTCTTGTCACCGAGGTCGCGGATTGCCGATGGCGGCGGCCCTATCCACGTCAGCCCTGCGGCCATGACTGCCTCGGCGAATTGGGCACTCTCGGCCAGGAAGCCGTAGCCGGGATGGATGGCGTCGGCACCGGCCTTCTGGGCAACTACGATGATCTTGTCGACCGCCAGATACGTTTCCGAGGGTCGAGTGCCGCCCAAGGCATAGGCTTCGTCCGCCATCCGAACATGCATCGCCTCGCGCTCCTGCTCGGCGTACAACGCGACACAGAGGAGCCCCGCGTCGTGGCAGGCACGCGCCACCCGCACTGCGATCTCACCCCGGTTGGCGATGACAACTTTCTTCATGTCACCTTCCCGGTCTCAAGCGACGTCTGGTGCTCGATATGTCCCCCACTGCAGGCGCAGGACGTCACACAATTCTCCCAACGTGGCGCCCACTTCCAAGGCCCCTTTCAACGGGTACAACACGTTGGTAGAGCCCGAAGCGGCGTTTGCCACGGCATCGAGAGTATCTCTTACCACACTGTCGACGCGGCGATCCTTTCGGAGTTTGAGACTTTCGATCTGGTCCTGTTCCACCCGCGGGTCGATCTGCAGCCGCGGATAACTTTCGTTCTCCTCGACGGTGAAGGCGTTCACGCCCACCACGACACGGTCTCCCGACGCGATCTCACGTGCGTAACGGTAGGCACTCATCTCGATCTCGGCCTTCTGGAACCCACCTTCGATGGCAGCCGTCGCCCCGCCAAGCTCCTCCACCCGAGCCATGAGAGCGATCACCTCCTCTTCTATCTGGTCGGTGAGACGTTCAACAGCATACGAACCACCCAACGGGTCGACGATCTCCCCCACGTCTGTCTCGTGAGCGAGCACTTGTTGCGTTCGAACGGCCAGAAGCGCTGCCTTGTCTGTCGGCAGCCCGATGGCCTCGTCGAAAGAGTTGGTGTGCAACGACTGCGTTCCACCGAGCACGGCAGCCAGGGCGGCGACGGTCACCCGGACGAGGTTGTCCTCGGGCTGCTGAGCGGTGAGCTGCACGCCGGCCGTCTGGGTGTGGAACCTGAGCCGCATGGACTGAGGGTTCTGCGCTCCGAACTGATCGCGCATGATCCGGGCCCACAGACGTCGCGCCGCACGGAACTTCGCTACCTCTTCGAGCAGTGTGGTCCGAGCCACGAAGAAGAAAGACAGGCGTGGGGCGAAATCATCCACGGCCAGACCAGCGTTGATGGCACAACGCACGTATTCGATGGCATTGGCCAACGTGAAGGCGATTTCCTGCACGGGCGTGGCTCCGGCCTCAGCCAGGTGGTAACCGGAAATCGAGATGGTGTTCCATCGCGGCAACTCGGCATGACAATACGAGAAGATGTCGGTGGCGAACCGCAGCGATGGCCTCGGCGGGAAAATGTACGTCCCCCGGGCGATGTACTCCTTGAGGACGTCGTTCTGGACGGTTCCGGCCAACTTTCGGGTATCGATCCCCTGCTCCTCGGCCACAATCTGGTACAAGAGGAGCAGCATCGCCGCCGGGGCGTTGATCGTCATCGACGTCGAGACCTGGTCGAGGGGAATGCCGGCGAACAGCACCCGCATGTCGTCCAGGGAATCGATGGCGACGCCCACCCGTCCCACCTCTCCGCATGCGAGTGGATGGTCCGAGTCGTAGCCCATTTGGGTGGGGAGGTCGAAAGCCACCGACAAACCAGTCTGGCCGGCGGCGATCAATTCTCGGTAGCGCTGACTCGACTCAGCGGCGGTACCGAATCCGGCATACTCACGAATCGTCCACGGGTGGCCGCGGTACATCGTCGGATATACGCCGCGGGTAAAAGGGAACTCGCCCGGAGCGCCCAGGCTGCGAGCGGGGTCGTAACCCGGCAGGTTGTCTGGTCCGTAGACGACTTCGAAAGGGAATCCCGACTCGGACCGGTCACCGGTCATAACCCGACCTCCTTCTCTCCATCGCCCCGCTGGAGCCTAAAAGCCCTTCCCGCCTTCTCATGACCCTGGTACTAGACATCGTGAAGGGCCGCCTCGAGGATCCCGAGTCCTTCCTCGAGCAACTCGTCGGAGATGACGAGGGGTGGCAGCAACCGGAGGACGTTCCCGTATGTCCCGGCAGTGAGGACGAGTAGCCCCTGATCGTGACACGCCTTTGCCACACGCTGGGTGGCCGCCGCATCGGGTTGCTTGCCGTCTGTCCCCACCAACTCAATGGCGATCATGGCGCCACGACCGCGGACCTGTCCGACCGGACCTTGCGTGGAGACCAGTTTCTCAAGCCGCGGCAAGGTGACCTCGCCGATGCACCGCGCTCTCTCCAGCAGACCCTCGGACTCGATGATTTCGAAGACGGCGAGTGCCGCGGCGCACGCAATCGGATTGCCTCCGAAGGTCCCCCCCAGACCACCTTGGTGAACCGCCTCCATGAGCTCGGCCCGGCCGGTCACACCCCCGAGGGGCAGACCACCGCCGAGGCTCTTGGCTGTCGTCACGAGATCGGGGACGACGTGCTCATGTTCGCAGGCGAACCAGGTACCGGTCCGGCCCATGCCGGACTGGACCTCATCGGCGATGAGGAGAACGCCGTGCTGGCCACACCATTCGGCCAGGCCGGCCAGCCAGCCGGGCTCAGGGACCACGAACCCACCTTCACCGGCGATGGGCTCGACCACCACCCCGGCGATCGAATCGGCACCGACCGTCGTCTCCAAGAGTGAGATGACCTCATCGAGTCGCCCCATACCGCGGAAGGGATACGAGTATGGCGCTCGATAGATCTCCGGCGCAAAGGGACCGAAGCCGCGCTTGTACGGCATCGCCTTCCCGGTCAGGCTCATGGTCAGGAGAGTGCGCCCGTGGAATCCATGGTCGAAGGCGACAATGGCACTGCGGCCCGTCGCGTAACGAGCCACTTTCACGGCATTCTCCACCGCCTCCGCCCCGGAGTTGACGAGAAACGAGCGCTTCTCGTGGTCCCCGGGGGTGAGTGCGTTCAACCGTTCGCAGACCTCGACGTAACTCTCGTAGGGAGTCACCTGAAAGCAGGTATGCGTGAACAGCTCCGCTTGTCGTTCGATCGCGGCTACGACGGCCGGAGCGCAGTTGCCTACGTTCGTCACGGAGATCCCCGATCCGAAGTCGATCAGACGGTTACCGTCGACATCCTCGATGAAGCCAGGTCCAGCGCGCGCCACGAAGACCGGCAGCGTGACTCCTACGCCGCGTGGCACCGCCGCCTCTCTACGGGCCAGAAGGGCCTGGGAGGCGGGACCAGGGATCTTGGTGGCAAGCCGGCGACCCAGAGGCAGCGAAGTGAGATGGTTCGGCATAGTCGTTCCTCCGACTGGATCATTCCGACAGGGTCATTCCAACTGCCAACGTGACCTCCACCACTGACCATCTTCAGCTTCGGGGAACCCAGAAACGATGACTAGTGCCATAAGTCCCCTCCGAGGCCACCCGGGTGACGGTGTGTGCGCCAGTTCGGAAAGAGGGCGGAGCGTTGATCGGGACCTTTGGCCCTATTGGCGCCACGCACCGGCACGAAAGGATGGGTGCATGGTTTCGCGAACCACGTCGGAAGTCACCACCGCGAAGGTCGAGGAGCACCTCGATGCCCTCCTCGCGAAGGTTGAGGTCAAGAACCCTGGGGAGCCAGAGTTCCATCAGGCCGTCAAAGAGGTCGCCATCTCGTTACGGCCCGTGCTCGCCCGGTACCCCCGGTACATCGAGGAGAAGATCCTCGAGCGGTTGGTCGAACCCGATCGAGTCATCAGTTTCGGCGTCAACTGGGTGGACGACAACGGAGAGGTACAGGTGAACAGGGGCTTTCGCGTCCAAATGAGCAGCTCCATCGGTCCCTACAAGGGCGGTCTTCGCTTCCACCCTTCGGTCTACCCCGGTCTCTTGAAATTTCTCGGCTTCGAGCAGACGTTCAAGAACTCGTTGACGACTCTCCCGATGGGAGGGGCCAAAGGAGGTTCGGACTTCGACCCCAAAGGACGCAGTGAGTCGGAGATCCGGCGATTCTGCCAATCCTTCATGACGGAGCTCTACCCCTACATCGGGGAGTTCACCGATATTCCCGCAGGCGACATCGGCGTGGGTTCCCGTGAGATCGGTTATCTGTTCGGCCAGTACAAACGGATCGCCAAGCGTTTCGTGGGGGCGATAACGGGTAAAGGAATCAACTGGGGTGGGTCCCAGATCCGCCAGGAGGCCACCGGATACGGGGCCGTATACTTCGCGCAGGAAATGCTGACCACACGCGGTGAGGACCTCGAGGGCAAGACCTGTCTTGTTTCTGGCAGTGGAAACGTCGCCCAGTTCACCGTCGAAAAGCTCATCCAACTCGGCGGGCACGTCGTGACCCTCTCGGACTCCGACGGCTTCATCCACGATCCTGACGGCATCGACGACGGAAAGCTCGATTGGGTCAAGCAGCTGAAGAACGAGCGCAGGGGACGGATTCGCGAGTACGAGGAGAAGTTCCCGGGTGCGACCTATTACGCCGCCAAGGGCAATGGGGAGAACCCCCTGTGGGACGTCCCCGCCGATTGCGCCTTCCCCAGCGCCACCCAGAACGAGATCAGCGCCAAGGACGCGAACAACCTCATTAGGAACGGGATCACCCTCGTGGTCGAGGGGGCGAACATGCCGACCGTGCCCGAGGGTATCGATAGCTTCATCGCTGCCGGCGTGCTCTACGCGCCCGGCAAGGCGGCAAATGCCGGGGGAGTGGCGGTGTCGGGCCTGGAGATGGCACAGGACATGCAACTCTCCCAGTGGACACGAGCGGAGGTCGATGGGCGACTCCGGTCGATCATGAAACGCATCCATGACACTGTCCGAGAGACGGCCGAAGAATACGGGCAGCCGGGGAACTATTCGGTGGGCGCCAACATCGCCGGCTTCGTCAAGGTTGCGGACGCCATGCTCGACGAGAGTCCCATCTGACTCGTCGGCAGGCGAAACAGCACATCCGATACCGCGGGCCCTGGCGCAACTCACCAGCTGGGGCCGAGAGCAGGGGTGTCCGGGTCATGACGGCGCTGGTCTGAAATCGGTCCGGCGAAGAGAGTCGCCGGGCTGCGCCCTGGTGCCAGCTCCGCTGAATGCGGTGACCGAGGCGGCTGAGTGCTGGACTCCAGGACCTCCGGGCGGCCGTGACTTCTGGCCCTACTACCCGGACCTCAGACCGTTCTAGCCTGCGGTCATGGAGATGGGCGACGCCACCGTGATCGATGTTCGAGGGTTGGACACCTTGATCGCCATCCTGGGTGAGCGGGGCTTCGACACGAAAGGCCCGGTTGTCCGGGACGGCGCGATCATGCCCGGATCGGTGGCCGGCGTCGCCGACCTGCCGGTCGGCCAACGCGACGAGCAGGCTCCGGGTCGTTACCGCCTTGAACAGTCCGGCGACGACACTGTGTTCGCATGGGCCGTCGGCCCGGGCTCGTGGAAAGCCGAACTCTTCCCTCCTACGCAGGAGTTGTGGCGGGCCACGGTGGACGCTGACGATGTGACGTTTACGGAACCCGATCTTCGATCAGCGCCCATGGCCATCATCGGCGCCCGACCCTGTGAACTGGCCGCGCTCGACGTTCTCGATCGGGTACTGAAGGACGGCGGCGCACCCGACCGGCGCTACGCGGCACGTCGAGACGGGGCCTTCGTCGTCGTCGCCGAGTGTGGCACACCGGCCGCCACTTGCTTCTGCACTTCGATGGAGACGGGGCCCGGAGCGGAGTCCGGGTTCGACCTGGCCTTGACCGAGCTCGATGACGGTGACGGACATCGATTCGTGGTCCGTGTCGGTACGGACCGCGGCGCCGAGGTGCTCTCACAGCTGTCCACCGCACCGGCCACAGCGCTGGACCTCGAGGCTCGCCGCCAGACGCTCTCGGCGGCGGCCGACACCATGACGCGGACGCTCCAGGTCGAAGGTCTGGCGGCCCTTTTGGCCCGCAACCTCGACCACCCCCGATGGGACGAGGTGGCGGACCGGTGCCTCTCCTGCGGTAACTGCACCCTCGTGTGTCCGACCTGTTTCTGTAGTGACGTGCGTGACACGACGACCCTTAGCGGTGAGGTTCACCGCCAGCGCTCATGGGCTTCGTGCTTCGATCTCGACCACTCTTACCTTCACGGCGGGCCGGTAAGGGCCTCGACATCCTCGCGCTACCGCCAATGGCTCACCCACAAGCTCTCGACCTGGTGGGACCAGTTCGGCACCTCGGGTTGCGTCGGGTGCGGACGGTGCATCGCCTGGTGCCCGGTGGGCATCGATCTCACCGAGGAGGCGGCCGCCATCAGAAGCAATGACGGGGCCGTTCGCACCGGCACTTCACCCGGGGGGCGAGTCCCATGACGAAGGCGCTGGCCGAACTGGTGGCCGCCCACCCCCTCCTGGCCGGGTTGCCCGGGGACGCCGTGGCCAGCGTGGCCGCCTGCGCCCAGAACATTGCCTTCGATCCGGGTGCTTTGATCCTGGCGGAGGGTGACTCGGCTGACACCCTGTACCTGGTACGCCGTGGTCATGTCGCCATCGAGGTGCACGCGCCGGGGCGGGGCCCGATCGTGATCGAGACGGTGGGACCCGGTGCCGCCGTCGGGTGGAGCTGGCTCGTTCCCCCCTACCGGTGGCATTTCGACGCCCGTGCCGCCGACGCAGTAGGGGTGATCGCCGTCGACGGAGCGTGCCTCCGTCAAAAGGGCGAGGCCGACCCCGCCCTGGGATACGCCCTCATGAAGCGGGTGGCCAGCGTGCTCCTCGACCGCCTGCAGATGACCCGCCTGCGCCTGCTCGACCTGTACGGAGCCGACGGTGCTCGCTGACCCGCATCTGACGATGTCGTCCGGCCTCGTGACCGGGGGTGACAACGGGCCGAGGGTGATGACGCCTGTCCCCTACCGAGTCGTCGACCGCCGACAGGAGACGGACGACGTGACCACGCTCTGCCTGGACCCGCTGGGCAACGCCCCAATGGCCTTCCGGCCCGGTCAGTTCAACATGCTGACAGCATTCGGAGTCGGCGAAGCCGCCATCTCCGTGAGTAGTGCTCCGCGCTCGTCCGGTCCTCTCGAGCACACCGTGCGCGACGTCGGGCCCGTGACCCACTCCTTGTGTGCGTCCCGCATCGGCGACCTGGTCGGAGTGCGGGGTCCGTTCGGTACCGACTGGGGAATCGGGAGAGCGGACCCGTCCGTCGACTCCATCGATGCCCTCCCTCGGGGAGCCAGCGCCGCCAGCAGTGCCCTACCGGGTGACGTCGTCGTGGTTGCCGGGGGAATAGGCCTCGCCCCGCTACGCGGCGCGGTCCACGAGCTGGTGGCCCTTGGCCGTGAGGGAGGTGGACGGGTGTTCGTGATCGTCGGGGCCCGAGAGCCCTCCCAGATCGTCTTCGGCGACGATCTCGACATGTGGGCCCGGGCCGGTGCGGAGGTGGCCGTCACGGTCGACGTCCCGACCCAGGGGTGGACGGGCCACGTCGGTCTGGTGACATCCCTCTTGGACGACACCGGATTCGACCCGGTGGCGGCGACCGCCCTCGTCTGCGGACCCGAAATCATGATGCGTTTCACGGCTCGAGCCTTGATCGACCGGGGCGTCGTCCCGGCGCGCATCCGGGTCTCGATGGAACGAAACATGCAGTGTGGCGTGGCCTGGTGCGGACACTGCCAACTCGGCCCCTTCCTGTTGTGTCGCGACGGCCCAGTCCTTCCCTATGCCGGAATCGTGTCCCATCTGTTCACAGAGCGCGAACGATGAATGCGACGATGAAGCACGACGACCGACCCACCCTGGCCGTGTGGAAATTCGCATCTTGTGACGGCTGCCAGCTGAGCCTGCTCGACTGCGAGGAGGAGCTGCTGACCCTGGCCGGCGCCGTCCGCGTCGCCCATTTCACCGAGATGTCACGGGCAACCGTCTCCGGACCGTACGACCTGTCACTCGTGGAGGGATCGATCACGACACGGGCTGACGTCCGCCGCATCAGGGAGGTCAGAGACAGCTCACGCCGGCTGATCACGATCGGAGCCTGCGCCACCGCCGGCGGGATCCAGGGCTTGCGGAATTTCGCCGCTTCGGGTGAATACGCGCGAACGGTCTATGCCCACCCCGACTACATCGATTCGCTCGACACCTCGACTCCGATCTCGGCCCACGTCGACGTCGACTTCGAGCTCCACGGCTGCCCGATCGATCGACACCAGCTTCTCGAGGTGATCATGGCCTCGCTGGTCGGCCGTCGGCCGGTCATTCCCGGCCATTCGGTGTGCCAGGAATGCAAGGCCCGCCGCACCGTCTGCCTGCTCGTCAGCGGGAGCACGCCCTGCCTGGGTCCCGTGACCAGGACCGGCTGCGGCGCCCTGTGTCCCGCCGTCGGCCGGGGATGCTTCGGCTGCTTCGGCCCCAGCGATACGGCGAACACGGCATCCCTGGCGGCAACATTGCGCAGTCGGGGCACGCCAGCGATCGCCCTGGCTCGCCTGTTCCGCACCTTCAACGCCGGTGCCCCGCCATTCCTCGACGAGTCGGTGGCACAGGGGGGTCGCGTTCCGGTCGCCCTCGGGGACACGGGCAGCGGAACGAAAGGCGAGGAACGGCGGTGAGCCACGGGACGGGCTCGACCCGCTCGATCAGTGTCGAAGGCCTGGCGCGGGTCGAGGGGGAGGGTTCCCTACGGGTGGCCGTACATGACGGCCTCGTTACCGACGTCGCCCTCGAGATCTTCGAGCCGCCCCGGTACTTCGAGGCCCTCCTGGTCGGCCGACACCTCTCCGAGGCTCCCGATATCACGGCCCGCATCTGCGGGATCTGCCCCGTCGCCTACCAGCTGAGCGCCTGTGCAGCGATGGAGGACGCCTGCGGCACAACCGTCGACCAGCGAATCGGCCACCTGCGACGGCTCCTCTACTGCGGGGAGTGGATCCAGAGCCATGCCCTTCACATCTACCTGCTCCACGCGCCCGACTTCCTCGGATGCTCCGACGCCGTGGAGCTCGCTGAGCATGACCGTCCGGCCGTCGAGAGGGGCCTCCAGATCAAGCGGACGGGCAACCTCGTCATGGAGACAGTAGGTGGACGAGCGGTGCACCCGGTCAACGTCCGCGTCGGTGGCTTCTACCGGGCCCCCGACCCCGAAGCGATCGCGGCCCTGACCACACCGCTTCGTCAGGCACGTGACGCGGCGCTGGCCACGGTGGAATGGGTGGCGGGCTTCGACTTTCCCGACGTCGCAGGCGACTACCGCTTCGTGGCGCTGCGCGACACGGGAGGCTACGCCGTGGAACGCGGCCGGCCAGCGTCGTCGGAAGGGCTGGACGTGAGCCCGGCCGAACTGGCCGACCTCGTCGTCGAGGAACACGTGGCCCGCTCCACTGCCCTGCACGCCCGTCTCGGGGGCCGCGATCCGTACCTCACCGGTCCCCTGGCTCGCTACGCCCTCAACTCCGCCAGCCTGACTCCTCTCGCCGCCGAGGCGGCGGCGCGGGCCGGGTTGGGCCCGGCCTGCACCAACCCGTTCCGCAGCATCGTGGTGCGGGCCGTCGAGCTGGTGTTCGCCTGTGAGGAGGCCCTCAGACTGGTCGAGTCCTATGCGCCACCTGATCCTCCCGCCGCGGTCGTGATTCCCAAGGGGGGAACCGGCACCGGTGCCACCGAGGCACCTCGGGGTCTGCTCTTGCATCAGTACGACATCGATGCGACAGGGACGATCCAAAGGGCCCGCATCGTGCCGCCGACGTCGCAAAATCAGCTCACCATCGAGGCGGATCTCCGTCGGGTGGTCCAGGGCGGGCTGGCGTTGAGTGACGACGAGCTCCAGTGGCGTTGCGAACAGTCGGTGAGAAATCACGACCCGTGTATCTCCTGCGCCGCCCACTTCCTGGACATCACTGTGGTGTCCTCATGAGCGACGGCGGGAACCGGCCAGTCGACGAGGGGCCTGGGGACCGGCCCCGACTACGCGTCGTTGTGGCCGGTCTGGGAAACGAGTACCGACGTGACGACGGGGCAGGGCCCGTAGTAGCGGCGCGAACGGTTGTTCACGCTCCGATGACCCGTGATATCGGTCCCATCGCCGAACCGCTCGATCTGCTGGGACGGTGGGACGGAGCGGACCTGGCCATCGTGGTCGACGCCCTGCGCTCCGGATCCGACCCCGGCGCTGTCCGGGTCGTCGAGCTGACCGAAGACAGCGCCAGGACCTGTTCGACGAGCACCCACGGGATAGGTCTGTTCGGGGTTCTCCGTCTGGCCCGCGCCATCGATCAAGCGCCCACCCGCGTGGTCGTCGTCGGTGTGGAGGGGGTCGATTTCGGCAACGGGAAGGGCCTCAGCCCTGCGGTCGACGCCGCCATCCCCGAGGCCGTCGGAATCATCGTCGATCTGATCAAGGAGGTTGACGTATGTGCATGAGTCGCCTGCACCGGGTCCTGCGGACGACCGGAGGTGAGGCCGTGGACGTCGAGGACGTCGACGGACAAGTCCACCGTGTTTCGCTCCTCGCCCTCGACGGCCCCGATCCAGCGCCCGGCGAGTGGCTCGTCGTCCACAGCGGCTATGCCTTCGACCGAGTCGACGCGACCGAGGCAGAAGCCGTCGCAGCAGAACTGCGGGCGGCGAGGGGAATCGACGCGGCAACAGTCGACCACGGAGCCCGGCCGTGACCGCGGGCACCGCTTCTGGCCGAGGACGAGTCCACGGCTACCGCATGGACAACCGAGGCCGATCGTCGAACGGCCTCCCAGGTGTGGCCGTGGCCGGCCTTACGGCCCTCATCAGCGGGCTGTCCGTCTTCGTCAATAGCTACGGTGTGCACTCCATTGCCACACCGTCGGTCTACACGACGGCCAAGAACCTGGTCGCTACGTTGGTCCTCGCCATCGGGGCACTGGTGGCCTGGAGAACGAGTCGTCGGGGTGGTGGCTCAGCCGCCAGCCGGTTCGTCACGGTGACGTCAGCCCCTGGAACTCCCCCAGCGACCCCTCGGAACTGGCGTACCTGGGGGCCGGCCCGCTGGTTGGGGCTCACCTATGTGGGGGTCGTGGGCGGAGGAATCGCCTTCGTCCTGTTCTTCGACGGCCTGGCCGACACCACAGCCACGCCGGCGGCCTTCTGGCGCGACACATTGGTCCTCTGGGTCGCCGTCCTGGCCATTCCCCTGCTGCGCGAACGTCTGACCTGGTGGAACGGAGCCGCCATCGCTGTGCTCATCACCGGGGAGGTCTCCATGGCAGGCGGGGTCGGCCATCTGGCGGCCGACCGGGGGGAACTGCTCGTCGTGGTGGCCACCGTGATGTGGGCGGTCGAGGTGATCGTGGCGAAAGCCTTGTTGCGGGACGTCGCCGCCGGTGCCATGGCCCTGGTACGGATGGGAGTCGGGGCACTCACCCTCCTCGTCTATCTGGCCGCCACCGGCACGCTGCATGTCCTTGTGTCCCTGGGCGCCGATCAGGTCGGCTGGGCCCTGCTTACCGGGTTCCTCCTGGCGGCCTACGTCGGCACCTGGATGACGGCGTTGGGACGGGCACGGGCCATCGACGTCACGTCGGTGCTCGTGGGCAGTGCCTTGGTCACAGCCCTGCTCCAGGCCGTGGCGGGTACGGCCTCACTGGCCCCCCAGGCACTGGGCATCCTTCTCGTGTTCGGGGGGGCAGGGACGGTGCTTTGGGCAAGCCGCCGACCGGTCGCCCCCCGGGGCGGAGCAGCCGCCGGATGAGACAGCCCCTACCCCTGAACGGCTCCCACGAATCACGAACAGCGCCACCGCAGTCGGCATCATCCGGACGCTTCCTCCCCGGACCGGTTCTCTTCGCCCGCTACGCGTATCCGCCCAACGCTCTCGGCTACTGCGGTCCCGATGACCCCGCCGCCCTTCTCGGGATGACGTCGGAGGGCACCGACCTCGCCGGCCTGAGTCAGGCCGCGACCAGGTTCGAGGGGGCGTGGCCTTACCTGCAACTCATCGCGGCGTGCAACGGCATCGCCGATCCCCTCGACTCCCGTGTCGTCGAGGCCTACTGGACTGGCAACGCATTGGTCACACGGGTTCCCCCGGCTGCCCTGGCAGTGTCACTTGGTTACCGCTTCGAACGCCGGGCCGGGCGGCGCTTCGGCTCCCTCGTCTCCGCCGTACCCGGAGGTCTCGTGCAGCACAGCTTTCACGTCTTCGCCGTCTATCCGTGGCTCGGACTCCTACGGGCAGGCCGGGAGGGACCGCCACTCGAGATCCTTGACCGTTGCCGAATCCGTTGGGGACGCGTCGAGACCGTAAGCGACGACCTACTCACCGTCCGCAGCCGGCGGCTGGGCTTCGACGGTTCGCTCCTGGTCCTCGGGGATGAGCAGGTGGAGCAGGTCCGACGTGGCATCGACGGAACGTCCTTCACCGTCGCTCTGAAACCCGGCGACATGGTCTCTCTGCACTGGGACTGGCTCTGCGACCGGCTTTCCCCGTTGGCATTCGGTTGGCTTCGATATTGCACGATGCGGAACCTCGTCGCCGTCAACTCCCAAGCCCAACCAGGCCCAGCCGTGGTGAGCCAAGCCTGATCGACGACGCGAGTCGAGGGACTTCCTCTGCTCCCAAATCTGGCCCGGGCGGCATGCCGTTGTCGTCAACGGCGTCGGGCGATGGAACGATATGCACAGCCGAGTGAGTGTTGGACACACTGGTTTGGCGCTCGACGGCCGTGTAGTGCGCCTCTATCCACAACAGAAGCAGAGCCAACAAAGGTACGGCGACCACCACGACCCATGCCCCCTGGACAAATTCTGTCACCGGCGGTGAGTAGTACCGATCCGGATGCCAACGCGCCGAGGGCGTTGACCACCATGCTTTTGCGGACGCCACGCGAGCGAGGGACGATCCGAGCAGCACTCGTCGGTGCAGTCGATGAGTCCCTCCATTGCACTTACGGTACCTTCGCCTGAGAAGATGCGATAGCAACCGAACCGGACAACACCACCGTGAGGAGTGTCCCGTCCCTCGCTAGCCGTCGTGGTCGGGGCAAGCCTCCCGGGTGATGGCTCTTCATTCCGGCTCTGACTCGGCGACGACGGCATCGCCTCCAACCGCCTCATTTGTGACTTTCGGCCCTTCCGGCGGGACGGCCGGGAACCACATCATGAACGAAACGACTCGAACAGGGATCGATGAAATGTCGACGACTCAAAACCGGACCTGGGAGCATGCTCTCGTCGCCGAGTGCGAGGCCTTTCTCTCCGGTCACCTTGCGTTGTGCCTGGGCCAACAGAAACGCCTGGTCCCGGCATGGGCCTGGCTGAACGCCCTCGCCCACGGCAGCGAGGACGACATCGCCGCCCTGGCCGCGGCCAGACCTGAGCCACCAGGTGCGAACTCCTGGGCCGCGCCGCTGTGGCATCAGGCCCTGGCCTTCCTCGCTCATGAGCTCATGTACCAGGTGGCCCGGCAAGGCCGCCCGCTAGCGGAACTCCAGCGCTCGACCCTGGTTCCCCTCGAGCTCGAGCTGGCCCGGCGAAGCGTGCCGACGTCGACGAAACCTGGCGAGCTCGTGGCAAGCGTGCTGAGGGCCCTTGCTGAACACCCGACCAGTCGACGCCGGTGATGCCGGCCGGCACTCGGCATCGTCAACCTGATTCGTACTGGAGCATTGAGAGCTCGTGGTAGGACCGCTTTGGCAAACGGCAGGAGACGAAAGTCGGCAGCCGGGCGACCTCTTCCACCGGCGCACAGAGGGCCTCGGTCAGGCGCGAGGACGGTCGGGACTCCAGCCCTCTATGACCCGGGATGAGGCGGACCGTGCCGCCGAACCAGGGCCATTCGACCCTTCCGAAATCCTTCATTCCCAGACCACACTGGACGGGTGACCGGGACCGCCCAGTTCGGATCGAGCCCGGACGAGGCTCGCCTCCTGGCCGAAATAGGCGACCTCGTAAGGGAGTTGCATCCCACGGCGCCGACCGTTCGCGTCGACCCCGAAAGCCGGCTGGACGCCGACCTGGGCCTGGACAGCCTGGCCGTGGTGGAACTCCGTTCTCGACTGGAGGAGGACTTCGGCGTCACCCTCGCAGATCAGGTGCTCGATACCCCCACCCCCAGGGGATGGCTGCAGGCGGTGCGCGCCGCTCCTGGCCACCGTCCAACGACGCCACCCACGCCGCCGGTGCGCCCGACGGCGGCGGCGACCGAGGCCGGCGCCGCCGCCTGGCCGGCGGATGAGGACACCCTCCTCGACGTCCTGGCGTGGCACGCGGACCGTCACCCCGAGCGCATCCACCTCCGTCTGCTGTACTCCTCCGAGGACGAGTCGGCTACCGAGACGCTCACCTACGGCTCGTTGTCCACCGAGGCGATGAACCTGGCCGGCGGGCTTCAGGAACGCGGGCTGCGACCCGGCGAAACGGTGGCGCTCATGCTCCCGACCGCCGCCGACTACTTCGTCTCCTTCCTGGGAGTCCTGATGGCGGGCGGGATCCCGGTCCCGATCTACCCGCCGGCCCGCCGGGCAGGGCTCGAGGACCACCTCCGTCGCCAGGTGCACATCCTCGACAACGGCGCGGTCACCATGCTGGTGACGGTCCCCGAAGCTCGTTTCGTCGCTCGGTTGGTGCGTCAGCAGGTCCCGTCGTTGCGCGCCGTGCTCTCGGTAGACGACTTACGCAGAGCGATCGCGTCCCCGCCCCCTCGTCCTGCCGTCCGGACCGACGACACCGCACTCATCCAGTACACCTCCGGCAGCACCGGCAGCCCCAAAGGGGTAGTCCTGGCCCACCGGCACGTGCTGGCCAACATCCGGGCCATGGGCGAAGCCATGGCGGCCACTCCGGCCGATGTGGTGGTGAGCTGGTTGCCGCTCTACCACGACATGGGGTTGATCGGCTCGTGGTTGGCCAGCCTCTACTTCGGGTTCGAGCTGGTGGTGATGCCCCCGACGGCGTTCCTCTCTCGTCCCGTTCGATGGCTCCAGGCCGTGAGCGCCTACAGGGGCACGCTGAGCCCGTCGCCCAACTTCGGCTACGAGCTGTGTTTGCGCCACGTCTCTGACGAGGAATTGTCCACCCTCGACCTGTCCTCCTGGCGGATGGCGCTCAACGGTGCCGAGCCGGTTAGTCCCGAGACGATCCGGCGGTTCACCGAACGCTTCGGCCCTTGCGGCTTTCGGCCTGAAGTCATGGCCCCCGTCTACGGGCTGGCCGAGGCGGCCGTCGGTCTGACCTTCCCGCCGCTCGGCCGGGGGCCGATAGTCGACGCCGTCGACCGCCAGGTCCTGATCCGATGGGGTCGGGCCGAACCCACCACCTCGGACGACGTCACTTCGTTGCGCTTCGTTTCCTGCGGACGTCCCCTTCCCGGCTACAAGGTTCGGGTGATCGACGCAACGGGCAAGGAACTGGCCGAGCGCCACGAGGGGCACGTCGAGTTCACCGGTCCTTCGGCCACGCCGGGCTACTTTCGAAACGAGGAGGAGACGCGGTCGCTCCGCCGGGCGGGCTGGGTCGTCACCGGCGATCTCGGCTACATGGCAGGCGGTGATCTCTACTTGACGGGCCGGTCCAAGGACATCATCATCCGGGCCGGCCGGAATCTGCACCCCGAGGAGCTCGAGATCGCCCTAGGTGACGTGCCGGGAGTGCGCAAGGGTTGCGTGGCGGTCTTCGCCTCCACCGATGCCGCCCTCGCCACCGAACGCCTCGTGGTGCTGGCCGAGACCCGGCTTGACGACGCCGACGCCTTGACCGAACTGCGCCGTCGGATCACGGGCTTGACCGTCGATCTCCTGGGGACGCCTCCCGACGATGTCGTACTGGCCCCGCCGGGAACCGTCCTCAAGACCTCGAGTGGCAAAATACGGCGCGCTGGGTGTCGGCAGCTCTACGAGTCAGGGAACATCGGGCAGCGGGCGAGCCCGGCCCGGTGGCAGATCGCCCGCTTCGCTTTGCGCAGTGCCGCCCCCCAGACCCGCCGAGGGGCCCAGGCCACGGTCGGCATTCTCTACGCCGCTTACACCTGGGCCATCACGATCCTGGTGGGCGTGCCCGTGTGGCTTCTCGTCGCCGTCATGCCCACGCTGAGCCTGCGTTGGGTCGTACTCCGGGCCGCGGGACGGGTCATGTGTCGCCTGTGCGGAATCCCGCTGACGGTCACAGGCGCCGTGCCCGAATCGGGTCCGTTCGTGGTGGTGGCCAACCACGCCAGCTTCATCGACAGCCTGGTCCTCGTGCTGTGTCTGCCCACACCCGTCGTTCTCGTGGCCGGTGGCGAGCTGGCCACTCAACACTTAGCGGGCCCGTTCCTTCGGCGACTGGGCTGCGAGTTCGTCGACCAGGACAATCCGCAGCAACGACGCCGCGACGCCGCCCGGATCTCCGACGCTCTGAAGGCGGGGCGCAGCGTCGGCTTCTTCCCCGAGGGGTCGCTCGATCGGGCAGCCGGGTTGCGGTCGTTCCGTTTGGGCGCCTTTGCCGCGTCGAGCGACAGCGGTGCCCCCGTCGTGCCCGTGGGCATCCGCGGCAGTCGTGACGTCGTCCGCCCGGGCGGGCGCTTCCCGCGACGGGGGGGAGTCCAGGTCGCCATCGGTGCCCCGATCCCGCCGTCGGGCCCGGGGTGGTCGGCCACCCTGGAGCTGCGCGATCGGGCCCGGGACGCCGTCTTGGCCTTGTCGGGAGAGCCTGAACTGGAATAACCACTGCTCGGGAACGAGGCTGGATGTCCCGCCGCCGACACGGAAGGGACACAACAAGTCCCACGAGTCAGTGGGCGAAGAGGTGCCACCCGGCGTAGGTCCACGCCACCACCAGAAGGGCGTTGGCCACCGGTGGCCCCGAGATCAGCCGGACGAACTCCTCGGCGTCGGCCAGACGACCCCGGGACCGCCGGGCGGCGACCTCCACAAGTACGCAGGCGACCATCAGGCCGACCCAGAAGGCCACGCCCACGGCCCGACTCGGCGGGAGCAGCAGCGCCAAGACGGTCGCCCGGTGCCCGCCAACCACCGCGGCACCGGACAATGCTCCCGGCGATGCGCCATGAGCGGTCTTGCCTGAGGTCCACCCGACAGGCGCCCTCGCTCGCGCTGCACCGTAGCCCAGCCCGACCAGGATCCATCCGAGCAGCAGGGCAGCATTGAAAGGTCGGAACGCCTGTGCCAGCGCGCTGACCGTCAGGTGCGGCTGGTGCGGACCAGTGTCGATGCCGAGCAGCTCCCAGACCAGTACCACGAGGGTAAGGGCCAGCCACGGCAACAGGCCGACGATCGCTCGGCCGCCGCCCTCCTGGCCCGGCCGTGGCCAGCTCGTGCGGTCCGGTGTCAGATGCAAGCCGGGGCGGCCACCGCGCCGGCCCCGCCACAGCATGACGTCGATAACAACCACGCCGACAAGCGAGGCGGACCACGTGGCCAGTGCGGGAGTCGAGGAGTGGTGGAAACCACTCGCCCAACCGCACCACGCACACAGCGCCGAAGCGAAGACGATGGCGGGGACCACCCGACGGGCAGACACGCCCGACATCGTCGCATCGTGAAGGGGGCCTCCGCTGCGCCTCATCCCGACAGGTGCCGCTGCGGCGGGGACGGCACGAAGGTTCTCCGGATGTGGGGACCGTCCGAGATGTGACCTTCGGCCCTTCGCACGGGCGGTGGCCGTCCTCCTGACGAACGACGGCTACAAGCGTGTGAGCCGCCATACCGCCGGGGGACAGGTCAGGCGGCGCGACGCACCCAGGACAACCTCGATCCTCTGGCCGCCCACGTGGACATGGAGGACGCCGATGCGAGTCCCGCGCCGGTAACAGCTTCCAAACGATCCGATAGCGGCTCGTGGCGGCGAGCAATGACGTCGCCGATCCCTTCGACCGCTGAGTTGGTCGAGGTGTGCTGGAGCAGGGCGAAGGCCGCTTGCCGCCGATCGGAACGGAGACTCAGGTCCCTTGATCCCGCACGATGAGCACCGGGCAGTGGGCGTGGGTGGACAGGAACTCGCTCACCGAACCGAGGAGCATTCCTGCAAATTCCCCGCGGCCTCGACTGCCGACGACGATCAGCGAAGCGGTCTTCGACTGTTCGGTGAGCACAGGGGCGGGATGACCCTCCAAGACCAAGGTGCCGATGTCGATGCCCGGGTCGGGTCCCAGGACCTCCGTGAGGCAATCCTCGATGATCGCCTCGGCTGATGGCCATCCGTAGCTCGTGCCGGAGCGCCAGGAGCTCACGACGAGAAGCGGGACATGCGAGAGTTCGGCCTGACGCGCCGCCCAGGCGAGCGCCGCCTTCGAAGACGGCGAGCCGTCGACCCCGACGACGATGGGCGGCGTGGAGTCGACGATGTCCCTGTCCGTCGTGGTCATATGGTTGCCCCTCCTGTCCGCCTCAGCCGGCGGCGCGCAAAGCGCCAGGTGCATCGTGACCCGCTCGTCTGTCGGTGCATAGGGCCGATGGTCCCTAGGGCCTTCGTTTTGCGGCCGTCGATGACGGGCATCGGCGACGGGTCGCGCTTCCCGCATGGGACAACCGCCGAGATGCGAGGGCACTGGCGCTGAGGTTGTGGGCACCGTAGGGTGCAAGAAGTGGAGAAGAGGGTGGCATGACGGAGACGACAACTTTCACTATCGGGGCCCAGGCGAGATGCAAGGACGGGGTCTGTGGCGATGTAATTCGTGTCGTCGTTGATCCGATCACTCGGACAGTGACTCACCTCGTGGTTGAACCGAAGCACCGCATAGCACTCGGTCGACTCGTCCCTCTGACGCTGGTCGACACCGCGACGGACGAGATCCGACTCCGTTGCACTCTGGCGCAATTCAAGAAGCTCGATTGGGCCGAGGAGACACAGTTCTTGTCGGGGATCGGCGGCTACCCGGGCTATAACCCCGGTCAGGTACTGACGTGGCCCTACTACGGCCTGGGCGGGGGTGGGGGTCTCGGTATGGGAAACATACCGCAGCCCGTCATCATTACCAAGGTCCCCCTGGGCGAGGTCGCCGTCCGTCGCGGCGAACAAGTCCATGCCACGGATGGAGTCATAGGGCGAGTCCAAGGATTGGTCGTCACCCCGGAGGATCACCACGTCACTCACGTGCTGCTTCAAGAGGGACACCTTTGGGGCCGCAAGGAGGTGGCAATTCCAATCAGCGCCGTGACCGGGGTGGACAACGGTATTCGGCTCAGTCTCACCAAGCAGGAGGTGCAGGACCTACCGACCGTCGATGTCGATCACGTGAACGATTAGAGGTGCAGCCGGCCTAGGCACACTGGTCGGCGATCAAGTTCGCTGCCCTTTTCGACGGGGAAGGTCGCCTCCGATATGGTGGAAACCAAGTGACCGAGGTTTCTCGCCCGCGGGGTGCCGACAGGAGCAACGGTTTACTTTCAAGGGAAACGCACGGTGTGACGGTACAGAGCCGGCTCACTGCCCGAGATGGCAGCGACGACCATTACAAGTGGGTCGTCCTGTCCAACACCACGCTCGGCTCGCTGATGGCCATGATCGACACTTCGATCATGCTGATCGCTCTGCCCGACATCTTCCGGGGCATTCGACTCAATCCGCTGGCTCCCGGCAACAGCTTCTATCTGCTGTGGATGATCCTGAGCTTCATGGTCGTCACGAGTGTGCTCGTAGTGAGCCTGGGACGTCTCGGCGACATGTACGGCCGGGTTCGCATGTACAACCTCGGCTTTGCCGTATATACGTTCTTCTCCCTGGTGCTGGCCGTGACATGGATGAGCGGCACGGCGGCGGCGCTGTGGTTGGTCATCATGCGGGTCTTCCAGGGGGTGGGGGCCGCGCTCCTCATCGCCAACTCCGCCGCCATTATCACCGATGCCTTTCCGGAGGACGAACGGGGCATGGCCCTCGGCATCAATCAGGTGGCCGGCATCAGCGGCTCATTCATCGGACTCGTCCTCGGCGGGGTGCTCGCCCCGATCCAGTGGAGACTGATCTTCTTGGTCTCGGTTCCGATCGGCCTCTTCGGCACGGTGTGGGCCTACACGAAGCTCCGCGAGGTTCCCCCTCAAGGCCACGCGCGCCTCGATTGGCCGGGGAACTTAGCCTTCGCCTTGGGCCTTGTCGGGATCCTGGTCGGCGTCACCTACGGCATCCAGCCTTACGGCCATTCCACCATGGGCTGGAAGAGCCCCTTCGTGCTCGGCTGCCTCGGTGTCGGAGTCTCGCTGTTGGCGGTCTTCGCCCTCATCGAACGCCGGGTTGCCGATCCCATGTTCCGCATACCGCTGTTCAGGATCCGTGCCTTTACTGCCGGATGCCTCTCCTCCTTGCTCGCCGGCATCGGGCGGGGCGGGCTCATGTTCATGTTGATCATCTGGCTCCAGGGCATCTGGCTGCCGCTGCACGGCTACAGCTTCAGCCGGACGCCGCTATGGGCGGGCATCTACATGTTGCCGCTCACCGCCGGATTCCTCCTAGCCGGGCCACTCTCGGGCTTCCTTTCCGACCGCTACGGCTCCCGACCGTTCGCGTCGGGGGGGATGATTGTCGCAGCCGGCTCTTTCCTCCTCCTCGAGCTGTTGCCGGTCAACTTCTCCTATGCGGTGTTCGGGCCTATCCTGCTCATGAACGGCCTGGCCATGGGCGCCTTTGCCGCACCTAACCGCGCTGGGGTGATGAACAGCCTGCCCGAACATCACCGCGGCGTGGGCTCGGGGATGAACGCGACTTTCCAGAATGCGGCTCAGGTGCTCTCGGTCGGGATCTTCTTCACCCTTGTGATCGTGGGTCTCTCGGCCAGACTGCCAACCACACTTTTTCATGGACTCGTTGCCCATGGTGTTCCGTCTTCGGCGGCGTCCAAAGCGGCCCACCTGCCACCGGTCTCCACCCTCTTCGGTGCCTTCTTGGGCTATAACCCCATCAAACATCTGCTCGGAACCTCGATACTGGCTCAGTTGCCTAAAGGGCAAGCGGCGTTGCTGACAGGGCGGAGCTTCTTCCCCTCCCTCATCTCAGGACCTTTCGCCGATGGATTGCACGCCGCGTTCGACTTCGCCATCGGCGCCTGCCTGGTGGCCGCCGGTATGTCGTGGCTACGAGGCGGGAAGTACCACTACTCGGACGACGACGGTGCAGCTGAACCGACCAAGCCGACGGGCGCCGGCGGCGCACCCCTCGATCAATAGTGGCGAGCAGGACCTCGGAGCGAAAGGACGTCCCGGACCGAGGGCGCGACGCGAAAGCGCCCGTCCCACAGACTTCCGGGGATCGGGCGCCTTGCTTCGTTTGTACTCCGAGAACGGACACTCTGAGGAAATGGCACCTCTAGGAGCCTTCTTGCTCCTTGCCGTTGCAACGCTCAAACTGCGAGTCGCTTTCCTTTGACGAGGGCCTACCGGGATTTCTCCCGTACAATCCTCCGTCATCCGTTCTCAGGTCGAGCCACCCTGACTACATCGCATGAGTGCCTCCTTCCGGATCCTCACGGATCCTTCAATATTCATCATGGGCCGAAAGCCTCTGTTCTGCTAGAGGCGAAAGTCCCGATACTCTGAACGCCTCGTGGTCGACCCGGCGCTGTGACGAAATTCGTCGTCCGACCGATCACACCGCAAGTCGATCGCTCGACGGCACGATCCCAGATAGCCGATGCGATCTGCTCGGCCCGGTTGCCGGTGGCGACACCTGAGGGACGTTCGACCCTTCCCGCGGGCGCCTCCAAGTCGCAATATGAGTGGAGGACACGGCCAGCAAGGATGGTTCAAGATGTGGACAACTCGAAGTCGGACTTGGGAACGCGTCCTCGTCGCCGAGTGCGAGGCGTTCCTCTCCGGGCATTCTGCGCAGTACTTTGATCAGCACAATCGCCCAGTCCCTGCGTGGGCCTGGCTGAACCTCTTGGCTCATGGCACGGACGACGAGATTGCGGCGCTGGCATCCGGTGGACCGCAGCCAGCTCTTCCTGCCTCTGAGACCACCGCGGTGTGGTTCCAGGCCGTCTCCCTCCTGGGCCAGGAGCTCATGATTCAAGCGACCAGGCGGGGGCGCTCGCTCGCTGAGCTCCAGCGGTGGACACTTGTCCCGCTCGAGCTTGAACTGGCGGGACCACGGGCACCCTCTTCGGTGAAGCCGGCCGCTCTCGTCACGAGCGTGCTGAGCGCCCTGGTGGAACACCCCACCATCCGATGGCAATGAGGTCGATCGCTCAGTACAGGGTTCGTCCTCGGCGTTGCTTGATGTGCCCGGCCGACAGCTGCGCGCCCTGTGTGCGCACCACCGCTGGGGGTTGAGCGCAGACTTCCTGGCGTCCCCGAGACGGTTTGATCACGAGTCGTCGCCCCAACTGTGCAGCGGGCGCAACAACGCCGTCTTCTTTCGTTGATGCCCCGACATCCGGCGAAGGATGTCATCGAGACCGACGATGGCGGCGTTGACATAGGGACCTTTGTTGAGCATGACGCACTCCGCTCGCTGCGCCATGGCCGCATCGGTGACCTCGGCCCGTGAGGGTTGGCCGGTCCGGGCAAGTTGGTCGAGGACTTCGGTGGCCCAGATCACCGGGAGATGGGCGGCCTCGCACAACCAGAGAATCTCCTCCTGGACCTCGGCGAGACGTTCGTAGCCTGCTTCGACGGCAAGATCCCCCCTGGCGATCATGACCCCGACGAGGGGGGAGCGCATAGCGTGAAGGAGAATCTCCGGAAGCGAGGCGAAGGCGGTCGTGGTTTCGATCTTCAGGATGATCCCGACGTGCTCAGCATGGACTTTTGCGAGATGGTCGTGCACCACGTCGACGTCGCCTTCGTGACGCAGGAACGACAGCCCCACCATGTCGGCGTAGGCGGCAGCGACCTCGAGCAGTGGAAGGTCGGCATCCGTCACCACATCGATGGTGAGATCGGTATCAGGCAGGTTAATCCCCTTCTCGGCCCGGAGCCGCGAACCGCGAGGCGACGCCGTGAGGATGCGGACCCGGATCCCGTCGACCGTGACGCTTTCGATCACCCCGGTGATCCTGCCGTCGTCAAGGATGACCCGCTGGCCGACCTGGGCGGTCTCGAAGGCCTCTGGGAGAGTGCAACCGATCCGAGCCTCCCCGGGCAGCCCGTGACGCCAGGGAACGGCCGGCTCCAGGTCGTTGGTCAACAGCAGCGGGTCTCCGACGCAAAGCACGTGATACTGAGGGACAGGCGCCAAGGTTCCTACCCTGGTCGACTCGTCGTGGCAGCAGAGCACCGTCCCGGTTTCGATGTACGTGGTGTCCCAGACCTCGAGGACCAGCCTGCCCGGGACCGCCTCGATGACCCCCAGCTGGCGCCGCGAGCCTCGCGTATCGACCATGTCGACAACATCCCCTGGCTGGCGGCGCTCGATCCACGAAACGTCCACGGGCAACGACCCGGCACCGCCTTCAGGCGACGAACGGGTAACGAGGGTGACCAGAGCGGGAGTGATCGGCAGACCTCGCTGGTCCCGTTCCGGGCGTAGCTTGACGACCTGCGGTCCCTCGACAAGCTCTCCTGTCCGTAGTTTTGGTCCTGGCAGATCCATCGAAACTTTGCAGGGACGCCCGATCTCAATGGAGGCCTTGCGCACGTTGCGTGCCATTCTCTCCCATTGATGAGGACCGTCATGGGCGCCGTTGATACGGGCGACGTCCATTCCTGAGATGACCAAATAGCGCACCAGCAGGTAGTCGTCCGCCGCCTCGCTCGGAAGGGTGACCATGATTCGTGGCACCCGTCCGGGTGGGCGGGGACCGAAGAGGGCGTCGGTGTTGCGGTCCAGGGCTTCGCGTCCTTCCTCAAAACTCAGCGTGGCCGGATCGAATTCGGGGCGCTTACCGAAGAGTGCTGCCCGGACGCTCTCGACAGTGGCGAGCACATGCGGCTCGCAGCGCCCCAACGATGACAGACCTCGCTCCCCCAGTCTGCGCTGCAGCAAGCGGACGTCACCGTGTCGGAGGGCGAGGTAGTGGATGAGGTTGACCGCGTCGCCCCGGTGCTCGGCATGAACAGCGGCGATGTCTCCGTGGTGGATCTCCTCGAGATGTCGCATGGAAACCTCGAGCGCCGCCAGATCAGCGTCAATCGATTCCCGGTCGCGATCCATAGATCATGACGCTACGAAGATTCGTGTCCCGACGATAGGGTCAAAGGACCTTCGCTGCCGGCGCTCGGCAAAGAGATTGATGCTCCATCTGGTCTTTCGTCTTCAGGACCTTTGGCCCTACAACACCTTTCTCGGGTGACCATACGATCCGAGCGTGGCAAAGCGGCTGGCGGACGTGATCGGGACCATCCCGACGATTGGCACCGTGGTCGCATGTGTGGTCGTGATGGCATGCGCGCCGTCGTCGGTAGCATCGGCTCAGGTCCCGCAACCGGCTTTCTACACGTACCAAGCTCCGGGAGGCGCCGTCACCGCTGGAAAGAAGGTCATCGCCCTCACCTTCGACGACGGCCCGGGACCTTATACGCCGCAGGTCCTATCGGTCCTCGAGCGCTACCACGTGCCGGCCACTTTCTTCGAGATCGGCGAGAATATCGCCGAGTACCCTCAGTACACGCAGATGCTTGCCGCCGCTGGTTATCCGGTCGAGGACCACACCTGGACACACCCCGATTTGACCACCATTCCCGAGTCGGAGTTCCCGTACGAGATCGACCAGACCCAGAACGAGATCCGCTCGCTCACGGGCCAGACGCCGACGTGCGTACGGCCACCATACGATTCCTGGAACACCACCGTGCTCGACCAGATCGCTCAACGTGGGCTGTCCACGATGAGCTATTCGATCGACCCGAGGGACTGGAGCCTTCCTGGCACACAGGCCATCGTCGACAGCGTGGTGGAGGCGGCGTTTCCAGGTGCGGTGGTCGACATGCACGATGGTGGAGGTCCCCGATATGAAACCGTGGACGCCCTACCGCAGATCATCGGCGATCTGGAGAACGAGGGCTATACCTTCGTCTCGGTGTGCAATGGGATGACGGAGCCCGAGGAGAGCTCGGCGTTCAGCTTCGGAAGGGCGCCATCGCCGGGCCAGTCGGTCACCTCCGACACACCGTTGGTCGGAGCGGCCCTCGACGGTCTGAGCGACGGATACTGGATGACTGCCGCCGACGGCGGGGTGTTCAGCTTCGGCGACGCCGGGTTCCACGGGTCGATGGGGGGCAAGACCCTCGACGCCCCCGTGGTGGGCATGGCCTCCACCGCCGACGGCAACGGCTACTGGTTGGTCTCCGCCGACGGCGGGGTGTTCAGCTTCGGCGACGCCGGGTTCCACGGGTCGATGGGGGGCAAGACCCTCGACGCCCCCGTGGTGGGCATGGCCTCCACCGCCGACGGCAACGGCTACTGGTTGGTCTCCGCCGACGGCGGGGTGTTCAGCTTCGGCGACGCCGGGTTCCACGGGTCGATGGGGGGCAAGACCCTCGACGCCCCCGTGGTGGGCATGGCCTCCACCGCCGACGGCAACGGCTACTGGTTGGTCTCCGCCGACGGCGGGGTGTTCAGCTTCGGCGACGCCGGGTTCCACGGGTCGATGGGGGGCAAGACCCTCGACGCCCCCGTGGTGGGCATGGCCTCCACCGCCGACGGCAACGGCTACTGGTTGGTCTCCGCCGACGGCGGGGTGTTCAGCTTCGGCGACGCCGGGTTCTTAGGATCGCGGGGTGGCTCAAGCACGGAGGACCATTTCTTTGCGATCTGTGCCGGCGTCGGGGGCGGGGGCTATCTCCTGGCCGGCGATCAACCCGGTTAGTCCAAGCGAGGACCGCGGTCGTGCAACGCCGACCCTTCCGATTCGGAATCCCGGCGCGGTGACTCCAAGTAGAGCCGCCCCGGGAGTGGTGTCAGGCCGTGTCGGGCCAGGTGGGCGGATGGTTCTCGGTTCCCAAGGGGGATGGGGTCCGGCGCATCTCGACGATCTGTGCTTCGACCAGTCGAGGACTCCGTTCACCGCTTTCGACCGTTGTTCCACCAGTCCCAGCTCCACGGGCATCTGCGGGGCCGCCCTCGCATCGGTGGACATGACCCTCCACAGGGAAGGTGGCTGAAGGCGCCGGAGGGACCCGATCAGACGTCGCCTCAGCGGATGCGTCGGATGAGTCGGTCCACCACACTCGTCTACCGCGTCGGCCATGTTGCGTAACGATCACTTAGCACCTGGTCGAGCTGATTCCTTCGATCTCAGTGCTGTGAAGTATCTGTTGCATCACAGTCAGTGGTCGAAACCGAGCGAGTGGACCTTCAGTCGTCGCCGGTTCGTGCCGATCCTCCCGTATGTGCCGTGCGCTCGTCGTGGGAGCTGGTACTGCCGTTCGCTCTGGCGAGTTGCTCGTGTTTGAAACGGCGTCGTCTTCACTCAAATCGGGTGCAGCAAGGAATACCTGCCAAGGAGAATGACAATGGGAGATGTCCGACTCTCACGGGAAGAGAAGGTGCGAGCCGCAGAACTCGGCGCCGCGATTGTGGAAATCAACGGTGATATCCGAAACGCCTCCGCGCTGGACACCAAGACCAACCTGCTGCATAAGCGTCAGGAGATGCAAGCGGAGCTTGACTCGATCCTGCCGCTCGCGGCGGAGCCTTTGCATCGCCTACTGACTCAACGCTCGGTTTGAGCGATCGGCAGGCCCAGCAGGAGCTGAGAGCGGATCAGCCAAGCGTTCTCGACAGGAACTGAGAGATCGTTTGGCTGAGCTGAGCAGAGTTCGGTTCATCCGTGACCGCACGGCTAGCGGCGCCTTGGCGTAGACGGAGGCGTAATTTCATCAGCTCGTTCCTGTTCTTCCTACGCCGATCGATGTAAGACAGAACTGTGAACCACGATCGTGAAAGAGCCGATGTTGTCGCCGCGACCAGGGGCGGAGACGCCTCGCCGGGTATGGGTGACCGGGTTGGAGCGACCATCCAATTGTGGCGAGCCCCGAATCGAATTTGGCCCGCGTTTCCGACCCTGGTTATGGTCCGGGCCGCATCCCGGCTCGGACGGGGCCGGCGCCGGAGCCCGGCGATCGGTGATGGTGGTGTTCTCAGCGTGTTCCTCGACGGCTCCAAGGTCGGCGCCATCTCGCCCAACCAGATCAAGGTGTACCAGGTCTCACCGGGGGAACACTCCTTGAGTCTGCACTTCCTCGGGGGCCTGCGGCGATCGAGGAAACTCCATGTTTCTCTGGCCGAGGGCGAGAGAAAGCAGTTTTTCTGCTTGCTGAACGCGTTCGCGTGGCCCTCCATCCGGCCCTCCACTCCCAACGATGTTGCTGCAATGGAACGCCTGCACTCTGCACCTGATGACGGCTCGGATCCCGCCGCAGGCGATTTCGGATAGCGGATGATGCCTGAGGGTATCGCTCGGCACGGGAAGCCTGGCTAACTGTCCCCATGGTGCGTGTGGATTCGTGTGGAGATGGGGGAATTTGGGGTTCCGGGCGACCCGGGGTGACCGTGCGAATCGGGTGACCGACGCGAAGGCCCGGTCGTGCTACCGGCACCGACATGAACCGACGACCACCCTGAATCGCGACTCGTTCCGGGTTGGGGAGTTCAACTTCAAGGCGAACCTGACGGCGGTCCGGTCGCTCGGAGACCGTCACCCCTACTCCGGTGGCACGTTCATCCTCCAGCCACAGCACTTCGCTGATCGGCACCTGCACCGATTCGGTCCTAGCTATCGCCTACATCGGGCCTGTCCGGGCCGGATACTCGTTTGAGCCGCTGACCGGGAGTTTTAGGTCGCCGACCAGAGGTTTCCCACTAAACGGTACGACCGCATTGTCGGACCCGGGTGGCCGGACGGGTCCGCGACCCGCCTCGTTGCTCATCGTCCCTGGTTGGACCACCAGATGAGGTTTGGGCGCTTACGAGCCCATGATGCCCGGGCGCCATCTGGTACCATACTGCGTATGGTCGATGATCCGGTATCGCGATGAGTGTCCGCCACGCAATCCTCGCCCTGTTGAGCGAAGGCCCGAAGTACGGCCTCCAGCTCCAGAAGGAGTTCGAGTCGAGCACGGGTGAGGTGTGGCCGCTCAATATCGGACAGGTGTACACGACGCTCCAGCGCCTCGAACGCGATGGACTCGTCGAATCGGACGAATCCGAAAACCAAGGTCCGCAAAAGGGCTTTCAGATCACCCAGGCCGGATCGACGGAGCTCTCGTCGTGGCTGAACACTCCGCCGGACATGACCTCGCCGCCGCGCGATGAACTCGTGATCAAGGTGTTGTCAGCGCTCCGCGTACCCGATGTCTCGGTCCACGACGTCATCCAGGTTCATCGTCGCTATCTCGTCGAGCTGATGCAGCAGTGGACGCGTCTGAAGGAGGATGAGGAGGACTTCGATCTCACCTTCGCGCTCGCCGTCGACGCGGAACTTTTCCGGTTGGACTCGGTCGTGCGATGGCTCGACACGGCGGATGGCCGCCTGAAGCGCGCTGCCTCCGAGCCGTCGGTAGCGTCAAGGAGGCCACGACTGGCACGGCGACTGGTCGTCCGCCAGTGAGCTTCCTCGAATTGCGACAGGTCTCCAAGTCTTACGGAGAGGGCGCGGCCGAGGTGCATGCGATCCAAGACGTCGATCTTGCCGTCGAGTGCGGGACGCTCGTTGCGGTCATGGGTCCGAGTGGCTCAGGCAAATCGACCCTGCTCACGATTGCCGGCAGTCTCGAGGAGCCAACCAGGGGCGAGGTGGTTATCGACGGCTCGTCGCTCGAGGCGATGTCGCGCAACGACAAGGCGCGCCTTCGGCGTCGCACGATTGGCTACGTCTTCCAAGAGTTCAACCTCTTGGCTGGTCTGACTGCGGTGGAAAACGTCGCCCTGCCCCTCGAGCTGGACGGGCTGGCCGGGAAGAAGGCTCACGCGGCCGGAATGGCTGCGCTCGAAGAGTTGGGCCTCGCTGATCGGGCGACGCACTACCCCGACGAGCTGTCCGGCGGTGAGCGCCAGCGTGTCTCGATCGCCCGAGCCGTCGTGGGGGAGCGCCGTCTCCTCCTCGCCGACGAGCCGTCGGGCGCGCTCGACTCCACAAACGGCGAAGCTGTGATGCGCATGATCCTCAACGCCTGCAAGGAGGGTGTCGCCGCCGTCGTCGTCACCCACGACGCCCAGCTTGCCTCCTGGGCCGACCGTGTCGTCTTCCTCCGTGACGGTCGTGTCGTCGATCAGACGGTACTGCCACCGAGCCCGGAGGCTCTGCTCGAGGAGAGCAGTCGGTCCGGACCACGGCGGTAATCGCTCGCCTCGCTGGAGCACCTCTGCCGTCATAGCTCAGCCTTGACAAGGTGGTCCATCTCTGTAGGATACTCAGTATGGTTATTTGTCTCCTACTAATCGAGTTGCCGCTGATGCGGCGAAGGATGGCCTGCCCCCGATGAGCCTGCTCGAACTCCACCAGATTTCGAAGTCCTACGGCGACGGCCAGACCGTGGTGCGTGCTCTCGACGAGATTGATCTTTCGGTCGAAGCGGGCCAACTCGTGGCCGTGATGGGACCGAGCGGTTCGGGGAAGTCGACGCTTCTCACGATCGCTGGCAGCCTCGAGGAGCCGACCAGCGGGGAGGTACTCATCGATGGCGCGTCACTGCGGGCGATGTCGCGCAACGACAAGGCCCGTCTCCGACGCCGCACGATCGGCTTCGTCTTCCAGGATTTCAACCTCCTCCCGGGACTCACCGCCGCGGAGAACGTCGCACTGCCGCTCGAGCTTGACGGTGTCTCGACCCGCAAAGCACATCAGGCCGGCCTGGGGGCACTCGAACAGCTCGGTCTGGCCGATCGCGCCGAGCACTACCCCGACCAGCTCTCGGGCGGTGAGCGCCAACGTGTTGCCATCGCTCGCTCCGTGGTCGGTGAGCGCAAGCTCCTCCTCGCCGACGAGCCATCGGGTGCGCTCGACTCCACCAATGGCGAGGCGGTGATGCGGATGATCTTCGACGCCTGCAAGCGCGGCGTGGCGGCGGTGGTGGTCACCCACGACGCCCACCTCGCCTCGTGGGCCGACCGGGTGATAATCCTCCGTGACGGGCGATCGGTCGACCACGTTGCACCCGACCTTCCCGATTCGTCCCTCACAACGCCCCGCGCCTAGCGCCGCCACACGTACGATTCCGAAGGAGCCTCGATGACCACCGCCGTCCTCGCACCCCTCGCTGACACCCGCCTTGCCGATGGCGGCGCGCCGGCCCGTCGTGCCGTCGTACGCTGGGCATGGCGTCTTTTTCGGCGCGAGTGGCGTCAGCAGTTCCTGATCCTCGCCCTCATCACGGTCGCCGTCGGGGCGACGATCGTCGGCTCAGCCGTCGCCACGAACAACCCGCCGCCGAAGAACTCAGGCTTCGGTTCGGCGCAGGACTCCGTGTTCTTCACGACAAACAACGCGCATACGGCGAGCGTGGTGGCCAATCTGGAGCACCGCTTCGGCCGCGTCGAGCTTATCGAGAACGAGACGCAGTCGATCCCGGGATCGATCAACACCTATCAGCTCCGTGGGCAAGACCCGAGCGGACCTTTCAGCGGTCCGATGCTGGCGCTGGTCTCTGGGCGCTTCCCGTCGGGCGCCGACCAGGTCGCCGTGACCAACGGCGTTGCGTCGGCGTTCCACTTGAGAATGGGAACCCTCTGGCATGTGGGCGGCGTTGAGCGCCAAGTGGTGGGCATCGTGGAGAACCCGCAGAGCCTTCTTGACGAGTTCGCGCTCGTCGCTCCCGGACAGCTGAAGAATCCCACGGGGATCACCGCGTTGTTCGACGCGCCGGGCGTCCCGTTGAGGTCGATCGGCAACAACGCGCAAACCCCCGCCTCGGTCGCGCAGTCGAACCCGATTAATCCCGAGACGATCTCCCTCGTCGCATTGGTCCTCGGCATGCTGCTCATCGCCCTCGTCTCGATCGGTGGCTTCACCGTCCTTGCGCAACGCCGCCTTCGCTCAATCGGGATGCTCGAGTCGACTGGCGCAACGGACCGCCATGTCCGGCTCATTGTCAGCGCGAACGGCACGGTCGTCGGCATCGCCGGCGCGATCCTCGGCTTCGTGCTCGGGCTCGTCATCTGGCTGGCCTACCGCCCGAGCCTCGAACAGAGTTCGCACCACCTCATAGGGGTGCTCGCGCTCTCGTGGCCCGTGGTGATCGCCGCGATGGTGCTCGCTGTGATCGCAGCCTACTTCGCGGCGTCACGTCCGGCGCGGGCGATCACCAAAGTGCCGATCGTCCAGGCGTTGTCGGGCCGACCGGCGCCCCCCCGTCAGATACACCGGTCCGCGGTCCCCGGCATCGTTTTTCTGATGGCCGCCTTCTTGCTTCTGGGGTACTCCGGTGGCACGAATCACGGCAACGGGAGCGGTGGTACGCCGGAACTCCTGTTCGGGATCGTCCTCCTCATCCCCGGGCTGATCCTGCTTGCTCCGTTCTTCCTCTCCTTGGCGGCGCGGCTCGGTCGCCGTGCGCCGATCGCGACCCGTATCGCGCTGCGTGATCTGGCCCGGTATCGGGCGCGCTCGGGCTCGGCCCTGGCGGCGATCAGCCTCGGCGTCCTCGTGGCGGTGATCGTCATGCTCGCCGCCGCCGCCCGGTATGGCAACGTCCTCGACTACGCGGGCCCGAATCTCGCATCCAACCAGCTCGCCCTCCACGCCAATGGGCCGCCACCAGCGGGGACGGAGGTCATGACGCCCAACGGCAAGGTCCACGTCCAAAAAGCGATCTCGAGCGCAACGGCAGCGGCCCTGCGGCAGCTGCCAACCCACGCCGCGGCGATCGCAAAAGGGCTTGGCGCACAGCTGATCGCGCTCGAAACTCCCAACGCCAACCTCAACGCTACCCAGGGCGGCCGGAACTGGGACGGAGCGATCTACGTGGCGACTCCGCAGCTGCTGCGCGCGTTCGGGATCACGGCGTCCGATATCGATCCGAACGCCGACGTCTTGAGCTCGCGCCCGGGTCTCTCGGGAGTCTCCACGATGACCTTCACCTACGGATCGAACAACGGCAGCTCCCCTCAGAATCCCGGGCCCCGTCCGGGCCCGTCGCCGTCAGCGGGCTGCAGTGCGGCGACGGACTGCCTCGCCAATCCCGTCATCCAGGAGGTCGGAGCTCTTCCGTCGGGCACCTCCGCGCCGAACACGGTGATCACCGAGCACGCGATGCGCGAGTTCCACATCCAGGCGACCACAAACGACTGGCTGGTTCAGGGCACCCAACCCTTCAGCGCTACCCAGATCAGCAGCGCGGAGGCCGCCGCGTCGACGACGCTGCTCTCGGTTGAATCGAAGAACGACCAGCCGACCTCGTCCGCCGTCATCAACTGGGCAACGATCTTCGGCATTCTCATCGCCCTTGGTGTGCTCGGGATGTCGGTCGGGCTCGTCCGGAGCGAGACGGCGAGCGACCTCCGGACACTGGCGGCGACGGGCGCGTCAAGCTATACGCGGCGCACCCTGACTGCCGTGACGGCTGGCGCACTCGGCTTTCTTGGTGCCCTCCTCGGGGTGGTGGGTGGTTACGTAGGCATGCTCGGGTGGCTGAGGAGCAACTCGCTGAACGGTGGGATCGCCGCGCTCGGGAACATTCCGGTGGCAGATCTCCTCCTCATTCTTCTCGGCATGCCGGTCTTCGCGGCGGCCGTCGGTTGGGTGTTTGCCGGTCGCGAACCGGCGGCAATGGCGCACCAGGCGATCGAGTGAGACAGCCAGTTGACCGTCAGCGGCGAACGACACCGCACGTTGACCAGCTTTCCCGGCCCGTCTTTAGGCTGTAATGACAGTGGACTTTCTGATAGCTCCTGAGGCTGAAACCTCGCAAATTCCCATCGCTACGGCCAGTACGGCAAAGACCAGTGTTCCAAAGGCATCGATGACATGGCTTCCGGGTTTCAGCGCCACGAAAAAGGCTGTCGCAGCGCACCAAGCTAATGATCGGTGCGGAAGGCGGCCGGCGACGAGATCGAGCATGAAGAACACGACACTGCCCGCCAACAAGTAATAGGGGAAAATCACGGATTCGAAGACGAGGCGACTTGCCACACATGCGAGTGTCAAACCAACATAGGTCTCCGGCCGGCTCACAAGGTCCCCCAGTCTGCGTCTCGCCCAGAGGCATGCCGCCAAGGCAAAGGCAACCGGTGCATCGCGGGCAATGGCTGATGCCAGATTGCCCGTGACGCCCAAAAGGCTCAAGACGGTAGATCCCCCCGTGGCTCCGCCCGCGCTGAATCCACTGACATTGTCAAGGGTCGCAGCCGGATTTACGATCAGGAACGGGAGGATCCCGAGGCTGAAGATTGCTGCCGCCGAGATCAGAAGGTGAAATCGAGATCGGGTCTCTGGCACAGCGACAAGGGCGGGAATCAACATCAGAATGGCGAACTGCTTGGTGAGGAATGCTGCTCCAAAGAGCACCCCCGCAAGCACGAATCTCCGCCTGAATGTCAGGGCCAGACCACCGGCTGCGAGTCCGAGGCTGACGATGTCCTGAGGGTGGAACAGCTGGACGATCGCGCTGCTGGCAGCCGGCAGAAACGCTAGAAATATGAGCAGTGCTGCCTGACGTCCGATCATCTTGCAACCTGCAGCTCGAAGAAGACCCAGGCAGCCAAGGGCGAGAATAAGCCATGCGATCACGCCTAAAACGCCTTGGGATCGATACCACGGCGGCAGCGGGGGTCCGAGGTGCCCATCAGCCATTCGATGCGGTGACCCGCATTCACCCACGTCCGTTGCGAAAGAAGGGTCATGGCGGTAATGCGGATCGCTCCGAAGTGCAATTGCCCGCCCACTGGTGGTACACCAAACGGGGGAGCCCACGGACGATCGGAAAGCAGCGACGAACGGTGAAGTCAACAAGGCGTAGCCCGGAGGATTGGGCAAGGCGGTATTGGACGCCGCCGCCTGCAGCGCGCCAGACGACAGATCGGAGGTGACCGTAGTGAGGGGGACCGTGTCACCGCTTGATGGCGGACCCTGGCGGATCGTTATGATCCCGGCATACAAAATGGCTGCCAAGAGCATGAGCAGCCACACGAACGTCCGGCGCCCACGAGCCGGCGGTGCTCCATCCTCATTCGTCGGCCTGGGAGTCGCCGTGCTTCGTCTCATTTCTTTCCACCAAGACTCGTGTCCGACGGCGCCACGATAGCCAGCTACGCCAGGAGCAGCGGGTATGGCGTCCTCATGTCGGACTATTGTCTCGGGGGGCGTGAAGAACCAGGTCTCGGGGGGTGTGGTGGGCTCGAACGCTGCCCAGTCGGCTCTCGGCAGATTTTGTCGTGACTCGCGTCGCGGCAATGGCCGTGCCCGATGACACCTATGGGTTCTTCACGCGCCATGGCGACGCCGCCAGACAACCCTGAGCGAGAGGCTGAACCCTTCGGCATAGGTTCGGTAGCGATGATTGCCTCCATCGTCGTCGGCATGATCGTGGCCGCTGTCTACCTCCAGGGAGCGTTTTATCCAGGAGATGCCTTCGGGGTGGCTGTGCTGTCGGTGATTCTGGCAACGGCTGCCTTAACAAGGAGTAAGGATCGATTCGGACTTGCCGTGACCGTGACTGTTGGAGGCCTAGCCCTCTGGTGGCTCATTCGTGCTGTCATGGAAAGGACCCCTTCCGCCTTTTTCCCTCTCGGAGCGGCGGTGCTCGGGTTCTTGGCTTCGTTCTTGGTTATCCGCAGTGTCGATCTGCAGAAGCGGGCCCCTGTCGCCACCGCGGTGACCTTCATCGGAGCCATCGCCGCCGGGGCGGGGCTGGCGGGCGTGATAGAGAGGTGGTCCGCTCTTGCCGCGAACACTGACGGTACATGGCGGGTGTCGACCACTCTGACTTATCCCGCTGGTGCTGCTGCTCTTTTCATCATCGCTCTTCTCGTCGCCATGGCGCTCGAATCCCGCCCCCGGCTGGTGCGCGCCGCGGTGTGTTTGTGCGTAGCCGGAATTATTGGCACCCAGAGTCATTGGGACCTCTTAGCGCTGGCTTGCGGTGCCCTGGTCGTTCCGATAAGGCGATGGATCGCCGCCCTCTGGCCTCTCGCCCTCGGCACGGTGGCTGGGCTCGCTGTCGTGGCCGCGGGGACAGGTGTGTGGCCGGGCTGGGCATCAGCCCTGGCCATTGTCGCCTGCGTCTTGGCGTCGACCCTTTCCACATCCCATTGGCGTCCGCTGGGCCACCGTGTTTTCGCCACGACGGGATTGGTCATAGTCGCAGGATTCATGGCCGTGCTATCGGTGCACCCTCCGATTGGTACCACACCGACCCAGACAAGGGGTCAGAGCCAGACCGTGGCTTGGGCTGCTTCTGCCTCAGCGTGGCGCTCGTCGGTTCTGACCGGCGTGGGCCAGGCTCCGATCTACAGCACACATAGCCCGGTCGTCGACTATCCCGGTCTGGTCCCCAATAGCTATCTCACCATTGTTACGGATGGCGGTCTCCTCGGTGGGCTCCTTTTACTGGCCGCCGGCGCCGCCGTAGCGGCGACGATGAGACGACGAGACCTGCTCTCGACCTGCGCCGTCGCCGCCACAGTGGCCTTCGCCGTGGCCGGAAACGTCGATTTCGACTGGCAACTTCCGGCTCTCGCCCTTGTCGGCGGATGCGTGGCGGGTTTGGCCTCGGGGTCACCCGACCCAAAGAGACGCCGAGCGCCGGCGGGAGTCGACCATGTCCGAGTCCCACGCTTTGGGGTGGGGACAGCCTGGGCCCTGATGGTTACGTGCGTCCTCACGGCGCAGATCTGTGTTGGTTTCACACAGGAGGCGAGCGGCGCTTCCCGACCGGCAAATGTGTCACCCCCGTCGACACCGACGCCAGCAGCACCCGCCCGGTTCATCTTGAGAGGACCGGACTCAACGGACCCCTTCATGCTCAAAATCGATGGCCTCTACTACCTCTATGCGAGTCAGGGAACGAGTTCCATGAACACTCCTCTCAGGGTCGGACGGCTACCGGGTCAATGGGGCAAACCCATCGATGTGCTCCCGCACCTTCCGAGCTGGGCGAAAGCCGGAGCGACCTGGGCGCCAGATGTGCAAAAGGTCAAAGGAGGTTGGGCCCTCTACTTCACGGCTTTACTCGCCTCGGCGAACCCATCGATTCACTGCATCGGCTCGGCGTTTTCGCAGTCGCCGGAAGGTCCGTTCATCCCCGTTTGGCGCCCGTTCATCTGCCAGCTTGACCACCGAGGCTCGATTGACCCTCGCACCTTTGTCTATACGGGAAGCAAACTTGTCATGTTATGGAAGTCAGATGACAATGCCAACCCGTCAGTGCCCGGTCCGGATCAGAATGGAAAGACAGGGATCTATGCGCAGGATCTCAGCCCGGATGGCCGGACACTTCTCGGCCATCCGGTCAGAATCTTCACTCCCTCTCAGGCGTGGGAGGGGACGATCGTGGAGGCGCCCGACATGATTGAGGAGTGGAGAACCTATTGGCTGTTCTTTTCTGGCAATTGGTACGACTCGGCGTCGTACGGGATAGGAGTGGCGGCGTGTCAGAGTCCCTTCGGTCCGTGCCAGGACCCCGACCCTAAGCCCTTCCTTGGCTCCAATCTCCAGGGCTTGGGCCCCGGGGAGTCCTCTCTCTTCCAGAGCGGTCCCAACATTTACCTGCTTTACGACCCGTTCAGAGCCAACGACCCCGGACCCGTCATTGCCCGACCGGTCGCGATGGCCAGACTCGGCTTCCGCTCGACAGGGCCGTACCTCGCGGCATGGTAGGGCCAGATCTGGTGCTGAGAGACGATAAACGGAGTAGCTTCAGTTCGGACGTTGATTAGGCCTGGCGGAAGTGGGGGCGGGTATGAACCGTTGGCACCAGCGAATGCGTCTGGGAATCATTGCGGTTGCAAGCTTCATCCTCTTGGTCACGGTGCTGCCTCAGGTGGCGTCGAGCATCGGCCTCGATTCGCTCGGGGCCCGGCTGGCTAACTCTGGCTCATGCAGCGGGAGCTCCGGATCCTCCGTGAGCGGTTCGTCCAGCTCGTGTCCTCCGGGCAAGGGAACGGTGGGCGGAACGCTCACCGTCACCGGCGCGCCCAAGGGTTTCATGCCCCCATACTCAGGCGCTGGCGCTTGCCCCGCTTCGGACCCAGCCCTGCAGCTGTGTGCCGAACCCGTCTACGCGCTCGCCAGCGAGGGCAAATACACGCTTTCGCTGACTGCCGGTTCATGGCGAATCGACGGCTTCTACGAGCTTGCCGCGTTCGGTGGTGCTTTCCTCGGGACTACTCGAACCGTGACCGTCTCCGCCGGGACGAGCATCACCGAGAACTTGACCGTTCCCTATCACCGACCAGCAGTGTTCAAGGGCACCGTCAAAGTTACCGGTGTACCAACTGGGGTTCCGATACAAAGCGTGTCTGTTACTCTCTGTCCGTCCTACGCCCCCTATGTTGGCGTTAATCAGCCGATAGTGTGCGTAAACCGGTACGGCTCCGCCCGCCTCTCCGCGAACTCCGGGTCCGTGAAGGTTGACTCACTGCCGCCAGGGCCGTGGATCGCCTACCCTGGTTATTGCAGCGAGTTTGGCTGCGCCACCAACACCAAGGCGGGTAAGTCGGTGACCTTCGTCTCGGGTAAGACGACAACAGTCGCTCTTACCACGCCCTTCCTCACTCCGGATCAGGGCCTCTTGACCGGTACCGTGACGGTGACGGGCGCTCCTAGCGGGTTCTCCGACCCTGTCGGCGTGATCGCCTGTCAAGTCGGGAATAGCAACGATTGTCAGGACCAACCGGTAGTAAACGGGAGCACTTACTCGCTGCTCCTCTCATCGGGAGAGTGGGACGTGACCGGTTTGTATCTCGCCGCCCCGTTCTACAACGCCATCGTCGGCCCCACCATGGTCGTTGCAGTTCCTGGAGGAAAGATCACCAAGATCGACCTCTCGGTGCCCTATCAGGTGCTGGGAACAGCCACAGGGTCCATCATCGTAAGTGGCGTCCCGCCAGGAGTGAGAATCCAGAACTACACAGTCCTTGCTTGTCCCGCCTCGACTCCATGGACGGGCGGAGAGCCCTCGTTGCAGTGTGTCAGTGAGTATTCGGGTCCTGGCGGATATGGTTTCGGACCTGCCGATGCCAAGCGACTGAGCAAGGTTTTGCATCCGGCATCTGCCGTCATAAGCCGCGTCCGGGTGGCTCCCTACAACAACTACGAAGTCTCGACTCTCACATCCGGATCATGGATCCTCTATCCCGGCTACGAAACCGTGTTTACGACATTCGTGAACCCGTCGGGTACCACGGTGAATGTGGTGAGCGGCAAGACGATCAGGACCCGCCTAGATATCGACTACCAGCCCCCGTCGGTGGGCGCCATAGTCGGCACGGTGAACGTGGTCGGTGCGCCGGCCGATGATTTTGAATCGGGGGTACAGGCTTGCACCGCTCCTCCGACACAGTCGTCGTGTCAGGATCAGCAGGACGTATACAACGAAGCAAGTGGACATTATGAGTTACCGCTTTCGCCTGGAACCTGGTGGGTTTCTGGCTTCGTCTACGTCTTCGGCCCGACGAGTGAAACTGAATCGATGACAAAGGCCCGTCAGGTCACCGTAAGTGCTGGGCAGAGAATCCGGGAGAACTTCACCGTCACAGTTTCGAGTTCGTAACTGGCGTGTCGGTGCCGATTATTTGTCGACCAGCTGCTCTCGGGTCGCCAAGTACACGTTGCGGAAGCTGGCGAGCGCCATCGCGTCGGCCTGACTGGGACCGACACCCCATGAAGCTCGACTCCCCCCGCCTCCGATGCCGTCAGCTTGGAGGCACCAGGGCGCCGTTGACCGAGGTCCAGCCCGATGGGAGTGAGGTCGGCGTGCCCTTGAACCCACCGGACACGACACCCGTGAGGTTCGCGCCGGCGAGGTTCGCTCCCTCCAACTCGGTGTTGGAGAGGTTGACGCCGTCGAAGTCGGCGCCGGCGAACAGCGCGCCGGCGAGGTTCGCGCCACTGAGGTCGGCGTCGGTTGCTGTTGGCGCGATGAAGGACGTGTTCCGGAGGTCGGCGTCGGAGAAGTTGGCGTGGGTCAGCTCGGTGGTGAGGAAATCTGCGCCGGACATGTCGGCGTTTACCAGATCAGCAGAGGAGAGGTCGGTGCTGATGAGTTCGGCACCGGAGAGGTTGGCACCGGAGAGGTTGGCACCGGCCAGATCGGTCATGGAATAGTCCACGCCGGCCAGGTCGGCGCCGGCCAGGTCGGCGCCGGAGAGATTGGCGCCGGGCCCTGCCAGGTACCCGTCGACGAGGCTGAACTCCAAGGGGAACTGGGCCGGCGTTGTCGTGATGCGGCCCGAGGTCACACCCGTCATCGTGGCACCGGTGAGGTCGGCGTTCGTGAGGTCAGTGCCGGTGAGGTCAGCATCGGTGAGGTTGGCACCGGACAGGTCGACGCCGTCCAGATCGACGCCGGCCAGGTCGACGCCGGCCAGGTCGACGCCCGGCCCCGCCAGGTATCCGTCGACGACGCTGAACCCAAAAGGGAACCGGGCCGGCACCGTCGCGATGCTTCCGGAGGTCACTCCCGTCATGGTGGCACCGGTGAGGTCGGCGTTCGTGAGCTGAGTGTGTTGGAGACTCGAGTTGTAGAGGTTTGCATACGCCAGATCAGCGCCGGTGAGCATGGCTCGGGTGAGCGTGCTGCCGGAAAGATCGACACCGACGAGGTCTGCGTGCGCCAGGTTCGCTCCGGACAGCTTGGCCCCCTTCAGGTCAGCGCCCTCGATGTCGACATGCTGGAGATCCGCACCGCTGAGGTCGGCGCCGTCCAGGTCAGCTCCTGGGTAGAGCAGGTGGCCATCGACACGCACGCCGGGAACGATTGCCGGACTGGATGGGGAAGACTTGCTCCGGTCCGCGGCAACCTGGGCGACCACCGTGAAGGTGTACCGAGTTCCATTGGCGAGTCCGCGGACGGTGCAGGTGGTCGGACCCGTAGTGGTGCAGTGGCGCCTCCCCGGATGAGAGGTCACTCGGTACCGGTCGACCCCCCCGCTGCTGCTCGATGCCGGGGCCTTCCAGGAGACGGTCGCTCTGCGGTTACCGGCAACGGCCTGCACCGCCCTGGGGGTGCTCGGGGGCGAAGCGGGGGCCGCGTCGGCCGATGATGTACCGCCCAGCATCGCCACGGCCGAGATCAGGGTCGCCACGATCACGGAGCCGACCGCGTGTCTGTAGCCCATGGCGCTGGACCCCCTTTCCTCGTGACGACCCGCCCTGCTGCCGCCCGCCGGTGACCGGCAGGGGGCGCATAAGAGTACAGTCACGAGAAATCCTACGCGGGGCGGAGGGGCGGCTTGAGGCGGAGCGTCCGAACACCAACCAAGGGAACTCGCCTGGCTCTCGCCGGGGCGCGGGCGGTCGCGACGGCGATGCTGGCGGCCACGACCGCCTCGGTGGGTCTGGTTGCGATCTCCGGCCAAGCCGGTGCAGCGGTCCACTACGTGACCGACCCCGCATCGTTGGTCAACCCGTTCGTCGGCACCGCCAGCGGTTCCGGGTCTATGCCCAATCCTTTCGTGGGAGCCGAAACCGGCGGCAACACCTTCCCCGGAGCAGACGTGCCCTTCGGGATGGTCCAATGGAGCCCCGATACCCCGACCCGGCTGGAGACCGGCGGGTACGACTATGAGGACACGTCGATCATCGGGTACAGCTTGACCCACTTCTCCGGCACCGGTGGCCCGATAGAATGTGATGTTCCAATCCTTCCGGTGGTGGGAACCGCGCCGGCAGACCCGGCCAGCGCCACCGAGCCCCTGCACCACGATGACGAAGCCGCTTCGCCCGGCTACTACAGCCTGGTGGCGGGTGGGGTGAGAACACAGCTCACCACGACCACCCGCACGGGCATGGCCATCTTCACCTTTCCCAGCACTTCACCAGACGGCACGCTCCTCTTCAAGGTCTCGGACAGCGCGAGTACCGTGACGGCCAGCGTTTTCCACGTTGACAGCAGCACCGAGGTCGACGGTTCGGTGACGACCAGCACATACAAGGTCTACTTCGACATGGTCTTCAGCCGGTCGTTCACCTCGTCAGGGAGTTGGAGCACCAACGGCCAGGGTGGGGACGTGACCTTTGACACCGCAACGGATCCTGTCGTGCTAGCCAAGGTCGGTATTTCCTACGTGAGCACAGCCGACGCCGTGCTCAACCGGCGCGTCGAGAATCCCGGCTGGAATTTCCAGTCGGTCAGGGAGGCCGCCCAGCGGACGTGGAGTTCACTCCTGGGACGAGTGCAAATTGCCGGTGGCAGCAAAGCCCAACAAGCGACCTTCTATACCGCCCTGTATCACTCGTTGCTCCAGCCCAACGTGTTCAACGACGTGAACGGCGAGTACATGGGATATGACGGAAAGGTCCAGAAGATCGATCCGGACCAGAAGGCCGAATATGCGAACCTCTCGGAATGGGATATCTCCCGGAGTGAGGTTCAACTCCTCTCCCTCCTGGTGCCGAACAGGATGGACGACATGATCAAGTCCATGCTGAACGACGACACACAGACCGGTCACCTCCCCAAGTGGCCGGCGGACGACTCCGAGGGTTATGCGATGGTGGGAGACCCGGCAGACGACGTCATCGCTGACGCATACGCATTCGGGGCCCGACATTTCAACGTTCAGCAGGCGCTGGAGGACATGGAGAGACAAGCCGACTTTCCGAGCACCTTCCGTCCTGGCCTCGATTACTACGAGCGCGATGGATATCTCCCGATAAACGGGAAGTACGGGTGTTGTGATTCCAACGCGCCGGTGTCGACGCAGGAGCAGTACAACGTCGACGACAACTCCATTGCCGAGCTGGCCAGCGAGTTGGGAGAGAATGAAGTTGCCAAGAAATTCGCGACCCGCGCCCAGAATTGGCAGAACGTCTTCGATCCTGCAAGCGGCTTCATGGAACCGAAGATTCTCAACGGTGCATTCGAGCCGGGGTTCGGTCCCGAGCTGGGGTTCGGTCCCAACGCTCTCGATGGCTTCACCGAGACCGACTCATTCGTGTCGACGACCATGATCCCCTTCGACGTCAAGGGCCTCGTTGATGCCGAAGGTGGAGACCAGGCCTGGATCGCGCTCCTCAACGGCCTGACCTCGAGCGTCGTGGCCGACGGTACCAATCAGGTCCAGATGGGCGACGAGCCCTCGTTCGGCGTCCCTTGGGAATACGACTACGTCGGCGTTCCCTTCAAGGCCCAAGAGGTCGTACGGGAGATCCAGGACCAGGACTACATCGACAGCCCCACCGGTCTGGCCGGGAACGACGACCTCGGAGAGATGAGCTCGTGGTACGTGTGGTCCGCTCTCGGCGCGTACCCGGAGAATCCCGGGTCGTCCGAGGTCGTACTCGGGAGCCCGCTCTTCAAGGACATCGTCTTCCATCTGGGTGATGGCGGGACCATCACCGAGAATGCCCCCGACGCTGCTGACAATGCACCGTACGTACAGAGTCTGACCGTCAACGGGACGAGCTGGACCCGGACCTACCTCAGTTCCAGCGTCTTCACCAAGGGCGGGACATTGGACTGGACGCTCGCCACCTGGCCCAGCACCACGTGGGGCGCTGCAACCAAGGATGCACCACCGTCGAGCACCGAAGGGTTGCTTCCTGCGCTCGGCTACGTGTCCAACAACGATGGCGAGAGTGTCGTGGATCCCGGATCGAGCGTGAACATCTCGCTAGGCGTCCAGAGCATGTCCAAGGCTTCCCAGCACATCAGCTGGAGCGCGAAGTCGGAATCCCGCTCCAGGATCGCCGTGGAGCCGGCTGCCGGAGCCCTGACAGTCAAGAACGAGTCCAAGTCCGCGGAGCCGATCCATCTACACGTCCCGGCGACCACGCCGCCAGGGACGTACACGGTGACCTTCGCCATTCACGCGGCCAACGGCACCGCTCTTCCGGACGTCGTCACCGAGGTTGAGGTTCGTTGAGCCCATGGCCTTCCGTCTCGCTCCCAGAAGGATCGGTCTGCTCGGCGTGCTCCGGAGTCGCTCCTCGCACGCCCACAGAAGCGTTCTCGGCCGGACTCAGGACCTCACCTCGGCAAGGTGATTCTTTTCGTCCAAGGGGTCCGCTCTAGTCGCCGGGGCTGCGTGTCTGTCCAGCCAGTTTCCGTTGAATCCGCCTGAGATCCGCCCTGTTGCAGAGCGGTCAACTACGACGTCGGCCATGAGGAGGCCACAAACATCGATCGACGTGAAGGCGTGATCAGCACCCGACAGCGTCCTTCAAGACGCCACACACTTGCGCCAGCCGTTTCGGCGATAACGAGGAAACATGCCTCCGCAATACAGATCTCGGGAGAGTATGGATGTTGTCAAAGTTCACGACGCAGTCACTCGGAACGCCATCAGCAGCGACGCTGAGCTCCAACTCAGATACCAGGTGGCGTCTGGTCCGCGTGAGCGCTGCCACTACGACCGAGTCGATCCGGTCGGCGACCGGGTCTCGAGTCAGGACCAACACCAGCCGATCGCCCCCAGGTGCCGCCGCGAACCAGATTTCACCCCGTTGCCCAGTCCGACCAGTCCTCGGCTGGGCCCCAGTCCGCAACCTCAGCAAACGATTTTTCGTCGGCCGTTAGAGGTGACTGATCCCAAATCTGGGCGTCCTCCTCACTCATCAGTGTCGCCTAGCTGGGTTATCGTGTAGGGCACGAGGGTAGAGCAGGACCAAGTCTGAGCGCGTTGGAGATTATTGCATGACCGCTGCCAAGGGTGAGCAAACCGCCTTCGTATACACGATCTACATCCTGGCGAGCCCCGAGCGCGTGTGGCAGGGCCTCACCGACCCCGGCTTGATGAAACATTACTGGCGGCACCAAAAGGCTGGTCCGAAAGCATTCCTTTCGGACTGGAAGAAGGGCTCCACCTACGACATGACGCACGACGATGTTGGGCTCGTCGTGAGTGGCTCTGACCAGGTCGTCCTGGAGTCTGATCCCCATCGCCGACTGGCCTACAGCTGGCACACCATCACGCCTGAGTGGGCCGCCGCGGTCGACATGGACGAGGCGACCGCCGCCACCTGGCGGGCCGAGCCCCGATCGAAGGTGGCATTCGACATGGAGGATGTCGGGCACGGCACGACCAAGCTGACGGTCACTCACGATGGCTTCGCGCCAGGCAGCGCAGTGCTCCCTGCGATCTCCGAGGGGTGGCCCGCAGTCCTGTCGAGTCTGAAGACCCTGCTGGAGACGGGATCGTCGTTGCGTACCGCCTGAAAGGGGCCGTCGCCGCGACGTACGAAGGCTGAGGCCATTGCTGACCGGATAGCGCACGAATCGCGGATTTATCGACCCCGACCGAGAAGTGCCGGAGTCGGTCGGGGTGTGAATCGACGGCCTCGCACGGTATTCGGTTGAGCCCGCAGGGGGTACCGATCACCCCTCAGGGTGCCTCGGATCTCCTGGACATCATCCGACGAGCCTGGCCTCGATCAGGGCGACATCGCACATATTCCCAACGCCGACTGATCTCGGATGGTCCGGTTGGATCGCAACCGGAGCGGGGCTGTTTCACGGGGTCACCGCAGGGGCATCCTGGTCCGGGTGATCCAGATCGGCCTGAGGTTGGTCGGACTGCCCCCGTCAGGGCACACAGAACAGGCATTGCCGGGCGGTCCTTTCCTCCTGGTCCTGAGCCCCGTTAAGTTCGAATATTCGGAGCATCCTCGGCAGGTGTGGGCCAGACTGTGCACGGTGGCCGATATCCCTGTAACTCAATACGCACGAACCCCCGACGACGTCCATATCGCCTACCAGGTTGTGGGAGACGGACCGCTCGACATCGTCTACGCCAACAGCTTCATGGGTCACGTCGAGGCTTCCTGGGAGTATCCACGGGCAGCCCGCTTCTACGACCTCATGGCGCAGTTCTGCAGGCTGGTGCTCTTCGATCGGCGCGGAACCGGCATGTCAGATCCCTTCGTGGGCGACTTCACCATCGACGACCGCACAGCGGACATCAAGGCGGTGATCGACGCCGAGAGCCTTGCGGCGCCTGTGTTGCTCGGGTCCTCTGAGGGAGCCACCTCCTGCGCGTACTTCGCGGCCACACACCCCGGTCGGGTGTCGGCCCTGGTCTTGTTCTCTCCATGGATCGGCGGCCTCAAGAACGACGAGTTTCCGTGGGCGTGGCACCCGGACTTCCTGGAGCTGCTACTGGCGACAGGCGACGCGGCCTGGGCAGATCCCACTGGGGCATGGGTCGTGACGAACGATCCCAGCTTGGCCGACGATGCGGATGCGCTGGCCTGGTATGCCCGGTACTTTCGCCTGGCGGCCAGCCCCGCGCTGGCCAAGGCGCTGTTCGTTCACAACTCCAAGATCGACGTACGCGACGTGCTCCCCACAATCTCGGTTCCGACTCTGGTCATCCACCGCAAGGACGAAACCTGGGTCAACGTCGAATACGGACGGCTAGTGGCACGTTCCATCCCCGGTGCCAAGCTCCTGGAGATTCCGGGAACGGATCACCACATCTGGGAGCAGAATGCACCTGAAGTCGTCGAGGAGATCGAGGAGTTCCTGACCGGGGTCCGCCGGGGACGCACGAGCCAACGTGCGCTCAAGGCGTTGTTGTTCACCGATCTGGTGCGCTCCACAGAGACAGCGTCACAGATGGGCGACGAAAGTTGGCGTCAGCTGCTCGATCGGTACGAATCGAGTGTGGCTCGCCAGATCGCTCGCTTCGATGGTCAGTTCGTCAAGTCCACCGGTGACGGAATGCTGGCATCGTTCGACGGACCCGCCCGAGCGATTCGTTGCGCTCTGGCGATCCGGGAGTCGACACGGGGCTTCGGTCTTGTCGTGCGCATGGGCATCCATACCGGCGAGGTCGAACTCCGGGCCGACGACCTCGGCGGAATCAGCGTCCATATCGCTGCAAGAATTCAGGCATTGGCCGATCCTGGTGAACTTCTAGTTTCCAGGACCGTCACGGACTTGGTAGCTGGTTCAGGCATCGAGTTCGATGAGCGTGGCGAACACGAGCTGAAGGGCGTTCCCGGTACCTGGCAACTCTTCGCCGCCAAGGGCTGACCCGCCCGATATCCATCGCCAACCACAACGGCGATATGTCAAGATCGGAGTATGGACGATAGGGCCGTAGTGGTGCTCGACCAGGACGGCATTGTGCGGTTCTGGAGCGGCGGGGCTGTAAAGATCCTTCGCCATCAGCCGCAGGAGGCGATTGGCAGGAGCGTGGACTTCATCATCCCGGAGTACTTCCGGGATCAGCACTGGGCCGCGTTTCGACAAGCGATGATCGCCGGAGTCCTGCACGAGGCTCGCGACCAGTTCGTCGTCCCGGTCCAGGTTTCCGAGGAAGAAGTCATGCCCCTCGTTGCTTCCTTGGCGCTAATCACGGACGCCGCTGGACACCCGTGTGGCGCGGTCGCTGTCTTCATGGAGCAGGAGTGATGATCGAGGAGCCGCACTAACCACAGGGATGAATCGCTCCCGGGCACACGCAACACCCATCCCGTATGTGCCCAATTCCGAGTGGGGTCATGGCCAAGGCCGACCGATGTTTGGGCATCCTGTACTCGGGGATTGCGCGTAACGTGTCATCCCTCGGTCCCGGGTCAGGTTGGGCCAGAGTCGGTTGACCTGGCCAACGAGCGACCCGCCCGGGATCGGCGTCGCTGAGCGATTCGACGTCGCTGAGCAATATAGAGCGGCCCCGATCACCCACAGAGTGCGAGGAGGTAGCGCAGAACCGGCAGTTCCGGGTGGGTTCCTGACGATTTGGGGCAAGAGATGACGTTATTTCCGATCGGTCCGGCGGACCAGACCACTACTTACTCCAAATCTGCCGAGGGGCGAAGGGCGGATCCCTGAATCGGGAGTTCATTGCTCACTGCGGAAGGACCGGGAGCTGCCGGCGTCGCCGTTTCCGGAGCGTCTGTAGCCAGGAGGATCACTCGCTCGCCGACGCTTAGTACAGCATCAGATCGGGGGGTAACGATTTCGCGCCCTTCGCTGATGGCGACCACCACACATCCCGTAGGCCAGGGGACGTCTTCGATGCGACGCCCCAGTTGTGGGGATTGAGACCCAATGGCGATCTCAATAACTTCGTAGCCCTGCAGGGGATTCCTAGGCTCATGGATGTGAGACTCAGCTTCGGCAAACTCGGCCGCCATCGTGCCTTTCTCCGCATCGCTCGCCGACCCACTGAGGCTCTGGGCAATGGCTCGGATGATGTCTCGGCGAGTCACCCAGCCGATGAGATGATGGCGGTCTGGCGATAGGACCGGCAGGCCCACCAGTCCGTAGAGATCGAGTTGTCTGAGCGCCTGCTCTAGGGTCTCGTCTCCCAACAGAATCTGGGGCTGGCGGGTCACGACCACCGCTCCCACCAGTGCTTCCCATTGCTTTCGGTCGATGGGGCCGGGTTGCGCTTCAGTCGGCGCATGCGCGACGAGTACCGTTTGCTCCCCCTGGGCAAGCGGCTGCATGACATCGGCCACGGTGAGCGTCTGCAGGACGCCCGTGGTCCGGGGTCGCTCGATGTCGATGCCACGCCGCAGGAGCTTCGTCGTGTAGATGTTGCCGTAGGTGAGCCTCTTCGAGACGGCGGCGGCGATGCCGGCGGCCAGCATCACGGGAAGCACCAGTGTGAAGTTGCCGGTCATCTCCACCACACTGGCGATGGCCGTGAGTGGGGCCTGGGCAGCGGCGGCGAAGACCCCACCCATGGCCACGACGGCATAGATGGCCGGCGATCCGACAACCGACCCAAACAGGTGATGGGCCGTCACCCCGAAGACCATGCCTCCCGCTGCCCCGGTGAACAGCGACGGGGCGAATACCCCACCGGAGCCGCCGATGGAGAGGGTGAGGCTGGAGGCCACGATCTTGCCCACCATGAGAATGAGGACGAACCACAGGACATAGTGACCGGCGATCACCTGGTTCATCACGGGATAGCCCACCCCGTACATCTGGGGGAGGGCGAGCAGGAGCGCCCCCAGTGCCACGCCACCGACCGCCGGCTTGGCCCACTCCGGCCGACCCTTCCACAGCTTCTCGGCCACATCCTCGAGTCGATACAGAAAGGCCTTGAATCCCACGCCGATGAGGCCGGCCAGGAGCCCGAGGAGGCCTATGAGCAGATAACTCGAATCGTGGCCGATCGACAGATCGTGTGGTATCTGTCCGAAGAAGGGCGCCGAACCGAAGAAGGCGCGACTGACGAGATCGGCGGTGACGGCTGATAGCGCGGTGGCGCACAGCGCCTCGAGCGAGAATTCGCGCAGGATGATTTCGAACCCGAAGAAGAGCCCGGTGAGCGGGGCGTTGAAGGTGGCGGCGATTCCACCGGCCGCCCCACAGGCCACGAGAATCCGTAGCCGGAACTCGGACATCTTGACCAACTGTCCGAGCGATGAGGCGAAGGCCGATCCGACCTGGACGATGGGCCCCTCGCGGCCCACCGATCCGCCGGTGCCAATGCAGAGGGCGGAGGCCAACGCCTTCACGATGGTCACCTGGGGACGGATCCGCCCGCCATTCTCCGCCACCGCCAGCATCACTTCGGGCACACCATGGCCCCGGGCCTCCCGGGCGAAACGCTGAATCAACGGACCGTAAAGCACTCCTCCGATGATCGGGATCAGGAGGAAGAAACCGATCCCCAACCACGGGAGGTGCGAGCTGGCGATCCTTCCCTGTTGACCGAACTGCTCACGCCCCGTGGCCAGCCAGGTGAAGGCGAAGATCAACCAGCGAAACCCGACGGCACCGAAGCCCGCTCCCACCCCGACCACGAGGGCCATCACCACAAGCCCGAGGCGCGAGCCCCGGAGCCACGTCACAACGAGTCCCAAGGAGAGATGAAGGGACCGATGGACCCGGGCTATCCAGGACCTGTCGGCAGCCTTAGCGGTCACGGACCCAAATCGGCCTGTGCGTCATGACGACCCGCTGATCCGATGCCATCTTGCGATTCGTCCTGTCGCTCACCTCCCCAGACACCCAGAGTGTCGGTAAGGCCCTCCAAAGACGAAGACCGCCGAATCCACGCAAGCGAGCGAAGCCGAGGGATTCACAGCTCCCAGCTGCGTTGCCAGTCGCCTTCGGGGACCTCGCCGGCGGCACGGCCGAAGGTTGTGAAGGCCAAGACGAGGGCGTCGCGCTCGGCCGGATCCACCGCCTCGAGGATGCGCTCGATCTCGGCCCGGCGGGACCGGGTGACACGTTCGACCAGGCGACGGCCGGCGGCACTCAGGTCCAACAGCACCACGCGTCGATCGATGACGTCGCGCCGGCGAGTGATGAGATGTTTGCGCACCAGCCGGTCGCACATGCGGGTGGCCGTCGACGGATCGACTCCCAGGGCTTGAGCGAGGTCGACCGGCCGCTGTGCTCCTCGGGATCCGAGGACAACCAGCGCCCGGTATTGGGGCAGAGAGACCACCGATTCGTGCTCAGCCAGGGATCGGGCTGCCACGGCCACCAGGACCCGACTAGCGGTCAGGACGGCATCGGCCAACCGGTCGGTCTGGGTGCCGGGGGAGGTCCGTTGGCGGGTAGCGGTAGCCATACAGCCATTGTAGCTATACAATGAACGGCGTGTCTCAACCCAGATCGACTCGGGTCGTCCTGACTGCTCCGGACACCGGCGTCGGTGCCCTGGGTCCCCCTTCAGGTTGGGCCGCCTCCCGACCTGAGGGGGGACTGGGCCAAGGGTGCTGAGTGCGATGGTCCTGGTGGCGCCGACGTTTCACTCCGATGGCGTATCGGCTGAGCTGCGGCGCCGGGAGGACGGGTGCGAGGTGCGCTTCATACGCCCTCGTGGATGCCACTCTGAGTACTTCTCCAGAGACACCGTTCGTGGCGACATCGGCGCCCGCGCCGTCAAGAACGAGGGCAACGTCGTCCGGTATGTCGAGTCGTGTCTGCGGGCAGCGGGCTACGGGGGCATCAGCCGTCGACCCACTGTGGTGAACGCCGAAATTGCTGCCGTCTGGGATCTCATGCCATCCAGGGCCGCGTAGTTCGGAAGCGATCGAAAGTCGCCTCGTGTGTCAATTCCGGAGCAGGTAATGCCGACCACTCCATCTGAGCCTGCCCGCACCGCCTCCATCCGCTTGACCGTCACGGGTATGCACTGCAGCTCGTGTCCCGCCTTGATCGAGGAAGCCATCGCTGACCACGCGGGTGTTGCTTTCGTCTCCGCTGACCTCCACGCAGCCGAAGCCCACGTTGTGTTCGACCCGTCCATCGTCTCCATTGATGACCTTTGTGCCGTGATTGCTGATGCCGGTTACCGCGCCACTGTTCATGAGGATCCGTCGTGTCCGTAACGGAGACGACCACATCACCGTCGCTCACGGCGCCTCACCAAGAAGACACATCTCTGGTCACAACCGAGTTGACGCTCGGAGGCATGCACTGCAGCGCCTGCGCCACCCGGATCGAGCGGGCGCTCAATCGTATACCCGCGGTGGCCAGTGCCTCGGTGAATCTGGCGACGACGCAGGCCTTCGTCGCCTATGACCAGTCAGCGACCACCGCCGATCAGCTCTGCCGGACGGTTGCTGATATCGGCTATTCGGCTGAGGTGGTTGATGCCACGGAACGCTCGGCCCGGCGCGAACACGACGACCACTGGGTTCTCCGTGGGCTTATCTGCTGGCCGCTGGCGGCTGGCGCGCTAGCTGTCTCTCTCTTCGCCCCCCAGACCGCAGGTCCGGGTTGGGTGGTGCTGATCCTGGCCGTCACGGTCGAATTCGCCGGCGGTTGGCCCTTCATTCACTCCGCGGCGCGCCTCTTGCGCCACGGGGGGACGAGCATGGACACCCTCATCGCCTTGGGCACCCTGGCAGCGGTGTCGGTGAACGCCGTCGAGGTTATCGCCCTGGGCGGCCGTCATATTCATATCGGCACTGGCAGTGGTGCCTTTGCCGCGCGCCTGCATTTCGCCATGGCGCCGGTCATCGTGACCATATTCGTGACCGCTCGGGCCGCCGAGTCCGGAGCCCGGCGCCGGGCTGCCGACACTATGCACTCGCTTCTCCTTCTACGTCCCCCGACGGCCCGCGTCATCGTTGGTCCCGACGACGAGGTCGGCGAGCTCGTTCCTCCCGAGAGCGTGCCGGTCGGCGCCCTCGTCCGGGTACGCCCGAATGACGCGATACCCCTAGACGGGAGCATCGTGCGGGGATGGTCGTCCGTCGACGAGTCCATGCTCACCGGCGAACCGTTGCCGGTCGACCGGGGACCCGGGGACGAGGTCACGGGGGGGACCCGCAACGGCATCGGGGCACTGGTGGTGCGTGTCGCGGTCGTGGCGTCGGAGTCGGTACTCGCCCATCTGCAACGACTCGTGGAGGAGTCCCAGCGGGACAAGGCGCCGCTGCAACGTTTGGCCGACCGGGTCAGTAGGGTGTTCGTCACGGCGGTGCTGCTGTTCGCCGCCAGCACCTTCATGCTCTGGTGGTTCGTGGCCAACGATCACGACGTTGCCGTCCTGAGCGGTCTGTCGGTGCTGCTCGTGGCCTGTCCCTGTGCCATGGGCCTGGCCGCACCCATGGCCATGATGGTCGGATGCGGGCGGGCGGCGGCATTGGGAATCTTCGTTCGCAACGGCGATGCGCTCGAACGGTTGTCCCGGGTGGACACCGTCGTCTTCGACAAGACAGGAACCCTCACCGAGCATCATGCCGTCGTCACCGAGGTCATCACTGTGGCCGGCATGCGACGGGACGAGGTGCTCGGCGCCGCTGCCGCTGTCGAGATCGAGAGCGACCATCCCATCGCTCTGGCCATCAGAGCAGCCTGCGAGTTGCCCTCTCATGCTGAGGACGTGCGAGTTATCCCCGGCGTCGGCGTGGAAGGGCTGATCGGTGATCAACTCGTCCGGGTGGGCCGATTCGATCCCCGTCGCCTATCGGTATCACTGTCGAGCAAAGTATCGGAGCGTTGGGCACGAGGCGAGACCGTCGTCCTGGTGGAACGTGGAGGCGATGTCATGGGGGCCATCGCCGTGGCCACGCCGCTCCGCCCTGAGGCGGCGCTCAGTGTCCGGCGACTGCACGAGATGAACATCAGAACGGCCATTCTCAGTGGGGACAGCCTGCCAGCTGTGCAAGTGGTCGGTGCCGAGCTCGGTATCGACGAACTCGAAGCGGGCCTGAGCCCTGGGGACAAGGTCGCTGCCCTACGCTCCCTGCGCCAGGGGGCACACCGCGTCGTCATGGTCGGTGATGGAGTAAACGACGCTCCCTCGCTGGCCATAGCCGATGTTGGATGTGCCATTGGCAGCGGATCCGATGCCGCCCTGGCCAACAGTGACATTGCCCTCCTCGGAAACGACCTCTATGGCGTCCCGGCGGCAGTGAGCCTGGCCCGGGCCACCTATGCGGTCATTCTGCAGAACTTCGGCTGGGCCATCGGCTACAACGTCGCCGCGTTACCCCTGGCCGCCGCCGGGCTCATCGATCCGCTCGTGGCCGCCGCCGCCATGGGCCTCTCAAGCCTCCTGGTTGTCGGTAACAGCCTTCGCATTGCTCGTCTGGGCCGATCAGGACTTGCCGGAGTACGGGCCCCGCGCATATTGCGTGGGGCCAAAGGAATTGTGCTCTCCATCGTCTTACCCGTCGTGCTCTTTGCGTCGGCCACGGTGATCAGTCAGATCTTGTCGCCTGCTCGGGGTCAATCGCTTCTCCCGCAGCTGCCGACGATCACGACCGTGAACCTGCCTCGAGAGGGCGATGCCGAGGTCTACCTCAATCCCAGTACGCCGGGGATCAACGAGCTTCACGTCTACTTCTATCCGACATCCGCAGATACACGAATCAGCGCGGTACGCGTGACTGCCGAGCAGAAGGGGGAAACGCCGCAATTGCTGCGCGAGCTGCGAGCCAGCCCCATTCATTACATCAACTACGTTGTTCTAAGTCGCGGGAGCTGGGACTTCCATGTGACGGCCCATGTGGGCGATCAGGAGGAATCCTTTAGCGTTCAGCGGATAATTTCCTGATGGTCTTGTCCCCGCGACCGCCGGTAGCGCGAGAACCGCTCAGCCCGGAAAGTTTCTAGTATGTCGAAGGCTATTCGCCTTCAATATCTCACCTCCGACGCTCAGGCCGCATTTGTTGACGATGCGCGTTCTCGTCATCCTGAGGTCGACCCGAACGGCCCTGCGTTTGAGACCAGTGTCTCTGATTGGCATGTGGGTTGGGGTTGTGGGAGATGCAGATGGAGCTTTCCCTTAGAAGACGTGCTTGTGGCAGACGATGAGCCTGAGTGCCCGCACTGTGGTGAAACAGGGTGGTTCCATGTCATTCCCCGGACGTGAGGGCGAGGTTCTTGGCGAAACTCCAGTACGGCGGGCAACGTTGATCCTTTCGGGTACACCGAGGCTCGCCTGATCGAAAACGGGGAGGAGCGATGCCAGGATCAATGCGCAAGAGAGGCGACAGCTGGGAGTTGAGGGTCTACGCCGGGACCGATCCCGAAACTGGCAGAGACGCCACTGGAGGAGCGCCACGACGAGGGGCACTCGCCGCGCTGCGCAGCGAACGCTCGTCGAGTTCGCAGCCCGCGTTGACTATCCACTGAACCTCCCCTCCACCAGGTGATGCTCAGAAGACCCTCACCTGGCCGGAATGAGGGTCATCCGCCGTGATGGGCAAGCGATGGGCAGATGATGGGCAAGCGAAAAACGAAGGCTGTCCAAATGTGTGTCTGACCTGCCGTTCTTTCGAGCGGACGACGGGATTCGAACCCGCGACCCTCACCTTGGCAAGTCTCCCGGACGACTCGCTCGACCAGGGCTCGAATGATGATTCCCCAGGTCAAACGCAGTCTGAGTGACCGCCGGAGACCGCCCGTGACCCCTCGATGTCGATTCAATCGCGCACGAATCGCGCACGGAACCGGCGGCGATTGTCAGGACGGACCGTCCGAAGGCCGTCACAGGGCCTCGGTAGCGTCCCCGGCATGAGGGTCGACTCGGGAGCCAGAGCATGCCGAGGCTGAGCGAGTTCTACGGGATCGTGATCACCATGTACTGGCGGGACCATGCGCCGCCCCACTACCACGCCTCCTACGGAGATCATGAGGCGCTCATCGTCATCGAAGATGCAAGCGTCTACGCCGGTTCCCTCCCCCGCCGGGCAATCCGATTGGTCCGGGAATGGCACGGCCTGCACCAGGACGAACTCGTCGTCGCCTGGGAACGGGCGTGGACGCGAGTCGAACCAGGTACAATTGAGGCACTGCCATGAAGAAGATCCAACAGATACCCCACGTGATTTCGGTTGTGGTTGTGCCCCCTTACGGGCTGCGACTGGCTTTCGACGACGGCGTGGAGCGTGTAGTCAACCTGGCCGGTGACCTGTGGGGACCCATGTTCGAGCCCCTGAAGGACCTCGACTACTTTGCCAAGGTCACTGTCGTCAATGGCACCGTCGCCTGGCCGAACGGGTTGGACCTCGACCCGCTGGTCCTCCACGGGGACTTCGAGCCAGCGCCTCGCCCGCAACACGCTTGAACCAGATCTCAGAGCCGACCTATGGCTCGGATCGGGATCGCATTCGGTCGGATAGTCACGATGAATGGCGTAGGGGTTCACGTCGGAGAGCCGACGTCCCCGATCTCCGACTGGCGGCTCATGCGGTGGCCGGGTGATACCCGGTCTTGAGCGATCCAGGAGGCAAAGAACGGGCCACGACGGTTTGACTCGTGCATGATGGAGAGATGGAGATCGCCCCGGAGGACCTACGGGTTGACGTGATGAGGATGATGGGTGGCGGCCCGTGCGGCGTTCGGATCACGCACATCCCCAGTGGCACGGTGGTGGGAGTTGACGATCAACCCAGCACTGAGGAAAACCGGGAGCGAGCGCTCTTCCTGCTGCGTGAGCAGCTTGGCGCCGTCTAACCGTCACGAGGGGAAGCGGGTGCGGACCCTGTAACACAGCACCCCCTAAATACATACCTTACGAATGATCAGCACGATTTCCCTCGGCACTACGTTGGACCCTCTGGAGCGCTTCGTCCCGGCCAGACAACGGGTCGAGGCCTGATAGGTGACAGGGCCCTGGTGCCCGGGCCGTCGGGCCGAAGGCCCGTAAGGCCCTTGCGGCCATGAGCGGATGATTCCAAGAAAATAATCGGACCTGATTTTTTGTGACCGTACGAGACCGTTACTGACCATTGGTGACCAGGCCGGTCCATGCGCAACCGGTGTGACCCGTGTCTTCCTTCTCCGAGCATCACACCCGGTTGACACTGTGGCGGTCATGAAGACCCACGCAACCGTGAGTGGTGGATTCGTCTCGCCGATCATGAGGGGCGCGTCGTTGGCATCACCTCCAGGCGCCAAGCCGCCGCAGGCGGCACGGCAGCACGACGATCGACCTTGCGGATATGCCCTAGCCTCGTCGAAAGAGGTCACCGGTTCGACTCGGATGGTTGAGCGTGAGGAGTGATGGCGAAGCGATTCGGATCAGTACGGACGCTACCCTCCGGTCGCCACCAGGCCAGCTACTGGCACGAAGGCCGCCGCCATGTCGGTCCCGACACCTTCAGGACCAAGAGCGATGCCTGGGCCTATCTGAGCGGGATCGAGACCTCGATCAGGCGGGGCGGCTGGGTTGATCCACTGGCCGGTGCGGTGACTCTGCGGGTCTATGCGTCAGCCTGGCTGACTGATCGGCCCAACCTGCGCCCCCGTACGGTCGACAAGTACCGCTACCTCCTCGAGCACAACATCCTTCCTCTGCTCGGCGACAAGACCATGACCGATCTCTCCCCCGCCGCCGTGCGGACCTGGCACGCCCGGCTCTCAGCCGATCGCCCCACGACTGGTGCCGCCGCCTACCGGCTGCTGAGTTCGATCTGCCGGACCGCCATCGCCGACGAGTTGATCGCCCGCAATCCATGTCAGGTCCGTGGCGGCGGCAGCGAGCACTCTCCGGAGCGACCCCTGGTGTCCATCGCCGAGGTCGAGGCCCTGGCCGAGGCCATGCCCGAGCGTCTCCGGGCACTCGTGCTCCTGGCATCGTGGTGTGGCCTACGGCGAGGAGAGGTCCTCGGGCTCCAGCGTGGGGACGTCGACGTGGCCCGGGGCACCGTGCACATCGAGCGGGCCGTCGTCCACATGCTCGACGGCACCATGACCATCGGGCCTCCCAAGTCCGAGGCCGGGACACGGACGGTGCACTATCCGTCGAACATCGCTCCCGCCATCGAGGGGCATCTGATCCGTCACGTGGGGGACGGTCCGAACTCTTGGCTGTTCGCCGGCACCACGGGCAACCCCTTGGCCGTGAAGACGCTCCAGCGGGCGTGGAACGGGGCCCGAGACATCCATCGGACGTCCAGACGTCCGGTTGCACGACCTGCGCCACGCCGGAGCCACCTGGGCGGCCGTCTCCGGGGCCACCACCAAGGAGCTCATGTCTCGGCTGGGGCATGCCACCCCCGTGGCTGCTCTGCGCTACCAGCACGCCACCGCCGAGCGGGATAGGGCCCTCGCCGTCGCCCTGGCGGAGCTGGCCGCCTCGGCCAAGGTGGTCCCCATCGACGAACACCGTCGGCGCCGGACCGACCGCGCTTCCCGAACGGGGTCGACAGAGTCGATCGCGCACGAATCGCGCACGCCCCTTCGGAGCACTTCGGCGGGCCAACCCGGAAACGGGCCTTTACCAGGAGATTCTTTGGAGCGGACGACGGGATTCGAACCCGCGACCCTCACCTTGGCAATAAACAAGCCAACGATGTGCGCTCAACTCCTCTACCTGCACTTTTGCAAATTGCCGCAGCACGATCGACGTTTTCGACTGACCACAACAGACCGCTATTGACCGTAGTTGCCCGTGTTGCGTGCGTTTTTTGTGCAGCGCGAACCACGGATTCCTGTACCACGTGTACCACGTTGACGGGTTCGGGTCGAAATTCGCGGTTCTTGGCCTCGCGATGTAGCCGTGGCACCCGCCAGCCTCGGGCAGACCATCGAGATCCTCGAAACGGGGACCGGTCGACGCCCGGGAAGGATCGGATTGCTCGGCGTGCTCCGGAGTCGCTCCTCGCACGCCCATAGGAACGATCCTCGGCCTGACTCAGGACATCGATTCTGAAACGACGGCCTTCAGGAGCTTTCGGGGATCAATCCTGTACCACATGCACAACATCAGTAGGGCTGGCGACGTGCGAGAGAGAGGTCCGAAGTCCATTTAGTTGGCGCCCAGCGCCCACGGGTTCGGGTACGTGTCCTGATTCGTGAAACCATCCGGCCCGGTTGTCGTCTCGGTCAGCTGAGTGAAATGCCCATCGACAGGGTCAGATAATGTTATCGATGCGGGATAGGGGGTTTCGGGACCGGTCGCGCAGTCCGGGTTACAGCTCAGGTCCTCCCAGGTACCCTGACCGGATGCGCCTGTCGTCGTCCAGGAGGACCAAGTCAAGTTCGTGATGATGTTTGTGGAGTCGTTGCTGAAGTCGATGGTGCTGGGCTTGATACCGTCGAACGTCTCCCCTGGGGAGGAAATCTCCAACACAGGAATACCCGGCGGTGCTGCGGTGGCAAGGGTACACCCCGCCTCGGGGGAGTCCGCAACGCCGTGCGAGAGGTCGAGGGCGATGCTTTCTGGAACACCGAGCTCGACCATTTGGCAGGCCGCGTCGGAGCCACCCATCTGTCCGAATTCGACCCAGGCGCCACCTTGGACCGTGAACACCGTGAAGCCATCGGTCGTTCCCACGTTTGGCCGGCTAATAAGCGCTACCGCCCAACCGTCGTCGCAGGTCACGTCGTAGGCGCCGGGGTCGTTGCCATTGGCGCCAAAGCCGGCGTAGCTAGGATCGTCCGGGTTGAAGTGTTCCTTCGCAACTGCGGCCTGGAACAGAAGCGGAGCTTGGCAACTGGCGGTGGCGGTTCGGCTCACCGTGAGCACGTGAACTCCTCCCGTCTTCCAACCAACAATGCTCTCCAGCGTCAAGAACCCCGTCTGAACGATGTCCTCGAACACAGCGGCAACCGCGCCGGCCACGGCGGCCACCACACCGGGCGCTCCGAGGTCCACGACTGCCTCGGCGCAGGTGAACCCGAGAGTTGCCAGACTCTTGAGCGCTTCGGCCGTCAACGAGACAGTGGGAAGCGCAGCCGCTATCTGCGCGGCGCACGTTCCTCTTCCAATGGCAGCCAGATTCGATTTAGTCGCGGCAGAGCCAACGTCCGACTCGATAACGGTGAGTACCTGGATGGCCGAGTAGATTATCCCGGTCAGGTAAGAGACGGTGTCCAAGGAGGTCGTCACGCTGGACTTCTGGCCCGCAGGGAGCGGCAAGGTCACGTCGGCCTCGCTCCCACCCGGGATTACCTTGCCGACCAGACGACCATTACTGGCGGACAACAACGCTTGATCGATGTCGCCGAAGACGTCATCGGGCGGAACGAGAGCTATTGGTGAGCTGCCCGCATCTAGGTCAGTAGGAAACGCTAGCGTACTTACGACCTTCAGCGTCACCGCCGTGCTGCCATCATCCTGTCCGCAGAACTGAAGTGTGCCGTCATTTGGGGAGACGGTCACCTCCACGTCCGCGCCGTTACATGTCGGCGCCTTGCCCGTCAGCTTGACGACGCTGAAGATTGAGTCGACAGCGGCCTTCACGACAGCTTCGAGACCCGATTTGACGAAACGAAGCACTCCCCAGATCGACGACAAGAGCCCGGTTGTCTCTACGGAGCCTCCTGCTTCCCAGCCGTCAAGCATCTCGTGGGGTCCACTTGCGTCTGCAGTGAGGGCAGGCCGAGCGAGGTGCGCGCTGACGGTGTGGGAGGTGGGATCGTAGTTGCTGGCGACGGCAGTCCAGCCATCGTCCGCTGGGTTGTAGGTGGCAAGGAACGGGGTTGTGCCAGGGCTCTGAGCGGCCGAGACAGTCACCGATATGGTCGCCCCCATCACGCCGAGAGGACCTGTAACCGTGATCCGCTCTGGGGTGTCGAGTAGTTGGAGCGGATTAGACACAGGACCAGCCGAGGTCTGCACGCTCCTCGCGATGCCAACTTTGGCAGGAGCCGCGGTCACCGTCGAATGCTCTGATGCGGAAATTGAGATCGTGGTGCTGTCACTGACCTTGTAAGTCCGGACGCCAGTGGCAGGTGAAGAGCAACTCGAAATCACGGTCGCGGCCATAGCGAAGGTAACAATGGTCGCTGCTCGTCTAATGCCGTTGCGATGCGACCCGCGCTGGCCACCTCCATGACGGGCGTCGTCCAGGGATCTCCTCAGCTTCACATTGCGACCATCCGTTACGGAGTTTACAGAACCGATGGGCAGTGTGCGCACGTACTCGACGCCCGAGGGAAAGCTCAGCCAAGCGTTCCGAAAACTGCGCGTCGTCGACGAGCACGCAGCCAGGAGTGCGCCGACACCGAGCACGGTAACGTGGACTCGCGACGTGACACTTCATGCCTCTGGAATCTAGATCACTGCTGGCTCTGGCTCCTGCCCGCCACCTACGGGAGGATGACCCCCGAGCAGGAAGAGTCCGCCTGTGGCCGCCTCGTTGGGCTGTTCGTCGAGCTCAACCAACGCCGGACATTAGGGCGCACAGAGGTCTCCTCAGCTACTCCGGAGAGGAGCTATCGTTGGCTACGACCCAAACGACTCAAACCGGCCCGGTTCGCCGCGCTCGCGGCCGGAGCCTGCAGCTTGGGCCCGTCTCTACGTGCGCCGAAATGATACAACTGACGTCGTGACCTTGACATCTGGCGAAACCGTTCTGGCCGAGGGCGAGCTCTATGTCCTGGTCGAGGCGGCAGACGCCTATCAGATATGGCTGGCCTCGGACTACCCGACGCAGCGCCGCAAGCGCACGCCCGACGATGAGTTCGTGCACAACGAGATTGGTTTTAAGGCGGCGAGGCGAGCGTTTGCCCTCCTCGAGCCCGGCGCCGCCGAGACAGAAGGCGATCCGTGGGTTGAAGATGAGAGATCATCGCTGGGATCTAAAGAGTCGGCATCGACGAAGTGCGCTGGCTGCGCCGCAGACCTCGGGCCCGAGCAAACGTTTTGTGCCGTTTGCGGCATGCCTGTGCGGATCATTCGGCGGCAGGTGATGGTGACGACGCGCTTCGAACTGGCTGGCTATCACATTGTGAAGGAACTCGGCGTCGTGACTGGCACCACGGTACGAGCTAGGAATCTCGGCTCGAAGCTCATCGCCGGGGTGACTCAGAACTTTGGCGGTGAGCTCGGCGGCTACACGAGACTCCTCGCGGACGCCCGACAGGAGGCGTTTGAGCGCATGTGCTCCGAGGCCAGCGATGCGGGGGCTAACGCCATCGTATCGGCCAGCTTCAATACCGGCGAGCTCTTTGAGATTCGCTGTCGAGCTTCTCGCCTTCGGCACGGCAGTGGTTGTTGAGCCACTTGAGGTGGGCCCGCAAACGGTATCGCGAGCGATCCGGTCAGACCAGACTTACAGAGACTCGTAGGCGTTTTCGAGGTGTCTCGGCGAACAACGGATGCCGGCCTCAGATGACGTTTGAGAAGGCGCCCTCGACGAGGTTCTTCGCGTTGCTCAAAACATTCCCGGCGCGGGTAGGGGCTGTTGAGGCAAGGTCGTCGACATGTCAGGCACTCGTCACCGGATGCCTTTCTGGCCCGCCAAGCGGAGTCACTAGCCGACCAGGAGATCTTTGAGGTCACGGTGGGCCACGTGAATGTGGGCCAGAGTGCCCTGGAGTCGTACTACCGGTCGCATCTGACCCAGGTGGCCCAGGAGTGCCTGAACGTGATCAGCCTGTCGAGAATCCGGCGATCGACATTTTGGACCTCTTTACCCCACATTGGGCATCGGCGGCGGCAGCAACGGGGACCTTAGTGAGCCGGTGACGGAACGGACGATGGTCACCGGTCATCCACCTCCGTAGGTGCACGTTTGAGTGGCACACGGGCCGGTACCGTTGGTGACTGTGTGATTGATTATGGCGATTACGAGGCCCAGGGTGAGAATCACAGCGATAATCACTGCGACCCATCGACCGTGTGGGTGCCGAGAACCCATCCAACGAGGTCAGGCGACGAGCCGGTACTCGTGGATGAGTCCGCCCAGGATTGCCGTTGGTCGCAGGCCCGTCATGCCCGGATCGTGGATTGGAACCGGCGTAACACCCAGGGACTGTGGAGCCTGCTGATCCAGAGCGCGGTGGGGTGACTGTTGTAGTGAGAGATGTATTCGGCCAGGATCTGTTCGAGATGGCGGCTTCCGAAAATGAGCATCCGGTCGAGGCACTCTCGGCGCACGGTACCCACGAACCGTTCGGCGAACGCATTCGCTCGAGGGGCCCGCACCGGTGTCTTGATGATGCGGATGCCCTCGGAGCGGAACACCTCGTCGAAGCTGTTGGTGAACTTCGTGTCTCGGTCCCGGATGAGAAACCTGGCTGCTCGGCTGCTTTCGGCCAGGACGAAAGACAGGTTGCGAGCCTGCTGGGTGACCCACTCCCCCACCGGGTTGGCAGTGACGCCCGAGAGGTGGATCCTCCGAGTGTCGATCTCGATGAAGAACAGCACGTAGAGACGGCGGAGAAGCACCGTGTCGACGGTGAAAAAGTCGCAGGCCAGCATGGTTGTCGCCTGGGCCTTCAGGAACTCCGACCAGGTCGGACCCGATCGCCTGGGTGCCGGCTCGACTCCGTGCCGACGCAGGATGGCCCACACGGTCGACGGCGCCAACCGGACTCCGGCGGCAGCCAGCTCTCCGTGAATCCGCCGGTATCCCCAGGTGGGGTTCTCCCGGGCTAGGCGAAGAACTAAGGAGACGGTGCCAGTGGGCAGCGCCGGTCGCCCAGGCCGTCGGTGGGCGTAGGTCCACTTCCGTCGGACCAGATCCCGATGCCATCGGAGCAGGGTGTCGGGTTCGACGAAGAAGCGCTTCTGACGAGCCGCCGAGAGCACTCGGCTCAGCCCGGCGAGCACGGCCCGGTCGGGCCAACGAAGAGCGGGCCGTGTCACCTGGCGCCGCAAGACAGCAAGCTCGTGGCGCAGTACGACGACCTCGATGGCCAGGTCCTCTTGCCTCCTCCTCGACGGCCGGATCAGCTGGAGGACACGAACGAAGGCCAGGTACAGGAAGGAGAGCGCCACGCTCTCATCTTTGCTCTCGAGGAAAGGTTGTCGAAAGTCCAGGTGAGCGACCCGGACGGCATTCTCGGCACCCACAGCATCGGTCATTGCCGAAAGCCAACCCGGACCCGAGTCAGACCGGCATCTCGGTGCCCTCGTGCAGATTGAGGACAGGAGCTCGTTCGGCTCCCTATCTATAATCGCGATATCACCATGCCAAGGTGCCGCGATCTGCATTTTGGTGCCCTACAATACGTGAGCCAGATTTCCCAACGGGCGCGCTCACCACAGCGATATCATTTACCTCAATGTCTCCTCGTCTTGAACTTAAGGATCTCCGACCGTGGGAGTCCCTAACGAGCAATCAACTTGGACTCATGTCGGAATCCCGACAGAGCTTACGACGGCAGTACGCAGTTCTGCCTACGGATCAGAGTCACATAGATGAATCTGGAATCCAGTTGTCTCTCGACTTGGCCGCTCTTGAGCGTGAGCTGGGGGAGCTAACTAACGCTCGTCGACTACAGCGGGAGGCTGCCGTGACTCTGAGAAATAGATTCGGGAACGAGGATCCTTTAACTAGGATGGCGTTCTTCGAGCTAGCCGTTACGCTCTACTTCATGGGAAGCCTCCAAGAGTCGGGGGCTCTGCTAGACGATTTGCACAACTTCTTTGGTAGGACTCTCGGATACAATCACCCACAGACTCTTCGAGTCGTTGTCGCGTTGTCAGCAATACGCTTTGCTAGCTGCGACTTCTCACAGGCAAGGCAATTCGACGAAGACGTACTCGCTTTGCGTCGGGAAAGCGAGGGGGATCGACATCCCAATACTCTTCTTTCAATGCGCGGGCTCGCCTTATCATTGGCAAACCTAGGCAGTGGGCACCAAGCAATATCACTCCTCGAAGCCGTACTTGAGGCATATAGACGTGACCTTGACACAGAACATGTCGACACAGCGCAAGTCGAAGTGGAACTCGCTGCGTGTTTGTTGGATTCGGACTCTGCAAAGGCTGGTCCTCTCGTAGAACATGCGATGACTGTATTCCATAACGAAGTTGGAAGCGGTCACCCCTTGGCCCTCGGGGCCAACATCCTACAGTCACTTTTATCAGTGACATCAGGAGATCGAAGCGTGTTCGACCAACTTGACCGCTCGTCCCTACCTCGAGTGCGGAGCCGCTTCGGCATTTGCCATCCCCTTGTTGTCGGCACCGTGCGGTACCTTACATTGTTTCACATCGCACATGGAGAACTTCAAGAAGCACTTGAAGTGAACGAACAGTTGCTCCGTGATCTTTACGTCAGTTCCCGGGATGATATTGAAGTCCTCGCCACAATACAGGCGCAAGCGGATCTGCTTTCACAATTGGGTAGGGCCTTCGAGGCTGTCGAGATCCAGCGACACCTAGTGAATAGAATGAAGGACCGCCTCGGGCTGGATAACCTCGACACCCTCGTTGCTGAAGCAATGCTTGGACAAAGACTTATTGCGATGGGACAAGTTCTTGAGGCTCGAGACGTCTTATCAAACGCTGCCGAAAATCTCCGACGCACTCATGGTCCGAATAGACCGGAAACCATCATGGTCGAGACGGAACTTGCCCTATTGTCGAACAGGCTTGGCGATCTCGACTTTGCTCTTTCGACCATTGAGCGTTCTATGACTAGTGTTAACGGCACCCTCCGAGAGTCAGACATTATTGCTATTCGATCAACGTGGGTATATGCGGAGATCTTGGTTTCGGCCGGTCAGATACACCCTGCGCGTAGGATCGCAGACAAAGCCCTCGACGTTGCCACACGGTCACTGGGTGCCGGAAATCCGCTTACTCTGGAACTCCTTAATTTGATAACGAGAATCGCATGAGCGACCTAGAACATTACTCTCCGTTAGGAACGTTCATTTGAGGTGATGCATGTACCGAAGGTCATGAATATGGATTCGATTCAAGTCATACCCACAACGCCAAAGACAGGGGGTTTTGCAGTGGGCGGCGATATTTCGATACAAGTAATGTTAGCCCAGGCAGTACTCGTGGAGAACAATAAGCTTCACATACTTGGAGGCGGCTGCGATTCCTTTAAAGTGGGACAAGCGCAAGCTGTAGCAGTGCTTGCCACCGTTCCTTGGAATCAGGCGAACCGGCGCTTTCATTGGGAACTAGCGTTGCTCGATGCTGACGGAAGGAACGTAGTTAGTAAGATGGGCGGTGTCTTGAGAGACGTAAGAATTTCGGATCAATTTTCGGTTAGTCCAGTTACGGACGTCCCGCCTGGGAGCCCGATCAAGCTTGCATTCGAAGTGTCCATAGGCCCAAGTCCTCTACCCGCTGGTCGGTACGTCTGGCGGTTCTCATTGGATGGTGTCGAGAAAGAGGAATGGAGCCTTCCTTTCTCATTCACCAATCAGGAGATCGATCGGTGATCTTCTGGAGTCTCTAGCTACCGTCGTGGCGGGAACCGAGCGGCAGTAGCCGTGGCTCACTCCATCGTCGTCTCCGCCTGGTGGATCCTCACCACCGGAAGACCCTATGAAGACCTCGGGGCCGATTGGTTCTCTCGGGAAGCGAATCCTCAAGCCGAGACTCGTCGATTGGTCCGACGCCTGGAGGCCCTCGGGCATCGCGTTCTCGTCGATCCTGCTGCCTAACACTGCAGGGGCCATTTGCGCCAGGGGATCATTTCACCCCAGCAGGTCGCGCTCCATGGTCAGGCGCTTCACCTCCCGGCGCAGCCTGGCCATCTCCTCACGGTCCTCGGTGGTGGACCCCTCCCGCTCACCCCGGTCGATGCGCTCCTGACGGACCCAGTTGGCCAGTGTCTGGCTCACGATCCCGAGCTCCCGGGCTACGTCGGCCACGGTGCGTTGCTGGTCAATGACCAGGGCCGCTGCGTCCCGGCGGAACTCCTTCGGGTACCTGCCTCGCCGTATGACCGGCGTCGGCTTCTCTTCGGTCACTGTTGGCATGACTACCTCCTATTCGAGGTGTCCGGCCAACGGGGGGATGCTCACGGGCAACGCCGCTCCTTTCAACGCCGCTGACCACGTGACCCTCTTGGAGCTGGCCCTGGCCCAGTTGCCGGTGACGTCCGACGGAGAAGACCCCGAAGGTGGCGTGGCCATGCTGGTGCGGACCGACTCGGCCGGGGCCAGCCACGCCTTCGTCGAGGCCCTGCGGGAGAGGGGCATCGTGTTCTCCCTGGGCTTCCGGGTGAGCGAGGACGTCCGACTCGCTATCAGTGACCTGCCCGCATCGGCCTGGATGGAGGCCATGGACGCCGACATGGAGCCGAGAGACGAAGCCCAGGTGGCCGAGCTCACCGAAGGCGTCGACCTCTCGGCCTGGCCTCCAGGCACCCGCATGATCCTGCGGCGGGAGTTGCCCCACCCCGGCGCCACCTTCAACCTCTTCGATCCGAACGGTTACAGACACCAGGTGTTCATCTGCGACTCGGCCGACCCCGACATCGCCTACCTGGAAGCCCGACACCGGGGACATGCCCGGGTGGAAGACCGCATCCGCTGCGCCAAGGACACGGGACTGAGAAACCTCCCCTTCCCCGCCTTCGAGAACAACGCCTGCTGGGTGGAGCTGGTGCTCATGGCCCAGGACTTGATCGCCTTCACCCAGGGTCTCGTCTCGAGCACCGTCGCCCGGCGGCGACTTGAGTCAACGGCCCAGATCTTGGACGGGCCGATACGCATCACGGTGGGAAGTGAAGGTCCTCCACGGTTTGGGTCCGCACGACCCTTACACCCCCTCCGCACGATCGGAACGGCTGGAACGAGATGACTTTGGAGGGGGTTCGATTCTGAAGAATCACAGGGAGCTGGCATGACGTTCCTGCATGCAGCGGGTCTCCACATTGACGCCCCCTTTGTGGCCGGACCGCTTAGGGCGCCGGTCGACGAGATTGGGGCACAATCAGGAGGGCTGGATAGAGCCTCGTACGCACGGCTCCTGACCAAGCGGTCGATCTGGTCGTCTTGAACGGTGACTCTTCGACGACGACCGGCAGGACGTTGGGACCGGCCTCCTCGGCCAGGTAGCTCGGCTCCATGAAGGTTCTATTCCGGTCGTGGTGGTGGCATGCAACCATGATGCCGCAAACAAAACCAGTCGCCACCTCACGATGTCCCGAACATCACCACCTTTTCCGACGCCAAACCGCAGCGTGACGATCTTTCGTTGCACCACCTCCAACGAGCCCCCTCGGGTGAAGCGCTGAATCGCCGCAGGCTCTCGCCGGGACGCGTATCGTCCCGTCCGTGGGGCACGCCAAACGAATGATGGAAGAGGCGGAAACCAGGATGTTCTGGCCTTCCGGCGACGTCGTATGTCGGGAGCACGTTCTGGATCAGTTCCTCCTGGATCAGCTTCAGGACGTCCAGAGCGACTCGGCCTGTGTACTCTGCGGTCAGCTCCCGACAAGCTATGTCGACTCCGACATCGTCCAGGATCTCGTTGTGGCAGTGATCAAGGAGTACCGACGGCGGGCGATCGACGAACTGTTCCTCGACCCAGAGACCGAAAGCGGCTACGCGCTCCCCAACGAACACATCGAGAATACGTCAGATGTAGTGAACAATCTCTTTGCGGACGCACTCGACGACCTTCTTCTGGAATACGTCGGCGGCAACCTAGTGTCCCGAGTTGCTGATTCGCTCGCAATATCGTGCGATTGAAGCGAGGATCTGATCGGCGGTTTTGACCCAGACGTAGGGCCGGGGGTCGTCGTTCCACAGGACGATCCAGTCGCGGATGTCACGCTCGAGGTTCTGCACGTTGGTGTGGGCACCTCGCTTGATCTTCTTGGTGGTCAACTCGCCGAACCAACGTTCGACCATGTTCAACCACGACCCGGATGTCGGTGTGAAGTGAAGATGGAGCCGGCGGTGGCGCAACAACCACCTCTGAATGTCAGGGGTCTTGTGGGTGGCGTAGTTGTCGAGAATGAGATGGACCTCGAGGTTCTCGGGAACCTCTTCGTCGATACGCACCAGGAACTTCTTGAACTCGACGGCTCGGTGGCGCCGGTGCAGCGAGCCGATGACCTTGCCGGTGGCCATGTCGAGGGCTGCGAACAGCGATGTGGTGCCGTGGCGGATGTAATCGTGGCTGCGTCGTTCGGGAGTGCCGGGCATCATGGGCAAGATCGGTCGGAAGCGGGCCAGGGCCTGGATCTGGGACTTCTCGTCCACGCACAGCACCACGGCCCGTTCGGGGGGATCGAGATAGAGGCCCACGATGTCTTTGACTTTGTCCACGAACAGCGGGTCGGTGGACAGTTTGAAGCTCTCGGCCCGATGGGGCTGTAGTCCGAAGGCCCGCCAGATCAAGCTGATCGACGTTTGGCTCATGCCCATGGCTTCGGCCATCGACCGTGTGGACCAATGGGTGGCGTCGCCCGGCTTCTCTTCCAGGGTCTTCACGATCACGGCCTCGACTTTGTCGTCTGTGACGGTGCGCGCTGCTCCAGGCCGGGGTTCGTCGAATAACCCGTCGAGGCGCTTCTCCACGAACCGCCGGCGCCACTTGCCCACGGTGGTGTTGTTGATCCGCAGGTCGGCGGCCACCGCCTGGTTGGTGGCACCTGTGGCACAGGCCAGGACGATCCGAGCCCGCAGAGCCAGTGCCTGCGCGCTCTTGCGTCGCCTGGTCAGGCGTTCGAGGACTTCACGCTCCTCGTCGCTCAGCACCAGCTCCGTCTTCGGTCGTCCCCTTGGCGGCATCGTCGTCTCCCATCGTTGCTGACAACGACGGGAACGCGCCGATCGAGACGAAAATTCCGGGTTGACCGATATTTCTTACGAATCAACAACTCGGGGGACTAGACGACGAATACTGGTTCACGCCCGGAGTGTTGTGGCTGGAAGGTGTCGAGTTGTACGTCCACAGTTGGACCGATTTCCGTTCGCTGCTGCGCTCGGCAGACATCCAGCTGGATCGGTTACTTGCGGGCGAACTCGATTCTGCTGGATGGACACAAGAGGTGGCGGACGGGATCTGCCCCAGTCAGGTCTTGCCGAGGCTCTGGGAGCTCATGGCGGAGCTAGACGTCGTGAGGGCGATTCCGACCTCCATGGTCTGGTTGAGGGCCGTCCACGTACCGGCTGAAGAAGCGATCAGCGCAACGCGCATTGGAACAGCGCCATCAGGCTATTCGTCCGAAAATCGCATGAACCAAGCACGCAAACCGATGTTCTACGGTGCTACAGATAGTCCGACTGCAGCGAGAGAAATTGGCCCAGCTCGTGCGGGGGAGCGGACGATCATTGGAGAATGGGAACTGACGCAACCGGCGCAGGTTCTTGATCTAGTCAGCAGTCATGAGCTCCCGGACTTCTACGACGTGGAAAAGGCGTGGTTACGGTGGCGACTCCTGTTTCTTGCCGATTTTGCTGACGACGTTAGCCAGCCGATCGGTGCACATCAGCTCGCCGACTACCGAGCCACTCAGATCTTCATGGACTACCTGCGATCTCGCGTTTCTGGCATCGATGGAATCATGTACCGTTCATCCCAAACAGGAGAGCTATGTTGCGTTCTTGAGGTTGATAACGCACACTGTGTCGATGCTGACACGTCCCTCGGGGCCGATGATGGACAGCGTCGTCTGAGGCTCGTTAACTGGTACAGATTCGATGAATCCTGAGGGATCGCGCCGATACTCCTTTCCGACCGGAGCGCAACGCTTGGCATTGAAAGTTGATCTTTCTGATCGCCTCGCCCGCACGATTGAGGTCCGGCACTCCTGCCTCATTGGATCTGCCCCGAACTCCGTCTAAGAGAATGGGCCACGATTCACGCGACGCTCCAAGTCATGCCGGGAAGACGGGTCTACACAGACTCTTGGTCGGCGCAAATCGTCCCGGCCTCCGAGCTGCTACGAAAGGCTCTCCATATACGCACCGCCGTCTTCCGAACGAACCGATCCGTGAACGAGGAATCGGCAACGGTCACGGCCGCGACCAACGTTGGGCCTACCCGTGCGAGCGGTGGGCCCAGTTCGATTACTGGCCCAGGTCACATACAAGAACTCCGTCGAGCGGGTCATGGCAACGTAGAGGAGTCGCCGCTCCTCTGCCTCGTCGGCCTCCGGATGAGGAATGATCCCGTCTTCAACTCCCACCACGATCGCGGCTCGAACGGTAAGTCCCTTGGAGGCCCCCATCGTCATAAGTCGAACCGAACCCGCTGCACGCCCAGACCTGAGGTCTTTGCCGATCGGCTGGAGCTGACCGAGGAAACGTCCGAGTCCCTCACCGCGGTCGGTGAATCCATCCAATTCGATCAAAAGATCCTTGAAACGCACTTCGCAGCCACCAAGTCCGTCCGCTTTGCCGGCGAGCCACGTGCCCCATCCCGCGACCCCCAGGTCAGCTCCTTCGATCTGGATGTCCTCCAGCAGTTCCAGTGCGTTGGTTACGACGGCCGAAACTCTCGCCCTGGCTCCGGCGGCCAGCGCCGGATAGCCAGCAGCGTGGTCTGCAAGGAGCTGTGCAGCGAAGGTCGTGCGCTCCTCACACGCACGATCGTGGAAGTGGTCCCGTACGACGTTGCCGATACCTGAGGTCTGATCGAGAAGGGTCCACCAAGCCAACGAGTCGGCGCGATGAGCTGCAACGCGGGCCAGCGCGAGCAGGCGTCGGTTAGAGGATTCCCCGAGGATCTCGTCGATTTCCCCTGGTCGGATTACGGGGATACCCCGACCCGTCAGACCTTCACCAAGAGGCCCCGACCACGTTCGGTTGTTGTCGCCTCGATACAAGACAGCGATGTCCTCCGGCGCGACCCCTTTGGATTGAATGAGCCACTCCACGAGCCGTGTCACCCCGGCGATCTCCCTAGGACCACTCCGAAACTGAAGATACCGAGCCTCCCCAGGGAGACAATGCGGGGCGGGAGTCAATCGAGGACGCGCTCCCCTGCCCGGCAATCCCTCGATAACTGAACGCGCCCACTCCAGCACGCTGGTCGCGCATCGTTGGCTAACCGACAAGGAGTAGTCGGAGGCACCCGGGTAGTCGTCGGCAAGGAATCGTCGGATCCCGGTGGGGTGAGCCCTGCGAAAGCTGTAGATGGACTGATCGTCATCACCCACCCCCATGAGTGAGACCCCTCGGTATGTGAGCTGCTTGAGTAGCGATAGATCGCACTGGTTGAGGTCCTGATACTCGTCGACGACCAGAAACGAGAAGTCCCCGACTTGCAGATCAGCGTGATCTTCAAGCGCGTTGAGTAGACGGAATGGAAGCTCTGACAAAAGGGAGTAGCCGAATTTCAGGCGGTGCTGCTCCCACTCGCCAGCGAAGCGATTTCGGACCTCCTCGGGAAGATCCGGGTCCTCGTCCTCGTCGAGGGACATCCATGCTGAGGCCATCTCGCTTCGTGCCCGGTCCACGATCCGGACTCCACATCCGAGTAGGTCCTTGAGATGCTCACGGATAAGGTTCTGCCACTCCCAGTCGTCTGCGATCCGTATCGGTCGCGGCAAAGTCGTCACGTCCGGATTGGCGATCAGCGTCGAGATGGCGAAGGAGTGGACGGTGCTGGGTGGGTCCAGCACCTCGGCATGTTGTGCGACCTTCTCCTTGAGCTCATTGGTTGCAGCTCGGGTGAACGTCAGGAGTCGACTCTTCGATCCACCGTGCTCGGCCAGCCGAAGCAGTAGCTGAATGACGGTAGCGCTCTTACCCGTTCCTGGTCCGGCCAGCACGCGGGCACAACCGTCCGGGTCATGATCGATGATGCGCCGTTGCTCATCGGTGGGCTCCCAGGTCACGGCCCATTTCTACCTGAAGACGAGGATGGGTGTCTGGCCAGCGGGGTTCGCAGGGGAACAAAGCGTTCGGGATCATCGCGAGGCCCGCGTCTAAGGTGCCTCAGATCGATGAACAAGGTCGATCCACGCGGCCCGAACACTCATCAGATCGTCGCGATCAGCCAGGCCGCTCCCCAGCAAATCGCTCCCAGCATGACCAGGAGCACCGCATCTCGGTAGACGGTCAGCAGCGTTGCCACCGTGTTGGCGCCGAGTCCCACCTGACGCGAGTAGCCGGCGGCGAGTTTTGGGGGAACTGGGGACTGGTATTGCGTCGTCATTATTGCGGCATCGATCGAGCCGAATTCCTTCCTTGCGACGATGGCGGACGCAGTGCCGAGAAGTCCGAGCGTCGTCAGGAGAAGGCCGAGGCTCCAGATTGCGAGGGGAACGTCACCTTTCGCGGCGAAAACGGTCTCTCTGCCGGCGAACGAGACGGCGGCCAGTCCGATGGCCGTGGTGAAGAGGAACTGCGCCCGACCGCGAATCTGTTCGGCCTGGTCGCGTTGAGCGTCCAGCTGCCGCCGCCCTTCCTCGATGAGGACTTGAAAATCGTCGTTTCCCCATTGGCTGATGTCACCAGGATTACCGGGGTGAACTTGGAATGACGGCACCTTCGCACCGGGCCAGAGCCCGCGTAGGTGCGCCAGATACATGCGTCGTTCGCCGCGTCGTGCGGCGTCGTCGCAGGGTGTGGTACGCCGGACCTGACGCTCCTCTTGCCTGCGCTTTCGCTCCTGCCTCCGAGGTGAGGTCATGGGGCTCCACCGCCAAGCCACGTTGCGATGGCGTCGGCTACCGCGCTGGCGATCGGCTCTGGTAGAAACAACCATTGGCCCGCTGGGTTAACGTCGACGACGTAACAGCCGTCGTCGCAAATCAGCCAGTCCTGGCTTGAGTAACCGAGGTGGAGATGCTCAGCCAGCGCCACCGCACCCGTCGCGACCTGTGCTGGAGGCTCGGTCGGGACGAATGCCGAATGCGCCTCGGCTGCTTGGCGCCAGTCCAGCGGCCAGCTAGGCCCCTCGATCGAGGCGGCCCAGAAGCGCTTGAGAACCGTGACGACGCGGAGGTGGCGTCGGACTTCGAGTTTACACTGGGCAAGGAATGGCGCAGTGCCCAACGTCGCCAATTCGGGGGAATCGTGTTGCAGCACGGTGGTGTAAACCACGCGGGCCTCATCTCCCTCGTAGAAGTGACCTGGACCCAGGGGCTTGATGATGAACTCCTCCGGGAAGGCCTCCTTCAGCTCGGCTGGGTCGTTCGTGACGAGGGTTCGCGGAGTGGCGATCCCGAGCTCGGTGGCGGCGACAGCTTGCACCAGTTTGTTTTCGGCGTTGAGCATTGCGTCTAAGTCAGTTAGCCAACGAATTCGACAACCTCGGGTGATCGACACTAAAAGGGACAACCAGGCAGCTTTGACGACGGCCTCGTGGGACTCGAGTACGAGGCCGCGTTGCCAGTCAGGTGGGGCCAAGCGGCGCAGCCACCCCCGTATGGGTGCATTGGAGGAGAGCGGTAATTCTCCGATCTGGAAGTATCCGGGACCCATCACGAACTGCTGCTCGGACACAGTGGCTGCGTCGAAAATCGCAACGTCGGAACGATCGAGCCGGCCGACTACTGAACGGAGGTGCTGGTCGCTGGTGTTACCGACCGCGACCGCCGTGGCCGGTCGGATGCTCAACCGATCAGAGGAGAAGTGAGCAGCATGTCGATCGATCGATCTGCATCGACGGTCTCGACCCGCTCGGTCACAATGGTCTCGCCGTCCCCGAACGCTGGACTATGGAGCACCTGTGCACTTAGTGCTCGGTAGAGGGACGAGCGGTCGTCGATAGTGTCGATCATTGCGTACGGCGCAGGCTAATGTCGATGAGAAGGTCGAAGGCCCGATCGTTGTCGACGGTCTCCTGCTGCCTAGTATCCACGGTTTCAACTGGCGACTCACCAGCGCGGCACGCCGTTACGCCTAGGGAGCGGTATAGAGAGGCCCCCGACCAGTCCCGCGGAAAATCGAGGTTCGCCACGGTCAACGACCCACAGCCAGGCCCGAAAGAAGTAGGGACAGGGTATCGTTATCGATCGTCTCAACGGCGGCGGTCTTCATCGTCTCAGCGCTGCTCTCGGCGTTTCGAGCAGGGCTGCTGACTCGCGAATACAGTGACTCGATCTCCCGTGTGGTGCGCTCCTCAACCATGGCCGAATATTACCAACGCTCCGGCCGTCCACCGCGGCGTCCGCAGCCAGGCCCCGACCGGCGCGCTTCTGGTCAACCTTCAGCCATGATCGGTCTCAGGTGCTGAGAGCTCCTACTCTTCGGGTATGGGCGCTCTACCTGCAGGTTCGACCGTCCGCTTCCGAGTACGAGACGGCGACGGGAGGTCCGGTTCGTCGTGGTCGATCGAGACCGCACGCCACTCGGGCGACCTGTACCTGGCCCATCGGGAGGGTGCTCGTTGGGTCAAGACGTCGTTCCACGAATCCGGCCAATGGCACTACGCCGTCACCGCGGCGGGACAGTCGCTCCACCCCGACGCTCAACCCTACCTCGGAGTGATCACGGAGCACGGCGAGATCGGTCCGGGCTGGCTGCACGCCATGCGGATCACCGTGGACCGCGCTGAGTTGCGATCTGAATGGGTCGAGCGAGTCCGGGATCGCCTGGTCGTCGACATCCCCACAGATGCGTCCTTCGACGCCGTGTCGGTCGACGTGCTGCTCGGTGCCACTGGTGCCGCCACCATTCGAATCGACCAGGCATTTCTGGTCGGAGAACTTGCCCGGGGAGACGATGGCTCGGCCATCGTCGTCGCTCGACCGACGAATATCGACACGCCCGTGCGCACCTCTCTCGCATCGCAGATTCATGACGCTACGGAGGGACTGCGCTCCTACGGCTGGGACGGCTCGACCGCGAGCCGTCTGGTAATTTTCGGCGGCGATGCAGAAGGATACTTGCGGCAGGTGGAGGTCGCTCTCGATCCCGAGTGAAGGGACCTCTCACGAAAGCGCGCCTTCACCGATCAATCACCAATCCGTCCGAACCGTCCTGCCCGTCTTCAGAGTCGTCCTCTGCCGAGAACTCGGCGATCTTCTGTACCAGGAAGTCGAGAAGGTCGGTGCGCCGGAGGTGCCATTGCGCTCTCGACGGCATGTCCTCAGTCGTGCGTAGCAGTCCCGGTGTTCGCGCCAGTCTGGAGGTGATCCAGTTGCAGGCCCGCTGCATCTCCCACAAGCCAGGGCGCATACCGTCTTTGCAGACAGGGCATCGAATAAGACCCGCAGCACCTCCGATCGTCCCGAAGCAGGATGGGCAGTAGGCGAGCGGACCGAGGGCATCGGCGACGAGAAGGGAGGCTAAGTCGTATGGTCCACTACCTCCGTAGCCCCAGCTGATTCGTGATCGGGCTCGGCATTCGCAATCCCGGAGCAGCCGGCGACTCCGGTCGGCTTCCTGGACGACCACTAGTTCGTCTTCGCCGTGCGTGAGGCCCCAGTAGTCGCGTTCGTCCACCAGTGACCGTGCACCCCTCTTTTGGATCATCGCCCATAGGTCGCCGTCTGGGGTAGTCACGGGAGGAAGCAGCGGCTTAGCCGCATAACCACTCGGTGCCTCGGCCCACCTGCTGGCGGCGAGGGCGACGTCATAGACCCGCCAATGCACCACCCGTTGATCAAACCCCGGTGGGCGCTCCTTCCCGATCTCGGCAGGATCCCACAGCTCATCGATCTCAAAGTCCCGGCGTCCGTGGTTCAAGATGCGCTCTCGGAGAACTTCGCGAAGTTCCTCGGCGCGCTCCTGAGTATTCGACACGATCGCGTCTCGCCACAGGGCAAGGATGCAAAGAAGGGCGAGACGGGGTTCCTCCAAACTGCCCGACATCTTGAGCTCGCGGCGTAGCTGACGCCTGACGTGATGTGGGAGCCGGTCGGCGGGCGATAGAGGATGGCCGCCCCATGAGACCAGATCCCAGGGACGACCGAAGTACGGCTCGTCGGGAAGCGGGCCAAGGCCGGCGATGACATGCAGATAGATCTCTGCGACTGCCTCCGCCGCACTTCCGAGCGGGGCCCAGCCGATGGTGTCCAGGACCTCGACAATCGACTTCCACGCGGCGTCGTCATCAAGTCGAGCTACCTCCCCGCCGAGGATCGAGAGCTCCGGGGCGAGCGCAAGAACTAGCAGACGGCTCTGTTGCCGTTCGGCCATCGTGTCATCACCCCATTGTGCGGTTCGGATAACTGCCCGACGGAGGTTCTCAGCCACATCTTCCAGCCGTTTTGCATTGCCTTGCACCGTGACGACCGTGAACAAGCCGATCAGTCTGCGGATGTTGAGCAGCGCTCTTCGGACGAAGCCCATCCGCCATGCTTCGATCGCCAACTCCCGCAACACGGCGGTCGCTTCATTGGCCGCCGTCGGCCGGACCATGGTCTCGGGAGCCCGCCAGCCGATGGGGTCCGGCGGAAGATCCGCCGTCCGTTCTAATTGCTGAGCGCGTACCAGTCGTAAGACCTGATCCTCAATGGCGGCTTCGGCCTTATCGGCAGGCGGGTATCGGCCGGACTGGTAGAGCGACAGCTCGGGGGCTGCGATTCGCGCGATGTCCGCGGTGAATGCACCACTACCCCTCCAGCCGCCAGGCCATCCATGGTCGTCGGGACTCGGCGCGGCAACGGCGGCGACGAAGGCTTCAACCGTCACCTCAAGGAGGTCGTATGCGTCCGATCCTCTGAGCCTGGAGGTCAGCTTGGACTGCCACTCTGTCTCAGCCGTTTCGCTCTCTCCGCTGGTATCGTTCGCACTCGCTGTTATCGATACACCGCCAGTTAGATAGTCCGCGAGGTCGGCAATGACGATCGGCTCTTCAGGAGGGGTACCGTTCGCGACCCTCGGAGGAGGTTTGACGAGGGTCGAGCTTTCCACAACCTCTGCCTCAACGCGCTCCGTCCGTTTGGCGTTCGCGGCAGGCGGAAGAAGCGCCACCAGAGCGTCAACCTCCCGTCGAGTCGCGGGACTGGTGTTGTCGATCCACGCGAGGACGGCACGACGATCGACGCCACGCCCCGGGAGTATCGAGCGTGTCGGGGAGGAGTTCTCATCCTTATCCTGAAGGTTGAGATGTAGACCGGCTGCATGTTTGATCGGCTCTTGGTCGGCGAGCCACGCAATAGCACTTGGCTCAAGGAGTAGCTGGAGGCAATCGGTTGCGAACGAGGCGGCTTCGTCGAGCAGCGCCCGCACTACCGGTTCGCGCCGCTGCCCAATTGCATCCTGTGCGAGGTCGGAGAGTTCCCGCATGACACTCACGCACACATCGGCGTTATCGCTGGCAAGTCCGATCAGTGAGAGAACTCCCGCGGTGGACATAGGTGACTCGCCCCGGTGGGCGGCGGTTCGGGCGCGGGCGCCGAGCGTCGCGGTCAATTCGGATAGATCCTCGCTGAGATGGGTGAGGCGATAGCCAGCCAGAGCCGCGTATGCGAGAGCACGACGGGCGGCATGCCCGTCGGCGTCTCCTTCGGGGGCACCGTCAGCGATCTCCAGTAACACCGACTGGGCCTCGTGGAGACGCGTAGGCGCGGACACTGATCCCGGTACAAGGAGCGAGTAAAGCCGATCGATCTGATGGACGGCTAGCCACCGTGGGTTGAGGTGCGTGAGCACCCGAGAGCCCGCAACACCGAGGGCGAGTATGGTCCAGGCGAAGAAGGCAAGTGCGGCGGTGCGCAACCACCGCCAGGGCTCCGCCGCTGCCCACAGCGGGAACGCTACCCCAAGGAGGGCGGCCACCCCCATCAGCGCGACCACGGGTCGTGTGGTGACCGTTCGGCTGGCTCGCGCTCCGAAGCGCGACGACAGCTGCAGTCCGACCAGGATGGCGGTGAGGGCGAGCACGACAGCTGCGCCGGAGAGCGTGGCCATCGTCGTTAGGACTGTCTCTGCCCGCGCTGAAGCCTGGATACCCGAGAGCCTGGACGGTGCCAGCCAGATCACGACTGCAATGGTCCACGTCACGCACGCGCTGGTGGCGATTAGAACCACACTGATGGACGTCCTCGACAGCCCGAACCGGAGTTGATCACGCTCGGGAGTCCCGACCACAGTTTCGCCCGCTGAACTCATGTCATGCCTCGAGTCAACATCGAGCGCCGATGTCGATCGGGATTTGAGTGTTCTCGGACTCGAATATCGACCCTCCGCCCAGTTCGTCGTGCCATCCCTTCTTCAGAATGGTCGGGGCCAGCTGACATTCAGGCCGGGTGACCCTCACACACAAAATAAAAGGGTCAGCGGCCCTCTGGCCGAAAACCGTCAAAAAATGTGGTGCAAATGTGGTGCGGGGCGGTCCCAGACGCGCCACGGGAGGCCGAATTCGGCCTCCCGCAGCGCCACTAGCTGGACTTTCTTCGGAGCGGACGACGGGATTCGAACCCGCGACCCTCACCTTGGCAAGGTGATGCTCTACCAACTGAGCCACGTCCGCCTGTTTCGGGTCGCATTTTAGCAAACGTCCCCGATCAGGCCGTGCGGCCCCCGGTCGCCGTCTGATCGGGTCGGGGGACGGTCAGGCCCAGTGCCCGCCGGTCCGTACCGCCACCTTCAGGAGCTCGCCGAGGGCGTCGGTCAGGTGATGGGCGACGTGATCCACCTCGGGGACGAGGGCACGGCACCCGAGGATCCCGACGTACAGGGTGCCCGAGTAGCTGATGACGGTGATGTTGAGACCCACCCCTTCGGCCAGGGGGCCTACCGGGTAGAGGGCGACCAAACGTGCCCCGGCGCACCACAGCGGGACGTCGGGTCCCGGTATGTTCGACACGAGAACGTTGAAGAGCGCCGGGACGTGGTCGAACAGTCGCAGATTGCCCGCCAGGCGGGCCAGTCGCGATGCGAGCGCCGGCACAGCCAACTGCGCCCACTCCCGGAGCAGATCCTCGGACAACACCTGGGCCTGCTCCTTGGCCAGCCGGGTCCCGGACGCGATAAGCCGGAGGCGCTCGACCGGATCGGCCACGGTGGAGGCCAACGACACCAGCATGGCGTGAACCTTGTTGCCGAGGACGCCGGCGTCGGCCGGTGAGCGCGTGGACATGGGGACCATGGCCACCAGGGGATCGTCCAGGATCTCGCCACGCTCCGCCAGGAACCGTCGAAGGGCGCCGCCCACACACGAGAGCACCACGTCGTTCACCGTCCCTCCGAAGGCGCGTCTGATTGTCAGGACGTCGTCGAGGGACACATGGAGGAAGGCGAAACGCCGGTGTGCCGAGATCGCTCCGTTGAGCGACGTACGCGGCGCGCTGAAGGGAGCGGGCGGGGGGTCGACTCCGTCCTCCTCCCGCAAGCGTCTGTTGCGCTCAGCCAGGCTGCGGACGGCGCCCACCGTGCGCCGCACGGCCGATGCCGCCCGTTCCGGTTGATGGCTCAGCGAGGAGAGAGCCCCCGCCACCAGCTCCCGTTCGCTCGGGAGCTCCTCCGGTCGCCACGGTCGATCCGGCGGCGGGACCGGCCGTTGCTCGGGACCGAGATCGAAGAAGGCGGCCAGGAGATCGGCTCCCGAGGCTCCGTCGATGGTGGCGTGGTGGAGCTTGGTGACGATGGCGAAGTGACCGGACTCGAGTCCCTCCACGACGTGCATCTCCCACAGGGGCCGGTCCAGGTCGAGCGGACGTCCCGCCACCTCCCCCACGAAGGCCGACAGCTCGTTCGGGCCTCCGGGCACCGGGAGGCTGGCCCGCCGCACGTGGAAGTCGAGGTCGAAATGGGGATCCTCGACCCACAGCGGATGGTGGAGGCCGAACGGGACGCGCACGGCGCGTCGGCGCAGGGGGGGGACCAGATGCAACCGCTCGCCCACCAGCCGGCGAACCCGCTCGACGGACAGCTCCGTCTCGTCCACCCCGGGTGGAGGTGGCCCGAAAACCATGACGGCCGAGACGTGCAGCTTCATGGTCGGGGTCTCCATGGCCAGGAAGCTGGCATCGAGACCGGTCAGACGTTCCACCATGGGATTATCGACGCGACGCCGGCGCCTAGCGGCCCGTGTGTCCGAAGCCGCCGAGCCCCCGGGAGCTCTCGGGGAGTTCGCTGTGGTCGGCCTCGGCGAACGTCGCTTCCTCGACGGCCTGGATGACGAGCTGGGCGATACGGTCTCCCCGCTTGACCTCGTAGGGAGCCGACGGATCGGTGTTGACGAGCAGGACCCGAAGCTCGTCCCGGTATCCGGCGTCGATCAGTCCCGGCGTGTTCAGGCACGTGACACCGTGACGAAGGGCGAGGCCGCTGCGGGGAAGGACGAAGCCGGCGTATCCCGGAGGCAGGGCCACGGCCACGCCGGTGGGCACGAGGGCCCGGCCGCCACCAGGGGCGAGAACGACGTCCTGGCGCGCGTGGAGATCGGCCCCGGCGTCACCCTGGTGCGCATAGGAAGGGACGGGCAGGTCGGGATCGAGCCGGACGAGCGGCACCTCGAGCACGGGCGCGACCCTAACCGCCGACGACGGACCCCGCATCGGGCCCCGGGCGGGGTCCGGGCACCCGTTAGCATCGCCTGAGTGCTCGTCTGGATGGATCTCGAGATGACCGGGCTCGACCCGGCCACCCACACCATCGTCGAGATCGCCACCTTGGTGACCGACGACGACCTGGCCGTGGTGGCCGAGGGTCCCGACCTGGTGGTCCACGCCGGCGCCACCGAGCTGGCGGCCATGGACGACTTCGTCCGCGACATGCACGCCCGCTCGGGCCTGCTGGAGGCGATCAGCGCGTCCACGCTCACCCTGGCCGACGCCGGCCGCCAGACCCTGGACTTCATCCGGGCCCACGTACCGGAGAAGCGGACGGTGCCCCTCTGCGGCAATTCCATCGGGACCGATCGCCGATTCCTGGCCGCCCAGCTCCCCGAGATCGAGAACTGGCTCCACTACCGATCGGTGGATGTCTCCACCGTGAAGGAGCTCTGCCGGCGGTGGTACCCCGAGGCGTTGGCCGATGCGCCCCAGAAGGGAACGACGCATCGGGCCCTGGAGGACATCCGGGAATCGCTGGCCGAGCTCGCCTACTACCGAGCCGCCATCTTCGCCCCGGGTGGCGGTTCCCCGGCGGCCCGGGTCCCCGACAAGGATCCGGTGAGATCCGATCCATGAGCAGATCGATGAACCATGACATCGATGAACCATGACATCGATGAACCATGACATCGATGAACCATGACGAGGTCCACGAGCGGGTCCATGAACAAAGGACGGCCATGAAACTCCGAACGTTGGGTCACACCGGAATGCACGTCTCCCCCCTGTGCCTGGGGGCCATGATGTTCGGCGCTTGGGGGAACCGTGATCACGACGACTGCGTCCGTATCGTCCACGCCGCTCTCGATGCCGGTATCAACTTCATCGACACGGCCGATGTGTACTCCGCCGGCGAGTCCGAGGAGATCGTGGCCAAGGCTCTGACCCGAGGCCGGCGGGAGAACGTGGTGCTGGCCACCAAGTTCCACGCTCCGATGGGTGCCGACGCCAACATGGCCGGTAACTCGCGCCGGTGGATCGTCCGCGCGGTCGAGTCCAGCCTGCGCCGCCTGAAGACGGACTGGATCGACCTCTACCAGGTCCACCGTCCCGATCCGACGTGCGACATCGACGACACCCTGGGGGCACTCTCCGACCTCGTCCACCAGGGCAAGGTCCGGGCCCTCGGGTCTTCCACCTTCTCCGGCGACCTGATCGTCGAGGCCCAGTGGGTGGCCGAGCGCCGCCACCGTGAACGTTTCGTCTGCGAGCAGCCTCCCTATTCGATCCTGGCCCGTGGCATCGAGACCGAGGTGCTCCCGACCTGTCAGCGCTACCGGATGGGCACCATCGTCTGGAGCCCCCTGAACGGCGGCTGGCTCACCGGCCGCTACCGCCGGGACGCCCCTCTGCCCGAAGGGGGACGCGCCAGTCGGATGCCGTCGCGTTACGACCCCGAGCGTCCCCAGGTCATGGCCAAGCTCGACGCCATCGAGGCCCTCGTTCCCGTCGCCGAGGACGCCGGGGTGCCCCTCAGCCACCTCGCTCTGTCCTTCGTCCTGACCCATCCGGCCGTGACCGCCGCCATCATCGGGCCGCGGACCATGGAGCAGATGGTCGACGCGCTCGGCGCTGTCGACGTGGCCCTGTCCGACGCCACCCTCGACCGGATCGACGCCGTCGTCGCCCCCGGTGTGACCCTCGACCCCGAGGACGCCGGGTGGACACCCCTGTCGGTGTCGGACGTCTGGCGACGCCGGCGGCCCCCGGCCACGCGGAGCTCGGGAAGCTGATCGGGCTCACAGCGGCCACGGAAACCCCCGAACCGGAACCGGAAAGGAACTATTCGTCATGCCGACAACGGCGCCGATGTCGATCGAGGAGGCGAACCGCGCCCTTACCGCCACCGGCCAGATGTTCGAGATGCAGGACGTGGAGATCCGCGGTGTCGTCACCCGGGTGTGGAAGAACGCACCCCCCGGTCTGCGGGCCATCCTCGAGCTCTCGCGCAGCCACGGCGACAAGGACTACCTGGTCTACGAGGACGAGCGGACGACCTTCGAGGAGAATTTCGCCGTCGCCGCCACCCTGGCGCGCTCGCTGCAGGAGCGCTTCGGTATCGAGGAGGGTGAGCGGATCTCCATCGTCATGCGCAATCTGCCCGAGTGGGTCTCGGCCTTCTGGGCCACCGCCGCCGCCGGCGCCGTCGTCGTCCCCCTGAACGCCTGGTGGACCGGACCCGAGTTGCAGTATGGGCTCCACGACTCGGAGACGGCCGTCGCCTTCGTCGACAGCGAGCGCCTGGCCCGTTTGCAGCCCCACTTCGGCGAACTCCCCCACCTACGGGCGGTGGTGGTCACGAACGAGGACCGCACGGCGCTCAGAGATCTCCCATCGTCACCGGTACCGGTGATCGCCTTCGACCAGTTGGTGGGTGAGCACCCCGCCGGCGCCCCGGCGACGGACATCAACCTGCCCGATGTGGGGATAGGACCCGACGACGACGCCACCATCTTCTACACGTCGGGGACGACGGGGAAACCGAAGGGAGCGGTCGGCACCCATCGCAACATGGCCACCAACCTGATGAGCCTCTTCTTCTTGAACGCCCGGGCGTCGTTGCGGGGAACCAACGGGCCCGGCGACGGCGGCGGCGCCGACGCCGACCGCAACGCCTATCTGCTCTCGGTCCCTCTCTTCCACGCCACCGGATGCCACTCCATCCTGGTGGCCAACAGCGCCGCCGGGAACAAGCTGGTGATGATGCACCACTGGAACCCCGAGCGGGCCCTGGAGCTCATCGAGCGCGAACGCATCACCACCTTCGGAGGGGTTCCCGCCATGGCCATGCAGGTCATCGACTCCCCCGCCTTCGCCACCCGCGACACCTCGTCGGTGCGTTCCGTCGCCTACGGCGGGGCGCCCGCCCCCCCGGATCTGGTACGACGGATCAAGGAGCACTTCCCGGTGGGCGCCCCTTCCAACGGCTACGGGCTCACCGAGACGTCGTCGGTGACCACCATGAACGTGGGCGACGACTACGTCCGGAAGCCCGACAGCGTGGGCCCGGCCGTCCCGGTGTGCGACGTGGCCGTCGTCCCCGAGGGGTTCGAAGGTACCGAACCCACGCCCGATCTCCCCACCGGCCCCGAGGCCGTGGGCGAGCTGTGGATCAAGGGCCCCAACGTCGTGCGTGGCTACTGGAACAAGCCCGAGGCCACGGCGGCGTCGTTCACCGCCGGATGGCTCCATTCCGGGGACATCGCCCGCATCGACGAGGAGGGGTTCATCCACATCGTGGACCGGGCCAAGGACCTCGTGATCCGCGGTGGTGAGAACGTCTCCTCGGTCGAGGTGGAGGCCGCCTTGTTCGAGCACCCGTCGGTGGCCGACTGCGCCGTGATCGGCGTCCCCCACCCCGTCTTGGGCGAGGAGGTCGGTGCGGCGGTGGTGCTGCGCCCGGGGACCACGATGACGGCCGAGGAGCTGACCCGCTTCGCCAGGGAGCGGTTGGCCTCGTTCATGGTCCCCACCCACGTCTGGTTCCTGTCGCAACCCCTCCCCCGCAACCCGCAGGGCAAGGTGCTCAAACGCGATCTGCGCATCTCGCTCGTCGGTGAGATGCCGGTGATCCCGTGACCGGCGCCCCGGCACCGACCGCGCTTCTCACCGGTCATCGCGCCGTGATCACCGGCGGTGGCTCGGGTATCGGCCGCGCCGTCTGCCGGCGATTCGCCGCCCACGGGGCGCGTGTGGCCGTCCTCGACATCGACGGCGCCTCGGCCCGGGCCACGGCCGACGACGTCGACGGGGTGGCCGTCGAGGTCGACGTCACCGACGCCGACGCCATGAAGGCGGCCGTGGACGAGGCCGCCGACCGACTCGGGGGCGTGTCCCTGCTGATGAACAACGCCGGGGGCAGCACCATGGCCCCGCTGGCCGGGTGGGACCCCGGGGAATGGGACCGGCTGATCCGGCTCAACCTGACCGGCGTCTTCAACGGGATGCGGGCCGCGGTACCCCACCTCCTGGCCAACGGCGGTGGCGCCGTGGTCAACACCTCGTCGATCAGTGCCACCCGTCCGTCGGCCGGGGAGGCGCCGTATTCGGCGGCCAAGGCCGGGGTCATGGCCCTCACGGCGTCGGCCGCCCTCGAGTACGGCCCCGCCATCCGGGTGAACGCAGTGGCCCCGGGGATGATCCGGACCAACCTGACCAAGCCCCTGCTCGACGGGCTCCCGGACGAAGTGGAGCGCTACCGGCGGACCACGCCGATCGGCCGCGTCGGTGATCCGGAGGACGTGGCCGACGTGGTGGTGTTCCTCTGCTCCGACCTGGCCCGCTTCGTCACCGGCCAGACGCTGGTGGTGGACGGCGGGATGACCCTGCACGGCGCCGGGGTGGACGGCCTGTTCGACCGCTTCTTCGGGGCCGCCCAGCGCCGCTGACGGCCGGTGGGTCCGGCTGATGGCCGTCAGAGCAGACGCCGCTCGGAGGCCCAGCGGGTGAGCTGGTACCGGCTCGACAGCTGGAGCTTGCGCAGAACGGCCGACACGTGGCTCTCCACCGTCTTGACCGAGATCGACAGTTCGCGCGCCACCTCCTTGTAGGCGTAGCCGCGGGCGATGAGTCGCAGGACCTCTCGCTCGCGTGGGGTGAGCTGATCGAGCTCGGGGTCGAACGTCACGGTGGCGCCCCCGGCGGCGTCCGGGTCGGCGGCGAAGGCGTCGAGGACGAACCCGGCCAGTCGCGGCGAGAAGACGGCGTCCCCGTCCGCCACGCGGACGATGGCGTCGGTGAGTTCGGCGCCCGAGATGGTCTTCGTCACGTAGCCCCGGGCCCCGGCCCGGATCACCCCGATGACGTCCTCGGCGGCGTCGGAGACCGAGAGGGCCAGGAAGCGGACGTCGGGATGGGCCGGGCCGACGGCGGCGATGACGGCCTGTCCCCCGCCGTCGGGCATGTGCACGTCCACCAGGACGACGTCGGGCCGCCGTTCACCGATGAGATCCACGGCCGCCGCCACCTCGTCGGCCTCCCCCACCACCTCGACCTCGGGCCCGAGCTCGGCCCGGACCCCGGCCCGGAACAGGCGGTGGTCGTCGACCAGGAAGACCCGCAGGGGGCGGCCGGTGCTCACGCCTGGGTATCCGGCCTCGACATGACCAGCTCGACCTCCGTGCCCTCGCCGGAGACGCTGCGGATGTCCGCCGTCCCTCCGTGACGGGCCATCCTGGCCCGGATCGACTCCGAGATCCCGCGGCGGTCGTCGGCCACGGCCTCCGGATCGAAACCCTTCCCCCGGTCGCGGACGAACATCGACACCCGTGTCGGCTCCACCTCCACGTACACCGACACCGTCGTCGCCCCCGACCACACCGCCGCGTTGACCGCCGCCTCGCGTCCGGCCGCCAGGAGGACCCGCAACTCGTCGCCCAGGGCGCAGTCGCCGACCACGACGGACTCGACGGCGACGCCGTGGTTCTCCTCGACGTCGCTGGCGATGACGGCGACGCCCTGGGCGAGGGTGGTCACCGCCGACGCGTCGAACGATCCGGGAGGGCGCCCCTCGAAGAGCCAGGCCCTCAATTCGCGCTCCTGGACCCGGGCCAGACGCGTCACCTCGCGGGAATCACCCGATGACCGCTGGATCAGGGCCAACGTCTGGAGGACCGAGTCATGGATGGCCGCCGCCATGTCGGCGCGTTCCTCGGTGCGAACCCGCTGGCGGCGTTCGACGGCGAGGTCACGGGCCAGCGCCAGCCACCAGGGACCGAAGACGATGAGGAAGCCGGTGATGACGACGGCGGCGGAGGCCACGCCCTCCAGGGTGGCGCCGGTCGGGTGCCGGGTGGCCACCAGGCCCCCCAGCCCGGCCGCCACCAGGACGATTCCCACCACGATCCGACCGACGAGGACCCGGCGCGTCTGCCGGTCGGGCATCCCGAGCACCGGCGCCTGCTCGACGACCTCGCGGAGAAAGGCCCTCTCGTCCGAGCTGGCGTCGCGCCACACCAGCACCACGCCGGCGACACCGAAGGACACCGGCCAGATGAGTCCGGCGGCGAAGCCCAACCCGAGAGCCCCGAGGGCCAGGAGGAGACAACCGAGGACGGTGGCGAGGGCCAGGCCCAGGGCGATGGCCCCGCGGTCGGTGGTGGCCCGCCGGGCGATGGACGTAGCCTCGCCCTGGCGCGCCATGACCAACCAGGCCAGGACGTAGAGAGCGAAACCCGAGCCGTCGGCGACGGCGAGGACGGCGAAGAGAAGGCGCAGCGCGTTGGCGTCGATCCCGAGGCGGGCCGACAGGCCCCCGGCCACGCCGCCGACCATGGCGTCGGCCGTGCTCCGGTGCAGGGGTCCGTCCTGACGCGGGACCCGCCACCGGGCGCCGAGGTGGTGGGGCGGATGCCGATAGCCGCCGCTGGAGGGATCTTCGGGGATGGATCGATGATCCCATGGCGTGACCGACCCGACCACCGGGTCGAACCCCGGAGCCGAGAGCGGGAGTCGGGGTGGACGTCCGGGTCATACCGGATACCGCAGCGGGGGTCCGACCCCGAAGATGGTGGCATGGAACCCGACGACGGTGGCATGCGACACGACGAGAGCGGCGCGGACGACGAGAGGATCCCCGATCCGGTGGCGGTGACCGACGGTCCCGGGCCGGCGCCACCGGGGGCCGGCGGGGCACCCCACCGGCTGCGCCGGGACATGGAGCACCGGATGCTCGGGGGCGTCGCCGCCGGGCTGGCCCGGTACCTCGACGTCGACGTCGTGATCGTCCGGGTGGCCTTCGCCGCGTTGACCGTCCTGGCCGGCTCGGGGGCCCTGATCTACGTGGCGGCCTGGCTGCTCGTCCCGGCCGACGACGAGGAGCACCCGCTGGCCCAGCAGTGGGCCGAGAGGCGCCCGCCCCGCCGCAGCCTGGCCGTCATCGTCCTGGGCATCGTCCTCGGCGTGGTGGCCCTCTCCGACCTCTTCTCGAGCGGACCGTGGTGGCCCCACCCCGACGGCGGGGTTGGCCTCCTCCTGGGCGCCGTGGCCCTCGTCCTCGCCCTCGGCCTGGTGGCCAACAGCGGCGGGAGCCGGGCGGTGGGCTCCCGGCTGCGCTGGTTGCTCGTCACCCTGGTCCTGGCGACGGCGGCCGTGGTCGTGGTGGCGGCGGCCACCGTGTTCTCGATCGAGGCGGCCAGCGGCGTCCCCCTGCGCGGCGGCATCGGCGACACCCAGGTCCGTCCCACCTCGGCCGGCCAGCTGGCGCCCGACTACCGCCTGGCGGTGGGAAACCTGAACGTGGACCTGAGCGGCGTCGCCTTCCGCCCGGGGATTACCCATGTCACGGCCAGCGTCGGCATCGGGCACCTCATCGTGGAGGTTCCCCCCGGGCCGACGGTCAGCGTCGTCGCCCACAGCGGGCTCGGTGACGTCGAGGTGTTCGGCCAGAACGACGGTGGCCTCAGCACGGTGCAGACGGTGCAGTCCCACGGCGCCGGCTCGCCATCGCATCTGGTCCTCGATGCCGACGCCGGGGTCGGTCAGGTCCAGGTGGTCCGGACGGGGTCGGCGTTCTCTTAGACCGCTCAGGGACCGACGGTGCGGGCGAACTCGGCGAAGCCGGCGTCGGGATGGGCGGGGATCACGCAGAAGAGGAGCCCCCCGGGATCGCGCAGCACGGTCCAGTCGTCGATCCGCTCGACGATCTGCGCTCCGGCGGCCACCAGGCGGCCGACCTCGGCGTCGGGGTCGTCGGACTCCACGTCGAGGTGGATACGACTGGCCCCCTCGTTCAGGTTCTGGACCAGAACCCGACCGAGGGCGGCCGGGTGCTCGAGAGCGTGGTACTCGGGGTGCCGGGTACCCCGACGGAGACCGGCCGACAGGACGACCTGCCAGAAATCGCGCCCGGCGTCATGGACATCGGTCGGGAAGTCGAGGACGACCGTGCGCATCAGGATCCGGTGCATGGCCGCAGCCTATGACCGGCTCAACGCCGGACGACGAGCTGGCGCATCCACCACCGGATCACGCCGGTCGAGGTGTCGGCGACGCGCCGTTCCAGCCTGTCGGCCAGGTCGGCCGTCTCGTCGGGACCGGCCACCGCCGCCACCGCCGGGTCGTCGCGCCACGTGGTCAGGTTGAGCGAGAAGATGGTCGCCGCCCGGCCGGCGGGGACGTCGAGCGGGGTGCGTCGGCGGACCACCGGCACCGTGCCCGGCGGCGCGGCGGCGTGAGCCAGGAGACGACCGGCGTAGAGGTCGCCGCCGCGCCCGGCCACCACCACGGAGGCCAGCTCGAGGTAGCGGCGGAAGTCGGCGTCGTCGGTGTCGATGCGTTCCGGCTCCTCCACCACCAGGACCCCGCCCGGACGCAGCTGGCCGGCCCAGGCGTCCATCGCCGTCTCGGGGTCCGGGAGATGGACGACGAGGAACCGCGCGTAGATCACGTCGGCCGGCGCACCGGGGAGAGGGACCTCGGTGACATCGGCCACCCGGAACGTGCAGCCCGGCGGGGCCGACGCCGTGGCCTCGGAGACGAAGGCGTCCGAGGAGTCGATGCCGATGACCTCGGCCCCGGAGAAGGTACCGGCGAGCATGGCCGAGGTGTGTCCGGGCCCGCAGCCGAGGTCGAGGACCACCCGCCGCCGCGCCGGCGGGAGCTCGGCCAGGAGGGAACGGCTGGTGGGACCGAAGACCGAGGCCAGCACGTCGAGCCGCCTCGACGCCACCGCCGTGTCACCGAAGGCGTACGAACCCCGCTGTCCCCTGTCCCCGGCGGAAGGATCAGCCACCGAGGCCAGAGACTACGGCGCCACCCGGGTCGGGAACCCGCGGGTGGCGCCGTCGCGTCCCTGAAGGGACAGAAGAGAGATCACTTGTTGGGTTGCTTGGTCACCCGGAGATACGGCTTGAGGGCCTTCCATCCGTTCGGGAACTTGGCCTTGGCGTCCTCGTCGGAGACGGCGGGGACGATGATGACGTCCTCTCCGTCCTTCCAGTTGACCGGCGTGGCCACCTGGTAGTCGGCGGTGAGCTGGAGCGAGTCGAGGACCCGGAGGACCTCGTCCACGTTGCGGCCGGTGGACGCCGGGTAGGTGATGTAGAGCTTCAGCTTCTTGTCGGGTCCGATGATGAAGAGGGAGCGGACCGTCAGGGTGTCGTTGGCGTTCGGGTGGATCATGTCGTAGAGGTCGGCCACCTTCTTGTCCGGGTCGCCGATCAGGGGGAAGTTGAGGGCCTTGCCCTGGGTCTCCTCGATGTCCTTCTTCCACCCGTTGTGCGACTCCACGGAGTCGACCGAGAGGCCGATGATCTTGGTGTTGCGCTTGTCGAACTCGCCCTTGGCCTTGGCGAAGGCACCGAGCTCGGTGGTGCACACCGGGGTGAAGTCCTTCGGATGGGAGAACAGGATCCCCCACGAGTTGCCCAGCCATTCGTGGAAGTTGATCGTGCCCTCGGTCGTCTCGGCGGTGAAGTCGGGGGCGATATCGCCCAGACGGACTGCCATGTCTCCTCCTGCGGTCGTGTTGTCCTGTGTCGATCCGGTGCCGGTTCGGCCTTTCCGGCCCGACTGTAGCGGGCGGGCCCGTAATTGTCGACCCCCGGAGTCACCTTTCTGGACAGCCCCCTGCGGACGTGATCAGGACGGGCCCTCTGGGAGAATGCCGTGGTGCGGACCATCGAGGTCACGACCGACGGCCCCGTCACCGTCGTCACCATCTGCCGTCCCGAGCGGCGCAATGCCGTCGACGACGCCACCGCCGTGGCCCTCCTCGACGCCTTCGGGGCCTTCGACGCCGACTCCTCGGCCTCGGTGGCCGTCCTCACCGGCGCCGGGGGCAGCTTCTGCGCCGGGGCCGACCTGACGGCGCTGTCGGAGGGCGAGCCCCGGCCCGTCCTCGAGGACGGGCCCGGACCCATGGGGCCGACCCGGCTGGAGCTGTCGAAGCCGGTCATCGCCGCCATCGAGGGCCACGCCGTGGCCGGCGGGTTGGAGCTGGCCCTGTGGTGCGACCTCCGGGTGGCCGCCAGTGACGCCGTCCTCGGCGTCTACTGCCGTCGCTTCGGAGTCCCCCTGGTCGACGGGGGCACCGTCCGGCTGCCCCGTCTGGTGGGCCAGAGCCACGCTCTCGACCTCGTCCTCACCGGTCGGGGCGTGGGTGGGCCCGAGGCCCTCACGATGGGCCTCGTGAACCGTCTGGTGGCGCCGGGGTCGGCGTTGACCGAGGCGGTGACCCTGGCCCAGGAGCTGGCCGCCTTCCCCCAGACCTGCCTGCGCAACGACCGCCGTTCGGTGCTCTGGCAGTGGGGCCTCGACGAGGAGGACGCCCTGGCCGCCGAGGCCCGCCTGGGGCGCCAGACCATCGGCAGCGGGGAGACGGCGGCGGGGGCGCGACGCTTCGCCTCCGGGGCCGGCCGCCACGGTGGGCCCCTGTCGCCCGGATGAGCGCGGCGTCGGTGGTGGCCGCCTTCGATTTCGACGGGACCCTGACGAGCGGGGGCAGTGTGTGGCCGTTCCTGGTGGCGCTCCGGGGGCGGCGGCGGGTGACGACGGCCGCCGTGGCCCTGGCCCCCAGGCTGGCCGTGAACGCCCTGCTCGGTGGTCGTTACGCCGACGACACCAAGGAGGCCCTGTTCCGCCGCACCCTGGCCGGGCTGTCGGCCGACGAGGTGGCCGAGCAGGCGGCCGCCTTCGGGCGGGCTCACTACCGTGGACACGCCCGGAACGACGTCCGGGAGCGGATGGAGTGGCACCGGGCCCGCGGCCATCGCCTCGTCATCGTCTCGGCCTCGCCCGACCTGTACCTGAGACCGTTGGCCCAGGACCTGGACGTCGACGCCGTGGTGGCCACCCGCCTGGCGGTGGGCCCCGACGGCCGGCTCACCGGCGGCTACAACGGCCGGAACTGCCGCGGTCAGGAGAAGCTGGCCCGCGTCCGGCGCTGGATCGACGAGAGCACCGCTCCGGGCGCTGTGGCTCCCGTCCTGTGGGCCTACGGCAACAGCGCCGGCGACCGCCAGCTCCTGGCCGGTGCCGACGTCGGGATCGACGTGGGGCGGCTGGGGCGGCTCGGTGCCCTCCGGTCCTTCCCGCGCCTGTCCGACCTCGCCGCCGACGGCGGGGACCAGGGCACACTCACCAGGTCCGGCGGAAGAAGTGATACGTCCGCGGCAGCGTGGCCCGGAACACGGAGGCGGCGTCGATGAGACGCGAGGCGCTGATCTCCACCGTCCGCCCGCCCATCCGGTGAAGGATCAGGCGCGCCACCTCCTCCTCGGTCCGGCGCGTCAGTCGGGGTGGGACCCGGAGCCCCCGTCCGAGGGCGTCTCGACCCATGGCCGTGGGCATCCAGGCCGGGTAGACCACGTGCATGCGGACACCGTACCGGGCCACCCGGAAGCTGACGCTCTCGGTGAACGCCGACAGGGCCGCCTTCGAGGCCGGGTAGATCCCGGGTCCGGGCGACGGCAGCCGCCCGCCGTCCGACGAGACGTTGACCACGATCCCCGTCCCCCGGTCGAACATCCCCGGTAGGACGGCCAGGGTGCCGGCCACGGCGGCGAAGAAGTTGACCTCGAAGGTGCGACGGACTTCGTCCATGGTCATCTCGGCCAACCGGATCCCGGGATCGGTCGCCGCGTTGTTCACGAGGACGTCGATCCGGCCCCGGGTCTTCTCCACCTCGGCCAGAACCGCTGTCCATCTCGGCGTGTCGGCCACGTCGCAGACGACGGTGGCCGACTCCCCGGACCGCTCCCGCAGGCCGGCCTGGAGATCGCCCGCGTGATCGGCGCTGTGGGCCACGGCCGTCACCAGGGCTCCGGCCCCGGCCAGATCGAGAGCGAGGCGGCGCCCCAGTCCCGACGATGCGCCCGTGACGACGACGGACCTCCCCGCATAGCCCTTGCCGGGGGACGACCGTCGCCGTCTGCTCACCGGGTCGTCACTGGGGAAGCAGGGAACCGCCGACCAGGCGGCCGCCGTATCCCGGCACCTCTCCGGCGACGTCGCCGAACTGCGGGGCGTCGCCGAACCCCACCACCTGGCCGTCGGCGGTGACGACGATGTAGCCCGTCCCGGTGGCGGTGGCGAGGACCGAGACGGCGGTGGCGTGGACCCCGATCCCCGGTAACGACCCCTCGAACGGCGCGTCACCGAAGGAGAAGATCCCGCCGTCGGCGCCCACCAGCCAGTAACCCCCGCCGTCCGGTGTGGCCGCCATCCCCACGATGGGTTGGTCGAGATGCTGGCCGCCCATGGAGCCGTGGAAGGCGGCGTCGCCGAAGGAGAAGACGCCGCCGTCGGAGGCCACCGTCCAGTAACCGCCGCCGTCGGGTGTGGGCGCCATTCCCACCATGGGGGCGTCGAGGTGCTTGCCCCCCATGGAGCCGTGGAAGGCGGCGTCGCCGAAGGAGAAGATCCCGCCGTCGGAGGCCACCGTCCAGTAACCGCCGCCGTCGGGTGTGGGCGCCATCCCCACCATGGGGGCGTCGAGGTGCTTGCCCCCCATGGAGCCGTGGAAGGCGGCGTCGCCGAAGGAGAAGATCCCGCCGTCGGAGGCCACCGTCCAGTAACCGCCGTCGTCGGTGGTCCGGGCCATCCCCACCATGGGGGCGTCGAGGAATTTCCCGCCCATGGAGCCGTCGAAGCCGGCGCTCCCGAAGGAGAAGACGCCACCGTCGGAGGCCACCAACCAGTAGCCGGCGATCCCCCCGCTCGGCTGACCTTCCACCGCGAACCAGTTCGAGAGGGCCCCGCCGGGCCCGTAGGAGGAGAAGTCGGCGGCGAAGGCGTTCCCGGTGAGCGTCACCGTCTGGGCGGAGCCCTCGAGGGACATCTCGAGGACCCGTCCGCCGAAGTCACCGAGCCCGTTGCGCTGCGAGACGTCGACGGAGACGAGGGTGCCGAGCTGGGGGAACTTGGCCGTGATGGCCGACACCGGGATCGAGACCGTGTAGGAGTGGTACGGGTTGCAGGCGCCGGTGATGCAGATCGAGTCGCCGGCGTCGGGCACGGCCGTGAACGTGCCGGCGGCGGTGTACCCACCCGTCGACGCCGAGTACTGGGTGAGCGCCGGCACACCGGGAGACATGAGGACGGCCTGGCCGGCCGTGTCCGTCGTGGCCAGGTCGGTGATGGCACTCTCGTTCTGGATGCCGGGGTAGTCCTGACAGGCCGTCGTGTCGCAGATACTGGCGTAGCCGAAGTATCCGCCGGCGGCGGCGTCGGCCATGACGTACGAGCGAGCGGCGACGGCCTGGGCCTCGAGCTCCTGGAACCCCCACGCTTCACCCTGGGGACCGGCCGACCCCAACGAACCCCATGAGGCCGGCGACTCCGACGGGGTCACGTCGGCCACGTACGGCCCGAGGGGCAACACGTTGATGGCGCGCACCTGGTCGGCGGAGTTCAACGCCCCTTGGATGGTGCCTCGTACCGAAAGGTTCCCCCCGACGTAACACAACGTCAGCGCCGCGCCGGCGACGTTGCCGGGAAAGGGCTCAGCCGCTCCCGGTGTGGCGACGGGACCGCCGACGACCGGGGACGGCGCGCTCCAGGGTCCGGCGCAGCCACTGCTGCTCGTCTCCACCGTCCACGCCGTTCCCGTCCAGGCGAAAAGCGAGGCGCCGTTGGCCGGCACCGATGCCCCTCCGGCCGTGAAGGCGGAGGCCGACGTCACCAGGACGTCCTCGTTGTTTCCGTTCGTGTTCTCCGTGAGCGCCACGCTGACGGACGTGCTGTCGTTGAAACTCGGGGACGTACCGACCGACGTCGACCCACCGGCACTCAAGGTCCCGTAGTAGTGCTCGAGGATCGCCGTGTAGCTGGACGCCGTCACGGCGTAGCCGAGCGCGCCCCACTGACCCATCCCCACACCGCCGCCGAAGCCGTGGACCTGGAGGGTGACGTCCGGATAGGGGTAGGCCGAGGCCGGGGGGGCGGGCAGCGCCACCACCGACGCGCCGGCGATGACGACGACAGCGGTGAAAACGAACGCGCGGCGACGAGCGGAAGCGAAAAGGGGAAAGCGGGAGAGCCTGATGGAATCGAGCCTACCGGCGCCCGACCCCCTTTCCGGGGACACCCGTCGTCCCAGCGTCGACAAGGAACCGCTGGTAGCGTGCCCGGCAGCGGGCGGGGGCCCTGTCATCGCACCGGCCACCGACGTCGTCTGGCACGTGTCAGAGGAGCTGCCGGTGAACGTGGGAACGCTCGGCCGCGAGAACCTGCGACAGGTCTCCCACCTGCACCGCCCTTCGTTGCGCGGCTGGTCCACCGGTGAGACGCCCTGGCTGCGTTCCCCCACGTTGGCCGCCTCGGTGGCGATCGGGGCGGTGACCCTGGTTCTTCGCCTGTCGTACGGGGCCTCGCGACCGACCGACACCGCCGGCGCCCGGTACGTGGCCGGCTCCGGGCACTTCGACGTCGCCCGCGGCACACCACCCGCGCCGGGGTCGTGGCTCTACGTCGCCGCCGGGCATGCCGTTCGTGTGGTGACCGGCCTGAGCCCCGTCCACAGCCTGGTCCTCGTGGCCGCGCTGTTGTCCGCCGCCGCCGCCGGTCTCACCTGCGCGGCGGGCACCGCCATCGGTGGACGCTTCGTGGGCGTGGCCGCCGGGGGCCTCGTCGCCTCGGCCCCGGTGTCGTGGTTCGCCGGCGCCACCGTCTCGACGTACAGCGTCGACGCCTTTGCGGCCGCCCTCCTGATCATCCTGGCCCGCCGGGCCCGGCCGTACGGCGCCCACGGGGTGGTGGCGGTGCTGGCCTTGGGGCTCGCCGCCGGCGTGCGCCTGTCCGTCCTTCCCGCCTTCGTCCTCCTGGCCGCCATCGCCGTGGTGGCCAGCGTGCGGACGATGGGCCAGCTGCTCACCGCCGTCGTCGCCACCGTCGGTTCGGTGGCGCTGTGGCTGGTCCCCCTGATCCTCGTCCAACCCGGGGGCTTCCGTGCGTGGGCCCACGCCGTCCACAACCAGGTGTGGCACGCCGCGGAGACCTCGTCGGTCTTCGCCGCCCCCTCCTCGGGCGCCGTCACCAACATCGGCACCTTCGGGGGGTGGTCCCTGGTGAGCCTCGGACCCCTCATCGCCGTGGCGGTGCTGGCCGTCGTGGTCACGGCCGGGGCCCGGTTGGTGACCCGCCAGCCCGGCGGGAACGCCTCTCTGCGCATCTGGGGTACGGCCCCCGAGCCCCGGCACGGGATCGAGCGCCCCTGGTACCAGGGGACGGGCGTCATCCTCCTGGCCGCCCTGGTCCCCCCCGTCGCCGTCGTCACCCTGGGACAGTTCACCGCCGGCGGTGCCGTCCTGTCGTATCTGGTCCCGGCCACCGTTCTCCTGCTTCTCCCGGTGGCCCACCTCCTGCACCACCGGGCCCGGGGCGTCCGGCGGGCGGCGGTGGTGGTGGCCACCGTGCTCGTCGCCGGTGTCGTGGTGGTCAACGTGCAGCGCTTCGTCGCCGCCCCCGGCATCCTGCCGGCCAGCGTGGAGATCCACCATCCCGGATGGTGGATCTCCAAGGCCCGTTACCAGGCTCCCTACGCCGATACGGCCGACACCATCCGCGCCGCCGATGCCCAGCGGGCGGCGGCCACCGGGGCGCGTTAGCTCAGGCTGGGCGTCCGGATCTCGACCCGCAGCTCGAGCGCCAGGAATCCCCTCGCCCGGCCGGGGTTCATCACCTCGAACCCGAGGAGCTCACGCCGGTCGTAGACGATCCCCAGACGGCTCTTCAGGTCGACGGCCACCGTGTAGGCCCCGTCGAGGAAGGGGACGCGGTCGAAGATCAGGTCGGCCCGACCGCCGCCCACGGGAACGTCGAAATGCTGGTCCAGGATCTCGGTGTCGGAGGCGAAGAGCAGCTCACCGGACTGGTTGTGGAGCTCCACGGCGATCACCAGGTCCGGAACCGGCTCTATGGCCTCGAAGTCGATGTGGACGGTCAAGGGCTCGCCCGGCAGGAGATGGTGCCTGGTCCCCGTGCCCGGGTGTTCGAGGTCGACGGTGGTGATGCTCACGGGCCGGTGGGCCGGGACCTCCAAGGCCGGTTCGGAGGCGGTGATGGCCGACCCCGGGGCCAGGGTCAGGAGGTGGTCGTGGTAGATCTTCACGGCCTCGGCCGCCGAGGCGTATCCGAGCATCTCCCCCGAGCTGAGCACCACGGCCCGGTCGCAGATGACGCGGACGAGATCGGGCGAGTGGGTGACGAACAAGATGGTCCGCCCGTCGTCCTGGAACTCCTTGATCCGGCCCATGCACTTGCGCTGGAAATTCTCGTCTCCCACGGCCAGCACCTCGTCGACCACGAGGATGTCGGGGTCGACGTTCACGGCCACGGCGAAGCCCAAGCGGACGTACATGCCCGACGAGTAGTACTTCACCTGGTTGTCGATGAAGTTCTCCAGCTCGGCGAAGGCCACGATCTCGTCGAAGCGACTCTCCACCTCGTGTGTGGACAGACCCAGGAGCGACGCGTTCAGGAAGATGTTCTCCCGACCCGACAGCTCGGGCTGGAAACCGGCACCCAGTTCGAGAAGAGCAGCCAGCGCACCCCGCACCACGATCTTGCCTTTGGTCGGCTGCAGGATCCCCGACATGCACTTGAGCAGCGTCGACTTCCCCGACCCGTTACGGCCGAGAATTCCCACCGTCTGACCCTCGCCCACCTCGAAGCTGATGTCCTTCAGTGCCCAGAAGTCCTCGTAGGTGTTGTTCCCCAGATGGAGGACGCGTTCCTTCAACGAGTAGTACTTCTCGTGGTAGAGGCGGAACCTCTTGGAGACGTCGACCACGTCCACGGCGATGTTCGAGGTCATGTCCGGATCAGAGCTCTTCGGCGAAGTTTCCCTCGAGGTGCCCGAACACCATGAGGGCCCCGAGGAAGAGGAGGATCGACACGCCCAGAACGGCCAGATCGGCGCCCACGTACCAGTGGATCGGGTAGTGGGACATGACGGAGAGGGGAGCGTGATACGCCGGCTTTGTTCCGATGACCTGGTAGGTGTTCGGGCCGATCTGCTTGGTTATTGGTGACGCCGGCGTCAACTTGGTGGAGTGGGCATTCCAGATGTTGTAGAAGACGCGCTGGAAAGTCATGACCACCGGGGTGACGGGGTTGGAGAAGTAGAGCCAGATCAGCCTGGTGTGGGGGATGAACAGGATGGTGTGGCGCCGCAGCGACGCCTGGACCCGGCCCGAGAAGGCGTACACGGTGGGGATGGCCCAGAACCAGGCCACCAGGAGCACCTCGACGAGGTGCTGGGTATCGCGCAGGTAGACGTTCACGGCCGAGAGGAAGACCGACAGTGCGGCGGCGAAGACGACGATGGCGGCCAGAGCGGGAATCAGGAGCCAGATGTCGCTCCAGGCGGGGGCGTGGTGGAAGGCGATCATGAAGCCGATCATGACGAGGGACTGGTAGAAGAAGTAGACGAAGGCCGAGCCGACCGAGGCCAGCACCAGGATCTCGCGGGGGAAGGCCACCTTCTTCACGATGCCGGCGTTCACCACCACCGAGACGGTGCCGGAGAGCAGTGCCGCCTGGTAGAGGTTCCAGACGAGCATGGCCGAGAACATGTAGATGACGAAGTAGGGGATCCCGTTGGGGAGGAAGTAGGTGAACAGGACGTAGAAGACGGCCAGGGTCAGCGCCGGATTGAGCATCGACCACAGGAAGCCGAGGACCGAGTTCTTGTACCGGACCTTGATCTCCTTGCGGACCAGGAAGACGAAGAGCTCCCGGGCCCGCCACAGCTCGACCAGCCGGAGCCAGACGCTGACCCGGGCCGAGACGGTCCGGGTCGGCTTGCTACCGCGGGCCGCCACCCGGATGGCGCGGGCGGCGAGCTCCTCGTCGCGTTTCTGGCTGATCACGGTCGGGGTGCCCGAACCGTCGGGAACGTCGTCGCCGGTGGCCGATCGTGCCCCCGTGTCGGCGTGGACGTCTGTCACGAATGCTCCGAGGTGTCGGCGACGTTCAGTGGGCGGCCGGCTGGGCGGCCGAGTGCTCGATCACGCGGTCGATGAAGCCGTAGTCCTTGGCCTCTTCCGCCGTGAACCAGCGGTCCCGGTCCGAGTCTGCCTCGATACGCTCGATGGGTTGGCCCGTGTGGAAGGAGATCCGCTCGGCCATCATCCGCTTCAGGTAGACGATCTGCTCGGCCTGGATGGCGATGTCGGTGGCCTGCCCCTGCATCTGGCCCGAGGGCTGGTGCATGAGGATGCGGCTGTGGGGAAGGGCGAAGCGCTTGTTCGGAGCCCCGGCGCACAGGAGGAACTGACCCATCGAGGCGGCCAGGCCCACGCAGATGGTGCTCACGTCACAGCTCACGTACTGCATGGTGTCGTAGATGGCCAGACCGTCGGTGACCGACCCCCCGGGGGAGTTCACGTACAGGTTGATGTCCTTCTCGGCGTCCTCGGCGGCGAGGAGGAGGAGCTGCGCACAGACGTGGTTGGCCAGCGTTTCGTCGATGGCGCTGCCGAGGAAGATGATCCTCTCCTTGAGGAGCCGCTGGAAGACGTCAGCCGAGGCGAGGTCGGTTAGGTTGTTGGTCCGCATGGAAGGACCGGAGCCGGCGACCAGGACAGACGGGGGGCGCGTGGAATGGGGTGCCATGCGCACGAGGCTACCCCGGATGCCGGCCTCGATCGGCCAGCCTCCGGCGCTGTACGGCCCGCTTCCGTGACGCGAGGAAAACGATTGGGACGCCGATTCGGGAAGAAGCCACGCAGCGTGCTGGCCGGCCTTTCGGGGCCACAGGCCCTGGCCGTCGTCTACGAGCTCCTCCTGCACCGCGAGCCCGACCCCGCCGGCGTGGCGTCGTACCTCCCGGGCCTCGAGGGCGGCAGCCTGTCGCCGGCCCAGCTGGCCGAGTGGATCATGTCGTCGGGTGAATGGTGGAACGGTGTCCCGTTCACCGAGCTGGGCGCCTCCCTCCACTTCAGCCGGAGCGTCTTTGTCCGTTCGCTGCCCCGGGCCCGTCATATCCTCGACCTGGGGGGTACCGCCCTCGGTGTGTCCCACGGGGCCATGGTCTTGATGGGCTACCCCTATCCCTTTGAACAGCTCGTCGTGGTGGACCTGCCCCAGAGCGACCGCAACGAGCTCTACAAGGAGGATCACGACCGCCACGTCGTCGAGTCACCACTGGGGCCCGTGCACTACCACTACCACTCCATGGCGGACCTCTCGTCCTACCCCGATGCGTCGTTCGACCTCGTCTACAGCGGCCAGAGCATCGAGCACGTGCCCGTGGACGTCGCCGACAAGGTTCTGACCGAGGTCGCACGCGTCCTGCAGCCCGGCGGGTACCTGGCTCTCGACACCCCGAACGCCACCGTCTGCCGTCTGCAGCAGGCCGGGTTCATCGACCCCGATCACGACCACGAGTACACCCACGCCGAGATGGCTGACAAGCTCCGCTCGAGCGGATTCCAGATCCTGGAGGCGAAGGGACTGAACCACGCCGGCGGCAGCCTGGCCGCCGGAGAGTTCTCGCTGACCGAGGTGGCGACGAAGCGAGGCCTCTTCGCCGACATCGAGAGTTGTTACCTGTTGAGCTACCTGTGCCGGACGCCGGTCCCCTAGAGGAGGTTCACGTGAACGACGAAGCCCCAGGGACCTCCGCCGGCGGTGTCGAGGATGACGATCGGGCCTACCTGACGCGGGTCCGGGCCGAGATCGACGAGGAGGTGAAGCGGCGGCGCGCCTCGGGCGATCTGCCGCCGCAGCTGGAGAGCGAGCTCGAGGCCCTCTTCCTGGAGCACGCGCCGCTCGGGAGCACGCGCCAGGAGTTGCACGAGGTCCTCCGGTTGGTCGATGGCGCCGCCTTCATCGACCCTGTCGTCCCGGTGGAGTCGAGCCGTCCCGGTGGCGCCATCGTCAAGAAGAGCATCCGCTCCATGAACTTCTGGTACCTCCGCTTCATCACCCACCAGATCAGTCAGTTCACCACGGCCGTCAGCCGCTCGCTGCACATCCTCGACCACCAGCTGGCCGAACTCACCCGCAAGGTCGAGGCCGTGGAGGTGCCGCCCTCGGTCGTCATCGACGTCGCCTGGGCGCACCGCCCGGGGGCGTGGTGGGTGCCCACGGTGACCGGAGAGCTCGCCGGGTGCCGCCGTCGTGTGCTCCACGCCGCCTGCGGGGAGGGATGGCTGGTGACGGTGCTGGCGGCGAACGAGGTCGACGGGTACGGGGTCGATCCCCGACCCGGCCGTGTGGCCGACCAGGAGCTCGGGGATCTGGACCTGCGCGAAGAACCCGTCCTCGGACACCTGGGGGCCGTCCAGGCCGGCGTCCTCGGGGGGGTGGTGCTGTCGGGACTCATGGAGGGGTCGGGACACGGCGAGCGCCGCCACGTCCTCGAGGCCGCCGTGACGGCGCTGGCCCCCGACGGCGTCCTCGTCGTCCACTCTCTGGCCCCGTCGAGTTGGGACGAGGCCGACGCGCCGCCCGAGGCCGACCTCGTCCAGGCCCGGCCCTATCGATCCACCACGTGGCCCCACCTCTTCGACGAACTGGGGATGCGGTCCACGGTGACCGCCGGCCCCGACGGACGCGACTATCTGGTGGTGGGACGTCGCCATTCGTCACCACCAGGTCGTCGGTGACGCCGAAGGTCGCCTTCGTCACCCCCCGCTACGGGCCCGAGGTGATGGGAGGAGCGGAGACGGCGGCCCGGCAACTGGCCGAGCACCTGACGGCCGAGTGCGGCTGGACGGTCGAGGTCTTCTCCACCTGCGCCCTCGATCACATCACATGGGACGACGTCCTGGCGCCGGGTGACAGCGTGCTCAACGGGGTGACCGTCCACCGGTTCCGATCGGCCTCGGGCCGGGTGTCGGAGTTCTACGACATCGACGGCCGCCTGCGACCGGCACCGGCCCGGGCCAGCATGACCGAGGCGCGGCGGTGGCTCGAGTGCAACGGGCCGGTGACGCTCGACCTGGTGGAGGCGCTGGCCGCCGGTGACGCCGACGTCGTCGCCTTCTACCCCTACCTCTACTACCCCACCGTGGTCGGGATGGAGGTCGTGTCGGTACCCCGCGTGCTCCACCCGGCCGCTCACGACGAGCCCGCTCTCTACCTGCCCGTGTTCGGACCGACGTTCGCCGACGCCGACGCCGTCTGCTACCACACGGCCGCCGAGCGCCGGCTCGTGCAACGCGTCCACCGCGTGGCCCAGATCCCTCAGATCGTCCTCGGTCTCGGCGTGGGGGCGGTCGTCGAAGGGGGGCGGGCGGGGGCCGACATCCTCGGCATCGGGGACCGGCCCTACGTGGTGAGCGTCGGACGCGTCGACGAGCACAAGGGATCGGCCATGCTGGCCCGCTTCTTCCGCCTCTACAAGGAACGGCACCCGGGCCCGCTGGCGCTGGCTCTGGTGGGGCCGGTGTCGGCGTCGATCCCCGAGCACGAGGACATCGTCCTCACCGGAGTGGTCGGCGAAGCCGACAAATGGGATCTGGTGCGCGACGCGCTGGTGGCGGTGTCCCCGTCGGCTCTCGAGTCCTTCTCCCTGGTCGTCCTGGAGGCCTGGGAACAGTCGGTCCCGGTGATCGTGAACGCCACCTGCGATCCCACCCGCGAGCACTGCGAGCGGTCCGGTGGCGGCCTGTGGTTCGGCTCGTTCCGTGAGTTCGAGATCGTCCTCGAACGCCTGTGCTCCGACGCCGGGCTCCGGGCCCTCCTCGGGACCCGGGGCCATGACTACGTGCTGCGTTTCTACCAGTGGCCGGCCCTGATCCGTCGCTACGCCGGTTTCCTGACGGCGGTCTGTGAGCGCGGTCGCTCAGCGGCCCCCGTCACCGCCTGATCGGTCGACGACGTCGCTCATCGGCGTGGTCAGAAGCCGGTCATTCCCACCACGGGCTTCACCAACCGGATCCCCCCCGTCGAGCCGTAGAACGGCTCGCCGAAGGCGAAGATGCCACCGTCGGAGGCCACGAACCGGTAGCCCCGGCCGTCGGGCGTCGCCTGCATGCCCACCACGGGCTTGTTCAGCCGGTCGGCGCCGGTCGACCCCAGGAAGGGGGCGTTGAAGGCGAAGATCCCGCCGTCGGAGGCCACCTCCCAGTAGCCCCCGGTGGCATCGTCGGCGGCCATGCCCACGATGGGCCTGTTCAGCCGGTGTCCACCCATGGAGCCGTAGAACCTGGCGTCACCGAAGGCGAAGATCCCCCCGTCGGAGGCCACCTCCCAGTAGCCCTTGCCGTCGGCGGTGGTGGCCATGCCCACGATGGGCCTGGTCAAAGGGTGCCCGCCCATGGAGCCGTAGAACCCGGCGTCACCGAAGGCGAAGATCCCCCCGTCGGAGGCCACCAGCCAATAGCCCTTTCCGTCCGGTGTGGCCGCCATGCTGACGATCGGTTTGACCAGTGGGTGCCCGCCCATGGAGCCGTAGTACCCGGCGTCGTCGAAGGCGAAGATCCCCCCGTCGGAGGCCACCTCCCAGTAGCCGCCACCGTCGCGCGTGGTGGCGATGCCGACCATGGGGGCCGAGAGGACGATGTTGCCGGTGGAACCGCAGAAGGGCAGGTTCCCGTAGTTGAAGACGCCACCGTCGCTGGCCACCATGTCGTACCCGTACAGCGTCCCGCTGGGGGCGGAGCACGGCACCTGGATGACGACGGCAGGCGTGCCGGCATCGCCGGTCAGCTGCGGGTCGTGGTGGAACATGGGCCACGCTCCGGCGGCGTCCACCCCGGATCCGTTCGATCCTCTGACCTCGTAGTGCACGACCTCACCCTGGTCCCCTTCGGAGGTGTTGTACCCGGCGATGGTGATGCCGATGGTCCCGTTGGCATCGTCGGTGACGAGCGGGGAGTTCTGGAACCCCATGTCCTGCCCGATGGTGGCCACGATCTGGCCCGACTTGCCGTCGAGGATCTGCACCCCCAGGGTCGTCGGCACGATGACGTCCTGGTAGCCGCCCCCGCTCAGATCGGCGGTGGTGACGGAGCCGATCACCTCGCCGCCCACCGACGTGTGCCAGATGGGAGCACCGTTCGTCCCGTTGAGCGCCCACACCGTGCCGCTGGTGGTGCCTTCGATGACCTGCAGCTGCCCGTTGCCCGACACGTCGGCGAGGGCCGGGCTGCTGGTGGTGACTCCGTCGAGCTTGGCCGACCACTGGGCACCGCAGTGCGAGTTCAAGGCGATGACGTCATCGGTGGCCGACGCTCCCGCATAGGTCGCACCGGTACCGAAGACGATGCCGACGGCACCGCCGGCCAGGAACTCGCCGACGGCCGGCGATGACTCCACCGTCTGGTCGGTGTTGTACTGGCAGACCACCCCACCACTGGGGCTCCCCTGCATGGCGTTGCCCGTCGGGAGAACGACGCGCAGATGTCCGCCGTTGCTGTACGTCTGTCCGTAGGCGACGCCCGCCGTGGAGTCGCCGCCCTCGATGACGTCGGTTTGGCCGTTGCCGTAGATATCGGCGAGAGCGGGGGTCGTGAAGTTGCTGTCGCCCTGGAACCACGGGTATCCGGACAGGACGCCACCGGTGCTGGCGTTCATGGCCTCTCCCACCTCGCCGAGCGATCCCGCCACCACGTCGGTGCCGCCTTCGAGGTCGCCCACGGCCAGCGATGCCTGAACGGCATGGGCGGGGGCGGTATCGGTCGCCGGGTTCTGGACGTTGGTGAACCACTGGGTGCCACCCTGCGGATCGATGGCCATGTAGCCCCCCTCGGTGGGGGTGGCGGCGTTGCCCACCCCGACGAAGACGGTGTCGAGACCGGATCCCGAGGTGTCGGCCACCGACGGCGTCGAGTCGACGGGGACACCGCCGGTGCTCACGGGCCAGCCCGGTACCGGGTTCCCGGTGGCCAAGGACATGGCATAGACGTAACCGGTCCGGTCACCGACGACCACGGCGGGACCGCCAGGAAGATTGGCGATGTTGGGCGAGGACAGTGCGATCGGCTGGGCGCCATCGGGCAGCGCGTTCTGCGCCCACACCTCGGAGAGAGAGATGGTGTGGGCGACGTCCACCGTCTGGATGGCGGTCAGGGGCCCGCTCGAGGGCAGCGCCAGCGCCGTGGTGGCGCCGATCAGCGAGACGGCCGCCAGTGACCGCCATGGACCTCGGTGGCGGATCAGGGTGCCCACCCGGTGGAGTCGGCCATGCCGACCGCGTCCTGTCGTGGCGAAGAGATCGTTCGTGTTTGTGTTCTTGGTCATCTACCGTCCTCGTACCGCGTCAGAGGGGACGCCCCCCGGTGTGCGTCCCTTTCGTCATCGACGCTTGGGTGCGGAACCTTGACCGTCGCCCGTCGATGCTCCGAGGACCCCATATGCACCTCCGGGCTGGTCAGGAACCTTGGAAGTCGGCATCCTTGACGCTTGTCAACAACACGACAATCCTTACGGACCGTGAAGCGCTTCCTGCAACGGGCACTGGGGTGGATCGAACGCCATGTGTTCGCGCAGACGCTCGCACAGGTGACCGAGGTCAGCGGCCGTCTCGAGGCCCTGAGCGCACGCCTCGACGAGATGCAGGCGGTGGTGGAGGCGAGCGCCGCTCGCGCCGCCACGTCGACCGAGCATTCATTGCGCCTGGTCGAGTCCGACGCCCGCACGGCGAGGAGGTTCGAGGAGATCGAGCGCATGCTCGGGGCGACCGAGCCCGGCATTCGTTGACCACCCCCGTCCGCCTGGCGGTCGACGTGCAGGCGTTACAGATCGACGGGTTCGCCGACAGAGGCATCGGGAGGTACGTGGCCGGGCACACCGAGGCCCTGGCCCGTGCCGGGCGGGTGGCCGCCGCCCTCCTCGCTCCCGAGCTGCCCCCGCCGGCGGGACTGCCGGCCGACATCGCCGCCACGGGCCTGGCCCGGTGGGACTCCGTCGGAGAGTTGCGCCGGCTGCTGGCCGGAGGCGCGCCCGTCGCCCACCACGTCCCGGCGCCGTTCCTGCACACGGGACCGACCGATCCGTCGGTGCTCGTCGTCGTCCCCCACTGGGCCGACGCCGGTGTGGCGCGGGTCGTGACCTTGCACGACCTGATCCCGCTGCGCGATCCGGGTCACTACCTCCCCTCCCCCGCCCACCTCGATCGGTACCGCATCCGGGCGGCGTGGGTGGCATCGGCCGATCTCATCCTCACCAACTCCGAGTACACGCGCCGCGAGGCGATCGAACTGCTCGAGTGCGACCCGACCCGGGTGGTGACGGTGGGAGCCGGCGTGTCGCCCTTCTTCACGCCGATCGACGGCACGGACCAGGAACTCTTCGACTACTGGCTCGACACCCTGGGGAACAAACCCTTCGTCCTCACCGTGGGCGGAAGCGACGCCCGCAAGGGCATGGAAGAGCTCGTGGCCGCCATGGGACAGGTGGTGGGAGGCGGCGTGGACGTCCACCTCGTCGTCGTCGGCCATCTCACCGTCGCCTGGCAGGCCCGACTGGCCGACGCCGCCCGGCGGGCGGGCCTCGGAGACCGCGTGATCATGACGGGACCGGTGGCCGACGACGTGCTGCGGGCCTGCTACCGCCGGGCGGCGGTGACGGTAACACCGTCGCGGGCCGAGGGATTCGGCTTCCCCGTCCTCGAGTCAGCCGCCTGCGGGACACCGGCGCTGGCCTCGGCCACCACCGCTCTGATCGAGGCGGCCGCCACCCCGCTGGCCACGTTCGACCCGTCCGACACCGAGGCGATGGCCAGCGCCATCGCCGGGGTTCTCGCCGACGACGAACGACGTGCCGTCATCCTGGCCGCCCAACGGGAGCTGGCCACCCGTTCGACCTGGGACGCCGTGGCGGCGCGGACGGCGGCGGCACTGGACGAGCTCGGCCGAAACCTGCCCGCCGCCGCCTGGGGCCCGCCGTCGGCGCGGCCTCGCCTGGCCCTGGTCGGACCGCTCCCCCCCTCGCCGGGGGCATCGCCCTCTACAACGAACGACTCCTTCGGACGGCCCCGCCGGGTGTGGCGATCGACGCCGTCTCCCCGCTGGTGGCGTCACCGGACCTGCCCGACGGGGTGGGCCACATCTCGGCCGCCGCCTTCGGGATCGACGCCCGGCCGGCCTCGTACGACGCCGTCGTCTACACCCTCGGCAATTCCGACGGGCACCTGCCCACCATCGAGTTGGCCCTGCGCTACCCGGGTTGGCTGTGGCTCCACGAGGTGCGGCTTCCCGCCGTCGCCGTCACCGCTCTGTCGGGGTCCGACGACGACGACTTCGCCCGGGAGATGCGGTGGCTGGTGGAGAGGTCCTATCCGGGGCGGGCGCCTGTCGGCGCCACCGCCCGGGCCGGGCGCTCCGTTCTCGAACTCGTCCAGGCCGGCGTGGGCTTTCTGCCCTTGCTGACCGAACGCTGCCGGGGCCTGCTCGTGAACTCGGAGGTGGCCCGCCGTCTCGTGCTGCTCGACCTGGCGCCCCTGGCCCACCACCCCCCTATCCACGTCCTGCCCCCTGCCTGCCCGCCCGTCTCCGCCGCCGGACCCCGTCTATCGGGCTCCGAAGGCGACGACGACCCCGTCGTCGTCGCCTTCGGTGTGGTGTCGATGGCCAAGAGACCGGACCTCCTGATCGATGCCGCCGCCCTGGCCGGATGCCGGGTCAGTTTCGTGGGGCCGTGTCCCCCGATCCTGGTCCAGGTCATCGGTGACCGGGCCCGGGCCCGGGGCATCACCGATCACGTCACCGTGACCGGCGCCGTCGACGCATCCGGATGGCGGGAGTGGCTCGACCGGGCGACGCTAGCCGTTCAGCTACGGGACTCGGCCAGCGGCGAGACGTCGGCGGCCGTCCTCGAGTGCCTGGCCGCCGGTGTTCCCGTCGTCACCAGTCTGGCCACGGCGACCGAGTACGGCGATGCAACGGTGTCCCACGTCTCTTCTGTCGAAGCCCCCGTCATCGCCGAACGACTCCGTTGGCTCCTCGACCATCCCGACGACCGCCGTCGGCTCTCCGAGGCGGGGATGGCCTTCGCCGGCACCCACCAGTTCGATGACCTGGCCGACACCTTGCTGTCCATCGTCACCGCCCCCGAGACGCCGTCGTGAACCTGGGTCTCGTCGTCCCCCGTTACGGCGAGGAGGTCGTCGGTGGCACCGAGCACTGGCTCCGGATGCTGTGCGAGCACCTCGTCACCATGAAGCGGTGGCACGTCGAGGTCTTCACCACGTGCGCCACCTCGGCGGCGACATGGAAAGACGAGCTCCCACCGGGCGACTCCGTGGTCGGTGGCGTAACCGTCCACCGCCATCTCTCGGTGTCGGGTCGGGACCCGCGCTACGCCGAGCTCAACGTCGTGATCCGCCGGGACCCGGAAATTGTCCCCGACGATGTGGCCCGACGCTTCATCGAGCTGGTGGGGCCGGTGTGTCCCGACCTCCTCGACCAGGCGGCGTCGTCGTCGTGCGACCTCATCGCCGTCACCCCCTACCTGTTCTGGCCGTCCGTCCACGGAGTCCCGCGTCTCGGGCGCCGGGTCATCTTCCACGGCGCCGCCCACGACGAGCCCGAACTTCACCTGCGCATCATGCGGAAGGTCTTCGCGTCCGTCGGAGGCTTCGCCTTCAACTCGTACGCCGAACGGGCCCTGGTCGAGCGGACGTTCCCCATCGCCCATCTCCCGTCCAGCGTCATCGGCAACAGCGTGACCGAGGGTCCCGGTGAACCCGCCCCGGCGCGCGCCGCTCTCGGTCTGGGGCCCGACGAGCCATTCGTCCTCTGTGTCGGGCGTGTGGAGCGCGACAAGGGGACCCACGCGTTGGCCGGGCTGTGGCGCCGGTACCGCCGCCGGCGCGCCGACGTGCCGCGTCTGGTGCTCCTCGGACCGGTCCACGAGGACCTGGTCGGCGACGACGACGTGCTCGTCGTCGGGGGCCAGTCGGAAGAGGTCAAATGGGGTGCGATGCGCGCCTGCGCTTTCCTGATCGCGCCGTCGGCGTGGGAGTCGTTCAGCCTGGTGATCCTCGAAGCGTGGCTGGCGGGGAAGGCCGTGGTCGTGAATGCCCGGTGCGAGGCGACGGTGGAGCACTGCCGGCGCAGCGGAGGCGGGCTGTGGTTCTCCGACGTCGCCGAGTTCGAGGTGATCGCCGACCGCCTGTCGTCCGACGAGACGCTCAGGGCCTATCTGGCGTCGCGAGGTGGTGCTTACGCCCGTCGGCAGTTCAGCTGGCCCGCCGTCGTCGACCGTTACACGGCTTTGGCCGATCGCATCGTGGCGACGGGGGCACACGCCAGGCCCGAAGGCGCGCGACGCTCCCCACTATGATCGGGCCATGCGCCACCCGTACCTGTCTCGGGCGGCCGCTCGGGTGCGCCGATCGCTCGGACTCGACGACCTGAACCGACGGCTCGACACCATCGAGTCTCGGCTGGCCGGGCTCGACCGCTACCCCCACGGACCCGTCTACTTCGGCGACCACACGGCGCTGGTGGCCACCCGCTGGGGAGCGAAGATGCTGGTCGACACCCGCGATGCCCTGCTCGCCCCCTGGCTCGTCCTCGACGGCCTGTGGGAGTCGCACGTCACGGAATGGCTGCAACGCACTCTTCAGCCGGGCCAGGTCTTCGTCGACGTCGGCGCCAACATCGGATACTTCACCCTTCTGGCCGCCGGTCTCGTCGGTCGCCAGGGCACCGTGGTCGCCGTGGAAGCGCACCCGCGCCTGGCGGAGCTGCTCCTTCGCAACGTGATCATCAACGGCTATCACGGCTACGTCACCACGTGGCAGCGCGCCGCGTGGTCCGAGGCGACGGAACTGAAGCTCCACCTGCGTCAGAACTTCGCCAGCAACTCGAGTGTCGGCTCCGTCGGCGCCGACGCCCTGGCCCGTCTCGGCGACACCGAGGAGATGGTCGAGGTCCAGGCCCTGGCTCTCGACGACCTCCTGGCCGACATCCCCCGTATCGACGTCATCAAGGTCGACGTGGAGGGGGCGGAGGTCCATGTCGTCACCGGCCTCGAGCGGACGCTGGTCTCCCACCCGGACGTGACGATCATGTTCGAGTGGTCTCCGGCCCAGATCGAAGACGTCGGTGACGAGCCCGGGGCCCTGATCGATCTCCTGACCGGGCACGGCTTCGGGTTCCGGCTCCTCGAGACAGGTCTCGGTGCCATCGACGGCGCCGCACTGCTCGCCCTCCCGTATGGCAACGTCGTGGCGTCGCGCTCGAGGTGGCCCTGTCCTCGTCGGTCGTCGTCGTCTCCCACCTCCCCGGATCCTGGTTGGCCGAGAGCCTGGCCTCGGCCCTTCCCCAGGCGACCGAGGTCATCGTGGTCGACAACGGATCGACCGCCGAGGAGGCCTCCGCCATCGCCCGACGGGCCGGGGCCAAGGTCATTCGCTCGACGCGCAATCTGGGGTTCGCCGGTGGCGTCAATCTGGGGCTGCGCCACGCGGGCGGCGAGATCGTCGCCCTCTTGAACGACGACGCCGTCGCCGGCCCGGGCTGGCTGGAGACGGCCGCCGCCGTCCTCGCCGATCCGACGGTGGCGGCGGTGACCCCGAAGGTGCTCCTCGACGGGCTCTTCGCCGAGGTCGTCCTGGAGGACGAACCGTGGTTCGCCCCCGGTGACCACCGACCGCTCGGTCGGCTCCTCCGTTCGGCGACCGTCGGGGGACGGGAGGTCTTGGAGGAGATCCTCGGCGCCGGTGTCCACGAGTGCGAGCGGTCGACCGTCGACGGCCGGCCCGACGTCTGGCGATGGACGTCGGGGCCGGAGCCGTTCTACCTCCCGCTGCCCGATCCCGCCCTGTCCGACACCGTCACCGTGAACGGCGAGCCCGTCGAGGTCCGACCGCCGGTCACTCTGGTCAACCACGCCGGGAACTTCCTCGAGCGTCACGGCATCGCCGGCGACTACGGATTCGCCGCGCCCGACGACGGCCGGTTCGACCAGGCGGCCGAGCGCTTCGGGTTCAGCGGAACGGCCCCGGTGTTCCGGTCCGAGACCCTGGCCAAGGTGGGTGGATTGGCGGGCCCGTTCTTCGCCTACAACGAGGACACCGACTGGTGCCTGCGGGCCCGGCTCGCCGGGATGCGGATCGTCTACGACCCACGGACCACGGTGCGCCACCGGCTGTCGGCCACCAGCGGCGGGGCCGTGTCTCCTTTCGTCCAATTCCTGGCGCAACGCAATGCCCTGCTGTGTCTGGTGCGCAACGCCCCCGCCGACGTGGCCCGCCATTTCGTGTGGCGCAGGATCCGCCAGGGACCGGGGGCCGGTGTCCGGCGGGCCGTCATCAGACGCCTGCCGTGGGCCATGGCCTCGAGAATGCGTATGCGCCGTCTCTGGGTCGAAGATCCCCGCCACGTCTGGGACCGGTGGGCCGGTGCCGACACCACCTGGGACACCCGGCCGGCGCACCCCCAGCCGTCACGATCCACCGACCCCGGAGGGGGAACCGGCTCCTGACCACCACCGGTCAGCCCCCGATCGCCCCCAGCACCAGCTCGACGAAGCGGGAGCGCGCCCGGTCGAGCGAGAACGCCTGCACCCGTCCGGCCGCCGCCCGGGAGAACTGACGCCTGAGCCGTTCGTCCTCCACGACCCGGTGCACGGCGGCGGCGAAGAGCAGCGGGTCCTTGGAGGACAGCAGGAGCCCGGCGTCCTGGACCGTCTCGGGAACGGCCCCGGCGGCAAAGGCGACCACCGGGAGGTCGTGGGCCATGGCCTCCACGATGGGGACGCAGAAGCCCTCGTGGTCCGATGCGCAGACGAAGACGTCGGCAGCCCGGTAGTAGGCCTCGAGCTCCTCGGGTTGGATCGAGCCCACCACCGAGACCGCATCGGTCAGACCGAGCCCGGACACGAAGGCCTCGAGTGCCGGGGCGTAGCGCTGACCGAGTGGCGACCCGACGAGATGCAGCCGGGCGTGCGGATGGTACAGGCGCCGGTAGACGGCCAGCATCTTGACCAGGTCGTGAGGGGCTTTATGCGGTGAGACCTTCCCGACGAACAGGAAGTCCGGTCCCCCGTCCACCTTCGCCGCCCCCAGACGACGGAGCCTGGCCGCGTCGGCCTGGGCGTGCACCGTCATGTCGATCAGCAGCGACGCCACCGCCGTGTGGGCGAAGCCGGCGCCTTTCAGCTCGCTCTCGTTGAAGGCGGAATCGGCGATGGCGAGACGGCACTGAGAGGCCAGTCGTCCCAGCTGCTCCCGACCGAGCCCGAGCTCGTAGCCCACGCCCGGTTCCCACGACTGCAGCAATTCGACCGGGGTGATGTTGTGATAGTTCACCAACTTCGGCTCCGGTCGGGTGGCGAAGGCATCGAACACCGGGCTGCCGATCGAGGATTGGTACAACAACCAGCGATCCTTGGCCGGCCGGCCGAGGGAGCCGACAGGCCGGGCCACCTTGAGAAGCTCGGTGGCGCAGTCGCCATAGAAGATCTCCGACGTCACTCCGGCGCCACGCAGGGCATCGGCGACAGCCAGGGTGTGCATCCCGATCGCATCCCGGGTGGCGAGCGAGGGGATCACCTGATCGACGCGCACGGCCGGCAGTGTAGCGGCGCGTCCGATCACCTCTGCTCACCGGCGGAGAGGCCCGCCGCGCTCGTCGGCCGCCGATGTGAACCTCAGCGTGAGAGCCCGAGTGTCGCGACCCACGCCGCTAGGCTCGGACTGTCCACGCGGGCGTGGCGAAATCGGCAGACGCGCCGGGTTTAGGTCCCGGTCCCCTCACGGGGATGGAGGTTCGAATCCTCTCGCCCGCACCAAGAATTGCACTCTCTCGAGCTCCTGGCCGAGCAAGTGGAGCTCTGGTCAGGGTTTGACCGCCCGCCCTTCGAAGGTATAGCCAAACGGCTTCGGCTCGCCGTCGATGTAATAGGTATCCAGTTGCTCGATGACGAATCCCGCTTGATCGATGAGGTCCGGGATCCGTCGGGTGAGGTGACACCCACCGGCCAGTCGTTTGTTCATCGGTTCGATCCGCCGCTGCCAACGCTCGACCTTGGGATCAGGAGCGTGTCCATGCTCGACGAAGTGGAGCGACCCGCCTGGTCTCAAGACGCGCTGAATCTCCCCGAGTGCCGCCGACAGGTTCGGAATGGTGCAGAGCGTCCAAGTCGAAAGCACCGCGTCATACGCCTCTGAGTCGAGGTCGAGCCGTTCCCCGGTCAGGCCCGCCGATTCCACCGCTACCGATGTCCGGGCGATCCGCGGTTCGGCGATGTGCATGCAGACGGCCGACGGCTCGATGGCTGAGACCCTGGTGACCTGGCGCGGGTAGTAGCGCGTGTTGAGCCCCGTGCCGAATCCGATCTCCACGACCTCACCCGACAGCCCGGCACAGACCCGGGAACGGACCACGCCCAACTGTTTCCGGCCCATGGCCTTGTCTTGAAGTCGCGGCAGGATCTTGTCCTGATAAATGCCCATGTTCGTCTCCTGAGCTGAAGATATCCCCGGTCCGTCGCCGATGCCTCGATACGGTGGTTCGGTGGATGATGCGCCACCACGAAGTCGGGACGACATCGCCGCCTGGGGCGTGCCCTCGCACGGCGAGCCCCGCCTGCCGGCCCTTCTGGCGGTGGTGGCCGCTATCGCTCTGCAGCTCATTCTTCCCGACAGCGTCATCCGGGGACTGGGCAACCGCGCTCTCATCCCCGCCCTCGAGGGAGCCCTGATCGTCGTTCTACTCATTGCCAACCCCGGGCGCATCTCCCCGGAGCAGACACGACTCCGCGTCATCGGTATCTCCCTGATTGCGCTCACCACGGTGGTCAACGTCGTCTCGCTCCTCGAGTTGATCCATGCACTTCTCTATGGAGCCACGACCGGGGGGCGGCCACTGGTCTACGCATCGGTGCCCATCTGGCTGACCAACGTCATCGTGTTCGGGCTCTGGTACTGGGAGCTCGACCGTGGCGGCCCGGCGGCCCGGCAGTCGCCGGGACACCGCCAGCCGGACTTCCTCTTCCCCCAGATGTCGACACCGGGCTCGTCCCCGGGGTGGGCACCGACCTTCCTCGACTACTTCTACACGTCCTTCACCAACGCCACGGCGTTCAGCCCCACCGACACCATGCCGCTCACGCCGTGGGCCAAGCTTCTCATGACCCTGCAGTCCCTGGCCTCGCTGGTGACGGTGGCCATCGTCGTCTCCCGGGCCGTGAACATCCTGAACTGAGGACGACAGCCTCCCGAGTGGGCACCAAGGTGCCATCGTTGACAACATGGGCGGGACATGACCGCCCCCGCCAGCAGACTCGTCGAGGTGGAACCCCGTGACCGACGGTCCACCTGACGGTCCCGCCGCCCCCGGGTCCGGTCCCCCGTCACCGGCCGGCCCGTCCGGCGAGACGACTCCCGGCGACACACAGGGGGGTCCACCGTCGCGGACCGAACGGACGCTGGCCCTGCGTGCCCAGCGTGCGCGCCGACGGAGGCGCCTGGCGCTCGTGACGGTCGGAAGCCTCCTCGGTCTCGTCTTCCTCATCGCCGCCGCCGGAGCGGCGTTTCTCTGGTACGAGAACAATCGGATCCACCGTGTCGACGTGAAGCACTTGTCGACGGTGCGGACGGAGGGCGAGCAGAAGGACGTGGAGAACATCCTCCTCATCGGCTCGACCACCCGGTGCGGCCTGAAACAGCAGAACGTCGCTTTCGGTCTCTGCGACCAGGGGGTCACGGGCGTCAACAGCGACGTCGTCATGATCCTCCACCTCGATCCCGATCACCACCGGGCGTCGATCCTGTCCATCCCCCGCGACACCTTCGTCCCCAACGCCCGTCCCGTCGGGGTCAACAAGATCGACGCCGCCCTGGGAGCCCCCGAGGGCCCGGGCCAGCTCATCGCCGCCATCACCGACGACTTCGGTATCCCCATCCAGCACTACGTCCAGCTGAACTTCGACAGCTTCCAGGGAGTCGTCCAGGCACTGGGCGGAATCAAGATGTACTTCCCCATGCCCGTCTATGACCAGGAGTCGTCGCTCTACGTCCCGGACACCGGGTGCATGACCCTCAACGGCTTCCAGGCGCTGGCCGTCGTGCGGGCTCGGCACCTCCAGTACGAGCCACCGGCCGACCGCGGCAGCCCTCGCTACGACTGGCCCTACGACCCGCAGAGCGACCTCAGCCGGATCCGGCGGGACCACGAGTTCCTCCGGGTGCTCGCCTCGGCGGTGGCCAAACGCGGGCTCGGGAACTTCGTCACCGACCTCCAACTGATCGACTCGCTCTCGGGCAATCTCGTTGTCGACCGAGGCTTCTCCGCCACCGCCATGGCCCACCTGATCCTCGACTTCCACGGCGTGGATCCCTACGCCGTCCCCCAGTACACGCTCCCGGTGGTCGTCGATGGAGAAGGGTATTTCTATCAAGGTGCTGGTTATGGAGACGTCGTCTTTCCCGTCCAGCCCCAGGACCGCCAGGTGGTGGCCCGGTTCCTGGGCACGGCGCCGACCGATGATGCGTCAGGCCAGGCCCTCCCGTCACCGCGCCGGATCACCGTGGCCGTCGAGAACGGCAGTGGCGTCTACGACCAGGGGTCGGCGACGGCGGCAGCCTTGCGGCAGCTCGGCTACCAGGTGACGTCGGTGACCGACACCACCGAGTCGGCCACCACCGCCGAGACGACGATCCTCTACTCCGAGCCCAGCGAGCTGTCCGACGCCCTCCGGGTCCAGTCGGCGATCTCGGGACTGGCGGTCCTCGGCTATGACCCGGGACTGGTCCTGCCGAGCTCCGGGTCGGGCGGGGCGCAGGGCGGCGCCGGATCCTCGACGGCCAGCACCATCGACGTGGGCTCGGCGCTCCCACCCTCGCAGGGCGCCGACGTGGTCGTGGTGACGGGATCCAACTTCGCCGTCAACCCGCCGCCGAGCTCCTCTTCGTCCTCGACGACGGTCACCGGACCCTCGACCACATCCTCCAGCGTGCCGCCGGGCCGGGGCGCCGGTCAGACCACGACGACCACCGTCCCGGCGCCGTTGGCCGATAACCCCAACCTGGCCGCCCCCTCGGGGTCTACCGAGGCTCTCGAGCCCTGGGATCCCCGTTCCTGCACGTCCAGCGGCGGCGAGGGACCCTGAGCCGATTCACAATTCCGGGAGCAGGCCGGGCAGAGGCTCAAGCGTGAGGTGGATCAGGCCGAGGTTGGAGGGAGCGCAGAAGGAACTGCGCGGCCGGCATGGATGCCGGTGGAGCAAGGGATGTGCCATGACGGGAAGGAACCCGTGGGTGGTCCTCGGCGTGACGGAGGACTCCCCCTACCACGAGGTCCAGCGGGCCTTTCGTCGGAGGGTCAAGCAGACCCATCCCGACAGCGGAGGCGACGCCGGCGAGTTCGCCACCGTCGTTCAGGCCTTCGGGGTCGTCCGGCGTCCCCCGGCCTCCCACCGCCACCGGACCCCGCCCCGCCCCACGCCCTACGACAGCTGGCTTCGTCCGTGTCGTCCGGCGGGGTCGTGGACCGGCGGCGGCGACACCGCCGGGCCGGCACGCCTGTCGGCCGGTGGCTGGACGACGCCGGCCATGACGTCGGCGGTAAGCGACTTCGACACCGTCCTGCTCGGCGAGATGACCAAGGCCCGGGCGACGGCGTGCCGGTGAAGAACGGTCGCCCCGTGGCCTACGACGTCACGGCGGGAGTTCGCACCTGATCCCACGAGCTGAGATCGTCCTTGGGGCAGGCGCCCAGTGAACGGGCGGGAAGGGGCCGTCCGAACAGATAGCCCTGGGCCAGGTAACAGCCGAGGGTCCGCAGCCTCTCCACCTGCGTCCGCCGCTCGACGCCTTCGGCGATGATCGGCAGACTCAGCGAATCGCCGAGTCCGATGATGGCCCTGACGATGGCGGCGCTGTCGGATCTCTGATCCAGTTCGGCGACGAAGCTCCGGTCGATCTTGAGGCACTCGACGGGAAAGCGCTGCAGGTAGCTGAGCGACGAGTAGCCGGTCCCGAAGTCGTCGATCTCGAGGTGAAGACCGAGGTCGCGGAAGGCTTGGAGGACCACGACGGCCTCGTCGGCGTCGCGCATCAAGGTGCTCTCGGTGATCTCCAACCAGAGCCGATCGGGATCGATCCCGGACTCCTCTATCGCTTCTGCCACCTGGTCGGGGAAACCGGGGTCGGCCAACTGGAGGGCGGAGACATTGACCGAGATGTTGAGCAGGTTGGTCTCCTCGCCCGCTTCCGCCCGCAGGGCGTGCCAGGCCGACGCTTGACGGCAGGCCTCTTTCAGGACCCAGTTCCCCACGGGCAGGATCAGTCCGCTGTCCTCCGCCAAGGGGATGAACTCCTGGGGGAGCAGCAGCCCCCGGGTGGGGTGTCGCCACCTCACCAGTGCCTCCATCCCCACCAGCGACTCGGTGTGGAGATCGACGAACGGCTGGTAGTGGAGCTCGAGCTCGTCTCGTTCGAGGGCCCGGTGCAGCTCGTTGGAGGTTCGCAGGCGGCTGACCACGTTGTGCTCGTCGTCTTCCCGGTAGACCTCGACGCGCGAGGGACCGCGCTCTTTGGCCCGGTACATGGCGATGTCGGCGTTGCGCAGTATCACGGCTCCCGAATCTCCCTGGCTCGACAGGGCGATCCCGACGCTCAGGGAGACGAAGACCTCGCCGCTCTCCAGAGCGAGCGGCTGTCCCATGACCACCACCAGCCGTTGGGCCACCTCGATGGCGTCGATTTCGTCGGAGACCTGATCGCACAGGACGGTGAACTCGTCGCCGCCGAAACGGGCCAACGTGTCGCTGGCCCGCATGACGCTCTTCAACCGGTCGGCCACCGCACGCAGAGCCTGATCGCCGACATCATGGCCCAGGCTGTCGTTGATGAGCTTGAAGCGATCGAGGTCGAGGAATAACACGGCCACGCTTTGTCGGCCCCGGTCGGCATGGCGGAGAGCCACCTCGAGGCGGTCCATGAACAACTCGCGGTTCGGCAGGCCCGTGAGCGGGTCGTGGATGGCGGCGAAGGCCAGGCGCTCGCGCAGCGCTCGCCGCTCGGTCACGTCCTCGATCTGTCCGATCAGGTAGAGCGGTCGTTCCTGCTCGTCCTGCACGCACGAGACGCTCACCGATACCCAGACCTCGTGCCCGTCGCAGTGGAGGTAGCGCTTCTCGATCTGGTAACCGGTCGAGCCCGTCGAGACGAGGTGCTGCATCTCAGCCCGACTCGTCTCCCGGTCGTCGGGGTGTGTGAGGTCGTGGACGCTCACCCCGACCAGATCCTCCGGGAGCCGGCCGACGATATCGCCCATGGCGGGATTGGCTCGGATGATCCGGCCCTTCAGGTCGGCCATGGCCATCCCGATGGGGGCGTTCTCGAACGCCGAGCGGAAGCGCTCGTGCGCCCCGCGTAGCTCGGTGATGTCGTGGAGGTTGCCCACGATGCCGTGCACGTCGGGGTCGTCCAGCCGGTTCGTGATGGTGGCCTCGAAGTGCCGCCACCGGCCCTCGGCATCCCGGCTGCGCACGGCGGTGGTGAGGACCAGTGAAGGGTCCTCCAGGAGCGGCGGGAACTCACTGGCGATGCGCTCCAGGTCGTCGGGGTGCATGAAGTGGCCCAACGACTCGTTCCGGTAGGGATCGGCCGAGCGCCCCAGAATGCGGTCGAAGGCGGGGCTGACGTATTGCATGATCCCGGCCTGGTCGGTCACGACGATGATGTCGGCGGCATTGGACACGAGCGCCTTGAACCGTCGCTCGGACTGTCGCAGCTCGAGCTCGACCTGTTCACGCTCGGCCGTGGCCCGTCCGAAGAACTCGATCACCAGGAGGACACCGATGAGACCGAGGGCGGCCACTCCCTGGATGAGGGGCCCGTGGATCAGTGTCGGGGCGAGGTGGAGGGCGATGGCCAGTTGACCGACGACGACGACGGCGGCGGTCGAGACCAGGCAGGGCCATTTCGCCATCGACCCGAAATGCTGGAGGGCGGCGGCGGCCCCGAAGAGGAAACCGATGGCCAGGATCGGACCCCACCCCGTGGTGTAGGTGACGAGAGCGATCACTGCCATGTTGGCGGCGACGTGGGCGCTCATGTGCCACCGGCGCCCGGTGTCCGCCCACAGGGCCGAGGACACGACGCTGGCGGCCCCCCCGCCCACCACCACGACGATGTAGAGCCAGTAGGGCTCGGGGGCGATGTAGTGGAGCCACCGGAACAGACAGAACAGGGCGGCGACCGGGGGGTTGGCGAACAGCGCCGGGTCGGCCACGCTCGTCCGTACCCGGGTCAGGAAGGTCGTGCCGGCGCCCGAATCGTCGTTCCCTGGGCGCGGCTGATCCACAGGGACATATCGGCAGCTCAGCGGCCTACCTTGACGCCGATGCAGGCACGGGAGACGGCTCAGGCGCCTCCGTCGACCGAGATCACCTGACCGGTGAGGTAACCGGCCTCATCCGAACAGAGGAAGGCGACGACGCCGGCGACGTCCTCGGGCCGGCAGACGCGGCCGAAGGGGGCGGTGGCGTCGAGCGAGGAGATGTCCTCGATCCCCATGGCCCCCTTCACCAGCCGGCGCCCCATCTCGGTGTCGACGAGCCCGGGGGCGACGACGTTGACGTGGATGCCGTGGCGGAGCTCCTCCTTGGCCAGTGTCATGGCCAACGCCTCGAGCGCCGCCTTGGCCATGTTGTAGGGCGCGCCGTTGGCGGCCAGCAGTCGGGCGGCCACGCTGGAGACGAACACGACGTCGCCCCGGGGGCGGTTGCGCATGGAGGGGACGAGGAGCCGGCACAGATGGTGGGCGGCCACGGCATGGGTGCGCAGGACCCGGTCGAGCTCGTCGGGGTCCGTCTTCACCACCGACGTCCCCCGGCTGGCGATCCCGGCCGAGTGGACGAGGATGTCGATCACGCCGAAGTCGTCGAGGACCGACTGGGCCATCGCTTCGTCGTCCTCCATCACGTCGACCGAGGCCCGGTAGGCCACGGCACGGCGCCCGGTGGCCTCGATGGCCCGCACCGTCTCGGCGGCGGCGTCGGCGTCGCGGCGGTAGTTGACCGCCACGTCGCAGCCGGCACCGGCCAGGGCCAGGGCGCAGGCCCGGCCGATCCCCCGGCTCCCCCCGGTGACCAGCGCCACCCGACCCTCGGGGCCACTCATGACGCCGGCTCCTCAGGTGGCGGGACGGAAGACAGGGATGTGGAAGCCCTCGCCGATGTCCTCGAAGTCGACCCGCAGGGCCATCCCCACCCGGAGATCGTCGAACTCGCAGCCGACGACGTTGGTCATCATCCGCGGCCCCTCGTCGAGGTCGACCACGGCGGCCACGTAGGGGACCTTCTCGTTGAACGGCGGCAGGTCGTTCTGGTGGACGACGGACCAGGTGTAGAGGGTGGCCCCCCCGCCGGCGTCCTCCCACGAGACGTCGTCGCCCCCGCAGCGGGGACAGAAGGGCCGGGGGTAGTAGTGGGCCTCGCCGCAGGTGGCGCAGCGGGAGATGACCAGGCGCCCCTCGGCCGCGGCGTCCCACCACGGCCGGGTGAACTCGTCCGGGGTGGGGAGGTCGAATCGGGTTGGGGCCATGGCTGGACGTTCTCCTGCGTCTCGGCGGGCGGGCGTCATGATCCCACGGCCCCCGCCCCGTGTTGACCCTGGCTCGGGCCATCGGCCATGCTGCCCGGGTTCCCGAGCCGACGTCAACGTGGCGCGGTCGGGCGCCGGTCCCCGGGCCGGTGTGTGAGCTGAGGAGGTCACCTGATGGGCATGCTCGACGGCAAGGTCGCCATCGTCACGGGCGCGGGCCGTGGCATCGGACGCGCTGAGGCGCTGCTTCTGGCCTCCGAGGGCGCCAAGGTGATCGTCAACGACGTGGGCGCCTCCCGTGACGGGGCCGGGGCCGACGCCCACCCCGCCCAGCAGACGGTCGAGGACATCAAGGCCGCCGGCGGCGAGGCTGCGCTCAACCCGGACGACGTGAGCTCCTGGACGGGGGCCGAGAATCTGGTCAAGCAGGCCGTCGACACCTGGGGTCAGCTCGACATCCTGGTCAACAACGCCGGCATCCTCCGGGACAAGATGTCGTTCAACATGGAGGAGTCCGACTGGGACGACGTCATCCGGGTCCACCTGAAGGGCCACTTCGCCCCCTCCCACTTCGCCGCCATCCACTGGCGGAACCGCTCCAAGGGTGGCGAGGAGGTCTCCGGCCGCATCATCAACACCGCCTCGGAGGCCGGCCTCTTCGGTAACGCCGGCCAGGCCAACTACGGCGCCGCCAAGGCCGGGATCGCCGCCATGACGATCGTCCTCGGCCGCGAGCTCGAACGCTACGGGGTGACCGTCAACGCCATCTCGCCGCGGGCCCGGACCCGGATGACCGAGGACCTCTTCGGCGACATGGCCAAGGCCGAGGAGGGGAAGTTCGACGCCTTCGGGCCCGAGAACGTGGCCCCTCTGGTGGCCTTCCTGGCCAGCCCCGAGGCCGCCGACGTGAACGGGCAGAACTTCGTCGTCTACGGCGGGTCGGTCTGGGTCATGCAGGGATGGCAGCCGGCCGGTGAGCTGAAGCGCGACAGCGGCTGGACCCCGAAGGAGCTGGCCGACAACAAGGCGACCCTCTTCAAGACCCACAAGTCGTCGGTGCCCCCGTTCGGGGCCTTCTAGGGAACTCCGGCTCGACCACTCCGGCTAGACCACTCCGGCCGGGATCAACCCCGGCTGGGGAGAACGGCGGTGGCCTCGCCCACCACCTTGACCTCGCCGTCGGCGTTGGCCAGGGAGCATTCCAGGTCGACCAAGTTCCCGGCGTCCTCGACGCGCTTGCCCTTGACCACGATCCTGGTCGTCAGCTCCTCGCCGGGCCAGGTCTGGCGGCTGAACCGCACCTGGTAGTGGCGGACGTTCCCGGCCCCCACGTAATCGGTGAGGGCCGTCCCCAGCAGGCCCATGGAGAACATCCCGTGCCCGAAGACGCTCGGCTGCCCGGCGGCGGTGGCGGCGATCTCGTCGTGGTGCATGGGGTTGTAGTCCCCCGAGGCCCCGGCGTAGCGGACCAGGTCGGTGCGGGTGAGCGTGTGGCTGGTGGCCGGAGCCTCGTCGCCTTCTGTGACGTCCTCGAAATGCAGTGTCCCGCCGGCCATGTCGTCGTCCCCTTCCGTGTCCTTGCGCCCGGGGTGGTGCCGTCCGGGGCGGCCGCAGCTTGCGGTCCGCGGCCGGATCTTGTCAAACCGCCGTCACTGTCCCGGCTCCGGATCCCGGGGGAGTCCGAGGATCCGCTCGCCGATCACGTTGCGCTGGACCTCCGACGTCCCGCCGGCGATGGTGAGGCACCGGGTGGAGAGGAAGCCGTGGCTCCACTGGGCCCCGGCGCCCTCGGTCGACGCCCCGTCGGCGCCCAGGAGGACGAGACCGAGCTCCTGGACCCGCTGCTCGTGCTCCACCCCCAGCAGCTTCCGGACGCTCGCCTCGGGGCCCGGCTCCACCCCCGAGACCGAGCGGAGCGTGGTCCGCGCCCCGAGGAGGGCGATGGACTGGGCCTCGGCCAGCAGTCCCCCGATCTCGTCGAGGACGACGGCGTCGTCGGCCCAGGGACCGCTGTCGAGCGAGCCCAGCATGGCCTCGATCCCCAGCCCGAAACTGGCCCCCGACGACATCGAGACCCGCTCGTTGGCCAGAGTGGTCCGGGCCAGCCGCCAGCCGCCGTTGACGGCGCCCACCACGCAGTCGTCGGGAACGAAGACGTCGGTGAAGAAGACCTCGTTGAACATGGCCGCGCCGGTGATCTCGCGCAACGGCCGGACCTCGATCCCGTCGCTGCGCATGTCGACCAGGAAGTAGGTGATCCCCTCGTGCTTGGGCGCCTCGGGGTCGGTCCGGGCCAGGCAGATCCCCCAGTCGGCCTTCTGGGCCATCGACGTCCACACCTTCTGGCCGTTCAGGACGAAGCCGGCGCCGTCACGGGTGGCCCGCATCGACAGCGCGGCGAGGTCGCTGCCCGCCCCCGGCTCGCTGAAGAGCTGGCACCATCCGATCTTCCCCTCCAGGGTGGGGCCGACGAAGCGCTCCTGCTGCTCGGGCGTCCCGTGGGCGATGATGGTGGGCAGGGCCCACGCCCCCACGGCGATGGACGGCCGGAACACCCCGGCGGCGGCCATCTCCTCGTCGATGACCAGCTGCTCGACGGGACCGGCGCCGCGTCCGTAGGGGACGGGCCAGTGGGGGGCCAGCAGCCCGTGGGCCACGATCAGCCGGCGCTTCTCGGTGGTGCCCGAGGCGGCGGCGATCTCGGCCACGATGGCGTGGATCTCGCCCCGCAGGCTCTCGGCGTCCGGCGGCAGCTCGGTGGTGAGCATCCGGCGTCGGCCCGAGAGCGCCGCCGCCGATGCCGCCCGACGAAGCGCCGGTGATCCTCCGTGCAGCTGCCGCAGGGAGAGGGCGCGGCGCAGATGGATGTGGGCGTCGTGCTCCCAGGTGAAGCCCATCCCCCCGAGGACCTGGACGCACCCCTTGGCCGCCTCCACATAGGCATCGAAGCCGAGCGCTCCGGCCAGCACGGAAGCCAGCTCGGCCTGATCGGCGTCGCCGCCGTCGGTGGCCCGGGCGGCGTCCCAGGCCAGGGCCGTGACCTGCTCGACGGAGACCAGCATGTCGGCCAGCCGGTGCTTGACGGCCTGGAACTGGCCGATGGCCCGGCCGAACTGGCGGCGGTCCTTGGCGTAGTCGGTGGCCGTCTCCAGACACCACCGGGCCCCGCCGGCGCACTCGGCGGCGGCCACGGCCAGGGCCCGTTCGTTCACCAGCCCGGTGGTCACCCCCCCCAAGCGGCGCTCGGGGGCGACGACGGCACCGGTCACGGCGACGGCCGCCACCCGCCGGGTCGGGTCCAGGCTGGCCAGCGGCTCCACGCTGACCCCGGCGGCGTCGAGCTCGAGGGCGCACCAGAACGTCGCACCGGGCGCATCGGAGGGGTGGGCCGGCACGAGAACCAGGCGGGCGCCGGCGCCGGCGGCCAGGACGGGGCGGACGGTCCCATTCAGGGTCACCGATCCGTCGGCTCCGGTGACGGCCGACAGACAGCCGCTGCCGGGCAGGCTCACGACGGCCGGCATGCTCCCGTCGACGATCCGGGGCAGCAGCTCCTTGGCGTCGGCGGGGTCCGACGATCCGGCCAGGACGGCGGCGGCCAGCATGGTGGTGAGGACCGGACCGGGGGCGGCGGCGCGGGCCAGCTCCTCGACCACCACGGCCAGCTCCACCAGGCCGAAGCCCTGACCGCCGTATTCCTCGGCCACGTGGATCCCCAGCCAACCCTGGCCGGCGAGTTCGTCCCAGAAGACGGGCAGGCTCTCGGAGGGGGCGTCGAGAAGGGCCCGGGGGACCTCCGGCGGGCACCGGGTCTCGACCCAGCGGCGCACCGTCCGCCGCAGCTCCTCGTGGTCCTCCCCGATCCCGATCGGCATTCCCGTTCACCTTCCGTCTGTCGCGAGCTGTCGTGAGCCGGGCCGGAGAGTGGGCCGGCGAAACTGGAACAAGTTACGCCCCCCGGGACCGTTGGAGCCAACAGGTCGGCCTCCCTAGGGTGGGGCCATGGCGACGACCAAGGTCCAGCTCTTCTCGCTCCCGGTGACCGATCAGGACCGGGCCCGGGAGTTCTACGTCGACGTCCTCGGCTTCGAGCTCGTCCGGGACGACCCGATGGGGCCGGACCGGCGGTGGGTCCAGGTCCGGCCGCCCGGCGCCGAGACCTCGGTCACGCTCGTCACCTGGTTCGAGACGATGCCGGCGGGTTCGACCAAGGGGATCGTGGTCGAGAGCGACGACTTCGAGGCCGACGTCGAGACGCTGCGCGCCCGGGGGGTCGCCATCGCCGGCGCCATCGAGGAGGCCCCCTGGGGCCGCTTCGTCACCTTCGACGATCCCGACGGCAACGGGATCGTCCTCCAGGCCACGGCGGCGCCGTAGGGGACGACCGCGATCAGCCCCGGCGTCAGGCTCCGAAGATGTGGACCAGGTGGTCGATCGACCAGACCTGCCATCCGTGGAGACCGAGGATGACGACGGCGGCCAGGATCATCATGGCGTTCTGCCCCTGCTCGGCCCAGTCGTGGATCATCAGGACGAAGTAGAGGAGGTTGAGGGCGATGCTGGCGAAGGCGGCCACCGGGGTGAGGAAGCCGAGGGTGAGCCCCAGGCCGAGCGAGAGCTCGCTCATCAAGATGATCCAGGTCATCGTCTTCGGTCGGGGCTTGACGACGGCGTCGAAGCCCTTCCCGACGACCTTGAATTTGTGCTTGGCGGCGATGTCGGCGGCCCAGTTGATCCCCGCCTGCCGCTTGATCCAGGCCTCCAGGTTCTTGTGACGGAAGCTCTCGAGCCACCACAGCCCCAGCCCGATCCGGAGGACGGCCGCCCATTGTGCCCCGTTGAGCAGGGAGGTCTTCACGGCGCCGTTTCTACCATGGTCCCGCCGGGCCGCTCCGGATCGGCCGGGTCCGCCGTCGGGACGGTCCGGGGGACGGTGACGGTGAGCGCCATGCCCACCAGGACGGCCACCACGGCGGTGGCGTCGAGGGCCCGCAGCCCCGGCGCCCGGCCGTGGCCGAGGGCGATGGAGAGGGCCAGCGCCGCCCCGCCCACACCGGAACCGACGGCCACCCCCAGGGTGACGAGGACCTGCATGGCGGAGATGGGACCCCCCTGGCGGCCCTCCCCGGCGCTCGAGAGGACCACCAGGGTGGTGGTGGCGTAGGAGAGGCCCATCCCGGCCCCGGCCACCCCCCAGGCCACGAATCCCACCCACCACGGCGTGGACGACCAGTCGAGGGTCCCCACTCCGGACACGCCCAGGGCCACCAGGGCTAGTCCCGTCGAGCACAGCCGGCGCGGCCCCCACCGGGCCACGTAGCGGGCCTGGATCCAGGACCCGGCCGTCCAGGTGAGCGCCGCCACGGTCAGGACGACGCCGGCCTCGGTCACGCTGCGGTGGTGCAGCGAGGTGAGCGACAGGGGGAGGAAGGCCTCGGCCGAGAAGAAGCCCAGGTTCACCAGGGCCGCCACCCCCATGGTGCCCAGCTGTCGGTGGTCGGGCCCCGGCCCCGCTGACGGCCGGCGCCGCGGAACGACGGCCCGCAGGGCGGGGACGACCAGGCCGAGGCCGAGAAGGGCGAGGACGGGCGAGAGCACCGCCCGCCGGGCCGCCAGGGCCTCGATGAGGAGGGCGGTCCCGCCGGCCAGGGCCACGGCCACGCCGATCCCGGGCCGCTGGTCGCCGCCGGCGGAGCCCCTCCCCCCGCCGGGGATCGAGCCGCCGGGGATCGAGCCGCCGGGGATCGAGCCGCCGGAGGCGTCGGCGTGGGAGATGGCGGGCAGGGCGATGGCGGCGGCCACCACGACGGCGGGGACGAGGGCCAGGAAGACCAGCCGCCAGGAGATCTCCTCGGCCACCAGCCCGGCCACGGCCGGGCCCACCACGCCGGGGATGACCCAGGCGGTGGACATCGCGGCGTAGGCCCGGGGCCGCAGGGGCGGCGGGTACCCCCGGCCCACGAGGACGTTCAGGGCGACGACGAGGACGCCGGCCCCGACGCCCTGGACGACGCGGCCGACGACGAGGACCACCATGGAGGGCGCCGTCCCGTCGACGAGGAGGCCGGCGCAGAAGAGGGCGGCGGCCACCAGGGTGGGCCGGAGCATCCCGATGCGGTCGACCAGGGGACCGGCCACCACGATCCCCACCAGCTGGGCCAGCATGAAGGCGGAGAAGGCCCAGCCGTAGAGGCGGATCCCGCCCAGGTGGCGGACTACGACGGGGAGGACGGTGGCCACGGCGATGGCCTCGAAGGCGATGAAGGAGACGACGAGGACCATCCCGGCGGTGAGCCGCCGGTAGCCGGGGCCGACGATCGAGGGGCGCCCCGCCCCGGTCAACCCGTCGGGGAACCCACCGGGGTCATCCCCGGTGGATGAGATTGAACTTCGAGCTGACGACGGGCTCGCCCGTGTTGGCGTCCTTCCAGACCGTCTCGGTGACGATGAAGGTCATGGTCCGGCCCTTGGACTCTTTGGCGTAGGCGTCGACCACCTTCCCCTCCCCCTCGAGGACGTCGCCGACGAAGACGGGGCGGTGGTAGGTGAACTCCTGCTCGCCGTGGAGGATGAGGCCGCCGCCGGCCATCAGGGGCCCGATGACGTCGGCCATGGCGTTGGCCTTGGGCTTGTCCCCCGGCTGGAGCTCGGCGAACTCGCCCCACGACTGCATCACGAAGGGCCACGTGGGAGGGGCGGGGATGGCCTCGAAGCCGGCCTCCCGGGCCGCCCGGGGATCGCGGTAGACGGGGTTGCGGTCGCCGACGGCGACGGCGAAGTTGGAGACGGGGCCGCGCTCGACGACCACGGTCGACTTGCTCATCGGCTTCCCGATCAGCTTCTTCAGGTCGTCCTCGGACATCGTCGCTCCCTCCCCGCTCCGGTCAGCCAGACACCGTAGCGGGGGCCGGCGTTTCGGGGCGAAACACCGGGTCCTGCTACCGTCGCCGCCGATGCCCGACTTCGAGACGCTCGCCTACGAGGAGTCCGACGGCGTGGCCTGGGTCACCCTCAACCGCCCCGACGTCCTCAACTCCTTCAACACGACCATGCAGCGGGAGCTCCGCGACCTCTGGCGGTGGCTCCGGCGCCACGACGACGTCCGCGTGGTCGTCCTCACCGGGGCCGGGGACAAGGCCTTCTGCACCGGCATCGACCGCTCCGAAGCCCTGGCCGAGGGGCCGCGGTCGGGCCGCAGCGGCGCCCGGTCGGGGCCCGAGATCGGGGACGACTCGGTCCGGATCGGGTCGGGGACGACCCCCTTCATGTTCGACGACCCCGGCGACAACCTGGGCCCGAAGTCCAACGACCTCTGGAAGCCGGTCATCGCGGCGGTGAACGGGATCGCCTGCGGGGGTGCCTTCTACATGCTGGGCGAGGTCGACTTCATGATCGCCGCCGACCACGCCACCTTCTTCGATCCCCATCTCACCTTCAACATGGCCGCCTCCTTCGAGCCGCTCCAGATGACGGGCCGGATGCCCTTCGGCGACCTCGTCCGGCTGACCCTCCTGGGCAGCGAGGAGCGGATGAGCGCCCAGCGCGCCCTGCAGATCGGGCTCGTCACCGAGGTCGTCCCCGGCCCCGAGCTCAAAGAGCGCGCCGGCTGGGCGGCCGGGGTCATCGCCCGTTCCCACCCCATCGCCGTCCAGGGGACGCTCCGGGCCCTGTGGGCCGGACGCGAGCTGTCACGGGCCCAGGCCCTGGGCCTCGGCTGGGCCTTCGTCGGGCTGGGCAACGACCCCGGTGCCCTGGCCGAGGGCCAGGCCCGGTTCGCCTCCGGTCAGCGGGTGGACTGGCGCCTGCGCTGAGCGGGGAGGATCAGGCCAACAGCCCGGCGGCGAGGGCGCGAAACGCCTTCCCCCGGTGCGAGAGCACGCTCTTCTCGGCCAGGCTCATCTCGGCGTAGGTCCGCCCGTCGCCGCCATCGGGGACGAAGACGGGGTCGTACCCGAAGCCTCCCGTCCCCCGGCCGTCGGTGGCGATGACGCCTTCGACCACACCGTCGGCCACCAGCTCGCGCCCGTCGGGAAAGCAGGCGATGGCCACGGTCCGGAAGCGGGCTCGGCGCCCGACGTCACCGGTGACGAGGACGGAGTCCATCTCGACCAGGAGCTTGGCCACGTTGTCGGCGTAGCGGGCCTCGGGGCCGGCGAAGCGGGCCGAGTACACGCCGGGGGCACCACCGAGGGCGTCGACCTCCAGTCCGGTGTCGTCGGCGATGGCAGCCAGGCCGGTGGCCTCGACGAGGCCCCGGGCCTTCAACCGGGCGTTCTCCTCCAGGGTGTCGCCCGTCTCCTCCACGTCGGGGACGTCGGCGGGCCGGGGCCGCAGCTCGACGGTGTCGCCGGCCACGCCGTAGACGATGGCCACGATCTCCCGGGCCTTGTCGGGGTTGGCGGTGGCCAGGACGAAGGACAGCCGCCCCGTCATCGGGGGGCGGGGGCCTCGGCCAGGACGGCGGCCTGCTCGTCGAGGAGGGTGGCGATCCCGTGCTCGGCCAGGGCCAGGAGCTCGTCGAGCTCGCCACGGGAGAAGGGCATCCCCTCGGCCGTCCCCTGGACCTCGATGAAGCGTCCCGATCCGGTCATCACCACGTTCATGTCCACCTCGGCGCGCGAGTCCTCGGAGTAGTCGAGGTCGAGGAGGCAGGCGGCGTCGACGATCCCCACCGACACCGCCGCGCAGGCGTCGCCCAGGGGCTGGGCCGAGAGTTGACCCTTCTGGATGAGCCGGCTGAAGCAGTCGTGGAGGGCCACGTAGGCGCCGCAGATCGAGGCCGTCCGGGTGCCCCCGTCGGCCTGGAGGACGTCACAGTCCACCGTCACCTGGAGCTCGCCCATGGCCACCACGTCGGTCACGGCCCGCAGCGACCGGCCGATCAGGCGCTGGATCTCCTGGGTCCGGCCCGACTGCTTCCCCTTGGCCGCCTCCCGCCCGATCCGCTCGGCCGATGATCCGGGCAGCAGCGAGTACTCGGCGGTGACCCACCCCTTCCCGCTCCCGCGCATCCACGGCGGGACCCGCTCCTCCACCGAGGCCGTGCACAGGACCTTGGTCTTCCCCATGGAGACGAGGACCGATCCCGGGGCGAACTCGGTGAAGTCGCGGACGAAACCGACGGGCCGGAGGTCCTCGACCCCGCGTCCGTCCTTGCGGCGGGTCCGGGGGTCGGCGGCGCTCACAGCGAGTAGCCCCGGCCCACGGCGGCCTGGGCCACCGGACCACGAAAGGCGTCGGCCGCCTCGGCGCGGACGGCCTCGGCGGCCACGGTGGGCCACCGGTGGGTCACCACCAACCGGCGCGCCTTGGCCGCCCTGGCTGTCGATCCGGCCTGTCTGGCGCTCATGTGCCGCAACGTCCCTTCGTGGTCCTTCGTGTAGGTGGCCTCGCACAAAGCGAGCTCGAGACCGGATCCGAGGGCGCCCAGCGCCCATCCCGGCCCGGAATCGGCAGAGTAGCCGAGGGCGGTCCCGTCGCCTTCGAGACGGACGGCCAGGGTCACGGGTCCGTGATCGGTTTGCGAGAAGGTCAGCCGCAACCCACCGACGGATCTCCCCTCACCGTCGCCCACCGTCTGCCAGTCGAGGATCCCCTCGGCCTCCTTCCCCATCTTCTCCCGCACGCCCGGTGGGGCCAGGACGGGGACGGGATCGCGCTCCCAGCGCAGGGTGGAATGGGCCGCCGACACGAAGCCGGCCACGTCGCCGCAGTGGTCGCCGTGCTCGTGGGACAGGACGATGGCGTCGAGGGAGGAGGGATCGCAGAAGCGTTGGAGGTTGGCGAAGGTCCCCGGTCCGGCGTCGAGCCAGACGGTGGTCCCCGAGGTCCACGACCGCACCAGGTACCCGCTGGCCGCCCCGCCGGCGCCGGCGTGGCTCCCGTCGCAGCCGAGGACCGTGAGGGTCAGCACTCGGGCGCGTCCCAGGAGACGGCGCCGACGTCGCCGAGGCCGGCGCCGAACAGCCGGCTCCCGACGTCGCCGAACCAGGCCACGTCCCCCGACGAGAAGAACCGGGCCACCCCCGGATCGCCGCTCTGGCGTCCGATCCGACCGGCGGCCAGGGTGGCGGCCACGTCGAAGGCCGTCTCGTCGGCCGACGAGACGAGGACCACGCCGCGCCCCACGGCGTCGGCGATGGTCCGGGCCAGGAAGGGATAGTGGGTGCAGCCCAGGAGAAGGGCGTCGACGCCGGCCTCGCGCACCGGGGCCAACAGGCGCTCGGCCAACACCACGACCTGGTCCGAACGGGTGTCCCCCCGTTCGACGAACTCGACGAACCCCGGGCAGGCGGCACAGCTGAGCTGGAGGGGGACGGAGAGCGCCTTGATGGCGCGCTGGTAGGCGCCCGACGAGATCGTCCCCACCGTCCCGATCACCCCCACCTTCCGGTTCCGGGTGGCCATGGCCAACGACCGCACCCCGGGCTCGATGACCCCGACGACGGGGACGGGGAGGAGCCGGCGCAGGGCGTCGAGACCGGCGGCGGCGGCGGTGTTGCAGGCCACCACCACCAGCTTCACGTCGTGCTCCTCCACCAGCCAGCGCCCGATCTGGGCGGCGTAGGCGCGGACCTCGGCCAGGGGCCGGGGCCCGTAGGGGTAGCGACCGGTGTCGCCCACGTAGACCAGGTGCTCGGCGGGGGCCAGGTCGATGAGGGCCCGGGCCACGCTCAGGCCCCCGAACCCGCTGTCGAACATCCCGATGGGACGGTCGTCCACCGACAGCCGGCTGTCCTCCACGCTCCCGAGGCTACGTCTCAGCCCAGGGGGAGCTGGGGCGCGTCGGCCAGCGAGGGCTTCCCCGTCCGGCGGGCCCCGGCCGGGAACACCTGGTCGGGGAGGAACGAGCGCACCCGGTGCTCGCCCGGACGCCCGCCCAGGACCTCGACCGATTCGGCGCCGTTGTGGGCGTTGGCCACATGGGCCCGGAACGTCCAGGTGGCCCCGCGCCCGGGCGGGCCCTCGATCTCGACGGGGTCCCCCGGGCGCAGCCCGTTCCACGAGTCGGTCCGCGTCAGATGGTCGGGCAGCGCCTTCACGGTGGCCTTCCGGCGTCGGGCCGGCATCAGACCGGCATCAGACGGGAGCCGGCATCAGAAGTAGATCGTGCTCCGGGCCCGCTCGGCCACCACGGCGATCTCGTCGGTCCAGGCCCCGGTGGACAGGTACTTCCATCCCCCGTCGGCCGAGACCACCACGATCACCCCGGCCTCGATGGCCCCGGCGCACTTGGCCGCCCCGGCCAGGGCGGCCCCGGTCGAGATCCCGGCGAAGACCCCGACCTCGGCCAGCCGGCGGGTCCAGACGATCGACTGCTCGGCGTCGACGATGGTCTTCCGGTCGAGCAGCTCCCGGCCGCCGAGCTCGGTGAAGATGGGCGGGATGTACCCGTCGTCGAGGTTCCGCAGGCCGTCCACCATCTCCCCGGCCGGCGGCTCGACGGCCCAGACGGCGATGGCCGGGTTCTTCTCCTTCAGATAGCGGCCCACCCCGAGCAGCGTCCCCGACGTCCCCAGCCCGGCCACGAAGTGCGTGATCTCGGGACAGTCCCGCCAGATCTCGGGTCCGGTCCCCTCGTAGTGGGCCCGGGGGTTGGCCCGGTTGCCGTACTGGTAGAGAAAGACCCATTCCGGGTGCTCGGCGTGGATCCGCTCGGCCATCCGGACGGCCCCGTTGGAACCCTCCGACCCCGGGGACTCGATGATCTCGGCCCCCCACACGGCCAGGAGCTGCCGGCGTTCGATCGAGACGTTGGAGGGGAGGACCACCTTCAGGTGGTAGCCCTTCAACCGGGCCACCAGGGCCAGCCCGATCCCGGTGTTCCCCGAGGAGGGCTCGATGAGGGTGGCCCCCGGGGTGAGCAGACCCTCCTTCTCGGCGTCCTCCACCATCGAGAGGGCGATCCTGTCCTTCACCGATCCGCCGGGGTTCTGGCCCTCGAGCTTCACCAGGATCCGGACGGAGTCGTTCGGACTGAGGGCGCTCACCTCGACGAGCGGTGTGTTCCCGATCAGCTCGAGGGGACTGCCGACACGGACCACCTCGGCGCCTCAGCGCCCGCAGCCACCGGCCACGGCGGGCAGGATGGACACCGTGGCGCCGTCGGGGACCTTGGTGGCCAGCTGCTCCAGGTACCGGACGTCGTCGTCGTCGACGTAGACGTTCACGAACCGGTGCAGCGTCCCGTCCTCGGTCAGGACCTGCCCGGCCATTCCCGGATAGCTCCGGACCAGGTCGACCAGGACCTCGCCGATGGTGTCACCGGTGGCGGTCACCGTGGACTGGCCACCGGCGTGCGGGCGCAGGACGGTGGGGAGGCGGACGTCGACGGACACGGTCCCGAGCCTACCGGGCCCGTTCTCGGGGTCCCGCTCCCACGATCACCGGCTCCTCGTCGATCCGGCCGCCGACGATCCGGTAGGACCGCAGCATGGGGTGGCTGTCGCGCAGCGAGACGAGGACGTAGTGCCAGCCGGGATCGGGCGCCTGGGCCACGTCGGTGGGCGACGGGTAGGCGTCGGTGTGGGTGTGGGAGTGGAACACCCCGATGATGGCCATCCCGTTGGCCTCGGCGTCGCGGTCGGCGCGCAGGTGCTGCCCGGGGTCGACCTCGTAGAGCTTGGCCGAGGCGGCCAGATTGCGGGTCGGGTAGCACCGGGCCACCGCTCCGGTGGCCGGATCGCCTCCCAGCAACCCGCACGCCTCGTCGGGCAGTCCGCTCAGGCAGTGGCCGACGATCTCCGTGTAGAGGAGTGCGGGGAGCCGCAACATTTGCCCTCACGTTACCGGGAGGCCGTGACGGAAGGGGTACCCTCCGCCTGGTGGCCGCAGCCAAAGGACCAGGTCGTCGTGGGCACCGGACGGCCACCCCGAGCGCCGAGGGCGACCGGATCAAGACGGTCTCCCGCAACCGTCGCGCCCGCCACGACTACGACATCCTGGAGACCTTCGAGTGCGGCGTCGCCCTCCAGGGCAGCGAGGTGAAGTCCCTGCGCGCCGGGCGGGTCACCCTGTCGGACGCCTACGCCCGGGTGGAGGACGGTGAGGCCTGGCTGCTCGGCGTCCACATCCCCCCCTACATCCACGCCGCCGGCTTCGGGGCCCACGATCCCGAACGGCGGCGCAAGCTCCTCCTCCACCGCTCCGAGATCGACGAGCTGATGGGGAAGACCCAGCAGCAGGCCCTCACCCTCGTCCCCCTCTCGATCTATTTCAGAGACGGCCGGGCCAAGGTCGAGCTGGCCCTGGCCCGGGGGCGACGCCTCTACGACAAGCGCCACGCCATCGCCGCCCGCGACGCCGATCGCGAGGCGTCACGCGAGGCCTCGCGCGCCGCCGGCAAGAGCGTCGGTCGCGGCGCCTCTCGCCAGCGCGACGACTGATCCCCCGGTCAGCGGTACTCCTTCTCGAAGTCGGCGCTCAGCCAGTTCTCGGGCGTCATCAGGATGACACAGCTCCCGGGGGCGTCCCCGGCGGTGGCGGCCAGGTAGAGATCGCCGAACTCCCGGCCCAGGTACCGGTAGGCCTCTTCCCGCCTCTCCTCGGGGTCGACGGGGATCTCGGTGCTCGTCACCGGCCCTTCCACGCTCACGTACTTGTAGGGCGGGCTCTCGGACTGGGCGCACAGGCTGAACCGGCCGGCCTCGGCGATGAGCCTGGCCTTGCGGCTCTTCCCCGCCGTGATGACGCTTATCACCGCGCCGGCCGTATAGGTGTACCAAACGGGGACGCTCAACGGACCGAGAGACGCCTGGCCCACGCTCAAGACGCCTACGTGCAGATCGGCGAGGAATGCCTCGCGCTCCCCCACAGTCATCGTCACGGACACCGTCGCCTCCTTGTTCTCTGCCTTCTGTCTTTTCTGCCATCTGTCTTTTCTGCCATCTGTCTTTTCTGCCATCTGTGTTCTGCCATCTGTGTTCTGCCATCTGTGTTCTGCCATCTGTGTTCTGCCATCGGTGTTCTCTGCCATCCGTCCTCCGAATGGGAAACTACGCCTCATGACCCGTGCTCCCTACCTCGCTCCCCCGACCCCGGCGGGACCGGCCGCCCGGGCGGTGGATCTGGTCAAGACGTACGGGAAGGGTGCCACCGTCGTCCACGCCCTCGACGGGGTGACGATGCAGTTCGCCCACGCCGAGTTCACCGCCATCATGGGACCGTCGGGCTCGGGGAAGTCGACCCTGATGCACTGCATGGCCGGCCTCGACGTCCCCACCTCCGGTCAGGTCTTCATCGGCGACGAGGCCATCGACGCTCTCGACGACACCGGACTGACGAAGCTCCGGCGTGACCGCCTGGGCTTCGTCTTCCAGTCCTTCAACCTCGTCCCGACGTTGACGGCGGCGGAGAACATCAGCCTCCCGGCGGATCTGGCCGGACACAAGATCGACGGCGGCTGGTTCGAATTCCTGGTCGACCAGCTGGCCATCAGGGACCGTCTCACCCACCGGCCGACCGAGCTCTCCGGGGGCCAGCAGCAGCGGGTGGCCTGCGCCCGCGCCCTGATCGGACGACCCGACCTCATCTTCGCCGACGAACCGACGGGCAACCTCGACTCGAAGTCGTCGGGCGAGATGCTGTCGTTCCTACACCGCTCGGTGTCCGAATTCGGCCAGACGATCGCCATGGTCACCCACGATCCCCGTGGTGCGGCCTACGCCGACCGCGTCGTCTTCCTGGCCGACGGCAAGATCGTGGGCGAACTGGCCTCGCCCACCCCGGACACCATCCTCGAACAGATGAAGCTCCTGGGGACCTGACGATGTGGAAAGCGACGCTGAAGGGTCTTCTGGCTCACAAGCTCCGGCTGGCCCTCACGGCGCTGGCCATCGTCATCGGCGTCATGTTCGTCTCCGGCACCTTCGTTCTCACCGACACGCTCCACAACACCTTCACGTCGCTGTTCGACGGCATCTACCAGCATGTCGACTTCGAGGTCCGGGGGAAGGCGGCCTTCAGCGGTCCCTCCGGCACCGCCGTCCGCAATCCCATCCCCCAGTCGGTGGCCCGGACCGTCAGCCGTGTCCCCGGTGTCGAGGACGCCGTCGGTGGGGTCCAGGGCTTCGCCCAGCTCGTCGCCCCCGACGGCAAGGCGGTGAGCACGTCGGGGGCGCCGACCATCGGCTTGTCGTTCAACCCCGTCCCCCAGATGGCGGCGCTCCACATCCGCGACGGTTCGCCGCCGGCGGGGCCCGACGACGTGGTCATCGACGCCTCGACGGCGGCCAAGTACCACTTCCACATCGGCGACCGGGTCCGTGTCCTGCTGATCGGACCACCCCAGACCTTCACCCTGACGGGCATCGTGGGCTTCGGCACCGCCGACAACCTGGCCGGCGCCACCCTGGCGGCCTTCGACCTGCCCACCGCCCAGAAGCTCTTCGACCGCGTCGGCCAGTACGACACGGTCGACGTCCTGGCCAAACCCGGTGTCGACCTGGCCCGGCTCCAGCACGCCATCGCCCGCGTTCTCCCGCGCGACGCCGAGGTCGTCACCGGTCAGACGGTGGCCCGGGAGAACACCAATTCCATCAACCAGGCGCTGGGGTTCTTCTCGACGGCGCTCCTCGTCTTCGCCTTCATCTCTCTCTTCGTGGGGAGCTTCACCATCTTCAACACCTTCTCCATCATCGTCGGCCAACGCGCCCGGGAACTGGCCCTGTTGCGGATCCTCGGTGCCAGTCGACGGCAGATCTTCCGTTCGGTGCTGCTGGAGGCGGCCGTCGTGGGCGTGGTGGCATCCCTCATCGGGCTGGCCCTGGGGGTACTGGCGGCGGTGGGCCTCGAGGCTGTCCTCAACGGATTCGGGTTCGGCCTTCCCTCCGGTCACCTCGTCTTCGAGACGCGGACGGTCGTCGTCGGCCTCGTCGTCGGGGTGGGCGTGACCGTCGTCTCGGCCGTCAGCCCGGCGCGACGGGCGGTCCGGATCCCGCCCGTCGCCGCCCTCTCGGACCACGACGTCGCCGGGGCCGAGTCGTCACGGCGCCGGATCCTGCTGGGCACCGCCCTGGCCGCCGGCGGCGTCGTGGCCCTGGCCGTCGGCCTCACCGCCCCCGCCATCCAGCTGGTCGGGCTGGGCGCGGTGGGGATCTTCATCGGCATCGGCATGCTCGCCCCGCTGGTGGCCCGGCCCATGTCCAGCGTCATCGGCCGGCCCCTGGCCGCCTTACTCGGGATCTCGGGGAAGCTCGGCCGCGAGAACTCGATGCGCAGTCCCCGCCGCACCGCCCAGACGGCGGCGGCGCTCCTCGTCGGCCTGGCTCTCGTCTCCACCATCGCCGTCTTCGGGGCATCGGTCTCACGGTCGGCCACCAGCAGCATCGATCAAGCCCTGAGCGCCGACTACATCATCTCGAGCTCGAGCTCCGGAGGAGCAGGCAACGGGGAGATCAGCGCCTCGACGGCCTCAGCCGCCGGCCGGGTCCCGGGAGTGACGGCCGCCTCCACCGTCTACTCGGACGAATTCCTCTTCCGCGGTTCCTTGTCGACGCTCACGGCCATCTCGGCCGACCACCTGGCCGAGACGATCATCCTGCGGATGAACAGCGGCACGGGAGCGGCCGCTCTGGCCGCCGGCGAGCTCCTGGTCGACACCACGACGGCCGACAACGATCACCTCAGGGTGGGGTCCAGCGTTCCCGTCAAGTTCGCCTACACCGGGAACACCCACATCCGCGTGGGTGGGATCTACGAGCCGAACTCCCTGCTCGGCAGTTTCCTGGTGAGCGACCGGTTCTATCGGACCCACTTCGACAATCCCCTCCCGGTCGCCGTCCTCGTCCGGACGGCGGCGGGGGCGACGCCGTCGAGCACCCGGGCCATCACGGCCGGACTCCGGGCCTACCCCAATCTGAAGATCCAGACCCAGGCCCAGTTCAAGCAGAGCCAGCAGAAACAGGTCAACCAGCTCCTGGGCCTCGTCTACGTGCTCCTGGCCCTGGCCGTCCTGATCGCCCTCATCGGGATCGTCAACACCCTGATGCTCTCGGTGTTCGAACGGACCCACGAGATCGGGCTGCTGCGGGCGGTGGGGATGCGGAGGCGTCAGGTCCGGGCCATGATCCGGTCGGAGGCCGTGATCCTCTCCGTCTTCGGAGCGCTGATCGGGATCGTCGTCGGAACCGGACTCGGCGTGGCCCTGGCCGACTCCCTCAAACAGCAGGGCGTCACCGACATCGTCGTCCCCGGGTCGAACCTGGTCGTCTTCCTGATCATCGCCGCCCTCCTCGGCTTGGCGGCGGCGTCGTTCCCGGCCCGACGAGCGGCCAGACTCGACGTCCTGGCCGCCATCGCCGCCCAGTGAGGCGGAGGGACCGGCCTCAGGGCTCGAGGGCGTGGAACACGTCCAGGGCCTCCTGCATGTCCATGGTCCCGGTGGCCCAGATGAGGCCGAGAGACGCTTCGTGCATCTCGACGATGTCGCGGTCGCTGAGGACCTCCCCGTCGGCGCTTCGCTGCATCCCCGCCTCCCAGGTCTCTTTGAATCGGGTGGCGGCGGCCAACATGGCGGCCGAGGGGGTCGGGTAACGGGTTTTCACGCCTATCCCGTCGGCATCCGGTCCGGCAATCTTGACCACCGGTCACCGGATTCCCCTCCGACCAGGTCCGGGATCAGGTCGGCCCGATCCCGACGAGCGACCCCCTCTCCCCGGGGGTCGGCCACCGAGGGACCGGTAGACTGGGTCCGGCAACCCACAAGGGGGTGATTGGTTTCGACTCTGGTCGTCGATACGGGAGAAGCGAGCCGTGGTTCCCGGAGCCACGTTAAAGAGCCGGGACAAAAAACAAATGCCGAGTCTCAACTCGCGCTGGCTGCTTAATACGTAGCCCGTCCGTCCGGTCTCAGCCCTACGGGCCGGTAGCGGGCGTCATCTAGCGGGGCTCACCTGGTGGGGTCGTCATCCGACCACCGGGGACATCAAAGGATGACTGGGGACCCTCGAATTCGCCGGCGGCGGCGAGGGTCCCGAGACTCAGCGGCCGGCTGCGCTCGGAGAAGGCCCGTTGAGAAGCCGGAGGACGCGGGTTCGATTCCCGCCACCTCCACTGCTGGGTGTTCATGAAACGACACCCGCTGTGTTCATGAAACCCACCGTTGGAGGTGGCGATGAGTCAATGACTCGTCCGCCACCCCGGGAAATACCCAGAATGCCGGCCTCCGGGCCGGCATTCTGATTGACGAAGCGAAGCGCTCTCCGACCCCAGACGCGACGAAGTCGCCCCGAAGGGCGTCTTTCCATTGCGAAAGCGGGCGGATCAGTTAGTCAGGTGGACCCGTAGCCTGAGCGGGAACGCCGTCGCTGTCCCTCGTGATCACGTGGCCCCACGTCCCCTTGCGACGCTTGGCCCGTCGAACGGGCTTGGCCTCGTCCTCCGCCTGCTTGGCCCGAAGGCCGCGATTTCACTGGCGTGACGAGTGGAACTCCGACTGCCCTAGAAGTGGCTCACCCCACCGACCGAAGTCGGCGGGGCGCCACAGTTCCATTTTGCCTAGTCTTGCCGTAGTGAGCAAGCATCAGCCTTCGTGGAAATCGCCGGAGGGCCACGTTGTCGTCGGGAGGCGATGGAAGTACGCCCCACCGCCTCGGGTCATGCACGATGCGCTCGTCGACGAACACAGCCGGTGGCTGACTCTCTTATCCGGCGAGTCACAACCCCAGATCGTTGCGGCCCGGCCGCCGACGGAGGTGATCTTCCAGCCGTGGGTCGATCCTTTGATTTCAGCAGTTGAGGTTCGTATCGAATCGCTTGGGGCCGCCGGAGCTGCTCTTACAGTCTTGGCGTATGCGAGTGCACCCGATCTACCGGCCGAAGAACGCCGCCGGGTGCGGCATCGACTCGGCACCCTGTTCGGTGCTGAGTTGCGGGAGTGGGTGGACGACCCTCACTGGTAGCTCATCGCTGCCGGTGCAGGTCGCCCGCCTGCGCCAAGGCAACCCACCTTACCGATCGGAATCACCCGCTCCCGATCGGCCAGCTAGGCCCCTACGAGGCCCCATGGGCCAGAGTAGCGGCCTGGTCGAGGGGCAGCGGGCCCTGCGAGCCAGGATGCCGGGCCCGGAGTCTTCAGCGCTGCCCAAGGCTGCGGACAAGGCAGACGATTCACAGGCAAATGCCAGGTCGGTGACAGCTCACCCCTAGCTCGGTGAGTCAAGGTCTATGCGATGGACTCCAGACGTGAACGAAAGATGAGACTCCGACATACCTTGGTATCTCTCGCCCTCGTCGGTGCCCTCTCGGTTGGAGGGGTGGCAATCGCAAGCGCACTCACAAGTGACTCGATGGTATTAGCGAACACTACCGGTGCCGCACTCGTCACGAGCCGGTCTTCTCAACTCGATGAGGTGGGCATCCGGCATGTTGACGACAACAGCGACGACATGAGCACGGTCTCCTTGGCCGGGATCGAGGTCGAAATCGAATTGCCCAAAGAACTCGTGGACCCAATCGAGCCCAACGTTGAAACACGGTGTTCGATGGCATAGAAGGACTCCGGCGAAGGGAGTTCGTCTCGGGGTGATCGGTTGCCGTACAGATCGCCCAGGGGTCTGAAAAACCCGGATGCGCTCGGAAGGGCTCCCTTCGACGAGCTGGAACCCGGTCGGATCACTCGCACCGAGTTGCCCAAGGGCGTCGGCAAGCGTGGCGGCCCAGTCGATATCAAGCCCGTTCCAGTCTGGGTGGCAAAGGTGTCCCACTGTCGCTAGTGCCCGAAAACCTAGTGCCCCATCAAGCAACGTTTGCGCGCTTTACCAGCTCACGCAGTGTTTTGTCCTGAGCGTTGCGGTTGCGCCAGATAATGTAGCGACGGATCATCGAGTTCTGCTCTTCGTGTGAGCGGTGGTCGGTGCCATCCAAGGTGAAATACCGCAGTGCCTGGAACTGCGCCTCGATCCGGTTCAGCCAGCTGGCGTTGGTGGGCACGTAGGCCAGTTCGACATTGTGGTCCTCGGCCCAGTCGCCCACCCGCGTGTCTCTCTGGGTCGACAAATGGGGACTGAAGTTGTCGAGCACGATGGCGATGCGAACTCCGGGTGGGTAGAGGCTGCGCAGGTAGCGGCAGAACTCGAGGAATGTGGTGCGGTCCTTCTTGGTCTTGATGTGACCGTAGATCTTGTCCTGATTCAGGTCGTAGGCGGCCATCAGGTGGCGGACCCCGGCGTGGCGAGTGAAGGTGGCGCGACGACGCCGGCGACGTGATCCTCTGACCCGGTCCTCGTCCTTGACGGCCATCGGGGCCCACTGCTTGCCGGGCCGGGGCAGCAGGTTGAGGGGTCCGAACTCGTCCATGCAGATGATCACCGTGGGGTCGTTTTTCTTGGGTTTGGCCTTGCCATCAGCGATTTCGTAGAGCTCGAGGACCCGGTTCTTCTTGGTCTCGAAGTCCGGGTCGCTCGACTGCTTCCAGGTCTTGATCACTTGAAACGAGACGCCCTCCTCTCGGAGGAGCAGGCGCAGTCCCTCGTGGCTGATGTCGTCGACCACCCCCTCAGCCACCAAGAACTCGGCCAGCTTGGTCAGGCTCCAGGTCGAAAAGGGCAAGCCGTGGTCGACGGGCCGGCTCAAGGCGACCTTCTTGATCTCCCGGCGCTCGGGCAAGGTGAACGTCGGGGGTCGGCCCCCGGCGTACTTGGGCACGAGCGAGTCGAACCCGTCGTCGTTGAAGTTGTGGATCACGGCCCGGACCCGGTCGGGCGAGGTGAAGGCCACCTGGGCGATCTGGGCCACGTCCATACCCTGGGCCGACAGCAGGACCATCTGAGCTCTTCGCCACATCACCACCGACCCCGAGGACCGGCGGACGATCCGCAACAGGCGGTTGCCCTCCTCATTGCTGATCTCTCGAACACGTATCCCGTCCCGCACGTGACCTCCTCATCAGAGAAGACCAAATTCTGCGCGACCCGGGGGTCAGAGTGGTGGACGCGACCCTCCAACATTGCCGGTCACGGCACTAGAAACGTGAGACGGTGCGCGCACCGCTCGGTATCGCTCGTTGCTGGCGATACCCAACCTCCGCCGCCCACAATCCGGGGCTGGATTCGGCAGCGTCAATGTGGAGACTCCACCGCATGGGCTGTGGAGACTCCCCCGCCAGATCCACTTCGAACCTGGCAAGGGAGTTTCACGAACAACCCACTGCTGGGTGTTCATGAAACGACACCCGCAGTGTTTCGTGAAACCCGCCGTTGGAGGTGGCGATGAGTCCATGACTCGTCCGCCACCCCAGGGAGTAACCAGAATGCCGGCCTCCGGGCCGGCATTCTGCTTTGGAGACGATCGCCTTCGCGTGGACAGACCCGTCGAAGTCGCCCTCACGGGCGATTTCTCGTTGCGAGGACGTCTGTCAGTTTGCCCGGCGGCCCTGTGGCCTTGGCGGGAACGGTTTCGCCGTCCCTGGTGATGCAATCACTCCAAGTTCCTTGACGGCGTCCGGCCCGCCGGACGGCTTGGCCTCGTCCTTGCCTGCTTGGCCCTGAGACCGCGAATGCGGTCGAGGTTGTAAGCGGCGATCGTGAAGCCGAGGAGGACGGAGATCTTGGTCTAGCCGAACACCCGAAAGAGGCCTCTCGAACATCGGCGAAGGCGCCTTTGAGCGCGGAGTTGGCCGACTCGTCGTAGCCAAGCGTGTTAACCCCGGCGTTACCAACAGATCAATGATTTTCGAACCTACCGGGTAGCCCTCTCGGCCCTGCCGGAGCCACAACGAAGTGTCGTCGAGGGGTCCGCAATCGGACTTGTGCCGACTTCGCGATTGCCATGGGTACCAACCAGTGCTGTTATTGGAATTGGACAGATTGGGGTGGGGGCCAATGAGGGATTCCAGGCGGGCGTGGGCGATGACCGCAATTTGCACCGTGGCGATCGGAATGTGGACCCCGGCTGTGGCCTCTCCGACTCCGGCGCCCACGTCTTCCAGCACGTCGACAAAACCTCTGACCGAGGCATTCCTGGACATCGAAGCCAACTTCGATGGTGAAGAGATCTCCAGCGTCCCCGGGTTGAATCCAGCGCAATTTGCCGGAACACAATTCCAAACCTCCAACGTCGATTTGCATGGAGGTTCTACGACCACGCCGGCTGACTTCTATCTTCTTGGCAGCAATCCGAATGACTATTATCAGGTCGACGTGACCGGCCCCGGAGGGACCGGCATAACCACCGGTGTGTACACCGTGAGCCCGAAGTATTACCCATTCTCATTTGCCATAGAGGATAGTTCGTGTAATCCAGGTGATGAATGGATCGATGTTCTCGAGGCGACATACACGGCCAACCAGCTCACGTCCTTCGCCGCCATGTTCGAGTACCACTGCGATTCGCTCCAGAACCCCGGGGCCCCGACTCCCGCGATTTTCGGCGATATCTCGTTCAACGCCACCGAGCCATTTTATGCCGCCGATCTGTCAAGTGATGTCCTCGAGGCCGCATCGACCGGCGTGACACCGAGCTCGGTTTCGGCGACGATCACAAACACCGGCCTGACGACCTTGAATCCGCACGGGTTCTCGATCGACGGTACCGATCCAGAGGATTTCACAATCGGCGCCAATAGTTGTGAGTCAGCCCTGTCACCCGGTAGTTCATGCTCGATCGTGATCGAGTACGCCCCACCTACCAGCGACGCCTCCGACGACGCTGTTCTCCAATTCTACGACGAGCTGACCCCGACTCTCACCGGAGGCTCCGGTGTCGCGGTACCGAGAGATGGCAGCCCTGCTCGAATCTCGACTCTAGGGGCACGGGCACGGCAACCCGGTCGAATTGTCGAGAGGACCCCTCTCAAACACCAGTTTCCGCGCCACCTAGCAATGACCGATATGGGTCTGCCGCGGGTCTCGTTGACATCTCTTTTGCCAGGATGGTCCTGGCAGAAAGGATGGAGCCATGCCCAAGCAGTTCCCTGCCGAGTTCAAGCGGGACGTGGTGGCCGTCGCCCGGCGGCGCACGGTGCCGCTCGACGAGGTGGCAGCCGATTTCGACATCTCGCTGTCGACCCTGCGGCGCTGGATGCAGCAGGGCGACATCGATGACGGGATCAAAGACGGCCTGACGAGCACCGAGCAGGCCGAGATCGTCCACCTGCGCCGGGAGAAGCGCCGGCTTGAGATGGAGAACGAGATCCTGCGGAGGGCGGCCGCCTACTTCGCCCGGGAGCAGCTCCCAAAATGACCTTCCCGCTGGTCCAGGAGCTGGCCGCTGACGGGATCCCCGTCACGGTGACCTGCGGGGTGCTCGGCTTCACTCCCCAGGCGTTCTACAAGTGGCAGGCCAGGCCCGTGTGCGGCCGTGACCTCGATGACGCCCACCTGGTGAACGCCATCGTCGACATTCACGGCGATGATCCCGAGTTCGGCTACCGCTTCATCTGTGACGAGCTCGAACGGGCCGGCCATCTGGTGGGCGAGGGCCGGGTCCACCGAATGTGCAAGCGGCACCGGATCTGGTCGGTGACAACGAAGAAGGGGCGTCGGAGCTCGGGCAAGATCCCTGGTCCGGCCGTCCACGACGACCTGGTACGGCGCAACTTCAGCGCCCCGGCGCCCGACGCCATCTGGCTCACCGACATCACCGAGCACCCCACCGCCGAAGGCAAGCTCTACTGCTGCTCGTTGAAGGACCTGTTCTCGAACCGGATCGTGGGCTACTCCATCGGACCCCGCATGACCGCCGAGCTCGCCACCTCGGCCCTGCGCTCGGCCGTCGCCCGGCGGCAGCCGCACGGGACGGTGGTCGTTCACTCGGACCGGGGCGGTCAAACTGAGTTCAATCGATCGTCGCAACACCGGCTTTCTGGAGCAAATGTACATGCTCGTCGAAGGCTTCGGCCGGTGTCTTCCAACCAAGAGTCTTCCGGGGTCGGCTGTTGAGCATTTCTGCAACTGCGTCAATCTCTTCAGCGTTCCAGCGCGAGAGGTCAGTGCCTTTGGGGAAGTATTGACGGAGGAGTCCGTTGGTGTTCTCGTTGCTGCCGCGTTGCCAAGGACTGCGTGGGTCGGCGAAGTAGACCGGGATGCCGGTCTCAACTTTGAACGCTGCATGTTGAGAGAGCTCCTTGCCTCTGTCCCAAGTCAGGGATCGGCGGAGCTGCTCTGGGAGGGTGGTCATCTTGGCGGAGAGAGCGTCTTTCATCGTGACCGCTCCGTAACCGGCGAGTGCCGGTCCGTTCTTGACGGTGTGCTTGTGCCGATAGCCCTCTTCTCGAGGCAGATGGATCAGCATGGCGAACCTCGTGGTCCGTTCGACCACCGTGCCGATGGCCGAGCGCTCCAGTCCGATGATGAGGTCTCCCTCCCAGTGCCCGGGGACGGCACGATCGTCTGCCTCGGCGGGTCGCTCACTGATCATCACCTCAGGGGTGACGTGGCCCCAGACCTTCTGCTGTGACCGGGAGCGGGGCACTCGCAAGGCCCGACCGGTCCGCAAGCAAGCCACTAGTGCCGTGACCGGCAATGTTGGAGGGTCGCGTCCACCACTCTGACCCCCGGGTCGCGGAGAATTTGGTCTTCTCTGATGAGGAGGTCACGTGCGGGACGGGATACGTGTTCGAGAGATCAGCAATGAGGAGGGCAACCGCCTGTTGCGGATCGTCCGCCGGTCCTCGGGGTCGGTGGTGATGTGGCGAAGAGCTCAGATGGTCCTGCTGTCGGCCCAGGGTATGGACGTGGCCCAGATCGCCCAGGTGGCCTTCACCTCGCCCGACCGGGTCCGGGCCGTGATCCACAACTTCAACGACGACGGGTTCGACTCGCTCGTGCCCAAGTACGCCGGGGGCCGACCCCCGACGTTCACCTTGCCCGAGCGCCGGGAGATCAAGAAGGTCGCCTTGAGCCGGCCCGTCGACCACGGCTTGCCCTTTTCGACCTGGAGCCTGACCAAGCTGGCCGAGTTCTTGGTGGCTGAGGGGGTGGTCGACGACATCAGCCACGAGGGACTGCGCCTGCTCCTCCGAGAGGAGGGCGTCTCGTTTCAAGTGATCAAGACCTGGAAGCAGTCGAGCGACCCGGACTTCGAGACCAAGAAGAACCGGGTCCTCGAGCTCTACGAAATCGCTGATGGCAAGGCCAAACCCAAGAAAAACGACCCCACGGTGATCATCTGCATGGACGAGTTCGGACCCCTCAACCTGCTGCCCCGGCCCGGCAAGCAGTGGGCCCCGATGGCCGTCAAGGACGAGGACCGGGTCAGAGGATCACGTCGCCGGCGTCGTCGCGCCACCTTCACTCGCCACGCCGGGGTCCGCCACCTGATGGCCGCCTACGACCTGAATCAGGACAAGATCTACGGTCACATCAAGACCAAGAAGGACCGCACCACATTCCTCGAGTTCTGCCGCTACCTGCGCAGCCTCTACCCACCCGGAGTTCGCATCGCCATCGTGCTCGACAACTTCAGTCCCCATTTGTCGACCCAGAGAGACACGCGGGTGGGCGACTGGGCCGAGGACCACAATGTCGAACTGGCCTACGTGCCCACCAACGCCAGCTGGCTGAACCGGATCGAGGCGCAGTTCCAGGCACTGCGGTATTTCACCTTGGATGGCACCGACCACCGCTCACACGAAGAGCAGAACTCGATGATCCGTCGCTACATTATCTGGCGCAACCGCAACGCTCAGGACAAAACACTGCGTGAGCTGGTAAAGCGCGCAAACGTTGCTTGATGGGGCACTAGCTCCCGTTTGAGGGCCCCTCGGCCTTGGACGTAGAGCGCCTGGTAGATCGCCTCGGGGCTGACCCGCATGGACTCATCATCGGGGAAATCGACCTTCAGCCGCTTGGAGATCTGTTCGGGACTCCAGCCCTTCACCCAGCGGCGATCGGCCCGATGGGGCTTGCCCTTCCCGTTCCACTTTGGACCAGGCGGGCCGACGAGGCGGCCATCGGCTGTTCTCTTCACGCCGGACAATCGCTCCTGGACGTAGTCGCGCAGGGACTCGTTGGTAACCATCTTGGCCACCTTGGGTCTGCGTGCACGGCGCTCGGCATGCCACTGAGCCGTTGAGGCCTTGTACTCGAGACGAAAGGTGCGAGTCGAGGCATTGCGGCGGAGCTCTCTCGAAATCGTCGAGGGGCTTCGGTTCAACCGCCGCGCGATCTCTCGCACACCGAGCTTCTGTGCACGCCAGATGGCGATGTCCTCACGCTCCGAGAACGACAAGTAGCGGCCCGTCACTGTCTGGGGAAGGCAGGGATTCACACCGCCAGCGTGACGGAACCACCGGTAGGCCACGGGGGATGAGACGCCCGCCTCCACGCCCGCGTCGTCGGTCTTCAGGCCGCGAGCGATCGCCGCCCAGAACCTGACCCGGTCTTGACGCCAGGCGATCGTTGGCCGTCCCGGTGACGGGATCTGCCCTCGATAGAGCTGGGCTGCCCGCTGACGCTCTCGCATTGTCGCCATCTGCCACCTCCAAAGTCGAGGTGTTGCGACGACCAGTTGATTTCACCCAATTTCGATCCCGGGCCTTCCGGGCGCTGCTGACAGCCGCCGGTCTCACCGGCTCGATGGGCCGGGTGGCCGCTGCTGGCGACAACGCCCCCATGGAGTCGTTCCACTCATTGCTCCAGAAGAACGTGCTCAACCGCCGACGCTGGGCCACCCGCAGCGAGCTGCACTACGCCATCGTCACCTGGATCGAGCACACCTACTACCGCCGCCGTCGTCAGCGTGCACTTGGCCCGGCTGACGCCTGTCGAGTTCGAACTCGCCTTCACCGGTCGTGAGGTGGCAGCCTGATCAGTCAATACCGTTGTCAACCAGACCCGCGGCAGACCCCTGACTCTAGCTCCCTCAACGAAATGTAACCTCTCAGCCCATGACTTTTCGACGTATGTGACGTTTGACCCTGGCCATTGCCTCCGTATCGCTTCACGCTGGAGGTATGGGCGTTTGGCGGTATGTCGGCGTGGGCTGTTTGGCAGTGGCGACTCTGTTGACCATCGGGTGGTTAGAGAGCCCGGAGGGTCCGCGATTCTCTCCACGGAATACTCCGACTACACCGAGTGCCCGTGGTGTCGCAATTGTTGGCGATTCCCTCACCTGGCAGGCCAAGACTTCGCTAGAGGCGGAGTTCTTTGAAGCCGGTTACTTCAGCCATGTGTCCGTCGACCCGGGTCATGCGTTGTCGTCTTCGTGGGCGCAGAGTGAGCTGTCAAGAGATCTTGGAACGGCGAACCTTGGAATCATCGTGGTCGAGACGGCGTCGAATGACGCAGCCCAAGTTGCGAGAGGGCTGGTGACTGTGCGGGAATATTCCGACCTACTAAATCACTTGCTGCAGAGCGCGCAGAATCGATGCATTGTCGTCGTCAATGCGAAGTCACGGGTCAGCCCTATGTTTTATCGACCGCACGTGGCGACGGCAATAAATCAGGTCATCGAGGAAGCAAGGAAGCATCATTCAAACCTGCGAGTTGTGAATTGGAATGAGGAGGCGCAGGCCCATCCATCTTGGTTCGCTTCTGACTTCCTCCACTTCAGTCCCGGTTTGCCCGCCAATGTGGCTCAAGATCCAGCTAGTCCAACTCAACAGACAGCGGGTGAAACAGCGTTTGCCCAGGCCATAATGGCCGCCATTCATTCTTGTCCAGATGGAGACACGTGAGGGACACCGTAAGCGGACGGTTGAGGCGGACCCAGAGCCTTCAACTGGTCGTCCTGTCCGGGTCGAGACACAATGTCGCCGTGCATCGATGGAGGACACCATGAATATAGTCGTGGCAACCGACGGATCTGAGCCTGCGATCGAGGCGGCGCACCGATCTATGGACCTACTGCGCCCCGGAGCTCACGTAGTCCTCGCAATGGTTATCCCTGAATATGAGGACCCCTTGGAGGACGCCGGAGGCATCGAGGGGCCAAGCATAAGCTACGAGCAGGCGGACAAGGATTGGAAGAAGTCAACGGCAGAGGGGCGATCTGCACTGGATCGAACCGCCTCGGTGGTCGGGACCAAGGTTGAGGTTCGTCTGGTACCGAATGACGAAAGGACGGGCGAAGTTATTGTCAAAGTGGCCAAAGAAATGAATGCAGACGTGCTAGTGATCGGCTCATCGGGCAAAGGTTGGTTGAGCCGATTGTTCCGTGGTTCGGTCAGCGACTACGTGGCTCATCACGCACCGTGCCCTGTGATGGTGATCCGCCACGACCACTGAGTGCAGGAAAGATCGTGTTCGATCGACACCTCGGTCCTGCCTCGGACTCGACTCTTGAGTGGACTGAAGAGGACCTTTAGGCCCTGCCCTCGGCATTGGATCGGGCCTGACATCGGGGATGCTTGAGGCACCCGCCACCCAGCGGAACTTGGCCGGTCGAGGGCGCCGAGCACGCCGGCGGGCCGACGCCTCGGCCTCACAGGCCCGGTAGCGGTGCGGACCCCCGCTGAGCGCAACCTCTCGAGAGATCGTCGACGGTGCTCGGCCCAGCCCGGCCGCTACCTGCCGCATCGACAGCCCGGTGGCGAGCCCTCGAGAGATCTCCTCCCGTTCCGCCAGCGACATCCGGGCGTCGGACCACACCATGGGCGCAACCGGACGGATGCCGCCGGTCTTCTGGATCAGGCCGTGAACTCCGCCTTGGGGCCGGCCGATGGAACGGGCGATCGACCGCATCGACTCGCCGGCCTCAAACCAGTCCCACACCTCGGACTGCTCCGCAGCTGAGAAACGCATTTGCATCTCCAGGTCGGCGACAGCTTCCGCTGTTCGCTTCACCGGTGCGTGGATGGCTTGAGACCGCCCCGAGAATCGGATGCCCGAGGTCCGGTCGGCTTCTGGCCTGAGACCGCCCACCGCCAGGCACGCACTGGATGCCTGCCGTTGCTCAGATTTGGTTCCGAAGTCGGGGCAATACGTCCTGGGCGACACGTTCGAACGTGGAGCGGCGACGGTCCTGAGGCCGGTGGAAAACGAACTCGCTGAACCCAAGTCCGTCGTAGGTCTCCAGGATGTGTCCCACCGTGCTCGTCGACTCCCAGGCGTCGAGGGGATTGAGGACGAGTAGGGATCTTCGCTGTTCCTCGGGGTCACGCCCTTTTGTCGCACACAACTCTTCGAAGATGTGGACACGAGACGCGATGTCCTTGCGTGCCTCGTCCCGTGAAAGGAGCGGGTCTGAATAGGTGCTCCATGTGTCGGCCAGGTCGACCGCCACCTCAATGGCACGTCGTTGCACAGCACCGATCGTGATCGGCACGCGAGGGGATTGGACGCACCCCGGTTCGGTATGGGCGTCGGTGTAGGTCGTGTATGCCCCTGCGAAGGGGGTCACGTCACCACGCAGGAGCCGGTCAAGGACGCCGACGCCCTCGCGAAGGCGGGCGATCCGTTCACGGGGCGTCATATCGAGCATCCCGGCCATGGCCTGGTCACCGAAGGCACCCGTCCCCACACCCAGTTCGAGTCGACCGGCCGAGAGTTGGTCGACGGCGATGGCGGAACGAGCCACTTGGACCGGTGAGCGCCACGACAGGTTTGTTATGAGAACGCCCAGGCGGATGGTGGTCGTAACCGCGGCCCACGCTGGCAACAAGGCCCAACCGTCGATGAAGGGCGCGTCCGGCACCAAGAAGTGGAAAAGATGGTCGGCGCACCACAGCACGTCGAATCCCAGACGCTCAGCTTCCTCCGCGCTGTCGCGCCACCCCTGGAGACCCATGGGCGAGCCCAGACACACCGGCTGAGCACCCGTGAGAGGGTCCATGTCCATGAGGCCAAAGCGAACGGGATGGGGCATGAGCATCGCCTCCAAAGAGATCCTGCCTCCGAAGGCTACAGATCGAAGATCTGTCGCACTTCGGCCGCCCTGGAAATAGCGGGAATGTGCGGGGCGCCTTAACAGGGCCAGTATGACCGCCAGATGCCAGATGCCAGATGCCAGATGCCAGATCGGAACACCCGGAGTCGGATGGCCTCACGCTCCCTCTGCCACGTCGAGTCAGCCCGAAGGTGAGGAAGTCGCCTGCGATCTGAGCCACGCGCCATTGCTTAGCTGCGGCGATCCCGAGCGGGTCGCCCTCCGATCCGAACACCCGGCGCCGGCGCCTCGGGACTGGCTGCGAGGGATGCGCAGAGGGCTCGGGAACCCCGAATCCAGGGTGCCCAAGGCCCGGTTGGTTTCCGGCCAAGACCCCGCCCGCACACGGCAGGTACAGCTCGCGACACGCGGATACACGTTGCGACCGCAAATCGCAGTTATGTGTCTGTCCGCGCAGAAAAGTGAAAGCAGTGTGCGGGTATGCGGCTCAGCTGCACTCCTTCGGGATGGACTCCTCAGTGACCGTTTGGCCCTTATCTTTCGATAACTGGGGATTGAGAATAAAGACCACGTCGTTCTGCGTACCTATCGCCAACACGCTGTCGTCATCTGGTATGGGAAGGCTGGCCTCGACATGGCCGTCTGGTTGGCCACAGAAGTTCCGAGCTGACCCTCCGACCGCCTGCGTAACCCACAACAGACCGCGCGTGAGCTGAGCAGCGATGCCGTTGGTACCCACGAGGCAGGTGGGGTTGCTAGCTCCCTCGTTGCAAGGCGCTCCGATCGCGGTGAGGTCGTCCAGGTCGTACAACTGCGTATACCCCATCATCCCGGTTGCCTCCGAGACCCACATGTCGTCACCGATGATCCCGTTCACGTAGGGGTCCACGATCCCGAATATCGACGATGAGGTTCCGAGCAGGGCTCCGGTCACCGGGTCGCGCTCCTCAAGCATCCCCGTTCCCCCCTCGTCCGCCTCGCTCACGACGAGCGCGGACCCGGCGGGATCGGTGGTCACGTCGGAGCTTGCTGCTCCCGGGAGTTCGATCGTCTGGGTCATCACGACGTGAGGGAGCGAGAAGCGATCCAGTCGGTCGCCCGAAGCCACCCAGAGCTCGCCTCCAGCCAACGCCATCGTGCCTCGACCAAAGTAGGTATCGCTGTTGAGTACCTGCCAGGTATGGCGCCCTGCCAGAGTTCGCTGGGCTAGGCGGAGGAGGACCTCGCCAGAGGACGTGCGAATCGTAACAAAGAGGGCGCCGTCCGAGGCGACAACGTCCAACACGGAACCATTGACCTCGCGTTCGGCTGTCACCTGACCTGTTACGGGATCCACTCGTGCCAGTTCCTCTCGTATCGGTGCTTGCCCAAGCGGTGAAGTAACCCAGGAGAAGATCAATCCAAGTGACGTATCTGTTACGGCTGGCTCAGGCAAACCATGCCAACTGTGGAACCCATTTGGCGACGTGGTAACGACCGGCTGAATGGCCAGAGTAGTTGTAGACCCCCCACCACAAGCCATGACCACCGTGCCGCTGATCAGCGCGCCTATAAGAAGCGAGCCCCGTGTCCGACGCGGAGGTGCGCTTACCACTTCGTGATGATCTCACGGCTCCAGATGGGGGGTCAGCGCGGCCGCCCGGAAACATCGCCCGAGTCTGGGGGGTGATGTAAAAACGGACCGTCCGCAACTGCCGGCCACAGCTATGGCGTCGGCCCGGTGCTCGCGGCTGGACCCGCTTGCAATCGCGCTGGCCGGATCGATCCCGGCCGGGTCCAGATCCGCGTGACCGAATCAGGAGGCCCTCTCTCTTCCGCGCATAGCCGGACGCACTCATACTCCTGTCCCAGACCTCCGCCTTCGTCGTGAGTGGCGCCAGCAAGCGGTAAAGAGCAAAGCAAAATGTACTTCCGTAGGATCAGTCTCTTCCAAGACTTGAGAGGGAGCCATGTTCGACGGCGAGCAAGAGAACCAGATACCGGCCTCTGGTCCGGCGGGGGGTGAGCCGCCCCCTCCAGCCCTTCCTCCCCAGTACGCGCCCATGCTGCCGCGCCGGGCTTTGGCCCGCCAACGGGGCCGCCGCCGATGCTTGCCGCCGACCGCGTCCACGCAGCATGGCACCGCCGCATTGAAACGGACTACATCTTCGACTATTGGACGGCGCTGGGCTGGACAATCCTCACCCTCGGGATCTACGGCCTCTATGTCTTCTATCAACTGATTCGCCGCATGAGGGATCACAACGCGCGGCGCGTTGAGTTGTTTGATGCAGCGCTGGCCTTCTGTTGCGAAGAGGCCGGTCGGCGCGGAGTGCAGGAGGAGTTGACTTCATCATTTCAGCGGGCTGACGCCCATATGTCAGTGCTCCGGCGCATGACAGCGGACTTCCGCGACCCAGTCATCTGGCTAGTCATCGCCTTCGTGGCCCGGGGGATCGTCGAGATCGTCGCCTTCGTGCTCTTGGATCAAGACCTTGTGAAGCACGACCGTGCTGAAGTCGGCGTCGAGTACGAGCTGTCGCTGATCTTCGGACGTCTGGGCCAGGCCTTGCCCGCTCCCGACCAGACTCGGGTGAAGGGTCTGGACAACTATGCCGGACGGATCGTGGCATCAGTATTTTCGCTAGGAGTCTACTTGTTCTGGTGGTACTACAACCAGATGGACGAACCCAACCGTCACTTCCAGGTCAACTGGGCTCAGGAGAACGCCCTGGCCGCAGCAGTGCAAGCGCTTCGTTGACATCTACGCGAGCCGTGACTGTGGCCAACTCGCTGGCTGTGCGGCGGGGTTGCCCGGGGTCGCGCCGCTCGATCGCTCAGACGGGCCACGCTTCAATCACTCAGCGCCTTCAACCCATCAGCGCATCGCTCCGCCCTCGGGCGCTCGACGTCCGCATATGGATCGCCTGAGGACTTTTCCACAAAGAGCAGCGGCCGGATTTGTCCACCGCCGGTGTCACTGAGTCGAGAACCCCGGGTACACGTCGGTTAGCAGATAGGTATAGACGTTCATGCGGTAGGCCAAACGTGCCACTCCGATGACGTACTTTCTCAGACCCTCAGGCCACTTTCCTGTAAAGAGTACGGCGAAGAAGGCGATCAACAGGACGATGTAGGCACCGATTCCGAGGAAGATCAAGACGAAGTAGACCGGGATCACGAGGAGCCACTTGATGAAGATCAACCCGCGGCTGAGCTTCTCGGGGCGCGGAATGGAGAACTTGGCAGGGTCGTCGCCAGGATCGACGGGGCCGCTGGGCACGCCAAAGGCCGGATACGGCTCGCGCATGAAGAGATAGAAGGTGCCGACGCGCCACTGATACCTCATCACTCCGACGGCGAAGTCGAACAGTCCTGGCGGATATTTCCCGGTGAACAGGATCGCAAACCAAGCGATGATGGTGATGACATTTAGGACAGCGGAGAGAATGTAAAGAAAGATGATGTGGGGAATGGCCATGATCGGATTACCGATCACTCGCCAGCGTGCCACATTGAGCGGCGCGTCGAGGTCCAGCTGGACGGGGCTAGCGCTTGCAGGCGGTGACATAGGTGTTGTCATGCTTCCCTCCCCGAGTTTCTCGAATGTTGCACGGTCCCAGCACCAGCAGACCCCTCAGGCCGCCTGGTTCTGTTGACCGGAAGGCAGTGTGACATGTTCCGCCCTCGTAGGGTCGGATAAAACGGCATGAAGGAGTCGGGCGCGGAGGCGTTCGGTTGTTTGGCCAAAGCACACAATCCGAATTGCTGGCTGGGACGAAGCGGGGACCGGGGTGTGGCGCCTCGGCAGAGTTCACGATGGCGGATGACACCTAAGGGGGACACCGTGGCGTTAGCCACATCAGCCAACCCGCCGGTATTACCGCCCCTTCATCCCATCTTCCCTCACGAGGGACAGATCAGCCCAGGTTGGAACTGCGTGGGTACATGTCCTCCGGATCGGTCACGACGTTGACCAGGTAAGGCACATTGGCCGCGAAGGCACGGTCCAGTGCTGGGCCGATGTCTTTCGGATCCACCACCATTTCGCCGGCGCCTCCGAGCGCCTCCACCACTCGGTCATAGCGGCACTGTGGTTGGAGGTCGCAGGCTGCGTCCCAGCCGTAGAGGGCGCGCATGGGGTGCTTCTCGAGTCCCCAGATTCCGTTGTTACCGACGATCAGCACGGCGGGAAGCCCGTGACGGACCATGGTGTCCACCTCCATGAGTGAGAATCCCGCTGCCCCGTCGCCCAAAACGGTCACGACCTGGGAGGAGGGGTGGGCCAGCCGGGCGGCGATGGCGTATCCGGGGCCGTTTCCCAGGCATCCGTAGGGTCCGGTGTCCAGCCAGGTCCCGGGGTTGAAGACCTCGATGTGCTTGCCCGCGTATGAGGCGAAGTCTCCTCCGTCACAGATGACAATGGCGTCGCGGGCCAACCTCCGCTTCAGTTCTCCGAAGACGCGCGTGGGCTTGATGGGCTCGTCTGCCGCTTCGAGCAGCGTCTGCTCAGCTTCCGCCGAGGCGCGCTCAGAATCGCGGAGCCTGGTGATCCACGGCTCGTGGTCGAACCGGTCTCCCGTCCATGCGGCCAGGCGCTCCAAAATCAACCCAAGGTTTCCGGAGGGCCCAGGTGCCGTGGGAACGTGCATGGCGCGACCATGAGCGTGATCGGTGATGTGAATCACACGGGCGTCACCGTATCGGCCGAAGCCGAGCCGGAAGTCGAGGGGCGTGCCTATCACCACGACCACGTCCGCCTCCGACTTGAGCAACCCTCGTGTGCGGTTGAATGACAGCTCGTGGTCCGCCGGCAAGCACCCTCTCCCCATACCGTTGGCGAAGCACGGAACCCGCAGGTGCTCGACGGCACGTACCAGTGCATCCCATGCGCCCGCCCAATACACGTCGCTGCCGGCGATGACAGCAGGACGTGACGCGTCGGCGATCATCGCCGCCGCCCGCTCAATCTCCTCGGGGTCGGGATCGATGTCCGCTCGGTGACCGGGCTCGGGCACCTTGGATTCGGCGCTGGCGAAGAGCACGTCCATGGGAATGTCCACGAACACCGGGCCCCGGTGGGGTGTCAGGGCGGTGAGCACTGCCGTTTGGATGACACGGGCGATATCGGCGGGGTCGGTGACAGTAGAGGCGGTCTTGGTGACAGTGGCGACGATCGGGACATGGTCGAGCTCCTGGAGCGACCCCGAACCCCACCGGGCCTGCGGGGCGCGCCCGCCGATCACCACGAGTGGTGCGCCGTTGAAATAGGCGGAGGTAATCGCGCTCACTCCGTTGGTGACTCCCGGGCCTGCGGTCAGCACGGCCACGCCCGGTCCACGGGTCAGCTTGGCCCATGCCTCGGCAGCCCAGGTCGCCGATTGCTCGTGCCGGGTATCGATGATGCGCATGCCGTGTGTGCGGGCACCATCGTAGAGCGGCCAAACATGCCCGCCATTGAGTGTGAATATTGTCTCGACTCCGAAGCCGGCGAGGGCGGCGATCGCCAGCTCCCCTGCCTGACGCATGTCGCGTTCTACCACCCCGGTGACCCTACCTGACAGGTGCGGGGTCACCAATTTCAAGCCTACCCTGGGAGCATCAAACCCACGGTCGTCTTTGCAGCCGTGTCGATGCACTCTCAGAGCAACCACCGCGCTCGCGCCAAAGGCGAGCCGGTCATCCGTCCATGATGCCACCGAGCGGTGAGGCTCGCTTGACCGGAGTCAGCCGTCCGGCTCGACCAGCCGGTCCTGGCTCGCCATCGCCCACTGCCTTACCGCTGCTGAAGAGCGCTGGCATTCAGTACCAGGCAGAACGTAGGCTTCTGTCGTGGCCATAACCCTACGACTCCATCCCGATGCAACCTTGGCGGAACTTCACCGCGTGGCAGATGGAGAGATCTGGCACGTCTGGTTCATCGACTCCGACGACAGAAACTGTGAAGTCGTCACGAAGGATGACCTGCTCGAGGACATCGGAAACGATCTGAGTGAAAAGAATGTCGTCACGTGCATAGAAGGCCGACTCAGAGATCTTGGATACGAAGTCAATCGCCGACCAAGTGTGCCGAACATGGTTGCTACGTGGGACATCACGTATGCCTAGCTCGTGACCACCTAGTTTAGTTAGAGCCTCCCATGGCGGACGCCCGGGACGCTCGGTATCGCTCTCGCTCCCGGGGTCCGATCTTCCGCACGACCATTCGGGATTGCCCTTGGATACATGGCGGCCCGAGGGGCCATCAGTGTTGGGCCGTGGGGAGCGCAGAACACCCGTACCAGGACGCTCCTACCCTGACCCCGTCGAACATCCTCACTCCGGCTGCGTTCCAAAGGGACCAGCCGAGATCACTCGTCGTTGCGATTATGGGTGGCGTTGCCCTGAGCGAGGGTTGGCTCGTCGGGTGACTTCCACGAGGTCCGAGAAACCCCGAGGTGTGATCGGTACCCCGAGTCTGCGCCATTTGGGTCGACCCCGTTGGCCATTAGCCAAACCGGTCGGGAACGGGCATCCCGGACGCCTGATCGTTGGGCCAACTCCTCGTCCGGGGGAGCTTCGTACCGCCGCCATCCCGAGTCCGGGTGCCTGTTGACGGCGGCGACGGCGGCTGCAAGGCTCGTTGGCGACCGCACCTGGTTTCGACGAGTGAAGGTCAGTGCGGCGCTGACGACGGGAGGGCGGGCAATGCGGAGACTCCTGCTGGTGCTGGGCAGCCTTTCGATACTGAGTTCGTTGGTGGTGTTCATCGGTGGCGGGACCGCCTCCGCAATGCCATTGGGGGTGGGCCTTGGGAGCTGCAAGTTCTCGGCCGGCAAGGGAACGTTCACCCCGAAGCTGACCCCTACTGGTTCGGCCGGTGTCACGGCCGTCAAGATCAAGTTCACCGTCAGTCTCTCCAAGGCCTGCGGTAGCGTACTGACCTCACCAAGTGGTGACACGATCAAAACCTTGACCAGCGTCGTCGGCACCGGCAAATACCTCGCTGGTGCGTTCGCCAACAAATGCACCAATTTCGAGACAATCGACACGGCGACGGTGAAGGTCACGACCACTTGGCACGCGGTCCCCACCGCCATCGCACCCTCAGTATCGACGTACACGGCCCTGGCGGGCACGGTCGCTGCTGGTCCGCCGGTGGTGATTACCCTCAACGGGCCGCCGGGGTCCGCGGTCACCGGATCGTTCAGCGCCCCCCCGAATACGGGCACGAAGATCGTCCTCACGACGAGTATCCCCGCCTGCCCCGCGAACGTGGCCGCCTTCAAGATCACCGGTTCGTACACGGACCTGTCCAACTAGCAGCTCGGCCGCTGGATCACCGGTCGCGAGGGCAGACAGGCCGCTTGGCGGATCTCGACCGCTCGGGATTGCCTGCGGTTCCGTGTCGGCCCGAGAGGCCTTAGTCTCACGGCTCCGGCCGTCGTTGAGACTCAGGGATCGCCCTTGCCTCATACCGGCCGATTGGGCAGGCTCTACCTGACAGCTTCAGCGTGAGGTGCGTATGACTATCTTTCATTTCGTACTCCTAGCCGCGACAAGGCATGGGCGCGCAGCACTCGGATTCCTGGTGATTGCGATCTTCCTCGCCGTGATCGTCTGGCTCATCGTGTTGTGGTCCAAGGCAAAATCGCGAGCCGACAGAGCCGAAGCTCAGTTGTCGTCACTTCGATCTGAGTACGACCGGCGCTCAGCCGCGATGACCCCACCGAGCCAGGCGTCCTCACCGTGGCCTCCCTCCGCACCGAGCCCGCCCCCCGCCGCACCGGGGCCGCCTCCCTTTCCATCTTGAGGTGGCATTGGTATTGCCGGTTCTGAGCGCCCTGGCAGGGCCAACCCAACCGCTCTCGGGCCGAGCGGGAGCCCCGTGTGCGGGCGGGTGGAGCCGGGTGTCTCATAGTCGTCGCTGCTGAGTCGACGGACTGGTGTCACGACCCACCTACCGCAAATGCATGGCGGCGGTGATACAGGACGGGGTGGCACCGGACCGAAGTCCCGGCATCTAACGCTGTGAGCCCGGCCCGAGTGAATACACAGGGTGCGCGCAACCCCCGATTATCGGACGCCCCAGGCCCGTCGTCAGTCCGACCCTCCGGCCAGTCAGGCAGATTACGAGTTCCCTGGCATACGGCCGCCGCTGCACCTAGACACGGGGGGGGCTCGCGGTCGCGAGCATGCGCGCCATCGTGACCGCGTAAGCCTTCACGAGCACGTCATCTCACGGTGAAGACCTTCGGGCTGGTAGCCGTTCCCCAACCCGTGGTGACTTGGATGTAGCCCGTGGTTGCCCCGTTCGGGACCTTGGCCTTGATCTTGTTCGCCGTGTCCTTCGTGATGACGGCGCCAACTCCATTGAAGGTGACGCTTATCGCCCCGAAGAGGCTGCGTCCAGCGACGGTCACTTTGGTCCCGACCTTCCCAGAATTGGGCTTGAAGCTTGTGATCGTCGGGGGTGGTTCAGCTGGCCCAGTCATGGTTAGGGTCTTATATGCCGTCGGCACTCCTTGGAAGCCCGCCGCCATGCAGCTAGTGGCGCTGGCGCAGGACACGTCCTTGACGTAACCATGGGGCGCGTTGGGGCTGGGAGTAATGGTCCAGGCGGTCCCGTCCCAGGACTCGATGAGGGTTCGATCCCTCACCTTGTGTTTGCTCCCCTTGTCGTAGGAGCCCACCGCCACGCAACTCGTGGAGCTGGTGCAGGACAGCCCGCTGAGAGAGATACCACCGACGCCAGTGTTAGGGCTGGGCGTAATGGTCCAAGCGCTCCCGTCCCAGGTCTCGACGAGCGTACCGGCCTCGGAGCCACCCACCGCCTGCAAGCGGCCCGCCGCCACGCACCTCGTGGAGCTGGTGCAGGAAACGCCGCTGAGGTAGTTGTCACTGGTGCTCGCGTTAGGGCTGGAGGTAATGGACCAGGCGGTCCCGTCCCAGGTCTCGATCAGGGTCTGGACCGACTGGCCTGCCTCATCGTAGGAGCCCACCGCCACGCAGCTGGTGGAGCTGGTGCAGGATACGCCGTTGAGTGAGTTTTCATAGCTGCTCGCGTTAGGGCTGGGGGTAATGGTCCAGGCGCTCCCGTCCCAGGTCTCGACGAGCGTAAATGTCCCGGGGTAGCCCAACTCCTGTACCGAGCCCACCGCCACGCAACTCGTAGAGCTGGTGCAGGACACGCCCTTGAGGAAGTTATCAATGTCGCTCTCGCTAGGGCTGGGGATAGTGGTCCAGGCGGTCCCGTCCCAGGTCTCGATCAGGGTCTGGTCTACGCCCTCGCCCCCCTCAGCGGCCCCCTGGTCGCCCACCGCCACGCAGCTCGTGGAGCTGGTGCACGACACGCCGTAGAGGAAATCTTCATAGATGCTCGGGTTGGGGCTGGGGATAATGGTCCAGGCGCTCCCGTCCCAGGTCTCGATCAGGGTCGCCACGGAGGGCGGCATGGGGCCCACGTTGATGTAGTAGCCCACCGCCACGCAACTCGTCGAGCTGGTGCAGGACACGCCGTTGAGGATGTTGTTATAGGTGCCCGAGTTAGGGCTGGGGGTGATGCTCCACAGCGAGGAAGCGGCTTCGGCTGGTGGAGCTTGCAGAGCGACACCGCCCAGCAGTCCAACGACGCCCAGACAGCTCACAAGTGCCGCCGACCAGATTGTCCTGGCGGACCGTCGATTGTTCCGCATCTCGTCACCTCCGCCTCTCATCGGGTCGACACTGCCGTGAGGCAGCCGCTGCAGTACTGGGTTTGCCTTTTGCCATGCCAACCAAACCTGTTAATCCCAAAGGTCAGTCTTCGGTCTTCCCTGCTGACCGTCCAGAGGCGAAGGCCATTTCCAAGCGGACCTGCTTCGACCACTATGAGCGGCGACTTCGTATCCCTTAGCGCCGTGTCTGCAATCGTCCAGGACAGCTCGGTCGGCTGCAGTCCTCCGCGAGCAAGTAGGGCGCCATCCTCCCCGTAGCATGACCAAGCGGGAATGCCGGTCCAGGGCGCCCCGACAGCGTCAGGGCGACCGCCTCCGGACCACTCGGGATCAAGCCCGGACCCCGGTGGGCCTACGCTTCGTCTGCCACTCCGAGATCGCCAGATGGTGATGGGGTCGCCTCAAACCCACCCGCCCGGAAACGTTCGGCGGCAGTGATCCCGAGTGGGTCGCCTTTCGGTCCGATCACCCGGCTCCGGCATCTCGGACCTGGCCCTGGTGGAATACACGGCCGCACATAGCCCCGAATATGCTTGGGAACGGACCGCCTAGACCGCGTACGACAGTTTAGACGTCTATCCTTTTGCCGAGCGGCTACGACGGGGAGTGGCGCTGGTGCCTGAGGGGCTGGAAGAGCTGATCGTATCCCTCAAGGAGTTGCCCGTCCCAGCCGTTCTCACTGATCTTGAGACGAACGAGGTCGTTGCCGAGAATGATGCCGTCGTTGCACTCTTCGGGCCGCTCGATCCAGCTCTAATTGGCGTGTCATTCGTCGCGTCCCGCATCCCAAAAAATGAGCAGGCAGCCGCGACGGCGGCAATCACCGCTTTGGCCCGGCGCATTGTCGACGGTTTTGTGGTTCGCCGGCCTTTCATCACGAAAAGCGGCGACGAAGTGACCCTGGAGGTCTGGGGAAGGAGAGTGGAGTACGACCGGAAGCCTTACGGGGTTTGGATATTCCTACCGGAGACGTACTCTTCAGGTGTCGATCCGTCGTCAATGGTGTTAGCCATGACGGACCACGACTGGGTGATCGAGTATATGAGTTCAGATGCTGATCTCCTCGGCTCCAATGGATCGGACCTCCGAGGATTCCCGCTCCTGGGTCTGATCCATCCCTCAGTGGCAGCCGAATTCTTGGAAGCCACACGCCGTGTCTCACAGGACCATCTCACAGTCACCTTGCACTCGCGCTTGCGAGTGCAAGGTGCAGGGTGGGCCGACCGGCAGTGCCTCCTCGCCCGCATGTGCGAGCACCAACCGCCACGGCTCGGCGTCGTCATTAGATCGCGAGCAGAGGAGGGTACCGCTCTTCGAGGTCAACTCACCGGCGAGCTTCTTCACTGCGCGATGGAGTCGAGAGCAGCCCATACACTGCGAGCCCTGCCCGCTCTCTCGCTCCTTCCCCGTGGCAGCGAGCTATCGGCCCGACAGACGGAGATCGTCATCCACCTCATCGAGGGTAAGAGCGCATCGGACATCGCGCGCCTCATGTACCTCAGCCCTAGTACGGTGCGGAACCACCTCACCGCCATCTACCGAAAGTTCGGCGTGCACTCGCAGGCGGAGCTCTTGGCCAAGCTACTTAGGGATACTTCGCGCACCTAGGCGGGGCTCCTCGATCGCTAGGCAGATGTACTGAGCAGGGCTTTGTCCCGTGGTGGAGCTGATAAAACCGACCCCGATCCACCGTCGGCGCCGAGGTAAATGGCGCCTGGAATGAGAGGGGAACATGGACGACCGACGACGCAGGCGAGTCCCCCGAATGGCCACCTCAGGCTGGCTGGGCACGTACACCGATGACGATGCCGCGCACGAATGCAGGGTGATTGACATCTCGGTCCTCGGCCTCGGGCTAGAGCTTCTTGGCGACGTTCCAGGGGATCTCATCGGACACCGACTGACCATCGAGGTTCACGCCCCGGTCGGAGACTCTGTCACCCTCCGTCTGATGGGAAGGGTCAGGAACATGAGTCCCGGCGCCGAGGGCTCGGTCCGAGCGGGACTGGAGTTCGTTGGCCTCTCGGAAACCGAGCGAGCAATCTTGAGCACGATGGAGCTAATGAAGGTTGCCTGGTAAGTCGATGGACAAAACCGGAACAGAACGGGCAGTAAGCGTCCGATCCGTGGGCTTCTTCGCTGAGCCCGACCAGATGGACGAGGTAGAGCGCCGGATCAATGACGATGTTCTGCCCCGCTTCTCAGAGCTTCCCGGGTTCCTGGGATTTCTAGCCTTACTTTCTGACAGCTCCCGGCCGGAAATCATCGCCATGTCCTTCTGGCATGGTGGGCTGGAAAACTCCGAGGCAATCTCCGAAAGGTTCCGGGACGAAATCGAGCGCGTCACGGGTGCGGCACCAGCGCGGAAGGAATTCGAGGTCATAGCGATGGTGATGCGAGGCGAACATGGACAGACGCCTGGTATCCCCCTCGTTCCACAGGGGTCAATGACGCCCGCGACTGAGAATCGGAGCCGGGGCATCAAGGCCCGATGACGTGTTAGTTCTTGCTCGTGGGGTCGGGGAATGCATCATGATCGGACACGACATCAGGGTCCGCATTGTCTCGGTATCCGGCGACGTGGTTCGGATTGGCATTGAGGCACCAGCTTCGATCGACGTTCACCGCGAAGAGGTGTATCTCGAAATCCAAGAAGCAAACGAATTTGCAGTGCGGTCAACGTCGAGACCGAAGAGTGCTAAGTGATCCATCACGATTGCGTTCACAGGCTGACCCCCTCGGCCGATCGGTATCACCCATGTGCGGGCGGGTGGAGACGGGTGTCTCATAGTCGTCGCTGCTGAGTCGACGGACACGTGTCACGACCCCACCCATGCGCAAATGCATGGCGGTGGTGATACAGGACGAGGTGGCACCGGACCAAAGTCCCGGCATCTAACGCTGTGAGCCCGGCCCGAGTGAATACACAGGGTGCGCGCAACCCCCGAGTATCGGTTGCCTCACCCGGATGCAGTTGACGTCCTCAAGTGCATCGGCGGCCACGCCCGTAGACGAACCGGACTTCACTGGTTCATAATTCGTAGGTGGAGCGAGTGGGGCGATTCTCTTTGGGTGTCATAGTGGTCGGAGTGGCGGTTTTAGCTGGCTTTGCCGCCGTCACGATCACGATCTTTGTCATTGTTCTAAGTGGCCACTTCTGGGGGATCCTCGCCCAAGCATGCCCAGTCGCACCTTCGGGACGGCCCCCCCAGGCCTGCACCCCACAAAGTCCTTGGATATGGGCGATCCCAGCCGCTGGTGTCCTCGGCGCGGCAGCCGGTGCTATCGGGGCGTCCCTCATCTGGCAGAACCGGGTCCGCCCACGTACGCCGACCATTTTCGACTGAGACGGGCGGGCACATGCCCGTTCCTGACGATCCCTCGCCGTACGGTATCCCCACCCATGAGAAGGTCCGGTGTCAAGAGAGAGTGCAGTTGAACGGAGTTCCTGGTAGAGGACTCGCGTCGGACCGCAGACGGGGTCACGGTGGAGCGCCCGGAGCGCCCGGAGCGCCCGGAGCGCGCGAGGACGAACGACCTTGACGCCGGCGAAGACCGGCGCATCATTTTGGAGGAGCGAAGTCTCGACGGAGTTGGTCTCGCAACCACCCATTCGGTCCCGATCGGGACGCACGACGTCGAATGCGGAAGCCGGGCTGTCTCACTCAAATATTCGGCGCCTCAGGCGCACACGGGGATACCTCGGACTCGCCCGGCCGATCTAACCAATCTCACGAACATTGGCGCTGCTCGTCCTCGAGGGCTTGCAACGCGTAGAAGGCCTCGGTGAGGAGCTTGCGCGACACCCGCACCAGGGCGATGCCCGTCCCCCGACGTTGCTTGGTGGCGAGGAAGTCGGAGTGGTAGGGCTCCTTGCGGATGGCCGTCTGGGCCGCTTATTATGCGTCCTCTGAAGCCGAGACCTCGACCAAGTCCGCCGACGACGAACCAATGACAAGTCCCGCATCTTCGTCCCACAGCATGAGCTCTGTCCGGACACGTCCGTCGGGGCCAGTCTCTGAGTGGATTTCGGTCAGTTCAGCATAGTTCCAAGGTAGCTCGATCGAGTTGAAATAGTGAAGTTGAAAGACCTCTTGGAACTCCGCTCTGTAAGCAGTTCGGGTGCCTGCATTGAAAAGTGTGATTGCCAACGTGACGGTGCCTTGAACCAGATTTATCGACACTTCATCGAGTGTGCTTCCCCACAGGTGTCTCCAGTCAGCCATTCCCTCATTCTGCCGCTCTCGAGGGAGACTGTTCAGGTCGACTAGCCTGCGACCGGTACTCCCGAGTATGGGCGGGCAGGAACCTTCTCCCCGAAGGAACCTTGGTGGAGGAGCTGCTCACCGAATCCACTTGCCTGGGATGGTGTCTGGAGGTCTACTGGAGCGTGCGCCGGGGGTTGATGCAGGACTACGCAAACCAAATTGCTCAGATGTTCATTGGCTGGCAGATCACCGTGGTCGATATGCCCCGCCTCGTGGCCAAGGGCCAAGGTCGGCTCGAAGTCGATCTATTCGGGCGGACGACAAGGCTCGACGGCGAACCAACCTCACCGTTGTCGGTCTCGGAGGCTGTCCATGGTTGGTACGAGAATGCCATCGTCCGTGATGGCCTCGGCGAGACTTTCGTTCGACAGATCCACATCACTTGCGCCTTCGATATTGCCGAATCGGAACACAATCTCGACAGCGAACGCCACGTAAAGTTTGACTGCAACGTGACCATCGAAGCCGAGAATGGTTCGTGGACAGGTACAAGCCGGAAGTCCGAAGTGTGGCGGCGCTCGGGCGATCAGCCTTGGATTGTTCGCGACACGTGAATACGCTCGACTAATGCGGGTGAGAGGGACAGGGCACTCCGAACCTGGGGGCGCATAACACCCGTTCCAGTCTGGGTGGCAAAGGTGTCCCACTGCCCGAATACCTAGAGAACTGACACGGTGCTCGCCCCGCTCGGTATCGCTCGTTGCTGGCGACCCCCAACCTCCGTCGGCCAACAATCCGGGACTGGATTCGGTGGCGTCAATGTGGAGACTCCACCGCATGGGTTGTGGAGACTCCCCCGCCAGATCCACTTCGAACCTGGCAAGGGAGTTTCATGAACACCCCTAGGATGCTTAGGGGCAACCGTCAGCACCGTTGCAGGTGGCGATGAGTCCACGACTCGTCCGCCACCCCGGGAAGTCCACAAGATGCCGGCCCCCGGGCCGGCATCTTGCTTTGGAGACGACCGGCCCGGTGGCGCGACCGACCGAGCGGTCCGGGCTGACGCCGAAGGCAAAGACACCACCATCGATCCCCAGCAGCCAGTACCCTTCCATCGGGGGATGCGGTCATTCCGACGATGGAAGCATCGGGGATAATGCCAAGACCGGGCAGAGACCAGTAGAAGGGGGCCTGCGTCGAACGACGCTATCCGATGCCCGTGCAGTTACGGAGGACTTTCGGGATCCAGCGCGATCTCGATTTGCCCAGCCGGTGTTGTCGCTCTCGACGGCGTCACACCGAAGCCGGTGCCAGTACGGCGACGATCTGTCCGATCGCCTGGGTCATACCGTCGTGCATACCCATCTCGAGCATGGTCTGCATCTGTGCCGCGTCGATGAAGCGGGTCACGGCGGTCATGCGCGTGCCCCCGCCTGTCGCTTCAAAAGTCACATAGCCGGACATCGGCTCGACGTCGGGAATAGGTTCACCGTCATCGCCGGCGAGCCCGTTGGCAAAGTCAAGGCGGCGGGGCTTGTCGATGGCGTCAATACGCCACCAGCCGCGCGGCATCTCGCCAGCCGGGCCCGTCATGAAGTAGCGGGACTCGCCCCCGACAACGAAGTCGTGGCGGGTGAACGTGGGTGATCCCCACCACCGTTCAAGCTTACGGGGATCCTCCCACACCTCCCAGACCCGATCGGGGGTGCTGTCGAATTCGGCGACGAGGGTGAGGGTGAGGCTCTCGACGTTCTTCATCGTGCTGATGACGGTCATGTCCGTTCTCCTTCGGGATCGGCGAGGATGTCGGCGATTCGCTTGGCGCGCTGAACCCACAACTGTTCGTAGTTGTCGAGGAGCATCGCGGCCTTGCCAACGGTCGCGCGGTTGACATGCACGATCTGCTCGCGGCCGCGTCGTTCCTTTGTCACGAGCGTGGCCCGTTCGAGCACCGCAACGTGCTTTTGCACGGCTGCGAAACTCATGGCGTACTGACGGGCTAGCGCCGATACCGACTGCTCGTGGCGGATGGCGCGCCCGAGGATGTCGCGCCGGGTCCTGTCGGCCAGGGCGCCGAAGATGCGGTCGACCTCGTCTTCCGCCAATCCAGTATCTACAACCATATGGTTGTAGATACTGTCGACGATGGGACGCAAGTCTCCTGCCGGGAGCACGCCGAGAACGTGGCCCTGGATCAGACCGGGTGATTGTGGAGACTCCGCTTCTTTGGACTGAGCCGGGACGGCTAAGTCGTTACTCAGTACACCCAGACGGCCGTTCCGATCGGTAGGAGATTGCTCGCCCAGATCCAGTCGATCGCCTCGTCGCTCACTCTCACACAGCCGTGGGAGGCAGGGAATGGCGGTACGTACGAGTCGCCATGGACAGCGAAGCCGCTGTCGAAGAATTTCGGTCGCCAGAGCTCGCCGAGCGAGTCGACGACCATGCCATCCACCTGCCGGTAGACGTGAAAGTGGCCGACGGGGGTGCGAGCCACCGCGGTTACCCCGTCGTCGGTGTATGTGTAGCCGCCGCCGGTGGAGGTGTTGAACACATAGTCGAGCTTCCCGTTCGTCACGAACATCACGAGGTCGTCTTCGAGATCCACCTCGACCACGTAGCCGGAGGTGCTTCTCGGGTGCGGGAGTACCCCCCGGGCCAGTGCACCTTCGGTGATGGGGCCGGCAATCCCGTCGCGGCTTATGCCCGCTGCCTTCTGGATGGCATAGACGGCTTGCTGGGTGCCGTCTTCGAAGGTGCCATTGGGTGTGCCCAGCCAGTACCCGAGGGAGCTCAAACGCTCCTGGAGGGCGAGCACCGGGGGCCCACTATCGCCCAGCTCGAGTCTCGGTGCCGGAACCACGGTCGTCGTGGTCGCGGCGAGAGTGCTCGTGGTCGTCGTCGTCGCGGCAAGAGTGCTCGTAGTCGACGAAGTCGCCACCGCCTGCACGGGTGAGGACGAGGTGGCGCAGCCGGTAGCGAGGAGAGCAATGGCCACGCCGATGGAGACGAGCCATGCGGAACTCTGCGCTGTAGAGCGCCGTTCGCGTGGTGCCAACGACGAATCGCCTCTCACCGGCCAGATATGTCGACTCCCCCGCCCCTTCGGCTTTCGAACGTCGGTGGGCACGGCAGGCGGTCGAACGATGGCCATGCCTCACCTTTAACGTCGATAGATCGGAGTCCGAGCGACCAGCACCTCTCGCCCGTCACACGATGCATGACCGGAGATGAGATGTTGATTCCCGAGGTACCTCACCGCTGCGCCGTCATCCGCAATCGCCGCAAAAGGAACGGATCCGGATCTCATGGTGGACCACCCACGGCGCACCGAATTGACCCCTTGATGAAGGTCCGAGCCCGGATCGGTGTGGCGCACCGAACGAATTCCCTGATCCATCGCTGTGGCTCCTCCTGAACGTCATGCAGCGCACTGTCCGTGCGCTGCATGACGAGATGTCCTGATCAGGTTCTGGTGATGGGCACCTTGGTCGTGCTGGGGGCCTTCTCCGGGCACGGGATCCGAACCTCGAGCATGCCGTCGCTGTAGGTGGCCTTGACGTCGTCGGCCACGGCTCCCTGGGGAAGCGCGATGTCTCGCACGAACTCGCCGTAGTGCAATTCGGAGCGATAGCCCCTCTTGCCCTTGTGCTCGGACTTCTCTTCCCGGTGAGCGCTGATGCGTACGACACCGTCACTCGTTGTGATCTCAACGTCCTTATCCGGATCGATGTCGGGCAACTCCGCCCGCACGACCAGCGTGTCACCGTCGTGGAACTCTTCCACCCGCAGCCACGACTGGTCGCCGTCAAAGTCGAAGAGGCGCCGCCATGAAACCGGCGGCCATTCGACATGCGTATCACGATGAACGAGAGCCATAACTCCTCCATTCGTTCGTAGCCTGAAATGCTCTTGGCACCATCGTCCACAGGCGGACGCCACTGCGCTAGAGCCGAACGTCCTGTCCGTCTCAGGAACTTGTGGTGTGTCGTCACGTCGCCACTCAGAGGACGGAATCTTCCTTCTTAGTCCCTCTGATGTCTCGATCAGTCAGCAATCAAATCATCAGCTGGCCAGGGGGCACTGTGGTTACCGGGATCTGAGGGGGCCAAAGGGAGTGATCCCGTGGTGACCGCACCTCGAAGCGCCCACCAGAGCAACCGGGGTTCCGGCGGGGATAACCCCACCCGCCGTGGAACCCTCTACTGAGCGCCCGGGGGATGGCGCTTCAGTGGTCCCTCCCACAGTGCAACCGTAGAAGCGACGTCTGGTAGGGCCGAAGGTCCCAAAGACCGTGGCCATGTGCTTGCCGACGATCTCGTCTCTGCCATAGCCGAGGAGTTCTTCTGCCGCTGGGTTCCAGTTCGTGATCTCTCCTTCGAGATGGCGTCGAGGGACGAGTGGACGATGGCGGCGAGCTGCGCCTGAGCGGCGGAGGCGGCCCGAGCGTGTGTCACATCGCGCACGGTGGCGCCGACCAGATCCTGGCCCGAGCTCTGGATCGGGGCCAGGCCCACATCGACGGGGAATTCTCGGCCGTCGCGACGCCTCCAATTTGTCCCAGACCCGCTCCCACGGGGCGGCGCCGGGGTGCCGCGACATGGGCCGATCGATGGTGGCGATGGCGCTGACGCAGTCGCTCAGGGAGGAGCGCCTCGATGGCCAGACCACCGAGGGCGCCGCTCGGCTAGCCGAACAGCTCCTCAGCCTGCCCGTCGACCGAGACGATCTGCCCATTCTCGTCGACCACGACCGCCGAGTCAGGAACGAGGGCAAGAAAGCAGCGAGGAGTTCGTCCGAGATGACGTGCTCGCTGTCGACGGCGAGGACTGTCTCGTCGTTCAATCGTTCACGCCGAGAGGACTCGGTATCGGTCACGACGACCGCGTGTCGCGGATCGAGACCATGGGAGTCTGATCCCGTCGCCAATGATCCTGGCCATCGACGACTCGCCCCCGTTCACCACCTGGCCGTCTGACGACGGAACTGCCAACTGGAACCTCCATTTGAACACGGGTGAAGCGGCATGGGGAATGGGGAGGGGCCCCCGCCTCTCTGGGGAGTTCTCCCTACCTAGATGCCGACCTGGCGCACCGTAGCCACACGTCGCACGTTCGAAGGGACTTTGGACCCTGGAACTCGCAGGAAACGGCATCGCATGCTAGAGGCATGTCACGGCCTTTCGAGTCAGAGCCGGCCTTTCTCCTGTCTCTCGCGGCTCCCACCGAAGCCGAGATACGGGGGTGGCTGCATCGAGCGGCAACCGCTCTGGAGCGACTTGCCCTCCTCCCGGTGCAAGGGGGGTGCGACGCCCAACGTCTGGATGCTGCGTCTCAGGCCGTCCATCTGGCCATTGTCGAGCTGGAGCCCTTCTCGTGACTCTGGCTCCCCAGCAGGATCGGCTGCCATCGAGTAGCCAGTTTGACCATGCCGGTTCTGCGACCGAAGTCCACATGGCGGCGGCCGTCGCCCGCAGCGCTCTCGATCACTGGCGCCACATCGTGCGGGCGTCATTGCTGACCGCACCTCTCGACGGCGTGCAGAGCGCCCTGCGGGGCCTCGCCGCATGGTATGAGCGGATGTGCATCGATCCCGACCATTGCAACCCCGCCCCCCCCGAGGGCTTAGCCGCGCTGGTGGCGCTGGAAAGGACAGCGGTGGGACCGACCGAGCGCCGGATCGAGGTCACCCACTGGGCCGTGCGCGTCGCCCAGGAGCTGGCCGCTTACCGGGCGCAATTCTCGTCCACCGGCGAGAGCCCGGTGGCGATCGGGTTGGCGCTCGCCAAACTCGACGTCGCCCTCCTGGGTGCGTCCGAGCACGCACTCATGATGCGGAACGACTGAAACTCGGCGTCGATGACGACTGCCACCGCCCGGGGTCCAGGGACGGGTGTCTCGACGAGGTCGGTGGGTTGAGCCCCCCCAGTGGTCCCCGCCGGCCGAGGAGCAGACGTGGTTCCTCCAGGCGGAAGGAGAGCTGAGTCGTTCGCAGCCCATCGATTCAGATCCCGACCGGTACCGCTACGACCCAGCTGATGCGACACCGGCGATCGGCGGCCCTTCGATCAACCAGAGAAACTCAGGGGCGAAGGACCAGCGCAGACGCGAGGACCGGTCAGACGTGCTCTCCTACACGAGCGATGTCCTGAGCGAGGCGATGACGGTCATTGGTCCGGTGAGCACCAACCTCCATGTGCGCTCCGAAGATGAGTCACTCTTGATCCGGATCGCCGTGATGCCGACGGCGAACATCTTCAAACGAGGCCATCGAATCCGCCTCCAAGTCTCGAGAGGCGCCTACCCTATGATCGCTCGAAATACCGGTACCAGCGAACCTCTCAAGCACGCCACCCACCTTCGAGTGGCCGATCACAAGGTCTTCCACGATCCCGAGCACGCTTCCACTGTCATGTTGCAGGTCAGCAACTCATGATTTCGTGTCACGTCCACCTGGCACCTCCACGTGATCCTCCGAAACGCGGCAAGGTCGCGTCGTGTGACGATTGGCAATCCACTTCGGGCTCGGCCCGTCCCGGGCATCGGCAGCCTGGTCCGGCGCTCTAGTGTTCCTCGCGGGACACGCCGATCGGAACCGGCGGCGTCGTGAGGGGACCGACATGGAAGATACCGAGATGCAGGGTGGCACCGACCGGGTCCAGGAGTTGTCCACGAAGAGCAGCGACCTCGGGGACGCGCCCCCGACATCCGTGATCCAAGATCGTACGGAGCGGCTCCTTCGCATGCTCGTATGGGTCGGGGACCCTCATGTCGCCCGATCTTTGCGCGGCCTATCCGTTGCTGAGCTCAACCTGCAGCCGGTGACGATTCGGACAGCCCTTCAGGCTCTCAAGCGAAAGCGCGATCCGACGACCTACCTCTCCCAGTCTCAATATCGAGCCACCATCCCATTGGTCGCCGAGATTGCCTCAGAAGCCTGCCAGGATGCGGTTGTAATCGCGCTCGGCGAAGCGGCGGATCACCCCGATCGCTCGCAACTCCTCAGGGCCCTCGAGGAGGTGGAGGATCGCTTCCCGGTGAGCACCGTCGCCCTCACACTCTCCTACGTATCGGTCACCGACATGGTCGCCGCCGATCTGTGCGACGAAATTCTCAAATCAGAAGATCGATTCCAGATTCCCCCTTCGGTTGGCGTACCCGACTTCAACGCTGGCGGCTGATTTCGCTGCAACGAGGCTGGCCGCCCTGGGTCTGTTATCGGGAACCGGCATTCCCTTGTGGAGCCTAGACCTGGGCCGAACCCGAAATCGGTTCCACCGCGTCTCGGCGCTTAGACGGAGTCGTGGGAATTAGGGAGGACTTTCGAGGTCCACGCGATCCCGATGCACATCTCGTCGGTCGACCCGTCACCCCAGGTGACGAAGTGGGGCGCCACCTTGCGCAGGATTGGGAGTTCCTGTGCCAGCTTCGGATTGTAGGTGCAGGTCACCTGCACGGGTTCACCTGCGGTGACAGGAATGGGCGTTATGTTGTAGGACTTCTGGTCGTGAAAATCGTAGTTGGGCACGTTGAGCACGGTCTGTGCCTCCGGCGTCCCCGGGTTGAGCACCATCTTGAAAGCCACGCCCAAGAGGTGCATGTGGGCATACACCCTGACGATGTAGCCACTCTTGCCGATCGACGACGTGCATGATGCCGAGTCCCCCTGAACCGGATCACCCGGATTGTCCCCACAAATCCCTTCGATGCCGTCTATCTCTTCAACGGCGGTCTGGCCGAATCGGTGCGCCACGTTGGCGAGTTCCGCGGCCCGGTTGCACAGCGGGCCGGTCACACCAGTAGGACAGGGGATGTTCGGTGGTGCGACCATAAGGTTGAGATGAAGAGGGAGCAGCCGCGTCGAGGCGGGCACCGTGTGCAGGATCAGAGCGTTCTTCACGGGCTTGTCACCCACGAGCAGGTTGTAGTGGACCTGCATGATCACCAAGCTCCCGGCACGAAGCGGGACCCCGGTCCCCTTCGGGAACTTGTCCACCCCCGCACCAGGGGCCCAGAACGTGAGCAGTGGGTCCGCAGCGAGTCCGACCAGGGCGGTACCGGGGAGAGGTCCCCCGAAGCACGTCCAGCCTCTTCCCCCTCTGTTGTCGCGTTCCACCGATGCGGCGGATGACGGTGGCACGAGAAAGAGCGCCGCGTGGTGATCCTCGTCACTCCCGGGGACGAACTGGCTGGAGATGATGTAGGCGTTCCGGGTCAAATGGGGGTTTACCAGCGTGCAGTGGTAGTCGTCGGTCGTGCCCGGGGCAGCCCGTGGCGTATAGGCGTGGGGCATCCTCATGGAAATGGTCCTGACCAACGCGGAGGCATTCGCCGAGGAGGCGGAACCGAGACCAGCGATGGCCAGGACGCCGCCTGCGAGAAGCATCGCCATTCGTGGAGCCCGCACACCGCTGAAATTATCATCTCGACGGATAGGCAGCTCAAGCCTCCCCTGCTCCGGGTCGAATGCCACTTAGCTGCTTGGCGATCAGGTTGTCGATGTTCTCAGCCTGAAGGCGGACGACGGAGGCCTAACTCTCGCTCTCGAGAGCCGCGGCTCGACTTGTCGGAGGTGGTCACTCATCCATTTACCGAGATACGCGGGATACCTTTGTTGGGCTTCTGTGCCAGCCAGATGATGCCTTTGGCGCATGTCGGCCAAGCCGAAACCCCAGTCGACGGAAGATAGTCAAGCCACCGTCAGCGGCTCCCGGGCTAACCGAAAACACGCGGCACTCAAGAACGAGCCAGGCCACTCTCCGCGCGCGTCCGCCCCAGCCCGATGGATCGCGGCTGGATCGAGTACATGACCACGCCGAGCATCTACGAAGTAGGGTCGACGGATGGCAGTGGTCAACGTGAAGAACTTACGCAAGTCGTACGGTGATGTCCGCGCCATCGACGATGTGAGCTTCGATGTCGAACGCGGTGAGGTGTTCGCGCTTCTTGGGCCTAACGGTGCGGGCAAGACGACGTCGATCGAGATCCTGGAGGGGTTCCTGCACCGAGACAGCGGCGAGGTGGCGGTCCTTGGTATCGATCCCGGTTACCGCCCCCACCAGCGGTGGCTCCGCACCCGGATTGGGGTCGTTCTCCAAGAGCTCGCCGTCGAACCATTCCTCACTGTTCGCCAGGTGCTCGAACGCAATGCCGGGTTCTATCCGTCGCCTCGGGCCGTCGGCGAGGTGATCGAGCTTGTCGGTCTACCCGAGAAGGCTAGTGCACGAGTGAAAACGCTCTCCGGCGGCCAACAGCGTCGGCTCGATGTCGGGCTCGGGATAATCGGCAACCCTGAGCTCCTGTTCCTGGACGAGCCGACGACCGGTCTGGACCCGGCCGCCCGGCGCACCACCTGGGACCTCATTCATACTTTGTCGTCGGAAGGCACGACGGTGGTCTTGTCGAGCCACTACATGGACGAAGTGGAGGCTCTGGCCCATCGCGTGGCCGTGCTGGCGCGTGGACAGATCGTGGCCACGGGTCCGCCCTCATCCCTCGGCGGGCGCGACCACGGCCAAGTGGTGATCCGCTTCTCACTTCCCGACGATGTGGCGCCCACAGAGCTTCCGGTCACGCCCTCCACCCTCGACGGGAGAACAGTCGAAATCGACACCGACGACGAGTTGGTGGTACTCGGCCGGATCGTCAATTGGGCCCTCGAACGCAAGCTGACACTGCCGGGATTGAGCGTAACCCGGGTGACCTTGGAAGACATCTATCTCGACCTGACCCGCAAAGAGAACGGCGCATCGGAGGTGAAGCCATGAACGAGTCCGCCGCCGCCGAGACGAGCCGCCCAGGGGGACTCGGCGATGTTCGCCTCGTCGCCCACCAGGTTCGCTACGAACAGTTGGCGTTCTGGTTGAACCGGGTCGGAGCCATCTTCACCGTCGGGTTCTCGGTGGTCTTCCTGGTCCTGCTCGGAGCGAGCGCCGGAGACCAACGGATCAGGTTGCTGGGAGACATCAAGCTGGTTCAGTACTACGTCCCGGCGTTCGTCGCCTACGGTGTCATGGCGGCATGCTTCAACATGCTGGCCATTAACTTGGTGGTCCGTCGAGAGACCGGGCTGCTGAAGCGTCTGCGCCTGAGCCCAATGCCGACGTGGGCGTTGCTGACATCTATTTTCGTCAGCACAGCGATCGTCGCCTTGGTCCAGGTGATCCTGCTGTTGATCATCGGCCGTCTCGGCTATGCCGTTCATCTCCCCCAGGCATGGGCAGCCTTCGTCGTCGTTCTCGTTGTCGGCATCGCGAGCTTTGTCGCCATGGGTGTCGCAATGAGCACGGTGATCCCCAATCAGGAGAGTGCGGGACCTGTTACTAGCATCGTCTTTTTCGTGCTGCTCTTCTTGTCAGGATTGTGGTTCCCACTCGCGCCTCATTCCGGTTTGGCCAAGTTCGCCAACTATTTTCCTGTGCGCCACTTTATTGTGGCCGTGTTCGCACCCTTCGAATTCAAACCTGGGCCTTCGCCGTGGCCCTGGCACGACTTGCTGATCGTGGCCATCTGGGGGGCGGTTTCGGCAGTGGTTGCCCTTCGCCGGTTCCGCTGGTCGCCCCAACGCAGTTAGCCCAGTTGCCGCACACCTCCAGCCCGATTGGCATCTGAGGCACTGGATCAGCCTCCCGCCGATCGCCTCGTCGAAGGGAACGACATTCTCCAAGGACTGTGGTGAGGCCGACTGATTCATGCTCAACGTCTTCCTGGGTGACGGCGACGAGGTCTTCCGAACCTATTGCACCACCGCCCGCGGAGTGGACCGGCTCCTGCTCGTCGACGACATCCTCGACCTCATGCCCTACGGAAGGCAGGAGGACTGGGAAGATTCCCCGCCCGGCTGGTCGCAACACCCCACCTACGGGTAGGAGAGGCGCCTCGTCAGACCTCCTCCGGCGATCACCCCACATGCTCGACCTTACGCGGGCTCCTAAGATACAGCCGGTAGCCATGACGAGGCGGAACCGGCCTCGGAAGGGAGCGGCCGTGTCAGAGCAACGCCTCCGCGTCGTCCAATTCGCCACCGGCAACGTGGGCTCAGAGATGGTGAGACGGATCGCGGAGCACGGCGATCTCGAACTGGTCGGGCTCTACTGCTACTCCCCCGACAAGGTGGGTCGCGACGCCGGCGAGATCGTGGGAATGGCGCCCCTCGGTGTGACGGCCACCAACGACATCGCCGACGTCCTGCGGATACAGCCAGACGTCGTGAACTTCAACGGCTTATGGCCGGATGTCGATCTGTTCTGCACGCTCCTCGAGGCCGGCATCAATGTCGTGACGACCTCCGATTGGATCACCGGCTACCACCGCGATCGCAATCACCCGCACCCGTCGGGCAAGAAACCCACCGAGCTCGTCGAAGCCGCCTGTCAGCGTGGAGGGTCGACATTCTACGGAACCGGGATGAACCCGGGTCTGGCGCAGATCCTGAGCGTTGTGGCGACGGCGGGGATGGGACGTGTCGATCACGTCACCGTCCTGGAGACGGTCGATGTCTCATGTCACCACTCCGTCGACACGTGGAAGAACGTGGGCTATGGGAGGCCCGTTGACGATCCTGATGTCCCGAGGCTTCTCGAGCAAGGCTGTACCGTCTTCGTCGACTCGATTTACATGATGGCCGACTGCCTCGACCTCAAGATCGACGAAATCGCCTTCGAATGTGAACTCGGCGCCTGTACCGAGGACGTCGATCTAGGCTGGTGGCAGCTGTCGAAGGGGTCGGTGGGAGGCAGTCTCGCCAAGTTCAAGGGGATGTCCAACGGCGAGCCGAGGATCGAAGTGCACCTCGAGTGGCAGATGACGCCCAACACCCAACCGCGGTGGAAGGTCCAGGGCTGCTATATCACCACCATCGAGGGTGACCCCATGATCATCAACCGCCACATGATACTCCCCGCCACAGGCACGCCACACAGCCTGATGGACGCGGACTATTTCGCATCTCTGGGAATGACACTCACGGGGATGCCGGCGCTGCACGCGATAAGATCGGTTTGCGGAGCCGAGCCGGGTCTGCTGACCAGTGCGGACCTCCCGCTGCGCGCCTTCGCCGGCCGATTCCATGGCGCCGAGCGAGCGGACGGAGCACCCGCCGGCCCGATCGGAAGAAACCCATGAGTGGCCGCTATCCGTTTCCTGCCTCGCCCAACGGCTGGTTCAGTGTCGCCGCAGCTGCGGAAATCGGACCAGGCGAGGTGAAGGCGGCGAGGTACTTCGATCGCGATCTGGTGCTCTTCCGCGGCGAGGACGGGCGAGCGCGCGTCTTCGATGCCCACTGTCCCCATCTCGGTGCCCATCTCGGCGTCGGAGGACGCGTGTGCGGTGACGGCATTTCGTGCCCTTTCCACGGCTGGCGTTTCGACGGCGAAGGGACACTGGTCGAAGTGCCGCGCCTCGATCGCACGCCGCGGGCTTCCGCACGCCCATGGACGGTAATCGAACGCAACGGGCGTATCTTTGTCTGGCACCACGCTGGAGGCGCGCCACCGAATTACGACGTCATCAGCTATCGACACGACGAGGCGAGCTGGACGCCCTGGCGTAGCAACACCTACCGGGTTCGTGTCCACGTACAGGACCTCACGGAGAACATCATCGACCGATCGCACTTCTCGGCGGTCCACGACATGGCGCCACCCGAGAGGGACCACTTCGAGGTTCGGTTCGACGGAAGCACCATGGTCGTCGAACAAAGCCTGAAGGTGACCGCCGTGGACGTGGCCGGCTACGAGATCCAGACGACGACGACGACGTGCGGACCCGGGATCGTCGCTGTCGAGGTCAGCCAGAATCCGATCGTCATGCTCACCTACATCACGCAGACCCCCATCGATGAGGAGCTCACGGAAGTGAACCTCCACTTTTCGATGAAGGCATTGCCGGACCAGAAAGCCACGGAATCGATCTGCGAGCTCAACGACCGGATCACCAATGAGCAATTCACACAAGACATCCCTATCTGGGAGAACAAGATCTACCGTGACCACCCGATCATCACGAAGGTCGACGGCCCGGTGGTGCAGTATCGCCGATGGTTCCGGCAGTTCTACTCGGACGGGGCGTGAGTATCCGGTAGCCGGCGAACCGCGCCCGGAGTTGCTCTGATGCATGTGCTTGTCACCGGTGGGACGGGATTCATAGGCTCGCACACCGTCGCGGCCCTGACCCGTCGAGGACATGAGGTCAGAGTGCTCGCTCGGACCCCCGAACGGCTGGCCGGCATCCTCGAGCCGCTCGGCGTCACCGCTGAGGTAGTCCGGGGTGACGTCGCGGACCCGCCTTCCGTGGCAGCTGCGCTCGACGGCTGTAACGCCGTCGTCCACACGGCCGCCCAGATCGGAGTGGCGGACGGGGTTGGGCAGACGACGGACGTCAACGTCGTCGGAACCCGGACGGTGCTCACCGAAGCGCTGGCCGCCGGCACGGATCCGATCATCTACACGTCGACGCTGGCGGTGTTCCTCCCGAGCCGTGATTCCGTCCTGACGCCCTCATCAGCCTTGGCCGAACCGCTGTCGGCCTACGGCAGGTCAAAACGTGACGCAGAGCTAGCTGTGCGTGAACGCCAGACGGCCGGCGACCCGGTGACCAGCTTCACCCTGGGCGGGGTCTACGGTCCGAACGCTCCGCACCTCGACGGCAGTTTCGGTGCCATCCTGGGGCCCTGGGCTCGATGATGCTCGTGCCCCCGGGTGGCCTTGGTGTCGTGGATGTGCGCGATGTCGCCGAGCTGCTGGCCAGAGCGACCGAACCCGATCGAGGTCCGAGGCATTACCTCGCCGGGGGGCAATTCGTGACCTGGGCAGAGTGGACGGCGGTTCTCGGCGAGGCCGCCGGCGTCGATCTGCGTGGCCACGTCGTCACGGTCGAGGAGATGATTGACCTTGGCCGCCAGTTCGACGCGCAACGGGCTCGGGGGGAGGCAGTCGACGTGCCCCTGTCCGAGGAGGCCGCGATCATCATGACCAGCGGCGTACCCACTGACGACTCCGCCACGTTGGCCGACCTCGGGATGCAGTACCGACCACTGTTCGACACTTTTCGCGATACGGTTGCTTATCTTCGTGCCGGTGAGCATCTTCCGACTCCCGGTGTGAAACCGTAATGAAATGGAAGGCCGGCGACATCTCCGACGACGACTACGTCGAAATGACCGCCTGCCATGCCCGAGTTAGCGCCTCCTCCGCCTCGATCGCCAGGAGCGCGACGAGGTCGGCGGCGGGGACCACCTCGGTGATGAGATCGATCGACTCGCTCGCCCAAACCGGGAGAACGTCGGGGTCACCCCGCTGGGCCGCCTCTCGAAAGGAGGCCTTGGCATCCTCGTCTGATTGAAGTTCGGATTCCCGGCCACGCCACCGATCAAGGAAGGCGTTACGTATCGTGCGAGCGGGGTAGCGCGCTGGCCACGGCGCGCCACGGGCGATGTCGAGGATCCGGCTCCGCTCGGTGTCTTCGCCCCGACCCTCGATGATCGCCTTGGTCACCTCGGCGCCGACGAGCGCCTCGGCGGTGACCTGAAAGCGGGTTCCCATGAGCGCCCCGGCGGCACCCAGCGAGAGGGCGGCGGCGATACCTCTCCCGTCAGCGATCCCGCCTGCCGCCAGCACCGGCGTGGGAGCAACGAGATCGACCACGATCGGCACGAAAGGGAGTGTGGCGCGCCCACCCGTGTGGCCGCCCGCTTCGGCGCCCTGCGCCACGATCACGTCGGCGCCGAGTTCCAACGCCGTGGTCGTCTCGTCGAGGTCGGTGACCTGGATGATCAGGGGAATGCCAGCATCGATCACCGGTTCGGCGAGAACCGTGGGATCGCCAAACGACAGCATCACCGCGTGGGGTCGATACTCGAGGGCGAGCTCGATCACCTCGACGGTGGCCGACCAGGTCTGGAAACCGATGCCCCACGGCTTGTCGGTCTCCTCGACCACGATCCCCAACTCCCGCTTCAGCCACTCAGGGCCTTCGCGGCCACCACCGACCAATCCCACGCCGCCACCGTTGGAGACGGCGGCGGCCAGCGCTCCACCGGCTGCGCCCCCCATGGGCGCCAACGCAATCGGATGGGCGACCTCCATCAGCTCGGTGAACCTCGTCCGAAATGCCACAGACTCCATTGTTACGCCCCGCGGGACACCTCGTCCGACAATGGTCGCCGGCTCTCGACACCGGACGGGGGGCGTTCCCTCGGTGATCACCGAGCTCGGAAGGGCCTGACCCGCTCCACGGTTACAGATCGAGCGTCGGGCTCGATGGGTCCACCCGGGCACGTCGAAGGGCCTTTGCCTTCGTCCGCACAAGAACATCTCTCGGAGCGATGCACACACGATCCACCATCTCCACGACCCTCTCCATGAGGTTGGCCGGTTCTACCACGGCGCTCACAAGATGGACGGCCATGGCCTCGCGCGCCGTGAGCTCGCGGCCGCCGATGGTCAGCTCTCGTGCAACCGCGCCACCCACCAGATCGTGCAGCGGGCCATAGACCATGTCGCCGAACGACCGCTCCGGATGAGAGAAATGCGCTGAGCTCGACGCGATCCGCAGATCGGACATGACCGCCAGGTCGAAGCCGCCAGCGACGGCAGGACCGTTGACCGCCGCCAGAAGGGGAAGCGGGAAGGAGAGCACGGCGTGGTGGAAGCGGTCGCTCGAGGTCCAAAGCTCCTGCGCGAAAGCGTCGTCGACAGCGGCCCGATCAAATTCCTTCAGGTCGAACCCTGCTGAGAATACCGTCCCGGTTCCGGTGACGACCACAGCCTTGACGGAGGTGTCCTCCGCCAGCTCGGCCAGCGCGTCACTGATGGAATCGCGAAGCGCTACCGACAACGCATTTCGACGCGCCGGCCGATTGAGGGTGACCACCACGTGATCTCCGGCCCGCGAAATCAGGAGCTCGCCGCCGGCTTGCTGCTCCTCGTTCAGGATCATGAGGCCGCTGCCCACGGGTGGACCAAAGCGCCGTGCTCGGCGAACAGGAGGCTGGACATCTCGTCGGGAGCTTAGGTGGCTCCGAACCGAGCACCCAGGCCCTTGTAATTGTACTAATCTTCTAGTATATTCATACGTATGGCGTCGGAGTCGATGATTCAGTTCCGGCTCGACCCCAGGTCGGGCGTGCCCGCCTACCGCCAACTCGTCGACCAGGTCCGACAGGCTCTACGGCTGGGTCTTCTCCGACCCGGAGATCAACTCCCGACCGTCCGCGACGTGGTCAAGCAGATCGCCATCAACCCCAACACCGTGCACCGCGCCTATCGGGATCTCGAACAGCAGGGACTCACCGAAGGCCGGCCCGGAAGCGGCACATTCGTCACCCGCGCTCTGGCCAGGGTCCCGGAGCAGCAGAAGTCGTTGCAGCGCCAACTCGAGAAGTGGATGCGCTCGGCCCGGGAGGCCGGCCTCGGCGAGGAAGCGATTTCCGCCCTCGTCGCCGAAACGCTGCGTTCGTCAGACAAGGAGGGGCCACGATGACAGTTGCGCTCGAAACGGTCGGGCTCGGCCGCCGTTATCGTACGACCTGGGGATTGCGTGATTGCAGCCTGACCGTGCCCGAAGGGAGCATCACCGGTCTCGTCGGTCCGAACGGCGCCGGAAAGTCGACTCTCTTACGACTGGCGGCCGGAATCTCACGACCCACGACCGGGATGGTGAGCATCTTCGGTCAGGAGGTTCGCCCGAACTCCACAGCACACCTCGACCGGATCGGCTACTTCGATCAGCTACGCCCGCTGTACGCCGGCTTCCGGGTGGAGGACATGCTCAACCTGGGCAAGCGCTTGAATCCGACCTGGGACGGCGTGTCGGCAAGGCAGTGGCTCGACGATCTCGGCATCTCGATGAAGGACAGGATCAGCAGGCTCTCTCTGGGCCAACAGGCGGAGGTGGCCCTCACGGTATGCATGGGCAAACAGCCCGATCTCCTTCTCCTGGACGAGCCCGTGGCGAACCTCGATCCCTTGGCCCGTCGTCAGCTTCTCTCGACCCTCATGGGAACCGTGGCCGAGAGGGGGACGACGGTCCTCCTTTCATCGCACATCGTGAGCGAGCTCGAACCGGTGTGTGACCACCTCATCATCCTTTCGACCTCCCACGTGCAAATCGCCGGATCGATCGAGTGGTTGTTGACCAATCACCGGGTCCTTGTCGGCCCTCGGGTCGGGGAATCGCCTGCAGGAGTCGACGTGATCTCCTCGGCTACGACGGGTCGGCAGACGACGCTCCTGGTGCGCGGATCGGCCCCGCATGTCGGTCCCGATTGGCAGGACCTCGAGCCGGGACTGGACGAGATCGTTCTGGCCTATCTGGCCCAGCAGGTTCCCATCCCGGGCATCTCACCCGTCGACGAGGTCTCCGAGCCGGGGGGGCTGTCGTGATCTGGGTGGCGTGGCGCCGTCATCGACTCGCCCTCGCTGTGGCGGGAGGCACGCTCGTCGTCCTCGCCGTGTGGATGGTCGTCGTGGCGCACTCTTTCGAGGTGGCAAGGCGCACCCAGGGACGCAGCGGTTGTGTGAGGAGCCTCGTCCTCTGCAACGGCGTCTCCCACGGCTGGTTCTCGTTCCAGAACCAGGCCGGATACCTGGATGTGCTGCTTTTCCTGGTCCCGTGTGTCCTGGGACTCGTTCTCGGCGCCCCGCTGGTCGCCGGAGAGCTTCAGAACAACACCAACCGCCTGGCCTGGACACAGACCATCTCCCGAACGAAGTGGCTCCTCATCAAGTGGTTGGTGGTGGCACTCGGCGCCGCGGCTCTTGTGACACTGTTCCAGGTGGTCGTCCAGTGGTGGTCAAGCCACGTGCTCGTGAACTTCCTCGAGACGAGGGCGGTGCCCGGGACGGACCGGATAGCTCCCCGCCTCTTCGGGATCACCGGAGTTGTCCCGATCGCCTACACCCTGTTCGCTTTTGCCTTGGCCGCCGCCCTCGGAGCCATCCTCCGGCGAACGGTGTGGGCCGTTGTCGGTACCGTCATCGGGTACACCGCAGCCGCGGTTCTCATGGTAACCAACGTCCGGCCATACCGGCTCTTCTCTCCTGTGTTCGTACCACAGACAACAATCCCGAACGGGACGTCCGTGGCAGTCCAAGCCCAGAGCGTGTTGAGCCAGCCCGCTTGGAGTCTCGGTTTCGGCATCCGACTCTCACCGGGAGTCGTGAGCCCCAGTTCGGCCTCCGAGATCGCCCAACGCTGCCAAAATCACAACGACAGCTACGCGTCCTATCTCCGCTGCCTGGCATCACATCATGTCGAGATGGGATCGTTCTACCAGTCGGCCAGTCGTTACTGGCCACTGCAGTGGAGTGAAGCGGGCATCTATGTTGCGGCCTCACTTGTTCTGTTCGGCTTGACACTCTGGGCCGTCCGGCGCTGGCGAGCTTGACCGACGATTCTCTTGACGTGGCAGACTGAGCGAGGACAAAGGGAGGGACATGTCAGCAGGTCATCACGGTCAGCTCCGACGGCTCGAAGCTGACGCACCGGTCGAGCAGGTCGTTGGCGCCCTGCTGCACGACGGAGCGGTGATCATCGACAATCTGCTTTCTTCAGACGTCGTCCGGGCGATCAATGCGGAGGTCCAGCCTTTCGTCGACCGGGCCGACCCTGACATGCGTCATCTCAATCCCGGGGTGCAGATCTTCCACGCCCAGACCCGCCATGTCTCGGGCCTGGCGGGAAAATCGCCCACCTTTGCCACCGAAGTCATGATCCATCCGCTTCTCTTGGCCGTGTGCGACAGCGTCCTGGGACCGTCGTGCGCCCGCTATCAGCTCAATCTGGCCCACCTCCTGGAGCGTCTCCCCGGTGCTGGAGACCAGTTCTGGCACCGGGACGAGATCGTGTGGAACCTGGTGCCCGAACCCAAACCCGAGCTGCAGCTGGCCTCGGTGATCGCCTTGGTCGATTTCACCCCTGACAACGGCGCCACCCGTGTCTTTCCGGGGAGCCACCGGTGGGAGAGGGGTCGATACCCGACCGACGATGAAGCGGTCGCCGCCGAGATGCCGGCCGGCTCGGCGATCGTCTATCTGGGTTCGACGTTCCATGGCGGGGGTGCCCACTCGGGTACCGAGCCACGCCGCGGCGTTCACCTGTCCTACACGTTGGGCTGGTTGCGCACGGAGGAGAACAACTACCTCGCCGTACCCCCGGAGACGGCCAGCCAGCTGCCCCGACGGTGCCAGGAGGTGTTGGGCTACGCCGTGCACGATGCCATCGAACGCGGCGGGGGCTATCTCGGCATGTTCGACCTCCGCGATCCGATCGAAATGTTTCAAGAGGGCTGGCCGAACGGCGCCGGGGGCGACTGAGGCAGCCGACTCGTCAGGTCGGCTCATCCGAGCAGAAGTCATCGTGGAGGCATGGCTCCGGGCCGTGCCCGTGAGAGATCTCTCAAGTCCGATTCCCTGCATGCCGATGATCGGACCGGAAGACCAGCCGGATTGGGCGATACGCCTCGGACGCTAGACCTCGTGGAAGTACGCACCGTCCCCATGGAGAAGGGTGGCGCGATGCAGGCACGACGGAGGCTCCTGCCCCGACAATTCACGGATTGGAAGGGCAAGTACATGGTCGAGGACGACCCCGACCAAGGCTGGCGTGATTGCCGTATCGTCGACGTGTCCTCGGCTGGGGCCGGCGTCGAACTTCTCGACGCCACCGAGCGGGAGTCTTCCGGGTGCCGGATCGTTCTGGCGGTCCACATCGCCGGGGTGGTCCGCTACTCCGAGTCGTTGAAGAACGACGGAAGGAGAGTCGGGATCCAGTTCATGGATCTCACCGATGAGGAGCGGACCTACATCGAGTCCCTCGAGAGCCTCGGAGCGGTCTGGTGACCGCAACCAGGGCAAGGACGGCGACAATCAGCTGACGCCGTTTCCGTATGGGCACGACACCGTCATCAGATGACTGTCGCCGAATTCGCCGCCGTCGCTCCGGCGAAACGTCCGAAAAGAGTCGAGTCGCCGAGCGAAAGCCCTGAGGCGTACCCGAAGGAGCAGATCCCCGAGGTACTGCGCCCGGCTGCGAACAACCCCGGGATGGGGACACCCGAGAGGTCCAGGACCTCGCCTGCGACGGTCGTCTCGAGACCGCCGAGCGTGAAGGGGGCGTAGGGAGCGGATCCCCGACGTAGATCGAAGGCTCCCAGAGGCGGCCCGAGCGGTCGTACCCGCTCGGGCCGCTTGTGGAACACCGGGTCGGCTCCGAGCGCGGCATGGCGGTTGTAGAGCCCCAGGGTCGCTTCGAGTGAACCCACAGGAACGCCCATCTCCGTCTCGAGCTCCGCCACCGTTTCGCACACCCACGAGGCCTCGAGGCCCATCCAGTTGGGTTCGTAACCGGCTTCGTCGATCACCAGGAAGCACGTGGCGTCGCGTTCGTAGAGAGCGGCCTGGCCGACCCGGCCCATGTAGGTGTCCTCGTTGATGAAGCGCTGGCCGTTGCCGTCGACGATGATTCCTTCGATCAGCCGACGCGGCGGGATGATCGGGAGTGACACTTCCCCGGCGTGCATGTTCTTGACCCGAGCCCCCACTGCCTGGGCCATCTCGATCCCCCGGCCGTCGTCTGCCTCGGTCCCGACCTTCCAGGTCCCGAGGAGGAGCGTCGGCGCGTGACGCCGCAACATCTCGTCATTCCAGATGAACCCCCCGGCCGTGAGAACCACGCCCCGGTAAGCCTTGACCATCACCCGCTCCCCGTATCGGGTGGCCACCGCCCCGACCACGCGGCCGTCATCGACGATGAGGCGCTCGACGCGGGTGTCGTAGGAGACGTCCGCCCCCGCCGTGACAGCCGCGCCGGCCAGCTTCTGCATGAGGAGCCACCCCGTCGAGCGTTTGGTCTTGGCCAGGTGACCTCGGGGGGCGGGTACGGCGATCTCGTTGAATGGCCATGCGTCCTCGCCGCCGGACCACACGAGTCCCTCCGTCCCAGAGGAAGCCATCTGAGTCTCGAGGTCGAGTCGGGCGTCGTACTCCACACCCCGCCCCACCAGCCAGCCGAAGTGGCCGACACTGGCCTCGGCGTAGGCGACGACTTTCGCCTCATCGGGCTCCGGGCCGCAGGCCGCCAGCAGGTATCGCACCATGTTGTCGACGGAGTCCTCGAACCCGCAGGCGGTCTGTACCGGCGTGCCACCGCCCAGATACACGATGCCCTCGGACAAAGCTGCCGCGCCTCCCGCCCCCGAGGCGCGCTCGGCCACCAGCACCTCGGCACCGACCTCCCGGGCGGCGTGTGCGGCGCAAGACCCTGCCGCGCCAAAGCCGGCCACCAGGACGTCGGTCTCCAGATCGAAAGAAGAGACCTCGCCCAGGGAGAGCGGCCTCACGCACTCGCCCGTGGCCACCAGCACGCCCGGTTGAGATTCGCCCTGTCAGTCATCAACCGGAGTCTACGAAGTCGGGGGCGGCGTTCGGTCGGCGGAGCGATGCTCGGGATCCGTGCCCATAAGGGTTGCGCACATTGGAACAGAGGCGCATCGGTGACCCAGACCGTGCAATTCGCCTCGTCAACGGCGTACGTCCCCCGCGCCTCGAAGGAAGCCGCTGCCCAGACACTGCCCAGTTGGACACCGCTGGTCGTCGCCTTGTCATTCTTGGTTCTCTGGATCGACGCGGTTCGGAGGCCAGGTCGGAGCAGATCCGTGGCGTCTGATCCGACAACCCCGAAATGCCGCTGACCGCGTCGAGTCACGTCTAGCCTCACCTCTCATGCCGGTTCCGTCCGATGCGGGTCGCCGATGACGTTCGTCCTCATTCACGGCGGAGGTGCGACCGCACGCTTCTGGGACAGGCTCCTTCCCTTTCTCGATCGACCCGTGCTCGCCGTGGACCTGCCCGGTCGAGCTGGGAAAGTCGCCAACCTGGCCACACTGTCGGTTGAGGACGAGGCTGCCTCGATCGTCGCCGACGTCGAGGCGGCCGCGCTGCCGGAACCGTTCATTCTCGTCGCGCACTCGTCCGGAGGGCTGGTCGTGCCCGGGGTGGTCGCCGCCCTCGGTGCCCGCGTGAGCTCGGTGGTCTTGAACGCGGCGCTGGTCCCGACCGAAGGTGGATGCGGGATCGACTGCATGAAGCAACGACATCGTGAGGGGCTGCTCTTGACCGTCGCCGCCGCCCGGCGTGACGGAACGGTGATTACGCTCCCCGGACCGCCGGACGATCCCGAGTCGTTCCGGAACGCTTACGGCGGCGATCCGTTGGACGACGACACCTTGATCTTCGTCGTCGATCCTTCTCGATGTGTCGAGGACACCGTGCACCACTATTTCCAACCTGTCCACTGGTCGCAGGTGGCCGGTATCCCGATCACCTACGTGCTCAACGAGCGTGACCGTCCGGTGCTTCCGGAGGCACAGGAGGAGATGGCCCAGCGACTCCCGAACCCGGCGACCGTCGTTCGTGTCGACTCGGGACACCTCCTCCCGATAACCGATCCAGCCACATTGGCCGAGATCCTTGCCGAAGTCAGCGCTTGACCGTGGACCTCCTTCGGGCCCAGATGGGCCTGATCCGACGTCATGTCGGGTCGTCGCTGGGCGTCGATCGCCGCCTTGCCCCTACACCGGGAGTGCTGTCCGGAAGCTCCGCCAACACGAGCCCCGTGCGAACGCTGCGTGATGAGCTGACTCTGTGCCGTGGCCTCGCTGGCCGTGGCGGCTACCCGACGTCCACCGCTCTCGGGACCGCGTCCGGTTTGTCTCCTTGTGCTAGAACGGGCTCGTTGCCCCAGACCCCGGCAGCTCCGAGCGAGCGGTGTGGGGTTCATGATGACGATCCTGATAGCCACGTTGTCAATGTGACCAATGGCCCTAGGAAGTCACGGTCCCTGAATGTGACGATGGCGGCCGTGTTGCGTCCGACGGTCACCTGGGGGCCGGCATCTCGAAGGGAGCGTCCATGATGATCGCCGGTTCGTTGCTGGGGACGTTCGGCAACCTGAACGGCCCCGGTCGCTACCTCCATTGGTCGATCTTCACCGTCTCGGAGGCCAACCTCGTCCTGATCGCGGTGATGGTCGTGATCTTCGGCGCCGCAGTGATCATCCCCTTTCCCGGTCATGCTCGGAAGACCGGGGAAGGCGCACCCCGGGACGGACACGACTCCTCCGCCCACCCGGCTGGGGTGACCGCAGGGGACCTCGGGGACGACGCCGACGCCGCCATGTGGACGGCGCGCTTGCGGCGCCGCGCCCTGAGTCTCCTGCCGCCGGGCAAGCTGCTCCCGGACCGCCAGCCCGCCTATGTCGCCTCCTGGATCTACGTCTTCGGGGTCGCCACCCTCGCCGCCCTGGCCGTTGCCATCGTGTCCGGCTTCGCGATCGCTCTGGGCGGCACCGACTGGTGGCACACCGATCCGGTCGGCCATTTCTTCAACAGTCTCCACCTCTGGAGCGTCGAAGCCTTCATGGCCTTCATGGTCATCCATCTGTGGGGCAAGTTCTGGATGGCGGCCTGGCGGGGCAAGCGGGCCCTGACGTGGATGACCGGCGTCGTGGCGTTCATGGCGTCGGTGGTCGAATGCTTCACGGGCTACCTCTCGCAACAGAACTTCGACTCGCAGTGGATCTCCACCAGCGGCAAGGACGCCTTCAACGCGGTCGGCGTCGGTGCCTTCTTCAACCTCATGAACGTCGGCCAGATGCTGTTGTGGCACGTCGTCCTGATCCCGGTGGTGCTCGTCACCCTGGTCGGTGCCCATATCCTCGCCGTACGGGTCAGGGGGGTCGTCCATCCCCTTCCCGTCCGTCCCGCCCGCGGTCGTGTCGCCCGCCGGGCCGCCGTCGTCGACGACAGCGCCCCCTGGCACGGCCCGACGCGACGCTACGACATCCTCAAGGAAGCGACCGTGGCCACCGTCGTGGCCGTGGTCCTGGTCGTCGCCCTGGCCGGCTTCCTCTCCTCCCCCGACGTCCCCCCCGTCACCGTCGCGTCCTGGGCCCGGATCGCGCCGGCCGACTTCATCGCCACCGCCGCCAGCGAGCTGGCGGGAACGAGCGAGACGGCCACCTACGGGCCGCCGTACAACTCAGGGTCAGGGAACACCCAGAGCATCCTCTTCGCCCCGGCGTCGATCGCCGGGGTCCGCCAGCCCATCGACGCCGCCCAGACCTTCGTGCTCACGCCTCTGTCCAAGGTCGCCGGCACCGATCCCACGCTGGCGCAGGCCCTCGACCGCTACCAGGCCGCCTCGGCGACCACCAAGGCGGCCTGGGACGCCGCCTACGTGAAGGCCGTCACCCACGTCAGGTTCCGCAACGGATCCCCGGTCCTCCCGGCGGCGGCCGACGGACCCGTGCCCACCATGCTGGCCACCGAGGTCACCCTGGCCCGCAGCGGTGCCATCGACGCCGACCTCCTGGCCAACCACGCCTTCTACGGCACCGATTTCACGAAGCCGCTTCTGTTCCTCGAAGACGGCCAATACTTCTCGGTCAAGGCGGCCGCTCAGGACCTGGGCGGCACCCAGTGGGGCGTCATGAACGAGACCGGAAGCTATCCGGGGCAGCCCTGGCTCTGGCTCTACACCCTCTGGTACCAGGTTCGTCCCTTCGACAATTCCGCCAATGTCGACCTCATCGCCATCTACCTGACCGGAGCGGCCACCATCCTCCTCCTCGCCATACCCTTCCTCCCGGGGCTGCGTGACATTCCGCGCTTCGTCCCCGTCCACCGCCTGATCTGGCGCGACTGGAACCGGAACGACGACCCTCGGACGGGAGGCCACGGCATCGGGGGCGGCGACGGGGGGAAGGATCACCGGTCTGACCCCATCGGTGACCGACCAGACCAGCCGACCCCGGCGGAGCCAACTTCACCCCCCACGGGTCACGACTAGGCCCGCCGGCCACGGAGAAGGACCGGGATCGGTGAAGGAGGTCGGCACCGAGCAGGGTGGCCCGAGGACTCCGAGCGGGTAACGGGGCCGCCTCGGTGCACTGGTGCCCGGCTATGCTCTGTCCTGCTCGGCCGGCGGCGCGGTCCGAGATGCGTACGGACAGCGGCTTCGAGAACCAGGGGAGGCGCGGGCATGGTCGCGACGCGAGATCCCGCACCGGAACATCTCGCCCGCTACCTTCCGCCCCTGCTGGCCGAATGGGCCGATCATTCCGACGTTGGGCACCGGGTCGTCGCCGGAACGGTTGCCTTCGTCGACATCTCCGGTTTCACGAAGCTCTCCGAACGGCTGGCCCGGCACGGCAAGATCGGGGCCGAGGCGCTCACCGAGACGATCGACAGGTGCTTCGTGGAGCTGCTCGGCCTCGCATCGGCCAACGGTGGCCAGCTGATCAAGTTCGGTGGCGATGCGCTTCTCCTTCTTTTCACAGGAGACGACCAGGCGGGGCGGGCGTGCCGGGCCGTCGTGGACATGCGCCGGACTTTGCGCGACGTCGGCCGTCAGCGGGTGCTCGATCATGCTGTCGTGCTGCGAATGTCGGTCGGGGTACACAGCGGGAACTTCGACTTCTTTCTCGTCGGCGGATCTCACCGGGAGCTCGTGGTCACCGGGCCGGCCGCCACCACGACGGTTTTGATGGAGGCGACCGCCGAAGCGGGCGAGATCGTGGTGAGCGATGCCACGGCCGGCCTGCTCCCCCCGGCGTGCCTGGGCGATCGCAAGGGAGAGGGGACCCTGTTGCGACGGGCTTCCGCCCCGACGGGCGACGGGTTTCCCCCGCCGACGTGGCCTGATGCTCCCGGACCGGTCGACCTGGGCCGATACCTACCGGTGGCGGTTCGACGAGCCTTGTCGGCCGGCATCCGACTCTCCGAGCACCGACGGGCAACGGTCGCCTTCGTCCATTTCGCCGGCACCGATTCCCTCTTGGAGACGCGGGGTCCTCGCCAGGCTGCCCTCATTCTCGAGACACTGTTGTCAGACGTGCAAGAGGCTGCTGACCATCACGATGTCGCTTTCTTGAGCAGTGACATCGATCGCGACGGCGGGAAGATCATTCTCACCGCTGGGGTACCGGTGGCCGCCGAGGACGCCGAGGACCGGATGCTGCGCACCGCACGTGAGATCGTCGATGCCGTCAGCGGTCCCGTGACCGTCCGCGTCGGGGTGCATCGGGGGCCGCTCTTCGTCGGTGAGATCGGTCCACCCCAGCGACGGAGCTTTACCATCATGGGAGACGGGGTCAACCTCGCCGCCCGGGTCATGGCCAAGGCGCGACCGGGGCAGATCCTGTGCACCGATGACGTCCTCGAGCGCACCAGGCTGGCGGTCGACGCCGATGCTCTGGTGCCGTTCATGGTGAAAGGCAAGGCCAAACCGGTGACGGCCTTCTCCATCGGTGCCATCGGGGAGACTCGTAAACCGATGGCCTTCACGGCCGCGCCATTCGTGGGTCGGGTAGACGAGCTCGAACTGCTTGCCGGCGCCCTGGACGGTGCCCGGCGCGGTGAGAAGGCGGTCGTCGAAGTGGTAGGGGAACCCGGCATGGGGAAGACGCGTCTGGTCAGCGAGCTGCGCGCCACGGCCGATGATTTCCGGCAAATCGAGATGGTCTCGGAACCGTACGACGGGACGACCCCCTTCCGCAGCGCCCGCCTCCTCCTGAGGCACGTTCTCGATATTGACGAACGGGCCGACGACGGCACTGCCGTGACGCGGCTTACGGAGCTTGTTGGCCGAGTCGATGCCGGGCTCCTGTCACGATTGCCGCTGCTCGGGGTCATCCTCGGGCTCCCGATTCCCGAGACGCCCGAGACGAGCGAACTGGAGGACCGCTTCCGACGGCCGCTCATGGCTTCGACATTGGCCCAACTGTTGACGGGGCTCCTCACCGGCCCGACGCTCTTCGTCTTCGAGGACGCCCATTTCATGGACGATGTCTCGGCCGAGATCCTCGCTCCGGTGACCACCGATGACGGCGGTCAACCCTGGGTGGTCATCATCGCCCGTCGCGACACCGAGGGCGGCCTGAGAGCAGAAACGCGGTCGGAACTCCGTCTCCGGCTGGGTGCACTGGACGACGGTGACGCCGTCGACCTGGTGAACCGGATGGCAGCGGAAGCACCGCTACCGAGGCATACCGTCACCGCCTTGGCCGAGCGCGCCGGCGGGAACCCCTTGTTCCTGATCGGGATCGTGAACGCCGCCCTCTCGGGAACCGACGTGGACGAGTTGCCCGACTCGGTGGAGGCCGTCGTGGCGGCCCGAATCGACCAGTTGCCCACACGGGACCGATATCTCCTGCGACGGGCGTCGGTATTGGGCCGCAGCTTCCCCGCCTCTCTCCTCGACGCGGTGGTGGACGAGCCACTCGACGACGAGGTACCTCAACGGCTGGCCCGGTTCCTGGAGTGGGAGGGGGACATGGTCCGGTTCACCCACGCCCTCCTACGCGAGAGCTCGTATGACGGCTTGCCCTATCGGCTCCGACGCGAGCTACATGCACGGGCGGGCGACGCCATCCTCGATGCCAACCAGGAGAGCCCCGAGGCTCGTGCCGGGCTGCTCTCGCTCCACTTCCTCCACGCCCAGCGTTACGTCGAGGCACATCAGTTCTCGCTGGTGGCGGCGCGACGAGCAACGGAGGTATTCGCCGATGTAGAGGCCGTCGGCTTCTATGAACGGGCCCTCGACGCCGCCCGTCATCTCGCGGAGCTCGAGCCGGCGGACCATGCCGCTCTCCTCGAATCGCTGGCCGACGCACGGTACCGGGTGGGACTGTACGGACCGGCCGAAGTCGCCTACCGCAAGGCGCGGCGCCTACGTAGCGGCGAACCGGTGGCCGAGGCCCGTGTCCTTCTCAAGCTCGGCAGACTGCAGGGATGGCTCGATTGCTACCCTCGGGCCCTGCGCTGGATCTCCCGGGCGCTTCGGTCCCTGAACGACGTTCCCGGGGAGGATGCCACCCGCCAGCGTGCACACGTCCTGGCCTGGTACGGACGGTTCTGCCAGGAGGAGGGGCGACACGAGCGGGCGATGCAGTGGTGCGAGCGGGCCGTGGCCGAAGCGACAACGGTGGACGAGAAAGAGGCACTGGCCAATGCTCTCAAGGTCCTTGACTGGGCCCGAATGGATCTCGGGCTCCTTCACGATCCCTCAGACTGGCACCGGGCTCTCCGCCTCTTCCAGGACATCGGCGACTCCCCCAGCGTGGCCAGCATGCTGAACTTCCTCGGTGGCTTTGCCTACTGGCGGGGCCGATGGACCGAAGCACTGGATTACTACAGCCAGGCCCAGGAGATGGTGGAGCGCACCGGCAATGCCGTGATGGATGCCTTCTGCCGGAACAACATCGCCGAGATCGCGTTGGATCAGGGTCGGCTCGAGGAATCGGAGCGGTTGTTCGGCGAGGCGCTGGCCATCTGGCGGGCGGCCGAGTACCGATCCGTGATCGCGTCGGCCACCTGCAATCTGGCCCGCCTGGCGGCGGCCCGCGGCGCCTTCGACCAGGCACTGCGGGGATTCGACGATGCGGCGGCCCAGGCTGACCATGTCGGTGGACAGGCCGAGATGCGCGAAATCCGGGCCCGGACGGCGGAGTGTCTTCTGCTGGCCGGCGACCACGATGCGGCGCTGGCCATGGCGGATCATCTGCTCGAGCAGATCCGGACGTCCGACGGAGTCCCCCCACAGAAGCCGCTGCTCGAACGCATCCGGGGCGTGGTGTTCCTCGGTCGGGGTGCCATCGACGAGGCACGGTCGGCGCTGGAGGCCAGCCTCGAGGCGGCAGGAGCCCGAGAGGCCGGCTACGAGGTGGCTCTCACCCTGAAAGTGCTGGCGGAGGTCGACCGCAGGTCCGGACGGGGCGATCCGGACAAGGCGGAGAGCGAGAGCGACGCCATCCTGGCCGCGCTGGGTGTCCAATGGCTCCCTGACAAGGTGCCCTTGCCCGTCGCCTGACCAGCTCCGATCAGGGGCTGCACCGGCGTCGAAACGGATGCTCAGGTCTGCGCGCGAAAGCGGTCCGCCATCGATGACATCACCGAGAGGGCGAAAAGGGGCGTCTCATGGACCAGGAAGAGAAACCGGTGGCGGTCGATCACGGCGAGCTCGGTGTCGGTGAGCGCCACGGCGCTGGCCATGCGTGGCGACTCGTCCACGATCGCCATTTCGCCGAAGATGTCGTCGGCGCCGAGGATGGCGATCACCCGGTTCGTCGTGCGAAGTTCGACCTTGCCGTCGATGATGCCGTACATCTCCTCCCCGCTGTCCCCCTCCCGGAAGATGGTCTCGCCAGCGGGAACGTTCAGCGTTCCCTGTGAATTTCGGAAAAGGCCTTGCACCTTCATCAGTGCCTCCTCATGCCTCGGGCTCCGACCGAGATTATGAGCAAGAGCGCTCGAATACAAAAAGCGTCGTTGCCGCCACCCGTCGACCCGGCTCACTCAGCCACGTACAGAGTCGTGCGCCTGGGACGCCACGATGGTCACGGGTTCAGCGGCCACGGCATCCGAACTGGAGACCCTGACGGTGACCGGGTAGTGACCGGCCACCCCGGTCTTCGACGGCTTCAGTCCCTTGGACAACGACCCGGCCCGGACCGTGGTCGTCTGAGGGCGGCCACCTGGCTTTATGGCCCCGGTCCTCAAGCCGTGGTCCCGACGCGCCGAAAGATCTACACCGTGTCCTTCACGACCACCGACCCCATGTGCCCGCAGTGTGGGGGAGACCTCCGTCGTTCCAGGAGCCACCCTCACGGATCGGATACGAATGGCGTCGTCTACATGGCCAGGGAGTGCCGGGGCGAGGAGATGTGGTTCGGTCGGGCGGTGGACGGCTCGTGGTCGGTCTCCGTCACACCGCTAAACATGAACTGAGCTCCGTTGGCCCAGGTGGGAAAGCGGTCGACCAGTCCCGACAAGGCCGTTGTTAGAGTCACCTCGTGACCGGATCGGTGTTGGTCCTCGGCTCGACCCGTCGCCGAATCCTCGGCTCCTCCGGGCCTGGCGTCGCCGCCTTGACCGCTCTCGCCGTCCTGTCCGCATGCGGATCATCCCCTGCGCCCTCCAGCACCCCGACCGGTCCCAAGGGGGCCGGCGTGGTGAAGACCTACAGCGACCCGTCGATCTCCGGGCCCAATGGGATCACCGCCGGGCCGGACGGGGCGCTGTGGTTCACCAACCGGAACCTCAACCTGATCGGGAGGATCACAACGGCCGGAGTGGTCACCAGCGACAACGATCCGAGCAGCTCGATCCCGTTGGGCATCACGACAGGACCGGATGGGGCGCTGTGGTTCGCCAACCTGGGGAACAACGTGATCGGGAGGATCACCACGTCCGGAGTGGCCACCTATTACACCAATCCCACCGTCATCGGTCCGGTGGCCATCACGCCGGGACCCGACGGGGCCCTGTGGTTCACCAACAAGAGCTCGATCGGGCGGATCACCACCAACGGGGTGTTCACCAACTACACCTCCCCGACCATCGACGAACCCCTCTCGATCGCCGCCGGACGGGACAAGGCGCTGTGGTTCACCAATTACGGCAACAACTCGATCGGGCGAGTAACGACGGCCGGGGTCGTCACCAACTACACCTCTGCCTCCATCAAAGGTCCTTACGGCATCGCCGCGGGACCCGACGGGGCATTGTGGTTCACCAACGAAGGCAACAACTCCATCGGGCGGATCACCACGGCCGGGGTGGTCACCAACTACACCTCTCCCACCATCGACGGCCCCGACGCCATCACGGCAGGACCCGACGGGGCACTGTGGTTCACCAACGACAGCAACAACTCCATCGGACGGATCACCACGGCCGGGGTGGTCACCAACTACACCTCTCCGACCATCCGCAATCCCAACGCCATCGCCGCGGGGCCCGACGGAGCACTCTGGTTCACCAATTCCGGAAACGACTCGATCGGCCGCATCACGACAGGCCTGTCCGAACCCCGGGCCATCATCAGCTCGAACAGTGCCTCGGCCACGGCCGGCTCGGGCTTCACGTTCACGGTGAGCACCACCGGGACGTCGGTACCCACCATCGCGGAGTCCGGTGCCCTGCCCCACGGCATCACGTTTTCCAACAACGACAACGGCACGGCCACCATCTCCGGATCACCCGAAACGAGCGGGGTCTATCACCTGACCATCAGGGCCACATACGGAAGGGGCCGGGCCGAGCACGTTGTCAGTCAGGCATTCACCCTCACCGTGAGTCCGACGTGACCACTATGACCGCCTCTCGGCGACGGCCGAGGCCAACATGTGCAGAGCATCGACGGTATCGTCCCATCCCAGACAGGCGTCGGTGACGCTCTGCCCGTAGGCAAGTTCGGAGCTCCGTCCGAGGATCAGCTCCTGCCGACCGGGGACGAGGAAGCTCTCGATCATCACTCCGACGATGCCCGGCTCCCGGCGAGCGACGCGGACGGCCAACTCGCCTATCACCCCGAGTTGGCGGGCGTGATCCTTGGCGCTGTTGCCATGGCTGGCGTCGACGACGAGACGACGCGGTAATCCAGCGGCCGACAGGAGCTCCAGGGTGCCGGCGACGCTGGCCGCGTCGAAGTTGGGCCCGGACGCGCTCCCCCGCAGCACGACGTGGCAGTCGGCATTGCCCGTCGTCGTGAAGATGGCGGGGCGTCCGTCGTCGGTAATCCCGATGAACACCTGCCCACTCGAGGCGGCCCTGATGGCGTCCACCGCCACCTGGACCGCCCCCGACGTCGAGTTCTTGATCCCCACCGGCATGGAGAGACCGCTCACGAGCTGGCGGTGGATCTGGCTCTCCACCGTGCGGGCGCCGATGGCTCCCCAGGTGACCGAGTCGGAGAGGTACTGCGGAATGATGGGGTCGAGGAACTCACAGCCCACCGGGAGGCCGGATCCCACGATGTCCAGGAGGAGAGCCCTGGCCGTGTGCAGACCCTTGTCGACCTGAAAGCCCCCGTCCAAGTCGGGGTCATTGATCAGACCTTTCCAGCCGAGGGTGGTCCGGGGCTTCTCGAAGTAGACACGCATGACGACGAAGAGCTCGTCGGCCACGGTGGCGGCCACATCGGCCAGTCGACGGGCGTAGTCGACGGCGGCGGCCGGGTCATGGACCGAACAAGGACCGACGACGACGAGGAGGCGGTCGTCATCGGCATCGAGGATGCGGGAGACGACGTGGCGACTGTGCACGACGCGGTCCTCGCAGTCGGCCGTGAGCGGGACGTCGCGCCGCAAGCGCTCCGGCGCCATCAGCGGGCGCGTGGTGACGATGCGTCGGTCCCGAACGGGGTCGATGGCGGTCACGGGAGTCTGTTCCTTTCCGTAAGCCGACCCGTCCTTCGGAGGCCGGCTGGCCCTGATTCTGGGCAAAACAAAAGGCAGAGGCGGGTAGCCTCTGCCTGGGAGCCGGTCCTGGATGGATGTGCCGTCAGCGCGTGGGGTCGCTCCTCGGCCCATCCAGGGCCAGCTCGCTAAACCACTGATACCGACGCATGGAGTCAATGGTAGTCAACGTGACCGAGCCGGGCAACGCCGGCCCGCCGCCCGGCCATGAAGGCGGCGTCCTCCGATCGGCGGAAATTACGTCAACGGACGGACATTCCGGGACGTGAGAGCACTGTGAACGGCACGACGGGTCGACGGGCCCGCTGGGGTGAGCTGTGGGCCGGGATGGCCACCCCGGCACGTGACCAGTCCGCCGTCGGGGCGAACACCGACGGCCCGGGTCCGGTCATGCCCCGCCTTCCGGCGATCGACGGCCTTCGGGCCGTGGCCGTGACCGCCGTGCTCCTCTACCACCTACCGGTGGCATGGCTCCCCGGTGGTTTCCTCGGAGTGGACGTGTTCTTCGTCATCTCCGGGTTCCTGATCACCAGCATCTTGACCGCCGAGGCCCATCGTACGGGTGGGATCAGCCTGAGGCATTTCTGGTGGCGACGGGCCCGTCGACTGCTCCCGGCATTGCTGCTCATGGTGGTCGTCATCGTGGCGGTATCGGCGGTCTTCGCCCGCGACGCCCTGTCGCTCCTGGCCTCTGACCTCCCGGCTGTCCTCGGCTACTTCACCAACTGGTGGCTCATCTTCCACCACGTCAGCTACTTCCAGTCGGTCGGTCGTCCCCCCCTTGTCCTGCACCTCTGGTCTCTGGCCGTCGAAGAGCAGTTCTACCTCCTGTGGCCGTTGATCGTTCTGCTCGTTCTCCGCCGCCACGCCCGGACGGCGCTGGTCGGCTGGGTCGCCCTGGCGGGGGCCGTCCTGTCGAGTGTCTGGATGGCCGTCCTCTTCCAAGCCTCCCAGGACCCCTCGAGGGTCTATTTCGGGACGGACACCCACGCCGGCGGCCTGCTCCTGGGCGCCGCCCTCGCCATCGCCTTTCCCCCGTGGAACCGCTCGCCCAACGTGACGAGGTCGGCTCGTCGCCTCCTGGGCGTCGTCGGGTGGGGCGCCTTCGCAGGACTGGTCGCCCTCATGGCCACCCTCAACCAATTCGGCACCTTCACCTACCGGGGGGGACTCCAGCTGGCCACCGTGTTGAGTGCCCTGATCATCCTGGTCGTCACCCATCCCGCCGTCCACGGCGCCAGGATCCTGACCACTCCGGTCGTTCAATGGATCGGAACGCGCTCCTATGCCATCTACCTCTGGCACTGGCCGATCTTCGAACTGACCCGACCCGACATCGACGTCTCCGTATCGGGCTGGCCGCTCACCGCCGTGCGCCTGATTCTGGTGGCGCTCGCCGCCGACCTGTCGTTCCGACTCGTCGAACAACCGTTCCGCACCGGCGCCGCACAGTCCGTCCTGCGACGGTGGTGGGGGCAGCGACGGCGCTTGTCCCTGGCCACGGGAAGCGCCGTCGCCCTGACCCTGGCTCTTCTCGTCGTGGAGCTCACGACGGCACCGGCCATCATCCCACCCCCGGCCCTGGCTGCTGGTGCCACCCCCGCCGGCCGGACACCGATCGTCCCGACCGGCGACGGCGGCCCCGCCACGGGAGCCTCGGGTGAGCACCCGTCTGCCGTGAACCCCGCCACGGCGAACAGCGTGGTGTCGACGACGGCCGCCACCAACGACGTGCTGGCCATCGGCGATTCCGTCATGCTCGATGCCGCCGCCGACCTCACCCAGGATCTCGGCCCCTCGACCGTGGTCGACGCCGTCGTCGGTCGCCAGGTCTCCGATGGCATCGCACGCCTGGCCGACTACCGGGCGGCGGGGCGGCTCACAGGCCTCACCGCCCTGGTCATCGGGCTCGGCACCAACGGACCGATGAGCATCGCTCAGTGCGACCAGATCCTGAACCTGGCGTCGGGCGTTCCCCGGGTGATCTTCGTCAACGTCCGCATGCCCCGGCCCTGGGAATCGATCACCAACGACACCCTGGCGGCGTGTACCGCCCGGCAACCGTCGGTGTTCCTCGTCGATTGGTACGACGCGTCGGCGGCGCCGGGGGTGCTCGGTCCCGACGAGATCCACTCGACACCGGCGGGAGCGACTTTGTACGCGGCCCTGGTGGCACGGGCCGCCACGGCGGTACCGGAGGGTGTGCGACCGGAGCTCGCACGACGCTGAGGGGCGGCATCCCCCGCCGTCACCGGTCGACCGCTCGGGTCCTGGCCTCGGCGGACCCGTGGCTCTCCGGCCCGCTCCGGGCGGCGCCGAGGTCCCGGCCCCCACGCACTACGGTCGGGTGGTCCCCTCACGGGTCGGGCATCGTCGGGCACGGGGCAGAGGTCGAACCATGGAGCAGGAGGACCGAGGCGACAAGGAGGAGCCGGACGTCCGGTTCTCCTTCGCCAACGAGCGGACGTTCCTGGCCTGGAACCGGACCGCTCTGGCCCTGATCGCCACCGGCATCGCCGCTACTCAGCTCCTCCCCAACTTCCACTTTGTCGGCGGCCGCCGCCTCCTCGGCCTGCCCCTCGTGGTCCTGGGCGCCTGCGTGGCCGCCGCCAGCCTCCGGCACTGGCGTGCCAATGAGAGGGCCATGCGCCGGGGAGACCCCCTCCCACGCTCCCCCATGCCTTTCATCCTGGCCGTCGGCATCGTGGTCGTCGGCGTCATCGGGGCCATCCTGGCCGCCTTCGCCGGTCGCTGAGGTCACGTGCCCGATCCCGACCCCGTCGATCACGGCCTCCCCGGGGAACGCACCGATCTGGCGTGGAACCGGTCGGGACTGGCCTTCCTGGCCTGCATCGCCGTGCTCCTGCGGCGGATCTGGCCCTTACGGGGAACCGATCAGGTGGTGGCGCTGGCCTGCATCTCGGCCGGGTCCTTCGCCTGGGCTCTGGCCCTGTCGGCGGGGCGGGCCCTGTGGCGGAGGGCGCCCGCCGGCCGGGAGTGCCTCAGCCCGAGACGAGCCGCCGTGATGACGGCGGGAACCCTGGCGCTGGCTCTGGCCGCCCTCGCTCTGGCGCTGTTCCCCTCGTGACGGGCCCGGTGGGGGCCCTCCACCGTCAGTCGGCCGGCGGTACCGGCTGGGGTGGCGGCGGTCCCACGTAGCGGGCCGTGGGACGGATCAGGCGATTGTCGCCGGCCTGCTCCATGACGTGGGTGGCCCAACCGATCACCCGACTCGAGGCGAAGGTCGGGGTGAACATCTCTCGGGGGATCCCGCAGGCGTTCATCACGACCCCGGCGAAGAACTCGACGTTGGCGTACAGCTTGTGGCCCGGCTTGAGCTCGGCGAGCACCTCCACCACGATCCGTTCGACGTCGCAGGCGAAGTCCACCAACGGCCCCCCCAGACCGAGGGCCACGTCCCGGAGCAACAGCGAGCGCGGGTCGTCGGTCTTGTAGACGCGGTGCCCGAACCCCATGATCCGCTCCCCCCGCCCGATGGCGGCGCGGATCCACGCCTCGGCCCGATCCGGAGTCCCGATCTGGTCCAGCATGTCGAGCGCCCGACTGGGCGCACCACCGTGGAGTGGCCCCGACAGTGCCCCGATGGCACCGCAGACGGCGGCCGCCAGATCAGCGCCGGTCGAGGTGATGACCCGGGCGGTGAAGGTCGAGGAGTTGAAACCATGGTCGATGGTGAGCATGAGGTACTGCTCGAGGGCCCGCGCATGCTCGGCGGACGGCTCTTCTCCGGTCAACATCCAGAGGTAGTTGGCGGCCGACGAGAGCTGGCGGCGGGGGGCCACCGGCTCGAGACCGCAACGGATCCGGTAGGCCCCCGTCAGGAGCGTGGGGACGACGCCGCACAGACGGATGGCCTGATCCCGGAGGGCGGCGGCGTCGACATCCGTGGTCGGCTTCCACCCGAGCTCGGCCCCCAGAAGGGAGACGCCCGTGCGCAGGACGTCGAGCGGGGAACCCTGGCCGGCCAACGCCGGGAGCAGGGCGACCAGTCCCGGCGGGAGCGACCGCAGACCGGCGATCTCCTCGCTGAAACGAGCGGACTGTTCGGCCGTCGGCAGCGCCCCCTCGAAGAGGAGGTACCACACGTCCTCCAGGGACCGCTCCTGAGCCAGTTCGACGCCCGAGTACTGGCGATAGTGGAAGAAGCCTTCCCGGCCCCGCACATCGCCCACCGTCGTCTCGGAGACGACGACACCTTCGAGACCACGGGGCACCTCGTGGGCCGCCTCGTCAGCGGGACGGAGGGAGGCGATGGCGAACAGGTCGCGGATCGAGACCACCCCCACCAGCCGACCGTCGTCGACCACCGGAAGGTGCCGGTAATGGTGGTGCGACAAGCTGGCCCAGGCGGCGCCGGCCTCCTCCTCGGGTCCCAGAGTGTCCGGATTGGCGGTCATCCACAGTCCCACCCGCTCGGCACCCGGATCGAGCCGCGCCGCGGCCGCTCGCAGAAGGTCGCGCTCTGTCAGGATCCCGATCGCCTTGTCGTCCTCCACGACGATGATCGAACCCGATTCCGCATCGCGCATCAGCTCGGCGGCATCGGCCAGCGACACGTCGGTCCCGCAGACCAACGGGGGGGTCGACATCAGATCGTGCACGGTCGTCATCGCGCCTCCTCGATGGTCCGGCGGCCGGGCCGCGACGGCATACGGCCATCATGGCGCTCCGGCAGTCGCGTGTAAATGTTGATCAAGTCAATGTATCTGCCTAATCTGGAACGCCGTGGCCAGGATGCTCGAGAGCGAGGAGGCGGCGCGGCGCCTCGGTGTGAAGCTGCCCACCCTGTACGCCTACGTGAGCCGGGGCCTCCTCGTTTCGCACCCGAGCGAGGACAGCCGTCGGCGCCTCTTCGACGTCGACGACGTCGAGCAACTCGCTCGTCGGTCCCGCGGGGGCCGACGGGTGGAGTCGAGGCTGGCGTCGGTGACCACGGGAATCACACAGATCCGCCACGACGGGCCCTATTACCGCGGGCACCCGGTGGCCGCCCTCGCCACCGGCGCCCCGTTCGAGGACGTCGCCGACCTCCTGTGGCGCTCCGCTCCCGCACCGAAGGAGTGGTCACCGACCCGACTCCCCCGTCCGCCGAAACTCGAGACGAGCGACCTCCTCAAGTGGGTGACTGTTCTCTGTGGCGCCAGAGACCGTTTCCGGTCCGACCGGCGCGAGGAGTTCGTCCTGCGGGCGGCCCGACGCCTCATCACGACCATGGTCGACACCCTCCCCCACGCCGCCGACACCAGGGGGGCGGGTGCCGGATCGACCGCCGCCCGCTTGGCCCGGCACCTCGTCCCGACGAGCTTGCCGGCGCCGGCGCGCGCCGAGCTGGATCGAACGGTCGACACCGCGCTCGTCCTCCTGGCCGATCACGAACTGGCCACCTCGACGGTCGCCGTCCGGGTGGCCGCCTCGACGCGCGCCGACCTCTACGACGCCATCCTTGCCGGCCTCGGGACGATCGCCGGCCCCCTGCACGGCGGCGCCAGCCAGTTGGCCCATACGCTGCTGGTGGAGGCCGAGCGCGACGGTGTCGACCGTGCCATGAACGAGTGTCTGCGTTGGCAGCGCGTGCTCCCCGGCTTCGGGCACACGGTCTACAAGCAGGGCGATCCCCGGGTGGCTCCCCTACTGGAGTGCTTCGAACGACTGGCCCGGCCCGAGCAACGCGCCCTCGTCCGGTCTCTCATGGAGTTGGCGAGCGAGCACGACGTGCCCGGCCCCAACGTCGACCTCGCTCTGGCGTCGATCGCCTGGGCCACACAGATGCCGACCGACGCCGGCCGCACGATCTTCACCATCGCCCGGGTGGCCGGATGGACCGCCCACTTCATCGAGGAGCTCGGTGAGCGGCCCCTGCGCTTCCGTGCCCGCGCCGTCTACACCACCACCGGGTGAGGGCCGGGAGCGTCGAGCCGTCGTCCTCCCGGACGGGCGGCGGCGCCGGGGCCGCCGCCGCCTCACCGGGACGTTGCCCACCGAGACCGATGAATTGAGGCCCGGCCCGACGTCGACATCGATGAGAGAGAGCGAGTGACGCGGCCCGCCACCACCCTGGCGCCGCACGAGAGGGGCACGAGATGAGCCTTCCCAGGATTGTCGGCGAAGACGAGTGGCTGGCCGCCCGCCGGGAGCTCCTGGTCGAGGAGAAGGCCATGACGCGGGCACGGGATGCCCTGTCCACCCGACGGCGCCAGCTCCCCATGGTCGAGGTGGCCAAGTCCTACGTCTTCGACGGCCCGACAGGGAAGGTCGCCCTGCTCGACCTGTTCGACGGCTGCACCCAGCTCATCATCCAGCACTTCATGTTCGATCCCGGGTGGGACGAGGGGTGCCCCAGTTGCATGGCGGCAAGCGACGAGATCTCGCCGGGGCTCCTGCGGCACCTCCGGTCACGTGACACCAATTTCGTCGTCGTCTCCCGGGCACCGTTCGACAAGATCGACCGCTACCGGTCCCAGAAAGGTTGGACCTTCCCCTGGTACTCGTCGTTCGGCAGCGATTTCAACTACGACTTCCACGTCACCATCGACGGATCCGTCGCTCCCATCATGTGGAACTACCGGACCATGGAGGAGCTCAGGCAGCACGACATGGGATGGCTCGCCGAGGGATCGTCGGAGCAACCCGGTTACAGCATGTTCCTGCGAGACGGTGACACCGTCTTCCACACCTATTCGACGTTCGCCCGGGGCGCCGAGATGCTCGGTGGGAGCTACTCCTTCCTCGACATGACGGCCCTCGGGCGTCAGGAGGAGTGGGAGGAACCGAAGGGCCGCGTCGCCAACGCCCGCGCCAACGTCCCCGATTTCTCGACCTGAGTCACCGGCACCGCCGGAGCCCGTATCGTGGCCTGATGACCGAGGCCGATCCGAGTCCGGACGACAAACCGTGGAGCGGAGGGGGCCGCAACGAGCTGGCCGCCGAGGTCCGTCGCCTGACGGCCATGATCGTCACCTCCACGGCCCCCCCCGACGTCCTTCGCCGGGCGGCCGAGCAGGTGGCCCGGTCGGCCGACGAACTGGCTCGGTACGTGCCGACCCCGGCGGCCACTCCCAGGGCGCGCTTCACCGACGACGCCGTCAGGCCCGGCGAAGCGGCGACCCTGGCGGCGGCCATGCCCTTCGACATGATCATCGGTTCGTGCAATCCGGTGGCCCCGCCCATCACCGTCGCATTCGAGCCGCCCAAGGCCGTGGGCACTGTCGTCTTCCCGGCCCAATTCGAGGGGGCTCCGGGGTGCGTGCACGGGGCGGCGTTGGCCGGTGCCTTCGACATCATGCTGACGGCGGCCAATTTCATGGCCGGCACCGCCGGCCCGACGGTCGAACTGACGATCCGCTACCGCAAGCCCACCGTGATCTCCCAACCGGCCGTCTTCGAGGCGTGGGTGACCGAGAGGAGGGGGCGACGGACGCACAGCCGGGGACAACTCCTCCAGGGCGGGGTGGTCACCGTCGAAGCATCCGGGGAGTTCGTCGAGATGAGCAGATCGCGCATCGAGGCGATGCACCGTCGGGGGGGAACCCGCCCGGTGCCGGAGCCTTAGTGGCACAGCTTCAGGGTGTTGTCGCCGTCGTCGACGAAAACGACCCCGTGGCCATGGGGGGCGATGGCCAAGCCGAACAGATCACCACCGGCCCCGGCGGGATCGATCTTGACGCTGGCCACCTGCTGTCCGGCCGGCGTGGTCTCGACGGCGTCGCCATTTCCCCCGTTGACGGTGATGACGTCACCGTCGGGGGCCAAGGCCATCCCGAGCGGGTTTTCGAGTGAGCCCCCGGACGTCAGCGTGCCCGCCCCGTGGGTCACCGCCGTGCGCCGCCGCCAGGCCAGCGGGATGGCCGCCAAGGCCGCCGAGTTCAGCTGTTCGGCGCCGAGGGCACCGGCGGCGAACGAAGCCCTGAACCGGCGCCGGCTCCGACCCGCCGTCCACCTTCTGGCCGCAACCCTCCGCCGTCCCCAGGAGTTCTCCACCGCCACCATCCGTTCGTCCGAATGTCGGCACGCCGACACCGGGGGGGTACGAGCCGGAGATGGCCGCCGTTCACGCCGAGGGCGGGCAATCGGGGAGCGGGCCCGACGATCGGTCAGGCGCCATGGTGGACGGTGCCACCATGGGCCCGTGGACGGACCCGACGCATCGGACGAGCTCGGGGCGGCCATCGACGCCTTCCGCTTCGATGGACCCCCGGTCGGGGCGCAGCCGCTCACCGGTGGCCACGTCCACCGCAACCTCCTCGTCACGTGTACCGGTGGCCGTTACGTCCTCCAACGGCTCAACCGGCGGGTCTTCCCCGACATCGACGCCGTCCTTGGCAACGTCGAGCGGGTGGTGGCGCACCTGGCGGCCGGCGGACGGGGACGTCTCGAGCTCGTCGAGACTCGTCTCGGCGGTCTCTCGCACCGGGGAGCCGACGGCTCGGTGTGGCGCTCGTTCCGTTACCTGACGGGGACGGTCGGCCGCGCCACCCCCGAGGGTCCGGCCGACGCCTTCGAGGCGGCGCGCTGCTTCGCCGACTACGTCCGGGCGCTGGCCGACCTCCCGGCGCCAGCCCTGACCGAGTCCATCGAGCGGTTCCACGACCTCCCCCACCGGCTGGCGGTGCTCGACAGCGTGGCCTCGACCGACCCCGTCGGGCGCCGGACGCAGGTCGGTCACGAGCTCGACCGGGCCCGACGACTGGGTCGGGAGGTGACGGAAGCCGTGGGCGTCGGCGCTGGTGCCCTCCCCGTGCGCACCGTCCACAACGACGCCAAGCTGTCCAATGTGCGATTCGACGCCGACTCGGGCTCGGCCGTCTGCGCGGTCGACCTCGACACCACCATGCCGGGATGCGTCCAGTACGACGTGGGCGAGCTCGTCCGGACGGCCACCGCCCGTGCCCCCGAGGATGCCCGGGACGAGGCGGAGGTCGACTTCGATCTGGACCTCCTCGACGCCCTGGCGGCCGGCTACTTCGCCGCCGACCCCGGGCTCGAGCAAACGGAGATCGACGCCCTGGCCCTGGCCGGACCGCAGATGGCCGTCGAGAACGCCGTGCGCTTCCTCACGGACCACCTCGCCGGCGACCACTACTTCACTGTCGACCGGCCGGGGCAGAATCTCGATCGGTGCCGGGTCCAGCTCCGGCTCACCGAAATGCTGCTGGGATCCCAGGCCGAGGTGGCCGCCTGCTTCGAAGGAGCGGCCCGGCGCGCTCGGGCCGGCGGGCCGTCTCCGGCGGGACCGGCCGGGTGCCTCCCGTGAGCCTGACCCTGCCCGTGGTGGGACCGGAGGCGCTCGACGAGATCGCCTCATTGTGTGCCCGCTCCATGCCGCGGCCGCCGTCGCCGGCCGAATTGCGACGCACGCTGTTCGCCCCCGATCAACCGGCCGTCGTGCGCCTCGACCCCGGGGTCGGGGTGGTCGCCGTGGTCCCCGGTGACCACGACGGCTACATCCGGCTGCTCGTCCTGGACCCGGCCCACCGCGGGCAGGGCCTCGGGCACGAGTTGCTCCGGGCGGCGGAGGAGGACCTCGGGACGACCCCGGTCATCACGGTGGGAGCCGATGCGCCGTACTTCCTCTTCCCCGGGGTCCCCGTCGAGGAGACGGGACTGTGCTGCCTGCTCGAGCGCCACCATTACTCACGCGAGGAGACCAACTACAACATCGACGTCGACCTGTCCGCCCTGCCCCCCGATCCCGGGCTGGCGGTGGAACCAGGCCCCGGAGACCGGCCCGAGCTCGAACGCTGGATGGCTCGCCACTGGCCCCACTGGCGGGCCGAGGTGTTGCGGGCCTTCGACCAGGGTTCGTTGGTCCTCGGTCGCCACGGCGACGACATCACCGGATTCTGCGCCTACGACGTGAACCGGGCCGCAACGCTCGGACCGATCGCCTCGCGTCCCGATCTGATCGGACGCGGCGTCGGTGCCCCCCTGCTGCTGGGCGCCCTCCACCGCCTGCGGGCCTCGGGTGGCGACACCGTCGAGGTCCTCTGGGTGGGCCCCATGGTGCCCTACGCCCGGGTCGGTGGCCGGGTCGGTCGACTCTTCTTCGTCTACCGGCGACGCACCTCGATCTGACAGGGTGACGGGAAGTCTCATGGAGAGTTCTTTTTGACGACGCGGTACCCTGTCGCCATGGCGGGACAGACGAGGTCGAGTGCAGGGCGACGCGTCGTTCCCACAGTGTTGTCGGGCCTCGTCGGCCTCGCCCTCCTGATGATCATCGGGCCATCCGGACCGGCCGCCGCCGCGGACGGCGCGACGTCGTCACCGACCTACTACCTGGCCCTGGGCGACTCCGTCCCCGTGTGGGACGGAGCGCATTCGTATCCGAATCTGCTCGTCGCCCACTATGCACAGCAGGTTCCGGGACTGACGCTCGAGAACCTGGCCGTCTCGGGTGCGACGTCCTCGTCGATGCTGAACGACGGCCAGTATCAATCTGCTCTGACTTTCCTCGATCAGAACGTCGGTCACGTCGCATTGATCACCATCGACATCGGTGGGAACGATTTCCTACCCTGCGTCTCCGGAATGAGCATCGATCAGACCTGCATCACCGACGCCCTCGCCGCCATGGACAGCAACATCACCACGATGTTGACGGGTCTGAGCACGGCTGCGCCGTCTGTCCGCATCATCGGGATGACGTACTACGACCCATACCTCGGTGACTGGCTCGCCGGCGGCTCATGGCAAACGGTCGCTCTGGGCGGGTTGTCCGTGGTGACGAGGATCAACGCCAACCTGACAACTCTCTACGGGGGTCCGTCGACGACGGCCAACGTGCAGGCGGCGTTCAAAACGACGAATGACACGAAGATGGTGAAGTCGGCGTGGGGCAAAGTGCCCATCGACGTGGATCGTGCCTGTTCATGGCTCGACATCACATGCCACGTTGGATCGACCGAAGGTTTCGGGGACGATCCCAACGTCCAAGGCCAGAAGAAGATCGCCAAGGCTTTCGAGCACACGATCGGGAACCTTCGAGCGCCCTGACAACTCTTGCGGACGCTCACCGGCGCAACGAAGGGACGAGACGTGGACCGAGATGGGAGCCCGACCCGTATTCTGGTCCGCCCGATCTCCCTGGTCGCCCTGAGCACCCTCCTGGTGACGGCAGGCCTCGCCCCGGGGGCGGCGGCGGCGTCCGGGGCTCCCCGTTGGCCGGCCCACCCCCGGTGGCAGCGCTACGTCATGGCCCCCGCCACCACCGACGTCCGTCCCGTTCGGATCGTCACGGCGTCCGGGTCCGTCACCGGGGCGCAGACCCTCACCGACGCCCACCCGACGGGCCAGGCCACCCTCACCATGACCGCCGGAGAACCGTCGCCGACGATCGTCGTCGACTACGGCCAGGACATCGGCGGCGTCCCCTACTTCGCCGTCCGCTCGGAGTCCGGCTCGCCCGTCCTGCGCTCCGCCTACAGCGAGGGGCGGCAGTACCTCGGTCCGGGGGGTGACGCCACTCCCAGCGCCAGCGCCGCCGGAGACCCATCCCGGGTGGACAACCTGACCGTGGGCTATCCCGGGACGCTCACCACGGGGCTCATCCAGGGTGGTGAGCGCTACGAACAGATAAGCCTGGCGTCGCCGGGGACCCTGACCCTCACGTCGCTCGGCATCCGTTTCACCGCCGTCCGGGCCACGGCCGGCGACTACCGGGGCTGGTTCGATTCGAGCTCGCCGGAACTGAACCGGATCTGGTACGACGGCGCCTACACCACCCAACTCGACGAGCTCCCGGCGGGGACCGTCCCGCCACCGTGGCGCACGGTCGGCGGAGCGCTCCTCGCCGTGGGGGGCGACGTCGACGTGCTCCGTACGGGCCGCCGCTGGACCGACGAGACGATGACCTTCGACACCAGGGTCGTCGAGGCGGCCGCCGACTGGGTGGTGCGGGCCTCGTCGGCGTCATCGGGCTACCTCTTCGTCCTGCACGAGCCGGCCACGGCCGCCGCCACCGCCACCCTCCAGGAGATCGCCATCGGCCCGGGCGAGTTCTCGGTCATCGGCGACGTCGCCCTCCCCGCCACCTTCGATGCCGGTCGTTGGCACCAGGTGACGACCGTCGCCACGGGATCGAGCATCACCACGTCGATCGACGGCCGGCCGGTGGCCAGCTTCGACACCGGCTCCCTCCCGTCGGGGGTCTCCGTCTACGGCTCGGGCACGGTGGGGTTCGCCGCCCTGGGCGGCGAGGCCGTGTTCCGGGACCTGGACGTGACCGGTCCGGGGGGCACCACCCTCTACGCCAACGACCTCTCGGGGTCCTCGGCCCTGTCCGACTTTCCCGGATCCGACACCACCTCCACCGATCGCCTTCCCGTCATCATGGACGGGGCTAAGCGTGACCGGGTGGTCTGGAGCGGCGACCTGGGGGTGGAGACGCCCAACGTCTTCTACACGACGGCGGCCGCCGCCTTCGTCCGCGGATCGCTCCAGCTCCTGGCCAGTTACCAGGTGGCCGACGGCGAGTCCGGGACGAACGTCGACCCCACCCTGGCGCTGGGCCGCTTCCCGGAGTCCGGGTCGACCTACTCGGCCCCCTACTCCATGGACGAGGTGGACAACATCGCCACCTACTACCTCTTCACCGGCGATCTCTCCTTCGTCCGCTCCCAGTGGCCGATGATCACCCGTGAACTGGCCTACAACCGGTCGCTGGTGGACAGCCGCGGCCTGCTGGCCACCGACAGCCACGACGGGCAGGACTGGGACTACTACGACGGGTCCAAGGCCGGCGAGGTCGCCGCCTACAACGACATCTACTACCGGACCCTCACCGACGCCGCCTCCCTGGCCGACGCCCTCGGTCGGCGGGGCCAGGCCACCGCCTACCGGCTCGCCGCCACCCACCTCCGGACGGCCATCAACCGGTACCTGGTCGACGCCTCGACCGGGCTCTACGCCGTCTCCAACCGGCAACCGACGGCGTTCGCCCAGGACGGCAACTCCCTCGCCGTCCTCTTCGGGGTGGCCCCCGGGGCCAGGGACAAGGCCATCCTGGCCGCCCTGGGCAGCACCCTGCCGTCGACGCCGTACGGCCCGCTGCCCTTCACCGCCAACGCCGGGTACTGGCCCGGGATCAGCCCCTTCGTCACCAACGAGGAGGTGGCCGCCCTCTTCGCCACGGGGGACACCGCCGCCGCCATCTCGCTGCTGGACAAGCTCTGGGGATACATGGACGCCCCCGGACCCGACTACTCGGGGGCCGACTGGGAGATGGTCGCCGCCGACGGCTCCCCCGGCTTCGGCGCCGAGACCAGCCTGGCCCACGGTTGGGCCAGTGGGGCCACCGCCGACCTCTCCTCGTATGTCCTGGGGGTCCAGCCGTCCACGCCCGGGTTCGGGACCTGGTCGGTGAAGCCCCAGCCGGGCTCTCTGTCCTGGGTGGAGGGCGACGTCCCCACGCCGCACGGCACCATCTCCGTGCGGTGGGCGCAGAGTCGCCCGTCGGGACGCTTCGCCCTGGAGGTCGGCGCCCCGGCCCGAACCCGAGGAACGGTCTCGGTCCCCGTCCCCCGCTCGGGCGCCGCCGTCACCGTCCGCACCACGGTCCGGACGGGCACCTCCTCCTCGCGTTCGCTCACCACCGCCGTCGGTGCCACCGAGCTCACCCTCACCGTGGCCGGCGGCGCCACCCTCTCCGTCACCGTGACCCCCCGGTGACGCTGCCACGGTGATCGGTCATACTGGCCGGAAGGAGCCCCCACACCATGACGGCCATCATCGATTCCGATCAGCACCTGTTCGAGTCCTCCACCCTGTGGGCCGACCACATCGACCCGTCCCACCGGGACGAGGCCCTGGCCATCGAGGAGGACGACCTCGGCTACTCGTGGCTCACCTGGCGGGGACGTCGCCTCGACATGGCCGACGTCCAGCTTCCCGGCGACACGGCCGCCATCGGCCGTCGCCGTCAGCGGTGCCGCCAGCATCTCCCCTCCGAGTACCGCTACGACGAGGTCCTCCCGGCCCACTACGGGGACCCGGCGGCCCGGGCCCGGCACCTCTCGGTCCTGGGCCTCGACGAGGCGGTGGTCTTCCCCAACTTCGGGCTCCTCTGGGAGCGCCGGCTGTCGGCGTCCCCGGTGGCCCTCACGGCCAACATGGCGGCCTGGAACCGCTGGTGCGCCACCGTGGTCACCGACGGCGGGGGTCGCCTGCACCCCGTCGCCCACCTCACCCTGGGTGACCCGGACTGGCTGGAGGACCAGCTGGCGCACCTGTCGTCGGCCGGCGTCCGCCTCGCCATGATCGCTCCCGCCGCCGTCGACGGTCGACCACTGTCTCATCGCGACCACGACGGGCGGTGGGCCGCCTTCGTCCATCACGGGGTCACCCCCGTCTTCCATGTGGCCGACCAGGCCAGGGTCATCGACGAGGCCTTCTACACCGACCCCGACGAGAGTTTCGTCCCCGTGATCGAGTCCGTCTTCCTCTGGGTCCCGCCGGCCATCGCCATCACCGACCTCATCGTCAACGGCACCCTGGAGCGACACCCGGCGCTGCGTATCGGGATCGTCGAGCTGTCGTCGGTCTGGGTGCCGCAGTACCTCATGATGCTGGACGGCGGATGGCAGTTCACCACCGCCCTCAACGGCGGTCCCCTGGCACCCCTGGACCTTCGACCGAGCGAGTACTTCCGCCGCCAGGTCCGCGTCTCCTCCTTCTCCTACGAGCAGCCGGCCCGGCTCACGGCCAAGGCCGGTGACCTCTTCATGTGCTGCAGCGACTTCCCCCATTCGGAGGGGACGGCCACCCCCGTCGAGGACTACGGGCGCGTGGGCGCCCTCCCGGAGGAGTCCCCCGGCCTCTTCCACGACAACGTCGCCACCCTTCTTTCGTCCTAGGGCCACGCCTCCGACTTCCCGGGACCACGCCTCCGACGGGCTGTCCCACCGTCGTCCACACCGTCATCCACAGGGAAACCCCAGCTTTCCCCTCTTGTTACCCCCAGGCCCGACAGGTCAAGGTAGAAGCGCTCGCGAGGAGTCTCGGCCAGAGACAACCCAACGATCGGCCACCTGGGGGCAACTCGCACACCTACCCCATCGAGGCAAGTGCACCCGGTGGCTCGGGCGTCGACAGGGGCCACCCCGCCCGCGTCCGACGCCCAGTCGGGTAGCCGCGTCCCCGTGCGATCCCGGCCCCCCCGGCTCGCACAGGGGAGCGGCGCTCGACTTCGTACGGCCGGCCGATGGCGGTGGCGCCCACCCTTCTACGCTTGGGCCATGAACGTCGTCCCGGAGATAGACATCGGGTCACTGCGGTCCGGGGGACGGCCGGGGAACGACGTCGCCGCCGCCCTCGACGCCGCCTGCCGCCACGTGGGCTTCTTCTACGTCGTGGGCCACGGCGTCGATCCGGCTCTCCAGGACCGTCTCGACACGCTGGCCCGCCGGTTCTTCGCCCTCCCGGAACCGGAGAAGCAGGAGATCGCCATGGCCCGCGGGAGACGGGCCTGGCGGGGATGGTTTCCCCTGGGCGGGGAGCTCACCGCCGGGGTCCCCGACCACAAGGAGGGCCTCTACTTCGGCACCGATCTCGGGCCCGACCATCCACGCGTGGCCGGCGGGGTCCCCATGCACGGACCGAACCTCTATCCACGACGTCCGCCGGAGCTCGAGTCGGTGGTCCGGACGTACATGGAGGCCATGACCGCGGTGGGCCAGGCCGTCCTGTCGGGGATGGCCGTCGGGCTCGGGCTCGGACCCTCGTGGTTCACCGAGCACCTGACGGCCGAGCCCACCGTCCTCTTCCGCATCTTCCGCTATCCGGCTCTCACGGGAACCGGTGCGCATGGATGGGGAGTGGGCGAGCACACGGACTACGGCCTCCTCACCCTCCTCGGTCAAGATGCCTGCGGCGGCCTCCAGGTGCGCACCCCCGACGGCTGGGTCGACGCCTCCCCGCGGCCGGGGAGCATCGTCTGCAACCTGGGCGACATGCTCGAGAGGCTCACCGGTGGTCGCTACCGCTCGACCCCCCACCGGGTACGCAACGCCGGGCGTGGCGACCGTCTGTCCTTCCCCTTCTTTCTCGACCCCTCATGGGACGCCAGGGTCGACCGCTTGCCCATCGGGGCCCTCCCGGCGGACGACGACGCCGATGACCGGTGGGACGGGAGGAGCGTCCACGGCGCCGGGGGCACCTACGGCGAGTACATCCTCTCGAAGGTGGGCAAGGTCTTCCCCGACCTGGCCGCCGGGACCACCCGGTCGTGACCGTGGACGGACGCTCGTCGCCCCGCCCCCGCCGCCGGTGGTCGTTGTGGTCGGAGGACTCCTTCCTGTCCATCGCCTCCAAGGGCTCGTTCCTGTCGATCGGTTCGGTCGGATCCTCCTTCTCCATAGGCTCCGTCGGCTCGTTCCTGTCGGCCTTCTCGATCGGTTCGGCCGGCTCGTTGTTCAGCATCCTCTCGTCGCGGTCACGCTGGTCGATCATGTCCCACCGCTCGCGCCGTTCGGTTCTGGCCCAGGGGGAGAGCCGGGCGCCGGAGACGACGTAGGCGGCAGGACTCAGACGGCGGGTGGTGCGGCGGACGCCTGTCGAGCGACCTGGTACCGACCGCGGCCCTCGGCCTTGGCCTGGTACATGGCGGAGTCGGCCCGCGACACCACCGACTCGTAGGTGTCACCGAATTCGGGGAACATCGTCACGCCCACGCTGGCTCCGACAAGGAGGGTGAGATCGCGCACGAGGAACGGCTGCGCCAAGGCCGAGACGATCTTCTGCGCCACCACCTCGGCGTCGGCCAGACCGGAGGCGCCCCGCACCAGGACGCCGAACTCGTCGCCACCGATCCGGGCCACGGTGTCCTCGTTGCGGACGGTGGCGAGCAGCCGCTCGGCCACGGCCCCGAGCAGCTCGTCACCCACCTTGTGCCCGTGGGTGTCGTTCACCGCCTTGAACCGGTCGAGGTCCACGAAGAGCAGGGCGAACCGGCCCCCGTTGCGGCGGGTTATGGAGAGGGACTGGGTCACCCGGTCCTCGAACAGTCGCGAGTTGGCGAGGTCGGTGACGGGGTCGTGCAGGGCCTGGTGCCGGACCTCGTCGAGCAGGGCCAGCCCTTCCAGGGCGGTGGCGGCCAGACTGGCCACGCCGCTCAGGCGCTCCCGCATGGTGGCGTCGCCCTGGAGTTCGTGACTGTCGGGACCGACCACGATGACGCCGAGGAGAGTGCTCCGGGCCGTGATGGGGACGAGGACACCGGAGGTGAGCCCGGTCACGGTCAGGATCGGGGACAGGACGGGGTCCGACGTTGCCGACAGGAGCGTCGGCGTGGCGATACCGAGGAGCCGATCGGCCAGGCCCACCTGGCGGACGGCCACCGGTGTGGGCCCGGCCGAGCCGGTCCCCGACGGCGCCGTCGTCGCCAGGCGCGCCAGCACGGCGTCGCCGCCGTCCCACAGGAACACGTCGGCCTGCTCGCACCGCACGATCGTGGGCAGGGCGTCGGCCAGGCGCTTCGCCACCTCGCCCTTGTCGGACTCCTCGGCCAGGACCTTCCCCAGGACCAACAGGGCGCTCAAGGTGGTGTTGCGGTCGCGCGATTCGTCCAGGACGGCGGCCGTCTCGAGAGCGGCGGCGGCGTGCCCGGCGTAGGCCATCAGCAGCGAACGCTCCTGGGGCAGGAAGCGGTACTGCTCCGGATAGAAGGCGGCCAGGCGTCCGAAGTGGCCCCGGGCCGACCCGATGTCGACCACCAGGCGGGACCGGTCCAGAGCATCGGGATCGCACTGCAGGATCTGGCGGGCGGCCGTCTCGGCCTCCTGTTCCGTGAAGCCGACGTGGTGGATCCGGGGCGTGGTGTCGCCCGGGAGCTGGGCGACGAGCAGGTACCGGGGGGCCCGGACGGCCACACCGGCCCGGCGGGTGATCGTCTCGAGCATCGAGTTCACGTCCTGGGTGGTGGAGAGTTCCTGGGCCACGGACTCCAGTGACTCGAAGCGCTTGGTCAGTACCAGTATCTGCTCTCTCAACATCACGACTTCACGCTCGAGGCTCGCCTCCACCGACGAGGTGGGGTCCCAGCTCACCCGTACCAGACAGCGGAGGTCGCCGCGCGTCTGGCACTCGATCTCCTCGACGTCGGCCGCCTCCATCCCGAAGAGAACCGGGAACTGCGACAGCGCGCCGACGGTGTACGAGCAGAACAGTGGGTCTCTCGCGACCCCCGGAGTGGTCACACTGATCAGACCTTCTGATTCGCCGATCTCGACGACCTCGGCGTGGGTGATGGTCGACTGCTTGGCCGAGATGGCGGGATAGGCGCGGATCATCTCGGCCGGCGATCCGATGGACCGCAGGAGGGCCAGGACCTCGGTACCGGCGTAGCGGCGAAACACCTCCAGTCCCGCCTTGCGCCCGATATCGGGATCACCGAGCACGTCGGCGGCGGCCCGGAAGAGGGCCAGGCCCTGCGGGTACGAGCTCCACCCGTCGGGTCGTTCCAGGTCGGCCGCCGATCGACGCTCTCCCGCTTGGGCCAGGACCTGGGTGACGCCCCCGTCCCCGGCCACCCGGTGGACGACGGCGAGCAGGGCCCCGAACATGGAGTTGGCCAGCTCTCGCGTGTTCTCCGGTTCACCCACCTCCGTGAGATCGACCAGAAAGCCGTTCTCCTTGACCGACTCTCCCCGGTCGCCTCCCGGCTGCTCTTGCAGGGTGCAAGGACTCCCCCGCCATGAGCGACGGGACGGGGCGTCGCCGGGACCCCGGCCCGGGCCGACGTTTCAGCCGGGGTGGCCCCGAATGAGATGATGACCCAGATCCCCGGGCGTGACGGGGGGGCCGACCGCCACCCGGGGGCTACCGGGGGTGGCCCCCGGAATACCGGTCCCGAGATCGGGGTTTCACAGCCGAGCCAAAGGTGGGGCCGACCGACGACGGGGAGGTGGGCGACATGGTCTACGTGCTCGCCGTCGCCGGGGCGCTGTCCAATGCCCTCACCACCATCCTCCAGCGCATGGGCGTGGAGGATGCCCCGGCCGAGACCTCTCTGCACCTCAGCCTGATCGCCTATGCCGTCCGCCGGAAGGTGTGGCTGCTGGGCTGCCTGGGTCTCATCGCCGGATTCCTCCTCCAGGCCTTCGCCCTCCATGTCGGGCGCCTGACGATCGTCCAACCCATCTTGACCCTGGAGCTCCCGTTCCTGGTGGCCATCCTGGCCTTCTGGTTCCGCAAGCAGCTGAGCTGGAAGGAGTGGACCGGTGCCATCGTGGCTACCGCCGGCCTGGCCCTCTTCCTGGCCGCCGCCGTCCCCACCGGCGGGGACCTGATCCCCGGGCTGCGGGGCTGGGGGACCGCCGCCTTCGCCGTCATCCTGGGCTCGGCCGTCGCCGTCGGCCTGGCCCAGTTCGGTCCCCCGGCGTGGCGGGCGGCCACGTTCGGAGCCGCCGCCGCCATCATGTTCGCCTTCACCGCCGCCCTCATCAAGCAGGTGACCGCCGACTTCAGCCCCGACTGGTACACGTTCCTCACCCAGTGGCACGTCTACGCCATGGCCGTGTCCGGTCTCCTGGCCGTCTTCCTGGCCCAGAACGCCTTCCATGCCGGTCCGGTGACGGCGTCGCAGGCCGCCCTCGTCATCGTCGATCCCCTGGCCTCCATCGCCATCGGCATCGGGCTCTTCGGCGACACCATCCACACCTCCGGGTCGCGCGCCCCGCTCGAGATCGGCGCCCTGGTGGGATTGTTCGTCGGGGTCTTCGTGCTGTCGAGGTCACCTCTCATCGCCCACATCAAGTCCGAGGAACCCCTGTCCCTGGCCACCCTCGAAACGGCACCGGGAAGCGGATCCTCGGGCTCCGGGAAACCCCCTACCCTCCCGACGAAGGCACCGGCCGGACCTCGGGCTTGAATCCGGGGGCCGGCAGCAACGCGTGCGGCAGGCAGTAGAACCCTGTCCTCGGCGTCGGGGGCACCCGGACGATCTGACCGTGGCGCACCTGGGCCAGGATGACGCACGATCCGGGCACGTTCTGGGCCGGATCCGACGTCGTGATCAACCCGCCGGCGTTGAAGCTCGTCACCTTGTCCAACGCCGCCTCGAGACCGGCCCGGGTGGGTGGGTTCCCGGCAGCCCGCAAGCCCTGGACGAAGAGCACGGCGGAGGCCCACCCGAAGAGAGACTGCAACTCGAAGTTGGCGTCGGGGTCGGCGATCTTCATCCACTTGTTGTAGAGCTTGACGGCCGGCAGGTCGGAGTCGGCCCCCAGGTAGAGCACGTATCCGATCTCGATGTACATCCCGTTGACGGCCGAGCCGCCGTCCTTCACCAGGTTGGCCGAGTAGGCGTCGCCCTGGATATTGACGGGTGAGAAGTTCTGCTGCTGCATCTCCTCGGCCGAGGTGGCGGCGTAGGAATCCGGTAGCTGCTGGGTGAAGAACATCTGCACGCCCCGGGACTTCATGGTCAGGACGTTGGCCAGGAACGTCGTCTGGCTGGGGGTGAAGCCGGCGTCGTAGACGATCTTGAAACCCTGGGACTCGGCACCGCGCTCGAAGGCCTTCTCGGCCTCGGCCGTGGCGGCGGTGTCGTTGGCCCACAGGATGCCCACGTGCTTGATGGCCTGCGGGAACCTCTTCTTGAGCAGCTTGAAGATGGTCACCGGGACGTCGTTGTCGTTGTTGGGCACAGGGCTGTAGGCGGTGGGGAGGTTCGACAGGTCGGGGTCCAGGGGGTAGGCGATGTCGGGCATGCCGGCCGCCTTGATGAGCGGCTCCTCGGCGGCGTCGTCCAGGGAGAAGCCTCCGACGAGGGCGAAGTCGTCCCTGATCTGGGCGGCCGTGGCGTTGGCCACCGTGCCGTCGTTGTAGGCGCTGTCCCGGGCATCGAGAATGATCTTGCGCCCGTTCACCCCGCCCAGGCTGTTGATGTAGTCGAAGTAGGCCTCGGTCCCGTCCTCGGCTCCCTTGAACAGACCCGGCAGCGGTGCCGTCAGGTCGTCGACCTGTCCCACGGTCACCGTGGTGGCGGTGACCCCGTTGGACTGGCCCCCCGACGGCAGCGTCGTGGCGGTCGATCCCGACGCCGGCGTGGTGGAGGACGGGGTGGGAGCGGCCGACGGGGTCGACGAGCAGGCGCCGGCCACCATGGCGACCGTGGCCACCACCACGAAGAGTCCCCTCCCGGTGGTACCGGGCCGGGCTCCCGGCGCCGCTCGGGACTCCATCGATCGGAAGCGTCTGACGGCGTCCACGGTTCCCCCTCGGGTCTCACCTGTCACCGGGCCACTCCCCCGGCCGGGCGTCAGCTTGTCACGCGGATCACCCGGGCCGTTGTCGAGGTGAGTGACGACAGCGGTGGTTCCCGGGTAGGGGTCACGGGTCGGTGACGGGCGCCGGCGACGGGGCGGCGTCGGCCGACACATCCCGGCGGGTGACCGTCAGGTAGCCGACGAATCCGACGATCACGAGAGTGAGAGCCAGGCTCACCCTTCCGTCGCCCAGGGCCAGGCCCCCGATCCGGTGGGGCTTGCTGAACCAGTCGGCGAACGACGCCCCGAGAGGCCGGGTCACGACATAGGCGAACCAGAAGGCCACGACCTCGTTCATCTTGAACAGCCGATAGGCCAACGCCGGCACGGCGATCAGCCCGGCGAACATCAGGCCGGACACGAGGTAACCCAGGTGCAGGGTCGTCGCCGTCATATCACCGGCGGCGGTGCCGAGGGCGAAGGTGGCGATCACCGTGGCCCAGTAGAAGGCCTCTCGGCGCGGAGTATCGATGGTGTGGATGGAAAGCGTCCTCTCCGTCGAATGCCACAAGACGAAGACTCCGGCGAGCACGACGGCGAAGAACGGGGTGGAGACGTCGTAGGCGACGCCGAACTGAACGTGCAAGACGTCGGCGGTCATCGTCCCGAAGACGGCGACCATGGCCACGGCCAACCAGTAGATCCACGCCACGTAGCGGCGCACCGAGAATTGCAGAACCAGGGCCACGGCCAGAGCCATGGTGCCGAGCGCCACGGCCACGACCGGAGACAGGACCTTGACCAGGTAGTCCGACGTGGCCTCGCCCATGGCCGTGGTCAACACCTTGGTGATCCAGAAGTAGGCGGTGAGCTCCGGGACCTTTCGCAAACCGCCACCCGCTCCTGCGAAACGTCCGGGCAGGGTCATTTCCGGCGTGGATCAGCCGCCAACCGACGGCCGCCGGGCCGGCGCCAGACGAACGAGCGACGTGTAGGTCACGGCGGCGATGGCCAGGTGCATGGTCATGAGGACGAAGACGGCCCGGACGGGCTGGCCCTTCCACAGGATCCAGAGGTCGGGGAGCCACAGGAACAGCGTCACGACGACGGCCAGGCGGAGGAACAACCAGCGGGGCGACGACGAGATCCGGGTGACGATCGGCCATGCCACGCAGGCGATCACCACACCGATGACGGTGAGCTTGCCGTAATCGGAGAACCGGAAGTGGACGTACCCCCGAGTGGCGGGGAACACGGTGGTCCCGATGGCCACCAGGACGGCGTCCGCCACCAGGGAGCCGATCACCGAGACGGCCGACGCCAGGGTCAACCGGGCCGGTCGGGGAAGGGGGTGCTGCGGTCGGAAGTCGACCCTCACCAGGGCCAGGGTGCGGCGAAACGCCGTCCGTCGACCGGGGGGCGCGTTCAGTCGCGGTTGCGGTGACGGAACCTCCACACCAGTGAATCTACGTGGGGACACCTCGGCATTCCGACCCCCCTGAGGATGAATCCCACCATCCACGATCTCATCCTCAGGTCGCAGAAGCGGGGCGGTACGCTCGACGAGGAGCGCCAACGTGGGATCGGTCAGATGAGCGTGGGAACCGTCACATGAGCGTCACATGAGCGTCACATGAGCACAGTCGTCGGCACCGCCGGTCCCCGCCCCGACCCCCTGCGGTCCCGGCCGGAGATCGACGGTGGTCTCTTCGGGGCGGGCCGGCGACTGGTCCATGCCCACGCCGTGGCCACCGACGCCCTGACCGCCGCCGCGCTGCTGGCCCTGTCGACCCTGTGGTTGGCCCTCTCGCCGTTCGCCGGGGTGGGGACGGCCATCGTCCAGGCCGCCATGATCGTGCCCCTGATCTGGCGCCGCTCGCATCCGACGGCGGTGTTCCTCCTCGTGTCCGCCGTGGCCCTGACACAGTGGGCGCTCGGCTACCGGCTCATCGGCGACGCCGCCCTCCTGGTGGCGCTCTACACCGTCGCCGTCCACCGGTCGCGACGACGAGCGCTGGTGGCGGCCGGAATCCTCGAGGTGGGTGCGGCCATGGCGGCCACCCGATTCGTGCCGGCGGGGACGGTGCCGAGGTCGTTCCTCTTCCTCACCGCCACCGTCGCCTCCGCCCTCTTCGTGGGATTCACGGTGCGCTCGGGGAGCGAGTACATGGCCTGGCTGGCCGAGAGGGCCGAGCGCCTCGAGATCGAGCGGGATCAGCAGAAGGCCATCGGGGCGGCCAACGAGCGGGCGCGGATCGCCCGGGAGGTCCACGACATCGTGGCCCACAGCTTGTCGGTGGTCATCACACTGGCCGACGCCGCAGCGGTGACCAACGGGTCGGACCCGGCCAGCGCCACCGATGCCATGCGCCGGGCCTCGGAGGTCGGGCGCCAGGCTCTGAGCGACATGCGGACGGTGATCAACGTCCTGCGGACCGAGGAGCCGAGAGCGCTGCTCGGTCCTCAACCCGGTATCGCCCAGCTCGGCGAGCTGTTCGAGCGGGTGCGCGCCACCGGGCTCGGGGTGGAGGTCACCGTCGAGGGTGAGGAATTCGCCGTGGGTGCCGCCACCGAGCTCACGGTCTACCGGATCGCCCAGGAGGCTCTCACCAACACGATCAAGCACTCCTCGGCCACCGAGGCCCACGTGATGCTGCGTTACCGGCGGCCCCTGGTGGAGCTCACGGTGACCGACGACGGACCCGGGGCCCGACCCACCGGACCCGGGGGGCGTGGCATCGAAGGGATGAGCGAGCGGGCCCACCTCCACGGCGGCACCCTCGAGGTCGGCCCGTCGGCGGGGGGTGGTTGGTCCGTCTCGGCCCTCCTGCCGTCGGAGACCACGACGGTGACGTCGTGACCATCCGGGTGCTTCTGGTCGACGACCAGGCGCTCCTGCGGCACGGCTTCCGGATGATCCTGGCCCAGGAGCCGGACATCGAGGTGGTCGGCGAGGCCGGTGACGGGCAGGAGGCGGTGACGGTGGCGGCGGCCTGTCACCCCGACGTCGTCCTCATGGACATCCGGATGCCCCTGGTCGACGGCGTCGAGGCGACCAGGCGGATCGTGGCCGACGACGCCGCCGTCCGTGTCCTCGTCCTCACCACTTTCGACCTCGACGAGTACGCCTTCGGCGCCCTGCGCGCCGGAGCCAGTGGGTTCCTCCTGAAGGACGTGGCCCCCGAGGAGCTGGCCAACGGGATCCGGACCGTCGCTTCCGGTGATGCCGTGGTCTCCCCCAGGATCACCCGGCGCCTTCTCGACGAATGCGCCCATCTCCTGGACGCTCCCGCGCCGGGCCAGGTCAGTGAGGGCACGGCCGCCATGACCAAGCTCACCGATCGTGAGCAGGAGGTGCTCGTGGCCGTGGCCGACGGACTCTCCAATGCGGAGATCGCCCAGCGGCTCTTCGTCTCGGAAGCAACCGTCAAGTCGCACGTCGGACGGATCCTTGGCAAGCTCGGTCTCCGTGACCGGGTCCAAGCCGTCGTCTTCGCCTTTCAGACGGGCATCGTCGGTCCCCAGCGCGGGACCTGACGACCCCACCTGCCCCGGACCGGGATCGTGACCCGACTCGAGGTTCCCATCGACGAGGGCGAGGGCGCACCGCTGCTCCTGCTCCATGGATTCGCCATGCTCCCCTCCACCTACGGACGCCTGGTCGATCTCCTGGCCACCCGTTGTCGGGTCATCGTCCCCGACCTCTTCGCCGTCCGGGGCCGGTGGCAGTACGAGGAGGTGGTGGACGCCTTCGTGACCACTCTCGACCACCTCGGACTGGATCGCGTCAGCCTGCTCGGCCATTCCTTCGGAGGGGGAATCGGGCTCGCTTTCACCTCGCTCTTCCCCGATCGCGTCGTGGAGGTGGTCTTCTCCGACTCGTTGGCCGCCTCACGCGAATGGCGGCTCGCCACCGAGGTGCTTCGCCACCCGGTTCGGCTCCTGAGACTGGCCACCCCGACGGCGGCCTCAGCCTTCGCCCGGACGGCCGTCGAACACCCCCGCCAGCTGACCGATGCGGCCTGGTGGGGATTCACGAGCGGACGGCAGACCGACGCCGGCACGGTGGACCGGGCCCGGATCCCGGCCCACGTCCTGTGGGCCAACCGCGACTCGATCCTCTCCCGGTCCGACGGGGAGCGGTTCGCCCAGGAGCTCGGCGCCAGCTTCACCGTGGCGTGGGCGCCCGACGGACGGGCCATGGACCACGACTGGATGTTCGAGCAGCCCGACGTGTTCTTCGACCACCTCCAGGACCTCGGTCTGAAGGTATTGGCGGGCTGACCGGTCAGGGACCGGTGGACGGCTCCGACCGGGACACGGCCCGGGTACCCGACGCCAGCACGGTGAAGGTCCGCGCCGTCGACAGCGGTGCGGTGACCACCACCACGGTGGCCGTCGAGGCCTGGTAGGACCAACCCGGTGCCGCCGAGCCTGACGGCCGCCGAACGAGCTCCCGACCGTCCAGCGTCACCCGGGACGGTCGGGACAGGTCCACCATCCGGAGCTGGTAGCGGACGGCGGTCGGCTCGCCGCCGTAGTGCCCGTGGGCGGCGCCGACGGTCACCCGGGCCGTCGACGGCCTCGCCGCCGCCCCGGTGGAGCCGAGCGAGTCGGTGATGCGGGTCTCGGTGGACTGTCCCCTCGTGTAACCCAGTCCCGTGCCGCTGTCTCCGTAGAGACTGAAGGATCCGCCGGACCCCGAGAACACCGTGAGGATCATGGACGAGGCCGGAGCCGACGCCGACGCCGACGACGACTGCTCGGGGACGATCCCCCCGGCCCGCACGAACACCGGCATCCGGTTCAAGGGCACCGACATGGTGGTGGTCGACGGACCGGTGAACGTGGCCCCCGTGAAATAGTCCACCCAGCGGCCCGGTGGTATCCAGACCGTGGTGTCGGCCACGTCCCCCGGGGACGTCACCGGTGCCACCAGCATGTCGGACCCGTAGAGGTATTCGTCGGGGTGGGCGTAGGCGGCCCCCTCGTCCGGGTAATCGAGGTAGAGCGGCTGCGTCATGGGCAGACCGTCGGCCTGGGCCTGAGCCGCCAGCGTGTAGGTGTAGGGGATGAGGGCCTCACGGAGGCGGAGGAAATTCTCGGTGATCCCCTGGACCGGTTGTGGATATTCCCAGGGCAACCGGGCTTCGTCCTGGGAGTGCAGCCGCAGGATCGGGGCGAAGGTCCCCCACTGGACCCACCGGTCGTAGAGATCGGCCGTGTCGGGGGCCCCGATGGGCGGGGAGCCCAGGTAGCTGCCGATGTCGTCACTCACGTACGGTTCGCCGATGGTCGCCTCGTCCGGCGTGAGGGCCACCTCCCGGGCCAGGGTGTTCCACGTCCCCCAGGCATCACCGGTGAAGGCGATGGCCGAGGTGTGGTCCGACCACGGTCCCGCCGGATAGACCTCCACGGGGTCGTCGTTGGACGAACCGATGCGGGCCAGCACGAAGCCCCGCTGGCCCCGGTTCACCATCTCCTGGGCGTAGAGGTGGTCGATCCACGAGTCCGGGGTCAGTCCCGGCATGGTGACGACCGATTCGTCGCAGCACCAATCCAGCCACCAGAACCCCACCCCCTGTTTCTCGAGACCCTGCTGGAGGGCGAAGTTGGACTCGGCCTGCGGGGCCGAGCTCCAGTCCCACACCTTGCACGGTCCGGCCGAGCAGGTCGACGAGGCCAACGGCGTCCCGGCGACGTCCTCGGCTTCGGGCAGCTCGGGGTCGTTGTCGGCGATGCTCGAGTGGATGTTCAAGGTGACGGTGATGCCCCGCCCCCGTGCCCACTTCAAGAAGGCGCCGGGGTCGGGGAAGAGGCTGGTGTTCCATTCCCACCCGTCCCAGTCGTTGGGGGCCTTCCAGTCGGTGTCGAGCGACAACGTGTTGAGGGGCACCTTGTTCCTCTGGAAGGCCGGGTAGACCGAGTCCTCGATGTCGCTGCTCGTATACGGCGTGTAGTCGGAGTACCAGACGCCGAAGATGCTCCGTGGGAGCAGAGGGGCGGGACCCGTCAACTGGGCGAACGTGTGGAGGGCGCCGACGTAGTCGTGCCCGTAGACGAACAGGTAGCCGTCCTCGACGTCCCCGCCCGCAGGGCGCGGGCTGACCCATCCCTGGGTCGTCCATTGCGCGCTCTGGGTGTCGTCGAGCAGACGCCAGCCGGCCTTGTCGAGGAGGCCGTCGGTGTGCAACGGCTCGAGGGAGATCTGGCACGTGGCCCCGGCCGTGCCCGGCGCGCACGATGTTCCCGGTTGGTAGGTGAAGGTGTCGAAGCCCCGGATCCAACCACCGAGCGGATCGGTCTGCACCGCCGCCGGGGCGGGGGCACCGGCCGGACCTATCGACAACGTGTCCAACTCGATGTGACAGCTGTCGCCGGCCTCGCAGGCCACCTTCACCGAGTTGGAGCCCGCCTTCAGCGCGGCGGTGGCGGTGAGCGTCGACCACGGATCGGCACCGCCGGTCTGGGCCGCCACCAACGTCGAGACCACATGACCGTCGATCACCAGGGTGAGCGTGCGCGGACCGGAGGGAGCGATGAGGCTCACCGTGTTCGAGTAGCGCAAAGTCAGCAGCGCCGGCCCCGCCGGCGCACCGAGGACGTTCCACGTGGCGCTGTCACCGGGGTTGCGGACGTCTCCCACGAATCCGGCGCTGCTCCGGTACCCGTTCACGCCCTGGCCGAGAGCCGCCCCACCGGTCAGGACGGCGGCGCCGGCCTGGCAGACCTGGTCGAACGGACACTCCCAGTCCCAGGTGGGATGCACCGTGGTCATGCGGGCGCCGTCGGCGAACCGCAAGGAGGTGTCGGCCGGGGTGAACGGCCCCGACCCGATCTTGTAGCGCAGGGTGGCCCGGCTCGTCCGCAGAGTCAGCCAGCCGCCCGCCACATGGGCGCTGTAGGCCGGGACGGGCATCCGGCGGTCGACCACGTTGACGGTGGGACTGTTCTCGAACGTGCCCGACGGCGAGTACTCGAGACGGATGAGGGTGGGGCTCAGGACCTCGAAACGGGCGTCACCGGCACGGACGACGGCAGCGCGCCGCGCCACGCCGTCAGCCATGTCGACCGGCGTGGAGAGGTTCACCGGAGACGTGTCGGCCATCGACTGACCCGACCGTCCGGATGCCGTCGCCGGGCTTGGATCGAGCAGCCCGACCACGACGGCCAGCACCGCCGCCACAACGGCGAACACCGGCCGGCGGCGCCGGACGGCGCCCCCGACGTCACGACCCGTCGTCGTGGTCATCGACCCCGAATCTATGAGCCTTCGTGGGGGGTGGCGGGGATGCTCGGGGCCTGACCGGCCCGGGCGCCACGGAGCGGTGTCACACCACTGAGACGAGTTCCGCCTCGGGTTCCATCACGGCGAACTCGGTCACGGGGGCCGGATCTGCCCGGGGCTGGTGGCGCGGCGCCCGCACGAGGACTCCGGCCACCACGGCGGCGGAGGCGAGCAGGACGGCGCTCACGGTGAAGGCGGTCGTGTACCCGTGCACGGCGGCCGTCTGGACCGCCACCACGCTCTGGGCGTGGGTGGCCAGGAAGGTGGCGGCGGCAGTGGCCGCCAGGGTGTTGAGCAATGCCGTCCCCAGCGAGCCGCCGACCTGTTGCGTGGTATTGACCAGGGCGCTGGCCACGCCGGCGTCCTTGGGGTCGACGCCCACCAGCGCCGTGCTGCTCATGGGGACGAAGGTCATCCCCATGCCCAGGCTGACCATGACCTCGGCGGGGAGAACGAGCCCCAGGTAGGTGCTGTCCAATCCGAGCCGGGTGAACCAGACGAGGCCACCGGCGGCCAGCGTGAGCCCGGTCATCATCAGAGCCCGGGGCCCGATGCGCGGGAGGAGACGACTGGCCAGGCCGGCGCCCATGATGATCCCGCCCGAGAAGGGCAGGAAGGCGAACCCGGTCTTCAGGGCGGAATAGTGCAGCGTTCCCTGGAAGTAGTAGGTGAGGAAGAGGAAGGTGCCCAACATGGCGCTGCCGACCAGCAGCGAAGCGAGGTACGAGCCGCCCCGGTTGCGGTCGAGGACGACGCGCAACGGCAGGAGCGGGTGCTCCGACCGCAACTCGATGGCGGCGAAGACGCCGAGCATGACGACGGCGCCGCCGAGCAGGGCGACGGTGATCGGCGCCGCCCATCCGTGGGTGCCGGCCATGGTGAAGCCGTAGACGAGCAGGAAGAGCCCACCGGTGACCGTCACGGCACCAGGCAGGTCGTACCCTCCCCGCGACTCACCGCGGCTTTCGCGGACCACCCGGGTCGCCGCCACGGCGGCCACGGCGGCGATGGGCACGTTGATGAGGAGGGTCCACCGCCACGAGGCCAGCTGGGTGAGGGTCCCGCCCAGGACCAGGCCGATGGCCGCTCCGCTGCCGGCGATGGCGCCGTAGACGCCGAAGGCCCGCGCTCGCTCCCGGGTCTCGGTGAAGGTGACGGTGAGGAGCGACAGCGCGGCCGGGGCCATCACGGCGGCGAAGGCGCCCTGCAGGGCACGGGCACCGAAGAGCATCGCCTCGTTCTGGGCCAGGCCGCCGAGGGCGGAGGCGGCCCCGAAGCCGAGGAGTCCGATGATGAACATGCGGCGCCGGCCGAGGTAGTCGGCGATCCGACCGCCGAGGAGCAGGAGGCTCCCGAAGGCCAGGGTGTACGAGCTCATGACCCACTGGCGGTTGGCCACGGAGATGTGCAGGGCGTGCTGGGCCGAGGGCAGGGCCACGATGACGACCGAGGCGTCGAGGACGATCATGAGTTGGGCCAGGGCGATCACGGCCAGGGACCAGTAGCGCCGGGGATCGGGCGCCTCGACGGGCGCCGTGATCGTCGTGACCGTGTCGGTCGTGGTCATGGGCGTGCCTCCGTGTTCGTGGGTCTGGGCCGAGATCCGGGGTGGCCGTCCGGCCGGCAGATCGTCCTGGCCATCGGGTCGGGAGCGGTCTACAATCGGAGCCGGGATTCCGTTTATAGGGTACTATACGGAACGTGCGTTCCGTTTGTCAACACCGATGTTGGGGGACGACGTCATGACGGTGAAGCCACAGACGGCACCGGGCCACGAACCCGGGGTCTCCGCCGACGGGTCACGGGCACCGGACGGAGACCCGGGGTGCCCGGGGCGGCGACCGATGCGGGCCGACGCCGTGAAGAACAGGGCCCGGATCCTCGAGGCGGCCGAAGAGATCTTCGCCACCGAGGGGGTGTCGGTCCCCATCGACACCGTGGCCGGCCGCGCCGGTCTCGGGGTGGGGACCCTCTACCGTCACTTCCCCACCAAGGAGGCCCTGTTCGAGGCCATCGTCGTGTCCCGCCTGGAGAAGCTCCTGGCGTCGGCCAAGACGCAATGCGGGGCGGCCGACCCCGGGGCGGCGCTCTTCGCCTTTCTGCGCGAATTCGCCGGCCAGGCATCAGCCAAGCGGGACCTCTTCGAAGCCCTCGGTTCGGCCGGGATCGACATCAAGTCGCAGTGCTTCGAGATGATGGACGAGATGAAGCGGAACATCGACCAGTTGCGCCGACGGGCCGTGGACAGCGCCGAGGTGCGCTCAGACGTCTCGACCGACGAGATGATCGGACTGGTCGTCGGCGCCTGTCAGGCGGGAGGGCACGGCGGGCTCGACGACGCCGCTCTTCAGCGCATGGTGGAGATCGTCTGCGACGGGCTGCGGGCCGAGGTCAGGTAGACATCTCCACGGCCGTGTCCCCTCCGGCCCCGGCGGGCTCCTCCTGGAGTCCCCTCTGCAGTCCCACGAAGGCCACCACGGCCGCCGCCGCCATGATGCCGGCCATCACGTAGAAGACCGAGCGCGTGGCATAGGCGAAATCGAGCTTGACGAAATGAGGAATGCGGCCGACGCTCCCGCTGCCGCCCTGCGATTGCGAGAGGGTCGCCGCTTCGGCCGAGGCCCGGGCCCGGGACAAGCCCCGCCCGACCAGCGACGTCGCCACCCGGGAGCGGAACTCTGACACCAGGATGGTGCCCAGGACGGCGAGGCCCAGGCTGGCGGCGAAGTTCCGCACCGTCTGGGTGATGCCGGTGGCTTCGCCGTAGGAGAGACGTGAGGCCCGGTTGACGGCGTCGGTGCTGGCCGGACCGAGCATGAACCCCACACCCGCCCCGGCCACGATGATGTCCCACTGCTGAGAGGAGAAGCTGAGCCGGGTCACGTGGCCGGCCCACAGGTAGAACCCCACGGCGGCCAGGGCACAGCCCACCACGACCGGCCGCTTGGCTCCGCTGCGGTCGAGCATCCGCCCGCCGATCTGGGCGGCGATCACGAAGCCGATGAAGAAATAGAGGAGGAACACCCCGGCCTGCGAGGCGGTGTCCCCCAGGGCGATCTGGGCGTACTCACTGGCGAAGAAGAACACCGGGATGAAGACCAGCATGGCGATGCCGAGAACCAAGTTCTCCACCAGGAAGGCCCGGATGCGGAAGATCTTGATCTTCATGAGCGGCGACGGGGTACGCACCTCGACGAGGCCGAAGACGATGAGGATGGCCACGCCGGCGGCGATGCTCAAGCCGATGGCCGGATTGCCCCAACCCCAGATCAACGACTGCTGAAAACCGAACACGCTCAGGGCCACGCCGGCGGCCACCATGACCATTCCGCGGTAGTCCATCGGCGCCGACTCGTGTGCCGTGGTCGGTCTGGAGACGACGATCAGCACCAGGGCGATGACGGCGACGGGGATGTTGACCCAGAAGATGGCCCGCCACGTCCACTCGGTGAGAAAGCCACCCAGGAGAGGGCCGATGGCCGTGAGGCCTCCGGCGATCCCGAAGAACAGCGCCAGCGCCCTGCCGCGTTCGCGCAGGGCGAAGGTCTGCACCACAATGGCCAAGGCAGCGGGAAACATGATGGCCCCGCCCGCCCCCTGGACGATCCGGAAGGCCACGATCCAGGCCTCGGCCAACCCCCCTTTCGGGGTCAGACCGCACATGGCCGAGGCGAAGGCGAACAGGATGACGCCCAGGGTGACCATGGCGCGGTGACCGACGGTATCGGCCAGTCGGCCACCGAAGGCGAAGAGGGCGGCCAGCGACATCAGGTAGGCGTTGATGGCCCACTGGACACCGGTGCTCGTCAACCCGAGATGTCTCTGGATCTGAGGAGCGGCGATGGACACGATGGTCTGATCGATGAACGTCATCGAGACGGCGAAGATCATGGCCGCCAGAACGAGGTTCCGCGACCGACCACCGGTTGTGCTGGCGACGGTCATGTGGTCGATCCTGCCAGAGATCGTGCGAGCGGGCGCCGACTAATCGGCGGTGACGGCGTCGGTGAGCGCGTCGATACCGGCCAGTCTGCCCGCCAGCTCGTCGTTCAAACGGTAGCGGGCGGCGAGGGCGGCCGGAGCGGTGTAGCTGACCTTCGTCCGCCCTCCGTCCGCCCAGACCAGGATCTTGAGGGGCAGATCGAGGGCGGCCAGCGGCGCCGACTCCATTACCGGGGTCCCGGCCACGGGACTCCCGAAGATGACGACCGAGGTGTCGCGCAGTTCGAGACCGTGTTCCCGTGCCTCGCCACTGTGGTCGATCACGGCGAACACCTTCATCCCCCTGGCCGCCACCGTGTCGGAGAGCAGACGCACGGTTTCCGCCACCGATCGGGGGCTCTCCTTGGTGACCACTCCGTCCCCCACCGCTACTGACATGGCTTCCTGACGCCGGTCAGGTCCAAATTGAAACGCGCACCGTTGAATCCGCGAAGGTCGTCCTTGGCACAGAAGGCCGACCGGTCCAGGTGGTACTCGGCGTTGAACACCGCCTTCTTCCCCAGGTAGGCCGAGAGATTGCCGCACGACGAGTACTGGTTGCACTGCTCGGTCAGAACGGCGTCGGCCAGGGGGAACATGTCGGTGGCGTAGGTGGCGCTGCCGGTGTCGTCGGGGTTCTTGATCCACCACCCGAGGCCGAGCCCGTGCATGTAATCGGCCAGGGTCGTCATGTACGTCTCTTCCTCGGCCCGTGTCAACGGAAAGCCACTGTTGTCCCCGTACTCCTCGTCGATATCGGTCTCGACGGCGTTGAATCCCTTGGCCGCGCACTGTTGGTCGATCATCGACTCGATGATGGACACCGTGGCCGGTGACCGGATGTCCAGGTAGTACTCGGGATAGCCGGGGACCTTGTTTCCGAAGACGTCGGCGTCGCTGAGCTGGTCGTAGTAGGTGGTGTCGACACCCTCGCTGGCGGCCGAATAGTAATTTCCGGCCGCCCCCACCTCTATGTAGCAGACGACGTGCTTACCCTCGTCCTTCAGGGCGGTAACCGTCGAGGCGGGATTGATGATCCCGTCGATGTCGTAGATGACCGGAGCCGGTGCCGTCCTGCCGTCGGGGAGCTTGTCGTCGGTCCCCATGTCCTGGGCATTGGACAGCCTGAGGGGATGGCTGAGCTCCCATTGCCACGGTTGACTCCCGAGAGGTGGGACCCACCACGACGGGGTGCCGGCCCCGGCGACGGACGGCAGGCCCACTGCGGTCATGGCCATCAGGAGCACGACGGCGACCCGGGAGAGCATCGTCTTGGTCATGCGGGCGGCCGGGGAGAATGGGCCTGTCGATAGGGCGTCATGTCCATGCCGGGATAGCGCAGGGCCACGTCGTGCAACGTCTGCTCGTTCCAGTAGTCGTCGCCCGGTCTCGGAAAGCCGAAGAGATCGCGCTGGCGGACGCTGCACCGGGGCATGAGCCTGGCCCACCGATGCGGCGCCTGCTTCGGCCACGCCATCTTCCCGCCCCACGTCGTACCCCTCACCTGGTAGTCCGCCAGAATCGAGAAGCGCGAGCGCCCCGGGGCGGTGAAGTCGGAACCGCGGTGCAGGATATCGGTGCGGTAGACGAGCAGGCTCCCGGCCGGACCCACGGCGGAGACCTCGACGCCGGCGAGAGCGCCGAATTCGATGTACAGCGGGGTGAAGGGCACATCCTTGCCGCACTCATAGGGAACGATCCGCGTGGGGCCGTCCTCCTCGGTGACGTCGGAGAGGAAGATGAACGTCGTCAGTTGCTGGTAGCGGGCGTCGGCCCGGGGGGTCACCAGGCTGTGGCTGCCGTAGTCACGATGAAGGGGTTGGTCGTAGTTCACGGCCCCGGCATACTTGGCCCAGAGTTCGACCTTGTAGAGGTGCAGGTCGGTGGTACCGAGATAGCGCTCGGCGGCGTCCACCAGATCGGGGTGGAAGGCCAGGTTGTTCAGGTCCCAAGACCGGTACGGGAACTCCTCGACCCCGGCGAACTGGCTCCGGGCGTAATCGGCATGCCCGGCCGGGTCGGCGAAGTAGTCCTCGGGCTTCGGGAAGTGGAGCCACAGAGCCTCCTGGGCGGCCTTCAACTCGTCGGGGGCGAGGAATCCCTCGACGAGGGCGAATCCCCGCTCACGTACCTCGTCGAGGGTGGCATCCGACAACCGCACCACTTCGAACTCTACGCCAGGGGGCTCACGGACGCAGTAGCGGTTCCGACGCCCGGCGAGCACGTACGCTGCCGCCATGCGCGCCATCCAATTCGACATGGCCGATGCCGCCTTCCCGGCGTCGCTGGTCGACATTCCCGAGCCCGACCTCCCGGGACCGGCGTGGGGCCGCGTGGCGGTGACGACGGGCGGAATCTGCGGTAGCGACCTCCACCTCTTCGCCCACAACACCGGCCCCACACCCACCTTGATGACCATGGGTTCGTTCCCCTTCGTGCTCGGCCACGAGATCGGCGGGCACGTGGTCGAGGCCGGACCGCGGTCTCCGCACCCGGTCGGGACCCGCGTGGTCGTCGACCCGTGCATCCCGTGCGCGGCTCGTGGGATCGACCCCCCGTGCGGCAACTGCGGGCGAGGCTGGTCGTCGTCGTGCCTCAACCTCGACAGCCGGATCGTCAGTTCGGGCCGTACCCTCGGGTTCACCCAGGGTCTCGGCGGCGGATGGGCTGAGCAGGTGCTGGCCCACGGCTCCATGCTGCACCCGCTCCCCGAGGCGGTTCCCGACCGGGGCGCCAGCCTGTACGAACCGCTCTCCATCGCCTGCCACGGCCTCCTTCGGGCCGCTCCCTCCGATGGCGATCCCGTGCTCGTCGTGGGCGCCGGGATCATCGGACTGGCCACCGTGGCCGCGCTGAAGGGGCTCTTCCCCCGCTGCCCGGTCACGGTGGTGGCCCGGCACGCCCACCAGGCGCAGGCCGCCGTGGCCTGCGGGGCCGACCACGTCGTCCACGGCGACGCCGACAACGCCCATTTCGAGGAGTTGGCCGATCTCGTCGGCGCCCGGGTCGTGGGCTGGAGGACCGATCTCATGCTCATGGGTGGCTTTCCCTTCGTCGTCGAGGCGGTGGGTGCACCGCACTCGGTCACGGAGGCTCTGCGCGCCGTCGCCCATCGCGGCACCGTCCTCCTCCTCGGGGCGGCCGGGGTGAGCGAGGTCGACCTGACGCCGGTCTGGTACAAGGAGGCGGCCCTGGTGGGCTCGATCGACCACACCGTCGATGCCGGTTCGGCGCCGGGGCTGGCCGGTGGGCCCAACCGTCATTCGGTCGACCGGGCCCTCGACATCCTGGCCGCCGGCCTGCTGCCCACCGAGGTGATCGTGACCCACGAATTCCCACTCGAGCGATACCGTGACGCCGTGGCCACGGCCATCGACCGGGAAGGCTCACACTCCATCAAGGTCGTCTTCCGCCCCTGATCACTACACTCGGTCGTCGTGCGCCCGGAGGACTCGATCGGTCTCGGTCGGATCAACCGGATCCTGAACGAATTCCTCCGACCCCGACGGCGGGGACCGTCGGTACCCCTGGACGTGGGGGCCTACCACGTGCACGGGGAACCCCTCCCGGTCGCCGACGCCATGGCCGCCGAGTACCTACCCTTCCCCCTGGGCGGAGCCTGGGGACCTCCCTGGGACACCACCTGGTTCCGGCTGCGCGGCGCCATTCCCGGCGACTGGGCCGGGCGGGAGGTGGCTCTGGGCTTCGGCATCGGGAACGCCGGCTCCACCGGATTCGGCGCCGAGGCCCTCGTCTGGCGCCACGGCCGGCCCGTGCAGGGGCTCTCACCCAATCACCGGGAGCATCTCCTCACCACCAGCGCCTCCGGGGGTGAGGAGATCGAGCTCTTCGTGGAAGCGGCGGCCAACCCTCCCTCCCCGTTCGGCGCCAACCCGTGGCCCCTGTTGCTCCCCGAGCCCGAGGGCGCGCCCCTGTTCACCCTCCAGCAGGCCGACCTGCACGTGCGAGACCCCGACTTCGACCAGTTCTGGCACGACTTCCGGGTCCTCGTCGAGCTGGCCACCGAGCTCCCCGAGGGCGAGCCCCGGGCCGTCCGACTCCGTGCCGGCCTGGAGAAAGCCTGCAACCTGTTGGAGCTCCCCGACATCGCCGACAGCTGGCGCCGGGCCCGGCCCGTGCTCCAGGAGCTGCTGGCCGAGCGGCCGGCACCGGGGACCCACGTCGTGAACGTCGTGGGGCACGCCCATCTCGACACGGCGTGGCTGTGGCCGCTGCGCGAGACGATCCGCAAATGCGCGCGGACGTTCAGCACGGTCCTGGAGCTCATGGACAGGTATCCCGAGTACCGCTTCGTGATCTCCCAGGCCCAGCATCTCGCGTGGATGCGTGACCATTATCCCGATCTCTGGGAGCGGATCAAGAGCCGGATCGACGACGGTCGGATCGAACCGACCGGGAGCATGTGGGTCGAGGCTGACTGCAACATCCCCTCGGGCGAGTCGCTCGTCCGCCAGATCGTCCACGGCAAGCGCTTCTATCTCCGGGAGTTCGGGATCGAGACCAATGACGTGTGGTTGCCCGACGTCTTCGGCTACTCGGCCGCCCTCCCCCAGATCATGCGGCAGAGCGGCATCCGCTGGTTCCTCACCCAGAAGCTCTCCTGGAACCAGTACAACGTTCTTCCCCACCACAGCTTCCTGTGGGAGGGGATCGACGGCTCTCGGGTCTTCACCCATTTCCCGCCGGCCGACACCTACAGCGGGAACATGAGCGTGAAGGAGCTCCGGTTCGGTGTCGAGAATTTCAGGGACCACGATCGCGCCACGCGATCTCTGTATCTCTTCGGCTGGGGAGACGGCGGGGGTGGACCCACGGGTGAGATGCTCGAGTCGGCTCGGCGACTGGCGGAAACCGATGGCTCCCCCCGGCTCACCATGGAGGGAGCCCGCCGGTTCTTCACCGGGGCCGAGGAGGAGATCGAGGAGCCGGCCGTCTGGGTCGGCGAGCTCTATCTGGAGCTGCACCGGGGTACCTACACGAGCCAAGCCGCCACCAAGCTCGGGAACCGCCGGGCCGAGTACGCCCTGCGTGACGCCGAGCTGTGGACCTCACTGGCGCCCGCCGCCGACTACCCGGGCGACCAGCTCGAGCGCATGTGGGAATTGCTCCTGCTCCACCAATTCCACGACATCATCCCCGGATCGGGAATCCACTGGGTCTACGACGACACCGCTCGTGATCACGCCCACATCCTGGAGTCCGCCGCTCGACTGACCGACGACGCGCTCGCCCTCCACGTCGGCACCATCGACACGACAGGCACCACCAATCCGGTGATCGTGTTCAACTCTCTCTCCCACCAACGCCGGGAACTGATCACCGTGGACGCTCCCGACGAGGTGACGGCCGTCGTCGGCGCGTCCTCGACCGGACCCGTCCAACGCGACAGCGAGGGGCGGGCGATCTTCGAAGCAACCGTCCCCCCGTGCGGCTACCGCGTCTTCGACCTCGTCACCGCCCGTCCGGCCCCCCACGGCGGGGTCACGGCCGATGCCCGCAGCCTCGAGAACGACCACCTGCGCGTCGAGCTCGACGACCGCGGCCTCCTGTCCTCTGTCTTCGACAAGGACGCCCGGCGTCAGGTGCTGGCACCGGGTGCCCGCGGCAACCGCCTCCAACTCCACCCGGACTACCCCAACTTCTTCGACGCCTGGGACATCGACCGCTTCTCCTTCGACCAGGTCGTCGACGTGGACGAGGTCGAGTCGGTGGAGGTGGTGGAACAGGGCCCTCTGCGGGCGGGCATCCGGGTGGAGCGTTCGTTCGGCCGCTCACACGTGGCCCAGGTCATCCGGTTGTCGGCCGGAACACGCTTCGTCGACTTCGTGACCGACGTCGAGTGGCACGAGACGAACCGGCTCCTCAAGGCGGCCTTTCCCGTCGACGTTCGCAGCCTCCGGGCCACGTACGAGATCCAGTACGGCCATGTGGAAAGGCCCACCCACGCCAACACCAGCTGGGACGTCGCTCGTTTCGAGGTCTGCGCCCAGAAGTGGGCCGACCTGTCCGAGCCCGGGTACGGAGTGGCTCTGCTCAACGACTGCAAGTACGGCTACGACATCGCCGGCAACGTCATCCGCCTCTCGCTGTTGCGCGCCCCCACCTGGCCCGACCCCGTGGCCGACCGCGGACATCACCACTTCGTCTACCGGCTGCTCCCCCACTCGGGCGATCTCCGGGCCGGCGGCGTGGTCGACGCCGGATACGACCTGAACGTTCCCCTGCGGGCCGTCGCCACCTCTCCCCATGCCGGGCCCATGGACAGAAGCGTTTCGATGGTCTCGGTCGACGCCGCCAATGTCGTCATCGAAGTGGTCAAGCGGTCAGACGACGATGCCGGTGTGCTCGTGGTCCGGCTCTACGAGGCATGGGGCCAGCGCGGCCCGGTCACCGTGCACGCCCCATGGGACGTCCGCCGCGCCACCCGAACGGACCTGCTGGAACGCAGCGTCGACGAGGTGGCCACCGAGGGCACCGCCATCACCCTCGACATGACGCCTTTCCAGATCGCCACCCTCAAGCTCGAGCGCGCCTCGGGCTGACACCCCCCGGGGATACGCGGTCGGCCTGCTAGTCCCCCGAGTTGTTGATTCGTAAGAAATATCGGTCAACCCGGAATTTTCGTCTCGATCGGCGCGTTCCCGTCGTTGTCAGCAACGATGGGAGACGACGATGCCGCCAAGGGGACGACCGAAGACGGAGCTGGTGCTGAGCGACGAGGAGCGTGAAGTCCTCGAACGCCTGACCAGGCGACGCAAGAGCGCGCAGGCACTGGCTCTGCGGGCTCGGATCGTCCTGGCCTGTGCCACAGGTGCCACCAACCAGGCGGTGGCCGCCGACCTGCGGATCAACAACACCACCGTGGGCAAGTGGCGCCGGCGGTTCGTGGAGAAGCGCCTCGACGGGTTATTCGACGAGCCCCGGCCTGGAGCAGCGCGCACCGTCACAGACGACAAAGTCGAGGCCGTGATCGTGAAGACCCTGGAAGAGAAGCCGGGCGACGCCACCCATTGGTCCACACGGTCGATGGCCGAAGCCATGGGCATGAGCCAAACGTCGATCAGCTTGATCTGGCGGGCCTTCGGACTACAGCCCCATCGGGCCGAGAGCTTCAAACTGTCCACCGACCCGCTGTTCGTGGACAAAGTCAAAGACATCGTGGGCCTCTATCTCGATCCCCCCGAACGGGCCGTGGTGCTGTGCGTGGACGAGAAGTCCCAGATCCAGGCCCTGGCCCGCTTCCAACCGATCTTGCCCATGATGCCCGGCACTCCCGAACGACGCAGCCACGATTACATCCGCCACGGCACCACATCGCTGTTCGCAGCCCTCGACATGGCCACCGGCAAGGTCATCGGCTCGCTGCACCGGCGCCACCGAGCCGTCGAGTTCAAGAAGTTCCTGGTGCGTATCGACGAAGAGGTTCCCGAGAACCTCGAGGTCCATCTCATTCTCGACAACTACGCCACCCACAAGACCCCTGACATTCAGAGGTGGTTGTTGCGCCACCGCCGGTTCCATCTTCACTTCACACCGACATCCGGGTCGTGGTTGAACATGGTCGAACGTTGGTTCGGCGAGTTGACCACCAAGAAGATCAAGCGAGGTGCCCACACCAACGTGCAGAACCTCGAGCGTGACATCCGCGACTGGATCGTCCTGTGGAACGACGACCCCCGGCCCTACGTCTGGGTCAAAACCGCCGATCAGATCCTCGCTTCAATCGCACGATATTGCGAGCGAATCAGCAACTCGGGACACTAGGTGCCCTTCCGGGTGGCCACGAAGACGGGGATCTGGCGCTCGGTCTTGGCCTGGTACTCGGCATAGGGCGGATAGGCCGCCACGGCCCGGTCCCACCAGACCGCTTTCTCGTCGCCGGTCGCCTGACGGACCTCCACGTCGAAGGGTGCGGGGCCGTCCTGGATGGCCACGGACGTGGGGTCGGCCATCAGGTTGTGATACCAGACCGGGTGGGTGGGAGCCCCTCCCTTCGAGGCGACGAGCGCGTACTGCCCGTCGTGCTCGACTCTCATGAGAGGGGTCTTGCGGATCTTCCCGCTCTTGTTCCCACGGGTCGTCACGATGATGACCGGCAGTCCCGTGTCGAGCAGGGTGTTGGCCCGCTGGCCGCCGGAGCTCTCGTACTCGGCGACCTGGCTCCTCACCCATTCGGCGGGGCTGGGCTCGTACTCTCCTTCGAGGGGCACGGGACGGATTATACGGAAGCAGACCGGGCTTCGACCGAGCCTCCGTCGGTGGCCTACCGTGACGACGATGGCGGAGGACATCTACACCGAGGCCGAGGGCGAGCCCGACACCCTGGCCAACCTCGGGCCGCTGCGCCCCCTGGCGGGGATCTGGGAGGGGACGAAGGGCTCCGACGAGCACCCCGTGGCCGAAGGCGTGGGGCGCGACGCCTTCGTCGAGCACTACGAGGCGCAGCCCATCGACCGCCAGACCAACGGCCCACAGCTGTTCTACGGCCTCAGGTACCACACCCACATCGTGAAGCCGGGCGACGTCGAGACATTCCACGACCAGGTCGGGTACTGGTTGTGGGAGCCGGCGGCCAAGACCGTCACGCTGACCCTGGCCATCCCCCGGGGCCAGGTTCTCCTGGCCGGAGGCACGGCCGAACCCGACGCCACCCGTTTCGAGGTCACCGCCTCCGTCGGCTCCGAGGTCTACGGCATCCTCTCGAACCCGTTCCTGGACCAGGCGTTCCGCACGCTCAGCTACCGGATGGAGGTGACCACACACCCCGACGGCACCTGGTCCTACGAGGAGGAGGGGATCCTGGACATCCCCGACCGCACCGAGCCGTTCCACCACATCGACCGCAACACCCTCACCCGGGTGGGCGCGGCGTCACCCAATCCGCTGGCCCGGCAGGGGTTTCCCGGCCGGGGCCTCGGCATCGGTGCCTTGTCGAGGCTGTCCGGGAGCGATTGAGCGCCCCAAGGAGCACGTCGGGCGCCGAAAACCAGTCCAGACACGGGCATGACCTGCCGATGGTTCAGGACAATGACGACCACGCTCCGGGAGAGATCGGGCGACGACGCCCTGCCGCTCGGCGACCCGTCGGGGTCCGGGTCCGTCGGTGGCGCCGACCAGGGAGAAGACGATCGCCGGTCGACATCGGGCTGGCACCCCGGAGTTCGTCTGATCCTCGTCCTCGTGGTCCTCGTCCCCATGCTCTCGACGGGGATCCTCCTCGCCTCTGACGGCGCTTCGGCGTGGACCTTTCGTCAGCGTGGCGAGGTTGTGGCCCGCGATGCCGCCCAGCTCCGCGTGGTGGCCACGGCGCGGGCGCAGATGAACGCCCTGGAAGTGCCCATGTCGGCGGTGTCATACGCGGCGCAGGTCGGCATCAGCGAGAGCACGCTGGACAGTCTCCTCAAGCCGACCGTCCCGTACCGAATCCAACTGTCACAGAGTTCGGCCAAGATCGCCGACGTCCCGACGTTCTCGTCGACCCCGGAACTGCGGGCCGACGTCGCCGAGCTCAAGGCCGTGATCCCGAGAATCGCCGCCCACACGATCTCCTACGACGAGGTGAATACGTACCTGACGACGATGTCGGCCGATATCGACAGCGTCTTCTACAAGGATTACGACCGGCTCCAGTCCGATATCGCCAAATGGCAGCCACCCGGATCGTTCGAAGTACACGCGGCGGCGCTCCGCCAGACGTACGCCTCGTTCCTCGCCGGAGGCCAGGAGATCGAGGGGGGAATCTTCGTCCTGGAGGGAACCGGTCCTGCCGGTGCCAAACAGCAACTGGTCCAGGCCGCCGGTGAATTCCAGACGGCGACCAACGAATTCGTGGGGCACCTTGGTCCCAAGGCCCAGGCGGCCTGGAGCAGCCTCCAACGCAACCAGGCGGACCGGCACTTCGAGGCGACCATCCGAGTGGGCCTGAACGTCGCCCTCAACGGCCTACCGGCACCGTTCCTGGGCAACCTCCAGTTCGCCGGCAGCTCCGAGCGACCCGCCCTCCGCTATCTCGCCGCCCTGGACACACTGGTGGTGGCCGCATCCCAGGACCTTCAGGACTCGGCCCTGGCCCAGGCCGCCACGGCAAGCCACCATTTCACCTACGAAATCACCTTCCTCGGGCTTCTGGCCCTGATCAGCCTCGGTGGCGTCATCATGGCCGGTCGTGTTCTCACTCGACCGCTGAAGGAACTGGCCTCGGCCGCCCGGCAGGTCCACAACGGTGAGTTCGACCTCGATCGACTCCCCACTCGAGGTCCCCGGGAGGTGGTGGCGACGACTTCCGCCTTCAATGACATGGCGTCCACGCTGAAGGCGGTGGAATCGAAGACGGTGGCCCTGGCCACCGAAGACCTGGCCCATCCCGAACTTCTCATCCCGTTGCCCGGTCGAACCGGCCGCGCTCTGCAGGCAAGCGTCGACACGTTGGCGGCCCGGATCCGCGAGCGCGAGATCCAACGCCAGCTCTTGCACGACGCCGCCACCCACGACCGACTCACGGGACTTCTCAACCGCGCCGCGGTGCTGGACTTCCTCACCAACGACGTCAGTCGCCGACGGTTGGCCGGCGAAACAGTGGCCGTGCTCTTCATCGACCTCGACAGGCTGAAGCCGCTCAACGACACCTACGGGCACGAGGCCGGCGATACGGCGATTCTCGTCACGGCCCAGTCGTTGTTGGAGGCGAGCTCCGAGTGTGACGTCGTCGGGCGCCTGGGGGGCGATGAGTTCCTCGTCGTCCTGTGCCACGAGCACAGTAGGGATGGGAACGACGCCGCCGAACGGATCAACCAGACCATCTCCGGACACACCATCCGGGTGCAGGGTGTCCAGGTCCCCCTGAAGGCCAGTGTGGGGATCGCCTTGACCCAGTGCGACGCCAGAACCGACCCCATGAAGCTCGTTCGCGAGGCTGACGAGGCCATGTACGAAGCCAAGAAGATCGCCCGGGCCATGAGGGAGCAGACTCCGGCGTCCCCAGGCTGAGCCCTACCGCCCCGAAGGTGATCTACGACGCCAGGTGGAGCACGTCCCCGACGAGGAGAGCGCTCACCAGGACCATGACGGCGGAGTAGATCACGGTCATGGCCCAACGCCATCGGTGGTCGTTGACCCAGAATCGCCTGATCCCGATGACGTCGAAGACGAGCGCCAGCACGGCGATGGGGATCCCCACGGCCGGTCCCACGCCGGTGGCGATGCCGAAGGCGGGGGTGAGGATGGGGAAGACCACGTAACTGAGCAGGCAGCGCAGCGCTGACAGGACGATGGAGAAGCTGAACATCCGGTGAACGGCGTCGTCTCCGACGGTCGACGGACCGGCGGGGACGAACAAGAGGCGACGCATGGCGATGTCGGCCCGCGAGCGCAAGGCGACCGGTGTGTCCGGATTGACGGCGACCTGGCCCACCCACGAGACGTTACGGCCCGGAGGCACCGGACTCCAGTCGGGGCCGACCCCGTCGCCGCATCCCACGGGCCCCGGGGAGACCGGCGCCCGTGGCCATCCGCTGCCGTTGTGGTCCTCTGTCCACGGGATCCCTCTCGACGGACAAGATTTCGCCGACCCCCCTAGGAACCGAATTCCCTCGGTGCTAGAGTGCCCCGTGTGGGCCGGGCCTTCGGGTCCTGCCCGCGACATCGTTGCCCCAGACCCTGGCGGCGCAAGTGCCGAGCTCCGTGCTCAGGCAGCAGCCAGCTGGAAAGGGGGTTCTGGAGTTGTCCGCATGGTGGCGATCCCCGCGCCCCCCGACCTCCGACCAGCCGGGCGTCGCGTCCCGACACGCCGTGGACCGTGTCCCACCCCGGTTCTCCGACGGCGTGGCGCGAGAGCGACCCATGGCCGGCGCTTCTCCGGTTCCCTTTCCGCATCGCGGCTGACACGCGCCGCCCCCCGCCGCTGGTCACGCGGTGCGGGAAGGGACCGGACACTTCCGGGCACGGCTCACCCCGACGCGGTGAGGAGGTTACGCAGATCCACCTCCCGCCCGATGAATGGGAACCCGCCCTCCCGGAGGACCTGTTGCGACGGAAGGGTGCCGGGCTCCGTCCCGACGCCATCAAGGACCCCGGCGATGAACGCGCCGCTTTCGCTCAGCGCGTGACGGAGAGCGTTCAGCGCCGCCTTCACCCATTGTGGTCAGTGTGCCCGACATCACGATGACATCGCCGCCGGACGAGGCAAACGTCAAGAAACCCCCCGAAATCGTCACGAATCGTCCGGACTCCTGTGATACGCATTGTCGGCTGCCCCGGACCCCGGTAGCTCCGAGCGAGCGACAACGGGGGTCGAAGGCAATGGGCGATACCGAACACCGGATCGAAGACGCGACGAGAAGGTGGATCCCGGGCCGGCTCCTCGGGCGACTGCTCACCGTCGTCGGTGTCGCCGGGACGACAGTGCTCCTCTCCGTTCCCGCCCCGGCCGGTGCGGCCAATGTCCCCCCGACCATCACCCCCACCCGCGCCACGTTTCCCGTACCGGCCAAGAACACGTCGGTCTGGACATTGCGGTTGTGGTCCCATGGCACATTGGAGGGGTCGGCCACCGGCACGTCGGGGGTCCTCACCGTGGTCGTGCCCCACACGGCCGACTGCGCCTTCCAGGCGGACGTTCTGCAGACACCTCCCGGCGGCCAACCCTCGTTCTACTCGGGCAATCGTCTCAAGATGACGGGGTGCGGGGGTCCTCCACCGACACAGACCATCGCCGGGCACATCTACCTCTGCACCCTGGCCGGCTCACCCACCACCACCGAAGTCGCCGGCGGGACCTTGGCCGCCAGCGGGCCCGACACCGTGGCGTCCCAGGCCAACCCCCTGGCACCGACGATCGTGGACAGTGGCCGCTACACGATGACGGCGGGCTCCCCCGCCGGCTACCTGCTGGTCGCCTGCGGGGGGACCGCCACCGTGGGATCGGGGGGCCTCGCCGCGTCGGAGCCGGTCACCGTGCCTGCGGGCGGTGCCGGTGTCGGGCTCTTCTACGCCTCGGCGCCGGCGGTGGGCGACGGTGGCGGCTCGACCCCCGTGGCCGGCGTCACCGCGGTCGCCGACAGTCCCGGCTCTGCGGGCGCCGCCGTGGCCGGAGCCACGTCGGCCGGCCACAGCCCGCCGGTACGACCGGTGGCGGCGGCCGGCGCGGCGTTGGCTTTCACCGGGATGAACCCCGTTCCACCCCTGCTCCTCGGGTTGCTGCTCCTCGGAGCCGGCACCGTGATGCTCGCCTGCTCCGGGTGGCGGAGACGTTCCCGAGCCGTGTCAGGGATCGAGGTCGGAGCCGCCGGCCGATCGGCCGAATAGTTCGTCGTAGTCGCGGAGCCGGGAGGCCAGCGCCCCCATGATCCCGAGGGCGAACGTGGGTGTCTCGTGGACGAGGAAGAGGAAGAGTCGACGGTCGATCTCGGCCAGGTTCGTCTCCACCGTGGCCACCGCCGTGAGGTTGCGGGGAAGTCGATCGATCAATGCGCGCTCCCCGAACACGTCATTGGGACCGAGAGAGGCGACGACGACACCGCCCTTGCGGAGCTCCACCGCCCCGGTGACGACGCCGTACATGTGCGTGCCCTCCTCCCCCTCGGCGTAGACCTGCTCGCCGGCGGCGACCGTCCGGTGGACCGGGGCATTCAGGAAGAGGCTGTCCGCCGTCACGCCGCCGACCAGACCCAGGGCCACGCTCGAGAACAGACACGATCGGGAACGCGCATCGCGCCGGAGCTTAGAGGACGATCGAGAACGGGGCCGCCCACCGCGGTTTCGATGTCGCCATCGGGGTCCGGTCCTACCCAAGGCCCACGACGGCTGCTTCGGTCTCGGTGCCTACGCGCACACCGGCGACCCCCTTCGGCGGATACAAGCAGAGAGGATTCGGTCGCCAGGGCGGGAGGGCCGGGATCGAGGAGATAGTTCGACGCAAGACGGTTCTCATAGCGCCGTAGGCTGGCGCCCGTCCCCCGAAACGGAGCTCCCATGGACCACCGGTCCCGACACCCGTCGCGCACCGTCCCCATCCTCGTGGCCGTGACGGCCGTCATCGGATCTGTGGTCCTGCCCGGGACGACGTCGGTCGCCGCCGGGGCCCGGCTGGCCCCCATGACCGGGGCCTACATCTTCCATCTCACCTTCGGCCACCGGGCCCGCAGTTACCGGTTGCACGTCCCGCCGGCGGCGGCTTCCGGCAAACCCCTCCCTCTCGTCCTCAACCTGGCCGGCGCCACCCAGAACGGCTTCATCGAGGAGGTCGAATTCGGGATGGACGCCTCCTCCGACCACAACGGCTACCTGGTGGCGTATCCCAACGGCACCCGGATCTCCACGGTGCTCACCCCGGATCCGGTGGCCAAGCAGGCCCAGTACGGCTGGAACGCCGGGCGATGCTGCGGGTTACCCGTCACCAAGCACGTCGACGACGTCGGCTTCCTGTTGAAGGTCATCTCGGATATCGCCAAGCGCACACCCGTCGACCTGCGTCGGGTCTATGTCACCGGCATATCCAACGGCGGGATGATGGCCTACGCCATGGCCGCCGAGGCCTCCGACCACATCGCCGCCATAGCCTCCGTCGAAGGGCAGGTCGAGATACCGACCATCCATCCCACCCGGGCCGTTCCCACCCTGGAATTCCACAGCGTCAACGATCCGATCGCCCTGTGGAAGGGAACGCCCGACAAGAACCCCAAGCTCGTGCTGTCGGTGATGGAGGGGATCGACCAGTGGGTGAGGGCCGACGGCTGCCGGCCCCGGCCGCACGACGCCAAGACCATCGTCGGCACCGGCACCGTCTCGGAGGGCGAGACGGCGACACTGGTCACCTACACCCATTGCCGGTCAGGATCGGAGGTGGCCCTGTGGCGGTTGACGGGGTCCGGTCACGTCTGGCCGGGGGCGACGTACAACACCGGCCCGCCCAAGACCTGGATCCTGGCCGGGGTGGGGCGCGGGACCGTCCTCGTGAACGCCAACGCCGTCATGTGGAATTTCTTCCGGCGTTACCAGTTGCCCAGGCCATCGCCGACCGCGTCGTAGGCGTTCAGGGCCCGTGACCGTCCGCCTGGTTGAGGAGCCCACGGTGGCCGACCTGCTGCGCGCCGGCGACCTCGTCGCCCGCCATCTGCGGGCGACGCCGGTGGTCCCCAGCCCCCTGCTCGGCGCCGACGTGGCCCTCAAGCTCGAGACCCTCCAGCCCACCGGATCCTTCAAGGTCCGGGGCGCCCTGGTGGCGGTGGCGGCCGCCGTGGCCGAGGATCCGTCCCGGACCGTCGTGACGGCCTCGGCGGGCAACCACGGTCTGGGCGTGGCCTTCGCCGCCCGCGTGTTCGGGGCCAGCGCCGTCATCGTCATCCCGGAGAACGCCTCGGAGGCGAAACAGGCAGCCCTCGGCCGCTTCGACGTCGAGATCGTGAGCCACGGAACGACGTACGACGACGCCGAGGCTCACGCCCTGGCCGTCGCCGCTCAAGGCGCCCGGTACATCTCGCCCTACAACGATGGCGATGTCATCGCCGGCCAGGGAACGGTCGCCCTCGAACTCTTCGACCAGGTACCGGGTCTGACGACCGTCATCGCCCCCGTCGGCGGTGGTGGTCTGCTGGCCGGACTGACCTTGGCCGGCCAGCATCGACCCGAGGTCGGTGTACGGGGCGTCGGGACCGACGCCTCACCTGCCGTGAGCGCATCGGTGTCAGCGGGCCGGGTGGTCGCCGTCCCCGTCGGTCCGACAGCGGCCGACGGGCTGGCCGGCAACATCGAACCGGGGACGGTCACGGTCCCCATGATCGCCCGGGGTGTCGAACGGCTGGCCGGGGTGGACGAGCCCTCCATCGCCCGGGCGGTGCGCTTCCTGGCCTTCGAGCACGGGTTGGTCGTCGAACCGTCGGGAGCAGTGGCTGTGGCCGCCCTGCTGAGCGGGCGCCTCCAACGAGGGGTGGGGCCGACCGCCGTCGTGGTGACCGGGCGCAACGTGTCGGCTGCCCTTTTCGCCGACATGCTCTCGGGTGGGCGATGATGCGCCATGCCCGAGGTGGAGTTGCCCGGTGTGACACTGGCCTACGACGTCTTCGGGCCGACGAACGGGGATCCCGTGGTCCTCGTCTGCGGTCTCAGCCAGCCGGCCGGAGCGTGGCAGCTCAGCATGGTGCCGGCGCTCGTCGAGGCCGGCTACCGCGTGGTCACATTCGACAACAGAGGGGTGGCGCCGTCATCCTCTCCCCCGGCGCCTTACACGATCGACGAGATGGTCGACGATACCGTCGGGCTCCTCGACCATCTGGGTCTGGAGTCGGTGCGCATCGCCGGATACTCGATGGGGGGATGGATCGCCGAGACCCTGGCCTTCCGACATCCCGAGCGGGTCCGGGCTGCCGTCTTCATCGGGAGTTGCAACGTCGGAACGTCCTGGGAGAAGGCAGTCACCACCGTCGAACGTGATCTGGCCCGGCTCGATCCAGAGCTGCCGGCGTGGTTCAACGCCGTCGAGACCATGCGCTACCTGCCCAACCACGAGTTGCAGCAGGACGGGATCGTCGACCTCTGGCTCGGCCTCATCGGAGACCTCGGCCCCTGGCCCAACCCGGGCCGGCTGGGACAGTACGAGGCGGCACTGGCCTGGTCGCTCGACCTCGACCGGGCCGGGCGCTGGCCGGCGTTGTCGGTGCCGTGCCTGGTCCTCTCCTTCGAACACGACGTCGACTCTCCGCCGGCACGGGCCCGCCAGGCCGCGGCCATGATCCCGGGAGCCACCTTCATCGAGATGGCCGGCGCCAGCCATCTCGGGGTGTTCACGCACTCCGACGCCGTGGCCGCCGCCGTCGTCGAGTTCCTGGCCGGAGGTTCAGTGGCCGACTGAACGGCGCAGGGGACAGTATGGACCGTGCCCCGAGACACCGTCCTCCTCGCCGGCCATCGTGTCCACCGGATGGGGTTCGGGGCCATGCAACTCCCCGGACCCGGCGTCTTCGGACCTCCGGCCGACCGCGACACCGCCCTGGCCGTGCTCCGCCGCGCCGTCGACGCCGGCGTCGACCACATCGACACCGCCCAGTACTACGGCCCCGACGTGGCCAACGATCTGATCCACGCCGCCCTCCATCCCTATCCCGAGGATCTGGTGCTCGTGTCCAAGATCGGCGCCGTCCGCGACGACCATGCCCAGTGGCTACCGGCGCAACGCCCCGAGGAGTTGCGCGCCGGGGTCGAAGCCAACCTCCGCAGCCTGGAACTGGACCAGGTCCCGGTGGTCAATCTGCGCCGCCTCCCAGGCTCCGACGTGCCCTTCACCGAGCAGCTCTCGGCCATGAGCGCACTGCGCCACGAAGGTCTCATCGGCGGTATCGGTCTCAGCAACGTCACCCTCGACGACTACCTCGTCGCCCGTTCCCAGATCGACGTGGCCTGTGTCCAGAACGCCTACAACCTGACCAACCGGACGGAACAGCCCCTCTTCGACGCCTGTCGGAACGACGAGGTGCCCTTCGTCCCGTTCTTCCCCCTCGGATCGGCGTTCTTCCCGGCGAACCCCGTCCTCGAAGACCCCGTGCTCGGGGCCACGGCCGGCCGGCTGCATGCCACCCCGGCCCAGGTGGCCCTGGCCTGGCTCCTGGCCCAGGCCCCCACGGTGCTGCTGATCCCCGGAACATCGTCGTTGACCCATCTGGAGGAGAACTTGGGCGCCGACGATCTCGTCCTCGACGAGGCGGCCCGGGCCGATCTGGCCGCGCTCGGCGCCTCCTAATCTGACCGTCGAGGCAAGGAGGGACCGATGGCCAAAGTTCTCTACACGGCACACGCCCACGTCACCGGCGGACGCAACGGTCACGGCCGGAGCACCGACGGCGAGTTGGAGGTGGACCTACGCCTGCCCAAGGAGATGGGCGGATCGGGCGGCGGGACGAACCCCGAGCAGCTGTTCGCCGTGGGGTACGCCGCCTGCTTCGAGAGCGCCCTGGCGGCGGTGGCGCGTCGGCGTCACCTGGAAGCCGGCGAGGTCACGATCGACTCGGCTGTCGGTCTGCTCCCCACCGGCGGCGGCGGATTCAGACTGACCGTGACCCTCGACGTATCGCTGCCGGCGGTCGACGACGCCGAGACGGCCGCCGAGCTCGTGCGGGCCGCCCATGAGGTCTGCCCCTACTCCAACGCCACCCGGGGCAACATCGACGTCGAGCTCCTCCTCGCCGGCAAACCCATCTGACCGGCAATCTCAGGCCGTCACCACCAGCGACGCCCAGGGGTCCAACCCGGCCGTCACGTCGTGGACGGCGGCCACCAGGTCCACCGAGCTGCGCCTGTTGTACAGCGGTCCGGCCCCGTCGCTCAGGAGGAGGCTGGCCATGGCCACGCCCTGTGCCGACACCGGCAGCGGGGCCACCAGCGCCGCCAGCATGGCGTGCACGGCGGGTTCGGCCGAGGCGATCCGGTCCCGGCACAGCGGCATGCGTCCGTGGTGGCGAAGCGACTGACGACGGGCCACATCCAGGAGGTGCTCCCAGTTGACGGCCAATGCCCGCCGGCGCCCCGGCGAGACCAGGATCTGAGCGCGGGTGGCGGTCAGCCGGTCGGTCTCGGGTGCATGCCCCGCTGCCAGCCGGCGATCGAGGGAAGGGCCGAGGAGTCGGGATCCGATGCGATCCCATGACCGACAGCGCCGGGTGAGGAGCCGCTGCCGGTCGTGGGGGTCCCGGAAGAGCAGAATCGTGGGTCCAGAGGGACGGGGAGAAGCCATGCCCCCATCGTGCGCCTCGTTCACGTCGGGCGAAAGTGGCTTGATTGACACAGCTGGCGACAAGCCTGCCAGGGATCCCGTCGGGGGCCTACCCCGGTACCCCGCCCTGCGCCAAGGGGACGGGACCACCGTGAGCGTGGGACTTCCGGTCCGACAGCGCATCGTGGAGGTTCGTGATCAATTCCTCCACCGCGTCGTTCTGGACGATCAGATTCCGCCGCGTCCCCTGACGCTCGTCGGCGACCAGTCCGGTGTCGCGCAGGAGCTTCACGTGGTTGCTGACCGTCGGTTGGGCCAGGGAGAAGGCGGCGGCGATCTCGGTGACCGAGCGCGGCCCGCTTCTCAGCGCCTCCAGTATGGCCAGGCGGGTGGGATCCGATACCGCCTTGAGCCGGCGGGCCAGCGCCTCGGTCCGGGCCCGGGCGTGGGCGCCCGTGGTGTCGGTCCGCACCCCGATGACGACGACGCCGGGCAGGTCGACGAGCAGACCCTTGTGGGTGAAGTAGGCGGGCACCACGACGATCTCGCCCCCGGGTCCGAGGGCGGCCACCGTGCGCTCGAGCTCGGGGCCGTAGTCGCACTCGCCGCGTACGATCTCGTGCCAATCGGCGCCCTTGGCCTGGAGTCCCTGCCGGGCGGCCACGGCGACCTCGACGGCGCCGCGTCCCGACAACTCCCACTCGGGGCGCATGGCGTCCCACATGTCGCGCACGAGGGCCGCGTACCGACGCCTCCGCTCGGGCGATTCCCGCAACCGGGCCAGCCGAAGCAGAACAGCGGCGCGGTCGTCCACGGTCTCCGACAGAAGGGGAAGATCCCCGATGCTCCGCGCTGTGGCCGCGCACAGCGTCTCGAGGCCGTCCAGCAGTTCCTCGGCGTCCGTCGAGAAGAGCAGGCCGCCATGGTGGGCCAGCACCATCAGCTCCAAGAAGCCACCGCAGCTCACGGCCTCCCCCGGGCCCCAGAACGTGCGCACCCGACCTTCCAGGCCGGGTGCGCCGTCGTAGACCGCCTCCAGGCCGGGGTGGTCGCGACGGAAGTCACGGCGCTCGCCGGAAGCCAGCGCCCACTCGATCTCGACGGCCACGGACGCCGACACGGCGACCCGGGGGCCACGAGAGCTGGGCAGATCGGTGTGGATCAGAGGCATAGTCCAATCACTATATCCACATATTGTTGAAGGAGTCAACAAATGCCCGTATACTGGCGTCATGACGTTGAACCCCGGGATCGCTGATCAGCTTGTGGCCAGCCGAGTGAAGGACCTCGAGCGCGCCGCCCACGGTCATCGGCTCCCCGCCGCCGCCACCGACGAATCGTTCTCGGCGTCGTCGCTGCGCCCGGACCGTGGGTCACTGACCCACCACGTGGGCATCCTGCTCATCTCGGTGGGGCGCCGGCTGGCCAATCCCGACGCATTCGCGGCCTTCGACGCCCCTCATCGGCCCTGACGTCGGCCGGAAGCCGCCCGCCGTCCGCCAGCGGCCTCTACCGTCGCCGGCCCGGGAGGATCGGCTCAGGCGGAGGCGGTCTGGGGGCTCGCCGTCTCCCGTCCCAGGATCTCGTTCCAGGAGCTGAGATCGGGGACAGCGCCCAGTGAGCGGGCCGGGAGCGGCCGGCCGAAGAGAAAGCCCTGGGCGAACTGGCAGCCGAGGGCCTGCAGTCTCGTGGCCTGCACGGGGCGCTCGACGCCTTCGGCGATGATCGTGAGCCCCAGGGAGTCACCGAGACCCAGGATGGCCCTGACGATGGCCGCGTTCTCCGATCTCTGATCCAGGTCGTCCACGAAGCTGCGATCGATCTTGAGGGTCTCGACGGGAAACCGCTGCAGGTAGCTGAGCGAGGAGTAGCCGGTCCCGAAATCGTCGATCTCGACATGGAGGCCGAGATCGCGAAGGGACTGGAGGATGAAGACAGCGTCGTCCTCGTCGCGCATGAGAGCGCTCTCGGTGATCTCCAGCCACAGCCGGTCCGGATGGAGGCCCGACGCCTCGATGGCATCGGCGACCTGACCGGGAAAGCCGGGCTCGGCCAGCTGGAGGGCGGAGACGTTGACCGAGATGTTGAGCGCCGAAACCCCGTCGTCGGCGGTCGTCCGCCCGGTGGTCCACGCCACCGTCTGCCGGCATGCCTCGTTCAAGATCCAGGCTCCCAGGGCCACGATGAGGCCGCTGTCCTCGGCCAGAGGGATGAACTCATAGGGCAGGAGGAGACCCCGGCTCGGATGCTGCCACCTCACCAGCGCCTCCATTCCGACCAACGTCTGGGCCTGCAGGTCGACGACGGGTTGGTAATGGAGCTCGAACTCATTGCGCTCGAGAGCACGGTGCAGCTCGTTGGAGGTCCGGAGGCGGCTGACCACATGCGCCTCGTTGTCCGTGGTGTAGATCTCGATGCGCGACGGACCCCGTTCTTTGGCCCGGTACATGGCGACGTCGGCATTGCGCAGGAGTTCGGCCCCCGACTCCGCGCCCCCGCTCGACAGGGCGATGCCCACGCTGAGCGACACGAAGGTCTCCCCGCTCGGGAGGGTCAGGGGATCGCTCAAGGCCTGCACGAGCCGCCGAGCCACCTCGAGGGCGTCGTGCTCGTCGTCGACCTCCCCACACAGGACGGTGAACTCGTCGCCTCCGAACCGGGCCAGGGTGTCGCTGGCCCGCATCACACTGCTCAACCGCTCGGCCACGGCGCACAGGATCCGGTCGCCCACGTCGTGACCGAGGCTGTCGTTGATGAGTTTGAAACGGTCCAGGTCGAGAAAGAGAACGGCCACCCGGTGCCGGCCCCGCGTGGCTCCGCGCAGCGTCATTTCGAGTCGGTCCATGAACAGTTCGCGGTTGGGAAGGGCGGTGAGGGGATCGTGGATCGCCGCGTAGGCCAGCCGCTCACGCAGAGCCCGACGTTCGGTGACGTCCTCGACCTGTGCGATCACGTAGAGGAGCCGTCCCACGTCGTCGCGCACGCACGAGACGCTCACCGAAACCCAGACCTCGTGGCCGTCACTGTGGAGATACCGTTTCTCGATCTGGCTCCCGTCGGTGCCGGTGCCCACCAGGCGGCGCATCTCGGCCGCCACCGACTCCCGGTCGTCGGGGTGGGTGAGCTCACACATGTCGGTGCCGGCCATGGTCGCCGGGTCGAGACCGACGATGATGCCGAGGGCGGGGTTGGCCTCGAGGACCCGGCCCTCCCTGTCAACCATGGCCATCCCGATGGGAGCATTGGCGAAGGCAGAACGGAAACGTTCATGGGCCACCCGGAGCGCGTCCTCGGTCTTCTTGCGGGCACTGATGTCGTGGAGGTTGGCCACGATGCCGAGCACGTTCGGGTCCTCGAGATGATCGGTCACCGTCGCCTCGAACCAGCGCCAGGCGCCGTCGGCGTCCTGGAGACGCATCTCCGTGCGCCAGCCGTCGGTCAACCCGGCGGCGGTGGACCGCAGCCTGATCAGGTCATCGGGATGGAGCAGCTCATCGGCCGGCCGATCGCCGAACTGGTCGGGAGAGATCCCCAGGATCCGGCCGAAGGCGGGGCTCACGTAGCTCAGCCGGCCCTGGGCGTCGACGACGACGATGATGTCACCGGCGTGTTGCACGAGGGCCCGGAAGCGTCCCTCGCTCGACTCGCGCGCCACGGCGAACCACTCGAGCAACTTGATGGTCAGAAGGGCGCCCAGTGCGGCCAATGCACCCAGGCCGTCCACCTGCGGTTGGCGGACCAGTGTGGGGGCCACCCCGACGAAGATGGCCAACTGTCCCAGGGCCACGAAGACGACGGTCCACGCCATGGCGGGCTTGGCCGCCGCCGATCCGGCTGTGCGCATGGTGTCCGCCGCCCCGTACACGAACCCGATGACGAGGATCGGTCCCCATCCGATGCCGTAGACCACCAGGGCGATGGTCCCCATCTCCACTCCCACGCGGGCCGCCAGTCGCCATCCCGTCCTGGCGTCGGCCCACAAGGCGCCACCGACGCTGTTGACGAGAAGGGTGGAGGTGAGCAGGGCGACGATCTCCCAGTAGGGGATGTCGGCGACGAGTCCCGACGGTCGAGCCAGGCAGAAGACGACGACGAGCGGAGGCACGGCGGCGTTGATCGGGTCGAACAGCCGCGCCCCGACACGGCTGGCCAAGCCGGCCCGGGCCTGGGGTTGCGACCAGCTCATCCCCTTCTTTCGGCCGGCCCCGGTCGGCTCTTTAAGCCCGTTCCGCCGGTGTCTCCGTCGAAACGAGGACGGCATCCCTATAATGTGACAATGTTACGAGACAAGGTCCCGATTAGGCTCATCGATCCGTGTACCAGGAGGGCGGCCGGTCCGGAGGGGTCCGCCGGTGCCTAGGACGAAGCAACGGACGCCCGAGTTGCGGGACCGCGTCCTGTCCGTCGCCGTGGATCTGCTCGGGACGCAGGGGCCGGCCGGCTTCACCGCCCGGAGCATCGCCCGCCAGGCGCAGACCTCGACGCCGGCCCTCTACGAGCTCTTCGGTGACAAGGGCGGTCTGGTCCGCGAGGTGTTCTTCGAGGGATTCGCGCTGCTGCGCAGGCACCTCGAGACGGTCGACCGCTCCCATGACCCGCTCGCCGATCTCCGCCAGCTGATCGCCGTCTACCGACGCTTCCTCACCGAGAACCCCGAGCTGGCGGCCTTGATGTTCTCGCGCCCGTTCACCGACTTCGACGCCCGTCCGTCACAGCAGGCGGCGAGCAGCCCCGTACGGACAGTCATGGTGGAGCGGGTGGCCCGCTGCATCGAGTCGGGGCAGTTGCGCGGGGAGGTGACCGACGTCTCACACGTGCTCGTGGCGCTCGTCCAAGGTCTGGCCGCCGCCGAGAATGCGAGGCGCCTGGGAACCACCCGGGATTCGGTCGACCGCCGCTGGGAACTGGCCGTGACCGCCATTCTCGATGGTCTGAACAGATAGCCCCCCGGGGTCCGGGGGGCGCCCCCTCCCCTACCATGCAGAGGTGCCGTCGGAGGATCAGACCGAGCTCCGGGCCCCTTCGATCGAGGAGATCGAGGACGCCGTCGTCGACGGGGACCGTCCTCTCGGGACGGGAACCGCCGTCTCGGCGCTGCGGCACCGAACGTTCCGGATCGTCTTCCTGGGTGCCTTCGCCTCCAACATCGGGACCCTGGATGCAGAACGTCGTCCTCGGTGCCTACGGTTACGACCTCACCCACTCGAGCACCTTCGTCGGGGTGATCATCTTCGCCCAGCTCGGACCGGCCCTTCTTCTGGCCATGGTGGGAGGTCTCATAGCCGACAAGGTGGACCGCAAGAAGTTCTCATCGTTCTCTCCCTCGAACAACTGCTGTTCTCACTCATCCTGGCCTGGGTGGTGAGGACCCCCTCCCCCTCGCATGTCCTGCTCGTCGCCATGGTGGTCATGGTCGGGGTCGGGAGCGCCATGTTCGGTCCCGCCTACTCGGCCATCCTCCCGGCCCTGGTCACCAGGAGGGACCTCACGGGCGCCATCTCGCTCAATTCGGCCCAGATGAACGCGTCACGCGTCATCGGGCCGGCCATCGGCGGTGTGGCCTACCACTTCGTGGGACCGGCGTGGGTCTTCGCCGGCAACGCCGCCACCTACCTCTTCGTGGTGGCCGCTCTCATGATCGTCTCGCTCCCTCGGCTGGCCCCGGCCCCCCAACACGCCAGCCGGTGGCACGAACTCACGGCCGGCGTCACCACGGCCCGGGCCGACCGGGTGGTCGGGCGCTGCCTGATCACCGTCTTCGTCTTCTCGCTGCTGGCCCTGGCCTTCATCGGGCAGATGCCGGTGGTCGCCGCCGACAACCTCGGGATCGATCCCAAGTCGGCCGACTACGGCCTGCTGTACGCGTGCTTCGGCACCGGCGCCCTCATCGGGGCCATCTCCATCGGCACCGTCTTCGCCCGGACCTCGAAGCCGATGATCGTGCGTGTCTGCCTGCTCGGTTACTCCGTGGCGCTCACCGCCTTCGCCCTCGTGCGGGCGGCGCTGCCTGCCTATTTCGTCGTCGCCGTGGTGGGTGCGTTCTATTTCGCCTTCATCACCGCTCTCAACACGACTCTGCAGACCCGTTTGGCCGACGCCGTGCGCGGGCGTGTCATGGCCCTGTGGATCATGGGTTTCGGTGGGACCGTGGCCCTGGGGAACCTCATCGTGGGGCCGGTGGTGTCGGCCGTGGGCATCACCGCCGTCTTGATCTTCGGGGCCGGCGTGGCCCTCGGCTTGGCCTGGTACGCCGACGTGCGGGTACCGGGAGAGACGGCCGGCCGGCTGAGGGCGGTTCCGACCCGGTAGGGCACCCCCGGTGGGCATATGTTGGGGCGCCACGCAGACGCCGGGCCCGACGCCGGGCACCGGGGGCGGGCACGCAAGGAGGGGACCGATGGCCGGGCCGGGCGGTGGACCACTGGGACGATCGTGGCGGAGGTTCCGGCGCCGTAGCGCGGGGGCGAAGATCGCCGCCGTGGCGGTTCCCATCGTCGTCATCATCGCCATCCTGTTCGCCGCCGTCGGGACCGGGCACCCGGCCAAGCCGGCGCCGGCGTCGACCACCGCCTCCCACGTGACGCCTCCCGATCGAGCCAGCACGTCCAGCGCCGGGGTCACCGCCCATGCCATCAACGTCGTCTTCCCCGTCTCCAACCTGACGGCTCTGTCCTCCAGCCTGGGCTTCGCCGCCGACGTGGAGTACAGCGAGCAGACGAAGGCCATCGACCTCTTCGTCAAGTCGATCAACGACAGCGGTGGGATCAACGGTCGCAAGATCAATCCGATCATCGTCAATTTCGATCCGACCAACGAGGTCGAGATGCGGTCTCTGTGCAAGCAGTGGACCGAGGGCGGCGCCTCGGTCTTCGCCGTCCTCGACGGACCCGGTACCTGGAACGGCGACAACCAGCTCTGCATCACCCAGGAGGGTCACACGCCGCTTATCAGCCAGTGGACGACGGTGACGAACTGGACCCAGCAGGGCTCGCCCTACCTCTGGTGGACGGGCCCCGACGATGCCGCCATCCTGCAGGAGACCGTGGCCTGGGGCGTGAGCAGCGGACGCCTCGGGGGCCACATCAAGGTGGGGGTGATCGCCGGTGACAGGGCCAGCGACCAGCTGGCGCTCGACCAGTACCTCCTTCCCGATCTCAAGCGGGCGGGCATCACGCCCGTCGTCGAGACCATCGCCGCCGACCCCTCGGAGTCCGCCGCCACCAACAGCCAGGCGCCCCTCATCGTCCAGCAGCTGCGCGCCGACGGTGTCACGTCGGTCATCCCGCTCATGCCGTTCAACGTCTTCTTCCCCGTGCTCCAGGCTCAGACCCAGCAGCAGTACTTCCCCACCCTGCTGTTGTCCGACTACGAGGAGTCGATCGAATCGGCGCTGGGTCTCATCCCCGCCCCCTACGAGAAGGCCCTCAACGGCCAGGAGGGCGTGACAACGGAGACGCTGGGCGGGATCGACGACACCCGGCCCGAGTCCGAGGGCGGCTACGACCCCGGCGTCCGCAGCTGCTGGGTCATCTGGCACAAGGCCTACCCCGAGATCCCGCCCGGCAACATGAACGACTTCATCGAGGAACAGGGACCCGTCCAGGGCTGGTGCCAGGCCATCCGTCTCTTCGACGCCGCCGCCAAGGCCGCCGGTCGGCATCTGGATCGCCGGACCTTCGTCGAGGCCATGTCCAGGATCTCGAACTTCCCCGGCGGGTACTCCCCCTTCCTGACCTACGGACCGGACCGGTTCGCCGGGCCCACCGAGTACCGGATCGTCAAGGTCCACGTCAACCTGCCCCCCACGAGCCAGTGCCATACGCCCATGAAGCCCCTGGGCCCCGAGCTGACGTGCTGGGTCGTCATGAAGAACTGGCAACCGTTGCCCAAAGTGGGATGAACGACGCCGACGCTCCCTGGTGGAGAACCGCCGTCCTCTACCAGATCTATCCGCGCTCGTTCGCCGACTCGAACGCCGACGGTTCCGGGGACATCGGGGGGATCATCGACCACCTCGACCATCTCCAGTGGTTGGGAATCGACGGGATCTGGCTGAGCCCGATCACCGTGTCGCCCAACGCCGACTGGGGCTACGACGTGGCCGACTTCTGCGCCGTCCAACCGGATCTGGGGACGATGGCGGAGCTCGATCTCCTGGTGGCCCGGGCCGGGGAGCGGGGAATACGGGTCCTTCTGGACCTGGTCCCGAACCACACCAGCGACCAGCACCCGTGGTTCGTCGACTCACGCTCGTCGAGATCGTCCGCCAAGCGCGATTGGTACGTCTGGGCCGATCCCGGAGACGACGGGGCCCTTCCCAACAACTGGGTGAGCAGCTTCGGCGGTCCCGCCTGGACGCTCGATCCGGCCACCGGTCAGTACTACCTCCACAACCATCTGGCCGAGCAACCGGATCTCAACTGGTGGAATGACGAGGTGCGGGCCGCCTTCGACGCCATCCTGGCCTTCTGGTTCGACCGGGGCGTGGCCGGGTTCCGGATCGACGTCTGCAACATCATCGTGAAAGATGCCCAGCTGCGGGACAACCCACCGGCCACCGAAGACGACGACTTCGAGGCTCAGCTCTTCGGCCAGCGTCCCGTCTACAACGGGAACCGACCCGAGGTCCACGATGTCATCCGACGTTGGCGACGGATGACAGGGCGTTACGACCCACCCCGGGTCCTCATCGGGGAGACCCCCGTGAAGGTCGACGCCTTGGCCGCCTATTACGGCGACGGCGACGACGAATTGCACCTGGCCTTCAATTTCCCCTTCATCACCGCCCCCTTACGGGCCGACGCCCTCCGACGCGTCGTCGAGGATACCGAGGAGATGCTGCCGCCCGGTGCCTGGCCGGCGTGGACAGGGTCGAACCATGACATGGGTCGGCTCGCCACCCGGTGGGCCGACGGTGATGGACGCAAGATCCGGGCCGCCCTGCTCATGCTGCTCTGCCTGCGGGGGACGCCCGTGCTCTACCAGGGCGACGAGATCGGTCTGGGCGACTGGCCCGTGGCCCAGGGAGATCTGCGCGATCCCCTCGGGGTCCGGTACTTCCCCGCCTATGTCGGGCGCGACGCCATGCGAACCCCCATGCCGTGGCGCGGCGGGCCCGGCGGCGGCTTCACCGATGCCGGCACACGGCCGTGGCTTCCGTTGGGGGACCCCTCGTCATGCAATGTCGACGACCAGCTGTCCGACCCCGGGTCGGTGCTCTGTTGGGCGCGCGACCTCATCGCTCTCCGCCGACGGACCCCCGAGCTGCAGACCGGCGCCTACCTCTCGGTGGAGGCACCCGACGGGGTCTGGGCCTGGCGCCGGGGACGTCGACTCCTGGTGGTCCTCAATCTGAGCGACCACGACGCCACCTTCGACGCCGTCGAGGGCCACATCCTGATGGCCACGGACCGTGGACGCCAGGGTCGGACGCTGTCGGGCCCCGTGGGCCTGCGGGCGTGGGAGGGCCTCGTCATCGAGACCCGGTAGACGGCGACCGCTACCCACCGTCGGGTGGCCCCACCGGGTCGTCCTCGTCGTGCTCGTCGGGACCGGCAGGCTCCGAGGGGTTGATGGGCATGGGGACGCGGGCCACGACGACATCGGGTCGGCGGCGCAGCTCACCGGCGAGGGCCAGGTCCACCTGGTTATGGAGCAACCGGTAGCGCAGGCGGTCGGGCATCACCACGGGGATGAGAACGACCACCTGCCGGTCGTCGTTCTCCCGGAGCTCGTCGACCAGCCGCACGATGGGCTGGACGATCGATGCGTAGTCGGTGTGGAGGACCCGCAGCTCCACTCCGGGGTCCCATTGGCGCCATTGACGCTCGACGTCGGCCCGGGGCAGCCCTACCGGCTCCCCGTCGAACACCACCGTCACGGCCATGACGTCGTCCCCGAGCGAGATCGCCTCCGACAGAGCGTGCTCGGTCAGCAGCGACACGTTTATGACCGGTACCACCACGACGGTGCGCCGACGCTTCGGATGTGACGGAGTGACCCCGATCCCCAACTCGACACTGGCACGTCGGTAGTAGACCTCGACCCGGTTGAACAGCACGATGAAGAGGGGAATGGCGATCACGACCACCCAGGCCCCCTCCACGAATTTCGTCAATAGGAAGACCACAGTGGCGCTGGCCGTCACGACGGCACCGATCCCGTTGATGGTGGCCCGCCGGGTCCATGCCCGTTGTCTCGTCCGCTTCCAGTGGACCACGAGGCCGGCCTGGGACAGCGTGAAGCCGATGAACACACCGATGGCGAACAGGGGTATCAAGGTGTTGGTGTTACCGCCCACCACCACCAGGAGAACGGCCGAGAAGATGGTCAGGGTCCACACACCGTTGCCGAAGACCAGGCGACTGTCGCGCACCCCGAAGAGATGGGGCAGGTAGTTGTCCCTCGACAACAGGCTGGTCAGAACCGGCAATCCACCGAAGGAGGTGTTGGCCGCCAGGGCCAGGACCAGGGTGATCGTGAGCGACACGATGTAGTAGGCCCAGTGCCGTCCCACCGCCTCCCCCATGATCTGGCTCAACGCCGTCTGGTTGGTCCGCGGCTGAACGTGGAACTTCCGGGCCAGCACGGCCAGCCCGAGCAGCATGACGCCGAGGATGACGCCCAGCAGGAGCTCGGTCCGCTTGGCCCGGGTGACGCGCGGCTCCTTGAAGAGCGGAACGCCGTTGGCGATGGCCTCCACGCCGGTGAGGGCGCTGCAGCCGGCCGAGAAGGCCTTCAGGACGAGGAAGACCGACACCGTCTCCAGGGCGTGCGTGGGAACGAGGGACGTCCCCAAGGGGGCGGCGGCGAGGCCCAGGGGATGGATCAGGCCGACAGCGATGATGGCCAGCAACCCCACGATGAACACCAGGGTGGGGACGAGAAAGGCCCGCGCACTCTCCCCCAGCCCGCGCAGGTTGAGGGCGGTGATGATCAACAGGATGCCCAGGCACATCTCGACGGTGTGGGGCGTCGTCGACGGAAAGGCGGAGGTGAGGGCACCCACGCCGGCGGCGATGGAGACGGCGACCGTCAGGGTGTAGTCCACGATGAGGGCGGCACCGGCCAGCTTGCTCACCCGGGGGCCGAAATTGTCGCGGGAGACGGCGTAGGCCCCACCGCCGTGCGGGTAGGCGTCGATCACCTGGCGGTAGGAGGTCACCAAGATGACCAAGAGCACGACGATGGCGATGGTGATGGGCAGGATGAGGTGCAGCGAGGCGGCACCGGCCGAGGCCAGGACGATCAGGATGGCCTCGGGCCCGTAGGCCACCGAGGTCAGTGCGTCGAGGGAAAGCGCCGACAAGCCCTCGATCGGCGTGATCTGCTCGCTCGACGCCTCATGAGACGAGAGCGGCCGCCCGATGAGGAGACGGCCGACGGTGCGGAGGCCGCTCATCGACGAGACCCGCAGCGGGAGCACGGCACGTCGCACTGGACCGCACTCTACGGGGTGGGTCCCGGGATTGTGGGATAGAACCGGACCGTGAACCTGATCACGAGGACTGTCCGCCGAATCGACGCGTGGCAGCAGCGACACGAGTCACCCTCCTTCATGTTCGGGGTCGTCAAGAAGTTCGGGGACGACTCCGGTGGCACCCTCGTCGCCCTCATCGCCTACTACGGCCTTCTTTCGCTGTTTCCCCTTCTGCTCGTGCTCATCACTCTTCTCGGACTCCTCTTCGCCCACGACGTCGGCCTTCAGAACCGGATCGTCCACTCCGCCGTCGGACAGTTCCCCATCGTGGGTCAGCAGCTCGCCGGGCCCCACGGCGTCCGCTCGCTGCGATCGGGCAGCGCCGTCGGACTCGTCGTCGGCTTGTTGGGTCTGGTTTGGGGGTCCTTCGGCGTGTGCCAGGCGGCCCAGAGGGCGATGGCCGAGGTCTGGAACATTCCCCGTCCCATCCGGCCCGGATTCCTATCGAGGCTGGGACGCAGTCTGGGGTTCCTGGCTCTTCTGGGCTTCGACCTCGTCCTGACGACGTTCCTGGCCGGCCTCGTCACCATCGGCCACGGGGCGGTGTGGTTCCAATCAGCCGCCGCCGTCGTCGGGCTGGCCGTCAACATGGGACTCTTCGTGGCCGGCTTCCGCATCCTCACCCCCAGATCCATCACCACCGGCCACCTCATTGCGGGCGCCTTGTTGGCGGGGACCGGATGGACGATCCTCCAGTACGCCGGGACGCTGCTCGTCGGCCACACCCTCAGGCACGCCAACCAGACCTACGGCTACTTCGGCAGCATCATCGGCCTGATCTCGTTCCTGTACCTGGCGGCCCAGGTCACGGTCTACTCGGCGGAGGTCAACGTCGTAAGAGCCCGGCATCTGTACCCGCGGAGCATGGCCCCACCGCCGTTCACCAGCGCCGACGAAGCCGTCCTGGAGATGATGGCGACACAGGTGCGGCGGCGCCCGGAGATCCTCGACGGGCAAATCGCTCCCCCGGCCACCGGGGAGTGATCGGTTGTCCCGTTAGGATCGGCGGGACAGGACCAGCCTCGAACGGGCGATGACATGACATCCTCACGGCCTCCTCAAGCGAAGAAGTCCGGCAAGAAGACGACGGGCGAGACGTCCAACGGCAAGCGGACGCCGACCGACGGCGCACCGAAGACGGACAGGCTCGAGCACTACCGCCGCCGTCGCGACCCGTCCATCACCCCCGAGCCCGTTCCGGCTCGGGCGCCCCGACGGCACCACCGAGTCGACGGCGACGTAGCCGTCGCGGCAGGGAGACGATTCGTGATCCAGGAGCATCACGCCCGGGCTCTGCACTGGGACTTCCGGCTCGAGCGCGACGGCGTCCTGGTGAGCTGGGCGATCCCCAAGGGTCTCCCGGTCGACAAGAAGACGAACCACCTCGCCGTCCACACCGAAGATCACCCCCTGGAGTACGCCACTTTCGCCGGCACGATCCCGGCCGGTGAGTACGGCGGCGGTGACGTGATCCTGTGGGACTTCGGAACCTATGACGAGGAGAAATGGTCCGATGGCGAAGTGATCGTCGTCCTCCACGGGGCGAAGGTCACGGGAAGGTACGTGCTCTTCGCCACGGGTCGACGGGGCAGTCGCGGTGGCCCCGGCCACATCGGAGGCGGTACGAGCGAGACAGCGGGAGGCGTTCCCGCACGCGACTGGATGGTGCACCGGATGGACGACGCCCCCGCCGGTTACGAGGCGCCGCCGGACGAGATCCGGCCGATGCTCGCCGCACCGGGCACCCTGCCGAAAGACGACCACGCCTGGGCCTACGAGTTCAAATGGGACGGGGTGCGGGCCATCGGGCACGTGGACGGCGGACGGATCCGGATCACGTCGAGGAATGGCAACGACTTGAGCGCCTCCTTCCCCGAGCTACGTGCCCTCGGCGGGTACCTCGGGTCCCACCAGGTCGTGATCGACGGCGAGATCGTCGCCTTCGACGAGAAGGGGCGTCCCCGGTTCCAGAAGCTCCAGCCCCGCATCCACGCCGCCAACGCCGCCACGGCGAAGCGATTGTCGCTCGAGCAACCGGTCGTCTACGTGCTCTTCGACCTCCTCTATGTCGACGGCGAATCACTCATGGCTCGGCCCTACGCCGAGCGGCGCCGACGCCTCGAGGCACTCGGGATCGACAAAGTCGGCGCGGCGTCGTGGACGCTCAGCCCCCGCTTCGAAGGGCCCGGCTCCGACATCCTGCGGGCGAGTCGGGAGCAGGGTCTCGAAGGAGTCCTGGCCAAGCGACTCGACTCGCCCTACCTCCCCGGCAAGCGGTCCCCGACGTGGACGAAGGTGAAGAACATCCTCACGCAGGAGGTGGTCATCGGCGGCTGGACGCCGGGCGGGGGGCATCGCCAAGGGCGCTTCGGCTCGCTCCTCCTCGGGATTCCTTCCCCCGAGGGGCTCCGCTATGTCGGTCAGGTCGGCACCGGGTTCACCGAGGCCACGCTCGACGATCTGGTCGGAAACCTCGAGGCGTCACGATCGGCGGAGAACCCGTTCACCACCGACGTCCCCCGTCGGTACGGCAGCGTGGCCACGTGGGTCGAGCCGCGCCTGGTGGGTGAGGTCGTCTTCACCGAGTGGACCACCGACGGCCGCATGCGCCACCCGTCGTGGCGCGGCCTCCGGGACGACAAGTCGCCTGACGAGGTCCGTCGTGAGTCCTGAGTCGTCGCGTATCACCGTGACCGTCGGTGAGCACGAGCTCCAGCTCTCCAATCTGGAGAAGCCGTTGTTCCCTTCGGGATTCACCAAGCGGGACATGCTCGACTACTACGCCAAGATCGCGCCGGTCATGCTCCCGCATCTGAAGGACCGCCCGGTCACCGTGAAGCGGTTCCCCAACGGCATCGGCGCCGCCGGCTTCATCGAGAAGAACGTGCCCCGGCACGCCCCGGACTGGATCAGGACGGTGTCTCTCCCGCGCAAGGGCACCGACCGGTGGGGGAAGCAGCTGGAAAAGGACAATGGGCGCGACACCACGCGGTTCGTCCTCGTCGACGACTTGGCCACCATGATGTGGTTGGTCAACCTGGCTGCGGTCGAATTCCACACACCGATGTGGCGTGCCGGGGTGGACGGCCAGCCCCGCCCGCCGGACCTCCTCGTTTTCGACCTCGACCCCGGTCCGCCGGCCACCATCTCTGAATGCTGCCGGACGGCGCTGCTGCTGCGGGCCCGGGCCGACGACGACCGGATCGCCCTGCTGGCCAAGACCAGCGGCTCCAAGGGGCTCCAGCTCTATGCCACCCTCGGCGCTCGCCACGGGCCCGCCGAGGGGACCAACGAGTACGCCCACCTCCTGGCCCGGGAACTCGAGCGGGACGCCCCCGATCTCGTCGTGTCGAGGATGGCGAAGCCGTTGCGCCAGGGGAAGGTGCTGATCGACTGGAGTCAGAACAACACGGCCAAGACGACCGTCTCCCCGTACTCCCTTCGGGCCGTCGACGGCCCGCCGGTCTCGACCCCGGTCACCTGGGACGAGGTCGAAGTGGCGGCCGGCGACGGCCGCTCGCTGCCCGGTTTCACGCCCGCTGACGTCCTGGACCGGGTCGACACGATGGGTGATCTCTTCTCCTCACTCCACACGTGAGTCTCGACCGGTTCCCCGTCCCGCCACGACGTTCCCGTCGATGCCGATGACGGAGTTCCTGGGGCTGTCGTTGCGCTGGCCGATCGTGGGCGCCCCCATGGCCGGAGGGCCCTCGACGCCCGCTCTGGCCGCCGCCGTGAGCAACGCCGGCGGTCTGGGTTTCCTGGCCGGCGGCTACCTGGCCGTCGACGTGATGGAGGAGCAGATCCGAGAGGTTCGGCGTCTGACGCGGTCGCCCTTCGGGGTGAACCTGTTCGTGCCCCAGAGTCCCGACGTCGATCAGGCGGCGGTCGACGCCTATCTGAGGAGTCTGCGGAACGAGGCGGAGGCCTTCGGGGTCGACGTCGTGGCGTCGTGGGACGACGACGGATGGGGGGACAAGGTCGACCTTCTGACGAACCGACCGGTGCCCGTCGTGAGCTTCACCTTCGGTTGTCCGGCGGCGGGGATCGTGCGCCGGCTCCAGGACACCGGCTCGCTCGTGGTGGTCACCGTCACGACGCCGGCCGAGGCCTCGGAGGCCGCCGCCGCCGGCGTCGACGCCGTGGTGGCCCAGGGGATGGAGGCCGGTGGCCATCAGGGAACGTTTCACGACGATGCGGCTGCCGACGACGGCTGGGAGCTACGGCCCCTGGTGACGGCCATCCGGCGCCGGGTCGAGGTGCCCGTCATCGCCGCCGGGGGACTGATGACCGGGTCCGACGTGGCCGCCGTGATGGGGGCGGGGGCCAGTGCCGCGCAACTGGGGACGGCCCTGCTTCGTTGCCCCGAGAGTGGTGCCTCCGCCCTGCACAAAGCGTCGATGTCGGATCCGACGTTTGCCGCCACGGCGATCACGCGCGCCTTCAGCGGTCGCCGGGCCCGCGGTCTGGTCAACGATTTCATGCGGGCGCACCCGGATGCTCCGTCCGCCTACCCCCAGATCAACAACGCCACCAGGGCCCTGCGCCGGGAAGCGCTGGCCAGGAGTGACCCCCACACCCTCAACCTGTGGGCCGGCCTGGGGTTTGCCCTGGCCCGAGAGGCGCCGGCGGCCGAGGTCATCGGGACCATCGGATCGGAATTCGAGGCTCTGGCCCGGGGGACCGACGGCTGAGCCATCCATTGCCAACCAACTCCCGCCCTCGGGCGTGGGAACTGGTAGACCCACAGAGCGGGGTGAGGAAGGACGGCGCCGTGGGCGAGGGGGTGCGATTCGAGGAGGCGTTCCCTGACCTCTATCGCCTGGCCTACCGCGTGTCCTTCCGGGTCCTCGGGGACAGAGGCGACGCCGAGGACGTGGCTCAGGAGGCTTTGGCGCGGGCCCATCTCCGTTGGGCGCGTCTGCGCGAGAAGCCCGAAGGATGGATCGTGACCGTCGCCACCAACCTCTCCATCGACCGCCACCGCCGTCGCCGGCGTCTGTCCAGCCTGGTCGACGAGCCTCTGGCCCTCGTCGACATCCACCAGTCCGAGCGGATCGACTTGGCCCGCGCTCTTCGACGCCTTCCCCGGCGACAACGGGAAGTGGTGGTGTTGCGTTATCTGGCCGACTGGTCCGAGAACGACGTGGCCGTGGCGTTGGGCGTCTCGGCCGGAGCCGTGAAGTCCCATGCGTCGCGGGGGTTGACCACCTTGCGTCACCACCTCGACGTCGGACGTCCCCAAGGAGTGGATGATGTTCGAGCATCTGGATGATCCGTCGCCATTGGCGCCCACGTCGCGGACCTTTCGGGCCGTTCTGTCCCGGGCGGCAGGGCTGCGGCGCCAGCGGATCATGTCGGGTTTCGCCCTGGTCGGCACCGCCACCCTGGCGCTGGGCCTGGTGATCGGGCTGAGCGCGCCCCGGTCCCACCCGGCGGGACAGGCGACAGCCGACTTCGACACGCACGTCGGCCCGCTGGCCGCGGGGACCCCTGTCCCCCTGGTCAATCTGGCCAACGTCGTCTTCATCAGCGACAGCCGCGGCTTCGGCCTCGCCTTCCACGGAGCGTCCACCGTGCTGGCCCACACCGACGACGGCGGCCAGACGTGGAAGGTGGTCAACGACTCGCTGCCCGCCGACCTCCCCGCCCAGCTCGAGTTCGCCGACACCACCCACGGCTATCTGTGGGGTGGGACACCGTCGTCCCAGGGAACCGTTCCCCTCTGGGTCACGTCCAACGGCGGCCGAACGTGGGTACAGGCGCCGGTGGGGCCGGTGGTGTCGGACGTGAGCGCCATCGGTGCCGACGTCTGGGCCGTCGTGGGCACACGCCCGATCAGCTCCCTGCCCGTGGCCGACGCCTATCCGGTCACCGTCGACGTCTCGGTTGACAACGGTCTCACATGGACGGCCACGACGGCCTCCCCACCGGTGTCGGAAGAGCCGGGAATCTCCATCGCCGATCAGGACCTCGAGCTCGCCCGGATCACGCCCGCCCGCGCCTACGTGCTCTCGTTCGCCCCGGGTCGGACGCCGAGTGGCGTCACCGTGGGACAGCTCGGCTACACCTCCGACGCCGGACAGTCGTGGCAGCAACGTCCCGACCCCTGTCCCCGTTACTTCGACTTCGGTCAGGAGATCGCCGCCTCGGGGACCGACGACCTCTGGATGGTGTGCGCGTCACAGCCCACCAGTGGGTCCCAGGCCAAGGCCCTCTACCGCTCGAGCGACGGCGGACAGCAATGGACGCTCACCGCCGCCGCCAACGCCCCGGTGCTGAGCGGGAACGTCTCGCTCCCCGCCGATGGCGGTCTCCCCGTGGGCGGGTACGTGTCTCCCGACTCCCTCGGGCACGAGAACCTGGCCGTGCTCACGCCCGATACGGCCTGGCTGTTCCCGGACCATTTCGGCGTGTTCCAAACGGCGGACGGAGGTCACACCTGGTCGCCGGTCTCGGGCCTGGCCCGGGCCGGCCTCGTCGGTGGGGGGAGCGGGAACATCGTCTTCGTCGATGCCCGCCACGGGTGGGTGTGCGAGGTGGGGGCCGGTCTGTGGAGGACGACCGACGGCGTGCACTGGCGGCATCTCGGCTCCTGACCGGCACCGTGTACTGTGCCGCGATGCCCGCACGAGGAGCCGGCGATGACGAGGTGGCGCGCTGGCGGGACGATGGCTGGGTTCTCCTCGAAGGCCTGGTGGGAACGGACGAGATCGACGCCGCCCTCGACGACCTCCACCAGGTGTTCCCGACGGCCGAGCAGTACCACGCCGATCCCGAGGGTGAGACGTCACGCCGGCTCGGCCAGCCGCCGGCGCCCGGCGATGAGTTCGTCTGGCCCGATGAGGGTCCCGGTTTCCGCCCCGAGCAGCACCGCTGGCAGGGCCTGTTCCCGTTTCCCGGCGGTGGTGCGCTCAATCGTCTCGTGGTCCACCCCGCAGTCGTCGATTTCGCCGAACGGGCTCTGGGGACGGACGATCTACGCGTCTACCAGGCCGCCATCTCGGCCAAGTACACCGGCATCGTCAACTACGAGCAGCCCATGCACACCGACCGCAACCACTCCTGGCTGCCGGCGGTGCCGGAGGCGCCCTGGTGGCACGTCGAAGGCTTCCTCTATCTGTCCGACGTGGGTGCCGCCGGGAACCCGACGCACCTCGTCTCGGTGCGCGACGCCGTCGGTCGTCCCACGACCGTCCCGCTGTACATGCCCGAGCGCGACCCGGAGCTCTATGCGCTCGAGAAGGGCGCGGCCGGAGTCCGCGGTTCCTACCTCGCCTACCGTACCGACGTCTTCCACCGCGCCGTCCAGCTCGCCGGACCCGGTGGCTCGCGCTTCCTGTTGAACGTGAGCTACAAGGTCGCCGGTCAGGATTGGATCGGGTACCACTCCATGCAGTCGCGCTCGACATCACGGTACTGGATCCGTTTCGTCGAGAACTCGACCCCGCGCCAGCTGGCGCTCTTCGGTTTCCCGCCACCGGGTCATCCGATTTGGAGCGACGCGCTCATCGACGCCACCGGACGCTTCTACCCGAAGCTCGATCTGACCCCGTGGCGGTCGGCCCTCGGTCTCTGACACCTCCGGGTGACCCCAGAACGTTCGCCCACCGGACCAACGTCCCTGAGCGGCACTTCGCCTACGTGGGCGGCGGCGGATCTTCCTGTTCTGCCACCACGAGCCGGCTGAGGCGTTCGAGAGTCTTCGTCATGTCCCGGCGCGTCTTGGCCGAGTAGATGTCTCCCAGCTTGAGCAGGACCCGCTGGTGGTCGGGGGTGATGTCCCAGCTCTCTCGGACCAGGGTCCCGCCGTCGACGGGCTCGAGCTCGTAGCGCCAGATGCGGCCGGCCACGAACCGGGCCATGGCCCCGGTCGGTCCGGTCTGCCAGGCGATCCGTCTGTCGGTCTCGAACTCGACCACCCTGTTCACCGTGGAGTAGGGCAGACGGAACATCTTCATCGACATGCCGAACATGGTGCCGAGGCCCAGGCGCTGCGGCGCGTCGGGGGTCTTGCCCTGGAGCATTCCCGAACCGTCGATCCGGCTGTGCTTCGTGGCATCGGTCAGGATGTCGAAGATCATGCCCGGTGGTGCCGGAATCATCCGCTCGACCGAGAGTACGTAGCCCTGCATGGTCATCTCCTCGTCGACATGAACGAGTCATATTGGCACGTTCACGGTTTCCCGGCCCCCACCCGTCACTGGCCGGCGAGCACGATGCAGCCGTGGCGGGCAAACTGTCGAGACGGCTCATCAGCGAGCATCAGCGGACCTTGGAAGACGAGATGCCGACCACGCCCACGAATTCGCCACGAGATAGCGGCGCCACGGCGTCGAGCGCCGGTCGACGGAGATGGGTCGTCGCCGCCCTCGTCGTCGCTCTCGTCGTCGTGCCGGTCACCGGCCTTCCCGGGCCCCCCACCGGTGCGACGGTCAGGCCGCTGCCCGCCAAGCTGTGGGGTGTCACCCTCGACAACACGGCCGACATCCGCCCGGGCGCGCTCGACGAAGAGGTGGCCAGCCTGCAGGCCCTGCCGACCACGCCCATCGCACGCGTCGTCATGGACGTCGGTACCAAGCCGGCGGCCTACAGGGCGGCGGTGGACGCCCTGCACCCCCTCTCCTATCTCATGGCCGAGCTCGGTGACAGCTCCGAGATGAGGAACGAGAGTGTCGCCGCCTACAAGAGGTTCGAGCAGGCCCTGGTGACGGCCTACAGCGGGACAATCGAGCTGTGGGAGATCGGCAACGAGGTCAACGGCGAATGGGTCGGGTCCACGTCAAAAGAGGTGGCCAAGATCACCGATGCCTACGAGAGCGTCACCGCTGTCGGTGGCGCGACGGAATTGACCCTCTATTACAACCCCGACTGTTTCACCAAGCCCTCCCACGAGATGTTCACGTGGGCCCAGGCCAACATCCCGGCCTTCATGAAGGCCGCCCTCGACGACGTCCTGATCAGCTACTACCCCGACGACTGCCACAACTACTGGCCGTCCCCGGCGGGATGGCAGTCGGTGTTCGACCGTCTGCACACCATGTTCCCGAACGCCAGAATCGGCTTCGGGGAATCAGGGATCAGCACGGACAGAGGATCGTCGGCCACCAAGGCCGCCCTCCTGTCGCGGTACTACTCGCTGGCCGTCTCCGGTGACAACTACGTGGGCGGATACTTCTGGTGGTACTACGCCGAGGACGCCCTCCCCTACCAGGGCAACGACGTCTGGAATGCCCTCGACTCGGCCATGACGACCGGCCCGACCTCCGGGGGCGGGCGCCCGGAGACGATGACCTCCCCCCTTACGCCGAGGGGTGGACCCAGGGGCGATCGGACCTCGAGAGCCATACCGCCACCACCACGACGGGACACAACACGGCCAGGACCACGAGGATCGCCGCTACGCGGCTGACTTTCAGTACCAAGGTGGCGCCGACGAGAGCTCCCACGAACATGGAGAGGGCGGACACCAGCCGGCGGCCGGCTTTGGAGCCGCCGCCTCCGGCCAGGCGGCTGTCGGCGGAGATCCCGGTGATGGTGAGCGTCAGCACTGTCGTGGTGAGGTCGGGAACGGCGAGCTTGCGCGCCACGGCGTTCTGGGCCCCCATGGAGAGGCTCAGCAAGGCGATGAGGACGTAGCGGGCGGCACCGGCCCCCGGATGGTGGGCCAGAGCCACCACGACGGCAGCGGTGGCGACCAGAACCGCCTCCAGCGCGCTCACCAGAAGGAGCAGGCGACCACGGTGACCACCGAAACTCGCCGAAATACGCCCACCGACGAGCGCTCCCCCCGAGAAGGCGGCCAGGGCGGCCAGGGAGGCGGCCAGGGAGAAGCCGCGCGCCCCGACCAGCGCGAAGGCCAGGAACACGACGTTCCCTGTCATGTTGGCCACGAAGACGTGTCCGAGGACGAGGTAGCTGAAGGCGTCCACCAGCCCGGTCACCACGGTCAGAGACAGCAGGAGCGGCGCCAGGGGTCCGTGGCGGTCCTCGGTTGCCGGCACGATCGTCCGCCAGGCGTCGGTGAGCACGGTGTTCACCGCTGTGTCCCCACGACGGCATCGTTCCACGTCACGCCGGGGTGCCGGGACCCTGATCGCCGTATTCTCAAATCTCGACGAATTCTATGGAATTTACCTTGATTAGTGGTTTTAGCCACGTAACGTAGCTGCATGTTCACTGTCGCGACCGAATGCGGTGGCTGCACCATGGGCGGGCCCGGTGGGGACCACGGGACGGGGGCGCCGACCCTCCTGAACGCTCCGCCCTCCTCCATGAGCGCCTTCGAGGACGATCCCGGCCACTTCGCGACCTGGCTGCAGGGGGGGGACCTCGGCTTTCGGGCGGCGGACTTCGTGCCCCGGCACCTCTACCGCCGGTACCTCCAGGACGTGCTGCGTGACGAGCTCCTCCACGCGGCACCGGGAACCGAACTGACCTGGGTTCGCGAGCTCGTCACGTCCCTGCGGATGGAGCAGGACAGCGAAGGACCGGTCGCCACGCTGCGGTTCGGACAGGGCCGGCGGTGCCGGGCCGACGCCGTCGTCCTGGCCCTCGGGGCGCCCGCCCCCGTCGCCCTCGGCGCTCTCGACGTCTCACCCACGTTCGGGATGATCCGGGACCCCTGGTGCCCGGGGGCCCTCGACGCCGTTCCCGCCCGGGGCGACGTCCTCGTCCTGGGCACCGGCCTCACCATGGTCGACGTGGCCGTGGTCCTGACCGGCGCCGATCGACGGCGCACCGTCCACGCCAGACGACGCAGGCCGAGGCCGACGGTTGGGATTGGCGCAACGTGATCGCCGCCGCCCGCACGGCTGCGCCCACCGTGTGGGGAGCTCTCCCCGAGGCCGAGCGCCGCCGCCTCCTGCGCCACCTCGGCCGGCAGTGGGAGGTGGCACGGCACCGGATGTCCACGCCGGTGGCCGCCGTCGTCGGCGATCTGCGCCGCAGCGGTCGCCTCACCGTGGGTGCCGGAAGAGTCGTGGCCGTGGAGAACGACGGCTCGGTAGGAGAGCCGCGCCTGCGGGTGACGCTGGCCGGCCCCGAGGGGAGCCGGGAGACGCTGACTGTCAGCGCCCTGATCGACTGCACCGGTCCCGGCCCCGACCCGACGGTGGGGTCACCCCTCATGGCCGGGCTCGTGGCCGACGGTTGGGCGCGGGCCCACCCGTCGGGTATCGGCCTCGACGTTGACGAACACGGCGCGCTGCGGACGGCAACCGGTGTCCCGGGAGCCATCCACACGGCCGGGTGGTGCCGCCGGGGGGCCGAATTCGAGGCGACCGCCGTTCCCGAGATCCGGCGGCAGGCGGAGCGTCTGGCCCGGGACGTGTCGGAGTCGACGGTTCGTCGCCCCCGCGTCCTGGCCCCTGCGTGACACGGCCCGCCGGGCGTCACACGGACGCCGGTGGCACCTTCATCGCTTGGCTCCCACCACCAGGTGGTAGGCATTGTCCCCCGCCGCGCAGAGAGCGGACGACACGCAGGAGAGACTGAGAATCCAGTGGGGGAAGTCGACCTTGGCCACCGTCCACGCCGACGCCCCCGCCGTCGGGTCCTTCGAGGTGACGACGTCACCGTGGTCGTCGCCGGCCACGCAGAACTGACCGGTGGCACAGGAGACGGCGAAGAGGTGGTTCGTCCCGTCGATGTCGGCCATGTTCCAAGCCCCCTGCCCCCCGGTGGGGTCGGTGGAGGTGACCACCCCGCCATGGTCGTCAACGGCCACGCACAACTGGGAATCGGGGCAGGAGACGGAGTCCAGGGCCGTCGTGTCGACGCCGGTCGTCACCGTCCAGGCGGGGCCCCCGCCGGTGGGGTCCGTGGTGGTGAGGACGGCGCCGCGATAGTCCACGGCCACGCACAGGGTCGCTGTGGCGCACGAGACCGAGGCGATACCCCCGGCGTTGACGAACCGGGCCAGAGACCACGCTGACATGCTTCCGGTCGGGTCCGTCGAGACGGCGACGTCTCCGTTACCGTCGACGGCCACACACAATTTTACGGTGGGGCAGGAGACACCGGTGAAGGTGAATCCGGACGCTCCGGGCACGGTGACCCTCGTCCACGCCGCCGTCGTGTCGGCCGGCTTCGTCGACGTCAGGACGTCGCCGACGTCGTCCACCGCTACGCACAGCTTGACCGAGGGACACGAGATGGCGAGCAGGGGGTAGAGCTCCCCGCTTTGGGTGTCGACCAGATGGACCTTCCACTTCGACGCCCCTCCCGTGGGGTCCTTCGACGTGAGCACGTCGCCCACGGAGTCGGTGGCCACGCACAGCTTGGCCGAGGGGCACGAGACGGCGTCGACCGGATGGGTCAGGTCAGGCTCGGGAACCGTCGACCACGCCGAGGACCCGTCGGTGGGATCGGTGGAGGCCAGGATGTTCCCGGCCGCGTCGCCACCCACGCACAAGGTGTCGGTCGGGCAGCTCATGGCCGTGATGGGGGCCGAGCCCACGGGGGTGACCGTCCACGTCCCCGGGCCGCTCCCCACGGTGGTCGACACCACGACGTTACCGCGGACGTCACCGGCCACGCACAACGGGGTCGAGGTGCAGTCCACCGAATACATCTGCAATCCGGACCCGGAGGACGCGTCGACCTGGGTGACCGTCCAGTCGCCGGACGGGGCGGTGGGGTCGTCGGTGGTCAGCACGTCACCGTTGAGGTCGACCCCCACACACAGAGGGGCCGCCGTGCACGAGATGGACATGATCGGATCGACGGCGTCGATGTGTTCGGATGTCCACGTCTGTGCCGCCGGGTCGGCCGAGACGAAGACGTTCCCGTTCTCGTCGCCGGCCACGCACAGGGTCGTCTCCGGGCACGACAAGGATTCGAGCGCCCGGGTGTCGATGTTCACGCCGGACCACGCCGACGGCCCGCCGGTCGGGTCCGTGGTCGTGCGGATGTTTCCCGTGTAGTCAGCGGCCACGCAGAAGGTGGTCGAGACGCAGGCCACGGCCTGACCGATCCAACCGACGTCGGACGACGTCCACGTCCCGCCGCCGGCCGCCCCGGGGTTCTGCGACGTCAGGACGTTGCCACCCTGGTCGACGGCCACGCACAGGCTGGTCGACGGGCAGGACACGTCACTGATGGGGATATCCCCGTCCACGTCGGCGACCACCCACGACGACGCCCCGCCGCTCGGGTCCGTCGAGGTGACGACATCACCGTTGTAGGTGACGCCCACGCACAGTGTCGTCGACGGGCAGGACATCCCCCCCACCTGGGCACCCACCCCGTACTGGGGCACGGGTTTGACGGCGGCCACCGACCACTTGAGCTTGCCCGAGGCGGCCACCGGTTGGGCGCTCATCAGTATCAGCGCCGTGACACTGAAGATCGTGGCGGCGGTGGCTACCAGTGCTCGCCGACGGAGGGCCACAGCGGCAATCTACCGCCGGCGGACGGCGGTGCCTAGCGTGGTTCGGGGTTGTAGCGCTGATGTTGGGGTGGGCGGGGCGGGAGTCAGCCCGTGTAGGTGAACACGGTGGTTGCCGTGACGGGACTGGCCCCCGCCGGCCCGACGACCTCGACGTCGACGGCACCGGTTCCCGCCGGCGCGTGGACCGTGATCTTCGTTCCGGCCTTGTTGATCTTGAACCCGGTGGCCGGAACGGACGCGCCGCCGAACATCACCGCCGTGGCGCCCCGGAAACCGGCGCCTTTGATCTTGACCTTGGTCCCGCCCCGGGCCGGCCCGTGGGCCGGTCTCAGCTTGGTGACCGACGACGGGACCGACCAGGTGAAGGTGACGGCGTCACTCGCCCCGTTGCCATCCTCGGCGCTCACCACCGGGTCGAAGACCCCCGAGGCGGTGGGGGCACCGGTGATCAGTCCCGACGACGACCCGATCGACAACCCCGGCGGGAGGCCCAAAGCACGGTAGGTGAGTGACTGCCCGACGGTGGAGTCGGTGGCCGCCATCTGCAGGCTGGCACTGTGCCCGAGGTCCGCCGACTGGGGGCCCGGGTTCATGACGGTGACCGGATCGGCGGTGGTGCCCGCCGCGCACAGGTCCCCCGGCAGGACCGTCCCGTTGGGGGAGCCGAGTCCCGACGCCATGTCGTAGCCCGTCAGCGACGGATAGAGACCGCCGTGCAGGCCCGTGTCGTCGTTGTCGCCCACCGTGATGTCGTTGAAGGCACTCGGATCCGTTCCGGCCACGTCGTAGAGCAACGGGTTGGCGAAGCCGACGGTGGTCCCGGCACAAGCGGTCGAGGCGTTGGTCAGGGCCAGGAGCGACGCCCACGTCGGGGTGGCCGCACTGGTGCCCCCGGTCTCGGTCCAGCCTCCGTCCCAGTAGATGACGTAACCCACGGCATCGCCCGAGACGTCGGGGACCTCACGGCAGTCTCCGCTGACCGCCCCGCAGGGGGAGCCGGAGGAGTAGGCGTTGACGGTCCCGACCGTCGGGGCGGCGTCGGACTGATACGACGGCATGGCCCAGTCCGTCGACAGTCCTCCTCCGCCCGAGTTGCCGATTCCGTTGTTCCACACCGTCTCCGACGGTGGAGGTCCGACGGCCGAGAGTGTCGTGCCACCGACACCGGTCACGAACGATTGGCTGGCCGGATCGTCGACGGCCAACGTGTTGTTCGTCCCGACGAACTGGCGACAAGCCTGGGAGCCGTAGTCGCCGGAGGCGGAGAGGAACGACTGGCCCTGGGTGGCGGCTTCCTCGAAGATGGTGTTCTCGGCGGTGGCTGCGCTGCCCTCGTACTGCTCGCACAGGACCCACGAGTTGGAGATGACCTTGGCCACGTCCTGCGAGACGATGGCGTTCAGGAGGTCCAGCGCGGCGGCACTGGTGTCGGGGGCCTGGTAGACGAGGATGCTGACCTGCGGGGCCAGCCCGATGACGTCCTCGATGTCGAGAGCGGCCTCGCCACCGCCCGCACCCTTCTTCGGACCTCCGTCGATGGCCTCGTAGTTGACCGGGGTGTTCGTCCCGTAGCAGGACTGATAGGCGGCGACGTCGGAAGGAAGGTCGGATTCGTACTCGACCAGGGCCACCGTCTGACCGGCACCCAGGTCGCCGGCGCTGTAGATGCTCGAGAGGCCGTAGGCCGCCGCCAACCGGTCTGCCGTGAAACCACCGTTGTCCGAGGCGTCGGTTTCGGCGGCCGGACACGGCTGTGGGCCGCCGGTGGCCGGTTGCGGCCCGATCGCCGGCCGGGACCGGACGTCTGAGGGGCCGGTTCCGGCCGGCGTCTCGACGGTGAGGTCGTCGAGTCCCACCACGGCCTGCACGAACGGGGCGGCGGCGGCGGCCAACTGCGGGGGCGCGGTGTTGGCGTAGGCGACCCTGCCCCCCGGCAGGGCGTAGTGGGCGAAGCCGACGGAGAAGGCGGCTGACAGCTGTGCGGCGGTGGCCCGGACCCCGATGCTGAGGTGGTTGGGCGAGACCGCTCCCGGATGCAACCCGGCGGCCGCCAGCGCCGCTCGGACCGTTCGCAACGCCGTGGGGGTGGGGCCGAAACGGTCGGCGAATTGGCGGGGCGTGACGTAGTGCCGATAGAGCCCCGACCCCGGCGTGGAGACCGCCTGGGCGTAGGCCGTGAGGGCGGCGGGATCTCGCGGCCGCAGTGCCACGTCGACGTGGAGGACGGTGCCGGAAGCGAGCGCCGGTCCGGCCAGCGCCCCGGCCGGGATCAGGGGCCTGCTCCCCACTCGGGTACGGGCCGCACCGGCCCCCGCCGGGTTGACGCCGACGCCGAGAACTCCGGCCACCGAGACGGCCACCACCGATGCAGCCAGAAGACGCCTGCGCCGCATGACTCCCCCTTGCGCCATCTCCGCGTCTTCCTCACGCCCTGGCCCCTACCCATCTAGGCGGTTGGGCGCGACCCGAGAAACCCCAAAATTGAGGAAATGACCCTATGGCGCTGGAAAGGTCAGCTCGAGAAGGTGAACAGGAACATCTGCGTCGCATAGGCCACCAGCCGGGGCGGGGCACCACCGTCGTCGCCGCAGTCCCACAGGGCCATGTCGGCCGACGCGTAGCCGTCGCCGGCGAAACGGGCCCTGTTGTGGGCCAGGAGCCATGACGATCGGCAGGTGTCCAGAAGATGGACGGTGAGATCGACACTGGGCGCGAACCAGGCCTGGCGCGAGCGGCCCACCATCTCCCCGACGGCTCCGGGCATGGTGTCGGCCAGGACGATCAACGCCAACGGGTCGAGACGACCGTCGACGCCCAGTGGCGTCTCGTCGAAGCGGTACCACATCGCTCTCTCGGCCCGATCGGGAACGTGATCGTCCCAGGGCGCGTGGCCGATCACCGAACGTCCTTCCACCAGCTGGGCCCAGAACGGCATCGGTTCGAGTACGGGTTCGCCCTCGGGCGGCGGGTCACGGTACGAGGGACAGGTGGTGGGGTCGGGGACCACCTCGGGGGGACGGAGGTCGGTGAAATCGAAGCCTCGACGACTGGCGCCGAAGACACAGGTCGTCAGGTGACCGCGCTGAGCCCCGGGATTGCGGACCTCGGCGCGCAGTTGCGACATCGAGCGGCCCGCCCGCAGGACCTCGACCTCGACGTCGAGAGGACCGTGGAACACCTGGGCGGCGAAGGTGGTGTGCAGTGTGCGCGGAGTCTGGTCCTCGTGGGCCAGCTCCGACTCCATGGCCCGCACGGCGATGGCCGTGATGATCCCGCCCTGGGGCAGCGGCCGGAGATTCCAGCGCTCGTCGAGCTCGGCCCGGTAACGGCCCTCACCGACCGGGCGCACGGTCGCCGCGTCGAGAAAGGCGTTCCCCACCACCGGCACCTTGCCGTAGGGTCGCGGCGCCGTCAAAACGGTGACGTGCCGACGACACCGTGCGACCGCCGCCGTGGTGCGTCAACCCGTGTGCGGGGCCGTGCTCAGGTCGTAGATGGTGACCCCGTCGACGGTGGTCGAGGTGTAGTGGCTCTCGACCCACGTGGTGATCTGACCGGCCGTCGTCGTCCCACTGCCGCCTCCCCCGCCCAGGCGCCCGAACCCGCCGCCGGCGAACCCGCCGCTGGAGATGAAGTAGTGGATGTCTCCGTGGCGGACATAGTTCTCGAACTGGGCCAGGGTGGGGGCGGGATCGGTGCCGTTGAACCCACCGATGGCCATGACGGGGTCGTCGGTGGCCAGTTGGTAGCCGGCGGCCGAATTGGAGTTCACGGTCGCCGCCACCCACCGGTAGCTCCCCGCCTTGCGCTCGAGGACCGTCACCAGGGCCCTCCCCGGAGTGGTGGCGTTCAGGAACCCGGAGCCGGCGCCGGCGCCGGCGCCGATGGTCGGTGCTCCCCCCGGGCGCAGTCCGCCGAAGCCGCCCGGTGGTCCGCCACCGACGGCCCCGAAGCCACCGCCGCCGCTCGCGGGAAATCCGCCGAAGGAGCCGTTCGGCCGGCCCGTGGCCGGGAAGGAGCCCGGTCGGTGGACATTCAGTCCGCCGGGCGACAAGCCGCGGAACCCGCGACCGAACGACGGACCGCCGGCGAACCCACCGGGTCCGCCCGGCGTCGTGCTCTGGAGGGTGGGTCCGGCCGAGGGGATCGCTCCCGAATGGGGCGTCCCCACCGTGTCGAGGGCGTACGCCGCCGGACCGGCCAGGGCGGCACTCAGTCCGGCCACGCCCAGCACGGCGGCGAGCTTGGCCCGGATCGAGGGAGCCACGGCCAGGACGCCGGCGGCAGCGAGGCCGACGACCACGACGGCCGGACGCAACCACGGGATCCAGGTGGGCGACCGCGACAGCAGGACGTAGGACCAGACGACGGTGGCCGCCAGGGCGACGGCCAGGACGACGCGACCCAACCGGCGACGGCGGTGGTGCCACAGGGTCACGGTCCCGATGCCGACGAGAGCGCCGACGGCCGGCGCCAGGGCCACGTTGTAATAGGGATGGATGATCCCCTGCGCGTAGCTGAAGACCAGTCCCGTCACGAGGAGCCAACCGCCCCACAGGAGCGCGGCGGACCGGGTGCGATCGGTCCGCGCCGAGCGCCACGTGAGCACCAGGAGGGCGACGAGGAGGATCAGGGCGGCCGGTATCAGCCACGAGATCTGCCCGCCCATGTCCGCCTGGAACAAACGGGTGATCCCCGTCGGTCCCCACCGCGAACCGGCCACCGCGCCCCCGCCCACACTGCCCGACTCGTTCCCCGAGAGCCGGCCCAGTCCGTTGTAGCCGAAGATGAGATTGAGGAGGCTGTTGTTCTGGGAGCCGCCGATATAGGGACGGTCGGCGGCGGGCGTCAGCTGGACGGCGGCCACCCACCACCCGGCCGAGACCACCAGGGCGATGCCGGCCACGAACAACTGCCGGATCCGCCGCCCCAGTGAGGTGGGCGCCGTGAAGAGGTAGACGGCGGCGATGGCGGGCACCACCAGGAAGGCCTGGAGCATCTTGGTGGTGAACCCGAGACCGACGGCCGACATGGCCAGGACCAACCACATCGTGCCGGCCTTCTCGAGGGCGCGGACGGTGGCGTAGGCGGCCAGGGTGAGCAGCAGGACGAGGAGCGCGTCGGGATTGTTGTACCGGAACATGAGGACCGCCACCGGGGTGGAGGCGGCCACGGCGCCGGCCAGGAGGGCGGCGCTCGGTCGGAACCAGCGCCGGACGGTGGCGTAGAGCAGAGCCACGGTGGCCACCCCTTCGAGGGCCTGGGGGACCAGGATGCTCCACGAGCTCAGCCCGAAGATGCGGGCCGAGATCTCCATCACCCACAGGGAGGCCGGCGGCTTGTCGACGGTGATGAAGTTCGAGGCGTCGGACGAGCCGAAGAAGAAGGCCTTCCAACTCTTCGTCCCGGCCTGGACGGCGGCGGCATAGAAGGAGTTCGCCCAACCCGAGTCGCCGAGCGCCCACAGGTAGGCCACCGCCGTGGACAGCAGGAGCACGATCAGCGACGGCCGCACCCAGGCGGGGTCGTCGGGGCGGCCACGGACGATCCGGCTCAGCCGGCCCCGGGGTGGGTGCTCGGCGGGGGACGGCTCGGGGGCCGCCTCGACGGGCCGATCGACCAGGATGGTCATGGTGTCCGCCTTTCGTGGAGGAGAACGGGCCGGGGCGGGGAGGCCTGGGCCACGTCGGGCGGTGGACTGGTCCGGGCGGTCCGGAACATCCAGCTCCGCAGAACCACGAACCGGACCAGGGCGGCCGCCGCGTTGGCCAGGACGAGGAGGCCGGCCAGGAGCCACCACGATGTCACCCCCGCCCAGTCGACCAGGCCGAGCATCAGGAAGGTCACGGTGACGCTCGTCGAGAACACCGCCATCCCCCCGAGAACGAGGTTGCGGCGTGACGGCTTTCCCCGTCGGGCGAAGGTGTAGCGCCCGTGGCCGGCGGTGTTGGCCGCCGTGCACACGGCGAGGGCCAGCGCATCGGCGCCGAACCGGCCCAGGGTTCCGGCCAGAACGAAGAAGAGGACCAGGTAGGCGAGCGTGCTGGCCACCCCGATCCGGACGAAGCTGGCCAGCGTGGCGGGAAGGTCGGAGAGGCGCTCACCGGTGGCGTCGGACCCACCCCCGAAGCACAGGCGGGCCAACCCACGGAGGTCGTCGCCCGCGGTGGTGAGGATGTCGACCCGGCTGTCGGGGTCGTCCACCCAGTCGACAGGGACCTCGTGGATGCGGAAGCCGCTGCGTTCGGCCAGGACCAGGAACTCGGTGTCGAAGAACCACTCGTTGTCCTCGACGTAGGGCAGCAACCGCTTGGCCACGTCCGTACGGGCCGCCTTGAATCCGCACTGGGCATCGGAGAACCCGTTGCGGAGAAAGGTCTTGAGGATGAGGTTGTAGACACGCGAGATCAATTCACGCTTGGGCCCACGGACGACGCGTGCACCCGGAGCCAAGCGGGTACCGATGGCCACGTCACTGTGACCCGAGAGCAGAGGTGCCACCAGGGGGAGCAGGGCGTCGAGGGAGGTGGACAGGTCGACGTCCATGTAGGCGACGACGCGGGCCGTCGAGGTCGACCAGATGGCCCGCAAGGCCCGCCCTCGTCCCTTCGACGTCAGTCGGACGGCCCGGACACCCTCGAGCTCCGAGACCAGATCGGCGGCCACGACCGACGTGGCGTCGGTGCTGCCGTTGTCGACCACGGTGACCACGCTGGTGAAGGGGAAGGACCGGTCGAGATAGGACCGAAGCCGCCGGACGCTGCCGGCCAGATTCGCCTCTTCGTTGTAGACGGGGACCACGATCTCGACGCACGGTGTGGCCGTCCGTGCCTGGGTGTCGTCGGTCCGCGTCTCCGCCGTGGTCATGGACAGATCATGGGGAGTTCACCTTGGAGCGGACTGGCCGTTTGCTGTGAGGCGGCCCAGAGGATGCCGGCGCCGCCGGGCGGCCGCCGGGATGGCGGAGACCCTGGTCAGGGACGCATCACCTGGCCACCGTCGACGTTGAAGACGTGCCCGGTGACCCACTGGGCGTCATCGGAGAGCAGGAACAGGCACATCCCGACGAGGTCGGCCGGCTGACCCTGGCGCTTCAGGGCCAGCGAGCCGACGAGCTGGCGCATGTAGGAGTCGGGGACGACCGAGCGGGCCGCTTCGGTGTCGGTGGGCCCCGGCGCGATGGCGTTGACCCGGATCTTCATGCCACCGAGCTCGTGAGCCAGCTGCTGGGTGAGCGAGTTCACCCCGGCCTTGGCCCATCCGTAGTAGCCGGCATAGAGATAGGCGGCCGTCGACGATTGGTTCACGATGGCCCCGCCGCCGCGCTCGGCCATCGACGGGTAGCACGCCCGGGTGCAGACGAGGGCGCCGGTGAGGTTCACGGCCAGGAAGTGTCGGAGGTATTCCCAGTCCACCGTCAGGAGCAGATCGAGCTTCATGCCCCCGAAGATGGCGGCGTTGTTCACCAGGAAGTCGATGCCGCCGAAGCGTTCGACGGCCACGGCCGCCATGGCCTCGGCGGAGTCGGGGGAGGAGACGTCGACACCCGTCGCTGCCGCTCTGGCCCCGGTGGCGGCAATGGCCTCGGCCACCGCCTTGGCGTTGTCCTCGTCGATGTCGGCCACCACCACGGCGGCCCCCGCTGCCGCCAGACCCTCGGCGTAGGCCTGACCGATGCCGCGACCGGCGCCCGTCACGACCGCCACCTTGCCGGAGAAGTCGTAGTTGCTCACGGCTTCGGGTCCTTGGCGTGTCGTCGGGCGATGACCCGTTCGGCCGCCGCGCTCAGATCCGTGGCCAGAGGCCACCCGATGTAGTGGACCAGATGGACGACGATCTCGCGCACCTGGTCCTCGCTGAGCTCCCCGTTGGCCAGGGCGCTCGAGAATTGGACGTCGAGCAAGTCGGTCTTGCCCAGGGCAGCCAGGACCCCGATGGTCAGCAACCGGCGCTCGGGGACGGCGAGGTCGGGACGGCACCAGACGTCGCCGAAGAGATGGTCGACGGTGTAGGCGACGAAGTCCCCGGGCACGTCGTCGGGATCGACGGTGAAGTTGTAGACCTCCCGCATCTTCTCGATGCCCCGGGTGCGGTCGGGTCTCGGCGGTCGGCGCTCGGTGGTCATGCCGGTTCGGCCACGGACTTGGTCTCGAGGTACTCCTCGAAGCCGGCCACCCCCATCTCGCGCCCGAGCCCCGACTGCTTGTAACCGCCGAAGGGGACGTCGGGGCTGTACCAGACCCCCCCGTTGATGCCCACCGTTCCCGTTCGCAGGCGGGCCGCCACGGCCATGGCCCGGTCACGGTCCCCGGACCACACCGAACCGGAGAGCCCGTAGGGGGAGTCGTTGGCCAGTCGCACGGCATCGTCGTCCCCGTCGTGCGGAGTGACGACGAGAACGGGGCCGAAGATCTCCTCGCGTACCACGCGCGCCTCGTTGCCCAGTCCCACGGCCAGGGTCGGTTCCACGAAGAACCCCTTGGGCCGGTCGGCCGGACGTCCGCCTCCCACCACGACGCTCCCCCCTTCCTCCGGGATCAGAGCGATGTACCGCTCCACCCGGGTCCGTTGCCGTTCGCTGATCAGTGGACCGCACACCGTACCCGGGTCCAGCGGATCGCCGGCCGCCAATCCCCCCAGCGTGGACGCCGTCACAGAGACGGCCTCGTCGAACTGCCGCCGCGCCACGACCAGACGGGTGGTGATGGCACATCCCTGGCCGGCGTGCGTGCAGACCATGAAGGCGGCGGTGGCGCAGGCGGCGGCCAGATCGGCGTCGTCGAGCACGACGAAGGCCGACTTCCCGCCGAGCTCGAGGAAGACGCGCTTCACGGTGGCGGCCGCCGCCGCCATGACCTTGCGTCCGGTGTCGGTCGAGCCGGTGAAGCTCACCTGATCGACGCGGGGGTCGGTGGCCAACGGCGCCCCGAAGTCGGGGACCGACGACGTCACCACGTTCACCACCCCGGCGGGGATGTCGGTCTCCTCGACGATGAGGCGGCCCACGGTGGTGGCGCACCACGGTGTGTCGGGCGCCGGCTTGAGCACCACCGTGTTGCCCGCCGCCAGGGCGGGACCGATCTTGGCCAGGTTGATCTGGTGGGGAACGTTCCACGGGGTGATGGCCGCCACCACACCGGTGGGCTCGCGACGGACCCAGCGGCGCGCCGGCATGCCCAGCGGCTTGGCCCGGCCCAGGTCGGTCGTCCACTCGTAGCTCTCGGCCAGGTCGGCCACCCACCCGAGCGACGCCACCGGCTCGTCGAGGGCGGCCGAACGCGTGAAGAACAGGGGCGAGCCCGTCTCGGCGATCGTCAGGGACCGCAACTCGTCGGCGTGGGCCGTCATGGCCTGTTGGAGCTGGCGCAGGCACCGCACCCTGAGCGCCACGTCGGTGGACCACGGAGACTCGTCGAAAGCCGTGCGGGCGGCACCGATGGCCCGGTCGAGATCGCCGGCCGTGGCATCGGCACAGACCCCCAGTGCCTCTTCGGTGGCCGGATTGATCGTCGGGTAGGTGGCGCCGTTCGACGACGCCACCAGGGTCCCGTCGATGAGCATCCGCTCCTCGCCGAAGGACGCGCTCACGGCGAACTCCCGTCGCCGGCACCGTTTCCGACGGTGGCATCGGGCCCGATCCCGAACAAGGCGTCGGCCCGTGCGTCGGTCATGGCCGCCAGGGGCAGGTGGAGGCCGAGCGCGTCGCCCAATTCCATCGCCGCCCGGAGGTCCTTGTGGGCCAGAGAGGCGGCCGTCCGCATGGCCTGGACGAGACCGGCGTCGTCGTCGGGCGAGAAGGGCGCCACCGTGCGCCGGAACATGAGCGTCGAGGCCCCCCCGATGCGGGCGTCGCTGGCCTTGATGACCTGGGCCAGCTTGGCCAGTTCGATGCCGGCCGCCTCGGCCAGCACCTGGGCTTCGTAGGCCGCCAGCCACGAGGCGTACTGGACCAGGTTGCGGGCCAGCTTGGCCTGGAGCCCCGAACCCAGCGGGCCCATGCGGACGACGAGGGAGCTGAAGGCCTCCAGAACGGGGCGGATGCGTTCGACCACGTCGTCGTCGCCGCCGATCATCGAGATGAGGGCCCCTTCGGCGGCCGAGGACGGCCCCCCGCTGACACCGCAGTCGACCACGGAGACGCCGCAGACGCCGGCCAGTTCGGCCACCCGTGTCAACGTGCTGGGGGAGATGGTCGAGACGATCACGACCGTCGACCCCGGACGCGCCCGGGAGAGCGCCCCGCCGGCGCCGTCGAGGACGGCCAGGACCTGTTCGTCGGTGACCACGGCCACCACGACGACGTCGACCAGTCGGCCGAGCTCGGCGGGGTCGGAGGCCAGACGGGCGGTGTCGGCGAAAGGGGCCGTCGACTCCGCCCTGATGTCACAGACCACGAGGTCGACCCCGGCCCGGACGAGCCCGGCGGCCACGCCGCTGCCGATGTCGCCGAGACCGATCACCCCGACGGTGGGAGAGCTGGGTTCCGCTTCCATGACCATCCTTCTTGCCGGACACCTGTCTGGACCGTAGTCTGACGGCATGACCGACCGCAAAGACTATTCGGGGCCCTTCGACCCCGACTTCCGCTACGAGGACCTCTCCAAGGAGGCACTGGTCCGGCTGGTACGGGAGTTCGCCCTCATCGTGCACCTTCTCGACCGCTCCATGTGTGCCGCCATCGCCATGCGCTTCGGGGGCGACGTCATGAAGGAGCTGGCGGTGGAGGAGTGGGCGGGTGCGAGCCCGCTCTACGGCGAGCGCATCCGGAAGATCATGGACATCGAAGGCGACGGCGTGTCGGCCATCTTCAAGGTGCTCCAGCTCGACCCGGGATTCCCCCACCACTACATGGACGTCCGCTACGAGGTGTTCGACGAGACGCACGGGTACTTCGAGCTGGCCCACTGCGGGGCGCTCATGGACGCCGAGCCCTTCGGCGACGTCATGGTGACCAACATGTGCCACCACATCGAGGACGGGACCTTCGACGTCACCGCCCAGGCCGTGAACCCCAAGGCGCGGATCAGGCCCGTCCACCGTCCGCCACGGGTACCGGGCGACCGGTCGCCGCACTGCCGCTGGGAACTCGTCATCGACGACGAAACCGAGACGTTGCCCGTGGCCGACATCACCCGGATCACCGCCGGCACCACCGCCGCCACCTTCACCTTCCCCCCCATGCGCGATGGGACGCCCCACATCCCCGAGCCCCAGGCCGCCCCGTGACGGATCTGGCCGCGGCGGAACGGGTCACGGGAGCAGGGGCCGAGGCGGCCGAGACGACGCGCCGGCGCGTGACGACCAAGCAGGCCGAGGTCGTGCAGCGCCTGGTCGACGCTGCTGCCGACGAGGCGCGCGAGAAGGGGTACGAAGGGATGACGGTGCGCAGCGCCTCGCGCCGGGCCGGGGTGGCCCCCGCCACCGCCTACACGTACTTCGCCTCGAAGGACCACCTCCTGGCCGAGGTCCTGTGGCGACGGTTCCACGCCCTGGCCGCCGCCGGCCCCCCCGTCGGGGACGGCGCGCTCGACCGGGTGACGGGCGCGCTCGACGATCTCGGTCTGTTCATGGCCGACGACCCGCTCCTGGCGGCGGCCTGCACCACCGCCCTCCTCGGAGCCGGTCCCGACGTGCGGGCACTGCGCGTCCGGTTCGGGGCGGAGCTCCACTCCCGGATGGCGTCGGCCCTGGGCCCCGACGCCGATCCCACCGTCGTTCTCGGCCTCGATCTCGCCTACTCCGGCGCCATGCTGTGGGCCGGCATGGGCCATCTCCCGTACGCGGGCGTCCCCGAGGCCCTGGCCGACGTGGCCCGGGTCCTTCTGGAGGGAGCCCGATGACGACCGACACCTTCGTCCCCCTGCGCTACAGCCCGTACGACTATCAGATCCACGAGGATCCGTACCCCACGTACTCCCGTCTGCGCGACGAGGCGCCCCTCTACCGCAACGAAGAGCTCGATTTCTGGGCCCTGTCACGTCACGAGGACGTGCTCGCCGCCTTCCGGAACCCGGCACAGCTGTCGAACCGATTCGGGGTGTCGCTCGATCCCGCCGCCTACGGGCCCGACGCCCACCGGGCCATGTCGTTCCTGGCCATGGACCCGCCGGACCACACCCGGATGCGCTCGCTCGTGTCGAAGGCGTTCACCCCGCGCCGGGTGGCCGAGCTGGAGGAGGGGATCCGGGCGCTGGCCGTCGAGCACGTCGACGCCGCCGTCGAGCGCCAGGCGTTCGACTTCGTGGGCGACTTCGCCGGTCTGCTGCCCATGGACGTGATCTCGGAGATGATAGGTGTCCCCCGCGCCGACCGGGTCGAGCTGCGGCGCCTGGCCGACCTCCTCATGCACCGCGTCGAGGGGTTCAACGACGTCCCCCCCGAAGGGGTCGAGGCGGCGTTCGCCATGGCCGGGTACTTCGCCGAGATGGTGAGCACCCGGAGGGCCCGGCCCTCGGAGGACCTCACCTCGGCCCTTCTGGGCACCGACCTGGCCGGGGACCAGCTCACCGACGACGAGATCATCTCCTTTCTCTTCCTCATGATCGTGGCCGGGAACGAGACCACCACCAAGTTGCTGGCCAACGCCTGGTACTGGGGCTGGCGCTTCCCCGACGAGCGGGCCAAGGTCTTCGCCGAGCCCGGTCGGATCCCGGCCTGGGTGGACGAGACACTGCGTTTCGACACGTCGTCACAGATGTTGCTGCGCGTCACCACGGGCGACGTCGAGCTCCAAGGGACCGTCCTTCCCGACGGGGAACGGGTCCTCCTGCTCGTCGGCTCGGCCAACCGCGATCCCCGGTGTTTCCCCGAACCCGACCGCTACGACCTCGACCGCGACACCTCGAAACTCGTCAGCTTCGGCAGCGGGCGCCACTTCTGCCTCGGCGCCGCCCTGGCCCGGCTCGAGGGCCGCGTCGGCCTGGAGGAGTTGCTCAAGCGGATCGGCCGTTACGAGATCGACCCGGCGGGCGCCGAGCGGGTGCACTCGATCAACGTCCGCGGTTTCGCCCGCCTTCCCACCACCGTCTCGGCGCGCTGAGGGAGACGACGACGCCCGTGTCCCGGTCCATCCCCCATCCGGAGCGCCGGCCCTCGATCGTGACCGGCGCGTCGTCGGGCATCGGTCTGGCCACGGCCCGTGCCCTGGCCGCCCGGGGCCATCCCGTCGTCCTCGGGGCCCGCCGGGCGGTCCGGTGCCAGGAGATGGCCCGGGAGATCGAGAAGGACGGGGGCGTGGCCCACGCCTTCCCCCTCGACCTCGGTGACCGGGAGTCGATCGCCGGATTCGTCGAGAGGGCCCGCCACGCCGTGGGGGAGATCGACGTCCTCGTCTCGAGCGCGGGCCAGAACCGGCCCGACGTCACCATCGACGCCTCGCCGGGGGCCTTCGCCGCCCTGATGGCGGTCAACCTGGTGGGCGCCCACGAGATGGTCCGTCTCCTGGCGCCGGGGATGGTCGAACGCCACCACGGCGACATCGTCTTCGTGACCTCCGAGAACGTGCGGGCGCCGCGTCCCTACAACAAGGCCTACGTGGCCTCCAAGTGGGGTCTCGAGGGGTACGCGCGGACCCTGCAGATGGAGCTCGAGGGCAGCGGCGTCCGCGCCTCCATCGTGCAACCCGGTCAGACACTGTCGGAGATGGGCTCGGACTGGGATCCCGCCGCCACGACCGAGATCCTGGGCCAGTGGGTCCGCTGGGGGCTGGCCCGGCACGGTCACTTCCTCGACGCCGAGGCGGTGGCCAACGCCGTGGCGACCGTGATCGAGGCGCCCGTGGGCACCCACCTGACGATGATCGAAGTCCAACCCGAGGCCCCGGTGCGTCGGGACCCGGCGGCCAGCGGAGGCACACCATGACCACGAATGTCGAACTACTCGAACCGCCCCGCGTGTCGGGGGGCGACGAGGAGCACGGGCACCTGGAGGAGCTCCGCCGCGACCCCATCGGTCTGATGCGGCGGACCCGGGCCGAGTGCGGCGACGTCGGCCAGTTCCGGCTGGCCGGCAAGGACGTGGTCCTCCTGACCGGAGCCCGGGCCAACGAGTGGTTCTTCCGCGCCCCCGAGGATCTCCTCGACCAGGCCGAGGCCTATCCCTTCATGACCCCCATCTTCGGTGAAGGGGTGGTCTTCGACGCGCCCCCCGAGCGCCGGCGCGAGATGCTCCACAACCAGTCGCTGCGGGACAAGTTCATGCGCGGCCACGCCTCGACGATCTCCGACGAGGTGGCCACCATGGTGGCCGGGTGGTCCGACGCCGGGACCATCGACCTGCTCGACTGGTTCGCCGAACTCACCATCTACACGTCGTCGGCCTGCCTGATCGGACCGAAGTTCCGCCGGGAGCTCGATCAGCGCTTCGCCCGGCTCTATCACGACCTCGAGCAGGGGACGGACGCTCTGGCCTACGTCGACCCGTATGCCGACATCGAGACCTTCCACCGACGCGACGCGGCGCGCCGGGGCCTCGTCGACCTGGTCCAGGCCATCATGGACCGACGGGCCGGCTCGGCGCCGGCCACCGACGAGGACCGGGATCTCCTCGACGTCCTGATGTCGATCAGCGACGAGGGCGGTGAGCCGAAGTTCTCCACCGACGTGGTCACCGGGATGTTCATCTCGATGATGTTCGCCGGCCACCACACGACGTCGGGGACCGCGGCGTGGACGCTCATCGAGCTCCTGCGCCACCCCGACGTGATGGCCCGGGTCAGAAGCGAGCTCGATACCCTCTACGCCCACGGCGAGGAGGTCAGCTATCAGGCGCTGCGGGCCATGCCCCAACTCGAGTCGGCCATCAAGGAGGCGTTGCGGCTGCATCCCCCGCTCATCCTGGTCCTGCGGGTGGCCAAGGAGGAGCTGGAGATCGAAGGCTTCCGGATCGAGCCCGGGAAGCTGGTGGGGGCCAGCCTGGCCGTGTCCAACCGGATGCCCGAGGACTTCCCCGACGCCGACTCCTTCGTCCCCGAGCGCTACCTGGAGCCGCGGGCCGAGGACCGGTTGAATCCCTGGACGTGGATCCCCTTCGGCGCCGGGCGGCACCGCTGCGTAGGGGCGCCCTTCGCCATGATGCAGCTGAAGGCCATCTTCTCCGTGCTCCTGCGGGGCTGGGAGTTCGAGCTGGCCCAGGCGTCGGAGACGTACCGGAACGACCATTCGAAGATGGTCGTCCAGCTCCAGCAGCCCTGTGCCGTGCACTACCGTCGGCGAGGTTCCGGTCCGGACGGGGCCACGGCGTGAGGATCGTCGTCGACCGCGATCTGTGCCAGGGTCACGGGGTCTGTGAGTCGGAGGCGCCGGATGTCTTCTCCGTGTCGAAGAAGGGCGTCCTGACCGTGGTCGACGAGAACCCCGGTCAGGAGATGCGGGCCATGGTCGAGCAGGCGGTGGCCTTCTGTCCCACCAAGGCCCTGAGAATCGAGGAGGACTGAGACGTGCCAACGTTTCCCTACCGGGAGCTGAACGAGATGGTGGGCCGGTGGCTCGACGCCAACCGGCGCGCCCAGGACGCCGGGGACTGGCGGCCGATGGCCGACATGTACACCGAGGACGCCACCTACGGCTGGAACATCGGGCCCCACGAGGAGTTCATGGCCGTGGGGCGCGACGAGATCCGCGACATCGCGCTGGGGCTCGAGATGGGCGGCCTCGACGGGTGGACGTACCCGTACCAGAAGGTCCTGATCGATCCCGAGCAGGGCGAGGTGATCGGACTGTGGAAGCAGATCGCCGACGCCCCGCGACCCGACGGGTCCAGCTACGAGATCGCCGGCATCGGGGGAAGCTGGTTCCGCTACGCCGGGCAGTGGCAGTGGTCGTGGCAGCGTGACTTCTTCGACGTCGGGAACGCCACCTCGCTGTTCATCGAGATGATCAAGGCCGACGCCCTCTCGGACGGGATGAAGCGCCGGATCGAACGCGCCTCGTCGGGTGAGATGCTCCCGGGCCACTACCCGCTGGGGGAAGCCCCCGCCGGGCTGTGGGACTGAGGCTCACGATTTCCTAACATCACCCCCGAGATCTCCTCACCTCGGCGGGGTCCACTGGTCAGATGACCCCGGTGGGACCCCCGCGCTCCCGACCGCGCCACAGGCGGCATGGCAGGCTGGTGCGGTGACACCGGGCGCCGACACGATCGTGGTGGTGGAAGACGACCACAACATCTCCGACCTGGTCGCCATGTACCTCCGCCGAGAGGGTTTCCGGATCCTTCAGGCCGACGACGCCGAGAACGGGTTGACCTACATCGAGCGCGAGAAGCCCGCACTCCTGATCGTCGACATCGGGCTCCCCGGTGAACTCGACGGACTGGAGCTGTGCCGCCAGGTCCGCAAGACGAGCGACGTCCCCGTGATCATCCTCACCGCACGCGACGACGAGATCGACCGGGTCCTCGGCCTCGAGCTGGGCGCCGACGACTACGTGACCAAGCCGTTCTCCCCCGCGAGCTGGTGGCGCGCGGTGAAGGCCATCCTGCGCCGGAGCGGCGCCCTGGCCAAGACGGAACCGGTGACGACGGAGATCGGGGCCGTCGTGGTGGACACGGGGCGGCGCGAGGTGCTGTGTGCCGGCAACGTCGTCGCCCTCACGACCCGCGAATTCGACCTCCTAGCCTATCTCGTGGCCAACCGCGGCCTGGCCCTGTCGCGCCGGCAGCTCCTCGACGGGGTGTGGGGCGAGGGCTGGTACGGCGACGAGCGGACCGTCGACGTCCACGTCCGCCAGCTGCGGAAGAAGCTCGGTGACGAGCTCCCCCTCACCACCGTGTGGGGCGTGGGCTACCGCCTCGGTTGAGCGGGGCCGACCCTCCGCATGCGCCGGCGCCTCACGATCGCCATCCTCGCCGTCGTCACCGGCACGCTCGTGCTGACCACGGCGGGCAGCCTCTACCTGGTCCGGCGGGCCAGCACCTCGACGGCGGGGACGGAGACCACCCAGGAGGTGACCTCCGTGGGGCAGCTTCTGTCGGCCGGCACCCTGGCCGACGACGTCGGGGTCGGTGCCAAGGTGCGGGCGGCCCGGATACTGAGAGCGCTCCGGGTGGTGGGCTCCTACAACTTCTTCCGTCCCGTCGGGCTCAGCGCCTCGGGACAGTTCGCCTCCCTCCCCTCCCCCTTGACGTCGTCACTCCTCGACGCCGCCGCGCTGGAGGACGACCAGAGCGTCTCGGGGAGTGTGGGCAACGTCGTCTTCGCCGCCGTGCCCGTCGCCCTGACCCTGCGGCAGAAGGTCAATCTCGGCGTCCCGCTACGCGACTCCCCCATTCTGGTGGCCGTCCGCGACGTGCAGGACCCGGCCAACGGCCTGCTGTACTTCTTGCTGGTCGCCGGTGGGGCGCTCCTGGTGGCCGCCGTGGTGGCATCGGGACTGGCCCGCCGGATCAGCGCACCCCTGGTGCGGGCCGTGACCACCACCGGGCAGATGGCCGGTGGTGATCTGAGTGCCCGCGTGCCGGTGAGCCCCGCCGACTACCCGGAGATGACGGAGCTGGCCGAGGCCATCAACACCATGGGCGACAGCCTGAGCCGGTCCCAGAATCTCGAACGGCAGTTCCTCCTGTCGGTGTCACACGAGCTACGGACACCGCTCACCTCGATCATCGGTTACGCCGACGCCATCGCCGACGGCACCACGCAGGACACCGCCGCCGCCACCGCCGTGATCGGATCCGAGGCCCGGCGCCTCGGGCGGCTGCTGCAGGATCTGCTCGATCTGGCCCGTCTCGACGCCCAGAAGTTCTCCCTCGACGTGCAGCGGGTGGACTGCGCCGACGTGGTCGAGCCTCGCCGCCGCCGGCTTCCGGCCCGAAGCCGAGAGCCTCGGCCTCGAGCTGATCGTCAGTGTCCCCCCCGACGGCGGCCTATGGGTGGACGCCGACCCCGACCGGCTCGGCCAGGTGGTGGCCAATCTGACGGAGAACGCTTTCAAGCACGCGGCCTCCAGGGTGGTGGTCGGTACCGGCGTCATCGGGAGCTCGATCGCCGTCTGGGTCCTCGACGACGGACCCGGGATCGCCGCCGAGGACCTCCCCCGTGTCTTCGAACGACATTTCACGTCCGACCGGGTGACGAGCAGACGCCTCGGATCCGGGCTCGGCCTGGCCATCGTGTCCGAATTGGCGGCCGCCATGAAGGCGGTGGTGACGACGGAGTCCCCCGTCATCGAGGGCCGGGGAACGCGGATGACCATCTGGCTCCGGCCCCCCGATGCCGTCGTCGGCTGACATCAACTCCCACACCGACACCAACGTCCACACAGACATCAGCGCGGCGAGCCGGCTGTCGGGCGGGGAGCGAGCCGTTGGGGGAACAGTGGGGCCCGCTTGTTCAAGTCACTTCGCCGAGTTGTCGACGCCATGATCACGCTCGTGGGCAAGGGGGGCGCCCGTCATGGAACTCAGGCTGAGACGGCTGCTACCGCGACAGTTCACCGACTGGCACGGTCGGTACATGATCGAGGGCGACCCCGACGAGTTCTGGCGTCCGTGCCGGGTGGTCGACGTGTCGACGTTGGGCGCCGGTCTCGAACTCTTCGACACCACTCCCGATGAGATGGCCGAGCAGCGGATCATCCTGTCGGTGGACCTGCGCGGCGAGGTCAAGCACGCCATGGCGGCCTCGCCCGACGGGATCAGGGCGGGAATCCAGTTCGAGGACCTCAGCGCCAACGAGCGCGCCTACATCCGGTCACTGGTGAGGCTGCAGGCGCTGTGGTGAGACGTCGTCGAGGTGGGCCACGTCGTTGAACCGTCGCACGATCCATCTCTGGGGCGTGACGACCAGGTGGGAGATGGACGCGTTGTCGGAACCGGTGAAGGCGAAGGGCGAGGATCCGGTGGCCTGGGCCAAGAGCTCGCCGATGGTGCCGCCGTGGGTGAAGACGGCCACCTGCTCGTCACCATGGGCGGCGGCGATCCTCTCGACGGCCTGACGGACCCGACGGGAGAAGGCCTCGGCGGGCTCGGCCCCCGGGATGACGTCCCAACGCTGCTCCTCGGACAGGCGAAGAGCCACGGGGTCCCTCTCGGCCACCTTCTTTCGCAGCAGACCGCCTTCCCACTCCCCCACGAAGACCTCGCGCAGGTCCGGCTCGACCACACACCGGAGGCCGAGGGCCCGGGCCAACGGCTCGGCGCTCTGGGCCGTACGCCGGAGGGAGGTGACGTAGATGGCGTCGATGTCCTGCGCCGCCAGCCGGGTGCCGACTCTCTCTGCCTGGGCCCGGCCCTCCGGTGACAGGGCGGGATCTCCCTGGCCGTCGACGAGGGCGAACGGCCGCCCCTCGACGGCGGGTTCGGACTCCCCGTGCCGGACGAGGAGGATCTCGGTTGCCCCCGGCGGGGCCTGGAAGCGGTGCTGGCGGAACTCCCGGGCCGGTGACATCAGAGGGGGCGGCGCCGTTTCACGGCCGTCGTCCGCCCTCAGCCGTGTTGCCAGACACGGCTGGAGATGTTCCGTATCCCGGCCAGGGCCGCCTCGTCGAGAACGGCCAGATCGTCGGCATCGATCCGCCAGCCCAGGGCGCCGGCGTTCTCCTGCGCCTGGGCGGCGCTCTTGGCCCCCGGGATGGGGACCGCCCCCTTGGCGATGACCCAGTTCAGGGCCACCTGGCTGGGCGTCTTGCCGCCGTGTTTCTCGCCGATCGACCGGAGCTCGGCCACCACGGCGTCGACGACCGCCATGGGGTGGTTGGAGAAGGTCCTCTTCCCCGGGGGCGGATGGGCGGCGGAGTACTTCCCCGTGAGGCGGCCCTGGCCGATGGGCGAGTAGGCCAGGGGGACGACGCCGAGGTCGGCGCAGGCGGCCAGCAGACCACCGGTCTCGGGCGCCCGCCGCAGCAGCGAGAACTCGATCTGGTTGGTGGCCAGCGCCAGTCCCCGCTTGTCGAGCTCGGCGGCGATGGAGCGGGTCTCCTTCACCGAATAGTTCGAGACCCCGACGGCCTTCACCAGACCGGCGTGGCGCGCCGCCGCCAGGGCGTCGGCCAGAGCGGCGTGGGACCGGAGGCTGACGGGGCCGTGGATCTGGTAGAGGTCGACGCAGGTGAGACCGAGGCGGTCGAGCGACGCCCGGAGCGATTTCATGAGGGCGCCCCGGACGTTGATCTTCCAGGGCGACGGCATGAACTTGGTGGCCAGGACGACCGACGCCGCCCGCGCCGGATCGCGCGAGAGCATCTGCCCGATGATCCGCTCGCTCTCTCCTCGTCCGTAGATCTCGGCCGAGTCGAAAAGGGTCACTCCGGCGTCGATGGAGGCGTCCCACGCCCCCTCGATCGAACCGATGGTGAGATCGGCGTCGTAGCCGCCCATGCCCCACGTGGACCGGTCACCCCAGGCCCACGTCCCCACCCCCAGCAGGGGGATGGTGACGTCGCTGCCGGCCAGGGTGTACGAGTCGGGGGGCATGAGGCGCACCGTATCCCGTTACCAGCCGCGGAGGTCGACGGGCCAGGTCTCGAGTACGTCGTCCCCGTCGATCACGAACATCCTCTCGTGCTTGGCCACGGTGGGGTCGACGTGGGCCGGCGTCACCCGGATACGGTCCCCCACCTTGAGCGGGCGACCCGGCTCGAAGGTCACGTGCTCGTCGGAGCAGAACCAGACCCGGGATCCGTCGATGGACGGGTTGCCGTGATCCATGGCCAGGGCCTTCAGTCCGCAGTCGGCCACGGCCCAGCCCGACGAGACCGAGATCACGGTGGCTTCCAGCCGCAGCGCCTGACGGAAGGGCAGCCCGAGCTGGCCGTAGGCGGTGTCCATCAGAGCGTACGAGCCGGCTTGGATCTCGGTGGCCCAGGAGTTGATGTCGTACGTCCCCGTTCCACCGGCGGAGACCGAATTCGCCCCCGACGTCGAGATGGGCGGCGACGAGCGCCTCCATGGCCGGGGTGATCATCTCCACGCGGGTGGGCCGGTCGGGGACGCCGACGATGTGGCCTTCGTAGCCCATCACGCCGCGCACCTCGAGGCCACGCGCCCGGGCGACGTCGGCCAGGCGCCCGGCGTCGGCGGGGTCGCATCCACAGCGGGGCAGGCCCACGTTCACGTCGATGACGACCTCGACGACGCCTCCGGCGGCGGCGGCGGCGATCGTCTCGGCCGAGTCGACCGCCAGCGTGACGCGGGCGCCGGTCCGCGTCAGCCGGCCCAGTCGGCCGGCGTCGACCACCTCGTTGGCCAGGAGGAGATCCTCGCCCAGCCCGGCCCTCGCCATCCCCTCCATCTCGGCGATGGTGGCGCAGGTGAATCCCCGGTGGCCGTGGACGACCTGGCGGCGGGCCAGCGCCGTGCACTTGTGGGCCTTCACGTGCGGGCGCAGACGCCGACCGGGCAGGGCGGCTGCCATGGTCGCCAGGTTCTCCTCGAGCAGCCTGGCATCCACCACGAGCGCCGGTGTCGTCAGATCGCAGGTCTTCAACCGGTCCCCCTCCCGGCGATCACAGTAGGGGGCGCGCCGGGGGAGGCGGCCCGGCGGCCGGGGCCATCGGTCCCCGGGGGCCGATGGCGTCCGCCAGACTGACCCCATGGACCAGGACACGAAGAAGTCGGCGCCGGCCCCGCGGCGCGCCGCCACCGTCGAGAGACTCGTCGCCGAACTGACGGTGGACGAGAAGGCGTCTCTCACCGCCGGCCAGGACCTGTGGACCGTCCCCGGCGTTCCCCGGCTGGGCATCCCATCGGTCGGTGTCACCGACGGACCGAACGGCGCCCGCGGGACGACGCTGCCCGGCCCCGAGGCCCAGCCGACGACGTGCGTGCCGTGCGGGTCGGCACTCGGGGCCACCTGGGATCCCGACCTCGTCCGTGGTGTCGGTACCCTGCTGGCCGAGGAAGCACGGGCCCGGGGGTGCCGGGTCCTGCTGGCCCCGACGGTGAACATCCCCCGGTCGCCCCTGGCGGGACGAAACTTCGAGTGCTACTCCGAGGACCCCCTTCTGTCTGGGACGTTGGCGGCCGCCTTCATCGAAGGAGCGCAGTCGGCCGGCGTGGCCACGACCGTCAAGCACTTCGTCGGGAACGACGCCGAGTTCGAGCGCTACACCATGAGCTCGGTGATCGACGAGCGCACCCTGCGCGAGATCTACCTGGTCCCCTTCGAGCACGCCGTGCGCCACGGGGGGGCGCTCGGTGTCATGACCGGGTACAACCGGCTGAACGGATCGTGGTGTTCGGAGCACCGGGCCCTTCTGAGCGACATCCTCCGCGGTGAATGGGGCTTCGACGGTTTCGTCCTGACCGACTGGTACGGGGTGGCCTCGACGGTGGGCTCCCACGAGGCCGGGGTCGACCTCGAGATGCCGGGCCCCGGCCGGGCCTACGGGCCGGCCCTGGCCGCCGCCGTGACCGGCGGGACGGTGACCGAGAAGGGCCTCGACGACCAGGTGGCCCGGCTGCTGTCGGTCTACGACCGGCTGGGGCTCCTCGACGGCGACGACGACACCGCCGTTCCAGCGCGACCGGCCCCCGTTCGTCGGGCCACCGTGGCCCGGGAGGCCGCCGCCGCCTCGATCGTGCTCCTGCGGAACTCCGGGGTCCTCCCGCTGCCGGCGTCGGTCCGCCGGATCGCCGTCGTCGGCCCCAATGCCGACCGGGCCGTGATCATGGGGGGCGGGTCGGCCGGCGTCGAGCCCGACCACCGGACGAGCCCGCTGGAGGCCCTGCGGGCCAAGGCCGGTGACGGCGTCACCGTCGTCCACGAACGGGGTGTGGACCTGGCCCGCACGGCGGCGGTGCTGCGCGTCCCGTTGGTGGCCGAGTACTTCGGCGCCCTCGACGGCGGTGGCGACGTCGTGCACCGGGCCGAGCTGCACGCCACCGAGCTCTCCCATCTGGGACCCCCCGTCGCCGGGCTGGACGGTCCGTTCTCGGTCCGGGTCAGCGGTTCGTACCGGCCGGCGGAGACGGGCCGGTACCTTTTCACCCTCACCCACGTCGGGCGGGCGCGCCTGCTCGTCGACGGCGCCGTCGTCCTCGACGGCTTCGACGAGTCGCTCCCCCGGGGGCCGAGCTTCATGGGCCTGGGCTGCCAGGAGCTGACCGGTGAAGTCGGGCTCGACGCCGGCGTCGGCGTGGAGGTCGCCGTGGAGTACGACACCCTCGGCGCCGACGGGCTGTTCGCCTTCCGGGTGGGATGCCGGTGGATGGCCCCGGCCGACCTGATCGAACGGGCCGTGGCCGTCTGCGCCGGGGCCGACGCCGTCGTGGTGGTGGTGGGGACGTCCAACGAATGGGAGTCCGAGGGATTCGACCGCCAGTCGCTCGCCCTCCCGGTCGATCAGGACGACCTCGTCCGGAGGGTGGCCGCCGCCAACGAGAGGACCGTGGTGGTGGTGAACGCCGGCGCGCCGGTGGCCATGCCCTGGGTGGACTCGGTCGGCGCCGTCCTTCAGGTCTGGTTCGGTGGGCAGGAGATGGCCTCGGCCGTCGCCGACGTGCTGGTCGGCGACGACGAGCCCGGTGGTCGGCTCCCCGTCAGCCTCCCGGTTCGCCTGGAGGACACACCGGCCTACCCCACCTTTCCCGGCGAACGCAGCGAGTTGCGCTACGGGGAGGGACTGCTGGTGGGCTACCGCTGGTACGAGGGGCGGCGGATCGGCGTCACCTTCCCTTTCGGTCACGGGCTGTCGTACACGACCTTCGTCCTCGGGGAGCCGGTGCTCTCGGCCGATTCGGTGGCGGCCGGGGACGACCTCGTGGTCACCGTGTCCGTCACCAATAGCGGGGGCCGGGCCGGAACCGAGGTCGTGCAGTGCTACGTGGCGCCGCCGCCGGGCGAGCTCTTCCGGCCGGCCCAGGAGCTGAAGGCCTTCGCCAAGATCCGGCTCGGGCCCGGAGAAGAGGGGGCCGTGTCCCTCGTCCTGTCCGGTCGGGCCTTCGCCTGCTGGGATCCGGGCACCGGCCCCACCACGAGACTGCGGGAGCGGATGCCGCTCGGGAGCATGATCAACAAGGCGGCCGGGCCCGATCGTGACGCCGGCTGGCGGATCTTCCCGGGCTCCTACGTGCTCCACGTGGGACGGTCGTCGGCCGACATCGCCTGGAACGTCCCCGTGACCGTCACGACGTAGGCGGCCTGCCCGCCGTGATCACGGCGCGGGGCGGCGCAGCGCCGTCGAGCCCCCGGCACGCTCGGCCGACTGGCAGCGCACGCAGAGAAGAGCCCAGGGGACCGCCGTCAGACGCTCCTCGCCGATGGCCTCGCCGCAGGACTGGCAGAGGCCGAAACGTCCCTCGTCCATCAGGAGCAGCGCCCGGCGGATGGCGGTGGCGGTGGCGGCCAGGCAGTCGGCCAGCTGGTTGTTCGTCCGGTCCTCGACCACCTGGGCCACGTAGTCCCCGGCCCGCTTCCCGAATCCGGGGCGCTCCCCACCCGGGGTCGTCGCCCGCCGACGCTCGGCCGCCTCGGCGTCGACCTGGGCCAGCCGCTCCTCGAGGAGGTGTCGGTAGTCCGGCGTCGACACGGCCACCGGGATCTCAGCCGGGCCCGACGAGCTCTTCGCTCAACTCCCACAGGCGGCGGGCGGCGTCGGGGTCGCGGGCATCGGCCGACGGTTTCTTCACCTTGCAGTCGGCGAAGTACTCCCCGGTGACCGCCTTCACGTCGTCCGAGGCGGCCAACCAGATGGCCGTCGCCGCCCCTTTCTCGGGAGTGCGGGCGAAGGGCTTGCTGACCACGATCCCCAGGCGCAGCCAGGTGGTGTCGCCGTTCATGGCGAACCCGGAGGACACGAACCCCGGATGCAGGGCGTTCACCGTCACCTCGGTGCCGGCCAGCCGTCGGGCCAGCTCGAAGGTGAAGTAGAGGTTCATCAGCTTGGTGGCGCTGTAGACGAAGGAGCCCCGATAGGGCCGGGCCACCCACTGGAGGTCATGGAAATCGAGGCCGCCACGCGCCTGGGTGTGGCCCCACGACGAGACGACGACGATGCGGGCGGGGGCGCTGGCGAGCAGGCGGTCGAGGAGCAACCGGCTGAGAAGGAAATGGCCGAGGTGGTTGGCCTGGAACTGCGTCTCGAAGCCGTCCTCCGTTTCTGTCCGACGCGACAGGACACCACCGGCGTTCAGGTCCAGCACGTGGATCTCGTCGAGACGGTCGAGCAGATCGGCGGCGCACGACCGCACCGAGGCCAGGCTGGACAGATCGAGAGCCACGCATTCCACGGCCTCGCTGCCGCTGGCCCGGCGGATGTCGGAGGCGGCGGCGGCACCGCGGTCGGGGTGGCGCGCCGTGATCACCACGCGTGCGCCCAGCCGCGCCAACCCCTCGGCCGTCGCCTTGCCGATGCCGCTGTTGCCACCGGTGATGACGACGGTCCGCCCCGTCATGTCGCTGACATTCGAGCAGGGGCCGGCCACGAACGACAGGCTAGTGGGGGGACGGTGGTTTGCTCGCTTCGCCGGTCGGGCGGAACTACCCTGGCCCGACTGACGCCGATGTCAGCGACAGGTGGGGACTCCGGAAACACGGAAGGAGAGCCATGCGACGAGCAGCGGGCAAAGACGACGGAGGACGCCGCGCATGGCCGATGGCCGGTTGCCTGGTGGTGACGTCGTTGGTCCTGGCTGCCTGCAGCGGCGGAGGCGGGACTCCCCAGGCGTCGTCGAACGCCGGCACCCCCAACCCCAACGGTGTACTCCGTTTCGGGGTGGACCTGAACGACGGATTCTCCAACGACTTCGACCCCGGAACCGGGACCAACGACTGCTCGTTCCAGGAGCTGTCCCAGATCTACTCCAGCATCACGGACGAACCGGCGGGCACCGCGGGGAACAACGAGATCCTCCCGGGCGTGGCCCAGAGCTGGCAGGTCTCCGGCTCGACCCTGACCCTGCACATCCGGCCCGACATCGAATTCTCCGATGGTGAGCCCGTCACCGCCGACGCCGTCATGCAGAGCATCGAACATGTCCGCAAGAGTCCCCTGCGCACCTCGCTCGAGGCCATCGTGAGCATGGACCCCACCAACGCCACCACGCTGGTCATCCAGCTGAAGCAGCCACCCACCCCCGGTGACCTCCTCCTGGCGTTCAGCTTCATCGACGGGATGGTCATGGCTCCGTCGTCCATCGCCACGGCCGCCACCAAGCCGATCGGTGCCGGGCCGTTCGTCTTGAAGAGCTACCAGCCGGGCGCCGAGATCGCCATGGTGGCCAACAAGAGGTACTGGGACAAATCGGCCTACAAGCTGGGCGGGGTCGACTTCGTCCAGTTGACCGAGGGCCCCCAACAGATAGGGGCGTTGATCGGGGGCGCCGTCGACATGATCGAGCTCATGCCCGGGGACTACGCCACGGCCAAGGCCGATCCGAACATCGGGATCGCCATCACACCCTCCTACCAGTACATGCTGATGCAGTTGCGCGAGAACTCCCCGCCGTTCAACATTCCCGGGGTACGGGCCGCTCTGGAGTACGCCGTCAACCGCGCCGAGCTCAACAAGATCGTCTTGAAGGGCCTCGGCCAGCCGGCCTACCAACCGTTCCCCAGCACGTCGCCCGGTTACAACCACACGGTCGGAAACAAGTACACGTACCAGCCGGCCAGGGCCAAGGCCATGCTGGCCCAGGACGGGTTCCCCCACGGCGTGAGCTTCGACCTGGTGTTCCCCGCCGGCGTGGCCGAGTACCAGACGGCCGCCGAGATCATGAAGGCCGAGCTGGCACCGGCCGGTTTCAACGTGTCCATCACCCAGGTCCCCCCCGCCGACATCCTCACCGACGTCTACGAGAACAAGGAAGCCAACGCCGTCCTCATCGAGAACTCGTCGAACGGACCCGATCTGGCCAACAACTTCGAGAGCTCCTACGAGGGCACCGGCTTCGTATCCCAGGCCCTCGGATCGTTCAACGCGCCGGTGACGGCGCTGGTGAAGAAAGCGTCGTACTCGATCTCGGCCACCTACCAGGGGCCGTACATGCAACAGGCGTCGGCCATCGTCATGGCCCAGGGACTCGAGGTCCCCATCGCCTTCATCCCCGAGATCGTGGCGTACAACAAGACGCGCGTCGGCGGGAGGGTGGTCGCCCCCATCGGGATCTGCAAGGCCAACCTGGCGGGCATCTACATCAAGAAAATGACCTGAGCCCACTTCATGGCGTCCGGTGGGTCGTTACTCTCCTTCGTCGCACGGCGACTCCTGATCACCGTTCCCCTGCTCTTCGTCATCTCCCTCGCCGTGTTCAGCCTGGTGCTCCTCCTCCCGGGTGATCCGGCCATCACCCTGGCCGGCGGGGCCCACGCCAGTGCGGCCGAGGTGGCGCGGATCCGGAAACAGCTCCACCTGAACGAAGGCTTCTTCGCCCAGTACTGGACATGGCTGAGCCGGGCCGTCCGCGGCAATTTGGGACACTCCCTCTTCACACCGGCCAGCGTCCCCAGCTCGAACGTGGCCGACGGCATCCGGATCCGCTTCCCGGTGACGTTGAGCATCGCCGCCGGGGGCATGGTCGTGGCCGTTCTGATCGGGCTGCCCGCCGGCATCGTGGCCGGACTGCGGCCCCGTTCGTGGGCTGACCGCGTGGTTACCGCCGTGAGCAGCCTGGGCGTGGCCGTGCCCGACTTCTGGCTGGCCATGCTGCTCGTGATCCTCCTGGCCATCAAGACCCACATCCTGCCGCCGTTGGGCTACACGCCCTTCGCCACCTCGCCGTGGTCCTGGTTGCAGCATCTCCTCATGCCGTGGCTGGCCCTCGGCTTCGGGGGGGCGGCGACGGTGGCCCGCCAGACCCGGGGTTCGCTCATCGACACTCTCGACCAGGACTACATGCGCACCGCTCTGGCCAAGGGACTGTCACCGGCCAGGATCATCGGCAAGCACGCCCTCAAGAACGCCATCAGCCCGGTGGTGACCATCGTGGGCATCCAGTTCGGATATCTGCTCGGGGGAACCTTCATCATCGAGAACATCTTCTCGTTGCCCGGGATCGGCGTCTACATGATCCAGGCCATCGGCGACAAGGATCTCCCGGTCGTCCAGGGTGTGGCCCTTCTCACGGCCACGCTTTTCGTGATCATCAATCTCATCGTCGATGTCCTCTACGCCTACTTGAATCCGAAGGTCCGACTGGCATGAGCACGATCCTCCCCCCGGGCAGCGGCGACCCCATCGTCGTCAGCCCGGCCACCGCCACCGAACCGGATCAGGGATCGGCCCAGGACGTCCCCAGAAAGCGCGGCAGCGCCCTGCGCCGCTTCGCCGGCGACAAGATGGCCATGGGGGGCCTGGTCTTCATCGTCGGCGTGATCTTCATGGCCATCGCCGCGCCGTTGCTCGCCCCCTACGGGCCCAACACCCAGAACCTTCTCCTTATCAACGCCGGGCCCTCGGCGGCGCACTGGCTGGGGACCGACGACCTCGGGCGTGACATCCTGAGCAGGCTCATCTTCGGTGCCCGCCCGCCGCTGCGGGCCGCCTTCCAGATCGTCGGCGGGGCCCTCCTCCTCGCCGTCCCCCTGGCCCTGGTGGCGGGTTTCGTGAGGGGCTGGGTGGACACGGTGGTCATGCGGGCCATGGACGCACTCTTCTCGTTCCCCCCTCTGGTCCTGGCCCTGACGGTGGCCGCCCTGCTCGGTCCCAACCTGAACGACGCCTCCATCGCCATCGCCATCGTCTTCGTGCCCAGCTTCGTCCGGCTCATCCGGGGCGAGGTGATCGGGGTCCGGGAGGAGAACTACGTCGAAGCGGCCCGGGCCACCGGCGTGGCTCCGGGCCGGCTGATCCGCACGCACGTCCTTCCCAACGTGGCGTCGCCCCTCATCATCCAAGCGGCCCTGGCCCTCGGCTACGCCATCCTCATCGATGCCGGCTTGAGCTTCCTGGGCGTGGGCGAACAGCCCCCCACCGCCAGTTGGGGCCTGATGCTCACGGAGGCCTACCAGTCGATCTTCCAGGCCCCCCTCACCCTCGTCTACCCCGGTCTGGCCATCCTTCTCACCGTTCTGGCGTTCAATCTGGTGGCTGACGGTCTACGCGATGCACTCGGGCGGGAGCGTTTCGGCGCCAGGACCGGGACCGCCCGCACCGGTACCCGGAGGGCCAGGCGCATCGCCGCCGAACCCGTCCGGGGCGACCCAGAGGAGCCGTCGGCCACCGAGGCCGCGCCGACACCGGAACTCCTGAGGGTCGACGGCCTGACCGTCGAATTCGCCACCCGAGATGGATGGCTCCCCGTCGTCGAGGACGTCGGCTTCGGCGTCCTCCCCGGGCGCACCCTGGGACTCGTCGGCGAGAGCGGGTCGGGCAAGACGGTCTCGGCGCTGGCCATCATGGGACTGCTGCCCCGACGGGAGAGCCGCGTGCCCCGGGGTTCGGTGCGCTTCGACGGCGTGGACCTCGCACGCGGCTGAGCGCGCCGAGGATGAGGCAGATCCGGGGCAACGACATCGCCATGATCTTCCAGGAGCCGATGACGAGCCTGAACCCCGCCTACACCGTGGGGAACCAGATCGCCGAACAGGTCCGGGCCCACCGCGACGTGGGGCGCGCCGAGGCGTGGGCCCGTGCCGTGGACATGCTCGACCAGGTCGGGATCCCCGACCCCGAGCGGCGGGCCCGTGACTACCCCCACGCCTTCTCCGGCGGGATGCGCCAGCGGGTCATGATCGCCATGGCCCTCTCCTGCGAGCCCAAGCTGCTGATCGCCGACGAACCCACCACGGCGCTCGACGTGACGACGCAGGCCCAGATCCTCGAACTCCTCGCCTCCCTGCAGCAGCAACGGCAGATGGCCATGATCTTCGTCACCCACGACCTCGGGGTCATCGCCGACATCGCCGACGACGTCGTCGTCATGTACGCCGGTCAGGTGGCCGAACGGACCGCCGTCGCCGACCTGTTCGACCGACCGCACCACCCCTACAGCGAAGCGTTGCTCGCCTCCATGCCCCAGCTGGCGCCGGCGGGAAGTGCGCTGAAGGTCATCGCCGGGCAGGTGCCGCGCCCCGACGAGGTGATCGTGGGCTGTCGGTTCGGGCCCCGCTGCGAACACGTCACCGACGGATGCCGGTCCGGCCCCGTGGCCCTCTTGCCCTCGGCGTCGCCCGGCGGCCTGGTGCGTTGTGTCCGCTCCGGAGAGCTGGCCCTGTCCGGCGTGGGCCGGCTCCGCGGCGAGACGGACGCCCAGCCCCTCCACGCCGGCCCGCCCGCCGAGCGACTCCTGGACATCAGCGGGCTGCGCATGACCTTCCCCGTGCGGACGGGCCCGTTGCGGCGGGTCACCGGAGTGGTGAAGGCCGTCGACGGCGTCGATCTCCGGGTCCCGGTGGGACGCACCCTCGGCCTGGTCGGCGAGAGCGGCTCGGGCAAGTCCACTCTGGCCCGGCTGATCCTGCGTCTGGTCGACCCCTCGGACGGCGCCATCGTCCTGGACGGCGCCGACCTGACGCACATGGAGGGCCGGGAGCTGCGGCACACCCGGCGGTCCATGCAGATCGTGTTCCAGGACCCGTACTCGTCACTCGACCCACGCATGCGCGTGAACGACATCGTGGGAGAGCCCCTGGAGATCTACGACCGACTGACGGGCGGCGAGCGGGACGAGCGGGTGGCCGGGCTCCTCGAGCAGGTCGGCCTGGGGAGATACGCCCTCTACCGCCGCCCGCACGAGTTCTCCGGCGGGCAACGCCAACGCATCGCCATCGCCCGGGCCCTCGCCCCCGGGCCCCGACTCCTGGTGTGCGACGAGCCGGTGAGCGCCTTGGACGTGTCCACGCAGTCACAGGTCATCAACCTCCTCACCGACCTGCAGGCCCGGCTCGGGCTGGCCTTCCTCTTCATCGCCCACGACCTGTCCGTGGTGCGCCACATCAGCGACCGGATCGCCGTGATGTACCTGGGCCGGATCGTGGAGGAGGGCGACGCCGAGGAGGTCTATCTGCGACCGCGCCATCCGTACACCGAGGCGCTGCTGTCGGCCATTCCCGTCCCCGACGTCCACCGACCGGCGGGCACCGAGCGCATCGTCCTCACCGGCGAGGTGGCCAACCCCCTCGATCCGCCCACGGGATGCACGTTCCACCCCCGGTGCCCGTACGCCATGGAGATCTGCTCGTCGGTGGAACCTCCGCCCGTCACCACCGCGGTGGGGACCACCGTCCGCTGCCACCTCCACACCAGTGGTCCCGTCCTCGACGGGGCACCGGTGACGGGCTTGTCGGCCCACCGGTAGCGGAGCTCTCAGCCCGGCGGGGACGGGGCCGCCTACCGCAGCGCCACGTCGTCGAGGTACTCGTCCTTCCAGTGGGTGAAGCGCTCCGACGGGAGCTGCAGGCAGTGCGTGGGCCGGAGGGTGTCCACGAACGAACGATCGTGGCTGACGGCCACGATCGTCCCCGGCCAGCGACTCAGCATCTCCCCCACCGCCACGGTGGAGGCGGGGTCCAGGTTGTTGGTCGGTTCGTCGAGGACGAGCACGTTGGCCTGACCGGCGGCCAGCATGGCCAGACCGAGCTTGGCCCTCTCCCCGCCCGACAAGGTGGCCGGCATCTGGTCGACCAGCTTCCCCGACAGCCCGAACGATCCGAGCAGGGCGCGGCGCTCGGTGATCGACTTCAGTATCGAGTCGTCGATGTTGTCGAGGGTGGTCCTGGTGGGATCCACCTGCTCGTGCTCCTGGGCGAAGTAGCCGAGGGCGACGTTGACCCCCAGTTCCACCTCACCGGCCGACGGTTTCTGCACACCGGCCAGGCACCGCAAGAGGCTCGATTTCCCCGCCCCGTTGCGGCCGATGACGACGACGCGGTCGCCGCGACCCAGTGAGAAGGTGATGCTCCTGAGCACCGGCTCGGGGCCGTAGGCGACACCGAGGCGGGAGGCGGCCAGGGGCGTGGCGGCCGACCGCCGCGGTTCGGGCAGGGAGAACCGAGTGGTCCGCTCCCGTTTGTCGACGACGGTGCGCGCCGACTCGAGCCGTCCCACCCGGGTGTCGAGGGACCGGGCGATGCGAGCCCGGCGGACGGTGCTGCCCCGCATCGAGTCGGCCAGGGTGGTGAGCCGGTCGATCTCACGACCCTCCAGGGCGGCGGACCGCTCGCGCTGCGCCTGATCGGCGGCCAGCTGGGCCCGGTAGCTCGTATAGGTCCCCTTGTACTCCCGCAGCGACGAGTCGGCCAGATGCAGGACCTTGGTGATGGCCCGGTCGAGGAGCTTGATGTCGTGGCTGATCACGAGGAGGGCGCCGTTGAAGCGCTCGAGCTCGTCCATGAGCCACTTCTTGGCGCCCAGGTCGAGGTGGTTGGTGGGCTCGTCGAGGACCATCGTGTCCGGTTGCTGGAACAGGACCCGGACCAGGTCGAGTCGGCGCCTCTGGCCCCCGGAGAGGTCGGCGATGTCCTCGAGGAGAAGGTCCTGGCGCAGACCGAGCCCCTCGGACAGGCGGGCGATCACACCTTCCACCTCGTAGCCGCCGTTCTCCCGGAACTGCTCCTCGAAATCCGAGAACCGTTCGATGGCGTCGGCCGTGGGGTCGTCGGCCATGGCCTTGCGGGCCCGGGTGAGGCCGTCGTCGAGCACGTCGAGCCCGCGGGCCGACAGGACGTGGGAGAAGCCGGTGGGGTCGAGGCCCAAGCCCTCCGGGGCCGGAACCTGGGGGAGAAAGCCCACCGTGCCCCGCGTACGGGCGTTTCCGCTCACCCGGACACCGGGCGCCGGCACGCCCAGGACGGCGGAGACGAGCGTCGACTTGCCGGTGCCGTTGCGACCGACCAGGCCGACCTTCTCACCCGAGCCGACGGTGAACGAGGCGTCGCGTAGAAGGACCCGGTTGCCGATCTCGATGGTGAGGGAGGATCCGGCGATCATGGCTCTGGGGCTCGGTCGTTCTCCCCGGCAAACCTATCCGGCGCGCCGCTGCGGCTGGTGCCTGCGGCCGTGCGCCACCGGATGACGGCGGCGGCGCGGCGCGGTGGCCCGGCCCGATCCGCCCACCGTCGCCCCGGTGCCGGGGACGGGCGTCCGACCCAGGGGCTTCTGGCGGCGCGACACGGCGGTGGCGCCGGTGGGGAGCGTCGACAGGTCGGGACCCACGATCCCGCCGGGGACGCCGAGGTCGCGCTGGAGCTGCTTGACGGCCTTGGCCTTGTCCGGCGTCACGAGCGACACCACGATGCCGGTGGCCCCCGCCCGCGCCGTGCGACCGGACCGGTGGACGTAGTCCTTGGCGTCGGCCGGTGGATCGAAGTGCACGACGGCGGCGACGCCGTCGACATGGATGCCGCGCGCCGCCACGTCGGTGGCCACCAGGGCGCCGGCATGGCCGGCGGCGAAGGAGGACAGGGCCCGCTCCCTCTGGGCCTGGCTGCGGTCCCCGTGGATGGCCACCGCCCGGATGCCGCGGGCGATGAGCTGGCGTGCCGTGCGGTCGGCGGAGTGCCGCGTGCGGCAGAAGACGATGGTGGGACCCGACACGGCGGCGATCTGGGCCGTCGTCTCGGCGCGGTCGGTCGACTCGACGCGCCAGAAGTAGTGCTCGGTGTGGGCGTCCTCTTCGGCACTGCCGACCAGCTCGTGGCGGACCGGGTGGCGCTGATAGCGGCGCACGAGGACGTCGACGGCACCGTCCAGGGTGGCCGAGAAGAGCAGGGTCTGGCGCGTGTCGGGGGTCTGGTCGAGCAGTCGGCGGACTTCGGGGAGGAATCCCATGTCGGACATCCGGTCGGCTTCGTCGACGACCACGATCCTGACGGCGTCCAGCCGGATGTGCCGTCCCTGGATGAGGTCGGCCAGCCGGCCCGGACAGGCCACGGCGATGTCGACGCCGCGGCTGAGCGCCTTGATCTGGCGGTCGTAGCCGACGCCCCCGTAGAAGGTGGCCACCCGCTTGCCCCGGACGTTGGCCAGCGTGGCCAGCTCGGCGGCCACCTGCGAGCAGAGCTCACGCGTCGGTGTCAGCACCAGGACCTGTGGTTGCCGGGGCCGGGCCGGGGCCGGGTCGAGACGGGCCACGACGGCGACCCCGAAGGCCAGGGTCTTCCCCGAGCCGGTGGGGGCCTTGCCACAGAGATCCCGGCCGGCCAGGGCGTCGGGGATGGCCACGGCCTGGATCGGGAAAGGCTCGGTGATCGAGCGGCGGGCCAGGGCGGCCACGAGGTCGGACGGGACGCCGAGATCGGCGAAGGAGGGGGGCATGATCGCGCTTTCGTGCGGAGGGAATACCTGCCGCGACGATTCGCGTATCAGGACGCCGCCCAGTTTAGCGGGTCGAACCGCCCTTCCCCACCATGGCGCCCCCGAAAGCCCGGTTCAGACGACCGTCACCAGGGTGCCGTAGGTCAGGTACGGCCAGACGAAGGCCGCGGCGGCGTAGGGCAGCTCGACGCACCCCAGGCTCTGGGGGCTGCCGTAGCCGGCCCGGGCGATGTAGTGGACAGCGTCGCTCCCGTGGAAATAGGCCACCCACTGGACGGGATCGGCGTAGGTACCCCCACCGGGGTCCGTTCCCGTCATTATCTGGGACCGCAGGCGCTCATAGACGGGCCAGGTCCCGAGCGGGGTCGCCGCTCCCGGTCCGCCCGTGTTGGCCGGCGACACGTTGACGACGGCTCCGTCGTGCCACACGGTCAGTGTCTCGGGGAGGTTCTCACTGGCCAGGGCGTAGGTGTAACCGTCGGGGTCGGCTCCCGCCGTCGGATCGGCGGCGGCGGCCTCCAGGGCGGTCGTCTCGGCCGGCGAGATGTTCCCGTCCAGGGGGAGCCCGACGTGCGCCTCGAAGGCGGTGACGGCACCCCGGAGCACCGCCGTGTCCTGGCCCGGGGCCCACAACGCCTTCAAGGTGGGGGGATCCGACTGCCAGCGCCAGACGAACCCGGCCGGAGTCCACTCGACCGGGAGATATCCGAGGATGGCCAGCAGCTCCTGCTGGCCGAGGACACTCGACGCCGGGGCCGTCTGGCTGTAGGCCACCCAGTACCCCCCGGGGCGCGCCGCCATGGCGGTGGCCGGGGCCTCGACCGACCCACCGGTCCCGGAGCCGACGAAGGGTGCGTCGCCGAAGGAGAAGATCCCGCCGTCGGCGGCCACCGTCCAGTAGCCGCCTCCGTCAGGGGTGGCGGCCATCCCCACCATGGGCTCGTCCAGGGCGTGACCCCCCATCGACCCGTGGAAGGCGGCGTCGCCGAAGGAGAAGATCCCGCCGTCGGCGGCCACCGTCCAGTAGCCGCCCCCGTCAGGGGTGGCGGCCATCCCCACCATGGGCTCGTCCAGGGCGTGACCCCCCATCGACCCGTGGAAGGCGGCGTCGCCGAAGGAGAAGATCCCGCCGTCGGAGGCCACCAGCCAGTAGCCGTGACCGGTGGTGGTGGCCGCCATGCCCACGATCGGGGCGGCCAGGAAGTGCCCACCCATCGAGCCGTGGAAGGCGGCGTCGCCGAAGGAGAAGATCCCGCCGTCGGAGGCCACCAGCCAGTAGCCGTGACCGGTGGGCGTGGCCGCCATGGCCACGATCGGCGCGGTGAGCGGGGTTCCGACGAGCGATCCGTAGGAGACGGCGTCGCCCACGGCGGTGACGGCTCCGGTGGAGCTCACCGTCCAGTACCCGCCCCCGTCGGGGGTGGAGGCGATGCCGGCCACGGGACCGGCCGGGCGCTCACCGGTGCCGATGGCGGCGGCCGCGCCGAACCCCAGAACGGCGTTCGGTCCGGGGGGCGGTGTCGATGCGCTCGCCGGCGCGGCGGTGGTCAACCCGAGAACGCCGGCCGAGAGTGTCGTGGTGAGAACCACGACGCCCACCCGCGCCGCGGCCGCGGCCCGGACGCGTCGGCGGTCTCGGCGAAAATGTTGACGACCCATCATCTACTCCCCGGGGCGTGGTTCGACGGTGGTGGTGTGCGAGTGGACCATAGCCCCGCGCCCCTTCGCCGGAGGCGCGCCGGGAGGACCTCTTTCCGCCACCACCCGGGGCCGCCATCGGAGCCGGGGGGTGACCGGTCCCGGAGGGGTGAAGGTCTTGTCGACGGTGAGGTCCGTCCGCCGGGGACAACGGTCGTAGCGTGTGCCCCCGTGACGAGACACGAAAGGCCGGTGGCGTTGGTCACGGGGGCCAGTCGGGGCATCGGTCGGTGTGCGGCCATCGCCTTGGCCGGCGCCGGGTGCGACGTCGTGATCAGCGCGCGCACGATCCACGAGGGAGACGGGAGGGCGGAGCTGGCCACGGGGTCGGTGACCCTGCCCGGCAGCCTGGACACGACGGCGGCCGAGATCGCCGCCACCGGGGCGCGGGCCCACGCCCTGGCCATGGACGTCTTGGACCGCCACTCGGTCGAAGAGGCGGCGGCCGCCGCCGTCGGGATCTGGGGCCGTCTCGACGTCCTGGTGAACAACGCCATCTATCAGGGGCCGGGACCGATGGAACGTCTGGACGATCTCTCGATCGACGATGCCGAGACGACGGTACGAGCCGACTACCTCCATCCGCTCCTTCTCGTCCAACGGGTATTGCCGGTGATGCTCGCCGGTGGCGGCGGAACCATCATCACCATGAGCTCGGGAACCGCCTACCTCGACCCCCCCGCTCCGGCCGGGATGGGGGGATGGGGTCTGGCCTACGCGGCGGCCAAGGCGGCTGTGACCCGGATCGTCCCCATCCTCCACGTCGAACACGGGAGCGACGGCATCCGGGCCTTCAACGTCGATCCCGGTTTCGTCGTCAACGAGAGGATGCGGGCCACGGCCGGCGCCGGGCAGTTCACCGAGGCCGGGTTCCGCGGGGTGCCACCGGAGGTACCCGGCGCCGTCGTGGCCTGGTTGGCCACCGACCGGGCCGCCGACCGCTACGCCGGCACCCTGGTCCACGCCCAGAAGCTGTGCCGGGAGCTCGGGCTCGTCCCCGGTTGGCCGGCCGCCCGCCGGTAGGCACCGTCCACCGCTCGGCCACCGGTCCCCACGTCGGCGAGAGCAGGGGAAGATGGTCCAATGACGCCCCTGCGCCGCGGTGGCGGACCGATCGCCGCCGGCGTCCTCGTCCTGCTCGGCCTCCTGGCGGCGTGCACCTCGGCGGCCGGTCGCCACCCGGCCCCGCACGCCGTCTTCGTCCCGGCCGTGTCGGCCGCCGCCAGCGCCCACGGCGTCCCCGCCTTCTACACCCCGCCGCGCCCGCTCCCTCCCGGCGCCCCCGGCACACTGGTCCGCGCCCAGCGCGTCCGGGACGTCCCCGGAGTGCCCGGTGACGCCACCGTCTGGCGCATCCTCTACCGCTCCCGCTCGATCTACGGAGCCGACATCGCCGTGTCGGGTTACGTGGTGATCCCCCCCGGCCCCGCCCCCCGCGGTGGCTTCCCCGTCATCGCCTGGGCCCACGGGACGACCGGCGTCGCCGACGTCTGCGCACCGTCTCTGTTCAACGCGCTCGAGGGACAGGGCCCGTATCTCATGCCGGACATCGGCGCCTACCTGCGCGCCGGTGACATCGTCGCCGCTACCGACTACCAGGGTCTGGGCACACCGGGCATCCATCCGTACCTGCTCGGCGAGAGCGAAGGGCGCGGCGTCCTCGACGCGGCGCGCGCCGCCCTACACCTCCCCGGCGCCCACGCCAGCCGGACCGTCCTCGTCTACGGGCATTCGCAGGGTGGCCAGGCCGCTCTCTTCGCCGGGCAACTCGCCCCCACCTACGCGCCGAACCTCCACGTCGTCGGGGTGGTCGCCGCCGCTCCGGCCACCAACCTGAGGCTCATCGTCAGTGTGGCCGACACCTCCGAGGGGGCCAGCGCGCTCCTCTTCGAGCTACCGGCGCTCTATTCCTGGGCGCGGACGTACCGCGACCTGCCTCTGTCCGACATCTTCACCCGGTCGGGCGCGGCGCTGGCCGCATCGCTGGTCGACACCGGCTGCCAGAACCATCTGGTGGGGGCCATCTCCAGGGGCCACATCACCCCGGCCGACCTCTACCAGCCGGGAGTGGACGCCAACAACGACGTCCTGGCCCACGGACGCCTCAACGATCCCGGGCTCACGCCGACGTCGGCCCCGCTCCTCGTGGTCCAGGGAACGGCCGACACGACGGTGCCACCCGCTCTGACCAACCAGTTCGTCACCACCATGGCCTGTCCGATCGGTGACCGGATCGACTACGTCCATGTCACCGGGGCCACCCACGGCGAGGTCGTCTTCCAGGCGGTGCCCGTGATCATGTCGTGGATGGCGCAGCGCCTTCGCTCGGCGCCGGCCCCCACCACGTGCGGCCGGGCCGGTGACGTCACCACCTTCACCCCCTGATACCGGACCACGCCGGCGACGGGCCTACTCGGCGTGGCAGGAGGCCGACGTCGACGGCGGCACGTCCAGGGCCGGATTGCGGGGGAAGAACCCCACGGGCGCCAACGAGAACCCCGTGTACTCCACCGGCATGACCGGCCAGTCCTCGGGCCGCGGGATGTGGGTGGCTCCGAAGGTGTACCAGACGACGACGTCCTTGTCGACGATGGAACGGTCGCGCGCCGTCCACCGTGACAGTCCGTCCCCCCGCGGTGCTGGTTGGGATAGTCCCCACCGGCCCGCCGCTCGTCGGCCGAGAAGGGGGTCACCCACAGATTGCGCGTGGTGAAAGCGGCCCGGCGGCCGACGCTCGAGTCCTCGGCGGCCAGGAGCGTCGGGGTCGATCCGGGGACCAACTTGTAGGCGACCGGTTCACCGAGTCGGTTGATCGACCCGTTGTTCACCACCTTCCAGTAGCGGCTGCGCGACGGGTCCACCACACGGCGGGCCTCCTGCTCGGTCCGCAACAAGGTGGCCACCGATTGGAAGGCGTTCGACCAGGGATTGTCCGGCCCCGGAGCGACGGGAACGGCCTCCATCTCGTAGACGGAATTGGCCGGCCCGTCGACCTCCATGTCGAGACGCATGTTGAAGAGGTGCTGATGGAAGGGGGCGGCCAGCTGCGGAGCCACCATGTTGGCGAACGGCGGTCGATCACCGGGGGCGACGGCCATGGTGGAGAGGATCCCGGTCATCTTGACCTCGAACTGGATGGACCCGTCGAGATAGAAGTACCAGAAGAAGCCGTACTCGTAATTGCCCACCGTGGCGATCGAGCTCACCACCAGCCGGCGCGAGCGGCGGACCTCGGTCCGGCCCGAACGGGGATCACTGTGCTTCCACAGGATCCCGTAGTCCTCCTCGTGCAGGCAGATGGCGTTGGGGATGGTGTAGGGCTTTCCCTGCTCGGTGGCGAAGACGGCGTCGAAGTAATGGATCACGCCGAGGCAGTCGCACCCGAGGGCCAGGGAATTGACCATCCGGCCCAGCCCCCACTCCCCGGCGTCGAAGGCGTTCTTCCAGCCGTGCATGGGGCCGGGATCCCCGTAGGGCACCACCATCTCGCTCACCGCCGCCCGGTAGACGATGCTGCGGACCCGCCCGTCGTCCTCGTAACCGACGTCGTGCAGGACGAGGCCCTCGACGGGGTCCATGGTGACCCGCAGCGACCAGCGCTGCCAGCGGACGAGGTTGCCGTCGACCTCCCAGCTCGGCCCCTCGGGCTGGGTGATCTCCAGCGGTTTCAGGTCGTGGCGCAGAGGACCGTTGTCCTCGGGGTAGTAGCTGCCCCTCTCGGGCGGCAGTGGCACCACACCGGTGTCGACGATCTCCAGAACCTCGCCCCGGGCCATGTCCACGAATCCGATGACCCCCTCCACCGGTCGGGCGTAGCCGTTGTCGTCGGGCGTCTCGCGGACGTAGCAGAGGCACCGGCAGATCCGGCGCCCCGTCTCGTGGGCCAGATCGAACGAGCCGGCCGGCCAGGGGTCGATCTGCACACTCTCCAGATCGTCGATCCCGCGCCGGCGCATGGCCGCCTGCCACTGCGGATCCTCCTTCAGGGCCAAGATGGCGCGCAGCGACTCCTCGAAGAGCAGTCCCGGCCGCATCCCTTCCACCTCGACGAAGGAGCGCAACTCACCGGTGGTGACCGACACCACGATCTCGATCACATCGGCCTCGGGCCCGGCCACGACGACCAGGCGCACGAGGCGGTCCACCGGGTCGCCGGCCACGTACCCCCGGACCGTGTCCTTGGGTGGCTCCTCGAGACCGACGTAGGCGAAGCGCCAGTCGTCGCTCCACCGCCGGTCGCCGTGGACCACGGCGACCGCCGCGGTGATCTCCTCGGGCGTGAGGGCGGCCAGTGGATGACCGGTGCTCGTCCCCGTCACAGACACTGTCACTCGCCGCACTCCCCTCGTCCGGACGAACCCCGGCACCACCCCTCGGCGTGGGCCCGGGGTACCTTCTAACATGACGCCCATGTCAGGCAAGGCAGATCGTATTCGACTCGGGGTCATCGGCGCCGGGAACATCGCCGTCATGAACGTGGCCGGCTACCTGGAGCACGACCGGTGCGACGTGGTCGCCGTCTGCGACACCGACAAGGAGGTGGCCCAGGCGGCGGCCGCTTCGTGGGGGGCGTCCCGGGTCTTCACCGCCGTCGAGGACCTCCTCGACGATCCCGAGATCGATGCCGTCGAGATCCTCACACCGACACATCTCCACCACGCCCACGTCCTCGCCGCCGTAGCGGCGGGCAAGCACGTCTCGTGCCAGAAGCCCCTGTCCAACACCGTCGAGGAGTCCCGGGAGATGGGCGCCGCGGCCGAAGCGGCCGGTGTCACCCTCCGGGTCAGCGAATGCTTCTACCACTACCCCCCGCTCGAGAGGGCCAAGAAGCTGATCGCCGACGGTGCCATCGGTCACCCCACCAATGTCCGCATCCGAACGGTGGTGGGCCAGACCGACTCGGCCTTCCAGGCCGGGTTGCGGGCCGAGGGCTACGTCTGGCGCCTCAACGACCTGAGCCCCGGCGGTCACCTCTTCGACGACATGGTCCACAAGTACGCCATGGCCCTGTGGCTCTTCGACCAGGACATCGTCTCCGTCCAGGCCGTCGTCCGCCGGCGCGACCTCTTCTTCGAGCCCTGCGCGGCGATATTCGAATACGAGGACCCGAGCCTTCTCGGCTCCATGGAGGTGAGCTACGCCCCCAAGATGTGGATGCGCAGCGCCTACTACGGGGCCGACGAGTTCATCGAGGTCCAGGGCGACGAGGGCTTTCTCTGGGTCACGCGCTGTACCGGGGAGATGCTCGACCTGGCTCCCGTGATGGTCTACCGCGGCGACCCGGGCCAGTACGCCATGACGGGCTACAACGACATGGACGCCGACTGGGGAGCCGGGTTCAAACGCTCCTCGGCCCACTTCATCGACTCGCTCCTGGCCGGCACGCCCGCCGACATGACCCCCGAGCAGGCGGCCAAGGTCCTCCAGCTCTGCTTCGCCGTCTACGAGGCGGGCAACACCCACCGTCCGGTGGACCCCCGCACCATCACCGGATCGGTGACCCCGACGGGCTGGGCCGAGTGGTGAGTCCGGGCGCCGACGGCGTCACGGCCACGACCGCCAGCGGGTGATGGCCACGGCGATGACGGGCCCCGGCGGGACCGACGTTCGGTACTGCCGGTACTTCGCGGCCAGGGCTTCGATGGCGCCGGCCCGGCGGGGACCCGACTCCCAGACCTCGGCGTGGCCGTCGACGCGCACCCACCAGAGGTCGTCCCACTCCTCGTCGTAATGGTCGACGAGCAGGGCCACCCCGGCGTTCGCCCCCACGTTGTCCAATCGGCGCAACGCCAGGGTGGACTTGGGTTTGGCGTCCACGGCGGTGTAGATCCACTCGCCGTCGAGGACGAAACAGCAGGGCACCACGTGGGCCCGGCCCCCGGGCGTCACCGTGGCCAGATGCCCGACCGGCGCCTCGGCCAGGCGGCGGCGAGCCGTTTGGGCGTCCACTTCCTTCGAGGGTACCGGCGGCCGTGAAGCCGGTATCGGCCCGGAGTCGGCCGTGGGCCAGGAGGCACCCATTGTCTACAAATCAGACTTGTTTAATCGCCTTTGTTGGTTTAGGATGGTGCGATGGTGATCGACGTCCCGGGGCCTGGCCCGGAGACTCGCCCACCTCTCGGCAGCCGTCGTCCCGGGCACACCCCCCGCCGGGACGACGGCTGCCACCTCCATCCGCCCTCCCCGACCGGCTGAGACCGGACGTCTCGCCGTGACCACGACCGACGACCTCCTGCATTCGGCCCGACAGCGGATCACGCGGGTCACCCCGGCCGACCTCGCCGCCGTGGCCGCCGGCGGTGGACTGATCGTGGACATCCGCCCCTCCGAGCAGCGCCGGCGCGAGGGCGAGCTCGACGGGGCCATCGTGGTGGAGCGCAACGTCCTCGAATGGCGTCTCGATCCCACCGGCAGCCACCGCATCCCCGAGGTCTCGGGGCACGACCAGCAGATCGTCGTCTGCTCCGCCGGCTACGCCTCGAGTCTGGCGGCGGCCTCTCTCGCCGACCTCGGGTTCACCCGCGCCGCCGACCTCGACGGGGGCTACCTGGCCTGGGCGCAGTGGGCGGGACGCGGTGTCTAGTCGGTGCACACCGTCCCCGTGGGCGGCAGTGTGCCCGAGACCAGGTAGGCCTGGTCGATGGCGCGTATGCAGGGGCTGTAGAAGTAGGCGACGTGGTCCACCCCCTGCCACGTCACCAGCTCTCCGTGCTCAAGCTCGTGGGCCAGGGACACGGCCCAGGTGTACGGCGTGGCCGGATCCCCCGTCGTCCCCGTCACGAGGATCGGTGGGGCGCCGGGGGCGGTGATCGGCGCCGGTCTCCTCGTCGGGAGGACGGGCCACACGGCGCACTGCAGAAGCCCCCAGGCCAGGACGGGACCGAACACCGGCGCCCGGGCCGCCGCCGTCGCCGCCAACGCCGGATACGTCGACGGATCACGCAAGACGGGGTGGTCGAGGCAGTTGACGGCGTTGTTGGCGTCACCCCCGTTGGTCGAACCGCCGCTGGCGTAGCTGGTCGACAGGCTGATGAGATCGGTCCCGTTCCCGGCCGCCGCCTGGCTCAGGGCGTCGCCGAGCGACGGCCACGACGAGCGGGAGTAGAGGTCGTCGAGGAGCGCGTCGTAGAACTCCCCCGGCCCCGCACTCCCCCCGGCGGTGCCGGGCAGAGGCTTGGCCGCACTGGCGTCGATGAGCGACAGGAGCGCAGCGGTGGGGTCGCCCGAGGGTTGCCACGGACACGCGGACGTCGACGCGCACCACGTGAAGAAATCGTCGAGAACCGATTCGAAACCCTCGGCCTGGTCGATGACCATCTGATCGGTGCCGAGGGCCGGATCGATGGCGCCGTCGAGAACCATGGCCCGCACGCGACCGGGGTACAACTCGGCGTACTCGGCACCGAGGAGCGTCCCGTAGGAGTGCCCGATGAAGGTCAGCTTGGCGTCGCCCAGGGCGGCGCGGATCCGGTCCAGATCCTGAGCGGCGTCCACCGTTCCCACGAACGGGAGGATGCGGCCGCTGTACTTCTGGCAGGCCTCGGCGTAGGCCCTGTCCCCCGCCAACAGGGCGCGCCGGGCGGCGGCGGTGGCCGGTACCGGGTCGGGCAGCGGTTCCGCCGTCGGCACCGCTGTCGTGGTGGACGTCGATGTCGTCGTGGGGGCGGTCGTCTTCGGGGTCGGTTCGCACTCCACCGGGTCACTGCGCTCGACCCCGCGCGGATCGAAGGACACGATGTCGAAGCGGTCGAGCAGATCCGGGGTGAGGACACTCAACTCGTTGGTGAGGTCGTCGATCCCCGATGTGCCGGGACCGCCGGGGTTGATCACCAGGGAGCCGATCCGTTGCGAGGGGTCGGCCGCCGGCCGGCGCTCGACGGCGATCTTGATCATCGGACCACCCGGACGGCTGTAGTCGAGGGGGACGCTGACCGACCCGCACTGCAGATCGTCCCCGCACCCCGACCACACGATGGGCGCCACGGCGCCGGTGGGAGCGATCGTCGACGTCGTCGAGGTCGAGGTCGAGGTCGTCGCCACCCGGGGCTTCGTCGTCGGCGCCGGTGACGACAGACGCCCGGCTGGCGCGCACCCCGACATCACGACACACATGGCGGCCACCAGGACGACGAGCGGGGCGGGGCCGTCGTGTCGGGCGCCGAGGTCCACCCCGCCACTGTGCCATCACGGTCGTCCCCGCCGACGGCGCCGCCCGCCAGGACCCCCGGCGAGGTCGACGGCGGGGTCGGCGCTCGGCATCATGGGACGGTGCCCGAGCTCCCCGAGGTCCAGGCGCTGGTCGAATTCCTGGACGAGCACATGCGCGGTCGGCTTGTCGACCGCTGCGAGCTCGGAGCGGTCGCCGCTCTCAAGACCTTCGACCCGCCCCTGACCGACCTCGTCGGACGCCCGGTCACCTCGTGCACCCGGCGGGGCAAGTTCCTCTGCATCGATCTCGACGGCCTCTGGCTGGTCGTCCACCTGGCCCGGGGGGGTTGGGTGAAGTGGTGGGACGCCCTCCCGGCCACGCGCGCCCGACCGACCCGGAGCCCGATCGCCCTGCGGGTGGGCTTCGCCGCCGATGACTTCGCCCCGTCCGCCGGCTTCGACGTCACCGAGATGGGCACCGAGAAACGCCTCGCCCTCTGGGTGGTCCGCCACCCCGAGGACGTCGAGCCCCTGGCCTCGTTGGGACCGGATCCCCTCGACCCCGCCTTCGACGCGGCGGCCCTGGGCCGCATCCTGAGCACGGCTCCGGGCACCATCAAGACCGCCCTCTCCACCCAGTCGCTCGTCGCCGGCGTGGGCAACGCCTACTCCGACGAGATCCTCCACGCCGCCCGACTCTCCCCCTTCAAACCGGCGGCCAAGCTGAGCGCGGCCGAGATCGACCGTGTCCACACCGCTCTCGTCACCATCCTGGGCGACGCCACCGAGCGGTCGTCGGGTCGATCGGCCCAGGAGCTCAAGGGGGACAAGAAGAGGGCCATGCGCGTCCACGGCAGGACCGGTGAGCCCTGCCCGGTCTGCGGTGACGTCGTCCGCCAGGTCTCCTTCGCCACCAAATCCCTCCAGTACTGCGCCACCTGCCAGACCGGGGGCAAGCCCCTGGCCGACCGGCGCCTGTCCCGGCTGCTCAAGTAGGCCCCTAGAGTCGGGGCTGACACCGTTTTCGAGGAGGACACACCGTGGACGACCAGGAGATCGTGAAACGCATCAACGAGCTGGCCGAACAGGAGCACCGTCTCGAAGAGGCCCACGTGGGCCAGGGCCTGGCGCCCGAGGAGGAGGAGCGGCTCCGCACCATCGAGGTCGCCCTCGACCAGTGCTGGGACCTCCTGCGCCAGCGCCGGGCCCGGCGCCGGGCGGGCCAGGACCCCGACGATGCGCAGGAGCGACCGGCCCCCGTGGTGGAGGGCTACAGGCAATAGGCTGCGGCGTCCCAACCAGACGAGAGCGCGAGGTGGTCGGTGAGCGGGGAGGAATTCAACCTGGGTCAGGTCCACGAGTGGGTGGCCGCCACCGTCCCCGACCGTGAATGCATCGTCTGGCGCGACCGCCGCTACACCTACGCCGACATCACCGACCGGACCCGCCGCCTGGCCTACTTCCTCCACCGCCACGGGTTCGGCGTCCACGCCGAGCGCGCCACCCTGGCCGGCCACGAGTCGGGCCAGGACCATCTGGGCCTCTACCTCTACAACGGCAACGAGTATCTCGAGGGCATGCTCGGCGCCTACAAGGCCCGGGTGGCCCCCTTCAACGTCAACTACCGCTACGTGGCCGAGGAGCTGCTCTATCTCCTGAAGGATGCCAAGGCGCGCGGGATCATCTACCACGCCACCTTCGCCCCCGTCCTCGAGAAGGTCCTCCCCGAGCTCCGCCATCTCGAGCTGTTGATCCAGGTGGCCGACGAGTCCGGCGAGGCCCTGCTCCCGGGGGCGGTCGACTACGAGGCGGCCCTGGCGTCGGCCCCGCCCGTCCTCCCCCCCGTCCAGCCCTCACCCGACGACCTCTACATCCTCTACACGGGCGGGACGACGGGCATGCCCAAGGGCGTCATCTGGCGTCAGCACGACATCTTCCGCGCCGCCATGGGCGGACGGACCTACGGGACGTGGGAGCTCGTCGAGAGCTCGGCCCACCTCATCGGCCGGGTCCTCCCCGGCGAGGGCGTCCGCGTCATGTCCATCCCCCCCCTCATGCACGGGGCCGCCCAGTGGGCCAGCTTCTACTACATGGCCATGGGCGCCACCCTGGTCTTCCCCACCAACACCCGCACCATGGACCCCGTCGACGTCTGGCAGACGGTCGAGCGCGAGCGCATCATCGGCCTCTCGGTCGTCGGTGACGCCATGGCCCGCCCCCTCGTCGAGGAGCTCGAGCGAGGGAGCTACGACACCTCGGGCTTCCTGGCCTTCGGCTCCGGGGGGGCCATGCTGAGCGAGGGCATGAAGACCCGGATCCTGGCCCGGATGCCCAACATCCTCGTCTCCGACGTGGCCGGGGCCTCGGAGACGGGGGCCCAGATGGGCACCAACTCCACCTCCGGCTCGGTCTCCACCGGTCGCTTCGTCCCCGGTCCCGGGGCCACCGTGGTGAGCGAGGACCTCACCCGCGAGCTCCAACCGGGCGACGAGGAACTGGGCTGGCTGGCCCAGCGGGGCTCGGTCCCCCTCGGATACCTGGGCGACGCCGAGAAGTCGGCCCGCACCTTCCCCGTCATCGACGGCGTCCGCTTCTCCGTTCCCGGCGACCGGGCCCGCTACCTGGCCGACGGCGAGATCGAACTTCTCGGGCGCGACTCGGTCACCATCAATTCGGGCGGGGAGAAGATCTTCGCCGAGGAGGTCGAGCAGGCCATCATCTCCCACCCGGCCGTGGCCGACGTCGTGGTGGCCGGCCGCCCGTCCGAGCGCTGGGGCCAGGAGGTCGTGGCCATCGTCCAACTCGTCGACGGCGCCTCGGCCACACCCGACGAGCTCCTGGCCGAAGCGGGCACCCACGTGGCGCGCTACAAGCTCCCCAAGGCATTTCTCTTCCTCCCCGTCATCGTCCGTTCCCCGTCGGGCAAGGCCGACTACCGGTGGGCCAAGGAACGCGCCCTCGAAGCCTGAATGGAAGACCGCATCACACCGGGCCTCTTCCTGGAGCTCGGTGACATCACCCCGGCCCACTACGAGCGGTCCCGGTCCCCGGAGCTCCTGGCCCGCCCGGGAGTCGACCGCGTCACCTGGTGGGCCACCACCCTCCCGGGCCGCCGGGAGCTGCCCATGGCCGTCCCCGACGGAACCCTCCTCGGGGTGGCCGAGACCGACGATTCCTTCGTGGCCCCCGACCCCCTCGAAGGCACCACCGCCCGCCATTTCCGCCGCTACCCCCGGCCGAGCCAGGGGGTCTTGACCGGACGGCCCACCACCGGGCTCCTGGTGGTCTGGATCTCCCCCCTCACCGCCGAGCGGACCCAACCTCTGCGGGACTGGGCCGACTTCGTCCACATCAGGGAGATCGCCGCCGCCTCCGTTCCCGGCTACACCCAGATCACCCCCTACGAGAACGCGGCCGCCGGTGACCCCCGTTTCATGCACTTCTACGAGATGGACTCCGACGACCCCGAGGACACCTTCCAGACCATGGCCGAGCAGCTCCGCGTCCGACTGGGCGGCTACAAGACACCGCAGTTCAAGCAGTGGGCCGACTGGACGGCGGCCGGGGCCGAGATCATCTACGTCAACACCTTCCGCCTCCTCGGTTCGGCCCGGCGGCCCGATCTCCCGGGCCGTCTCCCCGTCTGACAAGCTCCGCCCCATGTCCTTCGTCCTGGTCGACACGCCGCGTCCCCATGTCACCCTCATCACCTTGAACCGCCCCGAGCGGATGAACGCCATGGCCTTCGACGTGATGATCCCGCTTCGGGAGGCGCTCGAGAAGGTGAGCCTCGACAACGACACCCGCGTCGTCGTCCTCACCGGCGCCGGCCACGGCTTCTGTTCCGGCGCCGACCAGGAGGACGCCGGCGTCATCCCCCACATCGACGGGCTGACGGTCCCGACGATCGCCCTGCGGGCCATGGAGCTCCTCGACGACGTCATCCGGGCCCTTCGCCGCATGCACCAACCGGTGATCGGGGCCATCAACGGCGCCGCCATCGGAGGCGGCTTCTGCCTCAGCCTGGCCACCGACATCCGCCTGGCCTCGCAGACCGCCTACTTCCGCGCCGCCGGGATCAACAACGGTCTCACCTCGACCGAGCTGGGCCTCAGCTATCTCCTGCCGCGGGCCATCGGTTCGTCACGCGCCTTCGAGATCATGCTGACCGGACGCGACGTCGACGCCGCCGAGGCCGACCGCATCGGCCTCGTCTCGGGAGTCTTCGCCCCCGCCGAACTCCTCGACGCCGCCTACGACGTCGCCGATCGCATCTCGTCGTTCAGCCGGCCCGGCACCGAGCTCACCAAACGCCTGCTCTGGAGCAGCTTCGAGGCGGGCAGCCTCCAGGGGCACATGGACTCCGAAGGTCAAGCCCAGCTCTTCGTCCGGATCACCACCGAGAACTTCGAAGAGGCCATCCGCGCCCGCAAGGAGAAGCGTCCGCCCCAATTCCGGGACTGACGGGTTCCGGGACCGACGACCCCGCCTACCGGGGCAGGAAGTCGACGAGCAGCGCGTTCACCACGTCGGGCACCTCGAGCTGCATCCAGTGGGCCACACCCTCGACCTTCTCGTAGCGCCACGGACCCGCCACGTGGGCGGCCGATCCGGTCATCTGCCCCTCGGTGAGGGCGAAGTCGGCGGTCCCCCACACCCCCATGGTGGGGGCCTGCACGGGGGGTAACTCCATGGGTGGTCCGACGAGCACCTCGGGCGGGACGTTGGCCCGGTACCACTGGAGGGCGGGGGTGAGAGACCCCGTCCGCTCCAGGTCGGCGATGACGCCGTCGCAGTCGGGATGACGGGCCCAGCTGCGGAAGTTGGCCCAGTCGTCGTCGGAGAGCCACCGCTCGGCCACCCCCTCGAACTGGAACAGCAGCATGTACCACGACTTCTCCCGCTGTTCGAGACCGGCGGCCCGAAACGACAGCGGATGGCCGACCGACAGCGCCACCAGGTGGTCGACGCGGTCGGGAACGAGCGACCCCATGGCCCAGGCCAGCGCCGCCCCCCAGTCGTGGCCCACCACATGGGCCTTCCCCACCCCCAGGTGGTCGAGGACGCCGAGGACGTCACCGGCCAGGAACGGGATCGAGTAGGCGTCGTCCTCCTTCGGTTGATCGGAGCCGCCATAGCCGCGCAGGTCGGGGACGATCACCTGGAAGCCGGCCTCGACCAGGGCCGGCACCTGGTGACGCCACAGACGGCCGGAGTCGGGGAACCCGTGGAGCAGCACCACCGGTCGACCCTGGCCGGCCACCTCGAACTCGATCCCGACGCCGTTCACATCGATGTGCACCGTCTCGCACCTCCGCCGTTGGTGCCGTGTCGGGAACGTGACCGGGCCAACCTACCAGCCGCTCTGCCGCGCCCACCGGGGGCGGTGGGCGACGGCGCCGTCGGTGACAGCGCCGTCGGTGGCAGCGCCGTCCTCGGCATGTCGTGGGCGCGTCTGGGATGATCGACCGGTCGGAGAGATGCACGGAAGGAGGGTGAGCCCATGCACGTGCCGCTCACCATCGGCGACTTTCTGGAACGGGCCGACCTGGTCTACGGCGAGCGGGTGGCGCTGGTCGACGAACCGGGCACGGCCGGTTCCCTGGGAACGATCACCTACGGCGAGATGCACGCCCGGGCCCGGGGCATGGCCATGGCTCTCGACGCCATGGGGGTGGCGGCGGGTGACCGGGTCGCCCTCGTCAGCCCCAACTCGGGGCGCTTCCTCATCTCGTACTTCGGGGTCAGTGCCTACGGGCGCGTCCTGGTACCGGTCAACTTCCGGCTCAACCCCGACGAGGTCGCCTACATCGTCGGGCACTCGGGCGCCAAGGTCCTCCTGGTGGACGCCGAGCTCGACGAGCCCCTGGCCGGGGTGCGGGCCCCCATCAGGATCGTTCTCGACGGCAGCGACGACGTCGAGCTCTTCGCCCCCGCCGCCGCCCACGGTGCACCGTCGCACTGGCCGGGCGGCGAGGACGCCACCTGCTCGATCAACTACACGTCGGGAACCACGGCCCGACCGAAAGGAGTCGAGCTCACCCATCGCACCTGTTGGCTCAACGCCGCCAGTTTCGGCTGGCACACCACCGTCTCCGATCGCGACGTCCTTCTCCACACGCTCCCCATGTTCCACTGCAACGGCTGGGGCATGCCCTATGCCGTGACGGCCATGGGCGGACGCCACGTCGTCCTGCGCAAGGTGGACGGGGAGGAGATCCTCCGCCGTGTCGAGGGCGAGGAGGTGACCCTGCTGTGCGGTGCCCCCGCCGTGGTCGCCGCCGTCCTGGCCGCCGCCGCCGACCGCGTCGGACGGGGCGAGGACGTTCCCGGACGCGGTCTGGTCCGCATGGTGGTGGCCGGCGCTCCCCCGCCGTCGAAGACGATCGAACGGATCGAGACGGAGCTGGGTTGGGAGTTCATCCAGATCTACGGGCTCACCGAGACGGCACCCCTCCTGACCGTCAACCGGGCCCCGTCGGAATGGGACGGCCTCGACGCCACCGAGCGGTCGGTCCGGTTGGCGCGCGCCGGCGTTCCCGCCGTCGGTGTCCGCGTCCGGATCGACGAGGACGGGGAGGTCCTGGCCCGCTCCAACCATGTCTTCGCCGGGTACTGGAACCAACCCGACGAGTCGGCCGCCGCCCTGGCCGGTGGCTGGTTCCACACCGGGGACGGCGGGCATCTCGACGGGCCCTACACCGTGATCTCGGACCGCAAAAAGGACGTCATCATCACCGGTGGCGAGAACGTCTCCTCCATCGAGGTGGAGGACTGCCTCTACCGCCACCCGGCCGTGGCCGAGGTGGCGGTCATCGGTGTCCCCGACGACAAATGGGGCGAGACGGTCAAAGCCCTCGTCGTCGTCCGTGACGGGGCCAGCGTCACAGAGGTCGAGCTCATCGACCATTGTCGCGCCCACATGGCCCATTTCAAGGCGCCGACCTCCGTCGAGATCCGCGACGCGCTCGTCCGCACGGCCACCGGAAAGCTCCAGAAGTACAAGCTGCGCCAGCCGTACTGGGAGGGTCGTCAGCGCGCCGTCAACTGAGCCGGAGGGTCGCAACCGGGCTCCACCGGCCCGGTCACCGGCCACGGCGGTGCCAGTAGGGTGCCCTTCTGTGGACGCACGCCATTTCCTCGGGCTCGAGCCCACCGCCGACCCTCTGCGCTGGCGGCTCCCCGTCACCCCGGCGGTGTCCACCCCCGGTCGCTTCCTCTACGGCGGTTGCGGCCTGGCGGCCGGGATCGTGGCCCTGGAGGCGGCGTCCGGACGGCCCACGGTGTGGGCCACCGCCCAGTACCTCACCTACGCACCCACCGGAAGCGTCCTCGACTGGGAGGTGGTCCTGGCCGCCGTGGGCCGGAGGACGACCCAGGCCCGGGCCATCGGTCGGCTCGGGGACCAGGAGGTGCTCACCGTGAACGCCGCCCTCGGGCGCCACCATCTCGAGGCCTCGGGCACGTGGGTCCAACGGCCCGTGGTCCCCCCTCCCGAGGACTGCCCCCTGCAGGAGTTCCCCACGATGTTCGCCGACACCGTTCTCGTCCGGGTCGAGCACCGCGTGGCCCGGGGCCGGCTCTTCAGCGAGCTCGACGGGCGCCCCGGAGAAGCCGGTTCCGCCTTCTGGGCCCGGGTCCCGGGGCACCTGGACCCCTCGGCCGCCACCCTGGCCGTCATCGGCGACTACGTCTCGGGCGGCGTCTCCCAGCCGCTCGGGGTCCGGACCATGGGGCGCAGCCTCGACAACACCCTGCGCGTCGTCGGGCTGGTTCCCACCACGTGGGTCCTCTGCGACATCCACATGCACGCCCTGGCCAACGGCTTCGGCCACGGGCTGGCCCATCTATGGGCCGAGGACGGCACCCTGCTCGCCACGGCCAGCCAGTCGATCAGCGTGAAGCTGTGGACCGAGGACACCACGTTCAGGGCGCCGGACCGGGCCGTCCCGGCCACGACGGGCTCCGCCGTCGCCGGCCCGGGTGCGCCGGAGCCGGGGACCTTTCGCTCACCGAGGAGGAGATGATGCGGACACGACGGATCGGAACGCTCGAGGTGTCGACGATCGGCCTCGGCTGCAACAACTTCGGCGGTCGTATCGACTTCGACCACAGTGCCGCCGTCGTCTCGGCCGCCCTCGACAACGGCATCACCTTCGTCGACACCGCCGACATCTACGGCGGCACCAAGAGCGAGGAGTTCCTGGGGCGGTCCCTGGGGCGCCGACGCGACGAGGTCGTCCTGGCCACCAAGTTCGGCATGAAGGTGGACGAGGACCGTCACGGAGCCAAGCCCGACTACGTCCGGCGCGCTCTGGAGGACAGCCTCCGTCGGCTCGCCACCGACCGGATCGACCTCTACATCCTCCACGCCCCCGACGCCGAGACCCCGATCGCCGACACCCTGGGCGCTCTGGACGACTGCGTCAAGGCGGGGAAGGTGCGGGAGATCGGCTGCTCGAACTTCTCGGCGGCGCAGCTGCGTGAGGCGGAAGCGGCGGTGGCCGGCGGCGGGGCCCGCTTCGTCAGCGTCCAGAACGAGTACAGCCTCGTCCAACGCCAACCCGAGCTCGAGGTGCTGCCCGAGTGCCGGCGGGAGGGGTTGGGCTTCGTCCCCTATTTCCCGCTCGCCTCGGGACTCCTCACCGGCAAGTACAAGCGGGGCGAACCGCCGCCCCCGGGGGGACGGCTCTCGGGCATGCCGGCCGAGCACTACGCCGCGCTCGACCCCCGGCTGGCGGTGGTGGAGGACCTGGCCGCCTTCGCCGTGGGGCGGGGGCACACGTTGCTCGAGCTGGCCTTCTCGTGGCTGCTGGCCCGGGCCGAGGTGGCGTCGGTCATCGCCGGGGCCACGACGCCGGCCCAGGTCGCCGCCAATGCCGCCGCCGGTGACTGGCTGCTCGACGCCGACCAGCTGGCCGAGATCGACAAGCTGGCACCCCCGCCGGGGCCGTAGGGAGCGGGCGGCGCCCGATCGGGCGCCGGAACGCCGAACGCCCCGGCCGGAGCCGGGGCGGTGGCGTTTCCCAGGGGAAGCGGACGGCGATCGGTCAGGCGGTGGCGTCCTCGGCCGACCGGGCCACGGCCTCCACGTTGAGCTCGATCCGCACCTTCTTGCCCACCATGACGCCGCCCGTCTCGAGGACCTGGTTGTAGGTCAGGCCCCACTGCTCGCGATCGATCTCGGTGGCGGCCGAGAAACCCACGGCGGAGGTCCCCCACGGTGTGAGGTTGGCGCCCTCGAACTCCACGTCGAGGACCACCGGCTTGCTCACCCCGCTGATGGTCAGGTCGCCGGCCACCTTCCACCGGTCCCCGGACTGCTCGACCTTGGTGCTCTTGAACGTCCACTGCGGGTGGGTCTCGACGTCGAAGAAGTCGGCGCTGCGCAGGTGGGCGTCGCGCTGGTCCTCACCGGTGCGTACGCTGGCCGCCCCGATGGTGACATCCACGGACGACTCCTCGGGCACCTCGGCCACCGTGATCGTCCCCTCGACCTCGTCGAACCGGCCCCGGACCTTGCTGATCATCAGGTGGCGGGCGATGAACTCGACCGAGCTGTGCTTGGCGTCGATGTCGTAGACACCCGGCGCCGGTACCTCGGTGCCCCGGTACTGCCTGGTCAGGGCTTGTGTGGCGGTGCTGGTGGTCATGTGGGCCTCCTCATATCGTTGCGCTCGCAACTTTGTCCCTGCAAGCTTTGTAGCGCATGATGTTTGTATAGTCAACTATCTCGGCACCCCGGCTATTCCCCTTGAGCCCCGGGCCTCGGGTCGACCAGGCGAGGACCCCCGACGGCCGGGCTTGGCTAGCGTTCTCGGGGCCGAACAGGGAGGAAGCCGTGGGTCTCGGGGACAAGGGAAGGGAACGCCGTGAGGCCGCCCGGTGGGCGACCTGGCGGGCCGAGCACGACCGCATCCAGGCCTTCATCGCCCGGGCCGAGTCCTTCACCGGCGCCACCAACGCCGAGGTGCCCACCCTTCCCCTCCAGCTGGCCGAGGGTGAGCGCGCCCTCCTCGTCCTCCCCGGCGTCCAGCTCATCGAACCCCGGCGCCTGCCCGCCCATTTCATGGGCGGCAACGGCGGGTTCACCTTCCCCGTGGCGCGCGCCCCGGGGCGCGGCGCCGCCACCAGGGACGACGACCCCGCCCCCATCGACACCGGGGTGATCACGGTGACCGACCGGCGCGCCGTCTTCTCGGGCAGCCTCCACACCCGCACCTGGGACCACGCCGCGGTGATCGGCTACCACTCGAACGCGCATCCGCCCTGGACGGCGATCGCCGTCTCGGACCGTCAACGGGTCTCGGGCATCCGTTACGACGCCGACCACGCCGAGGAGTTCCGCTTCGCCCTGGCCCTGGGCCTGGCCCGATGTCACCAGTCGGTGGCCAGCCTGGTGGACGACCTACGCCGTCAGCTCGACGAGCTGGACCGGGAGCGACCGGTGGCTATCGGCGTCCCCGAGGCGGCGGCCACAGCCGGTCCCGCCCCCGCCGCCGTGGCCGTGGCCGACGGGGGCCCGGCGGCGACGGCGACCACACCGCCCTTCGGCTCACCGGTCACGCCCGCCCTGGCCACGGCGCCGGTGACGGCACCGGCGGGCTCACCACCTCCCGGTTGGTACCCCGACCCCTATCGGACGGCCCGCCTGCGGTGGTGGGACGGGCGGGCCTGGACCGGTCACTCCGCCCCCTGAGCACCCGGCCGGGTCCCCGGAGGGCCCGGCCTCAGGCGCCGATCCGATCCGGGAAGGCGTCGACCAGCTCGTGGGCGGGGACCGGGCGCGAGAACAGGTACCCCTGGGCGAAGTCGCAGTCGAGGCGCTCGAGCTCCTGGAGCTGACGCTCGGTCTCGACGCCCTCGGCGATGACCTGCAGACCGAGAGCGTGAGCCAGGTTGATAACGGCAGAGATGATCTCCGATCCCTCGGGCGCCATCCCCAGCTCGTCGACGAAGGTCTTGTCGATCTTCAAGATGTCGAGCGGGAACCGTTGGAGGTAGCTGAGCGAGGAGTACCCGGTACCGAAGTCGTCGATGGCCAGGGTCACCCCGAGCTCCTTGAGGGCGCGCAGCACGCTCAGAGCGGAGGCGGCGTCGTTCATCAACGCGCTCTCGGTGATCTCCAGCGTCAGGAACGACGGGGCCAGACCCGTCTCGGTCAGGATCTGCTCCACCGTGGCCACGATCCGGGGATCGTCGACCTGCCGGGCGGACAGGTTGACCTCGACCGCCCCCTGCAGGCCGCCGTACCTCTTCACCTGCCACCGACGAAGTTGACGGCAGGCCTCCTGCAACACCCAGGCGCCGATGGGGATGATGAGCCCACTCTCCTCGGCGACGGGGATGAACCGGTTGGGAGTCACGAGCCCCTGGTCGGGGTGATCCCACCGCAGGAGCGCCTCGACGCCGACGGCACGGCTGCCCTTGATCTCCACCACCGGCTGATAGAAGAGCCGGAGCTCGCTGCGCTCGAGGGCCCGGTGCAGCGAATGCTCGGTGTTCATCCGATCGAGAACGCGGACCCGCATGGCCTCGCCGAAAACCTCGACGGTGCCCCCGCCCCTCTTCTTGGCCTGGTACATGGCGGCGTCGGCATTCGACAGCAGAGTGGTGGCCTCGGTCACATGGTCCGAGGTGCCGGCGATGCCGATGCTGGCGGTGATGAAGACCTCGCCGCTGCCGGCGGCGATGGGAACCGACAGAGCCTCGAGGACACGTCCGGCGAACGCCTCCGCCTCGGCGTGGGCGTCCTCCCCGTCGAACAGGACGAGGAACTCGTCCCCACCCAGACGGGCGACCACCTCCGCCGTCCCGTCGGCCGCCACCAGACGGGCGGAGACGGCCACGAGGACCTCGTCCCCCACCTCGTGCCCGAGGGCGTCGTTGATGGCCTTGAAGCGGTCGAGGTCGAGCACGAGCAGGGCCACCGAACCCGGAGATCCCTTTTCCCTGGCCAGGGCGTAGGCCAGGCGGTAGGTGAACAGCGTCCGATTGGGAAGACCGGTGAGCGAGTCGTAGAGATAGGCGTGGGCCAGCGCTTCCTCGGCCGCCTTCTCCTCGTGCCGGTCGTGGAGAAAGCCACCGATCCGGAGGTTCTCACCGGACCCGATGATGTAGGCCGTCACCGAGACCTGCACCTCGTGTCCCTCCCGGTGCAACAGCTTCATCTCGCGCGGTTGCGTCCGTTCGACGGCACCCCGGACCGTCCGCGCCATGGCCAGATCGTCCCGGAAGTGGTTGAGGAAACGCCCGGGTACGAGGAACTCCGTCACCGGCCGACCGAGCACCTCGTCGCGTGACCACCCGAACAGCAGCTCGGCCTGGCGGTTCCATTCGGTCAGGACCGAGCCGGCGTCGGTCTCGATGAAGGCGTCGCGCGACAGGTCCAGGAGCTGCTGGATGCGGGCGCCGGAGCGGGACCGGCCGGCATCGGGGTCGGGGCCGCCGGACCCGGGATCGTGGCCGTTCGAGATGTCACCCACACGCTGGTCCACCGTGACTCCCGTCGCCGTCCGTGTTCGTCGCCCCCCGGGACCGCTGTCCTACCGACCACCGCTACTGACCACCGTCAGTCCCTGGGGACTCTGGACACGTGGCCGTGTCACAGGGATGCCGCAAACTTCGATGGTATGGGTCTGTGTTTCTTGTGGTCAATGAATCACATGTGAAAATAGTCAAACGAACTCCCTAGGTGACGGATACGGCGGGCATTCTCACTCCCCGTGTCCGAAACACCGGGAGAATTCCCCCGCGATGCGCCAATTGGGTCCGGACCCGGCTACCCACCGTCGCCGTCGGGTCCGCACCCACCCACGTCACCCGGCGTGGGCGTCCGACAGGCTGGTGGCGCGCACCGGACCCGACCGCCACCGCCGCCACCGACCCCGACCCGGTTGGTCGGGGCGCGCCACCGCCGCCTACGGTGCCCGGCCATGGTCCGCGTCACCGGCGTGCTGCAGAAGGAGGCCTGGGACCGCGACGTCATGCCCCCGGTCGAGCAGGTGCGACCGGGTCTGTGGTCCATCCCCGTCCCCATCCCGGCCAACCCCCTGCGCTACGTCCTGGTCTACGCCTTCGAGCTCGACAGCGGCGTGGCCATCGTCGACGCCGGCTGGAACACCGAGGATGCCTGGACGGCCCTGACCAACGGGCTGACCGAGGCGGGCGGGTCCATCACCGACGTCCGGGCCGTTCTCGTCACCCATATCCACCCCGACCACTACGGGCTGGCCGGCCGGGTCCGCGAGGAGTCGGGGGCGTGGATCGGACTCCATCCCGACGATGCCGAGATGCTCCAATCGCGCTATATCGACACCGACGACCTCCTGGCCCGGATGAGGGTCTTCCTCGAAGACGCCGGCGTGCCGCCTCTGAAGCTCCCCGACCTCAACATGGCGTCCATGATGATCCGGGACCAGGTCATGATGGCCGAGCCGGATGTCATGTTCGAGGACGGCCGCATCGTCGACGTCCCGGGCTGGGACCTGCGGACGGTCTGGACCCCCGGTCACTCTCCCGGTCACGTCTGCTTCTACAGCGACCACCACAAGCTCCTGCTGTCGGGGGACCACGTCCTGCCACGGATCACCCCGAACATCGGGGTGCACACCCAGCAGTTCCCCAATCCCCTGGGGGAGTATCTGGAATCTCTGCTGAAGGTCCACAACCTGGACGTGGACGAAGTGCTGCCGGCCCACGAGTACCGATTCGCCGATCTGCGCGGCCGTCTCGACGAGATCATCACCCATCATGCCGACCGTCTCACCGAGATCGAGAACCAACTCGAGGAACACCCCGGATCGACGGCCTGGGACCTCTCCGTCGGGCTGACCTGGTCGCGCCCGTGGAACGAGATCGCCGACTACATGCAGCGGGCCGCCGTGGGCGAGACGGTGGCCCACATCGTTCTCCTCGAGAAGCATCAGCGGGTCCGGCGCGAGGGGGAGATGCCGGCGCGGTATTTCCTCGACGCCCGCTGAGCGACGGCTGTCGCCGAGGGTCCGGCGCGCCGGGATCCAATACTGCTAGACCCTGGCGGATAGACAGACATACGTCGCACGGCAACTCGTAGGTCCGCTGGTGTCCGTCAACGCACCCCTCGCCCGACGCATGCCCGGGTTCGACGCCCGGCACGCCACCCGACGCGCCCGGCGGACCTGGATGGCGGCGGCCCTGGTGATCGTCCTGGCCCTGGCCGGCCTGCTGGTCTTCTTCCTCGGACACGGCCCGAAGCACCTCCCCCCGGCGACGTCCTCCCGTCACGCCGGTCGGTCCGTCGCCGCGCCCCGGGTGGTGGCCACTCTGGCCACCTGGCGGCTGGGGGCGCCGATCAGCCGGGCCGTCGTCGTCGCCGACCCGGTCCCCGGCAGCGGCGGGCTGATCATCCTCGGGGGAGCCACCACCGGAGGGCTGACGGCGTCGGGAGCCTTCGCCCTCGACGTCACCACCGGAGCGCTGACCCAGATCGGAGACCTGACGACGACGCTCGAGGACGCCGCCGGGGCCGTCCTCGGCGGTCGGGTGGTGGTCTTCGGCGGAGCCCCGTCGGCCCTGTCGTCGGCCACGGCGGCGGTGCAGGCCTTGTCCCCGACGGCGGCCACCGGCCCGGCGCCGGGGGCCGCCATGCCCACGAGCACCTCCCTCGGAACCTTGCCGCAACCGCGAACCGCCGCCGCCGCCGTCACGACGGCGACCACGACCTATCTGGTGGGCGGGGACAGCGGGGCCGGGTCCGACCCCGGCGTCCTGGCCACCGCCGACGGTCAGCACTTCGCCGTGGTGGCGTCGCTCCCCGTGCCCGTGCAGTTCCCCGCCGTCGCCGCCGTGGGGAACAAGATCTACGTCTTCGGCGGGGTGGCCGCCTCCGGCGCCGACGCCGGTCGTCCGGTGAGAACCATCCAGGTCGTCGACTTGAAGACGCACAAGGTCAGCGATGCGGGACGCCTCCCGGAGCCACTGACCGGGGCGGCGGCGGCCGTTCTGGGCCACGACGTCCTCCTGGCCGGCGGCAACACGGCGGCGACCCCCGTCAAGAAGCGGGGCGCCGGCGCCACCACCACCACCGCTCCGCCCACGACGACCACGTCGGTGTCCACCGTGTGGTGGTTCGACCCCGCCTCGGGACGCGTCCGGTCCGTGGGACAGCTGGCCGTTCCGGTGTCCTACGCCGGCGTGGCCGTCATCGGCGCCACCGCCTGGCTCGTCGGTGGCGAGTCCGACGGCACCCCCGTGTCGGCGGTCCAGAGCATCGTCACGGTGGCGTCCCCCTCCTGACCGCGCCCGCCGGCGAAGGCGAGCCGGGAGCGGTCACGGGGGCCCGGCGGGCCCGGACCGGTGACGGCGACGGAGCCGGCGCCGCTCGACGACCAACCAGGCCACCAGCAGCGCCGCCAGCACGACCAAGGACCCCCAACCGAAGTCTCTCGTGACCTTGGTGTAGGACAGCCCGAGGCCGAATCCGACGAGCACCCACAGGGTCCCCCACACGAGACCACCGACGGCGCTGAACACGTTGAAGATCCGGCGGGGCATCCCGCTCATGCCCACCAGTCCCGGGAGCACGGCGCGCACCACGACCACGAAGCGACCCACGACGACCGCCGGGCCGGCGCGCCGGGCCACCAGCTCCTGGGCCCGGACCACACCGGCGCGTCCGGCGAGCGGCCGATGAGAGAAGAGCCACGGGCCGACCAGACGGCCGACGTCGTAACCGACGACATTGCCGGCGATGGCCGCCGCCACCACCACCACGATCACGAGGACCACGTTGGCGTGATGCTGACTGGCGATCACCCCACCGATGATCGAGGCGATCTCGCCGGGCACGAAGAACCCGATCACGATGGCCACCTCGAAGAACACGAGCAACCCGACAACGAGGTAGACGACGGGGCCGTGCAGGCGGAGGAGCCAGCTCGTGACGCTGGCGACCATGCCCTATCCGCCCACGGTCAAGCGACGATCAGCGCGTCCACGACGTCCACGACGCGCTGATCCAGGTCCGCCGATGACAGGCGGGACACGTCATGAACCTCGTGTACCCACGTCCCGGCCGCCACAACCACAGGGGCAGGTGGAGCACGATGTACTCCACCAGATCCACCTGTGAGCGGACCCGGCACGACGAGCACTGCAGAGTCAGCGAACCGAACATCCCCGACCCGACGGGGCGTTCGAGCTCGTCGGGTGGGGCGGACCGTCGGCGGTTGGCGGCCTGCGGACCGGACCCCGGGGGGCGGCGGTTCGGGGGATGGCCGTCCCGGCCGGCGCCGGCACGGTCGAAGTCCGACCGTCGGGTACGAAGGCGACCGCCCGACGGCGTCGTGCCGGAACCGGCGTCGGAGTACAAGGCGTGCTTGCCGGGGACCTCGCCCCCGTCGGGGTTCCGCCGGCCCTCCTCGTACCTTTCAGCGGGGGCCCAGTACAGAGCCCGCTTGCCCAGGGGATCAGGAGCGTCGGACACCGGGGCGCGTCCTTTCTCGGGCGGCGGCCTCAGCGGACGGCACGCGGGTCGGCGTCGAGCTGTCGGGCGATGGCGCGGTACGCCTCGGCCCCCGGGGAGTTGGGTGCGTGCTGCAGGATGCAGAGCCCACCGAGCGGAGCCTCGGCGAACCGGATGGACTTGCGCACCGGAGGGTCGAACACGGGCAACCCGTAGCGCTCCTTCACGTCATCGAGCACCGCTCTCGAGTGCCGGGTCCGCTCGTCGTACATGGTGGCGATCACGCCGCGCACCTGGAGATCGGCGTTGGCGAACATGCGGACATCGTCGATCGTCTCGAGGAGCTGCCCCACACCGCGGTGACTGAGCGCCTCGCACTGCAGAGGGATCAGGACCTCCTGGGCGGCGGTCAGTCCGTTGATGGTGAGGACACCCAGCGACGGTGGGCAATCGATGAGGATCACGTCGTAGTCGTCCGTCACCGGGGCCAGAGCCCGCGCCAGGACATGTTCGCGTCCGGTGCGCGTCAGGAGATGGACCTCGGAACCGGCCAGGTCGATCGTGGACGGGAGGATGTCGATCCCCTCGACCCCGGCCAGAGTCTGTCTGGCGTCGGCCGCCTTCATCTTGCGGACGAAGACGTCGTGGAGGGAGCGGTCCAGGGTGTCGGGGTCGATCCCGACGGAATAGGTGAGGCACGCCTGGGGATCGAGGTCGATCAAGAGGACCCGGCGGCCGAGCTCGGCCAGCGAGAACCCCACGGCGTGGACGGTCGTCGTCTTGGCCACCCCACCCTTCTGGTTGGCCACCGCCACCACCCGAGCCACGTCGCGCAGTCTAAACACGAACCTTCGTCCGGTGGTCCGTGGGCGCGATGGCCCGGGGCGGCGCCGGCCGGAGTCGTTCGACTCCGGCCCGGGGTTCGGGAGCCCGGGCCACGGTGGCCCCGGGGACGGGGCGGGACCCGGCGGGAGCCGGGAGCGGGTGGCCCCGGGCCCGTTCCCGCCCCGGAGGTGCCAGGCACGATTTCCCCCACCACCCGGGCCCGGCGTGCCTACCCTTCACGCATGGAAGGCGGCGGCGTGGAGGACCGGGTGCGCGGCATCTGCATGGCCCTGCCCGAGGTGACCGAGAAGCTCAGTCACGGCGCCCCCGCCTTCTTCGTCAAGAAGCAGTTCGTCATGTTGTGGCCCGACGGTCACCACGACGACCGGTTCCCGCATCTGTGGTGCGCCGCTCCGATGGGAGCTCTGGAGGGGCTCGTCGCCAGCGCACCGAAGCGCTTCTTCCGACCGCCCTACGTCGGAGGGCGGGGCTGGGTGGGAGCGCGTCTCGACGGCCGCGTGGACTGGGACCAGATGGAAGTGATCTGCGAGGACGCCTACCGCACGGTGGCCCCGAAAAAGCTCCTGGCCCTGCTCGACGCCGCTGCGCCGTAGGGCGTCGAGCAATCGCGCGTGCCCCCGGCAGGAGTCGACCCCGCCACGTTCGTGGGTCGATCCGGGCATACGGCCCGTGCCTCGGGGACCGGCTCGGACGGACAGCACCCTTCACGGTCGGCTCAGCCTCCGCCGGCCACAGCGCGCAGCCCGGCCAGGGAGTCCCGCATGACCTCGGCGAGGTCACGGTCGTCGGTCCCGCTCGACCATCGCTCGAAGGCGACGCGGAATACCGTCATACCGGCCTCGGCCGCCAGGCTGGCTCGGGGCTCGCCCACGCCCCTCCGCCGCAGGGCCGTGGCCACTGCGGCGGCATAGTCGGCCAGCTTCGCCAACTCCCGCTCCCGCAACTCGGGGTTGGCGGCGATGACGTCGTGTCGCTGGCGCGACAGGTCGCGGCGGAACTCGCCGAGCATGGTGGCGGCGGCGGCCAGTCCACAGGCGACGGCGTCGAGCGGCCCGTCCTCCGGGGGCGCCCCGGCCACGCCGTCCACGATCCGCTCTTTGAGGAAGGCAGATCCACCGAAGAGCACTTCTCGCTTGTCGGCGAAGTGTCGGAAGAAGGTGCGCTCGGTCAGGCCCGCCCGGGCGGCGATCTGCGCCGCTGTGGTCTGGTCGAATCCCCGCTCCGAGTACAGGGCCAGAGCCGCCTCCTGGAGCCGCCCGCGACTGTCCGGTTGCCATCGACCCACGACCCCAGCCTAGGTGTTGACAGTCACTGACATGCCACCTACCTTGATAGCAGTCACTGACATCAGTGTGTCCCCCGGAGGTACCCGTCATGAGGATCTTTGTCACCGGCGCATCGGGCTGGATCGGCTCGGCAGTCGTGCCCGAGTTGGTCGGAACCGGCCACGAGGTGGTCGGCCTGGCCCGCTCCGAGCCATCGGCCCAGCGGCTGGAAGAGGCCGGCGCCATGGTTCAGCGAGGCGACATCGACGACCCCGACAGTCTGGCCAAGGCGGCCGCCGACTCCGACGGGGTGATCCACCTGGCCTTTCAGCACGAGGTGGCCTTCGGCGGCAACTTCGCCGCCGCCGCCGCCGCCGACCGACGGGCCGTGGAGGCCATGGGCGCGGCCCTGGCCGATTCCGACCATCCTTTCGTGCTCGCCTCGGGCGTCCTCGGGCTGACAGCCGGTCGCCCGGCCACCGAGGACGACGGACTCGTGCCCAGTGCCGAGATTCGGACCAACCCCGCCGGGCTCCGGTCGGCCACCGCTCTGCTCACCTTGTCCCTGAGGGGCACAGGCGTCCGCTCGTCGGTACTGCGCCTCCCCCCGACGGTCCACGGTGCCGGCGACCACGGCTTCGTGGCCACCCTCGTCGGCATCGCCCGTCAGCGGGGCATGGCCGGATACGTGGGTGACGGCACCAACCGCTGGCCGGCTGTGCACCGCTCCGACGCCGCCCGCCTGGCCCGCCTGGCCGTCGAGTCGGCCCCCGCCGGGTCGGTCCTGCACGCCGTCGCCGACGAGGGCGTCCCCTTCCGGGAGATCGCCCAGGCCATCGGCCGGCACCTCGGCCTCCCGACGACGTCGGTGCCCCCCGCCGACGCCGTCGAACACTTCGCCCACCTGGGCCACTTCGTGGCAATGGACAGCCCCGCCACCGCCGCCGTCACCCGAGAGCTCCTCGCATGGGAGCCCGCCGGGCCGAGCCTCCTCGAAGATCTCGGGCAGGGTCATTACTACCGGTGAGAGATCCTCATGACGTCTTCCATCTCCGCCGCACAAGGGCGCCACAAGATCGCCCACGCGGCGACGTGGCAGTTCCGCCGCGGGAAGAGGACCTTCCCCACCACATGGGTGGCCCTCGGGCTCACCGTGGACCGCTTGGAAAGGGGCCTCAGGCCCTCCTCCCCGAGCTCGTCGTAGCGCCGTTTCCGGATCCAGTCGATTTCTGTCCGGCTCATCCGGTCTCCGGAGGTCCGGAGCGTTCAGTGTCTCTGTCCGTTGCGAAACGTGCCCCCGGCAGGAGTCGAACCCGCAACCTGGTGGGTAGAAACCACCTGCTCTATCCAGTTGAGCTACGGAGGCGGGTCGGTCGGTCCGCGAGCAGGCCGGGGCGTCCCGTGAGGCCAGGTTAGCCCCGGGTCGGGCGGAGACGAGGTGCGGCTTGTGCCATGCTGGTCCGGCACGGTGGCCGTAGCTCAGTTGGTTAGAGCGCCAGGTTGTGGCCCTGGAGGTCGGGGGTTCAAGTCCCCTCGGTCACCCCAACGATCGTGCCACCGCTCCACAGGTCGGGCGTCATCTTCTACACTCCCGGCTGCGCCTCTAGCTCAACGGCAGAGCAACGGACTCTTAATCCGCAGGTTTCGGGTTCGAATCCCGAGGGGCGCACCACGAAGAGGGCGCACCAGACCAGGTGTAACGGTTTCGCTGAACCCCCTGAGTCCCACCGGACCGTCATCGGAGGCCCGCCTCCGGGAGTGGGTCTCGACGAACCTTGCTGAAGCCGCACGGGCCATCGTCCGCAATCGTAGATGAGAACCTGATCCGATTGGCCTCGGAGGATTCGGGCCATGGAGGCTCAGCTCGACAGAGCTACTCGAGGACGAGGGACTCCGTGGGAAGTCCTTGCCCGTGATCGAGGCCGCCTGAGGCCACCTGTCTGCCGACGCCGGTTGGTGACGAGCCGAACTGCAGCAGTTCCCTTTGTACGTCGCGTTTCGGTTCGATCGGCACTGTGAACGCTACGGTCGGTCAGAGGACGGACCGGCTTCCTCAACTGGTCAGTGAGTACGACTGCCGCTCATAGAAGGGCTCGAACGGCAACTTTGGCGATGTGGAAAACCGGGTTTGGACCTCCGCGTGAACAACCCGGCAACCGAGATCACGAGCATGAGCCAGCCGCAACGCCAGGCTGGCCGCTCTCAGCCCCCGATCCTGGTAGCGGAGGTGGGTCGCACCGAACCCGAGCCAGGCCAGCTCTCCCTTGACCACCATCACCCCGACCGACACGAGCCGGTCGTCGTCGAAGATGGCGTAGTGCCTGAAGCCCTCGATCCCCACCGTCGCGCCGAACCACTTCGCAGCGGGGCCGCTCGCCGGCCAGTCTCCCCATGCGAGCGAATTGAGGGCGGCGATCGCCTCGCGGTGCTCGGGCCCGAGCACACGGACAGGCGTGTCGGCCGGCGCCGGTCTGACGTCGTGGGTGAAGCGAATGATCTTGGTCGGCGACTCCACGTCCAGGGTGAACCCCTCGTTGATGAGCCATGCTGGCAGATCTGCCGGAGCTGCCACCGGTGACAGCTCGACTCGCAGGTGCCGACGGCCTTTGGAGCGATGGAAATCGACGATCGCCCGCACCTGGTCTCGGGTGGCCGGGGTCCCGGCGCCAAGCCCTACGACGCGGTTGATTTCCGGGGAGTCCAATGCCTCCAGGGTGTGCAGAGGTGGTGTCATCGAGCGTTGCACCACTGCCCCAAGAGGATTCCCCGGCAGCGCGGCCGCCGCCTCAAAGCAGTCGGCCCAAATCTCGGATTCGTGCCGCTCCAGCGCCACCATGAGCTCGCGTCTGGCGTGGTCCACTGTCAGATAGTACTGGGCACCAGCGACGGGCGGCGGCGAGCGGCCCAAGCCCGAGACGCTCAGGATCGCTGCAGGCCGTCGACCGAGCGGCGCCCGTCATGCCGCCTGACTCCGGTACTTATGAGCGGGTGATGTGGGTCATCGGTGGTGAGATTAACGACCCTTTCTACCTCAGGCAGTATCAACGCGGTCGAGACGCCCCCGGTAGAAGTCTGACCAGCGCCACACTTCACCCTCGTCGTGCGATTCGACCATGGACCGCTGTTCGTCATGGGTGAACTGTTTCACCCGTCGTTCGCCAGACGCGATTTGGCGATTGCGATCTTTCCAGATCTTGGCTGAGTTCTCCTGTCGTGCCCACTCCTCCGTCGAGCACAGCCTCGCCCCACCGCCCTGCGCTCTCACGAGGAAGCTGGGCTTCCCGACTATCCGGTGACAGGCCAGGAGCGTCATTGGTCGCTCGGCGCCACTGGCACCCCGATCGACAACACGCCGTCAGCCGCCGGGGCCCTCGCCGCGCCGATCGCGGTACATGACCGGGCGAGATTGATTCGTTCGCCGTCAGGGCCCGAATCGAAAGTCGACCAACAGATAACCGCTCGGAGAAGTGACGTTGCGGGTTAGTGACAGCGGCGTCGGGACACCCCTACCGAAGAGTTTTCGACCGGTCATCTGAATGAACGGGGCGACAACAAGGCGGAGCTCATCGACCACGCCTTGCTCGAGAAGTGTCTGTGTCAGGGTGATGCTCCCATGGACGCCGATGTCGCCTCCCCGCTGCTGCTTGAGTTCCGTGACGAACTCGGTGAGGTCGCCCTCGACCATGGCGGTGTTCTCCCAGCCTTGCTCCACCGGAGTCGAGGTGACCACGAACTTCTGGATGCCATTGATGAAGCTCGCGAACGGCTCGATGTCACTTGTCGGCCAGAACCGTGCCCAGTCGTCGTAGGTCCGGCGGCCGAGGAGCACCACATCCTGGGTGGCGATCACGCGTCCGAGGTTTTCCCTCATCACCTCGTCGAAATCGAGGATGAAGTCGTCGGGCTGCTCTGCCACGCCGTCGAGCGAAAGCAACTCGTAGGCCACCACCTTGCGCATCGCTTGATCTCCTTTGGTCGGCGCACCGTATGGACGACCCGGTCCTGACCCTTGGTCGAGCCGGATGACGAACGCCCGGACCACGGTACGTAAGATCATTGCGTGTCGGAGCTCGGACCCTTTGCACGGCAAGATCTTGGTGGGGTGCTGGAATCGTTTCGGGATCAGACGGCCCGACGAGCCTCGACAGCTGACTTAACCGAAGGGTGGCTCCCCGACGGACCGTCGTGGGCTGGTGATGACATCCTAAAACGAGAACGGGCGAGCCGGCGTCCTCAGACCTCCGACCGGCGGATCAGGCCCAGGCCCTCACGATGTTCTGAGCGTCGTGGTGTGCGCGCCGCGATCATGAGCCAGCTGTGAGGCGGTATAGGGAAGAGAGACCCACCGGGCCTCGGAGTAGAGCTTCGTCATGTTGGCGAACCATGGGGACTTCGGGTTCGTGGCCTGCGAGTAGGTCAGGATGCCCTCTGATACCGGTCCGTGGGCGGTGAGTTCGGTGGTCATCACGAGCGACGAGCCGTCGTACACCTCGCCGTAGGGATCGGCGTCGAGGGCACCGCCGCTGCCGTCAGCAGCGTAGATGGCGTTGAAGCAGCCGGTGTCGCAGCCGGGGATCGGGATCTTCACCCCGTTCCGGGCGGCGTACTGCACCTGTCCGTAGCTGGCGTCGAGGGGGATGTGATGGGAACGCAAGCTGAGTACTGCGTCCGCCAGGGCCCGCAGGATCGCCGGGTTCGCTGTGTCGAGGCCCGAAGGGGTGGTCAGGGGTGCCGCCGGGTTGAACGGGGTTGCCCAGAAGCCACTGGAGGGGGCCATGGCATACCATTCCGAGAAAAGCCATCCACCGGTTGCGTTCAGGTGGCCGGTGCCGTTGTACGAGGCCAGCGCTGCACATGCCGCTGTCAGATTGACGACGGTACCGTTGCTCGACGTTACCGTGGGCTTGGCCTGACAGGCGCCTACCAAGGGCTTGAGCACGGACTGTGCAAGACCCGACTGATCGCTCTCCCACATCGCCTGCAGGCTCGGGAGCGTGAACTTGGGGGACCCCAGCCCGTCGGTTCCGGCCACCCGCTTGGCGATCATCTCGTTACCGAGTTGGGTCCTCAGCCCCTGGGCGGTGTCGATGTCGCCGACGATAGGAGAGTAGGCGGGAAACGGATCGCTCGGGTTGGCCAGCCAGTAGGAGTCGTTGGAGTTCTCGACGTAGTCGGTGCGGATCGTGTGGGGCAGGTGGCTGGCGTTGAAGATTCCGGGTACCGGCGTGCCCGGGTCGTTCTGCCAGGCACACGCCGATCTGGATCCGTCGAGAGTGATCACACCGGCGGCGGCGTAAACGAGCTTGGGGGTGCCTGACGGCGTGCAGGCGGTGATCAGCGACAGCGGGACGTTCGGGGTGTTGCCCACGTCGGCATAGAGGGCGTGCCCGGTGTTGTCGGAGGCGATCGTGTTGAAGGTCGGGATGGCCAGGTACTTGGACTCCACCTTCAACAGGTCCTCCACCGAGGTCGCCTGTCCCATCCGGAGGTATTGATTCGCCGCCCGCCCCAAGTCGTTGAGCGTCGAGTCGTCCACGGCGTAGGCGGTGGTAGTTGTCCAGTGGTAGCTCGCCTGCGGAACGACCAGCACTCTTCCCCAACGGGTGGTGTAGAAGGTATGGCTAACCGTTCGGTGGCCGGTGTCGACGTGCACCGTCACCTTGCCCATCTTGTAGGGCTTCCCGTCGACGTAGTAGCTGGTTGGATCGCCGGGCACCAGCTTGAGTTGGTAGAAGGTGAAGCGGAAGTCGGTCGATACGGTATGGGTCCAGGCCAGATCCTGGTTGAATCCGATACCGATCAGCGGGAATCCCTCGAGAGTCCCCCCCTCGACGTTGTACTGCCCGGGCACCGTCAGCTGGGCCATCCAGAACCGTTCCGTTCCGCGCCAGGGGAAATGCGGGTTCGCCAGGACCATGCCGTCGCCATCGGCCGTGTCCTGAGAGCCGATCCCGATGCCGTTCGAACCCTGCGTGGCGTCCCCATTCTCGTCGAGGTCGGCCGCCAGCGCGGCGACGTCGGGGCCGTCCACCGGCGTCGTGCTGGTTGCGGTCGTCGTCGGCGGCTTGGCATTCACCTCGAAGCTGATGAACTGGGCGCTGGACGCCTCAGTCACGATTTGGAGGCCCCGCAGAAACATGTCGGTCAAGGTGATCGGTCGGACCCACGGCTTCCCGGCACAACTCGGATCGTTCAACTCGCCCGAGCGCAGGTAGGCGTTGTAGCCGGCCACGAAGCCCCGGTAGAGCTGCAGGACCTGAGGAAGTGGGCCGTTCGGTGGGGCCTCGTGCATGTCCCTGTTGATGATTCCGCGCGCCTTGATCGACTGCCAGAAGAAGTCGGAATCGAGGTTCGAGTCCTCGGCCCCGGCCGAGTAGTTGAGGCTCAACGCCTTGGGCCCGAAGTACCGTGACCTCTCGCCGTTGACGGTGACGAAGTCCTGGGCCAGCGTGCAGAAGTTGTCCTGCGAGAATGCCCACGCTTCCCCGTAGCCGAGGGCGGTGAAGTTGGCCGCTTTGATGTGTGGAACACCATCGCTGTCTCTGGTGATCGTGACCGAGGTGGAAACGGCGGCGCCGGCATTCGGAGCAATGACGCCGACCAGCGTGAACGCCGGCACGATCATGGTCAGCGCCAGAGCCACGTGGAACGGCCCGCGGGTGCCGCGTCGGTCTGGACACTTTGCGCCGCCTCGACCCATGTCTCGTGACATCGCTGCCTCCCGGTCGCCCAGATCCTTCCATGGTTTTGCCTCTGCGAGCGAGGATGCGAAGCGATCCTCGGCCGTTCGGCCAGAAGCCGTCAGTGACCGGGTTCGGGCCGGCCGACGCTCGTTCAGAGGGCGGGGATACTCTTCGTGTCGGGCGCACACCGATGAACCGATCGGTGGGTCGGCGTTGCCGGGGCGACGGGGGTGGGAGTGAAACGGGCAGCGAGATGGGGGCTCTGGGGTCTGGTCGCGGTGTCCCCCGCTCTCGTGCTCCTGACGGCCTGCAACGGCGGAGGTGTACGACCTTCAGCGATCAGAACGTCCACGGTAAGGCCAACGACCACGACATCGCCCCCGATGGCGCCGCCGCACGTGATCAACACACATCCAATGATGGACACGCCAATCTCAATGAGGTTCCCGGGGCGGTTCCAACCGGACGAAGAGGTTGGCGTCGGAGGTTCGTTGTGGCTGATCCAGGAGACCGACTCGGGTGCCGGCTGCCAGGCCCGTCGGTTGGATGCGCGCACCTTCAATGTCGTGGCGACGTTCCCACTCTCCAATTGCGGCTTCAATGTCGTGGCCGGTGACAATGGCTATCTGTACCTCGAAGCTCTCACTGGCGAACCCGGTACGAACAATTTCATGATTCACGTCGAGGCCCTTTCGACCACGACCGGTGCCTCAACGGTTTTCGCGCCGGTCGTCATGACTGTGGGTGGCAGCGGAATCGCCCACACTCAGCTGGCCTTCATCGATGGATGGTTGTGGCTGGACGGGCGTTCCGAGCTTGTTCAGATCTCCCCCACCACGGGAGCGGCCGCCCACACGATCACCGGTGCTCCCGCCGGCGCCTATCTCCCCCTTGTCGTTGCCGGACCGGGCGGCATCTGGTTGGCCGGGGATTCATCTCCTTCATCGGTCATCGACCTCGTGCCATTTCCCTCGACGGAGCCGCAGATGACGGCTCTGCCCCCGGTCAGCGGGTCACGACGGGGTTCCTTGACCATTGATTGGATGAGCCCCGTTGATGGCCGGATGTGGTTGGGGGTGACGACCAACACCGCTACGCCCGTTTCCCCCCTCGGCACCACGACTCAGCAGATCTTTGTCGTGAATGGTTCTGGAACCGTGGTCAGGCGCTCACCGGTCGAGGTAGATGGGACGTCGCTCGACCACCTTCCCACTGGTCTCTTCACGGTGGCGGCGCCGACGTGTTCGAACGTCCGGATCTCGCAGGTCAACCCCTCCTCGTTGGGCGTGACCACAGTGGCGACCCTCCGTTGGCCCTACGGTCCGTGCATCAGCGGTGAGTCCCGACCCGTGACCACGGCCGGCGGCGACATCTTTGTACTGAATCGAGGCGATTCGGCTCCCTCGAGCCTCTCTCCAGTGCTTTACCGCATCACTCCTTGAGCCGATATCCGACGACGGCCCGCGTCGGTATCGATCACAAGACCCGGTTAGCGGTAGAAGGCAAGCGTGGCCTCCATATCCCGGACGACGAGGACATCAGAAGCACATGTCGGGGACGTCGATGCTGGAGGTGCGTCCAGCAATCACGGTCGCGGCACGGCCCGATCGCGGCTCGGGGTTGCCCGTATCCGTGACGTCGTAGCGGCCCGGCGGGAGCACGAATCGGTAGGTGCCGCCGTTGGGGACGTGTCGGGAAGCGACTAAGACGCTGTTCCTGTAGACCTCTACACGCGCCGTAGCCACGTACTGGAGACTGGCGCACGCCTGCGCCGTGCCCGTCAGCACGCCGGTGGCGGCCCCGGGCCGAGCTCCACCACAGGCGCCGGCCAGGAGTGACGAGACGACCAGAACCACGATTCTGAGTCGTGGTCCCATCGCTTCGCTCCTCTTCGACCACACCAATGACATAGACGCTTGACGAGGAGTCGCGGTTCCCTGTCACCACAGCCCGGACGTCGGATGCTACCGGTCGGGCCCCCTGGGGTTGAAGACATGCGAGAGTCCCTCGAGCAGTTGTTGCCATTCGATCGGCGCTGATGTGGGGATCTGCGCTCGAACGCTCGCCGTTTCGACCAATGTCACGCTGTCACCGCACCAACGCGGCGCCTGTGACGGAGCTGGGTCGTCTCGCACCACCACCGGATCACCGACGTCCAAGACCAGGCTCAACATCGGGTCGGTCCCTTCGATGGCATAGAGCCCGGCAATCGTTTCATCGGAGTCCACCGCCAGTGCGGAACTCAGTGCCGACACGTAACGCAGGGAGGAACAGACCTCGTCGGACTCGATTTTCGGGACCAGGCCCAGCGGGAGACAGATGTCGCGCTCGTGAATCCACGAATCCCATAGGGCGTGATGCGCCACGAGGCGAATCGGAAGATGGCCCGGGGGTGCTTCGGCCGGCATCGCCCAACCGTCGTCGTCGATAGTGTCGAGGAGACCCAGGAACGAGTCGTTCGACTCCACGAACTGGTGGAGGACGTCGGCCGGGACCAGGTCCCGCATCTGCGCAACCATCAAGGCCGGCGTCCTGGCGGGGTCGAACCGGGTCAGTACCCGCGTGGGGTTGCCCGATAGACCGGCCAGGACCGAAGCGTGCCAGAACGTGTTGACCCCGACCAGATGGGCGACCACGTCCTGAACGGTCCAACCCTCGCATCGGCTCGCCGAACTCCAGTCCTCGTCGCCGATATCGGTCAGGATCGATTCCAGACGTCGACGTTGACGAGTCAAGGGCGACAACTGATCACCGGGCGCGCCGTCAATCGATATGGTCGGGGGTCCGTCGTATCGGGGAAGAGCCGACATCGAGAAAAACCCTACCAAGCCAGGGATTCCTCCAGACGGTGGGGTGAGGGCATTGACGGCCGAAGAATCTCCTGGAGGCCCGACTGGTGGATTCACGGTTGCGGCACCACCCTGGAAGCCACAGAATCAGCAGGGGGCTGGGACCGCCCGTCTGGTGGTGGCCGCCCTGCCGATGGGCGCCAGGCTGCAGCTGCAGTTGCCTGGGCCGTCGGACGCGCTGTCCGTGAGGTGGCCGTGGCGGATGAGGACAATCCGGGACTCTCTCCCCGAGCGGGATCGTCGGGGTACTTTGCGTCGATCTCCGGGGCGAAGTACGTCCAACTCACGACTTTCCGGCGTGACGGCACGGCCGTGGCCACGCCCGTGCACATGGTCGTCGTCGGAGACACCGCCTTCTTCCGCACCTGGGATCCGACAGGGAAGTCAAAGCGTCTTCGCCACACCCCGACTGTCGAGGTTGCACCTTCGACCATACGGGGCCGCCCGCTCGGACCCTCTATCCGGGCCGAGGCACGCCTCCTCGACGGCGTGGGGTCGGATCACGCCGCCCGGATGCTGTCCGAGAAGCATCCGTTTCTCCACGGATGGCTCATCCCCCGGTTTCACCGTCTCCGGGGCTGGACCACGCTTCAGTACCGCCTTGACCGGCCCACCACGACGCCGTAGGGGCCACAGGTGTCAGGTGACCGTGATGGTCAGCGTCGACGCCGACTTCTTCAGGCCGACGACAAGCGTGCTCGTGCCGCTGCCGTAGAAGCAGAGCCCGATTTCGTCGCCCTTGGGAATCTTCCCGATGACCTTCTTCTCGTAGGTCACCTTCTGCGTCTTCTTGGTGGTGTTGGTGATGGTGGCCTCGAATATCGTCGACGTGCACGCCGGTTCCTTGCTCGACGCAGGCGCCGACCACCCCGCGCTCAGTGCCGTCGGGTCGTAGACGGAAGTCGAACCGCTCTTCTCGATGTCGCTGTTGGGCAGCGCCACCGCCGGCCTGGCCGTGGAAAGGCCTATCGACGGGACCGAGGCGGCACCGGCCATGCTGACCGGAAGCACGACGACCGACACCACGGAGGCCGCGATCAAGGTGAATGCACCTTTGAAAGAGTGAGGCATGATCTTCCTTCCCTGCTCGGTGGACTCGGAACCGCACCATCCCTTCGGAAACGACAGGAGGCTCGGGTCATCACCGGGAATGCAGGTCCGGGCCGCCAGATCCGCCCTCATCATGCCAAGTGTGCGATGTCCGAGCAATCGCGACCACGGAGCAGGTGGCCGCCCGGCAGGCTGGAAATTCCTTCCGACTGACGGTTCGGGCCGACCGACCACCCGGTGCCCGGGGACGGCAGGAGTCATCCCCCATCCACCGTCAGGGTGAACCTCTGGCGCACGACGTGTGTCGTCCTGCCCCTTTTGAAGACCGCCTCGATCACCAGGGAATGGATACCGGCGGCGGGCGTGCCCGAGATGGTGGCGGTCCCGTCGTGGTTGTCCACCATTGACAGGTTCCTCGGCAGCTTGCCGATCTTCCTGATCGACGGCGGCGGGGTTCCGCTCGTGGTCACGGTGAACGAGAAGGGCGTGGCCACCGGGGCGACGGCGCTGTCGGGACTGGTGATGGCCCCCGGCTCGGGCGCACCGGTGGCGATCCGTCCGATCGAGTTGTTCCCGGAGTTGGTGAACCACATCGCCCGGTCGGACCCGGCCGTGATCCCGAGGGGCGCGTCGATGGTCGGCGCGGCGTAGTCGGAGATGACCCCGGCGGTGGTGATCCGACCGATCGAACCGGGATCGCCCGCCCCGTTGCCGACGTTGGTGAACCACAGGGCCCCGTCGGGCCCCGCCGCGATGGCACCCGGACCGTCGACGGTGGCCGCCGTGAAGCTGGTGACCACCCCGGCGGTGGTGATCCTTCCTATCGATCCGTCGTTGTAGTTGGTGAACCACAGCGCCCCGTCGGGCCCGGTGGTGATGGCATAGGGGCCGTCGATAGGCCCGGCCGAGTAGTTGGTGATCACCCCCGTCTTGGTGATCCGCCCGATCGAGTTGTTCCCGTAATTGGTGAACCACAGGGCCCCGTCGGGCCCCGTGGTGATCCCGAGGGGCTCGTCGATGGTGGGCGATGTGTAGTCGGTGACCACCCCGGTCGTGGTGATCCGCCCGATGGAGTCTTCATTGGTGAACCACAGCGCCCCGTCGGGCCCGGTGGTAATCGCCGCCGGACCGATGATGGTCGGATCGCTGTAGTAACTGGTCGCGCCGGTGGTGGTGATCCTCCCGATCACGTTGTTCCCGAGGTTGGCGAACCACAGGGCCCCGTCGGGCCCGGTGGTGATCCCCAACGGAATGGAGCTGTTCGGATCGACGTGGTCGGTGACCACGCCGGCCGTGGTGATCCGGCCGACCGAGTTGAAATTCTGGTTGGTGAACCACAGGGCCCCGTCGGGTCCGGTGGTGATCCCGCTGGGCCCCGAGATGGTGGGATCGGTGTAGTTGGTGACCGCCCGCGCCGTTGTGGTTCCGACCACGTCGACGGGGCCGCCTCCCGTCCTCACCGTGGCCGACGCCGTCGGGGTGCCGGCCGCGCCCAGGCCGGCCACGCCCATCACCGTGACCATCACCGCCGATGCGGCCATCCGGGTGGCCGTGGGGAAGGAGAGGGATCGCCCCATCGTCCGATCCTACGAAGAGTAGTGATATAACCACTATTGTCACAAATGAGGAGATCGGAGCGATGACTGCCCTCCTGTCCACGGGAGCGGCGTCATTGCTCCGACACGCCGACCGCGGCGCCCCGGGGCCGATCGTCGTCCCGGGTAGCGTCGCCCGTGGTGGCGTCGTCGCACGACATGAGGAGGCGGGCCATGACTGAGCAGCGGCAGGCCGGGCCCGACGACTACGACCCGTTCGAGGCGTTCGACGACGTCATCGGTGGGGACCTCCGCGATCCCTATCCCGATCTGGCGGAGAAGAGGGCGACGACCCCGGTGTGGAAGGGGAGCCTGATGGGTGCCGACATGCTCCCCGAGGGCATGGCCCCCACGGAGTCGTGGACGGCGTTCGGCTTCGACGACTGCTCGCGGATCCTCCGCAGTGCGAAACTTTTCAGTTCCTCCGGATACGACAGCACCATCGGCCTGGTGATGGGGCACATGATCCTCGGAATGGACGATCCCGAGCACCGCCTCCACCGCAACCTGGTGGCCCACGCCTTCCGGGAGAGGTCGCTGGCGCGATGGGAACTCGAATTGATCGGCCCCATCTGCAACGAGCTCATCGACCGCTTTGCCCGGCGCGGCCAGGCCGAGCTCGTCCGGGAGCTCACCTTCCAGTTCCCCGTCCGGGTCATCGCCCGCCTTCTCGGACTCCCCGAGGAGGACTTCGCCCAATTCCAGCGGTGGTCCATCGAGCTGATCGGGCTCGGCGCCGATATCGAGCGGGGTTTGGCGGCGTCGGAGAGCCTCAAGAACTACTTCGCCGGCGTCGTGGCCCAACGACGACGGTCCCCGCGCCAGGACGTCATCAGCGACCTCGTCACAGCCGAGATCGACGGCGAGAAGCTGACCGACGAGGCCATCTACTCCTTCCTCCTGCTCCTTCTCCCGGCCGGTGCCGAGACCACGTACCGGTCGTCGGGAAACCTCCTGTTCCTCCTCCTCACGCACCCCGACCAGCTGGCCGCCGTCACGGGCGACCGTGGTCTTCTCGATCAGGCCATCGAAGAGGCGCTGAGGCTCGAGCCGCCGCTGCTGATGATCAATCGGACGGCCACGGAGGATGTCGAGCTGAGCGGTGTGACGATCCCCGCCGGTGGCGACATCACGACGTGCCTCGGGTCCGCCAACCACGACGAGACACGGTGGGAGCGTCCCGACACCTTCGACATCTTCCGGACACCCCAGCAACATCTCGCCTTCGCCTTCGGTCCCCACATGTGCCTGGGGATGCATCTGGCCCGTCTCGAGACGCGGGTCGTCGTCAACGCGGTGCTCGACCGACTGCCCGAGCTCCAGCTCGACCCCGGCGGGGACGACCCCCACATCCGCGGCCTGATCTTCCGCTCCCCCACGTCGGTGCCGGTGCTCTTCGACACCTAGGACCTGTTGGGACTCACGGGTCCTGGAGGAGCCCGAGGACGTTGCCATCGGGGTCGGTGATGCTGGCCACCAGGCGGCCACCACCGACGTTACGCGGGGGATCCTTCACGGTGGCACCGGCGGCGGTCACCTCGGCCAGCTTCGCCTCGATGTCGGCCACCTCCCAGTAGGCCACCGGTGAGGACATGACCTGCGGTCCACCGGTCGGCACCAGCCCGATGTGCTGGCCGGCGGCCTCGTAGCCGACGTAGTAGGACTCGTCGGACTGCGGCGCCACGCCGAGCAGGGCGGTGTAGACCTGCTTGGCCGCGGCCAGATCGGAAACAGGATGCAGCACGGTCTTGATTCCCTTGGTGGAAGAGTCGGTCATGGTCACTCCTCGAGTCGTGGGTCTGGCGTGGATTGTCTGCTTCAAAGACGAACGGGACGGCCAACGCTAGCGGCGCCGACCGGTGACCGAGACCGGCAGGTCCTGGCTCAAAAGTGACCGAGCACGGGATGGGGGACGTACGGCTCCTCGAGACGAGCCATCTCGTCGTCGCCCAGGACGAGCTCTTCGGCCGCCAGCGCGTCCTCCAGGTGACCGAGCTTGGTGGCGCCCACGATCGGAGCGGTCACGCCGGGGCGACGGAGCAGCCAGGCCAGGGCCACCTGGGCCGGTGCGACGCCGTGGCCGTCTGCGATCTCGACCACGCGGTCCACGACATCGAAGTCGGTGGGCTGGCTGTAGAGGTAGTCGGTGAAGGGATCGGTGTCCGAGCGGGTCGTCAACTTCCCGCCCTCCCTGGTGCGGTTGCCGGCCAGCACACCCCGGGCCAAGGGGCTCCAGGGGATGACGGCGACACCCTGGTCGAGACACTGCGGGATCATCTCGCGTTCCTCCTCGCGGTAGAGGAGGTTGTAATGCGGTTGCATGGAGACGAAACGGGTCCACCCGTTGTCGTCCGCCGCGTGTTGGGCTTTGGCGAACTGCCAGGCGAACATGCTGCTGGCACCGATGTACCGGGCCTTGCCGGCGCGGACCACGTCGTGCAGGGCACCCATGGTCTCCTCGATCGGCGTCCGTCCGTCCCAGCGGTGGATCTGGTAGAGGTCCACGTAGTCCATGCCCAGGCGCCGCAGGGAGGCGTCGATGCCGGAGAGGATGTGCTTGCGCGAGAGGCCGCCGCCGTTCTCGCCCGGGGTCACCGGCATGAACACCTTGGTGGCGATGACGACTTCGTCACGGGTGAGCATCTTCCCCACCAGACGGCCGGTGGCCACCTCGCTGGCGCCGTTGGAATAGGTGTCGGCCGTGTCGAAGAAGGTGACACCACCGTCGACGGCGGCCCGGACGATGGGCTCGGCGGCGTTCTCGTCGAGAACCCAGGGCCGGTCGCTGTCGTTGCCGAAACTCATCATGCCGAGACAGACCCGCGACACCCGCAGACCCGTCCGGCCCAGATTCACGTACTGCATGGGACACCTCTGATCGCCGCGACACGGGCCATCCGTGCCGGGGAGACCCGCAGGCTAACCAGGCGGCCGCCGGTGAAAAAAGGGGGGGGAGGGGACCCGCCGCCCTCAGTCCCGCCGTCCGGTGAGGACTCCCTGCTCGGACGCCGTCGGTCCTGGTCCGGACCGTCTCAAGGGGGGGTCTCGACCAGCCGATATCTGGCCCATGGATCGACAACCGGGGGAGACGACGCTGCCCGTCGTGCCCGGATTCCCCCGACGCCTGGGCCGTCGTCTGCTCGACCCCACCATTCTCGCCGTCCCCATCGTGGTGGTCGTCTTCACCCTGTTCCGGTCCAAGCACTTCATCGCCGACCTCCCCGTCGGGGTCATCGCCCTGCTGGTCGGCGGCTGCTACCTCCTCACCGTGCTCGAAGCGGCGCTGTGGCCCGAACCCTCGGTGGCGGGATGGCGTCTGCAGTTCCGTGTGGGGACGGTCCTGGCCGCCATCACGATCGTGATCTACTCGGTGGGCTGGGGTCCCACCTTGGCCCTCGGCCTTCTGTTCGGGGTGGCCGACTGCATGCGCAACCTCGGCTCCCGGGTGGCTCGTCCGGCCATGGTCTTCAGCGTCCTGTTCATCGGCATCGGCCAGGTGGCCATCGCCACCGGGATCGCCCCCACCCTGGTGGCCCAACCCTTCGTCCATGGCCTGGCCGTCCTGGCGGCGCTCGGGATCGTCTTCACCATCAAACTCCTCGAGTGGGTCTTCGCCGCCCGGGAACGGACCGAACGCCGGTTCAAGGCCCTCGTCCAGCACGCCGCCGACATGATCGTCGTCACCGATGGCGAGGGTCGGGTCACGTTCTTGAGCCCGTCGTTCAAGGACCAGCTCGGCTACGACCCGAGTGAGGCCTTCTCCCTGACCGGGGGCGACCTTGTCCACCCCGACGACATGAAGAGGGTGGGCGACATCTTCGCCGCCGCCAAGCTCGACGCCGGGGAGCCGCTCTCACTGGAGCTGCGGGTCCGGGCCGCCGACCACACGTGGCGCTGGTTCGACGTGACGATCACCAATCTTCTCGACGACCCCGACGTGGCCGGCGTGGTGTCCAACCTCCACGACATCACCGATAGCAAGGCATCGGAGGTGGCCCTGCGCGACGCCGAGGAGAGGTTCCGCACCTCGTTCGACGAGGCTCCGATCGGCATGATCCTGGCCAGCCGCCAGGGCCTGGTGACGCAGGCCAACCGGGCTTTCTGCCAGATCGTGGGACGCGACCTCGAGGAAGTGACGGGGATGTCGGTGGACACCCTCACCCATCCCGACGACCGGGAGGCCAGCCGGTCCTGGAGGACCCTTCTGCTGACAGGCGAGGTGAGCAACTACCAGATCGAGAAGCGGTACCTGCACGCCGACGGTCACGCCGTGTGGACGTCCCTGCGCGCCAGCTTCGTGAGAGACGCCTCCGGGAACCCGTTGTACGCCATCGGCCAGATCGAGGACATCACCGAGCGCCGGGCCATGAGTGCGTTGATGGCCCACGCCGCCATCCACGACCCCCTGACCGACCTCCCCAACCGCGTGCTGTTCGCCGATCGCCTCGAGCTGGCTTTGGCGCGATCGTTGCGGGGTTCCCGCCACGTGGCGGTCATGTTCCTCGACCTCGACCACTTCAAGCTCATCAACGACAGCATGGGTCACGACGGCGGCGACCAACTGCTGCGGGCTGTGGCCGGGAGGATCCGCGGTTCGGTGCGTCCGGGTGACACCGTCGCCCGGTTCGGCGGGGACGAGTTCACCATCCTCTTCGAGGACGTCATCGACGCCGGCAGCGCCCGCGAGGCGGCCGAACGCACCCTGGCCGACCTGGCCCGACCCTTCGAGCTCGACGAGGGCGAGGTCTTCGTGTCGGCCAGCGTGGGCATCGCCCTGTCCGCCACGGGCCACGACACGCCCGCCGTCCTCCTGCGCAACGCCGATGCCGCCATGTACCGGGCCAAGGAGCGGGGGCGGGGCGGGATCGAGCTCTACGACCTCGAAGAGGACCCGTGGACGGTCAGACGCCTCCGGACGGGCAACGATCTGCATCGCGCCCTGGAACGCGACGAATTCGAGCTCCACTACCAGCCCTTCGTCGACCTCCACACGGCGACGATGGTGGGGGTGGAGGCGCTCGTCCGTTGGCGCCATCCCACCCGTGGGCTGCTCCTCCCCGGTGAGTTCATCGATCTGGCCGAGGACACCGGGCTCATCGTCCCCCTCGGGTACTGGGTGATCGGCGAAGCGTGCCGCCAAGCCGTGGTCTGGCGGGAACGGCGCGACGAAGCCGGCCAGGAGCCGTGGCGGTTGATGATGTCCATCAACGTCTCGCCCCGGCAATTGGTGGAGAGGAACTTCGCCGCGCGTCTGCTCGAGATCGTCGACGCCTCCCGGGTCGATCGCGACAGCCTCCTCCTCGAGGTGACCGAGACCACTGTGATGCGCGATCCCGAACACGCCATCGCCGTCCTCGAGACCCTGAAGGCTCAGGGGATGCACATCTGCATCGACGACTTCGGCACCGGGTACTCGTCACTGAGCTACCTCAAGCGTCTCCCCGTCGAGACGATCAAGATCGACCGGAGCTTCGTCGACGGGCTCGGTGAGAACCAGGAGGACACAGCCATCGTGCGCGCCGTCATCGGGATGGCCGACTCCTTGCGCCTTCTGTGCGTGGCCGAGGGTGTCGAGACCCCCGACCAGGTGGACGCCCTGCGCACCCTGGGCTGCCATATCGCCCAGGGGTTCCTCTTCGGGCGCCCACTGTCGGTCGACCGCCTGGCCCCGTTCCCCCGTGACGACCTGAGCTCCTGGTCCGATACCCAGGTGATCAGCGCATCCTGACCGCCGGTCGACCGGCGCCGACGTCAGCGGGGCGAGATCCCCCAGGTGGCGCGCCAGGACGCCCCCGGCTCCAGCCGGACCAGATCGGTCCCCGAGCGGAGCGCGTCGGGGGGGCACGTCATGGGCTCGATGGCGATCGACTGCCGACGTCTCCCGGCCGGTTCGACGGTGTCCGCCGTGTACGCCATCACGTACCGGAAGCGGTCGTCCATCCACACCGTCACCCCACGCCCCGTCTCGATGTCGTCGAGATCGACACGGGCCACGCCGTGGACGTCACGGGCCAGCTCGGTGAAGGCGGTGTCGAGTTGCGTCGGTCCGATCCGGCGCCCCGAGGTGAAGTCGAGCTCACTGCCGGCCACGATGGTGTCCCCCGTGGGCAGGCCCCGCTCGTCGGTGACCAGGCAGCGCTGTCCGGGCAGTGTGAGCCGGACGGAGTCGATGGTGGGCGAGCCCACGGTGAGATAGGGGTGGAACCCCAGTCCGAACGGGGCCGGGACCTCGTCGGCGTTGCTGACCCCGGTGGTGACGACCAAGCCGTCGCGCCCGAGCCGGTACTCGACGACGAACTCGAGACACCACGGGAAGCCGGGCTGGGCGAAGAGCGTGCACCCGAGGACCACGACGTTCTGGGCCCGGGACCGGAGGCGCCAGGGCAACCATCGGACCAGCCCGTGGATGGCGTTGCGCCGGCCCGGTTCGTCCCAGGCGGCGCGTCCCGTTCGCCCGTCGATCGAGTAGCGGCCGTCGCCGAGGCGGTTTGGCCACGGAGCCAGCACCTGGCCACGACCGGAACTGCACATGTCGGTGACGCCGAAGCCGTCGATGACGGGGACGCCGTCGATCGTGTAGGAGCGCAGAGTGGCACCCACCTCGGTGACGACCACCTGCTGGCGGCCGTGTCCGATGTCGTGCTGTTCGCCCGCGGGCGACAACTCCGTCACGGGTGCTGCAGGCATCTGGCGGCCTCGAGGCGATCGATGGTGATGGCGAGTGGGTGCGTCCGGGCAACCGGCGGCGGCGGTGCCGGCACTGCCGTCTTCCGGAACGGGCACCGGTATGGTAGTTGGCGGAGTCGACACCGGCGCCCGCCACCACGGTCGCCGCGGAGGGACGTTTGCGCATCCTGGTCACCAACGACGACGGCGTGCGCGCCCCCGGCATCGCCGCCTTGGCCCGGGCGGTCGCCGCCCACGATCACGAGATGGTGGTGGTGGCCCCCATGGTCGACTACAGCGGGGCCGGTGCCGCCGTCGGCCCCGTCCACTCGCGCGACGGCGTCGACTACGAGACCTTCGAGATCGAGGGGCTGGCCGGCGTCCCCACCTACGGGATCGACGGACCGCCGGCCCTGGCCGTCATCCTGGCCTGCGTGGGCGGCTTCGGGGCCCGACCCGACCTCGTCGTCTCGGGCATCAACCACGGGGTGAACGTGGGGCGCTCGGCTCTGCACTCGGGGACCATCGGGGCCGCCCTCACGGCCGCCCATTTCGGTCTGCGCTGCCTGGCGGTGTCGATCCGCTGGGGGTCGGATCCCGTCCCCTGGGACACACCGGCCACGCTGGCCGGCAGCCTGATCCCCGTCCTGTCCGACGCTGCGGCGGGCACCACGCTCAACCTGAACGTCCCCAATGTGGCCATGGCCGATCTGCGCGGCCTCCGCCACGGTCGGCTCTCCCGGGGGGGCACCATCCGGTCCGCCGTCCACGACACCGGTGACGGCGGTGCCCTCCCCCACGTGTCACTCCCCCCGGAGCCGTCGGGGACGTTGCGCCTGGACCTGGGCCCCCCCGGACAGGGGTCGGTGGTCGGGCCCGAGACCGACGCCGGGCTACTGTCCCGCGACTTCGCCTCGCTCACCCCCCTGGTCGGGGTCCGGGAGGCGGGCGACGAGGCCGACGAGACCCTCCGCCAGGCCCTCTCGGCCCTCTATGGGGTCCCCGGTTGCGGACCGGGTCCGGCGCCGGAGGAGGCCGCGGAGGGCGACCGGAGCGCCGCCGTTTAGGCAAAAGACCAGGTCATAGGCCTGGTACGCCGCACACGGCGGCCGCCCACGGGGAGCCCCGGTTCCTCCACGGCCTCGGGGTGGGCTTGCGAAGGCGTGCACAAGCGGTAAGGTGGTTGCGACCCGAACCATCGGATGGTGGAGTCCATGCGGCAGCAGCGGAGGCTGCCGACCGGGCCCTGACCGGCCTGCGCCAGTGGACCACCGTGACCGTCTCGTCGGTGACCGGCGCGTCGAGCGCGCCGGTGACGAGCTGCTCCCACCCGACCGGGACCCTCCATGACCTCACCTCGCCCACAGCCGCGCTCAGCACGGAGGCAGAAGGAGACGCCCACGGCATAGCCCCGGGTTGCTCCGTCCGCACCTCGTTCGGACTGTCAGATGTCCAGGGCCGCCCGCCCTTCCCGGCGCCGGCTCCGCGAGACGAATGCTCAGACGACGGGCGCCCGCATTCCACAGCCCACCTGGAGCCCTCCGGGGATCCCGTGACTCAAGGGAAGGCACAAGATGCGGAAGCACCGAATCTCAGGCGTTGTCATCGCCATCCTGATCGGCCTGGGCACCTTCGCCCACCGGTCGGACTCTCTCCATGGAACACCCGGCCCCTCTGGTGCCGGCGTCCAACTGACATCGGCGGAACTTCCCGCCGGCGTCACCGTCGCGCCCGCCAGTCGGGCGGCCGTCGTCCACGAGACGGCCGCGGTGGCGGCCACCGGCCGGGACCGCCAGGCCCTGTTCGACCTCGTGCTGCGCCGGGCGGTGGCCAATCTGTCCTCGCCCTTCGGGACCCAGGCGCTGGTATGGGACGTCCGCGTGGCCCAGCTGACCCAGCGCGCCGAGGTGACCGCCGCCCTGGCCGCCCAGCGCGCCGAGGTCGCCGCCTACCAGGCGGCGGTGGCCCGGAGACAGGCCGAGGGCGACGCCTATCTCAAGGCCGTGGCGGCCCGGATCCGTCTGGTCCCCGTGGTCGCCGCGGCGCGGTCGGCGCCGGCACCGGTTCCGGCCCCGGCGGTGAGACCGGCCCCGGCGCCACCCGACCCCTTCGTGGCGCTGCGCCAGTGCGAGTCGGGCGACAACTACCGGGACGACACCGGAAACGGCTACTACGGCGCCTACCAATTCAGTTTGGGGACGTGGCGGAGCCTGGGTCTCGGGGGTCTCCCCTCCCAGGCGTCGCCGGCCCAGCAGGACCAGGCCGCCCAGGATCTTCAGGCCCGCCGCGGTTGGGGCCCGTGGCCCTCCTGCGCGCGCCGACTCGGCCTGACCTGAGAGGCGGCCGCTCAGGTCGGGGGGGTGAGCTCGTCGAGCCAGTCGTAGACGACCTGAGCGGCCAGACGGAGGTTGTTGGCCTGGCAGTGGGCGTCGGCACCGTCGTCGACGGAGAATCCGTGGGTGGTGACCGGGCCCGACACCCCGGCCGTGAACTCCTCGTTCTGGCGGAGAACCTCCTCCCCCTCCCGCAGGCCGACGAGGGCCAGAGAGGGACACGACACCCTCTGGAGGGCCGACCCCAGCCGGTAGCGGTCGAGCTGGGCCTTCCACTCGTGGAGCGAAGCCACCCCGAAGCGGCGGCAGACAGCGGCGATCCCCCAGAGCATCTGGGCGGGGAGGAGATCCTCGGGGACGCCGGCGACGTCCTCCGGTCGGATGTCGCGATGCATCCGGAAGACCTCGGGACCGAGGAAGGCCTCGAAGTAGCGGTAGAGGTCGACCAGGGGGCTGTCGGCCACCAGCGCCTTGACCCGCCCGTCATGGGCCGCCGTACGCGCCGCGAAGTAGCCGCCGATGCTCATCCCGGCCAGGGCCACGAATCCCCCGCCGGCACCGAGGCGGGCTTCGGTGTCGTCGAGGACGGCCCCGACCGGGGCCTCGTAGTCGGGCCGGTAGGTCATGGTGGGATTGGCGCGCATGCATCCGGTCTGGCCGGGACCGTCGAAGAGGACGATCTGCCAGCCGCGCGCCGCCCCGGGCGCTCCCAGCTGGAAGTACATCTCCTCGGCCCCCGAATCGAAGCCGCCGAAGGCCACCAGGGTGCCCCGGGGCCGTCCCGTCGGGGCCGTCCCGGCCCGGGGCCGGACCAGATAGCCGGGGAGGAGTCCTCCCTCGAAGGGGATCGACAGGGGCTCCACGGGGGGATCGAAGAGAGCGGCGGCGGCCTCGAAGCAGGCACGGCTGCGACGACCGCACTCGGCCAGGACGAGGGGGTCGGCCTCGGCGTAGTACTCGGCCGTCCGGTGGTAGGTCGAGGCGCGCAGGAAGTGATCGCGGGCACTGACACCGTGGCCGGCGTCGAGGCACGCGTGGGCCCGGGCCTCCACCCGGGTGGCCAGGGCGCCGAAGGCCGACACCCAGCTGCCGGTGTCGCCGTCGGTGATCATCCCCGCCGCCGCCAGGCACTCGCCCACCGTGGCACCGCCGTAGTCGGCCGCCCCCATGGCCCGGAGGAGCTGGTAGTCGAACTCCGGATCGCGGAACCCCGCGACCCGGGTCACGCTCCTGGTGATCTGGCTGCCTTCGAACGCCACCGAAACCGTGTCTCCCGCCGTCTCCCGCCCGGAACCGGGCGGGCCCCGATCCTAGGGTTCTGCCATGCGCTGACCCCGTTGGCCCGGGAATCGGATGCGCCGGCGGGCGCCGGGTCGGGGCCCGTTTCCCAATGCGTTCCCAATAGGTAAGGCCTTCCCGCTAGCCTGGAAGGCATGGTTCCGAGCGCGCGGAGCGGTGAACCGGCCACTCCTGGTCTTGCCGGTGCGGGCCCGGTCATCACCGGGCCGGCCACCGAGGCCACCGGGCGGGCCACCGACGAAGGCGACCGGCGGGAGGATCGCGGCGGCTGGCGGGGCTGGTCCCGGCGGACGGCCACGGCCGTTGACGTCTCCCTCCTGGCGCCCGTCGCCACCATCAGCGCCCTGTTCGACCGGGGGCCGTTCACCGACGGGTCGTTCCAGGTCGAGGGGCTCCAGATCCACTACGAGGTCTACGGGACGGGGCCGAACGTCCTCGTCTTCATGCACGGGATCCTCCTCGACAGCCAGATGAACCGCCGGCTGGCCTCCGATCTGGCCGCCGCCGGCCACCGGGTCATCCTCCTCGACCTCCCCGGGCACGGGCGCTCGGACAAGCCCCGCCACGCGTCGGCCCACCGGATCGACTCCTACGCCCACTACGTGGTGGCCCTCCTCGACGAGCTGGGGATCGAGGAGGCCGTCATCGGCGGCGTCTCGCTGGGCGCCAACGTCTCGCTGCAGGTGGCGGCGCAGGCCCCGGAGCGCGTGCGGGGGCTCCTGATCGAGATGCCGGTGCTCGAGTGGGCCGTGCCCGGCGCCGCCCTCGTCTTCTTACCGATGCTCCTCGGGGTCCACTACGCCGCACCGCTGGCCCGGGCCGTGGCCTGGCTGGCGCGTCGGCTCCCCCGGACCACCATCGGGCCCGTCGACAGCATCGTGACCACGTTGACGCTCGATCCGGAGGAGACGACGGCCGTCCTCCACGGAATGCTCGCCGGGCCCATCACCCCGACCTACGAGGAGCGGCACGCCATCACCGCGCCGACCCTCGTCATCGGGCACAAGATCGACTTCATCCACCCCTTCACCGACGCCGACCACCTGGCCCGGCAGGTCCCCCGGGCCCGGCTGGTCGAGGCCCGGTCCGTGATCGAGCTGCGCTTCGTCCCCGAGCGACTGACCACCCACATCGCCGAATTCCTGGACGAGGTCTGGGGTCACTCGCTCTTCCACCTCGTCCCCCGGCCCGACGCCCTGCCCACGGAGGCCTGAGGAGGAGGACGGTCAGCGGGCGCGCGGCGGGGCCCAGGCGTCGGGATCTTCCGTCAGCTTGGCCACCGACCGGGGCAGGCGCCCTTGGACGACGTCGTCGAGGGTGACCCGTTCGAGGACGCTGCGGAGGCTGGCGCGGACGGCGATCCAGACGTCTTGGAGGTGCTCGGCGGGGCCGTCGTAGCGGGCCGCCTCGGGCCGGAGGCCCCGGACCTCGGCCAGGGGCCCGTCGAGGGCCCGCATCACGTCGGCCACCGAGATCTCCGACGCCGGGCGGGCCAACCGGTAACCGCCCTCGGACCCCCGCTGGCTGGCCACGATCCCCGCTCGCCGGAGGTCGTTCAAGATGGCCCCCAGGAACTTCGAGGGCAGGGACTGGGCCTCGGCCAGGGCCTCGGCCGTGGTGGGCTCCCCCCGGGCGGTCAGGGCCAGGAGGGCGCGCATGCCGTAGTCGACCTTGGCAGGGATGTGCACCTCCCGATTCTGCCCGGTGGGGAGCCGGCGGGCGCGCCATGGCGATGCAGACCACGGAAAAGAGCCCGACGGGTTACTCTCAAATCATCTTTTCTTGTGGATTTAATGAAGTGAGAAGGAGGGAACGGCGCCGTGCCCGACGACGTCGATCCGCTTGAACCGGTGACCGCAGGCGAGAGCACGCTCGAGGAGATCCCTCCGGCCCAGCGGACCCCGGTAACCGGCGTCCTGGTGGGGCCGTCGGGTGCGGGAAGACGACCATCCCGCGGGCCGTCAACCGTCTGCACGACGACACCGGGGGGAAGGTCACCGGATGGGTGACGGTCGGCGACCTCGACGTCTACGCCCGCGACACCCAGCCCGAGCTCGTCCGGAGCCGGGTGGGGATGGTCTTCCAGCGGCCGAACCCGTTCCCCACCATGAGCATCTTCGACAACGTGGTGGCCGGCCTGCGGGAGGCGGCCGAGGCGGCGCTGCACCATGCCGCCTTGCGGGACCTGGTGAAGGACCGCCTGCAGACGCCCGCCGTGCGGCTGTCGGGCGGACAGCAACAACGTCTGTGCATCGCCCGCGCTCTGGCCATCGAGCCCGAGGTGCTCCTGATGGACGAGCCCTGCTCGGCGCTCGACCCCATCGCCACGGCCAAGATCGAGGAGCTCATCATCCGGTTGTCGACCGACGTGACGATCGGACTCGTCACCCACAACATGTTCCAGGCCACCCGGGTGTCGCACGACACGGCCTTCTTCCTCCTCGGCGAGGACCGGGCCACCGGTGAGCTCATCGAGTACGGGCAGACCGAGGATCTCTTCGACACCCCGAAGGACCCCCGTACCACGGCCTACGTCTCGGGCCAGGTCGGCTGATATATTGCGGAGAGTGGTGATCTAGTCACAAATTGACCTCTTGTCAGGGAGGCCCGGGAAAGCTGAAGCTGACGGGAGGACGACCGACGACGGGAGAGCCGACGTGCGGGTGATCGAACGCCAGGGCAGCCCGGAGGACGAACACTTCACCGAAGGCGAACCGGACCTCGAGGCCCCCGAGGAGCTGGCCGTCCTCGAGGTGGACGAGGAGGCTCTGCTCGAAGAGGATCTCGACAATCAGGTCGACCTCGAGGACGAGGTCGACGAGGTCGCCCTGGAGATCAGCCTGGACCACCTCGTCCACGACGGGGACGACGCCGACCCCGGGGACGGTGCCGACGACCCGCAGACGTCGGGCGCCCCGGTGGCCGCCGCTCTCGACGACCTGGAGGTCGAGGACCTCGACGACCTGGAGGTCGAGGACCTCGAGGACCTCGAGGAGAGCCTCGACCGGATCCTGCGGGAGAAGCTGGCCGGCGACGAGGATCCCGAGAGCGATCCCGAGGCCGTCCCCGGCGCCCCGACCGGGGCCGGCGACGGCAAGGTGCCCGCGTGCGGACCCGATGAATTCGTGTGCCGGTCGTGCTTCCTCGTCCGGAGCACGACGCAGGCCACCGGGCCGTCGACCTCGCTCTGTCACGACTGCAGCGGGTAATCGCGGCTCCGGGGACGACAGCCTCCTGCTCCGTCGGCTACAACTCCGGGCGTGACCACGCCCGAATCGCCGAAGAGCTCAGACCGGCGGGCCGCCGCCAGGACCGCCCCTCCCCCGGCGCCCGAGCGACGGCGACGGACCATCGCCGTCAGCGGATCGGCATCCGGCATCGGCGCCGCCGTGCGGGAGCGCTTCGAGCGCAGCGGTCTGAAGGTGGTGGGGGTCGACCGGCGCGACGCCGAGGTGATCGCCGACCTCTCCACCCCCGACGGCCGGGGCGAGGCGGTGACGAAGACGACGGAGCTGTCGGGCGGACACCTCGACGGGCTCGTCGCCTGCGCCGGCCTCGGCCCCCATGTCCGCCCCTTCGAGGACATCGTCAGGGTCAACTACTTCGGCGCCCTGGCCTACCTCGACGGCCTCCTCCCGGCGTTGGCCGGCGGCGAGGCACCGGCGGCCGTGGCCATCTCCTCCAACGGGGCCACCCTGACGCCGGCCAACCAGGCCTTCGTCGACCTCCTCCTGACCGACGACGAGGAGAAGTCCTGCGCCATGGCCGCCACCCTGGACGGGGCCACCGTCTACGGGATGTCCAAGCTGGCCATGACCATCGGACTGCGACGGCGGGCGGGGAGGTGGGCCGGGGAGGGCGTCCGGCTGAACGCCGTGGCACCGGGGCCGGTCGACACCCCGCTGCTGGCGGCGTCCCTGGCCGACAAGACCCTCGGCCCCCTGGTCGAGGCCCTCCCCGTTCCCGTCGGTCGGCGGGCCACGGCCGGCGAGATCGCCGGCGCCGTCGGATTCCTCCTCGATCCCGTGAACGGATTCATCCACGGGTCGCTGCTCTTCGTCGACGGCGGGAGCGACGCGCTGCTGCGCCCGGAGCGCGTCTAGGGGACCAAGGCGACGGCGGTCACCGCGGTCGCCAGCGTCCTCGTTGTGCCATCCGACCACCCGTCGAGGACGTACTGCGAGGCGACAGCCCCGATGGTCGTGGAAAAAGAACCACCACCGGTGACTTCGACGCGCCCGGTGACCCCGTTCGTCGGTGTCGTCGTCGTTGTCGTCGTTTTCGTCGTGGTGGTCGGCGCCGCTCGACACGTCGCCGGAGCCTCCGTCGCTTGAAAGGCGACGAGTCCTCCCGTCTGATCGAAGACGGCGTCGGTGATCTGGAAGGCAACGGTTGCCAGCGTGGTGGCCCGCCCCGTGGTCGGGTCGACCGACAGCACCTGGGTGGGAGCGGCCTGGCAGGGGCTGCGGGCGGGTCTGTTCGAGAGGACGGCGACGTCGCCGGAGTCCAGGAACTGCGCGTCCGTCCATATGGAGGTGCCGGCCGTGAGCGCCGTCGGAGTGCCCAGGAAACGGGGATTGGTGGACGACACGGGCTGGTCCAGATCGAGGAGCTGAACGCCTTCCTCGATACTGAGAGGGGTCGACGGCACGAAGAGTCCGCTCACCGCCAGCTGGGTGTCGTCGGCCGACCACGAGAGCCCGTCGACGATGGGGCCGGATGGCGACGAGTAGACGGCGTGCTGCGCTCCGGTGGCCAGGACCCGGATGGCCACGGCTCCCGACGAGGCACCCGGGGTCACTTCGAAGAAGGCGAGCTCGGTGCCGTCGTGGCTGGCCGACGGATCGAGGCCGTCGGTCACGAAGGTGGGAGTCCCGCCGCCGAAGGGGATGCTCTCGATGACCGGGCTCGGCGCCAGGTAGCCGATGTAGGCGACATCGCCGGCGGCGGTGATCCCGACCGGTCGACCGAGGTGCCGGCCGTCTGCGTCGACGGGCGAGGGACCGACGAGCGTCCGCACGACGGCACCGGTGTCGGGCGACAGCAACTGCACCGCTCCGTCGGACTTCACGATCAGCAGCTGGCCGGCCACGCCGCTGCCCCCGGCCGGTCGGACACCTGAGGGATGGACGTCGACCACCACGGCCACGGCCACCGCCACGCACAGGGCGAGAGCCACGGTCACCCCCCAGGGCACCCGTCGGGGAGCGCGGGGCGCCGTCGCCCCGAGGCCAGGGACCGGAGCCGGTCGCGTAGGGGTGATCCGGGCGGCGGCGGCGGCGAACATGTGGCGGAGCGTGGTGCCGGTGCCGTCGTCGGAGCCGTCGGGGGTCTGTCGGGGACCGGTCATGACGAAAGCTCCTCTCTCAGCCGGGCCAGGCCACGGCGCACCAGGCTGCGCACCGTCGAGGGGCGGCAACGCAGGACGGCGGCGATCTCCTCCTCGGGGAGGTCGGCGTAGTAGCGCAGCACCAGGGCCGTCCTCTGGCGGTGGGTGAGGCGGTCGAGGACGTCCCACAACTCGTCGGGGTCGTCCGTGCCGGGGTGGGCCAGCGCCGGGCGGTGGCGGCGTTCGACCAGGCGACGCCGGTGATAGGAGCGACAGGCGTTCACCACCGAGGTCCGCAGGTACCTCGTCGGATCGTCCGGGAGGGGGGCCGGACGCGCCCCGAAGCGCAGGAAGGTGTCCTGGACGAGGTCTTCGGCGGCCGGCAGCGATCCCGTGAGGAAGGCGGCCAGCCGGACCAGGTCGGTCCAGGTGCTGCGGAACAGCTCACCGAGGGCTCCTCCGGCGTCACTCTCGCTGTCCGGCAACGACACCGGTGCCTCCTGCCCCATGTCTGTACCGACGCACAGCTCCCCCCCAACCGTTGCAGGGAATGGGGCGGGCTGGGCGAGGACGGGCGCTAATCGTCGTCGCCGACGGCGCGGTCGCGCTTGCGGGTCGACTGGCGGCGCTTGTCCTCGAGCCGGCGGATCTTCGAGCCCGGCGTGGGCCGGGTGGGGAGGCGGGGCCGTTCGGGGCGCAGTCCCTCGGCCAGGCGGGCGGCCAGCCGGCGCAGGGCCACCTCGCGGTTGCGGGACTGGGAGCGCTCCTCGCCGGCCGACACCCGGACGGTGGGACCCAGCTTTTCGAGGAGCCGGGCCCGCTGGCGCGGTCCGAGCGAGGGTGACGACCCGATGTCGAAGCGGACCTCGGCGCGGGTGCTCGTCTTGTTGGCGTGCTGGCCCCCGGGGCCGCCGCTGGTGGTGAACCGCCAGAGCAGTTCGTCGAAGGGGATGACCACCCCACGCGTCACCCGCAGGACCTGGCGACGCTCGGAGTCCGGTCCCCCGTCGGTCATCGCCTCCCAGGCTACGAGCGCCCCGGGGCGTCCTCGTCGATGACCGGGTTCTGGAGCACACCCACACCCTCGACCTCGATCCGGACGGTGTCGCCGGCCACCAACCACTTGGGCGGGTCGAAGCTCGCCCCCACCCCGGCCGGGGTGCCGGTGGAGACCACGTCGCCCGGCTCCAGGGTGAAGACGGTGGAGAGCTCCTCCACCATGGCCCAGCACGAGAAGATCATGTCGTCGGTGGACGAGTCCTGGCGCAGCTCGTCGTTGACCCACGTCCGCAGACGAAGGTGGTGGGGGTCGGCCACTTCGTCGGTGGTGACGAGACAGGGACCCAGGGGACCGTGGGTGTCGAAGGACTTTCCCATCGTCCAGGTGGGGACCCGCCACTGCCAGTCGCGGACACTGACGTCGTTCATGACGGTGAAGCCGGCCACCACCGACGCCGCCTCGGCCGCCGGGACATGGCGGCAGCGGCGTCCGATGACGAAGGCGAGCTCGCCCTCGTAGTCGACCTGGGGCGAGACCACCGGGATCTCGATGGCCTCGGCCGGCGCGATCACACAGGTGCGCTGCTTGTTGAACCAGACCTGGTGCTCGGGCGCCGGCCGTCCGATCTCGGCCACGTGGGCGGCGTAATTCATCCCGATCCCCATCACCTTGGGCGGGCGGGGGACCGGTGCCAGGAGCGCCACGGCATCGAGGGGGTGCCGGGCAGCCGAGGTGGACGGCGCCCCGGCGGCCGCCTCCAAGGCCACCGCGCCGGCGGCCAGCAGGTCCGCCATGTCACCGGGCAGTCCCACGGCGTCGTCGGTGAGGTCGACCACCTCGTCGCCCACGAGGACGCCGGTGCGGGCCGGCTCCGTCGTCGAACCGACCCGGAAGCTGACGAGGCGCACCCGGACAACGTAGGCCACGCCGCCAAGGCGGCCGTCGAAGCGGCGGCGAAGCAGCCGGCGAGGACACCGACCACGAGCGGTAGCCTCGCCGGCGGTCGCGCGGGCCGGGTCCGGGAGGGGGAACGGTGGCGGAGACCGACCTGCAGGGAAAGGTGGCCCTGGTGACAGGATCCTCGAGCGGGATCGGGGCGGCCACGGCCCGCATGCTGGCCGACGCCGGGGCCACCGTGGTCGTCAACTCGTCCTCGTCGGTGGAGGCGGGCGAAGCCCTCGCCGCCGAGCTCCCCGAGGCCAGCTACATCCGGGCCGACATCGCCGACGACGGTCAGGCCGAGACCTTGGTGGCCACCACCGTCCAACGCCACGGTGGACTGGACATCCTGATCAACAACGCCGGGACGACGGCCGTCATCCCCCACCCCGACCTGACCGCCGCCAGCCCCGACGTCTGGCGCCGGATCTTCGGGGTCAACGTCATCGGGACCTGGCAGGTGACGGTGGCCGCCGTCCCCCACCTGCAGGACGGCGGCGACGGATGCATCGTGAACGTCTCCTCCCTGGCCGGTCACCGGGCGGTGGGAAGCTCGATCCCCTACGCCGCCTCCAAGGCCGCCCTCAGTCACATGACGGTCCTGTTGGCCAACGTCCTCGGACCGGAGATCCGGGTCAACGCCGTCGCTCCCGGTCTCGTCGACACCCCGTGGACGGCGGGGTGGGGCGACGTCCGCGCCTTCGTGGAGGCCCAGGCCCCGCTCCGGCGCTCGGGCACCCCGACGGACATCGCCGAGGTCATCCTCTCGCTCGTCGGCGCCCGGTACGTCACCGGCGAGGTGGTCCTGATCGACGGCGGACTCCATCTGCGGTGAAGATGACCCCATGGAATTCGATGTCTGGCTGCCGACCGCCAATCCGTTCACGACGCCCGAGCTCCTGACCGCCATCGGGCGCCAGGCCGAGGAGCGCGGCGTCCACACCATCTGGGTGGGCGAGCACGTGGTGACCTTCGAGGAGTACGCCTCGAGCTATCCCTACTCCGACGACGGTCGGCTGCCGCTCCCGGCGCAGACGGGGCTCCTCGAACCGTTCACCACTCTGGCCTACCTGGCGGCCCTGACCACGCGGATCCGGCTGGGGACGGCCATGTGCCTTCTCCCCCAGCGCAACCCCGTGTACACGGCCAAGGAAGTGGCCACACTGGACTGGCTGTCCCACGGGCGCGTCGACCTCGGGGTCGGGGTGGGGTGGTTGCGCGAGGAGTTCGGCGCCCTCGAGGTGCCGTGGGAGCGACGCGGGGCGCGGACCGACGATTACCTCGGGGTGCTGAAGAGCCTGTGGTGCGACGATCCGTCGTCGTTCACCGGCGACTTCTACACGTTGGCTCCGTGCCACCAGTTCCCCAAGCCGGTTCAGCTCCCGCACCCGCCCATCCACATCGGGGGTGAGAGTGACGCCGCGCTGCGCCGGACGGCGCGGGTGGGACGGGGATGGCACTCGTTCAACCGACCCCCGGCCGACCTCGCCGCCCCCCTGGCGCGCCTCGACGCCCTCCTGGCCGCCGAGGGCCGGTCCCGGGACGAGATCACGGTGACGGTCTGTCCCTACTTCCAGGAGCTCAGCCCGGCCACGGTGGAGCAGTACGCGGCAGCCGGGGCCGACGCCGTCGCCGCCCTGCTCTTCGTCACCGATCCGGGCGACGTCCCCGGCGCCTTCGACGCCCTCGGTCCGTCCATGGACCGGGCCCGGTCCGGGTCGCCGTCGTGACGATCCGCGGTCGATAAGTCACACCCGTGTAACTTCCTGCCTATCGCTGGAGGCGACCCGACAGGGGGTTTCTGACATGCAGGACCTCGACGACGGCGTCCGGGTGGAACGCGGACGACTCTCGGCCATCTCGCAGGATCCGGCCCCGAAGGTGAGTCCCTTCATCGACGACTTCCCCGTCGTCCCCGGTCACCGGCTCCTCGAGGTGGCCTCGGCCCTGTCCGACGGAGCCACCCTCATGTACGCCCGGCTGCGGCATCTCGACCCCGACGAACGCGACGCCATCCTCGACGTGATGGCGGTCCAGCTGAGCGGGATCGTCAATCTGTGGGCCGATCTCGTGCGCGGCGTCGTCCCCCGGGCCGACGCCGACGATCTCCCGACGCCGGAGGTCCCGGTGCGAGGGCAGAACCAGCCCCGCACCCAGTCCCATCCGAGCGCCCAGGGCCACACCCTCACCGACCATCGGCGCGTCGGCGAGGCGGCCGTACCGGGGCCCGAACCCGATCCCGGTGTGCGGTTGCTCCCCCGTCGCCCGCCGCAGCCGCCCAGCGGGCCGGCCGGTCCGGCCGAGCCGGCCCACCGGGAGCGGGGGGCGACGCCGCTGCGGTCGGTGAAGGCCGAGGGGTCCCACGGTCATGGGGACAGTGACCCCGATGGTGAGTACGAGGGCGACCGGCTGACGCGCGACGAGCTGACGGGGGTGCTCAACCGTCAAGCGGGCTTCGCCGCCCTCGGGCGCGATCTCGACCGGTGCCGACGCGCCGGCCGGCGGTTCGTGATCGGCTACCTCGACGTCGACGGGCTGAAGGAGCTCAACGGCACCGCCGGCCCGCGTGCCGGAGACGAGTTGCTCCGCAAGGTCACGGCGGCGCTTCGGGCCACTCTCCGCTCCTACGACGTGATCATGCGACTGGGCGGGGACGAGTTCCTGTTCTCCCTGCCCGGGGCCGACATGGCCACCGCCGAGCTCCGGGCCAACGAGTTCGGGGTCATCCTGGCCGAGGAGTCCAACGGCGGATCGGCCAGTATCGGGTTCGCCGAGCTGGGCGGCGACGACACCCTCGACGAGATCATCTCCCGGGCCGAGACGGAGCTGGCCAGGAACCGACGCACCGGCGTCCGTCGTCGATGACCCCCGCGCCCGACGGGCGTGGGGAGGAGACGGTGTCCGTCTCGGTCGACGGGGACGTCGGGATCGTGACCCTGCGTCGGCCGCCACACAACCTGCTGACGGAACCGCTCCTGCGTCAGGTGGCCGACGCCCTGGAGGGGTTGCGGGGTCAGGCGCGGGCGGCCGTTCTCGGTTCGGTCGGTCGGTCCTTCTGCGCCGGAGCCGACTTCCGCTCCGACGATGCCCCCGACCCCACCGAGGAAGGCGGTTTCGAAGCCCGGACGCGCGCCTTCTATGTCCAGGCCGCGCGGGTCTTCGAGACCCCGGTCCCGGTGGTGGCCGCCGTCCACGGTGCCGCCATCGGTGCCGGCTTCGGCCTGGCCCTGGCCTGTGACGTTCGTGTGATGGGCGCCGGTGGATGGTTCCAGGCCAACTTCGTCCGTCTGGGCATCCATCCCGGATTCGCCCTCAGCAGGGTCCTCCCCGACGTCATCGGGCCGGCGCGCGCTGCCGAGCTCTTCCTCACCGGCCGGCGCCTGGGCGCCGACGAGGCGGTGGGGATGGGACTGGCGCAGAGAGCGGTCCCCGCCGGTGACGAGATGGGGGCCGCCCTCGAGGTGGCCGGGCAGATGGCGGCGGGCGCCCCCCTGGCCGTCGCCTCCACCCGGGCCACGTTGCGCGCGGGTCTCGGCGCTGCCGTCCGCGCCGCCATGCGCCATGAATTGGCGGAGCAGACGGTCCTGGCCGGAACGGCCGACGCCGTCGAGGGTGTGACGGCGGTGTTGGCCGGTCGGGCGCCGCGCTTCGTGGGATCGTGACGCGGACGGACGTGCGGCGGCGTCGGGCCCGGCGTGCTCAGCCGGCCAGCGCGGGCATGACGCGGGTGGCGAACTCCTCCACCCGGTCCCGCCCTTCGCCGGGCCAGCCGCAGACCAGGTAGCCCACGCCGGCCCGGCCCATGGCGACGGCGTTGGCGGTGACCTCGTCCCAGGGCTCCGACAGCGACAACGACGAGGCCCGACCGATGGCCGCCGGATCACGACCGGCGCCTTCGGCCAGCCGGTCGAGGGTGGCCGAGAGGACGGCGTACCGGTCCGGGGACGCGTAGGTGTGCCAGACGTCGGCGAACCGCGCCGCCAGCGGAAGGGTCCGGCGGGTCCCCGAACCGCCGATCCAGATCGGCGGGTGCGGACGCTGGACGGGTGCGGGCCGCAGGCGGGCGCCGTCCAGGCTGATCCCGTGTCCCTGGTAGGAGACGACGTCACCGGTGAACAGGCGGGTGACGATCTCGAGAGCGTCCTCCAAGCGGTCGAAGCGGGCGCCGGTGCCGGGAAAATCGATCCCCAGCTGACGGTGCTCGGCGTCGAACCAGGCGGCGCCCATGGCCAATTCCAGACGTCCGTGCGAGGCGTGGTCCACCGTCACCGCCTCGGCGGCCAGCACCGACGGATGACGGTAGGTCACGCCCGTGACGAGGAGCCCGAGGCGGATCCGGGTGGTGGCGGAGGCCAGGGCGGCCAGGGTGGTCATCCCCTCGAAGCAGTTCCCCGGGCCCTCGCCGTACATGGGGACGAAATGGTCGAAGCCCCAGGCACCGTCGAATCCGAGATCCTCGACGAACCGGGCCCGGGCCACGATCTCGTCGAACTCCTGACGCTGCTGGGCGATGTCGATCCCGAAACGCACGGGAGGGACCCTAGCGTCGCCCCGCAGGTGACCGCCGTGCCCCACCCGGCCTCCGTCGGTGACGGCGTCCCGTCGGGCGCAGAGGATCTGAAGATCTGACCAAAGACGGCCGGACGTGACGGACCGGCGAAGAGACCAGCGGCCGAACCGGGTCGACACTCACGCAAGGCCGCTTGACAAGGTCAACCCTTATTGACAAGGCTTCCCGAATCCGTCCCGGGCGGGGACCGCTTTCGGCGATTCCTCGTTCTTCGGGCGGCACCTGGGACCAGGGGCGGGGGGTTCGGTGAGCGATCGTCGTTGTAAAGGTGGCAGCACGCCGACGAACACCGCGGCAGCCAGGGGTTGGTTGGGGCGGCTTGGAATGGGCCTGGGGCTGTTGCTCCCGTTGGTCGTGGGTATCACCCTCGCCACGTCCACCCCAGCCAGCGCGGCCACTCCATGGACGCCGAGCACGGCCCCGACGGACAACCCCACCCTCGACCCGACCCCGAGCTCGAGTCCCGGTGTCTATATCAATGACGTGTCATGCGGATCGGCGACATCGTGCGTCGCCGTGGGGTACTACATGGACCGCTCAGGTAATTTCGACGGCCTCGTCGAGACCGGAACCCTCACCGGCGGCATCTGGGGTTGGACGGATTCCAATCCTGGGTTCATAGCGTGGGGAGTGTCGTGCCTGTCTGCGTCCTCATGCGTTAGCGTGGGGGGCAGCGACATCGAGGTCGGAACTCTCACCGGAACGAACTGGGGGTGGGTGTCTTCCAGCTTCTCTACCAGCGGTATGAACCCACAACCGAACGCGTCCGATCCTGATTTGTCTCTCGTGAGCGTGTCGTGCCCGTCGACGGCTGCGTGCGTCGCCGTGGGGTACTACAACGCCTCCTCCGGCTCCCTCGCCAATTACCTGGGACTCATCGTCACGGGGAGCCTGACGGGCGCGTGGACCGCTTCCGGCCTGAACACGGCCTCAACTCTGGCGGGGCTCTCCGGTGTGTCGTGCCTTTCCGCCACATCGTGCGTCGCCGTGGGGACCTACAGCGCCTTCGCTCAGGAAAGCGACTACCTCATCGCGACCGGGAACCCCTCCGATACCGGGTCGCCCTGGACGACTTCGACCGCGACCAGCGGTCCCAGCGAAATCGGTGTTCAACTCTATGGCGTGTCGTGCGTCGCAACGTCGTCGTCGTGCGTCGGCGTCGGATTCACCACCGACTCCTCTTTCAACCAATACGGAGTCATCGTGACCGGGAGCCCCGCTGACGGCTGGACGGCTTCGACCGCCCCGACCACGAACCTGAACGCGAGCGAGGTTCAACTCTCGGGCGTATCGTGCGTTTCCGCGACATCGTGTGTGGCTGTGGGGTACTACAGTGACCCGTCCGGCAATACAGACGGCCTCATCGAGGTGGAGACCCCCACCCAGGGCGGATCGATGTGGGCCGCTTCTGAGGCTCCGGACAGCGGCCCACTTGTGAACCCGTCTTCGAACTCGGATCCCTATCTCGAGCTGTCCGCCGTGTCGTGCTGGTCTGCGACATCGTGCGTCGCCGGGGGGTTCTACTACGACGTCTCTGAGGATTTCGACGGCCTCCTCGAGACTCTGGACCTGACCACCCCGACGGTATCGACCATGCTGTCGGGGCTGACCAACGGGAGTGAGCCCCTCGGCAGCTCCATCACCGACACGGCCACGGTCACCGGCGCCGGCGCCGGTTACCCGGCGCCCACGGGGTCGGTCGACTTCTATGCGTGCGGAGCCACCACCATGGAACCGACGGGTTCTACCGGTTGTACCGATACATCGAGCAATAAGCAGGTGGTGTCAACCAACAACATGCTCAGCCAGGTCTCGGGCACCGATTACTCGACCACTGGCTCGGGGTCCTGGACGCCACCGGATGCCGGGTGGTGGTGCATCGCCACCTACTACGCCTCGAAGGACGCCAACTACAACGGCAAGAACGACACGAGCACCGACGAGTGCTTCGACGTGACCACCGACGCGGCCACCTCCATCGGCCCGACGGCGTGCAGCGCTAACGAGCCGATCCCGCAGTCGGCCCAGGTGGGTGACTCCTTCGGTGCCCTGTGCGCATCCGTCAAGGACAAGAACGGCAAGCCCGTAACGGGGGCGTCGGTGACGTTCACGGCCCCGTGCATGGGGACATTTGCCAACGGGTCGACCGTCGACACGGTGACGAGCTCCGACGGTGTGGCGGAGTCGTCGACCTTCACGGCCGGAGCCGTGGCCGGTTCCTACACGGTCACCGCCTCTGTTCCCGGGCTCTCCGAACAAGCGGACTTCGCTTTGACCAACACCATCCCAGCAAACGGAAGTCCGGAGGACACGTCTATCAGTTGCTCGGCCTGGGGTTGGGGTGATGACCCGGGCAATGGCACCTCGCAGAGCTCGTTGCCGGTCCCGTTGACGACCGGGGACGGGCCGAACCTGGCACCCGGGGCCACCGTCAGCGCCGTGGCCTCGGGCTCCGACGGTGCCAACCTGGCCTTGTCCGACGGCGAGGTCTACGCCTGGGGTGACAACAGCTATGGCGAGCTGGACCTCCCCACCCAGAAAGACGAACCCGAGGTTGAGCCACCTGGCGGGGTGACGACCACCGAGCAGTCGGCCGCCGACGGCAACCTCTGTCCCGATACCACCTACACCTATGAGGTCACGGCCGTCACCAGGTTCGGCGGCGAGACGAACACCGGTGCGACGCCGGACGTGACCACCCCGAGTAGCAGTACGGGGTCGTGCACCGATGACAGCGGTGACAACAATACCGACATAGAAGTACAGATCACCTGGAACGCCGCCAAGTATTGCAACGGCGGACATGGGTGCCCCGGTGGAACCACCGATGACCTCGACTCCTACAACATCTACCGCCAGGACGGAGCAGGTGCGCCCTTCTATGAGATCGACAACGTCCCGGCGACAACGACCTCCTATCTCGACGACGGGGGAGAACCGCCCGGAGGGGAGCCACCCTGCGCGGCGGACACGGTCACCTGCAACGACACGGCCGTCGCTC
>CAWCZO010000007.1:0-323696 GCA_963800065.1 uncultured Acidimicrobiaceae bacterium | reverse complement strand
GCGATCATCACCTCCGCCTTCTGGAACTCCTTCACCGACTGGTACCCGCACGTCGCCATCGACGTCTTCAGGGCGCCGAACAGGTTCATCCGACCGTCGTTCTCGTGGGCCGGACCGAGGAGGATCTCCTTCATCGTCCCCCGCACCGTCGTCCGCACCCGGGCGCCGCGCGGCAGGGTGGGGTGGAAGGTGGCCATGCCCCAGTGGAATCCCCGGCACGGGGCCTCCTGGGCCGACGACAGCGGCGACCCGAGCATGACGGCGTCGGCACCGCAGGCGATGGCCTTGGCGATGTCACCGCCCCGGCTCATCCCCCCGTCGGCGATGACGTGGACGTAGACGTTGGTCTCGTCGAGGTGGCGCATCCGGGCCCCGGCCACGTCGGCGATGGCCGTCGCCTGCGGCACCCCGATCCCGAGCACCCCCCTGGTGGTGCAGGCGTTGCCGGGGCCGACACCGACGAGAACCCCCACGGCGCCGGTCCGCATGAGGTGCAGGGCGGCCTGGTACGAGGCGCACCCTCCGACGATCACGGGGAGATCGAATTCCCGGATGAACTTCTTCAGGTTGAGCGGCTCCACCGTCTTCGAGACGTGCTCGGCGGAGACCACCGTGCCCTGGATGACGAGCATGTCGAGCTCTCCGGCCAGGATGGCCGGGGCCAGCTCGGTGGTCCGCTGGGGCGTCACCGAGGCGCACGACCTCACGCCGGCGGCGTTGATCTCACGGATCCGCTCGGTGACGAGCTCGGGCTTGATCGGCTCGAGGTACATCTGTTGCATCCGGGCGGTGGCCTTGTCGTCGTCGAGCTTGGCGATCTCGTCGAACAACCCGTCGGGATCCTCGTAGCGGGTCCACAGGCCCTCGAGATTGAGCACGGCCAGACCGCCCAGACGACCGATCTCGATCGCCGTCCGCGGGCTCACCACGCCGTCCATGGCCGCCGCCATGAGGGGGAGGTCGAAACGGAAGGCGTCGATCTCCCACGAGATGTCGACATCCTCGGGATCGCGTGTCCGACGGCTGGGGACGATGGCGATGTCGTCGAACCCGTAGGCCTGGCGGCCCGACTTGTAGATGCCGATCTCGATGTCAGCCACCTGCGTGCCTCCTCGTGACGCTCCGTTGCGCACCGCCGTCGCGCCCGCCAGCGTCTCACCACGATACCGTCCGGGGGCGCCGACCCCGGCGGTGCTCGTCGGACCCCCCCACCGGTCGACCGCCGCCGACCGACGCCCCGGTCAGACCTCGAGGACGAGCCGAAGCAGCTCGACGAGCATCCGGGCGGTGGCGCCCCAGACGGTGTCGTCGGGCAGCTCGAAGAACCAGACCGGGAAGGGGGCGTCGCCGGGGACGTCGTCCCCGGCGACGACCGCCGGTGAGCGCCCCGGCACCGTCCACCACTCCTCCCGGAACATCGAGGCGTCGGCCAGTTCGGCCAGGGCCACGTCGAAGACGTGCTCGACCTCGGTGGGGCTCGGTACCAGCTGCGGTCGACCGGGAAGGAGACCGACCACCGGCGTGATCGTGCTCCCCGCCGAGAACGTCGTCACCGCCGTCAGCCGTCCCACCGGCTCCACCGGGCCGGGGTCGAGACCGATCTCCTCGGCCGCTTCCCGCAGGGCTCCCTCCTCGGGCGTCTCCCCCCCGTCGAGCCGGCCCCCGGGGAAGCTCACCTCACCGCGGTGGGACCGCAGATGGGCGGACCGTCGGGTGAGGACCACCCGGGCCTCGCCCTCCTCCTCGAAGACGGCCACCAGGACGGCGGACGGTGACCCCGGATCGGGAAAGGCGTCGGCCGGCACCGGTCGGCCCCCGTCGGGCATCGACCGGGAACCGGAGACGGCCCGGCGCACCCGGGCCACGGTGATCCCCCGCCGCCGCTGCCGGGGGAGCCCGGTCCACGGGGCCGGGGACCCGGCGTGGGCCGTCGGGGGTCGCGGGATGACCTGTCGCCCCCCCTCCCGGGGGGTGGGGGCGACCCGTCGGCCCCGAGGGAGGGTGCTGTCGGTCCCCTCCCCGGTCTCCGCCATCGGACGTGCACGCTACGCCGGTCGTCGAGGGCCCCGGGACACGACGACGGCCGGACCCGAAGGCCCGGCCGCGTCGTCACCCGTCGGCCGCCACCGTCGTGGGACGGAGCCGGCCCGAGAGGTCGGACCTCTTACATCATTCCCATGCCGCCCATACCGCCCATGCCACCCATACCGGCGGCAGCAGCGGCGGCGGCCCCGCCGTCGGACTTCTCGGGCTTGTCGGCCACCAGGGCCTCGGTGGTGAGCAGGAGCCCGGCCACCGACGCAGCGTTCTGCAGCGCCGACCGGGTCACCTTGGCCGGGTCGATCACTCCGGCCTTCACCAGGTCCTCGAACGCCCCGGTGGCGGCGTTCAGGCCGGTCGTCCCGGTCTCGGACTCCACCTGGCGGACGGTCACCGCCCCTTCGAGGCCGGCGTTGATGGCGATCCACTTGAGAGGCTCGTCGAGGGCCTTGGCCACGATGCGGGCACCGGTGGCCTCGTCCCCGTCGAGGCTCTTGGCCACCTTCTCGACGGCCGCCCGGCTGCGGACCAGCGCGGTCCCGCCGCCGGCGACGATGCCCTCCTCGATGGCGGCCCGGGTGGCCGAGAGGGCGTCCTCGATACGGTGCTTCTTCTCCTTGAGCTCCACCTCGGTGGCCGCCCCGACGCGCGACGACGGCGACACCGCCGGCCAGCTTGGCCAGGCGCTCCTGGAGCTTCTCGCGGTCCCAGTCCGAGTCGGTGTCCTCGATCTCACGCTTGATCTGGGCGATCCGGCCCTTCACGTCGTCGGCGTCACCCGCCACCGTCGACGACGGTGGTGTCGTCCTTGGTGATGATGACCTTCCGGGCGCGAACCGAGCAGGTCGACGGTCGTGTTCTCGAGCTTCAGGCCGATCTCCTCGGAGATCACCTGACCGCCGGTCAGGACGGCGAGGTCCTGGAGCATGGCCTTGCGGCGCTCGCCGAAGCCGGGGGCCTTCACCGCCACCGACGTGAACGTGCCGCGGATCTTGTTCACCACCAGGGTGGCCAGCGCCTCGCCGTCGACGTCCTCGGCGATGATCAGCAGGGGCTTGCCCGTCTGCATGATCTTCTCGAGGACGGGGACGAGGTCGTGGACGGCCGAGACCTTCTGGTTGGCGATGAGCACGAAGGGGTCGTCGAGGACGGCCTCCTGGCGCTCGGGGTCGGTCACGAAGTACGGCGAGAGGAAGCCCTTGTCGAACTGCATCCCCTCGGTGAACTCGAGCTCGAGCCCGAAGGTGTTCGACTCCTCCACCGTGACGGTCCCGTCCTTGCCCACCTTGTCGATGGCCTCGGCCAGGACGTCGCCGATGTTCGGTCGGCCGCCGAGATGGCGGCCACCTGGGCGATCTCGTGCTTGGAGTCGATCTCCTTGGACTGCTTCTTGATGGCGGCCACCGCGGCGGCGACGCCCTTCTCCATGCCCTTCTTGAGCGCCATGGGGCTGGCGCCGGCGGCCACGTTGCGCAGACCCTCGTGGATGAGGGCCTGGGCCAGGACGGTGGCCGTGGTGGTGCCGTCACCGGCGACGTCGTTCGTCTTGGTGGCGACCTCCTTCACCAGCTGGGCACCCATGTTCTCGAACGGGTCCTCCAGCTCCACCTCACGGGCGATGGTGACGCCGTCGTTGGTGATGGTGGGGGCACCGAACTTCTTGTCGATGACGACGTTGCGGCCCTTCGGGCCGAGCGTCACCTTCACCGTGTCGGCCAGCTTGTTCACGCCGGCCTCGAGGCCGCGGCGCGCCGCCTCGTCGAACTTCAGGATCTTGGACATCCGACCTTCCGACTACTTCTTCAGGACTTTGGCGAGGACGTCACGGCCGGAGAGGATGAGGAGGTCCTCGCCGTCGATCGTGATCTCGGTGCCGCCGTACTTCGAGTAGACGACGGTGTCACCGACCTTGACATCGATGGGGATGAGCTCGCCCGCTGGTCTCGGCGCGACGGCCGGGACCGGCGGCGAGAACCTCGCCCTGCTGTGGCTTCTCCTTGGCGGTGTCGGGGATGACGAGCCCGGAGGCCGTGGTCTCTTCGGACTCACCGGGGCGGACGACGATCCGGTCCTCGAGGGGATGGAGCTTCATGACTGACGAGCCTCCTGTGGGCACCTGTTAGCACTCTAACCTTGCGAGTGCTAACGATAGCGGGCCCGGCGACCGCGCGGCGACGGCGACCCGCGACCGGGGCCTCGGTCAGGCCAGGAGCCTGAGGCGGAGGTTGGGATCGGCGGCCGTGTCGAGGGGGCTCGGGCCCAGGTGCTCGAGCTGCCACCAGGCGGCGGCGGCGATCATGGAGGCGTTGTCGGTGCACATGGCCCGGCTGGGCAGGTAGACGGGGATGCCCAGCTCGGTCGCCGCGCCGACCGCAGGGCGGCCCGTAGCGGGCCCGTTGGCCGCCACCCCGCCGGCCAGGCACAGGCCCCGGGCGCCGACGGCCGGGCCGCCCGGACGACCTTGGCCACCAGGACGTCCACCACCGCCTGCTGGAACGAGGCGGCCACGTCCTCGTTGGAGGCGTCGGGGTGGGCCTCCACGGCCCGGACGACGGCCGTCTTGAGGCCGCTGAAGGACAGGTCGAGGCCGTCGGCCAGCATGGACCGGGGGAAGGCGAAGGCGCGGGGTCGCCACCGGCCGCGGCCCGCTCGATGGCGGGGCCGCCGGGATAGCCGAGGCCGAGGAAGCGGGCCACCTTGTCGAAGGCCTCCCCGGCGGCGTCGTCGAGGGTCTGCCCGAGGAGCCGGTAGCGGCCGGGGCCCTCCATGGAGACGATCAGGGAGTGGCCGCCCGAGACGAGGGCCACCACGAGGGGCCAGGCGGTCGGACCGATCGGGGTGGTCCGTCGCGGGTCCCCTCGGGGTGGGCCCGGCGAGATCGGGGTGGTCGAGGAGGGCGGCGAAGAGATGGCCCTCGAGGTGGTTGACGGCCACGAAGGGGACGTCCCAGGCCAGGGCCAGGGCCTTGGCCTCGCTCAGGCCCACGAGGAGCGACCCGATGAGGCCGGGGCCCGAGGTGGCGGCCACGGCGGCCGAGACCGGGGGCCGGCGCCGGACAGACCGGCGCCGTCCAGGGCCGCGGCCAGGACGGCCGGGAGGAGCTCGAGATGGGCCCGGCCGGCGATCTCGGGGACGACCCCGCCGTAGGCGGCGTGGAGGTCGATCTGGGACGAGACCACCGTGGACCGGACCTCGCCGTCGGCGACGACCACGGCGGCGGCCGTCTCGTCGCACGAGGTCTCGATGCCGAGGAGCAGGCCGGCACCGGTCACGCCGTCAGGTCCCGGTGGACGTCGGCCTCGATGGCGGCCAGGCGCTCGGCGTAGGCGGCGGTGTCGATGTCGCGGGCCCACATGATGATGGCGTCCTCGCCCGTCTCGGCGTAGTAGTTCTTCCGGACCCCGACGGGGGCGAAGCCGAAGCGGCGGTAGAGGGCCTGGGCGGCGACGTTGCCCACCCGGACCTCGAGGGTCAGGTGGCGGACCCCGAGGCCGGGGGCGGCCCGGGCCAGGTCGGCGAGCAGGACGGTCCCGATGCCCGCGGTGGTGCCAGCCGGGGTCGACGGTCAAGGTGGTGACGTGGCCCTCGTCCTCGACGAGCATGAGGCCGGCGTAGCCGACGACGATGGGGCCGATGGTGCCCACGGTGTAGCGCCTGGACGACCGCTGGGCCAGCTCCGAGAGAAAGAGCGTCGCCGACCACGGCCGGGGATAGGCGTCCTCCTCGATGCGGACGACGGACCGGAGGTGGCGGCGGCGGAAGGGGGCGATCCGGACGGCGCCGGCCACCTCCCGGCCGGGCCGTCGCCGTCGTCCGGTGTCTCCCAGTCCGTCGGTCATCGTCAGGCCCCGGCCGCGGTGGCGGCCGGGCGGGGCGAGGCGCTGCTCCCAGTTGATCCGGGCGTCGGCCTGGCGGAGGTACCGGGGCATGACCCGGCGCCGTCGTGGACGTGACCGGCGAGGCCCCGGGCCACGGCAGAGCTCGGCCAGGGCTGCCACCGGGGGGGCGCCGAAGGCCGGGCCGGCCAGAGTGACCCCGGGGAGGGCCCCGAAGAGCGGCGCCGTAGCGCAGGGCGCCGTCCCCGGCCAGGACCGGACTGGGTCCGTCGGCCCAGGCTCGGCCAGGCTCGGCGGCCAGCGACGCCTCGGGCGACCGGACGCGCGCCGTGGCGGCTGCCGTCTCGACGTGCGCGTGCCGGGGGCCGGCGCCACCGGAAGCGGGCCGAGAAGACCTCGCCCCGCCGGGCGTCGACCACGGGGACGAGGAGCCGCCCGTCGGCGGCGCCGGAGCCGACCACGGCGTGGGCCAGGACCTCGAGGCTGGTGGCGGTGACCACGGGGAGCTCGAGGGCGAAGGCGAGGGCCTTGACCGTGCCCACGCCGACCCGGAGTCCGGTGAAGAGGCCCGGTCCGACGTCGACGCCGAGGACGTCGAGATCGGCCAGGGCCACCCCCACCCGCCGGCAGAGGGCGTCGATGGCGGGGGCGATGGTCTCGGTGTGACGACGGCCCCGGGCCACGACGAAGGACCCGAGGGCGCCGTCCTCGTCGGCCAGGGCCACGGCGGCCGTGTCGGTGGCCGACTCCACGGCCAGGACGAGCACGGCGCTACGCCCTCGGCGCCGGCAGGCGGCGTCGGCGGCGGCAGGCGTCGTCCAGGGCTCGAGCGCGTGCCGCCAGGGCGGCGCGGCGCGGCGACCAGGTCCCGTCGGGCACGCAGCGTCACGGTCCGTCTGTCTCGCTCGGCCGGCGGCGCTCGGGCGGTGGGACCCGGGTCCGGAGCCCAGGTCGGACGGTGAGGACGTCGGGCCCGAAGACCGACGCGGCGACGTCTCCCCACTCGACGACGGCCACCGAGTCGTCCTCCACCATCTCGGCGATGCCGAGGTCGACGACGTCGCTCAGGCGGTCGAGCCGGTAGAGGTCGGCGTGGAGGAGGGTGCGGACGGCACCGGCCGCGCAGGGGTAGGCGCGGACCAGGGTGAAGGTGGGGCTCGTGACCGGGTCGGTCACGCCCGAGACCGCGGGCCAGTCCCTGGGTGAAGGTCGTCTTGCCCGTGCCGAGGTCGCCGACGAGGAGGAGGAGGTCCCCGGCGGCGAGGTCCGCGGCCAGGGCGGCGGCGAGCTCGCGGGTCTCGTCCGGCGGAGGAGGTGCGCGCCACGATCGGCGCCGCGGTCACGGCGTCTCGCCGGCGAGAAGTCGCTTGGCCCGGACCAGATCGGCCCGCATCTCGGCCACCACCTCGGCCCCGCCCGCGCAGTGCCGCGGCCGGGTGGTAGGTCGGGACCAGGTGGCCGCCGCCGGAAGGGGTAGACCCGGCCGCGGAGCCGGCGGATGCCCTCGGTCGTCTCGAGCAGGAGGCGGGTGGCGAAGTTGCCCAGGGTCACCACCACCGAGGGCGCGATGAGGTCCAGCTGGCCCTCGAGATAGGGCCGGCACGACTCGATCTCGGCCGGGAGGGGGTCACGGTTGCCCGGTGGCCGGCACTTCACCACGTTGGCGATGTAGAACGTGGTCGCGGTCGAGACCGAGCTCCTGGTGGACGAGCTTGTCGAGGAGCTTTCCCGACCGGCCCACGAAGGGCTCGCCGGCCAGGTCCTCGTCGCGGCCGGGGCCCTCGCCGACGAACATGAGCCGGGCGGCGGGGTCGCCCGACCCCGAAGACGACCTGGGTGCGGGTCCGGGCCAGGGCGCAGCGGGTGCAGCCAGGGCCTCGGTCCGGAGCTCGGTCCAGGGTGGCATGGTACCGCCGGGGCGGTGCCACCGGAGATCTCTGGCCGTGAACTCGGTCGCGACCGGACAGCGGGAGAATTCGTGACGGCGCTCGAGCATGGGCATGTGGCCGCAGCGGGGCAGCTCGACGAGCTGGGCCTCGGGGAGGCCGTCGGCCATGCGCCGGGCCAGGCGCGGAGCGGTGAGCTTGTCGTGGGATCCGACCACGACGAGGACGGGGACGTCGAGGGAGCCGAGCCGGGCCGAGAGGTCGAAGGTGGCCAGCGACGGAATCAGGTCCGGCCAGGGTCCGCGACGGGGTGCCCCGGTGCATGGCCTCCACGAAGCGGACCTGGGCCGGCCGGGCGCATCGGCGCCGAAGCCGAGCCGGACGAGCCACCAGCGCAGGTCGCGCGAGGGCAGGGCCTTGGCCCCGAAGCGCTCGGCGACGAGAAGGGCCCGGGCCGTGACCGGCGCCGGTCGGCCGGACCACGCCGGCCCAGCCGGGGAGGGAGGCGAAGGGGCCGGCCGTGGTGGAGGTGAGGACGATCCCGGCCAGCCGGCGGCGCCGCTCGTCGGGAGCGGAGATCGAGGACGAGCTGGAGGGCGACCATGCCCCCCATGGAGTGGCCCACCACGACGGCGTCCTCCACGGCGAGGGCCTCGAGGACGGCCCGGACGTCGGCCGCCAGGGTCTCGATCCCGGACCGCCGTCGACCCCGGGAGCGACTGGCCGTGGCCCCGGAGGTCGACGGCGATGACCCGGTGGTGGTCGGCCAGGTCGCGGAGCTGGTGGACCCAGAGGGCCGAGCTCAGCATGATCCCGTGGAGCAGGACGAGGGCGAGGGCCCTGGCCACGTTCGACGACGTGGATGCGGCCGCCGTCGTCGACGTCCACGAAGTGATGGCGGAGGTCGTCGGTGAGGGTCAGGCCCTCGGCCACCATCGCCTCGGCCGTGGCCGTCGACCGGGAGACGGCCCGGTGCTGCAGCGCCCAGCCCGCCGCCCCGGCGATCCCGGCGGCACCGGCACCGAGGGCCAGCGACCCGGCCCCGGCGGCGCTTGCTGACCTCGCGGCTGCTCATCGCTCTCGTCATCCTGCGTCTTCATCAGCTTCGCGCTCGGCTCCTGGCACCGGGCGCCCTTTCGCCCGCGTCGGACTCGGTGTCGACCACCACCCGGGGCACCCGTGACCCGATCTCGGTGAGCACCTCGTTCCCGATGGTGCCGAGGACGATCGGCCCAGTCCTGGACCGTCAGCGATCGCCGTCGCCCTGCGCGGCCGATCAGCACCACCTCGTCGCCCACCGACACCGAGGCGTCGGGCCCGCAGTCGACCACGATCTGGTCCATGGTGACCGTACCGGCCAGCGGGCGACGGCGACCGCCGACGAGCACGGTACCCCCGGCGGTGAAGTAGCGCCGGGGGACGCCGTCGGCGTAGCCGATGGGGACGGTGGCGACGACGAGCGCGGTCCGCAGGCGGACGGCGGCGGCCGTAGGAGGGGCGTTCCCCGGCGTCGAGCGTCCGGACGAAGCGAGACCGCGGACGCGCAGGACAGGACCGGGCGCAGGAGCTCGCCCGGCGACGGCGGGGTCGGCGGCCAGGACGGGGTCGAGGGCGGGCGTCGGGACGACCCCGTAGAGGGCGATCCCGCAGCGGACCATGTCGAGACGGGCCGCGGGGTAGGCGATGGCCCCGGCGGAGTTGGCCACGTGGACCATGGGCGGATCGAGGCCGGCGGCGGCCAGCGCGGCGCACGGCGCGCGGTCGAAGAGCCGGAGCTGCTCGGCGGTGAAGGCCCGGTCGTCGTCGTCGACCTCGTCGGCCACGGAGAGATGGGTCCAGAGGGCGTCGAAGCGCAGGCCCGGCGCGGCGTCGACGGCGGCCACGACGGACGACCAGGTCGGCCGGCGTCGGCCCCCACCCGGTGCATGCCGGTGTCCACCTTCACGTGGACCCCGAGCGCCGGTGCCGGCGGCGGCGGCCGCCGCGCGGCGGCGGCGGCCACCCCGTCCGCCGGTGTAGAGCGGTGGGGGTGAGGCGGCGCTCGCACGACCTCGCCCATGGCCTCGGCCGGTGGGCTCCGAGAGCACGAGGACGGGGGCGTCGATGCCGGCGTCGCGCAGGGCCACGCCCTCCTCGACGAGGGCGACGGCCAACCAGGTCGGCCCCGCCCTCGAGGGCGGCCCGGGCCACGGCCACGGCGCCGTGGCCGTAGGCGTCGGCCTTCACCACGGCGCAGAGAGCGGCGGGGGCGGCGAGACGGCGCAGCAGGCGGGCGTTGTGGCGGACGGCGGCCAGGTCGACCTCGGCCCAGGCCGGGCGCGTCGGGTGCGGCGGCCGGGGCACCGGGGCCGGTCGCTCAACCACGGGCCGGGCACGTCCGACAGCCAGCGGCCGAGGAGGTCGGCCAGGTCCCCGGCCACCAGGCCCTCGGGCGGGCCGAGGGCGGCGGCCCGTCCGTGGACGTGGGCGGCCAGGCCGGCCGCCTCGAAGAGCGGGAGCCCGCGGGCCACGAAGGCCCCGATGGCGCCCGAGAGGACGTCGCCGGTCCGGCCGTGGCCAGGCGGGGCGACCCGGCGGTGACGAGGAGGGCGGTGCCCCCGGGCTCGGCCACCACCGTGGTGGGGCCCTTCAGGAGGACGACGGCGCCGGCAGCGCCGCGCCAGGGACCGCGCCGCCTCGATCCGGTCGGCCCCCGGCGGCGCCGCCGGCCAGGCCGGGCGAACTCGCCGTCGTGGGGGGTGAGGACGCAGCGGACCGCCCGGGGCCGCCCGACCACCTCGGCCATCTCGGTCGCCGGTCCCAAGGGCCACCAGGCCGTCGGCGTCGACCACGACGGGGACGGGGGCCGCGGCCACCAGGGTGCGGACCTCGGCGGCGGTGTCCTCGGCGCGGCCGAGGCCGGGCCCGACGACGAGGGAGCGGCACCGGGTCACCATCTCGAGGGCGGCGACGCGCCCAGCCGACGGAGGCGAGCTCGGTGGCGACGGCCTCGCCGGCGGTGAGCAGTGCCGGGTCGGCCCCGGGCACCCCCAGCCGGACCATGCCGGCACCGGCGCGGTAGGCGGCATGGGCGCAGAGCTCGGCCGCCCCGGTCATGCCCGGCGACCCGGCGATGACGGCCACGGCCGACTGCCACTTGTAGGAGTCGCGGGCCCGGACGGGCAGCAGCCGGGCCACGTCGGCGTCCTCCACCAGCCAGAGCCGGGCCCGGTCCGACGTCGAGACCGATGTCGACCACCTCCACCGCCCCGGCCAGGAGGGGCCCGTCCCCCTGGAGCAGGCCCGGCTTCAGCGCCGCGAAGGTGACGGTGACGTCGGCCCGCAGCGGTTCGCCGCAGGCCTCCCCGGTGTCGCCGTCGACGCCCGAGGGGATGTCCACGGCCAGGACCGGGACGCCGGCGGGGACCGAAGGGGCCCGGTAGGTCCCCCGGAACCCGGTCCCGTAGGCGGCGTCGACGACCAGGTCGACGCCGCCGTCGCGGGGGATGCGGTCGGGTGCGTCGGCCGCCTCGACCACGTCCACCCGGGCGCCGCGCCGGCGCAGGCGGGCCGCGGCCACCCGGCCGTCGGCACCGTTGGAGCCCTTGCCGGCGACCACCACGACCCGACGGCCGTAGGCGCCGCCGAGCAGGCGCAGGGCCGAGGCGGCGACGGCTGTCCCGGCCCGGTCCACGAGCACGGAGTGGTCCACGGTGGCCGCGGCCTCCTCGTCGATGGCACGCATCTCGGCCACGGTGACGACGGGCTTCACGCGTCACCTCTCGGCCACCACGCTGGCCACGGCGACCAGGTCGGTGTGGGAGAGCGAGACGTGCCAGCCCGGATCCCGCGGTCGGTGGCCAGCGCGGCGGCCCGACCAGCCAGGGCCAGGCGGGGCGCCCCGTCGTGGGTCGCGGACGACCTCGACGTCGGGGAACGTCGGCGGCGCCGATGCCGACCCCGAGAGCCTTCAGGACCGCCTCCTTGGCCGCGAAGCGCGCCGCCAGCCGGGGGCCGGGATCCGTTCCCCGACTCGGCGTAGGCACGCTCGGCCTCGGTGAAGAGGCGGCGGGCCAGCCCAGGACGGCGCCCGAGGACCGTCCGGAAGCGGGCCACGTCGACGGCGTCCACCCCGATGCCGCGGACACGTCGCTGCATCGACCACGCTCGTCGGCGCCGTCACTCCACCGTGACGGTCTTGGCCAGGTTGCGGGGGCGGTCGACGTCGAGACCGTGGAGGGCGGCGAGATGGTAGGCGAAGAGCTGGAGCGGGATCACGTCCACCACGGGGGCGAAGAGCGGTTCGGTGGCCGGCACCCAGAGGACCTCGTCGGCCTCCGCCGCCGTCTCCTCGTCGCCGTCGTTGGCCACCAGGATCACGGTGGCCCCCCGGCTGCGGACCTCGGCGATGTTCGACATCATCTTGTCCCACAGCCGCGTCCGCGTGGCCACCGCCACCACCACCGTGCCCGGCTCGATGAGGGCGATGGGCCCGTGCTTGAGCTCGCCGGCCGGATAGCCCTCGGCCCGCAGGTACGAGAGCTCCTTCAGCTTGAGCGCGCCCTCGAGGGCGACGGGGAAGCCGACGTGGCGACCGAGGAAGAAGAAGTCGCGCGTCGTCGTGAAGCGGCCGGCGACGGCGGCGACGGCGTCCTCTCGGGCCAGGACCGTTTCGATGAGCCCCGGGAGCTCGGCCATCTTGGCGAAGAGGTGGCGGGCCTCGTCGGGGGCCAACGTCCCGCGCAGCTGGGCCAGGTACAGCGCCAGGAGCTCCAGGGCGACGATCTGGGAGAGGTGGGTCTTCGTCGACGCCACTCCCACCTCGGGACCGGCGTGGGTGTAGAGGACCCCGTCGGCCACCCGGGCCATCGACGAATCCACCACGTTGGAGATGACGAGCACCTTGGCGTCCCACTGCCGCGCCTCGGTCATGGCCTGGAGGGTGTCGATGGTCTCGCCCGACTGGCTGACCCCGACGACGAGTGTCCGGCGGTCGAGGACGGGGTCCCGGTAACGGAACTCCGAGGCGATGTCGATCTCGGTCGGCAGTCGGGCCCAGCGCTCGATGGCGTACTTGGCCACCATCCCGGCGTGATAGCTCGTGCCGCAGGCGACGATGAAGACCTTGTCGATCTCGCGCAGGTCGTCGGGGGTGATCCGCAATTCGTCGAGCCCGATGGTCCCGTCGGGGAGGAGCCGACCGAGGAGGGTGTCGGCCACCGCCCGGGGCTGCTCGTGGATCTCCTTCCCCATGAAATCGGGGTACCCCCCCTTCTCGGCGGCCGCCATGTCCCAGTCGATCTTCAGCTCGGTCGGCTCGACCACCTTGCCGGCGAGAGTCGTCACCCGCATCGAACCGGGCCGCAGCTCCACCACCTGGTCGTCGTCGAGGACCCAGAACCGCCGGGTGTGCCCGAGGAGCGCCGGGATGTCCGAGGCCAGCAGGGCCAGGGGATTGTCGCCTTCGCCCATCCCCACCACCAGGGGGGAGACGCGTTCGGCGGCCACGATCGTCCCCGGCTCCGACGCCGCCAGCACGGCCAGGGCGAAGGCCCCCCGGACATCGCGCAACGCCGAGCGGACGGCGTTGGCCAGTGACAGTCCCGACCTCATCTCCTCCTCGACGAGATGGGCGAACACCTCCGTGTCGGTGTCCGACGCCAGCACGTGACCACTCTGGCGCAGCCGGGCGGCCAGCTCGCGCCAGTTCTCGATGATCCCGTTGTGGACGACCGCCACCCGGCCGCTGCAGTCCAGATGGGGGTGGGCGTTCATCTCCGTCGGGTGACCGTGGGTGGCCCACCGGGTGTGGCCGATCCCCGCCGTCACCCCGGTGGGGCGTTCTCGACGACCTTCCGGAGGTCTTCGAGCGAGCGGGTCCCCGTCGCCGCCCGGGCCCGGTAGAGGCCGCCGCTGTAGTCGAGGGCGACGCCGGCCGAGTCGTATCCCCGGTACTCGAGCCGCTCCAGGCCGTCGAGGAGGAGATCGAGGACGCCGTGATCGCCCGTGGCTCCGATGATGCCGCACATAGGCCCAGGCTACGGCGTGCTCGGGACCGAAGCGGCGCGTTCCACGACGGCGGCCAGCCGCGCCACCACGGCGTGGGCGAGATCCTCGTCGGTCGCTTCGACCATGACCCGGACCAGAGGCTCCGTCCCGCTGGCCCGCAGGAGGACTCGGCCGCGGTCGCCGAGCTCGCCGGTCACCGCCGCCACCTCCGCCTGGACCTCGGCGCTCTCCACCACCTGGGCCGGATCGACGGCGGGGACGTTGACGAGGACCTGGGGCAGCCGCCGCATGACCTCCGAGACCAGCTCGGCGAGCGGTCGCCCGGTGCGCCGGAGCAGATCGAGGAGGAGGACGGCGGTGAGAATGCCGTCGCCGGTGGTGGCCAGCTCGCGGAAGACGAGATGTCCCGACTGCTCGCCACCGAGGGTCAGACCCGTCGGCGTTCAGCTCCTCGAGGACGTACCGGTCGCCGATCGGTGTCTCCCGGACGGCGATCCCCTTCTCGTCCATGGCCAGGCGGAAACCGAGATTCGACATGACCGTCACCACCACGGTGTTGCCGGCCAGGCGTCCGCGCCCGGCCAGGTCGGTGGCGAAGAGGGCCAGGAGCTCGTCCCCGGTGGTGGCCGTCGCCGGTGTGGTCCACGGCCACCAGCCGGTCGGCGTCGCCGTCGAGCGCCAGGCCGACCGCCGCGCCGCTCGCCACCACGGCGGCGCCGACGCGTTCGGGGTGGGTCGACCCGCAGCCGTCGTTGATGTTCGTCCCGTCGGGTTCGCAGGCGATGGCATCGACGGTCGCCCCCAGGCGCTCGAGGACGACGGGGGCGATGGACGAGGCGGCGCCGTTGGCGCAGTCGACCACCACCCGCATCCCTTCCAGAGAGCGGCCCTCGAGCGCCGCCACCAGGTGCTCGACGTAGCCGTCGGCGGCGTCCGGGTCGGACGAGAGACGACCGACAGCGTGACCGGTCGGTGACCGCGGGCCACGGACCGCCGACCGAAGGACGCGGTCGAGCTCCTCCTCGACGGCCGCCTCGGCGGCGTCGGGCAGCTTCAGGCCTCCGGTGGCGAAGAGCTTCACCCCGTTGTCGGCGAACGGGTTGTGCGAGGCCGAGATCACCGCCCCCGGGAGACGCCGCGAGGCGCAGTGCCAGGCGACGCCGGGGGTGGGCAGGACACCGAGGTCGACGACGTCGGCGCCCTCACTGGCCAGGCCGGCCGAGAGGGCGGCCTGGAGGAGTGGTCCCGACCGCCGTGTGTCCCGGGCGACGAGGAAGGTCCGGGCCGGCAGCGCTCGTGCCGTGGCCCGGCCGAGGGCGAGGACCAGCTCCGCTCCGAGCTCGGCGTTGGCGACACCACGGATGCCGTCGGTGCCGAACCGGACACCCACGGCCGACTACCGCTTCGAGTACTGCGGCGCCTTGCGGGCCTTCTTGAGGCCGTACTTCTTGCTCTCCTTCTCGCGGGCGTCGCGGGTCAGGAGGCCGGCCTTCTTGAGGGTCGGGCGCAGCTCGGGGTCGAGCTCGAGGATCGAACGGGCGATGCCCAGCCGCAGGGCACCCGCCTGGCCCGAGACCCCGCCACCGTCGATGGTGGCGTCGACGTCGTAGCCCTCGGCCAGGTTCGTCAGCCGCAACGGCTCGGTCACCACCATGCGGTGGGTGGCGGAGGTGAAGTACTGCTCGATGGGCTTGCGGTTGACCGTGATGGTCCCCTGGCCGGCCCGGACCCGGACGCGGGCCACCGCCCTCTTGCGGCGTCCCGTCGTCTGGCTGAGCGGGGCGGGGAGCTTCGGCTTCGTCGACACGTGGGGTTCCTTGTCCTTTCGAGTCGCCCGGGGAGGGGCGTTCTAGGTCCGGGTGCGGGCGCCGGGGACGTCGAGGACCTGTGGTTGCTGGGCCTCGTGCGGGTGATCGGGGCCGGCGTAGACCTTGAGCTTGGACAGCTGCTGACGACCGAGCCGGTTGCGGGGCAGCATGCCGCGGACGGCCCGCCGCACCACTTCCTCGGGACGGGTGACGAGGAGGTCGGCGTAGCTGGCCGTCTTGAGCCCACCGGGGTAGCCGCTGTGGCGGTAGACGAACTTCTTGTCCGCCTTCCCGGCGCTCATGACGATCTTGGCCGCGTTGACCACGATGACGTGGTCGCCGGTGTCGACATGGGGGGCGAAGATCGGCTTGTGCTTGCCCCGCAGGACGGTCGCCACCTGGGTGGCCAGCCGCCCGAGCACCATGCCGTCGGCGTCGACGACGTGCCATGTCCGGTTGATGTCCACGGGTCTCGGCGAGAACGTGCGCACGCGGGGTCCTTGATCGTTGTTCGCGGTTGGGCCGACCGCGGTGCCAGCCCTGACCAGGACCGGCACCGCTGAGCGGTGACGGAAACGACCCGTCCCCGTCACCAGACGGACCTCTCACACTAGATGGTGGACGGGGAACCGGGCAAGCTCCGCGGGGGAAATCCCAGGTGGCGTCCCGTTCCGGCCGCCACCGGTCACGCCCCGTCGGAACCGGCGTAGTCCACCGAGAGGAGGCTGAGCCCGTGGGGCGGGGCCAGGGTCACGCCCTGTGAGCGGTCACCGGAGGTGAGCATCCACGTCACGTCCGACGCCCGCCGACGGCCCCGGCCGACGTCGGCGAGGGTCCCGACGATGGTGCGGACCATCTGATGGCAGAACGACCGGGCCGAGATGTCGAACCGGAGCAGCCGGGCGTCGTCGCTCAGCCCGCCCGGTGCCCAGGGCTCCTGCCGCCAGGTGGCGTCAAGGACGCGCCGGTTGATGGGGTCTCCCGGAGCGGTGCCCGGGGGACGGCGACAGAAGGCACGGAAGTCGTGCTCGCCGAGCAGAGCGTCGGCCCCGGCCGCCATGGCCCGCATGTCCAGGGGGTCGCGGACGTGCCACGCCATCGGGGCCAGGAGGGGATCGGGACCGTCGCCCTGGAGGATGAGGTACCGGTACCGCCGGGCCCGGGCCGACCGGCGGGCGTCGAAGCCCGGCGGGGCCACGGCGGCGGTCCGCACCACCACCGCCGGTCCCACCATGGCGTTCACGGCCCGGACGAGGCTCACGGTGTCCACCGGGCCCACCACGTCGGTGTGGACGACCTGCCCGGCGGCATGGACCCCGGCGTCGGTCCGGCCCGCACAGGTCAGGTCGACGGGCTGGCGCAGGGCGGTGGAGAGAGCCCGGCCGAGCTCGCCGGCCACGGTGCGCTGCCCGGGCTGCGCCGCGAACCCCCGGAAACCGGCCCCGTCGTAGGCCACCACCAGGCGGAGCCGGAGCCGGTCGGGGTCGCCTTCGCCCCCGTCCGTCCGGTCACCGTCCCCCCCTGGCACGGCGCCGCCCTGGGCGTCGGGGGGGTCGAACAGCGTCAAACGAACTCGATGCGCGCCATGGGCGCGCTGTCGCCCAGGCGGGGCCCGAGCTTCAGGATCCGGGTGTAGCCGCCGGGCCGGTCCGTGTACCGGGGCCCGATCTCCTCGAAGAGCTTGTGGGCCATGTCCTTGTCCCGGATCAGCGCCACCACCTGGCGCTGGCGGTGGACGCCGCCCTTGCGCGCCGCCGTGATGCACTTCTCGACCACCGGGCGCAGGGCCTTGGCCTTGGCCTCCGTCGTCACCAGGGACTCGGCGGCGATCAGGGACGCCACGAGGTTGCCGACCATGGCCTTCTCGTGGGCGGCGTCACCACCCATGCGCCGGCCCTTGCGGGGGGTGCCACGCACGGCCTTCAGTCCTTGACGCGCAGGGACAGCCCCCGCTCGTCGAGGCGCTGGATGACCTCGTCGAGCGACTTCTGTCCGAAGTTGGTGATGGCCAGAAGGTCGTCGGCCGTCCGTTCGACCAATTCCCCGATGGTGTTGACCTGGGCCCGCTTGAGGCAGTTGCGCGGCCGTTCCGAGAGGTCGAGGTCCTCGATGGGGAGGTCGAGATCGGGCGACCCGCTGGTCGAGGTACCCACCTCGCCCAGCTCGAGGCCCTGGGGCTCGTCCTCGAGATCGGCCACCAGGCCCACCAGGGACCGAAGGGTGTCGCCGGCCGACGCCAACGCCTCGCGCGGGGTCAGGGACCCGTCCGTCTCGATGTCGAGGACGAGCCGGTCGAAGTCGGTGGACTGCTCCACCCGGACCGGCTCCACGGAGAAGGCCACCCGCCGTACCGGGGAGAAGATGGAGTCGACCGGGATGACGCCGATCGTGCTCGAGCGCTTGTTGCGCTCGGCCGAGACGTAGCCACGACCACGCTCCACGGTGACGTCCATGGCCAGGCGGCCCTTGGCGTTCAGGGTGGCCACCGGCAGCTCGGGGTTGAGGACCTCCACGTCGGCGGTCAACTGGAGGTCGGCCGCCGTGACGTCGGCCGGTCCCCGCTTGTCGCACCGCAGCGTCACCGGGTCGTCGCTGTGCACCCGGAGGACGATGTCCTTCAGGTTGAGGATGACATCGGTGATGTCCTCCTTCACCCCGGGCAGAACGGTGAACTCGTGGAGGGCGTCGTCGAACCGGACCTGGGTGACGGCCGCGCCGGGAATGGAGGAGAGCAGGGTCCGGCGGATCGAATTGCCGAGGGTGTGCCCGAACCCCGGCTCGAGAGGACTGATGGCGAACCGCTGACGGCTCCCCTCTTCCTCGCCGACGGCCTCGACGGTGGGTCGCTGAATGATGAGCATCTGGATCGCTCCTGCAGGTGGTCGGTTAAGTTTTCGGGAGGTCGGACTCGACGGTGACGCCTCCGGTGTCCGGACGGCGTCGATCGGGAACAGGGGCTACTTCGAGTAGAGCTCGACGATCAGGGACTCGCGCAGCGGCTCGTCGATGTGCTCGCGCTGCGGCAGGGAGGTCACCCGCACCGAGAGACGGCCTTCGCCGGCCTCGAGCCAGAGCGGGAGCTGCCGGTCGAGGGTGTCGAGATTGCGCCGGACGACGTACATCTCGCGGGCCGAGGGCTTCAAGGCCACGACGTCGCCCTCACGGACCCGGTAGCTGGGTATGGTCACCCGCTTGCCGTTGACGAGGACGTGCCCGTGGCGGACCAGCTGCCTGGCTTGCGACCGGCTCGCTCCCCAGGTGGCCCGGAAGGCGACGTTGTCCAGCCGGAGCTCGAGAAGCCGCAGGAGGTTCTCGCCGGTGATCCCGGGCTGGCGGTTGGCCTCGGCGTAGACGATCCGGAACTGCTTCTCCAGGACGCCGTAGATGCGCCGTGCCTTCTGCTTCTCACGCAACTGGGCCAGGTACTCCGATCCCTGCCGCATGCGGTCCCGGCCGTGCTCACCGGGCGGGTACGCCCGCGAGTGGCGGTCGCTCACCGCGTCGCTGACAGGGCACTTGAGCGAGTAGCAACGCTCGCCCTTCAAGAACAGTTTGGTCCGCTCCCGCCGGCACAGACGGCAGACGGGCCCGGTGTAGCGCGCCATGATCGGTGGTACTCCCTTCCGTCCCCGTCCTCAGACCCGGCGCCGCTTCTTGGGGCGGCAGCCGTTGTGAGGAATGGGGGTGACATCCTTGATTCCGGCCACTTCGATGCCGACGGCCGACAGCGAGCGGATCGCCGTCTCGCGCCCGGACCCGGGGCCCCGGACGAGAACGTCGACCTTGCGGACGCCGTGCTCCATGGCCCGGCGGGCCGCCTGCTCGGCCGCCAGCTGGGCGGCGAAGGGAGTGGACTTGCGTGAACCCTTGAAGCCGACGTTGCCGGCCGACGCCCAGGCCAGGACGTTGCCCTCGTGGTCGCAGATGCTGACGATCGTGTTGTTGAACGAGCTCTTGATGTGCGCCACCCCGTAGGCGACGTTCTTGCGCTCCCGCTTACGGGGCCGGCGGGTGGAGGCGGACTTGGGGGTCTTGGCGGTCTTGGCGGTCTTGGCCATTACTTGCGGACCTTCTTCTTGCCGGCGACGGTCTTCTTCGGACCCTTGCGGGTGCGGGCGTTCGTGTGGGTCCGCTGTCCATGGACGGGCAGCCCACGGCGGTGGCGGATGCCCTGGTAGGAGCCGATCTCCATCTTCCGCTTGATGTCCTGGGCGATGTCCCGGCGGAGGTCACCTTCCACCTTGAGATTGGCGTCGATCCATGTCCGCAGGCGGGCGACCTCCTCGTCGGTGAGGTCACGCACCCGGGTGTCGGGGTTGGTGTCGGTCTCGGAGCAGACGCGCTGCGCCTGGGTCCGGCCCACTCCGAAGATGTACGTCAGGGAGATCTCCAGCCGCTTCTCGCGGGGGATGTCCACACCGCTGATCCGTGCCACCGCTGTCCTTTCTCCGTCCTCGTCCTGACCCGCTCAGCCCTGGCGCTGCTTGTGCCGCGGGTTCTCGCAGATGACCATGACCACCCCGTGCCGGCGGATGACCTTGCACTTCTCGCAGATCGCCTTGACGCTCGGTCGCACCTTCATTTCGTTTCTGTCCATTTCTCCGGCCCTCGGGCCGGGACGTCACCTGCGTCGCCGGAGCTCGGGCACACCGCGGTGCACGCCTGGTGTCAGACTCACTTGTAGCGGTAGGTGATCCGCCCCCTGACTCAGGTCATACGGTGTGATCTCCACCTGCACACGATCGCCGGGGAGGATGCGGATCCGGTGCATCCGCATCTTGCCCGAGCTGTGCGCCAGTACCTTGTGGCCGTTCTCGAGCTCCACGCGGAACATGGCGTTCGGCAACGGCTCGACGACCGTCCCTTCGAGCACGATCGCATCCTCTTTGGGCTTCGGCAGGTGACTCCTCCTCGTTCTTTCCTCCGGGCACGCCGCACCCAGCCACAGGTGCCGTGTCTCCCGGTCCGCTCGTGCCGCTCCGGGTGGGGTCCCGGTCCGAGCGATGGCGACCCGCCACCACCGGCCGGAGCCGGAGCGACCAGACCCAGGTCAGGCCTGGCGAGCCGACCTATGAGCATAGCGGTTCCGGCGCCCGGCGGCCACTTCGCGTCCAGGGCCCCGGTCAGGGCAGGGTCAGGACCTCGGGGCCGTCGTCGGTGACGGCGATGCTGTGCTCGAAATGGGCCGACAGGCTGCCGTCGGCCGTGACCACGCTCCAGCCGTCGTCGAGGACCCTGGTGTCGGCCCCGCCCGGCGTTCACCATCGGCTCCACGGCGAAGACCATGCCCGTCTTGAGCATGGGCCCCCCGCTGCCGGGCCAGTAGTTCGGGACCTGGGGTTCCTCGTGCATGGCCGTCCCGATGGCGTGGCCCACGTACTCCCGGACCACGGCGAACCCGGCCTTCTCGGCCACCGCCTGGACGGCCCGGCCCACCTCGTGGAGGCGGGTCCCGGGCCGGAGCTGGTCGATCCCGGCCCACAGGCTCTGCTCGGTCACCTCGATCAGGCGCTCGGCCTCGGGCGAGACCTCCCCGATGGCCATGGTGAAGGCGGCGTCGCCGTGGTAGCCCTCGATGATGGCCCCGCAGTCGATGGAGAGGATGTCCCCCTCCTGGAGGACGTAGCCGCCGGGGATGCCGTGGACGATCATGTCGTTGGGCGAGGTGCAGATGACGGCCGGGAAGCCCCGGTAGTGGAGGAAGTTCGACTTGGCCCCGCGCCGGTCGAGGACCTCGCGGGCCACGGTGTCGAGGTCGGCCGTCGTCACCCCCGGCTTGGCCGCCGCCCGGGTGGCCTCGTGCATCTCGGCCACCACGCGCCCGGCCCGGCGCATCTTGGCGATCTCGTCGGCGGTCCTCTTCATCGGCGCGCCACCCCTCCGGGCCCCCGGCGCCGGGCCGGTCACCGGGCCCCTCACCGGGCCTCCCCGGCGGTGGCGGCGCTCCTCGACCGACCGGATGATCCGGCGCAGGACGGCGTCGGGGGAGCCGATGCCGTTCACCTTGGCCAGCTGCCCCCGGGACGAGTACCAGTCGATCAGCGGGGCCGTCTGGCGCTCGTAGAGCTCGAGCCGGCGGCCGATGGCGTCCTCGATGTCGTCCTCGCGCTGGATCACCTCACCACCACAGACGTCGCAGGTCCAATTGATCTTGGGCGGTGCCGACACCGAGTAGTTGGCCCCGCAGTCGATGCAGACCCGCCGGCTGGCCAGCCGGCGCATGGCCTGGATGGTCGGGACCTCGATGTCCACGGCGACGTCGATGTCGTCGGGCGCCATCAGCGCGGCCAGGACCTCGGCCTGGTGCGTGGTGCGCGGGCACCCGTCGAGGATGAAGCCCCGGGCCCGGGCGTCGGGCTCGGCCAGGCGCTCGGCCACCATCTCCATGATGAGATCGTCGCCCAGCAGCTCGCCGCTGTCCATGTTCTCCTTGACCTTGGAGCCGAGGCTCGTCCCCGGTCTTGACCGCGGCGCGCAGCATGTCCCCCGTGGAGACGTGCGGGACGACGTAGTGATGCGACAGTCGCACGCACTGTGTCCCCTTGCCGGCCCCTTGTTTGCCCAGGACCACGAGCCTGACGCCGGGTACCATCCGCTACTTCAGGAAGCCCTCGTAATTCCGCATCATCAGCTGGCTGTCGATCTGCCGCATCGTCTCGAGCGACACGCCGACGGCGATGAGGAGAGTGGTCCCGAAGAACGGGTAGCCGGTGATGTGCCATGCCGCCATCAGCAGCGACGGGGTCACGGCCACCACGGCCAGGTACAGACCGCCGGGGAGCGTGATCCGGTTGAGGATGCGGGCCAGGTAGCGCTCGGTGGGTGGGCCGGGCCGGATGCCGGGGATGTAGCCGCCCTGCTTCCGGATGATGTCCGCCTGCTGGTGGGGATCGAACGCCACGTAGACGTAGAAGAAGGTGAAAGCGAAGATCAGGACCCCGTACGACGGTGACGTAGACCAGGCTGGTGGGGGTGATCCGGTCGTTGACGAAGTTCCGGAACGCCACCGAGGGGATGACGTTGGCCAGCAGAATGGGGATGTAGAGCAGCGAGTTGGCGAAGATGATCGGGATCACCCCGGACTGGTTGACCTTGAGCGGGATGTAGGTCGAGGAGCCGCCGTACATTCGGCGGCCGACGACCCGTTTGGCGAAGGTGACCGGTATCCGGCGTTGGCCCTGCTCCATGAAGACCACGAAGACCAGGAGCACCAGGGTCAGCGCCACGATGATGCCGAACTTGAGCCTCCCGCCCTGCGACAGGATGAGGGCGCCGCCGGCCGGGATCCCGGCCACCACGTTGGCGAAGATGATGATCGACATCCCGTTGCCGATGCCGCGCTGGGTGATGAGCTCTCCCAGCCACATGACGAAGGCGGTTCCGGCGGTGAGGGTCAGGCAGATGAAGCCGGCGCGCTAGAGGTCGAAGTTCGGGATCAGGTCGATGTTGGACGACGTCGAGCCGAGGAGCCCCGAGGCACCGTTGTGGAAGACGTAGACGAGGCCGGCCGACTGCAGCAGGGCCAGCCCGATGGTCAGGTACCGGGTCGTCTGGGTGATCTTCTTCTGTCCGATCGGCTCCCTGGTCGCGCCACTCCTCGAGCTTGGGGATCACCGTCGTGAGGAGCTGGATGATGATCGAGCTGGTGATGTACGGCATGATCCCGAGCCCGAACAGGGCCATGCGCAGCAGGCCCCCGCCGGAGAAGAGGTTCAGGAACCCGAGGATCCCGGCCTGCTTGGCCGTCGGTCTCGAGCTACTGGATCTGCTTGATGGACACGAAGGGGACGATGAGGTTCGCCCCCAGCTGGTACAGGCCGATGATGACGAGGGTGAACACGACCTTGTTGCGCAGGTCAGGAACCTTGAAGATGTTCTTGAGGCTCGAGAGCACCGCCCCTCCTCGTCGCGTTCTCGGCGCACCCGGCGCCGATGCCCAAGATGTAGAGGCTACCGGTTGGTGAGCGCGTTCCCCGCGCGGGTGGCCGTCCGTGGCCGAAGGGAAGCGGGAGCAACTCGACCTGGCCACCGGCGGCTTCGATGGCCTGCCGGGCGCTGGCCGACACGGCGTGGACCTCGACCCGCAGGGCCCGGTGCAGCTCGCCACGTCCGAGCACCTTGACCAGGGCCCCCTTGCGCACCAGGCCCACCGCCTCCAGGGTCCCGGGCGTGGCCACGTCCCCGGCGAAGTTCTCGAGGGTGTCGAGGTTGACCACGGCGTAGGCGACGCGGAACGGGTTGTGGAAACCCTTCAACTTGGGAATGCGTTGGGCCAACGGCAGCTGGCCCCCTTCGAATCCGGGCTTCACCGTGTTGCGGGCGTGTTGACCCTTGGTCCCGCGTCCCGCCGTCTTGCCGCCCTTGCCGCCGATGCCGCGCCCGACCCGGCGCCGGGCCCGGTTGGAACCGGCCGGTGGTCGCAGGTCGTGGATCTTCATGACGCCTGCCTCCCTTCGGCCGCCCGGCGGGCCCGACGGGTGGCCGCTGTCCGCTCGTGTTGGGCGGCGGCCTCGTCGGGCGCGGCCGGCTCCACCGTCACCAGGTGGGGGACGCGGGCCAGCATGCCCCGGACCTCGGGGCGGTCGGGCAGGATGCGCGACCGCCCGACCCCGCGCAGCCCGAGCGCCCGCAGGGTGCCGCGGTGCTTGGGCTTGGTGCAGATGGCCGAACGCACCTGGGTCACCTTCAGGTCGCCGCCCGCTGCCGCCGCCGTCATGCCTCCACCCCCTGGAACAGGTCGGAGGCGCGCTGGCGCTCGCGGTAGGCGCGCAGGACGCCGCGGGGGATGACCTCGTCGGCGGGCTTGCCCCGCAGACGGGCCACGTCCTCGGGCCGCTTCAGGGACTTGAGCCCGGCGATGGTGGCGTGGGCCACGTTGATCCCGTTGGACGAACCGAGCGACTTGCACAAGATGTCGTGGATCCCGGCCATCTCCAGGATGGCGCGCGCCGCCCCGCCGGCGATGACGCCGGTACCGGGCGACGCCGGCTTCAGCATGACCCGTCCGGCACCGGCCTCGCCGATGATCGGGTGGGTGATGGTCGAGCCGGCCAGGGGAACGTGGAACATGTTCTTGCGCGCCTCCTCGATGCCCTTCTGGACGGCGAGTCCGGCCTCCTTGGCCTTGCCGTAGCCGAGACCGACCCGGCCGTTGCCGTCGCCCACGACCATGAGGGCGGTGAAGGAGAACCGCCGACCGCCCTTCACCACCTTGGCCACCCGGTTGACCCGGATGGTCCGCTCCTCGAATTGTCCGTCGAGCATTGTCAGAACTCCAGTCCTGCTTTGCGGGCGGCGTCGGCCAGGGCGGCCACCCGCCCGTGATAACGGAAACCGCCGCGGTCGAAGACGACCTTCGTCACACCGGCGGCCGTCGGCCCGCTCGGCGATCGAGGCGACCCACCTTCTGGGCGGCCTCCACGTTGCCGCCGGAGCCGGACCGCAGAGTCGGCCTCGACGGTGCCGGCGGCGGCCACCGTGCGACCGGTGGTGTCGTCGATGACCTGGGCGGAGATGTGGCGCGCCGAGCGGAACACGGCCAGACGGGGACGTCCGGTGGTGCCCACGATCTGCTTGCGCACCCGGGCATGGCGTCGGATGCGCAGGGCGCGCTTGCGCTGGGCGGTGGTGGCCATGGCTACTTGGCCGCCTTGCCGGCCTTGCGCACGACGCGCTCGCCGAGGTATCGCACGCCCTTGCCCTTGTAGGGCTCGGGCTTGCGCAGCTTGCGGATGTCGGCGGCCACCTGGCCGACCTTCTCCTTGTCGATGCCCTTCACCACGATGCGGGTGGGGGTGGGGACGTCGAAGGTGACGCCGTCGAGGGCGTCGACGAGGACGGGATGGGAGAAGCCCAGGGCGAGCTCGAGCGACCCCGGCCCGCGTGCGCCGCGGCCCGGTAGCCCACCCCCACGATCTCGAGCTCCTTGGTGAACCCGGCGGTGACGCCGGTCACCATGTTGGCCACGAGCGACCGGGTGAGCCCGTGCAGGGCCCGGTTCTGACGCTCGTCGTCGGGGCGCTCGACGATGAGGTTGGCATCCTCCTGGCGGACGGTGATGGCACCCGGCAGCGGGCGCGCCAGCGTGCCCTGGGGCCCGGCCACGGTGACCAGGGGTCCGTCCACCGTCACGGTGACCCCACCGGGCACGGCGATGGGGGATGCGGCCGACGCGAGACATCAGCGGACCTCCCCACGCGACCCCGCCGGCGCGCCCGGACGGCGCCGGACATGGACTCACCAGACATAACAGAGCACCTCCCCGCCGACCCGGCGCTTGCGCGCCTCGCGGTCGGTCATGAGGCCCTGGCTCGTCGACACCACGGCCACGCCCATGCCGCCGAGCACGCGGGGGATGCGGTCGGCCTGGGCGTAGATGCGCAGACCGGGCTTGGACACCCGGCGCAGACCGCCGATGGTCCGCGTCCGGTCGGGGGCGTACTTGAGCTTGATCTCGAGGACGCTGCCGGGACCCGTGGTCGACGGGGTGACGTCGAAGCCGCCGATGTACCCCTCGCTCTCGAGGATGTCGGCCAGCGACTCCTTCAGCTTCGAGGTCGGCATCTTCACCGTGTCGTGCATCGCCGTGTTGGCGTTGCGGATGCGGGTCAGCATGTCGGCGATGGGGTCCGTCATCGTCATGAGCGCGGCCCTCCCCTCACCAGCTCGCCTTGGTCACGCCGGGGATCTCCCCGGCATGGACCATGACGCGCAGGCAGATCCGGCACAGCCCGAACTTGCGGAACACGGCCTTGGGCCGTCCACAGCGCCGGCACCGCGTGTAGGCGCGGACCTTGAACTTGGGCGTGCGTTGCTGCTTCTCGATCAATGCCTTCTTGGCCATCGTGTTAGATGCTCTCCTGCCTGAACGGGAACCCGAAAGCGACGAGGAAGGCACGGCCCTCGTCGTCGCTGCGAGCAGTGGTACAGATCGTGATGTCCATGCCGCGCGTCGTGTCGACGCGGTCGTAGTCGACCTCGGGGAAGATCAGCTGCTCGGTCACCCCGAAGGTGTAGTTGCCGTGACCGTCGAACGACGTGGGCGAGAGGCCCCGGAAGTCACGGATCCGGGGGATGGCCAGCGCGATCAGCCGGTCGAGGAACTCCCAGGCCCGGTCGCCGCGCAGGGTCACCTTGGCGCCGATGGCCATGCCCTCGCGGAGCTTGAAGGCGGCGATGGAGCTCCGGGCCCGGGTGACCACCGGCTTCTGGCCGCTGATCACCTCGAGGTCCTTCACGGCCCCTTCGATCAGCGAGGGCTGTTGCGTGGCCTTTCCCACCCCCATGTTGATGACGATCTTCTCGAGGCGCGGGACCTCCATGATGTTGGACAGCCCCAGTTGGGCCTGCAGCTCAGCCCGGGTCGAGGTGTCGTACCGCTCCTTCAGCCGGGGACGGGTCCGGGTGGACGTGGGCGTCATCAGAGGTCCGTTCCGCACTTGCGGCAGATCCGGATCTTGCGACCCGTCTCGTCGATCCGCATTCCGATGCGGGTGGGACCGTCGACCGGGCAGACGATGGCCACGGCCGACACGGGCAGGGGCATGTCCTTGTCGATGATCCCGCCCTGCATGGTGGAGCCGCGCTGCTTGGTGTGGCGCTTCGACAGGTTGGCACCGTCGACGATGACCTTCCCCACCTGGGGGAGCGCCACCATGACCTGCCCGCGCTTGCCGCGGTTCTTCCCGCTCAGGACCTGGACGGTGTCACCCTTGCGTATCCGCATCACAGCACCTCCGGGGCGAGCGAGACGATCCGCATGAACCTCTTGTCGCGCAGCTCACGTCCCACCGGCCCGAAGATCCGGGTCCCCCGTGGCTGCTGCTGCTCGTTGATCAGAACGGCGGCGTTCTCGTCGAACCGGATGTAGCTGCCGTCCGGCCGGCGTCGTTCCTTGGCCGTGCGGACGACCACGCACCGGACGACCTCGCCCTTCTTCACGGCCGCGCCGGGGATGGCGTCTTTCACGGTGGCGACGAAGACGTCACCGATGCCGGCGTAACGCCGACGCGAGCCCCCGAGGACCTTGATGCACAGGACCTCGCGTGCACCGGAGTTGTCAGCCACCTTGAGCCGGGACTCCTGCTGGATCATCGGGCACGCTCGAGCACATCGGTGACACGCCAGCGCTTCAGCTTCGACAACGGACGCGTCTCCATCACCCGGACCCGGTCGCCCAATTTGGCGTCGTTGGACTCGTCGTGGGCATAGAGCCGGGTGGTCCGCTGCACCGTCTTTCCGTACCGGGCGTGGCGGACCCGCTCGACCACGGCCACCACCACGGTCGACTGCATCTTGTCGGAGACCACCAGACCCTCTCGCACCTTGCGCCCGTTGCGCGGTGCCGGCGTGGACTGCTCGGTCATCACTCGTCCTCCTCGTCGGCATCGTCGTCGGTCGGCGGCGCCTCACCCTCGGCCTCGTCGACGTCCGGCCCGTCCACCTCGTCGACCTCCACGGCGTCGTCGTCGAGATCGTCGGCGTCGTCGAGCTCGTCGGTGTCATCGGTCGTCACGGCGCCGGGCGCCGGGGCGGCGCGGACCATGTGCTCGAGGATCACCGGACCGGCGTCTCTCCCCTCGGCCAGAGCGATCTCGCGGTCGCGCAGGACGGTCAGGACCCGCGCCACGTTGCGCCGGGCCTCGTTCAGGCGCGAGTAGTTGTCCAGTTGTCCGGTGGCCAGCTGGAAGCGGAGGTTCAGCGTTTCGCGGCGGTACTCCACCAGCCGGGTCTCGAGCTCGTCGTCCTCGAGCTCGCGCAGTTCGGTAGCCGTGGGCATGGCCCTAGACCTCCACCTCGGCCGTCCCGTGTGTTCCGGGACGGACGACGAAGCGGGCCTTGAACGGCAGCTTCTGGATGGCGCGCTCCATGGCCGCCTTGGCCAGGTCCCGGTCCACGCCGGCCAGCTCGAACAGGATCCGGCCCGGCCGCACCACGGCGACCCAGTGCTCGGGGTTGCCCTTGCCCGACCCCATGCGTGTCTCGGCCGGCTTCTGGGTGACCGGCTTGTCGGGGAAGACCCGGATCCAGACCTTCCCACCGCGCTTCACGTGCCGGGTCATGGCGATTCGGGCGGCTTCGATCTGGCGCTGGGTGAGCCACGCCGGCTCGAGCGCCTGGATCCCGAAGTCGCCGAAGGTGATCGTGGTGCCGCCCTTGGCCGAACCCCCGAGGCGGCCCCGCTGCTGCTTGCGGTGCTTGACCTTCCGGGGCATCAACATCAGTCCGACTCCTTGCGGAAGTGCGGCGTCTCGTGGTGCTCGTTGCGCGTCCGGCGCTCGATCTCCTCTTCCTCGGCCAGAAGGCGCTCGAGGTCGTCGGGCTTGGCCGGCGTCGGTGCCGGGCAACGGAGCGGCCGTCGGGGCCTCGGCGTCGGTATCGGCGTCGATGGCGTCGTCCGCCGTGGCGGCCTGGTCGGTGGCGTCATCGGAGGGGGCACTGCCGGGCTCTCCCAGCTCGGCCCGGCGCCGGCCACCGCCGGCCGTGACCAGGCGGCGGGGACCCGACTGGCCCGACGTCTCACCGGCGGCCATGGCCGCCTCCCGCGAGATCTTGTCCTCGGACGACAGCTTGTAGGGCAGGATGTCGCCCTTGTAGATCCAGACCTTGACCCCGATGCGCCCGAACGTGGTCTTGGCCTCGCGGAACCCGTAGTCGATGTCGGCGCGCAGCGTGTGCAGAGGGACGCGGCCCTCGCGGTACCCCTCCTTGCGGGCCATCTCCGAGCCCCCGAGGCGCCCCGAGCACTGCACCCGGACGCCGAGGGCGCCGGCCTTGGTCACCGTCTGCATGGCCCGCTTCATGGCACGGCGGAAGGCGACCCGCCGGGCCAGCTGGTCGGCGATGCTCTGGGCGATCAGCGCGGCGTCGAGCTCGGGCTGCTTGATCTCCTGGATGTTCAGCTGGATCCGGTTCCGCAGGCCGGTGATGTCCTCGAGCTTCTTCTTGAGGCGGTCGGCCTCGGAGCCGCGCCGGCCGATCACGATGCCCGGTCGGGCCGTGTGGATGTCGACCCGCAGGCGGTCACGTGTCCGCTCGATCTCGATCCGGCTCACGGCAGCCGACTCGAGCTGGCCGGTGAGGTAGTCGCGGATCTTCCAGTCCTCGACGACGAAGTCCTGGTAGTTGCGCTCCTCGAACCAGCGCGACTTCCAGTCGGTCGTCACCCCGAGGCGGAACCCGTACGGATTGACCTTCTGGCCCATCAGTCCTTCTCCTCTGCGTCCGCCTCGGCCGCCTCGGCGCCCTCCGCCTCGACCTCTCCCGACTCCGCCTCATCGCTCGGCGCCTCGTCGGACTCCGACGGCTGCGTCCTCGTCCCCGGGCTCGTCGTCACTCCGGGCTCGACGTCCACCAGGTCGTCGACCGACTCGGCGTCAGCGTCGACGGGCTCGTCCACCGGTTCCTCGTCCTTCGTGGCGGACGCCTTCGGCGCCGGTCGCTCGCCGTCGGCGGCCGCCGCGCTGCTGCGCCGTGAGGCGGCGACCCGGCGGGAGCGGCCGGCCGTGGTCTGCTCGGCCTGGCGCGCCCGACGGCGCTCGAGCCGGTCCTCGGGCAGCCGGCTCACGATCACGGTGATGTGGCACGTCCGCTTGCGGATCCGCGTGGCCCGGCCCCGGGCCCGTGGTCGCCAGCGCTTGATCGTGGTCCCCTCGTCGGCGTAGCAGGCCGACACGTACAGGTCGTCGGGGTCGAGAAGGTCGTTGTTGCGGGCGTTGGCCACCGCCGAGGCGAGGACCTTGGCCACCACACGGGCCCCCTCGCGGGGAGTGGCCCGCAGGATCTCGGCGGCCCGGTCGACGTCCTTGCCACGCACCAGATCGAGAACCTGGCGCGCCTTGTAGGCGGACATGCGGTAGTGCCGCAGGACCGCACGCGTCCCGGCCACCTCGTTGGTCTTGACCCCGGGCATGTCAGCGCCTCGCCTGCCGTTCCTGCCCGGCGTGGTACCGGAAGGTCCGTGTGGGGGCGAACTCGCCGAGCTTGTGACCCACCATCGACTCGGTCACGTACACGGGGACGTGCTTGCGGCCGTCGTGGACGGCGATGGTGTGACCGACCATGTCCGGGATGACCGTCGAGCGGCGCGACCAGGTCTTGATCACCCTCTTCTCGCTCGTGGCGTTGAGGGCGTCCACCTTCTTGAGGAGGTGGTCGTCCACGAAGGGTCCCTTCTTCAAACTACGCGGCATGAGGTGTGGCCCCCTCGGATCCGTTCATCGACGCGCGCCGCGGGTACGGCGGCGGCGCACGATCATCTGGTCTGACGGCTTGTGCCGGGTCCGGGTCCGGCCCTCGGGCTTGCCCCACGGCGACACCGGGTGGCGCCCACCCGACGACTTGCCCTCGCCGCCACCCAGGGGGTGGTCGACGGGGTTCATGGCCACTCCCCGGGTCTGCGGCCGCACACCCTTCCACCGGTTCCGGCCCGCCTTCCCGATGGAGATCAGCTCCGCCTCGGCGTTTCCCACCTCGCCCAGCGTGCCGCGGCAGTCGATCGGCACCCGGCGCATCTCGGTGGAAGGAAGGCGCAGGGTGGCGAAGAGGCCCTCCTTGGCCACCAGCTGCGCGCTCATCCCGGCGCCACGGGCCATCTTTCCGCCCTGACCGGGTCGCAGCTCGATGTTGTGGATCGTCGAGCCGACGGGGATGTACCGCAGAGGCAGCGCGTTGCCGGGCCTGATGTCCGATCCCTGGCCGCTCTGCAGCACGTCGCCCACCGCCACCTGGGCGGGGGCCAGGATGTAGCGCTTCTCGCCGTCGTAGTAGTGCAGCAGGGCGATCCGGGCATTGCGGTTCGGGTCGTACTCGATGGCCGCCACCTTGGCCGGAACGCCGTCCTTGTCCCTCTTGAAATCGATGATCCGGTACTGCTGCTTGTGCCCTCCCCCGCGGTGGCGGGCGGTCTTGCGCCCGTAGCTGTTGCGGCCGCCGGTGCGGGGCTTGGGGACGACGAGCGATCGCTCGGGGCGCGATCGGGTGATCTCGGAGAAGTCCGAGACGGACTGGAACCGGCGACCGGCACTGGTGGGCTTGCGCTTGCGCAACGGCATCGGTGACGTCCTCTCAGTTCTTCTCGAAGAGGTCGATGCGGTCGCCGCTGACCAGCGTCACGACGGCCCGCTTGGTGTCGGGACGCTTTCCGACCGTGTTCGTTCTCCGGTTCCGGCGAAGCTTGCCCTTGCGGTTGAGGGTGTTCACGTTCGTCACCCGCACCCCGAAGGTCTGCTCCACCGCGTGACGAACCTCGATCCTGGTGGCGTCCGGTGCGACCACGAAGACGTAGACGCCGTCCTCCATCAGGCGGTACGACTTCTCCGACACCACGGGCTTCAGGAGGACCTGACTGGCGTCTCTCACTGGTCGCTCCCCTCGTCTGGGGCGTCGGCGTCGGCGGCCTCGGTGTCACGTCGGGTCGGCGTCGCCGGTCGCCGCGGCGGCGGACTCTCGGCGGTCGCCGCGGCGGCCGGGGCCTCGCCGTCGGCGGCCTTGGTGGCGGCCGTCCCGACGGCGAGGAGCGGGCGGTGCGGCGGTGACGCCGACCGCCGGTTCGGTCTCCCCCGGCACGGTGGCGTCGGTGAAGACCACCCAGTCGCTGCGGAGAATGTCGTAGGCGTTGAGCTCGGCCACCTGCACCGTCTGCACACGCTGCAGGTTGGCCAGCGAGCGGTCGGCGATGCCGTCGTCGGGACCGAGGACGACGAGCACCCGGCCCTGGAGGTCGAGAGCGCTCAGGGCGGCGACGGCGTCCTTCGTCCTCGGGGCGTCGAACGTCCACTCGTCGATGAGGGCGACCCGGCCTTCGCCGGCCCGGTCCGACAGCGCCGAGTAGAGCGCCAGCCGGATCATCTTCTTGGGGGTCCGCTGACGGTACGAGCGGGGCTTGGGCCCGAGGGCGATCCCGCCGCCGACCCACTGCGGCGAGCGGGTCGAACCCTGGCGGGCCCGGCCCGTGCCCTTCTGGCGGAACGGCTTGGCCCCACCGCCGGCCACCTGGGCACGGGTCTTGGTGGACTGGGTGCCGGCCCGGGCCGCCGCCAGCTGGGCGGTGACCACCTGGTGCAGCACCGCCTTGTTGGGGACGATGCCGAAGATCTCGGGGGCGAGGACCACCTGGTCGATGACGGTCCCGTCGACACGTCGGCGGTCGACGGTGTGGCGCTCGGGGGCGGGGCGCTCCCGGCGCATCACCGAGGGCGGCCGCGCCGGAGCGTTCACGGCGCTCATGACGGGCTCTTTCCGTTCGTGCCCTTGACGGTGTCGCGCAGCACGACCATCCCGCCGCGGGGACCGGGCACCGCCCCCTTCACGAGGATGAGCTCCTTGTCGGGATCGGCCTGGACCACCTCGAGGTTCAGCGACGTCACCTGATGGCCGCCCATCCGGCCGGCCATCTTCGTGCCCCTGAAGACGCGGGCCGGCGTGGCGCAGGCCCCGATGGACCCCGGTGACCGGTGCTTCTTGTGGTTGCCGTGGGCGGCGCCCTGGCCCTTGAAGTTGTGCCGCTTCATGGCGCCGGCGAAACCCTTGCCCTTGGAGACGGCGATGACGTCGACCCGCTCGCCGGCGGTGAGGACGTCGGCGGTCAGCTGCTGGCCCACCTCGAAGCCACTGGCGTCGTCGATCCGCAGCTCGACGAGATGCCGGCCGGGTTCCACCCCGGCCGTGGCGAAGTGGCCCTGCTCGGGCTTGTTCAGCGTGCCCGGCCGGCGCACGCCCCAGGTCACCTGCAGGGCGGAGTAGCCCTCACGTTCGGTGGTCTTCACCTGCACCACCCGCATGGGCGCGACCCGCAGCACCGTGACCGGTACGGCACGGTGCTGCTCGTCCCAGACCTGGGTCATGCCGACCTTCTCGCCGACGATCGCCTTGGTCGCCACGGTCGCGTGAAGTCCTTCCGTCCTCGGTGGGGACCTGCCGCGGGGGGCCGCAGGTCACCGAATGGTGGGCACCAGAAGCGGTGCCCGGTTCGCATGCCAACGCTCCGCCCGGGAAGCCCGAGTGGAGCGCTCGTCAGGTTGTGCCCCGAGGTCCCCACCGCTCGGCGGGTGGGCGCTCGGAGACGTCGATCCGGCTTTCAGGGCCTGAAATCGGCCCGACCTGCGACGTTACACCATCAGTTGGGGGGTTTCCAGTGGGATTCGGCCCCGGGCGGGTCCCCGGGGGTCAGACGTTCTGAATCTTGATCTCGATGTCCACCCCGGCCGGAAGGTCGAGGCGTTGCAGGGAATCCACCGTCTTCGGTGTGTGCTCGATGATGTCGACCAGGCGCTTGTGCACCCGCATCTCGAAGTGCTCCCGGCTGTCCTTGTACTTGTGGGGGGAACGGATCACCGTGTACCGGTGCTTCTCGGTGGGCAGAGGCACGGGACCCTGGACCTTGGCCTGGGTCCGCAGGACGGTCTGGACGATCTTCTCCGTCGACTGATCCAGGATCTCGTGGTCGTAGGCCTTCAACCTGATCCGGATCTTCTGTCTCGCTGCGTCAGCCACCGTCGTCGTGCCCCGTTTCCCCGTCCGGACCCCTACTTGAGGATCTTGGTCACTCGGCCGGAGCCGACGGTGCGCCCACCCTCGCGGATGGCGAAGAGCAGGCCCTCGTCCATGGCGATCGGCTTCTGCAGCTCCACCGTCATCTCGGTGTTGTCACCGGGCATCACCATCTCGGTACCCTCGGGCAGGCTGATGGAGCCGGTGACGTCGGTGGTGCGGAAGTAGAACTGCGGGCGGTAGTTGTTGAAGAAGGGCTTGTGCCGACCACCCTCCTCCTTGGTCAACACGTAGACGTTGGCCTCGAAGTTGGTGTGCGGCGTGATCGACCCGGGCTTGGCCAGGACCTGGCCCCGCTCGACGTCCTCCTTCTTCGTCCCCCGCAGCAGGGCCCCGATGTTGTCGCCGGCACGGCCCTCGTCGAGGAGCTTGCGGAACATCTCGACGCCGGTGACGACGGTCTTCTGGGTGGTGCGCAGGCCGACGATCTCGATCTCCTCGCCCACCTTGACCTGGCCCTGCTCCACCTTGCCGGTCACCACCGTGCCCCGCCCGGTGATGGACATGACGTCCTCGATGGGCATGAGGAAGGGCTTGTCGATGGGCCGCTCGGGCTCGGGGATGTAGTCGTCGACGGCCGCCATGAGCTCGAGGATCTTGGCCGTCCACTCGGGGTCGCCCTCGAGTGCCTTCAGGGCGCTCACCCGGATGACGGGGACGTCGTCACCGGGGAAGTCGTAGGAGGTGAGCAGCTCCCGGACCTCGAGCTCGACGAGGTCGAGGAGCTCCTCGTCGTCGACCATGTCGGCCTTGTTCAGAGCCACCACGATCGAGGGCACGCCCACCTGGCGGGCCAGCAGGACGTGCTCACGGGTCTGCGGCATCGGGCCGTCGGCGGCCGACACCACCAGGATGGCCCCGTCGACCTGGGCCGCTCCGGTGATCATGTTCTTGATGTAGTCGGCGTGTCCCGGCATGTCGACGTGGGCGTAGTGCCGCTTGTCGGTCTCGTACTCGACGTGGGCGATCTGGATGGTGATCCCCCGCTGCTTCTCTTCGGGCGCCTTGTCGATCTGGTCGAACGGGGTGAAGGCCACGTCGGGGTTGTTCTCCGACAGGACCTTGGTGATGGCCGCGGTGAGCGTGGTCTTGCCGTGGTCGATATGCCCCATCGTCCCGACGTTGACGTGAGGCTTCGAGCGCTCGAACTTCTTCTTGGCCATGCTCTCGCTCCGGCTCCCTGATCTTGGGCGGTACCCCCTCGGGCACCACCGTCCTCTGTGCTCTTCCGTCTGCTATCCGTGAGTGGCTTGTGGATGTGCTGCTGTGGGTGTCACCGCGGTGCCGGGGGGCGCCTCGGCCTGTGCCCTATTCTCCGCGCGCCCGGGCGATGATCTCGCGGGCGATCGAGTCCGGGACCTCGTAGTACGCGCTGAACTGCATCGTGTACGTCGCCCGACCCTGGGTCCGCGAACGCAGGTCGGTAGCGTAGCCGAACATGTCGCCCAGGGGTACAAGGGCCCGGACGACCTGGGTCGATCCCCGCTGCTCCATCCCCTCGACCTTCCCCCGCCGGGACGAGAGGTCCCCGATGACGTCGCCCATGTTCTCCTCCGGGGTGACCACCTCGACGGCCATGACCGGTTCGAGGAGGACGGGGCTGGCCTTGCGGGCGGCGTCCTTCACCGCCATGGACCCGGCGATCTTGAAGGCCATCTCCGACGAGTCCACGTCGTGGTACGAGCCGTAGGTCAAGGTGACCCGGACGTCGACCATGGGGTACCCGGCCAGGACGCCGTTCGTGAGGGCCTCCTGGATCCCGGCGTCCACGGCCGGGATGTACTCCTTGGGGATCACGCCGCCCGAGATCTTGTCGATGAACTCGTAGCCCCCGCCCGGCCCGGTGGGCTCCAGGCTGATGACCACGTGGCCGTACTGGCCCCGGCCACCGGTCTGGCGGATGTAGCGGCACTCGACCTTCTCCACCTTCTTGCGGATGGTCTCCCGGTAGGCCACCTGGGGCTTGCCCACGTTGGCGTCGACGCTGAATTCCCGCAGCATCCGGTCGACGAGCACCTCGAGGTGCAGCTCGCCCATGCCCGAGATCACCGTCTGCCCGGTCTCGTCGTCGGTCCGGACCCGGAAGGTGGGGTCCTCCTCGGACAGCGAGTACAGGGCCTTGCCCAGCTTGTCCTGGTCGGCCTTGGTCTTGGGCTCGACGGCCACGTGGATGACGGGCTCGGGGAACTCGAGGGCCTCCAGGATCACGGGGTGGTCGGGGTCACACAGGGTGTCGCCGGTGGTGGTCTGCTTCATCCCCACCACGGCCACGATGTCGCCGGTGAAGATGGCGTCCTTGTCCTCCCGGTGGTTGGCGTGCATCTGCAGGATGCGCCCCACCCTCTCCTTGCGGTCCTTCGTCGAGTTGAGCACGGCCGACCCCTTGGTGAGGGTCCCCGAGTACACCCGGATGTAGGTGAGCTTGCCGACGTAGGGGTCGGTCATGATCTTGAAGGCCAGGGCGGCGAAGGGCTCGGCGTCGTCCTGCTTGCGGACGATCTCCTCCCCCTTCATGGTGACGCCGGGGGTGGGGGCGACGTCGAGGGGGCTCGGCAGGTAGTCGACGACGGCGTCGAGCATGGGCTGGACGCCCTTGTTCTTGAAGGCCGAGCCGCACAGCACGGGCACGATCTGGCTGGCGATGGTGGCCCGGCGCAGCGCCCGGCGCAGATCGTCGGCGGTGATCTCCTCGTCGCCCAGGTACTTCTCGGTGATGGCGTCGTCGTAGTTCGACAGGACGTCGACCAGCTGGTGCCTGGCCTCGGCGGCCTCGGCGGCCAGATCGTCGGGGACCTCCTCCTCGCGCCACTTCTCGCCCATCCCCTCGTCCCAGATGAGGGCCTGCATGGTCACCAGGTCGACGATCCCCTGGAAGCCGCCCTCGGACCCGATGGGGATCTGGATGACCGCCGGGTTGGCGTCGAGACGGTCGCGGATCATCTGGACCGACCGTTCGAAGTCGGCCCCGATCCGGTCCATCTTGTTGATGAAGCAGATCCGGGGGACCTCGTACTTGTTGGCCTGGCGCCACACGGTCTCGGTCTGCGGCTCCACCCCGGCGACGGCGTCGAAGACGGCCACGGCGCCGTCGAGGACCCGCAGCGAGCGCTCGACCTCCACCGTGAAGTCGACGTGACCCGGCGTGTCGATGATGTTGATCCAGCAGTCGCGCCACTTGCACGTCGTGGCCGCCGACGTGATCGTGATGCCGCGCTCCTGCTCCTGGACCATCCAGTCCATGGTGGCGGCGCCCTCGTGGACCTCACCGATCTTGTAGTTCTTCCCCGTGTAGTAGAGGATCCGCTCGGTCGTGGTGGTCTTGCCCGCGTCGATGTGGGCCATGATCCCGATGTTGCGGGTCCTGGCTATCGGGAATTCGCGGATGGGACGTGCGTCAGCCATGCTCTTTTTCTGCTCTCAGGTGGTTACTCGATGGCCCCCGTGCGCCCGCACCGGGGCCGGCGTGCCCTCTACCAGCGGTAGTGGGCGAAGGCCTTGTTGGACTCGGCCATCTTGTGCATATCTTCTCGGCGCTTTACCGCCGCGCCTGTACCGTTGGCGGCATCGAGCACCTCGTTGGCCAGGCGCTCGGCCATCGTCTTCTCCCGCCGCTGGCGGGAGAACCCGACCAGCCACCGGATGGCCAGGGTGGTGGCCCTCCGGGGGCGGACCTCCACCGGGACCTGGTAGGTGGCGCCACCGACCCGGCGGCTCTTCACCTCGAGCTCGGGGCGGGTGTTCTCGACCGCCTTCTTCAGGATCGAGACGGGGTCGCCGCCGGTCTTGTCGCGCACCGTCTCGAGGGCGCCGTAGACGATCCGCTCCGACAGGGTCCGCTTGCCCCGCGACAGGACCTTGTTCACGACCTGGGTGACCAGGACCGACCGGTAGACGGGGTCGGGGGTCATCTCCCGGCGTGCCGCCGGTCCGTTCCGGGGCATCTCAGGACTCCTTCTTGGCGCCGTAGCGCGATCGGGCCTGGTTGCGCTCACGCACGCCGGCGGCGTCCAGGGCGCCACGGATGACCTTGTAGCGGACGCCGGGAAGGTCCTTCACCCGGCCCCCACGGACGAGGACGATGGAGTGCTCCTGGAGGTTGTGCCCCACCCCGGGGATGTAGGCGCTCACCTCGATACCGCTCGTCAGCCTGACGCGGGCCACCTTGCGCAGAGCCGAGTTGGGCTTCTTGGGCGTGGTGGTGAACACCCGGGTGCAGACGCCGCGCCGCTGGGGCGCGCCCTTCAGCGCCGGGGTCTTCGTCTTCGACTGCTTGGACTGCCGGCCCTTACGGACGAGCTGTTCGATCGTGGGCACGCGTGACCTCTCGGCGGTGGAACGGGACTTGACTCGCGGAACCAGACTTGTGGCGCGTCCAGAAGGCGCTCCACAGCGCGAACGCATCAGTGTAGAGGCTCCCGTTGCCCCTGGGCAACAGCTCTTTGCCGGGTCGTCCGTGGCGGTCCCGCACCGCCGGGGACCGGCCGTGCCGGAACCGCCCGCGGACGGGCTTCTCAGGCGCCCGTGTCGAGCTGGCCGTTGCCCTCGGCCCCGAACCCGTGACCGTCGCCGTTGGGCGTGGCCCCCAGGCTCTCGACCCCGGGATCGAGGGATCCCCACGGTGCCGCCGAGGGCTGAAGGTCATCCGGGTCCCCGAATGCCGGAGACGCGCCCACGGGGCCGCCGACGTCGCGGAGCCAGGCGGCGAGGTCCTCGGTCTCCTCGTCGAAGCCGTACGTCCGCAGCGAGACCCCGGCGGCGTCGGGCAGGTCGACGGCGATGTCGCGGTAGCGCTCCATCCCCGTCCCGGCCGGGATCAGCTTCCCGATGATGATGTTCTCCTTCAGCCCGAAGAGGTGGTCGGACTTGCCCTCGATGGCGGCCTCGGTGAGAACCCGGGTCGTCTCCTGGAAGGAGGCGGCCGACAGCCACGAATCGGTGGCCAGCGACGCCTTCGTGATCCCCATGAGCTCGGGCCGGCCCTCGGCCGGGCGCTTGGACTCCTGGACGAGACCCCGGTTGACCTCGGCGTAGATCTGGGCGTCGACCCGCTCACCGGGGAGGAACGGCGCCTCACCGGGCTCGGCCACGAGCACCCGCCGGAGCATCTGGCGGACGATCAGCTCGATGTGCTTGTCGTGGATGGACACACCCTGGTCCCGGTAGACCTTCTGGACCTCCTCCACGAGGTACTGCTGGGTCTCGCGGATCCCCTTGACCTCGAGGAGCTCCTTCGGGTCCTTCGGCCCCTCGACCAGGGCGTCGCCGGCCGCCACCTCCTGGCCGGCCTTCACCTCGAGGTGGGCCCGGGCGTTCACCAGGACCGACTCCTCGGTGCCGTCGTCGGCCACCACGGTGATCCGCCGCCCACCCTCCTCGTCGTCGATCCGGACGACCCCCGAGTGATGGGCGAGGACGGCCGCCCCCTTCGGGGTACGGGCCTCGAACAGCTCGACCACGCGGGGGAGGCCGTGGGTGATGTCCTCACCCACGACCCCACCGGTGTGGAAGGTCCGCATGGTGAGCTGGGTCCCCGGTTCCCCGATCGACTGGGCGGCGATGACGCCGACCGCCTCCCCGAGCTCGATGATCCGCCCGGTCGCCAGCGACTGGCCGTAGCAGGTGGCACACACACCGTGTTCGGACTCGCAGGTGAGGACGGACCGGACCCGGGCCCGCGTGATCTGCGGGTCGTCGCGCAGGAGCGCCACCAGGTCGTCGTCGAGGACGGTCCCGGCTGGTGAGCACGGTCCCGTCGGACAACGTCGTGTCCTCGGCCAGGACCCGCCCGTAGGCACGGGTCTCGAGGTACGACCGGCGTCCCGCCTCGTCGGGGAAGAAGCCGTCGAGCCAGACGCTGCGGGCTGTCTCGCAGTCGTCGATCCGGACGATCAGCTCCTGGGCCACGTCGACCAGGCGCCGGGTCAGGTACCCGGAGTCGGCCGTCCGCAGGGCGGTGTCGGCCAGTCCCTTGCGGGCGCCGTGGGTCGAGATGAAGTACTCGAGGACGGACAGGCCCTCGCGGAAGGAGGACTTGATCGGCCGCGGGATCATCTCGCCGCGCGGATTGGACACGAGACCCTTCATGCCGGCGATCTGGCGGATCTGCTGGGAGTTCCCCCTGGCCCCGGAGTCGACCATCATGTCGAGCGGGTTGAAGGCCATCTCCGACAGCGTCTTCTCCATGGCCCGTCCCACCTCGGACGTGGCCGACGTCCAGATCTCGATCTCCTTCTGGCGCCGCTCGTCGTCGGTGATGATTCCCCGCTTGAACTGCGTCTCCGCCTTCTCCGCCTCGCGCTCGTAGCGGTCGAGGATGGCCCGCTTGTCCGGCGGGGTCCGGACGTCGTCGATCGAGATGGTGAGACCCGACTGGGCCGCGTACCGGAACCCGAGCGCCTTGATGAGGTCGAGGCTGGCCGCCACGACGTGCTTGGGCTCGGTGGCGGCGATCTCCTCGACGATCCCGCCGATGGGGGTGTTGCGCTTCCCCACCACGTCGTTCACGAACCGGAAGCCCTTGGGCAGGGCGCTGTTGAAGAACACGCGGCCCGGGGTCGTCTCCAGGACGAGCTGCTCCTCGGTCTCGGGATCCTGGCCCAGGCACTTGGCCACCGCCGTGTGGAGCGACGACCCGGGGAAGGGCCGGAGCTTGATCTTGGCGTGCAGCGCCACCGCCCCCTCCTCGAAGGCGCTCTCGACCTCGAAGGCGTGCCGGAAGGAACGGCCCTGGCCCTTGGCGTCGTCGACGTCCAGGGTCAGGTAGTACCCGCCGAAGACCATGTCCTGCGTGGGCACCGTGATGGGCCGCCCCGTGGCCGGGGACAGGATGTTGTTGGCCGAGAGCATGAGGACGCGGGCCTCGGACTGGGCCTCGGCCGACAGTGGCAGGTGGACGGCCATCTGGTCGCCGTCGAAGTCGGCGTTGAAGGCGGTGCACACGAGCGGATGGACCTGGATGGCCTTGCCCTCCACGAGGACGGGCTCGAAGGCCTGGATACCCAGCCGGTGGAGGGTGGGGGCCCGGTTCAGCAGAACGGGGTGCTCCTTGATCACGCCCTCGAGGACGTCCCACACCTGCGGGCGCCGACGCTCGACCATCCGCTTGGCCGACTTGATGTTCTGGGCCAGCTCCAGGTCGACGAGCCGCTTCATCACGAAGGGCTTGAACAGCTCGAGCGCCATCAGCTTGGGCAGCCCGCACTGGTGGAGCAGAAGGGTCGGCCCGATCACGATCACCGATCGTCCCGAGTAGTCGACGCGCTTGCCCAGCAGGTTCTGACGGAACCGGCCCTGCTTGCCCTTCAACATGTCGGACAGGCTCTTCAGGGGCCGGTTTCCCGGTCCCGTCACCGGACGGCCCCGTCGGCCGTTGTCGAACAGGGCGTCGACGGCCTCCTGGAGCATCCGCTTCTCGTTGTTGATGATGATCTCGGGGGCACCGAGGTCGAGGAGTCGCTTCAGCCGGTTGTTCCGGTTGATGACCCGGCGGTAGAGGTCGTTCAGGTCCGAGGTGGCGAACCGGCCACCGTCGAGCTGGACCATCGGCCGCAGGTCGGGCGGGATGACGGGGACGACACCGAGGATCATGGCCCGGGGGTCGTTGATCCGCCGGCCGTGGTCGTCGCGCCGGTTGAAGGCGGTCACGATCTTCAGCCGCTTGATGGCCTTCTGGCGCCGTTGCGCCGACAGCGGCCGGCGGCCGTCGGCGGCGTCGATCGCCTCCCGGAGCTTGACCTCCTCGACGTCGAGATCGATCCGGTCGATGAGGCGCGAGATGGCCTCCGCCCCCATCCCGCCCTCGAAGTAGTCCTCGTAGCGGATCTTCAGTTCCCGCCACAGCAATTCGTCCTCGATGATCTTCCGGGGGAAGAGGTCACGGAACTCGTCGAGGGCGCGCTTGGCCAGGTCGATGTCGCCTTCGAACCGCTCGCGTACCGACCCGATCTCCTTCTCGGAGAGCCGCTGGCGGGCCTTGATCTCGGTCTCCTTGGCCCCGTCCTTCTCGAGCTCGGCCAGCTCGGCCTCGAGGGCCTTGAACCGCCGGTCGATGTCGAGGTCGCGCTGGTGCTCGAGCTGGGTGATCTCGTCGGCCAGCTCGGCCTCGAGGACGGGCAGGTCCTCGTGCCGCCGCTCGTCGTCGACCCAGGTGACGAGGTTGGCGGCGAAGTAGATGACCTTCTCCAGCTGCTTGGCCTTCAGCTCCTCGCGGGCCTCGGTCCCCATGAGGAGATAGGCCAGCCAGCTCCGGGTCCCCCGCAGGTACCAGATGTGGACCACGGGGGCGGCCAGCTCGATGTGGCCCATCCGCTCGCGCCGCACCTTGGACCGGGTGACCTCCACGCCGCAGCGCTCACAGATGATCCCCCGGAACCGGACGCGCTTGTACTTCCCGCAGTAGCACTCCCAGTCCTTCGTGGGCCCGAAGATCTTCTCGCAGAAGAGGCCGTCCTTCTCCGGACGCAGCGTCCGGTAGTTGATCGTCTCGGGCTTCTTCACCTCACCGTTCGACCACGAACGGATCGATTCGGCCGTGGCCAGGCCGATACGAAGCTGGTCGAAGTTGTTGACGTCCAGCACGGCTAGAAGCTCCTCTCCGCAGCGCGGCGCTCGTCTTCCTCGTCCGACCCACGCTCGGGCCGGCTGATGTCGATGCCGAGTTCCTCGGCGGTGCGGAAGACGTCCTCGTCGAGCTCACGCATCTCGATCTCCTCGCCGGTGAGCGAGAGCACCTCGACGTTGAGACACAGCGACTGCATCTCCTTGATCAGCACCTTGAAGCTCTCGGGGATCCCCGGTTCGGGGATGTTCTCGCCCTTCACGATCGCTTCGTAGACCTTCACGCGACCGAGGACGTCGTCGGACTTGATGGTGAGCAGCTCCTGCAGGGCGTAGGCGGCGCCGTAGGCCTCGAGAGCCCACACCTCCATCTCACCGAACCGCTGACCACCGAACTGCGCCTTCCCGCCGAGGGGCTGCTGGGTGATCATCGAGTACGGCCCCGTCGACCGGGCGTGGATCTTGTCGTCCACCAGGTGGGCCAGCTTCAGGATGTAGACGTAGCCGACGGAGATCTGGTTGTCGTAGACCTCACCGGTCCGGCCGTTGTAGAGGGTGGCCTTCCCGTCGGTCCCGATGAGCCGGGTCCCGTCCTGGGAGTCCGAATGAAGCCTCTCGAAGAGCTTCCGGATGGTCGGGTGCTTGCCGGCATCGTCCTCTTCGTCCCAGTGGGCCCCGTCGAAGGCGGGGGTCGACACCCACACGGCCGGGTCGGTCTTGGGCCGGGTCTTGGCGTCCAGGACCCCCGTCAGCGGCTCGAGACCGTCCACGCCCTCCCATCCCCACCGCGCCGCGTAGCCGAGGTGCGATTCGAGCACCTGCCCGACGTTCATCCGGCTGGGCACGCCGAGGGGGTTCAGGATGATGTCCACGTGGGTCCCGTCGGACAGGAACGGCATGTCCTCGATGGGGAGGATCCGGGAGATGACCCCCTTGTTCCCGTGGCGGCCGGCCAGCTTGTCGCCCTCCGAGATCTTGCGCTTCTGGGCCACGTACACCCGCACCAGCTGGTTCACGCCCGGCGGCAGCTCGTGGGAGTCCTCCCGGGAGAACACCCGGACGTCGATGACCTTGCCCGACTCGCCGTGGGGCACCTTGAGCGAGGTGTCGCGCACCTCGCGGGCCTTCTCACCGAAGATGGCCCGCAGCAGCCGCTCCTCCGGGGTCTGCTCGGTCTCACCCTTGGGGGTGACCTTCCCCACCAGGACGTCACCGGGGCCGACCTCGGCCCCGATCCGGATGATCCCCCGCTCGTCGAGGTCGGCCAGGATCTCCTCGGAGAGGTTCGGGATGTCCCGGGTGATCTCCTCGGCCCCCAGCTTGGTGTCCCGGGCGTCGACCTCGTGCTCCTCGATGTGGATCGACGTGAGGACGTCGTCGCGCACGAGGCGCTCCGAGAGGATGATGGCGTCCTCGAAGTTGTAGCCCTCCCAGGGCATGAAGGCCACCAGGAGGTTCTTGCCCAGGGCGAGCTCGCCGTTCTGGGTGGCGGCCCCGTCGGCCAGCACGTCGCCGGCCGACACCTTCCGGCCCTCGTCCACGACGACCTTGGCGTTGATGCAGGTGTTCTGGTTGGACCGGCGGAACTTGGCCAGCCGGTACGTCCGGCGGCCGAGCTCGAGTCCGAGCCGGTCACGCTGGCCCGACCGGTACTCGACGACCACGCTCTCCCCCGACACCTCGACCACGTTGCCGTCGCCCTCGGCCAGGAGCACGTCTCCGGCGTCACGGGCGGCGCGGGCCTCGACGCCGGTGCCGATGTACGGGAGCCTCGGGGACCACGAGGGGGACGGCCTGCTTCTGCATGTTGGCCCCCATCAGGGCCCTGTTGGCGTCGTCGTGCTCGACGAAGGGGATCAGGGCGGTCGAGACGGACACGATCTGCTTGGGGGAGACGTCCATCAGGTCGACCTCGGCCGGTGGCACGTAGTCGATCTCGCTCGTCGTCCCGTAGGACGTGGAGGTGGCCCCCACCCGCACGCCGGCGCCCTGCGGGCCGCGGCGGACGAGCACCCGCTCGTCGACGAAGCGTCCGCTGCCGTCGAGCTTGGCGTTGGCCTGGGCGATGACGTGCTCCTCCTCCTCGTCGGCGGCCAGGTACATGATCTCGTCGCGTACCCGCCCGTCGACCACCTTGCGGTAGGGGGTCTCGATGAACCCGTACTCGTTGACCCGGGCGTAGGTGGCCAGGGCGCCGATGAGGCCGATGTTCGGGCCCTCGGGCGTCTCGATCGGGCACATCCGCCCGTAGTGGGAGCTGTGGACGTCCCGGACCTCGAAGCCGGCCCGCTCACGGGACAGACCGCCGGGGCCGAGGGCCGACAGACGGCGCTTGTGGGCCAGCCCCGACAGCGGGTTGTTCTGGTCCATGAACTGGCTCAGCTGGCTGGTGCCGAAGAACTCCTTGATGGCCGCCACCACGGGCCGGATGTTGATCAGCGTCTGGGGCGTGATGGCCTCGACGTCCTGGGTCGTCATGCGCTCGCGCACGACCCTCTCCATCCGCGACAGGCCCACCCGGACCTGGTTCTGGATGAGCTCGCCCACCGACCGGATCCGCCGGTTGGCGAAGTGGTCCTGGTCGTCGATCCGGTAGCCGGACTCACCGTCGGCCAGGTGGAGCATGTAGGTGGCGGTGGCCAGGATCTCCGACGGGCTGAGCACGCCCTGGTCGGGCGCCGGGCGCTCCAGATCGATGTCGAGGATGGAGGCCACCCGCTCGATCTCGGGTCCGAGCTTCCGGTTGAGCTTGTAGCGGCCCACCCGGGTCAGGTCGTAGCGCTTCGGGTTGAAGAAGGCGTTCTCGAAGTACCCGCGGGCGGCCTCGGCCGACAGCGGCTCACCGGGCCGGGCCCGCTTGTAGATCTCGAGGAGGGCCTCTTCCCGGGTGGGGGCGAGATCGCGCTCCTTCTCCCACTGGCCCTCGAGGAAGTCGAAGTGCCGGACGAACCGGTTCAGGAACCCCTCGTCCTCGTAGCCCAGCGCCCGCAGCAGGACGAACAGCGACAGCCGGCGCTTGCGGGCCACCCGGGCGCCGGCGGTGACGTCCTTGGAGGGCTTGGCCTCGACGTCGAACTCGATCCACTCGCCGCGGTAGGGGTGCACCGTCCCGGTGACGATGGTCTTGGCGTCGCGGCCGGGCTGGAAGATCACGCCGGGGGAGCGGACCAGCTGGCTCACGACCACCCGCTCGGTCCCGTTGATGATGAACGTGCCCTTGTCCGTCATCATCGGGAAGTCCCCCATGAAGACGGTCTGCTCCTTGATCTCACCGGTCTGGGCGTTCATGAACCGCGCCCGGACGAAGACGGGGGCGGCGTAGGTCATGTCCTTCTCTTTGCACTCCTCCTCACGGAACTTCGGAGGTGGGCGCAGGTCGGGATCGGTGGGGTCGAACTCCAGTTCCAGGTTCAGCTGGCCGGTGAAGTCCTCGATGGGGCTGATGTCGGCGAAGGCCTCGGCCAGACCCTTGTCGAGAAACCACCGAAAGGAGTCACGCTGAATGGCGATGAGGTCCGGAAGAGGCAGGACCTCGTCGAGATTGGCAAAGGAGAAACGTTCGGGACTCTTGGACCGTGCAGGCAACGGCCTACTCCTCCCAGGTGCAGGGGCGATGTGTGACAGGACGGGGGTGAAGCGGGGTGAGGCAATAGATCCCGTGTAGGGCGGAGGGTGGAATCGGTACTACGGGGAACTCGGGCGGGCGGAACGGTGACTCGGGCGGGCGGCCGAACGCCACGCACCTGGGCGTCAGACGCCTGGGCGCGCGTCGTTCAGGGGTCAGATTTCAAGAGTGGCGCGAAGACGGGGCACGGCAACCGGACAGTATACGCGCAGGCACCGCGGGGGGCAACCCTCGTTCTGTCGCCCCCGACAGGGTACGGACGCGCCGGGATGCCGTCAAGGCCATTTCCCCGGCCCTACTTGACCTCGACGGTGCCTCCGGCCCCCTCGATCTGGGCTTTCGCCTTCTCGGCCTCGTCCTTCGAGACCCGCTCCAGCACCGGCTTCGGCGCGCTGTCGACCAGGTCCTTCGCCTCTTTGAGGCCCAGGCTGGTGAGAGCCCGCACCTCCTTGATGACCTGGATCTTCTTGTCGCCGGCGGCGGTGAGGACGACGTCGAACTCGGTCTTCTCCTCCTCGCCTCCACCGGCGTCGCCACCACCGGCGGCCGGGGCGGCGGCCACGGCCACGGGGGCCGCGGCGGTCACCCCGAACTTCTCCTCGAACTCCTTGAGGAGCTCCGAGAGCTCGAGGACCGAGAGGTTGGCGATCCCGTCGAGGATCTGGTCCTTGGTGAGGGTCTTGTCAGCCATTGTCGTTGTGCTCCTTGTGGTTTCTCGATTTTTCCTGATTTCTCGATTTTTCGGTCGGGGGGTGCGCGTCCGGTGGCCAGACGCGGGGCTCACGTGCCTTCGCCCTTCGACCGGTTCTCCGACCCACCACGGGCGGTTCGGTGGCCGGCGGCTCCTCGGCAGCGGTGCTGGCCTCGGCCGGTGGGGCCTCCGCCTCGGCGGGTGCCTCGGCGGCCGAACGCCTCGGCGGCAGCGGGCGCCTCGGCCGGTGCCTGAGCCGGTGCCTCGGCGGCCGAACGCCTCGGCGGCAGCAGGTGCCTCAGCCGGTGCCTCAACGGCGGACCCCTCGGGGGCGGCGGGTGCCTCGGTGGGTGCCTCAGCCGGCGCTTCGGCTTCGGCGGGAGCCCCACCCAGCTGGTCGACGAGGGCCGACAGCCCGTAGGCGAGACTCCGGGGAAGCGCCTGCAGCAGACCGGCGAGCTGCTGCATCGGGGCGGCGATGGCACCGGCCAGCCGGGCCAGCAGGACGTCGCGCGGCGGGAGGTCGGCGAGGACGCCGAGATCCTGAGCCGACAGGAAACCCTCGCCGTGCAGGCCTCCCTTGACGACGAGGGCCGGATTGGTCCGGGCGTAGTCGCGCAGGGCCTTGGCCACGGCGCTGACCTCGCCCGAGACGAAGGCGATGGCCGTCGGTCCCTCGAGGAGGGCGTCCAGCGGCTCGTGGCGGTTCCCGGCGATCGCCAGCTTCACCAGGGTGTTCTTGTAGACCTTGTAGTCGCCGCCGGCGGCCACGAGCGCCTGGCGCAAGTGCGGCCATCTCGCGGACGGTGAGGCCCCGGTACTCGGTGAGGATGGCGGCCTGGGCCCCGTCGAGACGCTCACGCACCTCGTTGACCACGGCCACCTTCTCGGGCCTCGGGTTCTCCATCGTCGCTCCTCTACTCGGAAGGTGCCTGTCGCACCCATTTGGCCGTGACCGCAGCCACCGAGCAGGGACCGGATGGGTCCTCTCGAGCGGATCCTGGTCGTCACCTTGTCGGGCGGGCCCTGGGGCCCCTTCGGCGCCGGGAGGCGCAACCGGAGGTCTACGGCAACGGCATGTCTCGTCTCGGGCGGTCCGTGCAGAGGACCGCCGGGAAGAACTTACTACGCCGAGGCCACCAGCTCCTCGGGGACGAACCGTGCCTGGGCCGGGTCGATGTGGACGCCCGGGCCCATAGTGGACGAGACCGAGACCGACCGTAGGTACCGGCCCTTGGCCGCCGCCGGCTTGGCCCGGACGAGCTCGTCGATCACGGCGTGGAGGTTGGCCAGCAGCTGCTCGCGGGTGAAGGAGACCTTGCCCACCCGGACGTGGACGTTGCCCACCTTGTCGGTCCGGTACTCGACGCGGCCGCCCTTGAACTCGGCCACGGCCTTGCCCACGTCGGTCGTCACGGTGCCCGTCTTCGGGTTGGGCATGAGCCCGCGGGGACCGAGGACCCGGCCGAGCTTGCCCACCTGGCCCATCAGGTCCGGGGTGGCGATGGCCACGTCGAAGTCGAGGAAGCCCCCTTCGACCCTGGCCACGAGGTCGTCCGCCCCCACCTCGTCGGCCCCTGCCTCGCGGGCCTCGGCCGCCCCGTCACCGGCGGCGAAGACGACGACGCGGGCGGTGCGGCCCGTCCCGGAGGGAAGGCTCAGCGTCCCCCGCACGATCTGGTCGGCCTTGCGGGGATCGACGGCCAGACGGACGGCCAGCTCGACCGTCTCGTCGAAGTTGGCGCTGGCCATGTCCTTCACCAGGCCCACGGCGTCGCCCGGGGAGTACAGCTCCTCCCGGTCGAACCGCTCCAGCGCGGCGATGTACTTCTTGCCCTTGTGCACGACAGGTTCCTCTCAGTGTCCCTGGTCCGACGACGCGATCAGCCGTTGACGGCGACGCCCATGGATCGGGCCGTCCCGATCACCTGGCGCTTGGCCGACTCGATGTCGTCGGTGTTCAGGTCGGGCAGCTTGACCCGGGCGATCTCGGTCACCTGGGCGTCCGTGATCGATCCGGCCTGCTCCCGCCCGGCCGCCGTGGCGCCCTTCTCCAGCCCGGCCGCCTGACGGATGAGGATCGCCGCCGGCGGGGTCTTGAGCACGAACGAGAACGACCGGTCCTCGTAGATGCTGATCTCCACCGGGACCACCGTCCCCCGCTGGTTCTCGGTGGCGGCGTTGTACTGCTTGCAGAACTCCATCGTCTGGACGCCGTGCGGTCCGAGCGCCGTCCCGACGGGAGGCGCGGGCGTGGCGCCCCCGGCGGGGAGCTGGATCTTGACGACGGCGAGGACTCTTCTTCTTCGGGGGCACGGTGAGTCTCCTGGATCTAGAGCTTGGCGACCTGGCTGAATTCGAGCTCGACGGGGGTCTCCCGGCCGAAGATGTTGACCAGGACCTTCAGCTTGAGCTGGTCCTCGTTGATCTCGTCGATCTGCCCGGAGAAGTCGGCGAACGGCCCTTCCTTCACCCGGACCGTCTCGCCCTCCTCGTATTCGAGCCGCGGTCGGGTCTTCTTGGTCTGCTCCACCCCACCGGCTCCGGCCACGGGCACCTGGAGGATGCTCTCGACCTCACGGCGCGAGAGCGGGGTCGGCTTCGTGCCGGGGCCGACGAACCCGGTCACGCCGGGTGTGTTGCGGATCACGGACCACGAGTCGTCGTCCAGGTCGCACCGGGTGAGCAGGTAGCCCGGGAACACCTTCTTCTGGACGACGACCTTCTTGCCGTTCTTGAACTCGACGACGTCCTCCATGGGGATCACGACCTCGTAGATCCGGTCCTCCATGTTCATCGACACGATCCGGCTCTGGAGATTCGACTTGACCTTGTTCTCGTACCCGGCGTAGGTGTGGACGACGAACCACCGGCCCGGCCGGTCGTACGGGCTCTCGACGACGACGGGTTCCCCGTCCTCGTCCTGCTCGTCATCGACGATCTCCCACCCGGGAGGGGGGCCGGAGGCCACGGCCGGCGGGTCGCCGAGGGCGCTCGGTTCCTCGACGGCGTCGGCTCCTCGACCTGGCTCTCGTGGCGTCGGCCGCCTCCGGTGGTGTCGGCTGGCTCGGTCGGTGTCGGCGGCCTCCGGCGGTGTCGGCGGCCTCGCGGCGGTGTCGATCGATTCGGTGGGACTCTCGCCCGTGACGACGGCGACGCCGGCGTCGCCGGCCGAAGAGTCCTGGTCGTCAACCCCGAGTTCGATTTCGCTCATGGCTAGGAGGCCGGCCGGTAGAGCCAGGAGATCGAGTGGGAGAAGGTGTAGTTGAGGAGGAAGATCAGGACCACCAGGACCACCAGGGTGATGAAGACGACGGTGGCCGAATTGGCCACCTCGGACCGTGTGGGCCAGGCCACCTGGCGCAGCTCCGACCGCACCTCGCGTGCGAATTCGGCGACCCGGGCCGGGGGGCTCAGCTCGGGCTTGGCGCCGCGGTCGGGACGAGAACGCGGCGGCGCCGTGCGGTCGGTGGGCGCGGGCGAGCCGTCGGCCTCGACCTGGCCCTGGCGCTGCATCATGCGCTTCATCTCTCGGTTCACGGTGTCGTTCGCCTTTCGACGGACAGCTGGTGGCAGGGCAGGAGGGACTCGAACCCCCAACCACCGGTTTTGGAGACCGGTGCTCTACCAATTGAGCTACTGCCCTACGGCGCCGGGACTCCGGTCACCGGACCGGCCGGCCTCGCGGGTCAAGTCGTCAGATTACCATCCACCACGCCTGGGCTGCCGACGACCTCCGCCCTGGTGCACGGGGGTCAGCCAGGGCGAGAACGGACCCGTCGGTCCCGGCCCCCGAGGGTCAGCGGGTCTCCTTGTGCACGGTGTGCTTGCGGTCCCAGCGGCAGAACTTCTTCATCTCGATCCGCTCGCGGTCGTTCTGCTTGTTCTTCATCGTGATGTAGTTCCGCCGTTTGCAGACCTCGCAGGCCAGCGTCACCTGGACACGCTTCTCGTTCTTCGCCATCGCCCTGCCCTTCCTCTTCCGGGCACCCCTCCGATGGGGCCCGGCCGTGCCTGCGCTGGTAGCGGCGGCGGGACTCGAACCCGCGACCCCACGATTATGAGCCGTGTGCTCTGACCGACTGAGCTACGCCGCCGGGGAGCCCCCTGTCGGAATCGAACCGACGACACCAGCCTTACCATGGCTGTGCTCTGCCGACTGAGCTAAGGGGGCCGACACAGCGCCTGCGCGCCGGACGATCATAGTCGAGGCTCCCCCCGCCCCCGGGGCCGGCCGGGACGGCCGACCACCTGCCGTTACGATCGGCCGATGGACATCCGGCTGGCGCGTCCGGGCGACGCCGAGGCCCTGCGGGCGATCTACAACACCGAGGTCTCGGGGTCCACCGTGACCTTCGACATCGAGCCCCGCAGCCACGCCGAGCAGGTGGCCTGGATCGAACGCCACCAGGGGGTCCACCCGGCGGTGGTGGCCGTCGACGACGGGACGGTGGCCGGCTTCGGGTCGCTCTCGCCGTTTCGCGACCGCGCCGCCTACGCCACCACCGTGGAGGACTCCGTCTACGTGGCCGGCGACCGGCGCGGTCAGGGGGTGGGGCGGCTCCTGCTCGACGAGCTGGTGAGCCTGGCCACCCGCCAGGGGTTCCACACCGTCATCGCCCGCACCTCGGGCGACAACGAACCCTCGATCGCGCTGCACCGGGCCTGCGGGTTCGTCCTCGTCGGTGTCGAGCGAGAGGTGGGTCGGAAGTTCGGCCGCTGGATCGACGTGGCCGTCCTCCAGCGGATGCTCTGACGGTCCGGCCGGGGTCAGGCCGCCGAGATACTCCAACTCGGGCGCCGCGCCACCGGGGCGGCCCCGACCGGTCGCCGCCCCGGCGGCGCCACGACACGAGGAGTCGTTGGCGCTGGAGCGGCGTGAGCGGCACCGTCAGGATGCCCAGGCAGACGAGGAGCGCCACCGCCACCTGCAGCGGGTCGGCGCCCAGGAGGTCGGTCACCAGCGCGTGGCCCCCCGGGAGCCCGATGAAAGCCGAGGCGATGGACAGACCGATGATGAGCGACCGGATCCTCCCGGTGGCCACGGGGGCGAGCATGACCAGCCCCCACGACAGGTACCAGGGTTGCACGACCGGCCCTAGGGCGACCACGAGCAGCAGGGTGAGCGCCGAGCGCCTGCAGCGAACCGATCCGCTCCGAGCGCCAGAGCAGCCACAGGCCCACGCACCAGCGCTCCGCCGAGACCGAGCGTCCGGGTCACGGTCAGCATGGTCTGCAGGGGCACCCCGACGCCCACCAGGTGGGCGGCGTCGGTGAGGACGATGCCCGGCCCCGGTGGCGGGCGCCACCCACGACCTCACGGTGCCCGGGGCACCGAGGTTCAAGACCCAGCTCCAGCCGAGGCCGGTGACGAGGGACAGCGCCCCCATCACGCCGGCCGAGATCAATCCGGCCGTGAGCAGGGGCCGGACGCGCGCCCGCAGGGGGATCCCGGCACCCATCCACTCCCACCCGATGTACAGGATGCCCACGGCGGCGGGGACCTTGACGGCGGCGGCCAAGGCGCACAGGACGATGCCGAGGACAGGTCTCCCCCGGCGGGCCACGGCGATCCCGCACACGAGGAGACCGAGCATGAGAGCGTCGTTGTGGGCGCCCCCCACCAGGTGGAGGACCGTGACGGGGTTGAAGATGGCCAGCGTGAGGACGTAGGCCGGGATCACGGCCGAAGCTCCTGGCCAGGCTGGTCACACCGAGGGCCATGAGCCCGACCCCGGCGATGGCGAGCAGGCGGAGCAGGACCACGTCGAGCAGCTCGTGATGCAGGGACAGGCTGGTGAGGGTCCCGTCGATCTGCATGAACAGCGGGCCGTAGGGGGCGGGGGTGTTCAGCCACAGGTGGTCGACCAGGCTCACCGCCGGCGCCGCTCCGAGCACGCCCGGGGCCGTAGTGGTACGGGTTGATGTGGTGGCTCATCATCTCGCCCTGGGCCGCGTAGCTGTAGACGTCGCGGCTGAACAGGGGGGCGACGATCAGCAGGGGCAGGATCCACAGGGCGAAGACGGCCATGATCTTGCGGACCGGTACGCCCGGACGCTGCGACAGCGTCCGGATGAGGCCGTACCAGACCCGCATGAGCAGGACGAGACCGCCGTAGACGGCCACCAGGCCGAAGAACAGGCCCGGCGAGGCGTGCGGCGGTCGGCCCGTCGCCGTGGCCGTCGGCACGCCGAAGAACCAGGCCCCGGGCGCCTTCAAGGTGAACGGCGACTGTCCCTGGGCCACCCCGGCCGTGATGGCCGAGATGGCGATGAACCCGAGGATCGCCGGTCGCACGAGGAGGTGGGAGCCGTCCCCGGTGGTGTCGGGCGAGATGTCGGCCCCGACCAGGGCCGAGAAGGGCCAGCGCGAGCGCACCGCCTCGTCCCAGATCGACAGGCGGTCGAGGACCCGGGCCACGGACGCGCGCGACACGACGACCGTCACGCCCTCGGGCGACCGCCAGCTCCTTTACGCCCATTGCCTCGGTCCTCGTCACGTGGGGGATCGTGAAGGGCCGCTCCACGGCCTCCCGGGATTCGACGGAGGCTGCCCGTCCGAACGTCTGCATGTCACTTCGCGAACGTTCGTAACGTCATTGTAACGAAAAGCGGTGACAGGCAAGCCCCCCGAGCGGGACCGCCGACCGCAGGGTCCCCCGCACCGAGGGGGGCCATGACACTGGTGGGCCGGGAAGGATTTGAACCTTCGTAGGCAATGCCGGCAGGTTTACAGCCTGCTCCCTTTGGCCACTCGGGCACCGACCCGCGGGGCGAGACGATACCGCGGTGCCGCGGCCCCGGCACCGCCCCGGCGGACCGTGGGCGGCGCCCGAACCCCGCATGACTAGGGTGGCCCCCATGCCGACGTTCGACGTCGTGTCCGAAGTTGACATGCAGGAGGTCCGCAACGCGGTCGATCAGGCCAACCGCGAAGCGGGGACCCGGTTCGACTTCAAGGGGACGGAGTCCGAGATCGACCTCGGGCGAGACCGAGCTCGTGCTGCGTTCCTCGACGGAGGACCGGCTGCGCGCCCTTCATCAGGTCCTCGAGGAGAAGCTGGTCCGGCGCCAGGTGTCGTTGAAGGCGCTGGAGGCGGGCAAGATCGAAGAGGCGGCCAAGGGAACGGTCCGCCAGAAGATCGCCATCCATGCCGGTGTCTCGTCGGACCACGCCAGGAAGATCAACAAGTTCATCAAGGACCATGCGCGCCAAGGGCGTCTCGTCGCAGACCCAGGGTGACCAGCTCCGGGTGTCGGGCAAGAAGCGCGACGATCTGCAGGACGTGATCAAGGCGCTCAAGGAAGAGGACTTCGGCATCCCCCTGCAGTTCACGAACTTCAGGGACTGACCGCCGAGGGGGAGGGGTCAGGAGGGGCGGCTGGGCCTCCACCAGTGCCTCGGCCGCTTCGGCCCTCGTCCTGCTCCGAGGTCCGTCGCCGCGTGCGCCGGCGCCACCCGGAACAGCCGCTGGAACACCAGGAACTTCACCACCCAGAGGACTCCGAAGGCGAAGAGGTTCATTCCCCGACGATGCGCCGTCCGGATCAGGTGGTCATGGTCGAAGTAGTGGACGCCGATGTCGGCGCGCCTCGGACGAGGTGAGCGACCGACAGCAGCATGCCGGCGATCGACAGACCCCAGAAGGGCAGGACCTCGCGCCGGATGTGTGAACGCCCGGTCTTCCCCCAGGCCCAACGACGGTTCAGGTAGTACGACGGGCACGGTGGCGACCACGTTGGCGAACAGGGTGCTCGGCACCTCCGTCCACAGCCGGAACACCCCGTAGACCAGCCGCAGCGTGGCGACGGACACCACGGTGGAGATGACCGACACCATGGTGTAACGGAACATCTTCTTGCCTTCGGGGGTCTTGCGGAGTACGCCAGAGACGCACAGGCGTGCGACCAGTCCGGACATCCCGGTCAATCTACTCCGGGTCCCACGGAAGTGGATTCGGCGAGTCGGCCCACCGGTCACGGAGCCGGCCGGTTGATCGCTTCAGTCGTGCGCCTCGAGGGCGTTGTTCCGGGCCACGTCACCGAGCCACGCCGCGCTCGGCTTCGGTCGTCGCTCGAGACTCTGCCGGTCCACCGCCACCAGACCGAAGGTGGGTCGCGTAGCCGAGGACCCACTCGAAATTGTCGAGCAGGCTCCAGTACACGTAGCCGCGGACGTCGATGCCGTCGTCGAGACAGCGACTCACTCCGGCCAGGGCGTCGGTGACGAAGGACGATTCGCTCGGTGTCGACGGCCGTGCCGATGCCGTTCTCGGTGACGACGAGAGGTGTCCCGCCGGTGACGTCCCAGGCGCGTCGGATGACCGCCTCGAGCGCCTCCGGCCAGTACTCGTAGCCCATCTGGGTGAGGGCGACGCCCTCCTCGGTCGGCAACGCCCCGGTCGGGTCCCACCCGCATCCGGGTGTAGCACTGGACGCCGACGAAGTCGTCGCCCGTCGGTGGCCTCGAGGAACACGTCCTCCATCGACCGGCGGATGCGGTCACGTCGCTCCTCGCCGCCGTCGACCGCCTGGTAGTCGGTCATCGACAGGGTCAGCCCGACGGGGAAGTCTCCCCGGCCGGCTCGCAGCGCGTCGACGGCCAGCCGGTGTGCCGCGGCAGAAGCGCGTCGTTCACCGCCCGTCTCCGCCCGACGTCGTGGACGCCCGGCGGGAACACTCCCACCAGATAGCCCATGTAGGCGACGATGTTGGGCTCGTTGATGGTGCAGCCCCAGCCGACCAGGTCACCCAGATGGGCCACGGCGCGCTCGGCAGAAGCGGGCGAAGACGCTCGGGCGCGTCGGGTGCCTCCCATCCTCCGCGCCGGGTCAGCCACGTCGGGGTCGTGAAATGGTGGAAGGTGACCAGGGGCACCAGGCCGAGCTCCCAGGCGGCGGCGCACTGGCGCCGGTAATGCTCGAGGGCGGCCAGCGACCACTCGCCCTCCTCCGGCTCGATCCGACTCCATTCGATCGAGAACCGGTAGCGCGCCGAAGCCGAGCGACGGCCAGCAGCGCGAGGTCGTCGGGCCACCGGTGCCACGAGTCGCACGCATCGCCACTCGGTTCGGTGCAGGGCGTCCCCGAGGCGTGCTCGAACGCCCACCAGTCGTTGTTGACGTTGCCACCCTCGATCTGGTGGGCGGCGGAGGCCGCCCCCCACAGGAACCCGTCGGGAAAGGTGGTCGTCGGCATGGCCGCAAACCGTAGCGGGGCCCACCGGCGCCGGCGTCGCCGGCCCGCCTCCCCCCGATGTCGCCCGCCCTCGACCGGGCGCTGTCAGGATGGGGAGGTGAGCGACGCCCTGGACTTCCTCGTCAAGCTCCTCGACATCGAGCCCATCGAGGTCAACATCTTCCGGGGCGTGAGTCCCGACGAGCACCGCCAGCGGGTCTTCGGGGGCCAGGTCGCCGCGCAGGCGCTCATGGCGGCGGGACGAACGGTCGAGCGGGGACGGGTCCATTCACTGCACTCCTACTTCCTGCGCCCCGGTGATCCGAACGTCCCCATCCTCTACGAGGTGGACCGCATCCGCGACGGGCGCTCCTTCACCACCCGCCGGGTGGTGGCCATCCAGCACGGCCAGGCCATCTTCAACATGCAGACGTCGTTCCACGTCGACGAGGACGGTGCCTTCGACCATCAGGTCGCCATGCCCGACGTCCCCGCCCCCGAGACTCTGCCCAGCCTGCGCGAACGCCTGGAGCCCCTGCGCGACCAGTTGGCCGACTGGTTCGCCCGACCCCATCCCATCGACCAGCGTCACGTGGGGGAGCTGCCGTGGATGCAGCACGACAACCGGGATCCCATCCAGCGGCTGTGGATCCGCGCCGACGGCACCCTGGGCGACGACCCCCTGCTCCACGCCTGCATCGCCACCTACGCCTCCGACATGTCGCTGTTCGACACGATGCTCGCCCCCCACGAGGTCCGGTGGGACGACGCCGAATTCATGGGGGCCAGCCTCGATCACTGCATGTGGTTCCACCGACCGTTCCGGGCCGACGAGTGGCTCCTCTACGACATGGACAGTCCGAACGCCTACGGCGCTCGCGGACTGGCGCGGGGCTTCCTGTTCACCCGCGACGGCACCCTGGTGGTGTCGATGGTGCAGGAGGGCCTGATGCGTCTGGTCCCCCGACCCGCGTCCGTGAGCGGGGTCAGCGCCTGTCGATGGGCGACGTAGGGACGCTCGTCGGGACCGATGTACAGCTGGCGGGGTCGGGCGATCTTGGAGTCCTGGTCGAGCAGCTCCTGCCAGTGGGCCAGCCAGCCGGCCGTACGGGGAATGGCGAAGAGGACGGGGAACATCTCCAGGGGGAAGCCCATCGCCTGGTAGATGAGGCCCGAGTAGAAGTCGACATTGGGATAGAGCCGTCGAGACGTGAAGTACTCGTCGGAGAGGGCGATCTCCTCCAGCTTGAGGGCGATGTCGAGCAGCGGATTCTTCCCGGTGACGGTGAACACCTCGTCGGCCGTCCGCTTGATGATCTTGGCCCTCGGGTCGTAGCTCTTGTAGACACGGTGACCGAACCCCTGCAGCCGACCGCCGGTGCCCTGCTTGACCGAGTCGACGAAGGCGGGAACGTTCTCGATCGAACCGATCTCGGTCAGCATCCGGATGACGGCTTCGTTGGCGCCCCCGTGACGCGGGCCGTACAGGGCGGCGCAGGCGGCCGCGCAACACGAGTAGGGATCGGCGTGCGAGGAGCCGACCACCCGCATCGCCGTCGTCGAGCAGTTCTGCTCGTGGTCGGCGTGGAGGATGAACAGGATGTCGAGGGCACGCGTCAAGATGGGGTTGGCGTCGAAGCGCGGCTCGGCCACCTTCCACATCATCGACAGGAAGTTGGAACAGAAGTCGAGCGAATTGTCGGGATAGACGAAGGGCATGCCCACGCTGAATCGGTGAGCGGCGGCCGCCAGCGTCGGCATCTTGGCGATCAGCCGGGTGACCTGCTTGTGCCGCGACTCGGGATCGAAGATCTCCTTGGCGTCGAGGTAGAAGGTGGACAGCGCCGCCACCGCCGATACCAGCATCCCCATGGGGATGGGCGTCGTAGTGGAAGCCCTCGAGGAACCGCTTGCGCACGTTCTCGTGGATGAACGTGTGCATCGTGATCTCGTTGTGCCACTCGTCGAACTCCGCCGCCGTCGGCAACTCACCGTGCAGCAGGAGGTAGGCCACCTCGAGGTACGTCGACTGCTCGGCCAGCTCCTCGATGGGGTAACCGCGGTAGCGCAAGATGCCCTCGTCACCGTCGAGATAGGTGATGGTGCTCTCGCACGCGGCGGTGGACACGAAGCCCGGGTCGTAGAACCAGATCCCGGGAAGGAGCTTCGACCATTCGCTGGCCGCCACCCCTCCGCGGTCGATGGGGATCTCGAGCTGGTTCCCCGTCCGGTTGTCGATGATGGTGATGCTCTCGGCCACGACGCTCGGACCCTCCTGTGACGTTCCCGCACTCGATCCTAGGGCTCCGCTCCGTCGACTGGTCATCCCGGGGCGGTCCGAATTATCCGGGGCGCGCCGTGGTCGTGGTGGCGACGGTGGTCGTCGTGGTCGTGGTGGTCGTGGTCGATGTGACGGCGGACACCCGCAGGGACACGGACTTCGAGGCGCTGGCGCCGGTCGCCCCCGTGGCCGTGATGTCGATCACGTAGGAGGTGGCGGGGCGGACCGACAGCGGCGGGGGCGACAGGGTCACGGAGTCACCGGCGCCTATGGCCGTCCTCGCCCGGACGGGGGCCGGGGCCCGAGCCGTGCCCTCGGGCACGGCCGTCACGACCAGGCTCACCCCCGTCTCGTCGACGTTGCCCTGGTCGGCCACCACCACCTGTACCTGGAGGGACGTCGTCGGTGGCAGCACCACGACGCCCGACGCCCCGGGCACCGAGGCCGGATCCGTCGAGACGGTGACGAGGGCCAGACGATGCACGGCCGCCAGGGATGGCGAGCTCACCAGGGCGGCCACGAACCGACCGAGGGCGGTCTCGCTCCAGACACCGGGGTCGCGTCACCCAGGCCGACGCCGGGAGCCGGGCCGACCCCGCGGCCCGCGAGCAGCGACCGGCGGCAGGCTGCCCAGGACGCATCCGCCGACTCGAGCACTGCGGCTCCGGTGATCACCCGGGCGGCGGCGGCCTCGTCGCCGCCGCCGAGACCGTCCGACCACCGAGGAGACGTTCGAGCGCGTCTTGGATCCCGCGCGTCGGCGTGCCACCGGCCGTCCATCGCCGTCCCGCAGAGCTGCGCCGCATCTCCGTGCGGACTGGGGGGGGTCAGGGCGGCGAACGGCGGCGATCGGTGGCGGTGGTCGGTCGGCGAGGGAGGCGAGATCGGAGAAGAAGGTGGTCCGCTCCGAGACGGTCCGTCGGCCAGAAGAGCGTTCGAGGGCGGAACCCGACGCGTTCGACTGGGCCACGATCGGAGCCGCCAGAACGGCGAAGCTGCGGTCGATGGTGCGCCGGTCGGGTCCCGATGCCGGTCCGATCTGGGTGACGGTGCCGATGGCGAGCACCACCACGACACGCCACCACGACCAAAGGGGTGGCCACCCGGGCCACTCCCCGCCCCACGCCACGTCGCCGTCGGAGCCGGCGTCGTTCCCCGACCACCGCGAGGACCCTATCGGTCGTCGCCCTGCCGAACAGGAGCCGTACACAGTCGCCCGAGGGTTCCCGGATCTGACCGACGGCACCACTACACTCGCCTGCCGTGCCCGAGAGCACCCCTGCTGCGCCACCTTCGGTCTACGCGCGCGCCGACGTCCGCCGCGACGAGGCGGCGCCGCCTCGTGCGACGCGGGGTAAGGATCGGCGTCGTTCTCTTCGCCGTCGTGGTCGTCCTGGCCGGGCGGCCGGCTCGGCTACGCCGAATACCGCAACCATCAGGTCACCCGTGTCGTGGTCAACGGGCTCCGGGCCGTACCCCCGTCGGGAGTGGAGAACATCGTCCTGGTGGGCTCGACCTCGCGTTGCGCCCTCAAACAGCAGAACGCCGCCTTCGGGCTCTGCTCACAGGGCGTGACCGGCGTCAACAGCGACGTGGTCATGATCCTTCATCTCGACCCGAAGCGGCGAACGGTCTCGATCCTCTCGATCCCGAGGGACCTGTTCGTCCCCAATGCCCGCAGCACGGGGCCCAACAAGATCGACGCCGCCCTCGTTCAGGGACCCGAACGTCTCGTCGCCGCCATCCAACAGGACTTCGGGATTCCCATCCAGCACTACGTCGAGCTGAACTTCGACAGCTTCCAGGGCGTCGTCAACGCACTGGGCGGCGTCAGGATGTACTTCCCCATGCCCCTCTACGACGCGGAGTCCTCGCTCAAAATCTCCACCGCCGGGTGTCACCTTCTGAACGGCTTCCAGGCTCTGGCCGTCGTCCGTGCCCGGCACCTCCAGTACAAACCGCCCGGCGTGAAGACGAACAACCCCCGTGACTGGCCGCACGACCCGCAGAGCGACCTGAGCCGGATCCGGCGTGACCACGAGTTCCTCCGGGTCCTAGCCACCGCCGTCTCGGCCCGCGGCCTCGGCAACCCGCTGACCGACAACAGTCTTCTCGCGGCCGTCGCCCCGCAGCTCGAGGTGGACTCGAGCTTCTCCCTGGGTGACATGCTCGGGACGGTCCTCACGTTCCACGGGGTGAACCCGAACACGGCGCCGCGAGGAGACCATGCCGGTCATCGTCGACGTCGACGACTACCTGGCCGGCGGCTACGACTACGGCAGCGTGGAGCTCACCAGCCAGCCCCAGGACCTCCGCGTGGTCGACACCTTCCTGGGCGTCACCGCCGACCGCGACACCATGACGGGCAAGGCCCTCCCGGCGCCGGCGACGATCACCGTGTCGGTCTTGAACGGCACCGGAATCACCGGCCAGGCGGCGGCGACCGCCACCGCGCTCGGGCTCTCGGTCTCGACGTCGTCGGCACCGGGGATGCCACGCCGGTGGGTACGGTCTCGGAGACGACCGTCACCTATTCCGCCGGGCACGAGGCCGCGGCCGAGCGGGTCGCCCACGACCTCGACGGTGCCGTCGTGATGGGTCTCGGGACGACCGTCCAGGGCGCCGACGTCACCGTCGTGACCGGCACCGACTTCTCGGTCCGCACGCCGCCCACGCCGTCGGCCACCGGCGCCACGACCCCCGTCGCCACGGCGACGGCCCCAGCCTGGCCCAATCGGCCGTCCTGGCTCCCCCGACGCCCCCGACGCAGGCCCTGGCGCCCTTCGACCCGCGTTCGTGCACGGCGTCTGGAGGCGAAGGACCCTGAACCGGCCGGCGCCGACTCGGCCGGACTGGCTGATCGGGCCGGTGGCTCGACCGCCGTGGGCTGAACGGCCCGAACGCCGCCGCGTCGCTCAGCCGGGTGAGGTCGGCGGTCGGCCGCAGCGCGCTGGCCGTGTTCCGCCACTGCACCGTGGGCCGGATGGCCTCGGGATCGACCCGGTCGCGGTGACGGTCGACCACGGCCAGGAGCGAACGGATGGTGGCCGGCTCGAGGAGATGGGGGACGAGGCCGAGATCGAGCAGCTTCGTGTGGGCCGCCCGGTAGTAGTGCTCCTCCTTCTCCACCCGGGGATCCTCGACGTGCTCGATCCGGGTCGCGCCGGGATAGTTCTCGGCCACCATCTCGGCCATCTCGACGCACCGAGAAGGACTCGGTGAACTGGTTGAACACGCGGAATTCGCCCTCGTCCGCCGGGTTCATCAGGGCCAGCTCGACGCAGGCCAGGGTGTCGCGGATGTCGAGCATGCCGCGTGTCTGGCCACCCTTGCCGTAGACGGTCAGGGGGTGCCCGACGACGGCCTGGACGCAGAACCGGTTGAGCACCGTGCCGAAGACGCCGTCGTAGTCGAAGCGGGTGGCCAGATCCGGGTGCAGGTCGGTTTCCCCCGTCTCCTGGCCGTAGACGATCCCCTGGTTCAGGTCGGTGGCGCGTAGCCCCCAGATCCGACAGGCGAACTGGATGTTGTGGCTGTCGTGGACCTTCGACAGGTGGTAGAAGGACCCCGGTTGCTTGGGGTAGGGCAGCGTGTCGGTCCGGCCCTTGTGGGTGATCTCGATGAAGCCCTCTTCGATGTCGATGTTGGGTGTGCCGTACTCGCCCATCGTGCCCAGCTTGACCAGATGGATCGACGGATCGCGCTCGGCGATGGCGTACAGCAGGTTGAGGGTGCCGACCACGTTGTTCACCTGGGTGTACACGGCGTGCTGGCGGTCGATCATGGAGTAGGGCGCCGAGCGCTGCTCGGCGAAGTGCACGACGGCTTCGGGTTCGAAGCGGGCCAGTGTGTTGTCGACGAAGACGGGATCGGTCAGGTCACCGACGAACGTCTCCAGCCTGAGGCCTGACACCTCTTCCCAGATCCGCACCCGGTGCTGGAGCTGGCTGATGGGGACGAGACTGTCCACCCCCATCTCGTGGTCGTACTGACGGCGAACGAAGTTGTCGACCACACCGACGTCGTGTCCACGACGCGACAGATGCAGCGCCGTCGGCCATCCCAGGTACCCGTCACCACCGAGCACGAGAATCCGCAACCGTGCCACCTCCTCTTGCCGCTCCTGTGCCCGTCGGGCCGTCGTGTGCCGTGTCCCGACGGAGCGCTTCGCCCGGGACACCACGACGGTGGACGGCTTGCCCCAGCCCGTCCGGTCCCAAGGATTCCCGATCAAGCTGGGAGGAGGCTGGGAAGGATTGCAAAACGCCCTGGGAACCGTGAGAACGGGGCATAAATTCCGGGCACGCCGGTCGTTGTGTGCCTCGTCGCTGCGTGCCTAGCGTGGCACCGCCTCCCACCCGTCTCGCGAAGGGCCGTCCTCGTGACTCCGTCGATGTCAAGCCACGTCCACCACGCCCTGGCGGCTGTCCGTCACCCACACCGCCGGCCACCACCCGATCAGCATGTTCCAGGCCGTCGTCCTCGGCGTCCTGCAGGGACTGAGCGAGCTGTTCCCGGTCTCGAGCCTCGGCCACACCGTCCTGTTCCCCACCCTCTTCGGTTGGCACTCGGTGGTGACGGCCCAGTCGGATCCCGAATCGTTCTGGTTGGCCTTCGTGGTGATGCTCCATGTGGGCAGCGCCGTCGGCCTGCTCGTCTACTTCTGGCGCGATTGGATGTCGATCATCCGCGCCTGGTGCCACACCCTGGTGACGCGCCGGATCGACACCCCCGTCGAGCGCCTGGCCTGGCTCATCGTCGTCGCCAGCATCCCGGCCGGTGTCATCGGGATCGCCCTCGAACATCCACTGCGGGTGGCACTGGCCAAGCCGACGGCGGCCGCGTTCTTCCTCATCCTGAACGGCATCATCCTTCTGGCCGCCGAACGGCTGCGCCGTCGGGCCGACGTGCGCGTCCTCGCCGTCCGCGAGGGAGCGAAGGACGACGGCGGCCGGAAGCTCGAGACCCTCGACTACAAAGAGGCCCTCGTCATCGGTGTGGCCCAGTCGTCGGCCCTCATCGCCGGCATCAGCCGCGACGGCGTCTGCATGACGGCCGGCCTCGTCCGCGGTCTCGACCACGAGGACTCGGCCCGCTTCGCCTTCCTCCTGGCCACGCCGATCATCCTTGCCGCCGGGATCTTCAAGCTGTCCGACCTCACCGGTCCCTGGGCAACGGGGTGCGCACGCAGGCCGTCGTCGCCGCCGTGTGTGCCGCCGTGACGGCCATCGTCACCGTGCGCTTCCTGGTCGGCTACTTCAGGACCAGGACCCTCACCCCGTTCGGCCTCTACTGCCTGGCCTTCGGCGCCGCCATGGCCATCTACACGACCGTGCACTGAGACGCCCCCGGCCAGAAATCCGCCGGGAGCGAGGGTCCCGACCACGGTGCCTCGCGTACAGTGAAATTGCGCGCGCAATCGGGCGGAGGCGCCATCCGGCTGAGCCGAGCGCCGGGACGAAAGGGTCGGTCGTGGGGAGTCGAGGACACGACAGGGGCACCGCCGGCGGCCATCCGGCCCGCCGCCGGACGGGCCCCGCTCCCGGACGCCGAGCTCGACGTCACCGTGGTGATGCCGTACTACAACCCCGGGGACCGTCTGCGGGCCACCGTCGAACGGGCCGTCGAGGTGCTCCGCGCCTCGGGGGCGTCATTCGAGGTGGTGACCGTGTCCGACGGGTCCACCGACGGCAGCGAGCGAGACCCTCGACGGCCTCGCCCCCGACGTCGTGAGCCGCGTCGTCCTGCCCGCCCGGGGCGGCAAGGGTCAAGCCGTGCGGGCCGGCCTCGAGCGCGGGCGGGGCCGCTATCTCGGGTTCATCGACGCCGACGGTGACGTCCCTCCCGAACTGCTCGGGGACTTCGTCGAGGTGGTGCGCCACCAGCACCCGGACGTCGTCCTCGGAAGCAAGCGCCACCGCGACTCCCAGGTCGTCTACCCCCCGGCGCGCCGGCTCTACTCGTGGGGCTACCAGCAGCTGGTCCGGCTGCTGTTCCATCTCGACGTCCGTGACACCCAGGCCGGGATCAAACTGGTCCGTCGCGACGTCCTCGTCGACGTCCTGCCGTCGATGGTCGAGCAGGGTTACGCCTTCGACCTCGAGCTCCTGGTGGTGGCCCGCTTCTTCGGCTACCGCCACCTGGTGGAGGCTCCGGTGCGCATCGGTCGCCGCTTCACCAGCACGGTGTCGCCCCGGGTGGTGGCGGAGATGCTGCGCGACACCCTGGCCATCTGGTGGCGTCTGCGGGTCCGTCACGTCTACGGCACCCCCCCCGCCGGCCAGGATCGCAGCGCGTCGTCGACACCGGACCCGGTCGCGTCACCACCGACCACCGTCCGCCGGTGCCCTGACGGGCGGCGCCGCCACAACCGGGCCGTAGCATGCGCCGGTGATGCCCGGCTCGCCCCCCTCCGCCGCCGTCGATGCCGCGCTCGAGGACCTGGGTCGGGAGCTGGCCGAGGCCAAGGGCGACGACCCCCTGGCGCCGGTGACGGTGGTGGCGCCCTCGGGCTACGCGGCCGTGTTCGTCCGGCGGGCGCTCGGGACCGGATCGGCGACGGTCGCGGGCGGGGCTGGGCCAACCTCACCTGCACGACCGTCCCCCGCCCTGCTGCGGACGCTCGGTGGACCCCCGCTCGCCGCCCGCGGCCTGCGGGTGGCCTCGCCGGCGGTCGATCTCGAGGTCATCCGGACCCGAGGCCGGGCGCCGCCGGGGGCTGGCTCGGGCGGTTCTCGTCCCATCCGTCGGCTCTGTTGAGCTCCAGCGGGCCCTGGTCGAACTGCGCCGGTGCCCGCCGGCCACGCTCGACGCCATCGGCCGGCGCGCGCGGGCGGGGCGGTGACCTCGTCGCCCTCCTCGTGGCCGTGCGGCGCCACCTGCACGACTGCGGACTGGCCGACGTCGCCGACGTCGCCGACGAGGCCGTGGCCGTCGCCCGACGCCCGTCGGACGTCCGGCCTCGGGCCCGTGGTGACCTGGCAGCTCGGGCCGTCGCCCCCGCCGAGGGCATCCTCGGCGCCTCGGGGCTCGGCGCCGACCCAGCGGTCACCGGCGCGGACCGAGCGCCACTCTCACCGAGGTCCGCTCCTGCGCCGACCCCGACGAGGAGGCGCGGAGCGCCGTGCGATCGATCATCGCCGCCGCCGAACCGGGGTCCCGCTGTGGCAACAGGCCGTCTTCCATCCCCCCGGCCCCACCTACGCCCGCGTCCTGCGCCAGCAGCTGACCGCGGCCGGAGTGGCCAGCAACGGGCCCGAGCGCTGGGCGGTCTCCACCGTTCGGCCACCGGTCGGGCCCTGCTCGGCCTGCTCGAGCTGGCCGCCGGCGACTGGCCACGCCGACGAGGTCATCGGGTGGCTCTCGGCCGCGCCGGTCACGGCCGGGCCCCGGGAGGCCGCCCCGTCCCCGCCAGCCGCTGGGACGTCGTGTCGGCCGCCGCCGGAGTCGTCCGGGGAGCCGGGCAGTGGCACGAGCGGCTCGGCCGTGTGGCCGACCGGGGCGGTCCCGACGCCGACGACGCGGCGGCCCTGGCCGCCTTCATCGACGACCTCGTGCGCCGGGCGGCGCCGCCCGGCCGCTCGTGGGAAGCGCTCAGCTGCGTGGGCCGTCGGCCTCCTCGACCACTATCTGCCCCCCGACGGCGTCGGACCGGTGGCCCGCGGCCGAGGTGGCCGCCGCCCGGCAGGTGCGCGGCGTCGTGTCGGCGCTGTGTGACCTCGACCGGGTCTCGACCGGCGCCGATCTGACGTCGTTCCGTCGCGCCGTGCGGACGCAGCTCGAGTCGAACCCGGTCCCGACGCCCACGAGCTCTCGGATGGCGGCTTCGGCGACGGGGTCTTCGTGGCGCCCGTACTCGGCGGCCCGAGGTCTGCGGTTCGACACCGTGGTCGTCACCGGTCTGGCCGACGCCCTGGTCCCCGGTCCGGCGGCGACGACGGTCTTCTGGGCGACGAGGTCCGACGGCTGGACACGTCGGGAACCCTGCGCACCCGGGCCGAACGCCACGAGGCCCTGCGTGACGACCTCCGGTGCGCCGTCGCCGCCGGCTCGCGTGAGCGCGTCGGCACGCTTCCCCGGGGTGACTCCCGCACCGGTCGCGCCCAGGTCCCGTCGCGCTGGCTGGACGATCTGGTGGACGCCCGACACGCCCGGCGGGAGGTGGACTCCTTCGCCGCCGGCCTGGCCGACGCCGAGCCCGCCCTCTCGGCCGGGAATTCGAGTTGCGCGAGCTCGACCGGTGGGTGCGTGGCGGTGGCGATCCGGCCGTGCACCCGCCGCCGGCGACGACCGCCTGGCCCGCGGGTTCGAGGCCGCGCGCAGGCGGGCCGGCGTGCGCTTCACCCGCTTCGACGGCTACGTCGGGCCGGGCCGCGTGTCGGCCTTCGATCCGGGGACACCGGTGTCGGCCACCCGCTTCGAGACCTACGCCAAGTGTCCCCGGCGCTATCTCTTCGAACGCGTCCTGCGGGTGTCGGGGCGCGTCCGGCCCGAGGAGCTGTGGCGCATCGAGCCGATCACACGCGGGCACCCTCGTCCACGCCATCCTCGAGGACTACGTCGCCGAACGCGTGCGGCGGCGCAGCGCTCGCTCGAACGACTCCTGGCCATCGCCGCCGCCCGCCTCGACGAGGCCGAGAGCGGCGGTCTGGTGGGCAAGCCTCTCCTGTGGCGGATGGACCGGTCCGCCATCGTCCGTGACCTGCGGCGCTTCCATGCCGAGGAGGGTGACATCGAACCCATCGCCGCCGAGCTCTCCTTCGGCGCCGGCGACGGCGACGACGCCCCGCCGGTCACCGTCGTCCTGGACGACGGTCGATCCGTGGCCTTTCAGGGCAGCGTCGACCGGGTCGACCGGACCTCGTCCGGACAGCTGATGGTGTCGGACTACAAGACGGGACGCCAGGGACGCCTGAGTGACCTGACCCGTGATCCGGTGGCCGGCGGCAAGCTCCTGCAGCTGCCCCTCTACGCCATGGCCGCGCCGGACCGGTTCGGCGGTCCGCGGCCGGTCCACGCCCGCTACTGGCTGCTGTCGGGCGAACGCAGCGCGCCGTGCTTCCATCTCGTCGTCACCGACGACGTCGAGGCGCGGTTCCGCCAGGTCGTCCGGCTGATCGCCGACGGGGTGGAGGACGGATGTTTCCCCGGTGTCCCCGGGGCACCGACGTTCGGGAGCTTCGCCAACTGCACCGGCTGCGACTTCGACCCGTGTGCCCGACGTCACGCGACCGGCAGTGGGGCCGCAAGTACAACGCGCCGAGCTCCACGGCGTGGTCACCCTGGTGAACGGTGACGTACCCGACGGCTTGGCCGGTTCCGTGGTCAAGCGATTCGTCGATCCCGACGACGGCCATGGTCGTGAGCGAGCCACGCCGGTGACGGCGCGGCGCCGCCTCCGGATCGCCCAGGACCTCGACGCCAACCTCATGGTGGTGGCCGGGGCCGGCACCGGCAAGACGACGGCCTTGGTGGGCCGCATCGTGGCGCTGGTGCGCACCGGTGCAGTGTCGCTCCGCGAGATCGCCGCCATCACCTTCACCGAGGCGGCCGCCGCCGAGCTGCGCCAACAGATCCGACGGGCGATCGACGCGGCGGCGGACGACGGCGACGACCGCATGGTGGCGGCCCGCGACGAGGTCGACGACGCCGCCATCTGCACCCTGCACTCCTTCGCCCGAGCGCATCCTGCTCGAGCACTGCGTCGACGCCGGGCTCCCACCGGGATTCGACGTGCTCGACGACACCGCCGACACGGCGGACTTCGACGCGCGCTGGACCCGGTTCGCCGACGCTCTGCTCGACGATCCCGACGCCGAGCGTGCCCTGGTGCTCGGGTTCTCGGTGGGACTTCGCCACACCGATCTCGCCGCCGTGGCCTGGAACCTGCACGGCCACTGGGACCGGCTCGAAGACGGAGGGCTCGACTACCTCCGCCGGGCGCCGCGTGCGACGCGCACTGGCCCTCGACCGATCCCGGTCCGGTCATCGACGCCCTCGACCGCGCCCTGGACACCTGCGGCTGGTGCACCGACGACGACGACAAGATGGCTCTCCACCTGCGGGGCACGGTGACCGACGCCCTGGCCCTGCTGACGGGCGGGCGCCCCGACACCCTGGAGGTGCTCCAGCTCCTCGACACCCTGCCGCCGTTTCGCTGCGCTCACGGCCGACAGGAGAACTGGACCGGCCACGTCGCCGAGGTGCGTGCCGCCTGTGCCGAGGCCGAACAGATCCGCCTCGACCTCCTCGACGGCGTGCGGCGGGCCGTTCTCGGAGATCTGGTGGCCCGGCTGGCCACCTTCACCCTGGCCGCCGCCGAGGAGCGGCGGATGGAGGGCCGGCTCACCTTCCACGACCTTCTCGTCCACGCCCGGCGGCTCGTGCGCGCCGGCGGCGACGGTCTGGCCGTGCTCCGCGCCGGCGCTACCGCCGGCTGCTCATCGACGAGTTCCAGGACACCGACCCGATCCAGGTGGAGCTGGCGGCCCGGCTGGCCGCCGCCGTCGACGGAGCGGCGACGTGGGAGGTGCCCGACCCGGCGCGCTGTTCGTCGTGGGTGATCCGAAGCAGTCCATCTACCGTTTCCGCCGGGCCGACATCGAGCTCTTCGACCGCGTCAGCGCCGAGATCGGTTCCACCGTCGTCCTGCAGACCAACTTTCGATCGGTCCCCGGCATCGTCGAGTTCGTCAACGTCGTGTTCGAGGAGATCTTCGGCGACGGCTCGTTCCCGGTCAGGCCGCCGCACCATCGCCCTGCACGCGGCACGCGAGCGCCGACCGGCCGGCGACGGGGACCGCGTCAGGGGACGCCGGCCGGGCCCCGGCGGTGCCGGGCCGTGCAACTGACCTTCGACGGGCTCGAGCCCCGACCATCCGGCGCCGACGACCCGGCGCCCGGGCCGGGAACGGCACGCGGCCCCGGGGCCGTCCCGTCCCGGTCGTCATGGTCGGCGGAGCCCTGGCCACCTCCACCCCCGAGATCCGCCGCCGGGCGGCGGCGCGACGCGGCGACGGCGATCGACCACATGGTGGGCGACGGATGGCTGGTGGAGGACCCCGAGCACGGCGGGACCCGCCGCCCGGCACGGTGGGGCGACGTGGCCGTGCTGATCCCGGCCCGCTCGTCGCTCGCCGCCCTGGAGGAGGCCTTCGAGGACGCCGGCATCCCCTACCGGCTCGAAGGGCGCGGCCCTGCTGTGGGGCGCCGAGGAGGTGCGCGAGGTGCTGGCCGTCCTGCGGGCCGTCGACGACCCCGCCGACGCCGTGGCCGTCCTCGGCGCGCTGCGATCACCCGGTCTGGCCTGCGGCGACGACGACCTCGTGACCTGGCACGCGGCCGGCGGGACGTGGGATCCACGCGCGGCCCCGCCACCGGGCCTCGGGGACCACCCGGTGGCCCTGGCCATGGCCGTTCTCGACCGTCTGCACCGCCGGCGGTGGTGGTCCGAGCCGTCGGCCATGGTGGCGGCCGCCTACGACGAGCTGCGCAGCTTCGAGCTCGCCCTGTCCCACCGCCGTCCCCGTGACCACTGGCACCGGCTGCGGTGGCTGCAGGACCAGGCCCGCCTCTTCGACGAAACCCCGGGCGGGACCTTGCGGGCCTTCCTCACCTGGGCCGACCTTCGGGCCGAGGGCGACGGGCGCGTCGGTGGTGTGGGACCTCCCGATCCCGACGACGACGCCGTGCGGGTCATGACCATCCACGGCGCCAAAGGCCTCGAGTTCCCCGTCGTCGTCCTGGCCGGCCTCGAACGCGATCAGGCCGACGGACCGCGACCTCCGGCGGTGGTCTGGACCGAGCACCACCTCCCCGAGGTCCACGTCGGCCCCTTCCGCACCGCCGGCTTCGAACAGGCCGGCTCTGCGCGACCAGCATCTCGACGTCCTCGAGCAGCACCGTCTGCTGTACGTCGGCATGACGAGGGCCCGCGACCACCTCGTGGTGTGCCTGCACCACAAGCAGCAGACAACGGGGCCCCGACGCGAGCCTGGCCGCGCTGGTGACGAGGATCTGCGCCGAGAACCCGGCCCTGTGGCGGGGGCTGCCCGACATCGTCACCACCGACGGACCGTGGCGGGAGGCGACGGCGACGGTGCGGACGATCACGGTGGCCGGTCGACGGACCGGTCCCGTGCCACCGAGCGCGCACCGGTCGGCGCGGCGCCTACCGGCGCACTGGGAGGCCGACCGCACCCGTCTGCTGGCCGCGCTGCGCCGCCGACCGGTCACCACGGCGACGGCGGTCGCCCAGCACGCGGCGCCCGGCCCCGGCGCCACGGACCGGCGGGCGCCGCCGGACCCGTCGACGCCGCCCGGTCGATCCCGGATGGCCCGACTCCCCCGTCGCCGGGTGGGAGCACCGGACCGACGCGCGCCGGGTCGGACGGGCCGTGCACGCCGCGCTGGCCGATATCGATCTGTCCACCGGATGCGACGCCGCGGGCCGGCCGGCCGACGAGGTGGCCCGGGCCCGTGCTCGGCCACGGGGCGGCCGCCCACGCGTCGGAGGTGGCGACCATGGTGGCCGCGCCCTCGCCAGCCCGACGGTGACGCACGCCGCCTCGCGCCGGCACTGGCGCGAGGTGTTCGTGACGACTCCCGTCGGCGACGGTGGCGTCCTCGAAGGATTCGTCGATCTCCTGTTCGAGGACGACGACGGCTCGTCGTGGTCGACTACAAGACCGACGCATCCCGGGTGGCGGCCCGCCGCCGCCGTCGCCGCCTACCGGCTCCAGGTGGCGGCCTACGCCGTCGCCCTGGAAGTCGTCGACGGGCCGGCCCGTGACCCGGTGCGTCCTCGTCTTCGTCGGCGGTGCCGAGCCGTGGGAGCACGTCCTCGAGGGCGACGATCTGGCCGTCGCCTGGCCCGGGCGCGCCGGCTGGCCGACGACCTCGTCGTCACCTGACCGACGGCTCAGCCCTCGGCCGCGCCGGGAAGCTCGGGCCGTCGTCGCCCGATCCCTCGAGCAGTTCCAATCCCGGCGGCTTCTCGCCACGGGCCGCACGGAGCCGCTCAATTCGGGCCGCCTGCAGGCGGCGGGCGACGGCGTCCACCTGGTCGAGCATCGGGACGTCCTTGTCCGACCCGCCCACGCCCAGCTCCTGGAACCGACGAGCCTGGGGCATCACGTTGCGTTCGAGGGACCCCACCGCCTTGTTGTAGGCGTCGACGGCCCCGCTCAGACTGCGCCCGGTGCGGGCCATGTGCTCCCCGAAGGTGGCCAGCCGCTTGTAGAGCTCACGACCGATCTGCTGGACCTCGCGGGCGTTCTCGGCCAGGGCGTCCTGCTGCCATCCGTAGGCGACGGCGCGCAGGAGCCCGATCAGGGTCGTCGGTGTCGCCAACAGGACGTGGTTGGTCACGGCGTGCTCGAGCAGCGACGAGTCGTGTTCGAGGGCGGCGGCGAGCAGAGGGTCACCGGGGATGAAGGCGACGACGAACTCGGGCGAGTCGTCGAACTGCTGCCAGTACGACTTCTTCGACAGGGCGTCGATGTGGGCCCGCAGTTGCCGGGCGTGACTGACGAGATGCGTCTTGCGCGACGGTTCGTCGGTGGCGTCGGTGGCGTCGAGGAACGCCTGCATGGGCACCTTGGCGTCGACGACGACCCGCTTGGCCCCGGGCAGGTGGACCACCATGTCGGGACGCAGCCGTCCCTCGTCCCCCTCGGTCTGGACCTGCTCCTCGAAATCGCAGTGCTCGAGCATCCCCGCCATCTCCACCACCCGGCGCAACTGCATCTCGCCCCACCGCCCCCGGGTGGCCGGCGAACGCAGCGCGGTCACCAGGTTCCGGGTCTCGGACTGCAATCGCTCCTGGGACTCGGCCAGCTGCTGCACCTGGGCGCTCAGCCCGGTGTAGGCACGTTGGCGCTCGAGCTCGAGCAGGCGCAGGCCCTGCTCGTAGCGGCCGAGCTGATCGGCCAGACGGGGTGAGGAGCTGCTCGATGGCCTGCCGGCGCTGGTCGAGGTCGCCCTGGGCCGCCTGCCGGGCCTCCATGAGACGGGCGTCGGCCAGGGCCAGGAATTGGGCGTTGTTCTGCTCGAGGGCCTTGGTCGACAGCTCGGCGAAGACGCCGGCGGCCAGCTCCCGGGCCTCCTCGTGCGTGGCCTGGCGTTCGGCCGCCGTGGCCCGCTCCTGGTCGAGCAGGCCCCGCAGGCGGACCAGTTCGGCGTCGGCCGACGACGAGGCCGCCGCGTGCTGCGAGTGGAGCGTCGACAGGCGCCTCGACAGGCGACTGGAGGACACCACGAGCACGACGGCGCCGCCCACGGCCACGCCCGCCACCATTCCGACGACGAATCCGATGATCACGAGAGCCGACTCCAGGTGTTCATGGTGTCCTTCCGGGCCGGCTCGCTGGGTCACCGGCGCTACCCGTCGAGCGTACCGGTGGGGTGTGACAGCCGACGGGTATGGCGGACACACCGGGTGGGGTCCGCCCGCCGTCGGTGAGGGCGGTGAGGACCTCCCCCGACGGGGGGAAGCGGTAGCGTCGGAGACGATGCACGAAGCCACCGGGGCGGACGCCACCGGGGCGGACGCCACCGGGGCACGGGCCGCAGGGTCGAGGGCCGCCGTCGAACCCGACGACCGGCGAGCGCCGGGCCGGCTCCGGGAGAACCCACGGCGCGTCGGCGTCCCCGGCGGGCCGCTGGCGCCTTTCCCGGCGACGAGCTCATCGAGGACTTCCGCCTGGCCTGTCTGTCGCGCGCCCTCGACGACCGGGAGATCCTCCTGCAGAAGCAGAGCCGGGTGTTCTTCCAGATCTCGGGGGCCGGACACGAGATCCTCCTCACCTCCCTGGCCCGGTCGCTGCGACCCGCCTACGACTGGTTCTTCCCCTACTACCGCGACCGTGCCCTCGTCCTCGCCCTGGGGGTGACGCCGCGCGACATCCTCCTGGAGGCGGTGGGCTCCTCGGAGGATCCGGCCTCCGGTGGTCGGCAGATGCCGTGCCACTGGGGCGACGTCAGCAGGAACATCGTCACCCAGTCCAGTCCGACGGGCAGCCAGTGCCTGCCCGCCGTGGGCTGCGCCGAGGCGGGCCGCTATCTGGCGCGACGACCGGGGCTGCCGGGATGTCGCACGCACGGCGACGAACTCACCTACGTGTCGCTCGGCGAGGGGACGACGTCGGAGGGGGAGTTCTGGGAGAGCCTGAACACGGCCTGCCGGCTCCACCTTCCCGTGCTCTACGTGGTGGCCGACAACGGCTACGCCATCTCGGTCCGATCGGCCGACCAGGCCCCGGCCCCGGTGTCGGAGCTGGTCCGGGGCTTCCGGGGACTGGCCGTGACGAAGGTGGACGGATGGGACTACGCCGCCTGCCGCACGGTGGGCGCCCGGGCGGTGGCCCGGGTGCGCGCCGGCGAGGGACCGGGTCTCATCCACGCCCGCGTCACCCGTCCGTACTCCCACTCGGCGGCCGACTCCCAGGCCAAGTACCGCGGCGCCGACGAGCTGGCCCGGGAACTGGCCCACGACCCCATCGACACCTTCGAACGGGCCCTCGTCGGCAGCGGCGTCCTGACGGCCGATCGAGGCGCAGGCCATCCGCGCCGAGGCCAAGGACACCGCCGCCCGGGCCGCCGACGAAGCCCTCGCCGCGCCCCGTCCCGACCCGGCCACCGTGACGGACCATGTGGTGGCCGCCACCTCCCGGCCCGCACCGGCACCCCGTCCCGTCCCCGATCCGTCGGCCGAGCCCGTCCTGCTGGCCGACGCCATCGGCCGGACCCTGCACGAACTCCTGGCCGCCGACGAACGGATCAGGGTCTTCGGCGAGGACGTCGCCGACGCCGACGACGACGTCCTCGACGACGTCGAGGGCAAGGGCGGGGTGTTCGGCGTGACACGGGGACTGCAGCGACGCTTCGGCTCGGCGCGCTGCTACAACACCCCGCTGGCCGAGTCGAACATCGTCGGCCGCGGCGTCGGCCAGGCGCTGCGCGGACTGCGCCCCTGTGCCGAGATCCAGTTCTTCGACTACATCTGGCCGGCCATGCAACAGCTGCGGAGCGAGGCGGCCACCATCCGTTGGCGCTCGAACGGTGCCTTCTCGTGTCCCCTGGTCGTCCGGGTGGCCATCGGCGGCTACCTGACGGGCGGAGGCATCTGGCACTCCCAGAGCGGCGAGTCGATCTTCGCCCACATCCCCGGCCTGCTGGTGGCCTTCCCGTCGCGCGCGCGCGACGCCGTCGGCCTGTTGCGGACGGCGTTCGCCTCGGACGATCCCGTGCTGTTCCTCGAGCACAAGCACCTCTACCGCCAGCGCTACGCCGCCGACCCCTATCCCCCGGAAGGATGGACGGTTCCCTTCGGTCGCGGCACGGTGGCCCGACCCGGACGGGACCTCACCATCGTCACGTGGGGGGCCACCGTCCAGAAGTCGCTCGTGGCCGCCGGCGAGCTCGCCGACGAGGGGTGCAGCGTCGAGGTGATCGACCTGCGGACGGTGGCTCCGTGGGACCAGGAGCTCGTGTCCGAGTCCGTCGAACGCACGGGTCGGCTCCTGGTCGTCCACGAGGACACCCTGACCGCCGGATTCGGCGCCGAGGTGGCGGCCTGGACGGCAGAGCACTGCTTCTGGGCCCTGGACGCCCCCGTCACCCGGGTGGCGGCGGCCGACACCTTCGTGGCCTACGAACCGTCACTGGAGGAGGCGATCCTTCCGCAGGTGGTCGACATCACGACGGCGGCCCGGGCCCTGGCGGCGCGCTGACCGCTCCCGGACACGGGCTTCCACGGGACCCCGCTGCCGTGTCATCCTCTGCCGCCGTGGACCGCGTCGTGGTGATCGGCTGCGGGTTCGCCGGCCTCGCCGCGGCCAGGCAGCTGGCCGGAGGACCCGTCGAGGTGACGCTGATCGATCAGCACAACTTCCACACCTTCCAGCCCCTGCTCTACCAGGTGGCCACGGCCGGACTCGATCCGGCTGACGTCGCCTACCCGGTCCGCACCATCTTCCGTCACGACCGCAACGTCGTCTTCCGCCACGGCCGGGTGGCCTCCGTCGACCTCGACCGGCGCCGGGCGACCCTCACCGACGGCTCCACCGTCGACTACGACCACCTGATCGTGGGAACCGGGGCCACGGCCGGGTTCTTCGGCATCACCGGCGCGGACGTCCACGCCCGGCCGCTCTACACGCTCGGCGACGCCCGGCGGTTGCGCAACGCCGTGCTCGGAGCCCTCGAGGCGGCCGACGCCCATCCCGAGAACTTCGACGGTGGGGCGCCGACCTTCGTGGTCGTCGGGGGCGGCGCCACCGGGGTCGAGACGGCCGGTGCACTCATGGAGCTTCTCGACGTCTCGATTCGTCAGGACCGTCTGCGTATCGACCCGCGACGCACCCGGGTCGTGCTGCTCGACGCCGGCGACCGGCTGCTGGCCGGTTTCACCGGCGCCCTGGGCCGCTACGCCGCCGACACCCTGCGCTCGCGTGGCGTGATCGTCCGTCTCGACGAGCCGGTCCAGGAGGTGACGGCGTCCGGCGTCCGCCTGGCCGGCGGTGAATGGATCGCCGCCGCCGCCGTGGTCTGGGCCGGTGGTGTCACCGTGGACGGCACCCTGGCGGGCGCTCTGCCGGTCGACCACGGCCGCGGCGGGCGGGTGGCGGTGGAGGACGACCTCTCGCTGCCGGGACACCCCGAGGTCTACGTGGTCGGGGATGCGGCGGCCGTCCCGAGGGCGCCGGGGGGGTCCGACCCGTGCCCACAGCTGGCCCAGGTGGCCATCCAGTCCGGCGGCCACGCGGCGCGCCAGATCCGGCGACGCCAGACGGGCCGGCCCACCGAGCCGTTCCGGTACCGGGACAAGGGGATGATGGCGACCATCGGTCGTCGGGCGGCGGTGACGGAGCTCCCCGGGGGCCTCGTCATGCGGGGGAGTCTCGGATGGCTGGCGTGGCTCGGGTTGCACATCGTCTATCTGATCGGCTTCCGCAACCGGCTGATCGTGCTGGTGAATTGGTGGTGGCGCTACGTGAACTGGCCGGGAGGGCCACGGCTCATCGATGCCGACGTCGACTCGGGTTAGTCTCCGCCCCACGAGAACGGGCGCGGCAGGGGGATCCCGTGGGTGATCTGGCTGTCGAAGTCGATCCCACCGCCGTCGGTCTCGACCGGCGACGCCTGAGCCGCCTCGACGCCCACTTCGCGCGCTACGTGGACGGCGGCCTCCTTCCCGGATGGCTCATCCTCGTCAGCCGCGCCGGTCGCATCGCCCACCTGGCGACATACGGCCAGCGCGACAGGGAGGCACAGCTCCCGGTCGAGCACGACACGTTGTTCCGCCTGGCATCGATGACCAAGCCGGTGACGTCGGTGGCCGCCATGATGCTGTACGAGCAGGGCGCCTTCGAGCTCAAGGATCCGGTCAGCCGTTTCATCCCCTCGTTCGCCGACGCCCGCGTGCTCCGATCGGGCTCCGTCCTGCGACCCGTCACCGACCCGGTGGTCGAGCCCGTCCGCATCTGGCACCTCCTCACCCACACCGCCGGGCTCACCTACGGCTTCCACTACACGCACCCCGTCGACGCCATGTACCGGCGGGCCGGATTCGAGTGGGCGACGCCCAAGGGATGGGACCTGGACGCCTGCTGCGACGCCTGGGCCGGTCTCCCCCTGCTCTTCCAGCCGGGGCAGGAGTGGAACTACTCCGTCGCCACCGACGTCCTCGGGCGCGTCGTCGAGGTCGCCTCGGGACAGCCCCTCGACCAATTCTTCGCCGACCACATCTTCGGGCCCCTGGGCCTCTCCGACACGGGATTCTCCATCGACGATTCCGCCTCGGACCGCCTGGCCGCTCTGTACGTGCCTGCTCCGGGGACCAACACGGCGACGCGCCTCGACGACTTCGGGGCATCGCCGATGGCCCGTCCGAGCTGTCTCTCCGGAGGGGGCGGACTCATCGGAACCGCCTCCGACTACCACCGCTTCACGCAGATGCTCATGCGTGGTGGCGAGCTCGACGGTGTCCGGCTGCTCGGGACCCGGACGGTGTCCTACATGACGCGCAACCACCTCCCCGGGGACGCCGACCTCGAGGCCTTCGGACGTCCCCTCTTCGCCGAGACGACGTTCGACGGCGTCGGCTTCGGTCTCGGGTTCTCGGTGATGAAGGACCCGGTCAAGAACAAGGTGCTGTCCCGGGCGGGCGAGTACGCCTGGGGTGGCGCGGCCAGCACCGCCTTCTTCGTCGACCCCGCCGAGAAGATGACGGCGCTGTTCATGACCCAGCTGCTGCCGTCGAGCACGCACCCGATCCGGTCGCAGCTACGGCAGCTCGTGTACCAGGCCCTGGTCGACTGACGGCCCCACCGGGTCGGCGGCCGCCCGTCCGACGCCCGAGAGGTCCACGTCGAGGGCCAGCGTCAGGCACCGGCACCCCCCGCCCGCCTTCAGGAATTCGCCGACGGGCGAGACCGCCACCGACAGACCGCCGGCCTCGAGGATCCGGCCGAGTCGCGGCGTGCACCACGGCATGACGATGACGTCGCCGACGACGACCGAGTTGGCGCAGAACGATGTGGCCTCCTCGTCGGTCAGCCACACCGGTTCGGGCACCAGCTCCTCGAGCACGCGGCAGCCGTAACGGTCGAGACCCTGCGGCGCGATGAGGGCGCGCCGCTCGTCGAGCGGGCAGAACACCAGATCGACGTGGTAGAAGCGCTCGTCGACCAGCTCGACCGTCCGCACCGGCACCCCGAGCAGCGTCCCCAGGTTCGTCTGGGCACCGACGGCCGAGCGGGTGCGGTAGCCGGCCACGAGCACCGGTGGGCGCCCGGACCCCGGTCCCGCCCCGAAGGGCAGCACGTCGCCCGCCCCCTCGAAGGGTTCGTCGCCCGGCAACGACCTGACGCGGTACCCGCGGGCCGCGAACCAGGCCGTGTCGTGGGCGGTCTCGCCCTGGCGCTCGGGATGGCGGAAGCGACTGGGGACGAAGTCCCCACCGTCGACCACACCGGCGTTGGCCGTGAAGACGAGGTCGGGGAGCCCGGGGACGGGATCGAGGAACTCGACCTCGGCGCCGGCCGCCCCCAACGTCCTCACCAGGCCGTCGTGCTCGGCCAGGGCCACGTCGGGGTCGGGATGGACCTGGACGTGCATGTACGGATTGATCTCGTAGGCCACGGTGAAGTGGACGGGACGGCAGAGCAGGAAGCGGCGTCCCCATCCGAGGGCGGTCACCGCGCTCGGCACCGCACAGGCGGTCGGCCAGCTCCCCCATGAACAGTCCCACGTCGGTGACGATGCCGAGGGCCTGGTGGCTGCCGCGATCGGCGAGCTTGGTGACGACCGCCTGGTTGATGTCGACGCAGTAGGTCTCCACGCCGGCCGGCAGGAGGTTGCCGGTGGCGATGGCGTGCAGCGTGGTGGCCAGCATCACGGCCACGTCGACGTCGTCGAGCAGCGCCCGCATGGCGTCGGCGGCGGCCACGGTGTCGGAGATCACGTCGGGGAGAGGTCCGTCGTCGCGCACCGACCCGCCGAGCACGAAGGGCACCCCCGCCCGGACGCATTCGTAGAGGACGCCGCCGCGCGAGCCACCCCGCCTCCACGGCGGCGGCGATGGACCCGAAGCGTCGCACCTCGTTGATGACGCGGAGATGGTTGGCGTGCCCGTGCTCGGACAGCACCCCCTCGCCCAGCGACACCCCGAGCGACGTGCCGAGCACGTTGGACTCGATGTCGTGGGTGGCGAAGCCGTTGCCGGCGAAGAGGACCTGCACCCACCCGTCGCGGACCAGCCGGGCCAGGGCCGGGGCGGCGCCGGTGTGGACCACGGCGGGCCCGCACACGGCCAGAACCCGACCACCGGTGCCGCGTTGGCGCCGGTCGCGCGCGTCACGGATGCTGGCGGCGACACGGGCCAGGCTCACCGCCTTCGGCTTCTCCGAGGAGACCTCGGACGTCATGAAGCCGAATCCTTCGGCGTCGTCGGCCCGCGTCGGTGTCTCCACCCGGACGCCGCGCCATCCGACGACCACCGGCGTCGCCGGCCCGGACCCGGTGCATCGGCACCATCCGCACCCCTGCCGGTGTCGTCGACGGGGCGGGGTCGACGACGAGGGCGCAGTCCATCTCGGCGCGCCCGCTCTCGTATCCAGCGCCCGTCCACCCGCACCCAGGTGGCCAGGTTGGTGGTGGAGTAGAACTCGGCGGGCAGCACGCCGTCGGCCGGTGCCGGCACCAGCTCGGCGTCCGAGGCGTCCTCCCGGTTGACCCCGTGGACCTGCACGTCGGCCAGCAGGGCGTCGAGAGCCGACTCGTCGGCGGCGCTGACCCGGATCCGCACGTGACTCGGGATCGAGGGCGGTGGTGCCCATCTCGAGCTCGAGGATCTCGTAGGAGGCCCCGGCGTCGACGATGGCGTCGAGGACCTTGGGCAGGAGCAGCGAGTCCACCACGTGGCCGTCGAGGCGGACGACCTCCGAGCTGGCTCCCTGGTCGCCGGTGCTCATCGGACCCTCCGCCCGGGGGCGGTCCCGGGCGGCCGTCCCGAGTCTCGCTTCACCCCATCGACGGTACCGTCCCCGGTCCGGGGGAACCGGATGTTGGCGGACCGATCCGGGGCCGGTCACCGATCGTTGTCCGCCTGTTGTGATCGGCGGTCGGACAACGGAGACGGCGGGCGGCCGGCGGCGGTACGGTGGCGGCGTGGCCCGGCTCTTCGCCCTGCACATCGGCGGTTCCGACGAGGTCACCGAGAGCCTCGACCGGATCGACCGCGAGATCATCCAGCTGTTCGCCCTGGTCGGCGAAGGTGTGGCCGGGGCGACACACTCCCTGCTGGCCGGCGATCGCGAAGCGGCCCGGGTCCTGGCCGACAGCGACGAGATGATCGACACCCTGTACCTCGAGGTCGAGCAGCTGGCCCAGCGCCAGCTGGCCCAGAGGGCGACCGGTCCCGAGGAGCTGCGCTACCTGGTGGCCGTCCTGCGGATGCTCCCCGACCTCGAGCGCAGCGGCGACCTGGCCGAGCACGTCTCACGGCGGGCGGTGCGCGGGCTCGGGATGGAGCTGTCGCACCGGGCCCGCGGGCTGGTCGAGCAGATGGGAGAGGTGGCGAGCGAGATGTGGCGGGCCACGGCCGACGCCTACGCCGACCGCTCCCCCGACGTGGCCGAGCACGTCGAGTCGCTCGACGACGAGCTCGACGAGCTGCACGTGACCCTGACGGCCGAGATCGCCAGCGGGTCGATGCCGCTGCCGGTGGCCATCGAGGCCGCCCTGGTGGCCCGCTTCTACGAGCGCTTCGGCGACCACGCCGTCAACCTGGCCCGCCGCATCTCGGTCCTGGCCGGTCGCGCCGCACGGCGCGCCCGTGACACCGCAGCGCCCGTAGAACAGCAGCGCCCGTAGAACAGCAGCACCGGGCGCCGGAGACCGGTCGACGGCAGGGCCGTCGGCGCCGGTTTCAGGCCCGTCGGGCCAGGAGGGCTTCGGCGATCTGGACGGCGTTCAGGCCCGCCCCCTTGCGCAGGTTGTCGCCGGAGACGAACAGAGCCAGGCCGTGGGCCACCGTCGGGTCCTCCCGTACCCGCCCGACGATCGACCGGATCGGTACCGGCCGCGGCCAGGGGGGTGGGCACGTCCACGATAGCGGACACCGGGCGCCGTCTCGAGAAGGGCGATGGCCCGTTCGACGGTCAGGGGCCGCTCGAATCCGGCGTTGATGGAGAGGCTGTGGCCGGTGAAGACGGGCACCCGGACGCAGGTCCCCGAGACGGCCAGATCGGGGATGCCGAGGATCTTGCGGGACTCGTCGCGCAGCTTCTGCTCCTCGTTCGTCTCCCGCGAGCCGTCGTCGAGCAGTGTGCCGGCCAGCGGGAGCACGTTGTGGGCGACGGGGCCGGCGAAGACCGTCGGCGGGGGGAACTCGACGGCGGTGCCGTCGAAGGTGAGGGCGGCGGCGCCCTCCACCGTCTTGGCCAGCTGTTCCTCGAGCTCGCGGACGCCGGTGGGTCCGGCTCCCGACACCGCCTGGTAGGTCGAGATCACGAGACGGAGGAGCCCGGCCTCACGGTGCAGCGGACCGAGGACGGGAATGGCCACCATCGTCGTGCAGTTCGGATTGGCGACGATCCCCATGGGGATAGCGTCGAGGGCGCCGGCGTTGACCTCGGGGACGACGAGGGGGACGTCCGGGTGCATGCGCCAGGCGGAGGAGTTGTCGATGACGATGGCCCCGGCGGCGGCCACCCGGGGGGCCAGGATCCGCGAGGCGGCCGCCCCGGTCGACATCAGGGCCACGTCGATGCCGGCGAAATCGGCGGTGTCGGCGTCCTCGACGTCGACCTCGCCGCCGGCCCAGGGCAGGCGGCGCCCCACCGACCGCGACGAGGCGAAGAAGCGGATGTCGTCGACGGGGAAGGCGCGCTCGACGAGGACGGAGCGGATGACCGTCCCGACCTGACCCGTGGCCCCGATGACACCGATTCGCACAGAACGAATCCTATGCGACGGGCGGAGTCTTCCCCGCCCGTGGGGCGGGGTTCTTGGCCACCGCCCCCTCAGTCGGACAGCTCGAAGGCGGCGTGCAGGATCCGGACCGCCTCTTCCACACGATCGGCCCGGACGACGCACGAGATGCGGATGGACGACGTCGAGATCATCTCGATGTTGATCCCCGCCTCGGCCAGCGTCTCGAACATGGTGGCCGACACCCCGGGATGGCTCCGCATCCCGGCGCCCACGAGCGACACCTTGGCGATGGTGTCGTCGGAGGTGACCTCACCGGCCCCGATCTCCGGGGCCAGAGCGCCGACCGTCTGCAGGCTGGTGTCGAGATCGACCTTGGGCACCGTGAAGGAGATGTCGGTGGTCCCGTGCAGAGAGGTGTTCTGCACGATGGTGTCGACGTTGACCTTGCGGTCGGCCAACGCCCGGAAGAGGTGGGCGGCGACACCGGGCCGGTCCGGTACGCCGGTCACGGTGACCTTGGCCTCCGACGTGTCGTGGGTAATGGCGGTCACGACGGGCTGTTCCATGGACACATCCTCCTCGACGACCCATGTCCCGGGTTCCCAGGTGAAGCTGGAACGGACGTGCAGGGGTACGTGATGGTTGCGGGCGAACTCCACCGAGCGCAACGAGAGGACCCGGCCCCCGCTGGCGGCGATCTCGAGCATCTCCTCGAAGCTGACCCGGGACAACCGGCGGGCGGCGGGGACGATCCGGGGGTCGGCGCTGAAGACGCCGGAGACGTCGGTATAGATCTCGCACGCATCGGCGCCCAGCGCCGCTGCCATCGCCACCGCCGTGGTGTCGGAGCCGCCCCGCCCCAGGGTGGTCACGTCGCGATCGGTCGAGACCCCCTGGAAACCGGCGACCACGGGCACCCGACCGGCCTTCAGGGCCTCACGCAGCCGGTCGGCGCGGACCTCGACGATGGTGGCCTTGGTGTGGGTCGTGTCCGTGATGATCCCGGCCTGGCTGCCGGTGAAGGACACGGCGTCGATCCCGAGCTCGGCCAGGGCCATGACGAGCAGGGCCATGGTGACCCGCTCCCCCGACGTGAGAAGCATGTCGAGCTCGCGTGGCGGTTGGATCCGGCTCACGTCGTCGGCCAGCCTGATCAGGTCGTCGGTGGTCTTGCCCATGGCACTCACCACGACGACCACATCGTCGCCGTTGCGCCGGGTCCGGGCCACGTGATCGGCGACGGCACGGATCCGGTCGGCGTCGCCGACCGAGGTTCCCCCGAACTTCTGCACGACCAGAGGCATCTCTCGACGCTATCGCTGGTCACCCCGGCCCTCGGCGGAAGCCCGGGCAGGGGTGACCCGGGCCCAGGCCGCCGGGCCGCCGACCGCCCCGGTCCCGGTCGGCCGGGTAGGGTGTCGGGCCATGCCGAGCGATAAGCGGGCGCGCAAACGCGCCGCCAGAGAGGCCAAGCTGGCCGCCCTCCAGCGGGCGCAGAGGCGCCGCTCGACGGTGAGGCGGACGATCACGGTCGTGGTCCTGGTGGCCGTCGCCGCCGGGATCTACGTCCTGGTCTCCGGCAACAGCACCAAGAACACCGCCGGCAAGAAGTCCGGGGCCACCAGCACCACCAGCAGCACCGCCCCCACCACGTCGACGCCCGCCACCACCACGACGGCCCCGTCCGCCGCCCAGACCGCCGCCGACCAGGCGGCGGTGGCGGCCGGGTGCCCCTCGAACCCTCAGACCCCGTTGAGCAAGCCCACCTACAAGAGCGCCCCGGCCATGACGATCGACACGTCGAAGACGTACACGGCCGCGGTGACGACCGACGTCGGTAGCTTCACCATCGCCCTCGACGCCAAGGACGCACCGAAGACCGTCAACAGCTTCGTGTTCCTGGCCGATCACCATTTCTTCGACTGCGAGGCCTTCATGCGGGTGATCCCCACCTTCATGGACCAGACCGGCAGCCCGAACCAGAGCAACGGGGGGACCGACTCGGGCCCCGGCTACGAGTTCGCCAACGAGAACGACTCGCCCCGGGGCGGCTACACGGCGGGCGAGGTGGCCATGGCCAATTCGGGCGCCAACACCAACGGCAGCCAGTTCTTCATCCTCGTGGGTCCGTACAACAACCCCGGCTACTCACTGTTCGGCCACGTCACGTCGGGCCAGGCGGTCGTGCAGAAGATCAACGCCGACGGGACATCGAGCGGGACACCACTGGTGACCCACCGGATGTTGTCCGTCACCATCGCCGAGTCCTGACCACCCCCACCGGAAGAGGCATCGTCATGACCTTCGAATGTCCCGCCGCCGACGGCTCGAGCGCCCCGCGCCGGAAGTTCGACGCCGAGCCGCCCATGTGCATCGACACCGACAAGCGCTACACGGCCACCATGGAGACGTCGAAGGGAACGATGACCATCGCCTTGGACCCCCTCTCGGCGCCGCGCACGGTGAACAGCTTCGTCGTCCTCGCCCTCTTCCACTACTTCGACGGCATCGTCTTCCACCGGGTCATTCCCGGCTTCGTCCTCCAGGGCGGTGACCCCACCGGGAAGGGGACGGGCGGTCCCGGTTACCAATTCGCCGACGAGCTGCCCAAGCCCGGCCGCTACGAGCTGGGATCGCTGGCCATGGCCAACGCCGGACCCGACACCAACGGGAGCCAGTTCTTCGTCATCTCCGGCCCCGACGGCATGGCCCTACCGCCCAAGTACTCGCTGTTCGGCAAGGTCGTCTCCGGGCTCGAGACGGTGACGGCCATCGACGCCGTGGGCACCCCGCAGGGCAAGCCGACCGAGCGCGTCACCATCGAGAAGGTCACCATCAGCGAGTCCGACTGACGGCCGGTCCCGACCGGCGGAGCGCCGGGGGGCGGGCGGGGGCATCCCCTCGCCGCCGGTGTTTCAGTGGGGCAGGGCGTCGAACCCGGCCGCCCGGCCGCTCACGAAGACCTGCACATCGCCCTGGCCGGCCTGGCGCCAGGCGCCGGACGGGTCACGGATGAGGGCGGTCCGTTCGGGGATCCCCACCACGGGCAGGCCCGGCGCCGCCAGGGCGATCGACCGGTGCACCTTCTCGGCGTTCTCGTGACCGAAATGGGGGATCACGGCGATCTGCTCGACCAGGCCGAGGCCGACGGTCAGCGCACCCCCGCGCGAATCCACCATGGGGTCGGTGAGAACCATCGCCCCCGCCGACGAGCCGGCCACCACGGCGCCGTCGCGCCACGACGCCAGGAGGGCGTCCCAGAGCCGGGACCCCTTCAGCACCGAGCGCAGGTGCATCGAGGAGCCGCCCCCCAGGTACGTGAACCGGCTGGCCCGCACGGCGGAGGCGTTGGCCTCGTCCTCGGCATCGCGCCGACCGAGGACCATCAGGCCCCGCACCACCCCGCCGATCCCCTTGAACCAGGTCCGGGCACTCTCCACCGTCTTCTCGGGATGCTCATAGGCGGCCGCCGTGGGCAGGACGAGGACCTCCGTCCCCCCCGACGCCGCCAGCAGGTCGGCGTCGAAATCACACCCCGGCTGCCATTCGCCGCCACCCACCAGCGCCAGAGGTCCACATTCCGTACTCACGGTCGTCACCCTAGAACCTCGCCGTCCTCGCGGTCGTAGGCTCGGGCGGTGACCACGGCGACGCTCTTCCCGGGACAGGTGGCGGTGGTCACCGGAGCCGCCTCGGGCATCGGACGGGCGCTGTCGACGGCCCTGGCCCGACGGGGGGCGACCGTCGTCCTGGCCGACATCGACGAAGCCGGCGCCAAGGCGGCCGCCGACCAGCTGGCCGACGACGAACTGGCCGCCGCCACGGGGGCGGGAGCGTCGGGCGTGGCCCTCGACGTGACCGATGCCGCCGCATTCTCCGAGCTCGTCGGCCGCGCCGTCACCGATCACGGACGGATCGATCTCCTCTTCAACAATGCCGGCGTCGGCATGGGAGGCGATGTCGGTGATCTGTCACTGGTCCACTGGGACCGTGTCATCGACGTCAACCTGCGGGGGGTGGTCCACGGCGTGGCGGCCGCCTACCCGGTCATGATCAGGCAGGGCCGGGGGCACATCGTCAACACCGCTTCGCTGGCCGGCCTCCTCCCCGCTCCCCTGCTCTCCCCCTACGCCATGACCAAGCACGGCGTCGTCGGCCTGAGCACCAGCCTGAGGATGGAGGCCGCCGCGCACGGGGTACGCGTCAGCGTCGTCTGCCCCGGCGTCATCGATACCCCGCTCCTCGACAAGGGGAACCCGGCCGACCTGCCGGCCGTGGCCAGCCTCCCCGAGGGGCGGCGGATGCTCACCCGGTCCATCGGACAGCCCTATCCGGCGGCGTCGCTCGCCGACGACGTCCTCGTCGGCGTGGCCCGGAACCGGGCCTTCATCGTCACTCCGCGCCATGCCCGCACGGCCTGGGCCGCCTACCGGGCGGCCCCCGAGCTCTTCGTCCGCATCGGACCGGCCCTGCTCCGCCGGGCCCTGCGCGGCGCCCGGCGCTGATCCCGGCGACCGGTCAGGGGAGCCCTCTTCGTACTGCTTGGTAACATACGTCCATGTCCTTCAAGCGAATAGGAATCGTCGGTTCCGGCATCATGGGTTCCGGCATCGCCGAGACCGCCGCCGTGCACGGCTTCGACGTGGTCCTCCGTTCGCGTGCCCAGGGCACGGCCGACGGGATGGTCGCCGGCATGGCGAAGTCCCTGGGGAAGCAGGTCGACAAGGGCAAGCTGGCCGCCGAGGAGCGGGACGCGGCCTTGGCCCGGGTCACGCCGGTGACCGATCTGTCCGAGTTGGCGGGCTGCGATCTGGTGATCGAGTCGGTGGTCGAGGACCTGGCCGTAAAGAAGCACCTCTTCTCCGAGCTCGACCGCGTCTGCGGCGAGCACACCATCCTGGCCACGAACACCTCCACCCTCGCCGTGGTGGACATGGCCATGGAGACGGGCCGGCCCGACAAGGTCTGCGGCATCCACTTCTTCAACCCGGCACCGGTGATGTCGCTGGTCGAGATCGTCCGGCCCATCACCGCCTCGGACGAAACCATCGCCTCGGCCCGGACGTTCGCCGAGACGTGCGGGAAGTCACCGGTCGAGGTGAAGGACCAGGCCGGCTTCATCGTCAACGCCCTGCTCTTCCCCTACCTCAACAACGCCGTCCGCCTCCTCGAGCAGAAGGTGGCCACCCGCGACGACATCGACACCGCCATGAAGGGCGGGTGCGGGTTCCCCATGGGCCCCTTCGCCCTTCTCGACCTGGTCGGTCTGGACACCAGTCTGGCCATCCTGGACGCCCTCTACGACGAGTATCGCGACCCCAACTACGCGGCGGTCCCCCTGTTGCGCCGCATGGTCTCCGCCGAGCTCTTCGGGCGGAAGTCCGGTCGGGGCTTCTACGACTACCGCTCGTAGACTTCGACGGCGTCCGAAGGACGTCGGCGGGAGCAGAGGAGAGAGGTGAGCCAGGTGGTGCGACCCGACCATCGGCGTGACACGCCCTGGGTGATGCGCACGTACTCGGGACACTCCTCGGCCCGGGCGTCCAACACCCTCTACCGCACCAATCTGGCCAAGGGCCAGACGGGCCTGTCTGTCGCCTTCGACCTTCCCACACAGACCGGCTACGACCCCGACGCCCCCGAGGCCGCCGGCGAGGTGGGAAAGGTCGGCGTCCCTGTCGCCCACCTCGGGCACATGCACCAGCTCATGGACGGGATCCCGGTCGAGACGATGAACACGTCGATGACCATCAACGCCACGGCGGCATGGTTGCTCGGCCTGTACATCGCCCACGCCGAGGACACCGGTGTCGACCCCCACCGACTCCAGGGGACGACCCAGAACGACATCGTGAAGGAGTACCTGTCGCGCGGGACCTACATCTTCCCGCCCGCCCCCAGCCGGCGGCTCATCGTCGACATGATCGCCTACACCATCCGCCACGTCCCCAGGTGGAATCCCATCAACGTCTGCAGCTATCACCTCCAGGAGGCGGGAGCCACGCCGACGCAGGAGCTGGCCTACGCGTTGGCCACCGCCATCGGCGTTCTCGACGCTGTGCGCGACTCGGGCAAGATCGACGTCTCAGAACTCCCCGCCGTGGTGGGCCGGATCTCGTTCTTCGTCAACGCCGGGATCCGTTTCGTGGAGGAGACCTGCAAGGTACGGGCCTTCACCCGCTTGTGGGACCGCATCTGCTCCGAGCGCTACGGGGTCGAGGACCCCAAGCTGCGGCGGTTCCGCTACGGGGTCCAGGTGAACTCCCTCGGACTGACCGAGGCCCAACCCGAGAACAACGTCCCGCGCATCGTCCTCGAGGCTCTGGGTGTGACCCTGTCACGCGAGGCGCGCGCCCGCGCCCTGCAGCTGCCCGCCTGGAACGAGGCGCTCGGCCTCCCCCGTCCGTGGGACCAGCAGTGGTCGCTGCGGATCCAACAGATCCTGGCCCTCGAGACCGACCTCCTCGAGTACGACGACATCTTCGCGGGATCGACGGTGATCGAGGCCAAGACGGCCGAGATGGCCGAGGCCGCCTGGACCGAGCTGTCGGACGTCCTCGGTCTCGGGGGGGCCTTCGAGGCGGTCGACGAATTGAAGCGCCGTCTGGTCGACAGCCAGGCCGACCGGGTCCGCCGGATCGAGACGGGAGAGCTCCCCGTCGTCGGGGTCAACTGCTTCACCGAGACCGAGACGTCGCCCCTCGTCAACAGCCTGGACGGTGCCGCCACCATCCTCAAGGTCGATCCCTCGGTCGAGGCCGAGCTGCGCGCCGACGTCGTCGCCTGGCGGTCGTCCCGGGACCAGGCGTCGGTGCGTCGGGCCGTCGACGCGCTGCGCCGGGCCGCCGAGGACGGCGACGACAACGTCATGCCGGCCACCATCGCCCTCGCTCATGCCGGTGGCACTACCGGCCAATGGGCGCAGGCCCTGCGCGACATCTTCGGCGAGTACCGCGCCCCCACCGGCGTCACCGGACGGACCGGGCACCGCGGCGGGGCCGTCGCCCGGGTCCGGACCCGGACGCAGGCCCTGGCGGAACGGACCGGTGGCCCACCACGGCTCCTGGTGGCCAAGCCGGGCCTCGACGGGCATTCCAACGGGGCCGAGCAGATCGCCGTCGCCGCCCGCGACGCCGGGTTCGAAGTCATCTACCAGGGCATCCGCCTGTCGCCCGAGCAGATCGTGGCCGCCGCCGTCGACGAGGACGTCGACCTGGTCGGCATCTCCATCCTGTCGGGCAGCCATCTGGATCTCGTCCCCGACATCCTCGACCGTCTGCGGGCCGCCGGCCTCGACGTGCCGGTGGTGGTGGGAGGGATCATCCCCCCCGATGACGCCAAGCTGTTGCGCGACAAGGGGGTGGCGGCGGTCTTCACCCCGAAGGACTTCGACTTCGGCCGCATCATGACCGAGCTCGTCACCCTGGCCGAGGAGCACCGGGCGACAGCCTCCCGCTGACGACTCTCCCGGCCGCCCTGACGTCCGGCCCCGACGGCGCCGTCTTCAGCCGGCCCAGGGCCGGTCGCGTCGCAGCGCCGTGGGCTTGGACCACCAGCGCCCGCTGAACCGCCAGGCCGAGGTCCGCCGCCCGGCAGAGTCGCCGGCCGGACGGGGACGGGGCCAGGCCTCCTCGACGGCGGCGACGATGGCGGTGAGGACGGCTGCGTCGGGGGCGGGATGGACGGACACCACCTCGGGCCCCCCGGGGGTGCTCACAGCGGGACGTTGCCGTGCTTGCGCCGCGGCAATTCCTCGCGCTTGGACGCCAGCAGGCGGAGGCTGCGGACGAGGACCCGTCGCGTCTCGCTCGGATCGATGACGTCGTCGACGTAGCCCCGTTCGGCGGCGATGTAGGGGTTGGCGTAGCGCTCGGTGTACTCCTCCACCAGCTCGGCCCGGCGGGCCACCGGATCGGCCGCCTCGGCCAGCTCACGGCGGTAGACGATCTCGACGGCTCCCTGGGGGCCCATGACGGCCAGCTCGGCCGATGGCCAGGCGAAGGCCAGGTCGGCACCGATCGACTTCGAATTCATGACGACGTAGGCACCGCCGTAGGCCTTGCGGGTGATGATCTGGATCCGGGGGACCGTCGACTCGCAGTAGGCGTACAGGAGCTTGGCCCCGTGCCGGATGATGCCGCCGTACTCCTGATCGGTCCCCGGCATGAATCCGGGGACGTCGACGAAGGTGACGAGGGGGATGTTGAAGGCGTCGCAGGTCCGGACGAAACGGGCCGCCTTCTCCGACGAGTCGATGTCGAGGACTCCGGCCAGGACGGCGGGCTGGTTGCCGACGATCCCGACGGCGCGACCGTCGATGCGGGCGAAGCCACAGGTGATCGACATGGCCCAGTGCGGATGGACCTCGAAGTAGTCCTCGGCGTCGACCACGGCGGCGATGACCTTCTTCATGTCGTAGGGCTGGGTCGCCGAGGCCGGCATCAGGTCGACGAGCTCGGGGGTTCCGCGGTCGGGATCGTCGCCGGTGTCGACGATCGGCGTCTCCTCCAGGTTGTTCGACGGGAGGAACGACAGGAGGTACCGGACCTCGTCGAGACAGGTCCGCTCGTCGGGGGCCACGAAGGTGGCCACGCCCGACTTGGTGGCGTGGCTCATGGCCCCGCCGAGCTCTTCCAGGGTCACGTCCTCGCCGGTCACCGTCTTCACCACGTCGGGGCCGGTGATGAACATGTGGCTGGTCCCGTTGACCATGAAGATGAAGTCGGTCATGGCCGGCGAGTAGACGGCTCCGCCGGCGCACGGTCCCATGATCACGCTGACCTGGGGGATCACGCCCGAGGCGCCGGACGTTGCGGTGGAAGATCTGGCCGTAGGAGTGCAGGGAGACCACACCCTCCTGGATCCGGGCCCCGGCGCCGTCGTTCAGGCCGATCATGGGGACGCCGATCGACTCGGCCAGGTCCATGATCTTGTGGATCTTCTCGGCGAAGACCTCGCCCAGTGCGCCGCCGTAGACGGTGAAGTCCTGGCTGAAGACGCAGACCCGCCGCCCGTCGATGGCGCCGAAGCCGGTGATGACACCGTCGGTGTAGGGGCGGTTCTCCTCGAGGCCCATGCCGTGGGCCCGGTGGCGGGCCAGCATGTCGAGCTCCTGGAATGACCCCTCGTCGAGCAGGTACTCGATCCGTTCCCGGGCCGTCATCTTGCCCTTGGAGTGCTGGCGCTCGACGGCGCGCGGCGTTCCGGCGTGCAGGGCCTCCTCCTTGCGGGCCTTCAGGTCGGCCAGGCGTTGCGACATGGGATGTTCCATGGACCGTGAGGCTACCGGAGCGCTCCGGAGCCCCCGGACGACGCCGCGTCCGCTCGGGCGACGCCGCGTCCCCGCTACTCCTGGACGAGCTCGATGAGGGTGCCGAGGTCGCCCTTGGGATGGACGAACGCCACCGTCGTCCCCCGCGAGCCGGGCCGCGGGGCCTCGTCGATGACCCTCCCGCCGCTGTCCTTGACCCGCTGCAGCGCCGCCGCGCAGTCGGTCACCCGGTAGCCCACGTGGTGGAGGCCCTCGCCCTTGCTTCTCGAGGAACTTGGCCACCGGCGAGTCGGGGCGGGTGGGGCAGACCAGCTGGACGTAGGAGGTCGCCCACCGGCAGAAGCGCCTCCTCGACGCCGTCGGACTCGACCACCTCCCGGTGGGTCACGGCGGCGCCGAACCAGGTCCGGTAGTGGGCGACGGCGGCGTCGAGGTCGCGGACGGCGATGGCCACGTGGTCGATCTCGGTCAGCAGTCGCCCCGGACGTCGTCGTCGTCGGCGCCTGGTGCCCCGGTCATGCCCCGTGTCTCCGGAAGAGCGTGATCCGGTCCTCGCCCACCTTGGCCCGCAGGTCGGGGTCGTCGATCCCGAGGCCTTCCGCAGGGCGCCAGGCAGAGGACGCCGATCTTGCCCTCGTGCAGATTGCGATGGACCTGGAAGGCGGCCTCGCCCACGTTCTCGAGGGGGTAGACGGCCGACAGGGGCGGGACGACCTTTCCCTGGCAGATCAGCTGGTTGGCGTCCCACGCCTCGCGGTAGTTGGCGAAGTGCGAGCCCTTGATCGTCTTCAGCTTCATCCAGAGGTGGCGGTTGTCGTACTCGATCATGTAGCCCGATGTCGCCGCGCACGTGACGATGGTGCCGGCCCTCTTGCAGGCGAAGACCGACGCCCCCATCGTCTGGCGCCCGGGGTGCTCGAAGACGACGTCGGGGTCGTCGCCCACCAGGGACCGGATGTCCTTGCCGAACCGGCGCCACTCGGACTCGTCCTGGGTGTGCTCGTCCTTCCAGAACCGGTAGCCGGCCGCCTTGCGGTCGATCACGGCCTCCACGCCCAGGTCGTGGAGCAGGGCCACCTTCTCCGGGGACGAGACCACGCCGACCGGGGTGGCCCCGCCGTTCAGCACGTGCTGGACGGCGTAGCTGCCGAGGCCCCCGCTGGCCCCCCAGACGAGCACCATGTCGCCCTGCTTCATCTCGGCGCCGTTGCGCGAGACGAGCATCCGGTAGGCGGTCGAGTTGCACAGGGCGTTGATGGCCGCCTCCTCCCAGCTCAGGTGGGTCGCCTTGGGCATGAGCTGGTTGGCCTTCACCACCGCCAGGTCGGCCAGGCCGCCGAAGTTCGTCTCGAAGCCCCAGATGCGCTCGTTGGCCGCCAGCATCGAGTCGTCGTGGGCCGAGGGGTCCTGGTCGTCGACGTAGTTGCAGTGGACGACGACCCTGTCGCCGGGGGCGAAGTTGCGGACCAGGGAGCCCACCCGGAGCACCACCCCGGAGGCGTCGGAGCCGACCACGTGGTACGGCAGGGCGTGGCGGGCCCCCCAGACGCTCTCCCGGCCCAGCCGGTCGAGGAAGCCGAAGGTGGGCAGGGGCTCGAAGATCGAGGTCCAGACGGTGTTGAAGTTGATCGACGAGGCCATGACGGCGATGTAGGCCTCGTCGGGGGCCAGCTCGGGGACGGCCACCTCCGACGACGTGCAGCGACTTGCGGGGGTCCTTGTCGTCCGAGTCGACCCCGGCGAACATCTCGACCTCGTCACGTTGGACGTACGCCGCCCGGTACGTCTCGGGGAGGGGGAGGGCCGACAGCTCGTCCCCGCCGGCCCCGGCCAGGATGGCGTCACGGATTGCTTGCATGGGTGAGCACGATACCCCCGGCGCCGGCTGGTTACCCGTGGGTCACCGAGCCGGGGCTCGACTGGATAGGCTCGGGGGAACGCCCCTACGATGGGCGCCACCAGGCGGTCCGGACACGGCCGCCGTCGACCTTTCGGAGGTCCTCATGCCCGGTTCCGTCATCCTCGGGGGAGCCCGCACCCCCATCGGCAAGCTGTCCGGCGCCCTGGCCGGGTTCAGCGCCATGGACCTCGGGGGATTCGCCATCGCCGCCGCCCTCGAGCGTTCCGGCGTGGCCGCCGACCAGGTCGACTACGTCTTCATGGGCCAGGTCCTGCAGGCCGGTCAGGGGCAGATCACGGCCCGCCAGGCCGCCGTGAAGGGCGGCATCTCGATGTCCGTCCCGGCCACCACCGTCAACAAGGTGTGCCTCTCCGGCCTGAACAGCATCTTCCTGGCCGACCTCCTCATCTCTGCCGGCGCCGCCGAGGTGGTGGTGGCCGGGGGGATGGAGTCGATGACCAAGGCGCCGTACCTCCTGCCCGGGGCCCGGGCCGGCTACCGGCTGGGCGACGGCGAGCTGGTGGACTCGATGATGTACGACGGCCTCTACTGCCAGTTCGACCACTGCGCCATGGGGCTGGGCACCGAGCGCTACAACGACGCCGCCGGGATCTCGCGCCAGGCCCAGGACGGCTTCGCCGCCCTCTCGCACGAGCGGGCCGCCGCCGCCATCAAGGACGGCCGCTTCGCCGACGAGATCGTCCCCGTGTCCGTGGCCCAGCGCAAGGGCGACCCGATCGCTGGTCGACACCGACGAGGGCGTCCGTCCCGGGCACGACGGCCGAGTCGCTCGGCGCGCTCAAGCCCGCCTTCGACAAGGAGGGCACCGTCACGGCCGGGAACGCCAGCCAGATCTCCGACGGCGGCGCCGCCGTGATCGTCACCTCCCGTGCCAAGGCCGACGCTCTCGGCGTGGCGCCGCTCGGGGAGGTCCTCGGCTACGGCCAGGTGGCCGGTCCCGACGCCTCGCTCCTCGTCCAGCCGGCCAACGCCATCCGGCAGGCCCTCGAGAAGGCGGGGAAGACGCATCGGCGACGTCGACCTGTTCGAGATCAACGAGGCCTTCGCCGTGGTGGGCCTGGCCTCGATGGCCGACCTGGGCATCACCGACGAGGTCACCAACGTGAACGGTGGTGCCATCGCCCTCGGCCACCCCATCGGCATGTCGGGGACCCGCCTGGCCCTGACCGTCCTCCACGAGCTCAAGCGGCGCGGCGGCGGCACGGCGGTGGCCAGCCTGTGCGGCGGCGGCGGCCAGGGCGACGCCCTCCTCGTCCGCACCCTTCCCTGACGGGCCTCCCCTGACGGGCGTCCCGGCGGCTCGCACCCCCGGCACTGGCATCGCCCGGTCGATCCCGGCGCCGAATCGTTACACCCCGGTACTATCAATCGACCACATGATCGAACGATGACCGGCCGCCGTAAGCCCACCTCCACCTCCGCCTTCGGTGTCGGCCGGCGCGAGAGCCACGACGCCAGCGGCTTCTACGACCGGTTCACCGCCCCCGTCCTCAGTGGTGACGACACCGTCGTCCGCTCGCCCATCGGCGGAGAAGCCCATCCTGGGCGACGCCCGGCACATGGACGAGGTCGAGGACGCGCTCGGTCGCCCTCGTCGTGACGTCCCCGCCGTACTTCGCCGGCAAGGAGTACGAGGAGGCTCTGGGCGAAGGGCACGTCCCGGCCAGCTACTTCGAGTACCTCGAGATGCTCACCGCCGTCTTCGCCGAGTCGGTCCGGACGCTCGAGCCCGGGGGGCGGATCGCCGTCAACGTCGCCAATCTGGGGCGCAAGCCGTACCGGTCGCTGTCGGCCGACGTCATCGGGATCCTCCAGGACGAGCTCGGGCTGCTGCTGCGGGGCGAGGTCATCTGGCTGAAGGCGCGTGGTGCCAGCGGGTCGTGCGCCTGGGGCTCGTTCCAGAGCCCGGCCAACCCGGTCCTGCGCGACGTCACCGAACGGGTGATCATCGCCAGCAAGGGCCGCTTCGACCGGGCCCTCTCCCGCCAGAGCGGGCGTCGCTCGGGCTCCCGGCCGAGATCTCGGTGTCCAAGGACGAGTTCATCGAGGCCACCACCGACGTCTGGGAGATCGGCGCCGAGAGGGCCACCCGGGTCGGGTCACCCGGCGCCCTTCCCCGTCGAGCTCCCCCAGCGCCTCATCGAGCTCTACACCTACCGGCGACGATCTCGTGCTCGACCCGTTCATGGGATCGGGGACGACGGGGGTGGCGGCCGTCCGGACCGGACGGCGGTTCGTGGGCTACGACACCGAGACGTCGTACGTCGAGATCGCCGAGCAGCGGATCCGGGCCGAACAGGATCAGACGCATGCACGCGGCGGTCGGCCGAGAGCCGCGTCACCGCCGGCGCCGCGCGGCGGTCGGCGTCCTCCCGGCGGACGAGCCGGAGCGATGCCACCGACCTCGCTGGCCCGGGCGCAGCGGGACGGGCACAAGGCACGGGAGCTGGCCCGGGACCTCCTCGACCACTGCGGATTCTGCCGACCTGACCGCCGACGTCCGGGCCGGCAACGGCATCGAGGTCAGCTTCTCGGGGGTCGACGACACCGGCCAGACGTGGTACTTCGACGTCTCGGGGGCGTTCACGACGCACGCGGGCGGGCCTGCGACGGGCCGACACGCTGTGGAAGGCACTGGGCAAGGCGGCCGTGCTCCACGCGTCGCATCCCGACGATTCCCTTCGTCCTCGTCACCACCGACGCCCCGGTGCCGGGCAGTGCCGGCGACCAGGCCCTGAAGACCCTCACGGCGGCCGGATCGGTCCGACGGCTTCGGCGTCGTCTTCGACGTCATCGAGATGGAGTCGGCGACGGATCGGGCCCGCCTGCGGACATACGCGGCGAAGGGCCCCGACGCCGCGGACGATGAGGCACCGTGCCCGATGACCGGACGACGGTCACCGAACTGGCCACCGCCCTGGGCATGTTCCCCTACCCCGACGTCGGGCGCCGCTCTGGCGGCGCGCCCGGTGGAGCTCGCCATCTCCGACGCCACGTGGTCCCGGCTCGCCGAGCTCCACGGCGCCGGGCGCCTTGCGCCGACGAATTCGCCACCGCCTTCGCCAACGGTCGGGCCTTCCTGGAGGCACCCGACGCGCTGCGGGGACGGCGCCCCCGGCTGGTCGAGTGGACGGGAGGACGGCGTCCGCCGGGTGACGAGGTCGCCCCCGTCGACCTGCGGATCGACCACGTCTACCTGGTCAGCTGCAAGTACCTGTCCCGCAACATCGCCAACCCGTCACCGGCGCGGCTCTTCGACGGCCTGCTGGCCACGGCGGGCGACTGGGAACAGACGCGACTGGTACCTGCGGACGGCGCCCGACGAGTACCGGGCGCTGTACGCGGCGTGCCGGGAGGCCACCGGTCTCGACGATCTTCCCGACGATCCCGCGGCGCTGACGACCGGCCGACCGACGTCGGCTGCGTCGGGCCCTGCCCGGACGGTCGTATCCGGTCGAGGCGCAACGCCAGTACAGCGCCCTCTGTGCCGCCGGGTCAGCGTGTGACTCGGCCGAGCGGTGGCGGGAGAACGTGGCCCGTCAACGCGCCGCCGGAGCGTCAGGCGTGGAGGCTCCTGCGCATCGGCAACGCCACCTACTTCCTGCTGGGCGCCGACGCCAAGCGGTCGTTGCGGCTGCGGGTCGCCAGCCCCTGGGACTGGCGCCAGGCCTTCGAGTTCCTCGGTCTCGACATCCGGCCCGGCCAGCGCCGGCCAGCCCCAGGTGGACTGGTCGGTGTCTCTACCGCGAGCGGGCCACGGGCCGGCGACGGACGGTGGAGGGTCACGTCGAGGTGCGGTGGAGTCACGGCCGCTTCGCCCAGCCCCCGGAGGCGAAGATCTATCTCGACACCCCGACCGACGAGATTCCCGGATACTTCGCCTCTGACGCCGAGCCGGACCAACCTCGGCTGTGGGACTGACCGGGTACGGTCGGTCAGGCGTCCACCTGGCGGCGACCCTCGAGGGCACGACCGAGGGTCAGCTCGTCGGCGTACTCGAGATCACCGCCGACGGGCAGCCCGCTGGCGATACGGGTCACCGACATGTCCAGGGGCTTCAAGAGCCGGGCCAGGTACATGGCGGTGGCCTCGCCCTCGAGATTGGGGTTGGTGCAGAGGATGATCTCGGTCACCCCCTCGCGGTTCGAGCCGGGCCAGGAGCTCACGGACGCGGAGCTGGTCGGGCCCGACGCCCTCGATGGGATTGAGCGATCCGTGCAGGACGTGATAGCGGCCGCGGAACTCCTGGGTCTTCTCGACGGCCACGATGTCGCGGGGATCCTCGACGACGCAGAGGACGGCGCCGTCGCGACGGGGGTCGTTGCAGATCGTGCAGAGATCGCCCTCGGCGACGTTGAAGCAACGCGGGCACAAGGTGGTGTTCTCCTTGACGGCCACGATGGCCTCGGCCAGACCGGGCGGCGTCCTCGGGGGCGATCTTCAGGATGTGGAAGGCCAGGCGCTGGGCCGACTTGGGCCCGATGCCGGGAAGGCGACCGAGCTCGTCGACGAGGGACTGCAACGAGGCGGTGTACACGGCGCTCAGACCTCCTCGGCGCCGGGGAAGGCCTGCTTCAACCGTTCCTCGGGTGACAGTGCCGGCGCCGGCCAGCTCCGTCTCCGCCGCCAGGACGGCGGGGTCGAGCAGGTCGGGTTGCTCGGCATCGTCGTTCGATGCCCACCTCGGCCGCCGGGACGCGGCGCCGGACGGCCCGACCCGGGCCGGCCGGGCGCGTCGGCGTCGCCGTCGGACTCCTCGTCGACCACCAACCGCAGGGGGACGGGAAAGCCGAAATGCTTCGCCGAGAGCCGTCTCGACGTCGACGCGGACGTCCTCGCAGTAGGACCGGTGCGTCTCGTTGGGGAGGGCGAAGACGGCGGTGCCGCTCCTCCACGGCCACGAAGCGGCCGACGCGGAATCGGGCCCGGGCCCGGCCGGGCAGCGACGCCAGCAGTCCGTCACCCCACAGCTGGACCAGCTCGTCCCTCGAGACCTGACCGTGGGCGCCGCCGGATCCACCGTTCGCCGACGCCGGCGCCGGGGTCGGGTCGGGGCCGCCGGCGCCGCCGCCGGTGCGGCGGCGGCGGCGGCGGAGCCGGACGGGGACGCCTCCGCCCGCCCGGCCGGCCTTCGGTCCGGCGACTTCCGGCTGACCGCCCCCAGGCTCCGGCGGGCCATCTCCGGCCCGCTGACCTCGCCGTCGCCGGGCGGCGTGGGGTCGGTGCCGGCGACGGTGGGTCGGTCCGCCGCGGCCGGTTCGGCCGGCGCCGGCTCTGCCGGCCGCCGCTCGGCGCCGGTTCTGCTCGGGTGGCGCCGGCCGGTGTCGGCGTGACGCCCCGGGCCGGCGTCGTCGACGGTAGCGGCGCCGCCGTGGCCCGCCGGGACGGCGTCGCCTTGGGCCCGTTCGAGTCGTCTCGATCCGCTCGAGCAGGGCGGCGGGCGAGTCGTCGGCTTCGGGATGGGTGAGCCGGATCAGGACGACCTCGAGGTGGACGCGGGGATCGGGCGCTTCGCGCATGTCGACCTGGGCCTTGCCCAGGACCTCCATGTGCCGGACCACGGCGGCCAGGCCCATCTTCCGGGCCAGTTCCTCCACCTGGGGGCGCTCGGTGGCCGGCACAGCCACCAGATCGGGGGCCACCGAGGCCAGGAAGGCCTGGCGGAGATGGTCGGCCAGGGCGCCGGCCAGTTGGGCCATGTCGTGGCCGGCCTCGGACGCCTGGGCCACGCAGACGAGGGCCCGGCCCGGGTCGCGCTCGGCCAGGGCGTCGGCCAGAGCCGGCCAGCATGACCAGTTCGTCGTCGACGGTGCCGCCGGCCGCCACCTGATCCAGAGCGGACAGGGCGTCGCGTGCCGACCCCCGGCCCCGTCGCACGGCGGCGTCGATCGATTCGTCGCCCAGATCGAGCCCGGCGTCGTCGCGGACCTTCCGGAGGAGATCGACCAGGATGTCGGGCCCGAGAAGCCTGAACTCGAAGTGCTGTGTCCGGCTGCGGATGGTGGGCAGGACCTTCTGGGCCTCGGTCGTCGCCAGCACGAAGACGACATGACCGGGAGGCTCCTCCAGGGTCTTGAGCAGGGCGTTGGAGGCGGCCGTCGAGAGCATGTGGACCTCGTCGACGATGTAGACCTTCCACCGGCCCGGCGTCCCGAGAGCGGCGTGGGAGACCAGTTCGCGCATGGCGTCGACGCCGTTGTTCGACGCGGCGTCCAACTCGTGGACGTCGAGAGACGTCCCCCGGGCGATCTCGACGCAGGAATCGCAGATCCCACAGGGTTCACCCCCGTCGGGCGCCGCGCAGTTGAGGGCCTTGGCCAGAATGCGTGCCGTCGACGTCTTGCCCGTACCCCGGGGTCCGCTGAAGAGGTAGGCGTGGCCCACCCGGTCGTCGCGCACGGCGTTGCGCAGGGCCAGACTGATGTGTTCCTGACCGAGCACCTCCGCGAACCGCTGCGGGCGGAACCGCCGGTAGAGCGACTGGTACGGAGTCGATGCAGGGTCGCCTTCGGGGGCCACCGCCGCAGCCTACCGGCGGGGGATCGACCGAAGGCGGGCCCGATCGGTGTTCGGTGCGACGGCCAGGTTTGCTACGGCACACGGACGGCGCCGCTGAGAGCTGCTGCCTTCCGGCCCTGACTCGGTTCACGGGTGCCCGTTGCGCAGGACCCGGCCGCCGCACGGAGCACCGAGCGGTCCGGCCGAGACGATAGCCTCCCTGCTGCTGCGAGCGGGCAGCCTCCGGAGGAGTGCGAGAGCGGCCGAATCGGCACGATTGGAAATCGTGTGTGGGGAAACTCACCGTGGGTTCAAATCCCACCTCCTCCGCTGACGAGGGCCGGCGGAGGGTCAGGGACCGCACCTGCCCTCCGTCTGCCCTACCGTGGCGAGGTGGACGACGCCCACGCCATGCGACTGGCCCTGGTCGAAGCGGAGGCGGCGCTCTTCCACGGCGACGTGCCCGTGGGAGCGGTGGCCCTCGTCGACGGCCGGGTGATCGCCTCCCGCCACAACGAACGGGAGCTGCGCCAGGACCCGACCGCCCACGCCGAGCTCCTGGCCCTGCGCGACGCGGCCGCGGCCCTCGCCACGTGGCGCCTCCCCGCCGTGACGCTGGTGGTGACGCTCGAGCCGTGCCCGATGTGCGCCGGAGCCCTCGTCGCCGCCCGGACCGGGCGGCTCGTGTTCGGGGCCTCCGATCCGAAGGCGGGCGCCTGTGGATCGCTCTACCAGCTCTGTCACGACCCGCGGCTCAACCACGAGCTCCCGGTGACGGGCGGGATCCTGGCCGACGAGACCGGCCTCCTCCTGGCCCGCTTCTTCGCCGCCAGACGCTGAGCAGGACCGGCCCACCGAAGGGACAGGCTAGCCTCGTCGGGCACTTGGAGGAGTGCGAGAGCGGACGAATCGGACGGTCTCGAAAACCGTTGTGGTCGCAAGGCCACCGTGGGTTCGAATCCCACCTCCTCCGCTTATGCTTAAACAGCGGTCGTCACCCCTGATCAACGGGTTATGTGGGTGTGGGATCGGTCGACCATCGGATGATGCTTATTCAAACCCCCGAAGGTTTGTACCGCCAGATACAGCTTCTGGTGCGCCGACTGGCGCATCGCCTTCAGTTGGCCGGTTTGAGCGAAGGGCGAGACGCTCTTGTCTGCGACCAGGTCATTCATCTGAGGTCCTGGGGTTTGGGTCCCGCACGTCGGGTCCCGGTTTGGTCCAAACCGAGCCTGGCTGCGAAGCGAAGGCGTGACCGAAGCGAAGCGACGAGATTGGCTGACCGTCACGTAGGCGACGAACCCCGTGCTCGGGTCTATTCATTCCACTCTCCAATGCTTCCGTCGACGCCTTCTGGGGCGTTCCCGCTGCGCGCCTAAGCGGGAATCGTGCCATCGAGTAGGCCTGAGAAGGAGGACCACATCCAGGCCAGGATGGGATCCCCAGCTGACTAATGGTCCGCCCTGAGATGGGCGCCGCAGCGGCGGCAAGCGTGACCCATATTCAAATGCCTTCATGCGCTTGACTATGCGTTTTCTTGAAGGACGTCGAGCGAGTCCCGGATCCCGCTTTCGGCCTCCAATGAATAGTGATGCGCTGAAGGTGCGGCTTTCCGATCGTTGGTTAGCGAACCTGGGTCGCTCGTTAAGCGTCCAGCGATCGAAGAGTCGACAAAGCGCGGCGCTCAACGGTGCGGTACCCGTGAGTGGCTGCGGCGCTGTGCGCCTTGTTGAGAAGGTTCCGAGCATTCTCGGCGTCGCCGGGACCCCGGCGCTCGGCGAGCATCCTCCCCCACGAGAGTTCGGTCCGGGCGGCGAACCACTTGGCGCCAACCCTCTCGGAGAAGTTGGAGGACTGCTCGAAGAACCTCTCTGCTTCGTCGCTCCTGCCGAGGACCGCGGCCAGGCCCCCGAGGTAATGACTCACGGGACCAGCGGAAGTTCCGGCGTCATATATCAACCGGTCCTCCCAAGGAGCAAGGCGTTCGAGCATCGGCCGAGCGAATGCCGGATCGCCGCACTCGATGGCGGCTTCCGCATAGAGAGCCATCGCAGTGAGCCAGACGATGTCAATCGGAATTTCGAATCCCTTGCATTCGAACTCTTCCAACAGCGGACGAGCGGCATCGGGGTCATCAGCTTCGACGTGAGCGAGTGCCAGCGCTGCTACGAAGGCGGGAACCCCGGGGAACTCCGCAACGTTCTGCTCGATGATGGCAATGAAGTCTCCCAAGGTCCCGCGTTCAAAGTGCACACCAATGAGCTGAGGTCCGAATACGGTAGCGACGTCGGGCTCGCCGCCATTCGTTCCGATCTGGAGGGCCTCAGTTGCAAGCTGTTCGGCTCCGTCGGGGTCCCCGGCCACGAGGGCTCGTGAGGCTCGCCCGAAGGTTTGCACCCAGTTCAGCGTCGGCTGGTTCAGTTGTTCGGCCTGGGACCCGGCGATCTCAAAACATCGATCCAATTCGTCGACGTCTTGGTCACAAGCAGCAACAATGCGACGCACGGTTGCCGCCCAGAACATGAGGGCTGGGTCGCCCAGGCGTTCTGCTCGCGCCAGGGCCTCGGTCGACCTGGTCAGCGATTGCTCAAGCATAGGGGGCACGAGGAGTGGAACGGCCACATGGTTCAGAACCCGCACGATCGTGGCGTCGTTCCCCGACATCTCTGCGAGGGCGACCGCCTCTTCAGCCAGAGTACGGCGACGTTCGAGTGCGGTCCCGACAGCAAGCTCCTTGCTCAGGTTGGCGAGTACAAGGGCCCGGGCCGGGTGGCTAGCGGAGAGGCGATCGAGCGTCGTCTCCAAGATCGCGACTTTTTCACTGTCGATGGCTCCGAGAGCGCTGAAGAATCCCCGGTCATTGGCCAGAACCGAGGCAATCAGCCGTTCTGTGTCGTCGAGACGGGCGGCGCGCCCGGCCGCTTCGAGCAGGGTCTCGCGGTAAGCCGGGTCTCCCGACTGACGTTGGGCGGTTCCGAGACCGATGCGGAGGTCGATGTCCAGGAGAGGCTCGGAGTCATCGGCCTCAGCGAAGAGGTCGAGGGCCTGAGAGTAATAGCGAAGGGCTTCGCCCGGGGCAAGCGCGGCGAGAGCGGCGTCGGCCGCCTGCCGAGAATATTCGATGGCCTTGGCCAAATCCTTGGGTTGAGTTGCTTTGAACCAATGGCGCGCTAGCTCACCGACTCGCCGCCCAGGTCGTCCCTGACTGAGATCCTCCAACGCTTCGGCAACCCTCCGATGCACCCTTGCCTGGCGAGTGGGACCGAGGTCCTCATACAGCGTGTGTTGAATCAGTGCGTGGGCGAAGCTGTAATGCCCCGGAGCATCCCGCATTTCGCGCACTAGGGCCGCCGATCGAGCAGCGTCGAGCACCTCGAGAAGCTCGTCCTCCCGAGTCTCGGTGGCCTCGGCCAGTACTTCGAAGTCGAAGTCCCGGCCTATGACCGCCGCAAACGACAAGACCCGCTCGGAACTCGCCCCGAGCCGCCCGACCCTGGCACCGATTACTTCGCGTACGCCGGCAGGTAGGCCCAGTGATTCGAGGCTGTCGTCCCTTACCCACTGTCCGGCTGTGTCCCGATAGATTGCCCCTGTCTCGACAAGATGGCGGAGCACCTCACTGAGGAAGAACGGGTTCCCGTCGGTTTCACGGTGAACGGCATGGGCGAGATCGACGCCATCGGCGTCAAGCGTCTGACCAGCGGCGGCCTCCATAAATGAAATCACCCCGGTGTCATCCAGCCCTGTCAGCTCGATCCGGCTGACGCCTTGTTGTCGGCGTAGCGCCCCGAGGGTCTCGAGGAGGGGATGAGTCCGAGATAGTTCGGTGTCGCGGTAAGCCCCGAGAACGAGCACTCGCGTTTGTTGCTCTGCCGCGACCAGATGGCGTAGAAGGTGGAGGCTTCCCTTGTCCGCCCACTGCAGATCGTCGAGTACGAGAACGACTGGCAGCTGGGCCGAGAGCATGGAGAAGAGTCCGACGATCGCCTCGAAAAGGAGGTAGCGCTCGGTGTCGGCGTCGGTGGCCTTGGATGGCGGAAGGTCCCGGATCCGGTTGGCGAGTCCTGGAACGAGCCGGGACAGCTCCGACCCGTGAGCCGCTATGTGGGCAGACAATTGTTCATCCGTGGCATGTGTGACGAAGTGTCCGAGGGCCTCGGCGAAGAGTTGGTAGGGAGTGGCAAGGTCCTCCTCGCAGTGTCCGAACAAGACACAGACTCCATTGTCGAACGCCGCTCGTGCCGCCTCGGCCAGGAGGGTGGTCTTACCCAGACCGGCCTCGCCCGAGATGAGCAGGATCTCCCGTCCCCCACCTCCTGAGACGCGTTTCGTCGCCTCAGTCATCTCGGTAAGCTCGGTCTCTCTGCCGACCACCCCGACGGCTCGCCCGACGAATCCGTATTCCGGACCCGTCAAGAGCCGTGCCGGCATCGGCACCACCGGGCCCTCGCCGAACGTACTCGGTGTCTGCGCAGCGAATGGCGAGCGAGGAGACGAACCGGTGCGTTCTCTCCAGTCCATTTCGGGCCGTTGCAGGATCACGGCCTGTTCGAGAGCGACCAATTCAGCCGATGGCTCGATACCGAGTTCGTCGCCCAAAGTGGTCCGGAGCCGCTGGTAGGCGCGCAGAGCGTCGGCCTGACGGCCTGAGCGATACAAGGCCAGGATCAGCTGACCCCACAACCGCTCGCGGAGCTGATGCTCGGCCACCGCTGCCTGGGCGGCGGCCACCACTTCGTTGTGTTCGCCCAGGGCCAAACGGGCGTCGAGCCACAGCTCGAGGGTGTTCAGGCGGAGCTCTTCAAGCCGGGATGCCTCGGAGAGGGCCCAGGCTGCTTCGGACACATCCACCAGGGCTGGGCCGTTGAAGCGATCCAGTGCCTGACGCAGGAGGCCGGCTGCTTTCCGGGGATCGCCCCCCTCGAGGGCATGGCGACCCTGGCCGCTCTCGATCTCGAACAGACGGCTGTCGATTTCGTCATCTGCAGCGTTGATCAAGTAACCACCGTCCCGGCCTTCGATCCGGCCCGGGCCAAGCACCCGACGCAGAAGCGACACGTGGCTCTGAAGGGTCGACACCCAGCTGGTGGGCGGCTCGCCCTCCCACAGGTCCTCGGCCAGGCGTGGGGCGGCGACCAGCTGGTTGGGGACGGTCAACAGACGCACCAGAAGGGCTCGGCGCCGGAAGCCTGCCACCTTCACCTCGCCCGCTTCGCTGCGGACGACGAGCGGCCCGAGGATCTTGAACTCCACCGCTCCCCCCATCATACGAGAGGGCCCAGATTATACCCCTGAGCTGCCCAATCTCGAATGCTGAGGCCCTGACAACCCTCGGCCCGGCCCCGACCCGGCAAGGCGCCCATCCGGTCCCATTCCCAGCTTGGAGGCAGCTTCAAGGTCCTTTCAAGGGCCCTTCAGGGGATGCCCGACACACTCCGAGAGGATCCCAACCGTGATCCACCTTCAAGGAGGAGGACGACAATGAAGAACTCGAGACGTCTTGTTGCAACGCTTTCGACCGTGGCGATCGTCGCTAGCGGCGTCCTCGCCATTCCAACCTGGGCTAGCGCAGCGACACATCAGAATGCGGCCTCGCCACTCGCCAAGAAGCACAGGTGCACCGACAACTTCACAGGCGGCCCTACCGGCACTGGGACCGACTGGGCTACTTCGACCAATTGGTCCGAAGGTTATGCACCTGGGCCGACGGACTACGCCTGTCTCAAGGTCAAGAACTTTCCCACCGTGACGGATGCGAGCGGCACGATCCTGGGGCTCGACTTCACCAACAAAGCGGGGCTCCAGAACAAGACGGGCACCGCCGGTGTCCTCGAGCTCGTCGGCGCCGTTTCATCGGAGATCACCAATTACCAACAGGGGAACGAGGCCCTATCGATCCATAACGCGGCGGGATCACTCGAGCTCCTAGGGAAGACGACCGCAATAGCGGGTGGAATCGGTGGCCCTGGAACTCTCACGATTCCGGCCCACCAAACAGCCAATATTTCGCCAGGCTGGTCATACAATGGACCGTACGGACTCACTGCGGGTGTCACCATTGTGAACAAGGGCACCCTGGAGACCGGTGGCGGATGTATTGGCTATGTCCCCTACCCTTCTTATGGTCCGTCGGCTAACGAAACCCTTGAAAACGAGGGATTGCTGGAATTCGTAGCAGGATCGACGGCTTGGGGACCTTGTGCGGGCTATGACGGGACAACGACGTCGGTGGTGAACGAACCCAACGGAACGATCACGTCTCTGTCGCACTCCGCTGGTTTCGGGCAGACCGGATACGTTTTCGATAACGAGGGGTCGGTGTCTGTGACTGGCGCAACGGCGAATAGTGGTTGCTTCCCGGGGACCAACGGCTGCTTCTACGTGCCGTGCAGCGCCTCGGGGTGCCCAACCAGCCCACCAAGCCAATCGGGCAATTATTCGGTCGGCACCGGCGCCACCATCGAATTCCAGGGGAGCCGAACCTTGGCCTCGACAGTCACGACGTCCGGCGCCGGAACCTATTACGTCGATTGCGGCAGTGGCCGAGGTCCTCTCTATACCAATGGGCAAACATTCAGCTCTTTGTCCGTTGCCGGCACCATCGTTGGGCCGTGGACGGCCTCGACGCTGAATGTCGTCCCCAGTTGCACTGGAGGCGAGTTGGACCCGTCGACGGGTACTGACACATTCAGCAGTCCCTACGTCGCATTCGGGAGCGCGGCCGGATCAACGCAGTTCGCCACAACCATCGGTTCATCCACGTTCGGAAACCTGCAGGGATCGAGCACGGCGACTCTGAACGGCAGTGACCTGGACATCACCACTCAGGCAGGCTTCACGCCGACGCTCAACGAGACGTTCGACATTCTCAACGCGACCGGCGGCGTGAGCGGGAGTTTTGGGCCTGTTATTGGAAACTGTCTGCCTACGCCCGGGGCAACACATTCAGGCTACGACGTGACTTACAACAGCACAAACGTGACACTTACGTTCGTGTCGTCGGCTACGGGCTGTTAGGAAGAATCGCATCAAGTTCACCACGTAGCCAGAAGGCCCGGTCCGTCGACACGGGACCGGGCCTTCTGGCAATTCCAACCCGCTGGACCTCACCGCCAGTTCGACCAGGGTCTATGCCGTGGTCATGGAGACCTCTGTTCACGGGTCTCGACGCAGGTCGTAGACGAGGCTCACGCCCTCAGACAGATCGTTGCCAAGGATTGCGCGCTCGCCGGCTCCTTGAGGCCTTCAGACCCGAGCACAAAGGTTTGGCGACGACCACTGCATTCCGTCGGAGTGAGAATCGCTCGGATCGACGGGTCCTGGATGGTCAAATGCAACAGGTTCCAGCTCATACTGGAGCGCTTGCATAGTGGCTGAGCAGGTCTTTTATCCTCTTTGGAGGGTTTGAAAACTGTCTTAGGCTCTCCGCCCTTGTGATGTCGCGAGACATCGGAGACCCGAGGCAAACCGCCCCATTGCATGTCGGATCGCTCGACTCGAGGATGTGCCTGTTTCAAACCCCCCCGAAGTAGTTGCAGCAGGCCTGATGGCGAATGCGGAGCCGACCCTCAGTCGCGCCTGGTGTGCCCGCGGTAGAGCCCGGAGCAAGCTCTCGGTCCCGCGGCCACATGGACACACGCGCCGAGTCCAGCCTCCATGTCGACGTGGCTGTCGCCTGGGGGATCAGCCAGCGGCTTCGTTGGCTGTCGTGGGCCCGTTCTGTTTCTGCGGGGACCAGCGAACGGTTCGAGCTTCGCCGGGTTAGCCTGTTGGGGCACAACGAGAGGTCCCGGGACGATTTGCGGCGTTCTAGCCCCGACAACGACCAAGCACAGGGACGGGGGAACAATGACGGATCTGGACGAACGGTCCGAACGCGAGCCACCCGACCAGGGTTCGACTACCACTAGGACCCGATTTCGGCGGCGGCTTTCTCGGCGAGGTGTCACGGCCGGGGTCTTCGCTCTGGTCCTCATGGCGGCGGTGCTCACTGCCGCCGTGGCCGCCTCCTCAGCATCTCCTCCGCGCGCGTCCCGGCAGGTGAGCACGGTCACGCTGGTGTCTCCGTCCTACACGCCCAAAGCGGACGTGGGAAGCACCGACGACTACCACTGCACCTTGCTCAACCCTCACGTCACCCGGGACTCCTACATCATCACCAGCCAGTTCATTCCCGGCAGTCGCGAAGACCACCACGCCATCCTGGCCTTGGTCCCGCCATCCCTCGCGCCGACTGCTCTCAAAGACAACGCCAACACCGGGAACAGGGGTTGGACGTGCTTCGGGGCACCGGGGCTGCCCGGGGCGTCGCTCGCTGACTTCTTGGGTCTTCACTGGCTGAGCGTGTGGGCCCCGGGTCACGGCGCCGACGACCTGCCGAAGGGGACGGGGATCGAGCTTCCTGCCGGGAGTCTTGTGATCATGCAGGTCCACTACAACCTGCTCGTAGGTGACAAGCCGGTTCAGAACTCGCTCACCCTCGACACCGTGCCGACCTCGACACCACTCTTGCCGCTTGGAGGCCTCATAGCGCTCGCTCCCCCGGACATCCCTTGTCCAACCGGGGTGAACGGACCGCTTTGCAACCGGGCAGCATCGCTCGCCAACCTGGGACAGCGCTTCGGTGCGAGCGCGGTCGAGACGGTGAACCTCCTCGAGCAGTTCTGCGGGCGCAATCCTTCGAACCCGCCGGAGGGTGACACGACGTCGTGTATCTGGCCTATCCGCAGAAGCGGTTACATCGTTCGCGCGCAAGCCCACATGCACCTGCTCGGCCGCAGCTTCTCGATGGTCCTCAACCCAGGGACACCGCAAGCCCGGACGGTTCTCAGTGTCCCCGACTACAACTTCGATTACCAAAAGGCCTACAACTTGAAGACTCCCATCCCCGTGCATACAGGGGACAAGCTCCAAATCACCTGCACCTATGATCCGACCCTTGCTCAAAAGTTGCCAATTTTGCGCAAGGTCCCTCCCCACTTCGTGACCTGGGGTGACGGGTCATCAGACGAGATGTGCCTTGGAGGGGCCTGGACCACGACCTCGATTCCCAACGCCCACGACTCCCTCTGACCAACCCGCCACACGTCAATCGGCGTTCGAATTGCCGACCTCTGAATGTTTGAAGAGGAATCCGGCAACCTGGCCCTGAGCCCGGTCGGAAGCGATCGCTGAAGGCCGATGACCTGGAGAATGTCAGGAACGGGCGAGTTCGCGGCCCTCCGGGAGCGATTTTGGAGGGTTTGAATACAGTCTCAGGCTCTCCACTCGAAGTCATACACAGAGCATTGTCCCTGGTCATGGGGCAATTTTCGCGCGACGTTGGAGGTGCGGCTCACCCTCCGGTGACGGTGAAGGCGGTGGGTGAGGTCACCGATCCGGATGCGGCCGTGACCGTGAAGACGCCGGTTTGCGCCGAAGAGGGCACGGTCACCTTGAGCTCCTTGGTCGTGGCCTTGGCGATGTGGGCCGACGCCCCTCCGATGCTCACGCCCACGGCCCCGGCCAGGTTGGTCCCCTTAATGGTCACCATGGAGCCGGGTGCGCCGTGGGTGGGGGTGAACCCGGTCACCTTGAGCGAGCTGATCCCCGTCCAGAAGCGCGGATCGTTGGCGTTCACCACGAAGGTGGCCACCGCGCCGGCGTGGCCGTAGAGCTCCTTCAGGGACTTGCGGCAGGGAGCGACCACGTGGGTGTGACACTTGGACAGGAAGGTACCGGTCGATGCGCTTAGCGGCGCGTAACACACCTTCACCCCCTTCGTGCTCGGTATGTCCCCGATCGTCTCGGTCACGGTGACGGTGGCATCGGGGGCGAAGGCGTTGGTGGACAGGTCCGACACCGCCGCCGTGTAGTCGTGGGCCCCGGCGCACGGCAGGGTCCCGGCGTTCACCGACAGGTAGAGGGCTGCCCCCTCCTCGCTCGAGGTGCCCGAGGCCAGCACGGTGGTGGCGGCCAGGGGGGTGGAGAGGGCCAGGGAGCAGTTCGGGGTGCACGATTGCGGGGTCTGGCCCGTTGCCACCGTGTAGGTGAACTGATCGGCCGAGTTCACCGCCGAGGTGCCCGTCGTGGTGGCCACCGTCACGTCCACGGTGCCGGCCGACCCGGGAGGGGAGTCGGCGGTGATGGTGGTGTTGTCCAGCACATCGACGTCGCTGGCGGTCCCGGTGCCGAAGAACACGTTCGTCACGTCGTGGGTGGTGAAGCCCGACCCCGTGATGGTGACGACCGTGTTCCCGGTCGTGAGACCGGTGTAGGGCGCCACCACGCTCACGTACAGCCCCGGCGGGGAAGGTGGGGTGTAGAGCAGGGCGTTGCCGTCGCTGTCCACGGCCACGCAGAAGGTGGGCGAGGTGCACGACACCGAGGCGAGGGGCTGGCCGCCGTCGATGTCGGCGCTGGACCAGGAGCCGGCGCCGTTGTCGGTGAGCAGGGCGTTGCCGGCGTCGTCCACGGCCGTGCAGAAGTTCTGCGTGGCGCACGACACCGAATTCAACGCTTGACCAGGGTCGATGTCGTCGGGGCTCGACCACGTGCTGCCACCGTTGTCGGTGGTCAACGCGTCGCCTTCACCGCTCACCACCACGCAGAAGCTGGCGGTGGAACACGATACCGAGGCCAGCGATCCGGCGCCGGTCGAATAGCTCGCCCAGCTGCCCGTTCCCCCGTCGGTGGTGGTGATGATATTCCCGACGTTGTCGATGGCGGCACAGAAGGCGGTGCCCGGTGCACACGACACACCCACCAGCTGACTCCCATCGACCTCGGAGTTGTCGGTCCACGTCGATCCGTTGTACAGCAGGGCGTCTCCGGCATTGTCGATGGCCACGCACGAATCGGCGCTGGCGCAGGACACCGACAACATGTTGGTACCGACGATATTGTCGGGCGCGGACCAGCTCGAACCGTCAAAGGTGACGACCTGACCGGCATCATCGACCGCCGCGCAGAACGTCGCCGTCGGACACGACACGGAGTTGAGGGCGTTGTCGTCGATGCTCTCGGCAGAACCCCATTTGTCACCGCTGTAGGTGGCGGTGTTGCCCAATGGGTCGCCGGTGACACAGAAGGCCGACGTGGCGCACGACACGGTCAGGATCCCGGTGGGGGCGCTGTCACTGGTCAACCCCTCCCCAGACCAGGACGTCTCGGCGTTTGTCGTCACGAAGTACGTGCCCTCGTTGTCGACGGCCACGCAGAAGGAACTGCCCTGGGGGCACGACACCGAGTTGAAATACGGATGGCCCCCTTCGGGAGGGAAGCCCGTCCAGCCCGTTCCGGTGTAGATCCACGTCCCGCCGCCGCTGTCCACTGCGGCACAGAAGGAGGCACTGGCACACGACACCGAGGTGAAGTAATGGGAGGCGTTCAGGTCGCCGTCGGCGGTCCATGTCACGCCGTTGTAGTGGAAGCCGGAGCCCCACCCATCCACCATGGCACAGAGGGTCCCCCCGGTGACGGTGCACGACACCTCGATCCAGGGTATCCCTACCGCGGGGTTGGAGTCGACGTTGCCCTGCGAGGTCCACGAGGCGCCGTTGAAGGCGAAGGCATTTCCGTTGTTGTCGAAGGCCTCACAGAACGAGGTTGTGGGGCACGACACCGACCAGAGGTCGACACCGGAATCGATCACAGCCGGTGTCCACGTCGCCCCGTTGTACAGAACGGCGTCGCCGGCGCTCGCCCCCTCGGTGACTCCCATGCAGAACGACGACGACACGCAGGAGATCGACGACATGTCGAAACCGGCGGCCACGACCGACCAGGAGTGTCCGTTGTAGAAGATGGCGTTGCCGCTGCTGTCGGTGGCCACGCAGAAGGTCGAAGAGACGCACGAGACAGCGCTGGTGGAGGGTCCCGTCCCTTCGTAGGTCGTCTGGGCCGACCAGTCCGATCCGTTGTAGACGGTCGCCTCGTCCTGGGCGCTGTTGACCCCGGCGCAGAAAGTGGTGGTGGGGCAGGAGACGGCGTCGACGACCACGGGCGAAGAGTCGTCCACGGTCGTGGGCCCCGACCACCCGGTCCCGGCCGAGGCGACGGTGGCGGAGGGCACCGTGACAAGCAACACCGACCCCGTCAGCGCGATCAGGGCGCCCGCCATCAACTGGAACCGTCGAAGCCGCCTGAGCATCGGGACCGCCCCTCTGAGCGGCCCCCCAGCCGCCTCCCAGCAGGAATGCTAGCCAGGGCGCCGTCACCCTCGCCGCTCATGCCGGCCGCCGGCCCCGATCCGGGGTGAGCGCCGGGCACCGGGCACCGCCGTTCCCCGCCACTGATCGTGACCGTCGCCAATAGGTGTAGAGGACAACCGATCGTTGGGCGGAGGTTGTCCGGCCATCCGATCGCCTGAGCACCGCCCTCCCGCCGCTTGCCCCCCTTCAGGCGTGCGGGCGGCCGCCGGTCGGGATGTCGATCAGGCACTTCAGCTTTTTGCCCCACCTGCCGATTGGAGACCTTGCGCGCAAGGAAGTGCGCACAAGGAGGGTGTGGGGGGGTTCCGCCGCACCAGGCCCACCGGGCCATCTCACGGACGAGAGGAGTAGTCGTGCGACGCAACAAGAGGACGCTTATCGCCGCTATCGGAGTCGGGGCACTTGTGCTCGCTGGCTCGGCGGCATTCACCCAGAGCCTGCTGTTCAGCTCCCAGGCTGCCGTGAACCGGATCGGCTACGGGACCGTGAACACCACCGGCGCCACCGTGGACAACATCTACTACACGTACGAGGACAGTGCCACCGGGTCCCAGATCGACACGGTCACGTTCACGACGGTGCAGAACACGACCACGGGATACGACGCTTCCGTCGGATTCACACTCGACGATACGGATGCGGACCTCACGCCCACCACCTACTGCACCGCGGTCGCCGACACCAGCAGCCCGGCTGACGGCGGAGCAACCACGTGGACCTGCAACAACGCCGGTGCCACTGGCGGCATCGGTCAGCAGATCGCGGACTACACCCCCGTGGGTGGTTCCGAGGTCTACGGCATCTCGGCCACCGACATCGTGGTAGCCCAGACAAGTTAACTAGGCGAAGTATCCGAACCGGGGTGGTGCGGGCAGTGACGGCCCGCACCACCCCACCTCGGGAGGTGGGACGATGAGGGGGCGACGGCTGCGAAGCATCTGCGCCGCCCTCGTCGTCGTGATCGGCCTCGCCGCCATCGTGGCGATGGCCACCGGCGAGGTGGCGTTGGTCACCACGCACGGGGTGAGCATGGAGCCGAGGTTCCACTCCGGCGACCTCGCCGTCATCGTACCCAGTGGCAGCTACCACGTCGGCGAGATCGTCGGGTACCACAGCCCGTTGCTGCACATCACCGTGCTCCACCGGATCGTGGCCGAACACAACGGTTTGTTCACCTTCAAAGGGGACAACAACTCGTTCAAGGATCCCCAGGCGCTGCCCGCCTCGGCTATCAGGGGACGCCTGTGGCTCCACATCCCCGACGGCGGCACCGTCCTCGGCTGGGTGCGATCTCCCATCGTCCTCGGCCTTCTCGCTTTCTTCCTCGTCGCCCTGGGCATCGGCCAGACGGCGCGCCGGCGCCGGCGCCCGGGCCGAGCCGTCCTCCCCGGCGCCGTCGATCCGGGTCCCCGGCAGGCCACCCCGGAAACCGTGCGGGCGGGGACGGACTCCGATCGGGTGGGGCGCGAGACCGTCCGGGTGGGATGGTGGCCCATCGCCGTGGGCTTGGCCCTGGTGGTTGTGTTCGGTGCTCTGACAGCGGTGACGTGGACGCGGCCCATCACCCGGGGGAGCCAGAGTTCCGTGGCCTTCGACCAGCACGTCAGCTTCTCCTACGCCGCCCTCGCCCCCGCCGGCATTACCTACCCGACGGGATTGGTGACGACGGGCGACCCTGTGTTCCTGCACCTCGTCCACTCCCTCGAGGTGACGGCACGCTATTCGTTGGACCTCACCACGCGCCGTGCATCGGAGGCCCCGGTGTCTGTGTCGGGCACCATAGGGGCCACGGCCGTAGTCGAGGGTCCCGACGGATGGAGCGCTCCGCTGGGCACCGTGGCTCCCGTCGCCTTCTCCGGCCCGACCGCCACCGTCGACGTCCCCCTCGACCTGACACAGATCGCCGTGGTGGAAAAGGCCTTCGACACCGAGACGGGGATGCCTCTCGGGGACCCGAACATCGTGGTGACACCGACCGTGCACATCCGTGGGACGCTCGACGGCGCCCCCGTCGCCGACATGTTCGCTCCTTCTCTCACCTTCCCGGTGAACGAACAGGAGATCGACGTGGTGCAGGGCGGCAGCGTCGCCGCTGACAAGGCCCTCACCCCGGACAGCCCCGGGTCGGTCGAACGCCCGACGCGGGTGCCGGCGAAGATGACGATCCTCGGGCGCGCCGTCGCCGTGACCGGGGCCAGGCGGCTGGCCCTCGTCGGCCTGATCCTCTCGCTCCTCGCCGCCTTCGGCGCCGGCATCTGGTGGATGCGCCGTCGGCGCATGGACGAGACCGGTCGCATCCATGCCGCCTTCCGTCCCGACCTGGTGGCCGTGACGGCCAGTCCGGCGGTCAAGGCCCCACTGGTGGTCGATGTGGAGACGTTCGACGAGCTGGCCCGGCTGGCCCGGCGCTACGACTGCATGATCCTCGAACACTCCCACGACGCCGGCCACGCCTACTACGTCGAATCCGGGGCCACCGTCTACCGGTGCGGGGTCGAGTTCGCCGAAGGGGTCCTCGTGTCCGTCGACTCCCCCGGGCACGTCGCCACCGTCTCGGCTCAGCCGGGGCAGGCCGACGTCGTGGCCGCCGTTTCGGACGGCACTCTCATCCGGGGCGCCCGTCGTCGACTCCGGTCGAACCCCTCCGACAAGGAGACGGAGACCACCAGGGACGACGTCGACCTCCTCACCCTCCTGGCCAAGGCGGAATTGGTCTCCGGGGTGGGAGACGCCGGGGCCCATCTGCGCGAGGCCGTCGTTCTGGCCCGGAAGGCAGAGCTCGACGACGCCATGATCGAGGCGCTCCTCGTCAACGTGCGGACGTCGTTCGACCAGGAGCAACAGAGCGATCCCGAGAAGATCGAGCTCCTGGAGTATTCGTTGGGGTTGCCCGGGTCCCCTGCCCGTCGGGCGCGTCTGCTCGGCGCCCTGGCCGTCGAATCGATCTTCCTCGGTGCCTCGACGCGCCGCGGCCCGATCCTCGACGACGCCCGGGAACAGGCCCGACTGTCGGGTGACCAACAGGCCCTCATCGAGGTGTCGGCCGCCGAGTTCGTGGCCCGCCCGCGATCGATCTGGTCGGCGCGACAGTTCAGGCTCGACCGTCCGCTCTTCGGCCGGGCGCTCGACGCCGCTCTCACACTGGGTGACCCCCTTTGGGTGGCCACCACGCAGACCAACGCCGCCTTCTGCACGTTCACGGCGGGGGACGGCGAAATGCTCCGGTCCCAGGTGATGACCCTGTCGGAGACGTCGGCCGGCGGTCAGAACCAGATTGCGCTGCGTTCCCACCTCGTGCTCGGCCACGCCCTCGCCGTCATCGACGGCCGGCTGGCCGACGCCGAGACCCTGTCCGCCGAGGCGTGCGACGTGCGGCGAATGACCGGAACGATCCAGACCGACAAGGTCGGAGCCATCTCTCAACTCGCTCTTCGCCGCGAACAGGAGCGGCTTCCGGAGCTCATCCCGGCCCTGACGGTCGATGCCGCATCCCGACCACCCTCAGCAGCGGCGGCGGCGGCCGTGGCCTTCGCGCTGGTCGAGAGCGATCACCGCGACGATGCCGCCATCCTGCTTCACAGGGCGAGTCACGCCGGCTTCGGTGACATCCCCGACGACATCGAATGGCCCCTGGCGGTGGCCCTGTGGTCCGAGGTCGCCGCCTATATCGGTGATCGCCGTGCCGCCTCCGACCTGTGCGAGATCCTCCGGCCCCATGACGGCATACAGATGACCTCGGGCAGTGTCGGCTGCGGACCGGCGTCGCGGTTGCTGGCCAACCTGGAGGTACTGCTCGGCCGACCGACGGACGCCGATCGGCATTTCGACGAGGCGATCGCCTTCAGCCGTGGGCTGATGAGCCCGGTCTGGATGGCGCGTTGCCAACTCGACTGGGCCCAGACGTGGCTGGAGCGCGGCGAGACGACCCGGGCCGCTCAGCTCACCGACGAGGCCGACGCCACCGCCGGCGCACTCGCCCTGCCGGCCCTCGGGCGTCAGTGGGCCGCTCTGCGGGACCAGCTCGACCAGGCCTGACCCGGCAGGCGGTCCTTGGTGGCCCCTGTCGGGGGCGTCGCCGCTAGCGCCGCCCGCTACCCCAGCGGTGGCCCCGGCCGAAGGCGAAGCCGGCCAGCCAGAAAACGAAGAAGACGGCGGCGATGATCCACAGAAGGTGGACGGCGAATCCGAACCCCACGAAGATCAGGGCCAGCAACAGAAAGACGGCGACGAGGCACCCCATGGCACTAACGATAGGCCGGTGCACCGCCTCCCGGTCGACGGGCTGCTGAAGTCCCCAGCGGTGGCGCCCGCCCGGGTCAAGCCGACGCGAACAGCGACAGGGGATTCACGCGCTGCGCCGCCAGGATGTACCAGGCGGTGGCACCGGTGTGCAGGGATGCGTAGTAGTAGTCGCCGTCACAATCGCTCAGCCGGTTCTTCGACGCGGCCATGATGCCCAGGCCGTCGCTGTCCGGACCGTCGGCCTGGGCCTCGGCGACATCGGACAGGTACTGATCGGCTCGAGCGGCGTCGCCGGGGCCGTCACGCATCTCGAGGGCGTCCGCCAGGTGCGAGGTCCCCTCGAACCACACGCCGCTGCGGTCGCCGCTACAGAAGCTGACCCCGCTGAACCCTCCGGCCGTGACGGCCAGATTCGTCACGTCCCAGTCGATCGACGACGAGTAGGCCGGGTCTCCGAGGGCCAGGTACGACCAGCTGTCGACGTCCTCGGGATGCTCGGTGTCGTTCGGCGTCACACCATTGTCGGTCGTCCCGACATAGAACGTCCCCGCCGACGGGTCCCACATCGACTCGACGAAGTACCGGGCCCGGGCCGCCCGCACCGACCAGGCGGCGTTGCCCGTCTCGGTGGCCAGGCTCGTGAACAGGACGTAGAGATCGATATTGTGTTCCGTCGACTTCCACCTGATCCGCTCGCCCCGCGCCGTGTACCCGCCCGTGTAGCCTCCGGCTCCCCGGGTGTCGGCGGCGTGTGATTGGACCCACTTCCCGATCGCCACCGCGCCGGCCAGATACGACGGGGTCCCGGTGACGGCGTAGAGCTCGACCAGGGACTGACCGACCCAGGCCATGTTGCCCACGTCGCTCGTCCGGTCCGTGATCCCCACCCCGTGGGGGGCCAGCAGCGATGTCGGTGCGTAGGCTTCGCGGATCCGGCCGTCATGGTCGGGATCATCGGCCTGCACCTCGAGCAGGGCGTCGCCCACGGCCTCCGCCCGCGCCAGCCCGTCCGGGGTCCCCTCGGCCAGGAAGGCGTCGATGATGAGGGCGTCGTCGTAGGTCTCGGAGTCGGTGAACTTCTCCAGTCCGAGAAGACCTCCCGTGAAGCTCTGGACGAGCCGCGGCGTCGACCCGGTGGCATACCGGTCCATCATGAGATCGAGGAACTCGTACGCCGAGCCGACGCTCGTGGCGTCCGTCGGCACGGCACCGTGAGGAACACGGACAGCTCCGGCCGACGCCACGGGTGCCGATGACGCGTTGTCAGCCGGCAGCGACAGGATCACGGTCGCCAGCGCCACCGAGACCCCCGCCCGTAACCGCCGGGTCCGGACCACGGTCATTTGGTCGACCATGGCGAAAACGGTACCGGAGGTACGGCGCCCCCGGCGCTAGCGTCGCCCCGTGTCCTTCGCCCGCGGCCGCCTCGTTCAACCCGACGGCGCACCCGCCAGCGGCGAACGCGTCGTCCGGCTGGCCGAGCTCGGTCACACCGTGGTCGACCAGATCCTGAGTGGACGGCTCGACGGGCCCGTCGAGTACCGGCAGGACGCCGACGAGTGGGTCGTCGTCATCCACGGGCGGGCCACGCTGGACGTCGACGACGAGCGACTGCACCTCGGACCCGGGGACTGGGTCATGCTCCGGGCCGGTACCTGGCACCGCCTCGTCGAGACGCTTCCGGGGACGAGCTGGCTCACCGTCACCTCGCCCACCGACGGCGGGGCGCCACCGCGGCCGACGACCTCCTAGTTGGAGACGGCCTGCTCGTCCGCCTCACGCAGTCGCCGCGCCATCTGCTGAAGGAGCTTGTGGGCCACTCCGGGCCAGGAGTCGAGGACGGCGGCGAACTCGCGCCGTCTCAGTCTGAGGAGCGTCATCGGGGTCCGGGCGGTGACGGTGGCGTTGCGGGGGGCCTCGTCGAGCAAGGAGAGCTCGCCGAAGTACTGGCCCGGGCCCACGGTGGCCACCGGGTGGCCCCCGCGGGTGACCTCCGCCTCGCCGGTCACGATCAGGTAGAAGCCCTCACCGGCGGTCCCCTCCTCCACCACGTCGGAGCCGGCCTCGACCGCCATCTCGTCGCAGGCGCGGGCGATCTGCGCCAGCTCCTTGTCCGTGCAGGCGGAGAACATCTGGACACCCTGTAGCTGATCGGTCTTGGTCTTTCGAGCCATGGTGGGTCCTTGTCGGTGAAGGGATTCTGCTCCCGCCGTCGGTCAGCTGGTCCCCGCCCGGCGGCGGCCGATGATGGTCGAGACCAGGACGGCCACGAAGAGGGCGGCGCCGTCGAAGACGCTGTTGATCCAGTCGGCCACGCCGGCGAGCGAGAGGCCGGTGACGGTGAAGGCCAGGAAGTAGATGGCGATCATCGTCCCCAACACGTTGAAGCGCCCCGGCTTGATGGCCGTGGCCCCCAGGTAGGCGGCAGCCAGGGCCTGGAGGGTGTCGATGATCTGTCCCGCTTGTGGGTTCCCACCGCCGCTGCGCGCCACCAACAGGATCCCGGCGACGCCGGCCAGCGTCCCGGAGAGGACGAAGGCGGTGAGCACGTACCGTTCCACCCGCAGTCCGACCAGGCGGGCCGCGTCGCGGTTGGAGCCGATGCTGTAGAGGTAGCGGCCGTAGGGGGTGTGCTCGAGCATGTAGTACACGACGAGGGCGGCGAAGGCCAGGAGGTAGACGGTCACGGGCAGCCCGAACCACTGGTCGGTGGCGATGTTGGTCAACCAGGGTGAGATGTTGTTACTGATGGACTGGCCGTTCGTGTACCACTGGACGATACCCAGGAGAACCGACGAGATCCCCAGGGTGACGATGAGGGAGTTCACCCCGATCCGGGCCACGGTGTTGCCGTTGTTCAGGCCGATGAAGGCACCGACGCCGATGGGGAGGATGATGGCCAGGGGAATAGGCATACCGAGGCGCGCCATGAACCCGGCACAGAGGACCTGGGTGAGTCCGGCGCTGTTGCCCACCGAGAAGTCGAACTCGCCACAGACGAGTGGGATCATGATGGCCAGGGCCAGGATCCCCGAATAGGCCTCGCCTCCGAGGACGTTCTTGAAGTTGCTGGAGGTGAAGAAAATACTCGAGGTCTTCGACCACACACTGAAGAAGACCAGGGTGGCGATGAAGAGCACCACCAGCGCATAGCGTTCGGTGAACTCGAGCAGCAGCTCACGACCCCGGCTCCGGCCCATGGGGCCCGAGGTGTCGGGAACGGCGGGGTGGCCGGTGGCCGCTCCACCCTTTTCCGCAGCGGCGTCCGAGACGACGGTCATGAGGCCACCTCCTGGGTGCTGAAGGCCAGTTCGGTCAGGCGGACGGGCTCGATCTCGGCCCCCCTCAGCTCGGCCGTGACCCTCCCGCCGCTCAGCACGACGGCGCGGTCCGCCACCCTCGACAGCTCCTCGAAGTCGCTCGTGACCAGGAGCACGGAACAGCCGTCGCCGACAGCCTTACTGATCAGGGCATAGATCTCGGCCCGGGCGTTCACGTCGACACCTTGGGTGGGCTCGTCGAGCAGGAGGATGTGGGGGCCTCGGCTGAGCCAGCGGGCCAGCACCACCTTCTGTTGGTTCCCACCCGACAAGGTGCCCATCACCTGCTTCTCCGAGGACGCCCGGATGAAGTAGCGGGTGATGATGTCCCGGGCATCGTGGTCGATGGCCCGGTTCCGCAACCGCAGGGCGCGCCAGTACCGACCGATGGACGAGGCCACGACATTGTCGGCCAGGCTCTGATTGAGAAAGGCGGCTTCCCCACCGCGGTCCTCGGGAACGTAGGCGATCCCCGCCGCCATGGCGTCGCCGATGTCGCGGAACCGCACGGGCTTCCCGTCGACGAGCAGCGTTCCCGACTTGATCGGGTAGGCGCCGAAGATCATCTTCAGCAACTCGGACCGACCCGAACCGAGCAGGCCGGCGACCCCCAGGACCTCGCCCCGCCGTAGCTGGAAATCGACTCCCCGCAGTGGTCCTCCCGTCAGGCCTCTGGCTTCGAGGGCCACCGCGTCACTCTCGACCGGGGGCATGACCGGGTACATCCGGTCGAGGGTCCGGCCGGCGATGAGCTCGATCAGCCGCTCCTCGGTGATCTCGGCACCGACCAGGGTGCCGGCCAGGCGTCCGTCACGAAGCACGGTGGCCTCGGCGGCGGTGTCGATCACCTCGTCGAGCCGGTGGCTCACGAACAGGATGGTCTGTCCGGCCGCCGCGAACCGGTTCAACGCTCCCATCAGGCGTACCACCTCGGCACGCGGCAGGGAGGCCGTCGGCTCGTCGAGGACCAGCACCCCGGTGTGCTGTCCCTCCTGGTCCTGCAGGGCCCGGGCGATGGCCACCATGGCGCGCTCGGCCGGCCGCAGAGAGCTCACCAGGGCTTCGGGGCGCACGTTGATCTCGAAGCGGTCGAGCAGGGCCTGCGTCTGCCGGCGCAGCGCCCGCCACTTGATCGACCCCACCCCGTTGGTGGTGAAACCGTGGCCGATGACCATGTTCTCGGACACCGACAGGGCGGGGAACACCGCCGGGTTCTGGTGCACGAAGTGGAGGCCGAGCGCCTTGGCCTTGGCCGGGGTGGTGTGGTCGGCGGACAGTGTGGTGTCTCCCACGGTGATCGTCCCCCCGGGGTCGCCGTGGTAGACGCCGGCCAGGATCTTGATGAGGGTCGACTTGCCGGACCCGTTTCCCCCTACGAGGGCGTGGATCTCGCCGGCCCGCACGGCGAAGGACACGTCGATGAGTGCCCGTGTCCCGGGGAACGTCTTGGACAGGTGCTCGACCCGCAGGGCCACCCCGGGGGGCGACCCTGGGGTCGGTGACTCGTCGTGAGCCGGTGCGGTCGGTGGGGGGTGCTGCGGATCACCCGGCTGGCCGGGGTCGGGCATCAGCCCACTCCCCACGCCTTCTTGTACTCGGCCTGGTAGTTGATGGGGGGCTCGTAGTCGGCCGCCGGGTTCGAGGGGAGGTTGTGGGTGGCGTCGACGAGCGTCCAGCCGATGCCGCTGTCCACCGGCGCCGTGTGATTGAAGATGCTGTTCAGAGTGTCCACCGCCGCCCACCCGGTCCAGTTGGACGAGATGGCGTTGGTGGCGACGATCTTCCCCGATCTGATGTCGTCGAGCTCGTCATGGAAGCCCTCTCCACCCATGACGCTGATGTGGTTGGGGTTGGTCCCGAGGGCGGGGACGATGCCCAGGGTGGTGGCGTAGGTGAAGGGACTCTTGATCCAGGTGGCCTGGGGATACCGGGCCAGTTCGGCCTGGATGATCGGCACCACCTGCCCGTCGACGAGGTCCTCCTGCGTGATGTCCAGGGTGGCGATGACCTTGGAGCCGTGCGAGGCGGCGATGGTGTTGTCGAAGCCCAGCGCCGTGTAATAGAGAACGGTGAACTCGGGGTCCTGGACCACGATGATCTTGGCCTTGTTGTCCGACTTGGCGATGATGTAGTTGGCCTGGTCAGAGCCGTAGGACTCGGTGAACTTGTCCAGGTTGGCGTTCTTGGCCCCGTAGTTGGTGACCCCGCCGAACAGCTTCGTCGTACCGCCCCCGGAGTGGGGGTCGTTGCAGTCGAAGGCGTACATGGCCGTCACGGCGATGCCCGCCGCCTTGGCCTGCTCGAGCGGGCCCTTCACCGTCGAGCAGTCGATGGCGTCGAGAATGATCCCGTTCACGTGGGCGGCGATCGCCTGGCGGACGAGGCCGGCGTAGTTGGACGGGTTCAGCATGGCGTCATAGATGGACGCGTGCCAGCCGATGGCCTGGGCCGCCTGGAGGGCGCCCGCCACCGGCACCGAGTTGCTGTCGGCACCCTGACCGGCGGAGATGATCACGATGGTCTTGTTCTTGGCCGCCGGCCGGGGCGTCGGATTGACGTTGGTGCTCGTACCCTTGTAGCCGGCGTTGGTGGCGGCGATGGCGGCCTGGAGCGCCAAGGCGGCGCTGCCCGACGTCGCCGTGGTGCTGCTCGAAGTCGAACTCGGGCTGGGGCTCGAGCTGCACGCCGCCAGGAGTAGCCCCGACAGCATCAGGACCGCTCCGATGCGGATCAACGCGCCCTTGTGGATCATGACGGTTCCCTCCCCTGTTCCCCTGGTTGCCGGTCCCGCCGGCGAGACGACGACACCCTAGTTGGGGATCGTGGTCGGGGCTCTGTCAACCCCCGGAGAACCGGTTTCACGACCGCCGGGGCCAGACCCGTCCCCGGTACCGACGGGGCCACGGGGACGTCCGGCCTACAGTGCGGCCCATGGGGGACCGGGAACAGGTGCGGACCGTCGACCGGATGAAGGTGTACGTCCACCGGGACGAAGGCGCCCTCGGTCGGGCCGCCGCCGACGACGCCGCCGCCGCCCTGCGTGACGCCGTGGCCGACCGGGGGACGGCTCATGCCATGTTCGCCACCGGCAACTCGCAGCTGGCGTTCGTCGCCGCTCTGGTCCAAGGCACCGAGGACGTTCCGTGGTCCGACGTCATCGTCTTCCACATGGACGAGTACGTGGGTGCCGGTCCCGACCATCCGGCCGGGTTCCAGCACTGGATCCGGGAACGCATCGTCGATAACGTCCGGCCCCGCGCCGCCCACTATCTCGACGGACTGGCCGATCCCCGGGCCGAGTGCGAACGCTACGCCGAGCTGCTCCGGCGCCATCCCCTGGATCTCTGCTGTCTGGGCATCGGGGAGAACGGGCATCTGGCCTTCAACGATCCCCCCGTCGCCGACTTCGACGATCCCCTCCTGGTCAAGGTGGTCGAGCTCGACGGGGCGTGCCGCCGGCAGCAGGTCAACGAGGGCCACTTCGTTACGCTGGCCGACGTCCCCACCGAGGCGGTCACGGTCACCATCCCGGCCCTGCTCGACGCCGCCACCGTGCTGGCCGTCGTCCCCGAGGGGCGGAAGGCGGAACCGGTCCGGCGGGCGCTCACCGGCCCCGTGACCACGGCGTGTCCCGCCTCGGTGCTGCGCACGAAGTCCCACGTCGCCCTCCACCTCGACGCCGGATCGGCCGCCGGTCTGGGGTGGGACTGACCGCCCGGGGTGCGCTCGTCGCCGGAGCGCTCGTCCTGGGCACGGCCGGATGCGCGACGAAACCGGCCACCCCCGGCGCGGCGCCGGTCGTCGTCCCCGTCGGCGCCGACCACGCCTGCGTCGTCCCCGGATCGGCCACCCCGGCCGTGGCGTGGTCCCGGCTCACCGACCCCATCCTGAGCGAACCGGACGCGGGGGTGAAGGACCAGGCCCTGATCTGGGCGGGCGGCCGCTGGCACATGCTCTTCAGCGACGTGACCGACGACCCCCGACTCCCGGGTGGTGTGCGCTGGGACATCGCCACCGCCACCAGCACCGACCTCGTCCACTGGTCGTCCCCCGCGCCGTGGCCGGCGCAACGCGGGGTGATCGGGGTGGTGTCACCCGACATCGTCCGCAGCCCGACGGGGACCTTCGTCGTCACCTACGACTCGGGCCCGGGCGAGGTGGGCGGAGGGCAGGCCAAGCTCTACTACCGGACGTCGGCCAACCTCGAGACGTGGTCGGTTCCCCACCGACTGGCGCGGAGCCTCCACCCGGCCCCGGCGGACCGGATGATCGACCCGGCCCTGGCCTGGACGGGTCACGGCCTCATCCTGGGCTACAAGGAGGGACCACCGACCACGGCGGGCACCCAGCATTTCGAGATCGCCTGGTCGCGCAGCGGCTCCCTGGCCGGCCCGTGGGTCTCGGTGGGCCGGCCCGGCATCTCCCTCTACGGGGACACGGTGGAGAACCTCGAGTTCCTGACCCTCGACGGCCGGTGGCACCTGGTGGCCACGTCCAACACCTTCGACCAGCCCTGGCTGTTCTCCCTGGTCGGGAACCCCGAGGTCCCGGCGTCATGGCTGCACTGGACGGCCGGGACGGAGCTCCAGATCCCGGCCCAGGCGTGGAACTCGGGGCCCGGCCTGTCCAGCGTGAACTACGAGCACGCCAACTCGGTGTTCCTCTGTGACGCCCACGCCGCCGACGGCTACTACTACGCCACCTACGCCGGGAGCACCGAGCTCAGCGCCTTCGACGGCTGGGGCCACGCCCGGATCGGAATCGCCCGGAGCACCGACCTCGTCCATTGGCAGGTCCCGGGATAGAGGCGACCGGGCGGGGACGGTCGACCCCCGCTACGAGCCGGGTTCGGCGGCCCCGCCCAACCAGCGGGCCAGGAACGGGTAGGCGCCCACCCCGTACCACTGGTGTCCGCCGTCGGACACCTCGTGGACGATCCGGTCCCCCTCGGCGCCCAGGGACTCGTAGACGGTGCGGAGCCTCTCGCACCCGACGGCGGCCACCGTCGCCGGGAACAGGTCGTCGTGGATACCGCTCTCGACGAACATGGGCCGCGGTGCCACCAGGGCCCCGAGGTCCACGTGCTCGAGCTGGCCGAGCATCCCCGGCAGGACCTGCGATCCACACATGTTCCACGGCATCTTGTGGGACTCGGCCCACGACGAGAAGTACCCGCTGACCACACAGGCGGCCACCCGCTCGTCCCAGGCGGCCAGGAACAGGGTCACGGTGCCGCCGTAGGAGAGGCCGACCATGCCGATCCGTCGGCGATCGACGAGCGGATGGTCCTCGAGGACGTCGAGGCACCGGGCCAGGTCCCACAGGTTCTGCGCCAGGGGACTCTCCCCGGCCATCACGGCATGGACGAGATTGGTGTCACAGGCGTAGTGGTCCTCGGGGTTCCAGTCCTGGCGCTCGCCAAAGCACCGCATGTCGGGAGCGAGGACCACGTAGCCGCGGCGGACCAGTTGGACGGCGTAGTCGCCGTTGGGCGCCGGTGTCTCGGCCAGTCCGCACACGAGGTCCTTCCCGGGACCGTGGCCGTGGGCGGCCAGGACGGCGGGCCCCGGCGCCACTCGGCCGTCGGGGACGAGGAGGTAGGCCGGAACCGACATGGTCTCCTCGGTGTCGAAGACGACCTTGTCGCGCCGGTACCCGTCGCACGCCACGCTCTCGAGCGTCTCGAGGGCCAGGGGCACGCCACGGGGCGACGGACCCAACAACTCCCCCAGACGGGTCCGGCACCGGACCCGCCATTCCTCGAGGTCGCCACCGCCCTCGCCGGGTAACGGGTCGACGAGCGCCTGCTCCGAGAGGCGGACCATCCAAGAGAACCAAGGCGAGAAATTACGGGGCCTGACGTGTGTGTCCGCCGGCGCTGCCTCCTCAACCCGTGACAAGCGGCCTCCAACTCTGGATGACGTGCCAACACGTTCCCTGGGTGATCTTCTGGGACGTGAGGACGCACAACTTGGACGCCGGCACGTTGTTGTGGATCTCGACCACCTGGTACTCGTTGGGTCCGGCGTACTTCCCCGGCCCGTAGCTCATGTCCGGTGAGTACGTGCCCTGGTAGGACGTGATGCTGGCCATCGCCTTCACGAAGCTGCGGCGTGTCAGGTCGCGCCCGGCCTTCTTGGCCGCCAGGGCGAACAGTTCGACGCCTTGGCACCACCCGGCAACCGGTCCCTGCTCCTCGATGTAGGGCGTCGCCTTCTCGCCGTGGATGAGGGTCTCACCCGGGGGGGGCTTGGGGTAGGCGGCGTGCCAGACCTTGTAGCACTTCTCCACGCCGGGGTCGTAGCCGCCCAGGCTCTCGGAGATGGGCGCGTCGGTGCCGCCCAGGGTCTCGACCGTCACGCCCTCCTGGCCGTTGAGCTCCTTTTCGTACGGTTGCGGGATCAGCCCCAACGACGACTCGATGGAGCCCTCGTAGTCCGACAGCAGGAGCCTCGGGTAGTAGTGCTCCTGGGACTCGGCCTGCAGGTACGGGAACATGGCGTTGAACGGCATCAGGGGGATGACCGAATCGATGCCGGCCGCCTGCAGGCGCTGCACGATCAGCGGCGCCGCCGCCCCGGTGGCCGCCGTGTCCGAGGCGCCGGCCGGGATGGTCTCGATCATCGGCCTGGGGATCCCGTCGCGTTTGAGGTCGGGGAGGAGATAGTCCTTCAACGCCAATTGGTCGCTGGCCCGGTCCCCGGCCACGATGGCCACCTTCCGGTCCCCTCCCAGCAATTTCGCCCCTTTGGCCCACGACACCAGCGTGCTCAGGATCGATGCCTGATCGGGACCCGTCCACCACAGGTAGGGGGCGCCTTCCTTCGTCCAGTTGGTGGTCGTCGTCCACTGCCCGATGAATGGCGTGTGGTGCTCCTGGGTGATGCACAGCTCGTTGTCCCCCGTCCACGATCCCAACCCGTCCACCACGGCGAAGACGGGCGGGTTCCCTTCCGTCCACTGCAGGCAGTCCGCCCGCATCTCGGCCTCGTTGGTGGGATCGAAAGTGACGATGATGGCCTTGATCTTGCGGCCGTTGATGCCGCCATTGGCGTTGGCTGCCTTCACGAACAGGTTGATGGCCTTCTTCTGCTCCCCGAACTCGACGTCCCCGGCGAAACCAAAGTTGGACGCCAGGCTGGTCAGGTTGGAGATGGGGAAGACGACGTTGATGGTGGTCTTCGTGACACCCCGACTGCTCGTGCTGGCCTTGTTCAGAGCGGCGATGCCGGCCGCCTTGGCCGACGACGTCGAGGCCGAGCTCGACGATGCCCCCGACGTGACCGCCACGACCACCGCCGCCACGATGACGACCGCCATGAGCACGCCGCCCCGGCGACCGCCCCCGACGCGGCTCCCCGGACGTCGCCGGGACCTTGCCCACCCTCCGGGGTCGGACCTCCTCATCGCGCCTACCTCCTCGTCGAGCGTCCGAAGCGTCAGGACGCCACCGGTGCACCGCCGGTCGCACACGATAGGCGCCTCTCAGGCAGGACACCGGGCGGGTTGTGGCCGACGGTCCGGTGGGGCACCATGGTCGAGGTGGTAGTCGCGACCGAATTGGACATCCGGCCCATCTCCCCCGTCATCGGGGCAGAGGTCCACGGCCTCGATCTATCGCGCCCGCTCGGGGACCCCGTGGTGGCCCAGCTGAGGGCGGCCCTGGCCCGTCACCTCGTCCTGTTCTTCCTCGATCAGGACCTGAGTCCCGAGGTGCAGACGGCCTTCGCCCGCCAATTCGGCGAGGTCACCCCGGCCCATCCGGTCATCGATTCTCTCGCCGGCCATCCCGAAGTGCTCCCCATCGACGGACGGGAGGACCGCGCCTCGTGGTGGCACACCGACATCACCTTCCTGGCCACACCGCCGCTCGGCTCGATCCTCCACATGCGCGAAGCCCCGGCCGTGGGCGGGGACACGATGTGGGTGAGCCTGCAGGCCGCCTACGACGCACTCTCGGAGCCCATCCGCAGGCTCTGCGACGGCCTCATCGCCTGGCACCACGACCCGTGGTTCGCCGCCGACGTCGAGGCCAGCGGCGGCTACGAGTGGGACGGCAAGCGACACGACAAGCTGCTGCCGACCTCACATCCCGTGGTCCGCACCCACCCCGAGACGGGCCGCAACGGCCTCTTCGTCAACTCGCAATTCACCCGCTTCATCGAAGGCTTCTCTCCTCTCGAGAGCACCGCCTTCCTCGATCTGCTCTACCGCCACTGCCAGCGCCCCGAATTCAGCTGCCGCTTCCGTTGGAAGGTCGGTGCCGTCGCCTTCTGGGACAACCGGGCCACCCTGCACTACGCCCTCGACGACTACGGCGACGCCCTCCGCGTAGCCCACCGGGTCACCTTGCGCGGCCCCCGCCCCTACGGCCCGGCCCGGCCCCGCGACCCCGAGGGCTGACGGTTCCCGGTCACCAGGGCCCGTCCGCGGCGAAAGGCCGGTCTCAGGTGACGAAGCGCTCCCGGTAGGCGTCGTCCGGTTCGTAGGCCACGCCTTGGGCGATGAGGGTGTCGATGTCGGCGTCCCGGTAGCCCGCCTCGCGCAACAGCTGGCGTGTGTGCTCCCCCACCAGGGGAGGGGGCCCGGCGATCCGCCCCGGTGTCGGTGCCATCTGGATCAGCTGCCCGAACTGGCGCAACCGCCCGAGCACCCCGTGCTCGTAGTCGGCCACCAGCCCCAGCGAGATGTTGTCGGCGTCATGCAGGATCTGACGCCCGTCATCGGTGTCCACCGGCACCTGATGAGGGACGCCGCCGGTCTCGAGGACGCCGGCCCAATGGGTGGCGGTGGCGCCGGCGAACACGGCCTGCAACCGGTCCTCGAGCTCCTGACGGTTCTCCCGCCGGGCCGAGGCCGTGGCGAAGCGGGGGTCGCCGGCGAGGTCCTCGGGACCGAGCGACGCGCACAGTCGGTCCCACTGGTCCTCGGTCACCGCCGCCAGGCAGATCCACCCGTCGTCGGCCGTGGGGTAGAGCCGGTACAGCGCGTCGATGCCGTGCAGGCCCCGGTCCATCTGGGGACGGTCCCACACGGCGCCGTCGGGACCGGTCCACGCATCGGACGTGAAGACCATCCCGCCGTCGTGCAGCGACGTCCACAGCTCCTGACCAACGCCTGTCCGGGCCCGGTGGACGAGGGCCAGCAGGACGCCCACGACCGACAGCATGGCGTTGGCCGTGTCGCACATCCCGAAGCGCAGGTACAGGGGATCGTTCCCGTGACGCACGGCTCCGGCCTCGTACTCGAGACCGGACGACGCCTGGTAGAGGGGGTCCAGCCCGCCGAACCGGCCCAACGGGTCGGCCAGCCCGTAGGCGTAGGTGTTGCAGTAGATGATGTCGGGCCGCAGTTCCCGGCAGGCGGCATAGTCGATGCCCAGCCGCGAGGCGACGCCCCGCGTCATGTTGTGGTGGACGACATCGGCCCCCGCTATCAGCCGTCGGGCCGCTTCCAACCCCGACGGGTGCTTGAGATCGAGGGCCAACGAGCGCTTCCCGCGTTGACAGCCGATGAAGGGCTTGGCCGAGAACCGCATCGAGTCTCCGGTGACGGGCTCGATCTTCACCACGTCAGCACCCAGGTCGGCCAGGATCATGGGCCCGAAGGGACCGGCCAGGTACTGGCCGAGGTCGATCACGCGAACGTCACCCAGGGCCACGCCCGGCGTCGACGGGGCGACCGGAGCCGGGGCCGGGGTGGGGGCCGGTGCCGGGAGCGAACCGAGCACCTCGTCGGTGTGCTGGCCCACGCTTGGCTGCGGTCCCTTCACGGCACCGGGGGTGCCGAGCAGGTGGATGGGGACGCCCATCTGCCGTGTCGGGCCCCGGTCGGGATCGTCCACCGTGACCACCGTGTCGTTGGCCACCGTCTGGACATGACGGAGCACGTCGTGGGCCGGCACCACCGCCTCCGCCGCGTGGTTGTGGCGGCGCAGCTCCTCCACCAGATCCTCGGCGTCCCACGCCCGCATCCGTCGCCGGCGCCGGACGTCGAGTTCGGCGCGCTCGGCCGGCGACAGGCCCATCAGGGTGAGGACGTCGGGGGCGTCCTCGAGGCCGATGACCTCGTCGAGGGTCTTGAGCGGCGGCAGCCCCGACATCACCGAGATGTGGATCCAGGCTCCGGCGGCACATTCGAAAAGCATGGTCTGGTGGATCCCGGGCGGATACGTCTTGGCCATCAGCTCGTGATACCCGGGACCGGGGTTCTCGACGTCCTGGTAGAGCTGCGTCGTGAAGAGCAGCGCCCCGGCCAGCAACGACGTCTCCACGTGCTGACCGAGCCCGGTCCGTTGGCGCGCCGACAGCGCCGCCAACGCCCCGGCGGCGACCAGGAAGACCGCCCCCATGGAGGGCACGGGCATGTGCAGGAAGACGGGGCCCGGGCGCCAACCGGGCTGGGCCCACATCTGGCCGCTCGAGGCCTGGACGAGGGCGTCGTAGGCGGGCTCGTCGGCCAGAGGATGCCCGGGCGGGTAGGCGGGGCACGACACCAGGATGATCCTGTCGTTGTCGCCGCGCAGCGCCTCGTAGCCGAGACCGAGTCGGCCGCTCACCCCGGGACGGAAGCTCTCGACGACCACGTCGGCACTGGCCACCAGGCCGCCGAACTGCGCCCTCCCCTCGTCGCGCCGGAGGTCGACCACCACGGAGCGCCGGCTGCGGTTCCACACCCGGTAGCCCTCGTACGACCGGAACGGATCACCCCCCGGCGGTTCCACCTTGATCACGTCGGCGCCGTGCTCGGCCAGGAAGAGCACGCCGAGCGGCCCAGCGATCCCCTGGGACAGGTCGAGGATGCGGATCCCGTCGAGAGCCCCGGCCGTCACCCGTCCTCCCCCGACGGTGCCGGACCCGGCGGGCCGGGGTCGGCCCCCGGCTGGCCCGATCCCCGTTCCGGGGGTCGGGCCGACGAGGCGGCCAACGGGCCCGATACGTTCAACGCCTCCTCGCTCGCTCCCAGATAGGCGGCCAGAGCCTTGGGGTCGCGCTTGACCTCGTCGGGCGTGCCGACTGACACGACCTCCCCCGTCTGCATGACGACCACCGTCGAACACAGCTCGAAGACGAGCGGCACGTCGTGCTCCACGAGGAGGATGGTGGAGTCGGTCACCTCGTGCAGCCGTCGCAACAGGGGGATGAAGGCCTCGGCCTCGCGCTGGGCGATCCCGGCGGTGGGTTCGTCGAGCAGCAGCAGACGGGGATTGGCCAGGACGATGGACGCCAGGTCCACCACCCGGCGCGTGCCCGTCGACAGATGGGCGGTCTGGTGGAGCCGGAACCTCTCGAGCCCGAACGAGGCGATCACGCCTTCGATCGCCTGGCGCTTCTCCCGTTCGGCACGACGCGCCCACGGCAACTGCAGGGTGGTCGACAGCACGCTGACCCGACGACGCGCGTCCTCGCACAACATGAGCGTGTCCTCCACCGTCAACTCCGGATAGAGGCGGCAGTCCTGGAACGAACGGACCATCCCCAGCCGGGCGCGCTCCTCGGGTCGGTAGTCGACCATGTCCACCTGGTCGAGCAGCAGCCGTCCCTCCGAGGGGGCCACGAGGCCCGACACGGCGTCGAGCAACGTCGTCTTCCCCGATCCGTTGGCCCCGATGAGGCCGACGATCGCCCCCGCTCCGACGGCCAGGCTGGCGCCGTTCACGGCCCGCAGTCCCCCGTAGGCGACCACCAGGTCCTCGATGTCGAGGCGGGCCGGGCCCGTCTTGGTTGCGTCGTCGTCGGTCACGGATCGGCCATGGTGAGAGCGCCGGCCCCGGTGGGGTCGCGGGGCCGCGGATCGGGGCCGAGGGGACGGACGGCGGGGTTCTGCGACGGCGCGTCGGCCGGATCGCCGGGCGGGGCGCCGCCCCACCGGGTCCGCAGGTTCTCCACCCCGGCGGTGACCAGGTCACCGAACCGGTGGAGGACCTGGGCCATCCCGCCGGGGAGATAGAGGATGAAGACGAGGAGCCCGGCGCCGCTGGTGAGGAACTCGACGGTGGGGGTGGAACCGAAGAAGGCCGGAAGGCCCTCGAGGTAGAGAGCACCGAGCAGGGCCCCGGGGATCGAGTCGAGCCCGCCGATCACCACCATGGAGACGACCAGGATCGAGAAGGTGGGGTCGAAGGTGTCGGTGCTGATCCGCTCGGTGGCGAAGGCCAGGCACACCCCGGCGTAGCCGGCCATGAAGCCCGACAGGGCGAAGGCCAACAGCTTGGTCCGCACGACGGGGATGCCGGCCGAGCCGGCGGCCATCTCGTTGTCGCGCACGGCGATGAGGCGGCGGGCCACCCCCCGGTCGCGCCAGACCCGCACCATGAGCACCGAGAGGACGAGAACGCCCAGCGAGAACCAGGCGAAGGACTGTTCCGACGACAGGTTGAGCCCGAACAGCGACGGCCGGGAGAGCAGGGTCGACTCGGGATCGGGAAGTCCGGAGCAGATGGTCCGGTGGATCAGGGGCAGCGTGAAGCAGGAGGTGGCCAACACCGATGTCTGCATGAACAGGGCGAATCCCAGGGTGCTCACGGCCAGGTAGAGGCCGCGGATGCGCAGGGCCGTGAGCCCCACCAGGATCGATACCAGCGCCGTGGCGGCCCCGGCCACGGGGAGCAGCAGCACCAGAGGGAGGCTGGCACCGATGTGGGTGGCGATGTCGGCCCCCACGGCGACGAAGCCGAACTGGCCCAGCGACACCTGTCCCGACCACCCCGTGAGCACGGTCAACGACAGGGCGATGACCCCGTAGAGGCAGATCTGGGACATGAGGAAGGAGTGGCCCACACCGATGACGAAGGGCAGGAGGATGGCCACCACCAGGCTGACACCCACACCGGTCCATCCCACTCTCTTGCGCAGGGCGTCGCCCGTGGTGCGGAAGAAGGACGTCCCCATGGCCCACGAGGATCGTTCCCCCACCCTGGTCCCCTTCTGCAGGGAGGCGGCCCGCAGGAGCAGCGCCCCCAGGAGCAGGAGGAAGAGGATGAGCTCGACGGTGGCCGATCCCGTCGACGGATTGGTGATGTTCCACTGGAGAAGGTCGTCCACCACGCCGACACCGATCCCGGCGATGAAGGCCACGGGGAGACTCACCATCCCCCCGATCAGGGCGGCCAGGAGGGCCAGGAGGAGCAGGTCGGGGCTGAGGACGTCGGTCAGCGCGCTCGTCTGGCCGGGGGAGGCGAGCACCGCCGTGACGGCCGACAGGGCGCCGGCCAAGGTCCAAGCCACCGTCGAGGTCCGCCGCACCCACACGCCCGACAGCCGGGCCGACTCGGCGTTCTCGGCCGTGGCCCGCATGGCCAGACCCCACGAGGAGAGCCGGATGAAGGCGGCCAGGGCGATCACCACGATGGGCGCCACGATCAGGGTGAGGACCTCGCCCGGGGAGAAGAGGAAGGTCCCGATGTGGAAGGTCCAGTCGATGGGCACGGGAAACGGCAGGTACAGCTTCTTGGGCCGGATGAAGGGGAACAAGGTGAACAGGTACAGCACCTGCGACAGTCCGATGGTGGCCACCATGACGAGGACCCGGGGCCGGTTGAACAGACGGCGGAGGATGAGCTCCGACAAGGCGCCGACGGCGGCGGCCAGGGACACGGAGATGACGAGCGCCAGCCAGTAGTTGAAGCCGAAGTCGTAGAAGAGCTTGACCAGGAAGACGGCGGCCACCACACCGAGCTGGCCCTGGGCGAAATTCACCACCCGACTGGTCCGGTAGATCAGGACCAGGCCCACCGCCAGGAGCCCGTAGTCGAGGCCGAGGATGGCCCCCTCGAGGATGACGGACGGGGGGAGCGACACGCCGGCTCAGTCCGAGCCCGTCGCGGCACCCGTCAGGAAGACCGGCCGCAGGAGGTCGTCGCGCTCCATGAGCTCAGCGGTCGGACCGTCGAATCGGACCTCTCCCCGTTCGATGAAGAAGGCGTGCTGGGCCAGGCTCATGGCCCGGTTGACGCTCTGTTCCACCAGGATGACGGTGGCCCCGTCGGCGTTGACCCGCCGGACGATGGCCATGAGGCGCTCGACGGTGATGGGGGCCAGCCCCAGGGCCAGCTCGTCGATCATCAGCAGCCGGGGCGTGGTCATCATGACCCGGGCCAGGGCCAGCATCTGCTGCTCGCCCCCCGACAGGGTTCCTGCCGGCTGGTCGAGGCGGGCCTCGAGCTCGGGGAACACCCCGATGGCCTCCTCGATGGCGGCGCGCACCCGGGGACCCTCACGGCGGAACGAATACTCACCGACGCGCAGGTTCTCCCGCACTGTCAGTCCCGGAAAGGTCATCTTCCCCCCCACGAGGAGGGCCACACCCTGGTCGATGATCTGTTCGGGCTCGAGGTACGTGCAGTTGGCACCCTTGATGCGGATGACCCCCCGGTGGGGGTGGTCGAGGCCCGAGACAGCCCGCAGCAGCGTGCTCTTCCCGGCGCCGTTGGTCCCCAACAAGGCCACGATCTCGCCCTCGGCCACCTCGAGGTTGATGTCGAAGAGGACCTGCTGGGTCCCGTAGAAAAAGTCGAGGTTGTGGATCTGGAGGGCGGGGATGGCGCCACCGGATTGCCGTCTCTTGCCTTCGGCGTAACGCTCGAGGACGTCTTCGATGACCATGGTGATGTCCCGCCGCACGTAACGGGACCCGACGGCGAGAAGGAATCCCCCCACCAGACAGACGGGGCCGATGAAGGTGAGGGCGGTGGTGACGTTGGTGGAGTCACTCACCGCCCCGAGGATGATCCCGCCGGCGAATCCCCCCAGGATGGCCGAGTAGACGCCGAACATGGCGAAGCAGATGGACCGCATCTCGGCGGGGGCGGTGGCCGCCAGTGTCTGGAAGATGGATATGGCGATGGGCGCCACCGCCGCGTTGGCCAGGAACTGCAGGACCACCACCATCCACAGGTTGGGCATGTAGAGAGACACGCTGTACAGCGACCCGTAGACGGCGATGCAGACGCCGGCCAGGAGCAGCGGGGCCTGGGGGGCGCGGCGGAAGAGCCGGTCGCCCACCGTGTAGGCCACCGGCAGCCCCAGGAAGGCGGCCAGCCCGATGATGGAGTTGATGACGCTGCGATGCGCCGTGCTCTGGTGCCACACGCGCACGAAGTAGAGGTTGCCGAACAGCGCCGAGCTGATCCCCACGAAGCCGAGGACGGCCACGGCCACGAGCTGGTAGTAGAGCGAGCGGATCCGCAGCAGCCGCGTCACGGCCGATCCCAGCAGGACGCGGGGGGCGCTCTGCTGCTGGGCGTGAGTGTCCATGCCCGACGCCTTCAGGATGTGACTCGACTCGTTGGCCCCCTTGTCCGGCTCGTGCAGGCTGAAGAGGGCCAGGGCGATGGGGACACCGGCCCCGGCCACCACCAGGCCCCAGCGCCAGTCGTGCGTGTAGGTGACGATGGACCCGAAGATCAAGATGCCCACCGTCTGGGCGATCGGGTCGGCCAGATAGTGCCAGCTGAACACCCGGCTGCGACCCTCGGTGGGGTAGGCGTCGGCCAGGAACGAGTTGTGCACGGTCTGGTTGACGCTCACGCCCAACGAGGCCAGCAGGTAGAGGAAGACGAACCACCAGATGTTGGGGGAGAGGCCCATCAGGGTCCCGAACACGCAGAAGATCAGCAGGGCCACGGCCGCCACCACCTTCCGCGACCCCCGGTCGGCCCACAGCGCCAGCGGCACCGCCCACAGGAACTGCGACACCGAGGCCACGAAGGCCACGGCCCCGAGCCCGGCGTCACTCAGGTGGAAGGAGTGCTCGAGGTTGTTCCCGATCAGGTTGATCCCGGCCCCGAAGGTGCTCGGGACGATGGCGGCCACCGTGAGAAGCACCAGCGGGGCGAACCCGCTCTGGCGCAGGATTCCGATGAGGGGCGGCGGCTTGCCTTCGCCGGTGCCGGGGATGACGCCGATGGCGGCCTCGGCTTCCGCCTCGGGAAGACGGGTGACGGCCTCCCGGAGGAGCTCGTCGGGAACGGTGAACTCGAACAGCACCCCCTCGGACATCGTCGGCACTCTATCCCTGACGTAGTTGTCAGGGATAGGCGACGGGCGTCGCTCAGCGGGCGGTGGCGACGGTGAGGGGACCCTGCGGAAGGACGCAGACGCGTGCTCCCGGGCCGGCCCGGTCGACGGCCAGGGCCACGGCATCGGAGACATCGCCGACCGGAGACAGGTGCGCCCCGCGGACCTCGTCGTCGGTCAGGCCGTCGCTGTGCAACCAGACGGCGGCGCGGCGCAGCACGCGTCCGAGCACCTGGACCTGCCAGCGGTCGGGCTCGGACGGGACGTCGGAACCGGCCAGGGCGGTGCCATCGGGTGCGGCGGCCAGGAGCCGGGCGAAGGAGCCTCCGGCCGGCACACCGTCGGCACAGGCGGCGGCCACCACGATGGTCCCGCCGTCGGTCACCACCCGTTCCGCCGCCGCCATCCCCTTCACCGCCTGATAGAGGTTCCGGTCGAGCGGGTAGCCGGCGTTGGTGGTCAGGACGACGTCGAAGCGCCCGTCGACGCCGCTCACCGCCGTCGCCTCCACGAAGTCGCAGGCGGCGCGGTGCCCGTCGGGGAGCGGCCCGGCGAAGACGGCGGTGAGCTGACGACGGTTGTTGATGGCCACGTCGACCGACAGGGTGGGCGGCGCCAGGGCGGCGGCGGCCCGGACGAAGTCGTGGACGGGATTCCCGTCGGTGACCAGCCACGTGGCGCGCTCGTGGGCGATCCGTCCCGGGCTGTGGGCCTCGAGGATCGTCTCGGTGGCGGCCAGGCCCGGGCACATCCCCTTGGGCCCGCCGCTGAAGCCGGCGAAGAAATGCGGCTCGACGAAGCCCGTCAGGATCCGGACGTCGGCGTCGACGTAGCGGGGATCGATGAGAACGGGAGCGCCGTCCACCACGCCCACCTCGACGTGGGCGCCGTCGTCGGCCCGGTGGTCGTGGACGGCGTAGCGGGCCACGATCTCGTCGCCGACGAGCTCGGCCATCTCCCCGGCGGTGGCCTGGCGGTGGGTTCCGGTGGCGCACAGCAGCTCCACCCGGTCCGGTCCGGCCCCCGACCGCTCGAGCTCGGCCAACAGCGGCGGCAGCACCGTCCGGTTCGGCATCGGCCGTGTCAGGTCGGGGAAGACGACGGCCACCCGGTCGTGCCGGCCCACCAGGTCGGCCAGGGGAGGCCCCGACGACGGCGACCGCAGCGCGTCGAGGACGGCCCCCGTCTCGTCGGCCAGACCGGGAAGGTCGGTCGGGGTGATCACGGTGGCGGCGTCGGGCACCCACACGCCCAGACCGACGCGCCCGTAGGCCAGGCGGACCTCCTTCACCGCCGCACCCCCGGTGACCCTGGTTCCCCCGTGTCGAGGGCCACCACGGCGCCGGCCACGGCGTCGGCCCGTTCCCCCAGCTGGTGGTACCGGGCCACGGCCCCATCGTCGGGGACGACCGTCTCCACCACGGGGTCGATCCGTTCGAGGTCGTAGTCCGCCCCGATGGCCCGCGCCACCAGCAGGGCGGCCCCGGCCGAGGCCGCCAGGCCCGAACGGCGCCGGACGCCGGGGAGCCCGGTGACGGCGGTGAGGACCTCGGCCCACGGCGCCGTGGACGGATCGGCGCCGGTGAGGGCCAGGCCCCGGGCCGGCGCCCCGCCGGCGGCCCGGAGGCATCGCCGGACCTCGGCGGCCACCGATTCGACGACGGCGCGGGCCAGGTCGCCGGCGTCGTGGTCGAAGCTCAATCCGAGGAAGCCGCCCCGGGCCCGGTCGCGCCACCACGGGGCCCGGGCGCCACCGAACCAGGGCAGGGCGACGACACCGTGGGCCCCGGCGGGGGAGGCCGCCGCCCGGCTCATCAGGGTGGCGGCGTCCAATCCGGTGAGCGTGGACAACCAGGTGAGAAAGGATCCGGCCGCCGAGAGTCCGCCTTCGAGGAGCCAGTCCCCCGACGCCGCCCGGGTGACGACCAGACCGGGGGGGACCGGGACGGGGAAGGCCCCGACAGGGACCGAGACGTTGGCCGTCGTACCCCACGAGACCATCGGTCGATCTGTCGAGGCGGCGGTCCCCAGGACCTCGCAGGCCCGGTCGCCGGCCCCCACCACCACCGGGATCCCCTCGGTGAGGCCGAGCTCGGCGGCCGGGCCCGGGGCCAGCAACCCGGCCACGGCGTCGGGAGGGATCACCGTGGGGAGCCGGTCACCGGCGACGGCCACCAGATCGGTCACCGGCTCCCCGTCGGCGTCCTGGAGCCCGGCGGCCGAGATCATGGTGGGGTCGGTCACCACCTCCCCCGTCATCAGCCAGACGACGAGGTCGCGCGGCGTGAGCAACCACCGCGCGGCCGACCACCGGTCGGGTTCGTGGGCGGCCAGCCACGCCACCTTGGCCGCCACCGCCGCCCCGTCCAGAACGGCGCCCGTCCGGGTGCGGACGGCGTCGACGCCACCGAGCCGCTCCGCCATCGCCGCCGCCTCCGCCGCAGCGCGGCGATCGGACCACACGAGGGCCGGTCCGAGGGGCCGGCCGGCGGCGGTGACGGGCACCACGGTCTGGCGCGCCGCCGAGAAGCCCACCGCCTCGACGGCGCCGAAGGACTCCGGCGACTCGGCGCGGGCACCGGCACAGGCCTCGATCGCCGCGTCCCACCAGTCGGCGGGGTCCTGCTCGGCCCGGTCTCCGGCCGGGAACGACGTCGCCACCGCGGCCCGGCCCACGGCGCGCCGTCCGTCGCCGTCCCAGACGACGGCCTTGGTGGTGGATGTCCCGAGGTCGAGGGTGAGGATCAACCGCCGTGCACCGCGTCGGCCACCAGACGGGCCATCTTCTCGGGCTCGGGGTCCTCGAAGACGACGCGGCCCACGGCCATCCCCGCCGCCCCCCCGGCCATGGCGTCACGCACCTCGTCGAGGACGGCCTGGCGACCGGCGTCGCCCCGGGGACCACCCAGGAAGAGGACGGGGACACCCACGCTCCCCACCACCCGGGCCACCGCCGCCACCCTGTCCCGGCCGGGGGCCACGTCGGGCACCGGCACCTTGAGCAGCGGGGCGCCGAGGTCGTGGGCGATGACGGCGGCCAGGACGACGGCATCGGTGTCGCGCGCCATCCTGCCGTCGCGCCATGACAGGGATTCGATCAGGGCCTCGACGCCGGCGGTCCGGGCCTCGTCGATGACTCGCCCGAGCAGCTCCAGGGCCGGTGCCGTCAGGGGGTCGGCCAGATCGATCCGCGTCATGTGCTTGACCCCCGTCCACCCGTCGGCGGCGGCCCGGTCGACGCTCGTCACCAGGCGGTCGTCGAGCTCGAAGGCCGATCCCGCCAGACCGGTCCGGTTGATCGAGAGGTAGGTGCGGTGGCGTGACCCCACGGCGCCCGACGCCCGGAGGTCGGCCAGAGGTTGACGACTGGCCAGGATGCCGTCGCAGGCGGGGAGGGCGGCGGTGAGCGCGGCCAGGTAGGGCGCGTACCCCTCGATGGTGACGACCCCGCGGGGACGGTGATCGGCGGCCAGGATGAGCGCCGGCGTCACCAGCGCCCCCGGGGGCGGGTCCGTCACTCCACGCCGGCGGCGCGCAGGACGACCTTGGCCAAGGCCGAGAAGTCCTGGCGCCCGTAGCCGGCCGTCGACGCCGCCGTGAGGACCTGGCGGGAGGTGGCCGTGGTGGTCAGCGGGACCCCCGCCCGGGCCCCGTAGGCCAGGGCCAGATCGAGGTCCTTGGCCATCAGGTCCGTCATGAAACCCGGCTTCCATCCGTTGGAGGCCGGGCTGTCGGCTATCACGCCGTCCACCGGCAGGCGGGTCCGCACCGCCGTGCAGTCCCCCGTGGAGTGGAGGAGGACCTCGAGGAGCTTGGCCATCTCGACCCCGGAACGCAGCGCCAGGGCGGTGGCCTCGGCGGTGGCCACCATCTGGGCGGCGTAGATCAGGTTGTTGCAGAGTTTCACGACCTGACCCATCCCCGGCCCGCCGACATGGACGACCAGTCCGGCCACCGGGTCGAGGGCGGGGCGGGCCTCGTCGAGGGTGGCGGCGTCACCGCCCACCATCACGGTGAGTGTCCCCTTCTCGGCTCCCACCGTCCCGCCCGACAAGGGGCCGTCGAGATAGCGCGCTCCGGCGGAACTCACCTTCTCGTGCTGGGCCCGCTCGACATCGGGATCGATGGTCGAGCAGTCGATGACGATCGTCCCCCGACCGAGCGCCGGCCCCATGGCGTCCACCACCTCGACCACGTCGGGGGAATTGGGGACACAGAGGATGACGACCTCGCTGGTGGCGGCCACGTCGGCGACGGTGCCGGCATCGGTGGCGCCCAGGGCGACGGCGGCATCGACGGGCGGGCGGCTGCGCGACGCCACCGTCACCTGGTGGCCAGCGGCCAGGAGGTTGCGCGTCATCGGCAGCCCCATGGCGCCCAACCCGACGAACCCGATCTTCATGACGCCACCCGGCTCATGACGCGAACTGGGGCAGCCACCGGGCGGTGGCCGCCAACAGCTCCTCGGCCATCGCCTCGGTCACCCGCAGGTCACCGCGACCGGCCAGAGGATCGAGGGCGAAGGCCTGCAGGGCCACCTTCCGGTCCCCCGTCACGGCCGCCTCGACGGTCAGCTCCTGGACGGCCACCTGTCGCCGCACCCACTCGGTGATGGCCGGTGGCGCGTGGGGGGCGTCGCGCCCGCGCATCCCGTCGCCGTCCACCACGCACATGGCCTCGACGACGGAGTCGGCCGGCAGGTCGGGGCACTGGCCGGCGTTGGGCAGGTTGACCGGGAGCTCCCGGTGCGTCCCGGTGAGCAGCGAATCGATGACCGGGGCCACGATCTCACCCGAGTCCCACGTGGGGACCTCGACCGTCCCGGCCAGGACGGCGTCGACCTCGGCGATGTACTCGTCCTGGCTCTCCTGGCGCCGGGCCATGGGCGTGAGCTCGATGCCCCAGGTGGCCCCCCAGTCGGACTCCTCGGTCAGCGCCGACGGGATGAATTCCGCCACGTGGCGGTCACCGGCCCCCACCAGCGCGCCGTAGCGGTCGAGAAGGGTCAGCTTCAGTGCGTGCCGTTGGGCGAAGTCGGCCTTGGTGAAGGGTTCGGCCACGACGCGGTCCGGCCCCGGCCGCAGGGCCCCGAGTCCGCCGAGCTCGTCCACCAGCTCCCTGAGCATCACGAAGCCGTCGGCCCCGTCGACGTCGAGGGCGGTGATGACGGGGAAATGGTTGACCCCCACGACGGTGGGGCGGATGGCGGTGTGGGGCTTCCCGAAGGCGATGGCCACGTCCATGGCGAAGTTCCCCACCTCGTGGCACAGACCGACCGTCTTGATCGACGTCTCCCGGCAGACCGACCGGGTGAGGCACGTCATCGGGTTGGTGATGTTCAGCAACCAGGCGTCGGGGCAGCCCTGCTCCATGTCGCGCCCGATGCTCACCAGGATGGGGATGTTTCGCAGGGAGCGGCTGATCCCCCCCGGTCCGACGCTGTCGCCCACCGACTGACGGATCCCGTACCGGGCCGGGATGTCGATGTCCAGGGCCATCGAGTCGAAGCCCCCCGTCGAGATGGTCACGATCACGAAGTCGGCGCCGTCGACGGCCCGCCGTTGATCGGTGGTCGTCGACACCGTCATCTTGGTACCCATCGTCTCGTTGGCCTTGCGGGCGAAGACCTCCATCTTCTCCAGCGGAACGGGGTCGATGTCCTCGAGGACCAGATGCATGTCGGCCAGGGGACCCACCGCCAGCAGGTCGGTGATCAGCTTGGGCGACCACTGGTAGCTCCCGCCGCCGATGATGGTGACCTGCATGATCGACTCCCCGCTCTGGCGCTCCCGGTGCCGGACACCGCGGCTGCGCCTTCATCTTCTTGTGGCGGGGCCATCATGCCAGGCCCGGACCCTCCGATTCCCCCCGGCCGCCGTCACGCGTCTCGAGCCACCGACGGAACCCGGCGGCGTTCGAATGGACGCCGTTCAACGTCTCGAGCTTCCGGCGCTGGGCCGGATCGACGTCGCCCATGTCGGCGGCGAAGGCCTCGTCCAGGGCGGCGGCGATGTCGGCACCCTGACGCCAGGCCCCCTCGGCCACCTCCGCCCAGCGCCGCAGCGTCTCCTGGGCCTCGTCCAGGAGAGAGGAGGGATCGGGGACCAGGCCGTAGTGGGCCAGGGCCAGGCCGGACGGGCGGCGGCCGGCGAAGCGACGGAGCGAATTGAGGGCCTGGTCGAGGTCGAAGTCGGGTGGCGGCGTCGAGGGGCGCAGCACGCCGGCGTCCGGGAGCCTCACGCCGACCGCGTCCCCGGCGAACAGGATCCCGCTGTCCGAGTCGTGCAGGGCCAGGTGATGCTTGGCGTGGCCGGGTGAGTCCACCGTGACCAGGACGCGGTCGGGCCCGATCCGTATCTCCTCTCCGTCCTCGAGAACGTGGATCCGCTCCGCCGGGGTGGGGTCGAGGCGCCCGTACAACGAGTCGAGCAGATCCCCGTAGACGCGGGCGGCCGAATCGACCAGCCGGGTGGGGTCGATCAGGTGTCGGGCCCCCTTCCCGTGGACGTAGACGGTGGCCGACGGGAACGCCCGGGCCACGTCACCCACGCCGCCGGCGTGGTCGAGATGGATGTGGGTGACGGCCACCCCGGCCAGATCGGCGCCCCCGAGGCCGAGGGAGTCGAGGGCCTCGAGGAGGGCGGGCACGGAGCTCTGACTCCCGGTCTCCACCAGCACCGGCGTCGGCCCCGTCAGGAGGTAGCCGGCCGTCACCCGTTCCCAGCCCCCCAGAAGGGTGTCGATCTCGATGACCCCGGGTGCGATCTCGGTGGTCACTGATTGATCTCGATGACCACCTTGACGTCGTCGGGCTGCCGGTCCAGGGCCTGGGAGAAATTCTCGAGGGGCACCGTCCGGCTCACCACGCGCTCCAGCCAGGCGTGGTCGGCCTTGGCCAGCGCGGCGGCGGCCGCCTCGTAGTGGCGTCGGTTGGCGTTCACCGATCCGACGATCGACTGGTTGGCCAGCACCAGCGACCGGTTGAGAAGCCCGGCGTCGACAGCCAGGCTGCGTCCACTGGACGACACGCCGGTGAGACACACCACTCCGTTCGGACCCATGTGCTCCATGGCGTCGAACACCAGCGCGCTGACGCCCGTGCACTCGATCACCACGTCGGGCTGGGCCACCGCGTCCTCGATCGTCCCCGTGTGGTACGTGGCCCCCAGGGCGGCGACGAGGTCGGGTTTGAGGCCGCTCGTCACCTGGTCGAGAACATGAACCTCCATCCCGCGCTGGACGGCGATCAGCGCGGCGAGGAGGCCGATGGGTCCGGCCCCCGTGATCACCGCCCTCGTCGGTGCCCAGTGGGCCCGGCCCCCGATCCGGTCCACCTGCTCCCACGCCTTGGCCACCACGCTGGTGGGCTCCAGCAGGACGCCGCATCGACCGAGGGCGGGGTCGAGCTTGACCACGAAGTCGGGCTCGATCCGGTACCGCTCCGAGCAGTAGCCGTCCCGCTGCTTTATCCCCCGTTCGGTGTACTGACCGTTGTGGCAGAAGTCCCACTCGCCGACGGCGCAATTGGCGCACGGCACCGGGTCCGGTCGGCGGACGATCCCCACCACCAGGTCGCCGGTGGTCACGGCGGCGCCGGCCGGGGCCTCCAGGACCCGGCCCAGGGATTCGTGGCCCAGTATCAGGCGGTCGCGCCCCGGGGGTGCCCACCCGTAGGCGCCCGAGGTGATCTCCATGTCCGTCCCGCACACCCCGACGGCCAGGGTCTGCACCAGGACGGGACCGTCGGTGAGGGGTGGCTCGTCGACGTCGTCCAACCGGGCCGACCCGGCCGTCATCGGTTTCACCGTCAGCGCTTTCATCTCGGCCTCCTCGTCACCGCGGTGTCTTCGCTCTTCGGTCTCCCGCGACCCTGCTGTCCCGAACTCCGGCTCTCGATCCGCCCGCGACGCCACTGCCGGAAATGCGTCTCGGCCAGCCGCGGCAGGACCGGCGCCGTCTTTCTGGCGTCGCCCTCGGGGTGCCCGCTCATGTTGTATGCCGAGTTCACCAGCGACACGTGCGAGAAGGCCTGGGGAAAGTTCCCCACCTGGCGCTTGGCCACGGCGTCGTACTCCTCGGCCAGGAGCCCGACATCGTTGGACAGGCCCACCAGGCGCTCGAAGAGGGCCACGGCGTCGTCGTGGCGGCCCATCAGGTAGAGGCAGTCGACCAGCCAGAAGGAGCAGGCCAGGAAGGCCCCCTCGTGACCCTGGAGACCGTCGACGGCATGGGCGTCGGTGGCCCGGTAGCGCAGGACGAAACCCCCCTCGGTCAGGTCGCGCTCGATGGCCTCCACGGTGGAGCGGACGCGGTCGTCGGTGGCGGGGAGGAATCCGACCAGGGGGATCATGAGGAGACTGGCGTCGAGGGCGTCGGATCCGTAGTACTGGGTGAAGGCGCCGACCTCGGTGTTGAATCCCTGGGCGCAGACCTGCTCGTGGATCGTGTCACGCAGCTCGCGCCACTCGTCGACGGGCCCGCTCTCGCCGCATTCGTCGACCATCTTGATGGCCCGGTCGACGGCCACCCAGGCCATGACCTTGGAGTGGGTGAAGTGCCGACGCGGCCCACGGACCTCCCAGATCCCGTCATCGGGTTGCGCCCACATGGTCTTCACGAAACCCATCAGGACGCGTTGGAGGTCCCAGGCCGTCTCGCTCAGGGTGCCCCCGACGTGGCTGGCCACGTAGAGCGCCGACATCACCTCGCCGTAGACGTCGAGCTGGAACTGCCCGGCCGCCGCATTCCCGATCCGGACCGGGGCCGACGCTTCGTAGCCCGGTAGCCACTCGACCTCCCACTCGTCGAGACGCCGCTCACCGCCCGGCCCGTACATGATCTGCAGGTCGGCCGGATCGCCGGCCACGGCCCGCAGGAGCCAGTCGCGCCAGGCCATCGCTTCCTGGAAGTAGCCGGCCTTCATGAGCGACTCCAGGGTCAAGGTGGCGTCGCGCAGCCAGCAGTACCGGTAGTCCCAGTTCCGCCCCCCTCCCAGGGTCTCGGGAAGAGAGGTGGTGGGGGCGGCGACGATTCCCCCCGTGGGATGGTAGGTCAGAGCCTTCAGGGTGATCAGTGAGCGCATCACGGCGTTGCGCCAGGGGCCTTCGAATTGGAACGACGAGGCCCAGTCCTCCCACCACAACTCGGTGTCCTCGACGGCGAAGCGGGCGTCCACGGGCCGCGGCACCTCCTCGTTCGAGGGATACCAGGTCAAGACGAACGGCACGCGGTCATCTTCTTTGACCGTGAAGTCCGCCACCGTCGTCATGTCCTCCCCGTGGGTGTGGACCGGTGTCCACAGCGAGAGGGCGTCGGGGCCGGCGATGGCCGTGAGCAGGCTGCCCGCCCGGCGCACCCAGGGCAGGACCGAGCCGTAGCCGAAACGCATGGAGAGCTGCATACGGACATCGACCGTCCCGCTCAACCCTTCGACGACGCGCACCACCTGGGGATGCTCCTCCCGGATGGGCATGCAGTCGATGAGGCGGACGGCGCCCTCGGACGTCTCGAAGTCGGTCTCCAGGACCAGGGTGTCGTTCCGGTACCGTCGCCGCGTCTCGACCTGTTCGGCGGTCGGGGCGATCCGCCAGAAGCCGTGGCTCTCGTCGCCCAGGAGCTGGGCGAAACACGCCTCGGAATCGAACCGGGGCAGGCACAACCAGTCGATCGAGCCGTCGCGGCCCACGATGGCGGCCGTGTGGGTGTCGCCGATGAGCGCGTAGTCCTCGAGGGGGAGTGTCACGGCCTCATTCTTACCCGGGGACCCACCGGAGACGGACGTCACGACACCGACCGGGTCGTCCGGGCGCTCAATCGGAGAGGCAGGCCCCCGTCCCGACCGGCGGAGAGGACGGGCCGACACGGTTCACGTCGGCCTTCACCGCCGCCATGGCCAGTGCGTATCCAACGTCGGGGTTGATGGTGGACCGGGCGAAGACGACGCCGATGACCGACCCGTCGGGGATGTGCTGCGACGCGTCCCCCGACGAGATCAGCGGTCCCCCGGAATTCCCCGGCTGGACGACCGCTTCGATCTGGTACACCTGGCGCAGGGTCTGGGCCTTCCCGTAGATGTCGAGACCGGTGGCCTGGAACGAGGCGGCGACGGCCGCCGGTCTGTAGTCGAACGGTCCACCCTCGGGGTAACCGAGAACGACGCCGGACGTGCCCCGACCGACGGTGGCCGTGTCGACGGGCAGCGCCGGGTCGTTCAGCCCCGGGACCCGCAGGACGGCGAGGTCGAGACGCGGATCGAAGAGCACGGCGGTGGCGGCGTGGTGGCCCGTGGCGTCGAGGACCACCGGACGTCCCACGCCGGCGACGACGTGGGCGTTGGTGACGACCAGCCCGGGCGCCACCACGAATCCCGAACCTTCCTGGATGACCCCGCAGCCCGCTCCCACGATCTGCACCGTCGATCGCTCGGCCTTCACCACGGCGGCGCGGACGGCGAGGTTGGTGGGCAGCGACACCGGGGGTGCCGCCTCCGGCGGGAGGCCGGCGAACACGACGGGGAAGCCGGCGGAGTCCAGGAACGATTCGACCCGGGAGAAGACCGACGGCACCGGGGGGAGGATCCTGTCCATGGCGTGGAGGATGTGCGACCGGTCGACGGCGGCGTCGAGCGACGTGAAGCGGCTGTTGGCCAGGAAGCTACCCACCAGCCAGGCGGCCACCAGCGTGGCCACCACGGCCACGGCCACCCCGGCGATCGAATCGACGGCGCCGAGATGCAGGCGCCGGAGGGCTCCGGAGAAACGGGTCCCCAGGATCCGACCCACCCCACCCACGACGAAGGCCGCGCCGAAGACCACCGCCAGCGCCAACAGGCTGCGCCCGCTTCCCTTGACCGACCCGACCAGCGGCGGTGCCACCAGGGCACCGAGGAACAGGCCGAGGCAGAAGCCACCGAACGACAACACCTGCGACACCGCCCCCAGCCGGAGCCCACGGATGCCCGACACCACCACCAGGGCGAGGAGCAGGTAGTCGACCCAGTTCATCGGGGAGATCCTTCCGCACTTGGACCGGTCCCGTGCACCGGTCGTCCGGGTCACGGTGATACTGGTGGTGTGCCGGTGATCGACCTCAATGCCGACGTGGGCGAAGAAGCGGGCGGTCCCGACGGTGACGGCGCTCTGCTCGATGTCGTGACCAGTGCCAGCGTGGCCTGCGGCTTCCACGCCGGCGACCCGAGCGTGATGCGTCGGACGCTCGGTGACGCCGTGGAACGCCACGTCGTGGTGGGTGCGCACCCCTCCTACCCCGACCGCCCCGGGTTCGGCCGCCGGGAGATGGAGATCTCGCCCACGCGCCTGACCGACGACCTGCTCTACCAGATCGGCGCCCTCGACGGCCTGGCGCGCGCCTACGCCACGCAGGTCAGCTACGTGAAGCCCCATGGTGCGCTCTATCACCGCATGGGGGAGGACGAAACCTGCGCCAGGGCCGTCTGCGACGCCCTGCGCGCCTACGGGGACCTGGCCCTGCTCGCCCCCTACGGATCGGTGGCCATCGCCGTGGCCGAACGTCTCGGGGTGGCGGTGGCCACCGAGGCGTTCGCCGACCGGGCCTACCTCCCCGACGGCAGCCTGGCCCCCAGGGCCGAGGTGGGCGCTGTCGTGACCGACGCCGACGACGTGGCGGCGCGCGCCGTGACGCTGGCCGTCGAGCACCGGGTGGCCGCCGTCGACGGACAGTGGATCACGGTGGCGGCCTCGTCGATCTGCGTGCACGGCGACACGCCGGGTGCGGCCGCCCTGGCGCAGAGGGTCCGCGACGCCCTGACCGACGCCGGCGTCGAGCTCCGACCTTTCGTGACGTGACGCCGGCCCGTCGGGTGCGCGCCTTCGGCGACAGCGCCCTCGTCGTCGACGTGGCCAGCGTCGACGAGGCACACGGTCTGGCCGCCTTCGTCGACGAGAACCACGGGGACGGGGTCGAAGACGTGATCGTCGGATTCCGGTCGGTGACGGTGGTGGCCGACCCCCTCGTCACCGACATGGCGGCGTTGGGCGACCTGCTGGCCTCGTCGCCACCGGTCTCCTCCGGCCCGTCGGCGGCCCGGCTCGTCGAGATCCCCGTGGCTCTCGACGGGCCTGATCTCGACGAGGTCGCCGGCCTCGCCCAGCTGTCACCCTCGCTGGTCGTCGACCTGCTCACGGGCACCGATCTCCGGGTCGCCTTCGTCGGGTTCGCCCCGGGCTTCGCCTATCTGGTCGGGCTCCCGCCCGACCTCGCCGCCGTGCCCCGTCGACCGACTCCCCGTCCCGCCGTACCGGGCGGATCGGTGGCCCTGGGCGGCGGCTTCGCCGGCATCTACCCGCAGACGTCACCGGGCGGCTGGCACGTGGTGGGCCGCACCGCCATGCGCCTCTTCGATCCCCAGTCCCCGCCCTACTCCACCTTGAGGGCCGGGGATCTGGTTCGTCTGCGCGCCGCCGAGGTCCCGAGCGTGGTCCCGCCGGCCACCCGTCGTCGGTCGTTACGGTCGGACTCCGACCGGCGCGTGGTGGTCGAGAACGCCGGCCTGCTCTCGCTCGTCCAGGACGGCGGCCGTCGGGGGGTGGCCGCCCTGGGGGTGCCGCGGGCCGGAGCGGCCGACCCCTATTCGCTGCGCATCGCCAACCGGCTGGTCGGTAACGCCGAGGGCGCCGCCGGTATCGAGACCACGGCACGGGGCCCCGCCCTGCGATTCTCGGCCCCGGCCCACGTGGCCGTGGTGGGAACGGCGGAGCTGACCATCGACGGGCGTAGCGTTCCCCGTGACGCCACCGTCCCCGTCGGCGCCGGTCAGACGTTGGTGACCGGCGACGAACGTCGGGGACTGCGCGCCTACATCGCCCTCAGCGGCGGGGTCGACATCCCGACGGTGCTCGGCAGCCGGTCGTCGGACGTCCTGTGCGGGCTCGGAGCGGGCCCTCTGGTGGCCGGCGACACCCTCGGCCTGGGCCCGCCGGGACGCCCCGGGGGGCGACGGCACGCCGATACACCACGGGCCGTCCTCCCCCTCCGCGTCGTGGTGGGTCCCGATGCGTTCCCGGCGACCACCGTGGACCGGTTGGTCTCGACGACCTGGACGGTGGACGCGTCCAGCGACAGGATCGGCGTCCGACTGAGATCGGACGCGCCCCTCACCGCGCCGTCCCCGGCCTTCGCCTCGCGCGGGATGGTCACGGGAGCGATCCAGCTTCCGCCCGACGGCCGCCCGATCGTCCTGCTCTGTGATCACGCCACCGTCGGCGGCTATCCGGTGATCGCCACCGTCGTGAGCGCCGACCTCGGCGTCCTCGGTCAGCTCCGCCCGGGAGACACCGTCGGCATCGAACCTGTCGATCTGTCCGAGGCGGCCCGGGCCAGGTCGGCGCGTGAGCAGTGGGTCCGCCACGCCGTCATCGGCTGGTACCCCGTCCGCAGCGATTGATCGACGAGACGTCCCTGATCGACGTCTGAACCGACTCCCGGCGGTCGGTGGCGCCTACGAGCCCAGGACGAACCAGGCCACCACGACGTCGGTCTTCGGCACCTTGGTCAGCCTGACGGTGAACGAATCCGCTGTGGGGACGGCGGCCGCCACCGCCACCCCCTTGGCGACGGTCTGCAACGTGGCCAACACCATGCTGGTGGGCGTGACGCCGGGGAAGGACACGGTCACGCTCCTGGTCTTGGCGGCGATGGTGGCCACGCCGCTGCGGGAGAAGGTGGCGGGACCCTGGACCTCGAGGGCGGGACCGCTCCCGTCGTTCAGGGCCAGCACCCCGGGACCCGTTCCGGAGCTCTGGCCCTCGACCCCGGGGTTGGAGCCGACGCTCGCTCCCCTCACGCCGGGGCCGGTACCCTCGCTGAACCCGAACACGCCCGGTCCGGCACCGTTGCTGTCGCCCTCGACGGCGGCCCCCGTGCCGGCCGTGCTCCCGTAGACGGCCGCCCTCGGATTCAGGGGGTTCGACAACTCCCCGTACACGGCGTATCCCGTGCCCGTTCCGTTGTCCGTCCCGAGAACGCCGGGACCGGGGCCGTCGCTCTCCCCCTGGACGCCCGGTCCGCGGCCCTGGGTGAATCCGTAGACGGAGGGCTGGCTGTTCTCGGGGTTGGTGACGATGCCCAGGACACCCACGCCGGTGCCGGTTCCGTCGTCGGTGCCCAGGACCCCGATATCGGCGCCGTGACCGGTGATCCCGGTGCTGTAGGTCCCGCCGGGGGCCGAGGCATGGGGGTCGGCCAGGACGGCCCACTCGCTCTCACCCGAGGCGACGACCCCGGGGCGGCGGGCCGCCGTGTCGGCCTCTCCCGAGGAGGCGGCGACGCCCGGGGTGGACTGATCGGCGGCGGACGGGGACGCGGACGCCGGCTCCGTCTCCCCGTGTCTCTTTCCCCCCCGCACCGTGCGACCCGGGGCCGCCGGGGCATCGTGACCGGGGCCGGAGGCATCGGCGGCCGGCGTCTTCGCCTCGCCCTGGACGGGGGTGGGAGCGATCACATCGTCACGCTTCGTCATCTCAGACCTCTTGCTGCCGTGGGCATTCCGCCGCGCCGTGCGCACGACCCGGGTCCGGCTGCGGTGAGTCGAGAACAGCCGGCCCCCGTACCGGAGTCCGGTACCCCCCTGTGAGCCGAACTATACGGGGAGGCGGACACCCGCATCACAGCCACCGGCGGCGCCGGCCCCCGGTCCGGTCCTCCGGCACCCCGGGAAGGCTCCGGCCCACGAGCGGGGGCCCTCTCCCCGGTCCCGAGGGTGGCGGCCCGCTACGAACCGGTGGGGGAGACGTAGCCGGAGAGGTGGGCGGACGACGAGTGGGCGACGTCGGCGACCACTTCGTCGCTGCCCCTCTCCACCACGCTGAACCCGGTGTGGTCGCCGTCACCGTTGACGACGTCCGGTCCGCGGTCACCCGGTGTGAAACTGGTGACGATGGCGACGTGCTGAGCCACCAGAGCGGAGACGTCGAGTCCGTACACCGCCACGTCGCCCGGTTGCGGTACGTATCCCGATCCCAACGGGTGCCACGTTCCGTTCGCCATCGCCCACTCGTAGAAGCTGGCCGCCGACGAGTTGAGGTCCCCGTTGATGTACTGGTAGTCGACGGTCACGCCGGCTCTCTTCCACACCCAGGCGGCGAAGTCGGCGCACCATTCCTCGTCGAGGTTGCCGTTCCCGCAGTCGTCGGTGCCCGACACCCAATAGGCGCTGTACTTGTTGCAGTAGGTGTTGGCGGGATCGGTGGAGTAACCCACCTGGCTCTCGGCGATGGAGACGATCCGGGCCTGGAGCGGTGTCATCGAGACGGGAGCGGACGTCGGCACGCTGGCACCGGATCCCGCCTTGCTCGTCGGTCCGCCCACCACCGACAGAGCGAACCCGACCGCGATCACGACGAGCACGATGGCGGCGGAGCTGACGATCCGAGTGGCGCGGCGTGGCCGTCGCCCGTAGCTCCCGCCCGGACCGCCGGACGGCGGCGTGGGTGGGCCCGGCGGCGAGCCGCCCCGTCTCGATGTGTCGGTGAGAGCCAGTGGAATCTTCCCTGGTGCATGTGCCGCTGGCGCCGCGGAGGCGGTGTCGATGGCAGATGGTTGGCACTGTGAGGTTATCGAGGCGTTGCCGACAACTCAGGTCACGCGTCCACCCCGCAGACCCGGGGACCGTGGCAGACAGACCTGTGGGTCGGCTGTGACAGCCCTATCCTCGGCGTCATGTCCGACATCGACGTCGTCCCCCTGACCACGGTTCTGGGCGCCGAGGTAGCCGACGTCGAGTTGACGCCCGGACTCGACCGTACGATCGTGGCCGGACTCCGTCGGGAGCTTCTCCGCCACAAGGTCCTGTTCTTCCGCGGGCAGTCCCTCGATCCGGCTTCGCTCACCGCCTTGGCCCGGCTCTTCGGCGAACCGACCGGGGCGCATCCGGTCGAGCCGAGCGTGGAAGGTCATCCCGAGGTCCTCGCCCTCGACTCCGACGAGGGGGCCCGTGCCGACGTCTGGCACAGCGACCTGACCTTTCAGGAGCGTCCTCCCATGGGTGCGATGTTGCATGCCCTGGTCGTCCCCCCGGTCGGTGGCGACACCATCTGGGCGGACATGTCCGCCACCTATGAGGCGATCTCGCCGACCCTCCGGGGGTTCCTCGACGGCCTCACCGCGTCCCACAACCCGGCCAAGGTGGGCGGCTACTTCGCGCAGCGTGATCCCGGTGGCGAAAAGGCCGGTCGGACCTCGGCCGCCGGGGCGACGCACCACCCCGTGATACGGGTCCATCCCGAAACCGGCCGGCGGAGCATCTTCGTGAATCCTCTCTTCACCGACAAGATCGACGGGCTCCGCCGGAGCGAGAGCGATGCCTTGCTCGCCGTCATCCACCACGCCGCCATCCAACCGGAGCGTCTCGTCCGCTGGCATTGGCGCGCCGGTGACGTCGCCTTCTGGGACAACCGGTGCACGATGCACTATGCACTGCTCGAGTTCTCCGGTCCCCGACGGATGAACCGGGTGGCGCTCGAAGGCGATCGTCCGGTCGGGGCCGGTACGGACGGGGGCGGTCGGGAGAACCACTGACCATGGGTGACCGGTTCGTGCAGGCCATCGTTCTGGTCACCGATCTCGACGCCGCCGGCCGTCGCCTCGAGGCTCTCGGGCTCACGGTGCTGGAAGGGGGACGGCACCCGGGACGGGGCACCGCCAATCGGATCGTCCCCCTCGGCCATCAGTATCTGGAGCTCCTCGCCATCGTCGACGAAGCCGAAGCCCGCTCGTCGCCCCGGGGACGACCGGTCGTGGACGCCCTGTCGGCGCGCGGTCCCGGTCTGGCCCGGTGGTCGGTCGAACCGGACGACATCGCCGCCACGGCGACACGGGTCGGGCACCCGATCGAACGGCGCCACCGTCTTCTGCCCGACGGCACGGCCCTCACATGGCGGTCGGTGGCGGTGGACACGGCCTGGCGCCAACCGTGGCGCTGCGCCTTCATGGCCTGGGACAACCCCGTCACCCACCCGGGACGCCTGCCCGTCACCCACCCCAACGGAGCGTTCGGCTTCGCCCGACTGGGGGTCGTGGTACCCGATATGGCGGCCGCCCTCGAATGGCTGGGTGGTCGGCCTCCTCCCGGTGTCGTCATGACGGTGGGCCCGGCGCCCGGTGTCACCGAGCTCCGCCTGTCATGCCCGGGTGGCGACATCCCCATCGGCTAATCGGGGTGGACGGCGTGATGGCGCCGACGGACACGGGCGGCGCACGTCTGCGCCGTCACAGCCCTGCGGTACCGTCGCCACATCGGGATCATCCGGTGATTCCCCTCTGTCTGCCGTCACCGACAACGGGACCCACCCATGACAACCGAGAGCACCCACCGCCATCTCGTCGCCCAGCTGGAGGACGGGATCGCCTCGCTCACCTCGTCCGACGCATGGCGCCACCACCTCGTCTTCCAGAGCCGGTTCCACCGTTACAGCTACGGCAACGTCCTTCTCATCGCCGCTCAGGACGGCCGGGCCACCCACGTCGCCGGATTCAGAGCCTGGCGACGACTCAACCGCTACGTCCGCCGGGGGGAGAAGGCGATCTGGATCCTCGCCCCCGTGGTCGGCACGAAGACGGAGACCGGCGGGGACACCGACGAACGGGTCATCCGGGGATTCAGGGCCGTCCCCGTCTTCGACATCTCCCAGACCGACGGGGAAGACCCACCGGTGGTCTGCACGAAGATCGTCGGCGACGACCCGGAACGTTTCTACGACCGGCTCGTCGACGTGGCCCGGACCCTGGGCTTCGGGGTGGAGGACCACGAGTTCGGTGACGCCACCAACGGTGACTGTTCACCCTCGGAGCACCGCATCCGGGTCCACGTCCACAACTCCCCGGCCCAACGGCTCAAGACCCTGGCCCACGAGCTCGCTCACGCACTGCTCCACGAACACGTCGGTGAACGGGCGCTGGCCGAGCTGGAGGCGGAGTCGACCGCCTACGTCGTCTGTCGACGTTTCGGACTGGACACCGGCGACTACAGCTTCGGCTACGTCGCCACCTGGGCCGGTGGCGGCGCCCAGGCCATCGCCGGGATCAAGCGATCCTGCGACCGCATCCAGAGAGCCGCCGGCCTCATCGTCGGCGCCCTCGGGGACGAGTCAGGCGGCGGCGTGACCGCCGGTCGCCCTACCGCCGGTGCTGGGCGTACTCGATGACCCGGGAGACGACGCTGTCATCGGCCTTGGCCCGGGAGCCGGCGTCGAAGGGTGGCTGGGGGTCGTACTCGATCATGAGCTGCGCCGCCTCGGCGGCGGTCCGGTCGATCAGGAGCTCCACCAGACGCAGGGCCATGTCGATGCCGCTCGACACCCCGGCGGCGGTGATGATCCGTCGGTCCAGCTGCTCCACCACCCGTTCGGCGGTGGGCTCGGCGCCGTGCGCCTCGAGCTGGGCGTAGCACGACCAGTGGGTCGTGGCCGTGAGACCTTGGAGCAGTCCGGCCGCTCCGAGCACCAGGGATCCGGTACAGACCGACGTCGTGAGCCGGGTGGTGCCGTGGGCGTGGCGGACCCAGTCGAGGACCCGCTCGTCGCTCTCGAGGGGGCGGGTGCCCACCCCGCCGGGGAAGACGATGACGTCCGGCTGGGGGCGCTCCTCGAAGGTGGCGTCCACCGTTAGGCCGAGCTTGCCGTTCTCACTGCGGACCTCGCCGCGCTCATGGCCGATGAAGGTGACGTCGATCTGCGGGATCCGTTGCAGGACCTCGTAGGGGCCGACACCGTCGAGAGCGGTGAACGCGGGGAACAGGGGGATGACGACCTGCAGTGTCTGGGTCACGCTGGCTTCCTCTCGTCGACAACGACGCGGAAGCGTCGCCGGTAGGCATCGGGAGCGACGCCGAGGCGTCTCTGGAAGACCCGTCGCAGCGTCTCGGCCGTGCCGAGGCCACAGCGGGTGGCGAGGACGTCCAGGGTGTCGTTGGTGGTCTCCAGGTCGCGCCGCGCCGCTTCCAGGCGGACGCGCTCGACGAACCGTCCCGGCGTCTCGCCCACCTCGGCCGTGAACACCCGGGCGAAATGGCGCACGCTCATGGCGGCGGCCGCGGCCAGGGTGGGGAGGCGGTGGTCGCCGCCGGGTGCGGCCTCCACCAGGGTCTGCACGGCCCGCACGGCGGAACGCTCGGCCCGGGGCACCCACACCGGGGAGGCGAACTGGGTCTGCCCGCCCGGTCGGTGCAGGAACATCACGAGCCAGCGGGCCACGGTCTGGGCCACCTCCACCCCGAGGTCGTCCTCGACCAGGGCGAGGGCCAGATCGATGCCGGCGGTGACGCCGGCGCTCGTCCAGTACTTCCCGTCCCGGATGTAGATGGGATCGGGGTCGACCTCGAGGGAGGGGAACTCGGCGGCCAGCTGCCCGGCCCGGGCCCAGTGGGTGGTGACCCGACGGCCGTCGAGGAGCCCGGCCTGGGCGGCCAGAAAGGCGCCGGTGCAGACCGTGACCACGCGTCGGCACCGCGGGGCGACCGTCGTGATCCACGACAGCAGCCCGTCGTCGCCGCCGGCGCCCTGGGCCTGGTCACCACCGGGGAGCAGGAGGGTGTCGATCGGGCGTCCGGGGTCGGGGAGAGGCTCCGTCCACAGCCCCACCCCGCTCTCGGCCCGGGTCAGGCCGCCGGCGGTCGAGGCCAGCGACACCTCGTAGCCACCCGGCCGACCGAGGGACCGCAGGACGCGTGTGGCCCCGGCGAAGACCTCGAAGGGACCGACGGCGTCGAGGGACTGGAGCCCGGGGAAGGAGACGATGACCACGGGGCGCTGCTTCATCCCCGCCAGCGTGCATCGCCCGCCTGCTGGCGTCAATGACACGATACCCACGGATTCGGCCATCGGGGAGACGGCTGTCTCCACCGTGTCGATCACTTCGAAGAGGCTGTCCCCGGAAGATCAGCGACGCCCGTCGGATCCCGGCCGGCGCTGCTAGTACTTCATCGCCTGCAGGAAGAACACCCCGTTCGGGGTCCCGACGCCGGTCTGGTCGTCGTACCCGGGGGCGGCGAAGATGGTGGTGGGGATGTCGATGCTCTGCAGAACCCAGGCCAGCGGGCTCGACGGATTCGACGGATCGGTCAGGTTGGTCCGGACGGTGGCTTCGTGGGTGGTCGGAGCCGACACGTCCGTGATGGCCGAGGTGTCGATGTCCTTGTACAGCAGGGGGTTGATGAAACCGACGGGCCCACCGTTGTACTGCACGGCATCGGCCACCACCCCGGCGAAGAGCGGGGAGGCCAGGCTCGTCCCGCCGAGACGGTACGTGGCGTAGTACGTCCCGTCGGAGAACGTCTGGGTCTCCCCTATCTCCAGGCCCGTGTTGGGGTCGGCGGGCATGGCCACGTCGGGGACGGCCCGCATCGGCGTCTTGCCGTAGTACTTCGAGATCTTCCCGGGGACCACACCCACTTGGTAGAAGGGCTGCGTGTACACGACGCTGGTACCACCGCCGGATCCACTGGAGAAGGTTCCCGGTGGCTTCGGCTTCCAGGTGTTCTTGGCCGAGAGGTTGGAGTAGAAGTTCGACCAACCGGCCTGGAACACGATGTTGCCGCTCTGGCCGATCTCGGTCGAGGTGCCACCCACGCCGGTGGCGTAGGGGTCGGAGGCCGGCAGCCCCACCTGCTTGACGCCGGTGGCCGCCACCTCGTCACCGTCGTCGCCCGACGAGAACATCACCGTGATGCCCGTGGTGGCCGCTTCGAGCAGGTACTCGTGATAGAAGGCGATCTCACCGGCGGGGATCGCCTCGGTACCGTCGGACCACGAATCCGTCACCACCGAGGCCAGGTGGTTGTCGATGACCGACGCCCACGCCGTGTCGAGGCCGCCGGCGCAATTCTTGGCCCCCACGAAGACGATGTTGGCTCCCGGTGCCATGGCGTGGACCGACTCGACATCGAGGGTCTCCTCGCCGTACCAGCCCTGCGGGCCACACTGCTTCTCATAGTTGTAGCGGTCGGCGGGCGGTGTGACCTGGGTGAATTGACCCGATGCGAACGTCGGCAGGTCGTTCTGGGTCGACCAGGTGTCGGCGTCCGACAGGATGGTCGGCGCGGCGTAGGCGTCGGTGATGGCCACCGTGACACCACTGCCGTCGTTCCCCCCCTGGATCTCGTTGTACAGCCCGAACGCCTTCTCGTACTGGTCGGCGTCGTAGCCGCAGATCGTGTAGGGCCAGGTCTTGCCGTAGGCCATCGGCTTGTCGGTGGCCACCGTCTGGCCGTAATAGGACGAGCACGGCTGGACGCCGTAGTGCACGCCGGGCGGCGGCCCCGGAAGCGTGCCGTCCGGCGCCACCTTGGTCGGGCCGGCCGTCGATCCCTGGCCGGTGTCATCGGTCGGCTTCTGGAGCAGCGCCGAATCATCGAGGTTGACCACGCCGGCCACCGTGCCGTTCAAGCTGGCCGGGATGACGTAGTTGCTGACGGGTTCGGCCAGATCCTGACCCCGGTACGCGTAGGTGTGGAGGGACGTCCCCACCAACGCCTCGGCGCGACCCATGGTCCCCGTCACCTCGACATAGAGGCGGCTGGGAGCCACCGCCTTCACGGTGAGACCGGCGCGGCGGACCCAGGACTCGACAGCGGAGACGGCGGCGGCGGACGGCGAGTAGGTGGAACGGAACTGCGCCGGCGTCAGGAACTTCCGGAACGACGCACTGCCGGGGGTGGACAACGCCTGAACCTCGGCCTCGACGGCCGATTCGTCGGGCAGGCTGAGCAGGACTTCGAAGTCCACGGGCGTCGAGGCCCGCACCGCTCCCAGATCCCGTGCACCGTTCACGAAGGAGGGCCGGCTGTTGGCCAACACGCTGGTGGCGATGGTCGCCGCCCCGGCCGTCTGGCTCACGGCCAGCCCGCCGATCAGGGCCCCCACCGCGCAGAGCGTGGTGTACGTCCGGACGCGCCGGACTCTTCGACTCCGCATGCCGTCACCCATTTCGTTGATTCCCCGCCTCGATATTGGTTACTTACGAGCTTCCAGGGCCGGGCTGACTTTGTCAACCAGCCCGATCCCGCGAAAGCGCCGAGCTCCGGGGTCCGATGGCCGCGAACCACGACGGACACGCTGATTGGGTCTTTTTTGGCCCGGTGGAGAGCGCCGGTTGATCGTGATGGCCGACCCTGTGACCATGGCACGCTTCAGCTGCGTCGGCGCCGTTGTGTTCCGCCGATGACCTCGGTTCCCGTGTTCGCCGTGTTTCTCGTGTTCCTCGAGTTCGTCGCCCTGTTCGCCGCCACCTGGATCGCCTGGTTCGCCATCGTGACCATCTACCAAATTTTGACAAGGAAGCCGAGGACCCGGCACAGCTGATTCGCCGGGGACTCAATCCCCGGCCCGGTTCAGGATCTCGTCGGCGGCGCGTTGGCCCGACAGGACAGCCCCGTCGATGGCTCCGTGCGACAAGGTCGAGGTCTCGGTCCCCGCCCAGTGCAGCCGTCCGAACGGCTCGCGCAACAGATGGCCGTAACGCGTGAGGATCCCCGGCGGGTAGTGCGCCATCGAGCACCCCCGCGTCCACTGCTCGGTCCACCACGCCGTCTCGATGAACTCGACGGGCGAACGGGCCCGGGGTCCGAACCGGGCGCCGAGCGCCTCCAGGACGGCCCGCCGCCGGTCGCCCTCATCGAGGCCCTGCAGGCGTTCGGCCACCGGTCCGAAGGTGAACGACGCCATGACACCGGGGTGCCCTGACGCCGGTGAGGCGTCCAGGGTGACCTCGGCCGCCGAACGGGGTCCGGCGCTCTGGCCGCTGTAACCGTCGGCCCGCCAGAACGGCTCGTCGTAGACGAGCAGGGTCTTCGTCTCGGGTCCGGCCACGGCGCTCGTGTAGAGCGCCGTGCGGTCTCCGGTGAGCACCGGATCGAAGGCGATTCCGAGAGCCAGCGCCGGGGGGACCGAGATCACGGCGTGGCGAGCGGCGACCGCTACGTCGTGGGCCTCGACGAAGACACGATCGGAGCGCTGGGTGATCGACCGGACCGGTGCGTTCACGTGTACGGCGTCCCCCAGGGCCTCGGCCATCCGGTGGGCCACGGAGCCGGCACCTCCGTCCACCATGTTCTCCTGGGATCCGCCCTTGATCGAGAACAGCGTGTTGATGCTTCCGTGGGCCCGGACCAGGAAGAGAAGGTTGAGCAGCGACGTCTCGCTCAAGTCGCCCGTGAACAGGCCCCGCACCGCCATCTCGAAGAGATCGCGTCCGATCGTCGAACGGATTCCGGCACGCTCGACCCACCAGGCCACCGTGCGGGCATCGAATTCCTCGGCGCGCCTGGCCGTCCACGGCGCGTCGAGGGGGATCCGCTTCGAGGCCCGATCGAGCCTGACCTGAGCCAGGGCGATGGTGATGACGGCCAGAGGGCTGATCTTCGGGATGAGACCGCGGTACGGGCGCATGCGACCATCGTCGACGAGGAGATGGGAGCCCTTGACCCACGTCTTGTAGGTCGCCACACCGAACTGGCGCGCCAGGCCGAAGGCGGCGGCGTGCTTCGGGGCCAGCCATGCACCACCGCGGTCGACCGGCGTTCCGTCGGACAGGTTGACCGTCCACACCCGGCCGCCGACGCGGTCACGTGCCTCCAGGACGGCCACCGACTTGCCACTCTGGTGCAGCCGCAGAGCGGCCGTCAGTCCGGCGAACCCGGCCCCCACCACGCACACGTCCACATCGATCGGCTCGGCCACGCCCGCAGCACGGTACTAACCCGTCCGCCCCACCGCTTCCTGACAGAGGCGACAGCGACCGAGCATGGCGAAGTGGCGGGGATCGATCGTGAACCCGAAACGCGACCTGGTCGAACGGGACAGGGCGGCGAACAGGTCGTCGGGGGCTTCGATGACCGCCCCGCAGGCGTCGCAGACCAGGTGGCCGTGGGCGGTGGCGGCGAGATGGTAGGTCGACGGTCCGTGGCCCAGGTGGGCGTGGACGACGATGCCCAGTTCCTGGAGATCGTCGAGGTTCCGGTAGATCGTCGAGAGATGGACGTCGGGTGCCCTGGCCTGGACCACCCCGGCCAGCTCCTCCGCCGTCCGGTGTCCCTCCGCCTCGAAGACGGCCTCGAGGAGCAGGCGGCGGGCCGACGTCACCCGGCCCCCCCGCTCCCTGACCAGGGCCAGGACATCCTCCACCGTGGCCGGGGGGGCCTGGTCGGAGGCGACGGGAGCGAAGAGCTTGCTCACGCAGGCCATGCTAGGCCCTCCCGGGTCATAGAGACGAGCTGTATCCTCTTGCATCCAGTTCGCAATCCGGGTAGACACTGCCGGAACCGGTCAGGCGGGCGTCAGCGCCTCCACGAGCACGGACCGAGAGGAGGGCCGACCATGGTCATGACCGGTGTGGGGCCCCCCGTCGGACGGCTCGGGCAGCTCCGGGGCTCGCTCAGCCCACGGGAATGGCGCCGCACCCGCTGGATGCTCGCCAGCATCGTGGCCCTCCACGTCCTGGGGTTCGGCATATTCATCGCCTTCGTCGTGCCGGGCCACTACCGGGGCCTCGGCATCGGGGTGAGCGTTCTGGCCTACACGTTGGGACTCCGCCACGCCTTCGACGCCGACCACATCTCGGCCATCGACAACACCACCAGGAAGCTGATGAACGACCGGCGGGCCACGGACGAGCCGCGCCCACTGAGCATCGGCTACTGGTTCTCGCTCGGCCACTCCACCATCGTGATGGCCATCGGCGTCGGCATCGTGGTGGCCGAGAAGACGGTGTTCCCGGCCGTCACCCGTCATGGTTCGGGGCTGGAGACCTTCGGGGGAATCTTCGGGACCGCTGTCTCGGCGTCATTCCTCTATCTCATCGCCGTTCTCAACATCGTCATCCTGGCGGGCATCTGGCGGGTCTTCCGGTCGATGCGCAGGGGTGACTACGACGAAGCCGAGCTCGAAAGACAGCTGGAGAACCGTGGTCTCATGTACCGCTTCTTCGGGAGATGGATGAAGGCGATCACCAAGGAATGGCAGATGTATCCCGTGGGGGTGGTCTTCGGGATGGGATTCGACACCGCCACCGAGGTTGCCCTCCTGGCCACCACCGCCGTACTGGCCACCCGGGCGCTGCCCTGGTACTCCATCATGTGCCTGCCGATCCTGTTCACGTCGGGAATGGCACTGATGGACACCCTCGACGGAATCTTCATGAACGTCGCCTACGGGTGGGCGTTCTTCAATCCCGTCCGCAAGGTGTATTACAACCTCGCCATCACCGGACTCTCGGTCGCCATCTGCTTCTTCATCGGAACGATCGAGATCCTCGGGCTGGCTCCGGCGGAGCTGAAACTGAAAGGAGCCTTCTGGAGGGTCATGGCCAATTTCAACATCAACGCCGCCGGATTCGTCATCGTGGGGATGTTCGTCCTCACCTGGGCGGGGGCCATGTTGATCTGGCGTATCGGTCACATCGAAGAGAAGTGGAGCGCTCGTCTGCAGCCCACCGGCACCGGGGCGGCGGCGGAAGCACCGGGGCTGGCCCCGGACTACGTCTGATCGACATCGGGGCCCCAGGCGTCACCACCACGGGCGCCCCGGGGTGTCTCAACGTCGCCCGGCGATGGTGATGATCTCGGGGCTGGTGGCCGTCAGAGGGCTGCGGTCCCAGTCCCCGAACTGCTCCTCGACGACCAGGCCGGCACCGTCCAGGAAGGACGACAGCGCATCGGTGTCCAGGAACCGCAGGGTGCTCCTACTCACCTGCGGACGGCCCCAGTCGTCACAGCTGAACGTCGACGTGAAGCGGACGATGTCACCGTCGACCGGCGTCTCGACCTCGTGGGTCATCTGCACGGTGGCACCGTCGGCGGCGGTCACCTCGGCCGGGTGGGCCGGTGTCCATCGCTCCCATTCCCGAGCCAGAGGATTGCGGGTCTCGAAGGCGAAACGTCCGTCGTCGGTGAGGGCCGACCGGATGGCGTCCAGCGACGCCCTCACCTCGTCGTCCCCGACGAACACCTGGAAGGCATGACCGCTCATCAGGACCAGGTCGAAAGCGCCATCCCACCGGACCGACGCCAGGTCACCGAGGATCCACTCCACGTCGGGGCACGAACGTGCCCTCTCGAGCATCCCGATGGCGGGGTCCAACCCGCACAGCCGCCCCCGTTGGCCGGACTCCCGCGCCCTCTTCAGGAGGGCGCCGGTCCCGCAACCGACGTCGAGTACCGCCTCGGCCGACATCACCATCGGCAGGTAGAAGGTGAAGTCTCCTCTTTGCTCCCACGGACAGAAGAGGTCGTACAGAGAAGCCAGACGGGCATCGCAGAACTGACGATCGACCACCTCCGGCCCACCCGCCTAGCAGCGATAGACGCGCTCTGCGTTGGCGGCGAAGAGCTTCTGGCGCGATTCGCCGTCGAGGCCGGCCGTCACGGTGCAGAAGGCGCCATAGAGCTCGTCGAAGGTCCCGTACATGGCGTCGACGGGGAAGTTGCTGGCGAACATACAGCGATCGACCCCGAAGACCCCGATGGCGTACTCGAGCCACGGGGAGATGGCGTCGACGCTCATGGACTGCAGCGGCATGGCCAGGCCCGAGAGCTTGCACACGACGTTGTTCCCGAGGCCGGCCAACGCGTCGATACCGGCCCGCCACAGGACGCGCTCCTCCTCGGAATCGGACCGGGGCCATCCGGTGTGCTCGACGACGACGGTCAGATCGTCGAAGCCGGCCAGGCCCTCCGCCGCCACTGCGAGCTGATCGGGATGGGTCATCAGCTCGAACAGCAGGTTCCGCTCCCGCAGAGCGTGGAGGACTCCGGCGTCGGGGAGCGGGCCCATGTTGGCGCCCATGGGGCGGACCCCACGGAATCGTGACGCCGTCATCTGCCGGTCGATCAGCTCGATGGCCTCGGCCACCGTGTCGGTCGGCGGGAGGCCGCCGATGATGGCGTCGGGACCGCCGCCGGCCGGGGCGCCGGCGTCGAGGGCGACGGTCTCCTCGATCGACGACCGACCGGTGGCGGCGGCGACGTTGACGAACTTCTCCACGTTCCAGGCGGCCGTCTCTGCCCTGTAGGTGTCGGCATCGAAGCGGCGGAACATCCTCGACGCATCACCGGCGCCGCCGGCCGGCGGATGCGACAGGTACGGGTACCAGTCCGTCCGGGCAGGGTCCCAGAGATGCACGTGAGCGTCGACGACGCGGACGGGCCCGGTGGTCATCGGGAATCCCCGTGCGGGGGCGGGCCGGAGGCACCGACGATCTCCCGGAGCGTGGCGTCGAGCCAGTCGGGGATGGCGGGTCCGCCGTAGGTGACGGTGCCGATCGACCGGGGGTGACTGCGGAGGCCGAGCCAGCCGGCGCCCACCACCAGCTCCGCACCGGCCAGAGCCGTTGCATCGGGATGGCCGAGAAGGTGGGCGACGAGCTCCCCGGCCGGTCGGCCGGCTGCCTCCCCCGACGCCTCGATGCCGGCGGCGAAGGCCGTGACGCGCCCTTTGGTCGCACCGGCGGCGGCCCGCGCCAGCTGCGCCGAGGCCTGGGCCCGACTGCGGCCTTCGGTGGTGGTGGCGTCGGTGAGGGTCACCAGCCGGACCGGGCGGGCGGCGCCGGCGGCGTAGTCGGCGGCCGACCGGGCCCATCCGGCGTCGGTATGGATGTGCCCGGCGATCCCACGGTGCTCGGCCAGCACCCGCTCCCAACCGTCCGTGGCGCCGGTCGGCGGCCGACCGCCGGCGGGGACGACGACGATGGCGTCGATCGGCCCGGCCGCCGCTACGACGGAGCCCAGCGCTTCGGAGGCGCCGGCGAAGCCGTGCGCCACCTCGACGCGGTGGCAGGCGATGGACCGGGCCTCGAGCGCGGCGGTCAGCGGCACCGCCAACCCGGGGCGGTCGGTGACCACGGCACAGGCGCGCACGTCGGCCGATGCGACCTCGGCGGGGGCGGGCTCGTCGAAGATGGGCCCGAACCGGGGGTTGCCGCCACCGCCGCTCGCCTGGCTGGTCTCGGCCGTGGCGAAAGCGCTGGGGATGACGGCCTCGAGCACCCGGGCCAGGGAGACAGCCTCGTCGGTACGCGCCACCTCGAGAAGACGGGGTTCGTCGACGACGGCCACTTCCGAGCCGCCGGCGAAGAGAACCTTGCCGGAGCACCACCCGAATCCGTCGCCCACGAGATAGGCGCCGAGCGGCCCGAGATCCTCGGGACCGGCCATCGAAATGAAGGAGATTCCGCCGCCGCCCGAGGTGCGCCCCGCCTGACGGGCGCGCTCGAGGGCAGCGGCGACCATCCGGGTGGCGGCGATGGGCGACATGGCGTTGACGGTCACACCCTCCGGGGCCTGCCGGCCCAGCTGCCACGTGAGGGCGGCCACGGCCCGCTTGGCGCAGCTGTAGGCGCCGGCATCGGCGGCCCGCCATCCCGAGCCGGAGGTGACGCCGAGGACGCGGCCGTACCCGGCGGCGGCCATGAGGGGCAGCGCCGCACCGAGCACGTTGAGGTAGCCCCCCAGGTGGACCTGGAGGACGGCCAGCCAGTCCTCCTCGGTTCCCTCGGCGAAGAAGGTCGGCCGGGTGATGCCGGCCACGTTGACGACGGCGTCGAGTCCGCCGTGGTCGTCGACCAGCTCGCGGAACAGGTGGCCCACCGCCTCGCCGTCGGTCACCGACACCGACGAGGCCCGGGCCGAGCCACCGGCGGCCACGATGCGACCGGCGGTGGTCTCCTCCGGCTCCGGGAGCCGCTCCGAGCCGTCGAGGGTCACGAGGGGGTCGACGGTGACGACGTACCAACGGCGGCGGCCGAGCTCCTCGGCGATCGCCGCCCCGATCCCGCCCCCGCCGCCGGTCACGACGGCGACCCGCTGGCGCACGCTCACGATGCCGGCGACCGGACCTCGAGCTCCAGGCCCTCGAAGGTGCCGGACTCGAGCCACCGCTCGAGCAGCTCGCGGTAGGCGAACCAGTCGCCCATGCCGCGGCCGTAGTTGCCGTTGCGGGGGTTCATCGCCTCGGGGTGGCCTTCGTTGTTGATGCGCGACGGGGTGCAGGCGGACATGACGGCGCTGCCGTCGACGAAGGAGTCGACGATCTTCTGCGTCCACCCTTCCTCGGCCTCGGCGCTCACGTCGAACACGTCGACGCCCCGCTCTTCGAGCAGCGCCACGGCGCCGCCGATGAACTCGGCCCCGAGCACGGCCAGCTGTGTGTAGTTGACGGTCACCACCGCCTGCTGCCCCGGTGCCGGCATCACGAACATGTTGGGAAATCCCCGGCTCATCATCCCGAACAGGCTGGCGGCTCCATCGGCCCACTTCTGGGCCAGGGTGACACCGCCGCGACCGACGATCTCGTGGCCGGCGCGCCGGAACAGCGGGGTGAGCTCGGCCTCGAAGCCGGTCCCGTAGATGATGCAGTCGACCTCGTACTGCTTGCCATCGATGACCGGGCCCAGCGCGGTGATCCGCTCGATCCCGGCGGGGCAGTCGATCAGCGTGACGTTGGGGTTGTTGAAGGCGGACAGGTACTCGTCGTGGAAGCACGGCCGCTTGCACAGGTACCTGTAGTACGGCTTCAGGATCTCGGCCGTGGCTGGATCATGGACCAACTCCTCGACCCGGTGCCGATGCATGTCCATGATCCGGTAGTCGAGCTCCTCGGCGCTGCGCATGTACTCGGCGATCGTCATGCCCTCTTCCCGCGGGGGGTGTTGGACGGCGGCGTAGTGGTGCGTCCACCCGTCGTCCACCTGGTCGACGTCGGCGGACCGGCCCAACATGATCGCCTGGAAGTTGTCCATCCGGGCTCTTTGCCAGCCCGGCTCGAGCGCGTCGGAGAAGTCGGGATCGGTGAACCGGTTGCCCCGCTCGCCGATGGCCGACGGTGTCCGCTGGAAGACGTAGACGTGCCGCGCCGACTCGGCCAACGGCGGCAGGCACTGGATACCGGTCGCTCCGGTCCCCATGAGGCCGACGACCTTGTCCGCCAGGCCGGTGAGGGGCTCGTGGGGTCCGCCGCCGGTGTACCCGTAGTCCCACCGCGCCGTATGGAACGAGCGCCCGGCGAAGTCCTCCATGCCCGGGATGGTGGGCAGCTTCAGGAGATTGAGGATCCCGACGGCCAGCACGTACCAGCGGCACCTGATCTCGTCACCTCTGTCGGTGCTGATCCGCCACCGGGCCGCGTCCTCGTCCCATGCCGCCCTCGTCACCCCCGTGTGCAACAAGGAATCCTCGTCCAGGTGGAACCGGTCGGCGATCGCCTCCAGGTGGTGAAGGATCTCCTCGCCGAAGGCGTAGCGCCGCTCGGGGATGTAGCCGAGCTCCTCGAGCATCGGGAGGTAGATATACGACTCGACGTCGCACATCACACCCGGGTAGCGGTTCCAGTACCAGGTGCCCCCTATCCCTCCCGCCTGGTCGACGATGCGGATCCGCTCCACGCCGGCCTTGCGGAGCTGCGCCCCGGCGAGGACCCCGGCTATCCCACCGCCCACGATCACCACATCGACCTCGTCGGCGACGGGGTCGCGCTCGATCACCGGCGTGAACGGGTCGTCACGGTAGCGGGCGAAGTGCTCGTCGGACTTCAGGTCGCGGATGTCGGCCCGGCCGGGGACCAGCCGCTTGTCGCGCTCGGCCAGGTATTTGGCGCGGACGGCCTCGGGGTCGTAGGAAGCGGCTCCGGCGGCCGCCGTCGGTCCCTCACGCCCAGACGGAGGCGGCGTTTTATCGAACCCAGGCACGCTCCAAAGCTACCGTCTGACGCGGCCCTGGTTTTCTCGGCGCGCCGGGAGGTGCCGGAAGCCAGGACAGAGGCGAGGCCTGGCTCACTGATGCTTCAAGACACAGCCGAAGCCCGAGGTGGGAGGTGCGCCTGTGGAGGAGGCCCGGTTCCTGCGGACGCGGTCGCCGTTACCCGGATCGCGTCTCGACCAGGGTGTCGAATGCCCCCGGCATCTCGTAGTTTCCCACCAGGTCGCAGGGGCCGGTGCCCGTACAGGTCACCCCGGCGAAGGCTTGGTCCTCGGCACCGGGGATCACGGCGGCGGAATCCTGTGTCCACCCTCCCCCGCTCTCCTCCTCGATCAGGGTATGGGTGGCGCCGACCGCCACGCAGGTCGTTGGCGAGGCGCATGAGACCGCCGTCAGAGTGAGCTCCGTACGCTTTCTCACGCTCGGCTGCTCGGACCATGTCGAGCCGTCGAAGCTCTCGATCAAGGGGTAATCCTGGCCGAGTTTGCAGTGTGTCACGCCCATCGACGTGTGACACCGCACCGAGTTGTGTTCGCCGACCGCGGTGCATGCCGACGGCCCGGAGCACGACACCGCCGTAAGGTCGCCGCCGTGGGGAGCGGCGGGCGGGCTGACGACCCAGATGCTTCCACCCCATGACGCGGTAATGGGCCGGTCGGCGATGACCGTGCAGCCGCCCATCGGGGGCTGGCAGTACTCCTCGTCGGCCTCGCCCACGGCCTGACAGGCGCCCGGTCCGGTGCAGGACACCCCTGTGAGGTTCTGCGGGGTGTCCTGTGGCTCGTCGGTGCCGCTCGGGTTCCAACTCGAACCGTTCCACTCCAACACGAGCGGGTCGGCGGCGATCGGGTACTCGTACACCGAGCCCACCGCCATGCAGAAGTCCGGTCCGGCGCACGACACGGCGTCGAGTTCACTGAAATCAGGTGTCGGAACCGACACGACCGTCCAGGCCGTGCCGTTCCACTGTTCGAGCACCCCATAGGTGTCGGGCCCGACTTCCGAATAGCCGACCGCCACGCAGAAGGTGGGGCTGGCGCACGACACCCCCAGCAGCGTGTTCGCCCCCGAAGCCGGTGAGCCCGGCGCCATCAGGCTCCACGACGATCCGTCCCACTGCTCGATGAGGGGTCCGGTGCCCGTAGCCGAATAGCCACCGACCGCCATGCAGGATGTGGTGCTGCCACACGAGACGGCATCGAAGATGCTGGCCGAGGTGGTGGAGCTCGGGCTCGGCACCACCGTCCACCGGGGCCCGTGGTGGGCCGGGGCGGCGGGTGTCACCGCGGCGGCGCCCACCTGACCGACCATCACCGCGCCGACGATCATCGCCCCCGCCACGGCCGAATGGAACCGGTGAATCCTCCCGGTCGGGCATACGGCCATGTCCCCGCCCCTCCTGCCGACGGCGTCAACGACGCCGAGTAAAGCGCCGACCAGCCTACTGCGGCAGACGAACGGGGCCCGTGGAACCGTCTCACCTATCCCGTGATCAGGAGGGCAGGACGCGTGCGCCCGCTGTCATGGGGCCCCTCACCGATCCGCATATCGGCCCACGCCCCGTGCGCCCACAGAACGAGCCTGTCCGTAGCCGACTGCCTCGCAGACCAACTCAATCCTGACGCTGTCGGAGTCACGAAGGAGTCGGCTCAGGCGTACCGGGAGCATGGGCGATTGTCGTTTGATCGAGAACGCCGATGACCAGTAACCAAGCCGCCGTGACCATATAACAGGTGTTGGTTACGATCGCTATTGCGGCAATATAAAGACCGGGCAGGTGCCCAAGAAAGAATATTGCCGCGCCGATCATCTCGGCCAGATGGACGACGGTTCCGCCAACGATACGAGAGAGCCTCAGACCACTGCTCATCCTGATGGCTCTCGTGTAGCCTTTGACAAAAATTGCCGCCGAGATACCGGAGACGATGAACAGTTCCGCGCCTATTGACCGATGGTTTTGAGCTCCCATAAGTACAAGGGCACAGCGCAGGAAGACCAGGGCCAGACCCGTAAGCGTGTTTATGGCTCGATAACGATGCGTCGCGTCGATAGCGATCACTTTGAGGTTGAGTGACATCGCCACAAAAACCAAGCCGGTGAGCGTGACTGCGCCTGTTCCGACCAGAAGAAAGAAGTCCGTCCACTGCCCGGGCCTAAAAATATCGGCGGCAATCATGGCAAAATCGTAACAAGGCAACTGCTTAACACGAAGGACCGTCAGCTCGGTGTCATCGCCGAACATTGCCCGCAACCGATGACTCACGACAGAGGATTTGCAGACCACCACGGTTGCCACGAACGTGGATCCACCCCGGCTGCCACAAGGGCTCACCCAGATGACGCCCGTCGTCAGGTTGACGGCGTTCGCCTCATCGTGACGACGAACCGACTAAACTTTCCGTCGAGGGAGTGCCGGGAAGACTGGTCGGCGACCAGGAGGCCGCGCCGATGATCAGGTCAGTTCGCCCGTGTTACCCCTACCATCTGGTGCGTCGTCATCCACTCTTCGGACGGCGTCCGAAGGCCAAGGCAGAGCGATACTCGTCCACCGCGTACACCGGGCTGAGCTGTCGATGATCGGAGGCGACGGCTCTAACGAGCAGGCCGAGGGAGAACTGGTTCGGTACGCCCAAGCAAAGCTTCCCAGCTGGCGGTGGGAGGCGCTGCGCACGACCTTCTGGATGGTCCCGACAATTCTCGTTGTCGTTGCCGGCTTGCTGTTCGTGGTGACGTTCGAGGTTGACTGGGCGGCATACCACCGGCACCTCGAGCTTCCTTTCTGGATTCAGACCGGAAGTGCCGACGCCGGCCGCCAGGTTCTCATCGCCATCGCGGCGGCAGTCCTCACCGTCGTCGGCGTGGTGTTTTCGATCACGATTCTGGCGTTGACCCTGGCGTCGCAGCAGTTCGGACCTCGGATGATGCGGAACTTCGTCAGAGACATCGGGAATCAGGTCACCCTGGGTATCTTTGTGGGGACCTTCGCCTACTCGGTGCTGAGCCTGGGTTCGATCACGAGTGCGCCCCATACTCATTTGGGCCCCTTCGTACCCCGATTGTCGATCACCGTGGCCGAGGCTCTTCTTCTCGTCGACCTGGCTGTTCTCATCTACTTCATCCATCACATCGCCAAGTCGATCCAGCTGCCCGAGGTGATCGCCGCCATCGCTCGCGACCTCACGCATGCGATCGATATCGAGTTCCCCGCAGAAAGCTCCCGTCCGCAGACGGCGTCCTCGCTTGAAACAGGAAAGCCCGTCCACGAACTGCTCCAACTCATCGAAGAGAGAGGCGGTCCCGTCCCTTCCGATACGAGCGGCTACCTGCAGTTCGTCGGATATGCCCAGTTGGTCGACATCGCCGTCCGTACCGACTCCGTCATTCGTCTCGACCATCGCCCCGGGCACTTCATAGTGGCTGGGCGCCCCCTCGCCACCGTATGGCCGGGAGGCGCCTCCGGTCAGGTCGCGCTGGCTCTGGCCAAGGCACACGTGACGGGACCCCACCGGACGCTCATGCAGGATCCCGTGTTCGCCATCGATCAGCTGGTTGAGATCGCCATTCGTGCTCTGTCCCCGGCGGTGAACGATACCTTCACGGCCCTCACCTGCATCGACTGGCTTGCCGCCGGTCTGAGCCGCGTTTCCGGCCGAACTCTCGAGGAGGGCGTCTACAGGGATCGCTTCGGTCGCGTCCGGCTCATCGAGCCCGATCCGTCCTATGCCCGTATGGTCAACCGCGCCTTTGACAAGGTCCGTCAAGCGGCGCGGGGTATGCCCGCCGTCATCATCCGTATGTTGGACGCCTTGACCGCCATCATGGAACAGACCACCTCCGTCGAACAGAGACGCATCTTGGCTCGCCAAGCCGAGATGATCTTCCGGAGTGCCACGGAGTCGGTGCCCGACCCGAACGACGGGGAGGACATCGATATGAGATTCAAACGTGTTCTGAGCCGAATTGCCATCGATGACGCCGTGGACGAGTAACGGAACGATTCTCGCACTGACGCGACGGGCGTGAACGGGGCGTGAATAGGTTCCCGGGACTCGTGAACGCACCGTAAACGCGCTACTCAACCCACGTAGCCGGTCGTTGAATAGAACCATGCACTCACGCTCTTGGAACCGGTGTCTGGCTTTCAACCCCGAAGCCGGAGCGTGGTGTCAACATCGACCGTCGGACGGCGTCTTCTGCCCGTCCCACGCCTGGGAGTTCCGATGCGACGAAGCAGCCAAGGCGGCGACCCGCCTGGCACGCGCTGAACTCGTTCTTCGAGACCAATCAGCCCTGCCGTTGCAGCGATGGTGGGCCGAGCGGCAGGCCGCCCGAGCTCGGTCGCTCCGGCAGGTTCTCTTGGCCGAGATCGATCGCACCGACGGCTCTGACGCCGCCATCTCGCACACAGCAAGGAAGCTGGCGCGGGCTAATGAGTTCGATCGCTAGAGGTGCACCGTGCAGAACGTGATCGCTGTCCTTGTCACGTTCGCTTTCGTCTTCACGTCGGGAACAACGGCCCTTCTCGTGGTCAACCGTTGGGAGCGTCGACACCAGCCTGAATCGCAAGCTCAGTCGGTGCCCAGTTTCACACAGCGCGCTTGGAGGTGTCTGAAACCAGGACATAAGCGAAGCTTGGCTCGCTGATGTGTCAAGACATAGGCGAAACCCGAGGTGGGAGGTTCGCTTGTGGACAAGGCCCGGTTCCTGGTCGAGGCACATCTGCGGGAGGGGCGGCCCGTCCTCGAGCTGGCCGCCACCCACGGGGTCCACTTCAGCTGGATCTACCGGCTGCTCGAGCGCTACCGGGCGGAGGGGGAGGCGGGCCTCGTCCCTCGCTCGAAGCGGCCTCATACCTCGCCCTCCGCCTTCGGGGCCGAGGTCGAGAACGAGATCGTGCTGCTGCGCAAGCAGCTGGCCGAGGAAGGCCTCGACGCCGGAGCGCAGATCATCCACGCCCACCTGGAGCGCCACTACGGCGCCTCCCCCTCGGCGAGCACCATCCAACGGATCCTGCGGCGGCGGGGCTGCATCGTGCCCCAGCCCCAGAAGAGGCCCCGGTCCTCGTTCATCAGGTTCGAGGCCGAGCTGCCCAACGAGTGTTGGCAGAGCGACGTCACCCACTGGGCCATCGCCGGTGGGAGATACACCGAGATCGTGAACGCCTGGCCTCGGTGGCTCTGGAGGTGGTGAAGGCGGTGGACGTGGTGCAGGTCTTCGAGGACACGACCGAGATCTATGGCGTCCCCGCTTCTTTCCTCACCGACAACGGCTGCGTGTACACGGCGAGATACCGGGGCGGGAAGGTGGCCCTCGAGACCAAGCTCGAGGGTCTCGGGGTCGTCTTCAAGCACTCCAGTCCCTACCATCCCCAGACCTGCGGGAAGGTCGAGAGGTTCCACCAGACACTCAAGAAATACCTGGCCAAGCAGCCCCGGGCCCGAACCCTGGCCCAGCTCCAGGCCCAGATCGACCGCTTCGTCGCCTACTACAACGCCGAGCGTCCCCATCGCTCTCTCGGCCGACGCACCCCGAGAGACGCCTATGACGCCAGGGTCAAGGCCCATCCCGTGGGCGGCCCCGGTGGGCACTTCCGCGTCCGCCACGACGTGGTGGACGGCTGCGGCAAGCTCACCGTGCGCTACCAGTCCAGGCTCCGCCACATCGGCATGGGAGCGAGGTTCGCCGGCGAACCCGTGGTGCTCTTCATCGCCGATGCCGAGGTCCGGGTGGTGTCAGAGGACGGCGTTGTGCTGCGGGAACTGACCCTCGATCCGGCCCTCGACTACCACCCACAGACTCTCGGCTGGAGTTCGCCGATGTCTTGACACATCATGGACAAGTCATTCGCCGATGACTTGACACATGACACAGCGCGCTTGGAGGGACTCGAACCCCCAACCTTCTGATCCGTAGTCAGATGCTCTATCCAATTGAGCTACAAGCGCGGGTGTCGTTCCGCCGAGGTCCGGCCGTCCCGAGCGGAGTGCCGACCGCCGACAAACGACAGCCCGTGATCCTACCCGCGCCGCGGCTCCCCTCCCAGAGGGACCGACGGTACCGGACGTTCAGGTCTCCTGACGCAGTCCGATGGGGTTCAGCACCGGGATGAGACCGAGCTCGGCGATCCGGGCGGCCATCGGCTTGAGCAGGGTCCTCAACTCTTCGGTGGCCTCGTCACCGATGGTCCGCCAGGGCTCGACGGCCAGCCGGTCGGTGGCCTCCTCGATCCGCTGGCGGGCCGCCACGCCGACGGGGGTGAGCTTCCCCGGATCATTCGCGTCCAGCCACCCCCGCGCCACCATGGCGTGCTCGGCGTCCCCCCACTCCTCGTCACTCCAACCCCGGGCCGGTTGCAGCACCTGACGCGACACGCCGCCGGCGCCGACGAACGAGATGTGGGCTTCGAGCCCGTTGAGCCCGGCGTCGACGAGGGCGGCCACATGGCCGTCGCCGCGATGCTCCCGCAGGATCGTCGTCGCCTGCCACAGGACGAGCATGGGATCGGTCGGCCACGGCAAGGCGGCGTTGGCAGCCGCCAGCGGTCGGCCGACGACGGTGACGCTCTCCGCCGCCCGGCGGGCGATGCCGGCGGCCGCCGCCACGTCGGTACCGCCGCGCTCGGACCCGAAGATCCGGCCGAAGGCCCGGTCGATCCCGGCCAGCCGCGCCTCGAGCACCCTCGCCGGGGAGGCGAACCCCCAGGCATCGGGCAGGGCGCGGGCCACCAACCGGGGGGCGAAGTTGTTGAAGGTCGCCGTGACCACGGCGGGCTCCACCGCCCCCATCGGCGCCGAGCGTCCGGCGAAGTACCCCATCCAGAATCCCTTCAATCCGCTGCCCCGGAACTCTTCGTCCGCCTCGGGGGCGAAGTACGTCACGGCGTGGAGGGTGTCGAAGACCCGCCACATCCGTCTGGCCGTCTTCGGCGTGCCCATCTCGTCAGACGAGCATCCGGACGTTCGACACGGTGACGGCCCGCCCTCCGAGGATGACCCGTTCACCGGCGACCCGCATCCGGACGATCCCTCCCCGTGGAGAGGCCTGCTCCCCCAACAATTCTTTCTTCCCGAGGCGTTCGGCCCAGAACGGCGCCAGAGTGCAGTGCGCCGACCCGGTGACCGGGTCTTCGGGGATCCCCACCGCCGGGGCGAAGACGCGGCTCACGCAGTCGATCCCCGGCTTGTCGCCCCCGGCCGTCACCACCACGCACCGGACCCCGAGCCCGGCGATGGCGGCCAGATCGGGCGCCAGGGCGCGTACGGTGGCGGCGTCACCCACCTCGACCAGGAGGTCGCTGCGGCCCCGCCCGCACCACCGGATACCGGCGATTCCCAGAGTGTCCGGAGCGTCGGCCACCGTGGGGGGGTCCGCCGGGAAGTCCATCTCGATCCACCCGTCGTCGCCGGTCGTGCACGTGAGCAGCCCGCTCTTGGTGACGAAGCGGCCCGTACCCCCGAGGACGTGGGCGGTGGCCAGGGTGGCGTGGCCGCACAGATCGACCTCCACGGCGGGGGTGAACCACCGCAGGTCGTAGGCCCCGTCGGCCCGGGAGGCGACGAACGCCGTCTCCGAAAGGTTCATCTCCCGGGCGATCAACTGCATCTCGCTGTCGTCGGGGAAGCGGTCGACCACGGCCACCGCCGCCGGATTGCCGGCGAAGGGCCGGTCGGTGAAGGAATCCACCACGGTGAGATCGAAGGGCATCGCCCCACTCTACGATCCGCCCGATCCCGGCCCGCACCGCCCGGCGGCGGACACCGCACCGGCCCCGGGGGCCCGATCTGACGGAGCGTTAGACTCGCCCGATGGCCCCCACCAAGAGCGCCGTCCCCGCCGTCGACGGCTGGTTCACCACAGGCGATTCGCCGACGCTCCTCGGCAGCCGGTGCCGGACATGCGGAACTTACGCCTTCCCCCGCGAGACCTCCTTCTGCCGCAACCCCGACTGCGACGGCCAGGAGTTCGCGGAGGTCCCCCTCAGCCGGCGCGGTCATGTCTGGTCCTACACCGACGCCCGCTACCAGCCCCCTCCGCCGTACCGGGCGGCCGATCCCTACGAGCCCTTCTGCATCGCCGCCGTCGAGCTCGCCGCCGAGAAGATGGTGGTCATGGGTCAGGTCGTCCCGGGGATCGGTGTCGACGACCTCTCCATCGGCACCGAGGTCGAACTCGTCACCGATGTCCTCTACGAGGACGACGACCACCGGTACCTCGTCTGGAAGTGGCGCCCGGTGGCGCCGGGTACGGGCGCGGGAGATGCCCATGGCTGACGACAAGCGGGTCGCCGTCCTCGGTGTCGGGATGCATCCCTGGGGCAAGTGGGGACGCAACTTCGTCGAGTACGGGCTGACCGCCGCCCGCGCCGCCCTGGCCGACGCCGGCCTGGCCTGGCGCGACGTCCAGTTCGTCTCCGGGGCCGACACCATCCGCAACGGCTATCCCGGCTACGTGGCCGGCGCCACCTTCGCCCAGGCCCTCGGATGGACCGGTGCCCGCGTGGCCAGCTCCTACGCCGCCTGCGCCTCCGGTGCCACCGCCGTGGCGGCGGCCCGGGCCCAGATCCTGGCCGGCCTCTGTGACGTGGCCCTGGTGGTGGGAGCCGACACCACACCGAAGGGCTTCTTCGCCCCCGTCGGTGGCGACCGCAAGGATGACCCCGACTGGCTCCGGTTCCACCTCATGGGCGCCACCAACCCGACCTACTTCGCCCTCTACGCCCGGCGCCGCATGGAGCTCTTCGGAGCCACCGAGAACGACTTCGCCGCCGTCAAGGTCAAGAACGCCCGCCACGGTCTGGCCAACCCCAACGCCCGCTACCGCGCCGAGGTCACCATCGACGAGGTCCTGGCCTCACCAATGGTGGCGGACCCTCTCCGCCTCCTGGAGATCTGTGCCACCTCGGACGGGGGCGCCGCCCTGGTGCTCTCCAGCACGGACTTCGCCCGGCGTCACTCCGGTGCCGCCGGAATGGTGACCATTCCGGCCGTCTCCACGGTCACGCCGCGCTTTCCCCAGACCGTCATCGAGATGCCGAACTTCGCCACCGACTCGGCCGTCTCGGTCGACGGCGGGATCGGATCCGGCTTCCGCCACTCCATCGCCCACGCCGCCTACGAGGAGGCGGGCATCGGTCCCGAGGACGTCGACGTGGCCGAGGTCTACGACCTCTCCTCGGCGCTCGAGCTCGACTGGTACGAGGACATCGGCCTCTGCAAGGAGGGGGAGGCCGAGCGGCTCCTGCGCGACGGCGACACCCGGGTCGGGGGTCGCATCCCGGTGAACCCGAGCGGCGGCCTCTCCTGCTTCGGCGAGGCCATCCCGGCCCAGGCCATCGCCCAGGTCTGCGAGCTCGTCTGGCAGCTCCGGGGACAGGCCGACGGCCGCCAGGTCGAGGGGGCGCGCGTCGGGGTGACGGCCAACCAGGGCCTCTTCGGCCACGGCTCCTCCGTTCTCGTCGCCACCTAGCCGGCGCCCGTCCTGCCGTGTCCGACGTCGTCCTGCTCGAGGTGGCGGACAGGATCGCCACCGTCACCCTCAACCGGCCGGCGGCCCGCAACGCCATGTCGAGGGAGCTCATCGTCCGCCTGGGGGACCTCGTCGCCGAAGCCGACGGGCGCCACGACGTCGACGTCCTCATCCTCACCGGCGCCGACCCCGCCTTCTGTGCCGGACTCGACCTGAAGGAGCTGGGAATCGACGGCGGCGTCCTCCGACGCCCCCCCGAAGCCCGCCGTCACGGTCAGCGCGTCGACGACGCCGAGGCCCGGCGCCTGGTCCGCGGTCCCACCCTCCCGACGGCGAAGCCGATCATCGGAGCCGTCAACGGTGTGGCCGTGACCGGTGGCCTCGAGCTGGCCCTCAACTGCGACTTCCTGGTGGCCTCGGACCGGGCCCGCTTCGCCGACACCCACGCCCGGATCGGCGTCCACCCGCTCTGGGGCTTGACCGTGACCCTGCCCCAGGCCATCGGCCTCCGTCGGGCGCGGGAGATGAGCGCCACCGGCAACTTCGTCGACGCCCACCGCGCCCTGGCGTGGGGTCTCGTCAACCACGTGGTCGACCACGACGAGCTCCTCCCCTTCGCCCGTCGCCTGGCCGCCGACATCGTCTCCTCCGATCACCACGCCCTGCGAGCCATCCTCGCCACCTATGAGGCCACCGCCCGCGTCCCGGGGGCCGACGCCCGGGACGTCGAGACGGCGGCGGCGGCGGTCTTCCAGCGCGGTGGTGTCGACCCCGCCGACATCGAGCGGCGCCGGATGGCGGTGGTCGACCGGGGCCGCTCCCAGGTCTGACGATGACCCCGGACGCCTTTTCCGACAACGGTGGCACCCCTGACTGGGTGCGGCGCGACGCCGCCGTCGTCTGGCACGGCTTCACCCAGATGGCCACCTACGGCGACAACACCCCGATCATCGTGGACCACGCCGAAGGCCGTGAGCTGGTCGACGTCGACGGCCGCCGTTACCTCGACGCCATCTCCTCGCTCTGGGTCACCACCCTCGGCCACCGGGTTCCCGAGCTCGACGCCGCCCTGCACCGGCAGCTCGACCTCGTCGCCCATTCCACCCTTCTCGGCCACGGCAACCGTGTGGTGGTGGAGCTGGCCGAGGCGCTGGCCGCCGTGGTCCCGGTCGACACGCCCCACGTCCTCTTCGCCTCCGACGGGGCCTCGGCCGTGGAACAGGCCCTCAAGATCGCCTTCCAATTCTGGGTCAACACCGGCGTCGGGGGCCGCACCCGCTATCTGGCGCTCGGCAACGCCTATCACGGGGACACGGTGGGATCGGTCTCGCTGGGCGACGGGGGATTCGGGACCGACGTCTTCGACGCGCTGCGCTTCCCCGTGGTCCGCACCCCCGGCTACGACGATCCCGGTTGGGCCGACAAGGCGGTGGCGACCCTCGACGGCTACGCCGGGGAGCTCGCCGCCGTGGTAATCGAACCTCTGGTCCAGGGAGCGGCCGGGATGCTCGTCACCGACCCCGCCGAGGTGGCCCGGCTGGCCGATGCCTGCCGGCGCGCCGGGGTCCTTCTCATCGTCGACGAGGTGGCCACCGGCTTCGGCCGCACCGGGCGGCTCTTCGCCTCGGAGTGGTCCGGTATCCGGCCCGACCTCCTCTGTCTGGGGAAGGGACTCACCGGGGGATACCTCCCCATGTCGGCCACGGTGGCGTCGGGGCGCGTCTACGACGCCTTCCTCGGCGAGGACCTCGGCCCGCGCACCTTCTACCACGGGCACTCCTTCGCCGGGAACGCACTGGCCGCCGCCGTGGCCCTCGAGCACCTCCGTCTCATCGAGCGTGACGACGTCCTCGGCAATGTCCTCGCCCGCGCCTCGGAGCTCGACGCCGCCCTGACGCGTTCGATCGCCTCCCGGCCCACGGTCAGCGCCGTCCGGCAACGTGGTCTCATGGTCGGCGTCGAGCTCGACCCACCGCGCCCGGGCCTGCGGTGGGGCCGGCGGGTCTGCGCCGCCGCCGTCCGCCGCGGCGTCCTGCTGCGCCCCCTCGGCGACGTCGTCGTCCTCATGCCCCCGCTCACGGTCACGGCCGGAGAGATCGACCGCATCGTCTCGACGCTGGCCGACGCCCTGGCCGAGCTCTCCGACGAGGCGGCCGACGAGGCCGACGACGCCGACGGCGGTCCGGGGGCGACGTCGTGAGCCTCTCGGCGAAGTCGGCCACGGCGTGGTCGTCCCTGGTCGAGGAGCGCAACAGCCGGCTCCACGCCCAAGCCCGGTGGCGCCACCCGGTCACCTTCGACGCCCGGGGCCCCGTCGGGGTCCTCACCGAGGACGGCCGCCCGGTGGTGGCCTTCGCCTCCAACGACTATCTGGGCCTGTCGACGCACCCGGCGGTGACGGCGGCCGCCCACGAGGCTCTCGACCTGTGGGGCACGGGGGCGGGCGCCAGCCGCCTGGTGACCGGTAGCCGGCCCTGTCACGAAGCGCTCGAAGAGTCACTGGCGTCGTGGAAGGGCACCGAACGCGCCGTCGTCTTCCCGACGGGCTTCGCCGCCAACCTCGGGGTCCTCAGCGTTTTCGGTGACCGCGGCGTCACCATCCTCTCCGACGAGCTGAACCACGCCTCGATCATCGACGGGGCCCGGCTCTCGCGCGCCGACGTCGCCGTCTACCGCCACCGCGACGTCGACCACCTCGAAGCCCTGCTGGAGAAGTCCACGGGACCGTCCCTGGTCGTCACCGACGTCGTCTTCTCCATGGACGGAGACGTCGCCCCCGTCGGCCCGATCGCCGACGCCTGCCGCCGGCACGGGGCCCTCCTCGTCCTGGACGAGGCCCACGACGTCCTCGGCCCCGATCTCGGACCTGATCTCACCGGTCTCGACGTCCTGCGGGTGGGGACGCTCTCGAAGACGCTCGGATCACTCGGTGGCTTCGTGGCCGGCGCCCGCCCCTTCATCGACCACCTCGAGAACCGCGCCCGCTCCTACATCTTCACCACGGCCCCCACCCCGCCCGACGCCGCCGCCGCCCTGGCGGCGCTGCGCATCGTGGTCTCACCCGAGGGGGGGCGCCTGCGCGCCCGGCTCGCCGCCCACGTCGAGTCCGTGGCCCCCGGCCACCCGAGCCCCATCATCCCCGTCGTCCTGGGCAGCGACGACCGGGCGGTGGCGGCGTCGGCGGTCCTGCGCCGGCACGGCGTCTGGGTACCGGCCATCCGGCCGCCCACGGTCCCGCCGGGGACGGCCCGCCTGCGGGTGACGGTCTCGGCCGCCCACACCGGGGACCACATCGCCCTTCTCCTCGGGGCCCTGGCCGAGGTCTCGGCCGCCGGATCTCGTCCGATCCCGTGACCGGGCCCCGCCCGGCGGTCGTCGTCCTGGTGGCGGGCACCGGGACGGACGTGGGCAAGACCTGGGTGGCCGCCCGTCTGCTCGAGGCGTGGCGCCGGGCCGGGCTCACGGTGGCCGCCCGCAAGCCGGCCCAGTCCTTCGTCGCCGGTTCCGGGCCGACGGACGCCGAGGTCCTGGGGGCGGCCAGTGGCGAGGACCCGGCCGCCGTCTGCCCGCCGGCCCGCTGGTACCCGGTCCCCCTGGCCCCGCCCATGGCCGCCGCCGCTCTCGGCCTGCCCGGACCCACCGTCTCCGAATTCGTCGACGCCCTCGCCTGGCCCGCCCCCGCCGTCGACCTGGGCCTGGTGGAGACGGCCGGTGGGGTGAGATCCCCGCAGGCCGACGACGGCGATGTCGTCGACATGGTGGCGGCCATCGCGCCCGACCGGATCGTCCTGGTGGCCGACGCCGGGCTCGGCACCATCAACGCCGTGCGCCTCAGCGTGGGGGCACTCGTCGACGGCACCGGGACCGGGACCGTGCGCCCGGCGCCCTTCGTGGTCCTCAACCGCTACGACCCCTCGTCGGACCTCCACCGACGGAACCTGGACTGGCTCCGTGACGTCGACGCCATGACGGCCTCGGAGGTGACGGAAGCGGGACTGGCCTCGCTGGCCGACCGGCTGGCCACGGGCGGGCCGGCGGGCGGCGGTGGGGTGCCCCCCGCCTGAGCGTCCTCCTACGCCGGGCCCCCGGGGGCGACGAGGACGATCTTGCCCAGCTTCCCGCCGGCGGCGAAACGTTCATAGGCCTCGGCGGCGTGGTCCATGGGATAGGTGGCCTCCACGGGGACGCCCAGACGTCGCGAACGCAGCAGGGGCGACACGTGGGCCTCCACGGCCACGGCCACGGCCGCCTTCTCCAGGACGGAACGGGCCCGCAGGGTCGACGCCGAGATCCTCGCCCGCCGGTGCATCAGGCCCATCAGATCGATCTCCACCCGGGCCCCGCTCCCCACGCCGATGACGGCGATCCGGCCCCCGACGGCCAGGGCTCCCAGCGCGCCGGGCAGGCTGGCCGCACCCACCAGCTCCAGCACCACGTCGAACGGTCCCAGACCGGCGGCCTCGGCGGGGTCCACGGCGTGGGCCCCCAACGCGCTCACCGCCTGGCGCAACTCCGGTGATCGCACCGACGCCACCGTGGTGGCCCCGGCGGCGACGGCGAGCTGGACACCGGCCGTCCCCACCCCGCCGGCGGCGGCGGTCACCAGGACGCGGTCGCCCATGGCCAGCCCGCACTGGGTGAACAGGGCGTCGTAGGCGGTGGAGAACGCCTCCGGGAATCCGCCCGCCTCCTCCCAGGAGAGTCCGTCGGGAACGGCCAGCGCGCAGCGTTCGTCGATCACCGCCAGTTCCGCCTGGGCGCCGCCGCCCACCACTCCCATGGCCCTGTCGCCGACGGCGAAACGCGACACCCGCGGGCCGACGGCCACCACCTCCCCGGCCACCTCGAGACCGGGGATGTCGGCCGGCACCCCCGGCGGCGCCGGATAGAAGCCCTGACGTTGGAGGAGATCGGCGGCGTTGACGCCCGCCCCCCGCACGGCGAGGACGATCTCGGTGTCACCGGCCACGGGATCGGGGTGCCCGACCCACCGGAGCTCACCGTCGACGATGGTCACCGCCTGCATCCCGGCGCACGGTAGTCGCCTCACCGGTGACGGGCCCGCCCTCCACGGCGCCCGGCGACGTCAGTCCGGCGCCCGCCGCCGGCGGCGGCGCCGACCACGCCGGCCGGCCAGGTAGCCGACGGCACCGGAGGCCACCAGGCAGACCACGATGACCCAGATGAGCCGGACGTGAGCGCTCACGAACCAGAAGCGGATGGTGACGCGCTGGGAGTTCTGGACGACGAGGACGACGAGGGCGGCCACCACCACCAGGGCACCGAGGGTCCGCACGGCCCGGGGGTCGAGGCGCCGACCCGACGGCGGCGGCTGCGGTCCCGGGCCCGTCGGCGAGTCCACCATCGTCCGGAACCGTCCTCAGACCGGCAGCTGCCGGCTCCCCCACAACTTGATCCCCCCCAGGATCCCGGCCGTGTTGTCGACCGTGCTCACGTCGGCCGCCAGGTCACCGGTCAGGTGCTTGGAATTCCCGCCCCCTATGTAACAGTGATCGAAGAAGGTCAGCGCCCGCAGGGTGTCGACGGCACGGCGGACGCGTTTGTTCCACCGCCCGTTCCCGACCTCCTTGCGGGTGGCGTCGCCCAGCTGTTCGTTGTACGTCTCGCCCTTGCGGAACGGGTGGTGGGCGAACTCCAGATGGGGCAGGAGCCGCCCGTCGTAGAACAGCGCCGTGCCCACGCCCGTCCCCAGGGTGATGACCAGCTCGAGTCCCTTCCCGCTCACCACCGCCGAGCCCTGGAGATCGGCGTCGTTGGCCACCTTGGTGGGCTTGCCCAGTCGCTTCCGCAGGGCACCGGCCAGATCGAAGTGGTCCCACTGCGTCACCAGATTCTCGTCGACCTTCGTCCCGGGCCCGGCCTCGGTGACGAAGTGCGGGGCCGACAGCACCCGACCCTTGCGCACCATCCCCGGAAAGCCGGCCGACACCCGCTCGGCCGGGGGCAGGGGGGCCACCAGTGCGGTGAGGTCGTCGACCAGCTTGGCCGGCGGGCACGGATAGGTGGTCTTCACCAGTACCCGGTCGGCGACCATGGCGCCCCGGGCGTCGAGGACCGACGCCTTCAACCCCGTGCCCCCGATGTCGATAGCCAGGGTCAGGGGACCGACGGGGGGAGCCGAAGCGGAGGCGGCGGGGGAGGCGGCGGCGGCGACAGGAGATGTCGAAACAGTGGCGACAGTCGTCTTCTCGAGATCCTCTGACATCCCCCCACGCTACGTGGAAGCGCCTCGTCGGCGCTGGGCACGATGGCGTAGCCTGCGCAAATGGCCGATCAGCCGTGGCAGGGGGATGCGTGTTCCCTCGTCGACGCCTTCCGAAAGGGAGAGATCACCCCGTCCGAGGCACTGGAGCTCTCACTGTCCGCCATCGAGCGGTCGGAGCTCAACGCCTTCTCCCATGTCGCCGCTGACGATGCCCGTGCCGCGGCCGCCGCCGCCGACATCTCCCTGCCTTTCGGTGGCGTCCCCGTCGGGGTGAAGGAGCTCGACATCGTCGAGGGATGGCCCGACACCGAGGCGTCCCTCGTCTTCGCCGACCGGGTGGCGACGTACAGCTCCACCGTCGTCACCCGACTGGCCGGCGCCGGCGCCATCCTCACGGCCCAGACGACGGCCAGCGAGTTCGGGGGCGTCAACTACACCCACACCCGCCTCCACGGCACGACGCGCAACCCCTGGAACAGCGAGCGCACCCCGGGCGGTTCCTCGGGAGGGACGGCGGCGGCCGTGGCCGGAGGCATCCTCCCGCTCGGCACGGCCGGGGACGGGGGCGGCTCCATCCGTATCCCGGCCGGTTTCACCGGCACCTTCGGGTTGAAATCGACGTTCGGCCGGATCCCCCGCGGTCCCCGAACGCACCACACCCCGCTCACCGTGGTCTTCGGCTGCATCAGCCGATCGGTCCGCGACACCGCCCGTTGGTTCGACGTCTGCAACGGCTTCGACGTCGGCGACACCCTCAGCCTCCCGCCGGTCTCGGGATGGGAACGCCATCTCGGCACCCACACCGGCGACCTCCGGGGCAAGCGGGCCGCCGTCGTCGTCGACATCGGCGACGCCATCGTCCGGCCCGAGGTGGTCGACCGGGTGGTCGCCGCCGCCGACGCCCTCATCGCCGACGTCGGTCTCGAGCGGGTCGATCTGGCCGTGAAGCTCCCCGAGGCCGGCTTCGAGTGGGCCATGGGAAACCTCGTCACCTTGATCGGGGACCTGGGCGACCGCTACCCGGCCTGCGAGGAGCTCTTCACCCCCGAGATCCAGTTCGCCGTGAACGTGGCCTTCAGCCGCTTCGACCTCAAGACGGCCGGCGCCAACGAGATGTTCCGCGTGGCACTCAACGAGGTCATGGCCGACACCTTCTCCCGGGTGGACTTCATCTTCGCCGCCACCAACCCCGACGTCGCCTTCAACGCCGCCGGCCCGATGGCCACGACGGTGGGCGGGCGGGACCTGATCGCCGAATTCGGATTCGAACGCGCCCTCGGGAACAACGGTGCCCTCACCGTGCCGGCCAACCTCTCCGGCAACCCGGCCGTCTCCATCCCGGTCGGCACGGTCGACGGGCTTCCGGTCGGCATGCAGATCATCGGACGCCACCACGAGGAGCAGCTCCTTCTCGACCTGGCCGTGGTGGCCGAACGGGAACGCCCCTGGCCCCTGGTGGCCCCGGGCTCACCGCACTGACGTCCCGCCGGTTGACACCCGATCGGCGGCAGGCGGCACATGGCGGCGGACAACCTCCAGAAGAAGCGGCGGGCGGCGGCCGTCCCCGACCGTCCGGGCGAGCGCTGTCACGCCCCGGCGGGATCGTGGACACCGGTCGTCGACCGGACGCGGTGCGAGGCCGAGCGCGATTGCGTCGACGTCTGCCCCAACGACGTCTTCGAGGTCCGACGCATCGACCCCGTTGACTTCGCCCCCCTGGGGCTGGCCACCAAGCTCAAGGTTCTCGCCCACCGGCGGATGACGGCCTACACGCCCCGTGCCGGATCGTGTCGTGCCTGCGGTCTCTGCGTGGTGTCCTGTCCGCAGGATGCCATCACCCTGGTGGCGCCGACCGGCGGGCGCTCAGCCCCGGAGGCGCCCGAAGAAGGCCAGCGCCAGTGACGTGGCACTGATCTCCTGCGTGGTGAGACCGATGGCGTCGGCCGGATCGGCCCCCGGCCACGAGGTCACGGACGAATTCGGCGAAGGCGGGCAGCGCCTGATTCTCCTCGGCCGCTTCCGGCCTGGTCCGGTACCGCACCACCGTCACGCTCATGAGCACTCCTCTTTGGTAACCCAACCGTTACGGTAACTATTGGTCACCGATCGGCCGGTCCCCTCCCTCCGACCGGCGCCGGAGATCGTCGTCGTCGTACCAGGGCCGCAGCACCACCCGCGCCGGCGGCAGGTGCCCCGAGATCAGCACGCCGTGGCCCGGGGCCATCCGGCGCAGGGCGTCGGCGGGGGCGAGCCGGCGGTAGGTGGCCGTCACCGTGGTGGACGCCGAGGAACGGCCGCGGTCCACGGTGGTGGAGGACAGCGGCTGCTCGGACTCGCCGATGAGCGCGCTGGCGTGGTCGAGGGTGGCCGGGTCGGCGATACCCGACAGGAAGAGCTTGGCCCGGTGGTTGTTGACCACCGTCCCCGCTCGCGGCCCGTAGCGGGCGGTGATCTGGGCCAGGTCCTGCCAGACGGTCACCAGTTGGATCCCGTGGCCGGCGGCGGTCGACGCCAGCCCGTCGAGCTCGGCCAGCGGGGCGACGTTGGCCGCTTCGTCCAGCACGACGAGCAGGGGCGGGTCGAGCGGTCGGCCCCGGGCGGCGGCGCGCTCGTAGGCGGCTTCGATCACACGGCTGACGAGACCGGAGAACAGCGGCCGCAGCCGGCGTTGCTCGTGGGCCGGGGCACACAGGTACAAGCTGTTCGGACCGTCGAGGAGGCCGACCGGGTCGACGGCATCGCCCCCCGCTCCAGCCGAGGCCGCCACCGCGGGGTCGGCGAAGACCTCCACCACCGTCTCGGTCGTGGTGTAGACGGCGCTGCGTTGACGTTCGTCGCGACCCCACGTGGCCCGCAGCGCCTGGAGGGCCTGCCACTGGCCGGCCGTGTCGAGCGCCTCGACCACTTCGTCGGTCTCCTGCTCGTCGACCCAGCGCACCACGTCGGCCATGGTGCGCCCTGATGACGACGCCGCCAGGAGGAGCGGGGCGAGGAGCTTGGCCGCGGTGGTGTACCAGAAGTCGCCGTCGGTGAGCCCACCCGGTGACGTCCGGCCCGCCTCGACGAGTCCGTCGGCCACACGTCGGGCCGACGCCCAGGTGTCGACGGCGGCCAGCGGCGACCAGCGGGCCGTCTCCCGGACGGTCGACCCCGTGGGGTCGTAGGTCCAGACCCTGCCCTGCCGCCGGCGCCAGGCCACGGTGTCGCGGACCAGATCGCCCTTGACCGAGGCGGCCACCACCGGACCCTGCCATTCGAGAAGGGCGGGCACGGCCAGGCCGGTGGTCTTGAAGCTCTGCGTCGGACCCACCACCAGCAACGAATGGCCGCCGTCCACCGCCACCAGCCGGCCGCAGGCGACACCGACGGTGAGACGCCCCGCCGCCGGTGCCTTCACCACCAGGGTCCGGAGGTCCCCCCGGCGGGCCCAACGGGCCCCGTCGTGTCCGGGCCCCTTCCCCCGGTGGCGCCACGGCCGGCGGTGCCCGAGCGCTCCGGACGGCCGCGCGATCAGCCACCCCGATGCCAGAAGGGCCGAGGCGAGCAGAAAGGTGACGACGCCCATGGGACGCAGCCCGTCAGCGGGGACCGGACCGTCCGGCGTCGACCATGCGGGCGTCGGTGTCCACCATGGCCTTCTCCAGCGACGAGAGCCGGTGTTGGACGAGGAACGAGCGGCTCCCGACCTTCCACAGGGCCACCCCCCTCTGCAGATGGGGGACCAGTTCGGTCTCGGTGGAGGAGAGACCGAGGAGATCCCCGGCGCGCTCGACCTCACCGGGGGGTTGCGCGTAGATGACCCGGGTCTCGGAGTCGGCCAACAGCCCCTGGGCCAGGCCGACCTGCTCGGAGCCCGACGTCCCGGCCGAGGTGAGATCGGACAGCCGGTGGAGGACGGCGATGTTCGACACGCCCCACGCACGCGACAACTTCCAACTCGACTGGAGCCAGCGGGCCACGCCCAGGTTGGCCAGGATGGCCCACGCTTCGTCGACCACCACCACCACGCCCGCTCCGGGGGAGGCGACCGCAGCCACGGCCGCCTGGAACCAGGCGGCGGCACACGTCATCAGGACACCGAGGGCGGTCGACTGGTAGACGGCGGAAAGGTCGAGAACGACGAGTGGTCCGTCCAGGCTGATACCGGGAGACGTCACGCCGTCGAACATGCCCTGAAGGTCACCGGCCACCAGCCGCCGCAACTCGAGCGCCACATGCCGGCCGTCGCTGGCCAGAGAGCCCGCCGTCGTGCGGACGGCGCGCGCCGACTCCTCACTGGGCTCCAGCAACGTGTCGACCACTTCGGGCAACGTGGGCGCGTCCCGGCCCCGGAGGCGGCGAGCTCCGACGCCGGACACCTCGGCCACGGCCAACTCGACGGCCGTCCTCTCGATCGGCACCAGAGTCCGCCCCAGGCTGGCCGCGGCCAGGGCGCAGAGCAGTTCCGCCCGCCCACGGGTGACCTCAGCGGCCGATGATCCCGGTCCACCCGGCGGCGCGTCCAGAGGGTTGAGGCGCAGGCGTGATCCCGGGCGCAGCGCCACCGGCTCGATCCCCCAGGCCAGGGCCAGCGATCCGTACTCGCCCTTGGGGTCCACCACCCAGGCGCGACGGCCGAACACCGCCTGCCGCCACAGGTACGTCTTCACGAAAGCGCTCTTCCCCCGCCCGATCTGGCCGAACACGACCATGTTCGGGTTCGTCAGGAGCCCGCCTCGATACAACTCGAAAGGGTCGTAGACGAAGGCACCTCCGAGAAGATCGCGTCCGATAAGGACGCCCCGCCCTCCCAGGCCCGCCTCTGATGCAAAAGGGTAGGCGGCACCCAAATGGCGGGTGGTGGCCTGGTGCGCGGGAACCCCCATGGCCAAACCGTGAAGTAGTCACCTTGCCGAATTCCTCGCCATCGACCGACTACGAGTCGAAGTTCAGGCGCCGCGCCGACGCCAGGGGGGACTGTGCAGGGGCTCGGGCTGCGCCTGGTGCGGCTTCTCCGTGTGTTCGGGCGCCATCACCTTCCCCTCACCGCGCAGGATCTCTCGACAGCTATGACACAGGCCTTTTCGCACGCTGTCGTCGGACCCGCAGCGCCCACACACGTTCGCCTGAAGGTGAGGATCCAGCTGGGGATCCGGAACCACGGGCCCGACCACGTCCGCCCGTTCCGTCGCTTCGTGATGCCTGTCGTCATCCACCGGCTCCAGCATCGCTCCCGGCCCCGTTTCCGGCCAGGGCCGAAAGACCCAAGGTGAGGCGCGGACGGCGTTCGACGGAAGGCCGCGGGCCTGTCGAGCCGGTGACCTTCGGCACTTGCGGTGCAGGCCGGCCAGGGCGATGGTGAGGGGATGGACACGATGGCCACGGTCCCTGTATCCGCCGCACGGCGCGCCCGCACCGACATGGTGCGGCGCCTCGTGGCGGGCGGCGGCCGCTTCTCGACGGCCTTGGGCATCGACGTCGAGGCCGGTGAAGCCCAGGTCGACCGGTGGTTCATGGCGGCGACATTGTTCGGAGCCCGGATTCCGACCGCCATCGCCGGGCGCACCTTTCACGTCCTCGACGAGGCGGGGGTGACGGTGGCCACCGCCCGGGCGTTCGGATGGGACGACCTCGTGGCCCTGCTGGACCGTGGCGGCTACGCACGATACGACTACAAGACGGCCACCCGGCTGCAGGCTCTGTGCGACGCGCTCGGCGAACACTACGGCGGGCGTGTCTGCGCCATCCCCGACGAGGCGCGCACACCGGCCGAGCTCGAGGAGGCACTCGACGAGCTACCCGGCTGGGGGCCGGTCACCGTCGGCATCTTCCTGCGCGAGCTCCGCGGCGTGTGGACCCTGGCGACGCCCGCACTCGACCCCCGCACGGTGGCCTGTGCCCGCCACCTCGGCCTCGTCGACGAACGTGCCCGTGACCCGCTGGGCCTCCTGCGGTCCCTGTCGGTGGCAGCCGGTGTCGATCTACGCGACCTCGAAGGCGCTCTCGTACGGACGGCGCTGGCCCACCGCGCCGATCTGCGTACCTGTCCCGGTGGACGCAAGTGCTCCGTCCGGGCACATCTGGCACCAGGGGCACCGGCTCCGGCGCGCACGGTTGTCCGCTGATGGAAACGGGACAGGAGCCAGACGATCGACCCGGCGATCGCGGCTTCCGGCACACACCCCGGGCGGCGGGCCACCTCATCGAAGCGTGGGGACCGGACCGGGTCACCTGCATGGCGGAGGCCGTCGGCGCTCTGGTCTCCGTGTTTGCCGACCTCACTGACACCGCCACGACAACGATGCTCCCGATGGTCCTCGAGTCCGCCCCCACTCCCGACCTCCTCGTCGGACTGCTCGAAGAGGTCATCGACACGGTCGACGTGTTCGAGAAGGTGCCCGTGCACGTCCATCTGGCCGAGGCCGAGGACGGTGGGATGGCCGGCGACCTGGAAGTCGTCGACGTCGCCGAGGTGGCCCTCATCGGGCCGGTTCCCACAGCCGTGTCCTGGCACGGCCTCGAGGTCGGTGAACACGGGGGGACCTGGCGCTGTCGGGTCGTCCTGGAGGTGTGAGCCGGCACGTGGCGTGGTGGCCTGATGCGCGGACCCGCCCATCTCAGGCCAGCCCGCGCCCCAAGGGGAGCGTGCAGGTGAAGGCCACGGCCTGGTCCCCGTAACAGCGGCGCAACTCGAGGCCGGACTGCCCGGCGATCTGCTCCACCCGTCCGCAGGCCTCGTCCAGCGCCTCGGTGTCGGGCGCGCTCACCGTCACGTACCCCGAGAAGCGGAAGGAGGCGTGCCCGGTGGCCAGTTCGTCCTCCCGTTGGACGAGGACCTCCTCCTCGCGCCGCCGTCGCGCCGTGGCCAGGAAACCGCTGCGCCGGCGCAGCTCGGCGTCGGCGATGTCGGCGGTCCGCGCCTGCTCGATCCGGCGCGCGGCGCGCAGCGGCGACACCGGTTCCATGACGACCGAGACCGACCGCCGGAAGTCGGAGGCGAGGAGGAGCGGCCCGAGGAAGTCGGCCCCCACGTCGGTGCGCGGCCATTCGGCGATCCAGTAGGTGGTGTGCCAAGTGCCGTCGGTCCGGAGGCGTCCCCATTCGGCGTGCATCCCCATGGGCCCGGGCCACGCCGGGCCGCCGTTGGCCGTGGCGTGGTACCGGCCGGCTCGAGGCTCCGAGCGCCCGCCGGCGTGGACGTCGGCATCGAAACCTTGGCGCACGACGTCGGCCAGGGCGCCGGGCCCCATCACCCCGCCCACCTCGAGACCGGCCTCACCGAGCCGACGGGCCAGCGATGCCGCTTCCCGCAACAGCACCGCACAGGCGCCCCGTCGACCGCCACCGGCGGCGCGCACAGCCCGCGCCGCGTGCCCGGCGTGGACGGTGACGGCCACCATCACCTGGTGACGGTGCACGGCGGCCACCTCACCGTCGACGAGATCGGCATACGAACGGCGGGCCACGCTGTCGGCGTCGATCACGGCCCGCTCGGCGACGTGACGGCGGACCTCGGCGCCGTCGTCGGGGAGGCTCCGCTCGACCCACTGGACGCGGTGGACGGCGCCACCCTGGCGGGCCAGCGATGCCAGGACGCCGGACCATCCGCCCACCCGGCGGGCCTTGTCCGCCCCCGACAGGAGGACGAACCCCGGTCCCGACGCGCTGAGCACCGCCGTGTAGGTCCGGCCGGCGAGGTCGTGGATCACGCCGGCGCCGGGGCCCCGGGCCAGATCGATGTCGAGGAGGCGCAAGGTGGCAAACGGCTGGCGGCGACGCACCCGTCTCCGCTGCACGACGTTGTCGGCATGGCGGGCCACATCGGGCGCCCACTGCTCCGCCGTGCGGCCGCCGATGGGCCACGTGGCCGTTCCCACCCCCACCGCCACCGCCATGAAGGCCGCGGCGGCGCCGGCCACCGAGGGCCGGGCCCGCAGGACGCCGACGGCCACCACCAGCCCGGCGGCCACGGCGGCGATCTGTCCGCCGCGCCAACCGGCCACCAGACCGCGGCGCTCGAGCGGACCGAACCGGTACCGGGGCGCGGCGTCGTCGTCAGCCACGGCGCTCCCCGGCGGAGCCGTGGCGTGCCGGGGTCTCGGCTTCTCGGTCTCGATCGCCGGCGGCGTCGGTCCCGACCGGGTGGAAGTGCTCGGCCAGGTGCGCGCTCCCCGTCACCATCGAGATGGCGGACGCCGCGCCACCGGCGCTTCCGGCGCTCCCGGCGTCGGCGCCGTCGTCGCCGGGGCGCTTCCGGGCCCGCGCCATGTCGAGCGCCAGGTTGCCGCCCTGCCGGACCGGCGCGCTGAGCCGGTGCCGGGACGCCTCCAGGTGGGAGACCGCTCCCGCCTCCACGGCGGGGATCAGCCGCAGGAGGGTGAAGGGGGACAGGGTGGCGATGATCAGCAGGGCGATCCCGCTGACGACGGCGGCGAAGCCGCCCCCGTCGCCCCCGGTGGCCCCGACGCCGAGACCGCCGGCCAGCGCCCCGATGGCCAGGGACAGCACGGCGGCGATGACCAGCTTGGACAGGATCAGGGCCACCAGGGTGTCGACCAGCCGGCGGCACCAGTGGGACACGGCCGGCCACACCAAGGTGGCCAGGGCCAGGGGGAGAAAGAGGACGGCCACCGAGACGGCGGCGGCCCGGACGACCAGCTCCAGCCACAACCCCAGAGCGGCCACGGCCACCAGGAGTCCACCCACGAAGACGACGAAGGCGGGAACCTGGACGTTGACGGCGCCCGCCCCGGCCAGGAACGCCGACACGGGGGCGAGGATGTTGGTGGTGTCCACCCCGGCCCCGGCGAGGACCTGGGCGCAGAGAGCGTCGGTGACGGCCAGCGCCATCTGCACCAGCTCGACGACGACCCCGGTGAGGAGCAGGGCCAGGGGCAGCTGCACGAGAAAGGCGCGCAGGAGCATCGACGCGCTCTGGCGCCACAGCGCCTGCAGGGCGGCGCAGGCCAGCATGGGGACGAGGACGGCGGCGGCCATGGTGGCCATCACCGACTCGTGCTCGGCGAACCACCCCGACGAGAGGTCGACGGTGGTGCTGGCCGACATGGCGTGACCGACCTGGCCGAGCAGCCAGACGGCACCCGACGCCACCCACTGTCCGGCAGCGGTGAAGACGGCGGAGATCCCGGCGCCGGCCACACCTCCCACCACGTCGCCGACGGCGCCCGACACCGCGCTGCCGACGGCGGTGGTGATCGACATGTCAGTGCACGCCCTGCCCGGCGTGGAAGAAGAAGTTGATGATGGCCGGCGCGGCGCCGATCAGCAGGGCGGCCAGACCGGCCACGAGGACGGTGCGCCGACCGGTGAAGGACTGCTGGTAGTTCTGGGCGTGCGACCCCAGCGCCCACGCCGCCGCACCGATCACCAGCGCCACCAGGGCGCCGATCAGGGCCCAGCCGCCCAGCCCGTTGGTCAGGTGCTGGAGCACGTCGCCACCGGGCAGGTTGGCCGGATCGGGGGTCAGGGTCACGTCCGTCAGCACCATGCCGGGCACTCTAAGCGCCCCCTCGGCATCTTTCAAGCTGTTTTATGATGTTTGATGTTCATCCCCACCGGGTGACGGGCGGGGACGACGTCGCCGGGGGCCCGGTCCCGGCCTGCCATGCTGTGGAGCGATGCCATGGAGCGCGATTGTCGGTGTGACCGGGAAGATCTCCGAATCCGTGGCCATCGCCGGGTTCGTCGGCCTCGGCGGCCTGGCCCTTCTGGGGATCGTGGTGGCCACCGTGCTGGGACGGCGGTCGGGCCGCAGCTCGCTCGAGCAGCGCCTGTCGGCCCTGGCCACCCGCCTGGGCGTCGAGACCCCGGAGGAGGACCCGGCCGGGGTCGAGCCTGCGCTCCACCACCTCGAACAGGTCACCGACCGCGCCGCCGAGGCGGTGGCCGAGTCCTCGGCCGACGCCATCCGACTGCGCCACGCCCTGGACACGCTCCCCCAGGGTGTCATCGTCTGCGAGGAGAACGGGGAGGTCGTGTTCCGCAACGCCCGCGCCGTCGGCCTCATGGGCGGGCGCCACGGTGACGCGCTGGCGGCCACGGCCGTGGTCGAGCTGCTGGCCGACGCCTGGAAGACGGGGGCGGCGGACAAGACACTCGATCTCTACGGACCACCGCGCCGGACCCTGGCCGTGCGGACCCAGCTGATCGACGACGGCCGGCGCACCCTGGGGGTGATCGCCGTCATCGACGACATCTCCGAACGCCGGCGCCTGGAGGAGATCCGGCGCGACTTCGTGGCCAACGTGAGCCACGAGCTGAAGACGCCCATGGGCGCGCTCGGTCTCCTGGCCGAGACCCTGGTGGCGGAGAGCGATCCCACCGTGGCCCAGCGGCTGGCCAGCCGGATCCACACCGAGGCCTTCCGGGTGAGCCGGATCATCGACGACCTCCTCGACCTGTCACGGATCGAGTCCGAGGAGGCGCCCCCGCGCGAACCGGTCCTGGTGAACCTGCTCATGGCCGAGGCCGTCGAGAGGATGCGGGCGGCGGCCGAGCAACGCGACGTCAAGATCGAGATGGCGGAACCCACCCCGCCCATCGCCGTGCTCGGTGACCGGCGCCAGCTCGTCTCGGCCCTCTACAACCTCCTGGAGAACGCCGTGAAGTTCTCCTATGACGGCAACACCGTCAGCTTCACCGGGATGGTGGACGACGGAGAGATCAGGCTCGAGGTGGAGGACCACGGGGTGGGAATCCCGGCGCGCGACCTCGATCGGATCTTCGAGCGCTTCTACCGCGTCGACCAGGGCCGCAGCCGGACGACGGGTGGCACCGGTCTCGGTCTGTCTATCGTGCGACACGTGGCCGCCAACCACCAGGCCCGCATCGAGGTGGAGTCGCGCGAAGGTGAGGGCTCCGTGTTCCGGTTGATCCTGCCCACCCAGTCCGAGGTGGGTTGAGCCGTGGCCGACGTCACCGACGGGACGCGCGTGAACGTGCTCCTGGCCGAGGACGAGGAATCCTTCGTCGACGCCCTGGCCATCGGCCTGTCGCGCGAGGGCTTCGACGTCAGCATCGCCCGCGACGGCAACGAAGCCCTCGAGATGTTCGACCGGATCGCACCGGACCTCGTCCTTCTCGACATCATGCTGCCCAAGTTGTCGGGCATCGACGTCTGCCGGTCCATCCGGTCGCGGTCCTCGGTACCGATCATCATGGTCACGGCCAAGGGGACCGAGATCGACACCGTGGTGGGCCTCGAGATGGGCGCCGACGACTACGTCACCAAGCCCTACCGGCTGCGCGAGCTGGTGGCCCGGATGCACGCCGTCCTGCGCCGGGCCCCGCGTCCGGGGCCCGCTCCCGGGACGGTGGTCCTCGACGCCGACACCGGCGCCGGCGCCCGCGACGTGGGCGAGGTCCGGGTGGACTCCGACCGTCACCGCGTCTTCGTCCGCGGCCAGGAGGTCCACCTCCGGCGCAAGGAGTTCGAGCTCCTGGCCCTGCTGATCGAGAACCCCGGCCGGGTGCTCACCCGCGACACCCTGATCGACCGCGTCTGGGGGACCGACTACGTGGGGGACACGAAGACCCTGGACGTCCACATCAAGCGCCTCCGCACCCATGTGGAACGCGACCCGTCGGCGCCCTCCATCATCACCACCGTCCGCGGCGTCGGCTACCGCTTCGAGGTCCCGGCCGGGGTGTAGCCGGGAGGTGGCCGGGAGGTGGCCGGGGGCGCCGCCGTCAGCGGGGTTCGAGGACGGTGGCCCCGCCCAGGTAGGGGGCGAGGGCGTCGGGCAGCGCCACCGAACCGTCGGCGCCGCGGCCCGTCTCGACGAGGGCGGCCCAGATGCGGGCCCAGGCCAGGGCCGAGCCGTTCAGGGTGTGGACGAACAGAGGTGGGCCGCCGGCCCCGGGCCGGTAGCGGACGTTGGCCCGCCGGGCCTGGTAGTCACCGAACCAGCTGACCGACGACACCTCGAGCCACATGTCGCTCCCCGGCGCGTAGACCTCGAGGTCGAAGGTCCGGGCCGCCGACGCGCCGAGGTCCCCCGTGCAGAGGTCGAGGACCCGGTACTCGAGGTCGAGCTCCCGCAGGAGAATCTCCACCCGCTCCACCATGTCGGCGTGGACCGCCGGAGCCTGCTCGGCGGTGGCGTAGGCGAAGAGCTCGACCTTGTCGAACTCGTGGACGCGCAACAGCCCCCGCGTGTCGCGCCCCGCCGCCCCCGCCTCACGGCGGAAGCAGGCCGACGCCGCCGTCAGGCGCAGGGGCAGGACCGCCTCGTCGATGATGTCGTCGCGGTACATCGAGGTGAGCGGGACCTCGGCGGTGGGGATGGCCCACAGATCGTCGCGCTCGACGTGGTAGGCCTCGTCGGAGAACTTGGGCAGGTGCCCGGTGGAGACCATGGTGTCGGTCCGCACCAGGCTGGGTGGCCGGATCTCCTCGAAGGCGTCGGCGTGGTGGTCCAGGGCGAAAGCGGTCAGGGCCCGCAGCAGTCGGGCTCCGGCGGCGCGGTAGAGGGGGAACATCGAGCCCGAGAGCTTGGCCCCGCGCTCCATGTCCAGGATCCCGAGAGCCTCCCCCACCTCCCAGTGGGGGACCCTCTGGTGATCGGCGTAGGAGCGGGGCCGGTCGGGCCACCGGCGGACGGTGGGATTGTCGGCGGGCCCCATCCCGTCGGGAGCCTCGGCGGCCGGGAGGTTGGGCAACCAGAGCAGACGGTCGCGCACCTCGGCTTGGGCGGCGTCGGCGCCGGCGCCGAGCGCCGTCATCTCGTCACCGAGCTCCCGGCTCTCGTCGGCCAGGCGCCCGGCCAGGCCGTCGTCGCCGGCCCGGCGGGCGTCGGCCACCTGGCGCGAGAGGTCCTTCACCCGGGCCCGTAGCTCGTCGCGCCGGCCCACGGTGTTACGGGCGCGGGCGTCGGCGTCGAGGAGACCGTCGATCTCCGCCGGATCGACACCGCGACGACGAAGAGCCGCCTTCACGGCATCCGGATCTTCCCTGGCCAGTCGGATGTCGATCATGGTCCGTCCAACGGTAGCCTTCGCCGCGATGTCCGCCATCGACTGCCGCGACCTCGTCGTCCGTTACGGCAGCCTGACGGCGGTGGACGGGTTGTCGCTGCGGGCCGAACGGGGTCAGGTCCTGGCCCTGCTCGGTCCGAACGGCGCCGGGAAGACGTCGACGGTCGAGACCCTGGAGGGCTACCGCCGGCCCAGCGCCGGGTCGGTCAGCGTCCTCGGCCTCGATCCCCGTCGCCAGCACCGGGCCCTGGTGGCCCGGATGGGGGTGATGCTCCAGCGCGGCGGCATCTACCCGGTGATGGCGCCGCGGCGGGCGCTGGCCCTCTTCGCCCACTACTACGAGTCGCCCGAGGACCCCGAGGCGCTTCTCGACCTGGTCGGGCTGCGCAGCGCGGCGCGCACACCGTGGCGGCGGCTGTCGGGCGGCGAGCAGCAGCGCCTGTCGCTGGCCCTGGCCCTGGTGGGCCGGCCCGAGGTCGTCTTCCTGGACGAGCCCACCGCCGGGGTCGACCCCGAAGGTCGGCTGGCCATCCGCGCCGTGGTCCGGGAGCTGCGGGAGCGCCGGGTCTGCGTCGTCCTCACCACCCACGAGCTTCCCGAGGCCGAACGCCTGGCCGACGAGGTCGTCATCCTGGCCGGCGGGAAGGCCGTCGCCAGCGGGACGGTGGCCGAGCTGGCCGCCGCCGGCCCGGCGCCGGGTATCCGTTTCGGGGCGCCGACGGGCGTGGACACCGCCGCCCTGGCCGTCGCCGTGGGGGTGGCGCCGGGGGACGTGGTGGAGGAACGCCCCGGCGAATACGCCGTGGCCGGTGACGCCTCGGCCGGGCGGGTGGCGGCGGTGGCGGCCTGGCTCGACCAGCGCCATCTCCCCCTGGCCGATCTGCGGACGGGTTCGCGGTCCCTGGAGGACGCCTATCTCAGCGCGCTCCGGGCCAGGGACGGCGCCGACGGGGAGTCCGCCCCGTGAGACCCCTGGCGCTGCGGCGACTGGCGGCTCAGACGGGAGCCGAGGTCGGGATGACGCTGCGGCGCGGCGAGTCACTGCTCCTCACCGTGGCCATCCCCGTGATCCTCCTCGTCTTCCTCTCCGAGATCCGGCTGGCCCACACGGCCGTCGCCCACAACATCGAATTCCTGGGCCCGGGCATCCTGGCCCTGGCCGTGATGGGGACGGCCCTGGTGAACCTGAGCATCGCCACCGGCTTCGAGCGCGGCTACGGGGTCCTGAAGCGGTTGGGGTCCACCCCGCTCGGGAGGCCCTCGCTCCTGGGGGCCAAGATCGCCGCCGTGGTGGTCGTCGAGGCCATCCAGGCCGTGGTCCTGGTGGCCGTGGCCCTGGCCCTGGGCTGGCATCCCCACGCCGGGGGGACCGGGGTGGCCGTCGCCGCCGTCCTGTTGGCCACGGCCGGGTTCGCCGGCCTCGGTCTCCTGTTGGCCGGGCTGCTGCGGGCCGAGGTGAACCTGGCCGCCGCCAACGGGCTGTGGCTGTTGCTCCTCCTCGTCTCCGGCATGGTCTCGCCCCTGCACGAGCTGCCGAAGTGGCTGGCCGACGTGGCCAGGGTCTTCCCCGCCGCCGCTCTGGCCCAGGCCCTGCACGACGCCCTCGGTCCCGGCCTGTCCGTTCCCGGTTGGGCCTGGCTGGCCCTCGTCCTCTGGGCCGTGGTGGCGCCGGCGGCGGCCATCCTCACGTTCCGGTGGGAGTGACCCCGTCGGTCGACGGGCGGCGGAGGGCGCATATCGCCGTCGTCGGTGCCGCCGGCGCCTCGGCGGCCGAGTGCACCACGGCCGAGGAGGTCGGCCGGCGCATCGCCGGGGAAGGGGCGGTCCTCGTCTGCGGCGGGCTGGGCGGCGTGATGGAGGCGGCCTGCCGCGGCGCCCGGGCCGCCGGGGGCACGACCATCGGGATCCTGCCCGGAACCGACCGCACAGAGGCCAACGACTTCGTGGAGGTCGCCATCCCCACGGGCCTCGGTGAGGCCAGGAACGCCGTGGTGGTGGGGACGGCCGACGCCGTGGTGGCGGTGGGCGGGGAGTTCGGGACGCTGTCCGAGATCGCCCTGGCCCTGAAGGCGGGCAAAGCCGTCATCGGGCTCGGCACCTGGGAGCTGGCCCGCCGGGATACCGCGGTGGTCGGGGTCGTCGCCGCGGCGGGCCCCCGGGAGGCCGTGGCCCTGGCCCTCGAGAGTGCCGGCCGGCGGCGCTAGTCCCGGAGCGTTCCGCCCGTCGCCATCTGGTCGAGGCGGTCCAGGGTCTTCGTCATGGCCTCGATCCAATTCCGCCCGTAGTCGATGAAGGGCTTGTCCTCTTCGGGCCACCGGGCACAGTCGAAGACCTCGGTGACGACGGTGGCATCCTCGCCGTCCGGTGTGAGCTCGTAGCCCCAGAGGTGACCCCCCGCCGGTTCGTCGACGTCGTGGCGTCGCGGTTCCCAGACGATCCGCCGGTCCTTCTCGTACTCGACCACCTCATTGGCCATCTCGTAGTCGCCCCCCAGCCGTTCGAGGTACATCTTCAGGACGAAGACGTCCCCCACCCCGGCCACGGCGGTGTCGGACAGCGCGCCGCGCAACATCTCCGATCCGTCGATCTCGGTGTGCTTCGCCGGGTCGGCCACGATGGCGAAGATGGTCCCGGCGTCGGCCCCGATGCGCCGGGAGACCGACACCCGGCACCCGTCCGTCGACACTGTCGTCTCCCCTCGGGCGGTAGCGGTCATCTGATCCTCCTCGGTCCGTCTTCAATCGGACGGCGGTCTACCAATTGGACGGCGGTCCGGACGCCAAGTCATCGGTGGCTGGTGGCGCCACACTAGGACCCGTCGATCCGGGCGATCTCGGTCTCGAGGGTGGACGGGGTGACGGGGCCGAGCACGGTCCTGGTGACGTCGCCGGCGGCGTCGATGAAGACGGTGGCCGGGTTCCCCGGGATCCCGTAGGTCGGGGCCACTTCGCTGTAATAGTCCCGCCCCACGGGGAAGTCGACGCCGCTCCGGCGGGCGAAGGCCAGGCCGGCGGCGGCGGCGTCGTTGTCGTCGACACCGATGAACCGCACCCTGTCCCCGGCCGCGCCGGCCTCCCGGGCCACCCGGGCGAAGGCGGGCAGCTCGCTCTGGCACTGCCCGCACCAGGAGCCGAAGAACGTCACCACCACCGCCTCGTGCGCCCCCTCACCGACCACCGGCACCGTCACCCGAGGTCCCCCTCCCAGTCTCGGCAGGGAGAAAGGGTGCGCCCGGGTCGGGCCCGGGGCGGTGAACGAGGTGAGCGCCACCCACAACCCGGCGGCCAGGACCACGCCCAGGGCGAGCGACAGCAACCGGCGACGGCCCGGCGTCATCCCCGGCCCCGGGGTCGGCAGATCAGTGGAAGCGGACGAGGACATCGCCGGCCATGGCGGCGAAGAGGAGCGTCAGGTAGGTGATCGAGTACTGGAACAACCGCATGGCGGCGCGCGGGGTGGCCAACCGCCGCAGTCGCAGGGCGTAGACGAGGAAGCCGGCGCCCAGAACGGCGGCCGAGACGACGTACAGCAGCCCCATGTGCCCGACGGCAGCGAAGACGAGGGTGGCGGCCACCAGCAGCACCGTGTAGAGGAGGATCTGCCGGGCCGTCCGCTTGAGGGTGGCCACCACCGGGAGCATGGGGACGCCGGCCGTCTCGTAGTCCTCGCGGTAGCGGATGGCCAGGGCCCAGAAATGCGGAGGGGTCCAGATGAAGATGACGGCGAACAGCACCACGGGGGCCCACCCCAGGCTGTCGGTCACGGCCGCCCACCCGACGAGGACGGGGACGGCTCCGGCGGCGCCCCCGATCACGATGTTCTGGGTGGAGATCCGCTTCAGCCACAGCGTGTAGACGAAGACATAGAAGGCGGTGGCCGACACGGCCAGGACGGCCGAGAGGAGGTTGACCCATCTCCACAGCTCGGCGAAGGCCACCACCTCCAGGGTGAGGGCGAAGACCAGTGCGGCGCGCGGCGTCATGGCCCCGGTGACCAGTGGCCGGTTCCGCGTCCGGTGCATCAGCTTGTCGATGTCGCGGTCGACCACCATGTTGATGGCGTTGGCCCCGCCGGCGGCCAGGGCCCCTCCGACCAGGGTGGCCACCATGAGCCCGACCAAGGGGACGCCCCGGCGAGCCACGAACATGGTGGGCAGGGTGGTCACCAGCAGCAGCTCGATGATCCGGGGCTTGGTGAGGGCCACGTAGCTGCGGATCTTCTCCGTCCTCACCACCGGCGCGGGGACGGGCAGCGAGGTCATCGCCGCCGAGCCTACGGTGCCGCACCCACCCGGACAAAGCAGGCCCCACCGTGCCCGCCGGTACCATTCTCCCGGTGCTCCCCCACGTCGGACCCCGGGGTTTCCTGCGCGTCACCCAGGTGGCGCTGGGCCTGGTGGTCCTGAACATCGTCTCGGGGGCGGCCGTCCGCCTGTCGGACTCGGGCCTGGGCTGCCCCGACTGGCCGACCTGCTCGCAGCATCACCTGACCCCGCCGCTGTCGCTCCACCCGGCCATCGAGTTCTCCAACCGGATGGTGGTGGTGGCCCTGTGCCTGGTGGCCGCCGTGGTCCTCCTGGCCGCGCTCCGCCGCCGGCCCCGGCGGCGTGATCTCACCTGGCTGTCGGTGGCCCTGATCGGCGGGATCCTGGGGGAGGCGGTCATCGGCGGCCTGGTCGTCTACTCCAAGCTCAACCCCTACGTGGTCATGGTCCACTTCATGGTGGGCATCGTCCTGCTCACCGTGGCCGTGGTCCTGGCCCTGCGGGCGGGGCGGGCCCCGGGGGCCGGGGTCCCCATGGTGTCAGCGCGTGTCCGCCGCCTGGCCCTGGCCATGACCGGTGTCCTCGTCCTGGCCATCGCCGCCGGGACGGCCACCACCGGGGCCGGACCCCATGCCGGCGGCAAGGGGGCCAAGCGCATCCCCGTCCCCCTGGCCGACATGGCCCGGACCCACGCCGAGATCGTCCTCGTCCTCGGGGCCATGACCCTGGCCATCCTCTACCTCCTGGAGCGCACCCGGGCCCCGTCGGCGGTGGCCGAGAAGGGCCGGATCCTCCTGGCCGCCATGGTGGCCCAGGGCGTCATCGGCTACACCCAGTACTTCACCCACCTCCCCGCCCTCCTCGTCGGGGTCCACGTCTTCGGGGTCACGGTGGTGTGGTCGACGATGCTCTGGTTCACCGACGGCCTCTGGCACCACGCGGCCGAGGTCACCGTGCCCCCGGCCGCCACCGCGGTGACGGCGCCGGGGACGGCATCCCCGGTGGCGCCGCCCAGCCCCGTCGGGTCCGGTCGGTGACGGACCCGGGATCGGGTTCGGGGTCCGGACCGGGAGCGGCCCCGGCCGAGGTGGACCGCCCCACCTCCGACACCGACGTCCGTCCCGACCGGCCCTGGCTGGTGATCGTCTGGAACGACCCCATCAACCTGATGTCCTACGTCACCTACGTCTTCCAGAAGCTCTTCGGCTACAGCAAGGAGAAAGCCTCGCGCCTCATGCTCGACGTCCACCACAAGGGCCGCGCCGTCGTCACCTCGGGACCGCGCGAACGCGCCGAGCTCGACGTCTTCCGGCTCCACGAGCACGGGCTCTGGGCCACCATGGAACAGACCTCGTAGATGGCCCGTCACCGTTTCCGCCGCGACCGTCAGGGTCGCTTCCGGGTGGGTCTGGCCGGTCCCGAGCAGCAACTGCTCTCGATGCTGCCGCGTCAGGTCCAGGAGCTCCTCGAACAGGACGACCCCTCGACGGCGCGCGTCTTCCCCGTCGCCTACACCGACGACGCCAGAGCCGAGGCCGACTACCGCGAGATGATGGGGGCCCAGCTCCTCCGCCAGCACCAGCAGTCACTCGACACCCTGTCGACGACGGCCGGCGCCGCCTCCATCGACGAGGGCGAGATCCACGAGTGGCTCGACGCCGTCGAGGTCCTCCGCCTCGTCCTCGGCACCCAGCTCGACGTCTCCGAGGGCGGCACCATGGTCGAGGACACCGATCCCCGGGCCACCGAGTTCACCGTCTACCACTACCTGAGCATGCTCCAGGAGGAGCTCGTCGACGCCCTGGCCTCGGCCCTCCCCGACGCCGGGACCGACCGGCGGGACCCGACGTGAACGGGGCCGGGCCGTGACGGCCGGCGGGCTCCCCCGGCTGCTCACCATCATGGGGTCGGGGGAGACGGCCCCCACCATGATCAAGGTCCACCGGGCCGTGGTCGAACGCCTGGGTCCGGGACCGGTCCACGGGATCCTCCTCGACACCCCCTTCGGATTCCAGACCAACGCCGCCGACATCGCGGCCCGGGCCGTCGACTACTTCCGCCACAGCGTCGGGGTCACCTTGGAGGTGGCCGGCCTGCGCTCCGTCGCCGACCTGGACCCGCCCCACGGCGACGTCGTCATCGCCCGCATCGCCGCCGCCCCCTTCGTCTTCTCGGGACCGGGCAGCCCCACCTACGCGCTCCGCCAGTGGCGCGGCACCCTCGTCCCCCCCGTCCTGGCCGAGAAGCTGGCCCTCGGCGGGGCCGTCACCTTCGCCTCGGCGGCGGCGCTGGCCCTGGGGGCGGTGGCCGTCCCCGTCTACGAGGTCTACAAGGTGGGCGAGGAGGCGCGCTGGGTCGAGGGGCTCGATCTCCTCGGTCCCCTCGGGCTGCCCGTGGCCCTCATCCCCCACTACGACAACGCCGAGGGGGGCACCCACGACACCCGCTACTCCTACCTCGGCGAGGAGCGCCTGGCCCGGCTGGAGGACGAGCTCCCCGAGGGTGTCTTCGTCCTCGGGGTCGACGAGCACACGGCGCTCTGCCTCGACCTCGACGCCGGCTCGGCCCTGGTCGCCGGCCACGGTGGCGTCACCGTCCGGTCAAGGGGTCGCTCGACGCGGCTCGAATCGGGCCGAACCGTCTCGATCGACCACCTGGCCGAGATGGCCGAGGACCTGGCCCACGTCTCGTCCGGCGTGACCACCGATGGCGGACGCGAATCGGCGCCGTCCGAAACGGTGACCGCGGTGGCCACAGGACCCGTCGGCGCCCACGGCTCTCCTCTCCTCGAAGCCATCCGTTCCTGTGAGGCGTCGTTCCGGGCCGGTCGCGACAGCGGCGACGCCCCCGCCATGGTGGGCGCCGTCCTGGCCCTCGAGGACGAGATGTGGTCGTGGCGGGCCGACACCCAGCAGTCCGACGAGATGGACCGCGGTCGCGCCGCCCTGCGGTCCATGGTCAACGAGCTCGGTGCGGTGGCCGAATCCGGGACGCGCGACCCGGCCACCGTCGTCGGTCCCTTCGTGGACCTGGCCCTGGCCCTGCGGGCCGAGGCACGCTCGGACGGCCGTTACGCCGACGCCGATGCCGTCCGCGACCGCCTCCTGGCCCTCGGCGTGGCCGTCCACGACACGGCCGACGGCGTCTCGTGGGAGTTTCCGGGACCGCAGTGAGGCGCCGTCGATGACCCGTCCCCCCGGGGAGGCCCGGGAAGGACCTGCTAATCTGCGGGCGCCCTGATTGGTCCGAGCCCCCATCGTCTAGTGGCCGAGGACGCCGCCCTTTCAAGGCGGTAACACGGGTTCGAATCCCGTTGGGGGTGCACCCGGTGGGGGAAGAGCTAACCGGGGTCCTGTGGTGCAGTTTGGAGTGCACGCCGGCCTGTCAAGCCGGAGGTCGCGGGTTCAAATCCCGTCAGGACCGCCAGGCCTCGCTGTCAGAGGCCCAGATCTCGGTCGGGTAGCTCAGTTGGCAGAGCGCGCGCCTGAAAAGCGTGAGGTCACCGGATCGACGCCGGTCCCGACCACCGAAAGTCCGAGGTTCTACAGACTGGCGCTGCCCGAGATGGTGGCGCTCGCCAGTCCGCCCGACGCTTCGCAGGCGGCGGCCAGCTGTTCCGCCGTCTTGCCCAGCTTCAGAGCGGCTGTCGACGCCGCGCCCTTGCCGGCATAGGAGCCCTGGACCGTCGTCCCCGAACCCCCCAGGCTGACGCTTCCGGCCGTCATCGCCGTCGCCGTGTACCCGGGGAATTCGACCTCAGTGACGCTGCGACTGGTGGGCGACCAGACGATCCCGAGCGACGTCGGGAGAGTCCGGGGCGAGGTCAGGCTGGCGCAGTTGCTCGTGGCCAGAGGGATGTCGATGTCGGCCACCCCCTGGGTGGGAGCGGCCCCGCCGCCAGAGCCGCTACAGGTATTCAACGTGATCTGGACGAGGGCCATCTCCGACGCCGCCCACGAGGTGTTGGACAGGGGGGGGTCGAAAGTGACGTTCCCGGTCACCTTCGAGCACGACACGGCGCCTGGTTCCGGTCCGGCGGCGGCGGGACGGTGCTTCGGTCGGCTGGCGACGCGATGGTGCTTGGCCCGACGGGTCCCCCGGGGCACGCCCGGTGGGCCCGAGCCGCTGGCGAAGTCGGGAAGGACGGCCGGGACCGGTTGGACAGGAAGGAACAATTGGTTGGCATTGCAGGCGGGAAGCGCACCCTTGTAGTCGTCGAGAGACGTTCCCGACGGGGTGGTGTTGTTGCACTCGGTGTCCCCGCTGGCGGATCCCTGTTTCGTGTTCACCGGTTCCGTCGTGCTGACCTTCCCGTTCAGGACGTTGCTGGCCACGGCGAAGCCACCGGCGGTATCGCCGGTATGGATGAAATCGGGCACCGAGTGCGACTTCTTCGGACACGAGGACGGGCATATGGGCACGGTGTTCCCCGACACCAGACCGCCGATCTCGTCGGTGAAGTTCCAGTCGTAGCTGTAGGGCCATGTCGAGGCTGTGCTTGCGGTATTCCCGCTGACCGTGAAATTCTGACCGACCGGGGACCCCTTCCCGGTGGGCGCCACCGACGATTTCATGAGGTCGACCGAATTGTCGTCGAAGGCGAACTGGAAGACCTGGCCCTGCGTCAGCCCGGCCACCAGGTAGGCGAACGTCTTGAAGGTGTTGTTGGCCACCAGGATGTTCCCCTCACCGCCCAGGGGATCGCCGGCGTCGGACTCGATGTCGATCCCGTCGGCGGCCATGTTGGAGAAGTTGTTCCCCAGGGTGGAGGACGTCCCGCACAATGTGTCCCAGGTATCGCCGATCGACGAGCACCCACCGACGGTCACCCGGTTGGCGTAGACGATGCTGACCCCGTCGCGGCCCGTCGAGTGGCACGTGTTACCGGTGATCGTCACGTCCGACGAGGGGTAGTTCCCGGGGGCGTTCGCCTCGTTGAGACCGGTGACCGTCACGCAGTCGCCGTAGACGTTCTTGACCACGTTGCCGGTGACGAGCACCCTCTGCGCCCCGGCCACCTCGAAGGCCGAGTCCTGCTCAGTCTTGGAACCGTTGGTGGAACCGGCCCCGTCGATGGTCATGTCCCCGAAGGCGAGGTCGCAGCCGCCCTCCACGAACCACATGATGTCGTCGGGGGGACCCCCGTCGTTGTACAGGATCTTGGACAGGGCGTTGGCGGCGTCGGACGCCCCGCCGTACAGGTTGGGGGCGGCACAGTAGGGGGCCCGGGTCGGGGGCGGATCGCCGTTCTGTATCTCGAGACTGGTCACCGACTGTTGCTCGAAGGTCGACCCGTTCCCGTCAAAGATGTAGTCCTGGAGTCCCCGGAGAAAGAGCATCCCGTTGACCAGGTAGCAGCCGTCGGGCGCGAATTCCACCTCGATGGGGGCGTTCGGTGTCCCCTGCGGGAAGGTGTTGATCAGGTTGTAGAGCTGCACCGTCACGTCCACCGAGCAGTCGTCGGGCACGGCGTCGGCCCCGGTGGTGGGAATCTGTTCACACGACGCCGGCAGCGGCGTCACCGAGCACGGCAGCTCCCCGGGGGTGTGGCCGACGACGTGACGGCCACACTCTGCGCCCCGGCGTCGATGCACTGTGCACAGGAGGTGACGATGGGCATCTGATCAAGGACGCCGCTGTCCTGGCAGGCCCCGTTGCAGGCGTCGCCGGTGAGAGTGCCGTCACCCAGCTCGCCGTCGGCGGTGGCCCCCCAGGCGTAGACGGCTCCGGCCGACGTCACGGCCAGGTCGTACTGATAGCCGGCGGACACCTCGGAGACGGTCACCGGGCCCGGCAGGTTGGTCAGGACACCGGGGACGTCGTTGCACACCGAGGAGGGCTCGTTGCTGGAGCAGGCGTTCCCGGTGGTGGTCCCCAGCTCGGCGTAGGTGTCGTCCCCCCAGCCGTAGACGGCGCCGGTGGACGAGAGGGCGATGCTCGAGTTGTAGCCGGCCGACACCGAGCTCACCGTCACCCCCTGCGGGAGGGACACAGCGACGGGGAGCCACCAGCAGTTGCCGTTGCACGGGCCGTCCTGGGACGGGGTGTCGCCGACGTAACTCCCGGTACCCAGTTCCCCCCAGCTGTTGTCCCCCCAGCCGTAGAGGGCGCCGGCCGTGGTCTCGGCCAGGGCGTAGGCGCCACCGCCGGCGATGGCCTGGATGGTCACTCCCCCCGGCATGGTCACCGCCAGGGCCACGTCCTGGCATTCACTGGCACAGGCGTCGCCGGTCAGGGCGCCGTTGCCCAGCTGGCCGTAGTCGGTGGAGCCCCAGGCGTAGACCGCGCCCGTCCCCGTCAGGACCAGTCCGTCGTTTCCTTCGGCGGCGATGGCCTCGACGGCCTGATCGTGGGGGAGGTTGGTCAGTTTCACCTCGACCGGTGTGTAGTCGCAGACGTCGCTGGGGGGCAGATTCGGCGAGCACGACCCGCCCGTGTCCCCGGCCCCGTTCCCCAGTTGACCGAGGGTGTTGTTCCCCCAGGCGTAGACGTCGCCGTCGGTGTCGAGGGCCAGGCTGAACGAGCCCCCCTCGGCGATGGCGCTGACGATCCCCGGCACCTTCACCTGGACGGGGACCTCACTCTCCAATTGGCCCCCGGTCCCCGTGATCGGCAGCCCCAGCTCGCCGTAGCTGTTGTCGCCCCAGGCGTAGACGTCCCCGTCGGTGGTGAGGGCCAGGTCGGCGCCGTCCGAGCCGGCGGCCACGGCGGTGACGGACACCCCGGTCGGGAGGTCCCCTTTCGCCGTCCCGGTCGACACCGACACCGGGCTCTCGCTGTTCCCCGAGTCGTTCCCGGGGTAATTCCCCCAGCCCCAGGCGGCCGGGGAGGTGGAGGAGGGCTGCTCGGTCACGTCGAAGCATTCGTCGGTGCCGGTGTCGGAGCCGGCTCCGTAGTTGGAGTCCCCCGAGTAGTAGCCGCCGAAGCACCAGGTTCCGGGGGCGTCGGCCGTGAAGGCCACCGAGTCGGCCGTGGCCGTGTCGTTCGGTCCCGGGGTCAGCCCGACGGCTGTCCCCACCGGGTCGGACTGGGAGGTGCACGACTGGGCGGTGTCTGTCGGACCACAGACGTAGAAGCTCACCGTCCCGGTGGGGCTCCCGTAGGTCGAGTCGCCCGTCACGGTGGCGGTGTCGGTGTTCCCGTCACCCAGGACGACGACGGGGAACTGCGGCGCGGTGGCCACGGTGGCCGTGTCGGCGCTGGCCACCTGGGTGGGGATGACGGTACCGAGGACCCCGATCGGACCGATCACCGCCAGGGCCACGACGATCCGCCACGGCGCCCGCCCCAGACGCTCCCGCCATCCGATCCGACCCCGCGCTGCCAGGTCCACCGCCCCCACCTCCCGATGACCACCGATCACGAATTCCGCCGACGGGGAACGGACGTTCTCACTCCCGCCACACCTGTAACGATGACCGAGTCAGATGTGTTACCAGGCTGGCCTGGTAGATATGACGGGTGCCATTTCGGTACCGACCACCGGGGGGGCCGCCGCAACAGCTGCCACTCTCGCCCCACAGTGGCACCGACCCGCCGGATCCGACCGATCGGCCGACCTATGTCTGGGATCCCGTCGCCGCTCCCGGGGTGACTTACGACGATCCTCCATCGTTCCTGGATCGGCCGTGGGGCGGGCGGTTCGACGGGATCGCCGCCACCATCGCCGTTCTCGGGATCGTCTACTGCGCCATCGTCCTGATCATGATGGCGACGACCCACCGAGCCGCCGCCAACGGAGCGGCCTTCGTGCCCGTCTTTCCCTTGATCTTCCCGGTATGGGCATGGGCTCTGCTCACGGTCTTGTCCCGATTTCAATCGTTCACGCCACGGTTCCCGTGGCTTCGTCAAAGGAAGCTCATGGCGACTCCGTTGCGCCCGTGCGGCCGCAACGGAATAGTCAACGCTCCCCCCTACGCCTTCGTTCTGGCCCTCCTTGTCGTCGGCACCCTCTCCGTTCTCTGTCACTCCGGGACGAACACCACCCCACCCGGTCAGCCCGGATCAGACGCCGCATCCCAGAGGTATTGGTTCGACAACCACGGTCAACTGATCTACACCAGTCGAGCCGTGTGGGAATCAGGGGCGATCGCCTGGGAACGTGGGTTCTTCCAGATCATCGTGGTGTTCCTCGCCACCGGCCTCATCGTCTGCGTGGACGAGCTCTACCGAAGGAGAGCGGTCCGCAAGCACGGCGGTGCTCTGCGACTCCGGAGTCCGTGGTTCAGGAGCTAGCCGCCGGCAATGGCGCCGCCCGGAGCCCGTGGGGCGTGGGCCATACGAACTGACCACCCAGATCCACGCCGACGGTGTCGCTCGACGTGGCCGGCAGACCGGCCACCGGGGAGCCTGTGGCCGAGCACGCTCCGAAGACCGGCGCACTCTGCCTCTTCCCGTCGACGGAGCCTCCCTCCGGAGTGGAGACCTTGTACTGGGGGTTCTCCTCGCACCAGAAGACCTCACCCGGAGAGACCGCACTGGTCGTCCCGTTGCCGGCGTCGAGGACCACCCTCTTCCCCGACGGGAGCTGCACCACGAGGTGGGTGCTGTCGGCAAAGGCCACATCGCTGCCTTCGGACAACGCCTGGGCGTGGAGCACGGGGAGCGACCAGGTCACCGCGCCGGACTGAGGGTCGACGCCCTCCAGAACGATCTTGACCTGTGACAGGTTCGTCGCCGTCCCCGTGATCCGGGCCGTACCGGAGTACCGGCACACCACGTCAGCCGTCAGGAACTGCAGGCCCCCACCGCACATGTAGTCGCCGGGAAGGCTCCAGGCCACGGCACCGTTGGTGTTGGCGATGCCCACGGTCTTCTCCTCGTCGAGGGGCAGGGTCTTGCCGGTCGTGACCGCGCCCACCGAGCCCACCACGAGCGCCCCGCGTTCGAGGAAGCCCCATCCGTAGTCGGGGTCGTACTGGCTCCCGCCGAAGACGCTGGCCACCGTCTTCGTCCATTCCTGCTGTCCGGTGTTCGAGACCTGCATGAAGGTGGGGGTGTTGACCCCTGTCTCCCACAGACCACCTTCGGTGTCCGTGTTGGGGGTGGACGCGGTCATGTTCCGCTCCGGCCCCACCAGGCCACCGACGACCTTCCCGGTGGTGGGATCGACGAGGACGAGAGCGGTCGTGGTGGCCGACGCCACACCGGCCACGCAGAAGTACCGGCCACCGGGGCAGACCGCCGGGGCGTCGGACAGGATCACCGCTTGCGGCTCGGACCACATGATCCGGCCCGTGGTGGCGTCGATCCCCTGCAGGGTCACATCGGGATCCCGGGGATTCCGGGCGGGGGCGAATCCCAGGACGGTGTTCCCGAGGACGGTGGGACCGAAGGCCACTCCTGCCGTGATGCCGGAGGCGGACAGGGCCTTACTCCAGACCAGGGTCCCGTCGGCCGGATTCACCGCCGTGAGCTCGAGATGGCGAGCGGCGTCGACGTCGAGGACGATCACCATCCCACCGGCGGCAACGGGGGTGCCGACGACGTGCAGTGCGGGGTCGCTCCACCCTGATCCGCCCTCGGTGGAAACGGCGACCACGACGCCGACCACGAGAGCCACCACGGCGAGGCCGACGAGCGCCAGGAGGCGGCGTCGAGGTCGAGACAGGTCACCCTGGTCGGAACCGCCGACGGCGGGCACCGTCGGTCGCCCCTCGGGGGCGTGACCCGGCGGCCACGCCGGCGTCGTCCCGGTGCCGGCCGGCCAGGTGGGTGTCGTCGCCACCGAACCCTCCACGGTGCGGGCACCGGGACCACCCATTGCGAACGCAGGCTGGCCGGCGGGCCTGAGCTCAGGGGCGTACCACAGCCCGTCCGACGCCAACCACCACCCGGGTCCGTTGTTGGTGTGACTGGCCTGTCCCGTGGCGAAGTAGTCCATGGAGAATCTCCTCCGGTGGCCGGCGGCCTCATGCCTGTGCTGCGAGCTCTTCGGGCCGGCTGAGGCGTCTCCCCGGTTTCATCGGCACGACGGGTGGCGGAGTTGACGTCACCCTCAGGAGCGCCGGGAGGCGGTCCACGTCCCGGAGAACTGGTTGGCCGGCAGGATCGAGAGGGCGGGCGAGGTGTAGGCCCCCCCGAAGCAGACCAGTGCCGTCCCGCCGCACTTCTCGCCGGGGGGCGGGAGCATCATCCAGTCCAGAACGCCGCGGACCCCCTCCGGCTCGAACTGCCGGGCGGCGTCGACCATGGCCTGGAGGGTGGCCGCCTGGTGGGCGGGGGATCCCGAGACGTACTTGTGGAACCCGCCCCCGGGAGCCTGGCCGTTCTGGCCACCGGTCTCGGTGATGAGGATCGGTGTCCCGGAATGCCCGGCCCGGTCGATCCTGGCGATGGCCGTGGTGAGGAACGACGTGGCGTACGGCTCGATCTCCGGCACACTCGTCGTCGACAGGCTGCTCCCCATGTTGTCCGGGTAGATGTGAAGGCTGACGAAGTCGCCGACGGTCGAGGCCAGACCGGCGAGGGACGGGCTGTTGAAGTCGCCCTGGGCCCGGCCACGGCCGTCTCGCCACCCGCCGATGGTCACCGGGATCCCCCCGGAGTAGGAGCCGATGGTCCCGGCCAGCCGTCGTAGCGTCCCCACCGTCGAGCCCGTCAGCTCCGGCTCGTTGAAGACGTCGAGGGCGACCAGGTTGGCCGGGTACGAGCCTCCCCACTGGCGCTTCAAATGCGACAGCACCCCCTCCTCGGTGCCCACGACGTCTCTCAGGTCGGTGATGACGTCGTCCTTCACGCCGGGACCCTCATAGGCCCCCGGTACCTGCATGTGCAGCGTGAGGATGGCGTCGATGTGCACGGCGGCCAGACGGGCGAAGACCGTTCTCCAGCCGCCGTGGTCGAGCGGCCCGGACTTCTGGTCACCCCAGATCAGCCTGACGAGCTGTACCCCGTGGCGGGACATGAGATCGGCGAGGGCCACGCCGGTGGGCTGTTCGCCCCGCCCCGACAGCAGCTCGGTGGGGTCCAGATCGACCCCCACGCCGTACACCGAAGAGAGCGAACGCGTGCCCGGTCGCCCCGGAGCGCTACGTGCTCCGGCCGCTCCCGCCGTGAACGCCGTCACGGCGACGGCAGCGGCGCACACCATCAGTGTCCTCGGCGCGCCGTACCTCGTCCTCTTCCTCATCCTCGCCTCCCGGTCCTGCCTTCCCCATCGGCAGACTACGAGCGCGATTTGAGGCGGCGACCAGGGATTCGTTAGGAGACGGAGATCGGGAGGGTCAGGCCAGGTGACGGCTGTGCTGACCGCGCTTCACCAGGACGCGCCGGAAGGCGGCCGCCTTGCCGAGCGTCCATCGCAACGACCGCCGCGTGTCGTCGGCCATGGTCCGCCGCGGGGAGACGGCCCCGGTCTCCCAGGGCGGGTCGTTGAAGAGGTCGACCTTCTGGGTGTCGGTGAACACCTGGGACGGGGGCAACCACGGGGATTCCTTGAACGACGAGCGCGGCCTGACCATGACCGCGAATTTATCGCCACCGGGAATCCCGTTCGTGGATGCACCACGGCGACTAGACGTCGGCGGACATCCCCACCATCGGCTTGTCCAACACCTTCCCGCCCATGGAGCCGGAGAAGGGGGCGTTGAAGGAGAAGATCCCCCCGTCGGAGGCCACCTCCCAGTAGCCACCGGTGGAACCGTCACCCGCCATCCCCACCACCGGCTTGTCGAGGGGCATCCCGCCCATGGAGCCGTAGAAGGGGGAGTTGAAGGTGAAGATCCCGCCGTCGGAGGCCACCTCCCAGTAGCCCCCGGTGGCGGCGTCGGCGGCCATCCCCACCACCGGCTTGTCGAGGGGCATCCCGCCCATGGAGCCGTAGAAGCCGGCGCCGAAGGAGAAGATCCCGCCGTCGGAGGCCACCTCCCAGTAGCCACCGGTGGCCGGGTCGAAAGCCATCCCCACCACCGGCTTGTCGAGCGGCTTCCCGCCCATGGAGCCCTGGAAGGGGGCGTGGAAGGAGAAGATCCCGCCGTCGGAGGCCACCTCCCAGTAGCCGCAGCCCGCCGGGCTCTGGTAGGCCGCCATCCCCACCACCGGGGCGTCGAGGTGCTGGCCACCCATGGAGCCGTCGAAGGGGGCGTCGAAGGAGAAGATCCCGCCGTCGGAGGCCACCTCCCAGTAGCCACCGGTGCACGGGTCCTCGGCCATCCCCACCACCGGGGCGTCGAGTTGGTGGCCGCCCATCGAGTTGTCGAAGGGGGCGTCGAAGGTGAAGATCCCGCCGTCGGAGGCCACCTCCCAGTAGCCGCCCGTCCCCGGTTGCGGCGTGGTCGAGGACTGGGTCTCGATCAGCCCCTCCTGGTCGCCCTGGGAGTTGGTGTAGTTCCCCCCGGCCACGCAGGAAGCGGCCGCCGGGCACGACACGCCGCGCAGGCTGGCCTGCGGCTTGTTGGAGAGCGCGCCGTCGGGTGCCGTGGCCGCCGTCCACGTCCCCGCCGCCAGGGTGTCGACGATGGCATGGCCGATGCCGGCGGCGTCGGTGTACGACCCCACCGCCACGCACGAGCCGGCTGTCAGGCAGGACAGGTTGGCCAGGGTGGGCGCCGACGAGCCGGTCCCGGCCGCCGGGCTCAGACCGCTGGTCGGGGTGATCGTGGCCGCCGTCCACGTCCCGCCCGACAGCGTCTCGGTCAGGACCTGCGGCTTGCCCGAGGTGTCGGTGTAGCCCTCCAGGGCCACACACGAACCGGCCACCGCACACGACACGCCGCCCGAGCTCACCGCCGGCGAGGCGTTGGCGGCCGGGCTGAGTCCGGTCACCGGTGCCGTCGTCGCCGTCCACGTCCCGGCAGACAGGGACTCGATCAGGCCCTGGACGTTGCCGCCGGAGTCCGTGTAGAAGCCGGTGGCCACGCAGGTGCCGGTCACCGGGCACGAGACGCTGTGCACGTGCACGACCGGGTTGGTCCCGGCGGCCGGGCTGAGGCCACTCACCGGTGCCGCCGTCGGCGTCCATATACCGCCTGAGTCGGACTCGATCAGGCCCTGGACGTCAGCCGACGTGTCGGTGTAGTTCCCACCGGCCACGCAGGTGCCGGTCACCGGGCACGAGACGGTGACGAGCGCCTGCCCCGCCGGCGCCGGGATCACGCCGGCGGCGGGACTGAGGCCGCCGACAGGGGCGGTGGTGGCCATCCAAATTCCGCCCGCGCCCGACAGTGTCTCGATGAGGCCGTGGGCCACCCCTGACGAGTCGTTGTAGGACCCCACCACCACGCACGAGCCGGCCGACGGGCACGACACGCCGACGAGGTTCACCGACGGGTCGGCGGCTGCCGCCGGACTGAGGCCGATGAGAGGGGCGGCGGCGGCCGTCCACGTTGTGCCCGAAAGCGTCTCGACCAGACCCTGGACCTTGCCCGACGCATCGGTGAAGGTCCCCACGGCCACGCAGGAGGTGGTGCTCGGGCACGACACCGACTTCACGCTCATAAGCGGATCGGTGGCGGCGGCCGGTCCGAGGGTGGGGACGGTGGTGGGCGTCCAGACGATCACGGAGGCGGTCGCCGCCGAGGCCGTCGTGCCGCCGCCCAAGACGGCGACCAGACCGGCCGACCACAGCAGGGCCACGACGCCGAGCGACCGGACCACGTGGCTGCGCCCGTCGACGGATCGTGTGGTGGATCCTCGTGCGGAACCCCTTGCGGTACGCCGTGACACGCGCATGGTCGCCATCCTCACCGGTCGGAAGTGTGCGGGACATCGCCACCGGGGACCGGAGTGACAGCGACGGCAGCGTCAGGGCCTATCCGTCTGTGACGCGGCAGGTTAGCCGCATCGTCGCTCGCTTTTGGTCGCGGCACGGGTACACGACTTGTACCGTGGCCTTATGTCGGTGACTGAGAGCGTTGATGTCGTGGTCCTGGGCATGGGTCCCGGGGGCGAGGACGTGGCCGAGCGCACTGGCCGAGGCCGGCCTCGACGTGGTGGGGATCGAAGGCCGCCTGGTCGGCGGCGAGTGCCCCTACTGGGGTTGCGTGCCCTCGAAGATGATGATCAGGGCGGCCGACCTGCTGACCGAGGGTCGGCGGATCCCGGGCATGGCCGGATCCTCCACGGTCACCGCCGACTGGGCCCCGGTGGCCACGCGCATCCGGACCGAGGCCACCGACGACTGGGACGACCGCGTGGCCGTGGAGCGCTTCGAGGCAGAAGGGGGGCCGTTTCGTCCGCGGCTGGGGGCGCCTCGACGGGCCCGGCCGGGTCGTCGTCGACGACCGCGTCTTCGAGGCGCGACGCGCCATCGTCGTCAACACCGGGACCAAGGCCTTCATACCGCCGATCGAGGGGCTGGCGACCACCCCCTACTGGACCAACCGGGAGGCCATCGAGACCGAGGAGGTCCCCGCCTCGCTGGTCGTCCTCGGCGGCGGCGCCATCGGGGCCGAGCTCGGCCAGGTCTTCGCCCGCTTCGGCGCCACCGTGTCCGTCATCGAGGGGACCGACCGGTTGCTGCCCCCCGAGGAACCCGAGGCCGGGCGGCTCCTGGCCGACGTCTTCGCCCGCCGAGGGCATCGGCGTCCACACCTCGGCGAGCGTCACCGCCGTCCACCACCACGACGGGCGTTTCGAGGTGGAGACGGACGGCGGCGGCACCTTCGCCGGAGAGCGCCTGCTGGTGGCCACCGGTCGCCACGTCGATCTGGCCGCCATCGGCGCCGCCAGCATCGGGGTCGTCGGAACAGCAGCGTTCCCTCCCCGTCGACGACCACCTCCGGGTGTGCGACGGGGTGTGGGCGGTGGGCGACATCACCGGCCACGGGGCCTTCACCCACGTGTCGATGTACCAGGCCGACATCGTCGTGGCCCAGATCCTCGAACGTCCGGTCACCCCGGCCGACTACCGGGCCGTCCCCCGCGTCACCTTCACCGATCCCGAGATCGGCTCCGTCGGCCTGAGCGAGGCCGCCGCCCGCGAGGCCGGCATCGCCGTCCGCACGGGGTCGGCCCTCGTGTCGGCGTCGGCCCGGGGGTGGATCCACAAGGCCGGCAACGACGGCTTCCTCAAGCTCGTCGAGGACGTCGACCGGGGCGTCCTGGTGGGAGCCACGTCGGCGGGGCCGGTGGGGGGCGAGGTCCTCGGGCTCCTGACCCTGGCCGTCCACGCCGAGCCGTCCCCACCGAGCGGCTGCGCCACATGATCTACGCCTACCCCACCTTCCACCGGGGCATCCTCGACGCCCTGTCCGACCTGTCGCCCTGACCGGCCGGCCGTCCCGGGGAGGTCGTTACGGGCCGGTCGTGACCGGCCGGTCGTGACCGGTCAGCAGTAAGGGGTGGCCAGGGTCAGGAGGAACTCACCGTCGGGCGCCTCCCACATGGCGTCCACGACGAACCCGGCCTCGAAAAGCTCGGACTCGACGCCGGACCGGGTGAACTTGGTGCTGATCTCGGTGAGCAGGTCCTCGCCGGCGGCGAAGGGCACCTCGAGCCCGAGATCGGCGATGGGGACCACCTGGTCGTCGAGCGAGCGCAGGCGCATCTCGATGCGGTGGTCCTCCTCGTTCCACAGCGCCACGTGTTGGAAACGGTCGGGGTCGAAACCGGCGTGGAGCTCGCGGTTGAGCACGTGGAGGACGTTGCGGTTGAACTCCGCCGTCACCCCGGCGGCGTCGTCGTAGGCGGCCACCAGCTTCTTCTCGTCCTTGACGAGATCGGTCCCCAGGAGGAAGCTGTCGCCGTGGGCCATGGTGCAGTCGAGATCGAAGAGGAAGCGGCGGCGGCTCTCCGGGTAGAAGTTGCCGATGGTGCTCCCGAGGAACGCCACCATCCGCCGGCCGTCGACCGGGATGCGGACGATGTGGTGGTCGAAGTCTCCCACCACGGCGTGGACGGCCAGCCCGGGATACTCGTCGACCAGGGCCAGTGGCCGCCGTCCACAACGTCCCGTCGCTGACGTCGAGGGGGACGTAGCGGCGCAGCGTCCCGGCGTCCAGCAGGGCGTCGAGCAGGACGCGTGACTTGGTCGCAGGTGCCGGCACCCAGCTCGACCAGGGTGTCGGCCCCCGAGCGGGCCGCCATCTCCGGGGCGTGGGCCTCGAGCAGCCGGCGTTCGGCCCGGGTGGGGTAGTACTCCTCGAGCCGGGTGATCTCGTCGAAGAGCGCGCTGCCGCGGTCGTCGTAGAACCAGACCGGCGGCAGCCACTTGGAGGTGGCGCTGAGCCCCGTCCGCACGTCGTTCTCCAGGGCGGCACGCAGATCGTCACCGGTCAGGTGGACGTCGATCGAAGGCGTGGCCGTGGCGGGCACGGGACCTCAGCAGTCGCGGGCGAGACGGAGGCCCGAGAACGCCCAACGCGCCGACGGGGGGAAGAAGTTGCGGTAGGTGGCCCGGATGTGGTCGGGCGGGGTCACGCAGCAGCCGCCCCGCAGGACGTACTGGTTGACCATGAACTTGCCGTTGTACTCGCCCACCGCACCGGCCGCCGGATGGAACCCGGGATAGGGGCTGTAGGCGCTGGAGGTCCACTGCCAGACGTCGCCGAAGAACGACCCGGTCCCGTCCGGGGCCGGGGGTGCAGGACGGTGAAGTCGAGGAAGTTGCCGTGAGCGGTGTCCTCGTCTCCGGCCGCCACCGTCTCCCACTCGGCCTCGGTGGGCAGCCGCGCCCCGCTCCAGCGGGCGAAGGCGTCGGCCTCGTAGTAGCTCACGTGGCAAACGGGCTCGGCCGGGTCGACCAGCTGCGGTCCGCCCAGGGTGAACAACCACCAGTCGTCGACGACGCGGAACCAGTACAGCGGGGACTCCCATCCGTCGGCCTGGGACAGTGGCCCAGCCGTCGGACAGCCACAGGTCGGGCCGTTCGTAGCCGCCGTCGGCCATGAAGGCCATCCACTCACCGCACGTCACCGGCCGCCCGGCCAGGGCGAAGGGCTCGAGATGGACGGCGTGGCGTGGCGACTCGTTGTCGAAGGCGAAGCCGGGGCCGGTGTGGCCCACCTCGACGAGGCCGCCCTCGTGCTCGATCCACCGCACCGGCGACTGCGCCGTGGGGGCGGCCACGGTGACGGTGGCGTAGGCGGGCTGGAGGGGGTTGCACGACAGGACGTGCTTGATGTCCATGAGCAGGAGCTCCTGGTGCTGCTGCTCGTGGTGCAGGCCGAGCTCGACCAGGTCGTCGAGCGCCGGCGTGAGGCCGCGGCCCAGCAGCCGGGCCATGGCCTCGTCGACGTGGGCCCGGTACTCGGCCACCTCGGCCACGCCGGGCCGCGACACCACCCCGCGCCGGGGCCGGGGGTAGCGGGCGCCCACGCCCTCGTAATAGGAATTGAAGAGATAGGCGAAGGCCGGGTGGAACGAGCGGTAGCCGGTCAGGCTGGGTTCGAGGAGGAACGTCTCGAAGAACCACGACGTGTGGGCCCGGTGCCACTTGGTCGGGCTCACGTCGGGCATGGACTGGACCGTCTGATCCTCGGGCGACAGCGGGGCCGACAGGATCTCCGTCGTCTCGCGGACGTGCCGGTAACGCGAGCCCAGCAGGTCGCAACGTTGCGCCGTAGTCATCAGATCGGCCATGTGCGGTGTCCCGTGTGGTGGCCCCGAGGTCTGGGGGGTGACGGTCCGACCTGCTGCGGAATCAGACGGCGACGGGGCGGGGATCCCGTCCCACCGTCAATCCTTCCCGCCCGGGGACCAATTACACGTCGTGGATTCCACGCTACCGGGAGGTTGTCACGTTCCGTACGGCGGGACCGGTTCAGGGCTCGTCGAAGTCGAAGCCCAGGTCAGGGGCGCCGAGGAGGGCCCGGAACGGCACCCCCTCGCCCCCCAGCAGGGCTTTCGCCGTCCCGCCGCGGTCGACCACGGCCACGGCCAGGACCACCTCGGCGCCGGCCTGACGGACGGCGTGGACGGCCTCCAGCAGAGAGGTCCCCCGCGTCACGGTGTCCTCGGTGACCACCACCCGGTCACCGGGATCGAGGGCGCCGGCGATGCGGCCGCCACCGCCGTGGTCCTTGGCCTCCTTGCGGACGCTGAAGGCCTTCAGGGCGCGGCCGCGGGTGGCGGCCACCCCGGCGGTGACGAAGGCCACGGGATCGGCTCCCATGGTCAGCCCTCCGATGGCGGTGGCCTCGTCGGGGACGACCGCCAGCATGGCCTCGGCCACCAGCAGCATCCCGCCGGGCCGGCAGACGGTCTGCTTGGAGTCGATGAACCATGTCGAGCGGCGCCCCGACTTGAGGACGAAGTCCCCGGTCCGCACGGAGTGGGCCAGCACGTCGTCACGCAGGGCCGCCGTGTCGACGGCGGTCACCTCCCGTCCACCAGGCGCACGCGCCCGCTCCCGTCGATGATCCGGCCCACCACCGCGGCGTCGCCCCCGGCACCGGTGGCCGCCGCCAGGGCGGCGTCGACGGAGTCGGGATGCACCACCAGCACCATCCCCAGACCGAGGTTGAAGACGCGCGCCATCTCGGCGTCGTCGACGTCGCCGAGACGCTGGATCTCGGTGAAGACGGCCGGCGTGGCCCAGCGGTGGCGCTCGAGCTCGGCGTCGCATCCCGGCGGCAGGACGCGGGCCACGTTCCCGGGGAGGCCGCCCCCGGTGATGTGGGCGGCGGCGTGGACCTCGGCGCCGTCCACCACGGCCAGGACCGTGGGGGCGTAGACGACCGACGGCCGGAGGAGCTCGTCGGCCAGGGTGTGGTCGGCCCCCGGCCAGGCCGGGCCGTCGAGGGCGGCGCCGGCGTGTTCGAGAAGGACGTGGCGGGCCAGGCTGTAGCCGTTGGACCGCAGACCGGGCGAGAGCAGACCCACCAGCACGTCGCCGGCGGCCACCCGGTCGGCGCCCAGCATGGCGTGGCGCTCCACGGCCCCCACGGCGAACCCGGCCAGGTCGAACTCGCCGGGGGCCATGGCCCCGGGGTGCTCGGCCATCTCGCCGCCCAGAAGGGCGCAGCCGGCCTGCCGGCACCCGTCGGCCACACCGGCGACGAGCGCCTCCATCTGATCGGGGACGAGCTTCCCGGTGACGACGTAGTCCAGGAGGAACAGGGGCTCGGCCCCGACGCAGACGAGGTCGTCGACGCACATGGCGACGAGGTCGATCCCGATGCTGTCGAAACGACCGGCGTCCCGAGCCACCAGAGCCTTGGTCCCCACCCCGTCGGTGGAGGCCACCAGGACGGGATGGGCGAAGCGCCCCGGTTCGAAGGCGAAACAGCCACCGAAGCCGCCGATGCCACCCAGCACCTCGGGACGCGCCGTCGACGCCACGTGCCGGCGGATCCTCTGGACGGCGGTGTCGCCGGCGGCGATGTCGACACCGACCGACGCGTAGGTGGCGCCGCCGTCGGCCGGGCGCCCGGTCACGTCAGGCGGGGGCCGGGGCGGCCTGACGCGGGCGGGACGATCCCCGTGTGCTCAGCTCCACGGGCACGGGGGCGGGGTAGCTCCCCGTCAGGCAGGCCGAGCAGAAGCCGGCCCCGGGGGCGTCGATGGCGGCCACCAGATTGTCGAGCGAGAGGTAGGCCAGGGAGTCGACCCCCAGGTAGTCCTCCAACTCGGCCACCGTGCTCTTGGCGGCGATCAGCTCGTCGCGACTGGGGATGTCGATGCCGTAGAAACACGGCCACGTCACCGGGGGACACGAGATCCGCAGGTGCACCTCGCGGGCCCCCGCCTCGCGCAGCATCCGCGCCACCGCCCTCTGGGTGGTGCCCCGCACGATGGTGTCGTCGACGACGACGATCCGCTTGCCCTCGATGTTCTCGCGCAGAGGGTTGAGCTTGCGGCGCACGCCCTCCTCGCGCGCCCCCTGCCCCGGTGTGATGAAGGTCCGGCCGATGTACCGGTTCTTCACCAGGGCCTGACCGTGCGGTATGCCCGTGGCCCGGGCGAAGCCCTCGGCGGCGGGGACACCGGACTCGGGGACGCCCATGACGAGATCGGCCTCCACCGGCGCCTGGGCGGCCAGCCGCTCCCCCATCCGCCGGCGCGCGGCGTGGACCTCCCTGCCGTAGAGGTGGCTGTCGGGGCGGGCGAAGTAGACGAATTCGAAGATGCACAGGTGGGGGTCGACGCGCTCGACGGGGATGGCCTGCACGGAGCGGACGCCGGAGCCGTCGATGACGACCAGCTCGCCGGGCTCGAGCTCGCGGACGAAGGTGGCGCCCACGATGTCGAGGGCGGGGGTCTCCGAGGCCAGCACCCACCCGTCGGGCCGATCGGCCGGGCCCAGGCGGCCGAGGCAGAGGGGACGGAAGCCGTGGGCGTCGCGCACCCCCATCACGTGGGCGGCGTCGAGGAGGACGAAGGAGAAGGCCCCCTCGAGAAGCGGGAGGACGACGCGCAACGCCGCCTCCAGGGCGCCGTCGGGCGCCGCGGCCCCCTCCACGGGGGCGGGGAACTCGCGGGCCAGGAGCTCGGCCACGAAGTCGCTGTCGGACGCCACCACGCCGGGGAACATCCCGGCCCGCTCGGCCAGCGCCGCGGTGTTGGTCAGGTTCCCGTTGTGGCCGAGGGCGAAACCCGATCCCCCCACCGAGCGGTAGACCGGTTGGGCGTTGCGCCACTCCGACGCGCCGGTCGTCGAGTAGCGCGTGTGGCCCATGGCCAGATCCCCGGGGAGACAGGCGAGGGTGCGCTCGTCGAACACGGTGGTGACCAGACCCATGTCCTTGACGACGGTGATGGCCTCGCCGTCGCTGACCGCCATGCCGGCCGATTCCTGGCCGCGGTGCTGCAGGGCGTAGATCCCGTCGAAGGTGAGTTGGGCCACCCCCTCGCCGGGGGCGTAGACGCCGAAGACGCCACAGGCTTCCTTCACTCGGCCCTCACCGCATCGCCCTCATGGCGCCATCTGGTTCACCAGCGCCGCGCTCCCCACCTCGGACGAGCCTATCGTCCCCCGGCGCGGCCGGGTCCAACCTCCCCGGTCGACCGGCCCCGCCGGTAGCCTCGGCCGGTGATCGACCTCCACACTCATTCGACGGTGTCGGACGGATCGGAGCGGCCCGGGCGCATCCCCGAGATGGCCGCCGCCGCCGGCTGCTCGGCCGTGGCCCTCACCGACCACGACAGCCTGGAGGGCGTGGACGAGGCCCGGGCATCGGCCCGGCGGGCGGGGATCACCCTCGTCCCGGGCTGCGAGGTCTCGTGCCGCAAGCCGTCGCCGCCACCCGGTCAGCCCCGCATCGGAGGCTCGGTCCACGTCCTCGTCTACTTCGTCGAGCCCGGGGAGGGGCCCCTGCAGGACGAGCTGGTGGTCCTGCGCGGCGACCGCGCCGAACGCAACGCCCACCTCCGGGCCCGGCTGGCCGAGCTGGGGGCGCCCGTCGACTACGACGCCATGGTGGCCGAGGCGGGGGGCGAGGCGGGACTGGGCCGCCCCCACTTCGCCCGGGCCCTGGTCCGGGCGGGGGCGGCCGCCGACGTCGACGACGCCTTCGACCGTTTCCTGGCCGACGGGCGTCCCGCCTACGTGCCCAAGGCCCGCCTGTCCCCGGCCGACGTGGCCCGGCTGGCCATCGCCTCCGGCGGGGTGGCCGTCCTGGCCCACCCCCTGACCCTGGGCCTCGACCCTTCCGCCCTGGAACGCCTGGTGGGCGAGCTGGCCGAGGCCGGACTGGGGGGGATCGAAGCCGTCTACGGCCGTTACAGCACCGACGAACGGCGGGCCCTGCGGCGGATGGCGCGGCGTCGCGGCCTGGTGGCCACCGGCGGATCGGATTACCACGGGACCTTCAAAGCGGACCTCGAGGTGGGGACCGGGATGGGGGATCTCGACGTCCCCGACTCGGCCCTGGAGGAGCTGGCCGCCCGCCGCCGCTGACGGCACGCTCCGGGGGGCCGGCTCAGGCGGCGGGGGTCTGGCCCAGGGCGCCGGGCAGGGCGTCGCGCCAGGCGGCGGTGGCGTCGGCCACGCCCACGTCGACGAGACCGTCGACCACCAGGCGGTCGCCGCCGCAGTGGCCCAGCAGGCGGGCGGCGACGCCGGCGGCGGCGGCCCGGGCCAGGACCTCATCGGGATCCGTCGTAGCGACCAGGACGCGACCGGGGGACTCCGAGAACAGCCCGGCGTGACCGTCGACGCCGTCCACCACGGCGCCCACGCCCGAGCGGACGGCGCACTCGGCCAGGGCCACACCGAGACCGCCGTCGGAGACGTCGTGGAGTCCGGCCACCAGGCCGCCGCCGGACACCAGGGCGACCACCAGATGCAGCAGCCCCCCGTGGGCGGCCAGGTCGAGGGCGGGGAGGACGCCGCCGCGGTGGCCGCGGTGGTCGACGGCCCACCGCGACCCGGCCAGGCGGGGATCGGTGGCGCCCAGCATCACCAGAGACGTCCCGGCCACCAAGACGGCCCCCGGCGGGCGCCGGGCCAGGTCGTCGATCACGCCCAGGACGGCCACCACGGGGGTGGGATCGATGTCGACGCCGCCGCTCTCGTTGTAGAGGCTGACGTTGCCCCCCACCACGGGGACGGCCAGCGCCCGGCACGCCTCGGCCATCCCGTCGATGGCCTCCGACAGCTGCCACATGACCTCGGGATGTTCGGGGTTGCCGAAGTTCAGACAGTTGACCAGGGCCACCGGGCGGGCGCCGGCGCAGGCCACGTTGAGGGCCGACTCGGCCACCACCAGGGCGGTGCCGGCCCGGGGGTCGACGGCGCACCACCGGGGATTGGAGTCGGTGGACAGGGCCAGCCCCCGGCGGCTGGGCGGGAGGCCCGGTGCGGCCAGGCGGAGAACGGCGGCGTCCCCCCCGGGACCGGCCACGGTGTTGAGGAAGAGCTGGTGGTCGTACTGGCGCCACACCCAGGAGGCGTCGGCCAGCATGGTCAGGACCTCGGCCCCGCAGTCGGCCGGCGGCGCCAGGGCGGCGGGGTCGTCGGCCCGCCGGAGTTCGAGATCGGCCGGTGGGGCCATGGGCCGGTCGTAGAGGGGGGCGTCGTCGGAGAGCGAGGCGGCGGGGACGTCGGCCAGGACCTCCCCGCCGGGGCCGGCCAGGATGCGCAGGCGGCCGCCGCCCCCGCCACCGTCGGCCGGGACGGGGAGCGGTGCCGTGACGGTCCCGATGACGGTGGCCCGGACCTCCCAGCGCCGGCAGACCTCCTCCACCTCGGCGCGGTCGCCGGGCGTGACGATGGCCAGCATCCGCTCCTGGCTCTCGGAGGTGAGGACCTCGAACGGCTCCATCGCCTCCTGGCGGCGGGGGACGGCGGCCACGTCGACGTCCATCCCCATGCCGGCGCGGCCGGCCGTCTCCGAGGTGGCGCAGGCCAGCCCGGCCCCGCCCAGGTCCTGGATGCCCACCACCAGGCCCCGGCCGAGCAGCTCCAGGCAGGCCTCGATGAGGCGCTTCTCCTCGAAGGGGTCGCCCACCTGGACGCTCGGGCGCTTGTCGTCGTCGGCGTCCGAGCCGTCGCCGAAGCCGGCCGAGGCCAGGACGCTCACGCCGCCGATCCCGTCGCGGCCCGTGGTGGACCCCAGGAGGACGGCCAGGTTCCCCTCGCCGTGGGCCCCCGAAAGGACGAGGTGCTCGCGCCGCAGGACGCCCAGGCAGAGGACGTTCACCAGGGGGTTGCGGGCGTAGCAGGGGGAGAAGGTCAGCTCGCCGCCGACGGTGGGGACACCGACGGCGTTGCCGTAGCCCGAGATGCCGGCCACCACCCCCTCCACCAGCCACCGGCCCCGGGCGTCGTCGGGGGGCCCGAAGAAGAGCGGGTCCATCAAGGCGATGGGCCGCGCCCCCATGGTGAAGATGTCACGGAGGATCCCCCCCACACCGGTGGCCGCCCCCTGGTAGGGCTCGACCGCCGAGGGGTGGTTGTGGCTCTCGATCCGCAGGGCCACGGCGATCCCGTCGCCCACGTCCACGACCCCGGCGTTCTCCCCCGGCCCCACGATGACCTGGGGACCGTCGGTGGGCAGTCGACCCAGATGGCGCCGCGACGACTTGTAGGAGCAGTGCTCGCTCCACATCACGGCGTACATGGCCAGCTCAAGGTGGTTCGGCGGCCGGCCCAGGATCTCGGTGATCCGGTCGGCCTCGTCGTCGGTGAGACCGAGGGCGCGGTGCAACATCGGTGCTCACCGTACCCGGTGCGGTCGTCGCCGCCGCCCTTTGCGCGGCCGGTGGTCCACCGGCATGATGGCCCGGTGCTCGCCTCCGACAAGACACCGAAGCGGCCCATGTCGGCCGCCCACAAGGAGGCGTTGGCCCGGGGGCGCGAGGAGGGACGCGCCGTCCGGCTCTACCTCGAGGCCGTCGAGGGGCAGCGGCCCCGGCCGGGACGCCGCCGGACGCCGGAATCGATCGCCCGCCGGCTCGACGCCGTGAACGAGAAGCTGTCGGGGGCCGACGCCCTGACCCGTCTGCACCTCCTCCAGGAGCGCACCGACCTCGAGGGTGAGTTGGCGCGCGCCACCTCCGGCGACGACATGGCCGAGCTCGAGGCGCGCTTCGTGAAGGTGGCCCGGTCCTACGGCGAGCGCAAGGCCATCGGCTACGCCGCCTGGCGCGCCGCCGGTGTCGAGGCCGACGTCCTCGAGCGGGCCGGGATCGGGCGGGGCCGGACGCCGAAGAGCTGACCGCCGGCGACGAGCTGATTCAGGCCGGGACCGGCGCCGGCCGGTCGCCCACGGCCAGCAATCCCCGCAACAGGACCACGCCGTCGGTCGCACCGGTCAGGGCGTCACAGGCCCGTTCGGGATGGGGCATGAGGCCGACGACGTTGCCCGCGGCGTTGCAGATCCCGGCGATGTCGTCGAGGGAACCGTTGGGATTGCGCCGGTAACGCAGGACGATCCGGTCCTCTCCCTTCAGTCGGTCCAGAGTGGCGGCGTCACAGATGTAGTTGCCCTCGAAATGGTTGACGGGAAGCTCCAGGACGGCGCCGACCGACGACCGGGCGGTGAGCGGGGTCCGGGTGGTGCAGACCTCCACCGGCACCGTCGTGCACAGAAAGCGCAGACCGCTGTTCTTCTGGAGCGCTCCCGGGAGGAGGCCGGCCTCGGTGAGGACCTGGAAGCCGTTGCAGATCCCGATCACACAGCCGCCGTCGGCGGCGAAGCGGGTCACCGCCTCCATGACCGGCGAGAACCGGGCCAGGGCGCCGGGTCGCAGGTAGTCGCCGTGGGCGAACCCACCGGGCAGGACGAGGACGTCGAACCGCGACACCGAAGTCTCACCGTGCCAGACGAGCTCGGCGGCCGACCCGCCGTCACGGCCGGCCACGATCTCCAGGGCCCGCACCACGTCGTGCTCGCAGTTCGTCCCCGGGAAGACCACGACACCGACCCGGGCCGTCACCGCAGCGCCCCCCTGGCGCTGTGGACCTCGATCTCGGCGTCCTCGATGACGGGGTTGGCCAGCAGCCGCGCGCACATCTCCTGCGCCCGGGCCGACGCCGACGACTCGTCGGGGGCCTCCACACAGAAGCGGATGACCTTGCCCACCCGCACACCCTCGACGCCGTCGAAGCCGAGCGCCGGCAGGGCCCGTTCGATGGTGGCGCCCTGGGGATCGGCGATCCCGGGACGCAGCCGGACCTCGACGCGGACGTCGAACCTCACGCGACGCTCACGTGGCGGGACCGTACCAGTCGGCCAGTGACCGCCCGCTGATCCGCTCGTAGGCGGTGACGTAGCGCTCGCTGGTGGCCGCCACCACCTCGGCCGGGAGAGGCGGCGGCGGCGGCGTCTTGTCCCAGTCGGTGGCCGACAGCCAGTCGCGCACCGGTTGCTTGTCGAAGGACGGGGGATTGGTCCCCGGGCGCCACTTCTCGGCCGGCCAGAAACGCGACGAGTCGGGGGTGAGGACCTCGTCGCACAGGGCGATGCGCCCGTCGATGAGACCGAGCTCGAACTTGGTGTCGGCCACGATGATGCCGTGGGTCTCGGCGGCGGCGGCGGCGCGGCGGTAGGCCTCGACGCAGATGTCGCGGGCCCTCTCGGCCGTCTCCTTGCCCACCAGGTCGACGGCGTCGTCGTAGGAGATGTTCTCGTCGTGGCCCTCGGTGGCCTTGGTCGACGGCGTGAAGAGAGGCTCGGGGAGACGCTGGGCCTGCTGGAGGCCCCGGGGCAGGGCCATGCCGTGGAGGGTCCCCGACTTCTCGTACTCGGCCCATCCCGACCCCACCAGGTAGCCGCGGACGATGCATTCGAGCGGGAGCATCTCGGCCCGCCGCACCAGCATGGCCCGCCCGGCGATCCCGGCCAGGCCGGCGGCCCCGCCCAAATCGGCGACACCGGGCGGGAGATCGGCGGGATCGGCCGAGATCAGATGGCTGGGGGCCACGTCGGCCAGGAGCTCCAGCCAGTAGATGGTCATGGCGGTGAGGACACGGCCCTTCTCGGGGATGGGCTCGTCCAGGATCACGTCGAAGGCCGAGATCCGGTCCGACGCCACCATCACCAACGTGTTGTCACCGGCGTCGTACAACTCGCGCACCTTGCCGGCATGGACGAGCTCCAGACTCACGCCTCCACCTCCTCGAGTGCCTTCACGAACCGACCCACGTGGCGCAACGACCGGGTCACGTCGAACGCCTCGTCCAACTCCCGCTCCCCCAGCGTCACCTCGGGGTCCTCGTCGAGGACGGACCGGAAGGACCGGCGCTGTTCCCACGACCGCCGGGCGTCGCGCTGGACGACACGATAGGCGCCGTCGCGGCTCATCCCCGACGCCACCAGCGCCAGCAGGACCGGTTGGCTGAAGACCAGTCCGAACGAGCTCTCGACCACGTTGGCCCGCATCCGCCCGGTGTGGACCACGAGCCCCTCGACGAGCCCGGCGGCGCGGCGCAGGACGTAGTACGTGAGCAGACAGGCGTCGGGGAGGATGACGCGCTCCACCGAGCTGTGGCTGATGTCACGCTCGTGCCACAGGGCCACGTCCTCGAGCCCCGCCCCCAGGTAGCCCCGCAGGACACGGGCCAGGCCGCTCAGGCGCTCGGACAGGATCGGGTTGCGCTTGTGGGGCATGGCCGAGCTGCCCTTCTGCCCCGTGGCGAAAGCCTCCTCCACCTCGCCCACCTCGGTCCGGGCCAGGTGACGGATCTCGGTCCCCATCATCTCCACCGTGGCCCCCACCGAGGCGCAGGCCCACAGCAGCTCGGCGTGGCGGTCGCGGGCGATCACCTGGGTGGCCGGCACCGGGACCAGACCGAGCGCCCGGCACACGAAGGCCTCGACCTCGGGGTCGATGTTCGAGTACGTCCCCACCGCCCCCGACAACTTCCCCACCGCCACACCCCGGCGGGCGGCGCGCAGCCGCTGGCGGTCACGGTCGGCCTGGAGGCACCACAGGGCCAGCTTGGCCCCGAAGGTGGTCGGCTCGGCGTGCATCCCGTGGGTCCGGCCCGCCATGGGGGCGTCCATGAATTCCGTGGCCCGGGACTTGAGCACGGCCACGAGGGCGTCCGAGGCGTCGAGGAGCAGGTCGGCGGCGGCCGTCAGGGTGGCGCACAGTGCGGTGTCCACCACGTCGGACGAGGTCAGCCCGTGGTGGACCAACGACCCTTCCGGCCCACCGATGGCCGCCTGGACCACGTCGACGAAAGCGGCCACGTCGTGGTCGGTCACCCTCTCCCGCTCCTCCACCGACCGCACCAGCTCGGCCGTCACCTTGGGGGCCCGCGAGCGCACGGCGGCGGCGGAGGCGGCCGGGATCTCACCCACCGCGGCCCGGGCCTCGACGGCCAGGAGCTCCACCTCCAGCCACTTCTCCAGGCGGGCCTCGTCGGTGAAGAGCGACGCCATCTCGGGCAACGAGTACCGGGGGATCACGACCCGTCCCCCCCACCCCGATCCCGGCGGCGATGTCACGGCGGTACTGCATCCCCTCCCAGTTGATCACGTCCACGGCGGCGTAGGCCTTCTCCCGGGCGTCGCCCACCGTGGGGCCCGTGGCCGTGACACCCAGGACGCGGCCGCCGGCCGTCACCAGCCGGCCCCGGTCGTCGCGCCCGGTCCCGGCGTGGAGGACGGTCACGTCGGCCATGACGGCGGCCCGCCCCAGGCCCTCGATGGGGTCACCGGTGCGCGGGGCGGCCGGGTACCCCTCGGAGGCCAGGACGACGCAGACGGCGGCTCTCCCGGCCGGTCGGGGGTCGGTCCGCAGGTGCCCGGCGGCCGCCTCGGCCAGCAGCCCGGTGACGTCCTCGTCCACCCGGGGCAGCACCACCTGGGTCTCGGGGTCCCCGAAGCGGGCGTTGTACTCGAGGACCTTCGGTCCGTCGGCGGTGAGGATGAGCCCGGCGTAGAGGACGCCGCGGTAGTCGATCCCCCGGCGCCGCAGCGCCGCCACGACGGGCTCGACGCATCCGTCGAGGACCCGGTCGACCACGGCGTCGGCCACCAGCCCGGGTGCCGACACCGACCCCATCCCACCCGTGTTGGGGCCGCCGTCGCCGTCCTCCAGGAGCTTGTAGTCCCGGGCCGCCGGCAGCGCCACGATGCGGGTGCCGTCACAGAGGACGAGGAGCGAGCACTCGGCCCCCACCAGAGCTTCCTCCACCACCACACGGCGCCCGGCCTCACCGAAGGCGTCACCCGACAGCTTGGCCACGATGTCGGCCCGGGCCGCGGCCCGGTCGTCGGTGACGAGAACGCCCTTGCCGGAGGCCAGCCCGTCGGTCTTCACCACCCACGGCCCCGGGAGCTGGTCCACGAACTCGTGGGCGGGGCCGGCCTCGTCGAAGGCGGCCCAGCGCGCCGTGGGGACGCGCGCCTCGTCGAGGACCTCCTTCATGAAGGCCTTCGACCCCTCCAGGCGGGCCCCGTCGGCGCCGGGCCCGAAGACGAGGTGGTCGTCGGCCCGCAACTTGTCGGCCAGCCCGTCCACCAACGGCCGCTCGGGCCCGATCACCCAGAGGTCGGCCTCCACCGACTCGGGGGGGATGTCGGTTGTCGAGATCGGGTACCCCTCCGCCCCTCGGCGCTCCATCCCCGGGTTGCCCGGGGCGACGACCACCTCGGCCGTCCGGGCCAGGGCCAGGGCCAGGGCGTGCTCGCGCCCACCGGCGCCGACGACACAGACCCTCAAGGTGCGGAGTCCTTCACGGCCGCGGGACCTTCACGCGGCGAAGCGGACGAACTGCTCGCGTCCGGGGCCGACCCCGACCAGCTTGATGGGGACGCCGATCTGGGTGGCCAGGAACGAGACGTACTGGCGCGCCGCGGCGGGGAGGTCGCCGAGCTCGGTGGCCCCCGAGAGGTCCTCGCGCCACCCGGGGAGCTCCTCGTAGACGGGGACCACCTGGTGGAAGGTGGACTGGTGGTACGGGGGGTGGATGAAGCGCTCGCCGTCGGACTGGTAGGCCACGCAGACCTTGACGGTGTCGAAGGTGTCGAGGACGTCGAGCTTGGTGAGGGCCACCTCGGACAGCGAATTGAGCCGGACGGCCTGGCGCATCATCACGGCATCGAACCACCCGCACCGGCGCCGCCGTCCGGTGTTGGTCCCGAACTCGCGACCGCGCTCCACCATGGCGTCGCCCACCTCGTCGAGGCATTCGGTGGGGAACGGGCCAGCCCCCACCCGGGTCACGTAGGCCTTGGCGATCCCGATGACCTCGCCGATGTCGCGCGGCCCCACCCCGCTCCCCGTGCAGGCCCCCCCGGCCACCGGGTTGGACGAGGTGACGAAGGGATAGGTCCCGTGGTCGAGGTCCAAGAAGGTGGCCTGGGCCCCCTCCAGGAGGACGTTCCGGCCCGCCTCCAGGGCGTCGTGGACGAGCGAGACGGTGTCGCCCACCATGGGCCCCATCCTCGGCGCGTACTCGCCCAGGTAGCGGTCGCAGATCGACTCGACCTCGATGGGCAGCCGGTTGTAGACCTTGGCCAGGACGGCGTTCTTCTCCTTGAGGGCCACCTCGAGCTTCTGCCGGAAGATCTTGGCGTCGAGGAGGTCCTGGACCCGCAGCCCCACCCGCGACGCCTTGTCGGCGTAGGCGGGGCCGATCCCCCGTCGGGTCGTCCCCAGGGAGTTCTTCCCCAGGAAGCGCTCGGTCACCCGGTCGAGCTCCTGGTGGTACGGCATGATCAAGTGGGCGTTCCCGCTCACCACCATCCGGCCGACGTCGATCCCCTTGGCCGCCAGCGTGTCGAGCTCGGCCAAGAGGACCCCGGGATCCACCACCACGCCGTTGCCGATCACCGGGGTGATGTGGGGGTAGAGCACGCCGGAAGGCACCAGCTGGAGGGCGAACGACTCGCCGTCCACCACGACGGTGTGCCCGGCGTTGTGACCGCCCTGGTAGCGCACCACCATCTGCATGTCGCGGGCCAGCAGGTCGGTGAGCTTGCCCTTGCCCTCGTCCCCCCACTGGGTCCCCACGACCACGGTTGCGGGCACGCGTTCTCCTGCCGTCATCGACTCCGGATTACGACCCAGTGTAGCCCGCTCCCGGCGGGCCCCCTCAGGTGAGGACGAGGTTCCCGCCGTCGGGGGCGAGGTCGACGGTGACGGTGTCGCCCTCGGCGTAGCCGCCCTTCAGGAGGGTGAGGGCGAGGGGGTCCTCGACGGCCCGTTGCAGGACGCGCCGCAGGGGACGGGCGCCGAGGTCGGGGTCGTAGCCCGTCCGGGCCAACCAGTCCTTGGCGGCGTCGGTGGTCACCAGAGCGAGCCGGCGCTCGGCCAGCCGCCCCCGGAGATGGTCGAGCTGGATGTCGACGATCCGGCGGAGGTCGTCGCGGTCGAGCCGGCGGAAGCGGACCACCTCGTCGATCCGGTTGAAGAACTCGGGCTTGAAGAAGTCCTGGGGGTCACCGGCCAGGTTGGACGTCATGATGAGGACGGTGTTGGTGAAGTCCACCGTCCGGCCCTGCCCGTCGGTCAGCCGCCCGTCCTCCAACACCTGGAGAAGGACGTTGAAGACGTCGGGGTGGGCCTTCTCGATCTCGTCCAGGAGGACCACGGCGTAGGGACGGCGCCGGACGGCCTCGGTCAGCTGCCCGCCCTCCTCGTAGCCGACGTACCCCGGCGGGGCTCCGACCAGGCGCGAGACGTTGTGCTTCTCCTGGTACTCGCCCATGTCGATCCGGGTGATGGCCCGGTCGTCGTCGAACAGGAACCCGGCCAGGGCCCGGGCCAGCTCCGTCTTCCCCACCCCGGTGGGACCGAGGAAGAGGAACGAGCCGATGGGCCGGTTGGGGTCCGACAGCCCGGCCCGGCTGCGCCTGATGGCGTTGGAGACGGCCCGGACGGCCTCGTCCTGGCCCACCACCCGCTCGTCGAGGTCCTGCTCCATGTGGACGAGCTTCTGGAGCTCGGACTCGAGCAGGCGGGTGACAGGCACCCCCGTCCACCGGCTCACCACCTCGGCCACGTCCTCGGCGTCGACCTCCTCCTTCAGCATGGCCCCGTCGACCTGGAGATCGGCCAGGGCCCGGGTGGCGTCCTCGATGCGCCGCTCGAGGACGGGGATCTGCCCGTAGCGGATCTCCGAGGCGCGGGTCAGGTCGCCGTCACGGGTGAAGCGCTCGGCCTCCCCCTTGTCCCTCTCCAGCTCCTCCTTGAGCGTCCGGATGGAGGCGATGGCGTCCTTCTCCGACTGCCACCGCGCCGTCATGGCGTCGGCCTGCTCGGTCAGGTTGGCCAGCTCCTCGTCGAGCCGGGCCAGCCGGTCGGCCGAGGCCGGGTCGGTCTCCTTGGCCAGGGCCATCCGCTCGATCTCCAGCTGGCGCATCCGCCGGGTGACGATGTCGATCTCGGTGGGCAGCGAGTCGATCTCGATCCGCAACCGGCTGGCCGCCTCGTCCATGAGGTCGATGGCCTTGTCGGGCAGGAACCGGCCGGTGACGTAGCGGTCGGAGAGGACGGCCGCCGCCACCAGCGCGGCGTCCTGGATGCGGACCCCGTGGTGGACCTCGTAACGCTCCTTCAGGCCGCGCAGGATGGCGATGGTGTCCTCCACCGAGGGCTGACCGACCACGACGGGTTGAAACCGGCGCTCGAGGGCGGCGTCCTTCTCGATGTACTTCCGGTACTCGTCGAGGGTGGTGGCCCCGATGAGCCGGAGCTCGCCGCGCGCCAGCATCGGCTTGATCATGTTCCCGGCGTCCATAGCCCCTTCGGCGGCCCCCGCCCCCACGATGGTGTGGAGCTCGTCGATGAAGGTGATGACCTCGCCCTCGGCGTCGGTGATCTCCTTCAGGACGGCCTTCAAGCGCTCCTCGAACTCGCCGCGGTACTTGGCCCCCGCCACCATCGACGACAGGTCGAGGGCCACCACCCGCTTGTCCCGCAGCCCCTCGGGCACGTCGCCTTCCACGATCCGGTTGGCCAGGCCCTCCACGATGGCCGTCTTCCCCACACCGGGCTCCCCGATGAGGACGGGATTGTTCTTGGTCCTCCGCGACAGGACCTGGATGACCCGGCGGATCTCCTCGTCGCGGCCGATGACCGGGTCGAGCTTCCCCTGCCGGGCCGCCTCGGTCAGGTCGCGGCCGTAGCGCTCGAGGGCCTGGTACTGCTCCTCGGGGTTCTGCGACGTCACCCGGTGACTGCCGCGGACCTGGCGCAGGGCCTCCAGGAGCTGGTCGCGCGAGGCGCCGGTCCGATCGGCCAAGGCCAGCAGGAGGTGCTCGACCGAGAGGTACTCGTCGCCCATGTCGCGACGGGCCTTGTCGGCATCGTCGAGGACGTGACTGAGGTCCCGTGACATCGACGGCTGGGCGCTCCCGTAGGCCTTGGCCATCGACGAGAGGCGCTCGTCGATCTGGTGGGCCAGCGCCGTCGGCTCCACCCCGGCTCGTCCGAGGATGGGGACGGCCAGGCCCTCGGGCTGGGCCAGCAGCGCGGCCAGCAGGTGCTCCGGGGTGATCTCGGCGTGGTTCTGGGTCCGGGCCAACTCCGAGGCGGCGGCGAAGGCCTCCTGGGACTTGATCGTCCAGCGGTTGGGGTCGATGGCCATGTACTTACCTCCTGCGGCGGCCGGCCGAACCGGGGCGCGACACCACCAGTGACTGGCGGACGGGCACCAGGTCCCGGCGGTAATGACGATGGGTCTTCTCGACGGCGTCCTGGGCCTCGGCCCGGATCCGTTCGATCTCGCCCTCCAGGCGGGCCACGTCGGCTTCGAGCTCGAGCACGCGCCGGACCCCTTCCAGATTGAGCCCGGCGGCGGTCAGCTCCTGGATCCTCCGGAGCTGCTCGATGTCACGCGGCGAGTAGCGGCGGTTCCCCCCGCCGGTCCGCGAGGGGTCGACCAGGCCGCGGCGTTCGTAGAGGCGCAACGTCTGGGGATGGACCCCGGCCAGCTCGGCGGCCACCGAGATCACGTAGACGGCCCGTGTGGACGTCTCGGCGCGGTTGGCCGGCTCGGCCCGCCTGGACGAGTCGGCGCGGCCGCCCACCGCAGGGGCCAACCGGATCGGGGTGGGACGGGGATCGTTCACGCTCACCGGGCCCCCAGATGGTCACGGGGGGCGGCGTCGGAGACGCGGGCCAACTCCTCCACGGCGGCGCGTTCCTCGTCGTTCATCTTCTTGGGCACCGTCACCTCGACGGTCACCAGCAGATCGCCTCCGCCGCGTCGTCCCCCCGAGGGCACCCCGCGTCCCTTGACCCGGAAGGTCTGGCCCGTCGGCGTCCCCGCCGGCACCCGCAGGGTGACGGGGTCGTCGAGGGTGGGGACGGTGATGGTCGTCCCCAGGGCCGCCTCGGGATACGTGATGGGGACGGCCAGGGTCAGGTTCTTCCCCCGCCGCCCGAAGACGGGGTGGGAGTCGACATGGACGACGACGTAGAGGTCACCGGCGGGCCCGTTGGCCCGCCCGGCGGCGCCCCGACCCTTCACGCGGATCCGTTGACCGTCCTCCACGCCGGCGGGGATCCGGACCTTCACGGACCGGGTCCGGCGCGTCACCCCGGTCCCCCGGCACGTGGGACACGGCGTCTCGACGATGGTCCCCCGGCCGCTGCACTGCGGGCAGACGCGACTCAAGGAGAACAGGCCCTGGTTGTCCTGGAGCGAGCCGCTGCCGTGACACATCGGACAGGTCGCCGGCTGGGTCCCCGGTGCCGCCCCGCTCCCGTGACAGGTCTCGCAGCGCGCCTCGCCGGCCACGTTGACCGACGTGGTGACGCCGCGGACGGCGTCCTCGAACGACAGGTGGAGCTCGGCCTCGACGTCGGCCCCGCGCCGCGGTCCGGCCCCCCGTGAGCGCCGGTTCCCGAAGCCACCGAGCCCGCCGAAGAGGTCGCCGAGGTCGCCGAGGTCCTCGACCCGGAAAGTCGATCCGCCCGGTCCGCCGAATCCGCCGCCGGCGAACCCGGACGCACCGAGGCGCCGGATCTCGTCGTACTCCTTGCGCTTGGCCGAGTCGCCGAGCACGTCGTAGGCGGCGCTGATCTCCTTGAATTTGTCCTCCGCCGCCGGGTTGGCGTCGGGGTGGTACTGCTTGGCCAGCTTCCGGTAGGCGCGCGTCAGCTCCTTGTCGGTGGCCGTCGCCGACACACCGAGTGTCTGGTAGTAGTCCTTCTCGAGCCACTCACGTTGCGCGGCCACCGTTCACCTCCCTCTCATCATTCATCGGCTCGGGCCTCTCCATCGGCTCGAACCCCGCTTCACCGGTTCGGGTCCGCTCACCCGCGCACGCGCACCATGGCCGGCCGGATCACGCGACCCTTCCACCGGTACCCCGGGCGCAGGACGTCGGCCACCACCGGGCCCGTCGGGGCGGCGTCGGCCTCGTTCCCGTCGCCGCCGGCGGCGGGACCGGTCCCGGCAACCGGCGCGTGTTCCACGGCGTCGTGGACGGTGGGATCGAAGGGCGCGCCCGGATCGTCGATCCGTTCGAGGCCCTCCTTGGCCAGGACGTCGGCCACCAGATCGGACGCCTGGAGCAGCGCCTTCACCTCGGGGGAGTCGGCGCCGGTGTCGCTCAGGTGGGCCCGTGTGAGGGCGAAGGCGTCCAGAGCGGGCAGCAGCTTCTCCACCAGGTTCTGGCTGGCCCGTTCCAGCTGATCGGTCTGCTGGCGCAGCATCCGCTTCTTGTAGTTCTCGAAGTCCGCCTGGACGCGGCGCAGCATGTCGAGATACTCGTCGCGTTCACGCGACAGCACGGTCACCGCATCCTCGGCCACCTCGACGACGGCGTCGACGAGGGCGGAGGCCAACGTCTCCTCCGTCTCGTCTGGCTCGAGGGCGTCGTCGCCGACGGGCCCGGCCGCGCCCCCGGTGCGGATGGCCGGCGCGCGGCCGGCGCGAGGGGGCGTCCCGGCGGCGGGGACATCCCGCTCGACGCCGGCGCCCGGCGCCCGGTGGCGGCTACCACCGGCGTCATCGACCTGCGGGCTCATGCCGAGGGCTCGTCCACGATCTCGGCGTCGACCACCTCGTCGTCGGACTGGTCGCCGTGGTCACTCCCGCCGGTGGCGGGACCGGACGACGACTTGGCCGCCTCCTCGTAGAGACGCTGGGAGAAGGTGTGGCTGGCGTTCACCAGCGCCTCGGTGGACTCCTTGATCTTGTCGGTGTCGGTCCCCGACAGTGCCGTGGTGAGCTCCTTCAGCGCCGCCTCGACCTTGTCCTTCTCGTCACCCTGGAACTTGTCACCCTGATCGCGGAGCAACTTCTCCGTCTGGTAGACGAGGGAGTCGGCGTTGTTGCGGACCTCCGCCTCCTCACGGCGCTTGCGGTCGTCGTCGGCGTGGGCCTCGGCGTCGCGGACCATCCGGTCGATCTCGTCCTTGGCCAGCGAGGACTGGCCCGTGATGGTCATCGACTGCTCCTTGGACGTGGCCAGGTCCTTGGCGAAGACGTGGACGATCCCGTTGGCGTCGATGTCGAAGGTGACCTCGATCTGAGGGACACCGCGCGGCGCCGGGGGCAGGTCGACCAGTTGGAACTTGCCCAGCGTCTTGTTGTACATCGCCATCTCGCGCTCGCCCTGGAGGACATGGATCTCCACCGAGGGTTGGTTGTCGTCGGCCGTGGTGAAGACCTCGGAGCGCTTGGTGGGGATGGTGGTGTTCCTCTCGATCAGGCGGTGCATCACAGAGCCCTTGGTCTCGATCCCCAGGCTGAGAGGGGTCACGTCGAGAAGCAGGACGTCTTTCACCTCGCCCTTCAGCACCCCGGCCTGGACGGCGGCGCCGATAGCCACCACCTCGTCGGGGTTGACGCCCTTGTGAGGCTCCTTCCCGGTGAGGCCCTGGACCATGTCCTGGATGGCCGGCATCCGGGTCGAGCCACCGACGAGGACCACGTGGTCGAGGTCGGACATCTTGAGGCCGGCATCGGAGATGGCCTGCTCGAAGGGGCCCTTGCAGCCGTCCACGAGATCGGCGGTGAGGTCGTTGAACTTCGCCCGCGTGAGCTTCAGGTCGAGGTGCTTCGGCCCCTCGGAGGTGGCCGTGATGAAGGGCAGGTTGATCTGGGTCTCCTGGACCGACGACAGCTCGATCTTGGCCTTCTCCGCCGCCTCCTTCAGCCGCTGGAGGGCCATCTTGTCGGCCGCCAGGTCGACACCCTCGGTGTTCTTGAACTCGGTGACCAGCCAGTCGATGACCCGCTGGTCCCAGTCGTCACCACCGAGGTGGGTGTTCCCGGAGGTGGACTTCACCTCGAAGACGCCGTCACCGATCTCGAGGATGGAGACGTCGAACGTCCCCCCACCGAGGTCGAAGACCAGAACGGTCTGCTCCTTGTTCTCCTTGTCCAGCCCGTAGGCGAGGGCGGCGGCCGTGGGCTCGTTGATGATCCGCAGGACCTCGAGGCCGGCCACCTGACCGGCCTCCTTGGTGGCCGTCCGCTGGGCGTCGTCGAAGTAGGCGGGGACGGTGATCACGGCCTGGGTGACGGTGTCGCCCAGGTACGACTCGGCGTCCCTCTTCAGCTTCTGCAGGATCCGGGCCGAGATCTCCTGGGCCGTGTACTTCTTGCCGTCGATGTCGATGGTCCAGTCCGTCCCCATGTGGCGCTTCACCGACCGGATGGTCCGCTCGGGGTTGGTGATGGCCTGTCGCTTGGCCACCTCTCCCACCAGGACTTCGCCCGACTTGGAGAAAGCCACGACCGAGGGCGTGGTCCGCCCCCCCTCGGCATTGGGGATGACGACCGGCTCGCCGGCCTCCAGGACGCTCACCACCGAGTTGGTCGTGCCGAGGTCGATTCCGACCGCCTTGGACATCTGTGTTGCCTCCGAATCTTGTCCGGGACCTGGCGACCTTCGCCCGTCCCCTGATTGATGATTATCAGTATAGCGATTCTGAGTGCATAAGAGTCAAGATTTCTGCCATTCCTCATCCCCTTCGGGATCCCCTCTCGGGATCCCCTTTCGGGATCCCCCGGAGCGACGAAAGTGGCCGTACCGCTACTTTCCGTAGGGACATCAGGTCGACGCCCGGCTTGGCCACGGGGAACGCCGCCCCACCCGGGCCACCGATCCCGGCCGGTTCATGACGTTTGGGCGGCACCGCTACTGTCGGTAGCGTGCCCGATCTGGTCCTCCTGCGCCACGGTCAGTCCACCTGGAACGCCGAGGGCCTCTTCACGGGATGGGTCGACGTCGACCTGACGCCCGACGGTGAGGAGGAGGCCCGCCAGGCCGGGCGCCTCCTCCTGGCCGAGCAGGAGGGGGGCTCGAGCTCACCGTCCTCCACACGTCGGTGCTCACCCGGGCGGTCCGGACCGCCAACCTGGCCCTCGACGAACTGGGGCGCTCCTGGATCCCGGCCCGCCGGCACTGGCGGCTCAACGAGCGTCACTACGGCGACCTCCAGGGCCGGAACAAGAAGGAGATCACGGCCGAGTTCGGGATCGAGCAGGTGAAGGTCTGGCGGCGGAGCTACACGGTACGGCCCCCCGCCATCGCCCCCGAGAAGCACCCGGTCCACGACCGGCGCTATTCCAACGTCCCGGCCACCGCCCTCCCGGCCACGGAGTGCCTGGCCGATGTGGTGGCCCGGATGGTCCCCTACTGGGAGGATGTCATCGTCCCCGACCTGTACTCGTTCGGCGGCGTGCTCGTTGTGGCCCACGGCAATTCGCTACGGGCCCTCGTCAAGTACCTCATGGCCCTGTCCGACGAGGAGATCGTCGGTCTCGAGATCCCGACGGGCGTTCCCTGGGTGTTCCAGCTCGGGGCCGACCTCTCGGTCAACGGCGACCGCCTCCTCGGCGACCCCGACGCCATCGCCGCGGCGAAGGAGGCCACGGCCCACCAGGCCGGTTGACGCCTCTGTCGGAAGGGCTGAAGCCGGGCGGGGCCGGCCACAGCCGACCCCGCCCCGGCAACAGACATCCCTACAGGGCGTCCGCCCCGCGTTCTCCGGTACGGACCCGGACCACGGTGTCGACGGGAAGAACCCACACCTTCCCGTCGCCGATCTTGCCCGTGGCCGCCGTGGCCACGATGGCGTCGACCACCTCGGCCGCCTGGGCGTCGTCGACGAGCACCTCGATCCGGATCTTCGGAACGAAGTCGACCTCGTACTCGGCACCCCGGTAGACCTCGGTGTGGCCCCGCTGCCGTCCGAAGCCCTGGGCCTCGGCCACCGTCATCCCCTGGACGCCGGCGTTCTTCAGCGCCTCCTTCACCTCATCGAGCTTGAACGGCTTGAGAACCGCTACGACCAGCTTCATGATCAGTTTCTCCTTGGGCTCGTAGTGGTCCGGTCAGCTCTCCGCCCCGGAGGGCGGCCCCCGATCAGGTTCGTCCGATGCTAACGACGCCGAGGTCGGGTCTCCCGCCATGGAGCTGACCCCGACCCGTTGCGCCAGCGTCTCCTCGGGGAAGGCCTCCTCGCCGTGGATGGCCAGGTCGCCGACTTCGAGAACGGCGGCGTCGTACCGGGCACCCCGGAGGACCAACCCGATCAGCTTCATCAGTATGAAGGTCACGAGAGCTGACCAGAAGATGACCCAGATGGCGGCCCGGAATTGCTCCCAGAGCTGGTGGGCCGAGCCCGTGTACATCAAGCCGTCCACCCCGAACGGGGTGCAGCCACCATGGGCCGTGATGTACTGCTGCTGCGTGGTGCTGATGACCTGCCCCGAGGCATTCAGGTTGCCGCACCCCAGCTCCAGGGTGTTCGGGTCTCCGAAAATGCCCAGGAGCATGCCGCCGACGAACCCGGCGATGCCGTGGGTGTAGATGACCCCCAGCGCGTCGTCGACCTTCGAGAAGGGTCGCACCTTGGAGAGGTAGTTCCAGCAGGTCCAGACGACGGCCGAGCAGATGGCACCGACGGCGATGGCACCCCAGCCGTTCACGAATCCGGCGCACGGTGTGATCCCGACCAGACCGCAGATCATGCCGTTGACGGCGCCGAGGAAAGCGGGTTTCTTCTCCTTCGAGAGCCAGGCATCCATGGCCACCCAGACCATGAGGCCCACGGCGGTGGCCAGGTTGGTGTTGACCACGGCGGCGGCCATGTCGGCACCGGCGTAGTACGGGTCTCCACCGTTGAAGCCGTTCCAGCCCAGCCACAGGATGCCGGCCCCGACGGCCGCCATCACCAGGTTGTTGGGCAAGGCGTTTTTTCGATCTCGAAGCAGTCGGGGTCCGAGGACCCAGGCAGCCACGAAGCCCGAGACACCGGCCGACATGTGGATGACGTACCCACCGGAGAAGTCGAGTGACCCCTCCTGGGCGAAGTAGCCGCCGCCCCAGAGCAGGAAGGCGTCCACGCCGTAGACGAAGGTGGACCACAGCGGCACCAGGAGGCACCAGGCGCTGAACTTGATCCGGCCCAGCACGCTCCCCAGGAACAGCAGGGGGGTGATGGCGGCGAACACGAACTGGAAGTAAAGGAGCGAATCCGTGGGGAAGTGGAATGGCACCGCCGTGTTGGCCGCCGACACGGCCTGACCCTGTTCGTTGACCGAGTTCAGGACCTGGCCCGGTTTACCCACCAGGTTTTCGAAGAAGTGTTTGACCCACCCCACGTTGCTCAGCTGGGTCTGCACGCCGTTGTGCACACCACCTCCGAGTGAGGTGGAACCGAAGCCCATCTTGTAGGACCACAACACCCAGGCGATGAGGACCAGAGAGAAGCCGGCGAACATCATGGCCAGTACGTTGACCGCCCACTTCTTGGGCACGATCGACGCGTAGAGCACGGCCAGACCGGGCAGGCTCATCAGGCCAACGAACGTGGCCGCTGTGACCTGCCACGTGTTGTCGCCCGTGTTCAGCCAACTGGGATACGGAACTAAGTGTGCAGCCCCTAGCACGGCGAGTACTCCCTTCGTGTCGTCAATGCGTCCTGGCGCCCCGGGCCATGGACAAGGCATCACCTGAAGAGAGCGGGTCCGCCAAGGCCACAGCAGGAGTTCGCCCTGCCGCCGACATGATGGCGGGCGGTCGTTTCCGGATCGTCACGTGAGTGTTACCAGCGCGTGAACGAGATCGGCGGCGAATGGGCCCCCATCAGTCCGGAACCCTCCCCGCTACGATCTCCGAATCGCCCGAGCCCCCGACAACCCGGATGCCGGCGACCCCGATACGGAGAGCGAGCCCCTCTCCACTCTCCGGGCCTCCGGCGTCGGAACGGGAGTGGACACCCGGGCCGTGGCCCGTGTCGCGGTCGGCCTCCTGCTTGTCGGCCTGACTGCCCTGGTCGTCGTCCTGTTCGTGGCCGGAGCCCAGAAGAACGGCGAGATCACCCGGCTCCACCAGCACGGTGTGGCCGTCACGATCACGTCGTCAGGGTGTAGGGGTCTGCTCGGAGGCAGCGGCAGCAACGCCGCCGGCTACGCCTGCCGGGGGTCCTTCACCCTCGACGGCCGCCGCTACAACGAGAACATTCCGGGCAACACCCTCCGCCCTCCGGGGACGGTCATCCGGGGAGTCTCGGTCCCCGGTGACCCCGCCCTCGTGACCACCGAGACGATCCTGGCCGCCGAGCAGGCGTCGTGGAGGGTGTACATCGTGCCCACGGTCCTTCTCATCGTCCTCGTCGGCCTGGTGCTTCTGGCAGGAGCCGCCGTCAGGAGGGGGCGTCGGCGTGCTCGACGCCGACCCTGATCACCCGGCCTGCTTCTCGTCCTCGGGCTTCGACTTGGACTTGGACTTGGACTTCGGCGGCGTGGAACGGCGCGGCGGGGTGGGCGGGGTGTAGCGCTTGTTGGGACGGGGCCTTCCGGCGCCCGTCGGCCCGCGGCCACGGGGAGGACCATAGCGGGCCGGTGATTCGCCTTTCGCCTCCTTCAGTGCCCGTTGGAGTCGATAGGCCCGGACCAGGAGCCAGGCGCCAGCGAGGATATAGGGGAAGCCGAACCCCCAGTACGGAGGGAGGTTGAAGAGCGACAGCCCGTAGAGGGCCATGACGATCCCGAGGGCGAGGCGCTTCCGGTAGAACGCCGTCAGCAGCATCAGGACCGCCAGAGCCAGGAAGATCAGCTCCAACTCGTCGTAGGTCGACAGGTTGTGGTGCTGAGGGTTGACCTTGCCGTTGCTCAGAAGGGCCGCCCGGGCCCCGGCGATCTTGACATTGCTGATTATGATGCCGAGGGCGGCGGCGACAGGCGCCAGGAGCAGCCCGACGAGCCGTTCCTTGTCGTCGGCGGACTTGTTGGCCGCCTCGAGCTCCTCGATCGTCATGGGCACGTCCGCCGCCTTGGCCTTGGCGGCGGCGCTGGGCTCGACCGGCTTCACCAAGGCGTTGCGCAAGCGCTCGATAGGCGGGCCCTTGTCCCCGTCACGCCTCAGACTCGGGAGAGCCAGAAGGATCCGGTGCCACAAGCTCAGCCGGGGTGGGCCGTCCTCGGCGTCTTCAGGGCCACGACTGTCCGGCATCCGGAAAGGGTACCGCGGCCCTTCGCAGCGACAACCAGCATCGCCAGTCGGGGCTGACTAGCCTCCCGGGGATGACGCCGCGTCCGAAAGACATCGACCTGGGGAGCATCTGGCTTTTCTCGGCCCTGTCCGCCAGTCAACTCCGAACACTGCGCCGGACGGTCGACGAGGTGACGGTCCATGCCGGGAAGGTCCTCTGTGAGGAGGGCTCGATCGGCCGCGAGTTCTTCTTCATCGTCGACGGCACCGCCTCGGTCAGACGCAACGGTCGGAAGGCCGCCACCTTGGGGCCCGGCGGCTACTTCGGCGAGCTCTCGCTTCTCGACCGTCGCCCCCGGTCGGCCACTGTCATCTCGGACACCGACATGACCCTGCTGGTCCTCGAGCAACGGCGCTTCAACGGGCTCCTCGACGCCATGCCCGCCCTGGCTCACAAGTTGCTGGTGGCCATGTCCGAACGCCTCCGGGAAGCGGACAACAGGGCATTCAACTAAGAGCCTTTTCCCATCGTCCGGTCAGGCATGGACGCTTCCATCACCTGGGAGACATCCATGACCCGGACGTCGTCCTCGCGCTGACGGGCCCGGACGGCGTCATCCAGCATGATGAGGCAGTAGGGACAGGCCGTCGAGACGACGTCGGCTCCGGTGGTGAGGGCCTCGTCGGTCCGCTCCAGGTTGACACGCTTGCCGATGTCCTCCTCCATCCACATCCGGGCCCCACCGGCGCCGCAACAGAAGCTCTTCTCCCGGCAGCGACGCATCTCGATCTGCTCGACTCCGCTGATGGAGTCGAGCACCTGCCGGGGCTCGTCGAAGACCCGGTTGTGCCGGCCCAGGTAGCAGGGGTCGTGGTAGGTGACCTTGGCGTCCAGGGAACCGGACGTGAGTCGGCCCATTTCGATCAGATGACTGAGGAGCATGGAATGGTGGATCACTTCGAAGTTGCCCCCCAGGTCCGGGTACTCCCGCGACAGTGAATTGAAACAGTGAGGGCAGGAGGCCACCACCTTCTTGGCTCCCGCTTCGTTCAAGGTGACGATGTTGGCCTTCCCCATCTCCTGGTAGAGGTATTCGTTCCCGAGCCGACGGGCGGGGTCGCCGGTGCACGACTCCCGGGGACCGAGGATGGCGAACTGCACGCCGGCGCGGTGGAGGAGTCGAGCCGTGGCCTGGGTGGCCTTACGGGCCCGCTCGTCGAGGGCACCGGCGCAGCCCACCCAGTAGAGGTATTCGATCTCGTCGGGGATGGTCCCGGTGATGACGGGGACCTCGAAGTCGAGGACCTCGGTCCATTCCGTCCGCTTGGCCGCACCGAGACCCCACGGGTCGCCCTGGTTCTCGATATTGCGGAGCATGAGGCCCGCTTCGGGAGGGAACTTCGACTCCATGAGCACCTCGTAACGGCGCATATCGACGATGGTGTCGACGTGCTCGATGTCCACCGGGCACGCCTCCACGCACGCTCCGCAGGTGAGGCACGACCACAGCACGTCGGGGTCGATGGTCCCGGGCACCAGGGTGGGTACCTCGGCGACGGAGCCTCCGGCCTCGTCAGCAGAGCCACCTCGACCGGCGTGCAACAGCCGGGAAGCCGACTCGAAGAGGTTGTCGCGCAGTCCCATGATCAGGAGCTTGGGGGAGAGGGGCTTACCCGTGGTCCAGGCCGGACAGGCGTCCTGACACCGCCCGCACTCGGTGCAGGTGAGGGTGTCGAGCAGCTGCTTCCAGCTCAGGTCCTCGATGTGACCGGCTCCGAAGACGGTGTCCTCGGAGACGTTCTCCATGTCCATGTCGGGCGTGGTGTAGAGCGGTCCGAGGGCGACCGGGCGCCGCGAGGCGGCCACGTTGATGGGCGCCAGGAAGATGTGGAGGTGCTTGGAGTAGGAGAGGAAGACGAGGAAGCCGGTGATGAAGGCGAGGTTCAGGAGCAGGAACGTCGTCTCCAGGTTCAGCGCCGTCCCGGTGCTGACCGAGTTGAACGCCTCGCCGATCCCGTGCGAGGCGAACGTCCACCAACTGTGGTCGTAGGGGAAGTCGCCCGTCCTCGTCTGGGCGGCCCGGTACCCGAGGAGGGTGACCATCACCCCCGAGATCATGGCCAGGGTGACCCAGGCGGCGTCCAGGTGTGAGCCGTAGAAGCGCGAGGCCCTCTGGCGCCGCTTCGGGGCGTTCACCAGCCTGATGACGGTGAAGACGCCGAGAGAGACGAGAACGGCCACGGCGAAGAAGTCCTCGATGAACCCGACGGCGGGCCAGTGACCTATCCCGGGGATGGCGAAGGTCTTGGTGAAGAGGTCCCCGTAGGCCTCGATGATGGTCAGCAACAGGATGGTGAAACCCCACATCGTGAAGAAGTGGGCGAGACCCGCCACCGGCTTCTTGAGCAGCTTGCGTTGTCCGGCCACCTCCGACAACTCGGCTCCCACCCGGGCGGGGACGTCCCTGAAGCGGCCCGCATCGGGCTTGCCCGACTTCACCAGGCGGAAGAGGAAGAAGAACCGGCGTCCGGCGATGGCGAGGGCGCCGAAGGTCAAAGCCATCCCGATGGCGATCCTGACGGGCACGTCTCCTCCTGAAGGGTCTGGTCAGCTGAGGGGGACTGATCAGGTACGGAAGTTCTCGAAGTACCGGCTGGGCGTCGGCCCCCGCTGGCCCTGGTACTTCGAACCGAGGCCCTTGGAACCGTAGGGGTTCTCGGCGGCCGTCGTCATCTGCAGGAAGCTGATCTGGCCGATCTTCATCCCCGGATAGACGGTGATGGGCAGATTGGCCACGTTCGAGAGCTCCAGCGTGAGGTGCCCGTCCCACCCGGCGTCGACGAACCCGGCCGTCGAGTGGATGAGGAGGCCCAACCGGCCGAGAGACGACTTCCCCTCGAGCCGGGCCACCAGATCGTCGGGGAGCGAGACCCGCTCCCGGGTGGATCCGAGTACGAACTCACCGGGATGGAGGATGAGGGCATCCCCATCGGGGACGTCGACCAGCTCGGTCAGGTCCTCCAGGTCCTCCCGGACGTCGATCACCCGCATGGAATGGTTCCGGAAGAGCCGGAAGTGGCGGTCCACATGCAGGTCGACCGACGAGGGCTGGATGCAACCGGGCCCCAGGGGGTCGATGACGATCCGCCCCTTCTCCAGCTCCTCACGAATGGTCCGGTCTGAGAGCACCACGGGCAGCACGATAGTGTGGGCAGGCTCTCGCGGGCGTAGTTCAGCGGCAGAACATCAGCTTCCCAAGCTGAGAACGGGAGTTCGATTCTCCTCGCCCGCTCCAATGATTTTCGCTGGTCAGTCCCGTTTCGGGGTCGGTGGCCAACACGTAAAGCATCAAACAAGGGCACCAGACCACGAACAGACCACACGTGTCCGTTGGGCCGATTTCTTGGACGGAGACGGTCAAACCTGGCTGGGCATTACAACCGGAGTTCGACCCGTTCTCGCCGAGGCTGCCACCCCAGCCCGACGCGAAAGGGGAAGGACATGGGCCTCGGGTCAGATCGGATTCGCCGTCATCTCCCGGCTCGCAGCGGCAAGGTTTTCCGGTCGCTCGCACCGGGGTTCATGTTGAACGTGCTCCTCACAATCGGTGTGAGCCTTCCCGCCGATGCCCACGGTTCCGCCGTCAAGAAGCCCGGAGCTCCGACCGGGGTCACGGCGTTGCCCGGCAACGGCAGTGCACTGGTGTCATGGAGCGCGCCGGTATCCGACGGCGGCTCCCCCCTCACCGGTTACGCGGTGACGGCTGCCAGCCAGAGCTGCACCACGACGACGGCGACGACCTGTACGGTCACCGGGCTCACCAATGGACATCTCTACAAGGTCCGCGTCCGGGCATTGAACGTCAAGGGTGAGGGCCATCCCGGATCGGCGAAGGTCCGACCGACGGCATCGCCGCCCGAAGCGTCGTTCGATGCGGACAGCGTCTTCACCTACCCATCCGAAGCGGTGGCGGCGACGCTCAGTGCCCCCACATCGAATACCGTCCAGGTCGATTTCACTACGTCGGACGGGCCATCAGCGCTGTTGTACTGGGCGGCATGGGCAGGGGCAGCGTCGTCGTTCAGCCCGAGCTCGGGCACCATCACATTCGCGCCGGGCCAGACAACGGTCACGATCCCGTTCACGGTCGACCCCACCACCCTTAGCGGCTGCGACAACGGGGCCGATGTACCGTGCTATCCCTCGGTGACGGTGACTCTCTCGAACCCGTCCGACGCTGTACTCGGCTCGACCCCCGATACGAACGTCTTTTACCTCCCAACCTGATTCGTCCTGGCTGACTTGGAACTCTTGGCATGACATCGTCCAGACTTGCTTCTACAGATCGTTCAACGGCCCCCGTGATGCAGTTCCTGCCGAGGTGAGCGGGGGAGGTCAGAACTCGGGGGTCGGGGCGCTGCCGGCGACCTTCCATCCCGGCTTGCGAACCCGATCCAGGAACAGCGGCGGAGCGATCCCGATGGCGAGTATCCCTCCCAGTATGAGGAGGGCATAGACCAGCCGGTCCGAGTGACCGAACTGCGACGGAGCGATGAAGCCGATGACCAGAGCGGCCACCGACGACAGAGCACCGACGAGACACAGAATGCCGAGAGCCGGTGCACGATACCCGCGGGCATGGTCCGGCTGCCATCGGCGCAACCGGACGGCGGCAATGAACATCAGGACGTACATGATGAGATAGACCTGGGTGGCCATCACGGCGAATACCCAGTAGGCGCGCGAGACGTCCGGTACGAAGGCATAGAGCAGGGCGATGACGGTGATCACCATCGCCTGTCCCGTGAGGATGCGTAGCTCGATCCCCCTGCGGTTCACCTTCTGAAAGAAGGGAGGGAGAAAGCCCTGCTCGCGCCCGATCCTGAGCAGGCCCTCGGAGGGACCGCAGAGCCAGGACATCATTCCGGCAAGGGCCCCGATCACAAGAGCGATGGCCACCAGCGGCACCGCGAACTTCATCCCGAAGTCCGCGAAGAGACCGTTGAAGGCTTGCATGACACCCGCCGTGAAGCTGATCTTCTTTTCGGGGACCACCCAAGCGATCGCCAGCGTGGGGAGAATGAAGATGGCGAGGACCAGTGCCATGGCGAGGAAGATGGACTTCGGGAATTCCCGACTCGGGTTCCGGAGGTCGTCAACGTGCACGGCATTCACCTCGATACCGGCATAGGTGAAGAAGCTGTTGACGACCAGGACGACACTGGCGATACCTGTCCACGCCGGCAGGAGATGGTGCGTGTTCATCGGGGCAGCCGAGTGGTTTCCCTGCAGCAGGTAGGCGATGCCGAGGGCGACGAGGATCGCCCCCGGGATCAAGGTCCCGATCAGCGCTCCACTCGAGGAGAGCTTGGCCACCAGTCCAAGCCCCCGCGAGGAGATGATGACGCCGCCCCAGAACAGGACAATGATGACGACAGCGTTGTAGACGCCATTGCCGGCCAGACTCGGATCGATGACGTAGGCGAGCGTCCCGGCGACGTAGGCGAGCAGGGCGGGGTAATAGAAAATCGTCTGTGCAAACTCGCACCAGACGGCCAGGAGCCCCATGGGGGCGGACACACCTTCTCGTACCCAGTTGTAGACACCACCCGGCCAGCCTGACGCCAACTCAGCGGCGACCAGGGAGACGGGCACCAGGAACACGAATGCAGGGAGGACGTACAGGAACACCGAGGCGAGGCCGAAGACCGACGTGGCCGGTGCGGACCCCAGATAGCCGACGGATCCCACCGTCATCATGGCCAACGCCGTCCAGGAGATGTGCCGCCGAGCGGGAGCCCTGGCCGTCCCGGCACCCACGCGGCTGGCCCCGTGGTCTGAGACGGCCCCCTCGGCGGCCGTGGGCCGCGATTGACGGCGTCTTCGTACCCACATGGACTACTGACCCCGTTCTTCCCCTCGAACTATCGCCGCCGTCTGGTGTGTAACAAGTCCCTCTACGGCGATCGGGGAGGCACCCGGACCTTCCGCCACGATGTTCAGCCAGGAGCGGTGGCGCAACTCGCATGCTCAGTAGTGCGATTGGTCTGCTCGGAGCCCATCGTGGGCGTCGCTACAGTCCCGAGTGCCGGAGTGTCGGTCAGCTCGAGGCTGTTCGTCTCCCCGGTAAAGCCTTCCTTCACACACTCTGGGGCCGCCAGGCTGGCGCTGGAGAGCGCCGTCTGCGTCTCCAGTGTCGTCTTCTTGCCGAATTTCGCCTGGCCGCCACCTGCATCACCGAAGACACCGAACTCGGTGGTGTTCCAGCTCTGCGCAAGATCGAGCACGCTGTCAGGGTTGTCCACGCTGCTGACGTGGGAGCCATTCGACAACTCCACTTCGTCATTGCCGCCCAGATTGGCGAATCCCGACAGCTTCGCTGTGGCCAGCTCCGCGGCGGTGAGGGCGCCGCCGGTGAACGTACTCGCCGGGCTATTGGTGTAGCAGTCACTCTGATACGAGAACCAGTGCGCCGGGCACGTTGCGCTGTAGTCAATCAGCCAATATTGCATGAACACGGTGTCTGAGTGCGTGTCGTAGACGAACTGTTGCCAGCCCAGACACTTGCTCGGTTTGCTACTTCCTGAGCACGCCGGCGACCCGGTAAAGAATTGCGTGTTGAGCTGGAGAGAGAAAGTGTTTGCGCGCTTCGATCCGCTGCCGTCGTACTGGCCCTTCTCGGTGACATCCGGGCTCACGTTGGCAAATGATCCTGCTGCCTCGGTAATCGGACCAGTCACCACAGCCGAGTAGTCGTTTCCGTTGCCAACGGGTTTCGTTGCAAGCGTGGCGGACGCCGATTGATTCGTCATCACCGGTTCGAATGGAACTTCCGGCGCGACCTTGCACTGGGTGGCATGCCATTCGAGCGCGGGATAGGCGGCAGTGAAGCACCCTTCCCCCGGCAGAGGGAGGTTGGCGACGGCTTCCTGCCACCTCGCCCCCGTCGGGCCGTTGAGCCCGTCGGCTGCGAAGGACGACTCGCTCGTCATGACCAACGTCCCCGCCATGACGATCGCCCCCGCCATGGCGAACGTCCCGAACCACCAAGACCTCCTCATCGCCCCCCTCCCGCTACTTCTGACTGCTCGCAGCCGTCCCCGGGCAACGGATCCAAAGAGCTCCAGAGACAACTCGTGTCAGTTGCGGTCAATCCTTGTCCGCAACGACAAATCTCGCAAACGAATCTAAGCAACCACAATGACGTTTGCAAGCGAAACTCAGGTGGTGTCGGTGCCGAGCGTCCTAGTCCCTGCGACGGTGACGATCTCTTCCGGAGTACTCGGACAACGATGCCGCATGCGAACGCAAAGCGGTGGTTGGGTCGGAAGGTGTCCATCGGGTAGCGCACCTCCGGGCAGGGTGGAGCCTCCCGATGGGAGGAGATCAGGGTGATACCGCGGGACAGCCGACATTCCCCGCACCGATGCTGTCGATGAGAAGTGGCATCGACGCGTGGCCGACGACGCCAGAAAGGTACCCGCGCAGCTCTCCGGCAGACGTCTGCACCGACCATGAACCGCCCTGCGCAGCGGAGGTTGTCAACGATGAACCGTACAGCGCTCGTGCCCGGTCAAGAGTGTCTCCCACCCGCAGGCCCGCTCGGGTTACTCCCTGATTCCCCACCCCACCGGCGTAGAACCCCCCTCCCGAGGGGTACGAGGCATTCGATCCGAGAGCCCGATAACCGGTAAAAGTACCCTGCGAATAGAAAGTCGAAATCTCTCCCCATCTCACGATGGCGCCAATCCCACAATTGCCTGGATTCGTCAGGTAGTTCGTCGCCGTCGGACGTCCAAAGGTCCTGTCGAGGACGGTTATAACCCTGGATTCAGGTTCTCCGAAGAGAGCCGTCCCGACCCCGTCTGCCAAGAGCGAGACGGGGCCGCCGGAAATTGCTGGCGGGACCGTGGTTGTCGTCGAGGTGGGCGGAATCGAGGTGGTCGATAGAGAGGCAGCACCCACCGTCAGGAGCACGAGAACCAGGATCGTTGCCCCTGAAGTTGCCCTTCCCGGAACCCCCATCCGTCGCCTCCCCCGATGCGCGTGTCACCGTGCTCCCGTCCCAGGGGTCAGACCGTCGACATGCCTCTATGGGCCGTCGAAGAACGATCAACAGTCTGGAGGAAGAGAGCCGCCGATCCCTGGCGCCGGGATCCAGAAGGACATCGGCGCCTTACGAACCGTCGGGATACTTGCTGGGACTACCAGGTTCCTGTGGAGGGCGCACTCAACGGCAGGGCGGCCAGTCCGGCTACCGTCCCGCACGCTGCGGTAATCGCTCCACCCGCCCAAGCCGCCAACGGCCCGGAGAGACTCGCGCTGGGTGGAGGTGGCGGTGGCGAGGCGAACGAGCCGATCACCTTGCCGCCATGGACGGTGAGGGTAGACGGGGCGCCCAAGGTGCCGACGACCGAGAAGAGCGGAAGCTTCTTCCAGACACTCGGCGCACCCGGAGCGAGCCAGGTCAACTTGAACTTGGAGGCGGGAACGGGAACACGCGGGCCACCGCCGAAGATGGTCGTGCAGTTGTTGGCGCCACCAGGGACAGGAACCACAAACTTGAGCTTTCCTTTGATCGTTCCGAGCTCGACCGTGCCGGCGGTGGTGACGCACGGATTGGCGGTGTTACCCAAGGTCGCCTTGACCGTGAACACCTCAGACAGGGCGGTACCGCCGGTCTTGAGAGGCGGGGCGAAGGTGATCTTGCCGGTCCAATCGTTCGCACATGTCACGCTGCCGGGCTGAACGACAGGATTCGTCCGAGCGGCCTGGGCGACGCCCGATCCCACCGTCATCAAAAGAATCGGCGGCAACGCGGTCGCTACGAAGACGAGAAGGACTTTCCGAGTCATTTGAACCCCCGTTCGGATTATTCCTGCCGCAACAACTAGATGAGGATGCGGGTCAGTTTCGCCCAGCGGGACGGACCGATCAAGTGTCAATTCTGTTTCGTCGGAGCTGGACGCCGTCGGGCGACGGTGGCTCCGTCGATGGCGACGTTTTCCGACGACTGGCGGCAGTAACTGTCGGTCCCGTGGTGGCTCCGGCGAGACTTTCAACCGAATGTGTGCCATAGGCAAGCGATGCCGAAGTGCCGGTGTACCCGACGTCGTCATCACCCGGCCTTCGCGCCATCGCACCATGAAGGTAACCAGGTCACGGACCTGTTCCGTGCCTGACCGGGGACCCACCGGCCGTGGCGATACCGTCGTCACCATGACCACTCAATGGCAATACGACATCCAACAATTGGGCGCTGGGCACACCTACAAGAACACCGCCGGCATGGGTGGTCTCCAGATGATGCTCAACGACAGGGCCAAGGAAGGATGGGAGTACGTGGAGTCACAGGCCGCCTTTGACGGAAACGGCCGGCTCTACATCTTCAGACGCGACCCTTCGGCAAGTCCCGGGACAACTTGAGGCGCCTCGGATGGCAAGGGGGCGGAGTCTGAGCGTTCGCAAGTCCCTGCGGCCAGGACCCGGTGCCCGGCTCCCTGGCACAGCGCAGTATCCTGAGCGCCGTTCATCCAGAGTGACCTGAGGGACCTGGCCCGTCGACGGTCCGGCAGCCGGCTTCGGCACGGTGCCAATGCCAGGATCGATGAGGAGGCTGCCGTGGCCGGCACCCGGTCCGAGCGACACCGAGCGGACGCCGTCGTGACCTACCGAGAGGCTGTCGAACACGACGCCGACGCCGTCGCCACCCTTCACGCCGACAGTTGGAGACTCCACTACCGCGGCGCCTACCTGGACTCATACCTTGACGGTGACGTCGTCGCCGATCGCCTTCAGGTCTGGACCGATCGCCTTGCTCCTCCCCGTCGGGACCAGTACACCGTGGTCGCCGATTGCCGCGAAAAGGTTTGCGGTTTCGCCCACACCGTGTTCGACCACGATCCGACATGGGGAGCGCTTCTCGACAATCTCCACGTGAGAAGCGATCTGAAAGGCGCGGGAATCGGCACCCGCCTGATGTCCGAAGCCGCTCTCGGACTCCTTCGGCAGCGGCCACCGGGTCCCATCTACCTATGGGTGCTCGACCAGAACAAAGCGGCCCAGTCCTTCTACGACGCCCGGGGAGGTACGAGGGTCGAGAGTTCTCTGCGGGGGCCGTTTCCCGGCGGAGGAACAGCCTTGGGCCACAGATACGTCTGGCCGGACGCCTCCCTACTCATTGTGCGCGACGGCTGAGCCTGGCCGGACCGGGTCGTACGTCACGGAGGAGGAGGGGCGGCCATCGCCACCACGGGCTGGTCGAGCGTCAGCCCGCCTAGCGATCCGGCGAACGGGGCGTCGAAGGCGAAGATGCCGCCGTCGCTGCCCACCAGCCAGTAGCCGCCGCTGGAGGCGTCGGCTGTCATCCCGACCACGTTGTCGATGTGGGCACCGAGCCCGGGCACCGATCCCTCGAACGGGGCGTCGAAGGCGAAGACGCCGCCGTCGCGACCTGCCAGCCAGTAACCGCCGGTGGAAGGGTCGCCGGCCACGCCCACCACGTTGTCGATGTGGGCACCCAGCCCGGGCACCGATCCCTGGAACGGGGCGTGGAAGGCGAAGACGCCGCCGTCGCTGCCCACCAGCCAGTAGCCGCCGGTGGCCGCGTCGTAGGCCATCCCGACGATGTCGTTTATGTGGACCCCGAGCCCGGGCACCGATCCCTCGAACGGGGCGTCGAAGGCGAAGACCCCGCCGTCGCTGCCCACCAGCCAGTAGCCGCCGGTGGCCGCGTCGTAGGCCATCCCGACGATGTCGTTTATGTGGACCCCGAGCCCGGGCACCGATCCCTCGAACGGGGCGTCGAAGGCGAAGACGCCGCCGTCGCTGCCCACCAGCCAGTAGCCGCCGGTGGCCGCGTCGTAGGCCATCCCGACGATGTTCTTCACGTGGACCCCGAGCCCGGGCACCGATCCCTCGAACGGCGGGTTGAACGAGAAGACACCGCCGTCGCGCGCGGCCAACCAGTATCCGGGCCGTGGGGGCGGCGCCGGCGGTGGTGGCGGCAATCCCGCCGGTCCCTCGAACGCCGCCACACCGTCCGACTCGGGCGCCAGCAGGAGACCGTCGGCCACGGTGGGGGTCGGAAAGTGGTTGGCCTCGCCCGTCAGGGAGAACGACTGCACGGTGGTGCCGTTGACAGCGTTCAACCCGTACAGGGTGCCACCCTTGATCGTCCACACCAGGCCGCCGGCCACGATGGCCGGTCCCGGCGATCCGGTGGGCGTCTGCCACAGGACGGTTGCCGAGGTGCTCGACGAGACCTGAACGGCTTCGATGCCGGCCATGCACGGGACGTAGACGACGTTTCCGTCGATCGCATTTCCGCCGTCGACATCATTCCCGCAGAACGAGCCCGGATCCAGAATGGCGGACTGGCCGCCGACGCCACCGAGATGCGATTGGTTGACGAGGTATCCGGTTTGGGACTTCCCCGCCTGAAAGACGACTCCGTTCGACAACAGCGCGGGCGAGGAGGAGCCGAGGTCGAAGTCGCTGTTGTTGTCGTTCTGCCAGGAGGAAGGGGCGAAGTAGCTGGCGAGTTGCATGCTGGGTGTCAGCTCGAGGACGGCATCGCTCGAATCACTGGGATTGCCGGGCGCGGGGTTGGAGCCGAAACCGTTGCCGCTCGCCACCCAGACGTTCCCCTGGTCATCGACGATCGGCGCCGCTCCTCCCATCCAGATTGCCCCCGCGTGGTTACCGGCGACGGAGTCGACCTGAAAGTCATGCGCCGTGCCGCCTGATTCGCCCACGGCGATCGCAAAGCCCCAGTATTGAGCGCAGTCACCGTCGTTGCCCCCCATTCCGAAGATCACCTGACCGTCGTCGAGGGCCAGACCGGTCCTCTGGAGCTCGTTGGCCGGATTCGTTCCGGCCGGGTCAACGGGCTCTCTGAGCAGAACGGCACCCGAGTAAAGGTCCAGCCCGATCAGAAAGTGCCCGATAGAGCCCCCGTTGTCTTCGTCCGCTACGGCAAACACCTCCGAGCGCGACGGGTCAATGACGGGCGTACCCGTGATCCCCACCGTCGGTCCGATGTCACCGCAGGGCAGGTCCGACTCGGGCACCGGCGTGCCGACATGCGTCGCCCACAGCACCTGTCCCGTGTCGGCGGCGAGCTCATAGACGGTGTCGTTCTCCGTGGCGACGATGACGCGTCCAGCCTCGACCAGGGGCTCTCCGAAGACCGGACCGTCAAGGGTGGCGCTCCATGCCGCTCTCGCCGGCGAGAGATCGGTACCGCTCGGGTCGACACCTGTTCCGAGGTCGTCGTGGTGGTACGCGGGCCAGTCAGACCCGAAGGCGAAGTGTCCCCGTACCGGACCGGATCTGTCCGCCGCCGAGCTCGCCTCACCTGTGACCCCCACGATCCCGAGGACGGCGAGGAGGGCCAGCAGAAGTTGAACGGTGCGTCGGAGGATACGCATCCTCATCACGCAGGCCACGGTAGTGCGCCGATCCGTCTGTCGGTCGGCGAGTCGAGCGTATTCCGGCGGCGCCACGACCCCGACGTGGGCAGGACCGGTATCGTTCCTCTGATCAGGGGGCACCGGAGGTGGGGCTTTGGCCACTGACCTGTTCGATGACTGGCTCCACGCCTGGAACGACGACCACGGGTCGATCCTGGCCAAGCGGATGGCGGACGATGCCGTCTATGTGGACGTCCCCTGGGGACGCGTTCTCACCCCGGCAACCATCGCCGAGCACGTCTCGCTGGGCCACCAGAACTCCTCCGACCTATCGGTCAAACTGGCGTCGACCCAACGCGACGGCAACAGCTACGCCTTCGAATGGGAGATGGTCGGAACCAACGATGGTCCCATCGCCCAGGGACTGCCCCCCTCGGGACGGTCATGGACGATTCGCGGCGCGTCGGTGGGGAGTACCGAAGGGGACAAGCTGAAGGTGCACCGGGACTACTGGGACCTCTTCGGATGGCTGGCCCAGCTGGGGCTCTCTCTGCCTCCCCAGGTCCATTGGCTCCTTATGGATTGGTCGGACCAGCAGTAACCGGCGCACCACCGATGACGGGTCAGTTGGCGGCGCGTCCGTGCTCCTCGGCCAGCGCCGCCGCCAGCACCGCTTTCAGGACACGCGCACTCACCCGCCCGGCCTTCTCGGCGCTGTAGCCGACAAGGCAGTTGGTGGCGAAGCCGGAGAGCTGCAGGGCAAAGGCATCGACCACCCACGGCGGCGGCTGCCCGCTCCCGTTCCCGATCCGCCAGGCATGGCGGGCGAGCTGGACGGCGTACCCGATCCGCCGGCGGTCCCGCTCCGCTGGCGAGATCCCGGGACGTTCCACGTGCATATCCCAGAACGCCCTCCCCATCAGACGAGCGTTGAGCTCGTGCACGGTCACGGCCGTCTCTGTCAACCACGTCTCGAGGTCCGTCCCGGGAGCGGGTGGCCCCGGCATCAGGCGGTCGTAGCTGGCGAGCATCTCCGACATCGCCGCACCCAGCACCTCGTCGTGCGTGGCGAAGTGACGGAACACGGTCCGTCGGCTCACACCGGCGGCGGCGGCGATGTCATCGACGGTGGCGTCAAAGCCGCTCACCGCCAGAGCGACCGTGGCGCCCCGGACGATGCGCGCCTGGGTTACGGCCCGGGTCTCCTCCCCCAGCGTCGGCCGGTCCCCGGGCGGTGGTGCATCGCTGGCGTTCTCCCTGGTCATTGGCTGTCACGCCCCCTACCGGCCGGTCACTATCCCCTGGCTTGACACTCTACCTCGCCTATGTGACACTAGGAAGTGCCACTATGGCACTCTCCCGAGTCCGGCAGCCCACCGGCGCCGGCACCTGTCCCCTTCCCCCCGTCGTCAGGAACCGGATTAGATGAGTTGTACCCAGCCCCTTCTCATCCATGCGGACGGGACCGGATCCTGTTCCATGCCCGGATGCCTCGATCACGGCACCCTGATGGAAGCCGTGAGACGGCACCGGTACGTGGTCAACTGCCGGACGGTCCTCGGTACCCGTTGCGCCGTGTGCCATGGGGCGAGCGTCGACGACACGGAGTTGCGACCGCCTTCCGATGCCGCCGGCCCCGACTCGTTGTGTCCCGGCGTCGCCATCGTCCACGCCGACCTCAGCCTCGAGTGCTCGGTGCCGGGCTGCGAGACGAACCCATCCCGGGACCGGTGGCTGGCCAGGCACGCAGACGTCCGGTCCTGCAGTGACGTCCTCGGCGGCTGTCCCCTGTGTTCGATGTCCGAGGACCACGGGTGAACGCGCCGAAAGCTCAAGGCCAAAGAGTGGCGCCGGGCGCCGTCTCATGACGTCGATCGTTCGTCGGGAGCTCGAAGAGGAGCTCATCGAACAACGGTGACAGCACCGGCCAACCAGCTACGTTGGGCTGGTGCCGGGACGCCGAACGATTGGCGGTGGAGAGCCTGGTCGGGACGGACGCCGGCCTGCTCGTGGGCGGGGCATACCGGTCGCCGCGTCCGTCCTCCTGGGCGCCTCACTCCTGGCCGCCTGCGGTACCTCCTCGACCTCCTCCTCCCCACTGGCCGCCGTTCTGCGCCGGGCGACGTTGCCCACGCCATCGGCGGTGGTGGACACCCGACCGTCGTCATGCCCGGCTCCCACCGCCGACCCCAACACCGGTTCGGGCACGGCCACGCAAACGGGGCAGTTCCCGTGGCCTCCGGTCCCGACCGGCACGGCGGTCGCCTCGTGGGTCGCTGATCCGCACACGCCGGCGACGCCGATCCCTGAACGCCCGGCCAACTGGAGCCAGGGCGGGGGGGACGTGAAGCTCACCAGCGCCCGTTCGAGCGATCCGGTGCTGGCCGACAACCCCCAGGAGCTCTGCGGGGTGGAGGGCAACAGCGTCGACACCGCCTGGAAGACCACGGCCGGCCGGCCCTCCACGGTGATCGCCGTGACAGACTCGGGCATCGAGTGGTGCGACCCGGCGCTCGTCGACAAGATCTTCCTGAACCGCGACGCGCTGCCCCCACCCGAGAACGCCCAAGGGATGACGAAGAGTCAGCTCGAAGCGGGCGGCCGGCATTTCGCCGACAACGACCCCTATGACCTCAACGGCAGCGGGATCTTCAATGTGGCTCAGTACGCCAACGATCCCCGTATCGCCAAGCCCTACTTCTGCGCCTCTCCGCAGAACGGGGACGGGTACGGGTACACCGGCATCTCTCCCGCCGACCTGATCGCCGCTTTCGGGACCCCCGGCAGCAGGTACTACGCGGCGCGCTCGGGCCCGGCGGGATTCACCGACGCCATCGCCGGGTGGAACTTCGTCGATGACGACAACGACCCGTACGACGCCGTGCACTACGACCACGGCACCGGCACCGCCGAGGATGCCGTCGGGGCGGCCTCCACCGTCGACCAGGAGGTCGGCACCTGCCCGGACTGCATGGTCCTGCCCATCAAGGTGGGCGACTCCTTCATCACCTCGGGAAATGCATTCGCCGAGGGGGCACTCTTCGCTGTCGACTCCGGGGCCACGGTGATCCAGGAGGCGCTCGGTACCTACGACGTCACCGAGACCGACACGGAGGCGATCAACTACGCCGAGGACCATGGCGTTCCGGTGGTGGCCAGCGCGGCGGACGAGGAGTCCGAGCACCACAACCTGCCGGCCGTCCTCGAGAACACCATCGTCGTGAACAGCGTCACCCACGACGCCAGCTTCACTCCGCCCAGTTACCTGTACCTGAACGGGTGCACGAACGTCGGGGCCAACATCTCGGTGAGCGTCGAGAGCACCTCCTGCTCCTCGGAGGCGACCGGGAAGACGGGCGGGATCGTCGGTCTGGCCGAATCGGCGGCGGCCGTGGCCATGGCCCACCATGTCATCGCCCCTTACCCCGGACTCCACACCGTCTCGGGGGCTCCGGTGGCACTCTCGGTCAACGAGATCACCCAACTGGTGACCATGTCGGCGGACGATATCGACTTCGCCACGGCGGCGCCACCGAACGGCCCGCCGCACAACACCAAAGTCACGACGGGGCTCCCACTCGTCACCACCCGGCGCGATCCCACCGGACCGGGCTTCGACCCGACGTCCGGGTACGGAAGGATCGACGCCGCCCGCCTGGTGCGATGGATCTCCTCGGGGCGCATCCCCCCGCAGGCCGAGATCGACGGGTTGCCCTGGTACCAGGTGCTCTCCCCGGCCCAGGAGGTGACGGTGGCCGGTGTCATAGGGACGACCCGGAGCCCCTCCTGGCGCTACGAGGTCCAGGTGGCTCCCGGCGAATCTCCGGTCCAGTCAGCGTGGCGGGTGGCGGCGGAAGGCACCGGGCGCGGCGTGCGCTCCGGAGTACTGGCCAAGATCCCCCTGGCGCGCGTGGCCGCCCTCTTCCCGGCGTCGGTGAAGCTGGACGGGTCACCGGCGGCGACCAACGGGCAACCCGTCCCCGACCGGTACATGTTCACCATCCGGGTGGTGGTCCAGGACGCGGCCGGGATGGTCGGCATGGCCCGGCGCACCGAGTTCCTGCACCAGGACCCCAGCCTCGTGCACGGGGCTCCCACGCATTTCTCCAGCTCGATCGTGGCCCCCCCGGTGCTCGCCCCCATAGGGCCCGGCGGGACCGACGCCCTCCTGGTGGCCACGGCCGACGGAACGGTGCACGCCTATGGCGCCGACGGGAAGGACCTGCCGGGCTGGCCCGTCCACACCGCCCCCGACACGGGCTACCACCCCGGCGAGGCGGCCTACAGATCGAAGACGGTGCGAGTCATACCCCGGGGGGAGATCGTGGGTGGCGTGGCCGTGGGGGACCTGGCCGACGCCTCGGGGCATGCGCTCGACGTGGTCGTCACCGATCTCTCGGGACGGGTCTGGGCCTGGAGCGCCGGGGGGAAGCTCCTGCCGGGCTGGCCCGCGCGCACCGACGCGGCCTTCTCCGCCCCACGGGTGACCAACACGGACAACGAGGTCCTCCGGGGGATCCTGGGGGCGCCGGTTCTCGGGGATCTGCAGGGTAACGGGACGCTCGATGTGGTCGCCGCCGCCATGGACCGCCACGTGTACGCCTGGACGCCTGAAGGCAAGCCGGCACCGGGCTGGCCGGTGGAGGTGGTGGATCCGAGAGAGGTCCAGTCGGTCGATCCGTCCGACGGCGGGGTGACGTTCCTTCCCGGCGCAGGCGGGGACACCGGGACCAAGCTCGTCGACACGCCCGCCCTCGCCCAACTCGTTCCGGGCGGACCACCCGACGTGGTGGTCACCTCCAACGAGCAGTACACCGGAGAACCGAACGCATCGCTCGGGTACCTGGGGGCGCTCTTCTCGGCCTTCGGGAAACTCTCCGATGCCGCCAACAGTCGGGTCTACGCCATCTGGCCCGACGGGTCGTTGCACCACGCCGCCGCCGGCACGCCCGATCCGCCGGGCTATCCGAACGCCGGGGCCTTTCTCCCCGGTTGGCCCGTGGCCATCGCCGATCTCGATCCGGACCTCCTCCCCGACATCGGTGACGGAGCCAGCAACGGCCCGGCCGTTGCCACCGGTCCCGGTAGTACGACCACGATCGCCGTGGAGAGCGACGCCGGTCCGGTGTACCTGCTGCGGGCGGACGGGAGCGACGCCCTCGGGACGACGGACGGACAGCCCGACGTGTTGGCGTCGGGGCCGTCGGGGTCCCGGTCGAATTCGACGGGGATCGTCGCCACCAGCGTTCCCGCTCTCGGGATGCCGATCATCGCCCCCCTCGGCGCGGCATCAGTAGGCCACGGACCTCTCGACGTGATCAGTTCGGCCGAGAGCGCCGGGGAGCTGCTCGACGTCTCCGAGCCCGCCGACCAGACCCCGCACGACAGCCAGCTCGACGCCTGGGACGCCACCACCGGGTCGTTTCTGCCGGGGTTCCCCCAGGTGATGGACAGCCTCCAGTTCTTCGACCAACCGATCGTGGCCGACCTGACGGGAAGCAAAGGACAGGCCTACGCCGTGGAGGCGAGCTCGGACTCAGATCTGCGGGCCTTCGACGCCGAGGGGCACGAGGCCCCGGGCTTCCCCAAGCTGACCGGTGGATGGGTCACCGGTGGAGCGGTGTTCGGCACCCTCGGGTCGATGCGGCAGCAGGTGCTGGTGACGGGGACGCGCGAGGGGGAGCTCTTCATCTGGCGGACCGGTGCCCCGGCGTGCGGGCCCCGAGGGACGTGGCCGCAGGTCCACCAGAACCTCCGGAACACCAATGACTACACGGGGAAGACCACCTCTTCGACATCGGCGTGCACAGGCTGACGATCGTCCCGGACGGCGGCCTGTCTCGCGGTCAGGACAACGCCATGACCGGCGCCCAGGTGGCGCCGCCATCCGTTGTCCGCCACAGTCGGGTGGTGCCTCTCAGACCGGTCGCCGGCCCGGGCTCCCAGAACGCATAGCCCACGCCGGGTGTCGTGAAGCCGATGATCGACCACGTCCCGCTCTGGTTCGGCGGAAGCGCCACGGTCCTCCACGTGGCGCCCGAGTCGACGGTGCGGATCAGAGCGCTGCCGGGAAGGTCGTTCACCGCCACCGCTGTCGTGGGCGAAGCCGCCTGGAGCGTGGAACCGTTCGGATAGTTATTAGGGGTCGGCGGAGACCCGCTCGGCCCGACCGGCGCGAACTGGGCGCCGGTGTCGGTCGAGACGTAGGAGAACATGAAGTGGCCGCCGCTGCAATAGGCCCAGACGACCGTGTCGCTGGCCGGCGAGTACGAGCAGGCGACACCCGTGATCTCCTCCGGCTCGAGGGCAAAGTGGTCTCCACCGTCCGTCGAATGGACGAGGCCGGTGCCCAACGCCCAACCGTCCGCCGTGGCCATCGAGTCGATGACCCACACCGAGTCGCCGTGGACGGCCAGACCCCCGCTCACGTCGCCGGCTGCCCGATCAGGACTCCAGTCGTCGCTCCCAGGCGGTGCGCGCCACAGCCGTGGTGCCGGCGCACCGCTCGCGCACGTTCCGCTCCGGGCACAAGCCGGAGAGGTCGGCGCCACGACGGCGAAGACCTCTCCCTGCCCGGGTTCGAGGTCCAGCACCTGGCCGGGCACCGGGATGGACGCCCAATGGTGCCCTCCGTCGTGGGTGGCGTAGAGGGCCGGACCGAACACCCAACCGTCCTCGGCGTCAGCGAAGCGGATGCCGGCGGCGGCCGGGCCCGACCTCAGGCTCGGCCCGAACGAGCCGCCGGGCGCCGGCAGTGACCGGAAGGTGACCCCGCCGTCGGTGGTCGTCATGATGGTGGGGCAGTCCCGGGAGCCGCAGGCCACACTGCCGAGCAGCCACCAGTGGGTGGCGCTGATCGCCGTGAACGATCGCGGCACGAATCCCGACGGTACCGGAGGCACCCGAGGCCCCGTCGATGTCGGGACGGCGATCGAGGATGTCGTGGACGGCGGAACTGACGTCGTCGCTCTCGTCGGTCCCGACCCCGACGAACGGGTGGACCCTCCACAGCCCGCCAAGAACCCCACCCCGACCAGGAGGGCGCCACTCACAGCCAAGGCATGCGGCCTCCCGATGGCCCCGCCAACCCTTATTTTTCGGTCCGCTGCCACCGGCGCCACCCTCTCCTCACGCAGGGTGGGCCAAGCACGTTGTCACGAGACGAAGTGTTAAAGGAGCCGGACTGGACGATGCCGGCCTTCGAGGGCTGTCGGCGACCCCGGGTGGGTGGGGTGAACCCAACGCAGTGAGGCATTGCGGTACCGTCACTGCGTGGCCAGCGATATCGACCGGCCTATCCCCAGACGTCGTCCCGGCTCCGGCGCGCCACGACACGCGGCGCCGCGGCACATCATGCCCGCCACCCCGGCCATGGCGGCCCGGAGCACACCTGTGGCGCCGTCGCCGCCGAGAAAGGCACCGAAGCGCCGGCTCAACCGCCGGGCGCGGCTCATGCGGACGGCGGTCATGGTGGTGGCCGTTCTCCTGGTGGTGCTCGGCGGGTCCTACGGTTACCTCCGGTACCGGTTGGGACAGATCAAGACGTCGAAGTGCCCCAGTTGCGCCGCCGTCATCTCCGGTCAGCCTTTCAACATCCTCATCATCGGGGACGACTCCCGGGCCGACAACACGCCGGCCGAGAACGCCCACTTCGGAACGACCTCCCAAGCCGGCGGCGCCCACAGTGACACCATCAAGATCGCCCACGTCGACCCGGCCACGGGCACGGCCAGCCTCCTGTCCGTCCCCCGTGACACCTACGTCCAGCTGTCGGGCCTGGACGCCTCGTGGTTGAGTCAGCTCGGAACCCGTGACCAGAAGATCAACGCCGCACTCAACGACAGCGTCGACTCGCTCGTCCAGACCGTCCAGAACTCCTTCGGCATCCCCATCCAGTCGTGGGTTCTCATCAACTTCAACGGCCTCATCAACGCCGTCCAGACCGTCGGCGGCATAAACCTCAACTTCCCCTATCCGGCCCGCGACGACGACGACGGCAACAACAATTCGGGCCTCTCGATCACCCGGACGGGGTGCCAGACGTTGAACGGCGGCGAGACCCTGGCCCTGTCCCGCTCGCGCTTCTACCAGTACGAGGTCAGCCCCGGGGTGTGGGAACCGGACCCCACCGGCGACCTCGGGCGGATCCAGCGCCAGAACGTCGTCATCGAGGCTCTCCTGGACAAGGCCGAGTCCACCTACAACCCGCTCACTCTGAACGCCTTCATCGGCTCGGTCGTCCACGACGTGAGGATCGGCGGGCTCTCGTCCTCCCAACTGCTCTCCCTGGCCGTGAAGTACCACGGCTTCTCGGGATCGAACCTGCGGACCGCCACCGTCCCCACCGTCGGCGCCGGCTCGGCGGCCGGCAGCGCCGAGATCGTCGAGGCATCCCAGGCCCAGTCCGTCATCACCCAGTTCCTGGGGAAGGCCCCCGGCACGGTGACCACCCCACCGCTCGACGCTTACGGTTCGCCCATCGCCGAACCGTCGGCGGCGTCCGCCGCCAACTCGTCGTCGAACGCGGCTCCGTCCACCGGAGGTCCGTCATCCGGTCACGCCACCGGAGGCGCCCACACGGTGTCGACGGCGCAGTCGACGCTCCCCTCCTTCGATCCGAGACCCTGCTGACCGGATCCCCCTGAGGCCGGCAGCGGTTCAGCGGTCGTAGACCGTCACCACCTCGACGCGAAAGGTGTGCGGGAAGAGGTCCACCAGGGTCACCGCCTGCAGCGCGTAACCCCCCTGATGCAGGAGCGCCGCATCACGGCCCAGACTGGCGGCGTCACAGCTGATCAGTATCACCCGTCGGGCGCCAGTCCCCGCCACCACGTCGACTCCCCGACTCCCCAGGCCGATCCGACTGGGGTCGGCCACGACGAGATCGGCCCGCGAGGGCGCCCACCCGGTGACGTCGGCACCGACGACGGCGACCTCGGAACCCCGGAGATTGATCTCGGCGTCGGCGACGGCGCTTCGCGAGCCCTCGACCGCCGTCACCGACCACCCCCGCCGAGCGAGAACCCCGGCGTAGAGGCCGACACCGCTGTAGAGATCGACCGCCGTCGACGGAGCGCCCATCTGGTCGGCAGCGGACCGAACGATCCCCGCCAGGGCATCGGCGCCGTCGGGCCTGCTCTGGAAGAACGACCGGGCCGAGACCCGCCACCGACGTCCGGCGGCGAACTCGTGGAAGTGCCCGGCGTGCACGTCCTCAGGCACGCTGATCTCGAGACCGGTCGGGGTCGTGGCCGCCAGTCGCTCACCGGTGCGGGCTCCGCAGCGCAGAAGAACCTTCCTGGCGCCGGGGTACCGGGCGCCGACGAGAAGCTCCCCCAGGAGGGGATGGGCGACGAGACAGGCATCCACCGGGACGATCCGATCCGATCGTGTCTGATGGAAGCCGGCCCGTCCCTGGCTGACGGCGGCGCTGATCGTCGTCCGAAAAGCCCAGGGATCCAGCTCGACGGGCGGGTTCGGAGCGGGACAGTCCACTCCGCCCCGCTCGATGGCCTCGACCACGAAGCGCTCCTTCAGGCGACGCTGGGCGGGGACCGAGACGTGCTGCCATTGACATGCCCCGCACCCGCGCCGCAGCTCCGGACACGGTGGCGCCACCCTGTCGGGTGAAGCCTCGACCAACTCGTCGACGCACCCGACGGCGTACTTGGCATGATCGGCCACCAGGCGCACGCGGACCCGCTCGCCGGGGAGGGCACCGCGGATGAAGACCGCCTTGCCGTCGGGGGTGCGGGCCACGGCGTCACCGCCGCTCGCCATCGTGCCCGGGATCAGCTCCAGGGGGGTCCGAGACGGACCGGCTGGGTTCAGGATGGCGTCCGTTCTGGCGTCTTCAGGTCGGCCGGGACGACCGTCGCGTAGGCCCCGGCGATCACACTCGATCCGGCGGCATTGGTCTCGTCACCGAACCTTCCCCGACCCTTGAAGTAGTTCATCTCCACGACGTGTGCCCGATCGAGAGCATACATTTGTGCCGATGATGAAGCTTCTGCGGTACCCGACGAAGAGGCTCGGCCTCGGTCTCCTCACCGTCGGCCTCCTCCTCTTCGGCACCCCCACCGTGGCTGATGCCGGGTCGGTGCCGGCGCCGGCACCGCAGTCGACGGGGACCGTCCAGGCCTTCATGACGCTCTACGGCTATGTCGACAATTCACCACCGGGGACGAAGATCGCCCACGTCTGCGACAACCGCACCCGGGCCGGCGGGACGGGGACGTACGACGACCCCATCACCTTCGCCACCGACGTCCACGAGCTGCCCTGGTGCGAGATCATCTACGTCCCCTACATGGAGCGCTACTTCATCCACGCCGACGAATGTTCCGAGTGCGACCGCGACTGGGCCAAGTTCAAGCTCTACCGCTTCGACATGTGGGCGGGTGGGGACGCCGCCTCGCTCCATCAGCCCGAGAAGAAGGCCCTTCTCCGCTGCGAGGACAAGTGGACCCGGGGGAACTCGGTGAAGGACCCGGACAATCCGACGATCACCCTCGAACCGTCGCCTGACCTTCCCGTGGTGACGACGCCGATCTTCGCGCCACCGACGACGTGCTGGAACGGGACCTAGCTCTCAGAAGACCCAGCCGTCACGCGATAGCGGCATGGCACTGGAACCGTCGGCTCGTGGTACCACCCCCAGCACCTGATGGACGCCCAAGCCTCCGTCGTCGAAGCCGACGGCGGAGCCGGCCATGTAGAGCCGCCAGACCCGGGCCCGGGCGGCCCCGACCAGTGCCACCGCTTCGGTCCATCGGGATTCCAGGTTGGCGACCCAGGCGTGGAGGGTCCGTGAGTAGTGCTCGCGAAGCGATTCGACGTCGCGGATCTCGAAGCCGGCCCGCTGCATGGCCAGCAGGACCTCTCCCACGTCCTGGAGCTCGCCATCGGGGAAGACGTAGCGGCCCATGAAGCTCCGGGCCGTGATCCTCGATCCGCCGGGGGAGGAGATGGCGTGGTTGAGAAGGCGCCCGGTGGGAACGAGCAGGTCGTGCAGCGTGTCGAAATAGCGACCCATCTGCGACGAGCCCACGTGTTCGAACATCCCGACCGAGGAGATGGCGTCGAAGGACTCACCCGCAAGATCGCGATAGTCCTGCAACCGGATCTCGACACGGTCCGACAGGCCGGCGTCGGCCACCCGGCGTCGCGCGTAATGGGCCTGGGCCGCGCTCAACGTCACACCCACGACGCTGGCGCTGTGACAGGTGGCGGCATGCAGCGCCATCGACCCCCATCCGCAACCGACATCGAGGAGCCGGGCCCCCGGCTTCTCGTGGAGGCCGAGCTTGCGGCTGATCAGTTCGTGCTTGGCCCACTGGGCTTCCTCGAGGCTGGTGTCGGGGCCGACGAAGCGGGCACAGGAGTAGGTCATGCTCGGACCCAGGACCAGCTCGTAGAAGTCGTTGCCCACGTCGTAGTGATGGCTGACGGCCTGGGCGTCTCTCCCCGGCGAGTGCCGCCGGCCCCGCGGCCGGACCTCCTCGGCCGGCGGTCGGGGGGCGAAGCGCAACGCGCCCACCCGGTGCGCACCCTTCACGACGGCCGGTAGGACAGCGGGCCCGAGACGCGTCCGGTCCTTGGCCGACACCTCGCTCAGGGCCCGGAGCGCCCAGAAGATGTCGCCGTCGATCTCGATCTCACCGGCCACGAACGCCCGGGCCAGGCCGATCTCCCCCGGGGCCCAGAGGATGCGACGGACGGCGTCGACCGAGTGGATCCTCACCACCGCACCGGGGGTGCCGTCTCCGGTCGCCGGTTCGACGGCCGATCCGTCCCAGAACTCGAACCGCAGCGGGAGCCGTTCGCCGAGGAACCGGGCGATGAGCGGTCTGACGGCACCGGCGACACCGGCCCCGGGCGCCGGCGGCGTCAGCGGACGGACCTTCAGATCGGCGGAAACGTGCTGGTCGGCGAAGCCCACGGCGGGGACCTCCTCCCGTGCCGGCCGACCAAGGGGCCGTTCCCGGCGCATTCCTGTCTACTCTGTGTCGTTGCTCGTCTGTGTGCCCTGCTCGTCTTGGGCCTTGCTCTGTCAGTGGATGTCGGCGATGGCGGCGATGATCAGTCCGAGTACGAGGAGCGACCCGGCCCGGCGGGTGTGGACGAAGGCGATGGCGGCGAACCACAACGGCCACACCGGGAAGCCGGCCGGCGGCTGGTCGGGCCGCGGCTGGCTCAGAGCCTTCCAGGACGGGATCAGCTTGGTCACGGCCAAGAGGCTGATCAGCGCCGGCCAGGGCAGGGCCCGAACGGCGACACAGGCCACCACGGTGACGTAGAAGGCGGCGATCAGGCCCTTGGTGGCGACCCGGGCGCGGGACTCACCGAGCACCACGGGAAGGGTCCGGATGCCGAGCGGTGCGTCGAAGGGCGCCTTGTCGATGTGCTTGCCCATGAGCACCGCCGTGCAGAGCAACCCGTAGGGGACCGAGGCCGCCACGATCTCCCACGGGACGCGGCCCACCGCCGCGTAGTAGGTGCCGCAGACCATGAGCGGTCCCCACACGAGAAAGACGTCGGGCTCGCCGAGACCGCGCTTCTTGAGCCGGAGCGGGGGCGCCGTGTAGGCGAAGCTCAGAGCGAATCCCCCCAGGGCGAAGGCCACGACGGGCCAACCACGGGCGACGGCCAGGACGATCAGGATGGCCAGGTCGACGGCGTTCACGACCAGGGCGCCGGCGGCCAGGCCCTTCTTGCTGATCATCCCCGACAGGACGGGATGAGGGGCGTAGAGGGCGCGGGGGTACGTCTGTGTGTCGGCTCCGACCTCGACGTCGAAGAGGTCGTTCATGAGGTTGTTGGCCACGTGGGCCAGGATCAGACCGGCGAAGGCCAGGACGAGCAGACCGGCCCGGAAGCCGGGGCGGTGAACGGCCAGGAGCGTGGCCACGGCGCCGGCCACCAGCGTCATGGGCAGGACGGCGGCCCTGGTGAGGACCAGCCAACGCGACACGGGGTCGAGGGGACGACCCGACGGCGGGTTGGTGGTCCGAAGCACCTCCAGCCAAGCCGAGAACCGGCTCTGGACCGGGGGCGCCTGTGCAGGGGGAGGGCGGACGTCGCTCACCTGTGCATCGTATCGACGGGGCCCGCCCGCCCACGAACGCGGCACCGGAGGCCCCGTGAGGGCCTTGTGGTAGAAATTCACCCATGTCAGACACGGCGGACCACGACCACGTCATCGACACCGGAAAGGGCACTTTCGACCTGAGCGAGCTCGGGCATCTGATGCCCGGGATGGCCGAGATCATGCCCCTGGTGGGGGCGCGGATCTGGAAGTGCTACTACGCCGGCCAGGCCCGCAATCAGGCGCTGGCCCGCTTCCAGTTGAAAGAGGCCCGGGGTCTCATGGAGAAAGGCGCCTTCCTCCGTCCCAAGTACGCCGAGAATATGGACAAGTTCATCGACGAAGAGGTGGCGACCCTGGCCAAGTGCATCGACTCCGAGGACTGGGACTCCTTCGACGCCGCCTTCAACGCCATGGTCGATGCCGCCAACGCCTACCACGACGTCTATGACAAGTCATTCCTCAAGTGGAAGATCCCCGACCAGCCGCCGCCGGACCTGGACATGACGCCGCGGCGCTAGTTCCTCCCCCTCGTTCCTTCCTCCGAACGCGCCGGAAGAGTCTGATCCCGTGGCCCCGAACAGCCTCACCGGCCGGACAGCCGTCGTCACCGGCGCCTCGAGCGGCATAGGACGCGCCATCGCCGAGTCTCTGGGTGCAGCCGGGGCTCATGTGGTCCTCGGTGGTCGCACCCCTGCCCCCATGGCCGAGTCGGTGAGCCGGATCGCCGCCGCCGGGGGCAGCGCCGAGGCACTGGTGGTGGACGTCCGCCAGGTGGAGGAGATGCGGAGTCTCGTGGCCCGCGCCACGCAGTCCACCGGGCGGCTCGACATCATGGTGAACAACGCCGGGCTCAGCCATCCAGAGGCGATCCTCGAGGAGTCTGACCCCGAGCACTGGCGGGTCATGCTCGAGACCAACGTCTTCGCCCTCCTCGTCGGATCCCGGGCGGCGGTCGAGGCCATGCGGGCGTGCGGCGCCGACGGGCATCTCGTGAACATCTCGTCGGTGGCCGCCCTGCGGTCGGACTCGGGCGTCTACGGAGCCACCAAGCACGCCGTCAACTGCATCACCAACTCGCTCCGTCGCGAGCTGATGGACGAGCCCATCAAGGTCCTCACCGTCATGCCGGGGGCCATCGCCACCAACTTCGCCCGCAACTTCGACAGCGCCGTCCTCCAGGGCCTCGTCTCGGTGGTCGGCGACGACGTCCCGGCCGTCGACATCACGAAAGGCGAACGGCTGCCCGACGAAGTCCTGGCCGGTGCCCGAGAGGCCCTCCCCGGGCACCTCCTGACCCCCGAGGACGTGGCCGAGGCCGTCCTGTGGGCCGTGACCCGACCGGCGAACGTCCACCTGTCGGAGATCGTCGTCCGCCCCAAGCGGGATCTCAACCTGTAGCCGGGTCGAGCCGCTCGGGCCGGTCTCAGACCAGGAGACGGAAGACGGGGGTGTCGGGCGGGAGGCGCTGGGCGTCGAGGCCGGAGGCGGCGATCCGGGCCACGAGGCCATCGAGATCGTCGCGGTGCGCCAGCTCGATCCCGACCACGGCGGGGCCGAACTCGCGGTTGTTCTTCTTCACGTACTCGAAGAGGACGATGTCGTCGGTCGGACCCAGGCACTCGTCGAGGAAGCGCCGGAAGGAGCCGGGCTGCTGGGGGAAGGCCACCACGAAGTAGTGCTTCAGACCCTCGTAGACGAGGCTCCGCTCGATGATCTCGTCATAGCGGGCCACGTCGTTGTTCCCCCCCGACAGCACGCAGACGACAGTGCGGCCCTCGATGATTCCCGACAGGGCGTCGAGGGCGGCGATGGACAGGGCCCCGGCCGGCTCGGCCACGATCCCGTCGTCCTGGTACAACGCCAGCTGCTCGGTGCAGACCCGGCCCTCGGCCACCACCTCGAACTCCGAGACCAGATCGCGCACCACGGCGAAGGTGAGCTGCCCGGGCGTCCGCACCACGGCCCCGTCGACGAAGTCGTCGGCGATGTCGATGGTGACGGGGTGGCCGGCCTCGAGGGAACGGACCATGGCCGGCGCGCCGGCCGGTTGGACACCGACGACGCGGGTGGGAGCACCCTGGCCGTCGACGGTCACGGCGATCCCCGAGACGAGCCCGCCTCCCCCGACGGGGACGACGAAGACATCGGGGGGGCCACCGAGCTGGGCGATCGTCTCCAGGGCGACGGTCCCCTGTCCGGCCACGGTCATGGGGTGGTCGAAGGTGGGGACGACGGTGGCCCCCGTCTCCCCGGCGTAGACGGCGGCCGCGGTGTTGGCGTCGTCGAAGGTGTCGCCGGCGAACCGCAACTCGACGAGGTCCCCGGCCAGAGCCCGGATCCTCTCCACCTTCTGCCGGGGCGTCCGCCGGGGGAGGAACACCACCCCCGGAACGGCCAGGTAACGACAGCTCCAGGCCACCCCCTGGGCGTGGTTCCCGGCGCTGGCGCACACCACCCCGGCGCCGAGGCGCTCAGCGGGGAGTCCGGCGATGAAGTTGAAGGCCCCGCGGATCTTGTAGGACCGGACGGCCTGGAGGTCTTCGCGCTTCAGATAGACCGAGGCGTGGTAGCGCGCCGACAGGCGGTCACTCAGCTGCAGGGGGGTCTCCACCCCCACAGCCCGCAGGCGTTCGGCGGCGGCCTGGACATCGGCCAGCCCGATGAGGTCGCGCCACTCCATGGCCCGAACACTAGGGGCGGGCGGCCCGCCGCCACCGCCCCCGTCAACCGGCCGGCGCCAGCCCCACGGCCTCCGCCACCTGCGACATCTCGTCCCGGGCGGCGGCGAGTTCGGATTGCAGGCAGGTCACCACCAGGCGGTGGACCCCCAGGGCCTCGAGCTCGGCCAGGGTCTCGGGCGTCGTCGTCGTCGACACCCCGGTGAGGGTCAGCTCGATGGCGGCCGGGTCACGCCCGGCGGCGGCGGCCTCCTCGTGCAACCGGGCCAGGGCCGTCCTCAGCTCCTCGCCCCTGATCCCCAGCGGGTGCCAACCGTCCCCGCGTCGCGCCGCCCGGCGGATGGAGGCGGCGCTGTGGCCACCGATGTGGACGGGTATCCCGCCCGACCGGAAGGGCTTCGGGTGGGTGTGGGCGTGGGAGAACCGGAAGAACTCCCCCTCGAACGTCGCCCCTCCGGGCTCGCTGTCGGCCCACAGGGTGCGCATCACGTCGATGCACTCGTCGGTCCGCCGGCCGCGGGAGGAGAACTCGATCCCGCACGCCTCGAGCTCCTCGCGCATCCAGCCCACGCCGATGCAGAGGCGGACGCGGCCCTTGGACAGCGCGTCGAGAGTGGCCAGCCGTTTGGCCATGATCACCGGGTGATGGGCGGGGAGGACGAGGACACCGGTCGACAACACCAGCCGGGTGGTGGCCGCCGCCAGGAATCCGAGGACGTCGATCGGGTCGGGGATGGGACAGTCGTCGGCCAGTGGCATCCGACCCGACGACGCGTAGGGGTAGCGGCTCGTGTAGTCGCTGATCACCACCGGGTGCTCGACCAGGACGATCGACTCGAAACCGCAGTCCTCGGCGTGCCGGGCGAAGCCCGTCATCCAGTCGGGGTCGGCGCAGACCCCGGCGCGCACCGGTGGGAGAACGGCGAATTGCATGGTCATGATCGGTGGTCCTCCATGGACCGGTCCTCGCGCCAGTCCAGAGTCAGCTCGCGTTCGGCGAAGGCCCAACCGTCGGCCCCCCGGGCATAGGTGTCGGCGTAGCGGACGGCCATCACGAGCATCCGGCGGCCGCCGGCGCCCTCGTAGACATGGTGGGCCAGACACACCGTTTCCCCGGTGGCGCCGTCGCCGTCCACGATGACGACCTGTCCGCCCACCACGTGTGTCGTCACCGTGTAGCGGTCCAGGCCGGCGGCCAGGGCGGTGGCGATCTCATGGCGGCCGCGGCGGACGATCGGGGCGTCACCGCCCCCGTCGTGCAGGCGCGAGACCAACCGGCCGTCGGCCGTGAACAGCGCCGCCACCGACAGCGCGTCCCGCCTGTCCACGTGACGGGCGTAGGCGTCGACCAGGTCACGAAGCGCCACACGGTCGATCACCACGGCTGCGCCTCGTCCACCGGCTTGGCATCGTAGGCGGGATCATCCCCGTCTTCACCACCTCCGGTGACCAAACTGACCACCCAAGCGGGTCTTCTGACACGGTCCTTCAGGGTCGGGCGTGCCGGACCGATGTCCGAGACGACAAAAAGGGGGGGTCACGATGACTCTGGGCCGGCGCTGTGACGAGATCGTCCGTCTCATCGACGAGGCGCTCGTCTCCACCGGGGACGACGCCGGCACCATCGACCACAGTCCCCACCCCAACGGCGCCGGCCTGGCCGCAGGGGCAGAACCGACCGGTGGAACCCGGCGGCACCGCCACCGCTCCGATTCCCGCCTCCGCACCCTCCGCCGGGACGGTTTCCCCGACCGGTAGCCACCCACCGCCGGGCCGGGACCGGCAGTTCACAGCGTACCTACTACCTCTTCACAGTCTTTTGACAGCAACAGGTGTCCATCATCTGGGGTCGGGACGTGTCACCGGTCGAGTCGGTGACGCCGGTGGGGAAGGAGGAAGTGCGCACATGGTCTCGCTGGGCTACGTCTGGCACGAGCTCCGCCGCCGCTGGAGCCGCACCCTGGTCACCGCCCTCGGCCTGGCCGCCGGCGTCGGCCTCGTCATGGGCATCGTCGGCGTCTCGAACGGACTCTCCAACGCCCAGGGCCAGGTTCTGTCCCCCCTCTCCTCGGTGGGCACCGACATCGTGGTCGAACGCACCGTGGGAGCGGCCGACACGTCGGCGACGGCCACCACCACCACGACCACCACCCCCGGCGGCGGCTTCGGCGGGAGAGGCGGTGGCCCCGGCGGCGGGTTCTTCGCCGGTGGCGCCAACACGAGCGCCAACACCGCCGACCGCACGGCGCTGGCCAGCAACAACTCGTCGATCCTGACCGATCTCTCCAAGCTCGGTCCCGCCGGAACGCAGTACAGCAACGACTTCTTCGTGAACGGGACCCTCATCACGTTTCCCCAACAGGCCGTGGCCGACGTGGCCAAGCTGAAGAACGTCACCGCCGCGGTGCCCGCCCTGTCCTTGCAGGCCCTCCACGAGACGGGCACGGTGCCCACCATCACCGACACCATCACGACCGGCGGTCAGACCATCACCCAGGCCGTGCGGCCACCGCCTCTCACCGCCGCCCAGCAGGCCGCGGTCCGGGCCTGTCTCCAAGCCAGCGGGTCGTTCACGCCGGCACCGGCGCAGACCGGAAGCGCCCCCGGCGGCGGGGGCGGGGGCGGCTTCAGGACCTCGACGGGGGCCTTCGGCGCCGCCTTCACCAAGTGCCTCCCGGCCAGCTACCAGCAGTACGAGGCCCAGGTCGTCGTGCCCCAGCAGACCATCACCCGGGTCCTCAACCCGCCGACCACCAACACCAAGACCTCCGGCTACACGGTAGCCGGGGTCGATCCCTCCAACTCGAGCTCGGGACTCATCACCAAGGCCCAGCTCGTGAAGGGCACCTGGTTCACCTCCACCCCGGCCCAGGAGATCCTGGTCTCGACGGCCTACGCCAGCACCAACGACATCAAGGTGGGCCAGACCTGGACGATCAACAAGACGGGTTACAAGGTCGTGGGATTGGTGAACCCCACCCTCACCGGTGACGTCTCGGACATCTACTTCGACCTCAAGACGATGCAGACGGCGTCCTCCCAGCCGGGCCGGATCAACGAGGTCCTGGTCAAGGTGGCCAAGTCGACCGACGTGAACTCGGTGGCGGCCGCCATCAAGAAGGAGCTGCCCGGGGCCACCATCCTCACCTCCAAGCAGCTGGCCGGCCAGGTCAACGGCAGCCTCTCCAACGCCAAGAAGCTGGCCTCGGACCTCGGCGTCGCCCTCGGGATCATCATCCTCATCGCCGCCCTCCTCATCGCCGCCCTCCTGACCCTCTCGAGCATCGCCAAGAGAGTCCGCGAGATCGGCACCCTCCGGGCCATCGGCTGGTCGAGGGGGCGGGTGGTCAGCCAGATCCTGGCCGAGATGCTCGGCATCGGGGTGGTCGGGGCCGCCATCGGCGTCTGCGTGGGTCTCCTCGTCTGTGCCGGGGTGAACGCCTTCGGCCCGACCCTCTCGTACTCGGTGGCGGGGGCCGTGGTCGGTGCCTCCTCGGCCAGCGGGCTCGTCCACGCCGCCGCCGCGGCCGCCGCCAACACCAAGTACATCCAGCTCCACACCTCGATCTCGGTCCTGACCGCGGTGGTGGCCGCCGTCATCGCCATCCTCGGCGCCCTCCTCGCCGGCCTGGCCGGCGCCTGGCGGGCGGCCCGGCTCTCGCCCACATCGGCGCTGCGTGACCTCGGATGAGCGTGGACACCGGTGACACCGTGACCCCCGTCTCGGTCGAGGGCCCGCCCCTCTACCGCCTCCAGCGGGTGGAGAGGCGCTACATGAAGGGCGAGGCCGAGGTGATCGCCCTCCGTGGGATTGACCTCGACATCGCCGCCGGCGGCTTCATCTGCATCGAGGGGCCCAGTGGTTCGGGCAAGAGCACACTCCTCCAGCTCCTCGGGGCTCTCGACACGCCCAGCGCCGGCACAGTCCAGATCGACGGCCAGGAGCTCGGCTCGGCCGGCGACGCCGTCCTGACGGGGATCCGGAGCAAGCGCATCGGCTTCGTCTTCCAACAGTTCAACCTCATTCCCACCCTGTCCGCCTCGGAGAACGTGGCCCTGGCCATGGCTCCCCACCACCCCTCCAAGGCGGCACGAGACGAGCGGGCCGGGGAACTGCTCACCCGGGTGGGCCTCGGGCATCGCCTCGAGCACCTCCCCTCCCGGTTGTCGGGTGGCGAGCAGCAGCGCGTGGCCATCGCCCGGGCGCTGGCCAACCACCCCGAGGTGATCGTGGCCGACGAGCCCACGGGGAACCTCGACTCCGAGAGCGCCGGAGAGGTCATGGGCATCCTGACCGAGCTCCAGCGGGACGGGGTGACCGTCATCATCGCCACCCACGACCCCGAGGTGGCCCAGCACGCCACCCGCCGTCTCAAGCTCCGGGACGGCGTCATCGTCGAGGACAGCGCCCGGCCGACCGGAGACGGCCACCTGTGAAGTAACTGAGAATCCTGCGAACGCCCCGCCGTTCACAGGAAACTCACAAGGACCTCCTTCAGGATCATCCGCAAGGAGGCCCAACCCCGTGTCCACGCCAACGCGCATCCTCGTCGTCGACGACGAGCACTCCATCACCGACCTGCTCTCCATGGCCCTGCGCTACGAGGGCATGGACGTCCGTGTCGCCCACCTCGGTCGCCAGGCCCTCGAGGCCGTGGGGACGTTCCACCCGCAACTCATCGTCCTCGACGTCATGCTCCCGGACCTGAACGGCTTCGAGGTCCTCGAACGGATGGGACGGGACATGGCCGGCACCCGGGTCCCCGTCCTCTTCCTCACGGCGCGCGACACCCTGGACGACAAGCTCCGGGGCTTCACCCTGGGGGGCGACGACTACATGACGAAGCCCTTCTCCGTCGAGGAGCTGATCGTCCGCGTCCGCGCCATCCTGCGCCGGGTCCACGGTGACGGCGACACCGGCCGCCTCGAGCTGGCCGACCTCCGGCTCGAGGAGGAGAGTCACGAGGTCTTCCGGGGGACGACGTCGATCGACCTCACCCCCACCGAGTTCAAGCTCCTCCACTACCTCCTCCTGAACGCCGGTCGGGTCGTCTCCAAGTCCCAGATCCTCGACCGCGTCTGGAACTACGACTTCGACGGCAACGCCAACGTGGTCGAGATCTACATCTCCTACCTGAGGCGCAAGATCGACTCCCTCGGCCCCCCCCTCATCCACACCGTCCGGGGGGTCGGCTACACCCTGCGCCCACCGCCGGAGTAGCCGGTGACGCTGCGTCTCCGCCTGCTCCTGGTCCTGGTGGGCATCGTGGCGGTCGGCCTCGTCCTCTCCGACGTCGTCACCTACACCTCGCTCCAGTCCTTCCTGGTGACCCGCCTCGACCAGCAGCTCCAGGCCGCCCCCGAGCCCGTGGCCCGGGCCCTCCAGGACTGCATCGGGGAGGAGAACCCGTTGGTCCCGAGCACCGGACCGACGCAGTGCCGGCTCTTCTTCTCGTTGACCTCCCAGGTCCCGACGGGCGCCTACGGCGAGCTGCGCGACGCCGACACCGGCCGGCCGCTGGCCTGGACCTGCTTCGAACGCGCCGGCCACGCGGCGTTGAAGTCGCCCCGCCTCCCCTCACCCCTCCCGGTCTCGTCGGGAGCCCAGAAGGCGCAGGTCTTCACCGTCGCCAGGACCGGCTGCGGCGCCCGCTCCTACCAGGCGGTGGCCTCGGTCACGCCCGACGTCATCCCCGGTGACTTCGAGAACTTCATCGTCATCGTGGCGGTCCCCCTCACCGACGTGAACCAGACGCTCGGTCACCTCCTGCTGGTGGAAGGGCTCGTCTCCGGTGCCGTCCTGATCGGCCTGGGCGCCCTCTCGTGGTGGATCGTCCGACGGGGACTGCGGCCCCTCGACGAGATGGCCACCACGGCCGGGACCATCGCCTCGGGCGACCTATCCCAGCGCGTCCCCGACACCGACCCGCACACCGAAGTCGGTCGCCTGGGCGTGGCCCTCAACACCATGCTGACCGAGATCGAGGGGGCCTTCGCGGCGCGCGCCGCCTCGGAGGAGCGACTCCGGCGCTTCCTGGCCGACGCCTCCCACGAGCTGCGCACACCGCTCACCTCGATCCGCGGCTACGCCGAGATCTTCGACCGCGGCGCCCGTGACCGCCCCGAGGATCTGGCCACCTCCATGCGCCACATCCGTTCCGAGGCAAACCGCATGAGTGAGCTGGTCGACGACCTGCTCCTCCTGGCCCGCCTGGACCGCGAACGTCCCCTGGCCCACGAGCAGGTGGAGCTCACCGCCGTGGCCGCCGCCGCCGTCGACGCGGCCCGGGTGAAGGCCCCGGACCGTCTCGTCACCTTCGCCCCCCCGGCGCCGGTGGTCGTGGGGGGCGACGCCAACCGCCTCCGCCAGGTCATCGACAACCTCCTGGCCAACGCCATCAACCACACCCCCGGCGGCACACCCATCGAAGTCGACGTCCGCGTCGTCGACACCACGGCCCTGCTGAGCGTGACCGACCACGGGCCCGGCATCGACCCGGGCGACCGCGGCCACATCTTCGAGCCCTTCCACCGCGCCGATCCGTCGCGGGCCCGGACCACCGGCGGCGTGGGGCTGGGCCTGGCCATCGTCTCGGCCATCGCCGCCGCCCACGGGGGAACCGTCGGTGTCGACTCCGACCCCGGATCGGGCGCCACCTTCTGGGTCCGCCTCCCCCTGGCCCGGACCGGCGTGGCGCCCCCACCGCAGGGCCCGCCCATCTCCCCGGCCCCGGCGCCCCCGCCGGGGCCCCCGCCGGCGGTCGTCGCGCCGCCGCCCGTCCCGAGCGTGGGCGGCGACGGCCCGTGACCACCGCTCAGGCGCCGTAGCCAACGGTCATACTGACCGCCGTGGAGAAGCTCGTCTATCTGCTCTGGGGGACGGGCGGACCCGCCGGGGGCGACGCCCTGCGACAGCGCCTCCTCGACGAAACCGCTCCCGAGCTCCTGGCCGCCGGGGCCCGCGGCCTCGGTGTCAACGTCCACGACACGGCGGCCGCCGCGGCACCCTCACCGGTCCCCACCCCGCCCGACGAGGCACCCCACGGGGCCGAGGTCTCGGTCTGGCTCGACTCCTACGACCGCCGGCGGCGCGTCGAGCAGGCCATCGCCGGTCTGGGCCTCCGCTTCGCCGGATACCTGGTCGTCGAGTCGCTCTACGAGGACTACGGCACCACCCCCCACGGGCCGCCGCGTTCGTGGCCCGACGGCGACCGTTCGCCGGGGGTCCTCACCGTCGCCCTCATCCACCGTCCCCCCTCTCTCGCCTACGGGGAGTGGATCGACCGCTGGCACGGCACCCAGTCGCCGCTCTCGGCCGAGCTCCAGCCACGGACGCGTTACGTCCGCAACGAGGTCGTCCGCCCGCTCACCGACGACGCCCCCGAGATCCACGGCATCGTCGAGGAGGCATGGCCCTCGGCCGGCCACGTGGCCGATCCCCTCCTCTTCTACAACGCCGGTTCGGCCGACGAACTCACCGATCACATCACCCGCATGCTCGAGAGCGTGAACGCCTGCCTCGATCTGGGTCGCCTGCGCTCGGCCACCATGAGCGAGTACCTCGTCAAGACGCTCTAAGCGTCCGGCGACGTCCGGCGCGCCTTCCAGACCTCTTCGCACGGCCACCGGCGGGCCCAGTCATACGGGACCCACGGGTGGCGCGTCGTCGACCCCTCGGGGATCTCGACGTCGATCAGCTCCTCCACGGTGAAGCCGCTGCCGGTCAGGAGCCGGTGCATGTCGCCGTGCCCGAGATGGAATTCGACGGAATCGTCGTCGGACCACTCGAACCGGTACATCCGGTTGTAGGGCCGCAGCAGCCGTTCCACGGCCGGGGCGTCGGGCTCGTCGGGAAGACAGCACATGAGAAGGGCGCTGTTGGTCAGGAACACGAGCAGGCCCCCCGGGCGCAGCAGCCGAGCCGCCTCGGGGATCCACCGGTAGGGGTCGCACCAGGTGCTGGCCCCGTATTCGGAGATGGCCAGGTCGAACCGGGCGTCGGGGAGGGGGATCTCCTCGGCGCTGGCGTGGATCAGCGGGAACCGCTGTCCGAACTCGGCCTGCAGGCGCCGGGCGCTGTCCAGTTGGGCGGCCGAGTTGTCGATCCCCACGCAGCGCGCCCCGCGCCGGGCCAGCCATCCCGAGACGTACCCGGTGCCGCACCCCAGCTCGATCGTCTCCAGTCCGGCCACCGTGTCGGGGAACATCCTGAGCCGTGATTCGGGGACGCTCCACTGGCCCCACGACGGCTCGTCCTGCTCCCAGTTGCGCCGTCCCGCCTCCACCCACTCGGTGGCCCAGCGGTCCCACTCACGTCGGTTGCGCCGGACGTGGTCGGGCAGCTCGGTCACGGCGCCGGTGGGCCGGGCTCTCAGACCCGGGCCTGCTCGTCGAAACGCGTGTAGCGGTCCACGAAGGCCAGATGGGTGACGCCCGTCGGTCCGTTCCGGTGCTTGGACGTGATGATCTCGGCCGACCCCCGTTCGGGTGAGTCCGGGTTGTAGACCTCGTCGCGGTAGATGAAGAGGACCACGTCGGCGTCCTGCTCGATGGACCCCGACTCACGGAGATCGGCGAGCACGGGTCGCTTGTCCTGACGCATCTCCAGATTGCGCGACAGCTGCGACAGGGCGACCACGGGGATGTCGAGCTCGCGGGCCAGGACCTTGAGCCCACGGCTGATCTCGGACACCTCGACCTGGCGGTTCTCCGCCCTGCTCCGGCTGTGGCCGCTCATCAACTGCAGGTAGTCGACGACCACCAGACCGAGACCCTGGCGGGCCTTCAGGCGGCGGGACTTGGCCCTGATGTCCATGACGGTGACGTTCGGGTTGTCGTCGATGAAGATCGGGGCGTCTCCCAGCCGCCCGATGGCATTGGAGATCCGGGGCCAGTCCGACTCGAGGAGGTGTCCGTTGCGCATCCGGGTGGCGTCCACGCCGGCCTCCGAGCACAGCATCCGCTGGGTCAGTTCCAGGTGGCTCATCTCCAACGAGAACAGCAGCACCGGCACCCGGGCGTGCACGGCGGCGTGGCTCACGATTCCCAGGGCGAAACTGGTCTTTCCCATGGCCGGCCGGGCCCCCACCACCACCAGGTTGCCCGCCTGGAGCCCCGCCAGCTGGGCGTCGAGATCCCGGTAGCCGGTGGGCACGCCGGTGATCGTCTCGCCCCGTTCCACCAGGGCCTCGAGATGGTCGAGGCTCTGGGCCAGCAGGTCACGCAACGGCGACATGGTGTCGACCATCCGGCGCTGGGCCACCTCGAAGATCATCGTCTCGGCCCGGTCGACCACCTCGGTCACGTCCTCGGGGACGCTGTAGCCGAGCTCGGCGATCTCACCAGCCACGGTGACGAGTCGCCGCAACAGGGCGTGCTCCTCGACTATCCGGGCGTAGTACGACGCGTTCGCCGTCGACGGCGTGTTGACCTGTAGCGAGATCAGCACCGAGGGATCGCCCACCGCCTCGAGCAGGCCCGACCGGCGCAGCTCGTCGGCCACCGTCACCGGGTCGGAGGGCTCCCCCCGTGTGTACAGCGCCGTGATGGCCCCGAAGATGTGGGCGTGGGCCGGCTTGTAGAAGTCCTCGGCGGTACAGAACTCGATCGCCGACGCCGTGGCGTCGCGCGACAGCAGCATGGCCCCGAGCAGCGACTCCTCGGCATCGAGATTGTGCGGCGGGACCCGTCCACCGGCGCTCTGCAGACGGCTGACGCGTACCTCTTCGAGTGCCTGCGTCATGGACCCCTACCCTCTCCTATCCGGCCTGCGGAGAACGAGGGGAGCAACCTGGGGAAATCGGGGCGATTCCCGGGGGATGACCCTGTGGACGACGGGTGGCCACAGCGGGTGCCCCTGGGGACAACCTGTTCATTCCGCCCACACCGCCCGCCACCGGCACCCGACCGACCCTACGAGACCGGTGTGACGGTCGGTCCCGGCCCGGCGCCGATCCCCCTCGCCCCGGGGTCCGCCACCGGGGGCCGACGCCTCAGGCGCTGGCCACGACCTCGACGGTCACCTCGGCGGTGACTTCGTCGTGGAGCCGGACGGGAACGAGGTGGGTCCCCACCGTCTTGATGGGCTCCGACAGGCCGATCCGGTGCCGGTCGACCTCGGCCCCCGTCTGGGCGGCGATGGCGTCGGCCACGTCGGCGGCACTCACGGAACCGAACAGTCGGCCCTCGGCGGCGGCCCGGGCCGTCACCGTGACGGTGGCGGCACCGAGAACCTCGGCCACGGTCTTCGCCGCCTCGCGGTCCTGGGTGTTCCGCAGGTCGCGGCCGCGCCGCATGGCCTCGGCCTGCTTCTCGATCCGGGGTCCGGCCACCAGGGCCCGGCCCGTGGGGAGCAGGTAGTTCCGGGCGAAGCCGCGCGCCACCTCGACGATGTCGCCGCGACTACCCACCCCGGCGATGTCGTCGCGCAACAGGACCTTCATCAGAAGGGTTCCTCGTCGAACCCGTAGCCGGCCGACGACTCGCCCGGCGCCGAGGCGTTGGCGGCCGCCGTCTGGCGGGGGGCGGGTGCGGTCTCGCCGGGCCCGCGCCGCTCGTTCTTCGTCACCTGGGCCGTGGCCCACCGCAGGCTGGGGCCGATCTCGTCGGCCACGATCTCGATCTTCGACCTCTTGTCACCGTCGGCCGTCTCCCACGAACGCTGCTCCAGGCGGCCGGTGACGAGGACCCGCGAACCCCGGCTGAGGCTCTCGGCGGCGTTCTCGGCCATCTCCCGCCAGCACACCACGTCGAAGAAGGAGGTGGCCTCCTCCCACTCCTGGGTCTGGCGGTTCTGCCAACGCCGGTTCACGGCGAGCCCGAAGGTGGCCGTGGCCTGGCCCGTGGGGGTGAACCGCAGCTCGGGGTCCCGGGTGATGTTGCCCACCAGTGCGACGTTGTTTCCGTTGGCCATGATGTGTCCCTCCGCTCCTTCAGGTCTCGACCGGCGCCGCTGGGCGTGGCCGAGTCTGCGTCTTGGGCCGGGTCTGGCCGACCGCCTCATCGGGCACCCGCATGATCTTGTGCCGCAACACCTCGTCGGCCAGGACGAGGAACCGGTCGAGCTCGGCCGCCGCCTTGGGCTCCGCCGTGAACTCTGCCACCACGTAGTAACCCTCACGCTTGTGCCGCAGCTCGTAGGCGAGCGTCCGCTTCCCCCACCGGTCCACCGTTCCCACGGTTCCACCGTTGTTCCGCACCACGTCGAGCCCCCGCTCGAGGACCGCCGTGATGGCCGCTTCGTCCACCTCGGTGTCGAAGATGATCACCGTCTCGTAAGGCCGCACGCGCGGCTCACCTCCCTCTGGACCCGTCGCCGCAGCGTCCGGGGCCCCGCCAGGCGCGGGGCAGGGTGCACGTCCGGTGCCCGGAACATCACCCGGTCGTGGCCGGGAGCCATGGTAGCCGACGGGCACCGGGCCCCCTCCGGCCGGCGGTCCCCCGCCGGCACCCCCCGGATCAGTGACCGGACGGGAGGTGGTACGTCTCGGCCTCGGAGGGGAACGTCCCCCCACGGACGTCGGCGGCCCACGCCGACACCGCCGTCACCGCCGCCGACGTCAGGTCGGCGTACTGACGGACGAACTTCGGAGGGGCCCCCTGGCGCAGACCGAGAAGATCGTGGAACACGAGCACCTGGCCGTCGCACCCCCCACCGGCGCCGATCCCGATGGTGGGCACGTCCACCTCGGCGGTGAGGCGGGCCGCCACCACATCGGGGACCCCCTCGAGGACCATGGCGAAGCATCCGGCGGCGGCCAGGGCCTTGGCGTCGTTCATGAGGGCCTCGGCGGCGGCGGTGTCACGGGCCTGGACCCGGTAGCCACCCATGGCGTGGACCGACTGGGGGGTGAGCCCCAGGTGTCCCATCACGGGGATCTCGGCGTTCAGGAGGGCTTCGACCACCTCCAGACGGACCCGCCCACCCTCGAGCTTGACCGCCTCGGCCCCGGCTCGGACGAGCACGGCGGCGTTGCGGACGGCGTCCTCGGCCGACACGTGGTAGCTGAGCCACGGCATGTCCCCCACCACGAGGGCGCGGGGGGCGGCCCGCCCGACGGCGGCCACGTGGTGGGCCATGACCCCGACGTCGACCTGCAGGGTGTCGGCATGGCCGAGGACGGCGTTGGCCACCGAGTCGCCCACCAGCACGATGTCGACGCCGGCGGCGTCGGCGATGCGCGCCCCGGGGGTGTCGTAGGCGGTGAGCATGACGATGGGCTGGTCCCCACGGTTGCGCTTTCGGGACCTGATCATGGGGACGGTGACCTTCGGGGACGGCGCGTCGGCCGCGGTACCGGTGTCAGTCATGGCTCGGGGCCTCCTTGCCGTCCAGCGCCCAGGGCTGCCGGCGGCGTCGTGACCGAATACCCCCAGTGTACCTTTCCGAAGGTGGCGGGCCCAGGGGCGACGGTAGGAGAAACGTGCGACAGCTGCGGGGGTCCGGGCGACCGTCTCGAGGAGGTGATGCGGATCTACGTCACTATCGACGACGGGGGCCGGGTCACCACCTCGGAGACGGTGGACGGGCCCGAGCGGTGGTGCCTCTCGTGCCGCTCCCTCTATCCCCACCGCCCGGTGGGACCGGATCCCGGGACGGCGCCCGCCGACGACCGCCACCCACCGCCGGACTGATCGGTCGTAGCCTGCCCGCTTGAGTGCCGGGTTCGCCGTACGTGATCGACTATCGGGGCACCTTCGACTTCGACCTGCCCCCCGAGGCGATGTGGGCCGCCCTCGAGCATTCCGAGCGTTTCGAGGGCTGGTGGGGATGGCTCCGTGAATTCCGCCTCGACGGCGGGGGTCTGCGGGCCGGATCGGTGCTCCGTGGCGTGGTGTCGCCTCCCGTCCCCTACGAGATGCGTGTCCGGGTCCTGCTCCACCGCTGCACCCGCCCGGAGAGTATCGACGCCTCGGTGGCCGGCGATCTCGAAGGCGACGCCCACCTCTTCCTGGCCCGGCGCGGCGAGGGGACACGGGCCGACGTGTCCTGGACGGTCGAGATGAAGCAGCGCCCCATGCGTGTGGCGGCGCGTCTCGCCTCCCCCCTTCTGCGCTGGGGCCACGACCGGGTGGTGGAGACGACGGTGAACGGCTTCCGGCGCAACCTGAGCCGGGTGACCCCGGGATCGGCCCCCACCGGCGAGGACGACGGGAGCTAGCCGGTGGGCGGCGGGCGGCTCGAGGCCGTCATCCTCGAGGTGACGGATCTGGAGAGGTCCGAGACTCTCTACCGGGACGGCTTCGGGATCCCCCTCCACCCCGGCGACAACGGGGTCGAGGACCGCTGGATCGGAGGCCGGCACGCCGAGATCTCCTGGACCGACGGCGCCTACATCCACTTCGCCCTCTACGCCGCCGAGGGTGAGCCGTCGTCGCGCACCCAGCTGACGTTCACCGTCGACGACATCGACGAGGCCCATGCGGCGGCGGCGCGAGCGGGCGCCCGGGTCCTGCACGGGCCCCGCACCGAGCCGTGGGGACGAAGTGGACGCTACGAGGACTACGACGGCAACGTCATCGAGCTGACCCAGCGCCCGTAGTCGGAGGCGCCCCCCGGGTCAGGTCAGCCGGGCCACGGCCAGGGCCGAGGCCAGGGCCACCAGGCCCCATGACATGGCCCGCAGGGCACCCTCGACCGGACCGAGCAGGGCCCGCTGGTCGAGAGGGACGACGGTGCCGTCGGCCAGGGTGAGCGACCCCTGGACCGATCGGGTGGAGCGACGGATGAGGCGGGCGGGGGTGCTCAGCAGGCGCTGGGCGCACGACAGGGCGAAGGCGGCGGCGGCGGCCAGCACGGCCGCCAGGGCCAGGTCCGACGTCTGGGCCACGTACCCGGTGAGGACGGGGAACGCACCCCAGGCGGCGGCGAAGCCGGCCGTGGTGTGCACGGCCCCACCGAACAACTCGGCGTTGTAGGCCACGACGAGCAGCGGGCCGACCACGACGAAGGGGACGAGGACGAGCCCCACCCTGGCGACCCCGACGACGCCGAGCACCACGGCCCCGGTGAGGCTGACGGCGGTGACGGCGACGAGGACGGCGCCCGGGATGGACGTCCGCAGCGGCCGACCGTGTAGCTCGTCGACGGCGTGGGCGGCCACGCCGACGGCCAGGAAGAAGGCGAGGAGGGTGGCGATCAACCGCGACGACTCAACCCGGGGGGCGAGACAGGCTCCGATCACCACATAGGAGAGGTGCCACGCCGTGTACGGCGGGTGCAGCAGGGTCCACCAGTCCCGCCAGCCACCGCGCGCGGCGGCGTAGTAGGCGGGGCGGCTCTCGGCCTCAGCCACCGGCCCGCCGTCCCCACATCACGAGCCCGCCCCCGAGGCTCATGGGACGGGCGCCGACGTCGACCATCCCGGCGTCGCGCCAAGCCCCGATCGTCCACGACACCGGGTAGCGGCGGTAGTGCGACGAGATGTTGGGCCCGAGGAACCGGCCCACGTCGAACCATTCACGACCGCCGGTCACCCATCCGGCCAGGGGCAGGACGGCCCGGGTGTAGCCCCACCACCAGAAGCGCCAGAACGCGCCGGACGGGACGTTGAACTCCAGGCTGGCCAGGACGCCGCCGGGCCTCACCACCCGGGTGAGCTCCCGGATGGTGGCGGCGGGATCGTCGACGTAGCGCAGGAGGTAGGTGAAGGTCACGGCGTCGAAAGCCCCGTCGGCGAAGGGCAGTTGCTCGCCGCGCCCGAGAGCCAGCTCGATCCTGGCCCCGGCCCGCCCCACGTTGTCGCGGGCCCGGCGGAGCATGGACTCGGTCACGTCGACCCCGACGACCCGGGCGCCGGTACGCGCCGCGACCTGGAGGGCCACGCCGGCCGGACCGGTGGCCACGTCGAGGACGAGCTCCGGTGACGTCCCCACCACGTGATCCACCATGGCCCGGCGCCACCGCCCGTTCTGTCCGAACGACAGGACCTCGGCCAGGCGGTCGTAGCGCTCGGGCAGCGGGGAGAAGAGCCGCCGGGCGAAGGCGTTGGCACCCCCGGGGGCGGCCGAAACAGCGGTCGGCATCCCTCCGTGCACACAGCGAGGATCGCACAGAACACCGGCCGTCGCCCGGGGTCCGAGGGGGACCGACGGCGGGGCCGCCGGCGCCGATCAGAGGACGGCCACCACCACGATGGCGACGGCGGCGGCGGCCAGGGCGGCCGCCACACCCCCCACCACGCTCACGAGGGCCTGACGACCGAACCCGTCCTCGGCCAGGCGCACCGTCTCCCAGGTGACGCTCGACCACGTGGTGAAGGCGCCGCAGAATCCCACCCCGACGATCGTGTGGGCCCGTCCCCCCAGTCCGTGGTACCAGGCCAGGCCGGTCACGGCCCCCAGGATGAACGATCCGGTGCAGTTCACGGTCAGGGTCCCGAGCGGGAACGGGCCGGTGCTGCGGTCCTGCACGGCCCCGTCGGTCACGAACCGGGCCACGGCTCCCACCGAGCCGGCCAGCGCCACCGCCAACGCCACCATCACCGCCTCCCACCTCCGCCGGCGGCGGGGCGGGGGCCCACCCGCCGGTGCAGGCGTCCCATGGCCGTACCCACGGCGGCGGCGGCGGCGCCGGCGGCCGTGGTGGCCGTCAGGTAGGCGGCGGCGGTGCCGACGGTCCCCGAACGGACCAGGGCATCGGCCTCGACGGCCACCGTGGACATGGTGGTCCAGGCCCCGAGGACGCCCACGCAGGCGAACAGCCGGATGTAGCGCCACGTCGTCGTCCGCACCCGGTCCCTCTCCACCGAGACCGTGAGCACCAACCCGAGCAGGAACGCCCCCGAGGTGTTGATGACGAAGGTGGACGAGGGGAAGTGGCCGGGGGCGACCGGCCAGGCGAGCTGGAGCTCGTAACGGCCCAGGGCTCCGACGAAGCCGCCGGCGGCGATGGCGGCCAGGACCCGGGGGTGGCGCCGGTGGACCGGGACCGGGGCCCGGCGGTGACCACGCGCCGGTTCGGAGGGATCAGCCGGCTCGAGGTCCGGATCGATGGGGAACGCGTCGTCGGCGCCCAGCGCGCGGGCCACCCGTCGGCCGATCCCGCGGTCCCGGAAGGGATGCGCCGGTGTCACTGGCTGCCTCCTCAACACTCACGAGTAGGAGCCATCAGGTCGCCTGTCGACCGGTTCCGGCGAGCCCCATCGCCGCCTTCAATGCTACCGACGGTGGGGGCGTCCCCCGTGCATCTCGAGGACGTGCCCCCCGCCCCGCCCCACGGGGCCGGGCCCTACGGCGTGGAGGTCGCCGGCTCCTCGTCCCAGTCGGCGTCCTCGTCCCAGTCGGCCGTCTGCCGCGCCAGCATCGACGGGAAGGTGACCACGATCAGGATGAACAGGGCGAACGTGATGATGTGGACACCCGTGCAGTACTCGCAGATGGCCTTGATGATGAAGAGCTCGGCGTACAGCAGGTAGAGGACGAACCCGATCCCGCTCACGGCCATGGCCAGGCGGACCCAGGCCACCCGCACGTCGGTCGTCTTCCACATGGGCGGGAGGTTGATCGCCGTCATGGCGAGGTAGAAGGCGAGCCCGAGGACGGCCACCGGGATGTGCAGGATCTCGGACTGGGCGCTGGTGGTGACCTTGGCGCAGTTGATGAACGAGTTTGCCGGGCACACGAGCACCTGCTTCTCGAAATGGGTGATCGTCAGGTAGGTGGAGTCGGCCACGCCGAGCAGCGACAGCACCAACGCCGTGACCCGGACGCGCACACCCGGCCCGGCCGGCGCCATTTCGCCCGAGTCGTCGTCGTACCCGCCGTCGGCCGGGGTCACGGGCTCAGCTCAGGCCGATGGTGCGCGCCGCCTTGGCCACCACGGGGGCGGAGCACACCGAAGCCGGCTTCTGCCCGGTGATGGCGCAGATCCCGGCCGTGAGGTAGTTCGACGTCCCCACGATGGACTGGGTGACGGGGTCCTTCGCGTTCGTCAGCCGGGACGCCACGTCCTGCTGGTCGAGCCCGGCCAGGACGGTGGGCTCGTAGCTGGGGGCCAGGACGAACGACTTGTTCCCGATGTCGAGGAACGGGAAGCCCTCGGGGTTGTCGTACTTGGCCCACAGGCTCGACTCCAGGGGGGTGAGGGGTTGCAGCGTCGTCCTCGTCCCCAGTCCGTCGGTGTCGTTGCTCTCGTGCTCCGACGTGGCGAAGGTGAGATACGGACTCGTATACGTGGCATGGAGGAACGAGAAGGTGGGCGTGGACGGATCGGTGTCCCACGGGGACGACGTCGTCTCGTCCAGGCCGGAGAACGTGCCGAACTTGCTGAAGGCCATGATGATGGCCCACCGCTCGGCGGCACAGTACGGGCAGAATTCACCACCGATGAAGACGGCGGCCGGCTTGCCGCCGATGGTCAGGGCGGGCTGGCCCGCCTTGTACGTGGGGGGGGCCACCAGGTCCTGCGAGGGCAACCCCACGGAGTTGGCCACATGAGCGGGCACGCTCGTGACCTCGTTGACGAGGGAGGCGGGGGCGGCCGTGAGGGTGGGGGCGAGGGTCGCCTGCCCCGCCGGCGGCTTCGACGACTGGGTGATCTTGAAGATCACGAAACCGACGATGATCACGACGACGACGGCCACGGCCACGAAGGCCAGGGTCGACGGGGAGAAGCGCTGGGGGGGGCCGGCGCCGGGTCGGTAGGAGCCGGGCGGCCTCTTGCCGCCGCCGCTACCGCCGCCGCGCCCACCCGATCCGGTCTTGGTGCCCGGTCCGGGCCGACCGCTCGTCGGCTTGGGCTTACCGGAGCCGCGGGCGCCTGACGGCGTGGGGCCGGACGCAGGGCGACCTCCGGCGGCACCGCCGGGCTTCTGGCCCGACCCCTTACCGCCCCCTGCCTGAACTGCACTCATTGCATTTTCCCCTTGCCTTCGCCCGCGGTCAGTCCGACAATCGTGCACCATCGCACACTGGTTGTGGGCGCGCCGGAGGCCGGGCACCCGTGGCCGCACCCAGCTGTTATCGGGTCCCGGCTCCCGCCTCAGCCGTTTCCGCGGCGGGCCGCCGAGGCCGCCGGCCGGTGGCGGCCGCCGGCCGGGTACATCCGGGCCAGATGGTTCCAGGCACAGTCGGGGCAGACCTCGACGACGTAACAGACGACCTCGTCGGCGCGCCGGCACAGGCGGGCCAGCTCGGTGGCCGACGTCGGACAGCGACCGTGCGAGGGAAGACGCCGGCCGAAGACGTAGGTGACGTGGACGAGAGGCGGACCCTCGCAGATCGGGCACTCCTCGGGCAGGGGCACCCCCACGTTGCGTGCCGCGCGCATGAGCTCGGGATGCGCGTCACAGACGTCGAGCTTGGACAGGCGACCCTTGTGGAATTCGCTGACGACGGCGTTGCGGGCGAGGCGGTACTCCACCCGTCCGCCGGTCCCCGTCACCGGGAACCCCCGCAAGGCCGAATGCCCGAAGCTCATCGTCAACCAGGGTACCGCCGGGTGCCGGTCGGGAACGATGAGAAATTGCGTTCTTTTTCACGTCGCTTGCCGAGACCTAGATATATCGATACGATAGGTCATAGCGATGTATCTGAACCCGAAGAACCCGCGTTCCCCCGGCCACGACGGCGCCTGATGCTCGAATTGGCCATCCTCGGCCTCCTCGAGGACCAGGAGCTGCACGGCTACGAGATCCGGAAGCGTCTGCGGGACGAGTTGGGGTTGTTCTCCAACATCTCGTTCGGGTCCCTCTACCCGGCGCTGTCCCGCCTGGAGCGTGGTGGTGCCGTCCGGGCCATCGAGGAGACCGACGGCGACACCGGGGGCCCCGTTCCCATGACGGGGTCACTGAGCGGCGAGCGGGCCGCCCTGCGGTCACGGCGGGCCGGCCCGGCCCGGGGGCGACGGGGCCGCAAGGTCTACCGGATCACCGACGAGGGGCGGCGCCAGTTCACGGCACTGCTGGGCAGCGAGAGCGGCGGCGGGACGGAGGACGCCCGCAGCTTCGGGCTCCGTCTGGCCTTCGCCCGCTACCTCCCGCCGCAAGCCCGACTGCGCCTGCTCGAGCGCCGCCGGGCCCAGCTGGCCCAACGCCTGACCGAGACGAGGGCGGCCACGGGCGTCGGGAGCCGGCTCGACCCGTACGCCCGCTCCCTGGTGGAGCACACCACGGAATCGACCGAACGCGACATCTCGTGGCTCGACCGGCTCATCGAATCCGAGCGGGCGCGGTTGCAGGACACACAGCGGCAGGCAGAGCACCGGCAGGCAGAGCACCGGCAGGCAGAGCACCGGCAGGCAGAGCACCGGCAGGCAGAGCAAGAGCACAAGGAATTGAAGGGGCGGAGTTGAAGGGGATGGCAGAAATGGAGGGCTCGATGAGCGCTGTCCGGGTGGCGATAGCGGGCGTGGGGAACTGCGCCAGTTCGTTGGTGCAGGGAGTGGAGTACTACCGGGACGCCGATCCCGACGACACGGTCCCCGGGCTCATGCATGTCGAGCTCGGCGGGTACCACGTGGGTGACGTCGAATTCGTCGCCGCCTTCGACGTCGATTCCACCAAGGTGGGGATCGACCTGTCGAAAGCGGTCTTCTCCGGCCACAACAACACCATCCGATTCGCCCCCGTCGGGCATCTCGACGTCACCGTGCTGCGTGGCCCGACCCTCGACGGGCTGGGGATCTACTACCGCGAGACGGTGGAGGAGTCACCCACCGAACCGGTCGACGTGGCCCAGGCGCTGCGCGACGCCGGCGCCGACGTTCTGGTCAGCTACCTCCCCGTCGGGTCGGAGGACGCCCAGCGCCACTACGCCCAGGCGTGCCTCGACGCCGGCGTGGCCTTCGTGAACGCCATCCCGGTGTTCATCGCATCCGATGCCACCTGGGCCCGCAAATTCCGCGATGCCGGTATCCCGATCGTGGGGGACGACATCAAGAGCCAGGTGGGTTCCACCATCGTCCACCGCGTCCTCACCCGGCTCTTCGAAGACCGCGGCCTCGCCCTCGACCACACCTACCAGCTCAACTTCGGCGGGAACATGGACTTCAAGAACATGCTCGAACGCAAGCGGCTCGAGTCGAAGAAGATCTCGAAGACCCAGGCCGTCACCAGCCAGGTGGAGAACTACGTCCTCGACGCCGACGACGTCCATATCGGACCGTCGGACCACGTGCCCTGGTTGAACGACCGGAAGTGGGCCTACATCAGGATGGAGGGGAGGAACTTCGGCGACGTCCCTCTCAACCTGGAGCTCAAGCTCGAGGTGTGGGACTCCCCCAACTCCGCCGGCGTGATCATCGACGCCGTGCGGTGCGCCAAGGTGGCCCTCGACCGTGGGATCGGCGGCCCCCTGCTGGGCCCGTGCGCCTATTTCATGAAGTCTCCGCCGGTGCAGTTCCACGACGACGAGGCCTACCGGATGGTGGAGGCCTTCGCCGCCGGCGAGTCGGGACCGAGCTGGCCCGAGGACTGAGCGCCGCCTTTCAGGTGGTCGGTGGGCGGCGGTCGGCCCACCACGTGTCCAGACGGCGGGTCACTTCGTCCTGGCCCAGGGGGCCCTCCTCCAGACGAAGCTCGAGGAGGAATTCCAGGGCCCGGCCCACGTCCGGTCCGGGAGCCAGGCCGAGGTGGTCCATCACCTGACGGCCGTCGAGCTCGGGACGGATTGAATCGAGCTCCTCCTCGGCCCGCAGTTCTCCGATCCGCCTCTCGAGCTCGTCCATCCGCTGACCGAGCGAACGGGCCTTGGCCGCATTGCGTGTCGTGCAGTCGCAGCGGGTGAGCTCGTTGAGCTGATCGAGCAGCGGACCCGCGTCGCGGACGTAGCGCCGGACGGCCCGATCGGTCCAACCGAGCCGGTAGGTGTGGAAGCGGAGATGGAGTTCGACCAGCCGGGTGACCGTCTCGACGTCCTCCTTGGAGAAACGCAGTGCCGTCATCCGGTCACGGGCCATCCGGGCCCCGACGACCTCGTGGTGATGGAAGGTCACGCCTCCGGGGCCGAAATCCCGGGTCCGTGGTTTGCCGATGTCGTGGAGCAGCGCCGAGAGCCGGAGCAGGCGTTCGGGACGCGTCTTGTCCACCACGGCCAGGGTGTGGGCCAGGACGTCCTTGTGCCGGTGGACGGGGTCCTGCTCGAGGGCCAGGGCCGGCAGCTCGGGGAGGAACTCCGCCGCCAGTCCGGTATCGACCACGAACCACAACCCCGGTGACGGCCGGTCCACCACGAGCAGCTTCCCGAGCTCGTCACGGATCCGCTCGGCCGAGACGATGGCCAGACGATCGTGCATGGACCGAACGGCGGCCACCAGAGCGTCGTCGGGCCGCAGCCCCAGACCGGCGATGAAACGGGCGGCGCGCAGCATCCGGAGCGGATCGTCGGAGAACGAGACCTCGGGATCGAGCGGCGTTCGGAGCCGGCCGGCGGCCAGATCGGCCAGGCCGTCGTAGGGGTCGACGATCTCGAGGTGTGATCCCAGCCGCAGGGCCATGGCGTTGACGGTGAAGTCCCGGCGCGACAGGTCCACCTCGATCGAGTCGCCGAACACAACGTCGGGTTTGCGCGAGTCGGGACGGTAGGCCTCGGCCCGGTGCGTCGTGATCTCGATCGTCCGTCCCCCCCGACGGGCCCCCACCGTCCCCCATCGCTTGCCCTGCAACCAGACGGCGTCGGCCCAGCCGGCCACGATCTTCTCGGTCTGGTCGGGCACGGCGTCGGTGGTGAGATCGATGTCGGCGTCGAGCGACGGTTCGTCCCGGCAGAAGACATCGCGTACCGAGCCGCCCACCACGTAGAGCCGGTAGCCGGCGTCGTCGAAGCGCGTCGCCAGATCGGCGGTGGCATCGACCAGGGCCTGGGCTCGCGCGGGAATCACCGGGCCGAGGGTAGTGCGCAGCCGCGGCGGGGCCCGACGGACGATCCCACGTTGACCGTCCGCCGGCCCCGCCGTAGCGTGCCGCCGCATGGCCGTCCCCCCGCACCGATCCGAACGCAACGCCCTGTGCGATCTGTTCACGCGTGTGGGTCCGGCGGCTCCCACGCTGTGCGAGGGGTGGACGACGACCGATCTCGCCACCCATCTCGTCGTCCGCGAACGCAAGCCCCTCGCCGCCCTGGGCCTGGTCCTCTCGCCGCTCGCCGCCACCTTGCAGAAGACCATGGCGCGGACGTCGGCCACGAACTCCTACGACACTCTCGTGGCCCAGGTCAGAAGCGGCCCACCGTCGTTGTTGCGACCGTTCGACGCGGCGATGAACATGAGCGAGTACTTCATCCACCATGAAGACGTCCGCCGGGGGGCGGGCGACACGACCCCGCGGCCACCGGACGAGGTCGCCGAGCTCGAAGAGGCGCTGTGGCGCTCGGCGGGGCGGGGATCGTACCGGTCGATGGGGAGCACCGGCCTCGACCTCGTCCACAGCGACGGCCGGATCGCCCACGTCCGACCGGGCACCCCCACGGCCACCCTGACGGGGCGGCCCGGGGAGATCACCCTCTTCCTCTCGGGCCGGAAGGCGGCCGCCCATGTCGAACTGGGGGGCCCGCCCGACGCCGTCACCGCCCTGCGCGACGACGCGGTTCGGCATCTGAAGGCAACGCCCCGGCGGCGGCGTGGGACACCGGGGCCGACCCCACCGGCCTCCCGGCCGGTAGGCTCCCGCGCCGAGGTGGACCGGACCGAGGCGAGCATGGCTCCCACGCGCGGCGGTGACCGCACCGATCGCCGTCACCGGTGCCGGGCGCCCTCGGTCCGGTTGCTCGCCATCCTGGGCGTCACCGCCCTGGCCGTCGGGGTGGCCGGGTCCACCCCCCGGCCGGCGGCCGCGGCGGCCGGCGTGGCACGGACAGCGCTCTTGCCACGGCTTTCGGCGGCGGCGGGTGACACGCTCTCTCTCCTCGCCCCCCCCACCATCGCCGGTCCGACCTCGCCGTTCGAGGTCCGTCTGGGCGTCTCGGGCTCCACGGCGGCCACCGGGCTCACGGTGGGCGTCACCGTCTACGCCCACCTCGTCGACCTCACGGAATTCGACGAGACCCTGGGCGGCTCCCCGGTGGGCGCCGTGATGGCCAGCTCCGACGCCATCCCCGTCTCGTCACTGCCGTCCGACCCCCAGGGAGGGGTGGACCTGACCGTGCCCGTCACGGCCGGAGGGGTGACAGGAGCGGGGAGCGGGCCCTTCACGGCCGATCTCACCTGCCAGCTGGGGTCGTGCGGCGGCGTCTACCCGGTACAGCTCAAGCTCACCGACACAGCCACCGGCACGGTGACGTCACGCTTGCTCACCTACCTCGTCTACACCGATCCCGCCGGCGACATCGAGCCGCTGCGCTTCGCCCTCGTCGTTCCCCTGGCGCTGGCCGGCCCGACGGGCGGCGGCGGCGTCACCGCCTCGTCGCTCAGCACCCTCACCGCCGTGGAGTCCGCCATCTCGGGGCCCCGGGCCCCGGTGCCCCTCACCGTCGCCCCCGTCCCGGCCACCGTGGGCGCCCTCGACGGCGACCGGCACGGACGGGCCCGAACGGCGTTGTCGTCGCTGGTCTCCCTCACGGCCGACCCCGATCGGCAGACCCTGTGCGGTTCCTTCGTCCCCGTCGACGCCAGCGCTCTCGTCAACGCCACCCTGGGGGGGACCGCCGAGCTCGCCGAACAGGTCCGTCGCGGGAACGAGGTGCTCGGATCGGTGCCCGGACTGCACGCCGCCGGCTGCACGGCGGGCGGGGCCTGGGTGGCGGACGGCACCCTCGACACGGCCGCCCTCGACGCGCTCGGCTCCCTGGGCTACAGCGAGATCGTCGTCCCCCCCGACGGCGTCTCCGGTCCACCGTCGTCGACCACGCCGACGCGGCGGTTCACGTTGGGCGGGGCGCCGCACGCCACCACCGCCATTCTCTCCGCTCCCCAATTGTCCGCTCTGCTGCGGTCGCCGGAGCGTGGCGGACCGGCCCTGGCCGCCGACCAGATCCTGGCCGAGTTGGAGTTCGACTACTACGAAGCACAGAACACCCCGAGGCCACGCGGCGTCGTGGTGGCTCCTTCGACGACCGCCGATATCGATCCCGCCATCGTCACCGACCTCCTCGCCGGTCTTCAGGACAACCCCATGGTCGAACCGGTGACACTGGCCACCCTCTTCTCCGACGTTCCGGTGGGAGGGACGGTGGGACGCTTCGTCCAACCGTCCAGCCGGCGGCCGGCCACCGGGGCGATCGCCACGGACCTACCCGATCGGGCCATCGCCGCCGCACGCGCCCAGTGGACGGGATTCTCGGCCGCCGTCTCGGGGAGCCCGACAGGCGCGGCGGTGGCCGCCGGCCTCGACGACCAATTGCTCGAAGCCGAATCGCAACTCCTCTCGCCCACCCAACAACGCGCCGGCGTGGCGAGCTTCGAGGACACCTTCCACCACCAGTTGTCCCTGCTTTCGATCACCTCGCGCGAAGTCCGGCTGACGGCGCGTACCGGCAGCGTCCCCATCACCGTGGTCAAGAACGCCCCCTACCCCGTCGAGGCCGTCCTCACCGTGACGAGTGACAAGATCGCCTTCTCGGCCGGCAGCTCCCAGGTCCCGAACACCGAATGCCGGACACCGGTCGTCACCAACGCGGCCGGGAGATCGAGCGTGTCGGCGCTGTGCACGTTCGTCCACGGGACCAACGCCGTGTACATCGAGATGCGCTCACGGGTGTCGGGCGATTTCCGCATGTCGGTCACCCTGAGTAGCCCCCAGGCCGGTCTGGAGCTGGCCAGCGGACAGCTCACCGTCCGTTCCATGTCGACCTCGGCGGTAGCCATCGCCCTGACGGTGGCGGCCGGAGCCGTCCTCCTCGGCTGGTGGGGACGCACGATGTGGCGAAACCGTCGGACTCGCCGGGGGGCGCACCGACGAGGTCGCGGTGACGGACCGTGAGCGACGAGAACCCCCCGGCCGGTCGTCCAGAAGGGTCGGCGCCCCGGGACCACGGGACGGGGGACGCCGCCGAGATCGACGGCCCCGGTGACGAGCAGCCGGGGGCCCCGTCCTCCGGCACTACATCCTCCGGCACCACATCCTCCGGCACTACATCCTCCGGCACCACATCCTCCGGCACTACATCCTCCGGCACTACTCCCTCCGGCACCGCCGCACCGGCCACCGGACAACCCGGTGCCGCCGAGCCGTCCGGTGTGGGACGGGCCACCGCCGTCATGGCCGTCGGCACCTCACTCTCCCGTGCCACCGGGGTCATCCGGATCATCGTCCTCGCCTACGCCCTGGGGACGAGCACCCATCTGGCCGACGCCTACAACCTGGCCAACACCCTGCCGAACATCATCCACGACATCGTCCTGGGCGGAGTGCTGTCGGCCACCTTCATACCGGTCTTCGTCCAACGCCTCACGACACGCACCGACGACGAAGCCTGGGAAGCCATCTCGGCGGTGACGTCGGTGACGTTGATCGTGATCGCGGTGGCGTCGGTGGTGTTTCTCGTGCTCTGCCCGTTGCTCATCGACGCCACCACCACCCTGAACCATTCGGCCCAGGCGTCCCAAGACCGGCACGTGGCCACCGAGCTGCTGATCCTCTTCGTGCCCCAGCTCACCGGCTACGGCTTCATCAGCCTGGGGACGGCACTGCTCAACGCCCGGCGCCGCTTCGGGGCACCGATGTTCAGCGCCATCGCCAACAACGTGGTCCTCATCGTGGTGGTGGCCTACTACGGCATCACGGTGCACCGCGCCGCTCGGAGCATCGGCGGTCTCGCCCATGACCGGAGCCAGCTCCTGCTGCTCGGCCTGGGTACCACGGCCGGTGTGGTGGCCCAGGCCGGTTTGATGGTGCCGAGCCTCCGGCGCGCCGGTCTGCGGCTCACCTGGAAGCCGGATTTCCACCACGAGGCGGTACGCACGATCGTGCGCCTGTCGGGCTGGACCTTCGGGTTGGTGGTGGCCAACCAGGTCGCCCTGATCGTGATCCTGACCCTGGCCGGACACACCCAGGGCGCCGTGAGCGCCTACACCTACGCCTGGACCTTCTTCCAGCTGCCCTACGGGGTGGTGGCCGTCTCCATCATGTCCGCCACCGCGCCCGAACTCACGGCCCACTGGTCGCGCGGTGACCTGGTGGCCTTCCGACGCCGCCTGGCCACGGGCCTGCGCACCACGATGGCCGTCGTGGTGCCGGCGGCGGCGGGCGAGCTCGTCCTGTCGCACCCGCTCGTGGCCCTCCTCCTCGCCCACGGAGTGACCACGGTGTCCGACACCATCCCCACGGCCACCTCGCTGGCGCTGTTGGCCCTCGGACTCCCCGGCTTCTGCGTCTTCCTCTACGCCGTCCGGGTCCTGCAGTCGGTGCAGGACCTGCGTTCGGCCTTCTGGCTCTACGTGCTAGAGAACGGCGTCAACATCGTCGCCGCCGTGGCCCTGGTCGGACCTTTGGGCGTGGTGCGGGGGATCGCCCTCTCCATCACGATCGCCTACACGCTGGCGGCGGTCGCCGCCCTGCTCCACCTGCGCACGCGGGTGCGCGGCCTCGACGGTGACCTCGTCGTCGGGCCGCTCCTGCACGTCGCCGTGGCGACGGCCGCCCTCGTGGTGGCGGCCGCCCTCGGCAGCAACGTCACGGCGTCGCAGAGCGACCCGGGCCTGCTCCTGCGCGTCGTCGCCGGATCCCTGGCCGGAGGGGCCGCCTTCGTCCTCACCGCCGGCGTCCTGGGGGGGAGACGGCGACGGCCGCCCGACCGCCCGCCCGGGCCCGGACCAGAACCCCCCGACGCTCCCCACGACCCCCCGCCCCGGGGCCGACGGGGCCGGACCGGACTCCCCCCGCGGCCCGACCCTCTCCCGCCGGCGGGGAGACCCCCCCGGCGGCCGTCGCGACTGGGTCCGACGCGACGCACCGGTCCCGGCTCGCCGGACCGTGGCAGACTCGGCGCCTGAGCACACTGCGTCGTCGCGACCGGCCCGGCGCCACGAACCGGAGGGAGGCCGATGGCCGCAGTCCAGGTGGTCACCGACAGCGCCTGCGACCTGACCCCGTCGATGGCCGACACCCACGGCGTGCGCGTCGTGCCCCTGGCCATCCGATTCGGTGCCGAGGAGCTCGTCGACCGCGACGAACTGTCCATCAAGGAGTTCTGGGACCGGGTCATCACGGGGCCCGACATGCCCGAGACGGCGGCGCCGTCTCCCGGCGCCTTCCGCCAGGCCTACCTGGACGCCGCCGAAGCCGGCTGTGACGGGGTCGTCTGCATCACATTGTCGTCGGGTCTGTCGGCCACCTTCCAAGCGGCCACCACCGCCGCCGCCGACCTCCCGGTCGCCATGCCCGTCCGCGTGGTCGACTCGTTGACCGTGACCATGGGCGAGGGACTGCTGGCTCTGGCCGCGTCCGAGATGGCCAGGGACGGACGCACCCTCGACGACATCGTGACCGAGGTCGAGTCGCTGCGGGACCGCACCCATGTCTACGGCGTCCTCGGGAGCCTCGACTTCCTGAAGAAGGGGGGGCGGATCGGCGGGGCCGCCCATCTCGTCGGCTCCCTCCTCTCCATCAAGCCGGTCATCGAGGTGCGCGGCGGCGTGGTGGAGGTGGAGTCCAAGCAACGGACCCGGACCCGGGCGCTTCAGTACCTGGCCGGGAAGGTCCTCGAGTCGGGCCCCCTGGAGCGGCTGGCCGTGGCCAACGGGATGGCCCGGGACATCGACGAGTTGCTGTCCCTTCTCGAGAAGGCGCATCCCGAGCACGAAACGGTGCTGACCGACCTGGGTCCCGTCATCGGCGCCCACGCCGGGCCGGGAACGGTTGGGGTCTGCTACCAACTGGCACGCTGAGCAGGCCTATCGCGGCCTCCGACTAGTCTGGCGCCCATGAATGACCAGGGTGTCGACGCCCCCGGCGGGGGCGGGGCGCAGTGGCAGGTACGGGTCGTCGACACCGTCGAGGACGTCGTCTCGGCCGTCCACGAGCGCGTCATCCGTCCTCTCGTGCTGGTCACCCGGGCCATCGTCTTCGGGATCATCGTGGTCACCATGGCGCTCCTGCTGTGCACCCTGCTCTCCATCGCCGTGGTCCGTCTTCTCGACGTCTACGCCTTCGGGGGCCGGGTGTGGGCGTCGGACGCCCTGGTGGGCGGGCTCCTCACCATCGGCGGTCTGGTGCTCTGGACCAGGCGCCGGTCCCGCAGCGGCGCCCGGACGCCGTGACCGCGCCCGAGAACCACGACGTCGTCATCCTGGGGTCGGGGCCGGCCGGGCTCACGGCGTCCATCTACACGGCCCGGGCCAACCTCAGACCCCTGGTGATCGAGGGGGAGCCCTCCTCCACCAGCGATCAACCCGGCGGGCAGCTGATGCTCACCACCGACGTCGAGAACTACCCCGGTTTCGTCGACGGCATCATGGGGCCCGAGCTGATGGAGCGCTTCCGGGACCAGGCCGCACGCTTCGGCGCCACGTTCGTCACGCGCAAGGCCACCAAGGTGGACCTGTCGGCCCGCCCCTTCCGTGTCTGGACCGACAGCCCCGGCGACGGGGAGCCCGACGTGTCGGCCCGGGCGTTGATCGTGGCCACCGGGGCCCGGTCGCTCATGCTGGGCGTGCCGGGCGAGAGTCGTCTGCTCGGCCACGGGGTCTCCACGTGCGCCACCTGCGACGGGTTCTTCTTCCGGGAACAGGACATCGCCGTCATCGGCGGAGGTGATTCGGCCCTCGAGGAGGCCCTGTTCCTCACCCGTTTCGCCGATACGGTCACCGTCATCCACCGGCGCAAGGAGTTGCGGGCGTCGAAGATCATGCAGGATCGGGCCTTCGCCAACGACAAGATCGTCTTCCGCTGGGACACCACCGTCAACGAAGTCCTGGGCGACGGCAAGGTCTCGGGGCTCTCGCTGCACAACACGGTGACCGGCGAGGACGACGAACTCTCCCTGTCCGGCGTCTTCGTGGCCATCGGGCACGTGCCCAACAGCGGGATCTTCGCCGGCCAGCTCGACGTGGACGAGGCCGGCTACATCCGCACCACGACCGGGTCACGCACCAACATCGAGGGTGTCTTCGTGTGCGGCGACGTCCAGGACCACGTCTACCGCCAGGCCGTCACCGCCGCCGGGTCCGGGTGCATGGCGGCCATCGACGCCGAACGCTGGCTCGAGGCCGAGGGGCACGGCTGAGCCTCACGGCGGCTCCCCACCGGATGCCGGCGGGGCGAGGGAGGGCCAGAAGATGGGAGATCCCCGGAATGCGACCCCGATCCCCGGGGTTATATGTCTGTTCGACATGCGTGCCCGGTGGTCGGCACGCAGCGGAAGGAGCATTTGATGAGCGAGGGCATCGCAACGCTGAGCGACGCTACGTTTGACGAGCATGTCAAGTCGGCCGACACACCGGTACTGGTGGACTTCTGGGCCGAGTGGTGCGGTCCGTGCAAGATGATCGCCCCCGTCCTCGAGGAGATCCTGGGCGAACAGAAGGGGAAGATCGAGATCGCCAAGCTCAACATCGACGAGAACCTGGACGTGACGCGCCGGTACGAGGTGATGAGCATCCCGACGATGATCCTGTTCAAGGACGGCGAGCCGCAGGTGCGGATCGTGGGGGCCCGGGGCAAGGCCCAGCTCCTGCAGGAGCTCCAGGCGTACCTGTAATCCCGGGATCAGTCCTCCCCCTGCGACCGGGGGACAGCGGTCCGGCCGTCGCCGACCTACAGCACCGGCTGGACGGCGTGGACCTGCCGTGCCTACCCGATGCCGACGGGCTCTTCGGAGCCGGCACGGCGGCGGCCGTGGAGGCGTTCCAACACCGACGGGGTCTGCGCGTCGACGGAATCTGCGGTCGGCAGACATGGGGGGCCCTGGTCGAGGCCGGGTTCCTCCTGGGGGACCGGTTCCTGTACCTGCACGCCCCCATGTTCCGGGGGGACGACGTGGCCGACCTGCAGCAACGCCTGTCCGCCCTCGGTTTCGACACCGGCCGCGTCGACGGGATCTTCGGCGGGCTCACGTCAGGCGCTCTGGCCGATTTCCAGCGCAACGTCAGTCTGCCGGTGGACGGCATCCTGGGTGCGTCGACCCTCCGCGAGCTCAAGCGCGTCATGCCCCCGCACCCCGAGCCCGAGCTGGTCAGCGCCGTGCGCGACCGCGAACGGCTCCGGCAGGCCCCACGCACCCTGCTCGGCCGGCGCTTGGCCATCGGGGAGGAGGGCGGTCTCGACGTGCTCGTCACGACCGTTCGCCGTCATCTGACGGCCACCGGCGCCGACGTCGTCCCCCTTCTCCACCCCGACGGATCCATGCAGGCGGCGGCGGCCAACGCCGCCGGTGTCGAGGCCTACATCGGGCTCCGCCTGGATCCCGACCGGACCCACTGTTCGGTTTCGTACTACCGCGGGTACAGCTACGAATCGGCCGGCGGCCGGCACCTGGCGGAGTTACTCCAGTCTCTCGCCGCCGCCGCGCTGGGGATCCCCGCCGACGGCGTCCAGGGCATGTCCCTGCCCGTCCTGCGTGAAACGCGGATGCCGGCCGTGATCTGCGAGGTGGGGCCCCCGGCGGCCGTAGTGGAGCACGCCGCCGCACTCGCCCACGCCATCGTGGAGGCGCTCACCATCTGGGCCGTCAGTCCCGTCGACTGAGGCGATCCTCACGTCGAGGGTCGAGTTGTCGGTCCGTCCACTGTCCACAGCCTCATGCACAGGTTGTGGATGACACTGCACATACCATCGAGCGTTAGATTCCCACTCCTTGTGGTTACCAACGAGCCAATCTCAGGCACAGATGGATGGGAATACCACTATACGCAACCCCAGCGGTCAGGACGTCGGAGGCGGTGGGCCCCCGCCCACCATGAGCTTGTAGATGCGCTCGAGGTCTTCCAGGGTGGCGAATTCGACCAGAACCCGACCCCTCTTGGCCCCCATGTCAACCTTCACTCTCGTATTGAGGTGGTTTGACAGGAGGTCCTCGAGCTCGAGGACCCCGGGGGCGGGAAGGCGGCGGCGCGTTCCGGCCTCCGCCGTCGCTTCCTCGATCGTGGGGCCCGGCACGCGGGGGGCCGGTGCCGGCCGAGCCGCCCCGTTGGTGGCGTCGGACGCCTCGGCCTCGGCGCCCTGGACGTGACGACGAATCGACTCCTCCACGGCACGGACGGTCAGCCCCTCGGAGACGGCCCGTTTGGCCAATTCCTCCTGGAACGACCGGTCCGGCGTCCCCAGGAGGGCCCGGGCGTGGCCGGCGCTGATGGTGCCGTCAGCCAGCGCCCGCTGGACACCGGCGGGCAACTGGAGAAGGCGGAGGGTGTTGGTGACGGTGGTCCGACTCTTTCCCACCCGCGCCGCCACCTGTTCGTGCGTGTAGTCGAATTCGTCGACGAGCTGTTGGAAAGCGGCCGCTTCTTCCAGGGCGTTCAGGTCCTCCCGATGGAGGTTTTCGACCAGGGCCTGCTCCAAACTGTGAACGTCGGAGACGCTCTGAACCAACACCGGCATTGTCTGCAGCCCGGCCCGGCGCGCCGCCCGCCACCGCCGCTCGCCGGCGATCAGCTCGTAGTCATCGGGACCGGCCTCCCTCACCAGCACCGGTTGAAGAACCCCGACCTCGCGGATGGAAGAGGCCAGCGACGTCATCGCCTCCTCGTCGAACCGCGTCCGGGGCTGTAGGGGGTTGGGGCGGATGCTCGAGATCGACACCTCCCGCAGAGTCGAGCTGCGATCTCTCGCCACCTCCGCAGGGATCGAACGCGCCAAGGCCCTTGCCCAATCCGCTACGACGCGCCACCGCTGACCTCCTTGGCTAGCTCCCGGTAGGCGATGGCTCCGCGCGACGTCGGGTCGAAGACCGTGATCGGTTGCCCGAAAGAAGGGGCCTCGGAGATCCGCACCGTCCGGGGTATGACATTCCTGCACACCTTGTTGCCAAAATGCGTCCTGACCTCGTCAGCGACCTGCTCGGCGAGCTTGGTCCGGGCGTCGTACATAGTGAGAACGATGGTCGAGACTTCGAGCTTCTCGTTGAGATTGGCCTGCACCAGATGGACATTGCGCAACAACTGCCCGAGGCCCTCCAGGGCGTAGTACTCGCACTGGATGGGAACGAGCACCTCGTCGGCAGCGGCCAGGCCGTTCACGGTGATGAGGCCGAGAGAGGGCGGGCAGTCGATGAGGATGAACTCGAATTCACCGCTAACGGCTTCGAGCGCTCGGCGCAGCTTCAGCTCACGACTGAAGCTGGGGACCAGTTCGATCTCGGCGCCGGCCAGGTCGATGGTCGCCGGGGCCACGAACAGGTTCTTCATGCTCGTCGGCTCGACGGCGTCTTCGAGAGAGACGTCCCTCATCAGGACGTCGTACATCGAGAGCTCGAACGATCGGGCGTCGATCCCCAAGCCCGTGGTGGCGTTGCCCTGGGGGTCGAGATCGACCACCAGGACCCGGAACCCCAACTCGGCTAGGGCGGCCCCCAGGTTGACCGCGGTGGTCGTCTTCCCCACCCCACCCTTCTGGTTGGCCACGGCCAGGATGCGCGGGACCGGACGGGGGACGTAGTCGCCCCTCTCGATCTCGCCCTCCTCGGTCACGAAACCCAGGGGATCCCTGGCCGGCCGGTCGACGGGTGGGCCGGCGGCGGGTGGGCCGGCGGAAACGGGCTCGGGCCCAGGGCTCTCGCCCTCGTCCTGGTCGCCCTCGTCCTGCTCGGCGGCCTGTTGATCGACCGCCATGACCGCCGCTGGTGCCTCCGTCGGCGCCTGGGCTTCGTTCTCCGGCCCAGGCGCCTCGTCGACGACGCTTTCGTCCGCCGGCGAGGCTTCGTCGACGGGACCCTGGTCGCTAGTCCTCTTTGAGCGTTCGCCCTGGTCCGAGCGCTGATCTCGACCTCTGATGCGGACGCGCACCGTCAACTCTTCAGGTGGTTCGGATTCACGTGCCCCATCCTTCCCATCCCCACACCCCGGGTCAAGCTTTAGAGGGGCCTTTCCCGCGTTTGTTTCACGTGGAACGTTCGCCTCGAGGGTCGGGGTCGGGCGGATCCGGCGGTCTCGGTGCCGGGGCTCCGATGTTTCACGTGGAACATGGACGTACCCCGCTATCCCGGCGGCTGCCCCTCTCCCACGCGATAGAGGGGGCGCTTGGCGGGAATGCCCACCCGCCGGGGGAATCTTTCGGGGCATGGCACCTTCTGTCGCAGCAGCCGGTATCCGAAGGAGTCACGCCACACGCCCAGGGGCTCGAGCCCCACGGCGGCCAGTGCCTGGGCGGGCCACCGGGAGGTGTCGTCCTCGACCGACCCCGCCGTTGGTGGCTCGGACACGATCAGAGTCCCACCCGGTCGGAGAAACGGCGCGGCGCATTCGGCGGTGACCGGCGGGGGACCGAACGATCGGGCCACCACCAGGGCGAAGGCCCCGCGTAGACCCTCAATCCGAGCGGCCAGCTCGGCCCTCTCCGTCACGACCCGGACCCGGTGCCCCCAGCCCTGCTCCTCGATCACCTGCGCCAGAAACCGGGTACGGCGGCCGCTGCTGTCGAGAAGAACGGCATTACGCTCGGGCCAACGGTGGGCTAGGACCAGTCCGGGTATTCCGCCCCCGGAACCCAGATCCATCCACGGTCCGGCGTCGGCTGTGGCCGCCGAGCGGGCACCACCAGGCATGACCGAAGAGGCGGCGTCGGCGAATCCCTGGGCGTGGGCGATCTGGCGGGCCAGGGGCCCGTCTCCCAGGAATCCCCACTCCCGTGCCCGACGGAGGGCCTCGATCAGCGAGGGGGGCAGGGGTGGGGACCCATCGGAAGCCACGGGACTCACCGACCCCGACGGCGCGGCGATCCGGCCGGAAGAGCGGGGCCGGATTCTCCCGTCAGTCGTCGATATCGGAGTCGGAGTCGGACCCCAGAGGTGAGACGACGACGAAACGACGTGGCTCCTCACCTTCGGATCTCGTCTGCACGCCATCGATCTCGGCCACGGTGTCGTGGACGACTTTACGGTCGGGAGCCAACATCGGCTCCAGGGCCTGCTCCGAACCACTGGACAGGACCTCTTCGGCCACCTGTCGGGTGAAGCGCTGGAGGGCGTCCGCCCGCTTGGCCCGGTAGCCGGCCACATCGACCAGGATCCGCTCGGTCGGTCCCGCCGTGCGGCTCTGGACCACCGTGCGTGCCAGCTCCTGCAACGCCCCCAGCGTGGCTCCGCCACGCCCGACCAGGATCCCGAGCTCCTGACCCTCGACCACGACTTCGACGGTCTCGGAATCGATCACGCGCACCGACACCTCCGCCTCCAGCCCGATCTCCTCGATCAGGCCCTCGACGAACTCGCGAGCCGACTCTCCTTGCTCCTCCAGTGTCAGGACCTCACCCACACTCGCCTCCTCGTTTGAGCCGGGCCGTCCCGGACCGTCTCCCCCACGTCGGGGGTTCTCCTTCTCGGGACCTCTCCCGCCTGAAGTCGCCGACCCCGAAGCGGTCCGCTCCGACGCGCCGGCGGTCGACCGACCGGTTCCTCCCCGCGACCCGCGCCGGCGACTGCGGTTGGGCGATCCCTGTCCACCCGAGCCGTTCCTCGCCGGTGTCGCCTCCGTCAGGGAACCGTCCACCTCGGGAGAAGGCCGGGCCACCGACATCGCCCGCTGGCCGCCGCGCCCGCCGCCACTGCTGCGACCTCCCCCGTCGCGTCGTTGCTCCTGGGCGGGGCGACGTGAACGACCGCGCTTGGGACGCGGGCTGGTGGGTTGGACGCGCGCCCGCACCCTGGCCTCTCCCCGCATTCTCCCGAACAGCCCGGCCCGAGGCTCGTTGACCACCACGAACTCTGCGTCGGCGTCGTCCACGCCCAGCTGGTCCAGGGCTGCGTCCTTCGCCTCAGCGACGGTCCGGCCCGTCGTCTCGACCCATTCCATACCGCTATCGATCCTTCCTCTCCCGCTTGGTCTTGGAGCGGGGATGCGTCGTCTTCTTCTCGCCGGCGCCATTGGTCCCGGCGCCGTTCGTGTTCTTGGCCGACGGCGGGCCACTGGCCTTCGCACCGTTCGACCCGGCGGCGCCGCTGCCCGAGGGCTTGGCGGGGGGTTTCCCGGTGTTCTTCGGGGCGCCGTTCGACGACCCCGCTCCGGCGGCGGGCGGGGCCTTCTTCGGCGTCTGGTCCCCGTCACCCGGGGGCAGAGCGCGGGCCCTCTGCTGCGCCTCTTTCTGTTCGAGCGCCTGCTTCTGCATGTCCGCCAACCTCTCCAGGAGCGGGCGACGGCCGGGCTTCGCCCCCGCCCTCCCTCCCGACGGCAGCACGCCCTCGACCGCCGGACCGGCCTTGTTGAGGGTGCCCGATCGGAAGATCGCCTCCTGGATGCCGATCCGGCACAGGCTGGAGATGATGAAGTAGATGTTGACACCGGCGGCGATATTGATGTAAATGACAGCGAAGATAAGGGGCATATAACGCTGCATCATCTGCGCCTGCGGATTGGATTGTGCAAACTGCGGGTTTCGGTTGTTCAACTGGCGCATTTGGAAATACTGAAGTCCGATGGCAATGAGAATAAGCGAGGCGTAGGGAATGGCCTGGACGAATGTGTGGTGGCTGAGGACCTTGTCGGCCAAATTGATCCCAAAAGCCGGGATGTTTCCCGGGCTGTGGACCAGGTTCCGGTACAGCTTCGTGTTGTTCCCGATATAGCGGGGTAGGGCGCAGATCGCCTGGTGACAAATTCCCTTGGGGTCGGCCAGAGTGGGGGGTAGACCGTTCTTTCCACGGGTGATCGTATTTGCCAGACCTTTGATCACTCCATACAGGATGATGAAGACCGGGAACTGAGCCACCATCGGCAGACATCCACCGGCGGGATTGACGCCGTGCTCTTTGTAGAGCTTCATCATCTCTTCGTTGAGGGTCTGGCGGTCGCCCTTGTACTTCTGCTGGATCTTCTTCAGCTCGGGACTCAGCCGTTGCATCGCCACCATCGACTTCGTGCTCTTCACCGTCAGCGGTGCCGTGACGATCATCACGACCACAGTGAGCAGAGCGATGGCGACGGCGTAGTTGGGGATCAGCGCGTAGAAGAAGGCGATGATCGTCCCCATGAGGTCATAGAAGGGCTTGAAGATGTTGCCCAGGGTGCTTCCCAGCACGGGGATCGCGCTCATCAGCATGGTTTCCCCCTCACTCCGGCACCGGGTCGACGCCGTGGCCGGCCCAGGGGTGGCAGCGGCCGACCCGGCGGAGAGCCAGGACCCCGCCCCGCAGCAGGCCGTGACGCTCGAGGGCCTCCAGGGCATAGTCCGAGCACCCGGGGATGTAGCGGCACGGCGACGGACGGCCGGCCCGAAGGAGCTGGTAGAAGGCCACCATGCGCCCCGCCAGCCTGGTGGGGAGGCGGGGGGTAAAGAGGGGGTGGTGGGTCGTGGCGCTCACCGGTGCCGCTCCCCGCTCGCCGCTGTCATCGCTGCTGCCACTTGTGTCCTCAGATCTTCGTAGGAGAGCCCCGATGCGCCCGGATCGGCCGCCACCAGGTAAGCGCCGGGCTCCAGCCCCACCACGGCGGCCGCCGCCGCTCGGAGCCGCCGCCGCAGCCGGTTCCGGACCACCGCCTTGCCCACACGCTTGCCGACGGCATAGGCGACACGGGGTCGTGGCGCCCCGACGGCGGCGTACGTGACCGTCACCGGTCCCCGACGGGCCCGGCGCCCGGACCGGCGCAACGCTTCGAACGTGGCGCGGTCCTGGATGCGCCAGATCACTCCGGGGGTGCCCGCTCTAGGCGGACAGGCGGTGCCGGCCCCGTAGGCGCCGGGACCGGATGATGGCACGGCCGGCCCGCGTCGACATGCGGTGCCGGAACCCGTGGTTCTTCGCCCGTTTCCGGACGTTGGGTTGGTAGGTTCGCTTCACGTCCCTTCGTTCCTTCCTGGGCCGGCGGGGGAGGCAGGCCAGCCGGGGCCTCGTGCGACAGCGCACGACAACGGCCCTGAGTCGTGACCGTAGATGTTAGGCGAGTCCCCGAACACCGACCAGGCAGCGCTTTCGCGAATCGTGGCCATGAGCCACTAGCAGCCCCTGGAGGGGCGGTGTACCGTGCCACCACACCGGTCGGCTCTCCTCCTCGAGGGTCGCCCGGACACGACGCCCTCCTTCCCCGGGGCCTGACATCCCGTCCACCACGGCCGGGAACGAGCTTCCGAGCAATCCACACCTGTGGATCTCCTTGTGGACAAATCCTGCGATCGGGGGGCGGAGGGCCTGGTGAACGACACAAACGACCTGTGGAAGCGCTGTGCGGACGCGCTCCGGGAACAGGTGTCGGACGCCACCTGGCGTACCTGGTTGACGGGGCTCGTGCCCCAGGCCTTCGACGGCGACCTCCTGGTCCTGACCGCACCGAGCACCCTGGTCCGGGACCGGATCGAGAACCGTTTTCTGGGGCTGATCGCCGCCGCCGTCTCCGATGTCGCCGCCCAGCAGGTCACCGTCCGCCTGGACGTGGCCGAGGCGGCCTTGGCCGAGCCCGTCGACGACCTCCCACCGGCCCCGGACGAAGGATCCGGCTCCGAGTCGCCGTCGACCGGCGGATCCACCCGGCGTCGCCGGTGGCCCGACGACGCCGGTGCCGGCGGTCTCGATCCCCGCTACGGCTTCGACTCGTTCGTCATCGGGTCGTCCAATCGTTTTGCGCACGCGGCAGCACTCTCCGTGGCTGAAATGCCGGCGCGTTCCTACAATCCCCTCTTCATCCACGGCGGCGCCGGTCTGGGGAAGACCCACCTCCTGCACGCCATCGGGAATTACGTGCGGGACAACTTCGCCGGCCGGCACGTCCGTTACGTCTCCACCGAGACGTTCATGAACGAATTCGTGGACGCCATCAGGAACAACACCACGGCGGCCTTCAAGCGCCACTACCGCGAGTGCGACGTTCTGTTGATCGACGACGTCCAGTTCATGGAAGGCAAGGAATCGCTCCAGGAGGAATTTTTCCACACCTTCAACCACCTCTATGGAGCGTCCAAGCAGGTCGTCTTGACCTCGGACCGGCCTCCCAAATCGATCGCCACCCTCGAGGACCGTCTCCGCAGCCGGTTTCTGTCCGGCCTGATCACCGACGTCCAACCCCCCGAGCTCGAGACCCGCCTGGCCATCTTGCAGAAGAAGTCCGAACGGGAACCTCTCCCGGTCCCCGACGACGTCCTCGAGTTCATCGCCGCCAATGTCAAGGGCAACATCCGCGAACTCGAGGGAGCCTTGATCCGGGTCTGCGCGTTCGCCAGTCTCAACCACCAGTCCCTCTCCCGTGACCTGGCCGAACACGTCCTGTCGGACATCCTCCTGGCCGGCCAGCCCCGCCGCATCACGCCGGGCATGATCCTCGAGGCCACGGCGTCGACCTTCGGTTTCACCGTCGACGACCTCTGCGGACCGAGCCGCCGTCGCCCCCTGGTGATCGCCCGGCAGATCGGTATGTACGTCTTCCGGGAGATGACGGACTTCTCCTACCCGGCCATTGCCCGGGAGTTCGGTGGGCGCGATCACACCACCGTCATGCACGCCGTCGACAAGATCTCCTCCCTGATGAAGGAGCGGCGCCAGATCTACGACCAGGTGACCGAGCTGATTCTGCACATCAAGAGCGGTGTATGACCCTGTGGGGAAGACTCGAGCAGCTGTGGATACAGGTGCCCCGGGCGGGGATGACAGGGGGTCTCTGACCAACCATGCCGTCCACTGGTGGACGGCGGTGGACGGGCGGTGGACGGGCGGATGGCCTCTGGCCTCGGCCAACGCCCTCTCATCCACAATCCACAACCCCTATTACTGTCACTGTCAGAATTCAATTCTTTAAAGAGCAAGGGGCCCTGTGTGAAGTTCCGTTGTGAGCGCGACACCCTGGTTGAGGCGTTGACGACCGCTGGGCGGGCGGTGACCACCCGCGGCTCGACAGCGGCGGCACTCTCCGGGATCCGGATCGAGGTGGCCGGGAACCGGCTCACCGTCGTCGGGACGGATCTCGATCTGACGGTCCGCGTCGAGAGCGAGGCGATCGGCCTCGACGACGGGACGGTCGTGACCCCGGCCCGTCTGGCCGCTGACATCGTGCGGTCGCTGGAGCCCGGTGCGGTGACGTTCGATGGTGGTGACGACGAGGTCGAGATCTCGGCGGCCCGGTCGCGGTTCGTGGTCCGAACCTTCTCGGTCGAGGATTTCCCCGTTCTTCCCGATCCACGGCCGGACCAGGTGAAGTTGCCCGCCGCTGGTCTGGCCGAGGCGTTGCGCCAGGTGGTCCGGGCCGCTTCCAATGACGACGCCCGACCCCTGCTGACCGGTGTCCTGGTGGCGGCCGAGGGAACGGGGACCCGGCTGGTGGCCACCGACTCGTACCGGCTCGCCCTGCGGGACCTCACCGGGACCGGGCCGCTGCCCGAGGGGACCGATCAGATCCTCATACCGGCCCGGGCCCTGACCGAACTCCAGCGCCTCTTGCCGGCGGCGGGGGGGAAGGACGGAGGGGGCAAGGAGAAGGAGGACGGTGGTTCCGACGTCGGCTTCTCGGTGAGCGATCTCGACGCCACCTTCACCGCGTCGGGCGTCCGTTTGATGACCCGGCTCCTCGACGGAAAGTTCCCCGATTACCGACAACTCATCCCGCCGGGGTACCCGAACCAACTCCGCGTGGGCAAGGAGTCCCTCCTCGACGCCCTGCGCCGGGTGCGCCTGCTCGTCCGTGACAACACGACGCCCGTGCGGTTGTCGATGCGGGCGGGTGGCGTGGAGCTCACCGTTGTCTCGCAAGAAGTGGGTCACGCCAGCGAGGACGTCGACGCCGACTACGAGGGAGAGGAGCTGACGGTCGCCTTCAACCCCAGCTACCTGATCGACGGTGTCGAGGCCGTTCTCGGCGATGAGGTCGTTCTCGAGACTCTCGACGCGACCAAGCCGGCGACGGTCCGAGCGCCCGAGCACGATGACTACCGGTATCTCCTCATGCCGGTACGCGTTTCCTAGATGTCGCCTCCGTCAGGTCCGCATGGCCATCATCACGCTCTGGCTGAACGATTTCCGCTGTTTTTCTGAAGCTCTCATCGAACCGGACCCGCAGGGCCTGACGGTGTTGCGTGGACCCAACGGGTCGGGCAAGACGTCGGTCCTGGAGGCGGTGGGATGGCTCGCCACGCAGCGATCGCTCAGAGGGGCCTCCCGCGACGTCCTCGTCCGCCAGGGCGCCTCGCGGGCGATTCTGCGGGCCGAGACGACGACGGCGACGCGCCGGATCCTCATCGAGGCGGAGTTGCCCGTCACGGGGACGGCCAGGATCCAGATCAACCGGCAACCGGTCCGCCGCCGCTCCGAGCTGGCCGAGGCCGTCCGGGTCACCGTCTTCTCTCCCGATGATCTCCACCTCGTCCAGGGCGGTCCGGCCGGCCGTCGCGAGTATCTCGACGACGTCCTCGTCGATCAGCACCCGCGGTTCGAGCTCCTGACGTCCGACGTCGACCGGGTGCTGCGACAACGGGCTTCGGTCCTGCGCCAGGCCGGGAACCGGCTCGACGCCGACATCGTCGCCACGCTCGACGTCTGGGACGACCGCCTGGCCACGGCCGGATCTGAGCTGGCCCGTGCTCGGGAGACACTCGTCTCCGAGCTCGCTCCCCTGGTGTCCGAGGCCTACGGGAGCCTGGCCCGCTCATCGGAGCCCGTGACGCTGTCGTACCGCCGCTCGTGGGACGGCGATCTGTCCGACGCCCTGTGCCAGAGGCGTAGCGAGGACCTGCGCCGCCAGGTCACCTCGGTCGGCCCCCACCGGGACGAGCTCGAGATCAGCGTGGGCCCCGGACCGGCCCGGACCCATGCATCGCAGGGTGAGCAACGATGCGTGGCGTTGGCGTTGCGCCTGGCCACGCACGAGTTGCGCCGTCGAGACACGGACGAACCCCCGGTCCTCCTCCTCGACGACGTGTTCTCCGAGCTCGACGCCCGACGCTCGGCGTCACTCGTCGAGCAGTTGCCGGCCGGCCAGGTGCTGCTCACCACGGCCGTCGATCCTCCCCCCATGGTGACAGCGGATCGTGTCGTCGAAGTGGCCGCCGGGCATCTGTCGAGCGTGGCGGACCGGCCATGACGGGATCGGGCCCCCGGTACAACAGCCGTGGGCGCTCCGGTGGCGGCCCCGTCCCCATGTCCGAGGCCCTGGGGGCGGTGGCCGGTCGCCTGGGCCTCGGATCAACGGACCTGATCTCGGTGGTCTTCGGACGATGGGAGGAGTTGGTGGGACCGTCGGTGGCCGCGCACGTCCACCCGGTCCGCCTGGTGGCCGGGACCCTCGTCGTACATGCGGACCATCCTGCCTGGGCCACACAGATCCGACATCTCGCGCCCCAGATCCTGGCCCGCGTGGCGTCGGAATTCGGCGGCGGCGACGCCCCCGTCCGACTCGATATTCGTGTGCGGGGCTGACACCGCCGGGCACGATCGGGCGTGGCGTTGGGCGGGGCACAGACCCTGCGAGAAGAGTGTCGGAGACAGGAGCCGGCACAGCCTCCTGGTACACTGGAGGTCATCGGAATCACAGGAAAGGGGCCCCTTCGACGGGACCCCGCCGCCGTGGTTCCCCCTGTCGTTCGAGGATCTGAAAGGGCGCGTTTGTGGCGCTGAAGGTTGAGCCGGAAGTGGTCGACGAAAAGCGCGGGTCCTCTTACGACGCCACTGACATCACCGTTCTCGAGGGCCTCGAACCGGTCCGGCAACGTCCGGGTATGTACATCGGCTCCACGGGGCCGACCGGCCTTCATCACCTGGTCTGGGAGGTCGTCGACAACGCCGTCGACGAGGCCATGGCCGGGTACTGCACCCAGATCGACGTCACCCTCCTTCCCGACGGGGGGTGCCGGGTCAAGGACAACGGACGCGGCATCCCGGTCGACCCCCACCCCCAGTACCCGGACCGCTCCGCCGCCGAGCTGGTTCTCACCACCCTGCACGCCGGTGGGAAATTCGGTGGGTCGGGTTACAAAGTCTCGGGCGGCCTGCACGGCGTGGGGGTGTCCGTCGTAAACGCCCTCTCCTCCCGCCTGGTGCTCGAGATCGATCGTGAGGGCGACCACCACGTGGCCGTCTTCACCGACGGCGGAGAGCCGAAGGAACCGCTTCATGTCACCGGGCCGGCCCCGAAGGACCGGACGGGAACGACGGTGACCTTCTGGCCCGACGCCTCGGTGTTCGAGGAGATCGACTTCCGGGCCCAGACCGTCCTCGAGCGGCTCCAGGTCATGGCCTTTCTGAACAAGGGACTCGAGATCCGTTTCTCCGACGAGCGGGCCGATCGCGAACAGAAGGTCGTCTACCGCTACACGGGCGGGATCGTGGACTATGTGAAGCACCTGAACGCGGCCAAGGAGTCCCTGTTCCGCAAGGTGTGCTCGTTCGGGCAGTCCGAGAACGAGCAGGAGGTCGAGATCGCGCTGCAGTGGAACACCGGGTTCCACGTCTCGATCCACTCCTTCGCCAACGGGATCTCCACCAACGACGGTGGCATGCACGAAGAGGGTTTCCGCAAGGCCCTGACCAATGTCGTCAACCGCTACACGCGAGCCAAGGGGCAACTGAAGGAGAAGGACCCGAATTTCGACGGCGACGACATCCGCGAGGGTCTCACCGCCATCATCTCGGTCCGACTGACCGATCCGCAGTTCGAGGGGCAGACGAAGGCCAAGCTCGGAAACGTGACCATCCGCTCGCTGGTCGAACGGGCCACGAACGAGAAATTGGCCGACTGGCTCGAAGAGAACCCGCGCGAGGCCAACCAGATCGTCCAGAAGTCGACGACGGCGGCACGGGCCCGGATCGCCGCCCAGACGGCCCGCGACCTGACCCGGCGCAAGTCGGCGCTCGACGGGGCCGGCCTCCCGGGCAAGCTCGTCGACTGCTCGTCACGGGACCCCAGGGAGAGCGAGCTCTTCATCGTCGAGGGGAACTCCGCCGGGGGTTCGGCCAAGGACGCCCGCAGTCCCCGCACCCAGGCCATCCTCCCCATCCGGGGGAAGATCCTGAACGTCGAGAGGGCCCGCATCGACAAGATGCTCAAGAACGCCGAGATCCAGGCCCTCATCGCCGCCATCGGCGCCGGACTGGCCGAGGAATTCGACGTCGAGAAGATCCGCTACCACAAGGTGATCGTCCTGGCCGACGCCGACGTGGACGGGTCCCACATCAGGACGCTGCTTCTCACCTTCTTCTTCCGCCAGATGAAGCCCCTGGTCGAAGGGGGCTTCGTCTACGTGGCCCAACCGCCGCTGTACTCGACGCTGGTGGGCAAGGAGAAGGTCTATCTGAAAGACGACGCGGCCCGTGCCCGGTTCCTCGAAGAGCACCCCAATCACCAGAAGGAGTTCCAGCGCCTGAAGGGGCTGGGCGAGATGGACTTCAACGAGCTTCGCGACACCACCATCGACCCGGCCCGTCGATCACTGCTCCAGGTGACCGTGGAACAGGCGGCTGTGGCCGACGAGGTGTGCTCCGTTCTGATGGGAGACGACGTGGAGCTGCGCCGTCATTTCATCCAGAGCAACGCCAAGGACGTGCGATTCCTCGACATCTGAGGACGGAGCCCCGGGCGGGCCCGGTGTTGTTCGCACGATGATCGAAGGGAAGACGACGCACGATGGCCAGACGGAACGCCGGCGGGACGGGAGACTCCGGTTCGGGCGGGACAGGCACCGAGGTTCCGGATCCTCCGTCGGGATCGATCGAGCCCATCGAGATCCAAGAGGAGATGGAGCGCTCGTTCCTGGAGTACTCCATGTCGGTCATCATGTCGAGGGCCCTCCCCGACGTGCGCGACGGGTTGAAACCCGTCCACCGGCGGATCCTCTACTCGATGGACAGCCAGAATCTCCGGCCCGACAGGCCGCACGCCAAGTGCGCCAAGGTCGTGGGCGAGGTCATGGGCACCTACCACCCTCACGGGGACATGGCCATCTACGACGCCCTGGTCCGGATGGTCCAGGACTTCAGCCTCCGGCATCCGCTCATCGACGGTCACGGGAACTTCGGCGGGACCGGGCCCGACGAAGGCCCGGCGGCCATGCGGTACACCGAATGTCGACTGGCGCCTCTGGCCTTGGAGCTGCTGGCCGGCATCGACGAGGAGACGGTCGATTTCGTCCCCAACTACGACGGCTCGAACGAGGAGCCGGTGGTGCTGCCGGCCCGCTTCCCCAACCTCCTCGTCAACGGCTCGCAGGGCATCGCCGTGGGCATGGCCACCAACATCCCGCCCCACAATCTGGGCGAGGTGATCGACGCCACTCTTCACGTGCTCGCGAACCCCGAGGCGACGTCGGACGACCTCATGCAATTCGTGACACCGGGCGGGTACCCGCGACGGCAGCGGGTGTCGGCCTCGAACAGTTCGCGGCTGATGCAGCCGGGGCTGACGATGGCCTCGCTCCGGTTCCAGCTGTCGCTGGTGTAGTAGATCAGCGTCGCCGTCTTCTTGACGATCGGCACCTCCTGAACCCAGCGGCGCGTCCCGGCCGAGGAACCGTTGCCGCACCTGCAAGCGCAGGGAACGTACAGGTATTCAACAGCTCGGGCCTGACCGACCCTGGGGTTCCGCGCTCGGGTCTCCCGTCCGGCGGCGACCCGCAGCAGCGCATCCGCGCGGGCCAGCCACTCCCCCGCGTGGCCGCGAGCCGAACCACGGCCGGCGATGCCGGTCAGGGCTATGCCCGTGCACAGGGCGGCCAGGGCCACGGTCGGCATGACGGCAACGAGCAAACGCGGGCTGTCCATGGCTGCGGTACTCCTCTCATGACTGGAGGTGGGCGCCGGGTAGCGCCGCGCGGCGGGCCGGCTCGCGGATTTCGGTGTAGCCGCCTTGCGGGTTCATCATGATCCGACCGGTTTCCCTGCCGTGCAGTTCCTCGTCGCGGCGCCGGTCGGCCAGCGCGTGGGCGAAGACCCGGGTGAGGAGATACGCCAGCACCGGCCCGGCCAGCACGAGCACCCGGAAGATCCAGGTGACCGTGTAGAGCGGGACCTGCAGGTGATAGGCGATCTGGTCGTTGGCCGCCGCGGCCCACAGCAGCCCGTAGAACGTCGATGCCGGCCACCCCGGCCGCCGTCCGGTTCGCCGGGTCGGCGGGCTCGGGCGGTAGCAGCCCGGTGGTGGCCGCGCGCCGAGGATCCACCGGTCCGCGAACGGGTAGAGCGCCAGGCCGGTGAAGAAGAGCCCGGGCACGATCAGGCCGGGCAGCAGCACGCTCAGGACCAGCGGATGCCCGGCGAATCGACAGCTCCCAGCCCGGCATGATGCGCAGCGCGCCGTCGAGGAACGCCATGTACCAGTCCGGCGCCGCGCCAGAACTGATGCTGCCCGCCTGGTACGGCCCGATCAGCCACACCGGGTTGATCTGCGCGATCGCACCAGCAGGACGAGCACCCCGCCGGTGATCGCCAGCAGCGGCGCCGGCCTTGCACCCGGCGCCGCCAGCGCGGCGACGGCCGGAGGCTCAGCAGGAGCAGCGCGCTGGCCAGGACCGGGAGGACGAGGATGTGCACCCAGCAGTCCCGGCCGATGATCTCAATTTCCAGGAGGCGCGCCCCCGAAGATCAAGAACACCAGGTGCGTCCCGATCACGGGGACGGCAAGCAGCACGCCGGTGATCACGCTGAGGCTGCCGCCGGACAGCCCGTCATCGGGCAAGATGGTGCCGGTGTAGGCCGCCAGCATGCCGACCGGCAGCAGCGTCACCCAGATCAGCCAGTCACGCAGGGCCCGGCCCTTGAACCGGCCGCGGAAGAACGTCCGCAGCAGCCGCAGGCAGATCGCCGCGACGAACAGGTCCGCCGACCAGTGGTGCACCTGCCGGACCAGAGGCCGCCGTGGACGTCGAAGGAGATCGCGAGGACGGACTGGTACGCCTGGCTCACCGGAACGCCGTCCAGTTCACCGGTCAGGAGCCGTGATACACGAGGGTGTCCATCGAAGGCTGGAAGAAGGGCAGCAGCATTCTGCTTCGCCGGCGGCCTGTTCATTCCGCTGAGCCAGTTCCCGCCGGGATTGCTGACCGTGGCCAGGTTCACCCCGCTGTACGGGCTCAACCAGCTCGTCCACTACCCGCTGGTAGGCGGCACCCTGCACTGGGACTGGATCCTGAATCTGGTGGTGTGGCTCGCGATCTTCGTAGCCGGCGCCGCCTGGCGCCTGCGCCGCGACACGGCCAGAGTGTTATCCACAGTGATGGCTGCGGCGTCATGACGCCCCGGTGGACGGCTCCTTAGACTGGTCGGCCATGGGTGTGGCGGAGGGGACCGTGGGGGTGCTGGAGGGCAAGTGCGCGCTGATCACGGGCGGCACGACCGGCCTGGGCCTGGCCATCGCCGGGCGGTTCCTGGGTGAGGGCGCGACGGTAGTGATCACCGGCCGCGATCATGACCTGGGCCGGCAAGCTGAGCAGGCGCTCGGGCCGGGTGCCCGGTTCGTGGCCGCGGACGCCGCCGACCCGGGCGCCGTGGCGTGGTCGGTGCGCGCCGCCGCGGATCATCTGGGCGGGCTGGACGTGCTGGTGAACAACGCGGGCGCCGGGGTGAGCGCCCGGCTGATCGACACGCCGCTGGCCGACTATGACCGGGTGATGGATGTCAACGTCCGGGGCTACCTGCTGTACGCGCAGCAGGCCTACCCGTACCTGGCCCGGCGCCGCGGGTGCATGATCCACGTGGCCTCCGACGCGGGGATCTGGGGTGAACAGGCCATCGGCCTGTACTCGGTGACCAAGGCCGCCGTCGTCATGCTGGGCAAGATGCTCGCGCTGGACGGCGGCCGGGACGGCGTGCGGTCCAACGTGCTGTGCCCGGGCGACATCTGGCCCGGCATGCGGCACATGACCCCGCCCGGTGGCCAGGACCGCCAGGACAGCAGCGGGCCAGTGGCCCGTGCCGCCGATCGGCCGGATCGGCCGGGCCAGCGACGTGGCCGCCGCGGCGGTGTTCTACGCCAGCGGCGAGGCCGCCTTCATCACCGGGACCACGCTGCTGATCGACGGCGGAATGACAGCCGGCTACCTCCAGCGCGAACGCAACGCCCCATGATCGTAAGGTGTACGTGAACTGAAAGACCTTGGTACAGAACGTCATTCCTGGGGCCATGGTGTCCGGTGGCCCCGGACGGGAGGAGGGCTAGGACGAATGGCCGATGCCGGAGAAGCCGTTCAGTATTTGCGGTGGAGGAAGGACGTGGCCGAGCATGATTATGCCGCTGCCTCCAGCTACCTCAGTATCCGCTTTGGGGAGAACCGGGCGAAGGAGGTGTCGGAGAAGCTGCGGAAGCTTCCGGTCGTCCAACGTCGCGCCAACGACATCCTGCGGGCTACCCAGCGCGCCCCGCTGCCGCTGTCGGATCCGGGCGTGCTGCGGGACCTGCAGAAGGTGCTGGCCGGGGAGAAGCTGTCTCCGGTTCTGATAGCGGAGGCGGATATCGCGGACGGCTACCACCGTGTCTCCCTCGCTTATGCGCTCGATCCTTACGCGGACGTGCCGCTCAAGCTCGGCTGACGAACTGCCAGCCCGTGGGCGCGGCGCCGGTTATGGCCCGCTCTGCTGGGCATCGGTGTCGGCAACGCCCGGGGGGACGACCCGCCCTTGATCGATTTCTTCCGACAGTTGTGCCTTGGCGGCCAGGGCCCCCTCGTCCAGCACGCCGGAGCCCGCCGCCCGCGAGATAACGTCGCCGCCGCGGCCGCGCAGCACCTGCGCAAAGCCGACGGCGATCAGCGCACCGGCGATCGGCCCCGCAACGTACACCCAGTAGCTCGTGAAGTCACCGCTGACCAGGGCGGGGCCGAACGAGCGGGCCGGGTTCATCGAGACGCCGCTGACCGGTGCTGCCCACAGGCCGGCCAGGGCGATATAGCCGCCGACGCCGAGCGCGGCGATCGCGCCGACGTTCTGCGCGGCCGATGCCGTACCGAGGATCACGCTGACCAGGAGCGTGGTGAGCGCGATCTCCATGAGCAGGGCCTGCCAGCTCTTGTACCCGGGGCCCGGCAGCGTCGCCCCGAGATGCCCGATGTTCCCGAACACCAGGCGGAGAAATAGGCAGGCCAGTGTCGCGCCGGCGAGCTGGATGACGATGTAGCCGGGGACACGCCGCCACGGGAAGTCCCCGCGCAGCGCGAAGGCCAGCGACACGGCCGGGTTCAGGTGCGCGCCGGAGACCGCGCCCATGAACAAGATGATCGCCATCACCATCAGGCCCGGGGCGACGACAGCAGCGGCGAGGCTGATCTGCCCCTTGGCGTGCAGGAGCCCTCCGCCCGCGGCGGCCAGGACCAGCGCGAAGGTGCCGAGCAACTCCGAGAACAGGCGCCGCCATTCCTTGCGCGGGTCGTCGAAGTCCTCACGGTTCCCGAACTCAAGCCAGAGCACGTGGTGCGTGCGCGAGAAGTCCGGCTGCAGCTGTGCTGGGTCGATCTTCTGCGCCGTCGCGTCGCTCACAGCGTCTGCCTCCTGTCAGGAAACGCCTACAGGTCGAGGATGCCGGAACCGGCCGCCGTTGTCGCGCAGCTGACAGGCGAATTGCCGCGAGGATGGCGGCCTCGACGATGGCCGTGGGGCAGTAGGGATCCTTGGCGATCCACAGGGGCGGGTGCGCCGCGGGTCCGGCGACCTCCAGGACGTACTCCAGCTTCTTGGGGACCTGTGACATTCCCGAGCCCGGTCATCACGATCGGTTACTACCCTCGGCGCGGGCCTGGGGCGGGCGTGCCACGCCGTCCGGCCGCACCCAACCGTGGACGTTTGGCTCCGGCCGTCAACCAGCCGCACGCCTGCGGCGTCTGCAATCACGTGCCTCACACGAACCTCCCGGAAAGGGACGGCCATGAGACTGCCTCGTTTCGCCGTGATCGCCCTATCGGCCACCGCGCTGGTAGCGGTCAGCGCGCCGTTCGCCGCGCACGCGGCCACCGCGCGACACGCAACTCACGAAACGCACGCGTCCGCGGTGCCGTCCGTTGCGGCGTACGACTGCTCGAACAAGCCGGAGGTTCGGCCAGGCACGTTCGACTTGTTCTGTGACGGCAGCGGCTACTTCACGAGGCTGCGCTGGAGCACCTGGAACGGCTCGACGGCCACCGCGACCGGCGTGCTGTACGTCGACAACTGCGAGCCGAACTGCGCGCAAGGCACGTGGTCGCACCGGACCGTGGACCTGATCTTCTGGCGCAGCTTGCCCGTCAAGGGACACCCCGGCGAGCGAGGCTACAGCCAGATGACCGTGCTGTATCCCGGCCGGGCCATCGGCAGCCACAACACCTATACCGGCGCCCCGCCCGGCCTGTTCCCCGGCGAGTTCTGATCCCCATAGTGCCCTGACCGGACCCACTCTTTGCCGCCTGGGGGTGGCCCGGGTGGCTACCTCGTCGCGCGGATGCGCTAATGTTCTGCGCGCCGCAGGGCTGAGCTGACCCAGCCTCGAGCGGCGGCGTGAGCGCGGTTGGTCAGCCGGGTGTCCGGCATGGTGTTTAATGGGTGGCGGTTGTAGTCGAAATTCGTTACGTGTACTTGTGCCTGCGAACTTCTGACAGTGGCGCCGCGAGTACACGGCCGGGTCTTCCCGGCAGGCCGACGGTCGCGATAACCCGGGGTGCACATACGTGCCTCCCGAACGATCGTCTCTACAGGAGAAGTACATGGCTGAAGGCACCGTCAAGTGGTTCAACGCCGACAAGGGGTACGGCTTCATCGCCCCCGACGACGGAACCCCCGACGTGTTCGTTCATTTCTCTGCCATCCAGGCTGACGGCTTCCGCAGCCTGCAGGAGAACCAGCGGGTCACCTACACCGCCGGACGCGGGCAGAAGGGCCCCCAGGCAGAGGAAGTCCGCCCGATCTGACCGTCCGCGGACCGGGCCGGGCCCCTTCTGGCTGCCCGGCCTGGTCCGCGGACGCACTTTCTGGCCGGCAGTGGTTCGTGCGCGGCGCTCAACAGGCGACGATAACGGGCCGGTTCCCGGCTGCTTCTGCCAGGCGGGATAGGTCGCCGGGGTCACCGGTGAGGATGCGGTCGCCGGGTGCGGCCAGAAGCACGACGGTCGCGTCGATGGGGTCGGCCGTGCCCGCGGCAGCTTGCAGGACGCCGGCATCTCGCCCGTCTTGGTGGGTTACTGTGCGCACGTCCACCGCGCGCAGGAGCCGGGCCAGATTTACCTGCCGCCCGTGGCGGTCACGCCACACCTGGGCGATGACCATGGCATTGCTGCGTAGCTCTAGTCCGTGCTGCTCGGCGGCACGCAGCCTGGCCACCATGGCGCGATCGTCACGATCCACCGCCCCTAGAGCGCCGGAGTCGAGGATCAGCGCGCTCACGCCGCCGTGTCGCTTGCGGCCAGGCCCAGTTCGAGTTCGGCTCGGGCGATCTCGTCAGCCGTGAGCACCCCGTGCTCGGTCTCCCAGCTAGCCAGGAATTCTGCCAGGGCCTCAGCCCGGAGCTTGCTGGCAGCGGCCTCCGCCAGCCAGGATGACACGGGCTTTCCGGCCTGAGCGGCTGCCGACCGCACCGCATCGCCGAGTTCGGGATCGAAGGAGATGCTGAGCTTGTCGACCTTCATGAACACATGATACCGCGGTAGTTCCTACCACGGTAGTAGCGTCACCTAGTTCGACGAACTCGCTTCAAGCTCGATCCGGAGTGTCATACCAGCACCGCATCCCGGACGAGCGTGTCGCCGTAGGCCATCAGGTGCGCTGCCGCGAGCGCCAGCCACGGGCGCCAGTTGGCTGCCGGTGCCCGCAGGCCGAGGTGGGCGAGGGCCGCCTGGAGGGACGGATCGGCTGACGGGAACGCATCGCGCTGTCCGAACCGGAAGGCGATGTAGTCGCTCACCTCGGGTATCTCGCGACCGTCGGCGAGTAGCGCCATCGCGTCCGCTTGGGCCTGGCCGAGCCCGATCGGTGCGAGGCTGGCCGACGTCACCCGCGCGGGATCAGGAAACGTATGGGTCAGGCCCTCCGGTAGGCCGGACACCGGGGTGCCAAGCCGGGCGACGAAAGCCTCGAGCAGGCTGTCACGGTCCGGCTGGCCCGACAGGATCGCCGAGACTCCCACTTCAAATGGATTCCACGCCCCTGGCACGGCGAGGCCGGGGCGCTTGGCCACCAGAGGGCCGAGCACCGGGTCTCCGCTGAGCGCGGCGACCCCGGCTGAGTAATCGCACTCGACGCCGAGCAGCAGCCCGACCCGGTCCACCACATGGATCAGGCCCTCCCAGTAGGGCAGGTGAGCTCGCAGCAGCAGGCAGTTCTCGCGGCCTGGGGAGACCTCCAGGAGGCCGGGCGCGCCCGCCATGGTGATCGTCCGCCGGTAGGTGTCACCGTCGACCGCCTCGACCCCCGGCACCAGGCGTTCGGCGAGGAAGGCCCGCATCGCGTCCCAGTCATAACCGGGCACGACCGGCAGCCGCAGCGTAAGGCCGCCGTCGGCGGCGAGCCGGTCGGCGCGGTGCCTGCGACTGCGCAGGTCGCTCGGCGACGCGCGGAACACCTCCTGCATGGTCCGGTTGAACTGGCGCAGGCTGCCGAACCCAGCGGCGAAAGCGATGTCCACGACGGTGAGGTCGGTGTCATCGAGGAGCCGCCGAGCGAAGTGCGCGCGCCGGGACCGGGCCAGCTGATCCGGGCTCACCCCCAGGTGCCTGAGAAACAGCCGACGAAGATGCCGCGCCGACAAGCCGATCCGGGCCGCGAGCATCGCCTCGGTGCCACCGTCATCCATGACCCCGAGGATGATCTGCTGTACCGCCTCGCAGACGAGCTCAGGCGCGCCGGTGGTGATGGGTCCCGCTACCCGGTACGGGCGGCAGCGGTGGCACGCCCGGAAGCCCGCGGCTTCGGCCGCTGCCGGATGGTCAAAGGTCCGGACGTTCTGCGCCAGCGGCCTCCCTGCGCACCCCGGCCGGCAGTAGATGCCCGTGGTGACGACGGCGGAGTACGTGGTCATAGCTCCACATATACGGCAGGGTCCGGCCTTCTTCCGGCCGGATCCGGACACGACGCTCCGAGTCTTTCATGTCCAGATCTGGCCGGACCCGGCGTCCGTGGCCGGGAATCCTTTCGGAGTACCCAGTGGTTCGTGAAAGGAAGTTCACCGTGCTAGTGAAGGTGTTTCCCATCAAGCTCAAGGACGGCATGCAGGACAAGGTCGAGGCGGTCGTGCAGGAATTCGCGCCGAAAGGGCCCGGGGCCGAAGACGGCACCTTGTCGTTCCGGGTGTACCGGGATCCGGCGAAGCCGGACTACCTGCTGTTCGTCGAGCACTTCGCCGATCAGGCCGCCTACGACGCGCACACGAGCTCGCCGGCCTACCGCGACCTGATCGCCGGTCAGTTCGCGAGCATGATCGTCGAGTTCACCGAACTCGACCACGAGCTGGTCGTCGGGCTCTGAACGGGCTGCGCTCCGGCGATAGCTGTCCGGATCCGGCCAGCTAGCCGGAGTGCAGCTGGCTAGCGTGGCGGTCATGACTACGGACCAAGCACAGCGCGCAATAGCCTTCGCGAACCTGCACAAGGCAGGTGATCCGCTGCTGCTGCCGAACGCGTGGGACGTTGCCTCGGCGGTGGCGATCGCCGGCGCCGGAGCGAAGGCGATCGCCACCACCAGCGCCGGCGTGGCCTGGTCCCTCGGCGTACCGGACGGCGCCGGCCTGGGCGCGGAACGTGCCGCGGCGGTCATCGCGCGGATCGTCGCGGCGCTCGACGTGCCAGTGTCCGCGGACATCGAGGCCGGTTACGAGGATGTCGCGGCTACGGTGACGGCCGTGCTCCAGGCCGGGGCGGTCGGCATCAACATCGAAGATCGCCGGGACGGATCTGTGCTCTATGAGCCGACCGAGCAAGCCGACCGGCTGGCCGCCGCACGCGCGGCCGCTCGCGGCATCCCGATCTGGATCAACGCTCGCACCGACGTGTTCCTCGGGGGCACCCGCCGGATCGATGACGTTCTTGAGCGGTCCGCCGCGTACGCTGCGGCCGGTGCGGACAGCTTGTTCGTGCCGGGCCTGGTCAACCCGGCGGCGGTCGCCGAGCTGGCCAAGGGACCGCTGCCGGTCGCGGTGATGGTCTGGCCAGGCGCGCCCTCGGTGGCCGAGCTCGCCGCCGCGGGCGCGGTCCGCATCAGCCTTGGCTCCGCCATCGCCCAGGCCGCCTACGCGGTCGCCGTCCGGGCGGCCACCGAGCTGCTCACCAGCGGAACCTACGACTCCGTCGCGGACGGCATCGCCTACGACACGATGAACGACGCCGTCACCGCCGCGCCCTGAAGATCAGGTCCGCCTCCAGCGCGGAGGTTCACGGTGAGGACGACAGCCCGGGAACAAGGCGTGAGCTGCCCGGAGGTCAGCCTTCCTCGTCCAGGCACAGGCAGAACGGATGCCCGGCCGGATCCAGCAGCACCCTGACGTTGTCCTGCGGCTGGAACTCGGCGACCCGCGCGCCCAGGGCCACGGCGTCGGCCACCGCAGCGTCAAGGTCTTCCACCTGGAGGTCGAGGTGCATCATGGTGCGCTGCTCCCCCGGTGCCGGAGGCCACACCGGGGGCACGTAGTCCTCGGCCAGCTGGAAGACCATGAAGACGGAGTCCTGAGGTGGCTTGACGACGGCCGTGCCTGGCTCCTCGTGCACCACCGACCAGTCGAGCAACCTGGAGTAGAAGGCGGCCAGCGCCGCCGGGTCCGGCGCCTCGATGGCGGTACCCCACCACATTCCCTTCGCCCGACCACGCACGAACCGATGCTAGCGGACGTTCAGCGGACGGCGCACAGCGGCGCCTGGCCGACTCAGGCGAAAACCGTTTGCGGACGAGGCGGCTGATGCCGCACGCTTGCTGCGTGTTCCGGTTCGCCGTCTTCGTCGCCTGCGCGCTTGACCGCGCGGGGATGACGGCTGCCTCGGCACTGCTGTCGCCGACGGGCCCGCTGGGCCTGGGCGGCGCGCGAGGCTGACCCTTCCCCGTTCGCTTCGGTGACCTGGCGGGGGAGGGTGGCTCATCGCGCGGTGCTGTCCGCGCGCGGGTCAGCGAGTGCAGCAGGAGGAACCAGGAGCAGCCAGTCATGATCAAGCAGGCCTACGTCCGCGACAAGCCGCACCTCAACATCGGCACGATGGGGCACGTCGACCACGGGAAGACCACTCTCACCGCCGCCATCACGAAGGTCCTGGCGGACCGGGGCATGAGCAAGTACGTGCCGATCGGGCAGATCGACCGCGCGCCCGAAGAGGCCGCACGGGGGATCACCATCAACATCGCGCACGTCGAATACCAGACCGCGGCACGGCACTACGCGCACGTCGACATGCCCGGCCACGCCGACTACGTGAAGAACATGATCACCGGTGCGGCGCAGGTCGACGGCGCGGTCCTCGTGGTCTCGGCGCTGGACGGTGTGATGCCGCAGACCCGGGAGCACGTCGTGCTGGCCCGGCAGGTGGGGGTGTCGCACGTCGTCGTCGCGCTCACCAAGGCCGACGCGGCCGAGGCGGAGATCGCGGAACTCGTCGAGCTCGAGGTCCGCGATCTGCTGTGCGCCTGCGGGTACCCCGGCGACGAGGTGCCCGTCGTACGGGTCTCCGCGCTGGCGGCGCTCGCAGGCGACGAGCTCGGGGTCACCTCGATCCTGGATCTGCTCGACACCATTGACGCCTACCTGCCGGTACCGGAGCGGTACCTCGACGCGCCGTTCCTGATGGCCGTGGAGAACTCCCTGACCATCACCGGCCGGGGCACTGTCGTCACCGGCGCGATCGAGCGGGGCCAGGTGCGGATCGGAGACCCGGTCGAGCTCATCGGGCTGGGCACGGCAACCAAGTCCGTCGTCACTGGCGTCGAGACGTTCGGCAAGACGATGGAGGTCGCTCAGGCGGGCGACAACGCGGCGCTGCTGCTGCACGGCGTCGGCCGCCGCCAGGTGCG
>CAWCZO010000006.1:0-33066 GCA_963800065.1 uncultured Acidimicrobiaceae bacterium | reverse complement strand
AGGGCCCGGGGGAGAGAGGTCCGCCGGGGGGGGAGGGCACCAGGGTGAGCTCGGCACCGAAGACGGAGGCGAGCCCCACCGCCCGGGCCGTCTCGGAGAAGCGGACCACCCCGTACAGGCCGTCGTGGTCGGTGAGGGCGAGGGCCCCGAGGCCCAGCCGGGCGGCCTCGGCCACGAGCTCCTCGGGGTGCGAGGCCCCGTCGAGGAAGCTGAAGTTGGAATGACAGTGCAATTCGGCATACCACCATTCACCGGACAGCGACTGGCCGGACGGCCCGGGATGGTCAGTCGTAGGTCCCCTCCAGCCACCAGCCGCCCCGCTCGCGCGTGAGCAGATGTGCGATCCCGGGGCCGGTGACGACCTGCATCCGGGCGAGACGTCGGGGGACCGCCCACCACCGTTCGTCCGATGGCCACGGCCCGGCCCACCCGGTCACCGCCGTCCACGGTCCCCCGTCCACCGACAACCGGGCCGGTGCGGCGGTGACCATCCCCGCCGCTGACACCGACGAGCTGGCCGGCGGTGTCGACCAACTGGGCGGGCAGCGGCCGGGTGAGAACGATCACCGGCGCCGGTGGGGGGACCTGTCCCGGCCACGGGGGGTCCGGGACCGGCCCCCACCCACCCCGCCGACGCCCGGCCCCGGTCTGCTCCGACCCGGTGGTGTCGCGTCCGCCGGCCCAGGGGACGACCCGGGCCCGTTCGGCCGGCCCCCGTCCCCCCTGGAGCCGTCCCGTGACCACCGCCTCGGGCCCGAGCAGCTGCTGGACCCGGGCCAGCGCCCACCCCGCCCGGGCGGCGGCCCCCGCCTCTCCCCCCCAGAAGGCGGGCTGCCGGGTGGGGAAGCCCCCGACTCTCCCCTTTGCCGGCCCCCCCCGGGGGGACTGACGGAAACCGGGCAGCTCGCCGCTGATCCCCTGGGCCACCCGGTGGCAGGCGGCGCCGTCGGCGCCGAACCGGGCGAGCACATGTCGATCCGGGAGGGCGGCGAACCGGCCGAGCGTCTGGATCCCCAGGCGACCCAGGAGGTCGGCCAGTTCGGGCCGCTCCAGCGTGGCCACCGGCCAGGGGGTGAGAAACCCCGGGGTCCCCCCCGGGGGGACGACCACCGGGGGGGACCCCGGGCACCGGGCGGCCAGGGCGGCGGCGAACAGCCCATCGGCCACTCCCACCCCGGCCGTCACTCCCACCCCGGCCGTCACACCATCGACCGCCTCCAGGGCGCCGGCGAGCAGCCGGGCGAACTTGTCGTCACCACCGAAGTCGCACGACGGGCCGCGGGTACCCACGGCGCACACCCCGCTCCGTACCACCTCGACGACGGGTGAGAACATTTCCACCGCCCCCGTCACCCGGGCGAAGGCCCGCCCCCGGCTCCCGTCCTCCTGCTCCTCGAGGAGATCTGGACACCACACCACCAGCACCCGCTGCACAGTTCCCCCCCTTCTCACCCCACCGCCACGACACCGGACGCCGCCGGCAGCCACAACCCCGTCCGCACACCCCGGACCGCCGATCGGCGGCCGGAGGCCACCACCTCGACGTGGCGCCCCCGGAGGTGGCCGTGGCCCCGGTCGACCCCGGCCCACGTCCCGTCCTCCACCGTCAGGTGGACGTCGGGCCCTTCGGGCCACCCCCCCGGCCCGGTCCGGACCACCAGGACCGCCCGCTTCTGCCGGGCCCGGGCCACCAGCCGCCGGGCCACCACTGCCCGGACCCGACCCGGGGGGCTCACCAGCACGACGTCCATGTCGTCGACCAGGAGGGCGGTGACTTCCGGCCACGCCGGCCCGGGGCCCGGGACGAGGGCCAGGTGGTCGAGATCCACCCCCATCTCGGCGATGGCCAGGATCCCGGGGTCGCCCGTTCCCACCGCCGCGCACCACGAGCCGGCGGCCGAAGCGGCGGCCAGCAGGGCGAAAGCCAGCATGCCGGCACCGCCCCCGGCACCCCCCGCCCCCCGGCCGGCCGTCCCCCCCGGTGTGCCATCACCGGTGCTCACGGTGATCACGGCCCCCCGCTGCAGTCCACCCCGGGGCAGCAGGGGCCTGAGGGGAGGGAGCAGGGGGAGCAGCTGGTCCCGGCTGGAGGACACGGGACGGGCCCGGGAGGCGAGGGAGGTGTCGGCGAGGGCCATCGACCGCCGAGACTAGCGAACGTATGTTCGATCCGCTAGGGGACCCCCCGGCGTGTCCGGCGGCCCCTACATCCCCAGCTCACGCCCGCCCGGACCGCCGGAGTCGGCCGAGCCGTTCCGCCCCCGCCCGGGTCGTTCCCGCCCCCGCCCGGGGTGTCGTTCCAGCCCGCTGGGGCCGGCCCGCCGGAGCCCCGTTCCGAGCGCAGCGGTCCGCCATGGCTCATTGGCGAACCACGGGGTCAGCTCTATCCACCCCATCGTCTTCTTCTCGTCCACCACCAGGGCCATTCCCGGCCGGCCCCGGGCCACCACATCGACGGGGAGCCGTTTCCGCAGGACCGTCGAGGTGGTGACGGAGGGAAACGGATCCTGTCCCCGCCCACCGCCACCCCGGAGCACCCGGTCCATCACCGCCCGGGCCATCCCGCCGCCGCCCCGGAGCACCGGCGTGGTGAGCGACCGGGTGGACACCTCTTCTTCTCCAGCCAGTGTGGAGAGAGCCTCGAGGGTGTGCACGTCCCCGATTCCGGGCAGGACCACCGTGGTCCCGAAGAGGGAGAGGAAGCCCTCGGCCGCCGTCCCCCACCGCCCCCGCGCCTGGGACAGGTCCTGCAGGCACGCCAGCGTGACGACCCCCTGGCCGCCTCCCTCGCTCACCATGGCCGGCAGGTCCGGCACCGGGGCGATGTTCGCCACCTCGTCGAGGGCCAGGACGACGGGCCCCGGTCCGCCGCCGCCCACCGGGCCGGCGCCGCCGTCCGGACCACCGTCGGCGGCGCGGGCGTAGGCGGCCGCCCGGATGTCGGTGAGCAGGCCGACGACGAGCGGTGCGGCCAGCGCCTGGTGGCGTCCGGTGGCGCATATGTAGAGAGTGGCCGACGATCGGCAGAAGGTCCGGGGATCGAAGTCAGCGGCCACCGTGGTGGCGAGGGCCGCCTCACTGCGGTAGGCGGCGAGGACGCCCGAGGCCGTCGACCAGATCCCGCTCTGCTCGCGTCCGTCGGTGGCGGCGATCCCGGCCAGGAGGTCGGCGGCGATCCCTGCTCCCTCCCGATCGAGGACACGGAGAGCGGGAGCGGCCTGCCGGCGGTCGATCCACGACAGCACCGTGGCCAGTTCGACCCCCTCGAGCGCCGCCGCGTGCAGGACCGGCGCCAGCAGGGCCTGGGCGCGTTCGGTCCAGTGGTCGACGCCGATCTCGCCGTCACCGCGGCCGCCCGACGGCCGCGTCGAGCCGACCAGACCGCGGGCCACCAGCAAGGCATCGTCCCAGCGGGCGCACCCGGTGACCGGGGACCACCGCACGCGCTCCACGCCGACCGGTACCTCCACCGTCCCGCTCGGGTCGTAGAGGAGACAGGGCCCGTCCCGCCCGCGCCCGCGGGCGGTGGCCCGCAGCACGTCGGGTTTGGTGGAGGTGGACACCACCGCCCCCGGGGCACTGAGAACCGTCGGCACCACGAGTCCCGACGTCTTCCCCGATCGCGGTGGACCGAGGACGAGAGCAGCCTGTTCGACCGGCGCCCACACCGGTCCGTGAGACCCCGCACCGAGGTAGAGACACCCACCGGCCTGCGCCGCCGCCTGGCGGATGACGCCGAGCGCTCCGGCCATCTCGTCCGTCATCTCCGTGTTGCCCCTGTCTCACCGGCCGGTGCGCAGCGTCGGCCCCCCGCGCGTCGACGGGTGGATGACATGCCGCACGGGGGCGGGCCCGGGATTCAGTAGCCGGCGTCGAGGTCGACGAGGTCGCCCGGTACGTCCCCGTTGAGCCATGATCGCAGTTGTGCGGCGAAGCGCCACTTGAAGTCGTCGAGGGTGTGTGACGACGACCACGTGACGTGAGGAAGGGCGAGAACGTCGGGACGTCCCCACAGAGGGTGTCCCGCCGGGAGAGGCTCCTGGCGGAATGCGTCGAGGACGGCACCGCCGAGATGACCGCTCTCGAGCGCGGCGAGGAGCGCGTCGTCGTCCACCAGACCGCCCCGTGCCACGTTGACCAGGAACGAACCTCGCTTCATGGCCCCGAAGATGGCGCCATCGAGCATGTTGGTGGTCGCGGTCGTGAGCGGGAGAGCGCAGACCACATAGTCGGCATCGCCCAGTTCCTCCCGCCACGCGTCGCCCACCACCATCTTGGTCACACCCCGCGGCGCCCCCGGCCGTGCTTGCCGTGTGCAGGCCCGGACCTCGACGCCGAAGGGCTCGAGCATGGCCGCCACCAGGGTCCCGACCGCGCCCAGCCCGAGGAGGAGAACCACGGCTCGGTCGAGCTCGGCCAGTGTTTGCCCCACCTCCCACAGGCCGGCGTCGGATTGCCGTACGAACCGGGGAAGGGCCTTGGCGGCCGACAGGATGGCCAGGACGACCCACTCGGCCATGGGCCGGGCGGCGATTCCGGCGCCGTTGGACAAGATGACGCCGCGGTCCGCCAGCTTCCCGAGGGGCAGGTCCTCCACCCCCACATAGTCGGAATGGACCCAGCGCAGGTCGGGGAGCTCGTCGATGGCGTTCCCCAAACGGTCGGGCGTGAGGTGGTACCGCCAGAGGACCTCCACCCCGGCCGCCTCCTCGGGGCCCACGGGGTCGTCGCCCACCACGACATGTCGGACGTCACGCCCCAACGATCCGGACCTCACGATCTCGGTCAGACCACGCGCCGCCCACGGGGGCGCGGCGACGACGGCCGACCGGCCGTTCCCACTCTCCGCCTCGCTGCTCCCGTCCCTCGCAGCGTCACTCACTGTGTTGTTCGCTGCCTTGTTCGCGGCCGACGGGGGACCGGTGCCCGAAGAACGTCTCATCGCGTCTCCGGACGGAAAGTCGGCCGCCCAGCGTGGACATGAAGCGTACCCGGAACACCGAGCAGAGCGTGGGGATCCTCTGTCGGCGCCGCCCCGCTCCTGATCTCGATGTGGCGTCCGCGCAGCCGAATTACGTCTCCGACGCGGGGACCGAGAGAAATTGTCACCTCGAGCCGCAGGTCACCATCGTCGCCTGTATCAGCGTCGATGACGATGACGTCGTAGTTCCCGTCGGGCAACATCGGCATGAAAAAAATCCTTGCAAACCTAGGGTTTCTTGTCCATACGCGGTCACCGGTCCGATCGCCGGCACGTTCGCGTCGAGCCCATCGCAACACATTTGCCATCGCGAAACCTCGCGCGAAACCTCGCGCGCCGACATCCACCAGCAGCGACAATGCTTGACCTTGGCGCGAAAACCTTCTTTGATTGATGGGATTCCGCTACACGGAGGAGGACGGCGGGTGAACAAGTCGGGCCTGATCGACGCGATCAGCAACACGACCTCGTTGACCAAGCGCGAGACCGAAGACGCGGTCAACGCGTTGGTTCACGCCGTCGTGAGCGAAGTCCGCGCCGGTCGTCGTGTGTCCGTCGCCGGGTTCGGCAGCTTCAATCCCACGCAGCGTGGTGCTCGCATGGGACGCAATCCCCAGACCGGTGCACCCGTGAGGATCGCGGCCGCCAGAGGCGTGCGCTTCTCGGCGAGCAGCACACTGAAGGCGATCGTCAACGGCAAGGCGCCTCTGCCGGCGCTCAAGGTTTCGTCGGCTCCTGCCCGAAAGGTGGCGAAGGCGGCGAAGCCGGCCGCCGAGAAGGCCCTCAAGAAAACGGCCAAGAAGTCGACCAAAAAGGCAGTTCGAAGGGCTCCGGCGGCAAAAGTCGCCAGGAGGCCTGTCGACAAGGTCGCCAGGCGCGCTCCGTCGAGAAGGACCGCGAAGCGTGCTCCGGCGAGGAAAACAGCGAAGCGATCGGCCAACAAGGCCGTACGGCGGGCTCCGGCGAACAGACCGGTGAAGCGCGCCCCGGCGAGGAAAGCAGCGAAGCGATCGGCCAAGAAGGCCGTAAGGAGGGCATGAAAATGCCAGTCAAGCGAGCGAGGAAGACGGCCAAGCGGGCCCCGGCCAAGAAGGCAGCGAAGCGGACCACCGCCAAGCGCGCCGTCAAGCGGGCGCCGGCCAAAAAGGCCGTGAAGCGGACCGTCAAGAAGCGCGCCGTCAAGCGGGCGCCGGCCAAGAAGGCGGCCAAGCGGACCGTCAAGAAGCGCGCCGTCAAGCGGGCGCCGGCCAAGAAGGCCGTGAAGCGGACCGTCAAGAAGCGGGCGCCGGCCAAGAAGGCGGCCAAGCGGACCGTCAAGAAGCGCGCCGTCAAGCGGGCGCCGGCCAAGAAGGCGGCCAAGCGGACCGTCAAGAAGCGCGCCGTCAAGCGGGCGCCGGCCAAGAAGGCGGCCAAGCGGACCGTCAAGAAGCGTCGGGCGCCGGCCAAGAAGGCTTGAGGCATCCTGCCGCCAGATACACAGCGGAAAGCGTGACTGCACGAGGGGCCCTGCGGGGCCCCTCGTGCCGCGCCATCGACGGTTCTGGCGTCGGTCGGCGCTGTGATTCGGACGTCGGTGGTCTGGCGCTGTGATTCGGACGTCGGTGGTCCGGCGCTGTGATTCGGACGTCGGTCGGTCCGGGGTCGGTGGGTCAGGGGTCGGTGGGTCAGAGGTCGGTGAGAAGGTGAAAGGCCTCCCCGGCGGCCAGCCCGGCCAGATGGCCGTGTGCGGCCAGCTGCTCGGCGACGACGGTCCGGAACGCGCCGAGCTGGTCGGCCGGTAGATCGTCCCCTCCGGCACCGGATCCGTCGGCACCGGTGACCTCTATCCCCATGGTGGAGCGGTACTGGCTCCGATGGGCCAGGAGGGCGGCCACCTTGACGTCCAGCATGTCTTCGGCGTTCTCGACGTGGTTGGGCTCATCGGCTTCCCACAGGAGCATCGAGGTGGGCCGGTGGGGCGCTTCGGAGAGATCGGGGAAGAACTTCGGATCGCGGGCGGCGACGACCCCGTCGGTGAGGAGCCAGCCGGCCTGGCGGTGATCGGGGTGCAACCGGTACCGGCGCCACGGATCGTGTCCGAGGACCACGTCGGGGCGCACCCGCCTGATCACCCGGCACACCTGGCGGCGTTGGATGATCCCCGCTTCCAGCTCGCCGTCGGGCCAGTCGAGGAAGTGGACCTCACCACCCTTGCCGGCTCCGCCGGCCAACACCCCGGCCGCCTCGCACTGCTCCCGGTGTCTGCGCTCCACCAGCGCCGTGAGGTCGTCATCGGCCGCCCACGTTCCCTTCGATCCGTCGGTGAGTATCAGATGGTGGATGCGGCAGCCCCCGGCGGCCCATCGGGCCAGTGTCGCCCCGCATCCGAACTCCACGTCATCGGGATGGGCGGCGACGGCGAGTGCCACCCCCGGAACCGGGAGATCGACGCTGACGACGCCGTGCGTCGGGAGGTCACCGACGGGCAGGACGTCGGAGCGGCGGGACCCGTCGACCACCGGTGTCAGAGCCGGGCGGTGGGGACGAATTCGGCGGGGATGTCCGACGGGACGTCGACGTCCCACGCCAGGTCCGGTTGCCGCACGATCCGGTACGTCAGTCCCAGGAGCTCCGCTTGGGCCCGGTGCCGGAGGAAGGACCCGGGACCGTAGGCGAAGCGGAACGGGGCGTGCGCCGGCACGCAGACCACGTTGGTCCCGTCGTCGCGCCGATCGGGCACCAGGGTGACGCCGTCGAACCCGGCCAGCTGGGCCAGGCCGTGGGCCATGGGCAGATCGGCGTGAGCCACCAGAACCTCGTCGGCGCCGAGGGCGGCCAGTCGCGCCACCCCCGCCTCCACCGCCCCGTTCAGGCCGCGTCCGGGTTCGGGCAGCGCCAGGGCTCCGTTCCCGACGGCCCACGAGGCGACCTCGGCGTCGTCGCAGACCACAGCCACCGGGAGCGGAGCGGCCGCCTCGAGCACGCGGCCGGCCATCATCCGGGACAGTTCGGCTCTCCCGTGGGCGTCCAACGTCGGCGCCAGACGGGCCTTGCCGGCGCCGAAGGCCTTCACGGGGATGAGGACAACGCAACCGGCGAGGCGGGGAACCTCGGACGTCTCGGTCGTCACGGGCCCAGTGTACGGCCGCCGTGGCGGTCCACCGCCGGCGCACCACGCCGTAGGGTTGGCGGATGCTCGACAAGGTCGCTGTGATCGGGGCGGGCTCGTGGGGGACGACGGTGGCCGCCATCGCGTCCCGGTCCGCTCCCACGGTCTTGTGGGCTCGTCGAGCGGACGTGGCTGACGCCGTCGACCGGCGTCACGAGAATCCCGACTATCTGCCCGGCGTCATGCTCCCCGAGACCTTGCGGGCCACCACGTCGCTGGAGGCGGCCGTCCACGGTGCCGCACTCGTGGTCATGGCCGTTCCCTCCCACGGGTTTCGTGCCGTCCTCATGGACCTGGCCGCCCACGCCGCGCCGGACGTCCCCGTGCTCAGTCTGGCCAAGGGCTTGGAACAGGGGACCAATCTGCGCATGACGGAGGTCGTCGCCCAGGTCATGCCCGACCACTCCGCCGGCGTCCTCACCGGCCCGAACCTGGCGCGCGAGGTGGTCATCGGTCAACCGGCGGCCACCGTGGTGGCCATGACCGACGAGGCCATGGCCCGCCAGGTTCAGGAGCTCCTGCGCACCGACACCTTTCGCGTCTACACGAATTCCGATCTCATCGGCTGCGAGACGGCCGGGGCCACCAAGAACGTCCTCGCCATCGCCGCCGGCATGATCCAGGGTCTCGGTCTCGGGGACTCGTCCCTGGCGGCACTCATCACCCGGGGCCTGGCCGAGCTCGGCCGGTTCGGAGTGGCCCTCGGGGGTGAACCGATGACGATGGCCGGCCTCGCCGGGGTGGGGGACCTGGTGGCCACCTGCACCAGCCGACTGAGTCGGAACCGGATGGTGGGCGAGCTTCTCGGTCAGGGACGCACCCTCGACGACGTCCTCGGTCAGATGCACATGGTGGCCGAGGGTGTGAAGACGGCGCGTCCACTGCTCGAGCTGGCCGCCGCCCGGGACGTCGAGATGCCGATCGCCCAGCAGGTGGCCGACGTCCTCGAGGGGACCCGCGCCCCGGCCGAGGCTATCCCCGCACTCATGCTCCGTTCGGCGAAACCGGAATTCCACGGACTGGAGAAGGGTCCCCGCCCCCCCGGGCGCCCGTCGGTCCAGGGTCCGGCATGAGCGAGCCGGAGTCACAGGCCGCCGCCCTGGCGCGGGTGCGGGCCTTCCTCCTCGAGCACCGTGTTCCGGAGCGGGACATCGTCCGGGCCGAGGAGGACGACCTTCTCGACCTCCTGGTGGTCGATTGTCTCGTCGTTCCCGGCGAGCGCTACACCCAGGGCGAGGTGGCCGAGATCACCGGGATGCCCGAAGAGCTGGCCAGCCGCTTCTGGCGTGCCCTCGGATTCGCCGACGTCTCCGCCGACGACAGGATCTTCACCGATCTCGACCTCGAGGCCATCGGGATCCTTCAGACCATGGTCGACCTCGGTGCCGCCGACGTCGACACGGCCCTCCAGCTGGCCCGGGTGATCGGCTCCTCGATGGCCCGCATCGCCGAGGCCGAGGTGGCCCCGGCCGTGCGCGGGATGGTGGGCGCGTCGGGATCGGGGGCCGGGTCGAGCATCGAGGCGGCCGACCGCTTCGTCCGGTTGGCCGACCGGTCGCTCCCGGCCATGACCCGCCTCCTGGAGTTCGCCTGGCGGCGCCACGTCCAGGCGTCGGTCCGGCGCGCCATGCTCCAGCGTGGACGCCACGACCCCGGCGCCCTGCCCGATCTCTGCGTCGGCTTCGCCGACATGGTCGGTTTCACCATGCTCAGCCAGCAGTTGTCGGAGGAGGAACTGGCCGCCCTGGTGAGCCGCTTCGAGGACGTGGCCCACGACACGGTCACCGCACGCGGTGGGCGGGTGGTGAAGATGATCGGCGACGAGGTCATGTTCGTGACCGACCGGGCCGCCGCCGCCGCCCGGATTGCCCTGGCCCTGGCCGAGGCCTACGCCGATGACGAACTGCTCTCCGACGTGCGGGTGGCCCTGGCCGTGGGTCCCGTCCTCGTCCAGGACGGCGACTTCTACGGACCGGTCGTCAACCTGGCCAGCCGGGCGGCCGGGATCGCCGCGCCGGGGAGCGTCCTCGTGTCCGACGAGTTCCATTCCGCCCTGTTGTCGGAGACCGACCCGGCCACGGGACCGGCGGGGGAGTTCGCCTTCCGGGCGCTACGTCCGCGGCTCGTCAAGGACCTCGGTCGTGTCCAGCTGTGGGCCCTGCACCGCCCGGGATCGGAGCCGTTGACCCTCGACCGTCGGGTATCGCGTCGTTGGGAGCGGCTCTCCGAGGTTCTCCACGAACTCGACGATCTTCGTGAACGCGGCGAGCGCCTCCTGTCGGGAGCAGGACCGGTCGAGCCGGTCACCTCCCCGGACGACGACTGAGGATCAGTCGTCGGGCGAGCGGAATGTGGCGATGCCGAAGGGGCGGAGCTCGAAGGAGCCGTCGAAGCGGCCCAGGGTGCGACCGCGCAGGTCGACCAGCCAGCCCGACCGGTTACCCACGCGGACCGTTGTCGGCCGCTCGGTGGGATTGAACACGCGTACCTCGAGCAGGCCGGCCTGGCGCTGCACGGCGGAGACCTCGGCCCCGTCGATCTCCAGCGCGCTCCCCGGCGTGGCCCGCCCCCCTCCGCCGGGGGCATGGACCAGCTCCAGCGGGAGCAAGGCGTCGTCCGCCATGGCGTAGGGGTCGTCACAGCCCACGGCCAGGGCGTAGCGGGCCTCGATCGGCCGGCCCTGGAGCTGGAGCCCGTCCACCGGCGTGAGGGGTCCCGCCGGCAGGGGGCGGTACGCCATACCCAGACGCGACAGCATCCCCGTGGACCGCAGGAGCGTGAGCGCCAGTGTGCGCGCTCGCCGGTCCCCTTCGTCGATGTCGATGAGCTCGTACTCGAGGAGGCCCTCGTGGGCCACGGTGAGCCCGCCGGCCGAGACGAAACGGCGCGACGGGAACGTGGGGAGACCGAACTCGTCTGGTCGCCCTTCGGTCTCCAGACCCCGGCGGACTACGGCGAAGGCGCACTCCGCCTCGGAGGACGAGGCCGGCCGGGGAAGAGGGAGGTGCACCCGGAGCCGGTGGTCACGGCTCGGATTCACGAAGCGCGTGACGACCCGGACGATCCTCTCCTCGGCCCGGAGCTCGACGGTGGTGGTGACCTCGACCGCCTTTTCCCCCGTCCTCGCCCGCGTGTTGCCGTCGACGTACTCGGGCCACCGGTAGGTGGCGGTGATCACGGCGCAGGCCCTGACCGGTCCGCTCTCGGTGACGGTCACGTCGACGCCGTCCGGCGTGTCCACCAGACGGTCCCGGTGGGGTGGTGAGTAGTTGTACGAGTCGCCGTGGTCGCCCCCGTCGACCAGCTTCCCGAAGCCGGTCACGCCGTCGAGGGCGAAGTTCCCCGAGGGGCGGTCGATGGTCACGGCCACCAAGCCGTTGTCGAGCTCGACGGATCCCGCGCTCCCGTCCTCGCCGGTCCCCCCTGCGTCGGTGACCGTGACCGGGTACGCCAGGGCGGCCGGGGTGCAGCTCTGCCAGCCGAAGCCGGGGACGTCCGACACCCGGGCCAGCACCCTCCTGATCGGAGGCTGGTCGATACGGATCCGGACCGCCGAATCGGGGCGGGCCCCCAGACGCGTGTAGAGGTCCTGCTTGATCGACGCCAGGGGGACGTCGAAACGCTCTTCACTCCCGAAGGCGATCGTGACGTCGATCCCGGTCTCGTCCTCCTCGACCTGGACGCCTTGGATCCACGTGTGGGCGTCGATCTGGCTTCCCGCCGGGAGCATCCCCAGGATGGTCCGGACCGTGTTGGCGTCCAGGGTGAGCGCGCCGAGCCCGCGGGGGATCCCGAAAGCGCCCGGTTCCTCGGGCAGGGCCTGGGTATCGGGGGGGAGGTCGTCGCCGGCCACCACCATCTCGACCACACCGCCGCGGCGGCGGGCCGACGGGTTCACCACCACCGGGCCGGCATCGGCGAGCGAACGGGCCAGGCCCAGGAGGGCTTGTTCGGCCAGCCCGTCGCCGATCCGGCGGGCCTCGGCGTAGCGGGTGTTGACGGCGTCGACGACCTCGTCCACCGAACAGGCGCAGACCGAGTCGTGGGCGGCGTTGCGCACGACCTCCTTCCAGGCCAGGTCGAGCAGGGCCCGAGGCCACTGGGGCGCCGGCAGGAACAGAGCGGAGTACGGCTCGGCCCGGCGTTCGAGCGCCCTCTCGGCCAGCGCCGCTTCACGCTTCACGTCGACCCGGTTCGACGCCACGCCCATGAGGACATCGGCCCGGGCCCCGGAACGCAGCTCGCCTGGCCACCGTTCCAGCCCGCCGGTCGGGGCGGTGGCCAGGTAGTCGGCCAGGCCCGTCACCTCGAGCACGTAGTCGTCCTGCAGGGCATTGGCTTCGGCCACCACCCGACCGAGCCACCGTTGGGGTTCCTGATGGTCCGTCCCGTTCATGAACAGCAGACCGTCGAGGAGGAATTCCCCGATCTCCTCTTCGTGATCGCCGATCCGGCGGACGAGCTCCTTGGCGTCGTCGGGGATGGCGGCGCCGTTGCCGTACCCGGTGGGCAGGTACTCGGCCCGGACCATCGAGCCGTCGGGCGCCTCCCACCAGAAGCCGGTCTTGTCGATGACCGACGGGACCCCTCGCCACACCACGGTGTGGTCGAAGCCGGCCAGCTTCAGGATCTGCGGCATCTGCGCGATGTGCCCGAACATGTCGGGGAGGTAGCCGACCTCCATGGTTCCCCCGAAGGCGGCACCCCGACGCATTCCCGACTGGAGGTCCCGGATGATCGTCTCGCCCGAGACCAGGAACTCGTCCATGAGGATGTACCACGGGCCCATGGAGAGGCGCCCCGCCGCCGCCAGTGCCCGGATCCTCTCCTCGTTCTCGGGCCTGACCTCGAGATAGTCGTCGACCACGGCCATCTGGCCGTCCAGAAGGAACCGGGCGTACGAGGGGTCCCTCTCGAGCAGGTCCAGCAGACCGTCGATCAGGTGGACCAACCGCAGCCGGAACGTCTGGAACGGTTCGTACCACTCACGGTCCCAGTGGGTGTGCGGAACGATCGAGATTCGTCTCCGGGCCGTCTGAGCTGCCGAAATGCCGTCGTCTTGAGTAGCCATCCCCATCCCGTCCTCGGTGCCGCTCGGCTGACCGGCCGAGGCGCCCGTCAATAATGCCGCGCACCGGGCTCTCTCCGTGGCCGATCGTCGCCTGATCGGCCCCCCGGTCGAATGGCCCGACGGCCACGATCGTCGTGGCCGCCTCCACCCCTGGGCCGGCGCAGAGCCCGGTTTATACTTCGACCGATGGCCTCGGAGGGCTCGACGGGCTCAGGGGACGTCTGCATCCATGTCATCGGCATGCACCGCAGCGGGACCTCGGCCACCACCGGCCTCCTCGGTCAACTGGGTCTGGGGATGCCCCTCGACGACGACCTCATCCCGGCCACGGCCGACAATGAGCGGGGACACTGGGAGAGTCAGAGCGTCGTCCGGCTGAACAATCAGCTGTTCCGTCGCTTCGGGGGACTGCTCTTCTCGCCCCCCGATCTGGCCGTCGGTTGGCAGGACGACCCGGCGTTGGACGACCTCCGGTCCGAGGCGTCGAGGCGTTTCCGCGCCAGCTTCGGTGCCCGGCCGATCGCCTGGAAGGATCCCCGCGCCTGCATCACCCTTCCGTTCTGGCGGACCGTCATCGACCCCCCGACCGCCGCCGTCTTCATCTTCCGGGACCCGGTGGAGGTGGCCCAGTCCCTTCGGGCCCGCAGCGGGCTGCCGATGGTCCACGGACTGGCGGCGTGGGAACGCTACGTGCGTGCCGCGGCGCGCAACCTCGAGGGCATTCCCACGTTGGCCGCCGACTTCGACACGGTCTTGCGCGATCCGTCGGCATGGTGCGACTCGCTCGTTGGCTTCCTGAGCGACCAGCACGTCCACGTCGATCCCCTGCGTCGCCCCGCCGCCGCCGCCTTCCTGAAGGGAGAGCTCCGTCATCATCACGGCGTCGCCGAGACCGACCCCGGCCCGGCACAGGGGGCGCGCCTGGTCTTCGGGGAGCTGCGCCAGCGACAGGGACCGCACGTGGCGTGGCAGGGTCCTGATCTCGGCCCCGAGCCCGAGTGGGTCGAGGAGGTACTCACCCTGGCCCGGGAGCTCGAGACGATCCGGATCGCCCATGCCTCGCTCCAGCGATCGCGCGGTGTCCGCCTGGTCACGGGCCTCTGGAAGGTGCGCTCCGCCCTGACGCGCCGCCCCCCGCCACGCTAGGGACCGGTGACCGGCGCGGTCCCCCCCAGCAACACCGCCTCGGGGGCGATGAGCGGCCGGGTCGAATTCCCGTAGATGCGGTCGAGGCCGAACTCGCCCAGAAGGGCCAGAGCGGCATCGACCCGGGGCGCCGGCACCTCTCCGACCCAGTCGTCCAACCGGCCGGGCCCCGAGGCCACGTCGGTGTGGCGGTAGTTGGTGTGCGAAGGTCTGTCCAGGTTGCCGGCGGAGTCCAGCCCGATGTCCCAGGGACCGGGGCTGAACCGCCGCAAATACGTGCTCAACCTCACGAGCTCGCCCGCCGGATCGTCCACCAGTTGCTCGTAGAACACCACGTGAGCCTGGTCGGCGGCGAGCAGCCGCGTGGGGACGAAGTTCTCGAGGCACCAGCGCAGGACGAGTCGGCGGAAGGGGTCCGAGGCACCGGCCGTCTGTCTGATCGTGTTCCCCAGAGCCGCCAGCGGCCCCTCCATCAGTGACGGCTGGCCGACGAATTGCTGAAGGTTGTCCGGCCAACCCAGCTGGGCCACCGACCAGGCGCTCGGTACCGGATGGCGCAGCAGGTAGACGACGGGGGTCCGGGGATAGCGACGGGCGATCCAGGGCAGCAGATTGGTGGCCCGGATCTCCTTCACCACGCGGCAGCGGGGGAGACGGACGACGTTGTACTCGTCGATCCACCGTCCCCGGATCCGTCCGGCCACGACCTTGTCCAGGATCTCGGTGACGGCCGGGTCGGAACCGCCGTCGGGATCGATGTAGTGGCCGAAGCGGATGGTCCGGGCCTGGGGGACCGTCTCGGCGCGCAGTGGCTCGAACAGGAGGCGGCCGTGGAGGGATTCGGCCAGGACCTCGGACAACCACGTCGTCCCGCTGCGGGCGCTGCCCACCACCAGCAACGACCGGCCGGGGTCGTGATTGCGTTCGAGGAAGGCCACCTTCGGCGACACCGCCCGCCGAGCCCGGCGGCGGAACAGATTCGGGTGCCGGACGGCCCGCCTCAGAAAGTCTGTTTCCCGGCCGATCCGCCTGCGGAGGCCCGAGACCTCGGGCCCTGCTGCCACCGGGCCACGGGGCGGGCCGGAGTCCTCCACGGCGTCGCTGTCCCGGTCCGCCGGGCTCAGTCGGCCACGCCGGTGGCGCCGGCGGCGGCGGCCCAGCGTTCACGTTCCACGGCGACCTGTTCGACGTCGTACCACCGTCGGACACGGTCGAGATGGGGCCACGGCCGAGGATCGACACCGTCGGACCGGTGGAGATTGGGAAGGCTCACCACGTCTCCCCAGCGTTGCTCGTAGACGGCATCGATGGACCGGCGTCGGGCGACGAATCCCTTGTTCCCGATGGATTCGTGCAACGCCGTGCGCGTGGATCCCGGCCCACACGTCCATTCCAGCTTGGCGCGGGTCAGCGCCTCGTCGCGATACTGAAAATGGTGGGTCACGACGCCTCCCACCGGTTCGACGAGAGGCACCCCGGTCCGGACGGTGGCGTCGTGAAATCCCTCGCCGCTCGTGACGAAAAGCCCGTTCCGGTCGAAGCGCTGCAACGGGTGCTTCCAGTGGCCCCTTTCGCAGGGGGGATGCCGGCGGGGAGCGAAGGGCTCGCACAGCGGTTGGAAGTCGATGGGATGGAACCCGGGTATGTACTCGGGCTTCCCAGACGGGAGATGGTTGAAGTAGCTGCTGCCCACCAGTCTGAAGCGCCTGTCCAATGTCTGCAGGTACTCCTTGATCGTCATGCCGTCGGGGCCTTCGGGAAACTCGTCGGAATCGAGCAGGAGCCACCAGACGAACGCCGCCCGGCACGAAAGCGACTGCCGGGCGATGACGGCGTTTATCAGGATCTGCGAGATCCGGCCCTCGAAGACGTCGGTCTCATAGGCCTCGGCCAAGATGGCACCCGCCGATTCCGCCCGTGCCACGGTGGCATCGGTGCTCCCGTTGTCGACGAGGAAGACGCTCTCGGCTCCTTGCGCCATGGCGTTTCGCACCGTCGCCTCGACGATGTCCTCGTCCATCCACGTCTTGACGACGGCGAAGAAGCGGAACTCGGGAATGACATCGGGGTGTGCCGGGTTGGGCTCGCCCGCTACCTGCGGCCACTTTCCCCGGTCCTTCCCGGCCAACGCCTTCACCAAGCGCGCTCGAACGCTGGAAGACGACACCTGATCGAGGGTAACAGCGGCCTGCTCGCTCCGCAATCGTCCACGCGCAACGCAGGCGACGTCGCGGGCCCTGCGCACCGGTGGCTCGTCCTCTGCGTACCGAGAACGCCCGGGAGGGGGTCGGATCATTGTTGATCGTCAGTCCGCGGACTTGAGTCGTCGACGTGGCGGGATGTTTCGGATACTTGCAGACATCGTCGGTATCTGATGCCGACGGTGCTGTGTGCCCGACCGGCCAACCGCAGCAGGTGTTCCACCTTCCATGACCGCTTCCCGTATGACGTGGTGGACGTCTTGATACCGTTGAATCGTGCAGCCCCGTCCCTGGCGTGAGCACCTGCCCGCCGGTAGCGATTTCCAGGTCGGGGACCTGACGGCCCGTCGCAGTCTCCCGGCGGCATGGGCGCAGGTGTGGGGCGCCCACCCTTCCGCCCCGCTCATCTACGACGTGGGCGCCGGCGACGCCGCCCGTTGGATCACGGCGGGCGAGTTCGAGGAGCGCACCCGCCTCGCCGCCGCCCGCTTCATGGGCCTGGGGCTGCGGGCGGGGGACCGGGTTCTGTTGTGCGTGGGATCGTCGCTGGACGCAGTCGTGGCCTACGTCGGGGTCCTCCGCACCGGTGGCCTGGTGGCCGTCCCGACCAACGCCGCCTATACGGCGCGTGAGCTGGCTCACATCGTCGGCGATGCCCGACCGTCGGCCGCCGTCGTCGACGATCCCGACCGGGCCCGGTGGGTGACCGAGTCGGCCACCGGCCCGCTGGCCGTGATGTCCGCCGATCTCCAGTTGGTGGCCGGTGATCAGGTGGCCGGTGATCAGGTGGCCGGTGGTCCAGGGCCCGATAGAGACGGGCTCGACGGGTCCGACCCTGGTGACGCCGCTCTCATCGCCTACACGTCGGGGACGACGGGGGCCCCCAAGGGCGCCGTCCTCAGCCATGGGAACATCCTGGCCAACAGCGAATCGGTCGGTCTCACGTGGCGGTGGCGGGCGGACGACCGCCTGATCCACGCCCTGCCGATCTTCCACGGACACGGGCTCTGTGTCGCTCTGTTCACTTCCCTGCTCCGCGGTTCCTCGGTGGTCCTTCTCCCTCGGTTCGACGCCGACGGCGTCTTCGAGGCGTCGGCGGCCCACCGGGCCACCATGTTCTTCGGTGTCCCCACCATGTACCACCGGCTGGCCGCGTCCGTCCGCGTCGACGAATTGTCCCGCATGCGCCTGGCCGTGTCGGGTTCCGCTCCGCTGGCCGCCGACCTGCACCGCCGGATACGCCGGGACGGTGGTACCGACGTCCTGGAGCGCTACGGGATGACCGAGACGCTCATGACCATCTCCAACCCGTACGAGGGGGAGCGGCGTCCGGGGACGGTGGGCTTTCCCTTTCCCGGCGTGGACGTCCGTCTCGACGGCGAGGAGATCCTCGTCCGGGGTCCGACGGTCTTCGGTGGCTACTGGGAGCGACCGGCGGCCACGGCCGAACGTCTGGTCGGGGAGTGGTTGCACACCGGGGATCTGGCTGCCGTCGACGACGGCTACGTGACCATCAGGGGACGCGACAGCGATCTCATCGTGTCCGGCGGATACAACGTCTATCCGGCCGAGGTCGAGGACGTCCTCCTGTCCCACCCTTCGGTGGCCGAGGTGGCGGTCACCGGGACCCCGTCCGACGAGTGGGGTGAAGCCGTCACGGCCTGGGTGGTGGCCGACGGGAGACCACCGACGCACCAGGAGCTCGTCACCTTCGCCGCCGGTCTGCTGGCTCCCTACAAGCGGCCACGCCTGATCCACTTCGTTGACGAGCTGCCGCGCAACGCCATGGGGAAGGTGCGACGCGTCGACCTGCGTTCGCCGTAGCGGGGTCCTCCGGCACTAGCGTGGGCGGGCGTGCGGATCGCCTTCGGAACCGACGAGGAGACGTCGCTGACCGATGCGCTGGTCGCCGATCTTCGGGAGAAGGGCCACGACGTCGAGCGCGTCGGCCGGGGGGAGGCGTGGCCGGAGGTCGGACGGGCCGTGGGGGAGGCGGTGGCGGCCGGACGTGTCGACCGCGGGGTGGTCTGCTGCTGGACGGGGACGGGCGTGAGTATCGCCGCCAACAAGATCCCCGGTGTCCGCGCCGCACTCTGCACCGACGCCACCACGGCCGACGGGGCCCGGAGGTGGAACGACGCCAACGTCCTGGCCTTCGGTCTCCGGCTCACCTCGCCGGCGGTGGTCCGGGAGATGGTCGACGCCTTTCTGCGGGCCGATCCCGACGACGCCGAGCTGCCCGCCATCTCTCGGGTCGAAGGCCGCTGATTGATAGCGTGCCCCCATGCCGATGTACCTCATGTTGTCGACGCTCGGTCCCGAGGGAATGGCCACCCTGCGGGAGAACCCACGGCGCCTGAAGGAGGTCAATGGCGAGGTGGAGGCCATGGGCGTCCGGGTCGTGTCGCAGTGGGCGCTCCTCGGCCCCTACGACTTCGCCAGCATCCTCGAGGCTCCCGACGACAAGGTTGTCGCCCGGGTCGCCCTGACTCTCGGAGCACGGGGGACGCTCAAGACGAAGACGCTCACGGCCATCCCGATCGACGAGTTCATCGATGCGGTCGCCGGATCGTGAGGACTTCGACGGTCAGCCCGCCGGTGATTCTCGGTCGTGCCAGAACTCGGTGTGCCGGAGCTCGGTGAACCGGAGTTCAGTGAACCGGAGTTCAGTGAATCAGTACCACCACAGCCCGGTCTTGTGGCGCTGGGCCCGCACGTCATCGTTGGTGAAGACGTCGGGAAGGACGCTGCCGTCGGAGAGGCGGCGCACCCGGTACCCGTCCTTGACGGGTTCGGCGACCTCGAAGCCTGAGCTCCACGCCCCGACGTACCGGCTACGGACGTCGACGGCGGTGCCGGCGGCAAGTCCGGTGGCCCGCGAAGTGGCCTTGGATGGATCGAAGGCCGTGTTGACCATTCGCCGCTCCTCCCGCAGCGCCCACGATCCGGAGGATCCGGGTGCCGCATGTCAAGCTTCAGGGGTCGTGCGTCGGGCCCTCGGGGGGGTCCCGGGCCGCTCCTTCTCATGATGCGCCCAATGACTCCGGTCGACAAGGGCTTGGTGGACAACAAGGTGGAAACACTGCAAACCGCGCAAACAGCGGACAACAGTTTGCAAACAAACGCGACCACCTCTTCGACGGCCGTGGCGGGCCACCGCCGTCGGGGAAATGCACCGAAGCCCACCCTCACCTGGGAGAAGCGGCTGTGGGCGAACGGTCATCGGTTCGTCGCCGGGGTGGACGAGGTCGGACGCGGTGCGTGGGCGGGGCCCCTCACGGTGGGTGTCGTCGTCCTGGCGGCACCGCTGTGCCGGACACCGTCGGGGTTGCGCGACTCCAAGCAACTGGTGGAGGACGTGCGGGAGCGCCTCTTCGATCCCCTGGCCCGGTGGTGCACCTCGTGGGCCGTCGGCCACGCCGGACCCGAGGAGTGTGACGCGCTCGGGATGACGGCGTCGCTGCGCCTGGCCACCCGCCGCGCCTTCGCCCAGGTGCCCAGCGACGTCCTTCCCGACGCTGTCGTCCTGGACGGGACCTTCGACTATGTCACTCCCCAGCTGGCCCCCTCGCTCTTCGACGAGGAGGACGACGCGCTACGCGGTTGGGCGCCGGAGGTGCAGACGGTCGTGAAGGCGGACGCCAAGTGCTCGTCGGTGGCCGCCGCCTCGGTTCTGGCCAAGGTGACCCGTGACCGGCTGATGCGGGCGGACGCCGGTTCGTATCCGCCGTTCGAGTTCGACCGGAACAAGGGTTATCCCTCGCCCACCCACAAACGCGCTCTGTGCGGTTACGGCCTGACGGCCATCCACCGGCGCTCGTGGGTGTACGTGGAGAACCTTCCCTGGCGGTAGCCCATCACCGGAGATCGGGAACGGGCCGGTTCCGCCTCGGCGGCGGCCGCCTTCGCCCTTCGAGCTCCGGGGGTGGGGACGTGACCCGCCGCCGGTAGGTGGAAGGGGTTTCGCCGCAGTACCGACCGAAGGCCCGGGTGAAGGCGCTGACGCTCTCGAATCCGACCACCGTGGCCACGTCCACCACGGACGGCCCCGACTCGGCCAGCAGGGCCATGGCCCGCATCAGGCGGCTCTGGACCAGATAGCTCCGCCACGTCATCCCGGTGGTCTCGAGGAACCGCCGTCGCAAGGTCCGCTCGGACCAGCCCACCGCCCCGGAGGCGTCGCGTACCCCCACGCCCTCGAGGTGGTCACGGGTATAGGCCATCACCGCCGCCACGTCCGGATCCGTGCTCGTCGGCAGGCTGAGCGGCGTCTCGTGATCCAGCCACTCGGAGGCGATTCTGGCCAGCGCCTCGAAGAAGGTCTCGGCGGTGGCGTCACTCGACGGTCGGGTGATGGGCCAACGCACGGCGTAGAGGATCATCTCGCGGATCACCGGTTCGGCGGCGAGGATCCGGGCGCGCCCGTCGATCCCGGGGACCATGGCCGGTTCGAAGAAGACCGACACCGTCCGGACGCCCTTGAGCGTGGTCCTGTGCATCAGCCCGGCGGGGATCCAGACGGCCTGTTGGGGCGGGAGCAGATGGTGGGCCTCCGCCGTCTCGACCTCGACGACGCCCTTGAAGGCGTATTCGATCTGGTGAAGGTCGTGGCAGTGCCAACCGGTGACAGTGTCGGGGCCGTCATAGGGAAAGGTCCCGGCCCGCACCTGAGCGCCACCGCGCATGTCGACGAATCCCGGTTTGGCCGTAAAAGACAACTTATTGGCCGAACGTGCAGAGACGGTCACGACGCGGCAGTGTACCAATGAGGAATGGGAAGCCATCCCCCACGCCCCGGTGCCCCGGCGGCACGTCGGTGAATTCCTACCACCTCGAATTCTGCGCCAGTCCCGAGTGGCGGCAGGCCGTCGAGGAGACGATCCTGCCCCGGGCGCTGCAGGGGGTGGATCTCGGTCCGACCGTGCTGGAGATCGGTCCGGGCCCGGGATTCACCACCGACGTCCTGAGGGCCCGGGTCGACCACCTCACGGCGGTGGAGGTCGACGTCGATCTGGCCGCCGCTCTGGCGGTCCGGCTGGCCGGCACCAATGTGGACGTGGTGGTGGGCGACGCCGGTTCCCTGGACTTCCCCGACGACCATTTTTCGGGAGCGGCCTCCTTCCACATGCTCCATCACGTCGAGACCGACGAGGAGCAGGAGAGGATCTTCACCGAGCTGGCCCGGGTTCTGACCCCCGCCGGCACCCTCGTCGCCGCCGACGGCGTCGAGAACGAAGGGACCCGGGCCTTCCATGTCGACGACGTCTACAACCCCATCGACCCCGACACCCTCCAGCGTTGGCTGGCGGCCGCCGGGTTCTCCGCCATCGAGATCGGTGTCTACGACCTCGGATGGCTGTGTTCGGCCCGGGCCTGAAGACCTACTTCGGGGGCGCCGGCTCCTTGGGCAACCCGAGGACACGTTCTCCGATGATGTTGTGGAGGATCTCGTCGGTGCCGCCGGCCAGCCGCATCCCGGGAAGGCCCAGGACGAACTTGGACCACGCGTAGGTTCCCCACTCACCGGTGTCGGCCACCAGCCGGGGACCGAGAACCGACGCCACCAGGTCGCTCACCCGGCGCATGTTCATGGTGAGGGTCAGCTTGGCGATCGACATCTCGGGCCCCGGGAGCTGGCCGGTGGCGATCTTGGCCATGGCGCGGAGGTTGGTGAAGGAAGCCACCCGACCGTTGATGACGATGTCGGCGATCTGCTGACGGACGAGCGGGTCGCCGGCCTTGCCCTGATGCCGGATGAGCTCGATCAGGCGTTGCGTTCCCATGTTCCCGCTCCCCCCGCTGGCCATCCCCCCACCGATGGCCGCCCGCTCGTTCATGAGGGTGGTCAGGGCCACGGTCCATCCGCCGTTCACGTCGCCGAGACGGTGGGAATCGGGGATCCGGACCTCGGTGAAGAAGACCTCGTTGAACGAGGCCCCCCCGGTCATCTGCCGCAGGGGTCGGATCTCGACCCCGGGAGCGTGCATGTCGACGACGAAGCCGGTCAGCCCCTTGTGCTTGGGGGCATCGGGGTTCGTCCGGCACATGATCTCGCCGATCTCCGACAGATGGGCGCCCGACGTCCAGACCTTCTGTCCCGTGACGATCCACTCGTCGCCGTCGCGCACGGCCCGCGTCTGTAGGCTGGCCAGGTCACTGCCGGCACCAGGTTCGCTGAAGAGTTGGCAGGCCACGATGTCGCCCCGCCACATCGACTTCAGGTAGCGCTCCTTCACCTCGTCGGTGGCGTGCGCCAGGATGGTGGGGGCGACCATCCCGAGGCCGATGCCGTAGGCGGACATCGGAGGGGTGGCGAAGCGTCCCTCGAGGGCGTCGTAGCTACGCTGGAAGTCCCGCGGCAACCCCCGTCCGCCGTAGGCCACGGGACCGGTGATCCAGCTGAACCCGGCGTCGAATCGCTTCCGGGCCCACGTCCGGGCCGCCTCCAACTCGGCGATCTCCTCCTCGAGGGTCCGTTCGGGGAGGATCGACACCTGGTCCGAACCCTCGCCCCAGCTCTGACGGGCCTCGACGCGGGGCTCGGCGTTCGCTTCCAGGAACGTCAGAGCCGAGCGCTCGAAGTCCTCTTCGGAGATGGTCTCGGGCATCGTTCCCCTGTCTGGTGGGAGTGTGCCGTGACCGTATCGGGCCACGGCCACGGTGCAGTCAGGGTATCGACGGTCCGGCCGTGCCCGCCAACAGGGCCCGCCAGGCCGGACCGGGCCCCGGACCGGGCCCGTGGGGCGGAAGGGCCCACGGCGGCGATGGGGCCCATAAGGTAAGCGGCTAATGGCCTACATCCTGGCTGTCGGAGCGGCTCTGGCCAATGCGCTCACGACCATCCTCCAGCGCATGGGAGTGGAATCGGCCCCCGAGGAGTCGACGCTGCGGTGGGGGCTCATGGCCTACGCGCTTCGTCGCAAGGTGTGGCTGGCCGGGTTCGGCTTCATGATCGCCGCCTTCCTCTTCCAATTCACCGCCCTCCACTTCGGACGCCTGACCACGGTGCAGCCCATACTCACCCTCGAGCTGCCCTTCCTGGTGGCCATCCTCGGGATCTGGTTCCGCCAGCAGCTGGGATGGCACGAATGGGCGGGAGCCGTCCTGGCCGCCGGCGGCCTGGCCGCCTTCCTGGCCCTGGCGGCGCCCGGTGGGGGGAGCCAGACTCCCAGCCTCTACGACTGGGGACTGGTCTCCATCGCCGTCATCGGCGGGGGAACGATCTCGGTCATGCTCGCCCGTGTCGGGTCCCCCGCCTGGAAGGCGGCCATGTTCGGCGTGGCCGCCGCCATCGCCTTCGCCTTCACCGCCGCCCTCATCAAGGAGACCAACGCCGAGATCGACCACGGATGGAGTGGTGTGTTCACCCACTGGCCCCCGTATGCCCTGGCCGTCTCCGGGCTGGCCGGCATGTTCCTGATGCAGAACGCCTTCCGCGCCGGTCCCGTGACCGCCTCGCAGTCGACCCTGGTGATCGTCGATCCTCTGGCCTCGATCGCCATCGGGATCGGTCTCTTCGGTGACCGCGTCCAGACGGCCGGAGGCCGGGGTGCGGGGGAGGCGTTGGCTCTGATCGTGCTCTTCTTCGGCGTCTACTCCCTGGCGCGCTCACCGCTCATCGTCAGTGTGAAGAGTGAGGACGGGCAGTCCAGTCACATGCTGTCGCAGCGGCACCGCGGTGTCGGTGGTCGCCCGGATCCCCAGGACTGGACCTCGGGCGACCCGGCCCCGGCCCCGGGGTGACGATGCCGGGCCACGACGGGGAGGGGCCGACGCCGACGGCGTACGACCCGTGGAGCGCCATCCTCCAGCGGATCGACGACGCCGCCGCGCTCGGCCTCGCTCGATCCCAACGTGCACCGCCAGCTGCGCACACCGGAGCGCATCCTGGAAGTGGCGGTGCCCGTCCGGATGGACGACGGACACGTCGAGGTCTTCACCGGTTGGCGGATCCATCACAACACCTCCCGGGGCCCGGCCAAGGGCGGCATCCGCTTTCACCCCGCCCTCCAGGCCCGCGAGGTCTCGGCGTTGGCCGCCGACATGACGCTCAAGACGGCCGTTGTCGATATCCCCTTCGGTGGGGGCAAGGGCGGGGTCCGCTGCGATCCGAGGATGATGTCCCTGGCCGAGCTCGAACGCATGACACGGCGCTACACCTACGAGATCGCCACCATCCTCGGTCCCGAACGCGACATCCCAGCGCCGGATGTCAACACCGACGAGCGGGTCATGGCCTGGCTGCTCGACACCCTGGACATGTTGGAGGGTCGGTCGATCCCCGCCGTGGTCACCGGCAAGCCGTTGGCCGTGGGGGGAATGCCCCTGCATTCGGGGGCCACGGCGTCCGGCGTGGTCCGCTGCGTCCGGTCCGTCTTCGCCGCCAAGGGGATGGAGCTGGCCGGCGCCCGGGCCGTCGTCCAGGGGTTCGGCAAGGTGGGCGGCCCCCTGGTCTTCCTGCTGGCGTCGGCCGGCATGCGGGTGGTGGCCGTCTCGGACGTGGGGGGTGCCGTCTTCAACCCGGGCGGGATCGACCCCGGAGAGCTGTCGGACCACGTGGCCCGGACCGGGTCGGTGAAGGGGTTCGACGGAGCCCAGGCCATGGACGGCGCCGACGTCTGGGCCGTCGACGCCGAGCTGGTCGTTCCCGCCGCGCTCGAGGGGGCCATCGATGTCAGCGCCGCCAACGCCATGAAGGCGTCGGTGGTGGTGGAGGCGGCCAACGGGCCCACCACGCCCGAGGCCGACCTGGTGCTGGCGCAACGCCGGGTGACCGTGGTCCCCGACATCCTGGCCAACGCCGGTGGGGTGACGGCGTCGTACTTCGAATGGGCCCAGAGCCGCCAGGGCTACCCGTGGGACGAGGAGCTGGTGGCGTCGCGCCTGGCCCGGACCATCGACGATGCCTTCGCCGAGGTGTGGGACAAGTCCAAGACGATGGGCGTGTCCATGCGCCGAGCCGCCGGTGTGGTGGCCATCGATGTCCTGGCGGCGGCCATCTCGGCGCGCGGTCTCTTCCCCTAGTCGGGGGTCACCACCCCCGGTCGATCCACTCCTGGAGATGCGGGCTCTCGTTCCCGATGGTGGTGTCGGATCCGTGGCCCGGGAGGACGATCGTGTCCGGACCGAACCGGCTGAACAGCCGCTCCTCGATCGAACGGATGATGGTGTCGAAGTCCGCACCCTCCAACTTTGTGTTCCCCGGCCCGCCCGGGAAGAGGGTGTCGCCGCTGAAGAGCAGCGGGGTGTCGTGGAGGAAGAACGAGACCGATCCCGGCGTGTGGCCCGGATTGGCGATCGTCTCCAACCGGAGCCGGCCCACCTCGAGGACGGCGCCGTCCTCGAGGAGCAGATCGTAGGAGGGCAGCATGCCGGCGTCGGCGGCGGCGACCGAGACGGCGTAGCCGGCGTCGCGGACGGCGGGGACGGCCTGGATGTGGTCCCAGTGACCGTGGGTCTCGATCACCTGGCGGACCCCGAGCTGCCGGCACATCTCGAGGAGGAGCTCGTGCTCGTTGGCCGCATCGACGAGGACGGCCTCACCGGTCTCCTTGCACCGGACGACGTGCACGTTGTTGTCCAGGGGGCCGACCACGACCCGGTGGACCTCGACCAGGCCGTCCTCGTAGTGAAGCATGCTCTCTCCTCCCGTTCTGGCCCCGGTCCGGGCCCGCCCGTCGGGCGCGCGCCAGGGGGTCGGTGCCCGCCAGCATATTGACTCTCTGGTCAACAACGGCCGCCGTCTGGTAGACAACGATGTCGCCAATCCGCCCGGGGACCCGACGATCCCGGGGACCGTCGAGGGGGATCGACCCATGAACTTCGCCTTCAGCGAGGAGCAGGAGGAGCTGCGCAGCTCCGTGCGCCGCTTTCTCGAGGACAAGTCGCCGATGACCGAGGTCCGGCGTCTGATGGAGACGTCGGAGGGGTACGACACCGCCGTCTGGAAGCAGATGGGCGAGCAGCTCGGCCTCCAGGCCCTGGCCATCCCCGAGGAATACGGCGGCGCCGGGTTCGGATACGTCGAGCTCACCGTGGTCTTCGAGGAGATGGGCGCGGCGCTGTTGTGCGCCCCCTATTTCTCGACGGTCGCCCTCGCCGCCAACGCCCTGCTGTCGTGCGGGGACGAGAGCGCCAAGAAGGACCTCCTCCCCGGGATCGCCTCCGGCGAGACGATCGCCACGCTGGCCCTGACCGAGGACACCGGTCGGTGGGATCTCGACGGCGTCACCCTCGCCGCCAGCGGGAAGGGGGGCGAGTGGAAGCTCGACGGGCACAAGATGTTCGTCATCGACGGACACACGGCCGACCTCGTCCTCGTCGCCGCCCGGACGGCCAAAGGTGTGAGCCTGTTCGCCGTGGACGGCGACGCCGCCGGGCTCACCCGTACCCCGCTGGCCACCATGGACCAGACCCGCAAGCAGGCGCGGATCGAGTTCGCCGCCACCCCCGGCCGCCTGGTGGGGGAGGAGGGGGGAGCGGGGCCGGCGTTGTCACGGACGCTCGATCTCGCCGCCGTGGCTCTCGCCGCCGAGCAGGTCGGCGGCGCACAACGTTGCCTGGACATGGCCGTCGACTACGCCAAGACACGCATCCAGTTCGGACGTCCGATCGGATCATTCCAGGCCATCAAGCACAAGTGCGCCGACATGCTCCTCGAGGTCGAGTCGGCCAAGTCCGCCGCCTACTACGCCGGGTGGGCCGCCGCCGAGGACTCCGAGGAGCTTCCGGTGGTGGCCAGCCTGGCCAAGTCCTACTGCTCCGAGGCCTACTTCCACGCCGCCGCCGAGAACATCCAGATCCACGGCGGGATCGGGTTCACGTGGGAGCACGACGCCCACCTCTACTTCAAGCGCGCCAAGTCGTCCGAGCTGTTGCTCGGGGACCCCAGCTACCACCGGGAGCTTCTGGCCCAGCGCATCGGCATCTGACGCCGCGCCCCGTGGGATACTGAGGCGCCGACGTCGGCGACGAGGGTGAGGGTCAGCCGCGACCGGGTCGGCGGACTCGGGGCGATCTGATGGCATGGGCATGGGACAGCTTCGACGGACCCGTCGGCACCCTGGCCGTCCACGTCTCACCCGGGGTCACGGCGTCGGGTCCTCTGGCTGCCGCCGTCGTCCTCTGCCACGGTTTTCCGCTCGGGGCCGATGCCGCCGAGAGCACCGGCGACAGCCTGCCCGCCCTGGCCGATCGTCTGGCGGCGGAATCGGGGCGGTACGTGGTGGCCGGCTGCTTCCGGGGGATAGGGCCGTCGGAGGGCGACTTCTCGCTCGACGGCTGGCTCGAGGACTTGGGTGCCTTCGTCTCCCACGGGGCGGGACTCGTCCCCGGGGGAGGGGTGTGGCTGGTGGGTTTCGGGACGGGCGGAGCGCTGGCCCTGTGCCTGGCCGCCACCGACCAACGCGTCCGCGGCGTGGCCACCTTCGGGTCGCCGGCCACCTTCGCCGACTGGGCCCAAGACGTCGAGGGGATGCTCGAATTCTCCCGACGCGTCGGCGTGGTGCGGACGCCGGGGTACCCTCCCGACGTGGCCGAATGGGCCGGGGCCTTCACCGCCCTGCGACCCGATGCCGCCTGTGCCTCCCTTCCGCCTCGACCGGTCCTGATCGTCCACGGCGTCGATGACGACGAGGTGCCGTTACCCGACGCCCGCGTCCTGGCCGACGCCGTCGGTCGGAGCGCCGAACTCCGCGTGATCGGCGGCGCCGGTCATCGCCTCCGGGCCGACCCCCGGGCCATGGCCCTGCTCGTGGGCTGGCTGGAGCGCCAGAGCCCCTGAGGTCAGACGATCACTTCTGTCTCAGACCCTCACCTCGGCTGTTCAGACCCTCACTTTGTAGAGGTCGTCGTCGTCCACCACGAAGAGATATCCCCGCCGATAGACGGTGGCGCCGGGTTCCGGGAGCGGCGCGTGGCAGCCGGTCACGGGGACCTCGAAGGTCGCCACCGGACGCGCCGCGTGACCGGGTACGACCCGGACGACGCCCAGGGCCTCGGTCGTGGTGCACCGGGCCCGATCCGCTCCGACCACCCGGTCGAAGGTCCACAGGCCCGGGGTCCCTCCCGCCGCCGCGTCATCGCCACCTTCGGCGGTGGGCGGGAAGGCCACGGACCCGAGGCGCTCCAACGTGGCGCCGGGGCCCCTCGCCGTCCACAGCACTTCCCCGACCCCGGCGCCGGTCAACGTGTCGATCCACACCTGGTGGCCTTCGGTCACCATCCACCACCCGGCCCGCGCCGGAAGCTCCGTGACACGGACGGTCCGTCCACCGGCCGGGACGAAGTAGATGGGCGTCGGTGACGCGTTGGGCCCCGTGTTCGGGGGCAACGACAGCCACAGCCCGTCGTTGTCCGCTGCCATCAGCGGGGTGCCGAATTCCGAACGGGGAAGAGACACCGTCTCCAGCACGGCGCCCGAAGTGGCCGAGATCTGGGTTACCTGGCTGCCGACGCCGGAGACCGGTGTGCCCCAGACCCAGACGGAACCGTCAGCCGAGGTCGAGACCGGGTGGTCCCCGGCCGGGGCGGCGAAGGTGGCCAGGACGGGTCCGGTGGTGAACCGGCCACGGCTCGCCCTCACGGCCACCGAGAACATCTCGGTGCTGTTCGTCGGGTCGTAGGCGAGTTCGGCGGACGCCCGTTGGCCGGCGAAGTTGGGTCGACCACACGACGTCGCTTCGACCGGTCCGAGGGTCAGGCGGGTGGGATCCACCGGGGCGGAGGTCTGGCGGCAGCCCGGTCCGCCGCCGTCCCCGGACAACACCAGCCGACCCCCGACCGAGGCGATCCCCGTGAATCCGTCAGCCGTCGGCAGAGCCGTCTTGGTCACGACCGGCGATCCGCTCTGTCCGGCCCGCCGAGCGCCGCCCGAGACGGTGCAGCCGGCCAGGGCCACGGCCACGGTCACGGCGGCGACAAGGAGCGAGACGGTGCGAACGCCGGCGACCGGCCGCCTCGCCGCCCTGGTCACCATGGCCATACCCACGGGCAGATCTTTCATCACGGGCGGGGGACCGGTACCGGTTCCCCGCCGGGCGCCGCGCGTCAGCTCGGGCTCACCACCGTGTCAATGGCCCGGCGCAGGGCGCGGGCCGCCGCCCGGGGGTCGTCGGACTCGGTGAGGAAGCGGACGACGACGAAGCACCGGGCCCCGAGGTCGGCCAGGCCGGCGACGGTCCCCGGGGTCACGCCGCCCGTGATGAACACCGGCCTGGTGGCCCGCTCGACGGCATAGGCGACGTAGCCCGCCGCTGTCGCGGGGCGCCCGGGCTTGGTCGGCGTCGGTTCGACGGGACCGGCGGAGACGTAGTCGACGGGCTCGGCGATGCTGGCGTCGAGCTGGGCCGGCGCGTGGGTGGAGAGTCCCACGATGGCCTGGCCCCCGAGGATCCGGCGGGCGAGAGCGGGGGTGGCGTCGTCCTGGCCGACATGGACGCCGTCGGCGCCGATGTCGAGGGCCAGGTCGGGACGGTCGTTCAAGATGAACGGCACTCCGTGGTCGTTGCAGATCCGGGCGGCGAGGCGTCCCCGTTCGACGATCAGGCGGGCGTCGAGCCGCTTGTCGCGCAGTTGGACGATGTCCACCCCGCCGTCGATGCAGGCCACCAGAAACGACGTGAGATCAGGCCGGTCGGGAGTGCACAGGTAGAGGTTCCGGCCCGCTATCCCTCGACCCGGTCGAGCCGCGTCGGGCGTTGCTCTCAACGCTTGCCGGTGCCCGCCGCCGCCGTCCTTCTCGCAGCCGTCTTTCCCGTGGCCGCCACCGACCCGGTCGGAGCCTTCTTCTTGGCCACGGCCGGCTTCTTGGTGGGAGCCGCCTTTTTGGCCGCCGCCTTCTTGACCGGCGCCGTGCCGGCCGCCGCCTTGGCCCTCGCCTTCATCTCCTGCTTGAAGGCGCGGACCCGGTCGAGGGATTCGGCGTCGGTGATGTCGGCCACCGAGCGGTAGGTGTGGGCCTCGCCGAACGGGGTGGAGACGTCCTCCCATCCGGGGGGACGGACCCCGAGCTGCTTGCCCAGGAGGGCGACGAAGATCTTGGCCTTCTGCTCGCCGAAGCCCGGGAGCTGGCGGACGCGCTCGAGCAGTTCGGTGCCCGATCCGACGCCCTCCCAGACCCCGTCGGCCCTCCCGTCGTACCGGTCGACGAGCATCCGGCACAGTTCCTGGACCCGGGCCGCCATTGATCCGGGGTAACGGTGCAGCGCCGGCCGGGCCGAGAAGGTGGCGGCGAGGATCTCGGGGTCCATCGATGCGATCTGCCTGGCGTCGAGATCGTGACCGAGTCGTCGTCGGAGTTCGGCCGGCCCGGCGAAGGCCCATTCCAGGGGGACCTGCTGGTCCAGGACCATCCCGATCAACAGGGCGAGTGGATCCTTGGACAGGAGTCTGTCGGCTTCGGGTTCGCCGGACAGTCGGAGCGTCGTCATACAGGGAACTGTAGATGGCGTCGGACATGCGAAGCTCGGGTCGATGATGGTCCGGCCGCTCGGTGAGGACGACCGGTCGTGGACGGCCGAGGCCCTGATCCGGGCCTGGGGCTCCACGTCGGTGGCGCGAAAAGGAGGGCTCGTCGAAGCGTCGGGGCTTCCGGGATTCGTGGCCCTCGTCGAGGGGGAGCCGGTCGGTCTTCTCACCTACGCCCGGCAGGGCGACGAGGTCGAGATCGTGACCATCCACGTCGAACGGGAGGGAGTGGGAGTGGGACGGGCGCTGATGGACGCCGTCCTGAGCGAGGCTCGGCGGACGAGGGCACGTCGGATCTGGCTGGTGACGACGAACGACAACATCCGGGCCATCCGCTTCTACCAGCGCTGGGGGATGGACCTGGTGGCACTGATCAAAGACGGTGTGGCCGCCTCCCGGAAGGTGAAGCCGTCGATCCCGTTGGTGGGGAGCGACGGGATCCTCGTCCGCCACGAGCTCGAGTTCGAGTCGCCTCTGGAGTGAGAGTCGGCCGCCCCGGGGGATCAGACGGCCCAGGGATCGGCGGAGTCGGGATCGATCCCGTAGACGGCCATGGCCTCGGCCACCTCGTCGGCCTTGGCCTCGCCCTGGTGGGCCAGTGCGGCCAGGACGGCCACCACCAGATGGGCGGAGTCGACCTCGAAGAACCGGCGGAGGGCGGTCCGTGTGTCGGAACGTCCGAACCCGTCGGTCCCGAGAGAGGTGAAGGGACGGGGGACGAACCGCGAGATCTGGTCGGGGACGGCCCTGAGATAGTCGGTGACGGCCACGACCGGACCGGCCCCGGTGGCCAGGACCTCGGTGACGAAGGGCGTCCGGTCGCCGTCGGCCGGGTGGAGGCGGTCGGCGCGTTCGGCCGAGAGGGCGTCGTTGCGGAGCTCGGTGTAGGAGGTCACCGAGTAGGCGTCGGCGGAGACGGACCAGTCGCGGGCCAGGACGTCCCGTGCTTCCATGGCGGCCTGCCACATGGGACCCGAGAAGAGAAGGGTCGCCCGTCGCGAACCGGCGCCGCCGCCGACCTCCGGCCCGGCGACGTCGGCCGGCCCGGCGAACTGGTAGATGCCGCGGAGGATCCCCGCCCTGATCCGGTCACCGGACTCGCCCGGAGGCAGGGGAGGCATGACGTAGTTCTCGTTGTAGAGGGTGATGTACCAGAACCGGTCCTCGGGCTCGGGGCCGAGGGTGCGGGCCACCGCTTCCTCCATGATCACGGCGATCTCGTAGGCGAAGGCCGGGTCGTAGACGCGTGCCGCGGGGTTGACGGAGGCCAGGAGGGGGGAGTGGCCGTCGTCGTGCTGGAGCCCCTCGCCCTGGAGCGTGGTCCGGCCCGCCGTGCAACCGGCCAGGATGCCCCGGCCCCGGATGTCGCCCAGGAGCCACATCAGGTCCCCGGTGCGTTGGAAGCCGAACATGGAATAGAAGAGGTAGATCGGGAGCATGGGCTGGCCCCAGGTGGCGTAGGCCGTCGAGAGGGCGATGAACGATGCCATGGAGCCGGCCTCGGTGATCCCCTCTTCGAGGACCTGGCCCTTGCGGTCCTCGGCGTAGCGGAGGATGAGATCGGAGTCGACGGGCGTGTAGCGCTGGCCCTCGGGAGCGTAGATCTTGGTCTCGGCGATGAGGGGCTCGAGGCCGAAGGTCCGGGCCTCGTCGGGAACGATCGGCGCCACCAGCCGGCCGATGGCCGGGTCGCGGACGAGGTTCCGCAGGAGCCGGGCGAAGGCCATCGTGGTGGAGGCGGCCTGGGTACCCGAGCCCGCCGTGAGATCGGAGAACACGGTGGCCTGGGGGGCGGCGGCCGGACGGGGCCGGACGATGCGGGAGGGCAGGGGGCCGGCCAGGACCTTGCGCCGGGCCTGGAGGTACTCGTGGGCGGGGGATCCGACGGGGGGCCGGTAGTAGGGGGGCTGGTCGGCGTCCAGGGCCTCGTCGGGGATCTCCTCCTCGAGGTAGAGCCGGTCGCGCAGCGTCAGAAGCTGAGCCTTCGTCATCTTCTTGATCTGGTGGGTGGCATTGCGGGCCTCGATCTCGGGACCGAGGGTCCAGCCCTTCA
>CAWCZO010000005.1:0-27826 GCA_963800065.1 uncultured Acidimicrobiaceae bacterium | reverse complement strand
GGATTCCGCGAGGCCAAGACCACCTTCGGGCGCATCGGGGTCAAGGTCTGGATCTACAAGGGCGACATCCTGCCCTACAAGTTGTCGTCCGAGGACAAGATCGCGCGGTGAGGCGGCCATGGCCGCCGGTGAGACCTCGGGCCAGTCGGGTCCCCGCCGCCTGGTGACGGCCGGCGGAGGCCGCCGCCGGGCCGAGCTGGGAGAGCCCGGCAGCGCCCCCTCCGATGAGGCCGTCGACCAGGTCAGCGCGCCGGACGACGCCACCGACACCGATACCGACGTCGAGGCGCCCACGGCCGCTCCGTTGCCGGGCACGACACCGGCCAAGCCCGATGACCTCGAACGCCTGCTGGCCGAGGAAGAGGAGATCGAGCGCCGGACCCGCAACGAGCACCACGAGACGCCGCATTTCCGTAAGGAGTCGGACTGATGTTGATGCCCCGGAAGGTCAAACACCGCAAGCAGCAACGTGGTCGCCTCGGGGGCTCGGCCAAGGGTGGCACCACGATCACCTTCGGCGACTTCGGGATCCAGGCGCTCGAGCCGGCGTGGCTCACCCAGCGCCAGATCGAAGCCGCCCGAATCGCCATGACCCGGCACGTGAAGCGCGGTGGGAAGGTCTGGATCCGGGTCTTCCCCGATAAGCCGGTCACTCAGAAGCCGGCCGAGACACGCATGGGATCCGGCAAGGGGAACCCCGAGCACTGGGTCGCCGTGGTGCGACCGGGCCGGATCCTGTTCGAACTGGCCGGCGTGGATCGCGACCTGGCCAAGGCGGCCATGGAGCGAGCCATCCAGAAGCTGCCTTTCAAGGCCCGCTTCGTCGTCCGTCCCGGGACACACGGGACGGCCGAGGTGGAGGTCTAGAGCCATGCCCACGGCCACTGAACTGCGTGAGCTCGAGGACGACGAGCTCGAGACCCGGCTGATGGAGTACCGCCGCGAGACGCTGAACCTCCGATTCCAGCTGGCCACCGGGCAACTGGACAACTACTCGCGCCTGAATGAGGCCCGGCGCAACGTGGCGCGGGTCCTGACCGTCCTGCGTGACCGCGAGATCGCTCTGGCCGAGGGGAGAGACGCCGGCCCGGTGATCCTCGAGCACATGGTCCGACCGCCCCGGCGCCCGGCGCCGACGACGGACGACGCCGAGGAGCTCGATGATGCCGACGATTTCGGCGACGACGCCGAGGAGGTCGACGAGGTGGACGGGGCGGACGTCGACGAGGCCGAAGCCGACGCGCCACCGACCGACACCGATGGTGATGAGGAGGACGAGTGATGACCGAGCAGTCCGCGCCGGCACCGCGCAACGGGCGCAAGGTCCGAGAGGGTCTGGTGGTCTCCGACAAGATGCAGTCCACCGTGGTGGTGGCCGTGGTGGAGCGCGTCCGGCACGCCCGTTATGGAAAGACGGTGCAGCGGACCACTCGGCTCTATGCCCATGACGAGTCCAACGACGCCAAATTGGGCGATCGGGTCCGCGTGATGGAGACGCGTCCGATGTCGAAGCTGAAGCGCTGGCGTGTCACCGATGTTCTTGAGCGTGCCCGATGATCCAGCAGGAGTCCCGGCTCAAGGTGGCTGACAACTCCGGTGCGCGCGAGGTTCTGTGCATCAAGGTCCTCGGGGGCTCTCGTCGGCGTTATGCCGGCATCGGTGACGTCTTCGTCGCCACCGTGAAGGACGCCATCCCCGGAGCGGCCGTGAAGAAGGGCGAGGTCGTCCGGTGCGTGGTCGTCCGGACGGCCAAGGAACGGCGCCGGCCGGACGGCAGCTACATCCGGTTCGACGAGAACGCCGCCGTTCTGATCAACGAGCAGCAGCAGCCACGGGGCACCCGGATCTTCGGGCCGGTGGGGCGTGAGCTGCGCGACAAGAGGTTCATGCGGATCGTCTCGCTGGCCCCGGAGGTGCTGTGATGCGGATACGCAAGGGTGACACCGTCCAGGTCCTGAGCGGGAAGAACCGGGGCAAGCGCGGCCAGGTCATGGTGGCTCTTCCCCAGGTGGGGAAGGTCATCGTCGACGGTGCCAACCTGTCGAAGCGCCACACCAAGCAGCGCGGCTCCACCCTGCAGGGCGGGATCATCGACAAGGACATGCCTCTGCCCGTCTCGGCGGTGGCCATCGTCTGCCCGGTCGACGGTCCCACCCGGATCGGAATGCAGATCGACGAGACGGGTCGCAAGATCCGAGTCTGCCGCAAGTGCGGAACGGCACTCTGATGGCGCCCACGTCCACCCGCACCCGCCCCCGGCTGAAGGAGCGGTACGACACCTCGACCCGGGGGGAGCTACAGGCTCAACTGGGGCTGTCCAACATCATGGAGGTCCCGCGCCTCGAGAAGATCGTCATCAACATGGGGGTGGGAAAGGCCACGCAACAGCCCTCGCTGATCGAAGGGGCCGTGAAGGACCTCGAGGTGATCAGCGGCCAGAAACCCGTGGTCACCCGGGCCCGGAGCTCCATCGCCGCCTTCAAGCTGCGTGAGGGCATGTCCATCGGGGCCAAGGTCACCCTGCGGGGCGATCGGGCCTGGGAGTTCCTGGACCGGCTGATCGCCCTGGCCATCCCCCGGATCCGTGACTTCCGCGGCCTCTCGCCCAGGTCCTTCGACGGTCACGGCAACTACACCTTCGGGGTGACCGAACAGCTCATCTTCCCCGAGGTGGACTACGACCGCGTCGATACGACGCGTGGCATGGACATCACCATCTGTACCACTGCTCGCAGCGACGACGAGGGCCGTGCCTTCCTCGTCGCTTTCGGGTTCCCGTTCAGGCAGCAGGAGAGCATCTAACACGATGGCCAAGAAGGCATTGATCGAGAAGCAGCAACGCACGCCCAAGTTCAAGGTACGCGCCTGCACGCGGTGCCGGCGATGTGGCAGGCCCAAAGCCGTCTTCCGCAAGTTCGGGCTGTGCCGGATCTGCCTGCGCGTCATGGTTCATGCGGGGGAGATTCCGGGCGTGACCAAGGCGAGCTGGTGAGGGGAGGACCGCGCTCATGACGATGACGGATCCCATCGCCGACATGTTGACCCGCATCCGCAACGCCAACACGGCGATGCACGACACGGTGAAGATGCCGACCTCGAAGCTCAAGCAGTCCCTGGCCGACATCCTCGAGCGCGAGGGGTACATCGGCGGCTTCGACGTCACCCCGTCGACCACGGGTCCCGGCAGTGTCCTCGAGATCAAGCTCAAGTACGCACCCGACCGGACACGCACGATCGGCGGTCTGCGCCGTGTCTCCAAGCCCGGTCTGCGTATCTACGCCCAGGCCGACCGCATCCCGCGCGTGCTCGGTGGGATGGGTGTGGCCGTGGTGTCGACGAGTCAGGGCCTGATGACCGACCGCGAGGCGCGTAAGCGCCGTGTGGGCGGGGAGGTGCTCTGCTATGTCTGGTAATCCGTCGCTCGGGGAGGTCCGCTGATGTCCCGCGTGGGCCGCAGCCCCATCGCCGTTCCGGGCGGGGTGACCGTGACGGTGGAAGGACCCCTGGTCACCGTGGCCGGCCCCCAGGGGACGCTGGCGCGCCCGCTCCCGGGTGCCATCACCGTCCGCCAGGAGGATGCCAACCTCATCGTCGAACGCCCCGATGACCAGCGCCAGAACCGGGCCCTGCACGGGCTCACCCGCTCGCTGGTGGCCAACATGGTGACCGGCGTCACCGCCGGCTTCACCAAGGAGCTCGAGATCGTGGGGGTGGGCTACCGGGCCGCCGCACGCGGGCCGGGATCGCTGGAGCTGGCGCTGGGCTTCTCCCACCCCGTCACCGTGGACGCCCCCGACGGGGTCACCTTCGACGTCCCCACGCCGACCCGGATCGTCGTGAAGGGGATCGACAAGGAGAAGGTGGGCCAGGTGGCGGCCGATATCCGAAAGTTGCGCAAGCCCGAGCCCTACAAGGGCAAGGGCGTGCGTTATCTCGGTGAGCGCGTGATGCGCAAAGCCGGGAAGGCGGCCAAGTAGCCATGGCCACCACCGCTCAGCGCAAGCGCGCCCTACGCATCCGGCGCCACGCCCGGGTGCGCAAGCAGATCGTGGGCACCACCGGCCGGCCCCGTCTGGCCGTCTTCCGTTCGTCACGTCACATCTCGGCTCAGGTCATCGACGACACCACGGGGCGCACGGTGGCGGCCGCCAGTACGGTCGAGGCGTCGCTGCGGTCGGGCCCCGGCGGGAACGTGGACGCTGCCAAGACCGTGGGTCGCCTGATCGCCGAACGGGCGACAGCGGCCGGGGTGACGAAGGTCGTCTTCGACCGCGGAGGTTTCCGGTATCACGGGCGGGTGGCCGCCCTGGCCGACGCCGCCCGCACAGCAGGACTGGAGTTCTGACAATGCTCGACGGACAATTCGAGGAGAGGACCATCCGGGTGAACCGGGTGGCCAAGGTGGTGAAGGGCGGCCGGCGGTTCTCCTTCACCGCCCTTATGGTCGTCGGCGACGGCAACGGACGCGTCGGTCTCGGCTACGGCAAGGCCAAGGAGGCCGGTCTGGCCGTCCAGAAGGGGATCGAGGAAGCACGGAAGAACATGTTCCACGTCCCCCTGGCCGGCTCCACCATCACCCATCCGATCATCGGTGAGGCGGGCGCCGGGCGCGTCATGCTGAAGCCCGCCGCTCCCGGGACCGGCGTCATCGCCGGCGGTGCCGCCCGCGCCATCCTGGAGATGGCCGGGATCCACGACATTCTGTGCAAATCGCTCGGTTCGTCGAACGGCATCAACGTGGCCCACGCCACCATCGCCGGGCTCAAATCGCTGAAGCGGCCCGAGGATGTGGCCCGGCTGCGGGGAAAGCCCGCCGACGAGGTCATCCCGAGGGGTGTCCTGCGCGCCTACCGCGAGCGCCAGCGCGCCTCCGACCTGTTCCAGGGGGTGGAGGCATGACGCCGTCGGCCACGGGTGGCGACCTGTTGGTGACCCAGGTGAGGTCGGCCATCTGCACCAAGCCCAAACACCGCGGCACGCTCCGGGCCCTCGGACTGCGTGGTGTGGGACGGTCGCGCATTCTGCCCGACCGTCCCGAGATCCGGGGCATGCTGGCCCGCGTCCCCCACCTGGTGACGGTGGAGGCCGCCCAGCCCGACGCCGCCGCCGCCCAAGAGTTGCGCACGCAGGCCAGCCGGCGGGCGCGCCGTGCGGCCGAGGGGAGGCAGACGTCATGAAGATCCACGACCTCCGTCCGCCGGCCGGTTCCAACCGGGCCCGTCGTCGTGTGGGGCGGGGCATCGCCGGCAAGGGTGGGAAGACGGCCGGGCGCGGGACCAAGGGGCAACACGCCCGCAACACCGTGAAGCCCGGCTTCGAGGGCGGCCAGCTCCCGTTGGCTCAACGCATCCCCAAGCTCAAGGGTTTCCACAACCCCTTCCGCGTCTCCTACGCCGTGGTGAACCTCGACACCCTGGAGAACTTCGACGGGGACGTGGCCTCTCCCGCCACCCTGGAGGCGGTGGGTCTGGTTCGCAAGGGGGCCCTGGTCAAGGTGCTCGGCCGGGGCGAGTTGCGCCGAGCGCTGCGCGTGGAGGTGCACGCCGTGTCGGCCAGCGCCCGCAGCGCCATCGAGGCGGCCGGTGGTCAGGTGGAGTTGCTCCCGCTTCCGTTCGGCCACGGTCGGCCGCCCGCGCGGGGGAACGCCCTCACCAACCGGTAGCCTCTACATCTTGGCCATCGGCGCCGGGTGCGCCGAGAACGCGACGAGGAGGGGCGGTGCTCTCGAGCCTCAAGAACATCTTCAAGGTTCCGGACCTGCGCAACAAGGTCGTGTTCACCCTTCTCATCATCGGCCTGTACCAGCTGGGCGCCAACCTCATCGTCCCCTTCGTGTCCATCAAGGAGATTCAGCAGCTCGAGGCCCAGGCCAAGTCGGCGGGGATCCTCGGCTTCCTGAACCTCTTCTCCGGCGGCGGATTGTTGAAGATGGCGCTGTTCGGCCTCGGGATCATGCCGTACATCACCAGCTCAATCATCATCCAGCTGCTGACGACGGTGATCCCGAAGCTCGAGGAGTGGCGGGACCAGGGGGCGATCGGGCAGAAGAAGATCACCCAGACGACCCGGTACGTCACCATCGGCCTGGCTCTCCTCCAGGCCTCTGGTCTCGTCTACGTGTTCCACAACGGCGCCGCCGGGCTCCTCGGCTCGTCGACGTCCAACATCGACCTGATCCCGAACTTCAACCTCTACCGGGCCGGCTTCATCGTCCTGACGCTCACGGCCGGCACCGCCTTCGTCATGTGGCTCGGTGAGCTCATCACCCAGCGCGGCATCGGCAACGGGATGTCCATCATCATCTTCGCCAACGTGGTGGCCGGGATCCCCGCCGGCGGGGCCCTCATCCTGTCGCAGGGCGGGAAGCCCAAGTTCGGCGTCATCCTGGCGCTGACCCTGATCCTCCTGGTCTTCGTGGTCTTCATGGAGCAGGGCCAACGCCGGATCCCCGTCACCTTCGCCAAACGGGTGGTCGGGCGCCGAATGTACGGCGGCTCGTCCACCTACATACCGCTCAAGGTCAATCAGTCCGGAGTGATCCCGATCATCTTCGCCAACTCGATGCTCTACATCCCGATCCTCCTGGCCAACGTCATCCCCTGGGTGGCCTTCCGGACCTTCGTCAACGACCGGATCACCCCGACCAGCCTGGTCTACGTGGCGTCGTACGGGGTCCTCATCTTCGCCTTCACCTTCTTCTACGTCTACGTGGCGTTCGACCCGCACCAGCAGGCGGACATCATCCGGAAACAGGGCGGGTACATTCCCGGGATCCGACCCGGCCCGCCCACCGAGCGCTACCTGGCGCGTATTCTCAACCGCATCACGCTCCCCGGTGGTCTGTACCTCGCCGCTGTCGCCGTGACCCCTTCTCTCTTGATGGCGGCATGGCACATCACCGGCTATCCGTTCTTCGGGACCACTCTCCTCATCGCTGTCGGCGTGTCGCTCGAGACGATGCGGCAGATCGACAGTCAGCTGATGATGCGGAATTACGAGGGCTTCCTGAAGTAGCGGATGGTACCCGGCGTCAGGCTCGTGGTCCTGGGCAAACAGGGGGCCGGCAAGGGGACACAGTGCGTGCGACTGTCGCATCACTACGTCGTCCCGCACGTCTCCACGGGGGACATGCTGCGCGGCGCGGTCAAGAGCGGGGACGAGCTCGGATCGAAGGTCAAGGAGAACATGGACAGCGGCGAGCTGCTGGGAGACGATCTCATCATGGAGATGGTGGCCGAGCGTCTGGCCGAGCCCGACGCCCGGGCCCGGGGTTTCATCCTGGACGGGTGCCCCCGCACCACGCACCAGGCCGAGGTCCTGGCCGCCCTCATGGCGCCGGAAGACATCGACGCCGCCGTGGACATCGAGGTCCCGACCATCCAGGCCATGCGCCGCCTGGCCGGCCGGCGCGTCTGCATCGACTGCGGATCCAACTACTCGGTCTCGGCACCGCCCAAGATCAACTGGACCTGCGACGTCTGCGGTGGCGAGGTCATCCAGCGCGAGGACGACGTCGAGGACGCCATCGGTCGCCGGCTGGAGCTCTACGAGCGTCAGACCGCACCACTCATCGACTGGTACTCGACCCGGGGGCAGCTGGCCAAGGTGAACGGCATCGGCTCCCCCGACGCCGTCCTGCGACGGATCATCCGATCGGTGGAGGATCGCCGCCAGCGCCGAGGACGATCCCGGTGAGGGGCCCGACGACGCAGCGCTCGGCGCCGGCCCGATGACAGCCGGGATCGTCCCATGAAGAGGACCGCCGACGAGATCGCCAAGATGCGCCGGGCCGGGCGTGTGGTGGCCGAGATGCACGCGGCCACCCGGGCGGCGGCCAAGCCGGGGGTGACGACGGCCGTGCTCGACACGGTGGCCCGTGAGGTCCTCGACCGGCGTGGGGCCAAGTCGAACTTCCTGCACTACCGGGGCTACCCGGCCGTGATCTGCACCTCGCCCAACGACATGATCGTCCACGGCATCCCGGGGAGCTACTGCCTCCAGGAGGGCGACATCCTCTCCATCGACTGCGGGGCCATCATCGAGGGGTACCACGGCGACGCCGCCTTCACCATGGCCATCGGGGAGGTCTCCCCCGTGGCCGAACGGCTCATCGAGGTGACCGAACAGAGCCTGTGGGCCGGAATCGAGCAGCTGAGGCCGGGGAGGCGGCTCCACGAGGTCGGTCGGGCCGTCCAGGAGGTGGCCGAGAAGGCCGGGTTCTCCGTGGTCCGGGAGTACGTGGGGCACGCCATCGGGACCGCCATGCACGAGGAACCCCAGGTCCCGAACTACTGGCCGGGCAGCGGGGGCCCGATGCTCAAGACGGGCATGGTCTTCGCCGTGGAGCCCATGGTGAACGTGGGCGGGGCGGCCACCAGGGTCCTCGACGACGGCTGGAGCGTGATCACGGCCGACGGCAGCCTCTCGGCCCATTTCGAGCACAGCATCGCCGTCACCGACGACGGGCCCGAGGTCCTGACCCTGCCCTGACCGGGGTACCCGGTGGAAGTGGTCGCACGGCGCCGGAACCGCTATGCTCATAGGTCGGCCCGCTAGGCCTGACCTGGGTCTGGTCGCTCCGGCTCCGGCCGGTGGTAGCGGGTCGCCAACGCTCGAACCGGGACCCCACCCGGGGTGGCACGAGCGGACCGGGAGTCACGGTACCTGTCGCTGGGTGCGGCGTGCCCGGAGGAAAGGACGAGGAGGAGTCACCTGCCGAAGCCCAAAGAGGATGCGATCGTGCTCGAAGGGACGGTCGTCGAGCCGTTGCCCAACGCCATGTTCCGCGTGGAGCTCGAGAACGGCCACAAGGTCCTGGCCCACAGCTCGGGCAAGATGCGGATGCACCGGATCCGCATCCTCCCCGGCGATCGTGTGCAGGTGGAGATCACGCCCTACGACCTGAGTCGGGGGCGGATCACATACCGCTACAAGTGAGCGTCTTGGACGCCGCCGAGAAATGGATAGAAGCGAAATGAAGGTGCGACCGAGCGTCAAGGCGATCTGTGAGAAGTGCAAGGTGATTCGCCGCCACGGGGTGGTCATGGTCATCTGCGAGAACCCGCGGCACAAGCAGCGCCAGGGCTGAGCGGGTCGGAACGAGGACGGAGAAAGGACAGCGGTGGCACGGATCAGCGGTGTGGACATCCCCCGTGAGAAGCGGCTGGAGATCTCCCTGACCTACATCTTCGGCGTGGGCCGGACACAGGCGCAGCGCGTCTGCGCCGAGACCGACACCAACCCCGACACCCGGGTACGTGACCTCACCGACGAGGAGGTCGCCCGCCTGCGGACCTGGATCGACGCCAACCTCAAGGTGGAAGGCGACCTCCGCCGGGACATCGCCCAGGACATCAAGAGGAAGATGGAGATCGGGTCCTACCAGGGCATCCGCCACCGTCGCGGGCTACCGGTCCACGGACAGCGGACCCACACCAACGCCCGTACCCGCAAGGGCCCGAAGAAGACCGTCGCCGGCAAGAAGAAGGTCCGCAAGTAATGGCCAAGACCGCCAAGACCCCCAAGTCCGCCTCCACCCGCCGGCCCCGGAAGCGGGAGCGCAAGAACGTCGCCTACGGGGTGGCCCACATCAAGAGCTCGTTCAACAACACGATCGTCAGCATCTGCGACCACGAGGGCAATGTCCTGGCCTGGGCGTCGGCCGGAAACGTCGGTTTCAAGGGCTCACGCAAGTCGACCCCCTTCGCCGCCCAGCTGGCGGCCGAGCAGGCGGCCCGCCGGGCCATGGAGCACGGTGTCCGCAAGGTCGACGTTCTCGTCCGGGGCCCCGGCTCCGGTCGCGAGACGGCCATCCGTTCGTTGTCGGCCGTCGGCATCGAGGTCGCCGGTATCAAGGATGTCACCCCCATTCCTCACAACGGCTGCCGCCCCAAGAAGCGGCGCCGGGTCTGAGGCGGGGACGGAAGGGAGTACCTGCGATCATGGCGCGCTACACCGGGCCCGTCTGCCGTCTGTGCCGGCGGGAGCGGACCAAACTGTTCTTGAAGGGCGAGCGTTGCTACTCGCTCAAATGCCCCGTCAGCGACGCCGTGAGCGACCGCCACTCGAGGGCGTACCCCCCCGGTGAACACGGCCGGGACCGCATGCGACAGGGATCGGAGTACCTGGCCCAGTTGCGTGAGAAGCAGAAGGCCCGGCGCATCTACGGCGTCCTGGAGAAGCAGTTCCGGATCGTCTACGCCGAGGCCAACCGCCAGCCCGGGATCACCGGGGAGAACCTCCTGCGGCTCCTCGAGCTGCGGTTGGACAACGTCGCCTTCCGGGCCACCTGGGGAGCGAGCCGGGCCCAGGCCCGGCAGCTGGTCCGTCACGGACACGTCCTCGTGAACGGCAAGCGGGTCACCATTCCCAGCTACCGGGTACGTGAGGGCGACGTCGTGGCCTTGAAGCCCTCGGCCCGGGAGATGTACGTCGTCCGGCGCAATCTCGACACCCTCGACCGCCAACTCCCGCTCTGGCTCGAAGCCGGCGAAGGTCGTCTCTCGGTCCGGGTGACGTCCCTGCCGCAGCGGGAGCACATCGACGAACCGCTGCGCGAATCCCTCATCGTCGAGCTCTACTCGAAGTAGTCCCTGTTCCCGATCGACGCCGTCCGGACGCCGCAGAGCCGTCACCGTCGAGTCCGATCTCCCGAAACTTAACCGACCACCTGCAGGAGCGATCCAGATGCTCATCATTCAGCGACCGACCGTCGAGGCCATCGGCGAGGAGGAGGGGAGCCGGCAGCGGTTCGCCATCAGCCCTCTCGAGCCGGGATTCGGGCACACCCTCGGCAACTCGATCCGCCGGACCCTGCTCTCCTCCATTCCCGGCGCCGCCGTCACCCAGGTCCGGTTCGACGACGCCCTCCACGAGTTCACCGTCCTGCCCGGGGTGAAGGAGGACATCACCGATGTCATCCTCAACCTGAAGGACATCGTCCTCCGGGTCCACAGCGACGATCCGGTGACGCTGCGGTGTGACAAGCGGGGACCGGCCGACGTCACGGCCTCCGACATCCAGTTGACCGCCGATGTGGAGGTCCTCAACCCCGAGCTGCCGGTGGCCACCTTGAACGCCAAGGGCCGGCTGGCCATGGACGTCACCGTGGAGCGTGGTCGGGGTTACGTCTCGGCCGAGCGCAACAAGCGGTCGAGCACGATCGGCGTCATCCCGGTCGACTCCATCTTCTCGCCCGTCCGGCGGGTGGCCTTCTCGGTCGAGCCGGTCCGGGTGGAGCAGTCCACCGACTTCGACCGGCTCGTGCTCGACATCGAGACGGACGGCTCCCTGACACCGCGCGAGGCGCTGGCCTCGGCCGGTGACACCCTGCGGTCCCTGGTGGGACTGGTGGCCGATCTCGAGGACGAGCCCCAGGGCCTCGAGCTGGGCGAGGTGGGCACATCGACCAGTGGATCGCCCGACCTCGACCTCCCCATCGAGGACCTCGACCTCTCCGAGCGGCCGCGCAATTGCCTCAAGCGGGCCCAGGTCAACACCATCGGGGAGTTGGTCGAACGCACGGCGGACGACCTCCTGGCCATCACCAACTTCGGACAGAAGTCGCTCGACGAGGTCATCCAGCGCCTCGACGAGCGGGGGCTGTCCCTGCGGGTCAAGGACTGACGGCCATGCGTGGCATCCCCCGCAAGGGCCGCCGGATGGGCGGTGACGCCGCTCACGAGAAGGCCATGGTCGGCAATCTCGTGGCTTCCCTGATCGCCGCCGAGTCACTGGTGACGACCGAGGCCAAGGCCAAGGCCCTGCGACCGGTGGTCGAGAAATGCATCACGGCGGCGCGCAAGGGCGGTGTCCACCGCCAGCGCCAGGTGGTGGCGCTCATCCGGGACAAGGACATGGCCCACAAGCTCTTCGAGGAGATCGGGCCCCGTTACACGGATAGGCCCGGTGGGTACACCCGGATCCTGAAGCTCGGGCCCCGCCTGGGCGACAGCGCGCCCATGGCGCGGATCGAGTTCGTTTGACGCTGTTCGACCCCCCCGACGCCGACAGTGGCGCCGGACCACGGGGGGACGGTGGCGCGACGGGCGGAGCCGACGGTGACCCCGCCCGGCTCCGGCTCCGCCTGGTGGTGGCTTACGACGGGGCCGGTTTCCGGGGGTTCGCGGCGCAGCCCGGGCAGCGCACGGTGGCCGGTGAGCTCGGCCGGGCCCTCGCCACCGCCCTGCGACAGCCGGTCGACCTGACCTGTGCGGGCCGGACCGACGCTGGCGTCCATGCCGCCGGGCAGGTGGTCCACACCGACGTGGTGGGCCCGGTGGACACCGTGGCCCTCGTCCGGGCCGTGAATGCCATGGTGGGACCGGCGGTGGTGGTGCGCACGGCGGCCGTCGCCCCGGCGGGCTTCGACGCCCGGCGGTCGGCCCGGGCCCGCCGCTACCGGTATCTCATCCTCCGGTCCGACGGACCCGATCCCCTCCTGGCCCCTCTGGCCTGGCACGTCCGCGACGCCCTGGACACGAGGGCGATGGCGGCCGGGGCCGACGCCCTGCTCGGTGAGCACGACTTCCGCGCCTTCTGCCGCCGCCCCCCGGGCTCCGCACCCGGGGACCCGATCAACCGACGCGTCCTCGACGCCAGGTGGCACGAGGAGCCCTGGGCGCCGGGGGGGCTGGGCGACGACGCCCGCCTGCTGCGGTTCGACATCACGGCCCAGTCGTTCTGCCATCAGATGGTCCGCTCCATCGTCGGGACCCTGGCCGACGTGGGCCGGGGCCGTCGGCGGGCGTCGGACGTGACCTGGATGCTCACCTCCGGTGACCGCTCACAGGGCGTGACCCTGGCCCCGCCCCACGGGCTGAGCCTCCTCTCGGTCGACTACGCCGGGTCCGACGGGGCGTGACCGGCAGGGGCCGGGATGGGACGCCACCTGGGATTTCCCTCCGGGGAGCTTGCCCGGTTCCGGGTGGAGCATCTAGTGTGAGAGGTCCGTCTGGTGGCGGGGACAGGCCGTTTCTCTGTCCCCGGTCAGCGGTGCCGGTCCTGGTCAGGGCCGGGACCCGGCGGTCGGGCCGACCGCGAACAACGATCAAGGACCCCGCGTGCGCACGTTCTCGCCCAGACCCGTGGACATCAACCGGACATGGCACGTCGTCGACGCCGACGGCATGGTCCTGGGCCGCCTGGCCACCCAGGTGGCGACCATCCTGCGGGGGAAGCACAAGCCGATCTTCGCCCCCCACGTCGACACCGGCGACCACGTCATCGTGGTCAACGCGGCCAAGATCGTCCTCAGTGCCGGGAAAGCGGACAAGAAGTTCGTCTACCGCCACAGCGGCTACCCCGGTGGGCTCAAGACGGCGAGCTACTCCGACCTCCTCGTCACCCGCCCCGAGGAGGTGGTCCGCCGTGCCGTGCGCGGCATGCTGCCCCGTAACCGGCTCGGTCGCCAGCAGCTGTCCAAGCTCAAGGTCTACGCCGGCGCCGAGCACCCGCACGAGGCCCAGCAACCACAGGTCCTCGACGTCCCCGGCGCCCACTCCCGGACCTGAACGCCCGTCCCCGGGCGACCCGAAAGGACAAGGAATCCCACGTGTCGACGAAGCCGAAGCTCCCCGTCCCGCTCTCCCAGACGACGGGACGCCGTAAGAGGGCGGTGGCCCGCGTCCGGGTCCGGGCCGGACAAGGGACCATCACCGTCAACCGCAAGCCCATCGAGCAGTACTTCACCTCGGCCACCCACCGCATGGTCGTGACCGAGCCGTTGCGGCTGACCAACCTGGCCGAGGGCTACGACGTCGACGCCACCATCGACGGTGGCGGGGTCTCGGGTCAGGCGGGCGCCCTGCGACTGGGCATCGCCCGGTCGATCCTCGAGCTCGACCCCGAACTGCGACCCACCCTCAAGAAGGCCGGCCTCCTGACCCGCGACGCTCGCGAGAAGGAGAGCAAGAAGTACGGCCTCAAGAAGGCCCGCAAGGCGCCGCAGTACTCGAAGCGGTAGTCGGCCGTGGGTGTCCGGTTCGGCACCGACGGCATTCGTGGTGTCGCCAACGCCGAGCTGGGAGCCGAGCTGGTCCTCGCCCTGGGCCGGGCCACGGCGCGTGCGCTACCGGCACGGACCTTCCTCGTGGCCCGCGACACCCGGCAGTCGGGACCGTTGCTCCAGGCCGCCTTCTCCGCCGGCCTGGCCAGTGAGGGTGCCGACGTCGTCGACCTCGGTGTCCTCCCCACCCCCGGGGTGGCCTGGCACTGCGCCTCACGGGGTCTCCCGGGGGCCGTGATCTCGGCCTCGCACAATCCCTTCGCCGACAACGGGGTGAAGCTCTTCGCCACCGGTGGCGTGAAGCTCCCCGATGCCGCCGAGGCGGCCGTCGAGGAGGAGCTCGACCGTGTCCTCCGGTCGGCGGTGGGGGGCCCGCGGTCCCCGACCGGCCGCGCCGTCGGTCGTCTTTCGTCCGACCCGGACGCCGCCGACGGCTACGTCGAGCACCTCGTGGCCGCTCTGGAGGGCCGTTCGCTCGCAGGGATGCGGGTGGTGGTCGACTGTGCCAACGGCGCCGCCTCGTCCGTCGCCCCTCTCGTCCTCGAGCGCCTGGGGGCGACCGTCGACGCCATCGCCCGCGAACCCGACGGGACCAACATCAACGACGGCTGCGGGTCCACCCATCCCGAACGCGTCGGCGCCGCCGTGGTGGCGAGCGGCGCCGACGTCGGCCTGGCGCTCGACGGGGACGCCGACCGGCTGGTGGCCGTGGACCACACCGGTGCCGCCACCACCGGCGACGAGCTCCTGGCCCTCTTCGCCACCGACCTGGCCGGGCGGGGACGGCTGGCCGGCAACACGGTGGTGGTCACGGTCATGTCGAACCTGGGTTTCCGGCTGGCCATGGACGAGAAGGGGATCGCCGTCAGAGAGACGCCGATCGGCGACCGGTACGTCCTCGAGGCTCTGAACGCCGACGGGTTGACCCTCGGTGGCGAGCAGTCCGGGCACCTCGTCTTCCGGGAGCTGGCTACCACCGGCGACGGCGTCCTCACCGCCGTCCTCCTCCTGGACCTGCTCCGGCGCACGGGACGGCCGCTGGCCGAGCTGGTCTCGGAGGTCATGCGCCGCCTGCCCCAGGTCCTCGTGAACATCCCCGCCGTCGATCCGGCCCTGGTGGTGGAGAGCGCGGAGGTCCGGGCGGAGGTGGCGGCGGTGACCGGCGAGCTCGGCCACCGGGGCCGGGTCCTCCTGCGGGCCAGCGGGACGGAGCCCCTGGTCCGGGTCATGGTCGAAGCGGCCGACGAGGATCTGGCCCACGCCGTGGTGGCGCGTCTGTCGGCCGTGGTGGAACGCGCCGCCTCGGTCCCGAGCACGCCGTAGCCTGGGCCTATGTGCGGAATCATCGGAGCCACAGGCGATCACGGTGTCCTCGATCTCCTCCTCGAGGGCCTGGAGCGGCTCGAGTACCGGGGATACGACTCGGCCGGCGTGGCCCTCGACTACAGCGGGGGCCTCTACCGGGCGCGGGCGGCCACGGGGACCCGCTCCCTCGAAGACCTCCGCAAGATCGTCGAGAACGCCCCCACCGGGGTGACGGCGGGGATCGGCCACACCCGGTGGGCCACCCACGGACACCCGACGGAGTTGAACGCCCATCCCCATCTGGACTGCAGCGGCCGGGTGGCGGTCGTCCACAACGGGATCATCGAGAACTGGCGGGAGCTGGCCACCCGGCTGCGTCAGAGCGGTCACGTCCTGGCCTCGGACACCGACACCGAGATGTTCGCCCACCTCGTCGAGGAGGAGATGGGTGCGGGGCTGTCACTGGCCAACGCCGTCCGCTCGGCGTTGCGCGACGTCCGCGGGGCCTTCGCCCTGGCGGTGGTGGCGGCGTCGGAGCCGGGGACGATCGTGGCCGCCAAGCGCGTCTCCCCCTCGTGGTGGGGATGGGCGAGGGCGACCATCCCCTGGCCCTGCTGGCCTCGGACATCCCGGCCCTGCTCGGACACACCCGCCGCTTCTGGGTCCTCGACGACGACCAGGTGGTGGAGCTCCGGCCCGGTTCGATGCTGGTGACAACGCTGGCCGGCAAGGTGGTCGAACCGACGGAGCTGAAGATCGACTGGGACATGGCGGCGGCCGAAAAGGGGGGGTATCCCGACTTCATGGGGAAGGAGATCCACGAGCAGCCCCGGGCGGTGGCCGACACCCTCCTCGGCCGGCTCCTTCCCGACGGGACCATCGGGCTCGACGAGCTGCGGATCACCCCCGACGACCTGCGCGAGATCGACAAGGTCTTCATCGTCGCCTGCGGCACGAGCTACCACGCCGGGATGGTGGCCAAGTACGCCATCGAACGCTGGGCCCGGCTGCCGACCGAGATAGACATCGCCTCGGAGTTCCGTTACCGGGACCCCGTTCTGGACCGCCGGACGCTGGTGGTCGGCGTCAGCCAGTCGGGCGAGACCATCGACACCCTCCAGGCCATGACCGAGGCGCGTCAATGGGATGCCAAGGTGCTCGTCATCTCCAACGTGGTGGATTCGTCGATGGCCCGGGTGGCCGACGGCGTCCTCTACACCCACGCCGGCCCCGAGGTGGGGGTGGCGTCGACCAAGACCCACCTCTCCCAGATCGTCGCCCTGGAGCTCCTGGCGCTCTACCTGGCCCAGCTGCGCGGGACACTGGCCCCCGACGACGCCCGCCACCTCTTCGCCAAGATGGCCGAGCTCCCGGGGTTGATCGAAACCGTCCTGGCCCGTGAGGACGACGTCGCCGCCGTGGCCGGTCGCTTCACGACCACCCGCGACTTCTTCTTCCTGGGGCGCCACGTCGGCTTCCCCGTCGCCCTCGAGGGTGCCCTCAAGCTGAAGGAGCTCTCCTACCTCCGGGCCGAGGGCTATCCGGCCGGCGAGCTCAAGCACGGGCCCATCGCCCTCATAGAACCGGGAGCAGTGGTGGTGGCGGTGGCCACCCGGACGCGGCTGTGGGACAAGATGATGTCGAACATCGCCGAGGTCCGCAGCCGGGGGGCCACGGTGATCCTGGTGGCCAACGACGGTGACGAGGAGACGGCGGCCGAGGCCGACCAGGTCCTCTGGGTACCGGCCACCGAACCGCTCTTCGCCCCCGTGGTGGACGTGATCCCGCTCCAGCTCTTCGCCTACCATCTCGCCGCTCTCCACGGCCTCGACGTCGACCGCCCCCGCAACCTGGCCAAGACCGTCACGGTGGAGTGACGGCGCCGGCGGGCGTGGTCGACGGGGGTCGTGTCCGCGGCATCGGGGTGGACGCCGTGGACGTGGCCCGCTTCCGGGCGGTCCTCGAGCGTCGTCCGGGACTGGCCCGCCGGCTCTTCACCGACGCCGAGCGTTCCTACGCCGAGTCGGCCACGGATCCCGGCCCCCGGCTGGCGGCGCGGTTCGCGGCCAAGGAAGCCGTGCTGAAAGCGCTGGGGGTCGGAATCGGCGCATCGGCGTTCCGCGAGGTCGAAGTGGTCCGGGGCGACGACGGGGCTCCCCGTCTGGTCCTGGCCGGACGCGCCGCCGCGTTGGCCGCCGCCCGCGGTGTCCGCTGGTGGCATCTCTCGCTCACCCATACCGACCTGGTGGCGGTGGCCTCGGTGCTGGCCGAGGGTGAACCGGTCGTCCGGGGTGACGCGTGATACCCGTCGTCACCGTGGCCGAGATGCGGGCCATCGACGAGGAGGCGCACGCCACCGTGTCCCACGACGTCCTGGTCGACCGGGCCGGAACGGCCGTGGCCGCCGCCGCCCTCCGCCTGCTGGGCGGTGCCTACGGCCGCCGCGTCGTGGTGGTGGCCGGCAAGGGCTCCAACGGCGCCGACGGCCGCGTGGCCGCCATCCGACTACGCCGTCGCGGGGCGCGCGTCGAGGTGCTGGAAGCGGCCGACGCCCCCGACCGCATCGCCCGCCACGGCGGGGTCGACCTGGTCGTCGACGCCGCCTACGGGACCGGTTTCCGGGGGACCTACCGGGCCCCGTCGGTCCCGGCCGGCGTTCCCGTCCTCGCCGTGGACATCCCCTCGGGCGTCGACGGCGACACGGGCGAGGCCTGCGGCGAGCCTTTGCGGGCCGACGTCACGGTCACCTTCGCCGCCCTCAAACCCGGGCTCCTCCAGGGCGACGGGCCTCTCTTGGCCGGCCGGGTGGAGGTCGTCGACATCGGTCTCGACACCGGGCGGGCCCGTCTCCGAGTGGTCGAGGACGCCGACGTGGCCCGGTTGTTGCCGGTCCGCCCCCGGGGGGCCTACAAGTGGCAGTCGGCCGTCGCCGTCGTGGCCGGGTCGCCGGGCATGACGGGGGCCGCCGAGCTGTGCGCCCACGCCGCCTACCGCGCCGGCGCCGGCATGGTCCGCCTCGGGGTCCCCGGTGCCGACCCGGCCCTGAACACGGCGGGCGAGGCCGTCTCGACCGGGCTCACCACCGAGGGCTGGGGACCGGCGGCGCTCGAGATGGTGACCCGGTGCCACTCCCTCGTCGTGGGACCGGGCCTCGGTCGGGCCGCGGACACCGGCGCCCAGGTCCGGTTCCTGGTGGCCGGGGCGGGCGTCCCCACCGTGGTCGACGCCGACGGGTTGTTCGCCCTAGGAACGGGCGCCGGGATCGCCGCCGTCGTGGGCGGCCCCGGCCGGGTCCGCTGCGTCCTCACCCCCCACGACGGCGAGTTCGCCCGGCTGGCCGGGGCGCCCCCCGGGGTGGACCGGATCGCCGCCGCCCGGTCGCTGGCCGCCGGCAGCGGCGCCGTCGTCCTGCTGAAGGGACCGACCACGGTGGTGGCCGAGCCGGGGGGCACGGCCCTCCTGGTCACCGCCGGGTCGCCCCGGCTGGCCACGGCGGGCACCGGCGACGTCCTCTCCGGTGCCATCGGAGCCTTCGTGGCCCGCGGGCTCCCCCTGTTCGAAGCGGCCGGCCTGGCCGCCCACGTCCACGGCCGGGCCGCCGCCCTCGGTCCGCCCGAGGGGCTGGTGGCCGGCGATCTGGCCGATCTCCTCGGTCGGTGGCTCTCGGACGTCCGCCGTGGTTGACGGTGTGATCGAGAAGAGCGCGCCACCGCCCGCCGGCCACCGCTACCCGGGCCTGCGCCCGGCGTGGGCCGAGATCGATCTGGCCGCCGTCCGCCACAACGCCCGGCTCCTGCGTCGTCTGGCGGCCCCCGCCGCTCTCTGCGCTGTGGTGAAGGCCGACGCCTACGGCCACGGGGCGGTGCCGGTGGCCGCCGCCGCCATCGAGGCCGGAGCCCGGTGGTTGGGGGTGGCCCTCGTCGAAGAGGGGGTGACACTGCGCGACGCCGGCATCGACGCTCCCGTCCTCGTCCTGTCGGAGCCCACGGCCGAGGCCATGGGGGAGGTGGTGGGGCGGGGCCTCACCCCGACGCTGTACACCGGCGACGGGGTGGCGGCGCTCTCCGCCGCCGCCGCTGCCGCCGGGACCGCGGTCGACGTCCACCTGAAGGTCGACACCGGGATGCACCGTGTCGGAGCCGACCCCGCCGACGTCGTCGATCTCGCCCGGGCCGTCGACGCCGCACCGGGACTGCGCTTCGCCGCTCTCTGGAGCCACCTGGCCGTGGCCGACGGGACCGACGACGAGGAGCGTGCCTTCACCGACGAGCAGCTCCGGCTCCTGCGGGCCACGCGCGCCGCGCTGGCGGCGGCCGGTCTCGACCCGCCCATGGTCCACATGGCCAACTCGGCCGGTGCCATCGCCCACCCCGGGGCGCGCCTCGACATGGTCCGCTGCGGGATCGCCCTCTACGGCGTCGTCCCCATGCCCGCCATCGGCCCCGTCCTGGCCCACGACCCCGCCGTGTCGGGCGGTGAGCTGCTCCGTCCGGTCCTCTCACTGCGTTCGGCCGTCTCGTTCGTCCGGCCCCTCGGCGCCGGGGAGCGCCCGTCCTACGGTCGGCGTCGTCCCCTGCCGGACCGCTCTCTCGTCGTCACCGTCCCCATCGGCTACGCCGACGGGGTCCCGCGGCGCTACTTCACCGCCGGGGGTACCGTCCTCATCGGCGGTCGTCGTCGCCCGCTCGCCGGTATGGTCACGATGGACCAGATCGTGGTGGACTGCGGGGCCGACGCCGCCGTCGCGGTGGGAGACGAGGTCGTCCTCATCGGGAGCCAGGGCACGCAGGCGCTGACGGTCTGGGACTGGGCCACCGCCCTCGGCACCATCGGGAACGAGGTCCTCACGGAGATCGGAGTACGGGTGCCCCGGGTGGTGGTCGACACCGACCCGGCTGGTGGGGTGTCCGAGGAGGAGGGGTCATGAGCACGCCAGCGTTGAAGAGTCGCCGCCGGGGTCGGGCGCTGGCCATCGGAGCGGGCGCCGCCGTCGCCGGAGCGGCCGGGTGGGCCCTTCAGCACCGGGCCGTCTCCCGCTCGTCGGCCACCGCCCAGGAGATGACGGCCGAGGGCCTGACCCTCCCCGACGACCTCCGCCATCACTTCGTGGACGTCGAGGACGGCGGCCGCATCCATGTCGTCGAACGCGGCCGGGGCCCGGCCCTCGTCCTGCTCCACGGGATCATGCTGTCGTCGGCGCTGTGGGTCCACCAGCTGCGCGACCTGGCCGACCACCACCGTGTCATCGCCGTCGACCTCCGCGGTCACGGTCAGTCGCTCCCGGGATCGGCCGGATCGGGGATCGGGATCCTGGCCTCTGACGTCGCCGCCGTCCTCGACGCTCTCGGGGTCGAGGACGCCGTCCTCGTCGGGCATTCCATGGGCGGCATGGTCGCCCTCCAGCTGGCCGTCGAGCTTCCTCCCGCCGAGCGCCGGCGCCGCCTGGCCGGGATCGTCCTCACCTCGACGACGGCCGGCCCTTTCGCCTCGCTGCCCGGATGGGCGGGTGTGGTCCGGACCACCGGACCGGTCACGGCCCGGGCCCTCCTGGTGGCCGAGCGCTGGGGAGCCAAGGCGCTGCCGTCACGTGACCTGCGGTGGTGGTTGGTCCGCCTCGGATTCGGCGCCGACGCCCCCGCCGCCCAGGTCCGCTTCGTCGAGGCCATGCACCGGGGGACCCCGTCGCGGACCCTGGCCGACCTGATCCCCTCGCTCGCCGTCTTCGACCTGTCCGCGCGGCTCGGCTCCCTCGACCTGCCCGTCCTGGTGGTGGTCGGTTCCCACGACAAACTCACGGCACCGAGGCTGGCCCGGCGCATGGCCGCCGCGCTGCCCGAAGCGTCCCTCGTCGAACTCCCCCGCTGCGGTCACATGCCCATGCTCGAGCGGCGCCACGAATTCTCGCGTCTGGTGGACGAGTTCACGGCCAAGATCTCCTGAGCGCCGTGGGCTCCCTGGCCGAGATCCGGACCGAGGCCCTGGGCTGCACGCGTTGCGCCCTCTCCCGGACGCGGACCCAGGTCGTTTTCGGGGTGGGCGATCCCGCCGCCGAGCTCCTCTTCGTGGGGGAGGGTCCGGGGCGCGACGAGGACCTGGCCGGTGAACCCTTCGTGGGCCGCTCGGGGAAGCTCCTCGACAAGCTGGTCCATCAGGAGCTGGGTCTCGACCGCGCCCAGTTCTACATCGCCAACGTGGTGAAGTGCCGGCCCCCGGGGAACCGCGATCCGCTCCCCGCCGAGATCGAGTCGTGTCGCCCCTACCTCGAGGCACAGCTCTCGCTCATCGACCCCTCGGTGGTGGTCACCCTCGGGAACTTCGCCACCCGGTTGCTCCTCGAGACGACCGAGGGCATCCGTCGGCTGCGCGGCCGCGCCTACCCGTTTCGCGGCGGCCATCTGGTCCCCACCTACCACCCGGCGGCGGCGCTGCGGGGTGGGGCCGAGGTGGTGGCCGAGATGCGGGCCGACCTGGTCCGGGCCAAGCGCCTCCTCGCCGGCGAGACGCCGTGACCGGGGCGCCCATCGTGGCGCGCACGACCTCCCCCGAGGAGACCCGCCGGCTGGCCGCCGCTCTGGCCGGGGAACTGGCCGCCGGCGACCTTCTCCTCCTGGTCGGCGCCCTCGGGACGGGCAAGACGACCTTCACCCAAGGGCTGGCCCACGGCCTCGGCGTCATCGACCCGGTGACGAGCCCGACCTTCACCCTGGTCCGCGCCTACCGGTGCGGGGCCGGTCCCGTCCGCACCCTCCTCCACGCCGACCTCTACCGCCTCGACCGCCTCCAGGACGTCGTCGATCTCGGTCTCGGCGAGATGGTGGAGGACGATTCGGTGGCCGTCGTCGAGTGGGGTGACGTCGCCGCCTCGGTCTTCGGGCCCGAGACGCTCACCGTCGAGCTGGCCGCCGGACCGCCCACCGGGGGGGTCGACGAGCAGCGGACCGTCACCCTGCACCTCGACGGGTCCTGGTCGGCGCGCCGTTCCCTCCTCGTGGCGCGCCTCGAGCCCTGGACCGACGCCGACACCGACACCGACGTCGACGCCACCGCTGGCCGTCGCCGTCGCCAGGTGTAGGGGCCGTGCTCGCCCTGGCCGTGGAGTCGGCCACCGAGACGGCGGCGGTCTGCCTGGCCGACGAGAACGGTGTCCTCGGTTCGATCGTCGTGGCCCGGGGCCGTCGCCACACCGAGGCCATCGCACCGGCCATCGCCACCCTCAGCCGCCTGACCGGGGTGGCCCTGGGTGATCTCGACGTCCTCGGCGTCGACGTCGGGCCCGGGCTCTTCACCGGGTTGCGGGTGGGCGTGGCCACGGTGAAGGCCCTCTCCTTCGCGCTGGACGTCCCCGTCGTGACCGCCACCAGCCTCGAGATCCTGGCCCACGCCATGGCCGGCTCCGGTCCGAACGCCGGTCGACTCCTCGTCCCCGTCGTCGACGCCCGGCGCGGTGGGGTCTTCTCGGCCCGCTTCCGGCCCGCTCCCGGCACCGGCACCGGCGCCGGCACCGTCGCCGACCTGACCACCGCCGTCGCCGAGGCCGTGTGGACGCCGGAGGCCCTGGCCGCCGACCTGGCCGTCCGGTCCGAACCGTTCGTCCTGGCCGGCGACGGCGCGCTGCGCTACAGCGCCCTCTTCGACGCCGTCCCCGGCGTCCGGCAGGAGGGCCCCGCCTACGCCGCTCCCCCGGTGGACGTCCTGGCCGGGCTCACCGTGGCCCGGGGTCTGGCCGGCGACGTCCACGACGGGGCCCAGGTCATGCCCCGCTACCTCCGCGACGCCGACGCCCGGATCAACTGGGAACAGAGGGTCGCCCCGCGGACCGCCACGACGGCCGGTGGGTGACCGATGACCGACGTCGACCGGGAACCGTCCCATGGTGGTGGCAGCGGCCGCCGGGGGGTGGCCGCCGCCGTCCGGATCGGCCCCTTCCGTCGTCGCCACCTCCGGTCCGTGGTCCGGATCGAGGAAGAGGCCTATCCCCGGCCGTGGTCGGCGACCCTCTTCCTCTCGGAGCTGGCCCAGCGGTCGTCGCGGCGCTACACGGTGGGGAGCATCGGCCCCATCGTCGTCGGCTACGCCGGGCTGATGACGGTGGGGGACGAAGGCCACGTCACCACCCTGACCGTCGACCCCGGTTGGCACCACCGCGGGATCGGGACCGTCCTGCTGGCCGACATGGCCCGGGCCGCCCCCGGGCTGGGGATCAGGCACCTGACCCTCGAGGTCCGGGTGCGCAATTTCGCCGCCCAGGAGCTCTACCGGCGCTTCGGCTTCGCCCCCGTCGGGGTGCGGAAGAACTACTACGCCGAGACGGGCGAGGACGCCATCATCATGTGGGCCCGCGACATCGACACCGCCGAATACGCCGAACGCCTGGCCGCCATCGAGGCGCGCCTCCACGGGGAGACCGAGCCGTGAACGGTGCCGGCGTCCTCCTCGGCATCGAGACCTCCTGCGACGAGACCGCCGCCGCCGTCGTCTCGTCCGACGGGGTGGTCCGGTCGACGGTGGTCTCCTCCCAGATCGACCTCCACGCCGCCTACGGGGGGGTGGTCCCCGAGATCGCCGGCCGGGCTCACCTGGAACTGCTCCCGGCCGTCTTGGCCGGGGCCCTCGACGGCGCCGGCCTCTCGGCGCGGGCCCCCGGTCTGGCCGGCGTGGCCGCCACCTCGGGTCCCGGCCTCATCGGGTCGCTCCTGGTCGGCCTGAGCGAGGCCAAGGCGCTGGCCCTGGCCTGGGGCGTCCCCTTCGTGGCCGTCAACCACCTGGAGGGCCACCTCTTCGCCGCCCTCCTCGACCACCCCGATCTGGACCCGTCCCGCCCCGACCCGCCCCGACCCGACCCGCCCCGCCCCGCCCCGCCCCGCCCCGACGGGTCCGGACCGGCCTGGCCGCTGGTGGTGGCCCTCGTCTCGGGCGGGCACTCCCTGATCGTGTCCATGGAGGGACCCGGTCGGTACCGGCTCCTCGGACAGACCCTCGACGACGCCGCCGGGGAGGCCTTCGACAAGGTGGCCCGGTTCCTGGGGTTGGGCTACCCCGGCGGCCCCGCCATCGAGCGCGCCGCCGCCGCCGGCGACCCCGGGGCCTTCGCCTTCCCCCGTTCCATGCTGGGCGACGGCCTCGACCTGTCCTTCTCCGGCCTGAAGACGGCCGTGGTCCGGGCCGTGGAGGCCCATCCGGACGCCTCCAACGAGGACGTGGCGGCGTCGTTCCAGCAGGCGGTGGTGGACGTCCTGGTGGCCAAGGTGGTCCGGGCCGCCACCACGGTGGGCGCCGGAGGCCTGTGCCTGGCCGGCGGGGTGGCCGCCAACGGCCCGCTGCGGACGGCCCTGCGCTCGGCCGGCGACGGCCTGGGCATCCCCGTCTACCTCCCCAGCCGGGCCATGTGCACCGACAACGCCTCCATGATCGCCGCTGCCGCCTGGTGGCAGCTCGACCATCTGGGCCCGAGCCCCCTGGCCACGGCGGCCGACCCCAACCTCCGCCTCAGGCTTCTTCCCTGACCAGGCCCGTCGCGGTTGCCGCGTGGACGCCGGCCCGCTATCGTTAGCACTCGCAAGGTTAGAGTGCTAACAGGTGCCCACAGGAGGCTCGTCAGTCATGAAGCTCCATCCCCTCGAGGACCGGATCGTCGTCCGCCCCGGAGAATCCGAAGAGACCACGGCCTCCGGGCTGGTCATTCCCGACACCGCCAAGGAGAAGCCGCAGCAGGGCGAAGTCCTCGCCGCCGGTCCCGGCCGTCGCGCCGAGTCCAGCGGGGAGCTCATCCCCATCGATGTCAAGGTTGGTGACACGGTCGTCTACTCCAAGTACGGCGGAACCGAGATCACGATCGACGGCGAGGACCTCCTCATCCTCTCGGGCCGTGACGTCCTCGCCAAAGTCCTGAAGAAGTAGTCGCCGATGTCCAAGATCCTGAAGTTCGACGAGTCGGCGCGCCGCGGCCTCGAAGCGGGCGTGAACAAGCTGGCCGACACCGTGAAGGTGACGATCGGCCCCAAGGGCCGCAACGTCGTCATCGACAAGAAGTTCGGTGCACCCACGATCACCAACGACGGCGTGACCATCGCCCGCGAGGTGGAGCTGGAGGACCCGTTCGAGAACATGGGTGCCCAGCTGGTGAAGGAGGTCGCCACCAAGACCAACGACGTCGCCGGTGACGGCACCACCACGGCCACCGTCCTGGCCCAGGCCCTCATCCACGAGGGTCTGCGCAACGTGGCCGCCGGCGCCAGCCCCATGGCCCTCAAGAAGGGGATGGAGAAGGGCGTCGCCGCCGCCGTGGCCGCCATCAAGAAGCAGGCCAAGGAGATCGACTCCAAGCACGAGATCGCCCAGGTGGCCGCCATCTCGGCCGCCGACTCCAACATCGGCGACGTCCTGGCCGAGGCCATCGACAAGGTGGGCAAGGACGGGACCGTGACGGTGGAGGAGTCGAACACCTTCGGGCTCGAGCTCGAGTTCACCGAGGGAATGCAGTTCGACAAGGGCTTCCTGTCGCCGTATTTCGTCACCGACCCCGAGCGCCAGGAGGCCGTCCTCGACGATCCCTTCGTGCTCATCGCCAACCAGAAGGTCTCGGCCGTCCACGACCTCGTCCCCGTCCTCGAGAAGATCATGCAGACGGGCAAGCCCCTGCTGATCATCGCCGAGGACGTCGACGGGGAGGCGCTGGCCACCCTGGTGGTGAACAAGATCCGTGGCACCTTCACGTCGGTGGCGGTGAAGGCCCCCGGCTTCGGTGAGCGTCGTAAGGCCATGCTCCAGGACCTCGCCGTTCTGACGGGCGGTCAGGTCATCTCCGAGGAGATCGGACTGAAGCTCGAGAACACGACCATCGATCTGCTCGGTTCCGCCCGGAAGGTGATCATCACCAAGGACGACACCACCGTGGTCGACGGTGCCGGTGACGCCAACGACGTGAAGGGCCGGATCGCCCAGATCAAGCGTGAGATCGACGACACCGATTCGGACTGGGACCGCGAGAAGCTCCAGGAGCGGCTGGCCAAGCTGGCCGGCGGTGTCGCCGTGGTGCGGGTCGGGGCGGCCACCGAGGTGGAGCTCAAGGAGAAGAAGCACCGCATCGAGGACGCCCTCTCGGCCACCCGGGCCGCCATCGAGGAGGGGATCGTGGCCGGCGGCGGGACCGCCCTGGTCCGCAGCCGGGCCGCCGTCGAGAAGGTGGCCAAGACCCTCGAGGGTGACGAGGCCACCGGGGCCCGGATCGTGGCCAAGGCCCTCGACGAGCCGCTCCGGTGGATCGCCATCAACGCCGGCCTCGAGGGAATGGTGACGGTCAAGCAGGTGGAGTCCGAGACAGGGACCACCGGGCTGAACGCCGCCACCGGGGCGTTCGAGGACCTGGTCAAGGCCGGGGTCATCGACCCGGCCAAGGTGACCCGGTCGGCGCTGCAGAACGCCGCCTCGGTCGCCGGGCTCCTGCTCACCACCGAGGCCCTGGTGGCCGACAAGCCCGAGAAGGCCGACGGCGCCGCCGCCGCCGCCGCTGCTGCCGCCGGAATGGGCGGCATGGGCGGCATGGGCGGGATGGGAATGATGTAAGAGGTCCGACTCTCCGGCCGGCTCCCTCCCCCGGGCGCCGTCGGCCGACGGGTGACGACGCGGCCGGGCCCTCGGGTCCGGCCGTCGTCGCGCCCCGGGTACCTCGACGACCGACATAGCGTGCACGTCCTATGGAGGGGACCGGCGGCACCGAGGCAACGGGACGACGGGGCACCCCCACCCCGCGGGAGGGGGGTCGCCAGGTCATCCCCCGTCCCCCCACGGCCCGGGCCGGATCGCCGGCCCCGTGGGCCGGGACCCCGGCGGACCGTCGGCGGGGGATCACCGTTCAGAGGGTCCGGGAGGCCTTCTCGGTCGAGCGGGGGAGACCGGTTTGGGCCCAACGGATGCCGGCCGACGGCTTCCCCGATCCGGGTTCCCCGTCGGCCGTGCTGGCGGCGCTGTTCGAGGAGGGGGGCGAAGCGCGGGTGGTCCTCACCCGGCGGGCGGCCCATCTCCGGTCCCACCGCGGGGAGGTGAGCTTCCCCGGAGGACGGCTCGACGGGGCCGAGAGTCCCGAGGACGGGGCGTTGCGGGAGGCGGCCGAGGAGATCGGTCTCGATCCCGTCTCCGTCGAGGTGGTGGGGCGGCTGTCGGCGGTGACGACGTTCTCCTCGGGGAGCTTCATCACCCCGGTGGTGGGACTCCTGCCCGGGCGGCCGGCGCTGGTGCCGAGCCCCCACGAAGTCGAGCACGTCTTCGACGTGGCCCTGGCCGAGCTGGCCGACCCCGGGATCTTCCGGGAGGAGTGGTGGACGGTGGCGGGGCGCGGCCCGTTGGTGGGCGGCGACCCCTTCCCGGTGTGGTTCTTCGAGCTACCCGACGACACCGTCTGGGGAGCGACGGCCCGGATGCTCGTCGAGCTGCTTCGTCTCGTCCTCGAAGTCTGAGACCGGGACTCGATCGGCAGACGTCGACCGGTGGGCCCCGGACAAGCACCGCCGGGGTGGGGGT
>CAWCZO010000004.1:0-47988 GCA_963800065.1 uncultured Acidimicrobiaceae bacterium | reverse complement strand
TCCTCCTCATCAACGATCTCCCACCCGGGAGGGGGGCCGGAGGCCACGGCCGTCTCCGGGGGATCGACCACAGCGACAGCTTCGACTTCCTCGACAGCTTCGGCCTCCTCGACAGCTTCGGCCTCCTCGACAGCTTCGGCTGCCTCGGCGGCGGTGTCGGCTGCCTCGGCTGCGGTGTCGGCTGCCTCGGCGGCGGTGTCGGTGGCCTCGGCGGCGGTGTCGGTGGCCATCGATTCCGTGGGGCTCTCGCCCGTCACGACGGCGACGCCAGCGTCGCCGGCCGAAGAGTCCTGGTCGTCAACCCCGAGTTCTATTTCCGTCATGGCTAGGAGGCCGGCCGGTAGAGCCAGGAGATCGAGTGGGAGAAGGTGTAGTTGAGGAGGAAGATCACGACCACAAGGATCACCAGCGTGATGAAGACGACGGTGGCCGAATTGGCCACCTCCGACCGTGTGGGCCAGGCCACCTGGCGCAGTTCCGACCGCACTTCGCGTGCGAATTCGGCGACCCGGGCCGGTGGACTCAGGTCGGGCTTGGCGCCGCGGTCGGGACGAGAACGCGGCGGCGCCGTACGATCGGTGGGCGCGGGAGAGCCGTCGGCCTCGACCTGGCCCTGGCGCTGCATCATGCGCTTCATCTCTCGGTTCACGGTGTCGCTCGCCTTTCGACGGACAGCTGGTGGCAGGGCAGGAGGGACTCGAACCCCCAACCACCGGTTTTGGAGACCGGTGCTCTACCAATTTGAGCTACTGCCCTACGGCGCCGGGACTCCGGTCACCGGACCGGCCGGCCTCGCGGGTCAAGCCGTCAGATTACCATCCACCACGCCTGGGCTGCCGACGACCTCCCCCTGGTGCACAGGCGTCAGCCGGGCGAGAACGGGCCCGTCGGTCCCACCCCCCGAGGGTCAGCGGGTCTCCTTGTGCACGGTGTGCTTGCGGTCCCAGCGGCAGAATTTCTTCATCTCGATCCGCTCGCGGTCGTTCTGCTTGTTCTTCATCGTGATGTAGTTCCGCCGTTTGCAGACCTCGCAGGCCAGCGTCACCTGGACACGCTTCTCGTTCTTGGCCATCGCCCTGCCCTTCCTCTTCCGGGCACCCCTCCGATGGGGCCCGTCCCTGCGCTGGTAGCGGCGGCGGGACTCGAACCCGCGACCCCACGATTATGAGCCGTGTGCTCTGACCGACTGAGCTACGCCGCCGGGGAGCCCCCTGTCGGAATCGAACCGACGACACCAGCCTTACCATGGCTGTGCTCTGCCGACTGAGCTAAGGGGGCCGACACAGCGCCTACGCGCCGGACGATCATAGTCGAGGCTTCCCCCGCCTCCGGGAGCCGGCGGACGGTCGACCACCTGCCGTTACGATCGGCCGATGGACATCCGGTTGGCGCGTCCGGGTGACGCCGAGGCCCTGCGGGCGATCTACAACACCGAGGTCTCGGGGTCCACGGTGACGTTTGACATCGAGCCCCGTAGCCACGTCGAGCAGGTGGCCTGGATCGAACGCCATCAGGGGGTCCACCCGGCGGTGGTGGCCGTCGACGACGGGACGGTGGCCGGCTTCGGGTCGTTGTCGCCGTTTCGAGACCGCGCCGCCTACGCCACCACGGTGGAGGACTCCGTCTACGTGGCCGGCGAGCGGCGCGGGCAGGGGGTGGGACGGCTCCTGCTCGACGAGCTGGTCAGCCTGGCCACCCGCCAGGGGTTCCACACCGTCATCGCCCGCTCCTCGGGCAACAACGGACCCTCGATCGCCCTCCACCGGGCCTGCGGGTTCGTCCTGGTCGGTGTCGAGCGCGAGGTGGGCCGGAAGTTCGGCCGCTGGATCGACGTGGCCGTCCTACAGCGGATGTTGTGACGGTCCGGCCGGGCTCAGGCGCCGAGATAATCCGAATTCGGGCGCCGCGCCCCCCGGCGGTGGCGGCGATCGGTCGCTGCCCCGGCGTCGCCACGACACGAGGAGTCGTTGGCGCTGGAGGGGCGTGAGCGGCACCGTCAGGATGCCCAGGCAGACCAGTAGCGCCACCGCCACCTGCAGGGGGTCGGCGCCCAGGAGGTCGGTCACCAGGGCGTGTCCCCCCGGCAGCCCGATGAACGCCGAGGCGATGGACAGGCCGATGATGAGCGATCGGATCTTCCCGGTGGCCACGGGGGCGAGAATGACCAGCCCCCACGACAGGTACCAGGGTTGGACGACCGGCCCTAGGGCGACCACCAGGAGAAGGGTGAGCCCCAGCGCCTGCAGCGAACCGATCCGCTCCGAACGCCAGAGCAACCACAGGCCCACGGCCAGGGCTCCGGCGAGGCCGAGTGTCCGTGTCACGGTCAGCATCGTCTGCAGGGGTACCCCGATGCCCACCAGGTGGGCGGCGTCGGTGAGGACGATGCCGGCCCCGGTGGCGGGCGCCACCCAGGACCTCACGGTGCCGGGAGCACCGAGGTTCAGGACCCAGCTCCAGCCGAGTCCGGTGACGAGGGACAGCGCCCCCATCACGCCGGCCGAGATCAATCCCGCCGTGAGCAGGGGACGGACCCGCGCCCGCAGGGGGATACCCGCACCCATCCACTCCCATCCGATGTACACGATGCCCACGGCGGCAGGGACCTTGACGGCGGCGGCCAGGGCGCACAGGACGATGCCGAGGACAGGTCTCCCTCGACGGGCGACGGCGATCCCGCAGACGAGGAGACCGAGCATGAAGGCGTCGTTGTGGGCACCCCCCACCAGGTGGAGGACCGTGACCGGGTTGAGGATGGCCAGCGTGAGGACGTAGGCCGGGTCACGCCCGAAGCTCCTGGCCAGGCTGGTCACACCGAGGGCCATGAGTCCGACCCCGGCGATGGCGAGCATGCGAAGGAGGACCACGTCGAGCAGCTCGTGATGCAGGGACAGGCTGGTCAGGGTCCCGTCGATCTGCATGAACAGGGGGCCGTAGGGGGCGGGGGTGTTCAGCCACAGGTGGTCGACCAGGCTCACCGCCGGCGCCGCCCCGAGCACGCCGGGTCCGTAGTGGTAGGGGTTGATGTGGTGGCTCATCATCTCGCCCTGGGCCGCGTAGCTGTAGACGTCGCGGCTGAACAGGGGGGCGACGATCAGCAGGGGGAGGATCCACAAGGCGAAGACGGCCATGATCTTTCGGACCGGCACGCCCGGACGCTGCGACAGCGTGCGGATGAGGCCGTACCAGACCCGCATGAGCAGGACGAGACCGCCGTAGACGGCCACCAGGCCGAAGAACAGGCCCGGCGACGCGTGTGGCGGGCGTGCTGTCGCCGTCGCCGTCGGCACGCCGAAGAACCAGGCCCCGGGCATCTTCAAGGTGAACGGCGACTGCCCCTGGGCCACCCCGGCCGTGATGGCCGAGATGGCGATGAATCCGAGGATCGCCGGTCGCACGAGCAGGTGGGAGCCGTCCCCGGTGGCGTCGGGCGAGACGTCGGCCCCGACCAGGGCCGAGAAGGGCCAGCGCGAACGCACCGCCTCGTCCCAGATCGAGAGTCGGTCGAGGATCCGGGCCACGGACGTGCGGACACGACGGCCGTCACGCCCTCGGGCGACCACCAGCTCCTTTACGCCCATTGCCTCGGTCCTCGTCACGTGGGGGATCGTGAAGGGCCGCTCCACGGCCTCCCGGGTTCCAAAGGAGGCTGCCCGTCCGAACGCCTGCATGTCACTTCGCGAACGTTCGTAACGTCATTGTAACGAAAAGCGGCGGCGTGGCAAGGCAGCCCCCGGTGGGCGCGCCGACAGCACGGGCCCCCGCACCGAGGGGCCGTCACACTGGTGGGCCGGGAAGGATTTGAACCTTCGTAGGCAATGCCGGCAGGTTTACAGCCTGCTCCCTTTGGCCACTCGGGCACCGACCCGCGGGGCGAGACGATACCGCGGTCGGGGCGGCGCCCGGCACTCCCGGCGCCTCGCTGCGGGCAGCGCCCGAACCCGGATGACTAGGGTGGCCCTCATGCCGACGTTCGACGTCGTGTCCGAAGTTGACATGCAGGAGGTCCGCAACGCGGTCGACCAGGCCAACCGTGAAGCAGGGACCAGGTTCGACTTCAAGGGAACGGAGTCCGAGATCGATCTCGGCGAGAGTGAGCTGGTGCTGCGCTCCTCCACCGAGGACCGACTGCGCGCTCTCCATCAGGTCCTCGAGGAGAAGTTGGTCCGGCGCCAGGTCTCGTTGAAGGCGTTGGAGGCGGGGAAGATCGAAGAAGCGGCCAAGGGAACGGTCCGCCAGAAGATCGCCATCCATGCCGGTGTCTCGTCGGACCACGCCAGGAAGATCAACAAGTTCATCAAGGACCATGCCGCCAAGGGCGTCTCGTCGCAGACCCAGGGTGACCAACTGCGGGTGTCGGGCAAGAAGCGCGACGATCTGCAGGACGTGATCAAGTCGCTCAAAGAGGAGGACTTTGGCATCCCCCTCCAGTTCACGAACTTCAGGGACTGATCGCCGTCAGGATGTGGTACCGGCCTCCATGAGCGCCTGGTCCGATGCCTGCTCCGCCGTCTCGGCCGTGCCCGCCGCCGGTGCCACCCGGAACAGTCGCTGGAACACCAGGAACTTCACCAACCAGAGGACAGCGAAGGCGAAGAGGTTCATTCCCTCGACGATCGCCGTCCGGATCAGGTGGTCATGGTTGAAGAAGTCGACGCCGATTCGGCGCGCCTCGGACGACGTGAGGATCGACAACAACATCCCGGCAATCGACAGCCCCCAGAAGGGCAACACCTCGCGCCGGATATGTGAGCGCCCGGTTTTCCCCCAGGCCCAATTGCGGTTCAGGTAGTACGAGGGTACGGCGGCGACAACGTTGGCGAACAGGGTGCTCGGCACCTCGGTCCACAACCGGAACACCCCGTAGACCAGGCCCAGCGTGACGACGGACACCCCGGTGGAGATGACCGAAACCATGGAGTAACGGAACATCTTCTTGCCTTCGGGAGACTTGCGGAGTCGCCAGATACTCACGAGGCGTGCAACCAGTCCGGACATCCCGACCAATCTACTCCGGGTGCCACAGAATTGAATCGGCGCGTGAGCATCGGCGACCGGGATTGTCGATCGACACCGCCGATCGTCAGCTTCGATCGTCCTCAATCGTCAATTTTGACGGCGTTCTCCCGGGCTACGGCGCCGAGCCACGCGGCGCTCGGCTTCGGACGCCGTTCGAGGCTGTGACGGTCCACCGCCACCAGACCGAAGGTGGGTCGGTATCCGAGGACCCACTCGAAGTTGTCGAGCAGGCTCCAGTACACATAGCCCCGGACGTCGATGCCCTCGTCGAGGCAACGACCCACCCCGGCCAACGCACCGGTGACGAAGGAGATCCGCTCCGTGTCGATGGCCGTCCCGATTCCGTTCTCGGTGACGACGAGAGGCGTCCCGCCGGTGACGTCCCAGGCGCGTCGGATGACCGCCTCGAGGGCGTCGGGCCAGTACTCATAACCCATCTGCGTGACAGCCACCCCTTCCTCGGTCGCCAACGCCCCGGTCGGCCCGACCCGCATCCGGGTGTAGCACTGGACCCCGACGAAGTCGTCGCCCGCCGTGGCCTCGAGGTAGACGTCCTCCATGGACCGTCGGATCCGGTCGCGCCGCTGCTCACCACCGTCGACCGCCTGGTAGTCGGTCATCGAGAGGGTCAATCCGACGGGAAAGTCACCGCGACCGGATCGCAGCGCGTCGACGGCCAGGCGGTGCCCCCGGCAGAAGGCGTCGTTCACCGCAAGGCGACGACGGGCGTCGTGGACGGCCGGCGGGAACACGCCCACCAGGTAACCCATGTAGGCGACGATGTTGGGCTCGTTGATGGTGCATCCCCAGCCGATCAGGTCGCCCAGGTGGGCCACGGCGTGCTGACAGAAGCGGGCGAAGAGCTCGGGGGCGTCGGCCGCCTCCCACCCCCCTCGTCTGGCCAGCCACATGGGGGTGGTGAAGTGGTGGAACGTGACCATGGGGACCAGGCCGTGCTGGCGGGCCGCTGCGCACTGGCGCCGGTAGTGCTCCAGAGCGGAGAGCGACCACTCACCCTCCGCTGGTTCGATCCGGCTCCATTCGATCGAGAACCGGTAGGCGCCGAAGCCGAGGTCGGCCAGCAGGGAGAGGTCGTCGGGCCACCGGTGCCACGAGTCGCAGGCATCCCCACTCGGTTCCGTGCACGGCGTCCCCGGCGCATGCTCGAACGCCCACCAGTCGTTGTTGACGTTTCCTCCTTCGATCTGGTGAGCGGCCGAGGCCGCCCCCCAGAGGAAACCGTCGGGAAAGGTGATCCTGGGCATGGCCCGAACCGTAGCGGCGACAGATCGACCCCAGCCCCGGCCTCTTCGGCGGCCCCCCCGATGTCGCCCCCCCTCGCCGAGCGCTGTCAGGATGGAGAGGTGAGCGACGCACTGGACTTCCTGGTCAAGCTCCTCGACATCGAGCCCATCGAGGTCAACATCTTCCGGGGAGTGAGCCCCGACGAGCACCGCCAGCGCGTTTTCGGGGGCCAGGTGGCGGCGCAGGCGCTCATGGCGGCGGGACGGACCGTCGAGCGGGGACGGGTGCATTCGCTGCACTCCTACTTCCTGCGGCCCGGTGACCCGAACGTTCCCATCCTCTACGAGGTGGACCGCATCCGCGACGGGCGCTCCTTCACCACCCGCCGGGTGGTGGCCATCCAGCACGGACAGGCGATCTTCAACATGCAGACGTCGTTCCAGGTCGACGAGGAAGGCGACTTCGTCCATCAGGCGCCCATGCCGGATGTCCCCGGTCCCGAGACCCTGGCCAGCATGCGCGAACGGCTGGAGCCCCTGCGAGACCAGCTGGCCGACTGGTTCGCCCGGCCCCATCCCATCGACCAGCGTCACGTGGGTGAGCTTCCGTGGATGCAGCACGAGAACCTGGACCCCATCCAACGGTTGTGGATCCGCGCCGACGGCACCCTGGGCGACGATCCCCTGCTCCACGCCTGCATCGCCGCCTATGCCTCGGACATGTCACTCTTCGACACCATGCTGGCCCCCCACGAGATCAGCTGGGACGACGCCGAGTTCATGGGGGCCAGCCTCGATCACTGCATGTGGTTCCATCGACCGTTCCGCGCCGACGAATGGCTCCTCTACGACATGGACAGCCCGAACGCCTTCGGCGCTCGTGGACTGGCCCGCGGATTCCTCTTTAAGCGCGACGGCACCCTGGTGGTCTCGATGGTCCAGGAGGGCCTTATGCGCCTGGTCCCCCGACCGAACCCCTGACCGGGGTCAGCGCCCCCCGATGGGAACGTAGGGACGCTTCTCGGGGCCGCTGTAGATCTGGCGGGGCCGGGCGATCTTGGAGTCCTGATCGAGAAGCTCCTGCCAGTGGGCCAGCCAGCCGGCCGTGCGGGGAATGGCGAAGAGGACCGGGAACATCTCCAGGGGGAAACCCATCGCCTGGTAGATGAGGCCCGAGTAGAAGTCGACGTTGGGATAGAGCCGGCGCGACGTGAAGTACTCGTCGGAGAGAGCGATCTCCTCCAGCTTGAGGGCGATGTCGAGAAGGGGGTTCTTGCCCGTCACGGTGAAGACCTCGTCGGCCGTCCGCTTGATGATCGTGGCCCTCGGGTCGTAGCTCTTGTAGACGCGATGGCCGAAGCCCTGCAGCCGGCCACCGGTGCCCTGCTTGACCGAGTCGACGAAGGCGGGAACGTTCTCGATCGACCCGATCTCGGTCAGCATCCGGATCACGGCCTCGTTGGCTCCCCCGTGACGCGGTCCGTAGAGGGCGGCGCAGGCGGCGGCGCAACAGGAGTAGGGGTCGGCATGTGACGAGCCGACGACTCGCATCGCCGTCGTCGAGCAGTTCTGTTCGTGGTCGGCGTGGAGGATGAACAGGATGTCGAGGGCACGCGTCAAGATGGGATTGGCGTCGAAGCGTGGTTCCGCCACCTTCCACATCATGGACAGGAAATTGGAGCAGAAGTCGAGGGAATTGTCCGGGTAGACGAAGGGCATACCGACACTGAAGCGGTGGGCGGCGGCGGCCAGGGTGGGCATCTTGGCGATCAGCCGGGTGACCTGCTTGTGTCGGGACTCGGGGTCGAAGATCTCCTTGGCGTCGAGGTAGAAGGTGGAGAGCGCCGCCACCGCCGATACCAGCATGCCCATGGGGTGGGCGTCGTAGTGGAAACCCTCGAGGAAACGCTTTCGTACGTTCTCGTGGATGAACGTGTGCATGGTGATCTCGAGATTCCACGCCTCGAACTCAGCCGCCGTCGGTAGTTCGCCGTGGAGCAGGAGGTACGCCACCTCGAGGTACGTCGAATGTTCGGCCAGCTCTTCGATGGGGTAGCCGCGGTATCGCAAAATGCCCTCGTCACCGTCGAGGAAGGTGATCGTGCTCTCACACGCGGCGGTGGACACGAACCCCGGGTCGTAGAACCAGATCCCGGGAAGGAGCTTCGACCATTCGCTGGCCGCCACCCCCCCGCGGTCGATGGGGATCTCGAGCTGGTTCCCCGTCCGGTTGTCGATGATGGTGATGCTCTCGGACACGACGCTCGGACCCTCCTGTGATCTTCCCGATCTCGATCCTAGGGCTCCATCCGCCGATTGGTCATCCCAGGCAGGCCCGGATTATCCCGGGTGCACGGTCGGGGAGGTCGTGGTGGTGGTCGTGGTGGTCGTGGTGGCCGTGGTCGTCGTCGTGGTCGTCGGAGGCGGGGGGACGGCAGACACCCTGACGGGCAGCGATGTCGAGGCACCGACGCCCGACCGCCCCGTGACGGCGACATCAATGATGTAGGACGTGGCCGGCCGAACCGACAGCGGTGGCGGAACGAGGGTCACGGAATCGCCGGCGGCCACGTCCGCCCGCGCCCGGACGGGGGCCGGCGCCCGGGCCGATCCCCCGGGTACGGCCGTCACCACGAGCGTCACCCCCTCCTCGTCCACGTTGCCCACGTCGGCCACCACGAGCAGGACATGCAGCGCCGTCGTGGGGGGCAGGACGCTGACGCCCGACGCCCCCGGCACCGAGGCGGGATCCGTCGAGACGGAGAGGATCGCCAGGCGCGGGACGGCCGCCAGCGATGCCGAGCTCACCAGGGCGGCCACGAACCGACCGACCGACCCTTCACTCCAGAGTCCGGGATCCGACACCCACACCGACGCCGGGAGCCGGGCCGACCCCGGGGCCCGGCGCAGAGCCCGTCGGCAGGCCTCCCAGGACGCGTCGGCCGATGCCAGCACGGTGCCGGTCGCCACCAACGTCCGGGCGGCGGCGGCCTCGTTGCCGCCACCGAGACCACGACGTCCGCCGAGGAGGCCTTCGAGGGCGTCCGCCACCTGGGCGGCGGCCCGTCGGCGGTCGTCCATGACGGCCCCGCAGCGGGCCGCGGCATCGCCCTGTGGGTCGGGGGGCGTGAGGGCGGCGAACCGGCGGTCGTCCTCGGCGGTGCTTGTCCGGAGGGAGTCGAGATCGGAGAAGAAGGCGGTCCGCCCGAGAGACGGACCGCCGGTCAGGACGGCGTTCAGAGCGGAGCCCGACGCGTTCGACTGCGCCACGATCGGTCCGGCCAGCACGGCGAAGCTGCGATCGACCGTGCGCTTGTCCGGTCCCGAGGCCGGCCCGATCTGACCGACGGCGCCCACGGCCAGGATCACGACCACCGCCGTCACCACCAGAGGGGCGGCCACCCGGGCCACCCCCCGACCCACGCCGCGTCGCCGTCGGAGCCGGCGTCGTTCCCCGACCACTTCGAGGACCCTATCGGTCGTGGACCTCCCGACAGCAGACGATCACCGCGTCCCGGGGGTACCCGGATCGGGCACCAGGCACCACTACACTCGCCTGCCGTGCCCGAGAGCACCCCCGCTGCGCCTCCTCCTGTCTACGCGCGCGCCGACGTCCGTCGTACCCGGCGGCGGCGCCTCGTGCAGCGCCTGGTGAGGATCTGTGCCCTGGTGGTCGCCATCGTGGTCGTCGTGGCCGGGGCCGGATTCGGCTACGTGGAGTACCGAAATCACCAGATCCACCACGTGGTGGTCAACGGCCTCAAGGCCGTGCCCCCGTCGGGGGTCGAGAACATCGTGCTCGTGGGCTCCACCTCGCGGTGCGCGCTCAAGCAGCAGAGTGCCGCCTTCGGGCTCTGCTCCCAGGGCGTGACCGGCGTCAACAGCGACGTGGTGATGATCCTGCACCTCGACCCCAGACGGGCCACGGCGTCGATCCTCTCGATCCCGAGGGATCTCTTCGTCCCCAATGCCCGGACCACGGGACCGAACAAGATCGATGCCGCTCTCGTCCAGGGGCCCGAACGTCTGGTGGACGCCATCCAGGAGGACTTCGGCATTCCCATCCAGCACTACGTCGAACTCAACTTCGACAGCTTCCAGGGCATCGTGAACGCCTTGGGCGGCATCAAGATGTACTTCCCCATGCCCCTCTACGACGCCGAGTCGTCGCTCAACATCCCCACCGCCGGCTGTCACCTGCTCAACGGCTTCCAGGCGCTGGCCGTGGTGCGCGCCCGCCATCTCCAGTACAAGCCACGGGGCGTGAAGACCAGCGACCCCCGGGACTGGCCGCAGGACCCCGAGAGCGACCTGAGTCGGATCCGCCGTGACCACGAGTTCCTCCGGGTCCTGGCCACCGCCGTGTCGGCCCGGGGGCTCAGCAACCCCGTCACCGACAACGATCTCCTGGGATCCCTCGCCCCCATGCTCCAGGTCGACACCGGCTTCTCCCTGGGGGACATGCTCGGGACCGTTCTCACCTTTCACGGGGTGAACCCGAACACGGCACCGCAACAGACCATGCCGGTGATCGTCGACGCCGATGACTACCTGGCCGGTGGCTACGACTACGGAAGCGTGGAGCTCACCAGCCAACCTCAGGATCTCACCGTGGTCGACCACTTCCTGGGTGTCTCCGCTCGCACCGACACCATGACGGGGAAGCCCCTCCCGCCGGCGCGCAACGTCACCGTCTCGGTTCTGAACGGCACGGGGGTCACCGGCCAGGCGGCGGCGACGGGCTCGGCGCTCGGCGCCCTCGGTCTCGAGGTCGTCGGCACCGGGGACGCCGCCCCCCCGGGTCCGGTCTCCGAGACCACCGTCACGTACTCCGCCGGCCACCTGGCCGCCGCCGAGCGGGTGGCCCATGATCTCGACGGCGCCGTCGTGATGGGACTCGGGCCCACCTCCGACGGCGCCGACGTCACCGTGGTGACCGGATCGGACTTCTCGGTCCCGGCGCCGAGCACCCCGTCGGCCACCGGTACGACCGCCCCCAGCACCACGGCGACGACCCCGTCCGCGGCCGAGTCGGCGATCCTGGCACCGCCGTCGCCTCCGACCCAGGCTCTGGCCGCTTTCGACCCGCGGTCGTGTACTGCGTCAGGAGGCGAAGGACCCTGAACCCGCCGGGATTCCCCGGCGCCCACGACTCAGCCCGAGGTGACCTCGACCTCGACGTCGAGGTCGGTCTCGGCGGTCGCCCGCAGCGCGCTCGACGTGCTCCGCCACTTGACCGAGGGACGGATGGCCACCGGGTCGACACGCTCACGATGACGGTCGACCAGGGCCAGGAGCGCCCCGATGGTCGCCGGATCGAGGATGTGGGGAACGAGACCGAGGTCGAGCAGCTTGGTGTGGGCGGCCCGGTAGTAGTGCTCCTCTTTCTCCACCCGCGGATCCTCGGTGTTCTCGATACGCGTGGCGCCGGGATAGTTCTCGGCCACCATCTCCGCCATCTGGAGCACCGAGAAGGACTCGGTGAACTGGTTGAACACCCGGAACTCGCCCTTGTCGGCCGGGTTCATCAACGCCAACTCGACACAGGCGAGGGTGTCGCGGATATTGAGCATGCCGCGCGTCTGGCCACCCGTTCCGTAGACGGTGAGGGGGTGCCCGACGACGGCCTGCACGCAGAACCGGTTGAGGACGGTGCCGAAAATGGCGTCGTAGTCGAAACGGGTGGCCAGGTCCGGGTGCAAATCGGTTTCGTCCGTCGACTGGCCGTAGACGATCCCCTGGTTCAGGTCGGTGGCACGCAGTCCCCAGATCCGACAGGCGAACTCGAGGTTGTGGCTGTCGTGGACCTTCGACAGGTGGTAGAAGGACCCTGGTTGCTTGGGGTACGGCAGCGTCGCCGTCCGGCCCTTGTGGGTGATCTCGATGAAGCCCTCTTCGATGTCGATGTTGGGTGTTCCGTACTCGCCCATCGTGCCCAGCTTGACCAGATGGATCGAAGGGTCGCGCTCGGCGATGGCGTAGAGGAGGTTGAGGGTGCCGACCACGTTGTTCACCTGGGTGTAGACGGCGTGTTGGCGGTCGATCATGGAATACGGGGCCGACCGCTGCTCGGCGAAGTGCACGATGGCTTCCGGCTCGAACCGGGTCAGCGTGTTGTCGACGAAGACGGGATCGGTCAGGTCACCGATGAAGGTCTCCAGCCTGAGCCCGGACACTTCCTCCCAGACCCGTACCCGGTTCTGGAGCTGGGTGATGGGGACGAGGCTGTCCACGCCCATCTCGTGGTCGTACTGACGACGAACGAAGTTGTCGACCACACCCACGTCATGTCCACGACGCGACAGGTGAAGCGCCGTCGGCCACCCCAGGTATCCGTCGCCCCCCAACACGAGAATCCTCATCCGTGCCATCTCCCCTCGCCGCTCCCTGTTTCGCCGCCGGGCCATGGGTTGGCCGTGTCCCGAACCGGAGCCTTCGTCCGGGACATCGCAACAGCGGACGGGCTTTCCTGGGCCCCTCCGGTCCCTCAAGGATCCTCGATCAACCTGGGAGGAGGCTGGGAAGGGTTGCAAAGCACCCTGGGAACCAGGCCATAAATCGGTGGCCCGGGCCGCTCGTCGTGCCTCGACGACCCGTGCCCGGCCTGACGTCGCCTCCCACCCCGTCTCACGGAGGCCGCCCCGTGCACCCTGTCCGGCTGGCCCCCCGGCGGGTCCACACGGTCGGGCCCCGGGTCTTTCCGGCCCTCGTGGCGGGCGCGAAACACCTGAAGACGAGAAGGCACGCAGCGTCGGTTTGGCGCCCTCCGGGCTCCCGGAGTGAGGGTCCCGAGCACGGACCCGTCGCGTACAGTGAATTGCGCTCCAACTCGGGCGCCGGCGCCAACCGGCTGAGCACTCGCCGGGACGAAAGGGTCGGTCGTGGGAGGTCAAGGACACGACAGGGGCACCACCGGCACCGGCCCGGCCACGGCGGGCGGATCGACCCCGCTTCCGGCCCCCGAGCTCGACGTGACCGTGGTGATGCCGTACTACAACCCCGGCGACCGTCTGCGCGAGACGGTGGAGCGGGCCGTCGCCGTCCTGCGTGCCTCGGGGGCGTCGTTCGAGGTGGTGACGGTGTCCGACGGTTCCACCGACGGGAGTGAGGAGACTCTCGAAGGTGTCGCCCCCGACGTGGTGACCCGTGTCGTCCTGCCGTCGCGTGGAGGCAAGGGGCAGGCCGTGCGAGCCGGCCTCGAGCGCGGGCGGGGCCGGTACCTCGGCTTCATCGACGCCGACGGGGACGTCCCCCCGGAACTGCTCGAGGAATTCGTCCAGGTCGTGCGGACGCAGCGCCCGGACGTCGTCCTCGGAAGCAAGCGCCACCGTGACTCCCAGGTCGTCTACCCTCCGGCGCGCCGGCTGTACTCGTGGGGCTACCAGCAACTGGTCCGGCTCCTGTTCCGTCTCGACGTCCGCGATACGCAGGCCGGCATCAAGCTGGTCCGGCGCGACGTCCTCATCGACGTCCTGCCGTCCATGGTCGAGCAGGGCTACGCCTTCGACCTCGAGCTCCTGGTGCTGGCCCGCTTCTTCGGGTACCGCCACCTGGTGGAGGCGCCGGTCCGCATCGGAATCCGGTTCACGAGCACCGTCTCGGTCAAGGTGGTCGTGGAGATGCTGCGCGACACCATGGCCATCTGGTGGCGGCTCCGGGTTCGTCACGCCTACGGGATCCAGCCGCGCCGACCGGGCTGGGAAGGGGTCGCCGACACCGGACCGGATCCCGTCGCCACCGAACACCTTCCGCCCGCCTCGTGACGGGCGTCGTCGCCACGACCGGGCCATAGCATGCCGCGGGTGATTCCCTGCTCGACCGGCACCGACACCGCTGACGCCGCTCTCGAAGGACTGGGTCGGGAGCTGGAGGACGCCAAGGGCGGTGACCCGCTGGCGCCGGTGACGGTGGTGGTCCCGTCGGGTGATGCCGCCCTCTTCATCCGCCGGACGCTCGGGACCGGGTCGGCCGCCGGAGGCCGCCGGGGATGGGCCAACCTCCGCTTCACCACCGTCTCCTCGCTGGTGGGGACGCTCAGCGGGCCCCCTCTCGCCGCCCGCGGGCTGCGCCCGGCGTCGCCGGCCGCCGAACTCGAGGTCATCGGGGCCCAGGCGGTCGCCGCCGGGGGTTGGCTCGGGCTTTTCTCGTCGCAGCCGGCCGCTCCGGCCGAGCTCCGCCGCGCCCTGGTCCAGCTGGGCCGGTGTCCCCGGGCGACGCTCGAGGCGATCGCGGCGCGGCCCGGGCGGGGTGCTGACCTCGTCGGTCTCCTCGTCGCCGTCCGCCGGAACCTGCAGGACGGCGGACTCGTCGACACCGCCGGTCTCGCCGCCGAAGCCCTGGCCGTCGCCCGTCGGCGCCCGTCGCCGGCGATGGAGGCCCTCGGCCCCCTGGTGACCTGGCAGCTGGGCGCCACCGCCCCCGTCGAGCGCGCCGTCCTCGACCTCCTGGGGGCACGGCGTCTCGACGCCTCCCCGGCCGACGAGGCGGCCACCCTCACCGAGGTCCGTCCCTGCGCCGACCCCGACGAAGAGGCGCGGAGCGCGCTGCGCTCGATCATCGCCGCCGCCGAGCGCGGTGTGCCGCTGTGGCAACAAGCCGTCTTCCATCCACCGGGCCCCACCTACGCCCGGATCCTGCAGCAGCAGCTCAACGACGCCGGGGTGGCCGGCCACGGGCCCGGACTGCGCCGTCTGGACCGCTCCATGACCGGTCGGGCCCTCCTGGGCCTGCTGGACCTGGCCGGTGGTGACTGGCCCCGTCGGCAGGTGCTGGGGTGGCTCTCGGCGGCCCCGGTGATCGTCCCGTCGGGAGCGACGCCGGTGCCCACCAGCCGGTGGGACGAGGTGTCCGCCTGCGCCGGAGTGGTGCGGGGAGCGGTCCAGTGGCGGGTGCGTCTCGGGCGCCTCGTCGACCGGGGTGGTCCCGAGGCCGACGACGCGTCGGCCCTGGCCGCATTCATGGACGACCTCTTCCGCCGGACGGAGCCGCCGGGTCGTTCGTGGGAAATGCTCAGCGCGTGGGCCCTCGGTCTTCTCGACCGCTACCTCCCCGCCGACGGCGGCGGGTGGCCCGTCGCCGAGCGGGCGGCCGCCCGGCAGGTGCGCGGCGTGGTGTCCGGTCTGCGTGATCTCGACGTCGTCTCGGGCGGCGCCGATCTGGCGTCGTTCCGGCGGGTCGTGCGCGTCGAGCTCGAGGCCGCGACACCCGACGTCCCCGAGCTCGCCGACGGCGGCTTCGGCGACGGCGTCCTCCTGTCCCCCTACGCCGGCGCCCGGGGCCTGCGGTTCCACAGCGTGGTCATCGCCGGACTGGCCGACGCCCTGACACCCGGTGACGGTGGTCACGGCGGACTCCTGGGCGACGACATCCGCCGGCTGGACGCCTCGGGGACGCTGCCGACGAGCGCCGAACGCCAGGAGGCCATGCGACACGACCTGCGGTACGCCGTCGCCAGCGGTCGTGGTGAGCGAATCGGCACGCTGCCGCGGGGCGACGCCCGAACCGGCCGCCCCCACGTCCCGTCGCGCTGGCTCGCCGACCTGGTGGACAGCGACACGCGCCGGGCCCGGGTGGACTCCTTCGCCGCCGCTCTGGCCGCCGCCGACCCGGCTCTCTCGGTACGGGAGTTCGAACTGTGCCAGCTCGACCGCTGGGTGCGCCGTGGGGGGGATCCCGCCCGTGGGGCCACCGCCATCGCCGACGACCGCCTGGCACGCGGGTTCGAGGCCATGCGGAGCCGGACCGAGCCCCGCTTCACGCGCTTCGACGGCTACGTGGGGCCGGGACGCGTCTCGGCCTTCGACCCCCAGTCGCCGGTGTCGGCCACCCGCTTCGAGACCTACGCCTCCTGTCCGCGTCGCTATCTCTTCGACCGCGTCCTGCGGATCACGCCACGCGTCCGGCCCGAGGAGTTGTGGCGCATCGAACCGACGGCACGGGGCACCCTCGTCCACGGGATCCTCGAGGCGTACGTCACCGAGCGGCTGGCGGGGGCGGAGCGATCGCTCGATCGACTCATGGCCATCGCCACGGCGCGACTCGACGACGCCGAAGCCGGCGGTCTGGTGGGGAAACCCCTGCTCTGGCGTTTGGACCGCTCCGCCATCCGGCGCGACCTGTCGCGCTTCCACGCCGAGGAGACGGGCATCGAGCCCGTCGCCGCCGAACTCTCGTTCGGCACCGCCGGCGGCGGCACCCCGCCGGTCACCGTGGTCCTGGACGACGGTCGATCGGTGGCCTTTCAGGGCAGCATCGACCGTGTCGACCGGACCGCGGCCGGGCAGTTGATGGTTTCGGACTACAAGACGGGCCGGCAAGGCCGCTTGAGCGACCTGACCCGCGATCCGGTGGCGGGCGGCAAGCTCATCCAACTCCCCCTCTATGCCCTGGCGGCGCTGGACCGCTTCGGGGGTCCGCGGCCCGTCCACGCCCGGTACTGGCTCCTCTCCGGCGAACGGACGGCACCCTGCTTCCACCTGGTCGTCACTCCCGACGTCGAAGGCGCGATTTCGTCACGTCGTCGGGCTGATCGCCGACGCCGTGGAGAGCGGGTGCTACCCGGGGGTCCCCGGGGCGCCGACGAACGGTCGCTTCGCCAACTGCACCGGGTGCGACTTCGACCATGTGTGCCCGCCGTCCCGGGACCGGGAATGGGGCCGCCAGTACAACCGACCCGAACTGCGCGGCGTGGTCACCGTGGTGAACGGTGGCGTTCCCGGCGCCTTGGCCGGGTCCGTGGTCAAGCGGTTCGTCGATCCCGACGAAGGGCCCCGGCCATGAGCGCCGAGCCCGCCGACGACGACGCCCGCGGCACGATCGAGCGGGACCTCGACACCAACCTCATGGTGATGGCCGGCGCCGGGACCGGAAAGACGACGGCCCTGGTGCGCCGCGTCCTCGCCCTGGTTCGCACCGGCGCCGTCCCGCTCCGCCAGATCGCGGTGATCACCTTCACCGAAGCGGCGGCGGACGAGTTGCGTCAACAGATCCGTCGGGCCGTCGAGGCGGCGGCGGAGACGGGCGAGGAGCGGATGGTCACGGCCCGTGCCGAGGTCGACGACGCCGCCATCTCCACCCTCCACTCGTTCGCCCAGCGCCTCCTGGCGGAACGGTGTCTCGACGCCGGCCTCCCTCCCGGCTTCGAGGTCCTCGACGACACGGCCGAGACGGCGGACTTCGAGGAGCGCTGGAACGGGTACGCCGAAATCCTGTTCGAAGACCCCAGTGCCGAGCGCGCCCTGGTGCTGGGGTTCGCGGCGGGGCTGCGCCACACCGACCTGGCCGCCGTGGCCCGGCACCTCCATGCCCACTGGGACAGGCTCGAGGACGGAGGGCACGCCCATCTTCTGCAGGCGCGGACGTGCGACGGACACTGGCCCTCCACCGACCCCGCTCCGGTCATCGACGCCCTCGAACGGGCCCGGGCCACCCTCGGCTGGTACACGGGCGACGAGGACCGGATGGCCCTCCATCTGTGCGGCACGGTCACCGACGCCGTGGCTCGGTTGACGGCGGCCCGACCCGACACGCCCGCCGTCCTCCAGCTTCTCGACACCCTGCCCTCCTTTCGCTGCGCCCAGGGGCGACAGGAGAACTGGGCCGGCCACATCGCCGAGGTGCGCGCCGCCTGCGCCGAAGCCGAGCAGGCGCGACTCGACCTTCTCGACGGGGTGCGCCGTGCCGTTCTCGGCGATCTGGTCGCCCGCCTGGCCACGTTCACGTTGGCCGCCGCCGAAGAGCGCCGATCGGAGGGACGCCTCACCTTCCACGACCTGCTCGTCCACGCCCGGCGCCTGGTGCGGGCCGACGGCGGGGGGCTGGCCGCACTGAGACGGCGCTACCGCCGGCTGCTGATCGACGAGTTCCAGGACACCGACCCGATCCAGGTGGAACTGGCTGGCCGGCTCGTCGCCGCCGTGGACGGGACCTCCGACGTGGGAGGGGCGCGGCCGGGCGCGCTGTTCGTCGCCGGCGATGCCCAGCAGTCCATCTACCGGTTCCGGCGGGCCGACATCGAGCTCTTCGACGCCGTCCGGGCCGAGATCGGTTCGACCGTCGTCCTGCAGACCAACTTCCGATCCGTCCCCGGCATCGTCCACTTCGTGAACGCCGTCTTCGAGGAGCTCTTCGGCGCCGCCCCCGGGCCCGGCCAGGCCACCCACCTCCCCCTGGAGCCGACACGGCGCGTTGGGGCCGCCACGGGGAACGAACCGGCGGACGACGCCGCCGGGCCCCGCACGGCCCGGGCCGTGCAACTGACGTTCGCCGGGATCGACGACCCCGGCGAGACGACGGGGTCGTCTCGGACGCCCGCCCCCGAGGGCCCGGCGGCGGGCGGCGGACCACTCCCCGTCACCGTGGTGGGCGGGGCCATGGGCGGCTCGGCCTCCGAGATCCGCCGCCGGGCGGCCGGGGAGGCGGCGGCGTCCATCGGTCAGATGGTGGGCGCTCGATGGCCGGTCGAGGACTCCGAGCGAAAGACGCACCGCCCCGTTCGGTGGGCGGACATCGCCGTCATGATCCCGGCTCGTTCGGCGCTCAGCGCGCTGGAGGAGGCGTTCGAGGAGGCCGGCGTGCCCTACCGGCTGGAAGGGGCGGCGCTGCTGTGGGGAGCCCGGGAGATCCGTGACGTCCTGGCCGTCCTCCGTGCCTCCGACGACCCCGCCGACGCCGTGGCCGTCCTGGCCGCCCTGCGCTCACCCGGTCTGGCCTGCGGGGACGACGACCTGGTGACGTGGCACGGGGCCGGCGGCACGTGGGACCCGCGCACGGCCCCCCCGGCCGGTCTCGAAGCCCACCCCGTCGCCGTGGCCATGGCCGTCCTCGATCGTCTGCACCGCCGGCGATGGTGGTGGGAGCCGTCCGCCATGGTGGGCGCCGCCTACCGCGAACTGCGCAGCTTCGAGCTCGCCCTCGCCCATGGCCGGCCCCGCGACCACTGGCAGCGGCTGCGATGGCTGCAGGACCAGGCCCGTCTCTTCGACGAGTCCCCGGGCGGGACCATGCGGGACTTTCTGACGTGGGCCGAGCTCCGTGCCGCCGGCGACGGACGCGTCGGCGGGGTGGGCCCACCGGACCCTGACGACGACGCCGTCCGGGTGATGACCATCCACGGGGCCAAGGGACTCGAGTTCCCCGTCGTCGTCCTGGCCGGACTGGAGCGTGACCAGGCCGACGGCCCGCCGCCTCCGGCCGTGCTCTGGACCGACCACCACGTCCCCGAGATCCGCGTCGGGCGCTTCCGCACGGCCGGCTTCGAGCAGGCCGTCCTACGCGAGCAACATCTCGACGTCCTCGAACGGCACCGGCTGCTCTATGTCGGCATGACGAGGGCACGGGACCACCTCGTCGTCTGCCTGCACCACAAGCAACGGATGGGTGGCCCCCAGACCAGCCCGGCCGCCCTGGTGACGAGGATCTGCGCCCGCAACCCCTCCCTGTGGCGGGGTCTGCCCCCCGTCGAGGCGACCGACGGAGCAGCCCAGAGCGGTGGCCAAGGTCCACCGACGGAGGCGGTTCCCCTGCCGGTGCACTGGGAGGCGGACCGCGCCCGCCTGCTGGCCGCCCTGCGACGCCGACCCGTCGCCACGGCGCCGGCGGTGGCGCGGCACGGGTCCATCACCGCCGGGGAGCAGACGGACCGAGGACGGCGGGTGGGACGGGCCGTGCGCGGCGCGCTGGCCGAACTCGATCTGGCCACACGGTGCGACGCGGCGGGGAGACCGGCGGCCGAGGTGGCCCGGGCGCGGGCGGTGACCGAGGGAGTGACCGACCACGCGTCGGAGGTGGCGACGATGGTCGATCGGGCCCTGACCAGCCCGACGGTGGCCGCCGCCGCCTTCCGCCGGCACTGGCGCCGGGTCTCCGTCACGGCCCCCGTCGGACACGACGGCGTCCTCGAGGGGTTCGTCGACCTCGTCGTCGAGGACAACGAGGGCCTGGTCGTCGTCGAGTACCAGACGGGCCGGGCCCCGGACGCCGACCCCCCGGCGACCGCCGCCCACCGGCTCCGGGTGGCGGCCGCCGCCGTGGCCCTGGAATCGGCGACCGGCCACCCCGTGGCCCGGTGCGTCGTCGTCTTCGTCGGGGGCGCTCAGCCCGATGAGCACCTGCTCGAGGGCAGCGATCTGGCCGACGCCTGTGCCCTGGCCCGCCGGGTGGCCGACGACCTGGTCGTCACCTGAGCGACGGGCTCATCCTTCGGCCGCACCGGGAAGTTCGGGCCGCTCCTGTCCCGATCCTTCGAGCAACTCCAACTCTGGCGTCTTGTCGACCAGGGGGCGCACGGCCCCGCCCGAATCGACCGTCTGCAGACGGCGGGCGACGGCGTCCACCTGATCGAGCATCGGGACCTCTTTGTCCGAGCCGCCCACCCCGAGCTCCTGGAACCGACGCGCCTGTGGCATCACGTTGCGCTCCAGTGATCCGACCGCCTTGTTGTAGGCGTCGACGGCCCCGCTCAGGCTGCGCCCGGTGCGGGCCATGTGCTCTCCGAAGGTGGCCAGTCTCTTGTAGAGCTCGCGACCGATCTGTTGGACCTCGCGGGCGTTCTCGGCCAGGGCGTCCTGCTGCCATCCGTAGGCGACGGCGCGCAGGAGCCCGATCAGTGTGGTGGGTGTGGCCAGCAGGACGTGGTTGGTCACGGCGTGCTCCAGCAGCGCCGAGTCGTGTTCGAGTGCGGCGGCGAGCAGGGGATCGCCGGGGATGAAGGCGACGACGAACTCCGGGGAGTCGGCGAACTGCTGCCAGTACGACTTCTTCGACAGAGCGTCCACGTGGGCCCGGAGCTGCCGGGCATGACTCACGAGATGGGCCTTGCGTGACGATTCGTCGGTGGCGTCGGTGGCGTCGAGGAACGCCTGCAGGGGCACCTTGGCGTCGACGACGACCCGCTTGGTCCCGGGCAGGTGGACCACCATGTCGGGGCGCAACCGACCCTCCTCGCCCTCGGTGTGCACCTGCTCCTCGAAATCGCAGTGCTCGAGCATGCCCGCCATCTCCACCACCCGGCGCAACTGCATCTCACCCCAACGACCCCGGGTGGCCGGTGAGCGCAGGGCGGTCACCAGGTTCCTGGTCTCGGACTGCAACTTCTCCTGGGACTCGGCCAGCTGTGTCACCTGGGCGCTGAGCCCCGTGTAGGCCCGTTGGCGTTCGAGCTCGAGCAACCGCAGGCCCTGTTCGTAACGTCCGAGCTGATCGGCCAGAGGGGTGAGGAGCTGCTCGATGGCCTGCCGGCGCTGGTCGAGGTCGCCCTGGGCCGCTTGCCGGGCCTCTTTGAGACGGGCCTCGGCCAGGGCCAGGAATTGGGCGTTGTTCTGCTCCAAGGCCCTGCTCGACAGCTCGGCGAAGACGCCGGCGGCCAGCTCGCGTGCCTCCTCGTGGGTGGCCTGGCGTTCGGCCGCTGTGGCCCGCTCCCGGTCGAGCAGGCTCCGCAGACGGACCAACTCGGCGTCAGCCGACACCGCGGCCGCCGCCTGCTGCGATTGCAGCGCCGACACCCGCTTGGCCAGGCGACCGGAGGACACCACGAGCACGACGGCGCCGCCCACGGCCACCCCCGCCACCATGCCGACGACCAATCCGGTGATCATGAGAGCAGGCTCCAGGAGTTCACGGGTGTCCTTCCGGGCCGGTCTCGCTGCTAGCCGGCGCTTGCCGTCCGAGCGTACCGGTGGGGTGTGACACCGACGGGTATGGCGGGTACGCGGGGTGGGATCCGGTCGCGGTCGGTGGTGGGCTCAGGACCTCCCCCGCCGGGTGGAAGCGGTAGCGTCGGAAACGATGCACGCAGCCACCGGGGCGGACGCCGCCGGGGCATCCCGAGGATCGGGCCTGGACGCCTATCCGGCCCACGAGCTCGTCGAGGACTTCCGCCTGGCCTGCCTGTCGCGCGCCCTCGACGACCGGGAGATCCTCCTGCAGAAGCAGAGCCGGGTCTTCTTCCAGATCTCGGGCGCCGGCCACGAGATCCTCCTCACCGCCCTGGCCCGGTCGCTGCGACCCGCCTACGACTGGTTCTTCCCCTACTACCGCGACCGCGCCCTCGTCCTCGCTCTGGGCGTGACGCCGCTCGACATCCTCCTCGAGGCGGTGGGGTCCTCGGAGGATCCGGCCTCGGGCGGGCGCCAGATGCCGTGCCACTGGGGTGACGTCACCAGGAACATCGTCACCCAGTCCTCTCCCACCGGCAGCCAGTGCCTCCCCGCCGTGGGCTGTGCCGAGGCGGGCCGCTATCTGGCGCCACGACCGGGCCTGCCGGGTTGTCGCACCCACGGCGACGAGCTGACCTACGTGTCACTGGGCGAGGGGACGACCTCGGAGGGCGAATTCTGGGAGAGCCTGAACACGGCCTGTCGGCTCCACCTCCCGGTGCTCTACGTGGTGGCCGACAACGGGTACGCCATCTCCGTCCGGTCCTCCGACCAGGCCCCCGCACCGGTGTCGGAGCTGGTCCGGGGCTTCCGGGGACTGGCCGTGACGACGGTCGACGGATGGGACTACGCCGCCTGCCGGACGGTGGGCGCCCGGGCCGTGGCCCGCGTGCGCGCCGGGGAGGGGCCCGGTCTCATCCACGCCCGCGTCACCCGTCCCTATTCCCACTCGGCGGCCGACTCCCAAGCCAAGTACCGCGGCGCCGACGAGCTGGCTCGGGAGCTGGCCCACGACCCCATCGACACCTTCGAACGGGCCCTCGTCGCCAGCGCCCTCCTGACGGCCGATGAGGCGCAGTCCATCCGCGCCGCGGCCAAGGACACCGCCGCCCGGGCTGCCGACGAAGCCCTGGCCGCGCCCCGTCCCGACCCGGCCACCGTGACCGACAACGTCGTGGCCACTTCGTCCCGGCGCCAGCCGGATCCGGATCCCGCCCCCGATCCGTCGGCCGAGCCCGTCCTACTGGCCGACGCCATCGGTCGGACCCTGCACGACCTTCTGGCCGCCGACGAACGGATCAGGGTCTTCGGTGAGGACGTCGCCGACGCCGACGACGACGTCCTCGCCGACGTCGAGGGCAAGGGCGGGGTGTTCGGCGTGACCCGGGGACTGCAACGACGCTTCGGTTCGGCGCGCTGCTACAACACCCCGTTGGCCGAGTCGAACATCGTCGGCCGCGGCGTCGGCCAGGCCTTGCGCGGACTGCGTCCCTGTGCCGAGATCCAGTTCTTCGACTACATCTGGCCGGCCATGCAACAGCTCCGCAGCGAGATGGCGACCATCCGCTGGCGCTCGAACGGCGCCTTCACCTGTCCCCTGGTCGTCCGCGTGGCCATCGGCGGCTACCTGACGGGGGGAGGCATCTGGCACTCCCAGAGCGGCGAGTCGATCTTCGCCCACATCCCCGGACTCCTGGTGGCCTTCCCGTCGCGCACACGCGATGCCGTCGGTCTCCTGCGGTCAGCGTTCGCCTCGGACGATCCCGTGCTGTTCCTCGAGCACAAGCACCTCTACCGCCAGCGCTACGCCGCCGACCCCTATCCCCCGGCGGGATGGACGGTGCCCTTCGGTCGCGCCACCGTGGCCCGTCCGGGACGGGACCTGACCATCGTCACGTGGGGGGCCACCGTCCAGAAGTCGCTCGTGGCCGCCGGCCAGCTGGCCGACGAAGGGTGCAGCGTCGAGGTGATCGACCTGCGGACGGTGGCCCCGTGGGATCACGATCTCGTCTCCGAATCGGTCGAACGGACCGGTCGGCTCCTCGTCGTCCACGAGGACACACTGACCGCCGGATTCGGGGCCGAGGTGGCGGCCTGGACGGCGGAGCATTGCTTCTGGGCCCTGGACGCCCCCGTCACCCGGGTGGCGGCGGCCGACACCTTCGTCGCCTACGAGCCGTCGCTGGAGGCGGCGATCCTCCCCCAGGTGGCCGACATCACGACGGCGGCGCGGACCCTGGCCGCCCGCTGACCGCTCCCGGACGCGGACCTCCACGGGGCCCCGCCGTCGTGTCATCCTCTGCGACCATGGACCGCGTCGTGGTGATCGGCTGCGGGTTCGCCGGCCTCGCCGCCACCAGGCACCTGGCCGGGGCACCTGTCGAGGTGAAGCTGATCGACCAGCACAACTTCCACACCTTCCTACCCCTGCTCTACCAGGTGGCCACGGCGGGACTCGACCCGGCCGACGTCGCCTACCCCGTCCGCACCATCTTCCGCCGCGACCACAACGTCGTCTTCCGTCACGATCAGGTGGCCTCGGTCGACCTCGACAACCGCCGGGTCACCCTCTCCGACGGTTCCGCCGTCGACTACGACCACCTGATCGTGGCAACGGGGGCCACGGCCGGGTTCCTCGGCATCACGGGGGCGGACGTCCACGCCCGGCCCCTCTACACGCTCGGCGACGCCCGCCGTTTACGCAACGCCGTTCTCGGAGCCCTCGAGGCGGCCGACGCCCACCCCGAGGACTTCGACGGCGGGGCGCCGACCTTCGTGGTCATCGGCGGTGGCGCCACCGGCGTCGAGACGGCGGGCGCACTGATGGAGCTTCTCGACGTCGCGGTCCGTCAGGACCGTCTGCGTATCGACCCCCGGCGCAGTCGTGTCGTCCTCCTCGACGCCGGCGACCGGCTGCTGGCCGGTTTCACCGGTGCCCTGGGCCGTTACGCCGCCGAGACCCTGCGGTCGCGCCGTGTGACCGTCCGCCTGGGCGCGCCCGTCCAGGAGGTGACGGCGTCCGGTGTGCGCCTGGTGGGCGGCGAATGGATCGGCGCCGCCGCCGTGGTGTGGGCCGGTGGGGTGACCGTGGACGGCACCCTGGCGGGCGGACTGCCCGTGGAGCACGGCCGCGGTGGGCGGGTGGCGGTGGAGGACGACCTCACGCTGCACGGTCACCCCGAGGTCTATGTGGTCGGGGACGCGGCGGCCGTGCCCCGGGCGGCCGGTGGGGCCGACCCGTGCCCCCAGCTGGCCCAGGTGGCCATCCAGTCCGGCACCCACGCGGCAGCCCAGATCCTGCGGCGCCGGGAGGGCCGGCCCACCGAACCGTTCCACTACCGCGAACAAGGGCATGATGGCCGCCATCGGTCGACGAGCGGCGGTGACGGAACTTCCCCGGGGCCTCGTGCTGCGGGGCAGTCTGGGATGGCTGGCCTGGCTCGGGTTGCACATCGTCTATCTGATCGGCTTCCGGAACCGGCTCATCGTCCTCCTCAATTGGTGGTGGCGTTATGTGAACTGGCCGGGAGGGCCGCGGCTCATCGATGCCGACGTCGACTCGGGTTAGTGTCCGCCCAACGAGAACGGGGGAGGCGGTCCCGTGGGTGATCTGAGCGTCGAGGTCGATCCCACCGCCGTCGGTCTCGATCGGCAGCGCCTGAGCCGCCTCGACGCCCACTTCGCCCGCTACGTCGACGGCGGCCTCCTTCCCGGATGGCTCATCCTGGTCTCCCGGGGCGGTCGCGTCGCCCACCTGTCGACGTACGGCCGGCGCGACATCGAGGCGGAGCTCCCGGTCGAGCACGACACCTTGTTCCGCCTGGCCTCGATGACCAAACCGGTGACGTCGGTGGCGGCCATGATGCTCTACGAGCAGGGCGCCTTCGAGCTCAAGGACCCGGTCAGCCGTTTCATCCCCTCCTTCGCCGACGCCCGCGTCTGGCGCTCGGGCTCGGCCCTGCGGCCCGTCACCGACCCGGTGGTCGAGCCCGTCCGCATCTGGCACCTCCTCACCCACACCGCCGGGCTCACCTACGGCTTCCACCACACCCATCCGGTCGACGCCATGTACCGGCGGACCGGCTTCGAGTGGGCGACCCCCAAGGGGTGGGACCTCGAAGCGTGCTGCGACGGCTGGGCCGGGCTGCCGTTGCTCTTCCAGCCGGGGCGGGAATGGAACTACTCGGTGGCCACCGACGTCCTCGGCCGCGTCGTCGAGGTCGCCTCGGGCCAGCCCCTCGACAACTTCTTCGCCGATCACATCTTCGGACCCCTGGGCCTCTCCGACACGGGCTTCGCCATCGAGGAGTCGGCCGCCGACCGCCTGGCGGCTCTGTACGTCCCGGCTCCGGGGACCAACGCGGCGACGCGACTCGACGACTTCGGGGCATCGCCGGTGTCGCGTCCGAGCTGCCTGTCCGGCGGGGGCGGACTGATCGGCACCGCTTCCGACTACCACCGTTTCACGCAGATGCTCATGCGTGGTGGCGAGCTCGACGGTGTCCGGCTCCTCGGGACCCGGACCGTGGCCTACATGACACGCAACCACCTCCCCGGGGACGCCGACCTCGAGGCCTTCGGGCGCCCCCTCTTCGCCGAGACGACATTCGACGGCATCGGCTTCGGACTCGGGTTCTCGGTGATGAGGGACCCGGTCAAGAACAAGGTGCTGTCCCGGGCCGGTGAATACGCCTGGGGTGGTGCCGCCAGCACCGCCTTCTTCGTCGACCCCGCCGAGGAGATGACGGCGCTGTTCATGACCCAACTGCTCCCGTCGAGCACCCACCCCATCCGGTCGCAGTTACGGCAACTCGTGTACCAGGCCCTCGTCGACTGACGGCCTCGCCGACGGCACGGCGGCCGGGCCGGCACCCGAGAGATCCACGTCGAGGGCCAGCGTCAGACACCGGCACCCGCCGCCCGCCTTCAGGAATTCGCCGACGGGCGAGACGGCCACCGACAGACCGCCGTCCTCCAGGATCCGACCCAGTCGCGGCGTGCACGACGGCATGACGACGACGTCACCGACGACGACCGAGTTGGCGCAGAAGGCGGCCGCCTCCTCGTCGGTCAGCCACACCGGATCGGGCACGAGCTCCTCGAGGACGCGGCAGCCATAGCGGTCGAGGCCCTGCGGGGCCACGAGGGCGCGCCGGTCGTCCAGGGGACAGAAGACCAGGTCGACGTGGTAGAAGCGCTCGTCGACGAGCTCGACGGTCCGTACCGGCACCCCGAGCAGCGTCCCCAGGTCGGTCTGGGCACCGACGGACGAGCGTGTGCGGTAGCCGGCCACCAGCACCGGTGGGCGCCCGGCGCCAGGCTCCGCCCCGAACGGCAGCACGTCGCCCGCCCCCTCGAAGGGCTCGTCGCCCGGCAACGACGTGACGCGGTACCCACGGGCCGAGAACCAGGCCGTGTCGTGAGGTGTCTCACCCTGACGGTCGGGATGGCGGAAGCGACTGGGGACGAAGGCCCCGCCGTCGACCACGCCGGCGTTGGCGGTGAAGACGAGATCGGGGAGCCCGGGGACGGGATCGAGGAACTCCACGTGGGCACCGGCCGCCCGCAACGTCGTCACCAGCCCGTCGTGCTCGGCCAGGGCCACGGCCGGGTCGGGGTGGACCTGCACGTGCATGTACGGATTGATCTCGTAGGCCACGGTGAAGTGCAGTGGCCGACAGACGAGGAATCGGCGTCCCCATCCCAGGGCGGTCATCGCTCGGCACCGCACAGACGGTCGGCCAGGTCTCCCATGAACAGGCCCACGTCGGTGACGATGCCGAGAGCCTGATGGCTGCCGCGATCGGCGAGCTTGGTCACGACCGCCTGGTTGATGTCGACGCAGTAGGTCTCCACACCGGCCGTCAGGAGGTTTCCGGTGGCGATGGCGTGCAGGGTGGTGGCCAGCATGACGGCCACGTCGACGTCGTCGAGCAACTCCCGCATGGCGTCGGCGGCGGCCACGGTGTCGGAGATCACGTCGGGGAGAGGTCCGTCGTCGCGCACCGAACCGCCCAGAACGAAGGGCACCCCGGCCCGCACGCACTCGAAGAGGACCCCCCCGGCCAGCCATCCCGCCTCCACGGCGGCGGCGATGGACCCGAAGCGGCGTACCTCGTTGATGACGCGGAGATGGTTGGCGTGCCCGTGCTCGGACAGCACCCCCTCACCCAGCGACACCCCGAGCGACGTGCCCAGGACGTTGGACTCGATGTCGTGGGTGGCAAAGCCGTTCCCGGCGAAGAGGACCTGGATCCAGCCGTGGCGCACCAGCCGCGCCAGGGCCGGGGCGGCGCCGGTGTGGACCACGGCGGGCCCGCACACGGCCAGAACGCGGCCGCCGGCGCCGGCGCCGCGTTGGCGCCGGTCGCGCGCCTCGCGGATGCTGGCGGCCACACGGGCCAGGCTCACCGCCTTCGGCTTCTCGGAGGAGACCTCGGACGTCATGAACCCGAATCCATCGCCGTCGTCGGGGCGCGTCGGTGTCTCGACCCGGACGCCCCGCCACCCGACGACCACGGCCTCGCCGGCCCGGACCCGGTGCATGGGAACCATCCGCACCCGGGCCGCCGGCGTGGCGGCGGGATCGACGACGAGGGCGCAGTCCATCTCCGGGCGCCCACTGGCTATCCAGTGCCCGCCCACCCGTACCCAGGTGGCCAGGTTGGTGGTCGAGTAGAACTCGGCGGGCAACACGCCGTCGGCCGGTGCCGCCACCAGTTCGGCGTCCGAGGCGTCCTCCCGGTTGACACCGTGGACCTGGACGTCGGCCAGGAGGGCGTCGAGGGCCGACTCGTCGGCGGCGCTGACCCGGATCCGGACGTGGCTGGGGTCGAGGGTGGTGGTGCCCACCTCGAGCTCGAGGATCTCGTAGGAGGCGCCGGCGTCGACGATGGCGTCGAGGACCTTGGGGAGAAGCAGGGAATCCACCACGTGGCCGTCGAGGCGGACGACCTCGGAACAGGCTCCCTGGTCGCCGGCGCTCATCGGACCCTCCGCCCGGGCCCGGTCCCGGTGGGCCGTCCCCCGTCCCTCTCCACCCCACCGACGGTACCGTCCCCGTGCCGGACGGGACCGGATCTCGGGCCGCCGATCTGTGGCCGGTCACCGATCGTTGTCCGCCGGTTGTGATCGGAGGTCCGAGACCGGGACGTCGGACGGGCGGCGGCGCTACGGTGGCGGCGTGGCCCGGCTCTTCTCCTTGAACAGCGGGTCCGACGAGGTCTCCGAGAGCCTCGACCGGATCGACCGTGAGATCATCCAGCTCTTCGCCCTGGTCGGCGAAGGCGTGGCCGGGGCCACCCACTCCCTCCTGGCCGGCGACCGCGAAGCGGCCCGGGTCCTGGCCGACAGCGACGAGATGATCGACACCCTCTACCTCGAGGTCGAGCAGCTGGCCCAGCGGCAGCTGGCCCAGCGGGCCACCGGTCCCGAGGAGTTGCGCTATCTGGTGGCCGTCCTGCGGATGCTCCCGGATCTCGAACGCAGCGGCGACCTGGCCGAGCACGTCTCCCGGCGGGCGGTACGCGGGCTCGGGATGGAGCTCTCGCACCGGGCCCGGGGGCTCGTCGAGCAGATGGGAGAGGTGGCGAGCGAGATGTGGCGGGCCACGGCCGACGCCTATGCCGACCGCTCCCCCGACGTGGCCGAGCACGTCGAGTCCCTGGACGACGAGCTCGACGAGCTGCACGTGACCCTGACGGCCGAGATCGCCAGCGGCTCGATGCCCCTGCCGGTGGCCATCGAGGCGGCCCTCGTCGCCCGCTTCTACGAGCGCTTCGGCGACCACGCCGTCAACCTGGCCCGCCGCATCTCGGTCCTGGCCGGGCGGGCCGCTACGGCGCGCCCGTAGGACCGGACCTTCAGGACCGGCGGGCCAGCAGGGCCTCGGCGATCTGCACGGCGTTCAACCCCGCCCCCTTGCGGAGGTTGTCGCCGGAGACGAACAGGGCCAGACCGTGGGCCACCGTCGGGTCGTGGCGGATGCGACCGACGATCACGGGATCGGTGCCGACGGAGGCCAGCGGGGTGGGGACGTCCAGGTAGCGGACACCGGGCGCCGCCTCCAGAACGGCGATGGCCCGTTCGACGCTGAGAGGACGCTCGAAGCCGGCATTGATGGAGAGACTGTGCCCGGTGAAGACCGGCACCCGGACGCAGGTCCCCGAGACGGCCAGATCGGCGATGCCCAGGATCTTCCGGGCCTCGTCGCGCAGCTTCCGTTCCTCGTTGGTCTCCCGTGAGCCGTCGTCGAGGAGGGTGCCGGCCAGCGGGAGCACGTTGTGGGCGACGGGACCGGCGAAGACGGTGGGCGGGGGGAACTCCACGGCGGCGCCGTCGAAGGTGAGGGCGGCGGCGTCCGCCACCGTCTTGGCCAGTTGCTCCTCGAGCTCGCCGACGCCGGTAGGACCTGCCCCCGACACGGCCTGGTAGGTCGAGATCACGAGCCGGCGGAGCCCGGCCTCACGGTGCAGAGGGCCGAGGACGGGAATGGCCACCATCGTCGTGCAGTTCGGATTGGCCACGATCCCCAGGGGGATGCTGTCCAGGGCGTCGGCGTTGACCTCGGGGACGACGAGGGGGACGTCGGGGTGCATCCGCCAGGCGGAGGAGTTGTCGATGACGATGGCCCCGGCGGCGGCCACCCGAGGGGCCAGGATCCGCGCCGCGGTCGCCCCCGTGGACATCAGGGCCAGGTCGATGCCGGCGTAGTCGGCGGTCTCGGCATCCTCGACGTCGACCTCGTCCCCGTCCCAGGGCAGGCGGCGCCCCGCCGACCGCGACGAGGCGAAGAAGCGGACGTCGTCGACGGGGAAGGCGCGCTCGACGAGGAGGGATCGGATGACCGTCCCGACCTGACCCGTGGCCCCGATGACACCGATTCGCACAGGGCAATCCTACGCGACGGGGGGAGTCTTTCCCCGCCGCTCGGGCGGCCTTCCCCGCCACCGCCGCTCTCAGTCGGACAGCTCGAAGGCGCTGTGCAGGATCCGGACCGCCTCTTCCACGCGATCGGCCCGGACCACACACGAGATCCGGATGGACGACGTGGAGATCATCTCGATGTTGATCCCCGCCTCGGCCAACGTCTCGAACATGGTGGCCGACACCCCGGGATGGCTACGCATCCCGGCGCCCACGAGGGACACCTTGGCGATGGTGTCGTCCGACGTGACCTCACCGGCCCCGATCTCCGGCGCCAGGGCACCGACTGTCTCCAGACTGGTGTCGAGATCGACCATGGGCACCGTGAAGGAGATGTCGGTGGTCCCGTGCAGAGAGGTGTTCTGCACGATGGTGTCGACGTTGACCTTGCGGTCGGCCAGGGCCCGGAAGAGGTGGGCGGCGACACCGGGCCGGTCCGGCACCCCGGTCACGGTGACCTTGGCCTCCGACGTGTCATGGGTGATGGCGGTCACGACAGGTTGTTCCATGGACACATCCTCCTCGACGACCCACGTCCCGGGTTCCCAGGTGAAGCTGGAGCGGACGTGCAGGGGCACGTGATGGTTGCGGGCGAACTCCACCGAGCGCAACGAGAGGACCCGGCCCCCGCTGGCGGCGATCTCGAGCATCTCCTCGAAGCTGACCCGGGACAACCGGCGGGCGGCGGGGGCGACCCGGGGATCGGCGCTGAAGACGCCCGGGACGTCGGTGTAGATCTCGCACGCATCGGCGCCCAGCGCAGCCGCCATCGCCACGGCCGTGGTGTCGGAGCCGCCGCGCCCCAGGGTGGTCACGTCGCGATCGGTGGAGACCCCCTGGAAGCCGGCCACCACGGGGACGCGGCCGTCCTTCAGCGCCTCGCGGAGCCGGTCGGCGCGGACCTCGATGATGGTGGCCTTGGTGTGGGTCGTGTCCGTGATGATCCCGGCCTGGCTGCCGGTGAAGGACACGGCGTCGATCCCCAGCTCGGCCAGGGCCATGACGAGCAGCGCCATGGTGACCCGCTCCCCCGACGTGAGCAGCATGTCGAGCTCGCGCGGCGGTTGGATCCGGCTGACGTCGTCGGCCAGCCTGATCAGGTCGTCGGTGGTCTTGCCCATGGCGCTCACCACGACGACCACATCGTCGCCGTTGCGCCGGGTCCGGGCCACGTGATCGGCGACGGCCCGGATCCGGTCGGCGTCACCGACCGAGGTCCCACCGAATTTCTGCACGACCAGAGGCATCTCATGACGCTATCGCCGGTCACCCCGGCCCCCGGCGGACGCCCCCACAGGGGTCATCCGGGCACCGGCACCGGGGCGGCCGACCGGCCCGGTGCCCACCGGCCGGGTAGGGTGTCGGGCCATGCCGAGCGATAAGCGGGCGCGCAAACGCGCCGCCAGAGACGCCAAGCAGGCCGCCCTCCAGCGGGCGCAGAGACGGCGTTCGACGGTCCGTCGGACCATCACGGTCGTCGTCCTGGTGGCCGTGGCCGCCCTGATCTACGTCCTGGTCTCGGGCAACAGCACCAAGAACACGGCCGGCAAGAAGTCCGGCACCACCACCACCAGTTCCCCCACCACGACTTCGACGCCGGGCACCACGACGACGGCACCCTCCGCCGCCCAGACGGCCGCCGACCAGGCGGCGGTGGCGGCCGGATGCCCCTCGAACCCCCGGACCCCCTTGGACAAGCCCACCTACAAGACGGCCCCGGCCATGACGATCGACACGTCGAAGACGTACACGGCGACGGTGAAGACCGACGTCGGTACCTTCACCATCGCCCTCGACGCCAAGGACGCACCGAAGACCGTGAACAGCTTCGTGTTCCTGGCCGATCACCACTTCTTCGACTGCGAAGCCTTCATGCGGGTGATCCCCAGCTTCATGGACCAGACCGGTAGCCCGAACCAGAGCAACGGCGGAGCCGACTCGGGACCCGGTTACGAGTTCGCCAACGAGAACGACTCGCCCCCCGGGGGATACACGACGGGCGAGGTGGCCATGGCCAACTCCGGCGCCAACACCAACGGGAGCCAGTTCTTCATCCTCGTGGGTCCGTACAACAATCCCGGCTACTCACTGTTCGGGCACGTCACGTCGGGCCAGAGCGTGGTCCAGAGGATCAACGCCGACGGGACGTCGAGCGGGACACCTCTGGTGACCCACCGGATGTTGTCCGTCACCATCGCCGAGTCCTGACCACCCACCGGAAGAGGCAACCCATGACCTTCGAACCTCCCGCCACCGACGGTTCCAGCGCGCCGCGCCGGAAGTTCGACGCCGAGCCGCCCATGTGCATCGACACGGACAAGCGCTACACGGCCACCATGGAGACGTCGAAGGGGACGATGACCATCGCCCTGGACCCCGCCTCGGCGCCGCGCACGGTGAACAGCTTCGTCGTCCTCGCCCGCTACCACTACTTCGACGGCATCGTCTTCCACCGGGTCATTTCCGGCTTCGTCCTCCAGGGCGGTGACCCCACCGGGAAGGGGACGGGAGGTCCCGGCTACCAGTTCGCCGACGAACTGCCCAAGCCCGGGCGTTACGAGTTGGGATCGCTGGCCATGGCCAACGCCGGACCCGACACCAACGGGAGCCAGTTCTTCGTCATCTCCGGCCCCGACGGCATGGCCCTGCCGCCCAAGTACTCGCTCTTCGGCAAAGTGGTCTCGGGGCTCGAGACGGTGGCTGCCATCGACGCCGTGGGCACCCCGCAGGGCAAACCCACCGAACGCGTCACCATCGAGAAGGTCACCATCAGCGAGTCCGACTGACGGCGGATCCCACGGCCGGTGGCCGGTACCGGGACCGGGACGGTGTGGCCGTGGCCCGGTGGTCAGTGGGGCAGGGCGTCGAACCCGGCGGGCTGTCCGCTCACGAAGACCTCCACCGTGCCCTGACCGGCCTGGCGCCAGGCGCCGCCCGGGTCACGGATGAGGGCGGTCCGTTCCGGTATCCCCACCACGGGCAGACCGGGCGCCGCCAGGGCGATCGACCGGTGCACCTTCTCGGCGTTCTCGTGACCGAAGTGCGGGATGACGGCGATCTGCTCGACCATGCCGAGGCCGACGGTCAGCGCACCACCGCGCGAGTCCACCATGGGGTCGGTGAGGACCATCGCCCCCGCCGACGACCCGGCCACCACCGCACCGTCACGCCACGCCGCCAGGAGGGCGTCCCAGAGCAGGGACCCCTTCAGCACCGAGCGCAGATGCATCGACGACCCGCCCCCCAGATAGGTGAACCGACTGGCCCGGACGGTGGCGGCGTTGGCCTCGTCCTCGGCATCGGGCCGGCCCAGGACCATCAGGCCCCGCACCACCCCACCGATCCCCTTGAACCAGGTCTGGGCGCAGTCGACGCTCTTCTCGGGATGCTCGTAGGCGGCCGCCGTGGGCAGGACGAGGACCTCGGTCCCCCCCGACGCCGCCAGCAGCTCGGCGTCGAAATCGCAGCCCGGCTGCCATTCGTCGCCACCCACCAGCGCCAGAGGTCCACATTCCCTACCCACGGCCGTCACCCTAGAACCTCACGGTCGTCCCGGTCGTAGGCTCGGGCCATGCCCACGGTGACGCGCTTCGACGGACAGGTGGCGGTGGTCACCGGAGCGGCCTCGGGTATCGGCCGGGCCCTGTCCACGGCCCTGGCGCGACGGGGGGCGACCGTGGTCCTGGCCGACATCGACGAGGCCGGGGCCAAGGCGGCCGCCGACGAGCTGGCCGCCGACCCCCGGGCCGGCGCCGCCGGGGCCGCCTCGTCGGCCGCCGCTCTCGATGTGACCGACGCCGGCGCCTTCGGCGAGCTCGTCGATCGCACCGTCACCGATCACGGCCGCATCGATCTCCTCTTCAACAACGCCGGCGTCGGCATGGCGGGCGACGTCTCGGATATGTCCCTCGTCCACTGGGACCGGGTCATCGACGTCAACCTCCGTGGGGTGGTCCACGGTGTGGCCGCCGCCTACCCGGTCATGATCGGGCAGGGTCGGGGGCACATCGTCAACACGGCCTCTCTGGCCGGCCTCATCCCCGCGCCCATGCTCACCCCCTACGCCATGACCAAGCACGGTGTCGTCGGCCTGAGCACCAGCCTGAGAATGGAGGCGGCCGGGCACGGGGTCCGCGTCAGCGTCGTCTGCCCCGGTGTCATCGAGACCCCGCTCCTCGACAAGGGGAACCCGGCCGACGTGCCCGCCGTGGCCAGCCTCCCCGACGGGCGGCGGATGCTCACCCGGTCGATCGGCGAGCCCTATCCGTCGGCGTCGCTGGCCGACGACGTCCTGGCCGGCGTGGCCCGGAACCGGGCCTTCATCGTCTCGCCCCGCCACGCCCGCGCCGCGTGGGCCGTCTACCGCCTCTCCCCCGAGCTCTTCGTCCGGACCGGACCGGCCCTGCTCCGTCGGGCCCTGCGCGGCGCCCGTCGCTGAGCCGGGGATCGGTCGGGGGGAGCCCTCTTCCTACTGCTTGGTAACATACGGTCATGTCCCTCAAGCGAATAGGAATCGTCGGTTCCGGCATCATGGGTTCCGGCATCGCCGAGACCGCCGCCGTTCACGGCTTCGAGGTGGTCCTCCGTTCGCGTGCCCAGGGCACGGCCGACGGGATGGTCGCCGGAATGGCGAAGTCCCTGGCCAAGCAGGTCGACAAGGGGAAGCTGGCTTCCGAGGAGCGGGACGCGGCGTTGGCCCGGGTCACGCCGGTGACCGATCTCTCCGAGTTGGCGGGCTGCGATCTGGTGATCGAGTCGGTGGTCGAGGACCTGGCCGTGAAGAAGCACCTCTTCTCCGAGCTCGATCGCGTCTGCGGCCAGCACACCATCCTGGCCACCAACACCTCCACCCTGGCCGTGGTGGACATGGCCATGGAGACGGGCCGGCCCGACAAGGTCTGCGGGGTCCACTTCTTCAACCCGGCGCCGGTGATGGCCCTGGTCGAGATCGTCCGCCCCATCACCGCCTCCGACGACACCATCGCCTCGGCCCGGGCGTTCGCCGAGACGTGCGGGAAGTCGCCGGTCGAGGTGAAGGACCAGGCCGGCTTCATCGTCAACGCCCTGCTCTTCCCCTACCTGAACAACGCCGTCCGCCTGCTGGAGCAGAAGGTGGCCAGCCGCGACGACATCGACACGGCCATGAAGGGCGGCTGCGGGTTCCCCATGGGTCCCTTCGCCCTTCTCGACCTGGTCGGCCTGGACACCAGTCTCGCCATCCTCGACGCCCTCTACGACGAGTATCGCGACCCCCATTTCGCGGCCGTCCCCCTCCTGCGCCGCATGGTCTCCGCCGAGCTCTTCGGACGGAAGTCCGGTCAGGGCTTCTACGACTACCGCTCGTAGACTTTTCGCCGACGTCGGCAGGACAACGGCGGCGCGAAACACGCGAAACAGAGGAGAGAGGTGAGCCAGGTGGTGCGACCCGACCATCGGCGTGACACACCCTGGGTGATGCGCACGTACTCGGGACACTCCTCGGCCCGGGCCTCCAACACCCTCTACCGCACCAATCTGGCCAAGGGCCAGACCGGCCTCTCCGTCGCCTTCGACTTGCCCACCCAGACCGGGTACGACCCCGACGCCCCCGAGGCCGCCGGCGAGGTGGGCAAGGTCGGTGTCCCCGTCAGCCACCTCGGGCACATGCACCAGCTCATGGACGGGATCCCGGTCGAGACGATGAACACGTCGATGACCATCAACGCCACGGCTGCGTGGTTGCTCGGCCTCTACATCGCCCACGCCGAGGATACCGGTGCCGACACCCGGCTCCTCCAGGGAACGACCCAGAACGACATCGTGAAGGAATACCTCTCGCGCGGGACCTACATCTTCCCACCCGCCCCCAGCCGGCGGCTCATCGTCGACATGATCGCCCACACGCTGCGCCACGTCCCCAAATGGAACCCCATCAACGTCTGCAGCTATCACCTCCAGGAGGCGGGGGCCACGCCCACCCAGGAGCTGGCCTACGCACTGGCCACCGCCATCGGCGTCCTCGACGCCGTGCGCGACTCGGGCAAGATCGAACCCTCCGAGCTCCCGGCCGTGGTCGGTCGGATCTCGTTCTTCGTCAACGCCGGGATCCGTTTCGTCGAGGAGACCTGCAAGGTCCGGGCCTTCACCCGGTTGTGGGACCGCATCTGCTCCGAGCGTTACGGGGTCGAGGACCCCAAGCTGCGCCGATTCCGTTACGGGGTCCAGGTGAACTCGCTCGGACTGACCGAGGCCCAGCCCGAGAACAACGTCCCGCGCATCGTCCTCGAGTCCCTGGGCGTGACCCTGTCACGCGACGCCCGGGCCCGCGCCCTGCAGCTGCCGGCCTGGAACGAGGCCCTCGGCCTCCCCCGTCCGTGGGATCAGCAGTGGTCGCTGCGGATCCAACAGATCCTGGCGCTCGAGACCGACCTCCTCGAGTACGAGGACATCTTCGAGGGATCGACGGTGATCGAGGCCAAGACGGCCGAGATGGCCGACGCCGCCTGGACCGAGCTGACCGACGTCCTCGATCTCGGGGGTGCCTTCGAGGCGGTCGACGAGTTGAAGCGCCGCCTGGTCGACAGTCAGGCCGACCGGGTCCGCCGGATCGAGACGGGAGAGCTCCCCGTGGTCGGGGTGAACTGCTTCACGGAGACCGAGACCTCTCCCCTCGTGAACGGTCTGGACGGCGCCGCCACCATCCTCAGGGTCGACCCCTCGGTCGAGGCGGAGCTGCGCGCCGACGTCGTCGCCTGGCGACAAGCGCGCCACGGGGAATCGGCCCGCCGGGCCGTCGACGCCCTGCGCCGGGCCGCCGAGGACGAGGGCGACAACATCATGCCGGCCACCATCGCCCTGGCCCACGCCGGTGGGACCACCGGGGAATGGGCCCAGGCCCTGCGCGAGATCTTCGGCGAGTACCGCGCCCCCACCGGCGTCACCGGACGGGCCGGGCACCGGGGCGCCGCCGTGACGGAGGTCCGGGCCCGCACCCGGGCGCTGGCGGAGCAGACCGGCGGCCCACCACGGCTCCTGGTGGCCAAACCGGGCCTCGACGGTCATTCCAACGGGGCCGAGCAGATCGCCGTCGCCGCCCGCGACGCCGGGTTCGAAGTCATCTACCAGGGCATCCGACTCTCGCCCGCCCAGATCGTGGCCGCTGCCGGCGACGAGGACGTCGACCTGGTGGGCATCTCCATCCTGTCCGGCAGCCATCTGGACCTCGTCCCCGACATCCTCGACCGTCTGCGGGCCGCCGGCCTCGACGTCCCGGTGGTGGTGGGCGGGATCATCCCGGCCGATGACGCCAAGCTGTTGCGCGACAAGGGGGTGGCCGCCGTCTACACCCCGAAGGACTTCGACTTCAGCCGCATCATGGCCGAGCTCGTCACCCTGGCCGAGGAGCACCGGGCCACCGCGGCGCCGCGGTGACCGCCCCGTACCCCGGGGACTCCTTCGTCAGCCGGTCGAGGCACGCGGCCGGTGAGCCGCCGTGCTTCTCCGGCTTCGTCATCCCCCTGTCGGTCATCCGCCTGTGGGGTCTCGTCGACCCCCCGGCCTGCACCGCACCCGGCTGACGGTCACCGGGGGCCGGGTGTGTCCCTCAGCCGCCCGACCAGGGCCGGTCGCGTCGCAGGGCGGTGGGCTTCGACCACCAACGTCCGGAGAAGCGCCAGGCCGAGACGCGTTGGTCGCCGGCGCCGACCGGCGGGAGCGGTCGGGGCCAGGCCTCCTCCACGGCGGCCACGATGGCGGTGAGGACGGCCGCCTCGGGGGCGGGATGGACGGCCACCACCTCGGTGCGGGCGACCGTGCTCACAACGGGACGTTCCCGTGCTTGCGCCGCGGCAGCTCCTCGCGCTTGGACGCCAACAGCCGGAGGCTGCGGACGAGGACCCGTCGCGTCTCGCTCGGATCGATGACGTCGTCGACGTAGCCGCGTTCGGCGGCGATGTAGGGGTTGGCGTAACGCTCGGTGTACTCCTCCACCAGCTCGGCCCGACGGGCCACGGGATCGGCCGCCTCGGCCAGCTCACGGCGGTAGACGATCTCGACGGCCCCCTGGGGGCCCATCACCGCCAGCTCGGCCGAGGGCCAGGCGAAGGCCAGGTCGGCACCGATCGACTTCGAATTCATGACGACGTAGGCACCGCCGTAGGCCTTCCGGGTGATGACCTGGATCCGGGGGACCGTCGACTCGCAATAGGCGTAGAGGAGCTTGGCCCCGTGACGGATGATCCCGCCGTACTCCTGATCGGTCCCGGGCATGAATCCAGGGACGTCGACGAAGGTGACGAGGGGGATGTTGAAGGCGTCGCAGGTCCGGACGAAACGGGCCGCCTTCTCGGACGAGTCGATGTCGAGGACTCCGGCCAGAACGGCCGGCTGGTTGCCGACGATCCCGACGGCACGACCGTCGATGCGGGCGAAGCCGCAGGTGATCGACATGGCCCAGTGCGGATGGACCTCGAAGTAGTCCTCGGCGTCGACCACCGCAGCGATGATCTTCTTCATGTCGTAGGGCTGGGTGGCCGAGGCCGGCATGAGGTCGACGAGCTCAGGGGTGCCCCGGTCGGGATCGTCGCCGGTGTCGACGATCGGTGTCTCCTCCAGATTGTTGGAGGGAAGGAAGGAGAGGAGGTAGCGGACCTCGTCGAGACAGGTCTTCTCGTCGGGGGCCACGAAGGTGGCCACTCCTGACTTGGTGGCGTGGGACATGGCGCCGCCGAGCTCCTCGAGGGTCACGTCCTCGCCCGTCACCGTCTTCACCACGTCGGGGCCGGTGATGAACATGTGGCTGGTCCCGTTCACCATGAAGATGAAGTCGGTCATGGCCGGCGAGTAGACGGCCCCCCCGGCACACGGTCCCATGATCACGCTCACCTGGGGGATCACGCCCGAGGCGCGGACGTTGCGGTGGAAGATCTGCCCGTAGGAGTGCAGGGAGACGACACCCTCCTGGATCCGGGCCCCGGCGCCGTCGTTCAGGCCGATCATGGGGACGCCGATCGATTCGGCCAGGTCCATGATCTTGTGGATCTTCTCGGCGAACACCTCGCCCAGCGCTCCGCCGTAGACGGTGAAGTCCTGGGAGAAGACGCAGACCCGGCGCCCGTCGACGGCACCGAAGCCGGTGATGACGCCGTCGGTGTAGGGCCGGTTCTCCTCCAGGCCCATCCCGTGGGCGCGGTGGCGGGCCAGCATGTCGAGCTCCTGGAAGGACCCCTCGTCGAGCAGGTACTCGATCCGCTCCCGGGCCGTCATCTTGCCTTTGGAGTGCTGGCGCTCCACGGCACGCGGCGTCCCGGCGTGGAGGGCCTCCTCCTTGCGGGCCTTCAGGTCGGCCAGGCGTTGCGACATGGGATGTTCCATGGACCGTGAGGCTACCGGAGCGCCCCCGGGGCCTCCGGACGATCCACCGCTACTCCTGGACCAGCTCGACGAGGGTACCCAGGTCGCCTTTGGGATGGATGAAGGCCACCGTCGTCCCGCGCGAGCCGGGTCGGGGGGTCTCGTCGATGGCCCTCCCGCCGTTGTCGATCACCCGCTGCAGGGCGGCGGCGCAGTCGGTGACCCGGTAGCCCACGTGGTGCAGGCCCTCGCCTCTGCTGTCGAGGAACTTGGCCACGGGCGAGTCGGCCCGGGTGGGGCAGAGGAGCTGGACGTACGAGGTACCCACCTTGAGAAGCGCCTCCTCGACGCCATCGGACTCGACCACCTCGCGGTGGTTCACCTCGGCGCCGAACCAGGACCGGTAGTGGGCGATGGCGGCGTCGAGGTCGCGCACGGCGATGGCCACGTGGTCGATCTCGCTCAGCATCGCCCCGGCCGTCGTCCCCCCGGTGCCCGGTGCCCCGCTCATGCCCCGTGTCTCCGGAACAGCGTGATCCGGTCCTCGCCCACGGCGGTCCGCAGGTCGGGATCGTCGATCCCGAGGCCCTCCGAGGGGGCCAGGCAGAGGACGCCGATCTTGCCCTCGTGCAGATTGCGATGGACCTGGAAGGCGGCCTCGCCCACGTTCTCCAGCGGGTAGAGCGCCGACAGCGGCGGGACGACCCTTCCCTGGCAGATCAACTGGTTGGCGTCCCACGCCTCGCGGTAGTTGGCGAAGTGCGATCCCTTGATCGTCTTCAGCTTCATCCACAGGTGGCGGTTGTCGTACTCGATCATGTACCCCGAGGTCGCCGCGCAGGTGACGATGGTGCCGGCCCGCTTGCAGGCGAAGACCGACGCGCCCATGGTCTGGCGCCCGGGGTGCTCGAAGACGACGTCGGGGTCGTCTCCCACCAGGGACCGGATGTCCTTTCCGAGCCGCCGCCACTCGGCTTCGTCCTGGGTGTGCTCGCCCTTCCAGAACCGGTAGCCGGCCGCGGTGCGGTCGATCACCGCCTCCACCCCGAGGTCGTGGAGCAACGCCACCTTGGCCGGGGACGACACCACCCCGACCGGCGTGCCGCCGCCGTTGAGCACGTGCTGGACGGCGTAGCTTCCGAGGCCCCCGCTGGCCCCCCAGACGAGCACCTTGTCGCCCTGCTTCATCTCGGCCCCGTTGCGCGAGACGAGCATCCGGTAGGCGGTGGAGTTGCACAGGGCGTTGATGGCCGCCTCCTCCCAGCTCAGATGGGTCGCCTTGGGCATGAGCTGGTTGGCCTTCACCACGGCCAGGTCGGCCAGGCCACCGAAGTTCGTCTCGAAACCCCAGATCCGCTCGTTGGCCGCCAGCATCGAGTCGTCGTGGGCCGACGGGTCCTGGTCGTCGACGTAGTTGCAGTGGACGACGACCTTGTCACCGGGAGAGAAGTTGCGCACCAGGGATCCCACCCGGAGGACCACGCCGGAGGCGTCGGACCCCACCACGTGGTAAGGCAGGGCGTGGCGGGCCCCCCAGACGCTCTCCCGGGCCAGGCGGTCGAGGAATCCGAAGGTGGGCAGGGGTTCGAAGATCGAGGTCCAGACGGTGTTGAAGTTGATCGACGACGCCATCACGGCGATGTAGGCCTCGTCGGGGGCCAGCTCGGGGACGGCCACCTCCGACACGTGGAGCGACTTGCGGGGGTCCTTGTCGGCCGAGTCGACCCCGGCGAACATCTCGACCTCGTCGCGAAGGACGTAGGCGGCCCGGTAGGACTCGGGGAGGGGGAGGGCCGAGATCTCGTCCCCGTCGGCGCCGGCCATGATGGCGTCACGGATTGCTTGCATGGGTGGGCACGATACCCCCTGGCGGCGTCTGGTTACCCGTGGGTCACCAGAGCGGGGGTCGACTGGATAGGCTCGGGGTGAACGCCCCCCACGGTGGGGGCCACCAGGCGGTCCGGACACGGCCGCCGTCGCCTTTCGGAGGTCCTCATGCCCGGTTCGGTCATCCTCGGGGGAGCCCGCACCCCCATCGGCAAGCTGTCCGGCGCCCTGGCCGGGTTCAGCGCCATGGACCTCGGTGGATTCGCCATCGCCGCCGCCCTGGAACGGTGCGGCGTGGCGGCCGACCAGGTCGACTACGTCTTCATGGGCCAGGTCCTCCAGGCCGGTCAGGGGCAGATCACGGCCCGCCAGGCCGCCGTGAAGGGCGGCATCTCGATGTCGGTCCCGGCCACCACCGTCAACAAGGTCTGCCTGTCCGGTCTGAACAGCATCTTCCTAGCCGACCTCCTCATCTCCGCCGGGGCGGCCGACGTGGTGGTGGCCGGGGGGATGGAGTCGATGACCAGGGCGCCCTATCTCCTTCCCGGGGCCCGGGCCGGCTACCGGCTGGGCGACGGCGAGCTGGTCGACTCGATGATGTACGACGGCCTCTACTGCCAGTTCGACCACTGCGCCATGGGGCTGAGCACCGAGCGCTACAACGACGCCGCCGGGATCTCGCGCCAGGCCCAGGACGGCTTCGCCGCCCTCTCGCACGAGAGGGCGGCCGCCGCCATCAAGGACGGGCGCTTCGCCGACGAGATCGTCCCCGTCTCCGTGGCCCAGCGCAAGGGCGACCCGATCCTGGTCGACACCGACGAGGGCGTCCGCCCCGGGACCACGGCGGAGTCGCTCGGCGCGCTCAAGCCCGCCTTCGACAAGGAGGGCACCGTCACGGCCGGGAACGCCAGCCAGATCTCCGATGGTGGTGCCGCCGTGATCGTCACCTCTCGTGCCAAGGCCGACGCTCTGGGCGTGACACCACTGGGGGAGGTCCTCGGCTACGGCCAGGTGGCCGGTCCCGACGCCTCGCTCCTCGTCCAGCCGGCCAACGCCATCCGCCAGGCTCTCCAGAAGGCCGGGAAGACCCTCGGCGACGTCGACCTCTTCGAGATCAACGAGGCCTTCGCCGTGGTCGGCCTGGCCTCCATGGCCGACCTGGGCATCACCGACGAGGTCACCAACGTGAACGGTGGCGCCATCGCCCTCGGCCACCCCATCGGGATGTCGGGGACCCGCCTGGCCCTCACCGTCCTCCACGAGCTCAAGCGACGCGGCGGCGGCACGGCGGCGGCCAGCCTGTGCGGCGGTGGCGGCCAGGGCGACGCCCTCCTCGTCCGCACCCTTCCCTGACGGTCCGCCGTTCTCGGCGGGCGGCAGGCCGCCCGCCGGTCCCGATCGCCATGGTTACACCCCGGTACTATCAATCGACCACATGATCGAACGATGACCGGCCGCCGTAAGCCCACCTCCACCTCGGCCTTCGGGGTCGGCCGACGCGAGTCCCACGACGCCAGCGGCTTCTACAAGCGCTTCACGGCCCCCGTCCTCAGTGGTGACGACACCGTCGTCCGGTCGCCCATCGACGGGAAGCCCATCCTGGGCGACGCCCGGCACATGGACGAGGTCGAGGACGCCTCTGTCGCCCTCGTCGTGACGTCCCCGCCGTACTTCGCCGGCAAGGAGTACGAGGAGGCTCTGGGCGAAGGCCACGTCCCCGCCAGCTACTTCGAATACCTCGAGATGCTCACCGCCGTCTTCGCCGAGTCGGTCCGGACGCTCGAGGCCGGCGGGCGGATCGCCGTCAACGTCGCCAATCTGGGGCGCAAGCCGTACCGGTCGTTGTCGGCCGACGTCATCGGGATCCTCCAGGACGAGCTCGGGCTCCTCCTGCGGGGGGAGGTCATCTGGCTGAAGGCGCGCGGTGCCAGTGGTTCGTGCGCCTGGGGATCGTTCCAGAGCCCGGCCAACCCGGTCCTGCGCGACGTCACCGAACGGGTGATCATCGCCAGCAAGGGCCGCTTCGACCGGGCCGTCTCCCGTCCCGAGCGGGCGTCGCTCGGACTCCCGGCCGAGATCTCGGTGTCCAAGGACGAGTTCATCGAGGCCACGACCGACGTCTGGGAGATCGGGGCCGAGAGGGCCACCCGGGTCGGTCACCCGGCGCCCTTCCCCGTCGAGCTCCCCCAGCGCCTCATCGAGCTCTACACCTACCGGGACGATCTCGTCCTCGACCCGTTCATGGGATCGGGGACCACCGGGGTGGCGGCCGTCCGGACGGGACGACGGTTCGTGGGCTACGACACCGAGACCTCGTACGTGGAGATCGCCGAACAGCGGATCCGGGCCCAACAGGAACAGAGCATGCACGCGCCGGCCCCGGCCGAGGGCGCCCCGCCGCCGGCCCGCCGGCGGTCGGCGTCCCCCCGACGCACGAAACGGGGCGACGCCACCGACCTCCTGGCCCGGGCGCGGCGGGACGGGCACAAGGCACGGGAGCTGGCCCGGGACCTCCTCGACCACAGCGGATTCTCCGACCTGACGGCCGACGTCCGGGCCGGTAACGGCATCGAGGTCAGCTTCTCGGGGGTCGACGACACGGGACAGACGTGGTACTTCGACGTCTCGGGGGCGTTCACCACCACCCGGGCCGGCCTGCGGCGGGCCGACGCCCTGTGGAAGGCACTGGGCAAGGCGGCCGTTCTCCACGTCTCGCAGCCCCACATCCCCTTCGTCCTGATCACCACCGATGCACCGGTGCCCGGCAGTGCCGGACATCAGGCTCTGAAGACCCTCCGGTGCCGGGATCGGACCGACGGCTTCGGCGTGGTCTTCGACGTCATCGAGATGGAGTCGGCGCCGGATCGGGCCCGCCTGCGGACGTACGCGTCGAAGGGCCCCGACGCCGGTCGATGAGGCATCGGGCGATGAGGCGGGCAATGAGGCGCCGTGCCCGATGACCGCACGACGGTCACCGAACTGGCGACGGCCCTGGGCATGTTTCCCTACACCGACGTCGGGGCCGCCCTGGCCGCACGCCCCCGGGAGCTGGCCATCTCCGACGCCACGTGGTCCCGCCTGGCCGAACTCCGCGGCGCCGGGGCCTTGGCCGACGAATTCGCCACCGCCTTCGCCAACGGTCGGGCCTTTCTGGAGGCTCCCGAGGCGCTGAGCGGACGGCGGCCCCGGCTGGTCGAGTGGACGGGGGGACGGCGCCCACCCGGTGACGAGGTCGCCCCCGTCGACCTGCGGATCGACCACGTCTACCTCGTCAGCTGCAAGTACCTGTCCCGGAACATCGCCAACCCGTCACCGGCGCGTCTCTTCGAGGGACTGCTGGCCACGGCGGGCGATTGGAAACAGAGCGACTGGTACCTGCGGACGGCCCCCGACGAGTACCGGGCCCTGTACACGGCGTGCCGACAGGCCACCGGCCTCGAGGACCTTCCCGACGATCCCGAGGCGTTGACCAAGGCCGACCGCCGTCGCCTGCGCCAGGCCCTGCCCGGACGGTCGTATCCGGTCGAGGCGCAAAACCAGTACAGCGCCCTCTGCCACCGCGTGAGCGAGTGCTCGGCCGAGCGGTGGCGGGACAACGTGACCCGTCAACGGGCGGCCGAACGCCAGGCGTGGCGGCTCCTGCGTATCGGCAACGCCACCTATTTCCTGCTGGGCGCCGACGCCAAGCGGTCATTGCGACTGCGGATCGCCAGCCCCTGGGACTGGCGTCAGGCCTTCGAGTTCCTGGGCCTCGACATCCGGCCCGGCCGCGCCGGCCAGCCCCAGGTGGACTGGTCGGTTCTCTACCGCGACCGGGCCACGGGCCGCCGACGGGTGGTGGAGGGACACGTCGAGGTGCGGTGGAGTCACGGCCGCTTCGCCCAACCTCCGGAGGCGAAGATCTACCTCGAGACCCCGACCGACGAGATTCCCGGATACTTCGCCCTCTGCGCCGAGTCGGACCAACCCCGGCTGTGGGACTGACGGAGGACGGTCGGTCAGGCGTCCACCGGACGGCGGCCCTCAAGAGCACGACCGAGGGTCAGCTCGTCGGCGTACTCGAGATCACCGCCGACGGGCAGCCCGCTGGCGATACGGGTCACCGTCATGTCCAGGGGCTTCAGGAGCCGGGCCAGGTACATGGCGGTGGCCTCGCCCTCGAGATTGGGGTTGGTGCAGAGGATGATCTCGGTCACACCTTCCGGTTCCAGACGGTCCAGGAGCTCACGGACACGGAGCTGATCGGGCCCGACACCCTCGATGGGATTGAGCGATCCGTGCAGGACGTGATAGCGGCCGCGGAACTCCTGGGTCTTCTCCACGGCCCCGATGTCACGCGGATCCTCGACGACGCAGATGATGGCGCCGTCCCGACGGGGGTCGTTGCAGATCGTGCAGAGATCGCCCTCGGCGACGTTGAAGCAACGCGGGCACAAGGTGGTGTTCTCCTTGACGGCCACGATGGCCTCGGCCAGACGGGAGGCGTCCTCGGGGGCGATCTTCAGGATGTGGAAGGCCAGGCGCTGGGCCGTCTTGGGCCCGATGCCGGGAAGGCGACCGAGCTCGTCGACCAGGGACTGCAACGAGGCCGTGTACACGGAGCTAGACCTCCTCGGCGCCGGGGAAGGCCTGCTTCAACCGTTCCTCGGGTGACAGTGCGGCGCCGGCCAGCTCCGTCTCCGCCGCCAGGACCTCGGGGTCGAGGAGGTCGGGTTGCCCGGCATCGCCATCCATGCCCACCTCGGCCGCCGACGCCGGGCGGACGGCCCGACCCGGGCTGGCCGGGCGCGTCGGCGTCGCCGGGTCGGACTCCTCGTCGACCACCAACCGCAGGGGGACGGGAAAACCGAAATGCTTGGCCAGCGCCGTCTCGACGTCGACCCGGACGTCCTCGCAGTAGGACCGGTGCGTCTCGTTGGGGAGGGCGAAGACGGCCGTGCCCTCCTCCACCGCCACGAAGCGGCCGACGCGGAACCGGGCCCGGGCCCGGCCGGGCAGCCCGGCCAGGAGTCCGTCACCCCACAGCTGGACCAACTCGTCCCTCGAGACCTGATCGGGGGCGGCGCCGGATCCACCGTTCCCCGCCGGCGACGCGGGGGCGGGTGGGGCCGCCGTCCCCGCCGCCGGTGCGGCGGCGGCGGAAGTGGAATCGGACGGGGACGCCTCCGCCCGCGGAGCCGGCCTTCGGTCCGTCGACTTTCGACCAACCGCCCCCAGGCTCCGGCGAGCCATCTCCGGCCCGCTGACCCCACCGTCGCCGGGTGGCGTGGGGTCGGTGCCCGGCGACGGTGGGGTCGGTTCCGCCGTGGCCGGTTCCGCTCGGGCCGGTTCTGCTCGGGCCGGTTCTGCTCGGGCCGGTTCTGCTCGGGCGGCGCCGGCCGGTGTCGGCGTGGCCCCTGGGCCGGCGCGTCGACGACAGCGGCGGCGCCGTGGCCCGTGGGACGGCGTCGCCTTGGGCCCGTTCGGTCTCTCGATCCGCTCGAGCAGGAAGCAGGCGAGTCGTCGGCTTCGGGGTGCGTGAGCCGGATCGAGGACGACCTCGAGGTGGACGCGGGGATCGGGCGCTTCGCGCAGTCGACCTCGGCCTTGCCCAGGACCTCCATGTGCCTGACCACGGCGGCCAGCCCCATCTTCGGCCAGTTCCTCCACCTGGGGACGCTCGGTGGCCGGCACCGCCGCCGGATCGGGGGCCACCGAGGCCAGGAAGGCCTGGCGGAGATGGTCGGCCAGGGCACCGGCCAGTTGGGCCATGTCGTGGCCGGCCTCGGACGCCTGGGCCACGCAGACCAGCGCCCGGCCCGGGTCACGCTCGGCCAGGGCGTCGGCCAGACCGGCCAGCATGACCAGTTCGTCATCGACGGTGCCACCGGCCGCCACCTGATCCAGAGCGGAAAGGGCGTCGCGTGCTGACCCCGGCCGCGTCGCACGGCGGCGTCGATCGATTCGTCGCCCAGTTCGAGCCCGGCGTCATCCGCACCTTCCGGAGGAGG
>CAWCZO010000003.1:0-776441 GCA_963800065.1 uncultured Acidimicrobiaceae bacterium | reverse complement strand
AAGGCCTCGTGGCTTTCCTCTTCGAGACGGAGGTCGACCAGCTCGAGATTCTCAGCGACTTCACAGGATTTTCACGGCATTCTCGATTTTGCGGAGAGGCAGACTGTCGAGGCTGGGACCGGAAGGCAACGTGTGATGGCACAGCTCGACCACACGGCACGGATAGGAACAACCCCGTCGGCTACGGACGGAACGCCAGTGACGCCGAGACCGAGGGAGACACAGTGGGTCTGTTCCAAGCCCTGAAGGGACACACGAGCCGTGAGGCTGACGGGCGCCGAGTCCGACCGTGCCTCCTCGTGTCGTTGCTGGTCGGAGTGGTGCCTGTGGTGCTTGCCGCCTGCGGAAGCTCGTCGCCGAGCGGATCGACGCGCCACAACCAAGCCGTCGGGCGCCGCCTCCGAGGCGTCTTACACCGCCCGCCGAAGCAGCACGGCGTGACTCTCCCGAACTTCACTCCCGGAAGCTTTCCGGCAGGCGGGACGCGCCCGACTTCACCCCCGGATCCGGTGGATTCACGCCAGGATCCGGTGGGGGAGCCTTCCGGAACAACCCCACGTTCGAGAAGGCTGCCGCCGCCTGTAAGAACTTGCGGCCCTCCGCAGGGTTCGGGGGCTTCGGGGGTAGCGGAGGATTCACAGACGGCCTTCGCCGCCTACCGCAATTGCCTGAAGCTGCACGGGTCACCTTGCCGACCACCTTCGGAGCACCGAAGAGCAGCACCTGACCCAGCCCGACCACCACCGTTCCGAACGCTTCCTACCAGGCCGCCATCGCGGCATGCGCCGCCCACGACCGACGCCGTCCACGACTACGACGACCGGTTGAGACGTGCCCTCGGCCCGACGAGCCGCCGGCCCCCAGGAATTTCGGACACCAAGGGACGAAGAACGACATGAGACTTGGTGAGATCCTCCGCCGGAAGACGCTTGTCTGGTACGGCGTGTTGGGCATCGCAGTGGCGGCGGTAACGGCCTTCGGCCTCGACTCGATCTACGGGTCGTCGTCGGCGGCCAGCTCGACGGCAAGGACGGTGACCGTCACGCGAGGCACCGTGCAGTCGAGCGTGTCGGCATCGGGCAACGTGAGCGCGGCCACCTCCGCTTCGGTTAGTTTCGCCGTGAGCGGCACGCTGGCGGCGGTGGACGTCACGGCCGGGCAGAACGTGACAGCGGGGCAGGTGCTCGGCACCCTCGACCCCACCGACGCCGACGTCACGCTGGCCGCCGTGGAGGCCTCCCCGGCCCGCTGCCCAGTACACCCTGACCTCGGCCGAGCAGGGTGGCACGCCGGCGCAGCTGAAGCAGGACCAGGCCTCGGCGGCATCGGCCCAGAACCAGCTCACCTCCGAGGAGGAGCAGCTGACCACGGACGAGACCAATGTTACCGACGCCCAGAACCAGCTCACCTCCGACGAGGACCTGGGATGTCCCGGCGCTGTCCGGCTCATCGTCCTCGGCCGGTACGGGAGGCGGCGGCGGTTCGGCCACCGGCGGCGCCCTCCGACACCGCTCTCACTTTCACGGGCACCGTCACCTCCGGGGCGAAGCTACCACTTCCGGTACGGCACCACCACGGCCTACGGCTCCGTGACGCCCACGACGACCGCCACGGGAACCGCGGCGAGCGCCACCGTCACCGGCCTGACCCCCGACACGACCTATCGTGCGCTCATTCGTGGTCGGTGGGGTCGAGGGTGTTCCCGAAACGGCCACCACGGCGGCGAGCTGCACGCGTGGTGGGCCAGCAGACCATCACCACCGATGAGCAGACGGTGGCCAAGGACAAGGCCACCATCGCCGCCCAGCAGATGAGCATCGCCGCCACGACCGCCGGGGAGGCCGTGGTCCCGTCGACGATCGCCCAGGACCAGGCTCAGGTTCTCCAGGACCAGAACACCGTTGCCGACGATCAGAAGGCCGTGAACGAGACCACCCTGACCGCTCCCATCAGCGGGAACCGTCACCGCCGTCAACGGTGCCGTCGGTGACACGGTCAGCGGAGGTGGGACCTCGGCGTCCGACGCCAGCGCCTCGTCCGCCGGCACGTCGTCGACGGGGTCGGGATCATCGTCCTTCGGCGGCACCGGGTCGTCCTCCACCGGGTCGTCCTCCACCGGGTCGTCCTCCACCGGGTCGTCCTCCACCGGGTCGTCCTCCACCGGGTCGTCCTCCACCGGGTCGTCCTCCACCGGGTCGTCCTCCACGTCCAGCTCGTCGTCGTTCGTGACGATCGAGAACCTCTCTGGCCTCCAAGTAGTGGCCGGGTTCGCCGAGGCCGACATCGCCAAGATGGCCCCCGGTGAGACAGCCACCATCACCCTCCCCGCTCTGCCAGACTCCACCGTTACGGGGACGGTCACCGCCGTGGCACCCACGTCCACGGTGGTGAGCAACGTCGTCACCTACGACGTGACCATCGCCTTGGTTAATCCCCCGTCCACCGTGAAGGTGGGGATGACGGCCGACGTGAGCGTCGTCGTCCAGACCGCCACCGACGTCCTGGAACTCCCGAGCGCAGCCATTACCACGACCGGTCCGATCTCGACCGTGACCGTTCTTTCCAACGGGACGAAGACGGTGACCCGCGTGACGACCGGCCTGGTCGGTGACTCGACCACCCAGATCGAGAGCGGAGTGAAGGTGGGTGAGGTCGTGGTCGAGCCGGTGGCGTCGGTCTCGGCCGCCACGACGGGTTCGATAACCACCGGTGGCTTCGGCGGGTTGGGCGGCGGCGCTGGGTTTGGTGGCGGCGGCTTCGGCGGGTTCGGTGGCGGATGACCACCTCTGTCGCCGACGTGCCCGCCGGTATGGCCCCGAGAGTGCAGCGACCGGTCATCTCGTTGCTCAACGTGACCAAGACGTACAGGATGGGCGATACCGACGTCCACGCGCTGCGGGGGATCTCCCTCGACATCGTCCGGGGCGACTTCGTGGCCATCATGGGCGCGTCGGGGTCCGGCAAGTCGACGCTCATGAACATCATCGGTTGCCTCGACGTACCGACCAGGGGACACTTCTGGCTCGACGGTGTCGATGTCCGCACTCTGGACGACGACGACCTAGCCCGGATACGGAACCGGAAGATCGGGTTCGTCTTCCAGAGTTTCAATCTCCTGCCCCGCATGTCGGCCGTCGCCAACGTCGAGCTGCCCCTTGTCTACGCCGGGGTGCGCCAGAACGACCGGCGGGCGCGGGCCCTGCGGGCGCTCGAAGCCGTGGGGCTTAGCGAGCGCACGGACCATTATCCGAGTGAGATGTCCGGTGGCCAACAGCAGCGTGCCGCCGTGGCCCGGGCCATCGTGACCAATCCCGCCCTGATCTTGGCCGACGAGCCCACCGGGAACCTCGACACCGAATCGAGTCTCGACGTGATGTCGGTGTTCGCGGCCCTGCATGCCCAGAGCCGCACGGTCGTACTCATCACCCACGAGGACGACATCGCCGGCTACGCCGAGCGGGTGGTCAAGCTTCGCGACGGTCAGATCGTCGAGGATTACCGGCAGGATTCGTCCGCCGCCCGCCTTTCTCATGAGGCCCATGCCGAGGCCGGCCGGGCCGGAGCGTCCCGATGAAGCAACGCGACGTGGTGCGCATGGCGCTCGGCGGTGTGGCCGCCAACAAGCTGCGCTCGGCCTTGACGATGCTCGGGGTGCTCATCGGAGTGTCCGCTGTTATCATCCTGGTGGCGGTGGGAACGGGCTCGTCCCGGGCGGTCGAGCAGCGCATCGACGCCCTCGGCACCAACACGTTGACCGTGTTGAACACGGGACGTTTCGGCTTCTCCCGCTCAGTGTCCTCCACCGGCACCCAGTCGCAGGCTGCCACCCTCACCATCGCCGACGTCAACAAGATCTCCAACCCCAACAATGCGCCCGACGTCGAATCGGTGTCACCGGTTCTCTCCACCTCGGTCACCGCCACCTACCAGAGTGCGACCTACACCACGACCGTCACCGGTTCGACGCCGTCGTATCTCACGGCCAGCGATTACACCGTGGCCTCGGGGCGGTCCATCACGAGCACTGATGTCGCCCGGCACGCCCAGGTCGTCGACATCGGTTCCGAGGTGGCCAGCAATCTCTTCGCCGTGGGGTCGAATCCCATTGGGCAGCAGATCATGCTCGGATCCTCGAATTTCCTCGTGGTCGGCGTTCTCGCTTCCAAGGGCACGAGCGGCATCACCGACCAGGACGCTGTGGCCATCGCCCCGTACACGGCGGTGCAGGACCAGCTGACAGGGGAGTCCCAGTCCTTCACCGAGCTCTTGGTCCAGGGGAAGTCCTCATCCACCCTTGCTCTGGCCCAGAGCGAGGTCGAGGACATCCTGGCCGCCCAGAACGACACCACGGTCGCGGACCTTCCCTTCCGGGTCGTGAATGAAGCGGATCTGCTGTCCACGGCGACGTCGACGACGAGCACCCTGACCTTCCTCCTAGGGGCAGTGGCGGCCATCTCCCTTCTGGTCGGGGGTATCGGTGTCATGAACATCATGTTGGTGAGCGTGACGGAGAGAACGAGAGAGATTGGCATTCGCAAGGCCATCGGCGCTCCCAAGCTTGCCATCCTCACGCAGTTCCTCATCGAGGCCGTGGTGATCTCACTCCTCGGTGGCGCCGTGGGGGTGGCCGTCGGCTTGATCGGCTCGCGATTCAGAATTGACGGCATCCAGCCGGCGGTGGCTCCGATCTCGATTGCCCTCGCCTTCGGAGTCGCCATCGCCGTCGGTGTGTTTTTCGGCTTCTACCCCGCCAACCGCGCCGCGTCGCTCCGGCCCATTGACGCGCTCCGCTTCGAGTAAGTACCGAAAGGCATCATCCATGCCCGAGTCCGACACCACTGCCAGCCCCCCCTCCGCCTCCGGCATCGAACCGCCGACTCAGGAGATCTTCGTTCCCCGGGCCGACGGCCACAGCGCCGTGGCGTCGGCGGCGGGACCCGGTGAGCCGCCGTGGGACGAGAACGCAACCGATGACGACGAATGGCCGGTACGGGGACCGAGGAAGGGGATCCGAGTGTCGGTTCCCACCATGGTGCTCTTCGGGCTGTTGATCGCCGCTGGCGGAATCTGGGGTGGCGCAGCGCTCCAGCGCACCCGTGGGACCACGTCCACTACATCGGCTGCATCGTCGTTCGCGTCGTTGTTCCGGAGTGCGGGCGCTTCGGGCACGACTGGGTCCGGCGCTTCGGGGTCGTTCGGCGCCGCCGCTGCTACCGGTACCGTCACCGAGGTCTCCGGATCCACGCTGTACGTGACCAACTCGAGCGGCGACCTGGTGAAGGTGACAGTGGGCCCCGCCGCGACGGTGACCAGAAACGCCAAGTCGAGCCTGGGAGCGCTGCAGGTCGGTGACACCGTCATCGTAGAGGGAACGAAGGCCAGTAACGGATCCGTCTCAGCCACGTCGGTGTCCGCCACCGCCGCCGGCGTCACGACGGGCCGCTTCGGCGGATTCGGCGGGTAGACCCGCCGACGTAACGGGGGGGGTTCCCGCCGAGCCAGCGACAGTGGGTCCTTCGGGCGCCGTTCGATGCGACATTAAGGGGATCGGGATGCGACCGGTATCGTCGGCCACGCGTTACGGAAACTCAGCGACGGACAGCCCATACTGCCGGTTCTGTCCGTCCTGGCGTGGGTCAGCCCGACCAACCTCAGGCCGGCCGGGATCAAGCCCGCTACCGGGTGTCCCGGTGACAGCCTTGGAGCGTGAGGGCCTGGCGTCTCGAAATCGGGCCACAGGTAACGCGTTCCCGAGTGAAACCATCCGGTGTCGCCATCGGCGACTCAAGTCTCCTCTGCGTGGAATCGCGCAGTTCGCCCTTGTACGACTTCAAGGACAGCGATCGCTCCCTCGATCCGGTACCTCATCGCCGTCGTTGCATCGAGGTCACCTGCCTCGATGGAGGCCAGCATCCTTTTGAGGTCGTCAGCGAGGGCGGCTACCTCCGCCCGGCTAAGGGCCTTACTCATCGTTATCCTGGGAAATGGGACCTGCCCCGATCTCACCCGCAGGCGAGGTCAACTTTTCCTTCAGCCGCCTGATCTCAGCGTCCACCATGTCAGCGGTTATAACTCCGACACGAAATTTGGCCGGCTCGTCAAGCCCGCACAGTCTCGCTCTCCGTTCCTGGACACGGAGAAGTCCGAAGGCGGCTTGGATACCGGGGCGGTCGTCATTGACAGGGCTTCCCTCGTCCATAACGACGTGACCATGGTCCACCCGGACGTGGTCCCGGGTCATCACGCCGAGTAGGTGGCGTTCAATACGGTCGGGCTTGGCGAGTTCGGCCTTCTTAAGTTCGACCATGTCCTCAGTGGGTATTAGCGCCGCGCCGCGCATGGCCGACTCGAAGGCCGTCGATTCGGCGATGCCGAGTTCGGTCCCTATCTGTGCGTAAGTAAGTGAGGCGATTCGCAGTTCCCACGCTCGCTTGTCCTGCTCGACAGTGAAGGCGGAGCGCACGGCACGCCCATTGCTGCTCCGCTGTCGAATGGTCATCTTCGGATGGTAGGGCTTCGGACGGATGGGAGCGCGCGACGCCCCAAGAAGCCCATCATTGCCCCGCTTCTCGGGAACGCGAGGCCGCCAGCTCGCGCAAGCGGGCTCCATCCTTTTCACGAGCCTCGGCCCATTCGATGAGTTTGCTCGGTGTGGCACATTGCTCCCATTCCTCCCGGACCCGTTGCATCAGTTCCCAGATGTGCTGACTCGTGATCTTCGAGCCCGCCCGACACTTTGAACAGAGCTGTTGGGCAGCCCGGCGTTCGGCGGCCGCGATCCGGCCAGGAGTCGCATTCATGTCTGATCCTCTTCGTTCAATCCAAGATGCTCCTCGATTGCCGCCAATCGCTCCGATAGTTCGGACTCCGCCCGAAGTCGAATGCCGTACTCCAAGATGGCTTTGGCAGCGCCGAGGCGCACCGACGGCGACACGTCCGGCGTCATGAGGGCACGCAAGGTATCGACGGCGGCCAGGGCGGAGGCGGAGACGCGAGCGACAGCATTGTCGACCACCTCCACTCGGGCAGCTTCAACCCTGTCAACGAAGGCGGCATCCGCCAACCGGCGGCGCACGGTGCGCTCGCTCACGCCAGCAGCCTCCGCGGCTTCCAAGGCCACAGCGCCACCGGCCAGGGCCGCCACAAGCACGGCATCGGCGCCTCGACGCCCATCCTGGGTGCCAGGAGGTGTCACGGTGTGCCACCACCCGGCTGGGACAATGACCCCAGAAGGCAACTCATCCCGTGTCTCCCGGCATGTGATTGTGAGTCGCACACGACGCCGAAACGGTGCCTCCCACCTGGTCACCTGCGCGGCTGGTCACACCGTGATCACAGACCGGCCCCGTCAGCGTTGCCATGAGAGCGGGCGAGCGCGAGCGGGTCACGTCACCACCTCGATCCCCGGAAAGGTCGCCAGGATGAGGTCCACGGCGTGACCATTGCCGTCGCGTTCACCGGCCGGTGGTTGGAGGGCGTCCAGCTCGTCGAGGGACAGGTCGCGGACGTCGCCGTCGGGATCGAGGTCGAGGTCGGCGGTTTCGTCATCGTGGGACGAAAAGTGGGACTGGGTGTCTCTACTTGGGGGGGATGGGGGGGTGCTTCCCACTTTTCGTCCCACGACAGAGCACTGTTCGTGCTCCAGAACCACGCGCCGGACGAGGGTGCCGACCGCGCCGTAGTCGAGCGCCCACGGACGCGACGCGAACCTCTTGTCGTCGCCAGAGTCGTCGCACTCGGTGGCCACGCCGATGGCGGCCAGCTCTTCCAGGGCCATCTTGGCCACCTTGCGGTCGCAACCGGCCAGGTTGGCCACGGTGCTCTGCGTGGCCTCGCCGAACTGCGCCAGCACGGTCATGGCCCGGCGGCGGGCCAGGGGGATGGAGTCGAGGGCGCAGCGCCGGCACAGAGCGACGGCGTTGTCGGCGTCGAGCCCCAGACCGAGCAGGGCCCGGGCCAGGAGGTCGAGCTGGCCCGTCAGTCGGGGCGGCTCCTCGATCACGGCCATGGAGCTGATCTCGCGTCGCCCGTAGCCCTCGCGCTCGACGGCGGCCCGGCCGTAGCAGGCGACGATGGCGGCGTCGACGATCTGCTCGCCCACCTCCTGGCCGAGCGAGGCGGGCACGCGGGCCCCTGGCGTCTCGGACGATCCCGGCGGCGAGGTTGGCAGTGCGGGAGCGGTGCTGGCCCAGCATCCCGGCGCCGAGCGACTTGCGTCCCGTGGCCCGCTTGGTGTCGGCGTCCTGGGCGTCGACCCGGCAGTAGAGCCAGCGTGGTCCGAGGGCGTCGGCGTGCGAGCTGTACGAGTCGATGATCGGCGTACAGGCGGCCAGCAGGGTGAGCCGGCCCTGCCACGTCAGGGGTCGGGGGCTGTTACCGAGGTCGCGGCTCACGGCGCCGTCAAACGCACGCCGCAACAGCGCGAAGAGCTGGTCGCGCCCGCCTCGGTCCGACGTGGCCAGCACCGTCGAGAAATCGGCCACGGTGAGGAGTCCCGGGCTGGGCAGACGGGCCAGGATGCCGACGGGCTTGGGGTCCTTGGCGTTGCTTCGGGGCCACGACAACAGCGACGGGGCCGTGATCTCGTCCGGGTGCTCGTCGGCCACGGAGTCGAGCATCCGGACGGCCTCGGTCTTGCCCGACGAGGGCGGTCCGATGATGAGCCCCCACAACGGGTCACCGCCGTCGAGGCGCGCCGCCACGGCCACGGCCAGGGCGAACAGGACGTGGTCGACGGTTTCGAGGTGCAGGTACGCCCGCAGACACCCGAACAGCTCGTCGAGCATGAGGTCCGCGGCCGTCACGGGAGCGAGCCCCGGGGCACGAGCGTCTCGAAGTGCGCGGCCAGGAAGGCGTCGGGGTGCATCCGGTCGAGGTCGGCCCGCAACGGCTCGGCGACAGCGAGGTCGAGGCGGTCGAGCCGGCGCTCGATGTTGGTCCGCAGCTCGGGGTCGATGGCACGCACGGCGCGGACACGCTCCACCTCGGACCACACACGGTCGAGGTCGCCGGGGTCGTCGAGGTCGACGGTGACCCGCCGGGTCACCGGATGTCCCGGCGCAGCTCCACCACCGCGGCGGTGGGTTCGTCGGCCACCGGTTCGGGGTCAAGCCCGAGCAGCACACGGGCCCGGGCTGTCGGCACCCGCACCGAGCGCCCGAACCGGAGCGTCGGGATCTCGCCCCGTTGGCACGCCTCGTAGGCCGCGCTGCGACCGAGGCCGAACCACCGGCCCGCCTCCTCGACGCTGACCGTCGGCCGGTCCTGCGGGGTCGGGATCACGAGACCTTCACGCCGGCCGTATCGTCAGCCTCGGGGCCCCCGGCCCGAGCGGCCAGCTCGGCCAGGAGCCGGGCCCAACGCAGCCCTGGTCGGCCCCGTGGGGTCCTCACCGCTGCCTCCCAGTGGGCGACGGCCGTCCCGGTCACGCCGCAGTGGTCGGCGACCTGCTGTTGAGTCAGCCCGGCCGATATGCGTAGCTGACGAGCCCGACCAGAGGTTGCCCATTCCCGGGCCTGCGCCAGCAACAGCAGATCTGACAGAGTCATACCGGTGAACATACGCTCACGAAACGGGAATGAGAAGGTCCGAACCGTCTCGATTGTGCTGCAAACCGATATGGTGAGTTGACAGTATATGACACACGCCTAACGTCTCAGTCGTGACCGTGTACCGAGGACTCACCCCCACGGCTGGTCCGACCGGGGGCCTTGTCCCTTACGGGACCGAGGGCCTGCACTTGCCGCCCCGGTACGCCGTCGAGGTCGACGATCCCGAGTGCCCGTTCCTCGTGGAGATCCACGTCGCAGTGGTCGACGGCCAGCCCCGGTGTGCCGAGCTGCGTTGTCGGCCCCGGCCGGGCGGTCCGCCGGTGACGAGCGAGGGCCTGCGGCGCGTCGCCCTGGCCCGCTACCTGCGCGAGTCGACGGTGGCATATGCCGAGCACCTCGTCCTCGACGAGCACGGCGAGGTGATGTTCGGACGGGCGACCGGGACGGGGGACGAATCCCTCCTGGCCCGGGCCGCCCAACGGCGCCCGCGTCGGCAGATGACCGACGACCTCCTCCGGGATGTCGCCCGTGTCTACACCGAGGCGGAGTCGAAACCGACGGTGGCCGTCATGCGGCACTTCCAGGTGAGCAGACCGACAGCAGGCCGATGGGTGATGACTGCGCGTGAGCGCGGCTTCCTGCCCAAGGTGCCGACCAAGAAAGCGAGCAAGCCATGACCAAGCGAGCATCGAGCGCAGCACCGCAGAAGGACGAGACGACCGGCACGTGGTGGTTCGTCGTCGACCTCGGCCAAGGTGCAAACGGTAAGCGCCGCCAGGCCAAGCGCCGAGGGTTCGCCACGAAGAAGGCGGCGCAGGAGGAGCTGGACAAGCTGCGTCGCTCGGTCACCACGGCCACTTACGTCGCTCCCAGGCGCCAGACGCTCGGTGCGTTCCTGACTGACGACTGGCTCCCGGCCGTCCGGCGGGAGCTGGCCGCCTCGACGTGGGAGTCCTACGAACGGAACATCCGCGTGCACGTAGTGCCGAGGATCGGCCCCGTCCAGCTCCAGCAGGTCGACGGCGCTCTCCTCACCCGGTTCTATGGCGACCTGTTGGACTCGGGCCGCCAGCGCGGAAACCAGTCGGCCGGACTGAAAGCGCGCACGGTCCGATACATCCACACCATCGTGTCGGGCGCGTTGGGTGACGCCGTGAAGTGGCAGCGCCTCGTCGTGAACCCCGCGACGCGGGCCACTCCCCCGTCAGCCGGGGAGAGCCGAGCCCCGGAGATGCGGACGTGGACGGGCCCCCAGGTGCGCTCATTCCTCGACCTGTGCGAGGGCGACCGCTACACGCCAGCCTTCGGCTTCCTGGCCCTCACAGGGTGCCGACGCGGCGAAGCGCTCGGGTTGGGGTGGAGCGACGTCGACCTCCCAAAGGGGACGGCGGCGATCCGTCAGTCGGTCATTCCGTTGACCAAGGCGAGCGGGAAGGGCCGTGAGGGTCGCATCGTGGCCAGGACTAAGACCGACCGCGCCCGTGTCATCGAACTCGATGCGGCCACCGTGGCCACGCTGCGGAAGTGGAAGGCGGTCCAGGCGGCCGAAATCCTGGCCATGGACACGGGCTACCAGGACCACGGGCTGATCTTCTGCCGTCCCGACGAGCTCCCCCACCACCCGGAGAGCTTCTCGAAGACGTTCGACCGTCGCCTGCACCAGCCGAAGTACGCGGCCCTGCCGCCGATCAGGCTCCACGATTTGCGACACACGTGGGCGACACTCGCACTAGCCGCCGGCGTCGACGTGGCCATCGTGTCCAAGCGACTCGGTCACGGCTCACCGATGACGACGTGGCAGACGTACCAGCACGTGTCGGCCGGAATGCAGACGGGCGCGGCCGAGAAGGTGGCCGCCCTGATCTTCGGGTAGGGCGGCCTTCTCCTATGACCCAGACCAGGGGACCACGAGGCTGTAACGCGCCGCCAGCTCGTTGGCACCACCGTCGAGGATGATTTCAAGGTTTCCGGCTGAAAGGCCCATCGTGATGTCCGCCACGATTTGTTCGGCGAGGTCGCCGAGAAGCCTGACGCTCACCCACGTGCGCATGGCATCGGCGCGGTTCTCGTAGTCGCCGTCCCACGGACGGGTGGGGAGCCTCACGACGTCGCCGGTGGCTCTGCGGTCAAGGGCGAAGAGATGCTGCAAACGCGGGTTCCTGTCGTTCTTGTTGAAGAGTGAGTAATCGTGGGCGAGGGCGCATCGAAGGGCGTATAGAGCGTCGATGGACGCTTCGTCCAGACTCGTCCAGTGCGTGAGAGCGCAGACGATTGAGGCACCAGAGGCCCTCGGTATGCCAGCCGGCTTCACGCTCGACCCGATTTGGTCCAGTAGCGCCATGTACCCGATGGCACCGAGCCAACTGCCCGTGCCGGGTTCGTCCTTCGCTGCCCCCGTTGTCATGTCCCGTCCGGTGGCTTGGCAGCGCGTCGCGAACCGCTGCCCAGAAGGACGAGAAGTAACCGCGGCCGTCACCCACTGGGGTCGGCGTCTGGCTCCCGAGATGTAGTTGGAGCGCAGCGCCATCGGTGAACACCGGCTTGAGGCCCCCCCAACCGTGGGCCGTGGCGCTCGCCGAACTTCCCCCGTTAGCCCTCACCCTCCCCTGGCTCATGCCCGGATTCCTCCTTGTGACCAAGTTGTGACCACGGACGGCACGTCGTGGCCTTTCACGCAGACGGCAAAGCCCGTCACCAGCGACTTTGCCTTACCGATTGAGCTCGGGGGGGAGGACTCGAACCCCCAATAACAGGGCCAGAACCTGCCGTGTTGCCGATTACACCACCCCCGAACGGGCGGTTCCCCAACCTAGCCGATGGGCTCCGCCGCCCGGGAGCAACCGAGATCCACCATCCGGCTCTCACCAACCCCGGCCACCGAAAGGCCCAGCCTGTGCAAGCGCTGGTACCCGACGATCCGGCCGAGGGCTACGCCGAGGGTCTCCTTGGCGAAGTACGGGACCGTCGACCATCCCTTGATCGGGGAGTCGGTCGTCGGGACGGGCCACGCCTTCAAACCGACATCGCTGGCGATGGCCAGGCTCCGGTCCTCGTGGAATCCGTCGGTCACGATCAGGACGCGGTCGAGACCGCGCCGGTGCAGCGCAACGGCGGCGTCGGACAGGTTGGCCCACGAATCGTCCCCACCGACCTCGACGATGGCGTGGGCCGGCACACCCCGGGCGACGAGCCAGCGCTCCGAGGCCTCCGCTTCGGTGAACTGGTCGCCGGGTTCCTTGTAGCCGGTGACGACGATCAGGGGAACGAGGCCCCGGCGCCACACCTCGTCGACCTCCTCCAGTCGCCCGGCCAGATCGGGGGACGGCAACCCGTCGTACTGGGCGGCGCCCATCACGACGGCCGCCTGCTCGACCCGCGCCTCGGAATGGCGCGAGGTGAGCCAGACCTGGACGGCCGTGACGGCCAGGTAGACGACGACGAGGGCGAGGACGAGCAGGACGAGACGGAGGAGCCGCCACAACATCCGAGCCAGCCGTCCCGCCGCCACGGCCATCACCACGGCCACCGCTCCCCGACCCGTCGCGCCGATCCGGGAACGCTCAGCCGGCCCGGAGGCGGCCGGCGACGGCGCCCACACGCCCGAGAACGGCGTCGCGACCGAGAACCTCCATCGATTCGAACAACGGCGGCCCCACCCGACGACCGGTGACGGCGATCCGGATGGGGGCCTGGGCCTTTCCCAACTTCAGACCCACGGCGCCGGCCAACGCCGAGGTCACCTCCTTCAACGAATCGGCCGACCAGGGACAGTCCCGGTAGGCGTCGAGCGCCCCCTCCAAGATGGCGGGGGCCGCGGCGTTGGCGGCCAGGACCGTCCACGTCGCGTCGTCGATGGCCGGCATCTCCAGGAAGAGGAAGTCGACCATGGCCGGCACCTCGGAGAGCACCGCCACCCGCTCCTGGACGAGCGGGGCCATGACGCGGAAGGCCTCCTCGTCGAAGCGGTCGGCCGTCCAGGGCGCCACCGGCGGGGACGTCCACGGGCGGGCGGCGGCGATGAAGTCGTCGACCGCCATGGCCCGGATGTACTCGCCGTTAAGCCATCGGAGCTTCTCCACGTCGAAGAAGGCCGGCGAGTGGTTCACGTCCTCGAGCCGGAAGTCGGCCACCAGTTCGGCGGCCGAGAGGATCTCGCGGCCGCCGGGGTGGCTCCACCCGAGGAGCGCCAGGTAGTTCCGCATGGCGTCGGCCAGGTAGCCCTCGTCGCGATAGGTCTCGACGGCCACGGTGTCCCGGCGCTTGGACAGCTTCTGCCGCTTGGCGTTCACCAGTAGGGGGAGATGGGCGAACATCGGCAGCGTGGCGCCGGGCCCCTCGAGGGCCTCCCACAGGAGCAGTCCCTTCGGGGTCGACGGGAGGAGATCCTCACCCCGGATGACGTGGGTGATCCCCATCGTGATGTCGTCCACCACGTTGGCCAGCACGAACAGCGGTGCCCCCGAGGACTTCACCACCACGAAGTCCTCGAGCGAGGAACACTGGAAGACGACGGCGCCGCGGATCATGTCGTGGACGACGACCTCGCCCTCGTCGGGTGTCCGGAAACGCAGCGCCCCGCCCGTCCGCGGCAGTCCCCGGTCCCGGCAGAAGCCGTCGTAGCCGGGCGTGACGTTCTCCTTCGTCCGGGCCTCGATGACCTCACGCGTGCAGTCGCAGGCGTAGAGGGCGCCGGCGGCCCACAGGACGTCGACCGCCCTCGTCGTCTCGTCGCCGCGCTCGGACTGCCGGTAGGGGCCCTCGTCGGGTTCCATGGCCAGCCAGGCCAGCGAGGTCAGGATCCCTTCGACCCACTCCTCACGGTTCCGCTCGGCGTCGGTGTCCTCGATACGGAGGATGAAGGTCCCGCCCGTCTGGCGGGCGAAGAGCCAATTGAACAGTGCCGCCCGCGCACTCCCGACGTGGAGGAAGCCCGTGGGTGACGGCGCGAAGCGGACCCGGGGCCGGCCGCCCCCGGCCTGCTCGCCCACCGCCGTTACTCGTCCTCGACGAGCGTGATGGCGCCGGTGGGGCAGTTGTTGGTCGCCATCCTGACCTTGTCCCAGAGCTCGGCCGGCGGGTTCTCTTCGAGGACGTAGAGGAACCCGTCGTCACGGACCTCGAACACCTCGGGGACGATCCCCATGCACACGGCGTTCGATGCACACGCGTCGTAATCCACGACCACCTTCATGGGTCGGACCTCCACTCTCGCCGCCGGCTGGCCTCGGTGTCGTGGCGCAGTGTAGCGGTGCGCTGATCAGGGTTTGTCGGCGCCCAGGACCCACATGGCGAAGAACTGGGATCCGCCGCCGTAGGCCTGGCCGAGGGCCCGGCGGACGCTCTGGACCTGGTGCTCACCGGCCTGACCACGGACCTGCATGGCCGCCTCCAGGAAGCGGAGCATCCCCGAGGCGCCGATCGGATTGGTGGAGAGGACACCGCCCGAGCAGTTCCAGGGGATGTCCCCCCCGTCGAGGGCGGTGGCCCCGGCGTCGGTCAGCTTCCATCCCTCGCCCTCGGGGGCGAAGCCCAGGTTCTCCAGCCACATCGGCTCGTACCAGGAGAAGGGGACGTAGACCTCGGCCACGTCGATCTCCCGCCGCGGCTCGGTGATCCCCGCCTGACGGTAGACGTCGGCCGCGCACTCCTTCCCGGCCAGCGGGTTCACCTGGTCGCGTCCGGCGAACATGGTCGGCTCCGACCGCATGGCCATCCCGTGGATCCACGCCGGGGGGTGGGCCGACGACGAGCCGTCGGCCACCCGTTCGGAGGCCAGGACCATGGCGGCGGCGCCGTCGGAGGACGGGCAGGTCTCGAGATAGCGGACCGGGTCCCACAGCATGATCGAGTCCCTCACCATCTCGAAGGAGATGTCCTCGATGTGGAGGTGGGCGTAGGGGTTCTTGAGGGCCTGCTTGCGGTCCTTCACCGCCACCACGATCCCGATGTGGTCCGGGGCCCCCGACCGGCGCATGTAGGCGCGGATGATCGGGGCGAAGTAACCGCCGGCGCCGGCCAGCAGGGGCGCCGAGAAGGGCTGGGGGATCGACAGGGCCCACATGGCGTCGGAGTCCGACTGCTTCTCGAAGGCCACGGTGAGAACCCGCTCGTGGGTGCCCGACGCCACCAGATGGGCGGCCACCAGCGCCGTGGACCCCCCCACCGAGCCCGCCGTGTGCACCCGGATCATCGGCTTCCCGACGGCACCGAGGGCGGGGGCCAGGTAGAGCTCCGGCATCACCACGCCCTCGAACATGTCCGGCGCCTTCCCGATGACGACGGCGTCGATATCCGACCAGTCCATCTGGGCATCCTCCAGGGCACGGACGGCCGCCTCGCGGACGAGCCCGGCGATGGAGACGTCCTCGCGCTTGGCCCTGTGATGGGTCTGACCGACACCGATGACGGCGGTCCGTTGCGCCATCTCACCGCCTCCCGGCGCCGGCGGGCTCCGCCGCCAGGGCGCACACCAGGTTCTGCTGGAGGCACGGACCCGAAGTGGCGTGGGCCAGGGCGGTGATGGCCGTCCCGTCCATGATCCGTCCGGCCGCCTCCCCGAACCGGACCAGTCCGGCCACCATGACCCCGTTGGCGGCCAGGGCGCCCCCGGACGGGTTGACCGTCACCGCCTCCCCCAGACCGAGGGCGTCGCGCAGGATCAGCTCCTGGTGGGCGAATGGGGCGTGCAGCTCGGCCACGTCGACCGTCACCGACGCCCCGCTGCCCTCACCGTCGCCGTCGAGGAGCCCGGCCCCCACGGCGGCCCGACGGGTGGTCGGAGACGTCGTCAGGTCGCGGGCCCCCAAGGCATGGGTCTCGATGCGGTGGTCCATCCCCGTGATCCAGGCCGGCCTCTCGCACAGGGCGGTGGCCCGTTCGCCGGCGGCCAGGATGACGGCCGCCGCCCCGTCGGTGACCGGCGGCAGGGCGTGGCGCCGCAGCGGGGTGACCACGTAGTCGTCGCTCAAGAGCTCCTCGGGGGTGTGGTCACCCTTCACCTGGGCGTGGGGGTTGTCCCGGGCGTCGCGCCGGCTGCGGGCGGCCACGGCGGCGAAGTCGTCTTCGCCGTACCGGCCGCTGTCGATCAGGGCCTGGGCCTGCAACGCGGCCAGGGCCACGGGGTCGGGCCACAACGGCGCCACGTAGTACGGGTCGAGCTGGAGCGTCAGCACCCGGCCCAGCTCGCTCATCGACGACCGGCCGAAGCAGTACACGAGGGCGGTGTCGATGTCGTCCTCCTGCAGCTGCGTCCACGCCTCGTAGAGGGCGAAGGCCCCGTCCATCTCCACGTGGCTCTCGCGCATCGGCGGCCACGCCCCCACGGCGTCGAGGGCCCCGACGAAGCTGAAGGGGGCGCCGACCAGGTAGTCGCAGCTCCCCGAGCAGACGAAGCCCATGTCGTCCTTGGTCAGCCCGATCTTCTCGAAGACGTCGACGATGACGGGCTGCAGCATCTCGACGTCGTTGCGGTGCTCCTCGCGCCGCACGCTGTCGGACTGGGCGAAGGAGACGACCGCCACCGGACGGACCGGACCCCGGGATCTCGTCTGCGCCATCAGAGATACTCCGCGTACGTCTCGTAGGCGGCGTCGGGCTCCCCCGACGGACGGAAGTACTTCACCGACGCCATCGTCGGCCCCAGGTCCTTCTTGTCCACCCAGACCGCTTCCACCCGCATCCCCATCCGGATCTCGTCGGTCGGGATCTCCTGGATGAGGCCCATGAAGGCGATGTTGGCCCCGTCCAGGAGGATCTGGGCGCAGATGTAGGGGATCTCGATCGACTGGCCCTGGAAGGGGACGTTCACCACGCAGTAGGTCGTCACGATCCCGGCGTTCCCGAGGACGACCTCGTCCGTGGTCGGGACACCGTCGGTCGGGCACGAACCGCGCGGCGGGACATAGACCTTCTGGCACCGGGGGCAGCGCTGGCCGAGGAAGCGGCCCTCGGCGATCCCCTTCAGGTACCGGGACTGGGCCAGTCCGGCGGTGAACTCGTAGTCGATCCGGATCGGCGTCTCCAGCATCGTGACCGGCTCGCTCACCGTCCCGCCCCCTCGGCCACGAAGCACTCGATGTCGCGCAGGTGCCCGATCCGATCGGCCTCGGCCCGCCACCGCGCCGTCACCCGCATCCCGCTGGCCATGGCCCCGGGACCGGCGGCGTCGACCACGTGGAGCATGGCGGTGTCGGCCCCGTCGAGCCGGACGAGGGCCCAGGCGAAGGGCCGGTGGAGCGGTTGATCGGGCAACGGCTCCGCCGCCCACGCCCACGTCGTCACCACCCCCGACGGCCCCACCTCGACCAGATCACCGACGTCCTCGGAGGTGATCGGGTCGTACTCGGTGGGAGGCACCACCACCTTCCCTCCCGGGGTGGTCGCCCCCAGGATCTTCCCGTCGCGTAAGCCCGTCAGAAAGGCGCCGATGACCGGGCCCACCGAGCGGGTGTAGGTGTACTCGATCCGGTGCGGAGCCCTCAGCACCTCGCTCTCGGCCATCGGCTGAAAGTAGAACACATTTCAGTTCGGTGCCAGCGAGGCAGCGGGGGGGGGGGGGGTCGGGGACGAACCGCGGGGCTCGGGGACCGATCGGGCCCTGCTCAGGGGAGGGTGACGCTGCGGGTTCCCGGCGGCGGGGACCACGAGAAGGCCCTGACACCGGCCCCGGATCCCAGTGCCCGGGCGCCGAGTCGCCTGGCCACGTACCGGGTCGCCCCCGCCAGACCGCCCCCGGTGAGGTTCTTCTGGTAGGCCGCCTCGTAGGGGCTGAAGACGAACACGACCGTCCGGCGATCGACGGGAAACGTCTGGTGGTCCTCGAAGAACCCGTAGAAGGAACTCCGCTGGGCGAAGCGGCCCATCACCGGCACGGTGACGACGACTTCGGCGCCCGGCGGGATCCGTGGTGCGATCCGGGCCAGTTCGGCGGCGGCCGCCGGCGAGACCGACAGCCAGGCCCGGGGAAGCCCCGGTAGGGCCACCACGGCGAACATCACCAGGAAGGCCGCCCACAGCGCCATGGTGACGGCCGCCACCCTCCGGGCCACTTCTCCTCGTTGGAACAGACGGATCAGGACCATCACCGACCCGACGAGGATGAACGGCATCGCCGGCCACGACTGGAACGAGGCGCCGTAGCGGACGAAGACACCGCTCCCGTCGAGGATGTTCGGAACGAGGACGACCGACGCCATCCCGAACCCCCACGGCGACAGCAGGCCGATCACCCCGAAGACGACGAGGAAGGAGAGGATGACGGCCCAGTGGACGGCGGCCACGTGGGCGGCGCTGCCGGGGTGCCCGAGGGCGCCGAAGATGACGTCGAGCAGTCCGATCCGCCCGTGGTCTGGACCCGCCAGGTATCCATAGGAAGCCCTGAACGTCTTCCCCCCGTCCCCGATCGCCCCCACGGCACTGAAGACCCCGAACCAGGCGGCGCCGACGGCGGCGATCAACGCTCCGGGCCGTCGCGTCCTGCCCCCGGCCAGGATCCCCGAGAGGCCCACGCCGACCAGGAACAAGGCGGCCAGCCCGGTCGAGACGAGCGCCAAGGGGACCCACCACCACATCCGCCTCCTCCGGCCGCTCCACAGGTCGTAGCCGACCAGTACGACGAAGAGGGCGGCGATGGGCTCGAAATGAAAGTCGAAAGCGATGGTCTCGTACACCCACGGGTCGGCCACCAGGACCACGGCGGCGCCGAGGGCCACCACGTATCCGACGCCCTTCGGGATCCGCCCACCGGCCCTGGCGACGGCCTTGCCGATCCAGGCCAAGGCGACGACCTCGGTGAGGACGACGGCGGTGTCCTGCACCCAGAGCAGGATGATCGGATGGGGATCGACCTCGAAGAGCAATGCCAGCGGCCACATGGCGAACTCGGCGTTGTTCTTCCAGAACGGCACCCCGAGTCCCGTGAGGTAGGGGTTGAGATCGCCGTGGGCGATCGCCCACCAGGCCTGGGAGTAGCTGGCGAAGTCCTCGGTCAGCGCGAAGCGGTGGTACTCGACGGTGCTGAACGCCAGCATGGCCGCCAGCTGCATTCCGAGGAGGCCCCAGCCCGTGTACCGGACCCAGGGCGGTAGCTGAGCGTCACCGGTGTTTCCGGCCTCACCGACGGGACCGCCGGCGGCGACGGGGTCACCGAGGTCTTCGCCGTCAGGCGCCGTGGGCTCGGGTGGCAGCGCCGGCCCGGGGTGGGAGCCGGGCGGGCGATCGGATACCGCCGACGTTCCCCGCCCCGCGCCCGGTCGCCCCATCGTCTCGGTATCGGCGCGGCGGCTTCGCCCCTAGAGGTGATCGGCCCCCACCGGCACGCTCCGTGACGACGGAGGCCGGCGGAGGCCGGCGGGGGCCGGCGGGGGCGGGCCGGGGGGGATCGTCCCCTACCCCTCCACCCCGCCGGGCGCCGGTAAGGTCCACGGAGAAGCGTCCCCAGAACCGATCACCGAAACCCCCGGAGGAAGAGCCCGAGATGCCGACGATCGAGGCCCGGGGGCTGACGAAGCGCTTCGGCGGTGGCGTCCTGGCCGTTGACCACCTCGACTTCGACGCCGTCCCCGGCGGGGTCACCGGCTTCCTGGGGCCCAACGGGGCCGGGAAGACCACCACCCTGCGGATGCTCCTGGGTCTGGTCACCCCGACCTCGGGCTCCGTCCTCATCGACGGCCACGACTACCGCCACCTGGCCAACCCCACCATGAAGGTGGGCGCCGTCCTCGAGGCGTCGGGCTTCCACCCCGCCCGGACGGCACGGAGTCACCTCAGGCTCATTGCCACGGTGGCGGGGATCCCCTTCGCCCGGGTCGACGAGTGCCTCGACCTCGTCGGTCTCTCCGACGCCGGGAACCGGAAGGTCGGCGGGTTCTCGATGGGGATGCGCCAACGCCTCGAGCTCGCCCGGGCCCTTCTCGGCCGGCCCGAGATCCTCGTCCTCGACGAGCCGGCCAACGGCCTCGACCCCCAGGGGATCGCCTGGCTCCGCGACTTCCTCAAGTGGTACGCCTCGGAGGCGGTCGGCAACGGGGGGGACGGACGCATCGTGATCGTCTCGTCCCATCTCCTCTCCGAGGCCCAGCTGACCGTGGACGACGTCATCGTCCTGGCCGGCGGCCGCCTGGCCGCCCAGGGGAAACTGCAGGACCTCCTCTCGGGGACCAAACGGGCCGTCCGGGTGAAGACGCCCGACGCCGACCGGCTCGTGGCCGCGCTGAACGCCGCCAACCTTCCGGCGTCGGTCCGGGACGGCTTCGTCGTCAGTGAGGGAGCCACGCCCGAGGCGGTGGGGCCGATCATGGTCGAGAACCGGATCGAGGTCCACGAGATGACCTCGTCCACCGAGTCGCTCGAGTCGCTGTTCTTCGAGTTGACCGGGGGCGAGGGGATGCACCCGGGCCACGCCGCCGGGTTGATGGGCGACTATCGGCAATGACCAGGCTGCTGAAGGCCGAGGTCCGCAAGCTCTGGACGGTCTGGTCGACCTACGTCCTCTTCGGGATCGTGGTGGTGCTCGACCTCATCTTCGGGTTCGGCCTGGCCCTGGCCCGGGGGGGACGCCACGGGGGGAGCGCCGGTCTGGCCCCCCACGGCTCGTCGCAGTGGTTCGCCAACGTCTTCGGGGTGCTCGACAATTCGCGTCTGCTGGCCCTCGTGCTCGGCGTTCTGATCATCACCGGGGAGTACCGGCACAAGACGGTGACCCCGACCTTCCTGGCCGAACCCCGTCGCGGCCGCGTGGTGACGGCCAAGCTGGGGGTGGCCTTCGGCGGCGGTCTGGCGCTGGGTGTGCTCACCATGGTGACGGGCCTCGTCCTCGGTTTCGTCCTGGTCGCCGTCAAGGTCCATTCCTGTCTCACTTCGTTCACCCGCGGTGGCGTCCAGCAGGGAATGTCGCAGGCCCTGTGCCGCGCCCAGCACGGGATCTACTTCGTCGCCACCACCCACAACCTCTGGCACGACTGGTCGCGGATCGCCCCCGGGGTCATCCTGGGGACGGGCCTCTTCGCCGTCTACGGCCTCGGTCTCGGCGCCCTGCTCAAGAACCAGGTCGTCGGGATCGTCGTGGGGCTGGGCTTCACCCTGGTGGTGGAGACGATCGTTACCGCCATCTGGCCCACGATCGGCGAGTACCTCCCCGGCCAGGCCGCCACCGCCCTGGAGGACGCCGGCCGGACCGCTTTCAACGGCGGGACCGCCCAGCTCCTCCCCTGGTGGGGCGGGGCCGTCATGGTCCTTCTCTACGGCGTCGCCCTGGCCTTCGTCGGCACCGTCACGACCCTGCGGACCGACATCACCTGAGCACCGGGCCGCGCCGCGGGGCCGGCGCCGTGAGACCGCGGCAGCGGGGCCGGGGCCGGGGCGCCGGGGCGGCGCCGGCTCAGAAGGTGAGGATCTGGCGGATCGTCTCGCCCCGCTTCATGGCGTCGAAGGCGTCCTGGGCCTTGGCGATGTCCATCCGGGCCGTGATCATCCCCTCGAGGTCGAGGCGGCCGGCCTTCCAGAGGCGGATGAGGCGGTCGAACTCGGTGCGGGCGTCGGCCGAGCCCCAGTAGGAGCCGAGGAGCTTCTTCTCCTGGAAGAAGAGCTCGAAGGCGTTGAACTCGACCATGGCGTCCATCTTCCCGGCACCGACGATCACGGCCGTTCCGCCGCGGCGGACGGCGTCGTAGGCGGCGCGGATGGTGAGGGGGAGGCCGATGCACTCGAAGGAGTAGTCGAAGCCCTCGCCGCCGGTGATCTCCCCGGAGGCGTCGTCGAGGCCCTCGGGCTTCACCCCCCGGGTGGCACCGAAGCGCTTGGCGTCCTCGAGCTTGGAATCGATGGTGTCGACGACGACGATCTCCGCCGCACCGGCGATGCGTGCCCCCTGGATGGCGGCCACCCCGACACCGCCGCCGCCGAAGACGACCACGTTGGCGCCGGGCTTGACCTTGGCCGTGTTGAGGGCGGCGCCCACCCCGGTGGTGACGCCGCAGCCGATGAGGGCGCCGATCTCGTAGGGGACGTCGTTGTCCATCTTCACGACCGCCTGCCGGGGGACGACGAGCTCCTCGGCGAAGGTCCCCGTCCCGACGAAGCCGAAGAGGGGGGTCCCACCGCGCGAGAAGTGGGTGGAGCCGGCGATGTTGAACATGATGTTCACGCAGAGGTTGGCCTCACCGCGCAGACAGGCCTTGCACATCCCGCAGGGTGGGGTCCAGGCGATGATGACGTGGTCGCCGACGGCGATGTCGGCCGCCCCCTCCCCCACGGCGATCACCTCGCCGGCGCCCTCGTGGCCGAGGATGGCCGGGGCCGGCTGGGGGAGCGTCCCGTTCATGGCCGAGAGGTCCGAGTGGCAGACACCGGCGGCGTGGATCTTGACCTTGACCTCGCCCGGCCCCGGGTTGTCGACCTCGACGTCGTCGTGGTACTCGATGACCTCCGACCCGGCTTCGTACCAGACGGCAGCACGCATGACAGCTCCCCCTCTTCTTTCGACTTCTGCTCTATCGGCTTGTGCGCTGGACTCTAGGTCGCCGTCAGGCCCGGCGTACCACCCCGGGGAGGATCTCCGCCGGGAGGAGCAGACGGACGGCGATGGCCAGCTCGTCGCGGACGCGGTTCATGTCGGACCAGCCGTTCACCCAGCCGACCAGGGCCGAGTACCAGACGTGGCCGATGATCCGGGTCCGCTCGGCGTGGTCGGGGGGCTGGGGCTCGCCGATGGCCCGGGAGATGATCCCGTCCATCAGTGCCCCCATCTGCTGCTGGCACTCGATGGCGGCCCGGTCGGGCGAGGCCAGGGACATGAAGACGGCGGAGACCAGCTGGGGCTGGCGGGCCATGGCCCGCAGGGCCCGTTCGAGGACGTCGAGGACGCGCTCCGAGGCGTCGGCGCCCCGGGGGGGCATCTGGGCCAGCCGCTGGTCGAGCTGCTCGACCCAGTGGACGAGGGCGGCCGCCAGGAGGTGGTCCTTGGACGTGAAGTACCGGTAGACGGTCCCCATGGCCACGTGGGCCCGGCCGGCGACGTCGCGCATCTGGACGGCCTCGTAGCCGCCCTCGAGACCGAGCTCCATGGCGGCGTCGACGACCCGTTGCCTACGCGCCTCCTGAGCGCGTGTCAGGGTGCGCGGAAGGGTGCTCTCGTGCACGGGCTTCCACCCTACTCGGGGCACTGCCAGGGGCGACATCCAGAAATCGCACCACCGGTGCGATGGCGGACCTGACCGTCCGTCAGCTCCGGAAGTAGCCTCTGACGGACATGCCCCGCGACTCCGGAACCCTCGCCACGACCGACGGACGGGTCCCTGGACGCCGGGGCCGCGCCACCCGGGAACGCCTCCTCGGGTGCACGGCCGACCTCCTCACCTCGACGCCGTGGCGGTCGATCAAGGTGATCGACATCGCCCGCCAGGCGGGGACGTCGCCGGCCACCTTCTACCAGTACTTCGAGAACGTGGAGCAGGCCATCCTGGTCCTGGCCGAGGAGTTGATGGAGGGGGCCGCCCTCCTGGCCGAGCTGGTCGATGGCGACTGGACCGAGGACGCCAGTTGGGGAACGGCCAGCGCCGTGGTGACGGGCTTCATGGACTACTGGGAGGCGAACCGGTCCGTCTTCCGGGTCGTCGAGCTGGCCACCGAGGAGGGCGATCTCCGCTTCCAGGGTCTGCGCGTGCGGGCCCTGAACGCCGTGACGGTGACCCTGGCCCGGGTCATCGGTGCCGGAGGGGCCGGGGCCAGCCCGGCGGGGAGCGACCCCATGGCCGTGGCCGCCACCCTGATCTCGATGCTGGCCCACGTGGCCGCCCACCAGTACGGGTTCGAGTTCTGGGGGATCCGGACCACGGCGATGGTCGACTCGCAGGCCCGGGTCCTGCACTGGGCGGTGACCGGACGCGCCGCGCCGTGACGACGAGCGGGCCGTGACGACGAGCGGGCCGTGACGACGATTCCGCCGCAGTACCCGGCCGAGGCTCTCCTCGAGAGCGGGATCGACCCCGACCCCCTGGCGCAGTTCGGGTCGTGGTTCGAGACCGCCGCCGCCGTGGTCCGGCTCCCCGAAGCGGTGGCCCTGGCCACCGCCGACGCCGACGGGCGACCGTCGCTCCGGATGGTCCTGCTGCGGGGCTGGGACGCCGACGGCTTCGTCTTCCACACCGACTACGAGAGCCGGAAAGCGCGGGAGCTCACGGTCAACCCGGTGGGCGCGCTCCTTCTGCACTGGGACGCGCTCGGCCGGCAGATCCGGATCGAGGGGCCGGTCGAGAGAGCGACGGCCGAGGAGTCGGACGAGTACTTCGCGTCACGGCCCCGCGACCGGCAGATCGCCGCCCATTCGTCGGACCAGAGCCGCCCCATCGCGTCGCGCCAGGCGCTCGACCGGAAGGTCGGTGAGGTCACGGCGCGCTTCGAGGGGCGACCCGTCCCCCGGCCCGGGTCATGGGGCGGCTTCCGGCTCCGCCCCGAGAGCTACGAGTTCTGGCAGGGTCACGACGACCGGCTCCACGACCGGCTCCGCTACACCCGGAGAGGCGACGGCTGGAGGATCGAACGCCTCCAGCCCTGAGCGGCGGTGGGCGCGGGCACAGCCGGCTCGTCATGGGTAGCCTCGTTAACGAGGCGATCGGTATCCAACCGGCGGGGGGTTCGCCATGTCGAAGAGTCTGCGTCCCTTGGTCGGTCGGCACCGGGCCGTGGGGCGGGCACTGGTAGGCCTGGCCATCGTGGTCGGAACGACCATGGCCACCGTGCCCCTGGCCACCGTGGCCTCGGCCTCCCCGGGCTGGTCCGCACCGTCGCTGGTGGACAACACCACCCCGCAGCTCCTCGTCTCGGTGTCCTGCCCCACGGCCAGCTTCTGCATGGCCCTCAACGCCGAAGGGGGCTCCCTCGTCTACAACGGCACCGGGTGGTCGGCCGGCCCCACTGTCGATGCCGGAGACGTGCTGTCCTCGGTGTCGTGTACCTCGTCGACCTTCTGCGCCGCCCTCGACTTCAACGGCAACGGCTTCATCTACAACGGGACCAGCTGGTCGGCCCCCACCGTCCTGAACAGCGGCGCCGCCATGTCGTCGGTGTCCTGTGCGCCGGGCACGACGTTCTGTATCGCCGTCGACGGCGACACCGGCCCGGACGGCTACATCTACAGCGGGGGTAGCTGGTCGTCGGGCGTCGTCATGGACACGGCACCCACCGGCGGGATGGCCTCGATCTCGTGTCCGACGTCCAGTTTCTGCCTGGCCTTCGACAACAACGGGAACGTGGTGAAGACGACCGACGGGGGGAGCGTCTGGTCTCCGTACAGCAACGTGGACTCCAGCGGCAGCCCCCAGTCGGTGTCGTGTGACACCACCACCTTCTGCGCCATGGTCGACAACAGCGGCAACGCCTTCGTGTACAACGGCGCCAGCTTCTCGACGTTCTCCGGGATGGACGGGAGCGTCCGGCTGGCGTCGGTCTCCTGCGCCACCTCCTCCACCTGCGTGGCCGTCGACGTCGACGGTCAAGCCCTCCGCTACAGCAGCGGGAGTTGGTCCGCGCCCGATGTCGTGGACCACGAGGACCAGCCTTCCTCGGTGTCGTGCCCGGCGTCGACGAGCTTCTGCGTGGCCGTCGACCGCGACGGCCGGGACGTCACCAGCACCGACGGCGGGATCGCCTGGAGCTCCCCCACCATCATCGACGAAGGCCCGACCGAGTTCGCCTCGGTGTCGTGCGTGTCGTCGATCTTCTGCGCCGCTGTCGACGATCTCGGAAACGTCCTCATCTACAACGGCTCGTCCTGGTCCGCACCCACCAGTGTCGACAGCACGTTGGCGTCGGTGTCCTGCGCGTCGGCCACCCTCTGCGTGGCCGTGGACTACAACGGCCAAGAGACCACCTTCAACGGGACGAGCTGGTCGTCTCTCAACTTCGTCGACCTTGGCGAGTTCGCCCTGACTTCGGTGTCGTGCACCAGCGTACCGACGACCTTCTGCGCCGCCGTCGACAGCGGGGGGAACGTTCTCACCAGCGACAACGGGACCTCGTGGGCCCAAACGAACATCGACAGCAGCAACTTCCTGACCTCGGTCTCCTGTGCCACGGCCAGCTTCTGCGCCGCCGTTGACACCAATGGCAATGCCCTCACATGGGACGGGAGCGGGTGGACCTCCGACGGCGACGTCAACTCCTCCAACGCCCTCATCTCGGTCTCCTGCACGACGACACCGACGCCCTTCTGCACGGCCGTGGGCAACGTCGGAGCGGCGGTGGCCGACAGCGGCGGCAGCTGGTCCGCCGCCTACCACTTCGACGGCAACGCCCCCCAGTCGGTGAGCTGCCCGACGGCCACCTCCTGCATCGCCGTCGACAACGGCGGTGACGCCCTGGTCTGGAACGGCGCCGGGAACTCGGGGACGGACTGGTCGTCGACGAGTATCGACCCCGGCAACGACATCTCTTCGGTCTCGTGCCCGTCGACCAGCTTCTGCGGAGCCGTGGACGACGACGGCAACGCCTTGATCTACACCGGAGCCGCTCCGGCGGTGGCCGTCAGCGAGGTCAGCCCGAATACCGGCCCCACCACCGGGTCGACCTCGGTCACCATCACCGGCTCCGGCTTCACTCCCGGCGCCACAGTCGACTTCAGCGGCGTGGCCGCTTCCATGATCCACGTCGTGGGCACCAACACCATCACGGCGTCGTCCCCTCCGGGGTCGGCCGGGACGGTGGACGTGATCGTGACGACGAGCTCGGGGAGCTCGACCCCGAACCCGGCCGACCAGTTCACCTACACCGTCGTCCAGAACGCCAGCGGCGGCTGCGATCCCACCTGTACGAAGACGGTGAGCACGCCCCTCGACGAGACCCAGACCTCGGTGACGGCGTCGTCGGAGAGTCCCATGTCTAACGTCGACCTGACGCTGCAGACCGCCACGCTGACCTGCAGCGGGACCTACGACTACCCCACCGCCGTCTCCACCCTCGTCTCCACGAACTTCACCACCGGCGCCACCGAGACGGTGACCGACACGGTGGGCGGAGAGCCGAGCAAGAAGGGGCTGAAGGTCTGCTACGGAGCGACGGACTCCGCCACCGGCTCCTTCCTGAAGAAATGCCACCCCCACCCGGCCCCCTGTCTCGAGTCGCTCGTCGACCACGACGACACGGCGGTGGCCACCTTGGACGTCCCCGCCACCGATCCCCGCTTCTGGACGGGGACCGGGACCCTCGACCTGACGAGCTTCTCCCCCACCGAGGGGCCGCCCCAGACCAAGGTCACCATCAAGGGCAAGGACCTCACCGAGGTCGACGCCGTGGTCATCGGCGGGGCCCAGGCCGACATCCTGTCGCGGTCGAAGTCCAAGGTCGTCGTGCGTGTCCCGGCGGGGGCGGTCACAGGAAAGGTCACGGTGACGGCCGACTCCGGTGACGTCGTCTCGTCGGTCCCCTTCACCGTGACCTGATTCCCCTCCACTCACCGACAGGTCCGGACCCGTCGAGAACCCCCGGCTACTTGATGGCCACCGGATTGACGGGCGAGCCGAGCGCGTTGGTCAGCGGGAGCGGGGTGGCGTCGAGGAGGAAGGTGTAGACGCCGTCGGCGGCGCAGTCGGCGGCCAGGGGATCGAGGAGCCAGTTCTGGCCCTGGGTCATCCCCATCTCCACGATGTGGAGGAGATGGACGGGGAGGTAGATGTCGGGGTCCTCGCAGGGGAGGACCTCGAGCGAGAGGGTGTCGGTGGCCACGGCGGCCACGTCGCGGGCACCGAACCACGGCGCCGTGACCATCGAGAGCCCGGGGGCGAAGCCCATGTACCGCAGGACGTCGTTGAAGTTGAGGATGTTGGCGTGGGGGGCGGTGGCGCCGCTGTCGGGGAACCGGCTGGGCAGCTTCAGGTGGGCCATCTGTCCGGTCCGGACGAGGACCACGTCACCGGGCTCGATCCGCACCCCGCCGAGCTCGCAGGCGGCATCGAGATCGGCCGGTTGGATGGCGTAGCCGCCGTCGAGGACGTCGACCCCCTTGGCCCGGGCCACGTCGAGGAGGACGCCCCGGCCGACGAGGGAATCGACGAGGTGGATCCCGCACCTGCTGGCCCCAGCGGAGGTCACCGAGGACTGGGGGAAGCCGTTGTAGAGCTTCCCCCCGTAGCTCACGTGGGCCAGCCCGTCCCAGTGGGTGGCGCACTGCAGCGGCATCACCACGACGTCCTCGTTCGAGCAGATCCACTCCGGGTCGTCGGAGAGAGGGACGTTCACATACGACATCGTCCGGATCGGGTTGAACCGCCCGGGGACGATCCCCTTCTGGACCCCTTCCGCCTCCGACATGGCCAGACCCAGGGGGAAGGCCTTCCCCGTGGTCACACAGCACGCCGCGCGCCGGCGGACCTCGTCGGTGATGAGGTTGAGGGTCCCCAACTGGTCGTCGGGACCCCACCGGCCCCAGTTGTTCACCTGGGCGGCGATGACGGCGAACTTCTCGGGGACTCCCACTCAGCCGATGCCGGGACGGACGACGTGGCCGGGGAGGTTGGCGGTGAGGACCTCGCCGTCGCGCACGATGGGGACGCCGTTCACGATGGTCCAGTAGATGCCCCGGGGTCGGGCCGAGTAGCGGGCCTCCCCGCCGGGGAAGTCGCGGACCTGCTTCTTGGAATCGAGCTCGATGGTCTCGGGGTCGAAGATGAAGGCGTCGGCGAAGTAGCCGGGCAGGAGCATTCCCCGCGACTCGAAGCCGAGGAGTGAGGCGGGGACCTGGGTGAGCTGGCGGATCCCCTCCTCGAGGGACCAGAGCTTGCGGTCGCGGACCCAGAAGGCGAGGAAGGCGGTCGACCAGTCCGAGCCGTCGTCGCGGTCGAGATGGGCTCCGCCGTCGGAGACGCCGATGATCATGGCCGGGTGCTTCTGGCCGTCGGCCACGGACTCCTCCCAGGCCCGGGACTTGTTCACGTAGCGGAAGGTGGTCTCGAGACCTTCGTCGACGGCCAGGTCGAGGAAGGCGTCGGCCGGCTCCACGCCGAGCTCCTCGGCGATGTCGGCGACGGTCCGCCGCACGAACTTCTCGTTCTCGGGCTTCACCACCTCGTCGACCTCGACCACCTTCCACCGCGGCGGCGGGAGGGTGGAACCCTTCGACCCGTCGGTGTTCGGGTGCTCGACGGCGTGGCGCATCTCGTCCCGGCGGAGGGGCTCGGCCAGGAGAGCGAGCTTCTCGGGGACCGACAGGCCGGGACCGAGAACGGGGTGGAAGGCGGGGACGCCCTCGTAGAGGTTCGTCCCCGTCGAGACCTTGAAGTCGCGGTCGAAGGGGTGGTTGCGCAGGAGCGAGAAGATCCCGATCCCCTCGTGACCGATGCGATCGATCCAGGCGGCGACGTCGTCCCATCCGGCTCCGGGGACGTCGACCTTGGACCGCCCACCGAGGCCCTGGAGGATGATGGGCAGGCGCGAGGCGCGGCCCAGACGCTCGAGGAGGTCGCGGTCGTCCTGGTCGAGCCCCCCGATGGCCGAGCGGTGGAGATAGGAGATCGACCCACCCCGGTGCTGACCGGCTTCGCCCACCAGGACCTCGAGCTCGGCCAGCGACGAGAACCGTGAGGGGACGGGCTTGTCCTCCCCGTCGAGCTGGGTCGGTCCGTGCGACGAGGAGAAGCCGGCCGCCCCCGCCTCCATGGCCTCGGCCACCACCCGGCGCATCTGCTCGATCTCGTCGTCGGTGGCTTCGCGCTCGGACCCGGCCTCGCCCATGACGGTGCGCCGGATGGCCGAATGGCCCACGTAGCAGGCCATGTTCACGCCGATCGTCCCTGTCCGGCGCTCGAGGTACTCGGGGAAGGACTCGAAGTCCCATTTCACCGCCGACAGCGCCACCGGTGACATCCCCTCCACCTTGGCGAACATCCGGGCCAGGTAGTCACGCTGGTCGGGGCGGTTGGGCGCCACCGAGAAGCCGCAGTTCCCGGCCAGGACGGTGGTGACCCCGTGGTAGCACGACGAGGTGGCGTGGGGCTCGAAGGTGAGCTGCGGGTCGTAGTGGGTGTGGGCGTCGACGATCCCGGGGGCCACGTGGAGGCCGTCGGCGTCGATCACCTCCTCGGCGTCGGCCGGGTCGACGAAGCCGACCTTGGCCACCCGTCCGTCCTTCACGGCGATGTCGCCCCGGCGCCGGGCCAGGCCGGTCCCGTCCACGACGATGCCGCCCATGATGGCCAGGTCGTAGGTGCTCACGTCTCTCCTCTCACCCGGACGGCTCTCTCAACCGGACGGGCCTCTCAACCGGACGGCCTCTCAACCGGTCCAGATGATCGACTGCATCTCCGAGTAGGCCTCGAGACCGTAGTCGCCGCCGTCGCGACCGATCCCCGACATCTTGAACCCTCCGAAGGGTGCCTCGTGATTGCGCTGGGCCGAGTTGATCCCCACATGACCGGCGCGCAGGAGCTTGGCCACTCGGAAGGCGCGGGCGGTGTCACCGGAGAAGACGTAGTCGTAGAGACCGAAGTCGGAGTCGTTGGCGATGGAGATCCCCTCCTCCTCCTCGTCGAAGGCGACGACCACGACGACGGGGCCGAAGATCTCCTCACGGGCCACCACCATGTCGTTGGTCCCGATGAAGAGGGTCGGCTCGACGTAGAAACCGCGCTCGAGACCGGCAGGGCGGCCACCACCGGTGATCAGCTCGGCCCCCTCGGAACGACCGGTGGCGATGTAGCCCTCGATGCGGGCGCGGTGGGCGGCCGAGATGACGGGGCCGACGATCGTCTTCGGGTCGGTGGGGTCACCGACCTTGAGGACCGACGCGTACCGGGAGAGCCCGTCGACGACCTGGTCGAGCACGCCGCGCTGGACGACGGCGCGGGTGGGGGCGGTACAGATCTGACCGGAGTGGAACGACCAGGTGGATCCGATGCAACCGATGGCAGCGGCCACGTCGGCGTCGTCGAAGACCAGACAGGCGCCCTTTCCGCCCAACTCGAGGAGGAGCCGTTTCATGGTGGCCGCCCCCGACTCGACGATCCGGACTCCGACGTCGGTGGAGCCGGTGAAGGAGACCATGTCGACGTCGGGTGACGAGACGAGAGCGGCGGCAGCGGCGGCGTCGGAGGCGGTGACCAGGTTCACCACACCGGGGGGGAACCCGACCTCGTCGAGGATCCGGACCAGCTCGATGACGGCCAGCGGATCCTGGGGGGCCGGCTTCACCACCACGGTGTTGCCCATGGCCAGGGCGGGGGCCACCTTGCCGGCCATGTTGACCATGGGGAAGTTGTACGAGGTGATGCAGGTGACCACGCCCACGGGGGCGCGGACGGCCAGCGCCGAGATGAGCCCGCCGGGGGCGAGCGGGGTCGTCTGGGCCACCTGGGGGGTCAGCGACCGCTGGGCCACATGGCGGAGGTCGCGCGAGTAGCGGTCGAAGCGGTCGGCCGCCACCGGGACCTGCATCCGCGACCCCACGGCGGCGGTGGCGCCCGTCTCGGCGATGACGAGGGGGAGGAGATCACCGGCGCGGGCCCGGATGGCGTCGGCCGCCCTGGCCATCAGGGCCAGACGCTCCTCGGGGGCCGTCGCCGACCAGCCCGGAAGGGCGTCGCGGGCGGCGGCGGCGGCCGCTTCGGCGTCGGCCACCGTGGCCTGGGGGGCGGTCCCGACCACCTCCTCGGTGGCCGGGTTGACGATCTCGTAGGCATCGCCGGAGGCGTCGACCCACTTCCCCCCGATCAGGAGCTGTCGCTCCTTCTTCCTCGCCGCGCCCATGGGCCGCGATCGTAACGGCAATCTGACGTTCCGTCAGGAGCGGGGCCCGGGGCGCTGCTACGGTGCCGGACGAAACGGAGCCCGGGACGCTCGGGGGCGCGGCGCCATTCCGGACGCCACCGGTGGCTCGGTGAGGAGGTGGGGCGGATGAGCCCGGCAGTCGGATTCAGAGACGCCACGGCGATCGCCGGGATCGCCCAGACCGAGTTCGCCAAGCATCTGGAGCCGTCCGAGGCCGAGCTGGCCTGCCAGGTCATCGTCGACGCCTGCGCCGACGCCGGGATCGACGTCTCCGAGGTCGACGCGCTGTGCTCGTACACGATGGAGGCGACCGAGGAGGTCGACATCGCCCGGAACATCGGCTGCGGGGAGATCACCTTCTTCAGCCAGATCGGTTACGGGGGCGGGGCCGGCTGCGGGGTCGTCGGCCACGCTGCGATGGCCGTGGCCTCCGGCCAGGCTGAGGTGGCCGTGGCTTGGCGGGCCCGGAAGCGGGGTTCGGGACCGAGGCCCTGGACGAACACCTCGACCCAGCTCCACGTCCCCGGGCAGTGGACGAGGCCGGCGGGACTGCTCCGGCCGGTCGACGAGATCGGGATGCTGACCCGGCGGTACATGCACGACTACGGGGCGACCCGCGAGCATCTGGCCAACGTGGCCACCGCCGTCCGGGGCCATGCCAACATGAACCCGGCGGCGATGATGTACTCGAAGCCGATGTCCCGGGAGGACTACATGAACTCCCGCTGGGTCTCGGAGCCGCTCTGTCTCTTCGACAACTGCCTGGAGACCGACGGGGCCCTGGCCTGTGTGATCGTCTCGGCCGAGCGGGCCCGTCACCTCCGCCATCCACCCGTCTACGTCCACGCTTTCGCCCAGGGGCTCCCCCCCGAACATCAGACGATGGTGAACTTCTACAACGACGATCCCCTGACCGGGCCGGCCTGGGCCTGCGCCAAGCGGTTGTGGGCCAACGCCGACTTCGGCCCCGACGACGTCTCCGTGGCCCAGATCTACGACGCCTTCTCCCCCCTGATCCTCCTCTCCCTGGAGGGCTACGGCTTCTGCAAGCGGGGGGAGGCGGGACCATTCACCGACAACGGGAACCTCGAGTGGGGGAAGGGATCGCTCCCGGTGAACACGTCGGGGGGTGGACTCTCGGAGGCCTACGTCCACGGTTTCAACCTGATCAACGAAGGGGTCAAGCAGATGCGGGGGACGGCGATCGCTCAGGTGGAGAACGCCGAGACCTGTCTGGTGACGTCGGGCGAGGGTGTCCCGACCTCGGCTCTGTTGCTCCGAAGGTAGAGAGGAAGATCTCATGGCCAATGCGGCGGCGTTCTCGGGCGCCTATGTCTCGAACAAGGGACCGTCGGTCGAGGGGTTCCTCCTCCCGGCCGGGGACGAGGACGGGGCCTTCTTCTGGGAGGGGACGGCGCTCGGTGAGCTCCGGATCCAGAAGTGCAATTCCTGCGGGCATCTCCGGCACCCACCGCGGCCGATGTGCCCGCGGTGCCGGTCGGTCGACCGCGGCTACACGACGATGTCCGGGAAAGCGACGGTGTGGTCCTACGTGATACCCCACCCGCCTCTCCTCCAGCCCTATTCCGATCTGGCCCCCTACAACGTGATCGTGGTCGAGCTCGAGGAGGACAAGAACCTCCGGTTCGTCGGGAACCTGGTGACCGGTCCCGAGGGGGCCCTCAACGAGATCGACCCCAACTCGATCCAAATCGGTGAGCCGGTCCAGGTCGTCTTCAAGACGTTCTCCCGGCCCGACGGGAGCGAGCAGACGCTCCCGTTCTGGGCCCGCCGCCCGTAGAGACACCTCCGGGTGCCGGAGGACTCACGGGCCGACGGTCTCCGAGGAGTTCATGCCGGACTCGTCATCCCGATGACCGGTCGGACGAGACGGAACGAGACGGCGGAACCGAAGAAGTCGGCATCGCCTTCGCTGAAGACCCCCCCGTCGGCCGCCACCAACCAGTAGCCGCCGGCGTCGGGGGTGGCGGCCAGACCGACGATGGGCCGGTCGAGGGGTTTCCCGGCCTCCGACCCCAAGAAGCCGGCGTCACCGTAGGTGAAGACTCCCCCGTCGGCCGCCACCAGCCAGTAGCCACCGCCGTCGGGGGTGGCGACGATGCCGACGACGGGCTTGTCGAGGGTCTTGCCGGACGCCGACCCGAAGAAGCCGGCGTCACCGTAGGTGAAGACTCCCCCGTCGGCCGCCACCAGCCAGTAGCCACCGCCGTCGGGGGTGGCGACGATGCCGACGACGGGCTTGTCGAGGGTCTTGCCGGACGCCGACCCGAAGAAGCCGGCGTCACCGTAGGTGAAGACTCCCCCGTCGGCCGCCACCAGCCAGTAGCCACCGCCGTCGCGCGTCACCGCCATCCCGACGATGGGTTCCTTCAGAGCAACGGCCGCCGCCGATCCCCACGTCACCGCATCCCCGAACGGCAGGACGGCCCCTCCGGCGGTAGCCATGTAGTAGCCCGAGCCCGAAGGGGTCCCGGCGATGGCGACCGCCGGTTCTGTGAGATGACTGTCGGCGGCCGAGCCCGCATAGGGAGCGTTCCCGAATGCGAAGACCCCGCCGTCGGCGGCGGCCAGCGAGTACCCGGCACCGCCCGGTGACTGGGGACAGGGGGACAGGCTGCTGGGGAGGCCAGCGATCTCGGTGATGACCACCTGGCCGGACGCCGCATTGACGCCGCTGTTGAAACTGACTCCAGTGGCACTCGATTCTGCATAACCGGATCCCCCGCCTCCTCCGGCGCCCGAACCGAAGGTGTCGCCCACGGCCACACCCCCGCCTCCGCCTCCGCCGAACAATCCGGCCCCGCCTCCGCCTCCGCCGCCGATCAGGGCCGCCGTACCACCCGCCTCGCCGGCTCCGGCACCCCCGAAGCCAGGCAGACCTGAAATCCCTGTTCCGAAGGTTCCGGCATCGTCACCGGTGGTGCCGTCGGCCACCGCCGTTCCGCCTCCGCCGCCTGTGGAAGACCCGGCGAGGCCGTTCGCCCCCGCGGCGCCGGCGGCGCCCCCGCCGGCTCCCCCCACCCCGTTGGGCGGGGCGGTGTACGTCCCGCCGCCTCCCCCTCCCGCCGCCACGACCACCCGGCTTGAGAGACCGGTGCCACAGCGACGCACGTCGGACGCACCACCCCCTCCCCCACCACCGGCAGCGGAACCGATGGCGATGCCGTTCTGCGTACTGCCGGCGGAACCCCCGGGGCCCCCGCCGTTGAACCCACCCCGACCCCCGAGAGTCAACCGGGGGCTGACGGCACCATCGCTACCCCGCCCGCCGACCATCACCTCGAGTTCGTCACCGGCGGCGACGGGGATCGTGGCGATGGTCTCTCCCCCGCCACCCCCCGGCACCTGGCCGTCGAACGCCCCGCCGCCACCCCCGCCGCCACCCACGGCGTCGACGTGGAGCGAGCCCACCCCCGCGGGGACTCTGAAGAATTGCGGACGGCCCGTGTAGTTGAAAGTGACGGTGCCGTCGGCGTAGGCGCGTGCCGCCCCAGGAATCAGAATCGAAAGCGCCGCCAGGGACGTCAGGGCAGCAACACGGAATCTCTTCGCAGTCCGCCTTCCCCTCGACGGTCTGGAACCGGCAAGAGGGCGAGAGTACGCCGACACCGCCGACGCCGGACGGCAGCCTCGAGCACCCGTCGTCTCCGGCCGGACTTCCTCAGGTCGGGCTTCCTCACAACCGAACCGCACCGGATTCCCTGGGGTCGGTACCCGCGCCGGCCCACTTCTTTATCGGCAGCAGGGGCGGAGAGCTTTAGCGGTTTTCTCACAAATTCCCGGAATTCCTCCCAGGCACGGATGACACCCTATTTCGTAGTTACTGATACATCCTCATGACATTCTGTTCCGATGGTGCTGACGATCCTCGAGCGGGCCCTCGGAGATGTCCGGGGGACGGTCCGCGAGCTCGAGCCCGACCGGCTAGCCACCGGCGACGCCGCCGCCTTGTTCGAGATCTTCACCGCGCTCGAGCGAGCCGTCGTCGCCGGGAAGACACTGCTGGCGCCCCGGGCGTCGGACTCAGGGGTCTGGCGGAACAAGGGCCATCGAAGCCCAGCATCCTGGGTGGCCGAGGTCACGGGGACGAGCCTGGGCGAGGCAATCGGCATGCTCGAGACGGCCGGTCGGCTGCAGTCGCTGCCCGAGACCACCGACGCGCTGCGCCGGGGTGAGCTCTCAGCCCCTCAGGTCAAGGAGATCGCCACGGCGGCGGCGGAGAATCCGTCGACCGAGGGCGAGCTGCTCGAGGCGGCCGGGACGAAAGGTCTGAAGGGCCTGAAGGACCACTGCAGACGGGTGAGGGCGCGGTCCGCCGGTGAGACCGAGACCCGCGCCCGCTACGAGGAGATCCGGAGGAACCGGTTCCTTCTCATGTGGACCGACCGCGATGGTGCCGGGCGGGTCGAAGCCAGGCTGACCCCTGACGCCATGGCCCGGCTGACCACTGCCATCCGCAAGGAGAGCAACGCCGTCTTCGAGGAGGCTCGGAAGGCGGGGCACCGGGAGCCGACCGTGGCCTACGAGGCCGATGCCCTCGTGGCGCTGGTCACCGGGACGAGCGTGACCGGCGGGAGGGCCTCGGCAACCGGATCAGTGCGACCGACGACGCTGATGCACCTCAGGGTCGATCTCGCCGCTCTTCGTCGGGGGAATCTGTGCGAAGGGGAGACGTGTGAGATTCCCGGTGTCGGTCCGGTGCCGCTGGCCACCGCCGTCAACGAGCTCGGCGATGCCATCACCAAGGTGATCGTCACCGACGGGGTCGATGTCACGAAGGTCTGCCACCTGGGTCGGACCGTCCCCGCCCATGTCCGGAGCGCCCTGGAAGAACGCGACGAGATCTGCGTCGTGCCCGGCTGTGACGTGGCGAAGGGTCTCGAGATCGACCACCGCGTGGTCCCGTTCGCCCAAGACGGGCCCACCGAGCTATGGAAGGTCAGACCCTAGTAATATGCCCCCTTATGGCCGAGGTGACCGCCGCAGCGATCTACGCCCGAATCTCTAGCGACCAGGAGGGCACCGGGGCCGGCGTGGCTCGCCAACTGGCCGACTGCCGGGCATTGGCCAAGAGCCTCGGCTGGGCCGTGACCGAGGAGTACGTGGACAACGACGTCTCGGCCTATTCGGGCCGCAAACGCCCCGAATACGAGCGCATGCTGGGAGACATCGAGGCCGGCGTGGTCGACGCCGTGCTCGTCTACCACCTCGACCGCCTCACCCGACGGCCCAAGGAGTTGGAGCACTTTCTCGACACGCTCGACGCCGCCAAGGTCACGAACGTCCGCTTCGTCGTCGGCGATATGGACATCGGCACCGGCGACGGGCTCCTCGTGGCCCGCATCCAAGCGGCCGTCGCCGCCAACGAGTCCGCCACCAAGAGCCGCCGCATCAAGCGGAAGATGGACGAGGTTGCCGCCCAGGGTCGGCCCCACGGTGGATCTGTCCGGCCCTTCGGCTACGAGCCCGACCGGATCACCGTCCGTCGATCCGAAGCCAAGATCATCCGAGAGGTCGTCACACGATTCCTCGCCGGTGAGAGCCTCCGGTCGCTGACCCTCTGGCTAAACGACCACGACATCGCCACCAGCACGGGCGGGACCTGGGATTCGTCGGGCCTTCGCTCCCTGGTCAAGTCACCCCGGCTGGCTGGCCTCCGGGCATTGCGGGGCAGCGTCGTCGGTCCGGCGGTGTGGAAGCCGATCCTCACCAAGGAAGAACACGACCGAGTCCTCGCCCGCCTCGAAGAGCTTTCCATGTCAGGTCGGCGCCCCGCCCGCCGCTACGTGCTGTCCGGGATGCTCCGCTGCCACAAGTGTGGGGGCCGTCTCTTCTCAGCCGCCCGAGCCACCACCCGGCGCTACGTCTGCATGTCCGGACCCGATCACGGCGGCTGTGGGGGAACCACCGTGGTGGCCGCCTCCACCGAAGCACTGATCGCCGACGCCGTTCTCTACCGCCTCGACACTCCCGAGCTCGCCGCCGCCCTGATCGGTTCCCGGTCAACCAGCGAGGAGGTTTCTCGGCTGGCCGATGACATCGCCGCCGACCGTGAGCAACTCGACGAGTTGGCCACCCTCTACGCCGACAAGAAGATCCCTGCCTCTGAGTGGCTCACCACTCGCAATCGCATCGAAGATCGCAAGAAGCTGTCCGAGCGCCGACTGGCGCAGTTGACGAACACCACTGCTCTGTCCGGACTCGTGGGCAATGGAGCCGCCCTACGCACTCAGTGGTCGGACCTCACTCTCGACCGCCAGGCCGCCATCATCGGCGCCGTCCTCGACCACGCTGTCATCGGAGCGGGCAAGTCCGGAGCCCGAGGTCTTGATCCGAATCGAGTCACGCCGATCTGGCGCCTGTAGGCGGCAGCCGGTCGGGCCGGCGTCGTCGGCACTCCGCCCGGCGCCGTCCGGCTCACCGCCGAGCAGGAGCCGCACCCGCTCGACCACTCGGGCATCGGTCACCTTGACCGGCAATCCCTGCGCCGCACAGGAAGCAGCCACCCACGTCGCCAACGCTTCCCCGCTCAGTGGTCCCACGAGAACCACGCCGCCGGAGGACCCCCGTAGTCCGCCCACTCCGAACTAACAGACGAGTAGTCGGGAGCGGAACCCATGCGACGGCTGGCTCTGCCGATGACGTCACTCAGCCGCAAGCCCGACAGGTACTCCACCCGAGGCTGGAACCCCTGGGCCACGTCGTACCGATGGAAACCGGCCAAGCGCTGCGCATCGAAGGCCTTGCCGGCGTACTTCGACAGATACCGCCCGGCCTTGCGTGCCTCGGCCCGCACGCCCGATCCGACCGGTAGATCACCGAGAAGCTTGATATGGACGAATCCGTGCGGCCATGCATTCTCGATGAGTGAGCGTCGAATGTAGCGACCCACAGCGAAGTGCGCATGCAAGCCGTGATCCGTCTTGTGCCACTCCGGCACCCAGACGTAGGGGAACGGATCGCCACCGAGATCTCGCCGCAGGGTCCGGAAGAACGCTCCGAGGTCGCTCCGTACCTGAGCAGGATCGTGATTGCCCTGGCCTCGGTACGTCAGCGTGCCGAGCCGGTTCGTCCCGTTGGCGGCACAGTAGCGCCGCACCTTGCCTCGGGCTCGGCGAGCGGCCTCCACCACCGAGCGATCATCGTCAGCATCGGCGACACTGACGATGCCCTCGACGCGCTCGGTGCCGGTCTCCCCCGTCTCGCCTCGACTGTTCGGACGCCCGTCGTCCCGGTCGGCGCCGCTGCCCCAGTAGGTGGCGCTCGCCTCACCCGCCTGCGGGTACAACGTCAGACGCCAGCCAATGCGGGTCCGGGCACTCGATACCGATCCGGGGTTCTCGCCCCCACCACGAACACGCATATCCGCAAGTATAACGACATAGGTGTAACTTGCAAATTCACGAGTTCGGCGGCTTGCCCACCTTGATCCCGGCCGCCTTCCAGTACGCCTGCGGGTCGATGGTGATCCCCGGCATGGAGAACACGTCGGGGTGCTCGCCGAAGACCTGGCGAAACCGGCTGACCTTGCGCCAGATCGTCGCCTGGTGCATGCCCAGCGCTTCGAGGCCCTCAAACCCGCCGTAGAGATGCCACAGCACCCAAAACCCGACCAGCTCGGACAGCCAGCGCCGAGCCAAGGCTTGCGTGCCCGGCTGCACCAGCGGGGCCACCACCGGCATCACCGTCTTGTCGATGGCCTTGCGGTACCCCTTCCATATCTGCCGTGCTCGGCCTTCGCCCTCGGCCGAGGCCATTCGTTCTGATCGGAAGTCGGGAGTCATACTCGCATACTAGCGAGTTCCTGTAACGCTCAGACGGGATAGGAAAGGAGCGCCCAGGAGCCGCCAGGCGGCTCCGAAATCATTGTCCCCATGAGGCAGGGCCCGGGCCCCTCAAGGCTTCCCCTTCGGGCGTCCTACGGCCGACCTTGACCGCCCCTCGTCAAGCGCATAAGGGCTCATGCAGTTTGCGGGTGCTGTGTTACAGGGTCCGCACCCGCTCGTTCAATTCGCCCGTGCATTGAACGACGCTCTGCACACGTCAGTTCGAGTAGAGAGGGTTCTCCCGTGGGGCAAGATGGGCGCCTCGATGCTCGGCCAGGAACGCTGCCAACGTCTCGATGTGAGCCCCTTCGCAATCGGGATCGTTTTGCTGAGGCAAGAACGCTTCTAGGAGTTCCCGTTCGAGGCCAGGCTCAATCACTGGCAACTGATAAACCGGAATCGTGCCTCGAAGAAACAGCAGGTCACAAACTCGACCCACGGAGCCACGTTTGCCCTCGTTATCAGGAAGTGGAGGTTCGGTCACACCCAAGCGAAGGCTGGGAGCGCTCCCGATAAGCGCCCGGAGTGCTGGCACTTCCTTGATGTTCCAGAATCCCCTCGCCTCCTCGTCACTCACATCGCCGTTGATTGCCACCAGCCAGATCTCGACGTCCCACATTCCATTCAGCTTGCCAGATAGGGCCCTGTTATTGATCACCCCACGGCAACAGACGCCAGTCGGAGATCGGGGCCGTCGGCTCTCCGATCTGAACCCCTGCGTCGACAGCCCAATTCCGAATTTCGGCAACCTCCGATTGGGCCTCCGAGTTTCGTTGCTAATTCAAGTCAAGGTGCCGCCCTACGGGCGGCACCTGGGCGCTGAGCCTTCGAGCAACGACGGCCTCTAGACAAGCTTGATGAGACCGGCAATAAGACTCCCTAGGCCAACGAGCATCAGGACTACGGAAAGGGCCGTCACGCCGGCGCTGCCGCCTCGAACGACCGGCCGTAGGACGGTTCGGAAGTCAAAGACGAGAATGGCCACCAGAATCAGCCCGATCCCGACCAGAGTCTCTTGGCCAGGCCCGAGAGACGTACGAACGTTTGAACTCACCTCGGCGTGACCCGCCGGGAGTGCGGCCGAAGCAACGAATGCGCCCACCGCCATCGCTACAATGACCGCCACGATCCACGGCTTCCTCAGGAAATTGCCTAGGGACTCCAGGCTCCCCCTGAGACGCAAGGAGGGTCGACTCTGATCCTCCCAGAAGGCACTCTCCTCGCTCTTGGTCGAGTCGTCCGCACGACCGCTGGCATCGACCATGGACCATTATCTCGGATACCTTCGGCCAGCCCTCGAACCAACAGCCGCTTCTTGGGGCCAGCCCGTTCGGGCCGGCCGATCATCCACTCGGCGTCCGCCCTGCCGGCCCCCGCCAGAGGGGGTCCGCTTACTCATTCGTCACCAATCTCTGCCGGTTGTGTCGATGGCATCACTATCTGAAGACCCATTGCGATTACGAACTCTCCGGCGAACCGGGATCGTGGGAGTGGAACGCGCCGGCGTCGGAGCGGAGCCCACCTCTTCCATCCTGAGCGCGGCGGTCTCCTGAGTGCGGCGGAAACACCGATCTCGACGACGTCACTTCCGCAGGGGCGGCGGCATCAGCGAATAGACCATCGAGACCTGCGCCGTCTCCTGCTGGGAACCTGCCTCGAGGGGCACCGAGGATGTGGCCTTGGCCGCTCCGAGGGCCGTCTGGTCGTTGAAAGGCTGGGGTGAGTAGAGGTCGGTCTGGGTCTGGTCGCTCAAAGAGCAGACCGGTCCGAGCCGCTCACCGGCCGCCTCGGCCATCGACTGGGCGTGGCTGACGGCCTGGTGGACGGCGTCGGTGCGGGCCTTGTCCTCGAGGCCCCGGGTGTCCTCGACCGAGAAGGTCAGAGACTGGATCTGGGTGGCGTTCCCCCCGCGCCGGCGATCGAGTCGATTGTCGAACCGGCCGTGGCGAAGTTACGGATGACCGCCGTCAAGGAGTTCGAGACCTGATACCCGGTGATCACACCGTGGTCGTTGTACTGCGGGTTGATCGAGAGGTCCGAGGTCTGGACGTCCTTGCTCGCCACCCCGGCCAGGGCCAGGGCGCTTATGACGCCCTTCGCCTTCGTGTTGTCGTCGGCCAGCGCCTGATCGGCGGTGGGGTCGGTGACGTTGATCGCCACCGAGATCGTCAGGATATTCGGCGTTCCCGTGGCCAGACCCGTTCCCTGGACGGTCAGCTTGGGCGACGAACCGCCGCACCCGGGCTTGGCCGCCACCGGCTCCGTCGACGACGAGCAGGCGGCGGCCAGTAACCCGGCCGCCGCCAACACCACGATCAGCCCCGTCGCTCTCGCCGCCCTCTGTGTCCGTGCTGTCCGTGGTGTCGCTGCGGTCCGTGCCGACGTTCCGGTCCTCTTCTCAGTTTCTCCCATGCCGGGACTGACGATCGGGCGGGGGCCGAAGTTCCCCGGACGACGAGGACGTCGGAGGGCCCTCCTCGGCTCAGGTTCCCAAGATGGGCCCGACCTGTTCGCCGAAGGCGGCCATCTGGTCGCACATCTCCTCCACCGACCGGCTGGGGAATCGGAGCTGGAGGTGGGAGCAACCGAGGGCGATCACCTCGGCCAGGTCCTCGGCGATCCTCTCCGGGGACCCCGAGACGGTCCCGCGAGGGAGCTCCCACGACGGTTCACCGACGTGGAAGGTCCCGGCCAGCGCGCCGATGGCGATGGGGGCGCCGCCGGCGAGCTTCTTCCGGAACTCGAGGAGCTCGGCCACCTGGGTCTTCAGCTCGGCCCGCTTGGCCGTCTGGGGGAGCCAGCCGTCACCGCGGGCGGCGGCCCGGCGCAGTGCCGGTCGCGACGAGCCGCCCACCCAGATCGGAGGCCGCGGTCGTTGGACGGGACGGGGACCGACTCCGAGATCGGTGGCCGGCCACCGCGGTCCGGGAAGCTCGGGGAACTCGTCGACGAGAGCGGCGGCGATGGCGTCGATGGACTCGTCGAGCGCCCTCCCCCGTTCGGTGAACCCCGGCCCGAGAAGGGCGAACTCCTCGAGGACGTGACCGGCACCGACTCCGATCACCAATCGTCCCCCCGAGAGGAGATCGAGGGTGGCGAACTCCTTGGCCGCCCGCAGCGGGTGCCGGAGCGTGGCGATGTAGACGTGGGACATCAACCGCACCCGGCTGGTGATCCCGGCCAGCCATCCCAGAGTGGCGATCGTGTCGTACCAGGTGGTGCTCATCGCCGTGGCCAGCCGCCGCGGGATGAAGGTGTGATCGCAGACGGCCACGTAGAAGAAGCCGCTCTCGTCGGCCTGCCGGGCGATCCGCGCCAATTCGGCGGGCCCCGACGACGGTTCCCAGTCCTCGCAGTAGATCGTCGACTGCGACTGGATCGGCAACTGGATCCCGTAGACCACCGATCCCTCGGGGATGATCGACACCGTTTCCACCAGAAATCCTCCTCGTCCTCAGTAGAGCTCGGCGACGAGCTCGGCGAGGTCGTCGACGGGCCCGATGGCCTGGGCCAGGACCCGGGCCCGCATCAGATAGAGATGGGCGGGCACCTCCCAGGTGAAGCCCATCCCTCCGTGGACCTGGATGGAGGTCTTCCCGTTCTTGATCGCCGCCTCGGCGGCCAGAAGGCCTGCCCCGGCCGCCGCCCGGTCCGGGTCACCGACCCCGGGCTGGTCGATGGTGACGGCGGCGGCGTGGACAGCCGCCCGCGCCGTCTCGGCCGCCACCAGCATGTCGGCACACATGTGCTTCACCGCCTGGAAGGACCCGATCGGTTTCCCGAACTGCTCCCGCTGCTTGGCATAGGCCACCGCCATCTCCATGGTCCCCGCCGCCAGCCCCACCAGCAGGGCGCCGCCGAGAACCGATTCGGCCCGCCGCCAGTCCCGGGCCTCCTCCACCCCGCCGATCGGCCGGCCCGCGGGGAGCCGGTCGACGCGCCACAGCGGGGTGAGCGGGTCGAGCGAACGCGCCAGGGCCACGCCGTCGAGCTCGTCGGGGTCGACCGCACTCAGCCCGTCGTCCCCCACGACGACCAGGACACCCAGAGAGGAGAGGTGCCCGACCAGGGTGGGGACGAGGGCCCCTGGCCCCGACGGAACCGGTCGGCGGACGGCCCCCACCACGACCTTCCCCTCGGCCGCCCCGTCGACGATCCCCGCCGCCAGGTGCGACGCCAGGAGCGGTCCCGGGACGAGCGCCCGGCCGAGCTCCTCGAAGACGACCGCTCCCGCCGTCATCCCGAGGCCCACCCCGCCGGCGGCCTCGGGCACCTGCAGCGAGAACACCCCGGCTTCGGCCAGCTCGCCCCAGGCCCCGGTGTCGAGAAGTCCGTCCCCACCCTCGGCGGCCCGCAGACGGTCCAGGGGGAACCGGCCTTCACAGAGACCCCGGATGGCGCCGGCCAGGGCCGTCTCGTCCTCGGAAAGCTCGAAGTCCACCTCGCTCCCCCTATCCCTTCGGGAGGCCGAGGATCCGCTCGGCGATGATGTTCCTCTGGATCTGCGAGGTCCCGGCGGCGATGGTCCGGGAGAACCCGTGGACCCAGGTGTTCACCAGTTCGGCGTTCCCGATCCGCCCGCCCCCGTCGAGGCCGTCGAGCTCGTCCCAGGACAGCCCCGCCCCCCCGATGAGGTCCATCCCGAATTCGCCGATCCTCTGGCGGATCTCCGAGAGACCCAACTTGTAGACAGACCCTCCCACCCCCGGGACCCCCGTCCGCGCCGCCTGCGAGACGTTGCGACGGGCCAGGGCCCACAGGGCATCGAGCTCGGCGCCCAGATGACCCATCCGGCGGCGGACGTCGCCTTCCCCCCAGGCGCCCGTCCGCCGGGCCAGCACCCGGAGCTCCCGGAGGAACTCCATCGACTGGAGAACCTCGGAGACGAAGGCCGTCCCCCGCTCGAAGCTCAGGGTGACCATCGTGACCCGCCAACCGTCGTTCTCCTCGCCGATCCGGTTCCCGACCGGGACGCGGACGTTGTCGAGGAAGAGCTCGCCGAACTCCGTCGACCCGGCGATCGTCTTCAACGGCCGGAAGTCGATCCCGGGCCGGTCCATGGGCATGGCCAACCAGGTGATCCCCCGGTGGCGGCTCCCCTCGTCCCCCGTCCGGACGAGGAGCTCGCAGAAATCGGCGACCTCGGCGTGCGACGTCCAGATCTTCTGTCCCGTCACGACGTACTCGTCACCGTCGAGGACTGCTCTCGTCCGCAGGGAGGCGAGGTCACTGCCCGCTCCGGGTTCGGAGAACCCCTGGCACCAGACCTCGTCACCCTTCAGGATCGGCGGGAGGAAGCGGCCCCGCTGCTCCGGGGTCCCTTCGACCACGATGGTCGGGCCGGCATGGAGGAGGCCGACGAAGTTCACACCGACATAGGGAGCGTGGGCCCGCTCCAACTCCTCCAGGTAGATCAGCTGCTCGACGGGGCTGGCGGCCCGTCCACCGCCTTCGACAGGCCAGTCGATCCCCGCGTAGCCGGCGTCGAAGAGCATCCGCTGCCAGGTGGTGTCGTAGGTCCGACGGGCCGGCCAGTCGAGAGTCGACGGCTTCGGTCCGATCTTCGGGAGGACGTCGGCCAACCACTCCCGTAGCTGGCTCCGGAACCTCTCCTCGGCCTCGGAATAGCGAAGGTCCACGTCCTGGTCCCGGGCCCCGCGTCTCTCTCGTCGCCGGCCTAGGAGGTCAGGTGGTCGAGCCCGAACAACTTGATGGCGTTCCCCCGGACGATCTTGAACCGGGTCTCGTCGTCCAGGTGGGCCATCTGCCGCTCGGCGATCTCCCTGGTGTGCGGCCAGGTCGAGTCGGAGTGGGGGTAGTCCGACTCGTAGGTGATGTTGTCGGCCCCGATCTCGTCGACGGACCGCAGTCCGTGGGCGTCATCGAAGAAGCACCCGTAGATCTGGCGGTGGAAGTACATCGAGGGCTTCTCCGGGACGATGTCGGCCACACCACCCCAGCCGCGGTTCTCCTCCCAGACGATGTCGGCCCTCTCGAGGATGTACGGGATCCACCCGATCTGCCCCTCCGAGTAGGCCAGCTTCAAGGTGGGGAAGCGGACCAGGACGCCGGAGAAGAGGAAGTCGACCATCGACAGGGTGGCGTTCGTGTGGACCAGGGTGGAGCCGACCGCCGGAGGGGCGTCCTCCGACGTCGAGGGCATCTTCGACGAGGACCCGATGTGCATGTTAACGACCGTCCCCGTCTCGGCGCAGGCCCGGAAGAAGGGGTCCCAGTAGTGGTCCGGGTCGTGGACGGAGGGGAGGCCGAGGAAAGGCGGAATCTCGGAGAAGCAGACGGCCCGGACACCGCGATCGGCGTTCCGGCGCACTTCGACGGCCGCCATCTCGGCGTCCCACAACGGGATGAGGGTCAGGGGAATCAGGCGGCCGGAGGACTCGGCGCACCACTCCTCCACCATCCAGTCGTTGTACGCCTTCACGCAGAGGAGGGCCAGATCCTTGTCCTTCGCCTCGTAGAAGGTCTGACCGCAGAACCGGGGGAACGTCGGGAAGCAGAGCGAAGCCTCGAGGTGGTTCACGTCCATGTCCTCGAGCCGCGGCTTCACCTGGAAGGAACCGGGCCGCATGTCCTCGTAGGTGATCCCCTTCATCGTCACCTCTTCGCGCGGTATCCCGACGGCGGCGTCGACGCGGAGGAGGGGACGGCGCAACTCTTCGTAGTGCCACCAGTCCGTCGGTGCGCCCTTGCTCCCCGGCTTCACCGTCAGCTTCCCGCCGATGTAGGTGATCTCCCCCATCGGGGCACGGACGATCCGCGGACCGATCTCCTTGTACTTGGACGGGAGCCGGTCCTGCCAGACGTCGGCTGGTTCCACGACGTGGTCGTCGACCGAAACGATCCTGGGCAGTTCGGCCATGGGCCGAGCATAGCCACGGATCTGACGGCCTGTCAGCTGACGATCCGACCTCCGGAGGACCCCCGGCGCGGCGTCCGGGCGGCCGCTCGGCGCGATGGCGCCGGGCCGCGGACCGTCAAGACTGGCCGGGCTCGGCCACGGCCGACCACTGAAGCTCGTCGGCCGGATCGGCCTCCACCCACTGCAATTCCTCGGTCGCCACAGGGTCCCCCCACTGGAGCCCTCCGGCCGCCACCGCCGGTTCACCCCATTGGAGCTCTCCCGTTCCACCGGGGTCCGACGGCTCGGACCACTGCAGCTCATCGACGGTGGCGGGGTCCCCCCACTGGAGTTCTCCGGACCCTTCAGCGTCGCCCCACGCCAACCCGTCGGACGGGACCGGATCCCCCCACTGCAAACCGTCGACCCCCACGGGGTCCACCCATTGCAAACCGTCGGCCTCCATGGGTTCCGCACCGTCGTCGGCACCGTTGATGGCCAACGACAGTGCGGCGGCCACCATGTCGGCGACCTCGATGTCGACGGGCGTGGCGGGACGCGCTGTCTTTTTCTTGACCCCGGTCGTCGTCTCTCGGGAATCGGCTCCGGAATCGGTCGGTGACGGATTCTCGGCCGTGCCTTCCGTCCGTTCGGTGACCACCGGCTCGCCCCCGACGGCGGCGTCGACGTCGACGGGATCCGTCTCGACGGTCTCCGTGTCGAACGTCTCGGTCTCGACCGTCTCCGTGGCGACGGCCTCGGTGATGTCGACGGGATCCGTCTCGACAGCAACGACCGGGAAACCGGCACCGAAGGCATCGTCCGCCGATTCCCCGTTGAAAGAGAAGACGTCGAGGAGCGCATCGTCGAGTGCCGTCCGGTCGAGCGCCTCGATGTCCGGGAGTTCGACCGTCGGCGAGTCGGAATCGGTCAGTGAGTCGGAATCGGTCAGTGAGTCGGAATCGGTCAACGGGTCGGCACCGGTGAGCGAGTCGGCAGCGGGAAAACCGGCGAGGGAAACCGGGGGGACGGAGACCGAGAGCGCCGACATACCTTCCGACGCCCACCGCTTCTCGGCCGAGAGCTGAAGATCGGGGAGGTGGGGAACGAGGATCTTGCTGACGGCGGCGGCGAGCCGTCGGTGTCCTTCGTCGCCGGGGTAGATCCCGTCCTCGAGATCCTCGGGGTCGACGACCGATCGCCCATGGACGAGGAAGAGCATCCCGTCGTCGGCGGAGAGGTCGAGAACCGCCTCCTCCATGGCCAGTCGCAGCTCGGAGAGAGTGGCGCCGACGCGATTGGGCGAGTCCTCGGCGTCGGGTCGGGCCGTCGGGCTCACTACCACGATGGGTATCTCGGGATGTCCGGCCCGGACGACGGAGAGAAAGCAACGGACCTCTTCGGACATCAGACCTGTCGTGTGGGGGATTCGGCTCCAGTTGTTCAGTCCGAAGGCGATCGAGATCACTTCGGCCGGGGTCTCGGCCAGCATCAGCGCCGACGTCGTCTCGCCCCGGGCCGTTCCGGCGTACCCGAGGTTGCAGACGTCGAGGCCGAGTTTCCGCCCGGCGACGGCCGGCCACGCCATGGCCGGAGCGGATGCCAGCCATCCCTGGGTGACGGCGTCTCCGTAGGCCAGCCACCGGGGCTGGAGCGGGGCGGGGTCCATGGTCTCCTCCACGCCCGCCACCCCGGTGACGATGGGCTGCATCCCCTCGGGGAAGTAGACGGTGACGGGAAGCTCCGGGCGTCCCGAGATGGACAGCTCGGCCATCCCCTCGCCCATCACGGCGTCCGCCGCCGCCACCTTCTGACCGCCCCGGTAGGCCACGAAGGAGCATCCGGCCGACTCCCCCCGGTACCCGAGGGAGGCTCTCGTCGTCTTGTACCAGACCCGGATCGTCCGGGCGTTCCCGACCAACTCGAGGCGGACCCCGACCGGGAGCTGAGCGGCGTCCCAGACGTCAGCGGGGAGGTAGTCGGCCCCGGCCGGGTCGGCTCTCGGATAGGGGGCGTCGGTCACGGCGGGAAAGACGCAGCCGCGCAGAAAGGGTTCAGGTTGCTCTGGCCTGATGCTCACTCGGACCCCCCACATCGTGTCTGGCGACTTCCCGGTCCGGGCCCGTCACGCCACGGGCGAAACGGTCCTCGGCGTCCGGTTGACCCACCGGGGACGACGGGCCGGGGATCCTGGTCACCGAGGACGGCCTGGCATGGCGACCGACGTCTCACCTCGGATGGACCCCCCGTCCTCGATCGTCTTTTGGTACCCGCCTCATCGGCGCGCTGTGGTCGCCGCTTAAGCACTGAGAGTGAGATTTTCCCGGGGAGACCCGGCGCCCAGGCACAAAGTTCGCCCCCTCGGCCCGGGGTCCGAGCGCCCCCTCGGTCCCGATACCCTTCGCTCCGTGTGCCTCCTGGTCGTGGTCTTCGGTCTGGATCCGACGGCACCCCTGGTGGTGGCGGCCAACCGGGACGAGCGCCTGGACCGCCGGGCCACCGCCATGGCCGTCCTGGACGACGGCGACCCCCGGATCCTGGGCGGCCGCGACGAGGAGGCCGGCGGGACCTGGCTGGCCGTCAATTCCCACGGTCTGGTGGCCGGGCTCACCAACCGGCCCGTCGCCGACGGCCGCGACCCGGCCAAACGGACCCGGGGCGAGCTCCCCCTGGCCCTGGCCCGGCACCGGTCGGCGGCGGAGGCCGTCGAGGACTTCCTCGGGACCGTCTCCCCGGCGGACTACAACCCCGCCTGGTTCCTGGTCGGCGATCGGACCTCGCTCTTCTTCATCGACCTCACCGGAGGGGACGTACCCGTGACCACCGCCCTCCCCCCCGGCGTCCACATCCTGGAGAACAACCCCCTCGGCGCCCCGTCGTGGAAGGTCGACCACGTCCGCTCCCTCCTCGGCCCGCCGACCGCCGTCCGAGGCGGCCCCGACCTGATGGAGAGGCTCCGACTCCTTCTGGCCGACCACCGGACGCCGCCCCCGGGGACGCCCTCCTCCGGGTCGTCGGCACCCGGGTCGTCGGCACCCGGGTCGTCGGCACCCGGGTCGTCGTCAGCCGGGGGGCGACGGCCCGAGACCTTGGCCGCCTGCGTCCACACCGAGGCCTACGGCACCCGGTCCTCCACCCTCATCCGGGTCCCCTCCGAGGGTCGGGCCCCCGAGGTCCGCTACGCCGACGGCCACCCCTGCACGTCACCGTTCCTCGATGCCGGGCCCCTCTGGACGGCCTAGCCGGTCAGCGATTGGTCCCGGGATGACGGGTCAGGTCGGCGGCCTTCGTCATTCGCGGTCCGGGGGCCGTCCCCGACGCCCTCGGCGCCACGTCGACATCGGCGGCCCCGGCCCGCAACGCCCCCACCGAACACTTCTCCTTCGGCCTCACGACGAAGGGGTCGAACCGGAAGTGGGTCATGGCGTTGGTGTGGGTCATCTTCTCGATCTCGTCCTCGGGGACGCCGTCGAGCGACGCCCAGAGGGTCTCCGGCGAGATCGGCCATGTCGAGTCGGAGTGGGGATAGTCGGCCTCCCAACAGATCTTGTCCATCCCCACCCGGTGCCGCAGCTCCACCCCCGCCGGATCGTCGATGAAGCAGAGGACGACACGCTCCTGGAAGACCTCGGAGGGGAGCATGCTCCCGAAGTCCTGGCCCGTCCACCCGTGATGGCGGCTGTAGATCCAGTCCATCCGGTCGAGGAAGTACGGGACCCAGCCGATCCCACCCTCGGACAGCGACACCCGGAGGTCGGGGAATTTCCGCAGGACGGGCGACCACAGCAGATCGGCCGCCGCCTGGACGATGTTCACCGGCTGGAGCGAGATCAGGACGTCGATGGGCGCGTCGGGCGCGGTCACCACCAACGAAGACGACGATCCGATGTGGAGGCAGACGATGGTGCCCTCGTCGGAGCAGGCGGACCAGAAGGGGTCCCAGTGGTCGGAGTGGAAGGACGGCAGCTTGAGCTTGGCCGGGTTCTCGGAGAACGAGACGGCGTGGCAACCCTTGTCGGCCACCCTCCGGACCTCGTCCCCCATGGCCTCGGGATCCCAGATGGGCGGCAGTGAGAGCGGGATGAAGCGCCCCGGGTAGGTCCCGCACCATTCGTCGATGTGCCAGTCGTTGTAGGCCTTCAGGACGGCCAGCCCGAGGGCGGGGTCCGACGCCTTGGCGAAGAGCTGGCCGCACAGTTGGGGGAACGAGGGGAAACACATCGAGGCGATCACCCCGTTGGCGTCCATGTCGCGGACCCGGTCGTGGATGTCGAAGCAGCCCTTGCGGATCTCGGCGAAGGAGGTCGGTTCGATCCCGTACTCCTCGATCGGTCGCCCGGCGACGGCGTTGAGCCCGATGTTGGTGGCCTCCTTCCCGTCGAACCGCCAGATCTCCGTCCCGTCGTCACGACGGTCGACGACGGGGACCTCGTCGGCGAACCTGGCCGGCATCCGTCCCGAGAACATGTCCGGAGGCTCGACGACGTGGTCGTCCACACTGATCAGCACCAGGTCCTCGAGCTCCATCTCGCCCCTCCCCGATCTCCGTGGTCCGGCGGGCCGGGCCGCGTCCAAACCGACATCGGCACCCACGCCGACACCGACCGGCGGTCCCTGACACGCGTGTCACCGTTCACACTACTGTCGGGCCCGTGACGACAGAGGGCCGGGGCACCGAACCCGACCGCGCCGTTCCCCCCGCTCCCTCCGGCGGCGAGATGGCCCTCACCGGTTTGCGGATCCTCGACTTCACCCGCCTCGGCTTCGGAGCCCAGGCCACCCTGATCTGCGGATGCCTGGGCGCCGAGGTCATCCGGGTCGAGTCCACCCGCCACCCCGACGCCATCCGCGTGATGCCGCCCTTCGTCCCCGAGCCGGGAGAGCACGGGGAGGGCTTCGGTGCCGCCACCCTGGCCAACGCCACCGGCGCGGCGTCGGCCAACCGCGGGGGGATCTTCTACAAGTACAACACCGGGGGGAAGAAGTCGATCACCGTCGACGCCCGTCACCCGAAGGGTCTGGCTCTCCTGAAGGACCTGGTCTCGGTGTCCGACGTGGTCACCGAGAGCTTCGCCGCCGGGACCTTCGAGCGTTGGGGTCTCGGCTACGACGTCCTCCGGGAGCTGAAACCCGAGATCATCTACGTCTCGATGTGCGGGTTCGGCCACTCCGGTCCCGACGTCTCCCACGTGACGATGGGACCGACGGCCCAGGCCCTCACCGGACTGACCTTCATGGTCGGTCTCCCCGACCGACCGCCGGCGGGGTGGTCCTTCTCCTACCTCGACCACGTCGGCGGCTATCTCGGCGCCGTGGCCATCCTCACCGGCCTCCTCCACCGCAACCGGACGGGCCGGGGCCAGCACCTCGACGTCTCCCAGCTCGAACCGGCCACCGCCCTCTCGGGCGCCCTCCTCCTCGACGCCATGCTCAACAGACGGCCGGCCCGGCGACCGGGCTTCCCCACGGGGAACCGCCGGCTCCATCCCCCGACGGCACCGGGTGGCGCCTACCGCGCCGCCGGGACCGACCGGTGGGTCGTCATCTCCTGCCGGACCGAGGCCCACTGGGAGGCCCTTGTCGACGCGATCGGTCGACCGCCGTGGACGTCCGATCCCCGTTTCGCCACCCTGGCCGGACGGGTCGAACACGCCGACGCCCTCGACGCCCTCCTCGAGACCTGGACATCGGAACGCGACCGCTACGAGGTCATGGACCTCCTCCAGTCGGCCGGCGTTCCCGCCGGGGTCGTCCAGGATGCCGCCGACCGCCTCGAACGCGACCCCCAACTGGCGGCGCGCGGGCACTTCACCGCCCTCTCCAATTCGGAGGTCGGTCCCCTCCCCCTGGAAGGGGTCCCCTTCCGGATGTCGGCCACCGCGCCACGGACAGGCGGCTACCTCGATCGGGGCCCGCCCTGCCTGGGCGAGGACACCGACGCCGTCCTCGAGGAGCTTCTCGCTCTGTCGCCGGACGACGTCGGCACGCTGCGCGACGAAGGTGTCCTCTCGTGACCGCCCTCGCCGGAGTGACATCGGCGCTCGACGGCGTCCGCGTCCTCGAGCTCACCGACGAGTCGGCCGACTACTGCGGTCGCCTCCTGGCCGGGCTCGGCGCCGACGTCGTGAAGGCGGAGCCCCCGACCGGATCCCCGGCGCGCGCCGTCGGTCCCTTCCTCGACGACCGGCCGGGTGACGACGGCGACCGCAGCCTCGCCTTCTGGGCCGACAACGTCGGGAAGCGCTCGGTGGTGGTCGAGGACGACGCCGCTCTCCTCGAGCTCGGCGCGGCGGCCGACGTCTTCGTCCATACACTCCCGCCGCGCCAGGCGGCGCGGCGCGGTCTCACCTTCGAGGCGCTGTCGGCGCGCAACCCACGGTTGATCGTCTGCGCCGTGACGCCGTTCGGCCAGACGGGGCCCTGGGTCGACTACCTCGCCGACGACCTGGTCCTCATGGCTCTCGGCGGTTCCATGGCCGCCTGCGGGTACGGTCCGACGGCCGACGGGACCTACGACACCCCGCCCCTCGCCGCCCAGGGGGACCAGGCCTGGCGGACGGCCTCCACCTACGCCGCCATCGCCGTCCTCGCCGCCCTGGCCTGGCGCGGCGAGGACGGCGGGCCGGAAGGAAACGGGCCCGGACGAAGCGGACAGTTCATCGACGTCTCCGCCCACGAGTGCTCCGCCTCGATGACCGAGTGGCACCTGATGACCTATCTCTGCTCGGGCTCTGGCTACCACCGGGGCCCCCACCCCACCCTGACAGCGGCCGACGGCCGGCAGGTGGCCGCCCTCACCCCCGACTTCCTCGGTCCCCACGTCTTCACCAAGATGCTCGAGATGCTCGAGGCCGAAGGGGTGGCCGGCGCCCTCTCGGAGCCCGAGTTCGCCGACCCCGGTCACCGGGCGCGCCACTACGGCGAGGTCTGGCGGGCGCTCAAGCGGCTGGCCGCCAACCACGACGCCGAGGAGCTCTACCGCCTCGGTCAGAGCGCCGGACTCCCCTGGGGCGTCATCCGCGCCCCGGAAGAGGTCCTCGACGACCGCCACCTGGCGGCACGGGACCACTTCGTCGACGTCCTCCATCCCGACCTCGACCGTTCCGTCACCTACCCCGGTGCCCCCTTTCTGGCCCCCGGGTCGCCGTGGGTCATGCACCGCCCGCCGCCGCGGCTCGGTGAGAACACGGCCGAGGTCCTCGTCGAGTGGACCGCCCCGGGATGAAGGCCACCGCTTCCGGTGCCGGGCGCCGGGCCTGTCTGGTCGGGATCGGCGAGACCCGTTACGCCAAATGGGGCGGGATCGCCGACACCAGTGAGTACCAGCTGGCCGTCACGGCCATCCAGCGCGCCGTGGCCGACGCCGGGCTGTCGATGGACGACGTCGACGGTCTGGCCTCGTTCGCCGAGGACCGCAACGACGCCACCTTCGTCGCCGCCGATCTGGGGCTTCCCGAGCTGCGCTACGCGTCGTTGTCCTGGCTCCCCGGCGGGGGCGGGGCCTGCGCGGCGGTGGCCAACGCCGCCATGGCCGTGGAGACGGGTGCCGCCGGGGTGGTCGTCGTCTACCGGTCGCTGTGCCAGGGACAGTTCCACCGCTTCGGCCAGGGTCCGGGGGGACGGCCGCCGGCGAGGGGTCCGGCCCGCGTCCCGGGAGTGCGAAAGGCCAAGACCCTCTTGGAGGCCCACGTGGGCTTCACCATGCCCTTCGGGATGTTCAGCCCGCCCATCGCCTACGCCATGGTCCTGCAACGCCATATGCACCTCTTCGGGACGACGGCCGAGCAAATGGGTCAGGTGGCGGTGACGACGCGAGCCCACGCGGCGCGCAACCGGCGGGCCGTGATGGGCGACCGGCCCATGACGATGGACGACTACATGGCGTCGCGGTTCGTCTCGGAGCCGTTCCGCCTCTTCGACTGCTGTCTCGAGAACGACGGCGCGTGCGCGGTGGTCGTGACCACCCACGAGCGGGCCCGGGATCTGGCCCGGCCACCGGTCGAGATCCTGGCCAGTGCCCAGGGGGCACCGCGGGGCTTCGGTCACGGTCAGTACTCCAACGTGGGGATGCCCGACGACGACTACACGTCCGCCGGGGCGCGGACCGTGGCCGACCGGCTCTGGGCCGGCGCCGCCGGTGCCGGGGTGGGACGCGACGACATCGACGTGGCCCAGATCTACGACCACTTCACCGGGCTCGTCCTCCTGAGCCTGGAGGACTTCGGCTTCTGCCGGCGCGGCGAAGGCGGCCCCTACGCGGCGTCCGGGGCGCTGGCCTGGCCCGACGGGGCGCTGCCGACCAACACCCACGGGGGCAGCCTCTCCGAGGCCTACATCCACGGGCTCAACCACGTCGTCGAGGGGGTCCGCCAGCTCCGCGGCGACTCCACCTGCCAGGTCGACGGGGCCGAGACCTGCCTGGTGACCAGCGCCGCCGGCGTCCCCACCAGCGCGCTGGTCCTCGGGCGGCGGTGAGCGGGCCCATGAGTGGGCGCTGGTTCCCCGACGAGATGCCCGTCCCGGCCGTCAACGCCGAGACGAACGGCTGGTGGGAGGAGGCCGCCCACCACCGGCTGGTCGTCCAACGGTGCACCGAGTGCGGGACGACGCGGCACCCGCCGGGACCGGTCTGCCCGAGATGTCGATCGACGGCCTCGGAGTGGTCGGAGGTCCCGGGGACCGGATCGGTCTTCACCTACACGGTGGTCCGGCAGGCATTCATCCCGTCGCTGGCCGACCGGATCCCCTATGTCGTGATCGCCGTCGAACTCGACGGGGGCGGCGGGACCAGGATGGTCTCCAACCTGATAGATATCGACCCGTCCGACGTGGCCATCGGGATGCGCGTCGACGTCGTCTGGGAGGACATGGGACCGGCGCTCGCCGTCCCCCGGTTCCGTCCCGGCGCCGACGTGACGCCGACATACGAGGCCGACGTGAAAGGAACGCCATCATGACCAGGAACGGACGGCGCGCCGTCATCGTCGGTGTGGCCACGTCCGACTACCCGAAGCTCCCCGACATGTCGGAGCACGCCGTCCACGGGCAGGCGGCCGACCGGGCCCTGACCGACGCCGGACTCACCATGGCCGATGTCGACGGCTTCGCCAGCACCGGTTTCTTCCCCATGTACGCCACCGGGGTGGCCGAGTACCTGGGGCTCCATCCCACCTACTACGACGAGACCAACGCCGGCGGGGCCTCGTTCGAGGTCCTGGCCGAGCACGCCGCCTACGCCATCGAGGCCGGCGCCGTCGAGGTCGTCCTCATCACCTACGGGAGCATCCAGCTGTCCCAGATGGGTCGGCGGCTGGGGACCGGCGGCGGGGGCGGCGCCGGGTTCGCGCCGGGACCGGCCATCTACGACGCGCTGTGGGGGAACACCCTGGTGGGGAGCTACGCACTGGCGGCCCGGCGTCACATGCACCAGTTCGGGACCACACCGGAGCAGTTGGCGTCGGTGGCCGTCACCATGCGGGAGCACGCGGCGAGCAACCCGCAGGCCCAGGAGCGCGATCCGATCACGGTCGAGGACGTCGTATCCTCCCGGCTGGTGGCCGATCCGCTGCACAAGCTCGACTGCTGCGTGATCTCCGACGGGGGCGGGGCCTGTGTGATGACGACGGCCGAGCGCGCCGCCGATCTCGAGACCACCCCCATCTACGTCCTCGGTGCCGCCCACGCCACCACCCATCACATGAACATCTCGTCGATGCCCGACCTGACGGTCACCCCCGCCGCCCAGTGCGGACCTCTGGCCTTCGCCCGGGCCGGGATCGGACCGGCCCAGATCGACGTGGCCCAGCTCTACGACTCGTTCACCATCACGGTGGTCCTCACCGTGGAGGACCTCGGTTTCTGCGCCAAGGGCGAGGGGGGCGCCTTCGTCGAGAACGGAGGGCTCGGACTCGGCGGCCGGCTGCCGACCAACACCGACGGCGGCGGACTCTCGGCCTGTCATCCGGGGATGCGGGGGATGTTCCTGATCGTCGAGGCCGTCCGGCAACTGCGCGGCCAGGCTGGAGCCATCCAGGTCCCCGACGCCCGGATCGCCGTGGCCCACGGGACCGGAGGGATGCTCTCCACCGGCGCCACCCTCGTCCTCGGGAAGGAGGCCCCGTGACCGAGACGACCACACCACCGACCGACGAACGGCCCCCCAAGCCGCGGCCGGCGCCGGTCCCGGACCACGACTCGGCGCCCTACTGGGAGGCGCTCCACGAGGGACGGCTTCTCGTCCAGCGGTGCACCGACTGCGGTGAGGCCCAGCTCTACCCGCGCGACCGCTGCCTGGCCTGCCGGGGCCCGGTGACCTTCGAAGAGGCGAGCGGGAGGGGCACCGTCTACAGCTTCACCGTGATCCGGCAGAATTATCGCGCGACCTTTCCGCGACTGGATTCCCTACGTCGTCGCCCTGGTCGATCTGGAGGAAGGGCCGCGGATCATGACCAATCTGGTCGACTGCGATCCGGACGCCGTCCAGGTGGGGATGGCTGTCCGGGCCCGTTTCGAGTCCGTCTCGGACGACGCCGGCATCGCCCTCTTCACTCCAAATTGAGTGAGCTTCCGACTTCAGTCCGTGAATTGTCCTGTGGTTGGGTCTTTCGTTCCGGCGACCGCAGTATGTGAAGAACAAGGGCAGAGTACTGTCGGCTGATCGAGACTCTCGCCACCCACCGTGGTCGGCTCCCGGTGCTGGCGCTCTCCGCCGATCACTTCGGGCACGACAATTCCGTTCTGCACATGCCGTCGCCGCGCGCCGCACTGCGCCACGCGGCGCCGATCGTCTTCGAAGGCGTCGTCGGTCCGCTGGCCCTCTTCTACGTCGTCCTGCTCATCCTCGGCTTCCGCGGCGCGCTGATCTCGGCCCTCTGTTGGTCCTACGGCGCCGTGATCCGCCGGGTCCGGCGCGGCGAACGGATCACCGCCCTCCTGATGCTCGGGACGTTGCTCCTCACCTTGCGGACCACGGTGGCCTTCGTCACCGGGAGCGCCTTCGTCTACTTCATCCAGCCGACGGCGGGCGCCGTGCTCGTGGCCATCGTCCTCCTCATCTCGGCCGCGCTGCGCCGGCCCTTCACCCAACGCTTCGCCCACGACTTCTGTCCGCTCGACCCCGAGCTCCTGGCCCGGCCGCGGGTCCAGAAGTTCTTCGTCCAGATCTCCGTCGTCTGGGCCGCCGTCCTCCTGCTGAACGCCGGCCTCGTCCTGTGGATGCTGTTGTCGTCGTCGTTACGGATGTTCATCCTGGAACGGACGGCGGCGACGTGGTCGCTCACGGCGGGAGCCATCGCCATCTCCATCTTCGGCTTCACCGCCGCCATGCGAAGGGACGACGTCACCGTCCACTGGGGCTCGTCCACCCGCGCTTGAATGGCTCCATGAGCGCTCTGCTGACCGAGATCGTGATCGAGTCCAACGACCCCGCCGGGGCCGCCGCCTTCTGGAGCGAGACGCTCGGTTGGGAGCTCCACGAGCACATGCCGGGGAACGTCCCCTGGATGTCGGCGTCGGGGGACAGCCGGGGCCACGACCTCAAGCTCGTCTTCGTCCCGGCCCGTCCCGGGCACCCTCAGGGGAACCGGCTCTACCTGAATCCGGTGGGTTGCGACCTCGCCGACGAGGTCCGTCGGTTGACCTCACTCGGTGCCACCACCGAGATCGACGGGTCGACGAGGCAGTGGGTGGCGTTGGTCGACCCCGGAGGAACGGGTCTCACCGTCCTCCCCGACCGGATCGACTGACGGGGCCGGAGACGGCCATGGAGGCAGCCTGGGCATCCGCCCTCCCGGCGGAGGGGCGCCGGTACTGTGGGCCAGAGCCTCGAAGGGGAGTTGGGGGCATGGCCGTTCTCGACGTCTTGGTGGGCCGCCAACCGATCTTCGACCGGGACCTGTCGGTCATCGGGTACGAACTGCTCTTCCGGACCCTCGGGGCCGAGACCGCCGACCGGGGAGGGACGGTCGATACGGGCGGATCGGAGGGGGACCGGCTGACGGCCGAGGTCCTCTTCAGCTCGGTGAGCATCGGCGTCGATCATCTCGTCGGGAACAAGAAGGTCTTCTGCAACGCCAGCCGCGGCGTCCTCACCGGCAAGGTCCCCATCCTGCTCCCGCCGGGGCGGACCGTCGTCGAGGTCCTCGAGTCGGTCTTCCCCGACGACGAGGTCCTGGCCGGCTGCCGGCGGCTGCGCGACGAGGGCTTCGCCCTGGCCCTCGACGACTTCACCTGGACCGCGGGGGCCGAGGATCTCCTGGAGCTGGCCTCGATCGTGAAGATCGACCTCCGGCTCACCGCGGCGGCCGATCTCCCCGACCTCATGGAGAGATGCCGGCGGTTCGACGTCGCCCTCCTGGCCGAAAAGGTCGAGACCGACGACGAGCTCCGCCGGTGCGACGCCCTCGGCTTCGACTACTTCCAGGGCTATCTCCTCTCGAGGCCTCTGGTCGTTCCCGGGCGCGCGCTCGAATCCGGCCAGCTGAGCCGCCTGCGGGTGGCGGCGCGTCTGCTCGACAGCGAGTGCCCCGTCGCCGAGCTCGTCGAGATCGTCCGCAGCGATCCGGCCATGACCCACCAGATCCTCCAACTGGCCGGCATCGGTGCGGCCAGCGGGATGCAGCGGACCGTCCAGACGGTCCACGAGGCTCTCGTCCTCGTCGGTTGGCGACGGCTCCAGAGCTGGGTGGCCCTGCTCCTCATGACCGCCAAGGGCCGGACCTCGGAGGAGGGGATCACCACGGCCTTGATCCGGGCCCGGATGTCCGAGCTGGTGGCCCCCGCCGTCGACCCCTCGCTGGCCGACCGGGCCTTCACGGCCGGGATGCTCTCGTGCTTCGGCGTCCTTCTCGGCATGCCCCTCGAGACCGTTCTCGAAGCCCTCCCCCTCGACGACGACCTCCGCGACGCCGTCCTGACCGGAACCGGGACGCTCGGACATCTGGTCGCCGACGTGACGGACTACCTGTTGGGTCAGGCCGACGACGCCACCCGGTCCGGGGTCGACGAGGCCGTCTTGTCGGCCGCCTCGCTCGAGGCGCTCAAGTGGGCGGTGGACATCACCTCCGGCTTCGACGAGTCCGTCCACCACTGACCGCTCCCGGCGACGGACCGGTCGCCGCTCACGTCACGGGGCGCTCTTCACATCACGGGGTGCTCTCGGCCTCGAGCCTCTCCCGCAACGCCGCCTTGTCGAGCTTCCCCATGGCCGTCCGCGGCAGAGGCCCGTCACAGAGGACGATCCGGCGGGGACGCTTGTAGTCGGCCACCCGGTCGGCCAGGAAGGCACCGGCGGAGGCGACGTCGAGCGATCCGCCGGCGCGCAGACGGACCACGGCGGCCACGTCCTGGCCCAGAACGGGATGGGGGACACCGAGGACGGCGGCCTCGAGGACGTCGGGATGCTCGTGCAGCGCCGACTCGACCTCGATGGAGGAGACGTTGTAGCCCCCGCGGACGATCACGTCCTTCTTCCGGTCGACGAGATAGAGGAATCCGTCCTCGTCGAAGTAGCCGAGGTCCCCCGACCGGACCCAGTCGCCGCGCCAGGTGGCCGCCGTCGCCTCGGGGTCGTTGTGGTAGAAGCGCTGGCCCGCCTCGACCTTGATGGCCACCTCGCCGATCGTCCCCGCCCCCACCACGGCGCCGTCGTCGCCCACCACCCGGACGACGTCGGCCCCGACCGGTCGCCCGACCGAACCGGGACGGCGCAGGGCCTCCCCCGGGGGCATGGTGACGACGGAGGTCCCCCCCTCGGTGAGGCCGTAGCCGTTCATCAAGGTGGCCCGACCGAAGGCGGCGGCCAGGCGGGCGACGGCGTGATCGGGCATCGGGGCGCTCCCGTAGATGAGCATCCGGACGCAGGAGGTGTCGATCTTCTCGAGCATCCCCGACTCGATGAGGAGAAGGGCATGGGCCGGGACCATCACGATCCAGGCCGGGCGCTCGCTGTCGATGAGGCCGGCGAAGCGGGCGGCGTCGAAGAAGGGCAGGAGGAGGTTGGTGACGGCCAGCCGCAGACAGAGGGTCTGGGTCCCGTGGGTCCCCAGGAAGGTGGCCAGAGGAATGGAGTGGAGGAGCGAGACCTCCTTCTCGATGGGCATCAGCGGGTGGGAGACGAGGGCCGAGCGATGGGTGGCGGCCACCCCCTTGGGCGGGCCCGTCGTCCCCGAGGTGTAGAGGATGTCGGCGATCTGGTCGGGGCCGACCTCGGTCCGGACCTCGCTCCCGTCCCCGTCGACGAGGCCCTCCCAGTCGAGCTCGCCGGGCCCCGTCGCCCCGGGACCGATGATCCGCAGAGGTCCGTCCGGCGCCAGCGCCCGGACGCGGTCGAGCTCGCCCGGCCCGGCCACCACCGCGGTGGCCCCGCTGTCGGCGATCATGTGCTCGAGCTCGCGACGGGCCACGCGCGGGTTGACGGGGACGGCCACGGCCCCGGCCTTCAGGACGGCGAAGTAGGCCACCTGGTAGAGCGGGGCGCAGTCGTTGCCCACCAAGAGGGCCACCCGCTCCCCGGTCTCCACCCCGGCCCGGCCCAGTCCCCGGGCGACGGCGTTGGAGCGCCAATCCCACTGGGCGTAGGTCATCTCGGTGAACGCCGGCTCCCCCGCTCCCGGGGCACCGGCCACCCGCAGGGCCACCCGGTCGGGGAACCGCCGGGCCACGGTCCGGAGATGATCGGGGAGGACGGCCACGGGGACCCACCCTGGCACTGACGGTGACGTCAGTAAACTCCGGCCGGCCGACGGAGGAGGTCACATCCATGTCCATGACGCCAGGATCCGCTCCGCCGCCGGCGGCACCGATCCTCATCGGTGTCCTCTACGACTTCCCCCAGGCCGACGGCGGCGCCTCGGTCGAGGAGGCCATCAGGCTGGGGATCGACCAGGTGGCCGGGACGGGGCGGATCGACCGGCCCGTCGAGCTGGTGGCCCGCCAGGCGCGCGGCCTGCCGGGCGGGACGGCCCACGACGTCGAGAGGACCTACGCCGAGCTCGTCGACCACGGCGTCCTGGCCGTGGTGGGGCCGTCGATCTCCGACAACGGGCTCATCGTGGGCCCGCTGGCCGACGCCGCCGGCGTCCCCACCGTCAACTACACCGGGGGCGAGCAGACCCGGGGTGCGTTCATGTTCCACTACCAGGTCGGCTCGCTCCAGGAGGAACCCGTCGTCCTCGTCGAGCACCTCCTCCGGCGGGGGATCTCGACGGTGGCCGCCGTCTACGACAATTCCCCCGTGGGCCGCGGCTACGCCGAATCGCTCGCCGACGCCTGCGCCGTGGCCGGTCTGGAGATCACCGGCTCGGCGGCCATCGCCCCGCTCTCCGAGGACGTCTCCCCCACCATCGGGCGGCTCCGGGCCGGCGGGCCCGAGAGCCTCGTCTACCTCGGACTGGGGGTGGCGGCGCGCGCCGTGGCCCTGGCCGTCGAGGCCCAGAGCTGGACGCTCCCGATCGTGGCCAACTCCTCGCTCATGTTCGGCTACACCCGGCGCGACTGGCGGGCTGGTTGGGAGGGCTGGGTCTACGTCGACGGCGTCTCCGACGAGAACGCGGCGCGCGCCCGTCTGGCTTCCTTCGCCCCCAAGACGGCCCGCGGACCGGTGGGGGTGGCCGCCTACGACATCGGCCGCCTCCTCGGCGAAGCCGTCGCCCGCGCCACCCACCTGACCCGGACCGGCATCAAGGACGCCCTCGAGCGCGTGAAGCGGCTCCCGGCGGCCACGGGGATGGACGGGACGACGATGGGCTTCGGCCACTGGGACCACGGGGCCCTGAAGGGCCGCTACCTCGTCCTGCGCCGGTGGGAGGACGGGAAGTCCGTCCAGGTCGAGGACCAGTGAGGTGGCGTCCGGCGACGGCTCTTCAGACGCGTCGCGTCCGGCGACGCCTCTTCAGACGGCGGGAGGTGTGCGGCCGAGGGTCTGGATGTAGATCGAGATGTGGGCGATGAGCCCGTCCTCGTCCAGCTCGAAGACGAGGGCCTCGGGGGTGACCAGCGGCGCACCGTCCACCTCGACCGTCTCGCTCAGCTCCACCACGATCAGCTCGTCGTCCTCGATGACCCGGGAGATCTCCATGGCATAGCCCGGGAGGCTCGGCATCAGCTTCGACAACATGGCCACGTAGGGTCGGCGCGGCGTGTAGGTGTCGCCGAAGGGCCCGACCCGGACGACGTCCTCGGCCAGGCAGGCGGCCATGGCCTCGAAGTCGTGGGCCACCATCCGCTCCAGATACCTCTCCGCGATGGTCGTCACGCTGTCACTCCCCGTTTCGTTCGGCGCCGTCGAGCAGACGGCCGAGGACCCGGGCCCGGTGGAAGCCGGCGTCGCCCCAGGCGGCGGCCAGGGACCAGGCCTTCTTCATCCAGAGATGGATGTCGTGCTCCCAGGTGTAGCCGATGGCCCCGTGGACCTGGAGCGCCACGCGCGCCGCGCCGGTGGCGGCGTCGGCGGCCAGGGCCTTGGCCATGGAGGCGTGGGCGGAGCCGTCGGGGTCGGCATGGTCGAGTGACCAGGCGGCACGGTAGACGGCGGGCCGGGCGAACTCGAGACGGATGAGGGCGTCGGCCAGATGGTGCTTCACGGCCTGGAAGGACCCGATGGGGACACCGAACTGGATCCGGTCGACGGCGTAGGCCGCCGTCATGGTGATCAGCCGGTCGGCCACGCCGAGGAGGACCGCTCCCCCACCCATGGCGGCTCGGTCCTTCATCGAGGCCACGGCGGCACCGGCGGCGTCGCCCGAGAGCAGGAGACTCCCCGGTGACGGCTCCCAGGAGACCGCCGCCGGTCGGCGCCCCCCGTCGAGAGCGCGGCGCGCCACCGTGGTCGTCGCCTCCCGGGGCAGGGCGTGGAGCTGGCCACCGCGTTCGAGGATCAGGAGATCGGCGGCGGCGGCGCCGGGGACGGCGGCCATCCCGGCGGTCCCCACCGCCACCACGGTCCGGCCGGCGGCGATCGAGGGCAACCACTCGGCCTGCAACTCCTCGGCCCGCCCCCCGGGGGCCTCGACGAGGACGGGGACACCGAGCGCGGTGGTCTCGAGCAGCGGCTCGGGCAGGCCGGCCCGCCCCGCCTCCTCGAGCAGGAGGACCAGATCGACGAGCCCCAGCCCCAGTCCGCCGGCGGACTCGGGGACGGTCAGCCCCACCACCCCCATCTCGGCCAGCGCCGCCCACCGGGCCGCCGACCACCCCGACTCCGACGCCCACGACTCTCGGATGTCGGCCGGCGTGCAGCTCTTGTCGGTGAGGGCACGCAACTGGGTGCGGAACTCGAGCTGCTCGTCCCCGAAGGCGAAGTCCACCGGCCGCCCCCCGTTACGAGCGGGGCAGCCCGAGCACCCGCTCGGCCACCACGTTGCGCTGGATCTCGTTCGTCCCGGCGTAGATGGGACCGGCCAGGGCGAAGAGGAACCCGTCCAACCACGGCCCCGGTGTCCCGTCGTCGCCCAGGAGCTCGGCCTCCTCCCCCAGCAGTCCCAGGGCCGCCTGGTGGATGGCCAGGTCCGTCTCCGACCAGAAGACCTTGTTCATCGACGCCTCCGGACCGACGCCCCCGCCGGCCAGGACCCGGGTGGCCGTCCAGTAGGTGTGGAGCTTGTAGGCCTCGGCGTCGACCAGGGCGCGGGCCACCTCGTCGGCCACCCGACCGGCGGCGGCCGGATCGTCGGCCCGGCGACGGGCGAACAGGGAGAGAAGCCTCCTCCCCGCCTCGGTGTAGCGGGCCGGACTCCGCAGCGTCAGGCCGCGCTCGGAACCGGCCGTGGCCATGGCCACCGACCACCCCTGGTCGACCGTCCCGAGGACCTGGTCGCCGGGGACGACGACGTCCTCGAAGAAGACCTCGGCGAATCCCGTCTCCCCGTCGAGCTGGGCGATGGGCCGGACCGTCACCCCCGGCGCGTCCATGGGGACGAGGAAGTAGGTGAGCCCCCGGTGGCGTTGGGCGGCGGGGTCGGTCCGGAAGAGCCCGAAGACCCAGTCGGCGAAGGCGCCCCGGCTGCACCACGTCTTCTGCCCGTTCAACACCCAGGTCCCGCTGCCTTCACCGACTCCCCTGCCATCATCACCGCCGCCGCCGTCGCCGTCGCCCCCCCGCCACTCGGCCCGGCTGCGGATGGCGGCCAGGTCCGATCCGGCGTCGGGCTCGGACCAGCCCTGGCACCAGATGGTCTCGGCCGACGCCATCGACGGGAGGAACCGGGCCTGCTGGGCCGGCGTGCCGAATTCGAAGAGGGTGGGGGCGAGGAGGAAGATCCCGTTCTGGGAGACCCGGGTGGGGGCGCCGGCCCGGTAGTACTCCTCCTCGAAGATCAGCCATTCCATCAGGCCCACGCCACGGCCCCCGAACTCCTCGGGCCACGAGACCACCGACCAGCGGGCCTCGGACATCGTCTTCTCCCAGGCCCGGTGGGCCTCGAAGCCGGCGGCGGTATCGAGGGAGGGCAACGGACCGGTCCCCCGGGCTCGGCTCGGGACGTTCGCCTCCAACCAGCCCCGCGCCTCGAGACGGAACTCGTCCTGTCTCTGTGTGAACCGGAGGTCCATGGCCCGTCGAATCTGACACACCGCCAGATACTCGGCAACAATGGTTGGCCCAACTCCCGGGAGGGATCCGATGCCTGCAGCCGTGATCGTCGACGCCGTCCGGACGCCGGTGGGACGCCGCGACGGGCGCCTGTCGGGATGGCACCCGGTCGATCTGGCCGCCCAGCCCCTGAAGGCCCTCGTCGAGCGTTCGCAGCTCGACCCCGCCCTCGTCGAGGACGTGGTCATGGGCTGCACCATGACGGTGGGCGAGCAGGCCATGAACATCGGCCGCAACGCCGTCCTGGCCGCCGGCTTCCCCGAGACCGTTCCCGGGACCACCGTCGACCGCCAGTGCGGCTCGGCCCAGCAGGCCGTCCACTTCGCCGCCCAGGCCGTGATGTCCGGCGCCATGGACATCGCCATCGGGGCCGGGATCGAGTCGATGACCCGCGTCCCCATCGGCTCGACCACCGAGCCGGGGCCGGGCGAGGCCTACGGGCCCACCGTCCACGCCCGCTACTCCTTCATCCACCAGGGTCTCTCGGCCGAGGAGATCGCCGCCCGCTGGAAGGTGACGCGGCCCCAGATGGACGCCTTCGCCCTCGAGTCGCACCGCCGCGCCGCCCTGGCCCAGGACGAGGGCCGCTTCGCCGACGAGATCGTGGCCCTGGCCGCCGCCACCGGGGACGACGCCTCTGCCCTCCTCGACTTCGACGAAGGGGTCCGGCGGGGGTCGACCCTCGAGAAGCTGGCCGCCCTGCCCCCCGCCTTCACCCCCGACGGCCTGATCACGGCGGCGTCGTCGTCCCAGATCTCCGACGGGGCGGCCGCCGTCCTGATCATGTCCGAGGAACGCGCCGCCGCCCTGGGGCTGCGGGCCCGGGCCCGTTTCCACACCTTCGCCGTGGCCGCCAACGACCCCGTCATCATGCTGACGGCGGTGATCCCGGCCACCCGCCTCGTCCTCGAGAAGGCCAAGTTGAAGCTCTCCGACATGGACGTGATCGAGATCAACGAGGCCTTCGCCTCGGTCGTCCTGGCCTGGGAGTCGGAGTTCCACCCGGACATGACGAAGGTCAACCCCAACGGCGGGGCCATCGCCATCGGCCACCCCACCGGATGCTCGGGGGCCCGGCTGATGGCCACCCTCCTCAACGAGCTCGAACGGACCGGTGGCCGCTACGGACTCCAGACCATGTGCGAGGGCGGCGGCCAGGCCAACGCCACCATCATCGAGCGCCTCGGCTAGCCCCCGAGCACGTGGCCCGCGTCCTCGTCACCGGCGGAACGGGGACGCTCGGTTCGGTCCTCGTCCCCCGTCTGCTGGCCCGCGGCCACGAGGTCCGTTCGCTCAGCCGGCACGGTCCGGCCGCCGCCGCCGGACCCGGTGGAACCGCCACCGACGCGGTGGTGCAGGTCCGCGGGGACGTCCGCACCGGCGAAGACCTCGCCGAGGCCATGGCCGGGATGGACACGGTCGTCCACGCCGCCACCTCCCCCCGGCTGGAGCGGACGGTGGAGGTGGGCGGGACGGCGAACGTGGTGACCGCCGCGGCCGAGGTCGGCGCCCACGTCATCTACGTCTCCATCGTCGGAGTCGACGCCATGCGGTTCTCCTACTACCGGGCCAAGCACGACGCCGAGAAGGTGGTCGAGTCCGGCGGGGGACGCTGGACCATCCAGAGAGCCACCCAGTTCCACGACCTCCTCGACCGGTTCCTCGGGTGGCGGATCTTTCCCGTCACCGGAAATCTCGCCTTCCAACCGGTGGACACCGGCGACGTCAGTGAGCGGCTGGCGGACCTGGTCGACGCCGGCCCCAGCGGCCGGGCCGACGACTTCGGCGGCCCGGCCGTCGTCCCTTTGCCGGAGCTGGCGGCCGCCCGACGCCGGATCGGCGGTTCGCGCACCCTCCTTCTCCCCATCCCTCCTCTCGGTCCCTTCCGGGATTTCGACAGGGGCCGCCATCTCTGCCCCGACCACGCCGACGGGCGGATCACATGGGAGGAGTGGCTCCGGGCCCGCGCCGGTTAGCGCGGGGTCAGCCTCCGGCGGACAGGGCGGCGATGAGGGCCTTCATCCACGGGCCGAGGTCGGCCGGGGTGCGGGCCGAGATGAGGTTCCCGTCGACCACGGCCGCCTCGTCGACCCAGTCGACGCCGGCGTTGACCATGTCGTCGCGGATGGCACCGACACTGGTGGCCCGCCGCCCTCTCAGGATCTGGGCCGAGATGGGGACCCAGCCGGCGTGGCAGATGAAGGCGACCGGCTTCCCCGCCGTGTCGAAGGCGCGGACCAGATCGAGGACGGTCTCGGACCGCCGCAACTTGTCGGGGGCGAACCCGCCGGGGATGACGAGCCCTTCGAAGTCGCCCTCCTTCACGGCGTCGACGGTGGTGTCGACGGGAAGCGGCCCGTAACCCTTCTTCCCGTGGACCGGTGAGTCGTCGAGACCGGCCACCGTCACGGTGGCGCCCTCCTCCTGGAGTCGGGCCACCGGATAGAGCAGCTCCATGTCCTCGAAGAGGTCGGCGGCGAGAACGAGGACGCGCGTCCCGGACAGGTCGGCCACGGTTCGAGACTAACCGGCGGGACTCCGGGGTGACGTGGGCCGACTCGTGGGCCGACTCGTGGGCCGACTCGTGGGCCGACTCGTGGGCCGACTCGTGGGCCGGCTCGTGGGCCGGCTCACGTCCCGGTGCGGTAGTGGAGGTGGACCACCCCGTTGCCGAAACGGCGCTCCTCCACCAGTTCGAGCGGCAGGCGGACGCCGTCGGGGAGCGACCGTTTGCCCCCTCCCACCAGAATCGGTGTGACGAAGAGGTGGAACTCGTCGACCAGGCCGGCCCTGATCGCCTGGGCGGCCAGGTCGGAGCCACCGACGGTGATGTCCCCTCCCGCTGTCTCTTTCATCTGCCGGACCGTCCCGGGGTCGAAGCGACGTTCGATCGTCGTCCGGGCACTGCCCGCCGCCTCCAGCGTCGTCGAGTAGACGACTTTGTCGGCCGCCTGCCATATCCGGGCGAAGTCCCGGACGACGGGTGGCCCGTCGGCGAAGTTCTCTTCCCTCTCCCAGAAGACCATCGTCTCGTACATCCGGCGTCCGTAGAGGTAGGTGCCCACCGGCCGCTCGAGGTCGTTGACGAAGGAGTGCACCTCCTCGTCGGGCATCGACCAGTCGAAGTTCCCCTCCCCGTCCTCCCCGTAGCCGTCGAGCGACGTGATCGCCGAGTAGATCAGCCGGGCCACCGGGGTCGACCCTAGAAGACGGTGAGGCGCTCGAGGGTGGCGTTGGCCTCGGTGATGATCCGGCCGACGAGCTCAGCCACCGTGGGGAGCTCGTCGATGACGCCGACGACCTGTCCGGTGGGGAGGATCCCGACCTCAGGGTGACCGTCGACCAACGCCGCCTTCGTCATCATCGGGGCGTTGGCCGCCATGACCACCTGGGACCAGGTCAGGTCGTTGCCTTCTCTCATGGCCCGTCCTTGGCGGGCCAGAGCTCGCAGGGAGGTGTGGGTCAGCCGACGGAAGGCCAGGGCATTGCCCAGGGCGCGCGGGAGGGCGCCGATGCGACCGGCACCCTCGAGGTGGTCGACGAGCCCCGTCCGTATGACCCGTTGGGGCGCGCCGTCCACCCGCGTCGTCACCACCGTCCCGGTGACCGGCGTCCCGAGGTAGACGGCCTTCACCTCGTCGGGCACGGTGCTCTCCCGGGTGAGGAGGAAGCGGGTGCCCATGGCGATCCCCGTCGCCCCGTAGGCCAGGGCGGCGACGAGGCCGGCACCGGACGAGAAGCCGCCGGCGGCGATCACCGCCACCTGATCCCCCACCGCCTCGACCACCTCCGGGAGCAGCAGCGAGGTGGGGACGGGACCGGTGTGACCGCCGCCCTCGGCGCCCTGGGCGATGACGCCGTGGACCCCCCACTCGGCCACCTTCTCGGCGTGACGCCGGGCGCCGACGGTGGGGATCACGACGATCCCCTCCCCGGCCAGCCGCGTGACGAGGTCGGGACGCGGCGCCTGGGCGAAGCTGGCCACCGTCACCCCCGACGCCACCAGGAGAGCGACGCGCTCCTCGATGTCGGGCGCGTCGGTCCGGAGGTTGACGCCGAAGGGATTCTGCGTCCGCCCCTTCACCTCGACGATGGCGGCGGCCAGCTCGTCGAGGGTCATCGTGGCCGAGGCCAGGATCCCGAGGGCGCCGGCCTCGGCCGTGGCCGCCACCAGGCGGGGCCCGGCCACCCAGCCCATCCCCGTCTGGACGATCGGATACCGCACCCCGACCAGATCGCAGAGCTTCGTCCGCAGCGCCGGGTGGGGCTCCGGACCGCCCGTCACGACGGCAGTTCCTTCTCCCGGAGCCGGGTCGGGTCGAGGACCTCCCTGATCAGCTCCAGCTCGTCGGCGTCGGGGAGCCGGCTGGTGGGGACGTCGTCGGGCACGACGAGGGCGAAGCCGGTGGCCTCGACGACCTCGTCCAACGCCACCCCGGGATGGACCGATCGCAGGCGCATGGAATGGTCGGGCGTCTGGAAGTCGAAGACCCCCAGGTCGGAGACGACGACACGGACCTCGTGGAAACGCTGGGCCGCCGGTCCCGCCGCCGCCGCCCTGTCGTAGCCGACGCCTCCGACCATGTCGACGTGCTCGACGAAGCTGCGCCGGGAGTGGGACGGGACCCAGTAGCTGGTGGTGTGGTTGATGGTGTTCCCCGGCGCGCCCCGGACACCGATCAGCTGAGTCCTGGGCCGGGCCCAGTCGCCGATGCAGGAGATGTTCTGGTTCCCGAAGCGGTCGACCTGGGTGGCCATCATCATCACGTGGCGGCGACCCGACCAGACGACGTCGAAGACACGCCGATAGGGCATCCACGCCTCGAGGACGAACTCGGACCGGCCGGCCGAGACCGACGGCGTGTTGGCCATCAGCGCCGCCTCACCGTCGGTGAGGACGAGGTCGGGTGCGAAGGTGAGCCGGGCCAGCCGGGCCCCGATGGACGGGATCGTCCCGAACGGGCTGGCGATGATCTCGCCGTCGCCCCGCCACGCCTCGGCGCACGCCACCGCCACCACCTCGGCCCGCGTCACCTCGGTCACGGGGCCGCCTGGGCCGACTGCGACTTGGCGGCGGCCGCCGCCTGGCGGACGGCTTCCTGGTAGCCCGCCTCGTCGACATCGAGATACCGGTCGGAGAACGCCTTCCAGGCCTCGGGATCGGCCCCCGATCCGGCGTAGCCCTTCTGGAAGCCCTCGTCGCGGTCGTAATCGGGAGGACACGACGTGAAGTGGGCGCCGCCGGGGGTCTCGGCCACGGCGTCGGTGAGGAGCCGGGAGATGGTCACCGTCTGGATCGGTCCCTCGTCGAGGAGCGCCCCGGGGGACACCACCTTCTCGGCCGTGACGAAACGACGGGTGGCGGCGCCGAGGAAGAGCTCGTCGAAGAAGGGATCGGGTCCGAGGATCTGGCCGTTCCCGTTGGTGTCGGCCCGGTTCAGATGGACGAAGGCGGCGTCGAGGACGAGCGCCGGCATGGCCACCAGCTCCTCGCCGTCGTCGTAGGGGGACCTCACCGTCCGCAGCCCCGGGTTCACCCGGAGGACGTCGGACCCGAGGCCGGCCCGGGTGGGGAGAAAGGGGATGCGGTGGGCGGCGGCCAGGAGGCCCAGGTAGAACATGCCCTCGTCGACCTCCATGGCGTCGATGCTCCCCGCCTGCCGGGCGGCGCGGAAGTGGGGGTCGAGGGCGATCGAGTCCAGGGTGACGAAGCCGTAGACCACTTTCCTCACCAGTCCCGACGCGCAGAGGACGCCGACGTCGGGGCCGCCGTAGGAGACCACGGTGAGATCGCCGATCCCGGCCCGGACGATGGCCCGGACCGCCGCCATGGGCTTGCGACGCGATCCCCATCCGCCGAAACCCACCGTCATCCCCGGTCGGAGTTCGGCCACCATCTCGTCGACCGATGTCCGCTTATCCCCCATGGTCGTCTTCCACGAGGAACATCACTTCGAGACGTTCGGGTCGCGCTTCTCGACGAAGGCCGCCCGCTGCTCGTCGGCCACACCGGAGACGTGGAGCTCGTAGGTGAAGCCCTGCTCGAAGCGGTAGCTGCGCTTCACGTCGACCGGGTCGATCCCGTTCAGCGACTCCTTGGCCCGGCGGATGATCGTCGGGCTCTTGGCGGCGATCACCTCCGCCACCTCGTAGGCGGCGTCGACCAGCTCGGGGCGGGGGACGACGCGGAGCACCGAACCGAAGGCTTCGAGCTCGGCCGCCGTCGCCGTGGTGGCGGTGTAGACCATCTGCCTCATCTTGTGCTGGGGGACGAGGCGGGCCAGATGGGTGGCGGCCCCGAGCGCCCCACGGTCGACCTCGGGCAGACCGAAGGTGGCGTCGTCGGCGGCGACGATGATGTCGGCGTTGCCGGCGATCCCGATCCCGCCACCGAGGCAGAAGCCGTGGACCGCGGCGATCACGGGGACCTCGCAGTCGTAGACGGCGGCGAAGGCCGCCGCGCACCCGCGGTTGACGCCGACGAGGGCGGCGTCGCCGACGGCCTGGATCTCCTTGATGTCGACACCGGCGCAGAACCCCCGGCCCTCGGCGCGGACCACCACCACGCAGACGTCGGCTTTCCGTCCCGCCGCCAGGACGGCGTCGGCCAGGGCGAACCAGCCGGCCACGTCGAGGGCGTTGACCGGGGGCACCTCGATCACGACCTCGGCCGTTCCCGGCATGCGCTCGTGCGTCTCGATGCTCATGGGTGGGCTCCGGATCTGATGCCGCGTCAGGAAAGCGTCAGAAGGATAGGGCAGGGAGCCCGCCTTCGGTAGTTTGTGCGCCCTGGCCAAGGAGGCGGACGTGACCGAGACGGGGAACCCCCTCGACTGCACCGGGAAGGTCGTCGTGGTGACGGGGGGAGCGCGCGGGGTGGGCCGCGGGATCGCCGAGTCCTTCCTGGCCGCCGGGGCCGAGGTGGTCATCTGCGGTCGGACGGAACCGGCGGCGGTCGACCTCCCCGCCCACGGCGACCACCGCGCCTTCTTCGTGGCGGCCGACGTCCGCCACGCCGACCAGGCCGGCGCCGTGGTGACGGCGACGACCGAGCGCTTCGGCCGGATCGACGTCCTCGTCAACAACGCCGGGGGATCGCCGTCGGTGCCGGCCGCCGACGCCTCGCCCCGTTTCGTCGCCCAGGTCATCGCCCTCAACCTGGTGGCCCCCTTCTACTGCGCCCAGGCGGCCAACCGGGTCATGCAGGGGCAGCCCGAGGGGGGCTCGATCGTCAACATCGGGAGCGTCTCGGGCCTGCGCCCGTCGCCGGGGACGGCCCCCTACGGGGCGGCCAAGGCGGGACTGATCAACCTGACGCGGAGCCTGGCCCTCGAGTGGGCCCCCAAGGTCCGGGTCAACTGCGTGGTGGCCGGGATGATCGCCACCGAGGCGGCGGATTCCCACTACGGCGGGCCCGAGGGCCTGAGGGCGGTGGCGGCCACGGTGCCCCTGGGCCGCCTGGGCACGCCGGCCGACGTGGGCGGGGTCTGTCTCTTCCTGGCTTCCCCCCTGGCGTCGTACCTGTCGGGCGCCGCCGTGGAAGTCCACGGGGGCGGCGAATGGCCGCCTTTCCTGGCCGCCGTCGACTCCGTCTCTCCAGGGCGGCCGCAGCGGTGACCGGGACGAGCGAGGCAGTGAGTGGAGTCGACCGGCCCGGCGTGCTCTGATAGCGCCTCGTGAAACTCGCCGTTCCCACAGAGACCCGTCCCGGTGAACGGCGCGTGGCCATGATCCCCGACGTCGCCGGACGGTTGACGGGGAGCGGCGTGGACGTCGCCGTCCAGGCCGGTGCGGGTGCCGAGGCTCACTTCCCCGACACCGCCTACGCCGAGAAGGGAGCCACCGTCCTCGGGTCGGTGGCCGAGCTGATGGCCGGGGCCCAGATCGTGGCCAAGGTCCAGGCCCCGACACCGCAGGAGGTGGCGACGACGCCCGACGGCGTCACCGTGGTGAGCTTCCTGGCCCCGGCGGCCCAGCTCGACACCGTGAAGGCTCTCGTCCAGAAGGGGGCCACGGCCTTCAGCCTCGACCTCCTCCCCCGGATCTCCCGGGCCCAGTCGATGGACGCCCTGTCCTCGCAGTCGACCGTCTCCGGTTATCTCGCCGCCCTGGCCGCCGCCGAGCGGCTGCCCAAGTTCTTCCCCATGTTCATGACCGCCGCCGGCACCGTCCCTCCGGCCAAGGTCCTGGTCCTCGGGGCCGGTGTGGCGGGGTTGCAGACCATCGCCACCGCCCGCCGCCTCGGGGCCCAGGTCCGCGCCTACGACGTCAGGGCGGCGGCCAAGGAGGAGGTCGAGTCCCTGGGGGCCGCCTTCGTCGAGCTCGGCCTCGAATCGCAGGAAGGAACCGGTGGTTACGCCCGCGAGCAGTCGGAGGACTTCCTGGCCCGCCAGCGGGAGCTGATCGGCAACGAGGTGGCCGCCTCCGACGTCGTCATCACCACGGCGGCCGTCCCCGGACGCCAGGCTCCCATCCTCGTCACCACGGCCATGGTCGAGCGGATGGCCGAGGGATCGGTCATCGTCGACCTGGCCGCCGATTCGGGCGGGAACTGCGAGGTCTCGGAGGCGGGCCGGGACATCGTCCATCACGGTGTCACGGTGGCCGGGCTCTCGAACCCGCCGTCGGCCATGCCCACCCATGCCAGCTTCCTCTACTCGCGCAACGTGGCCAACTTCCTCGGCCTCGTCATCGCCGACGGCGAGCTCCGACCGGACTTCGACGACGAGATCGTGGCCGGCTGCTGCGTCGTCCGTGCCGGCGAGGTCGTCCATGAACCGACCCGTGAGCTCGTGGAAGGCCAGGTGAATTAGATGGTGATCGTGGCCGGACCGGGCCTGATGGGATTCATCACCATCTTCGTCCTAGCCGCCTTCGTCGGCTACGAGGTCGTCTCCAAGGTCCCGAGCATCCTCCACACGCCGCTGATGTCGGGCTCCAACGCCATCCACGGCATCATCCTGGTGGGGACCATGCTGGTCCTCGGTGAGGCCAGCGGCGCCGCCCAGCTCACCCTGGGCTTCCTGGCCGTCGTCCTGGCCACCTTGAACGTCGTCGGAGGCTTCGTCGTCACCGACCGGATGCTCCACATGTTCAAGCCGCGGAGCGAGACGAAACCGTCCAAGCCCGATGACGCCGGCGCCACCGGTTCCTCCGGTCCGTCCTCCGGTCCCACCCCATGAGCCGGGCCACCGCCACCGATCTCGTCTATCTGATCGCCATCGTCGGCTTCATCTTCGCCCTCATCGGGCTGAGCTCGCCCAAGCACGCCCGGACCGGGAACCTGGCCGGGGCGGCGGGGATGCTCGTGGCCGTGGCCTGGACCTTCTCCCTGCCGTCGGTCTACGGCCACACCCGGAACCTCGTCCTCATCCTCATCGCCGTCGTCATCGGCACGGCCATCGGGGTGCCGGCGGCCCGGAACGTGAAGATGACGGCGATGCCCCAGATGGTGGCCATCTTCAACGGCGTGGGCGGTGGCGCCGCGGCCTTGGTCTCGGTGACCGAATTCATCTCCCTCCCGGGGAAGACGATCGCCGTCTACAAGATCTGCGAGATCCTCTTCGGTGTCCTCGTCGGCGCCGTCTCCTTCGCCGGCAGCGGTGTGGCCTTCGCCAAGCTCCAGGAGCTCATGACCGGGCGTCCCATCACCTATCCGGGACAGCAACCGATCAACGCCGCCGTGGGTCTGGCCGTCCTGGCCGTCCTGCTGGCCACCATCGTGACGGCCAACACGGTTCTCCTGGTGGTCGTTCTCGTCCTCTCCCTGGCCCTCGGGATCATCTTCGTCCTCCCCATCGGCGGCGCCGACGTCCCCGTCCTGATCTCGTTGCTCAATTCGTTCACCGGCCTGGCCGTGGCCGCATCGGGCTTCACCTTGAACAGCAACCTCCTCATCGTGGCCGGCACCCTGGTGGGGGCGTCGGGCATGCTCCTCACCCGGATGATGAGCAAGGCCATGGGCCGCTCGCTCCCGAACATCCTCTTCAGTGCCTTCGGCTCGGTGATCACGGCCACCGGCGCCGACGGGGGTCCCGAGGGGCGGACGGTGCGGACGGGGACGGCGGAGGACATCGGCGTCCTGCTGGCCTACGCCCGCAAGGTGGCCATCGTCCCCGGCTACGGCCTGGCCGTGGCCCAGGCCCAGCACGTGGCCCGGGAACTGGCCGACACCCTGGCCGAACGCGGCGTCGAGGTCTACTACGCCATCCACCCCGTCGCCGGCCGGATGCCGGGTCACATGAACGTCCTCTTGGCCGAGGCCAACGTCCCCTACGAGCAGCTGGTGGAGATGGACGACGCCAACCCCGAGATGTCGACCACCGACGTGGCCCTGGTGGTGGGGGCCAACGACACCGTCAACCCGGCGGCCAAGAACACGCCGGGCAGCCCCATCTACGGGATGCCGATCATCAACGCCGACCAGGCCACGAACATCGTCTTCCTGAAGCGGTCCATGCGGCCCGGATTCGCGGGGATCGACAACGAGCTTCTCTACGACCCGAAGACGACGATGCTCTTCGGCGACGCCAAGGACTCCCTCACGGCGCTGGTCGCCGCCGTACGATCGGCCTGACGACTCCCGCCGGGCGACGGTACGGCGTCAGACGCTGACGGTCTGGTTCTTCGTCACCGCCGACGGGCCGCCCTCGACCAGGGAGGCGAAGACCAGGAAGCCCTGGCTCGTCTGGCGGGCGGAGGAGACGACCACCTCGACACGGTCGCGACCCACCAGGTGGGAGGCGTCGTTGACGACGACCATGTCCCCCTCGGGGAGGTAGCCCACCGCCTGGCGCGGCTGGCGGCCCGACTTGACCAGATCGATCACCAGTCGCTCGCCCGGGGGATGATCGGGTGCCAGCTCGGACATGAGCCGGCGCAGATCGACGGCGTCGATCCCCTCGGACTCGGCTCTCTCGGCCAGGTCGGCGGAGCACGTCGCCAGGCGGACGTGCATCCGGTGGGCGACGGCCAGGGCCCGGTCGCCGGCGTCGTCGAGCTCGGGGACCTCGTCGTCGCTCATCCGCACGTTCACTCCGCTGGCCCTGAGCGAATCGATCGCCTCGAGGCCGCGCCGGGCCCGGCGTGACGAGACGGGGTCGGGGCTCTCGGCCAGGGCACGGACCTCGTCGACGACGAAGCGGGGGACGACGATGCCCCCGGCCAACAGGCCCGACCGGCCGAGGACGAGCAGATGGCGGTCCATGACGGCGGAGCTGTCGATGAGGAGGGCGGAGGGCGGCGGGGGATCATCGGGACGCTCGACGAGATGGGAGAAGCCGGCCGCCCGGATGATCTCACGGCCCTTGGTGACACCGAGCCGGGTACCCCCCACGCACAACACCCACGCCAGGGCGGCCACGGCCGGGTAGTCGACCGTCGAATGGACGAGGGCGACGAGGGGAAGGCCGGCCACCAGCCCGGCCAGGAGTCCCGTGGTACCCACCACCGAGCCGGCGAAGACCTCGCTGGCGGGCATGGAGCGCAGCTCGTGGACGGCACCGGCCACGCCGCGATCGAGGAACCGACCGACGATCCCCCCGGCCAGGTAGGTGACGAGAGCGCCCAGGGTGATCCCGATCAGCGGGGCCGTGCTGTTGCGACCCGAATGCGCCGTGTGGTTGCCGATGGCCAGCCCGGCGATGACCCCGGCGATGACGAGGAAGAGTCGGAAGACCTCGACGAAGAGGACGTCGCCGACGCGCCGGGGCGAGACGTCCGGGCCCGGGGCACCGATGCCGTCCACCCGGCGGAGCCCCCGGAAGAAGCGGCGCCGTTGCGCAGAGACGACGGCGGCACCGTCGTCGGCGGGGCTCTCGAGAGGACCCCCGGGAGGGGTGGGGGCGGCGCTGCCCGATTCTTGCTCGAGAGTCACCCCGAATTCATCGACCATCGGGGCCACGCGCTGAAGGTCCGGCCCGGAAATGCCGACACCATTTCTGCAATTCACCCCCCGCCCTTGTCACCGCCTGTCACAACAACCACACTGGGAGACTTTCACGAGCGGACAGAGGACCATGAACCGACGCAGGCGGACCACCACGCCAGCACAGCCACTTCCCGTGGTCCTTCTCACGGAGACGGACCGGGGGGAGGTCCGCATCCCCGGTCTCACTCTCCGCGCGTCGCAGGACTCCCTCTCCGTGGTAGGCCCGGCCGGGCCGGTCCTGCGGTCGTGGTCGTGGCGGGAGGTGACGGCCCTGCGGGCCGGGGGACGCGAGGCCAGAGCCGACGGGGCGGTCGGATCCGACAGAACCGACGGAGAAGACGCCGATGGGCCGGAGACCGAGAGCGATCACCACCCCGGGCTCCTCCTCGAGCTGTGCGCCGCCGGGCGGCGCCACCGCTTCCTGGTCGCCGACCGCCGTCTGCGCCCCTTCCTGCGCGCCGCCTCCGGCTGGTGCGATCGTCCGGGGATCGTGACCGGGACCCCGGTGCACGGCGCGCCGAGGCGACGCCGGATGCTCGTCTCCCTGCGCCGGAAGCGCCCGCGCCACGCCCGGATGCTGCGGGTGAGGCCGGTCCCCGCCTGCATCGGCGCCGTCGTCCTCATCGCCGGCGGTGCCACCTTCGGAACCTTCGGCACCGACGGGGCCCAGGCCGCCAGCTCCGCCGGAACGGGCGGCGACGTGACGATCATGTCGCAGATGGCCAGGGAGTACGCCTCACGGGCCACGGCGGTGGCCCTGCCGGCGGCCACCACGCCCCCGACCCCGGCCCCGCCGTCGCTGGCCGGGGCCCCGGCCCTGCAGGCCCACGAGATCTTCGGCTTCGCCCCCTACTGGACCCTGCCGCTGTCGTCGGGCTTCGACGTCTCGGACCTGACGACGATCGCGTACTTCAGCGTCGACGTGAACGGGAACGGGTCCATCCAGGAGTCGGGGCCCGGCTGGACGGGGTACCAGAGCCAGGACCTCGCCGACCTCATCACCCGGGCCCACGCCGCGGGGTCACGCGTCGTCCTCACGGCGACGTGCTTCGGCCAGGGTGCCCTCAACCAGCTCACCTCCGACCCGACGGCGCCGGAGCGCCTCTCGGCCAGCCTGATCCAGCTGGTCTCGGCCAAGAACCTCGACGGGGTGAACCTCGACTTCGAGGGCGAGGGCAGCGGCGACCGGGTCGGTCTCGACGCGCTGGTGGCCCAGGTCTCGGGCGCCTTGAAGGCGGCCAATCCGCACTGGCAGCTGACCATGGACACCTACGCCTCGTCGGCCGGTGATCCCGGAGGGTTCTACGACATCGCCGGTCTGGCCCCGAACGTGGACGCCTTCTTCGTCATGGCCTACGACATGAACGCCACCACGCCGTCACCGACGGCGGCACTGACCGGAACGGGCTTCACCGACCTCGAGGCCCTCCAGCAGTACACCGCCGTCGTCCCCGCCTCCAAGGTCATCCTGGGCGTGCCCTACTACGGCTACGACTGGCCCACCAACGGTCCCGGACTCGGGGCCACGGCGACGGGGCCCCCCACGCCGCTCAGCTACGCCCAGATCGCCGCCGCCGGCCATCCTCTCTACTGGGATCCCGCCACCGAGACGGCGTGGACGTCGTACCAGGTGGGGACCCAGTGGCATCAGACCTGGTTCGACGACCCCACCTCGTTGGCGCTGAAAGCACAGCTGGCCAACTGGTTCCACGTGGCCGGCGTCGGTGTCTGGGCCCTCGGGATGGACGGGAACAGCGCGCCCATGCTGAGCGCCCTCCTCGGGAAGGCCCCGGTGGTGAAGAACTTCGTCCCCGGCCCCGGGAAGACGTCCACGGCCACCCCGGGGACGTCGAGCACGACCACCACCACCGGAGCGGCGGGACCGTCGTACACCTACTCGGGCATCTGGAACGATTCGTCGTTCTCCTCGCCGGTCTCCCTGAGCCCGGTCGACCCCGCCACCCTGCCGGACGACGGTCAGGGCGAGCCGGCTGGGATCCTGAGCGATTTCGCCACCGACGACCCGGCCGACGCCTGCCTGACGGCCGGCGCCACGCTCGACGTGAGCGAGCTGGTCGGGGAGCCCGGGGTCTACGTGGTCACCGCCCAGACCCCGGCCGAATGCGCCGACGGGTCGTGGACCTTCGCCACCGACGCGGGAGCGGGCGGGGGCTCGGGGGACGGCGGGTCGGGTTCGACCACCACCACCACCAGCACCACCAGCACGACGACGACCACCACCAGCACCACCACCAGCACGACGAGCACGACGACGACCACCGCACCACCGGGTTGATCCGTCCCGAGTCGCCACCGGGCGCGGACCGGTGCGAGGATGGCGAACATCGCCACCAGGGAGGTTGACCGTGACGACCCGCCAGACGCTGTCCGTGGACGACATCGACCTTTCCGACCTGGAATTCTGGGCGGCGCCGTGGGCCGACCGGGAGGCCGGGTTCAAGACCTTGCGCCACCAACGCCCGATCGCCTTCTTCGAAGAAGCGGAGATGCCGGAATCGGCCATCCCCCTGCCCCCGGGACCCGGTTACTACGCCATCACCCGCTACCACGACATCGTGGAGATCAGCCGGCATCCGGAGTTCTTCTGCTCCGGGCAGTCGGGTTCGACCATCGTCGACATGCCCCAGGAGTTCCTCGAGTTCTTCGGGTCGATGATCAACATGGACGACCCCCGCCACGCCCGGCTCCGCCGGATCGTCTCGGCGGCCTTCAACCCCCGGATGGTCTCCAGCGTGGAGACGAGCATCCAACAGGTGGCCGACTCGATCATCGAGACGGTGCGCCAGGCGGGTGAGTGCGACTTCGTCACCGAGGTGTCGTCGCGGCTGCCCCTCAAAGTGATCTGCGACATGATGGGGATCCCCGAGAGCGACTACGACACCGTCTTCCACGCCTCGAACGTGATCCTCTCCATGGGCGACACCGAGTACATCCCCGAAGGCGAGGACCCGCTGCTCGCCCTTCTGAACGCCGGGAACGTCCTCAACGGCCTCATGGAGAGTCTGGCCGCCTTCCGGGTCGACCACCCCACCGACGACCTCACCTCCGAGCTCCTCCACGCCAACGTCGACGGCGAGTCGTTGACCCACCAGGAGCTGGCCTCCTTCTTCATCCTCCTGCTGGTGGCCGGGAACGAGACGACCCGCAACGCCATCAGCCACGGCCTGTGGGCGCTGACCGAACACCCCGACCAGCGCGCCGCCTGGATGGCCGACGTCGAGGGAGTGACCCCCACCGCCGTCGACGAGATCGTCCGGTGGGCCACCCCGGTGATCTTCATGCGGAGGACGGTCACCGGACCCACCACCCTCTCCGACCACGAGTTCAAGGAGGGCGACAAGGTCATCCTCTTCTACAACTCGGCCAACCGCGACGAGGACGTCTTCGAGAAACCCGAACGTTTCGACGTGAGACGCACCCCCAACCCCCACATCGGCTTCGGGGCGCCGGGGCCCCACTTCTGCCTGGGGGCCCATCTGGCCCGGCGCGAGATCACCGTCATGTACAAGGAGCTCTTCAAGCACCTGCCCGACATCCGGGCCACGGGCGATCCCGACCGGCTCCTCTCGAACTTCATCAACGGGATCAAGCACCTGCCGTGCGCCTTCTCCCCCGGCGGGGGGTGAGCCGGTGACGGACATGAGCGCGCGGATGGGCCACGGGGTCAAGCAGCGCGACATCATCAAGATGACCGATGCCGAGGTCGACGCCTTCCTCCACGAGCGCCGGCCCATGGCCCTGTGCTCGATCAACCACGACGGGTCGATCCACGCCGTGGCCATGTGGTACGGATTCCTGGAGGGGGCCGTCGCCTTCGAGACCAAGGCCAAGTCCCAGAAGGTCCAGAACCTGCGCCGTGATCCACGGATCACCGTCCTCGTCGAGGACGGTGACTACTACGAGGAGCTGCGGGGGGTGGAGCTGGTGGGGACGGCCGAGATCGTGGAGGACCCCGATCGGATGTGGACCCTCGGGGTCGATCTCTTCGAGCGCTACTACGGGACCTACACCGACGAGCTGAAGTCCTTCGTCGAGACGATGCTCAACAAACGGGTGGTCATCAAGGTCAACGTGACCCGGGTGGTGACCTGGGACCACCGGAAGCTCGGCCTGGGCTCGACCCGCCCGGGGTCGTAGGGCGGGACCCGGCCACCCCGTCCCCCGCCGGGCTGAAACACGTTTCACTTCCGCTGCTACTGTCTCCCCCTGGCCGGAGCGGACGAGAAGGGAACCGTCGATGATTCTGGACCGTTTTCGTCTCACGGACCGGGTGGCGGTGGTCACCGGAGCCGGCCGGGGGATCGGTGCGGCCACCGCTGTGGCCCTGGCCCAGGCCGGCGCCGACGTCCTCATCTCGGCCCGGACCGACGAGCAGCTCCGCCAGGTGGCGGGGCGGATCGAGGAGGCCGGGCGCAAGGCCGTCGTGGTCCCGGCCGACCTCAACGACCTCGATGCCGTGGCCGCCCTGGCGGGGGCCGCCCAGGAGGCCTTCGGCCGGCTCGACATCGTGGTCAACAACGTCGGCGGGACGATGCCGCGGGGCTTCCTGGAGACCTCCCCCCGCTTTCTCGAACAGGCCTTCCACTTCAACGTGAGCACGGCCCACGCGCTGACCCGGGCGGCCACGCCCGTCATGCTGGCCGGCGGGGGCGGCGCCGTCGTCAACATCTCGTCGGCCATGGGACGGACCCAGGCCCGGGGCTTCGTCGCCTACGGGACGGCCAAGGCGGCCCTGGCCCACTACACGCGCCTGGCGGCCACCGACCTCGCCCCCCGGATCCGGGTCAACGCCATCGCCGTGGGCTCGGTCGCCACCTCGGCCCTCGAGGTCGTCCTCACCGACGACACCCTGCGGACGACCATGGAGTCCGCCACCCCACTGCGCCGGATCGGAGAGCCCGAGGACATCGCCGCGGCCATCGTCTACCTCTGCTCCCCGGCCGGGAGTTACGTGACGGGGAAGATCGTCGAGGTCGACGGCGGCCTCGACCACCCCAATCTGGACATGGGTCTCCCCGATCTATGAGACGGCACCGCGTGGTGGTCTGGGGGACGGGGAACGTCGGCGGCCACGCCATCATCGGCGTCGACGCCCGGCCCGACCTCGAGTTGGTCGGCGTCTGGGTGTCGAGCGAGGCCAAGACCGGACGCGACGCCGGAGATCTCGCCGGCCTGGACCGGACCCTCGGGGTGACGGCCACCCACGACGTCGACGCCATCGTGGCCCTGCGGCCCGACTGCATCGTCCACGCCGCCATGGCCGACCACCGCCTGACGGAGGCCATCGACGACATCGCCCGACTGCTGGCGGCCGGGATCAACGTCGTCTCGAGCGGTCCGGTGTTCCTCCAGTATCCCGAGGGGACGGTTCCCGAGGCGATGATCGAGCCCCTGCGCGCCGCCGCCGCCGCCGGGGCCGTGTCGCTGTGGGTGAACGGGATCGATCCCGGGTTCGCCAACGACTGGCTCCCGCTGATGCTCACGAGCGTCTGCCAACGGATCGACGAGGTCCGCTGCTTCGAGATCCTCAACTACGCCACCTACGACCAGGCGATGGTGATCTTCGACATCATGGGCTTCGGCCGGCCCCTCGACGACATCCCCATGCTCCTCCAACCCACGGTACTGACCATGGCCTGGGGCAGCGTGGTCCGGCAGCTGGCCGCCGGGCTCGGGGTCGAGCTCGACGCCGTGGAGGAGAGTTACGAGCGCCTACCCGCCCCCGAGACGTTCGCCATCGCCTCGGGGACCATCGAGAAGGGAACGGCCGCCGGCCTGCGCTTCGAGGTCCGGGGGATGAAGTCGGGCGATCCCCTCGTCGTCCTCGAACACGTCACCCGGTTGCGCGACGACATCGGACCGGACTGGCCGCAGCCGCTCGGCCAGGGCGGCTACCGGGTCACGGTCAGGGGCGAGCCCAACTACACCCTCGACCTCCAGATGCTCGGGAGCGACGGCGACCACAACACCGCCGGTCTGAAGGCCACCGCCATGCGACTGGTCAACGCCGTCCCGGCCGTGATCGCGGCGGAACCGGGTCTGCTCACCGCCCTCGACCTTCCCCTCGTCACCGGCCGGGGCCTGGCCCGCTGAGCGGGCCGGTGCGACGCCCGGGTCCCCCCGGCGTCGCACCCTGGCCCCGGGGCCGTGGTGGAATTGGGAGATGGACCGGGACAGCGGGTACGGGTGGGCCGGGAACCGATCCTCGTTGTGGGCGTTCCGCTGGGTCCTGCTGGCCGGGAGCCTGGCCATCGCCGCCGTCCTCCTCCTGCGCGGGAACGACCTGCTCGGACTGCTGGTCGGTGGGCTCGCCCTCGTCCGGCTCTCCTACCTCCTCGCCCTCCACCGCCGGAGGCGGGCGCGGCGCCGGTCCACGGGGGCGGCGGGCTGGTCCACGGGGGCCGGTGGGGTCGGCGAGATCCTCCGTCGGTTGGCCCGCCCCGAGTTCGCCGTGGCCGCCACCGTCATGGGGTGGGGTCCGGGCCAGGTGAAAGAGGCCTTCGATCAGGGCCGTTCACTGGCCGAGATGGCGACCGAGAGCGGCGTTGCCGTCCACCGCGTCGTCGACGCCATCGTCGGCGACGCCTCGGCCCGGATCAACCGGGCCCTGGCCGACGGAAGGGTCACGCCGGAGCAGGCTCGCGACGCCACGACACGGCTTCCGACATGGGCCGGTCGACTGGTCGGCCTGCACAAGGGCGATCACCGACGGGCCCGAAGCCGGGGCTGACCGGCTGGCGCTACGTTCTTGGCCACACCGGGGGGCGCCATCGACGTCCTTCGCCGAGGTCGACCCCGACCCGTGGCCGCAAGGAGTCCCCATGCCCGTCCCCCTCGACGAGTTCCCCGTGCACCAGGTCCCGCTGTCCATGCGGTACATGGCGACGAGCGACCGCAACGCCTATGACCGTTGCTACCTGAACGCCCACGACCGGACGGGTGAGATCTTCCTCGTCTCCGGTCTCGGTGTCTATCCGAACCTCGGGGTCATCGACGCCTACGCCACGGTCCGGCGCGGTGATCGTCAACTGTCGGTCCGGATTTCGGACGCGCTGAGTGACGACCGGACCGTCCAGCAGGTGGGTCCCTACCGGATCGAGGTCCTCGATCCTCTCGAACGGCTCCGCGTGGTCTGCGACCACGACCGACTCGGCTTCGACCTCGTCTGGACGGGCTCCTTCCCCGTCGTCGACGAACCGCCCCACCTCATGCGCCAAGGCGGACGCGTCATCCTCGACGCCCAGCGCTTCGCCCAGGTGGGGACATGGTCGGGGACGTTGCGGATCGACGGGGAGGAGATCGCCGTCTCCGACGACCGCTGGCTCGGGACCCGGGACCGGTCGTGGGGCATCCGCCCCGTGGGTGAGGCCGAACCGCCGGGGCGGAGCGCGGCCGAGCCGGCCGAGGACTTCGGGTTCTGGTGGGTCTACGCGCCGCTGCGCTTCGACGACTACGCCCTGATCATCATCGCCCAGGAGGCGGGGGACGGGACGCGGACATTGAACGAGGCCACCCGGGTGTGGCCGGCCGCCACGGGGCGGCCACCCGAGCAGCTCGGCTGGCCGGGGTTCGAGATCCGTTACCGGTCGGGGACCCGTCACCCCGAGCGAGCCGTGCTCCACCTGACCGAACGCCGCGGCCGGCCCCTGACCGTCGAGATCGAGACCCTCGGCTTCGTGGCCCTCAATTGCGGCGCCGGCTACGGCGGCGATCCCGACTGGGGCCACGGCCAGTGGCGCGGTCGGGGCTGGGTCGAGGCCCTCGACCTCGACATGAACGACCCGGCGGTGGCCGGACGGGTCCCTTTCGGGGTGGTCGACCATGTGGCCCGGGCCGTCTGCGACGGATCGGTCGGGTGGGGGATGTTCGAGCACGGGACCTTCGGCCGTCACGCGCCGTCGGGCTTCGCCGACTTCGGTTCGGTGGCACCGTGACGACCCAGCCGGCGGCGAAGGGGCCCACGGGCGACGGGCCAGGAAGCGAACCCAGCCAACGCCCGACCACGTCCACCCGCGACCGCCACGAGCTCCACGACCGGCTGGTGAGATGGATGGCCGGCAAGGTGGACCACCCCCGGATCTCCGAGCTGGTCGTGCCCGAGTCCAACGGGATGTCGAGCGAGACCCTCCTCTTCGACGCGTCGTGGGACGACGACGGCGGGCCACGGACCCAGTCCTGCGCGGCACGGTTGCGGCCCGACCCGGCCAATGTCCCCGTCTTCCCCGTCTACGACCTCGAGAAGCAGTTCCGGGTCATGGGACTGGTGGCCCGGAACTCATCGGTCCCCGTCCCCCGGACCCTCTGGTACGAGCCGGACGACACCGCCATCGGTTCGCCCTTCTTCGTCATGGATCGCGTCGACGGGATCGTCCCGCCCGACATCATGCCGTACCCGTTCGGCTCGTGGCTGTCCGAGGCGGCGCCGGTCGACCAGGAACGCCTCCAGAATTCCTCGGTCAAGGTACTGGCCGAGCTGCACGACATGGACGTGACGACCGAGGACCTCGCCTTCCTCGAGCTCGACCGGCCCGGCGACAGCGCCCTGCGCCGGCACGTCGCCGACTCGGCCGCCTACTACGAATGGGTGGCGGGCGAGGGGGCGCGGTCACCGCTCATCGAGAGGGCCTTCGCCTGGCTCGACGACCACTGGCCGGCCGACGACGACACCGCCGTCCTCAGTTGGGGCGACGCCCGGATCGGCAACATGATGTTCCGGGACTTCGAGCCGGTGGCCGTCCTCGACTGGGAGATGGCGGCCACGGGCCCGCGCGAGGTCGACCTGGCGTGGATGATCTATCTGCACCGCTTCCTCGACGATCTGGCCGTCCAGATCGACCTGCCCGGGATGCCCGGATTCATGCGGCTCGAGGACGTGGCCTCCACCTATGAGTCGCTCACCGGCCACACCCCCAGGGATCTGGGCTTCTACACCCTCTACGCCGCCCTCCGGCACGCCATCGTCATGTCCAGGGTGGCGCGCCGTTCCATCCTCTTCGGCGAGATGGAGATGCCATCGGATCCCGACGACCTGATCATGCACCGGGCCACGGTGGAGCAGATGCTGTCCGGCACGTACTGGAGCGGGCTGTGAACCCCGTCGGGCCCCTGGTCGACGGTGACGAGGGCTTCACCCACCAGATCGCCGACACCTTCGCCGTGGTGGGGACGAGCGATCTCTCGTGGACCGAGAAGGTCTGCGCCATGGCGGCGGCCAAGGACGGGAGCCTCCAGCTCGGCTTCGGACTGGGCAAGTACACCAACCGGAACGTCATGGACGGCTACGCCGGAATCTCGCGCGGGATCGAGCAGATGACCGTCCGGGCCAGCCGCCGCCTGGACAGCGCACCCGAGACAACGGTCATCGGCCCCATCCGCTACGAGGTGGACACCCCGCTGCGGACCGTCTCCTTCTCCCTGGAACCGAACGCCACCCAGCCGGTGTCCTTCGCGTGGACCTTCGAGGCCATCGTCCCGCCGTTCATGGAGGACCGGACCCACATGCGCCGGGGCTACCGGGTGGGCGCCGACCTCGTCCGCTACCACCAGATCGGCGTGGCCCGGGGCTGGGTCGAGGTCGAGGGGGAGCGCACCGAGATCTCGCCCGAGAGCTGGGTCTCGACCCGTGACCATTCCTGGGGCGTCCGCTACGACGTCGGCCTCCCCCCGCAGGACCTGGAGCCCGGCGACCCCCTGGCCGGGCTCTCCTTCCGGATGATCTGGAGCCCCATCGCCATGGAGCGCCCCGACGGGAGCCGCTACGGGCTGTTCCTCCATTACCAGATCTTCCAGGGACCGGGATTCGTCCACAAGCACGTGGTGATGGGCGGCGTGGAGTCACCCGATGGCGGTCACCAACCGTTCGTCGACATCGACCCGGAACTCTCCTTCGACCCCGTCACCCGTCGTTTGCGCGGCGGCCGGCTCCATGCCAGGACGGCCGACGGATCGGTCCGGACCCTCGGCGTCGAGGTGGTCTCCGACACGGGGTTCCACCTGGGAGCGGGGCTCTACTTCGGATTCGACGGCCACCACCACGGCCAATGGCGAGGCGACCTGGTGGTCGACGGGGAGCGCATCAGCGACTGCACCGACCCGGCCACGGCCCGTCGGCTGCACCAGATCCGCGACACCGTCGTCCACGTCACCGACCCGACCGGAGGTGGTGAGGGCTGGGGCAACTGTCAACCCATCATCACCGGCGGGGACGACGCTCTCGGCCTCTCGGCCGACGACAGTTTCATCTAGAGGCTGTCGTTCATCTCGAGGCTGTCGCTCAGACGAGGATCCTCGTCCACCCTTCCCCCACCGGTGTCATGAAGACGGCGGTGAGCCTCATCGAACGATGGAGCCAGGTCCCGTCCACCAGCGCGTACTCGTCGTCCTCGTAACCGCTCATCCAGCACGACGTCCCGTCGGCCCGACGGCAGGGGCTCAGCAGTTCCCACCGGCCCCGGGCCGCATCTCCGTCGACCTCGATGCGCGGATTCATGAAGAAATGGCGGGAGAAGACGAGGGTGGGCTGGCGCAAGCGGGTGGCGATGGCGCCGCGGCCCGTCGCCATCCCGAGGCCCGGGCCCCCGTCCCAGACGCCCTCGGGGGTGAAGAGGGCGGCGATGGCTTCGGCCACTTCCGCCAGGGTCCCGGCGTCGACGACGGAACCGCCCGAGAACCGCCGGTCGACCAGCTCGGCGTAGCGGGCCTTCAGGGCCTGGATGGCCAGAACGCTCTCGCTCGAGGCGACCCGTCGCCGCAGCGTCGCCACCTCGGCGGCGAGTTCCTCGACCGTCGTCATGGCGAGCCGGGCAGCTCGTCCTTCACGAAACGGCCGTCCTTCATGACGGCCAGGATCCGGGTCCGGTCGACCAGAACCGTGATGTCAGTGGCCGGGTCGCCGTCCACCACGAGGAGATCGGCCAACTTCCCCGCCGTCACCGTCCCCAGCTCGTCGGCCCGACCCATCAGGGCGGCCCCGTTGACCGTGGCCCACTTGAGGACGTCGAGCGGGGCGATCCCGGCCACCTTCACGTAGAACTCGATCTCCTCCCCGTAGATCCCGTGCGGGAACCCGGCGGCGCCGTAGTCGTCGCCGAGGACGATCCGGACCCCCGCCTCCTGGGCCAGGGGGAGGACGGCCAGGGCGCCGTCGAGCTCCTCCTGCATCCCCTGGGCGATGGCCGGGTTCTGGTCCTTCATCAGCTCGGCGTAGCGAGACAGGAAGAAGATGCTCGGCACCACGAACGTCCCCGCCGCCACGATCCGCTCGATGCACTCGCCGTCCATCCCGTCGGCGTGGTCGATGACGTCCATCCCCAGCTCCACCGCCATGAGGATGGCGTCGCGGTTGGCGATGTGACCCCTGACCATGGCACCGCGCAGGTGGGCGGCCTCGATGGCGGCCGCCATCTCCTGGCGCGTCATCTCGATCCGCTCCGGTGACCGGGGGACGCCATGGCCGCCGGTGACGAACATCTTGATGATCCGCGCACCCTCTTTGATCTCCAGCCGCACCGCCTTGCGGAATTCGTCGGGCCCATCGCACAGGTGAAGCGCTCCCGGTTCACCCACCCGCCAGTACCACGGTGCGAAATCGTTGGCGTGGCCGGTGGTGCTCACGTCACGACTCCCGGGGACGAGACGGGGGCCCACGATCGCCCCTTCGTCGACGGCCCGGCGCATCGAGGCATCGATCCCGAAAGGCGCGCCGGCGCTGACGGCCGAGGTGAACCCGCTCATCACCACCTTCTCCAGATTGACCACGGCCCGGACGGCCTGGAGGGCGGGCGGCTCCGTCAGCCCGAACGGTCCCGGGAGGAAGCCGAGCTCGTGATAGGTGGCGTGGAAGTGGCACGTCACCATCCCGGGCATCAGCGTCCGTCCCTCGAGGTCGACGACGCGGTCGTCGGACCCGATCTCCACCGAGTCCCTCTCACTCACCGACGTGATCCGGTTGTCCTCCACCACCACCGTCATCCGGTGCTGCGGGGGATGCTCACCGTCGAGGACCGTGGCCCCTCTGAACACGACACGTCCCACCGTTGCTCCTATCCCCCGACCCTCCGGACGGGTTCGGTTCCGTCCCACCCGTCCGCCGCGGCGCGGATGGCGTCGAAGAATCCCCCGAACTCGACGGTCTCGATGAGCTCGGAGCACGTCCCTCCGTGGGTCTCGGTGTCGAAGTAGCAGAACCGCTGCTTCTCGCTCAGGCCCCGACCGCCGAAGTACGGCTCCATCCCCCGCGCCGCATAGCCGGCGACGGCGCTCTCGTAGTCCTCCACGAACCGGGCCACGTGGTGCAGACCCGTCCCGTGGGCGGCCATGAAGTCGCGGTAGGGAGTGGGCTGGTCGTCCAGGGGCTGGATGAGCTCGATCTGCAGAGGTCCGGAGAAGCTGAGGGCCACGGCGATCTTGGCCCCCGTCGGCCGGCCCCGGTAGCTGAGGTCCTGCAACGGTGGCGACGGAAGGAAGTAGAAGGGGCCCACCCCGAGCCGCTCGACCCACTGGCCCATGGCGTCCTCGATGTCGTCGACCACGTAGCCCAGCTGGTCGATCGGGCCGATCCACTTCTCCATCTCTCGATCGTGCCACAGGCCGGTAGAGTGCGGGACCGCAACCCGGCGCGCCGCGTCGCCGGGCCGACGGAAAGGACCGAGCCGTTGCCCACCCCCGTCTCCGTGGCCGGTTACTCCCATGTGGCCATCGCCGTCACCGACATCGAGGCCGCCCGTGAGTTCTACACGCAGAAGTTCGGCTTCGAGGAGCTCCGCCGGCCTGACTTCGGGTTCCCCGGCATGTGGCTCAAGGTCGGCGACCTCCAGCTCCACTTCATCGAGACCGACGAGATGCCCACCCCCGGGAAGGGTTTCCCCCACTTCGCCCTCTACATCCCGACGGAGACCTACCACGACACCGTCAGATCCCTGGCCGATTCGGGGGTGGCGGTGGGCGAACCCCAGTCGCGCGACGACTGGGGGACGACGGTCTGGCAAGCCTTCCTGACCGACCCCGCCGGGAACGTCATCGAACTGACCAATATCTGAGCTCCCGCTCCGGCCCCCCGGCGGCGATCGGCCGCGGTGGTCGGGTCACCCACTCTTCGGCGACGGGCCGGCAGTCCCTGAATGTTCTGCCCTCTGGCCCGTAACCACCAGCACATCCATCCGACTCGAGGGGACACGACATGACCTCACCGGTACACGGAGACTCACGGGCACAGAGAACCTCCACCCACCGCTCCCGGCGCCTGCTCTCACTCGGTCTGATCCCGGTGATCGGCATCCTGGCCGCCGCCTGCGGATCCTCCGGCGGCGGACAGGCATCGGCCACCACGACCACCACCTCGGCGTCGTCACCGACCACCTCGTCCGGACCCCTTCCGGTGGTGACCACCATGACCGTCGGCGGCTTGGGCAAGATCCTCGTGAACTCCCAGGGACAGGTCCTCTACTCGTTCACCAAGGGCGGGGCACCGGTACCGTGCAACGCGTCGTGCCGGACCGTCTGGCCGGCGGTGACCCTGCCCGCCGGCGTCACCACGCCGACCGGGAGCACGGGGGTGGGAACGCTGGGCACCACCACGAGCAACGGTGTCACCCAGGTGACGGTGGGCGGACTCCCTCTGTTCACCTACGCCGGCGACTCGGCGCCGGGCGTCGCCAACGGCAACAACCTCGTCAGCTTCGGCGGGACCTGGAAGGTCGTGAAAGCCCAGTGACCCATTCGGCCATCGTCGCCACCGAGACCGACGGCGCCTCGCGCGGCGCCCTCACCCAACTGACCGACGCCGATCTCCCCGACGGGGACGTCACCGTGGCCGTGGCCTACTCCAGCCTGAACTACAAGGACGGCCTGGCCGTCTCGGGCCGGGGCCGCATCGTCCGGTCCTTCCCGATGGTCTGCGGGATCGACCTGGCCGGCACCGTCGAGGAGTCGGACTCCCCGGCGTGGCGACCCGGCGACGAGGTGATCCTGACCGGATGGGGACTCTCCGAGACCAACCCCGGCGGATTCACCCAGCGCCAACGCGTCCGCTCGCCCTGGCTGGTGACCAGGCCCGACGGGCTCACCCTGTTGCAGTCGATGGCCGTCGGCACCGCCGGGCTCACCGCCATGCTCTGTGTCCTGGCTCTGGAAAAAGGCGGCGTCCGCCCCGGTGAGGGCGCCGAGGAGGACGAGGTCCTCGTCACCGGGGCGGCGGGCGGCGTGGGGTCCATCGCCGTCACCCTCCTGGCCCAGCTCGGCTACCGGGTGGCGGCCTCGACCGGTCGCCCCGACACCCACGACTTCCTCACCTCTCTCGGAGCCACCACCTTCGTCGACCGCCGAGACCTGGCCACCGCTTCGGGCCGCCCTCTCGACCGCGAGCGCTGGGCCGGTGCCGTCGACGTCGTGGGCGGCGAGACCCTGGCGTCGGTCCTCCGCCAGACCCGCTACCGGGGCACCGTGGCCGCCTGCGGCCTGACCGGGGGAAACGACCTCCCCACGAGCGTCCTCCCCTTCATCCTGCGGGGCGTCAACCTGATGGGGATCGACTCCGTCTCCTGTCCGGCCGACGTCCGCACCGAGGCATGGGGACGCCTGGGGCGCGACCTCCCGACCGAGCTCCTCGACTCCCTCACCACCGTCGAACCACTTCGCCGGGTCCCCGAGCTGGCCGAGGAGATCGTGGCCGGGCACATCCGTGGGCGTGTCGTCATCGACGTGAACGCCTGAGCACGCCACCTGACGCCTATGTCAGTATTCGGCCCGTAAAGGGGGACGCCATGACACAGGTCAACGACACCATCGAATTCGACACGTCCGACGTCGACCGCCACATCGGAAAACCGGTCGGCGGGGGTCAACTGAAGGAACCCGTCACCGTCACCGACATCCGCCGCTGGGTCCAGGGGATGCAGTACCCGAACCCTCTCCACTACGACGACGACTACGCGGCGAGGACGGTCTTCGGTCGCATCGTCGCCCCCCAGTCCTTCACCATCTGCTGTGACGTCGGCCACGGGGCCGGTCCGGCCATCGTCGGCAACATCCCCGGTACCCACATGATCTTCGGTGGCGACCAGTGGTGGTTCGGCGGTCCCCGGGTCTACCCCGGTGACCATCTCCGGATGCGCCGGCGTTTCGTCGACTACAAGGTCTCCGACACGAAATTCGCCGGGCCGACCATGTTCTCGCGCGGCGAGACGATCTACACCAACCAACGCGGCGAGCGCATCGCCCGCCAGTGGTCGACGGCGGTCCGTTACCGCGCCGATGTGGCCCGGGACAAGGGCTTCTTCGCCGAGGCCGCTCCCCTGCCCACCTGGACCGAGAAGCAGCTGGCCGACATCGAGACCCAACGGATGGACTGGATCCGCAGTCGCGCCGGCGCCAAGAGCCCCGCCTTCGAAGAGGTGACCGTCGGCCAGAGGCTCCCCACCCGTCCCATCGGACCGCATTCGCTACCCAGTCTGGCCAGCGAGTGGCGCGCCTACACCTTCACCGTCTGGGGTTCGAGTGTCCACGAGGGCCCCGATCATCTCCAGGAGGCGGGCTGGCTCCCCGAGATGGACCGTGACCTCGACGGGGCCAAGGACGACCCCGAACTCGGCGACGGCCTCTACCACGGTCCCTCGCGCGGACACACCGACGAGGAGCACGCCCGGCTCATCGGGATGCCCCGCGGCTACGGCTACGGAGCCTCGATGGGCGCGTGGGTCCTCGACTACGTCGGGGCCTGGGCCGGGGACAGCGGATACATCCGCCACTCCAACGTCCAGTACCGCTTTCCCGCCTTCGACGGCGACCTCACCCTTCTCGACGCCGAGGTCGCCGAGACGCGCCACGACCCGACGCTCGGCGCCGCCCTGGTCGTCTTGGAGGTCACCATGACCAATCAGGACGGTTCCATCATGGCCAAGGGTCCCGTCACGGTGGAACTGCCGAGCTAGTCGCCCGGCGTCCCGGTCGAGCCGGTCGTCCCCCACCGCGTCGCACCGGACCGGTCGCGCCGTGACCACCTTCACGGGACCTCCCGCCGATTCCGAGCCCGGGATCGGCGCCCTGACCCTCGGCGGCCTCCTCGACGACGTCGTCGCCCGTCACGGTGCCCGGGAGGCCATCGCCTTCCACGAGCGGGGCGGTCCGGAACTGCACTGGAGCTACACCGAGCTGGCCTTCCAGGCCCGTCGGTTCGCCAAGGCCCTGGTGGCCACAGGAATGGACAAGGGGACGCGGGTGGCCCTGCTCATGGGCAACCGGCCCGAGTGGGTGGTCGGTGCCTTCGGCGTGGCCTTGGCCGGCGGCGTCCTCGTCCCCGTCAACACCCTCTTCGAGCCCCCGGAGATCGCCCACGTCCTGGCCCACTCCGACACGGCGATCATCGTCCACCAGCAACGACTGGCCCACCACACCTACGACGACCAGATCCGGGCCATCGAACCCGACCTTCCCTATCTCCGTCGCCGCCTCTGCTTCGGGACCCCCTCCTACGACGAGTTCCTCTCGGCCGGGGACGCCGTCGACGACGACGAGCTCGACGCCCGCGCCGGTGCCGTCTCCCCGTTCGACGATGCACTGGTCATCTACACATCGGGATCGACCGGGGTCCCCAAAGGGGTCCTCCACGGACACCGGGCGGCGGCCCTCCAGAGCTGGCGCTTCGCCCAGCAGCTCTGCCTCGACCCGACCGTCCGGGTCTGGAGCGCCTTCCCCTTCTTCTGGACGGCCGGCTTCTGCATGGTCATGGGGGGAACGGTGGCGGCGGGAGGCTGTCTCGTCCTCCAGGAGATCTTCGACGCCGGTGAGGCCCTGGCGTTGATCGAGACGGAGAAAGTGACGTCCCCCCACGCCTGGCCCCACCAGCTGGCCGCCCTGGAGGCGCACCCGGACTGGCTCCGCCGCGACCTCTCCTCGCTACGCCAGGTCGTCTCCTTCACCAGCCTGGGCCGGCATCCGACGGTCCGGATCGACGACGTCTGGAGCCCGCGAGCCGCCTACGGGCTCACCGAGACCTTCACCATCATCAGCTCCCTCCCGGCCGACACCCCCCCGGCCCGGCGGGACGGGCACGAGGGGGCGATCCTCCCCGGGAACGTCGTCCGCATCGTCGACCTCGATTCCGGCGAGCTCCAGCCGGTGGGGATCCCCGGCGAGATCCGGGTCAAGGGCCCGACGCTCATGAAGGGCTATCTGAAGGTCGCCCCCGAGGAGGTCTTCGACGTCGACGGATTCTTCGCCACCGGCGACGCCGGCTTCATCGACGACAACGCCATGCTCCACTGGGTGGGACGGACGAACGACCTCATCAAGACCGGAGGCGCCAACGTCTCTCCCGTCGAGATCGAGAACGAGTTGCTCCGCCATCCGGACCTCAAGACCGCCCTGGCCGTCGGCGTGGCCCACGACACCCTCGGGGAGGTCGTCGTGGTCTGCGCCGTGGCCCATCCCGACCGCGGCGTCGACGAGGAGAGCGTCCGCCGTTTCCTCCGGGGGCGCCTGGCCTCCTACAAGATCCCGCGCCACGTCCTCTTCTTCGACGAGGACGACTTCGTCCTCACCGGGAACGCCAAGATCCGCGCCGAGGACCTCCGTCGGCTGGCAGCGGACCGGCTCGGTGCCCGTCGCTGACAACGGACCGGCGAGGACGTCCGCCCTCTACGACGTCTGTTCGGACGATCCCGCCACCACCTCGGACCACCCGGCGCCGTCCCATCGCCGCCTGGCCGTCCAACTCTGGCCGTCCCAGTAGCCCTGATCGTTGTTGGTCACCCCGACCTGGTACCAACCGGGATCCTGCGCCCGCGTCGGGAGGGGAAGGAACTGATCCCGTGACCGCTCCCAGGCCATCACCGAACGGCTCGGCCCCCGCAGCACCGGCCATTGGCGGAAGGCGAAGATCAGGAACACCACCTCGGAGAGGATGACGCTCGACAGGTCGATGAGGGCCAGGGCCCCGGTGGGGGCGAAGTCGAACGACCTCGTCGTGATCCCCGACACCACCGCATGTGACCCGACAACCGAGGTGGCGAACGTCTGCACCACGGGCCCGAACGGGACCAGGATCCACCAGCCCGAATAACCGGCCTTGGTGATGATCTTCACGGTTCCGACCAAATTGAGAACGCCCACGCCCAGAATGACGATCCCCCACTCCCTTCCCAGGATTCCACACCGGCCGGGTCGATCGTGCCCCGCTTTCGACGATCTCTACTCGGTGACCAGAGGTTTCCAGTTCCCGGCGTCGCGAGGGCCCCCGAGCGGGATAATGACCCCGATGACCACGGACGTCACCATCCGCACGGCGGTCGCCGTGGACAGAGAGGTGATCCGCCGACTGGTCGGGGAGGCCTTCTCCAGCGAGGACCGTGACGGGCTCGAGGAGGTGGGCAACGTCGACTCCACCTGGGAGCTGGACGCTACCTATGGCGACCTCGAGCTGGTGGCCATCGAGGATGGTTCCATCGTCGGTCATGTGATGGCGGCGACCGGTGAACTCGGAGGCCGGGAGGTGGTGGCCGTCGCCCCCCTGGCCGTCTCACCGGCCCGTCAAGGCCAGGGCATCGGCCATGCACTCATGACCGAGCTGCTTCGCCGGGCTGAAGCGGCGGAACTCCCGTTGATCGTCCTCCTCGGCTTTCCCGACTACTACGGCCGCTTCGGCTTCGAACCGTCCGGACCGCTCGGCATCTCCTATCGCGTCGAGCGCAACCCGCACTTTCTGGTCCGACGACTCGCCCGCTACGACCCGTCCTACCGGGGCGACTTCGTCTACTGCTGGGAGGTCCGGAGCGACTGAACGCCCACCGCTAGACGGGGTGTCATCTAGACGGGGTAACTGCGGTTCGGGAGTGTCTTAGAGGTCCACGTGAGACCCAGGCACATCTCGTCCGAGGACCCGTCACCCCAGAGGATGAAGTGGGGGGCGACCTTGCGGAGGAGGGGGAGCTCCTGGGCCAGTCTCGGGTTGTAGGTGCAGGTGACCTGGATCTTGTCCCCCGGGGCCACAGCCACCGGGGTCTTCAGGTTGTAGGCCTTCTGGTTGTGGAAGTTGTAGGCGGGGACATCGAGGATCGTCTTCGCCTGAGGCGTGCCCGGGTTGAGGACCATGGTTAAGGAGACGCCCGTCAAGTGCATGTGGGCGCCCGCCATGACGATGTAGCCGCTCTGGTAGACGGGCCAGATGCAGGAGGTGGAGTCGCCCTCGGGCGGGTTGGCCGGGTTGCGCCCGCAGATCGACTCCAGGGTGTTCACGAAGCCGACCTCGCTCTGACCGAAGACCTTGCCCTCGTTGGCCAGGGAGGCGGCCCGGTTGCAGAGGGGGCCGGTCACGCCGGCGGGGCAGGGGACGTCGGGCGGGGCGGGCATGAGGTCCAGCTTCAAGGGCAGGAGCGGTGTCGTCATGGGCACCGTGTGGAGGACCAGTTTGTTCTTCACCGGCTTGTCCCCGACGAGCAGGTTGTAGTGGACCTGCATGACTACCAGGCTGCCGGCGGGTAGGCGGATCCCGGTGTCCTTGGGCAATCTGACGAGGCCGGCGCCGGGGGCCCAGGCAGCGAGCCAGGGCGTGTTCGAGATCTGCGCCAGCCCCGTATTGGGCAGGGGCGCTTCACCGAAGCACGTCCAGCCGTTGCCCCCGTTGGCAGTGTTGTCGCGCTCGGCGGTGGCCGCCAGCGACGGCGGGACGAGGAAGAAGATGGCGTGGTGGTCCTCGGCACTCCCGGGGAAGAACTCGCTGGAGATGACGTAGGAGTTCTCCTTGATGTGGGGGTTCACCAAGGTGCAGTGGTAATCGTCGGTCCCACCGAACGAGGCCTTCGGTTTGTAGGCCCTGGCCATTTTGAGAGTGATGGTTCTGCTGGGGTGGGCCGTGGCCGACGACGCTGAGGCCGTTGTGGCCACCGTGGCGAAGGTGGCAACGGCGAAGAGAAGACCGGCAGTGAGCAGTGCCGCACGAGGGATCCGCATGGGACCAGGATACCCCCCGGGGGATGCCACATGTCGGCGCAGGAATCGCCCCTCTCTCTGCCCGTGGGACCGCGGAATGCCGGCCCGCTCCCGGCCGGCCCCTAATCCCACTGCCGGTCTGATCCGGACGGCCCGGTGGCGATCCCAGCGCCCGTGGGAGCGCCACAAGGGCGCCCGTCAGCGGAAGTCGAACGCCACCTTGATGGCGTCACTTTGTTCCTGGGTGGCCAGAACGCAGAAGGCGTCACGCCACTCGTCGAGTCTGAAGGTGTGGGTGAGCATTCCCGTGAGGTCGATCCGGCCCTCCTCCACCAATTTCAGGTAGTGGGCGATGCCGTGCATCCGGACTCCGTCGACCTCCTCCACGCCGAAGGCGTTCGAACCCACCCACGAGATCTCCTTGAAGTACAGCGGTGACCATTCCCAGCGACCGGGGCCGTGCACACCGCTCTTGACCAGGGTCCCCCGCTGCTTGAGCAGGCGAACACCGACCTCGAAGGTCTCGGGCTTCCCGATCGTGTCGTAGACGACGTCGATCCCGCCGGGGTGGGCCATGGGCAGACCCTTGTGCGTCGGCTGCAGGACACCACCGGACCAGGCGGCGGCCTCCTCGATCAAGGCCTGACGGGGTTCGGGGGCGACCACGGTGGCGCCGAGGCGACGGGCCAGCTCGGCCTGGCTCTTGAAACGGGCGACCACCATGACCTCGACGTCGGGATGCAGGGCGCGCAGGATGGCCGTGGCGGTGGTCCCCAGTGCCCCGGCGCCGTAGACGAGGACCTTCCCCCCCGGCGGTGGTGGATGACGGGTCACCGAGTGAAGTGACACGGCGAAGGGATCGGCGAAAACGGCCAGCTCGTCGGGGACGCCGTCGGGCACGGGGATGAGCATGGAATCGTGAGCCGGGAAATAGTCGGCGTACCCGCCCGGGGCGTCCTTGCACGTTCCCGTGTGGATTCCGGCGGCCAGGTCCCCGTCGGTGAAGTGCCAGCACAGGCTGTAGTCACCATCCCGGCAGGATCCGCACGGCGGATCGATTCCCCGGGGTCCGCACGACAACCACGGGTTGAGAACGACACGCTGTCCGATCTCTAGCCCGCGGGCGCCGTCGCCGAGCTCTGTCACGTCGGCCACCACCTCGTGTCCGAGGACGGTGGGGAACGTGAACAGGTTCCCGAGCGGACTGTCGGAATTGTCCTCACCGAAGTCCATGAAGACCTGCTTGGCGTCGGACCCGCAGATCCCCGTCATCCGTGTCTTGGCCATCACCCACTGTCGCCGGGACGGATGGGGCTCATCCATCTCCACCAGCTTCATCGGCGTCCGGGCCAACCCCACGAGGAGGGGATTGGACTCCTCCGGTGCGGCCCAGGCGTCGGGCTTCACCCCGTACAGCAGTCCCTTCACGACTCCCACCACCTATCTGACGTCGGTGTCAGCTCGGGACGCTATCCCAAGCGGGCGGTGGGGGATCTTCCGGCCGCTGGTTCGGTCCGGGGCGAGGACTTTGTGGACGGCGTCGGACACCGCGGCCGGTGGGCCCGCACCGACGCCGGCACCGCCAGCCGCACCCGCACCACCGGGCCAACCGTCTCATTGCACCATCCGAGGCCCAGCGCTCCTTTGTAGAGTACGCCTGTGGCCGATACCTGCACCCACCTCGACCAGATCACGAACGGCTCAACCACCGCCACCGGCTGCCAGGACTGTCTGGCCGCCGGTCGCCACGACTGGGTCCACCTCCGGGTCTGTCAGTCCTGCGCCCGTGTCGGTTGTTGCGACAACTCGCCCGGCCGTCACGCCACCGCCCACTTCCACAGCGACGGCCACCCCGTGATCCGCTCCTACGAACCGGGCGAGGACTGGTACTTCTGTTATCTGGACGACATCGCCTTCGAGCTCGAAGACGCTCCTCCGGCGCCTTCGCATCCTTAGGGCGCCGACCCCCCGGGGCCCCCGTCAGGTGGCCACCGTCTCGTCGCCCAGTCCGGCGGCGATGGCGACGTCCAGGCTGTAATCGATGGGAACGACGATGACGCTAGGCACGTCAAGGGTGAGGGCATGTCCGAGCCGCTCCGAGAACTCGTCGGAGTGACCGATCCGCCATCCCGGCAACCCGTGCGCGCCGGCCAGGGCCACGAAGTCGGGATTGCCGAAGGCGACACCGAAGCTTCGTCCGAATCGCCTTCGTTGTTTCCACTCGATGGATCCGAACTCGTTGTTCTCCCAGATCACGTTCACGAACGCCGTCCCCAGCCTTTTGGCCGTCTCCAGCTCCTGGGCGTTCATCATGAAGCCACCGTCGCCGCTGACGGCCACCACTGAAGCCGACGGACGAACGAGCTTGGCGGCGATGGCGGCGGGAACGGCGAACCCCATGCCGGCCAGACCATTGGCGATCAGGGTGGTGTTGGGCTCGAAAGCGGGATACATCCGACCGATCCACAGCTTGTGCAGCCCGACGTCGCTCACCAGGACGTCGTCGCGTCCTAGGCGGGCGCGGACGTCGGCCAGGACCCGGGGCGGGAGCATGGGGAACGAATCGTCCGACTTCGACCGTTGCAGAAGCCCTGACGTGGCGTCACGCAGTCGCCACGATCCACCCGGTCGGACCGCCCCCCGACATTCCTCGGCCAGGCCCAGGAGCACGTGGTAGATGTCCCCCACCAACTCGACGGCCGGCGTGTAATACGTGTCGATCTCGGCCGGAAGGGTATCGATGCAGACGATCGTCTTGTCGCGCTTGGGGTTCCACTGCTGCGGTGACTGCTCGACAAGGTCGTAGCCGATCGTCACGACCACGTCGGCGTCGGCGAAGCCCGCCATCTCGTAGTCGCCCGCCTGGAGACCGGTGGCACCCAGGGCCTCGCTGGAGTCGGCGGCGACGAGCCCCTTCCCCATGAACGTCTCCGCCACGGGGATTCCGGTGGCCCGGCAGAACTCGCGCAACGCCCCGGCGGCGCCACCGCGCACGGCACCGTTGCCGGCCAGGGCGACGACCCTCTCTCCGTCCCGGATGATGTCCGCCGCCCGCAGCATCTCCCGGGCGGCCGGCTCGGGGCGCACCGGCGGGTGCACCGGAAGGGGGACCCAGCTCCCACCTCCGATGGCCGCCAATTCGGTCCCCATCACGTCCTCGGGGAGCTCCAGATGGGTGGACCCCGGTTTCTCCGCCTGAGCCACGGCGAAGGCCTTGCGCACCGTCTCGGGAACGCTGGCACCGTCCGACACGCGTGCGTTCCATTTGGTGATGGGTCGCATCAGGCTGACGACATCGATGTACTGATGACTCTCCTTGTGCATCCGGTTCAGATCCGCCTGTCCGGTGAGAGCGACGAGAGGGGCGCGATCGAGGTAGGCATCGGCCACGCCCGTCACCAGATTGGTGGCACCCGGTCCCAGGGTACCGAGACAGACCCCGGCCCGACCGGTCAGCCGGCCCACGGTGTCGGCGATGAAGGCACCGGCCTGTTCGTGGCGGACCGGGACGAACTCGATCGACGACTCGTCCAGAGCTTCGTTCAGGTCGAGGGTCTCCTCCCCCGGGATACCGAAGACCCATCGCACCCCTTCGGCTTCGAGACAGTCCACGAGCAAGTGGGCGGCGCGGCGAACGCTCATCTCACCTCACCGGTCCGTTCGGGAAGTCCGAGGTGGATGGCCAGGAACTCGAGCGTTCGCCTCCACCCGTCGGTGGCGGCGTCGTCGTCGTAACTGCCCGACCCGTCGCGCATGAAGCCGTGGCGGGCATCGGGATAGACAACGGTCTGGGGGTGATGGTGCACGACGGCCTCGATCTCGACGACGGGAATGTACTCGTCTTTCCCCCCGAAGATCAGCAACGTCGGGCACCGCGGCTCGCCCAACTCGGCGGCGATCCGGGCGCCGTAGAACCCGACGGCGGCATCGCATCCGGGCGACGTGAGCGCCGTCCGGTAGGCCTGCAGGCCACCCATGCAGAACCCGATCACCCCCACGGAGCCGGCGCCCTGACGGCGGAGAAGGCTGATGGCCTCGTCGATGTCGGCGGCGGTCTCTTCACGCCTCAGCGATCCCATCAGGCTGACGACGTCGCTGGCCTCGGCCCCTCCGGCCCGGAAGAACAGGTCGGGCGCCACGGTGGCGTACCCCTCATGGGCCAGTCGTTGGCACACACGGAGCAACTGCGCCGAGATCCCGTTGCCTTCGTGAATGACCACGACACCCGGTCCGTGGAGATCGCCGACGGGGCGAGCGGAGAAGTACGGAAGGTCGATACCCGTCATTCCCCCGATCCTGTCATGGCCCCGGGATGGCGGCGAGACGCCGGCGAGCCGGTCCGTGCCTCGGACGGCTCGGCGCCGTCGCGGCTTCGACGGTCGCACCGATCGTCTCTAGTGTGAACCCGTGTCCTCCGGATCCGAAACGTCGCTCGACCTCGCCAGCCAGGCACGTCGCCACCCGGAGGCGATCGCCGTCGTCATGGGCGGTACGGACGACGTTCTGTCCTACCGGGACATCGACGCCGGCTCCAGCCGGTTCGCCCGGATGCTTCGGTCACGGGGCATGACCACCGGTGACCATGTGGCGCTACTGATGGAGAACAACATCCGCTACCTGGAGTTGACCTGGGGAGCCCAGCGTTCGGGGCTCTATTACACCGCCCTGAACAACCATCTCCGCTCGAGCGAGGTCCAGTACATCCTCGACGACTGCGGGGCCACGGCTCTGGTCACGACGCCGGCCATGGCCGAGGTCGTCTCGCTTCTCGACCTGAGCCGGGTCCCGATCCGGTTGGTGGTGGGTGGTCCGCTCCCGGGGTTCGACGACTACGAGGCCTCGGCGCAGGCTCTCGGGACCGTCCCCCTCGACGACGAATCCGAGGGACGGGAGATGTTGTACTCGTCCGGTACCACGGGGAAGCCCAAAGGGGTCCGCAAGACGCTGCCGGCCACGGCGCTCGGTGACCCGGCGGCGGCTCCCGTCCAGATCGCCTCGGGCCTGGCCAAGGCGGGCGTCGGACCCGGTTCCGTCTACCTCTCGCCGGCCCCGCTCTACCACTCGGCGCCGCTTGTCTACTCGATGTCGATGCTCCGTCTCGGCGCCACCGTGGTGATCATGGAGAACTTCGACGCCGCCGCCTGCCTGGCGCTCATCGAGCGCCATGGGGTGACCCATGCGCAGTTCGTCCCGACGATGTTCGTCCGTATGTTGAAGCTGCCGGCCTCCGAGCGAAACCGATACGACCTCACGAGCCTCCGCTACGCCGTCCACGCGGCAGCGCCCTGTCCCGTGGACGTGAAGCGTCAGATGCTCGATTGGTGGGGGCCCATCATCCACGAGTACTACGCCGGCACCGAAGACATCGGATCCACCTGGATCACCCCCCAGGAATGGTTGGCGCACCCGGGTTCGGTGGGACGCCCCGTCGCCCCCGCCCATATCGTGGGCCCCGACGGCGAGGAGCTGGGCCCCGGGCGCGAGGGCACCGTCTACTTCGAGGGGGGCCGTCCCTTCGAGTACCACAACGACCCCACGAAGACGGAATCGATCACCAACAACCGCGGTTGGCGGACGTTGGGTGACGTCGGTCTGCTCGATGAAGACGGATACCTCTATCTCACCGATCGTCAGGCCCACATGATCATCTCGGGGGGAGTCAACATCTACCCCCAGGAAGCGGAGAACATCCTCGCCAGCCATCCCGCGGTCGGAGACGTCGCCGTCTTCGGCGTCCCCGACCCCGATATGGGCGAGGCGGTGAAGGCGGTCGTCCAGCCCCTCGACCCCTCATCGGCGGGGCCCGAGCTCGAGGCCGAGCTCGTCGACTACTGCCGGCGCCGGCTCGCCACCTTCAAGTGCCCACGGACCGTCGACTTCTCGCCCGAGCTGCCCCGAGATCCGAACGGCAAGCTCTACAAACGGCTCCTGCGCGATCGTTACTGGGAGGGCCACGACACCCGACTCCTGTGAAGAAAGGACGACGCGAAGTGGCAGGTATCTCTCTCTCCGCATGGTGAACACCACCAGCGTGCACAAAACGACGGGGCGCGGTCGTCGTGCGCATCCGACACCTCCTCCCCCTCGGGACGAGGGCGCGAAAGACGAGAAAGAAACATTGCCGAAACAATGGACTCACACCGAATTGTGGTGTTGGCTGGCATCGTGGGGAGTGGGGGCGAGGCGGTAGCGAACGAAGTCGCCGCTGGGGGCGGTTGATGGGAAAAGCCGTCACCGACACGCAATTCCGAGGGGCCCAGTCGACGGCCGCGGCGGCCGACTTCGAGGATCTCCTGCGGCTTGCCAAGAAGGGCGACGCCGACGCTTTCGCCGCCATATGGCGGACCTTTCAACCGGGTCTTCTCCGGTACCTCCGGGTGATCAGCGGTCAGGCGGCGGAAGACATCGCCGCCGATACCTGGTTGCAGGTGATCAGGAAGCTCACCACCTTTCAGGGAAACGACAAGGCCTTCCGAGCCTGGCTCTGCACCATCGCCCGCAACCGCCACATCGACTGGCGCCGTCAGACGACCCGACGAAAGGAGTCCCTCGTCGAGACCGAGGTTCTCGACCGTCTTCCGACGATCGACGACACGGAGACCTCGATGTCCACGCAACGAGCGCTGGCGCTGATCGCCACGCTCCCAGCCGACCAGGCTGAGGCCGTGATGCTACGCACAGTGGCGGGACTGTCTGTATCCGCGGTCGCGGAGATCATGGGGCGGCCCTCCGGTACCGTCCGGGTCCTCTGCCACCGGGGTCTCCGGCGCCTCGCCTTCACCCTCGAGGGAACGGTTCCCGATAAGGCGACGGCGGCGAAGGGCTCCCAGGCGGCGGAAGTCGTGGTGTAACGCTCGATGGACAGCCAGCGTTGGGTTCCTGATATGCGACGCCACCCTTCCTCCGACGCCCGCTCGGTGCCGAAGGAGGACGGATCGAAGCTGTCCGCCGGCGGCGTCGGCGACAACGTGGTGCCCCTTTTCGCACCTCGACACGGAAGCGTGGCTGCTCTGCTCCTGGCCGCCGCAGGGCCGACCGAGCCAGGCGAGCTCCGGGGGGAGGGCGAGATTCGCGCCGTCTTCCGAAGCGCCGTTCTCGAGAGGCCCTCCCCGTTCCGCCGCCGGGTCAGGTGGGCCCCTGTCGCCATCGCCGCCAGCTCGGTCGCCGGTCTGGTCGCCGGGACCGCCGGGCTCTCTGCTGCCGCAGTTCTCCCCCCGGCGGCGAACCACGTGGTCGCCCAGGTTCTCCGCAGGGTCGGTATCGACGTGGCCCCCAAGACCAGCCAGAGCGCCACCGCCACCAACGGCCGGCTCCCTGTCACGAGTTCCGGTCCTTCCGTTACCCCCGTCACGGCACCGTCCAAGGCACCGCGTTCAGTCCTCCCGCCCTCGTCGCCCGCGCACTCCGGTCGGCCGAATGCTCACAGAGCTCAACGCGATTCCAGCATTCCGGTCTGTCATCCCTCGTCGCCTGCTTCCTCCGCCCAGACCACCGCGGCCAGTCCGATCTTCCGCGCCCTCGACGCGGCGAGCGTCAGCCCTCTGCCCAACCCAAGTCGTTCATGCACGGCCACCACGGCAACGCAGCGGGGCCAAACGTCGGGTGGCGGCTCGGGCTCGAGAGGTACCGGTCACACGGGAAAAGGCACGGGAACCGGGAAGGGATCCGGCACCGGAACCAGCAAAGGTGGAAACCAGGGCGGAGGTAAGGGCGGCCGCTGCGGGACGGGCACGGGCACGGGCACGGGCGCTGGGACCGGCACTGGCACCGGGACAGGCACGGGCACTGGGACCGGGACGGGCACGGGCACTGGGACCGGGACGGGCACGGGCACTGGGACCGGGACGGGCACGGGCACGGGCACTGGGACCGGGACGGGGACGGGGACCGGGACGGGCACGGGCACTGGGACCGGCACTGGGACGGGCACCGGGACGGGGACGGGGACGGGGACGGGGACGGGCACCGGGACCGGGACGGGCACGGGCACGGGCACCGGGACGGGGACGGGCACCGGGACGGGGACGGGCGCGGGCACCGGGACCGGGACGGGCTGCGGAGCCGGCCACCACAAAGGTCACCATGGCGACAAGGGCGGTGGGACGAAGGGGTCCTCTCCCTCTGCCTGACGGACACCGGTCGTCCCCGCGAACGAAACAGTCGCGGCGACGAGGCCGTGATCGAGCATTGTGGGTGGCCGATCTCCACCGAACCGATGACCCGTAAGGTCTGTCGTCGAACATTACGTCCAGGACAATGAACACGTCCTACCCGACGGGAGAGGTGAGGAACCCCTCAGGCCACCTCATCACTCGCCGATCACAGCCCTAGTCGTGGGACCAGGTGACGATGAAGCTCGACGGTGAGAGCGCCTTGGTCGACGCCTTCACCGTCTTTCCTTTCGTCATTTCGATCGGCCAGGCGGTGACGTTCGTCGGCGAAGAACTGGGGGTGTCGGTTATGGCGCTGAACGTGGCGCTCCCGAAGTCTGCGAGTTTCTCGGGACCACAGCCATTGCACTTGGACGGAGCCTCAACTATCCATTCGGCCGACAGCTCTGGCGGCGTCGTGGTCGGAGTCTGGGCCGTCGAGAACGACCAGCCCTGGGTGGAGTCAGACAACGTCAGAGTGAACGACGATCCTGAGATCGAGACACTGGCAGTCATGTCGTCTCCCGAGAAGACCCGGTACTGACTTTTCGTCGTGATCGTATTGGAGGGCGCCGGGTACATTTCCCACCAGGCGTAGTACGTCGGACCGCCGGTCTTGGTCTTCTTGTTCTTCTTGTCGCAGTCGGAATCCGTCCCAATCTGTTCCACCGTGGACGAGCCCTTCAGGAATCCGTCGATGCCGACCCAAAACGAGGAATCCTCTTGCACGTTGGAGCAGGTGACCGCCGGCTGAACCCAGGACCCGATGACATCCGAAAAGGTGACCGTTGGAGTGACACCAGCTTTGCCGGTGTTTGCGTAGCCCGCCCAGTTCGTCGATGTCGTCATGCTCTTATTGAGAGTCGCATTCTGTATGGGGGAATGGACCAGTCCCGGCGCGTGCTCTCCGACGGAATCGTGTAAGGCTCTTCCGAGGGTCTCCGGGGAACCCCAAACCATCATGCTTGTCAAGACAAAGACGCATCCTGCCGAAACTCCCCATCCCAAACGCAGTGCGAGGGGTGAGCGAGTCCGCCGGCGCGACCGGTGTGAGCGGGACCTTCGGTCGTGGGCGGTGGTAACCATGGCTTCTCCAGGGACGACCGGCGACGAGGCCGCGTCCCCAGGGGGCCGAGGTCGTCTGACCGGGAGAGCATGGGAAGACCATGATGCACCCGTTTGGGCGGGTAAGCCGTTGCGGTCCTGCATTACCCTAGGTCCAACGCTCAGAGTCATTTTACCATTACACCGAGACTTCCGATGATGTCGGAATGGTGCTTTGAACAGGGAAAAGGCGCTCGCCGCCCTACGGGCTGACCTCGGAACATCGGTCACAGATCCCCGTGATCTCGAGGACGTGATCGAGATGCCGGAAGCCATAGCGCCCTCCTACCCGCCGAGCCCACGTCTCGACCTCGGGTGCGTCGAGCTCGACGGCGTGCCCACATCGTCGACAGACCAGATGGTGATGGTGTGAGACGAGGTCACAGCGTCGGTAGAGGGTCTCACCGCTGTCCCCTCGAACGCTGTCTATCTCCCCAGTGTCGGCGAGAGTCCTTAATTGGCTGTAGATCGTCGCCAGACCGACCTTCTCTCCCGTGCCCTTCAGGCGGGCATGGAGATCCTGGGCGCTGCTGAACTCCTCCGTCTCCGCCAGCAACGCCGCCACGGCCCGCTTCTGACGAGTCATCCGGGACCCGCGAGCCGCCTGACCACCTTCGGACGACGAAACCTCCGCCTGTCCTTGCGAGCGAGTTGTCACCGCATGCCCCCTGCCCGACCCTTTACCACTTAATCATAACAGTTCCAGCTAAACGCCGGAGCAGATCACCTCCATGTGCTTGGCGGGAGCGCTCAGCCACGTCGGGAGGCCGCCTCATCTCGATCCCAGTAGCGCAGGGCGGATCCATCTGGACTCGGCTCGAGGCATCAGACACGGGGGCACGGTCCGGCGGCGCCCCCTGCCGTGTCAACGTGGTCGCATGTTTGCAGCGGACCGGTTGACGGAGTTCCTCAGGGCCGTAGCGGACGAGCCAGAAGCGGACGGTCCCTGACCGGAGACCCGGAGTCGAGCGATGGACCTGATCAGTGATGCTGTCGAACAGATCACCCTGGCGTGGGACTACCCGGTTGAGGTTACCGCCGTGCTCATCGAGCACCGTGAGCGAGCGGTCTTCGAGACGCGCTCCCCGGAAGCCCCGGTGGTGGTGAAGGTAGACAGATCAATGGCCAAGCACCGACGAGAGGAGTCCGTGCTTCGGGCCGCAGGGCGATCCGGACTTCCCGTCCCCGCCATCGTCCTCTCTGAGGCAGGGCCACCCTCGTTCCTGGTGCTCCAGCGCGTCGATGGCACTCCCTTGCGCCGGGGAGTCGACGATGAGGCTTGGCGGGACGCAGGCCGCATCCTTCGGCGACTTCACGGCTTGGAATGGCCGGCGGTGGCCGGCTCAACCAGTTGGTCGGGACGGAATTGGCAGGACCATTTCTGCTGGTGGGCAGATCACGAGCGAGACCAATTGCTCACCGACCGCTCTCTCCCGGCGACCGCGGTCCATCAGATGCACCGGTATCTGAGAGAGACCTTCGCTGACATGGATGGGCCTGAACTGCACCTCCTGCACGGCGACTGCCAAGCTGATCACTATGTGGTGATGCCCGGCTCTCCTCGCATCGCGGGGGTTCTCGATTTCGGTGACGCCGTTCTCGGCGACCCCGTCTGGGACGTGGCCACCCTGACCTTGGACATGCCCGAGATGTTGGGCCAGGTCCATCATGGTTATCAACCAGACGGGGCAATGGAGTGCCGGACGCACGATCTCCTCAGTGCCTACCAACTCATCCGCCGTCTCGGATCGGCCAGTTGGATGCGCCAGCATGACCAACCGCATGAGCCCGACCTGGAAGCCGCGCTGCACATCCTGGAGCTCGGGGGACCGACGGCGTGAGCGGTCACGCCACGGGGGGACCTCGGAGTCGATCGACTCCTATGCGCCGAGCCGCGGGATGAACTGTCGGAGCTTGCCGGCGGCGAGACGCTCGAGACGATCGACGGCCTCAACGGTGACCTCGGGGTCCCCGAGTCCGGCGGTCCGCAACGTCCGCACCAGCCTGTTCTGGATCCCGTCGAGCTCCTCCGGCCGGTCGGTGACGACCTTGACACAGACCCCTCGGGCTGTCTGTCGGACCTGATACTCGGTTACGTGGCGTTCATCATGGAGCTCCAACCGGAGAACCATGGGATGGACCTTCACCGAGTTGTCGTACTCGAAGACGATGTCAGCTCGTCCCGTGAGTTCGGTGATCCGGCTGTGAGCGGAACCGCAGGGACAGACACCGTCGAGGACGGTGAGGCCGTCTGAGATCTCGAAACGGATGAGCGGTTGGGTACGATTGTAGAGGTTGGTCAGGTAGAGCTTGGTGGCCGGCTCACCCGGAGGGACGGGTCGGCCGGCCTGATCGACAGCTTCGATGATGACCAGGTCGTCCGGCAGGTGCATGGCGCGACTCGACGGACATGAGAAGGCATACGCTCCCTCGACCACCGCCCAGGAGTCGTCAATCTCGACGCCCCACAAGTCGCGCACCGCGACCCGGGTCCTGTCCATCAGCAGCTCGCCACCGGATTCGACGAAGCGAGGCGATATCCCTAGGCGACCCGCTTGTGCTTCGCGCACGACCAGGTCGAGGGCGGACGGGTAGCCCATGAGCAACTCGGGCTGAGCGGCATTCAATCCACGGACCACTTCGGCGACCGGAAGCGTCATGGGGAGATGGTGGACCTCATCACCCGGCTCGGCCAGGAAGGTGCGCATGACCCTTGACAGATGGGCCCCGGCGCCGGCGAAGAGGCTGGCCGTAGCCGCCCCCCGGGGCCGAGCGGAATCGTCGGCCGTCCCTAACCGTGACCGACTCTGCATGAGGGCCAGAGTCGTCCATTCATCCCAGTCGTAGACGAACACTCCCCTTCGACCGCTGGATCCCGAGGACGTCACGGCGCGGAATCGATCGAACAGGTACTCATTGTCATCCACGTTGGCAACGTGGTCCTCGACGACATCGAGAGTCAATCGACTGTCGGTGACGATCGAGGAGAACTCCGACATGAGATCGTCTTTGGTCATCACCGGAAGCGACTCCATGGCCGCCTCGGTGAATCGGGCGGGATCCACTCCAACCAACCGGTCAGTGTGAAAGGGCGAATGCTCGATGGACCAGGCCAAGAGGTCGCGAAGACGTCCCTGGCGTTCAGCCTTCAGTCGTGACGGTGACCATCGCAGTCTCTTGGCATGGGCGAACACCCCGGCGGCGACGTCCGCACGTTGTGAATGCCGCAGGTCCTCATGGCGTATCGACGTGGTCAACATTTCCGCTCTCCCACTGATAGTTCCCTACCTGGGTCTCGGACGCGAGTCGAGGACCCGTTGGCTCTTTCCGGTGCTCCCTGCCGCGACTTCCTCGACAACAGGTGCCGATCTGTAGTTCTGCTTCTCGTAGAGCAGCTGCCATTTGTCCCGCTTCGCCCGTCGGCTCGGGGCAACGGCACTCTCGGCGTGGATGATCCGACACCCAGCGGAAGCGGCGTCGATCATGCGAACCGACGAAATGGCTTGGCGCAGCTTTCGACCTTGATAACGCGGGTGGGTCGCGTCGAAGCCGAGCCAGCCGAGTCCGTCACCCAGGAAGAGCGCTCCCGCGGCAACGAGGCGATCTCCGTCGAAGACGCCATAGTGTTGGACGCTGTCCGTGCCTAGCGTGGCTCCGAACCAGGCTGTCATGGAGACAGGCATGCTCCACGCGCCCCAGGCGGCGACGTTGACGGCGGTGAGAGCATCCCTGTCATCAGGTCCGAGTCTTCTCACTTCGATGTTCGCCCCAACCTGAGGTGGGCGCTCCACCTTGCGCCACATCTTGAACGTCCCCCGGTTCTCGCCAACGAGACCTTGTGCCGTGGTCCAGTGAGCCAGCTCCGATGGACGGCTGAGTGGTGTCACCTCTATCCGGAAGTTCCGTTGGTGATGGGTCTCGTAGAACGAGCAGATCGTGTGGAGATCACAAGGCCGAGCCGGACGACGGACACCCAGCGCGACGACGCGATTGATATCCCCTCGGTCGACAGCGCACAAGGCGACCAGTGGCAACGGCCCCGATCGGTCGATGACGGCCTGTAGTGGATTGCCCGGAAGAGCGGCCACGGCGTCCACACATGTCGCCCAGACGGCGAGTTCGTGCTCCTCCATCCTTCTGGCAAGTTCAGACAGTTTTCTATCCACGCCGTCCCCGTCGTTTCCGATCCTCGTGTCATTCGGGCTGTTCCCTGTGGCACCGATTCCGAGGACGTCTGGGCACCCCTCGTTCACGGCCTACCCCCAGGACCTCTCGTCCCGGGTCCCGTCTCTTTCGCTTTCGACGGCTCAGACGGATATGGGCGATATCGGTCCGTTCGCCCTGGACCTGAAGCCACTGTGACCAGCGGCAACCCTCCGGAGCCAGCCTCCGCAGGGGTGGGCCGAGAGCGGCCCCGCCGGCGCCTCCCGGGTGGCGCCGGTTGGAGAGGAGGAGACCAAGGTCGTTTGGGTCCGCCGAGTGGTGGATCGGGGACGGATCGAGCACCATGTGAGGGAGTGCAAACCCGAGGAGACGCAGTGTCGGAGTCCTTGCCCACCCCCGCCCCCGACATCCCTGTCCCATGGTGGCGGGAAGGGATGCTCTACCAGATCTACGTCCGATCGTTCGCAGACAGCGACGGAGATGGTGTGGGGGATCTGCGGGGCGTCCTCGAGCACCTCGATCATCTTTCGTGGCTTGGTGTCGACGGCATCTGGTTGAGCCCCATCACACCTTCTCCCAATGCCGACTGGGGCTACGACGTGGCTGACTACTGCTCCGTTCAGCCCGAGTACGGGACGCTCACCGATCTGGACGAATTGGTGGCGTCGGCCAGCCATCTCGGGATCCAGGTACTCATCGATCTGGTTCCGAACCACACAAGCGATCGGCACCCGTGGTTCATCGAATCGCGGGCATCGAGAGACTCGGACCGCAGGGAGTTCTACGTGTGGGTCGACCCGAAACCCGACGGGTCTCCTCCGAACAATTGGGTGGGATGCTTCGGTGGGCCGGCCTGGACACTGGACGAGACCACCGGGCAGTACTACCTGCACAACTTCCTGCCCGAGCAACCTGACCTGAATTGGTGGTACCCCGATGTCCGAGCCTCGTTCGACGAAATCCTACGCTTCTGGTGGGACCGGGGGATCGCCGGTTTCCGCATCGACGTCTGCAACATGATCGTGAAGGACGCGCAGCTTCGGGACAACCCGCCGGCCACCGAGGACGATCCCTTCATCATGCAGATGTTCGGTCAGCGCCCCGTGTTCACGAGCAACCGACCGGAGGTCCATGGGGTTCTGAAGCACTGGCGCCAGGCTGCCGATGATTACGATCCATCAAGGGTCCTCCTGGGCGAGACCAATGTCGAAGCGCTCGAAACCTTGGCGACCTTTTACGGAGACGGTGACGACGAGCTGAGTCTCGCCTTCAACTTCCCGTTCATCGAATCCCCGCTCGACGCGGGAGCACTACGAGACATCGTGGAGAAGACGGAGGAGCTCCTCCCCTCAGGATCGTGGCCCGTCTGGACAGGGTCGAACCACGATGTCTCACGGCTCGCCACACGCTGGGCCGGTGGGAACCCCGACAAGGTGCGCGTGGCATTGCTGATGCTTCTCACCCTGCGCGGCACCCCCGTTCTATATCAAGGCGACGAGATCGGTCTGACCGACGTAGAGCTGGCCCACGACGACATTCTGGACCCCGTCGGCCGACGATTCTGGCCAGCATACGGGGGCCGCGATCCGGAACGAACGCCCTTGCCGTGGACAAGCGGTACCAACGGCGGCTTCACGGAGCTCGGGACGGTCCCCTGGCTGCGTATGGGCGATCCTGCGGCGTGCAACGTGGCCGACCAACGCCAGGAACCAGGATCGGTTCTCCATTTGGTCCGGGACGTGGTGTCGCTACGACGCCGGACCCCCGATCTGGTCGCCGGCGACTACCAGTCCTTGGCTTCGCCCCAGGGGGCCTGGGTGTGGCGCCGCGGCACCGGCACCGTGGTAGCCCTCAATCTGTCCGATGACCCGGTCGAAATCGCATTGCCCGTTTCGGACAATCAGGTCGCCGTCAGCACGGACCGCACCCGCGACGGAGCGTCGATCGGCCCGATCGTCACCCTCAAGGCGTGGGAAGGGGTCATCGTCCTGGAGAATCCCTGAGCGTCCCGGTTCCACCGGGCGCCGACCCGGGACCCCCGCCGGAGCGGTCGTTCCCGCCGTTGAGTGTCGAGCCGGTCGTCCTGGTCATAGGCCGGATGAGCCTCGCCCACCCGATCGCCGTCTCGTCGCTGTCTTCTTTCGTGTTTCGGTCCATTTCGAGGTTCTGGAGGACATCGTCATCTTCGGACAGCGCCTCTTGCGTGTCGGACGGAGCTGTCCCGCCGCCGTCGGCCGAAAGAGGGAGAACGGGGATCGTCTTCATGGTCGCGAGCGCCAGCGCCTCGTCGGCGGCCAGCGGGGGGGCGAAGAAGTATCCCTGCCCGGCATCGGCCCCGATCTCCCGCAAGACGGCGGCCTGACCGGCGGTCTCGACCGATTTGGCGACCGCACAGAGATCCAGCGAGTGAATCATCTTGACAATCGTCTCGACGATCGAGCGATTGGCCCCCCCGACATGTTCGAGGCCCCCGATGAACAACCCGTCGATCTTCACCGTGTCGACGGCGATGCGCTTCAGATCGGTCAATGACGACCAATCGGAGACCATGTCGTCGAGGCTGAGCGTGACGCCGAGTTGCGACAGGGTACGAAGATCGGAAACGGCCTCGTCGTCAGTGAGAGCCGCCTCGGTGAACTCGATCGACAGGCGACCCGGATCGAGGCCCGACGCATCGAGGGCGGACACGACGGCGGTCGACGCTTCGTGCCGCCGGAGCTGGAAGACCGAACAGTTGACCGCCAGCTGGATCTCCGAGCGCCAGACCGTCGCCCTCGAACAGGCCTCGATCAGCACCCAGTTGTTGACGGCCGTCATATGGCCGTTGGCCTCCGCACAGGGGATGAGCTCGTTGGGTGAGATATACCCGGGAACGGGGACGCACCGCCGCAACCGCAGGAAGGCCTCGAACCCCAGAAGACGCCCCGATGCGAGGTGGACCGCAGGCTGGAAGAGGAGTTCGGGTTCTCCGTCTATGCCCAGGTCAGGCCAGGGATTGACGACGCTTCCAAGGGATGTTTGCGTCACCTCCGTTCACCTCATCCAAACGTGGCCGCGTCGAGTCCGGTGGTCATCTCGATTCCCCAGGCCAACGAGTCGAAGCACGCTGACTGCAGGGACTGTGCGCTGAGGCCCGAGCGCGTAGCGCATTCGGGCCGTCCCAGCTGGTAGTCGATCACGTCGGCCACGAGAAGACCGACTGGGCCGGAATGCTCCAACACGGCATCGCGGACGTCGTCGTCAAGAGGGAGGTCCCGCAGGACGTCAGCGAGCGGCACGCCCAGGAGTAGGTCGAGACCCGACAACATCCCGGCCGTGAACGCCATTTCGGCGCGACCACCGTCGAGCTCACGACCGAGGAGCTCGCACATGCGGGCGCGGACCAACGCCGATGTCATCGACTCCTCAGAGATCCCCTGTCCGCCGGCGACCAGGAGCAGCGCCACCCAGGCCTGAAGGCGCCGCCAACCAACGAGAACGAGGGCTTCGCGTACGGTGCTCACCGTTCGACGCAAGCCACCGGCGGCCCCCATCCCGGCCATGTGTAGAAGCTGGAGGCTGAGGGCGGGGTCGGCCCGCACCAGTGCCTCGATCTCGGCGATACCGGCGTCGGGTTCGAGTAGCCGGGCGGCAAGGCGCGTCTTGGTGAATTCACCCGGGTCGATGACACGGCCCGGATCGGGCTGCGGCGTCGTCAGCAGATAACCCTGGAAGAGGTCGGCTCCGAGCGCATCGGACTGACTCAACGCGGTCTCGGTGTCGATCGACTGGACGAGCACCCGGACGTCGAACGGCTGACAACGTTTTACGACCGCCGCCATTTCGTCAGGTCCATAGCGCCGTGGGTCGAGTTTCACGAACGAAAAGAGGGGGAACATCTCGTCGGCACCTTCGGACCACCAGAAGTCGTCGAGCGCCAGCGTGTAACCCTCTTCAATGAAACGTCGGCACGCCATTCCCGCGCCGGCCACCGCATAGCTGCCATAGACGGCGCCGGTCGGGACCTCGAGTACCGTCCGCTCCGGCGGCAGCAGCAGGGCAAGATCGCCGGTGAGGAGATCCTCACTGACGTCACAGAACATCAACTTGTCGCCGACGAACCGGTCCACCCCCACTTGCAGTGAGCTGAAAAGCATGCGCGACGTGAGGAGCTGACCGCCTTCGGCGGCGGCTCTGCCATCGGATCCGACCTGGACGTCCCCGTCCGGACGAAGCACCAGCTCGTACCCGTAGACCTCACGGCCGCGGTCGAAGATCGGCTGACGCCCCACGAGGACGTCGGACCGGCTCAAGGACGCCCCGTTGGCCTGAACGCCATCCCCTGGGATCGGTCGGGCGAGCTCCATACTTGAGCCGCCACCAGGACGGGGCGGCTTCGTGTCCCGGCCTCGCCAGAATCTGCCCCGGTGGTCGCCTCCCGGCCACACGGAGGCGTCGAATCGAGCGTATCGTCGCGACCAGTCCCCAGGTCTCCGCATCCGCCGGAGGAAGGGAGGGATCATGCCGAAGAGCCACAAGCGCCCTCAGGATCCCGTCGGCACCGACGCTCCTCCCGACGTCTGGCTCGACCAGGGCAGGGAGGTCGCCACCCGGGGTCGGCCGACGTGGCGGGCTGTCATCGGAGTGGTCGTTTCCGTTCTCTGCATCGCCGTGGTGGCCGTCCCGCTGAGCCTGGTGCTGACTTCGGCCAAGACGACCGGCGCCCCGGGGGACCAGCACCGGACGGGTCGGGCCCAGCACCGCGTGCTCTCCGCCCTCAGCGCCACCATCGATTCCGGCAGCTTCGACATGACCTATTCCGACCAACCCCCGACGTCGCCATCGTCGAGCGCCACCAGCACCACCTGCGCCTCCTTCGCCAATGAAGTCTGTGGTGACGTGGGCCCGCAAGGTGCCGTCATCGCCGGCCAGGGGACGATCGACACCGATCCGTTCGCCATGGTGGCATCTTCAGACGTTCCCGGGATCGGTCCGGTCACGGCGCGCGCCGACGGAACCGACGTGTGGGAGATCGGGGGCGGAAATTACGGCTTGTCGCCCGGCTCCACCACGGGCCCGGGCTCGCCCCTGTCGGGTTTCGCCGATCTCGTGGAAGGCACACTGGGACCCCGACAGGGTGCCCTGGGAATGATGGCGCTGGCCAGCCCCACTGGTTACCTCGAACTCGACCAGAACGCCATCACCAGCGCCAGCCAGATCGGAACGGGTGTCGTCGACGGCGTCCCCGTAACCGTGTACCAGGTCTCGCTCGACGCCGCCCAACAGGCGACCGTGCCCGGCGCCACGCCCGAAGAAGCCACCACGATCTCGGACGCGCTCGCCGTCTTGGAGCAACAGGGCTACACGGGGACGACCATCAAAGTGTCGATCGACGCCGCCGGATACATCCGCCAGACCGTATCGATCGCCTCCTTCTCGGATGGTGTCACTCAGACGAGCGAGACGACCTTCTCCGATTTCGGATGCGCCGGCAAGGTTCTCATGCCCGGTCAGAGCGGACCCACAGCCCCACCAGCGGGATGCGTTTCTCCTGACGCCGCGGTCGCCACCGTCCCTCCCACGACCTCGGCGACGGCGGCCGGCTGACCGACCCCGCCCGAGGCCTCTTCCCTCTCTCAGGCGAGACCGGCTTCCTGGGCCCGGCCCCATGGTTCGGTCCGCCTGACTTTGGCAGGCCGGCAGCCGACCGCCCGACCGTCGACGACCGGGCGTGATCCCGCCACCGGTCCGACCGGGGCGCCACCGTGGACGCTCGGTCAGCCGGGAACTTGTCATGACCCAGGGACGTCGAACCAGAGGAAGACGAGTGGGCCACGGATGCTGGTCGCGGAGGTGGATGGCAATGCGAACGGGAACTGACGGGGGTCGGCCTGGGGCAACGGGATCCGAGAGCAACGACGACACCGGCGCCGGCACCCCGGTCGGTGACCAACGGACACACAACTGGTGGGCCGATCTCACCGGGGTCCGTCCGATGGGCGGCCGCCGCCGTCTGCGGATCGCGGTCGTCGCCGCAGTGGTGGCCGTCGGTGCGGCGGGTGGGTACATCGGGCTCACGTCGGCTGGCGTCTTCTCCTCGTCCGATTCCGGCCATCCCGGCGCCCTTCAACTGGCCAGCGCGGCCTCCGCTTCTCGAGGTCGGCAGCTTCCCGTCGGCGCCGCCTCGGGAGCCTCTGGGGCCTTCGCCTGCCCGATGATTCCGGGCACCGTCAACATGACCGGAGGTGACGGGAGCGTGGGGAGCGCCACACATGTCTTCACCCGGACCACGGCGGGGGGCGTGACGATTCGGGCGTACCGGCTACCATCGACGACGCCCTGCGGCTGCGGTCCCCTGTCGGCCGCTGCCGCGACATCGTCTTCGTCGGGCTCGTCATCGGGATCCCCGACAGCCGGGTCGCAGATCCTCCCGTGGGATTCGGTGGTGAGTCCGGTGGTGTCATTGGAACTCTCGGACACCACCGCCGTCGATCAGGGGGACCTGTTCGATGCCATGGGCGTCTCGGCCACGACACCCAACGCCACCACCGAGCCGACCGGCGTCATAGCGAATGCGTTCGGAGTCGTCGAAGGTGCCCCGGTCTGGTGGGTAGCGGTATCGGTGGGCCCAGACGTCGCCAGCGCACAGATGACGTTCGCGGACGGTTCGACCGATCAGATGTCGCCGGTCGACGGTATCGCCGTCCTCGCCCATCAGATCAACCCGTCCGTAGCCTCTTCGGGTGGCGGCCCGTACGACGTCCGTGGAACGCTTCAACTCCTCGACTCTTCGGGTGGGGTGATCAAGGTCCTGAGCTTCCCCCAACCCACGCCTCCACTCCAGCCGTCAGGGACACCGCTCCCCGTGTCCCCACCGGCCACCGTTCCGGGAGGGACAACATCCGCTTCGATCCCGGTGTCGATATCACCACCGATATCGAACGAATCGATGATCGCCTGCCCTGAGCTGAAGCTCCCCGCCGCCTCACCTCCGGGAAGTCCTCCACGGACCGAACCACAGCCGGCATCGGTGGGCTCGAGGGGTTAGAAGTTCTCCTCTTTGACAGAGTCGATCGGTTCTGGCAGACCGAGTGCCGGGTCGGCGGTAAAGACGGCCACACTGGGTCCCGTCTGTACCGGTTGGACGCTGCTCGCCTTGCCCAGGATGATCGTCAGGGTGTTCTGCCCGTTCCAGTGAATCGTCGAGCATCCCGTTGTCTTGCCGTTCCGGCAACCGACCGCGGTCCCGCCGAACGAGGCGTTGCTGTTGAAATAACCTCTCTGTCCCAGGTCGATGGTGCCGAAGTGGAAACCTCCGCTGCAGTCAGTGGCGTCGGTGACCGTGACCGTGTCATCCCCCGAGGAGGGCTGCGTTCCCTGTACCACCACGCTCTGATCTGAGAGATCGGGGAACGAGGTCGTCGTCCACGCGCTGCACATGGCCGTGGGAGACGGGGCCGGCGAGAATGTCACGACGATCTCGTCGCCCTCACCCGCCTTCCCCGCCTTGCCGTCGCCGTTGACGATGCTCAGTATCGCCGCGACGGGGATCACCGGGGACGAGGGGGCCGACGGGGAGCTCGAACCCTCGGCGTTGGTGGCGGCCACCGTGAACGTGTAGGACGTACCATTGGTGAGGCCATTGACAACCTCAGACGTGGCCGGCGAGGTGAATTCGTGGGGAGCTTGAGCTGCGCCCCCCACATATGGCGTGACCGTGTACGAGGTGATGGCGCTACCACCGTCGTCCGGCTCCGACCACGACACGGCAGCTTGGCCGTCCCCCGCCGACACCATCAGGCCCGTCGGCGTGGACGGCACGGTCGCCGGTGGCACGGGGAGCGTGGTGGTCGTACCGGGGCCACCGCTGACGGAACCTCCACCGCCTGAACCGCCGGCGCCGGAGCCACCCGAGGCGACGACTGTCGACGTGGTCGACGAGCCCCCGCGGCCGGTCCCCTTGGCACCCGGGCCCCCGGACCCACCGGCACCCTGCGAACGCTGCGTTCCGATTCCCGGGGATCCTGACGCCGAGGCCTGCGGAACGGCACCGACCGGCAGCAGCACCTGACCACGATGGGGGGTGGAGTGAAAAGTGCCCGCCGCCACCGCACCGGTCACCACCACGGACGCCGCTCCCACTCTCCCGAGTACGGAGACCGCCTGAGGGATGCTGCTCACAAAGGGCAGAGAGCCGAGCCACGCCAACGGACCGGCGACGGGCCGGAGACGTCCGATCGAGACATCGAGAAAGGCTCGCACCACCCGAGGGTCGAAATGTGTGCCGGCGCAGGCGGCGAGCTCGGCTCGGGCCGCCTTCGGGCTCATCGACGTCTTGTAGGTCCGGACATTCGTCATGGTGTCGTAGCAGTCGGCGACAGCCACGATCCGACCACCGAGCGAGATCTGTTCGCCTTTCAAGCCGTAGGGATATCCGGTGCCGTCGTACTTCTCGTGGTGCTCAGCGATGGTGTTCGCCCACTCCCCGAGCCAACTCGAAAGTGGGGCCGTCAGTTTGGCCCCTTCGAGTGGGTGTCTCTTGATGACCTCCCACTCGGCGTCGTCGAGCTTGCCGGGTTTATTCAGGATGTCAGGATGAACGGCGAGCTTGCCGATGTCGTGGAGGAGTGCGGACCAACGCAGACGATCTCGGTCGGGGGTAGGAAGATCGAGTTCGTCGGCGATGAGATCCGTGAGGACTCGCACCCGCTCGGCATGTCCCCGAGTGAGCCGATCATGAGCGTTGAGCGCACCCGCCAGGGCCAGGATCTTCTCGGCGGCGGCGACGGGCTCGTCATCGATCCCCTGTGTCCGCGCTTCCTCCACCCGCCGGGCGAGGTCCCGCGTGCTGCCCGACTTGCGGGCCACGGCCAGGCGCTTGGGGGCCCGGTCGGGAAAGACCATCGTCATCTTCAACAGGACGGCGAGCGGCAACGCACGACGGGCGAGACGGTCGGTGATCAGCAACACGATGGTCGGAACGCCGAGAACCATCACCCACCACCCGGCCAACCAGCCCGTGGTCCGTGGCCGGGGCAGGACGTGCGCCGTGACGGTGGCCACCACGATGGACAGTGCAATGGGCATCGCGAAGACGGCCACACTCACCATCGCAGACAGGACAGGTCGACCGTGCCACCGGTCGTCTGCCCCTCTGTCGCTGGGGGTCCTGCGGATCGTCACCATGGGGCCGCCCAACCTCCACGACTGTTCACCGCCCAGCTGATCTGGGTCAGTCGACATGAGGTATCGGCCCTCGGCGACCAGGGATTGAATGGCTTTTCAACTACCCGGATCCCCGATCCAGGCGGGATGGGTTCCATGCGTGGGCAGCCACGGACAATGACGAAGTGCGGCCAAAATTGACCACTCTGCGTCGCCCTCCGGACAACGCCGTTGCGACCCACCCGCAGTCTGTCGACGGAGACCTCCGACGGCCCGGATATCAACGCATTCCCAAGAAGGCTCTCCCCCGGTAGTGCGCGAGTTCACGACACGGCCGCAGCAACGCGGCAGACGCCCCCGGCGGTACGCCCCCGGCGGTACGCCCCCGGCGGTACGCCCCCGGCGGTACGCCCCCGGCGGTACGCCCCCGGGCGAAGCGGGCACGGTGTGGGGAAGGCCGGTACCAGCAGTTCCGCGACGGACTCTCGTCGTCGAAAGAGGCTTCCAGGGCCGGAGGTTGAGCTACCGCCGGGCACGCTCGCTGGCGTGCGAAGGGGGCTCCGGGCTTGGAGGGGATCGACCGACACCTGGCTGTTGTGCATCAGCCCTGATCTCACGGTCGGCACAGCTACCGTTCTGGAGGTGGGACGAACGAAGGTAAGGGGGGAGCGAACGGAAGAACAGGATGCCTCGGGCGCACAGGGGCCAACCGTGAGCGGCGGTCGGTGCGCACACTCCGGCACGGGTGTGAATGGCCGAGTGTCAGGTCTGTTACCCCTCTGGGCATCTGGTGCAACGGGTGCAGCCGGTGCATTGCTTGTCCTCCTTGGAGGAACGCAGCAAGGTTCGCCTTTCACGGTCATGGCGCCTAACGCCTGGTTCTTCGGCAACGGGGCGACGACTTCAACCGACGTCGCCACGAACGCCCGATTCCTGGGGATCGTTCTCGTCTATGTCGGGATTACCCTATTGCTCGGCTCTTGGTATGAGATCGTCCGCAACGTGCGGGCACGCCCTGGGACGCCGATCCGAGGCTTAGCCGTCATCCTGATCGCGTGGGAGCTACCCGTCTTCCTCATGGCCCCGATGTTTAGCCGTGACGTGTACGACTATGCGGCACAAGGCCAGCTCGTGACACGAGGGATCAATCCCTACCGCCACGGCCCAGATGCTCTGGGGGGTGGCCCGTTCCTGAGGCTGGTGGACCCCCTGTGGCGCCATTCGATAGCCCCCTATGGGCCTGCCTGGGAGCGTTTGTCGGGATGGGTCGTCAAGTTGTCGGGTCATGATGTTCTCGGCAGTGTCATTGGCTTCCGACTGATCGCTCTCATCGGGGTGACACTGCTTGCCTGGGCCGTTCCGACGCTCGCTCGCGCTATCGGGCGGGACGGCTCAGTTGCATTCGCCCTCGCCATATTGAATCCTCTCGTTCTCCTTGATCTTCTGGGGGCTGCGCACAACGACGCTTTGATGGTGGGACTGCTGGTTGCCGCCTGCGCCTTGGCTCGCAAGAACCACATCGTGGCCGGACTGACTCTGTGCGCTCTGGCGGCGGAGGTGAAGATCCCGGCTTTCATCGGTGCGGCCTTCATCGGCTGGTGGTGGGCTGGAGCGGAAGCAAGTTGGCGCCCCCGGCTCGTCAAAGTGGCCTCCGCTCTGGTGTTCACCGCCGGCCTGATGGGAGCGATCAGTGCCATCTCGGCGCTGGGCTGGGGATGGGTCGGTGGTTTGTCAAACCCGGGTTCGGTCGTCTCGTGGCTCGATCCAGCGACGGCCGTCGGACTCGGGGTGGCGCATCTCGCAAGCGCACTGGGTTATGTAGGTCACTCGCTCGCCTTCGTGCACACCGCCCGACTCGTGGCACTGGGGATCGCTGCCGTGATTTCCGTCTACTTTCTCGTCCGGTCCCGACGAATCGGAGAGGTCGAGGCAATCGGCTGGAGCCTTCTTACCTTCGTCGTCCTTGGCCCGGTGGTGTGGCCTTGGTACGAGACGTGGGGGTTCGTCTTTCTGGCCGTCGTGGCGGAGAGATGGAAGCTTTACCTTCTGCTCGTCCTTTCCGCTGTTGGGTGCTTCGCCGATGTACCCCGTCCCGGTCTTCTCATTGCTGCCGATCCGATCCTCGTTGCCGTTTGCTGGGCGTGTCTCGTGGGAATGATCGGACTGTTTGCCGTCACCCGTGTCGCACCTCTCACGTCTCGGGCGTCGACCACGAAGGACGGCGCGGCACTCTGAAGGGAACCCTGAGCGGTCCAGAGCCCGACTCTGGCTCGGGGGCGCCCCTCCGGTGCATCCTTGGTCTCCTAAACTGAGGCCGGCGAGGTGCGGGAGAGGCCAACTGAGGCGCCGCGCCAGCCAGCACCGCGGATCCTCGGCTCGATGACACGGAGTGACCGTCTTCCAATGATTCGTCGCCTCTTCCCCGAACCAGATGGGGCCAAAGTGCCTGAGATCATCTTCTTGTTCTGGGTCATCAAGATCCTGACCACGGCCGGTGGCGAGGCCACGTCAGACTTCTTGAAGACCTGGGGGAACATCGGCGGCGGGGGGACGGAAGTTGCCTTGTTCGTCATAGGTCTGGTGCTGCAGTTCGGGACCAGGCGGTACCGGGCCCTCGCCTACTGGTTCTTGGCTTACGCCATCGCCATCTTCGGCACCGGCGTCTCCGACTTCCTCCACCTCGACATCGGCATCCCCTATGCCGGAACGACGCTCCTGTGGGCGGTCGTGCTGGCTGCCATCTTCTTGGTCTGGTACCGCCTCGAGGGAACGCTCTCCATCCACAGCATCACCACGCAACGACGCGAGATGTTCTACTGGGCCACCGTTTTCGCCACGTTCGCCCTCGGTACCGCTCTCGGCGACTTGACGGCGACGCCCCTCGGCTTCGGCTACCTGTCATCGGGGATCATGTTCTCGGTCATCATCCTGATCCCCGCCGTTGCCTGGAAGGCGTTCAGCCTCAACAGCGTCGTCGCCTTCTGGTGCGCCTACGTCGTCACTCGTCCTCTCGGAGCTTCCTTCGCCGACTACATCAGCAAGTCGCCTGCCATCAGCGGGATCGGCTTCGGAGACGGCCAAACCGCAGTGGTCTTCACCGCCGCCGTCGTCGTGCTGGTGCTCTACCTTGCCATCGCTCGCCCCGATATTCAGGAGGCATTTGCCGCCTCCCGGAGCACCGGGCGTTCAGTGCTCGTCGCCGAAGGAACATGAGCGGACCCCGACCGTGAGCATCCAGCTTGAGCGTCTAGGCCCAGGTCCGGCGGGGGTCGAGACCACCAATGACGGGGCGAGTTCGAGCAATACTTCTCGGGCGGGGCCGGAGGAGCTGTCGCCGTAACGGTGCGCCCTTTGGATGGCGACAAGGAGGGAACGAATGAAGATCCTCGCCGTGGCCACGCCGGGTTCCGGCCACGTCAACCCCATGATGCCATTGATCGAGGCGTTTCTGGCCCAAGGGGACGAAGTCACGGTGGCTGCCGGCGGGGATCCGGGCGGGGCGCTCGCTCGTGTCGGAGTCGTTTTCCGGCAGGCGGGTCGCGGGGAGATGGACTGGTTCGCCGACCTCCAGGCCCGCGTCCTCCACGGCCTACCGGGCGACGGGCTCGCCCCTGAGCGCATCAACCACTACTTCTTCCCCCGCCTGTTCGCTGAGGTGGCCGCTCCCGACATGATCGACGATGTCATCGCCATCGGGAACGAGCTCGGACCGGATCTCGTGTTGTTCGAGACCTACGCACTCGCCGGGCCGCTGGCCGCCGAGGTCCTGGGCGTCCCCGGTGTCCATCATCTGATCAGCCCGATGCTCCCCGACGAGGTAACGGCGCTAGCGGACGACGCCGTGTCGCCGATCTGGCGTTCGTTCGACTGCTTCACTCCCGGCTACGGCGGACTGTACCGAGGGATCACGATTGAGATCACCCCGCCCTCGCTCGAGAAGCAGGCGATTCCCGACGGCGAGACACTGACGATGCGTCCCGTGCCGATGCCTGCCACCGGGCCAGCGCACAGCGATCCCCCTTGCGTGTACCTGACGCTGGGCACGATGTTCGGGAACACCGAGGTGTTTCGCACGGCCCTTGCCGGTCTTGCCGAGGAAAGAGTCAAGGTGGTCGTCACGGTGGGTCCCGACAACGACCCGGCGGCGCTCGGGCCCGTACCGGCCAATGCCAGGATTGAGCGCTACATCCCGCAGGCGGAATTGCTTCCCCGGTGCTCGGTCATCGTCCATCACGGGGGCTCGGGCACGATGTACGGCTCGCTGGCGCACGGCGTCCCCCAGGTGGTCCTTCCGCAGGGCGCAGACAATTTCGTCAACGGCTCGCTTCTTACCCGCTGCGGTGCCGGAGTGACGATCGCGCCGGTGGACGTGACACCGGAGTCGGTCGGCAACGCAGTGCGCCTCATGCTAGAGGAGCCGTCCTACCACGACACGGGGCACCGGCTCGCCACCGAGCTCGCCGCACTCCCCGACCCGGCCGAGGTGGCCCGCACACTGCACGATCGCGTCAGCGGCCGCTGACCCACCGCCCGCTGAGTTCGGCAGCCGATACTCATGGCCGAAGTCGGCGTGGCGCCGCGACTCTCTGCTCTCTCGACACCTCGGGGCAGAGGGCAACCGCAATCCGAGGGCTTCAGATCCTGAAGGATTGAAGGAGCAGTGCGTACTCGCAACCGGCAGCCATGCCGCCATAACCGGCGATCTGCCGTAGGAACTCGTCAGGATCGAAGTTCGTTCCCAGCCCCTCGATGTAGGCCTTGTGCTCCCGAAGGGAGGCCACGCCGCGGCCGATGGTCTCGGTGACGTCCACGTAGTGAGTAGGCGAGGACATGCCGGCAACGTAGACACCGGTGATCCCGCCCCATGCCGGTCCGGCGTCGGGGAACACCCATTCGTTGGCTGCATCCCGGCACGCATCCAGAGTGGCCAGGCCGACCGTCCGGTGGTCGACATGATTGACCCCGCCGTCCTCGCCCCAGGTCAGCTCGAAGTTCATCGTGAGCACGACTTCGGGCCGTTCTCGGCGGAAAGCGCCGGCGATATCGTGACGGAGGGCGATGCCGTACTCGACGGCGCCGTCTCGGTGATCCAGGAATTGCACGTCGGTCACACCCACGACGGCCGCGCTGCGCCGTTGCTCCTCTTCGCGCAGAGGCCTGGTCCTCTCTGGCGACATGCCGGCTATCCCAGCCTCCCCGCGGGTGGCGAGCAGGTAGGTGATGTGTTTGCCCTGCGCCGTCCACCGGGCGATGGCACTGGCCGCTCCGTACTCCAGGTCATCAGGATGGGCCACGACGGCGATCCCCCGTGTCCAGCCCTCGTCCATGGGTTTCATGCGAGCCTCCTGTGGCGAAGTATTGCAGGACCACATACCGAGCAGAGCGACCCGAACAGGGATTGCGGCACCGGTTGGCGAAGGGCCAGACCGGACGTATCGTACGCCTATGCGCTTCGCTTTCAAAACCTCGCCGCAGGATACGACCTGGACCGACATGCTCGCCGTCTGGCGGGTGGCTGACGACATCGAACTGTTCGAGTCGGGCTGGACCTTCGACCACTTCTATCCGATCTTTTCCGACAGCACCGGCCCTTGCATGGAGGGCTGGATCACCCTTACGGCGCTGGCCCAGGCGACGACCCGACTGCGCCTGGGAACACTGGTAACCGGCATCCACTATCGCCACCCGGCGATCCTCGCCAACATGGCGACCACCCTCGACATTGTGTCCGGGGGCCGGCTGGAACTTGGCATCGGAGCCGGCTGGAACGAGGAAGAGTCAGGGGCCTACGGGATCGAGCTGGGCCCGCCGGGCCAGCGCAGCGACCGCTTCGAAGAGGCCTGCGAAGTGATCGTCGGGCTCCTCACTCAGGAGACGACGACCTTCAAAGGCCGGTATTACCAGCTCAGCGATGCCCGCAACGAGCCCAAGCCGATCCAGCGGCCCCACCCGCCGATCTGCATCGGTGGAAGCGGCGAGAAGAGGACGCTCCGCACTGCAGCCCGATTCGCCCAGCACTGGAACTTCGTAGGTGGCACACCAGAGGAATTCGCCCGCAAGCGGGATATCCTGCATCAGCACTGCGAGGACCTCGGTCGCGACCGGAGAGAGATCCTCCTCTCCAGCCACGTCATGTTCGCCGGCGACCCGAAGGCCACCGCCGAGCAGGCCGCCGCACTGGCCCAGGTCGGTGCCGAGTTGGGCATTGTCTACCTCCGACCACCCCTGCACCCCCGGGTACTCGAGCCCCTGGCCACGGTGTTACGAGCGCTCTCGCCATAGTCCCGTATGTCCCTAACGCCTGCCGCAGCTTTACTGGCGTGGGGCCCCCGGCAGACTTGATGGGGCCCACCGTCGAGAACAGCTCCGCATTCGGGACAAGGCAGCCCGGCCCGGCTTGCCGGATCGCCACCTTCGTTCGGCACGGGCGGTAGCCATTCGACCGTCTCAATTCCCTGTGCCGATCCGGCTCGATCATGCTCGTCCACGGCGAGAAAGTCGATCGAGAAACGGACCGCGCCAATCGGTCGCACTTGGTGCTCGACGTCGGGGGGAATGGCTTGGGTCGAGTGAGCTTCCAAGACGACGTCGAGCGCAGGCTCGGTCGGGGCGGAAAATCGCAGCTGCCCGTCATGGACCACGATCCGTCCCCATGTGCCCCGGGAAAGGCAATGGGCACGGAGAAGAGCGATCGGCAAGGTGTGCTCGCTCCACTCGGGACTGGAACGAACCAGCCGAAAGCCGAGGGGTCAGAACTCGTTCCGCGTGGCGGTCTTCGTCGAGGAGCTTCTGGCGGGCTCGGAGGAGATCGAATTGGGTGATAAGGCCGTCGAGGCGGGTCGTGTCGTTCCGATCGACCACGGGGATGACGCGTGACCTCGCCCCCCATCTGGGTGCAGAACGTCATGCTTCCGATCCTGTGGGCGATGGCGAAGGGGTTCGGCGTGCGCCCCTATTACGCCCATTGGGACAGCCGAATCTCAGAAGCACCCTGACCTTGTCCAAAGGCCGTGTCCAAAGGCAGAGGTCATTCTCCAAATATTCTCAAGAGGACGGCGGGGTGAAGTGGTCAAATTTCTCGAAGGACGCTGTCCTCGGAAAAACTTTACGCCCCCGGCAAGGCGCAGGCACCATGGGAAGGGCAACGCCCAGCAGGTTCGCGGCGCAGTCTTCTCGTCGAAGCGGGCTTTCGGTTGCCAGACACTGACCAACCACCCGAACTCGTGCGCTGGCGTGCTCAAGAGGCCACAAAACGGAGCAGAGTTTCGAACCCGGATGGGTAGCCATTGGGTGCCAAATCGCGACTGAGGACACTGCGCCAGTTGCACCGATTCGGCTCCCGCCCCTCCTGCGTCGCTTATCAATGCGGACCGACTTCAGGCTGACGGTAGCATCGCAGTCCTTCGCCGCACCTTGGCCTAGCTCAGCCAAGGGCACGGGCACAGGCCTCCCCGTCTACGCCCAGTGAAGCCGTGTTCGTGCCTGGCAACCCTCAGCCGGCGGTAAGTTCAGGGTCACTGCGCGATGCTCGATCCGGTGAAGGCTATGGGGTGATGGTGCCTCGGACGTGTGCGTGATGTCGGCACCGATGGATGCATGGCAAACGTACGGCCCGTGTGGAGTAGGTCATCCACCCTGGCCAACCTGAGACGACTGGGCCAGCAGGACCGTCCACAAGCTCACATTGGCCCACACTCACACGCCCTGGGAGGCAAGTTGCGCAAATGTTCCGGCAACCGGTCTGGCCCGGCGGTGAACGTCAAATAGCCCGACCTCGGTCACCGCTCCTTTCGGGTCGACGAGGTTAGTCTGCCAGTCGAATTGGTCTCCCCTGCTGTACCAGCAGAGCCCGCGTATCGGTAGACCCTCGGCGCGTAGTCTGTGGAGGCCATCAGTGAGTGAAAGCAACCAAGGAATCTGATCCTCGATCGCGAGGGACAGGTTCGAAGTTTCCGCCACCCAAAAGGGGACGTCATATCGGTCGTGCCAACGTCGGAACTCATCGACCGCCAATGCCACCCGCTCGTCGACCGACCATTCGGGGGCGGGACCCCCGATGGGATAGACCGAGGTCGGATAGAAGTCGAGGCCGGCCACGACCCGGTCGGTCACCGCGAGGCAACCGATTCGGTCGAGCAACTCGTCATCGACGGAATCGAGGTAGCGGGCCGACTCCCCGAGAGGTTGGCGCCCGAAGTGCAGGTCCCAGACGAGCCACGTCCATGCCCGCAAGGCCTGCACGTCAGCTTCAGCCCGCGGCTCAACCGCCACCGGAACCGAGAATGCTTCGGCCCCGATCCACCAGCCGCCTCGGTCACCACGGATGCGGGCCAACGCCTCCAGGTTGGCCAACACGACATTAGCCAAGATGCGGGCGTGATCGGGGCCTGATGCGAGCCGATCATTCCACATCCCGAGACAACCAGACATCAAAGCCGTGATGCCGGGCTCATTGATCGGCGTGAACCATCGCGGTTCTCGGTAACGGTCGAGGAACTCTTCGACGTACCGGCAGAACGAGTCCACCCATCGTTGATCAGCGAAGCCGTCGAAGAAGTCGGGGAGACCAAAGTGCAACAAGTCGACGATGGGTTCCAAGCCGTGGTCAGCGCATGCGGCCAAGGCTCGATCCCAAAGGTTCCAGTCGTAATGACCCGGTTCCGGCTCAGTCAGACGCCATGGTGCGCCGTATCGGATGATCTTGATGCCGAGCGCGGCAATCGAGTGAAGGTCGTCGTCAGTGTGGGAGTAGTGGCTACTTTGAGCGAATTGGTCTTGACGATATGGAACTCCATCGGCAAGGACCAAAGGATCGGAGCCTTCTTCGCCGACGGCCCATGCAAAGACCGGGAATGCGTCCTCGAGGCCAGAGGTGCTCATGATACGAATCTAGCGGAGCCTGCATGTCCCATTTGCGGCTGAACGGCGCAGTTGCCAGCACAGGGCCGTTCTCTACCGCACACTCTTTGCTCTATTCCGTAAGCGGAACCTGATGCGGGAACTCCGCATGTCACAGGCCCTGCTCACTAGAAGCGTCCCCAGGACCCGCCCGGTGAGATTCACGGTGAGAGGACGTCAAAGGGGCCCCTGACGCATCTCTCCGAGCGGTCGAGTGTCGGCATGGCTCCGATTGAGATGTTCTGGACGCCCGTAGCTCATCCTTGCCCGTGCGTGTGCCGGATTCGGGGCTATTTAGCCGAAGTGCGTCGCAAACGAACTCAGCCTCGCATCAAGAGTTGAAACGAGATCTCGGCATCGTCGCCCAACCGCCGGACCGGTCGCGCCTCTTCAAGCTCTTGGCGGGTGAGCGAGCGTCTCGGGTACGCGGCTATCGCCGACCGGCTCAACGCTCACCCCGCGATGTATCCGACATCGGAAGCCGCCAGGAGCGACTTGTGCGTAGCCTCGAAACTCGAGACGACCCAGACGGGACGGTATTCGGGCGGATTCGAGAACGTCTAGGCGAACTCGAAGCTCTGCGACGCGAACGGCTCGGCGAAATGGCAACGCTGGAGGCAGAGATAGAACCAAGTCAAGACCAGAACCTGCTCGACGTACTTCCGCTCCTCGATGTCGATCTGCTTGATGCTCCCGACGAGTATATTCGGCCTCTCTTCGAGGCGCTCCGTCTCGAGATCCGCTACGACAGATCCCGACACCACGCCACGGTAGAGGCAACCATCTCCGACGACACCCTCGACGGGATCAACACAACACTCTTACCAAGCCGAGATGACTCAACCCGTGAATCAGCGTCCGTTGAACGTCCCAGCGACGTTTCCCATTTTGTTAGCGCCCCCGGCAGGACTCGAACCTGCGACGCACGGTTTAGGAAACCGACGCTCTATCCTCTGAGCTACGGGGGCGATGGCTGGTAGACCGCTACTTCTGGGTGGTCACTCGAGTCCCTCCGAGTCCAAATCCCAGAAAAATCCCAGAATGTCACAACCGAGGGGTACCGTCCGTCGATGAGCGGCTCGCTGCGCTAGAAATCCCCGGGTATCTGGGAAATCCGGGTGGCCTTGGGCCGTGACCCCCTGACCGGTAGCTATCGCACCGTGAGCCGGACCGTCCACGGCGGGAAGCGTAAGGCACAGGAGGAGATCGCCCGGATCGTCAGCTCGGCCGCCAACGGCAAGTTTCAGGGCACGAGAGCGAACGTGCGTTACCTGACCGAGCATTGGCTGGCGCACCTCGAGCGCCTGGGCCACTCCCCCAAGACGCTCGAGGGCTACCGGAGCCTGATCAAGAACGGCATCGATCCCTCCCTACCACCATGACACTCAACCGGTATGCCCACGCCTTCCCGAGTGTGACTGAAAGGCCGACGGAGTCCTCGGACGGACGATGGGCAGGGAAAAGTCCGGAACCAAGAAGCGTCCGGCTCGAATCACCATTTTGGTCAGGGATCGGTTGCTGAAACCGATCTTCGGTCGGATAGGCTGGTTTTTGTGAGTGAGGTGGAAGGCAGACCCGTGAACGCCGTCAAGGCCCTCGAGGACCTCGACCCGGCGGACCGAGTCTGGCTGGAGGAACGGCTGGTCGAGTACGAGGACCTTCTCATTTACCTGCACGACCATTGAATCGACCTACCGTCGGCCTGGTGGTGGCGATCAACCACGTAGTGCGTCGAGAGGACGAGTGGTTCGACGAACCAGATGAACTCGACCGGGTCGCTCGTGCTCTCGCAGCCATCGATCTGATCGAGGATCCTGTCGAGGCCGCCGCCGTACTGGCTTACCGGGTGGCCCGGGTGCAGGCCTTCGCTGAAGCGAACAAGCGGACAGCCTTGCTCGTGGCTCGCTGGGTTCTTGACCGGAACGGCCTGGAAGGAGCCTCCTTCCTGCCCTCTGACGACCGCGAGATGGGTGCGTTGCTGGTCAAGGCGGCCGGCGGTCGGGACGTCGGTGCTGACTTCGTCGCGCTCTTATCGTCCCGCAGGTAGGGATCTCTAGATCTTCCGTAAAGAACATGCTCACACACCGGAACTCTCGGCGATACCGAAGGACCACCGGACGAACAGACTCCTGAGGTGCAGCTTTTGCGAGGCCCATACCCCACGAAGCACAAGGCAGAACACTCGGCGCATCGGCATGAGAAGGACTGGTCGACTCCACTGAAGTGGGTGCCCGGCAGTACTGTTCCGGAGCAAGGTCCGTCGTAACCTCTATAGACCTTGGACAGTCGATACTCGGTCGTCCATTTCGGCATGGACTCGAACGGACATCGGGTCGCAGGCCTCAACCAATCCTTCGCCGCCAACGTACTGGCGCCGGTAGTGTGACTCCGGTGGGAAAGTTCATACCACCGGCGGCATCGGCGTCGGTGGTTCTGGCGCTAATCCTTGCGGGCTGTGGAAGAACGTCCGGCACCACCCAGACGCTACGAGCTCACATCGACGGTCTGGTGGAGCCCGCCTGCATCCCAGGAGGCACCCGAGACGCTTCGCCAATTGAACTGACCGTTACCGCATCGAAGGACGGAACCATGGTGGATAGTGATCGGGTCTTGGCCGACCGGTTCAATGTTTGGAACCCTGAATACCGTCTGACGGTCTCGCCGGGGTCCTACGTCGTGACCTCATTCGATGGCGGTGACAACGCTCCCATGGCGATCAGGTCGGCGGCGGTTAAGGTCCGCTCCGGTCAGAGGACCAATCTGGCTCTTGTCTCGAATTGCAAGTGACCGAACCGGGGCGTCCGGTGGCCTTTTAAGAGTCGGCGGACGAACGACTTGGCACGAACGACAAGTCGATGAGCGTTGGCCCTGAGGCTGATAAACGGAGCCAGACAGACCCGGACTCACCTCGCAGGTACGCCTGGAAACGATCGTCCCAGGCGTCCGTGTCGTCACCGAGGTACCGACGCAACATGCGCCATCCGCGATCCGGGTCCCACGGGAGTATCTCGCCTTGCCCGGTTGCCACGACCTGCTTTGTTTCCCCGGTGGCCAGATTGGTCGTGTCGACGACGAGGGCTACTCGTGGGTCGATGCCGAGGTCCCGACGAACGGTCGACCATGGGCCGGTGAGGATCCAAAACGCGTCGTTCTCCCACAGGAACCACACGGGCCGAAGGTGCGGTCCGTGCGTGGCCAGGTGTGCCGTCAACGGGCGGGAGAGGAACTCACGCACCTCGTTTTCAACAGAAACCACAGCGACAACTGTATTGCTCCTGGCCGGCTCCCTGTTCGGTGGTGTCCACAGTCGAGATCCATCGGGCGCACCCGGCGCGGGGAGTGACCGGCAGCTACCAGCTCGAGCGTCGGAAGCGTCGGCCCCAGAACGGTGGATACTGGAGTCCGGTGGAACCACCAAACGCAGGGAGCGCGTCCATGAGCGATACGCAACAGGGGCCGGGGTGGTGGCAGGCCACCGACGGAAGGTGGTACGCACCGGAAACCCATCCCTCCCGGCAGGTTCCGCCGCCCGGTCCACCCCCGGCACCGGGCACCCACATACCCACGGCGGATTACCCGGTCCCACCGGCCGGCTACCCGGTCCCACCGGCCGCGTACCCGGCGACGGGGCTTCCGGCATGGGGAAGCCCCTACTCCCCCTACGGTGTCGGCGCGCCGGGGCCCCTCTCCACGGCGACACCGCGGACGAACGGCTTGGCCATCGCCTCCTTGGCCTGTTCTGTCGGCGGGATCATCCCCTTCTTCTTCGGTATCTCCTGCGTCGTCGGGGTCATCCTGGGCTTCGTCTCCCTCGGACAGATCAAGCGGACCGGCGGCGTCCAACCGGGGCGCGGACTGGCCATCGCCGGAATCGCCGTCGGCTTCTCGCTCATCGCCATCTTCCTGCTGATCGTGGTCCTTGCCGTGACGACGTCGCACAACAATCAGGTCACCTGACCGATCGGCGGTTCCGTGACCCCGCCGCCCCCGCCGGTGGTGGAACTTCCTAGACCGAATCGGTGAGACGCTCCCAACCCTCCGGTGGAGGAGCGAGCCGCCAGTACTGTTCGGGGACGTTGGCGTCCAGGCGTTCGCTGAGGACGTGATCGCGTTCGAGCGGCGCGATCTGGCTCTTGTAGAAGGCGATGACAGCCCGCTTCCGGTCCATGTCGGGCTCGATGGACACGACGGCCGGGGTGGGCCACAGCCCGGCCTTGAACAGCTTGGTGACCCGCCAGGCCAGGATCCCGGGGATGTGCTTGTAGCCGTGGTCCTCGTAACAGAACCATGCCGGTCCACCCACGGAACCGGCCCGCTCCGACCGCACCATCAGACCGGCATCGTGGGTGACGACATGGTCCGGATTGGCCAGACCCATGGGGAGGAAGACGGCGGTGGCGTCAGCGGCGTCGATGGCCGAGCCGAGCGCCGGTGCCACGTCCGCCGCCCGGGGCCGGAGATCCTTGGTCAGGTATTGATGGTCGGCGAACTCGAGCCAGACGGGTCGTGCGGCCACGAAGTCCATGGCGGCCCGGTCCTCTTCGCGTCGTCGCGCCACGACGTCGTCGCCGGCGACGAACCCGCCACAGGCGTCCCAATCCGTCGGTTCCGGTGGATACGCCGGCGGTCGGCCGCCGAGGACGGTGATCACCGTGCTCCCCGGATAGGTGGCCAGCAGATGGGCGGCCCCCAGGACGGCGTCGTCGAAGTGGGGTGAGACGACGACGATCCGGCGCAGAAGCGACGGGTCGACGAGACCCCATGTCACATCGTCGGCGGCCATTGGACGCACCGTACCGCGAGGCGCCCGACGCCGACGGGGAAGCGCCTCCGTGGCCTCAGGGGGACGCTTCCGCCAGCAAGGCCGGCCCGTCACGCGGTTCGGGGGCGGCGGGACGCTGCTGTTGGAAGTCCCGGGCCCGTACCAGGAGGGAGAAGAGGGCCCCGACGAAGACGACGACGGCGCCGGTCACCAGGAGGTCGTTGATCCCGGTACTGAAGGCGGCCCCGGCGGCCCGGGTCAGATGGGCCTGGGCCAGCACCCGGGCGTCGGCGCCGTGGGTCCCCTCGGCGGCCACGGCGGCGGCCACGGACTGGGCCGGTTGACCGAGAGCACTCGACAGGGAACTGACGATTCGCCCCTGGAAGAGGGCACCGAGGCCCGCCACCCCGGTGGCGAGACCGCCGATTCGGAAGGTGTTGCTGATGCCCGACGCCATGCCGCTTCGTTCAGGACTGACGACACCGAGTGCGATCTTGGCGATGGCCGGGTTGGCGATCCCGATGCCCAGACCGGAGACGAGCAGGCCGGCTAGCAGGGTGGTCCACGACGATGTCGCCGTCACCCCGTGCATGAGGGCCAGACCCAACGACGAGAGCAGCAGCCCGGTCCCCAGGGAGACCCCCGGCGGGGTCTTCTCGGCCAGGCCCCGCGTGGCCAGGGGAACGATGAAACAGAGGACGGTCAGCGGCAGGAGCCGGAGTCCTCCCTGGAAGGGGGACAAGCCGAGCAGATCCTGGAGATAGAGCGTGAGGTAGGTCAGCATGGCGAACATCCCGCCACCGATGGCGAAGGTGGCGACGGACACGCCCAGGAACGACGGCTTTCGGAAGAGCGACAGATCGAACATGGGCCGGTCCTGATGGAACTCGGCGAAGACGAAGGCGCCGAGGAGGACGGCGGAGGAGGACAGGAGGGTCAGGATGAACGCGCTCCCCCATCCGTCGTCGTTGCCCCGGGTCAGCCCCAGAACGAGCAGGAACAGAGCCCCGGAGAAGGTGGTCAGACCGGCGATGTCGAGCCGCTTGGTGTCGGGATCGCTGATGTTCACCATCCGTGTGAGAGCCAGGGCGAAGGTGACGATCCCGATGGGGAGATTGACGAAGAAGATCCATCGCCATCCCAGACCGCTCGTCAAGGCACCGCCCACCAACGGGCCGACGGCGACGGCGCCACCGACGGTGGCGCCCCACGCGGCGATGGCCGTCCCCCGTTCGGCGCCTCGGAAATCCTGTCCGATGAGGGCCAGGGAGGTGGCGAACATGGCCGCTCCACCGATGCCTTGGACGGCGCGGCCCACGATCAGGAAGGTGGCGCTGTCGGCCAGGCCGCACAGCAACGACGCCAGGGTGAAGACGGCTAGCCCGACGACGAAGATCCGCTTCCGCCCGAAGCGGTCGGCCAGCGAGCCCTGGGTCAGGATCAGGGCCGCCAACGCTAGGGCGTACGCCGAGATCACCCATTCGAGGTCGGCGAAGCTGGCGTGGAGCTGGCGCTGCATGGTGGGCAGAGCCACCTGGACGATGGTGACGTCGACCAGGAGCATGAAGGTGGCGCCGCAGACGGCGATCAAGGTCCACCAGCGGCGGTCCAGACCCGACGTCGCGTCCGCCGCGGGATCGCCGTTCGTCATCCTCGTCCACCCGTGTCGTCTGACACCTCTCCCCCTCGGCCGGCCGCCAAGTCTGAATGGCACGATCGCCGATGTCCAGAGCGAGGCCGGGGGCCGCTGGTCCACGCCTACCGGATGGCCGCCGGTCGTCGGTAGCGTTGGACCGTGCGACGCCCGACGGCCTCACGCCGGAATCTCCTCACCCATCTCACGGCGGCCGTCGTCGTGCCCGGCTGCATCGTCCTCTGCTGGTGGCAGGTCACACGGGCGCTGTCGGGAAACACTCTGAGCTGGGCATACGTCTTCGAGTGGCCGATCTTCGCCGGGTACGGGGTCTTCATGTGGTGGAAGTTGATCCACGAACCCCCTCCCCGAGCCCCCGACCCCGACGCCGGCCCCCACGCCGACCCCGAGGGCGCCGAGAGCGGGCCGGTCGCCGGCCACGACGACCGGCCCGGGACCCCCGAGGGCGCCGAGGACGAGGAACTGGCCTCCTACAACCGCTACCTGGCGGCGCTCAACGCCAGCGGTCGGCGCAAGCACTGGTGACCGGGGGAACAGGCCGCCCCCGGGTCCGGGGCGTCGGGCGCTGGGCGGAGTCACCCGCGCGCCACAGCCCCACGCCAAGATGTCCCCGTGCACGACGATCCGCCCCGGTCGCCCCCTCCCCCGCTGCAACCCATGCTGCCTCTGGACGTTCCCACGCCGGACGTTGCCGTCAGGGCCACCCCGACGACCATCGGAAGGCCGGTCGCCGTCGAGGCGCCGGGTCCGGCGGTGCCGGTCCCGGCCGAGGTGCCGGTGGCGCCCCCCGCCGCCCCGCCGGAGGTCGAGGTCAGGGTCAGCACGCGACGGCGCAAGTCGGCCAGCGCCTTCTGGAGCGAGGGTCGGGTCGTCGTGGTCCTCCCTGCGTCCATGCCCCGCTCGGCGCGGGCCGAGATGGTGGAGGACCTGGTCCGGCGCGTCCTCAATCACCGGCCCCATCTGGCCGCCTCGGACGGCGATCTCTCCGCCCGCGCCGTCCAGCTCGCCGACCGCTACCTCGGCGGAATCCGGCCCAGCTCCATCCGGTGGGTCACCAATCAACGGAGCCAGTGGGGATCGTGCACGTCCGGGACCGGCGAGATCCGGATCTCGGACCGCCTCCGGGTCGTCCCCGGTTGGGTCCTCGACGCCGTCGTCGTCCACGAACTCGCCCATCTGGTGGAACCGAACCATTCGCCGCGTTTCCGGGCCCTGGTGGACCGCTACGGGCGGAGCAAAGAGGCCGACGTCTTCCTCGACGGGTTCTCCCTGGGACGTGAGTACGGCGTCCGGTGAGGCGACGGCATCACGGGGGGCCCTCGTGAACTGGGTTCTCCATCACGACCTGCGGTCCCCGGATTTCGGAACTCCGCGCCCGGCGCTCTACCGCGAGGCCATCGAGATGTGCGCGTGGGCCGACAGCCGGGGATGTCCGAGGGTGGTGGTCTCCGAGCACCACGGGTCGGACGACGGCTACCTGCCCTCACCGTTCGTCTTCGGCTCCGCCGTGGCGGCCCGGACGAAGGAGATGAGGATCATGGTCTCGGCCCTGGTCCTGACCCTGCGTGATCCGGTGTCGGCCGCCGAGGACGCCCTGGTCCTCGACGTGGTCAGCGGCGGTCGGCTCGAGCTGACCCTGGCGGCGGGATACGTCCCGGCCGAATGCGAGATGTTCGGGGTCGACTATTCCCGGCGCGGTGCCGTCTTCGCCGAGAAGGCCGACGCCTTCGTCCGGGCCCTGACCGGGGAGCCCTTCGACTACCAGGGCCGGACCATCCGGGTGACCCCGGGACCGGTCCAGCGCCCCCGGCCGTTCGTGGTCTTCGGGGGGTCCGCTCCCAAGCGGGCCGCCCGGCTGGGCGACGCCTATCTGCCCCCTGTTCCCGACCGCGCCCTGGGCGATTCCTACGTGGCCGAATGCCGTCGGCTCGGGAAGGGCGACGGGATCCTGCTGTGGCCCGACGGCCCGATGTGGGTCTTCGTCACCGATGACCCCGAGCGGTCGTGGGCCCAGATCGGGGCCCACGCCGTCCACGAGACCAACGGCTACGGCGCCTGGTCCGCTCACGACCCCGGTGCAAATCCGTGGCGGGAGGTGACGAGCATCGACGAGGTCCGCCGGGCCGGGCTCTATGCGGTGGTGACCCCGGAGCAGTGCGTGACGCTCGCCCGCTCTCTCGATCCTCGGGCCGGGCTCAAGCTCAAGCCCCTCGTCGGCGGTCTCGACCCGGCCATCGGTTGGCCGTCTTTGGAGCTCTTCGTCGACAAGGTCGTCCCCGAACTGGCGGAGCCCGGACCGGCGGGGTCCTAGAGGGCGCTCAGGGGCGGCCGTCGAGGACGGCCGTGGCCACCAGCTCCTCGAGGTAACGGGTGTCCCACCAGGAGACCTGGAGCTGCTTGGCTCGGCGGAAGTAGAGCTGGATGTCGAACTCGACGCTGAAGCCGATGCCCCCGAAGATCTGCTGGGCCATGGCCGTGACGTCGCGGTAGGTCTGACAGGCGAAGAGCTTGGCCATGGGGGCGAGCTTGTCGACGGGCCGGCCGGCGGCGGCCGCCCAGGCCGCTTCGTGGACGAGGGTGGTCCCGCCGTCGACGGTGGTCTCGGCGTCGGCCATGTTGTGGGCCAGCGCCTGGAAGGCCCCGAGCGGCTTGTCGAACTGGTGGCGGTCCTTCGAGTACTGGACGGTGATGTCCAGCGCGTGGCGGGCCCCGCCCATGGCCTGGGCGCCGAGAAGGATGCAGCCGTCGTGCATGACGGCGTCCCACGTCCGCCAACCCGAGCCCGGCTCCCCGATGCGGTCCTCGGCGCTCACCACGACGTCGCTGAGGTCGACCCGGAACTGGGCGTCCGACCCGATGGTGTACTGCTGGGTGAGGCTGACACCGGGCGCCGTCGGGTCGACCAGGAAGAGGTCGACGTCCCCGGGCGACTCCCCGGTGCGGGCCAGGACGACGAGACGGGTGGCGGCGCCGGCAAAGGCCACGTGGCGCTTGGTCCCCGAGATGCGGAAGTTCCCCCCGTCGGGCACGGCCCGGACCTGGACACCGCTCGGCGCGCCACTGTTCTCCGGCTCGAACCAGGCCGGGGTCAGGACGGCCTCGCCCGAGACGATGGGCCCCAACCAGTTCCGGCGTTGGGCGGTCGATCCCGAACGGGCCAACGCCCCGCCGCAGAGGACGGCACTCACGAAATGCGGGGTGGGGGCGAGCGAGCGCCCGAACTCCTCGTAGAGGACGACCCCCTCGATCAGGCTCATCCCCGCTCCCCCGTGTTCCTCGGGGAGCAGGAGGCCGATGAGGTCGAGCTTCCCGAGCTGCTTCCACAGCTCGGTCGGATACCCGATCGGGTCGTCCTCCAGCTGGCGGACCACCGACAGGGGGCAGTGGGTGGCGCACACCCCCCGGACCGTCTCGCGCAGCATCTCCTGTTCAGCGTCGAAGTCGAGATCCAGCACCGTCAGCTCCTCCCTCTCACGATGGCCGCCGTCACGGTTGCCACCGCGCGCCGGTACGGCTCCAGGGGTTGTCGTCGGCGTCGACGGGGATGGCCACCCGGGCATCGCAGGTCGTCTTCACGTCGCCACCCACCGACAAGGTCACGTCGACCCCCACCCAACCGCAGCCGAGATCGTCCACCGTCACCTCGTCGACCACGCCGGAGAGGACCATCGTGTCTCCGGGGAAGACCGATCCGAGCATCCGGAACTTCATCCGCCCCAGCCGCCCGTGGGGTCCGGTCCAGTCGGTCAGGAAGCGCTCGAACCAGGCCGCCTGGTTGGGGGTGTTCAAGAAGATGTCCCGGGTCCCGTTGCGGTCGACGGCGAAGTCCTTGTCGTGGTGCATGGGGCGCCAGTCGCGACTGGCCAGCGCGCCCAGGACGACGGTGGTGGCGGTGACGTCGTAGGCGAGCTCGGGGAGACGGTCACCTCCGGCCACCTCGCCGAGCAGGAGGACCGGGGTGGTGCTGTCGGGGCTCACGGCAACGTCGCTTTCTCGGCGCCGGGGGCGGGGCGCCGGTATCCGAAGCCGGTGTAGGACTCGACACCGACGAGGACGCCGGCCTGGTTGGTGTACTCGACGTCGATGATCCAGAACCTCCCCGTCCCCAGCTTGGTCGTCTTCTCGTCGGAGACCGAGCGCAGGACCTGGCGCGTGGTCAGGACGTCGCCCGGCCGGACCGGCTCGTGGAAGACGATGGTGTTGTCGCTCATCACCGCTTCGGGGAGACCGAGACGCTCCTTCAGGTCGAAGTGGATCTGGAGGGGCAGATGGGGGGCCTGGCGGCCGGGGGCCCAGTGATGGGGCCGGAACCAGACGGACAACATCGTGGGCGGCGCGATGAGCCCGCCGGTGATCGCCTGGGCGACGGCGTCGTCCCAGAAGAGGGGGTTCCCGTTCTCGACCGACGCGCAGGTCGTCCAGATGTAGCCGCGCTCCACCGGGAACTCACCGGACTCCTCGTACTGGGGGACACCGATGAGGGCCCGGACCTCGGCCACGGTGGCGGCGGTCGTCACGCCACCACCCCCTCCCGGCGGAGATCGACGATCCGCTGCCGGTCGACACCGGCCGTCTCGAGGAGCTCGTCGGTGTCGGTGACGGAAGCGTCGCGGACGAGGACCGGCCCCGACACCGGGGGCATTCCGGCCAGGAGGGCCCCCAGCTGGCGGAAGGAGCGGCCGTCGGTGTCCTCGGCCGTCACCACGGCCCCGCGGGCGGCGAATTGGGGATCGTCGGCGATCTCCGACACCGCCTGGACCGGGGCCACGCAGGTGTCGGCGCCCGAGAGTCTGTCCACCCACGTGTCGCGGTCGGACCGGGCGAAGGCGGCCCCCAAGGCGGCCCGGATCTCGTCCTGGACGTCGTCGTCGTACTGACGGTCGGCCCACTGCTCACAGCCGAGGGCCCGGCAGAGGTTGGCGAAGAACTTGGCCTCGATGGCCGCCACCGCCAGCCACCGCCCGTCGGCCGCCCGGTAGGTGTCGTAACAGGCGTAGCGCCCCGTCAAGACATCGTGCCCGGGGCCCGGTTCGGTCCCCGTGGCCAGGTGCTCGTCGACGGCCAGGGACATGAGCCAGAGGGCCCCGTCGGCCACCGACACGTCGAGGAAGGTGCCCGCACCGGTGAGCTGACGGGAGAACAGCGCCGCCGCGATGGCCAGTGCCGCCTGCATCCCCCCCGCCGCCGCGTCGGCGATGGTGGCGCCGGGGACCGGTGGTCCCCCGTCGGGGCCGGGACCGCTGGTGGCCAGGTAGCCGGAGACGGCCAGATAGTCGAGATCATGACCGGCCCAAGCGGACCGGGGCCCGCCCTGACCGTAACCGGAGGTCGAGCAGTAGATGATGCCGTCGTTCACGGCGCGGAGGTCCTCGTAGCCGATCCCGAGACGGTCGACGACGCCGGGGCGGAAGCTCTCGACCACGACGTCGGCACCGGCGGCCAGGGCCAGGAAGGCCGCCAGCCCATCGGGATGGCGGACGTCGAGGTGGACCCGGCGCATCCCCCGCTGCGCGCTGTAGGCGAAGAACGGCGGCCTCACCGCAGCCGGTCCGCGACCGGGGACGGCCCCGACTTTCACCACGGAGGCGCCGTAGTCGGCCAGGAGCCGCGTGGCGCGGGCGGCGGGGCCGACGGTGGACAGGTCGAGAACGGTCACCCCGGCGAGGGGGCCGGAGGGGGTCGCCGGCGGGGAGGGCATCAGAAGTTCTTCGGGAGCCCGAGCTTGCGGCGGGCGATGATGTTCTTCTGGATCTCCGACGCCCCGCCACCGATGGTGTCGATCACGGTGTAGCGGTAGGTCGACTCGGACCGGCCCTCCATGGGGGCATCCGCCGTCTTCACCCGCAACTGGGCGCCGGGGCCGCCGATGTCCATCGCGGCGCTGGCCAGTCGTTTGGAGAGCTCGGTGGCGTACAGCTTGTAGGCCGACGCTTCGGCCGTGGGGGCGGCGCCGCCCTTGGACGACTTGTGGACGAAGGCCAGACCGAGGACCCTGGCCACCTCGGCCTGCGTGGCCAGCTGAGCGATCCGCTGACGGACGACGGGGTCGTCGCGCAGGGGCGACCCGTCGCGCCGGGCGTGGGCCACGTAGTCGCACAGGACATCGAGCCGCTGGGCGATGGGGGAGAAGGTGAACATGGTGAAGCGCTCCAGGTCGAGCGCCTCGGAGATGTACTGGAATCCGTGGTGGAGCTCGCCCACGACGTAGTCGTCCGACACCCAGACGTCGTCGAGATAGACCTCGTTGGTCCGTTCGTCGCCCATCGTCCAGATGGCCTTGACGGTGATCCCGGGATCGTCGAGGGGGACGAGGAAGAGGGTGATCCCGGCATGCTTGGGCGCCTCGGGGTCGGTCCGCGCGCCCACCCAGTACCACTCGGCGAAATGGGCCGAGGTGGTCCACGTCTTCTGTCCGTTGAGCCGCCAACCGTCGCCGTCACGGGTGGCCTTCAGCTGCATCGACGCCGCGTCGGAGCCGGCGTTGGGCTCCGAGTAGCCGACGGCGAACTCGACCTCGTTGCGCAGGATCTTGGGGAGGAATTCCTGCTTCAGCCTCTCGCTTCCGTGACGGATGATCGTCTTCCCCACGATCCCCACGCCCTTGCCGATCTGGGGGCCGCCCCGACGGGCCAGGGCCTCGTTCAGGAGGTGCTCGTAGACGCCGTCACCCTCCTGGCCCCCGTACTCCTTGGGCCAGGTGATCCCCAGCCACCCCTGCTCGCCCAGCTCCGCCATGAAGGACCGGCGGGCCGGGGTGTCGACGATCTGGGCCATGTTTTCCCGGGTGACGTCGAAGACCTCGGGATCGTCGTGCTCGTCGAGGAACCTCTCGACCTCCTCCACGAAGGCCAGCTGCTCGGGCGAGAACTCGAAGTCCATGGTTGGGAGCCTCCACGCATCGGCCACCCCGTCCCCGACCCTTCCGGACCGGATCGCACCGGGTCATATCTGACTGGCCGTCAGATCAGGACGTCATCTTATGGGCGCCGCCGCCGGGCCACCAACGGCGGGCGGCGCCCTACCCGGTGGCCTTCTCGGCCGGCAGCTGGTTCCCCTCCGGGACGTACGCCCGGCACGGCTCGCCCCGCAGGGCCCCGCAGGCCGGGATGGTGGCGGTGGGGACGACGCCACCCACCTCGTTGACGACCAACGTCGATCCCGCCGTCCCGCCCAGAGCCACCGTGTCGACGACGTCACCGTGGGTCGCCGGCGTCTCGAAGGTCCACGACGGGCGGTCACCGCCGGGCGCCGAGATGACGATCCGCAGACTGGTCCCGGCCCGGAAGGCGTGGGCGATTGGATCGACCGGGATCCGGACCAGGGTGAAGCGACCGGGCGGGAGGTTCTTCCTCTCCGATGCCAGGTAGGTGGGGACGGGGTCGAGGGCGGTCGACGCCGCTGTCAAGGTCCGGTTGGAGCTCCGGAGGAATCCCGAGGTGATGTACTCCTCCTCGGTCTCCCCGGGCCGGACCTCGGTCACCGTCACCTGCAGGTCGGTGACCTTGGCCGTCGATTTCAGCATCAGGTCGAGGCTGGCGGGGCCGACGATGGTCGTGGCCCTGGTGAAGGCCGGGGTCTGGAAGGCGATCCCGTTGGCGGCCGGGACGGTCGTCCAGTGGTACGGCGGTTGGGCAGCCCAGGCGTTGGCCGACGATGAGAGGTCGTCCGCCGGCCGGACCGCCGGATTGGGCCGGAACGACGCCGTCGAGGAACGGCGCGGCGCCGTCGTCGAGAGCGATCCGTCGGGGCCGAGGCTGTAGTGGATGACGGTCCCGTCGGGAGGCCAGCTCGAGAATCCGGCCGAGAACGTCGGCTGGAGGGCTCCGGGCCCGAGGGTGCCGCCACCGTTGTCGAACAGGACGCGGACCCGGGGATCGGCCGCCGCGAACGCCTTCTCGGCGGCCGACAGGGAAGGTTCGGTGGTGAAGCGGACGGCGGGGACGGACATGGCCGGCGCTCCCCCGGTGAGACTGGCGTAGAGGGCCGATGCCAGCGGCCCCAGCGTGGGCGACGCTTTCGGCACCTCCCGGGCCACGTAGATGTCCAGGAATTCGAGCCACCGCGAGATGGTGTCGGGCCCGAGCGAGTCGGTGTGGGTCCCGTTGTCCATGGTCACGTAGACGTTCTTGTCACCCTTCAGGGCGGTGATCAACGCCGGCCACTGCGGCCCCACCTCCTCGTCCTGGAGCGAGCCGACCAGGAAGACGGGCACCTTGACGTGGGTGGCCCAGTCGGCCGGCGACCGTCGGTCGAACAGCGACGGGGTCCGGGCCAGTCCGGGGCCGACCAGTGATTCGAGTCCCTCGGCCTGGAGATGGAGGCGCTGATTGGCCAGGCAGGTCTTGTCACCGGCGGCGATCTCGGCCCGGGCCCACGGCTGGCCCCCCTGGGGCGCCGGTTCGGCGTCGGAGATCCGCTGGGCGATCCAGCTCTTGGCGAACCCGTCGTTGTAGATCCCGCCCGGGTAGCCGGTGGAGAAGAGGTCGTCGGTCGGGCTCAGCGGGGCGATGGCGGCCAGGTCGGGGGGGTCCGTCCCCGCCACCGGGAATTGGGAGAGACCGGAGTAGGAGATCCCCACCATACCGACCTTGTGGTGGAGCACCCACGGCTGGGCCCCGACGGTCTGGACGATGTCGTAACCGTCGTAGTCGGACGGATAACCGAAGAGGTCGAAGGCCCCGCCCGAGCATCCCGTCCCCCGCATCTGGACGCTGACGGCCACGAAGCCCAGGAGCGGGGCCAGGAGGGAGCCGACGACGGTGGAGGTGTCGGGGAGAAGGGGGTCGTCCGACGGGGCCTTCCCCTCCTCGGCGTTGATCAGGCTGTGGGGCGCGGCCGTGCCGTATCCGGAGTACTCGATCACGGTGGGGAAGGGACCGTCGGCCAGGGTCTTCCCCGGTGGCAACCGGACGGTGGTGGCGATCAGGATCCCGTCGCGCATCTTCACGTAATTGAGACCGGCGTGGAGGTGCTGCGACGAGTAGAACGACGCCGGCGGCGTCGAGTCGGTGGTGGAGAGGACCGAGAAGCTCGGGGTGGCGCGTCGGTTCGTCCCCGTCCCCTCCTCGAAGCGGAATCCCGACCCCGGGGTCAGGTTGCGGACGATGAGGCTGCCCAGCCTGTCGACCACTCCGGACCCCACCTTGGCGCCCGCCCCGTCGACCACGGTCAGCCGTGTCCGCGGCGGCGCGCCGACGACGTAGGCCTCGTCGATCGATCCGTGGCCCCGGAACGACGTGAGAGCCATCGAGGCCCCGGCCGTTCCCGGTGCCGCCGCCACCAACGCCGTGGCCGCCACCGTGACGGTGGCCAGGGCGCCCACCAGCCACCTCGTCATCGAGCTCCTGACCGGGAAATTCACCACCGGACCACCCCCCGTCGTCATCGGCGCCCGCGTGACCGCCGTGGCCCGCGGCGACAGGGTAGCTGTGAGGCCGACGCCGCGGGAGACCGGGTGGGGCCGGTGACCGCCGGTCCGCGACCTATCCGGGGGAGAGGGCGAGACGCATGACGACCCGGCGGCCCAGGTCGAGGCCGAGGGCGCCGTCGCCCTCGAAGACGGCGCGCAACCCCGGCGTCCATCGCCCTTCGGGGAGAACGACGAAACCCAGATCCTCGTAGAAGGGCCGGTTCCATTCCACGTCCGAGAAGGTGCACAAGGTCACCGCCTCCATCCCCCGGTCCCGGGCCCACCGGCAGACGGTCCGGACCAGCCGCCGGCCGACGCCGCCGCCCTGGAAGGCGAGCCGGACCGACAGCTGCGCCAGGTGGGCCTGGCCGTCGACCACCTCGGCCACGGCGAAGCCGATGAGGGCGCCATCGTCAGACGCCGGCCCCGTCCCGGCGCCCGGCGCCGGACACGCCACCCAGAGCCGACCGTCGTGGCGGGCTTCCTCCAAGAGCGACGGGGCCACGGTGTCGTCGAACCCGACCGGGACGCCGTCGTAGCCGGCGTAGCGCCGATCACCGTCGCGCTCGACGTCGCCGAGAACGGCGATCTCGTGGGCCAGAGCCGGCCGGATGACGACGTCCACGCCCCGACAGTACGGTCGGGAGACCCGACAAGGAGGCGATGTTGGCCGAAACCGAGCACCCCGACGGTGCGCTCCCCCGGCTCTACGCCGTCTATCTCGGGGGGGATCCCGCACCCGGGCGCCTGGGCGAGGACCACGAGGTGGTCTTCGTCGTGACGACGGATCCCCGCGCCGCGCGACGGGCGGCGCGGACCAAATGGACGGGCTCCGACCCCAAGCCCCATGTCGACATGGTCCAGGAGCTCGACGCCGTCGACGGCTACGAGGTGGCCCTCACCCACACCGGACGGGCCAGCGCCCGTCAGCCCGACTCCACCTACGAGCCCACCCCGTCCGACGACGCTCTCTGAACGACCGACACCCGCAGATGTCCGAGCAGATCGAGGACGCTCTCTTCCACCCCGACGGCGATCAATGGGTCCCCACCGACTTCTCCCGGGGACCGTGGTCCCCCGACGCCCTCCACGGCGGGCCGGTGGCGGCGCTGATCGGGCGGGCCGTCGAGGCGGTGGTGTCCGACGAGCCCATGCACGTGGCCCGACTGACGGTGGAGCTTCTCCGACCGGTTCCCGTCGTCCCCCTGACCGTCACCACCACCGTCTCGCGCCCGGGCCGGAAGGTCCAGCTGGTGGAGGTCCGGGTCTCCTCGGCCGACCACGATCTGGCCTGGGGCCGCGCCCTGCGGATCCGTCGGTTGTCCGAGGGGTCCGCCGCCGCCGAAGGTCTCGTCGACGTCACCCCCACCGGGCCCGTTCCGGGGAGCGATCCCGACGCCCCGCCCGGCCCCGACGACGGGCGCCACTCCCCCGAACCGGTGGGCGGCTACACGGCCTTCCACTCCGACGGCGCCGAGCTGCGTTTCGTGGTGGGCGAGTTCGGTCGCCGGGGACCCTCGACGGTGTGGGTCCGCCTGGCCGTCCCCGTCGTCCCCGGCCAGGAGCCCTCGCCGCTCGAGCGGGTGGCGGCGGCCTGCGACTTCGGTAACGGCGTCAGCTCCCTCTTCGACTTCCTCAGCTATCTCTTCATCAACCCCGACCTCTCCGTCTTCGTTCATCGACCCGCCGTCGGCGAGTGGGTCTGTCTCGACGCCCGCACCTCACTCGGGACCGCGGGGGTGGGGCTGGCCCAGTGCGCCCTCTGGGACGTCCGCGGCCCATTGGGGACGTCGATCCAGAGCCTCCTGGTGGAGAAGCGCGGCTGAACCGGCGGCTGTCACCGGTGGGTGACCGGGGGCCGTAGGCTCGCCCCCGGCCGCGCCGACCGCAGACGCCGGTCCGACGGACGAAGGAGCGATCGATGGCAGCCGAACCGCTACGGGGAGCCAAGGTGGTGGTCACCGGCGTCACCGGCCAGGTGGGCGAGCCGGTGGCCCGTGCCCTGGCCGCCGACAACGAGGTCTACGGGGCGGCCCGCTTCCGCGACGGGACGGCCCGGGAGCGGCTCGAGGCGGCCGGGATCCACTGCGTGGCCATCGACCTCGTCACCGGCGACGTCGGCGCCCTGCCGGCCGACGCCGACTACGTCCTCAACTTCGCCGTCACCAAGACCAACGACTGGGATGTCGACCTCCAGGCCAACAGCGGGGGTCTCGCCTGGCTCATGGAGCACCACCAGCAGGCGCGCTCCTTCCTCCACTGCTCGACCACGGGGATCTACAAGCCGATGGGGCACCACGTCTTCACCGAGACCGATCCCCTGGGTGACAACCACGGGGTCTGGCCCTTCCTGAGGACCTACAGCATCAGCAAGATCGCCGCCGAGGCCACGGCCCGGTGGGCGGCCCAGCGCTTCTCGCTGCCCACCACCATCGCCCGGCTATCGGTTCCCTACGGAGACGGCGGCGGGTGGCCGGCCATCCACCTCGAGATGATGATCAACGGATCGGACATCCCCGTCCACGTCGACGCCCCGAGCGTCTACCACCCCCTGCACGAGGACGACATCATCGCCATGGTCCCGGGCCTCCTGGGCGCGGCTTCGGTCCCGGCCACCATCGTGAACTGGGGCGGGGACGAAGCGGCGAGCATCGAGCAGTGGTGCGGCTACCTCTCGGAACTGACGGGGGTCCCGGCGAGGTTCGCCCCCACCACCGACACCATCGACAGCGTCGACATCGACCTCACCCGGATGCACGAGCTGGTGGGATCGACCACGGTGCCGTGGAGAGAGGGGATGAAGCGGATGGCCCGCGCCCGGCACCCCGAACTGCTGGCCGACTGATCTCAGACGGTGGGCGGCGCCGGCGCCACGTCACCGTCGGCCACGGTGAATCCGTCGGCGGCGTTGTTCGGGTCCGAAGGCGTGGCGATGGGCGTGACGAAGTTGTTGGCCGTCATGACCACGTCGAACATGGTCAATCCGGACACACCCGTGGTGAGGAGGGGATAGTCGACGGGGGCCGCCCCGGGCGGGGCCTCACTGAAGGATCCGGGGTCGAAGGTGACGTCCGAGGTCTGGGCCAGGTCGGCCAGGTCGCCGACGGCCGAGCACGGTGCCTTGATGCAGGGGCGCTCGTGGATGGCCTCGGCACTCATTCCCTTGGCGTGGTAGCTGACGGTACGGACCCCACTCTGACCCGTGGTGGTGTCGTCCACCGTCATCGTCCATATGTTCTTGGCCGTCTCCTGCACGGTGACGGTGACGATGTCCCCGGCCGAGAGCACCAGACTAAGCGGGTCCTCGACCTGGGGCAGGATCTCGGTCCAGGCCCCGTACGACACCGTGGTCCTCTTGTCCTTCTTCTTGACCACCGTCTGGAAGCCGGCCTGGACCAGGGTGGAATCGCTGAAGCCCCCGATCCCGACCCAGTCGGCGGCGAACTGCCGACCGGCGCTGGCGGCGCTCACCGTGGGCACGACGAAGGTGTCGGTCACCTCCGTGAAGGTGTGCGGAGCGGCCGTCTGGGCGTAGCCGGACCAGTTGGCCGACAGGCACGGATCCGGGCACAGCAGACCCGACGAGCCGGGAGCCCGCGCCGCACGCATCAGGGGAGCGCTCACCGTGGGTACCGCTCCGGCCGTCCCGCTCGGAGCGGAGGCGCCGGCCACGACGACCGGGAACGAGCACGACACAACGGCACACGCCGCCCACAACACCAGGCGCTTCACGAACGGACCCCCTCGCCCAATCTGTCCCGTGGTTACGGCTCGAGTCGGCGGCCGGTGGCACATCGGGACTATCCCCAGGTGAAGGTACAGCAACGTCATCAACGGTTGATCAACCGGTGCTCAACGTCCTGACCGCTACTGCGGCGACGACTCCTCCAGCCGGTCGCTCGGGTCGTAGTACAGCTCCTGTTCGACGATGAGGCCGTCACGGTAGCGATAGACGACGACGTAGACCGATCGCAGCCGGCGGCCGGCGGCATCGAAATCGAAGAGGATGCGCGTGTAGGCACTGGCGTCGGCGATGACGGCCCGCTCGTCGAGGACGTAGTCGATGTTCGCCACCCCGGTGATCGTGAGTTGGATGAACTCCAGGGTCCGGTGGCGACCCTCGATACGCCGGGGCCAGCCGAAGAGCCGGGTCGTCGGGCTCAGGTAGACGACGTCGCGGTGGTAGAGGTGGGCGGCCCGGGAGATCTGACCCGCCCTGAAGGCGTCGGCGAACACCTCCTCCTGCGCGTCGACGGCCTCGACGGTGAGGCGGCCCGGCGTCATGACGCCGTCGTCAGAGGAGGTGGATCCGCGACAGCGGCCAGAAACCGAGGACGGCGCGACCCACGATGAGCGACTCGCTCACCGGCCCGTAGCTCCGGCTGTCGTCGGACAACCCCCGGTTGTCCCCCATCACGAAGATGTACCCGGCGGGGATCTTCTGCGTCTGGATCGGAGGTCCCGGATCGGCCCGGGCGCTCGCCGTCAACCACGGCTGGTCGATGACCTTGCCGTTGATCAGGACCTCACCGTGCGGACCGGAGGAGATCGTCTCTCCCGGCAGACCGATGACGCGCTTCACCAGATCCTTCACCATCAGGACGGGAAGCTCCTTGGGCGGAGTGGCGAAGACCACCACGTCCCCCCGGTGCACGGGGTGCAGGTGATAGCTGAGCTTGTCCACCAGGATCCGGTCCCCCACCATCAGCGTGGGGATCATCGACCCCGAGGGGATCGAGTAGGTCTGGATGACGAAGGTCCGCAGGACAACGGCCAGGCCCAGGGCCGCCACCAGGACGATGCCCCACTCGAGGATCCAGCGGTGTCGCCGGGGTTCCGCCGCGCGGCCCGCTTTCCCCACACGCTGATCGAGGTCACTGGCCACGCAACGGCAAGGGTACTCGGGCGTCGGGCCGATCGGCCCTCGCCCACCGCCTATCCGGCTTCCTCCGGTCCTACGGCCTCGTCGGCGCGCGCCGCCGCGTTCTGCCGCGGCCGGCGCCCGCTCATGCTGGCCATCAGCGCCCGGACGTCCGAGGCGCCGCTGCACAGGGCCACCAGGTCGGTCGACTGCTGCAGGTGCACCCGCATCCCCATCATCTCCCATGCCCTCTTGAGACCGGCCTTGGTGGCCAGGATGGTCGTCAGGGGCATCTGGGCGATGGTCCGGGCGATGTCCTCCACGGTGTCGTCGAGCTCGGCCCGGGGCACCACCCGGTTGACCATCCCCCAGTCGAGGGCCTGGGTGGCGGCGATGGTGGGCGCCAGGAACAGGTACTCGGCGGCACGCTTGAAATTCATGAGCACCCAGGGCTCGATCATCGTCTGGGCGCCGGGGAGGCCGAAACCCTGGGGCAAGGGCATCTGGAAGTAGGCGTCGTCCGAGGCGATGGTCAGATCGGTCAGGAGGCCGTACACGGTCCCACCGCCCACGCAGTAACCGTGGACCTGGGCAATGGTGGCCTTGGGGAATTCCCACAGGCGCAACGGTGGCCACAGGAACAGGCCGTAGTGATGGTGCTTCCACGTCCGTTCCGGCGTCGGCCCCGTGGTGGGATAGACCTCGCCCATCTCGTCGGGATCCACGATGGCGTGGCCGGCGCAGAAGCCCTCGCCGTTCGCCTTCAGGATCAGGACCTTGACGTCGTCGTCGCCATCGGCGAGCTTCAGGGCCTCGTCCATGTCCCAGACCTGCTGGGCCGTCTGGATGTTGGCCTTCTCGGGAACGTTCAGGACGATCCGGGCGACGGGCCCGTCCTTCTCATAGACGATCGTCTCGAATGGAACGCGCTCCACAACCACCCTCCCTGTCGTCCCGGAGACCCGGGCCTGGTCGGCCCGACCGGGGCCTTGATGCTACGACCTCAGTATCGTTGGCACATGTCCGCCACCGACGTTCTCGCCACCGACGCCGAACTCCTCGTCCGCTCCCGCCTCGAGGAACTCCTGGCCACCCACGACCCGGCGTCCACGCCGGCGGTGGCGTTCGCCGGCGCCCGCTACGACGCCGGCCTGGCCTGGGTCTGGTTCCCCGAAGGCTCCGGAGGCCTCGGCGTGAGCCCCGACCTCCAGGGGATCGTGGAGAGCCGGCTCCGCCAGGTAGGAGCGCCCAACGAGGTCGAGCGCAACGTCATCGGCTACGGGATGGCGGCGCCGACCATCCTCACCCACGGCACCGACGAGCAGCGCAGACGTCTCCTGCGTCCCTTGTTCACCTGTGAGGAGATCTGGTGCCAGCTCTTCAGCGAACCGGGAGCAGGCTCCGATGTCGGTGGTCTGGCCATGCGTGCCGTGCGCGACGGTGACGAATGGGTGGTGAACGGTCAGAAGGTCTGGACCACGCTGGCCCACACCGCCACCTGGGGCCTCCTTCTGGCGCGCACCGATCCCGAGGCCGAGAAGCACCGCGGGTTGACCTACTTCGTCGTCGACATGAGGGCACCTGGTGTCGAGGTGCGGCCCCTGCGCCAGATGACGGGAGAGGCCGAGTTCAACGAGGTCTTCTTCAGCGACGTCCGCGTCCCCGACAGCGCCCGACTCGACGCCGTCGGCGCCGGTTGGCGGGTGGCCATGACCACCCTGATGAACGAGCGGGTGGCCATCGGGGGCGGGGTCTCGGCGCGCAACTCGGGTCCGATCCACGATGCGCTGGACATCTGGCGCCGACGCGGCGGGGGCACGGCGGTCGAGCGCCAGCGGCTCCTGCGCCTATGGGTGGAGGCGGACGTGTCACGCCTCACCAACATGCGGGCCCGTGAGCTGCGCCGGGCCGGGACCCCCGGGCCCGAAGGATCGGTGGCCAAGCTGATCGGGGCCGAGCTCAACAAGGACATCTACGACTTCTGCGTCGATCTCCTCGGGATGACGGGGACCCTCTACCCCACCCACTACGAGATGAGGCGTCCCGAGCGCGCCGGTAACGGCGGGGACGCCCGGCACTCCTTTCTCCGGTCGCGTGCCAACTCCATCGAGGGGGGGACGTCGGAGATTATGCGCAACATCCTGGGCGAGCGCGTCCTCGGTCTCCCCGGTGATCCCCGCGTCGACAAGGGTCTGCCGTGGTCACAGGTACCCCACAGCTAGTCACCCGATCTCCGTCCATGTGGTGCCGTCGGTGGTGCGCCACAGGCCGTCCCCGGTGGCGGCCCAGCCGTGATCGGCATCGAGAAACGAGACGTCGGGCGGGCCGAAGGCGTCGATGTTCGGATCGCGGTAGGCGAACCGCCAGTCCGATCCACCGTCGGTGGTGACGAGGAGTCCACCCCGATCCTCCGACAGCCTGGCTCTGTCCGGGTCTGAAGCGAGGACGGTCAGGGGACCGAGGTCCCCGGTCGAGGGGATCTGACCGGTTCGCTGGTCCGGCTCTGCGAGATTCTCCGACGCCACAAGGGTCCACTGCACCCCGCCGTCAGAGGACCGGTAGACCCACTTGGACGTCATGTCGGTGGCCGGTTGAGAGAACTCGACGAGCCACAGGTCATCGGTGGACAGGGCCACCAGGTCGGACGCAGCGACGCCCCCGGTACAGCCCTGGGGGACAGAGAGGGTCTGCCAGGTCTGGCCGCCGTCCTCGGTGCGGGCCAGTTCACCGGGAGCGGTCTCCGTGCTCTGACCGCAGCCCAGCACGTAGGCCACGGCGGTGCTCACCCGGCTGATGAGGCCCGGACGGGACACGGGTGGTTGGACGCCCTGGTGCCAGGTGTTCCCGCCGTCGGCGGTGGTCTCCAACGCGCCCGACGACGAGATGGCCCAGATGCTCGGGCCGATGGGTGACACAGCCTCGGTGCCCGTGCCCACGGCGAGGGACAACTGCCAGTGCTGGCCGCCGTCCCGGGTGACGTCGCGCCCCTGGGAGCCCCAGGCGTAACCGTCGTCGGCGTCGGTGAGCTCCAACGTGGAAGCCCACGCCGGAAGGGGGACGGATGTGGCCGCCTGCCAGGTGTCGCCGCCGTTCCCGGTCACGACAAGCTGCTGGGCCACCGACAGTCCCCTCGTGTCGAACTCGACCAATCCGTAGCCACGAGACGGGGAGACAAAGGAGAGCGGGCCCACTCGGTACGCGGGCACCGGGGTCCCCGCCGCCAGGGGCGGGGAGGGGCTGCGCGGAACCGTTGTCGGGGCCGATGACGTTGTCTTGGCCGGTGATGTCGTCGGTGCTCCCGTCGTCGACGGCGCTGTGGTGTCCGGCCTCGGGGGCGAGGAGCAGGCACAGCCGAGGGCCACGAGCAATGCGATGACCGGTCCCGGAAGACAACGCCCTCGGATCACGGCGCCTCGGTCGAGCCCGATCATGAACCGCCACGATCCTTTCACGCCCCACGGCCGCCGGCGGTTGCCATCCTTCTTGCGTCTTCGCTCGTGCGTAATGGAAGGACAAAGGGGAAGGTCGATAGAGAGCAATCCTGATTCGGCACCCGGGACCGGTACTCTTCACCCGTGCACTGGACCGGGGAGGACGTCGTCGACAAAGCGGTGCGCGAACGCCGGTTCGACATCAGCCACGGCGGACGCACGGTCCCGGGGCTGTTGTGGACACCTCCCGATGCCGACGGTCCCCGGCCTCTCGTCCTCATCGGCCACGGTGCCTCGGGAAGCAAACGCGAGGACTACGTCGTGGCCCTCGGACGGCGTCTCGTCCGTCACCTCGGATATGCGGCGGCGGCCATCGACGGCCCTGTCCACGGCGACCGCCGGACGGTCGGAAAGCCCGGTCCCGACCTGCCCTTCTTCGACTTCGCCCAGCTCTGGTCGTCCGACGCCACGATGACCGACGCCATGGTGGGCGACTGGCGGGCCGCTCTCGACGCGCTCCAGGACGAGCCTGACATCGGCGCCGGTGCCGTCGGTTTCTGGGGACTGTCCATGGGCACCATCCTGGGCCTGCCCCTGGTGGCGGCCGAGCCCCGCATCGTCGTGGCCGTGCTCGGCCTGATGGGGCTCACCGGACCGACCAGGACCCGGATCGCCGCCGATGCGCCTAAAATCCTCTGCCCGGTGCTCTTCCTCATGCAATGGCACGACGAGCTCTTCCCCCGCCAGACGGTCCATGCCCTGTTCGACGCCCTTGGGAGCGCCGACAAACGCCTGCACGCCCATCCCGGGAAGCACGGCGACGTCCCTCCGGAGGAGTTCGAGGCGTCCGAGCGCTTCCTCGCCCTCCATCTCGGCTCCTGAACCCACCGGATCGGCGCACCGGCCGGCGGAGATCAGCGAACGAGTTCCCTCACCCCACCATGGCGGTGGCGGCGCGCGCGGCGAGGGCCACCAACGTCAGAGTGGGCCCGTAGCCGGCAGACGTCACGAAGACCGACGAATCGGCCACCACGACGTTGGGTAGACCGTGCATCCGCCCGAAGGCGTCCACCACCGAGGTGGAGGGGTCGGTACCCATCCGCGTCGTCCCCATGACGTGACGGCTGGCCGGAATGGCCGAAATGGGCCCGCGGTAGGTGGCGGCGTCGGCGTCGCCGAACGGTGACGAGAAGGCCGCACCTTCGACGAGAGGGGACGTGGTGGTGGCCGTCCACGTCGCCCCCATCTCCTCCAGCACGCGTATGTGGCGTGGGCCGTGGTGGTCCGATGCCACGATCTCGTGGCGGTGGGGGCGGTAGGTGATCCGTGCCACGGGGAAGCCCCGGACGTCGCGCACGGTGGGATCGAGATCGACCCGATTGGTGGGCTGGGGGAGGTCCTCGCCCTGCATGATGAAAGCCCACAACCGGTCCCGCAGGGGGGACTCCGCCATCAGTTTCTTGTGGGACGGGCCCCACGGGTAGAACTGGGCCTCCATCACGGGATGGCCTCCCCCACCGTGCTCGACCATGCCCCCGCGTATCCACGGCAGGCCGGCCGCTCGGGCCGCCGAGCGGGCGTCGTCGTCCACCAGCATGCAGTCGTCATGGACATGGGTCACCGATCGCCCCTTGTGGGCGTGAAGCCGTCGCGGCAGGATCCCGACGTTCATCGTCTGGAAATGCATCATGAGATGGCGTCCCACAAGGGGGTGCTCGATCCCCGACAACAGAAGCAGTCGCGGTGTCTCGATGGCTCCCCCGGCCACCACCACGTGGCGGGCCGCCAGCGTGCGCTCGACGCCGTCGGGACCGATGACGTCCACACCGGTCGCCTCTCGCCCGTTGGTCCGCAGACGCGAGACGAATGTCTCCGACAGCAGCTCGGCACGGCCGGTGGACAGGGCGTGCTGCAACATGGCCACCGGATCGCCTTTGGCGTGGATCGGGCATCCGAAATAGGCGCAATGCCCGCAGTTGTTGCATGCCGGGCGCCCGTCGTAGGGGATCGAATTGGCCGCCGTCGGCGCCGCGTAGGGATGCAGACCCTGACGCTCGGCGGCCGCCGACGACAGCACGGCCCCGTACATCGGTGCGCCCGACGGCATGGGGTAAGGCCCCGACCGCCAGGCGGCGAAGGGATTGGCACCGGCCGTGCCGGCCACCCCCACGAGCCGCTCGACCTCGGCGTAGTACGGCTCGAGCTCGTCGTAGTCCACGGGCCAGTCGGCCACGGCGGCGTCGTCTATGGGACCGTACGTGCTGAGGAGCCGGAAGTCCTCGGGGCGAAAGCGCGGCACCTTCCCGTCGGCGTGCGTCCCGCCGCCGCCCACCGTGGACGGGATGGAATTCACCTCTCCCACGTAGGAGCGTTCACCATCTTCGACCTTCGTCCGAAACGTCCGGGGCTCGATGAGCGGATCGGGTCCCAGGAAATGCCGGTGCAGGAATTTGAGCTCGTCGTTCGAGTAGTCCTGGGCCAACCGGCTCGGATGATCGGGGTCGATGAGGTGGTTGCGGCCCTTCTCGATGATGGTGACGGTCCATCCGGCCCGGGTGAGGACATCGGCCACGGTGGCACCACCCGGTCCCGAGCCGACGATGATGGCGTCGACCGTCACGGACCGGAGACCTCGGCGTCGGTGAATCCCCGGGGCTGGACGTCTCCCAGGAAGTCGATGGACTGCCATGCCACCGTCTGTCGGTTCCCCCCGTACTCGGGTGCCCCGTACATTCCTTCGCAGCAATGACCGTACAGCAGGACCGTGAATTCCCTCCCGGCCCGCAATCGCTGGTCCTGCTCCTCGCCGCTCACGTCGCAGAAGTCGGACCCCAGGGCGGCCAGCCCGTCACGGTAGCGCTGCTGCCAGCCGACGACGGGACCGTTGAACTCGCGTTCGGGAATCCCGAGCGATCCTTCGATCCGCATCCGCCAGGCCAGCTCGTCGAGAGGACCGAGCCGGTGGAAGGTGGAGAACCCCGGCCCACCGCCGAAGCGACCCGATGTGGGACCACCGGCCCAGATCCGCGGCGGATCCACGGCGAAGGCCCCGAGCAGGCCGTCGATGTAGTCGGGCACGCCGGCGTCGGTGGCCCCCGCCGTCTCGTCGGAGGGGATGAGCCGTTCGCACGCGGCGGTGAGCGTCCGGTACTCGTCGTCGCTCAGCCAGGTCGGCATCAGCGGTTCCCGATCCCTGACACGGGCGTCACCGTATCAGCGGCCGCCACCGGGACCGCATTCCCGAAGTCGGTGCCCGTCGGCGCCGGTCGATAGTCTCCACGTCATGCGACGTTCGCACCGGGCCTGACGGTGCACGTCGCCGCCCTGGAGATCGAGCTCCACCTTCCCGAAAGCGGTTCCCTGAAGGAGAAGCGCTCGGTCATCCGTCACCTCCTCGAGACGTCCCGGCGGCGATTCGGTGTCTCGGGCTCGGAGGTCGACCACCACGATCTCCGGCAACGGGCTGCCCTCGGGTTCGCCTTCGTGGCTCCGACGGCGGGGAGGGTCGAGGAGGTGCTCGACCGCGTCGAACGCTTCGTCTGGTCCGATCCCCGCGTCACGGTCCTCTCGAGCGCGCGACACTGGCTCGATCTGGATGACTGAAGCCTCAGCGTGGTGACCCCCCCGTCGACGAGCCCGGCGCACCCGTCGGGTGGACGAGGACGGGGAGCGATGTGGCTGGCATCGTCGATGCACGGATACCAGCGGGCCTGGCTGGGCTCCGATCTGGGCGCCGGTGTGATGCTCCTGGCCATAGCCGTTCCCGAACAGCTGGCCACGGCCCGGTTGGCCGGCATGCCCCCCATCACCGGCTTCTTCGCCTTCGTGGCCGGCACCGTCCTCTTCGCCCTGCTCGGGTCGAACGCGCTGATGTCGGTGGGCGCCGATTCCACCATCGCGCCCCTCTTCGCCGTGGGCATCGCCCATCTGGCTCCCACCGGTTCGCCCCGCTACATCGCCCTGGTCGGACTGACGGCGGTGGTGGTGGGCGTCCTGGTGGTCCTGGTGGGCCTTCTGCGCCTGGGCTGGATCTCCGAGTTCCTCTCGGCACCGATCATCGCCGGCTTCCTGGCCGGGGTGGCGGTGATCATCGTCGTCCACCAGCTGCCCGACCTGTTCGGCCTGCCCTCCGTGAGCGGGACCACCGTGCACCGGGTGATCGACGTCGTCCGACACCTCGGTTCCGCCAACCGATGGACGCTGGCCATCGGCGTCGTCGTCTTCGTCGTGGTCCTCACCGCCGAACGGCTCGACAGGCGTATCCCGGGCGCCCTCTTCGGTCTGGTGGGCTCGACCGTCGTCGTGGCCGCCGCCGGTCTCCGGGCCCACGGTGTCGCCGTTCTGGGGACGGTGGCCCACGCCGCACCGCACGTGGGTCTGACCGCTCTGTCGTGGTCGTCGCTCGGACACGTCATTCCCGTCGCCGCCGTGGTGGCCCTGGTCGTGGTCAGCCAGTCCGCCGCCACCACCAGCGCCTTCGCTGCCCCCGGCGGCTACGACGTCGACGTCGGTCGCGACTTCATCGGCGTCGGTGCCGGCAGCATCCTCTCCGGCCTGGTCGGGTCCTTCGCCGTCAACGCCAGCCCGGGCCGCACCGCGGCCGTGGCCTCGACCGGCGGTCGGACACAGGCGGCCGGACTGGGCGCCGCCGTCGTCATGGTGGCTCTCATCCCCGCCGCCGGGCTCCTCACCGATGTCCCGCTGGCCACCCTGGCCGCCGTCCTCATCTATGTGGCCACCCGCATCTTCCACGCCAGGGACCTCCTGCGCATCCTGCGCTTCGACACGTGGGAGTTCGTCCTGGCCGTGCTGACGCTCGTGGTCGTCGCCGTGGTGGGCGTCGAACAGGGCATCGCCGTCGCCGTCGGCCTGGCCATCCTCGACCGCACCCGGCGCAGCGCCCGGCCCAAGACCTTCGTCCTCGGTCGCATCCCGGGCACCACCAGCTGGGAACCGACCGATGTTCCGAACCAGGCCACCGTGGTCCCCGGGGTCGTGGTCTTCTTCTTCGGCGCCCCCCTGTACTTCGCCAACGCCGGGTTCTTCCGCCTGGCCGTGCACCGCGCTCTGGCGGCGGCGTCCCCTCCGTCACAACTTCTCGTCCTCGACGCCGTGGCCATCGGCGACATCGACTACACCGGTGCCAGGGCGCTGGCCGGGTTGCTCGACGAGCTCGAAGGCAAGCATGTGGCCGTGGCCGTGGCCCGGGCCGTGGCCGGCACACCGGAGAACCTGGCCCGCAGCGGGCTCCTCGACCGAATCGGGCGCGACCATCTCTTCCCGTCCGTGGACGAAGCCGTCCTGGCCCTCGGCCCCGATACCTCGGGATCGGGGACTACCGGGGTCGCCGCCCCGGGACCCTCGGACACGCCCCCGCGCTGACTCGAGCGCGGCGACGTCTTCCATTCACGTTCGTAGACCACCCAGATGAGACGCCGGCCCTCTTCGCCCGGGGCCTCGGGCTCATGGTCCTCGGAACCGACCATCCGGTAGCCGAGTTTGGCGGGCACCGCCGCGCTGGCCCGGTTGGCGGCGTCGCAGTGGATCTCCATCCGACGGATGCCCCGGAGGGCAAAGCCGATATCGGTGAGCGCCCGGGCCGACATGGAGGCGATGCCCCTGCGGATGTGATCGACATGGACCCAGTAGCCGATCTCGAGGGCGCCGGGACCGACCCGGCGATGGAGGCCCAGAGCGCCCACCAGCCGACCGTCGGCCAGGAACACGCCGTAGCCGTAGTCGCCGTCGGGGGCCCACGACCACGCCGGGCCCGACATCCGCAGACGCTGGGCCTCGACGGAGACCCCTTCGGCCGTGGCCCAGGGCATCCACGGCCGCAGATGTTCCAGACTCTCGTTGGCGGCGGCGGAGACCGCCGGGGCGTCGCGAACCGTCAACCGGCGCAGGATGTATCCGGGGAGGTCCATCCTTTCCGGGGGGACGACGCGCCGGGCGCTTCTCCTCAGGATCAAGACGGCTGCTCCTGAACCGATCGCAGCCCGTGCAGTCGGAGCTCCTCGAACGGGCGGCACTCGACGAGGAGCCCCTCGTCGCCACCGGCTCGCCGTCGGCGGTGGCCGCATCGACCACGAACCCGTGGAGCACGACCCGCACGACACTCGGCGGCGGGAAGTCACCGTGGCGGTCCCAGAGCACCACCCCCGACCCTCCCTCGACCGCTCCCGCCAATTGCAACGTGTCCCGCCGTTGCGGACCGTACCCGTCCCCGGCATCGTCGATACACATGCCGTCGGCGCCGCCCCCCTCGGTGGGCCAGCAGTGAAACGACAGCAGCCGCGGCGCGTGGTCGAGCCCCAGAGCCTGAGACGACCCGGGGGCGGCCGCCATGGGGTCGTGCTCGGAGCCGAGGTCGCCGTCGGCGTCGATCCCACAGGCGTCGTCGTGGCGGATCCACCCGTCGTCGAAGGGCACGATCGATCCGGCGCGCACGAGGACGGGGGTGCGACCGGCGGGGGCGTCGAGACGAACATCGGTAGCCCCCGCCCCTCCGCTGCCGTCGCCCGCCCACAGGCTGCCCCATCGCCCGGGGGGCGGCTCCACCGACCGCTCGACGGCTCCGGGTGCGGTGACCGGCGCCACCAGGAGGGCGGGGCCCAGGAGGAAGGCGTCGTCGACGGCGTCGCCCTCCGGTGACCCGGCGGTGTCCCCGGGGCCCTCCGGCCACCACAGCGGACGGACCAGGGGCGACCCGCTGGTGGCGGCCAGGTGGGCGAGGGTGTACAGGTACGGCAGAAGGCGGTACCGGAAGCGCAGCCAAGCCTCGATGATGCCGCGGGTCGGCTCCCCGAAACGCCACGGCTCACGGGGGGGCGCCCCCAGCACCGAGTGGGTCCGGCAGTAGGGCAGCAGGACACTCATCTGCAACCACCGGCGGTAGAGCTCGTCGTCGGGCACACCGCTGAACCCTCCGATGTCCGGACCCGAATAGGGCACACCCGACAAGCCCAGCCCGATCACCGTCGCCATCTGCTGGCGCATCGACTCCCACGTACTGGCCACGTCGCCGGTCCAATTCCACGCCCAACGCTGCATGCCGGCCCATCCCGAGCGCGAGACGATGAAAGGTCGCCGTTGCGGGAGAGCTGCCCTCAGGCCCTCGTGTCCGGCCCTGTTCATGAGCAGGCCGTACAAGTTGTGGCCTTCGGCGTGATCGCCCCCACGCCCGTCGAAGTCGTGACGCGTCGACAGCGGCAGAGAGGGGTCACCGAGCAGGGAGATCGAGGCGGGTTCGTTCATGTCGTGCCAGATCCCGGCGATACCGGCGTCGGTCAGGCGTCGGTAGTGGCCGGCCCACCACTCCCGTGTCCCGGGAGCGGTGAAATCGGGGAACACCACCCGGCCGGGCCAGACCACCCCCTCGACGGTCCGGCCCGCCCCGTCGACGCAGAATCGTCCGCCTTCGAGACCCTGGCGGTAGACGTCGTAGCCGTCGTCCACCTTGACGCCGGGATCGACGATCGTCACCAGTCTCACCCCGGACGCCCCCAGCTCCGACGCCAGGGCCCCGGGTTCGGGGAACCGGGACCGGTCGAAGGTGAAGACCCGGTAGCCGTCCATGTGGTCGATGTCCAGGTGCACGGCGGACAGAGGTAACCCGAGAGCCTGGAAGCCGCCGACGACGTCGCGCACGTCGGCCTCCGTCTTGTACCCCCACCGGCTCTGGTGGTATCCGAGCGCCCACCGCGGCGGCAGGCCCGGACGACCGGTGAGCTGCGTGTAACGGTCGAGAAGATGGGGGACGTCTCCCGTCATGACGTAATGGCGCAGAACGGCGCCGGCGAAGCCGACCGATGCCATGCCGCCGACAGCGCGTCGAATCGCCGGCCCTCCGAGCTGACCCGGTTCCCCGAAGGAGAAGACGCCGCGGGTGGAATTCTCGTAGAACGTGAGTGTGTCCCCGTCGGGGTGGGTGGCCAGCACCACGGGGATCCCCAGGTACAGGGGCCCCTGGCCCGAGCTCCACGAACCACCGGCGTCAGTGTTCCACAGCACGTAGCGTCCACCGCTCAGATCGACGCCACCGGACTGCTCTCCCAGCCCGCTGAAGCGCTCGCCGGGCCGCATGCTGTGACGCAGTTCCCACCCGGCCCCGCGCTGGACCGGAGGGGCCTCGCTACGCAGAAGGGTCCCGTCGGGTCGCAGTATCCGCACCGACCCCTCCCCGTCGACGGTGACGGTCAGCTCGGCAGTGCGCAGGGCGAGCCCGCCGTCGGTCAGCGCGCCGGTGGCCACCTCGGGCACCGGCCAGGGCGCCTCGTCAACCACGGCGTAAGGGACCGGAGCGGGGCCGGGACCCCACGACAGGCGGACGACGTCGACGGCCAGGAAGCGGACGTCGAGTTCGGCGTCCTCGAAGACCAACCGGGCGCCGGTGCCGTCGGGTACCACCCGGCCCACACGACCCGGCATGCGCCCGACCATCGTGGCTCGCCGGCCCAGGGCCTCGCGCCAGGCCGTCACCTGGCGACGGGCCGAGTTGGCCGCCACCAGCCCCACCGTGGGGACTCCCAGCTCAGCGACCGTGCGGGTGACGAGCCGGCCCCGGGCGAGAGCCCGGCGGTACGAGAGTCGCAGGTCGGCCACGGGCCGAGGCTATGTGGCCCGGGCCCGCCGGTGGCGCCCCCGGCCCCGCCCCGCTAAACCAGGCCTTCCTGCAGGGAGGCACGAATGCGCACACGACTCACCCAGATGCTGGAGATCGAACACCCCGTCATGCTGGCCGGCATGGGCGGTGTGTCGTACCACGGCCTCGTCGCCGCCGTCTCCGAGGCCGGCGGCTTCGGATGCCTGGGAGCATCCACGATGTCGACGGCGGGCATGGTCGAGGAGATGCGGAAGGTCCGCGAGCTCACGGCCAAACCGTTCGGTGTGGACCTCCTCACGGCCATGCCCGGAGACATGGCCGGCCCGGTCGAAAAGATCATCGAAGGGGGTGCGTCGGTGTTCGTGGCCGGACTCGGTGTTCCCACCGAGGTGGTGGACCTGTGCCATCGGCACGGCCTCCTGGTGATCAACATGTGCGGCCGCGTCGACCACGCCCGACGCGCTGTCGACGCCGGTTGCGACATCGTCGTGGCCCAGGGCACCGAGGCCGGCGGTCACACCGGTTTGATCGCCACCATGCCGCTCGTCCCCCAGATCGTCGACGCCGTCGGAGACCGGGTCCCGGTGGTGGCCGCCGGAGGCATCTCCGACGGACGCGGCCTGGCCGCCGCGCTCACCCTGGGAGCCGACGGGGTCTGGGTGGGGACCCGCTTCATCGCCACCCCCGAGGCCCGCGCCGTGCTGGGCTACAAGGACGCCCTCCTGGCCACGGCCGAGGACGGCACCACCATCAGTCGGGCGTACTCGGGCAAGACGATGCGCGTGGTCCGCAACACCTACACGGCGTACTACGACGACCACGCCGAGGAACTCGAACGGTTCCCGGCCCAGCTGGGGCGCTCCATCGCCGAGAAGGCCTTCCACCTCGGTGGGGACGACACCACCGCCGAGGTGGACCCCGCGCGTGAGTGCTACCCCGCCGGGCAGGGGGTGGGCGCCATCCACGAGTTGGTGCCGGCGGGCGACCTCGTCCGCCGCTTCGTCGCCGAGGCCGGAGACGCTCTGGCCCGGGCCACGGCCGTGACGACGGGTGCCTGAGCTTCAGATCCCCGGGAGCCGGGGGGGTGCTGCACTAGCCTCGGAGCCCGTCGCCATGCGTCTCCCTGCATTCACATCTCGCGCGGGCCGGGACCGGGCCGACCGGTCCCCCACCGCTCGCCGTACCACCGGGGTCTCCTGGTGCGGGCGGCCGGCGGACGGCGGTCGGGCCATCGAGATGGTGCCGGGGAAGATCATCGTCGAGGACCGTCGCATGCGGTACGCCGTGTCCGACAACGAGGCGGCCTTCGGTCCCGAGGGTCCCGGCAGCGCTCCCATCTGGGCCGTCAACCTCCACGGCTACTTCGCCGGCGGTGGCATGTACTGGCGTGAGAGCATCCACCTGGCCGAGACCTTCGGATGGCGCGTCATCAATCCCAACCTTCCGGGATTCGCCGGGAGCGACCCCCTCCCGTGGGAACGGGTCTCGATCCGGGGCTTGACCAACGAGATCGTCAATCTCCTCGACCACCTCGGTGTGGAGCAGGCCGTTCTCCTCGGCCACTCCATGGGCGGGGCCGTGGCCGTCCAATTCGCCGACGCCCACCCCGAGCGCACCCTGGGGATCGTCTACCGCGACGGAGCGGCCACTCCCGAGTGGAAGCAGCGGCACGGCGTGCTGGTGTCATTGCTGTCGCCGGTCGTTCCGGATGTGGCCGGCGTCGCCGACCTGATGCTGGCGGTCCTCCTCGACACCCCCGGACTCCTGATCGGGCGGAGGCTGCCGTCAACCTTGCGTGGACTGTGGCCCGACGCCAGCCGCAACCTGCGCACCATGGGGCGCTCGCTCCCGGTCGGCTCCATGATCATGACCATCGACCTCCGTGACGAGGTGTGTCATATCGTCGACGAGGCGGTCCCCATCCTCCCCATCTGGGGCTGCTTCGACCGGATCGTCAACGCCGCCACCGCCCACGAGTTCTCCCAGCTCGTTCACCGGGACGTGGTCTGGGTTCCCGGAGGCCACTCGTGGATGCTCCCGCGCCCCCAGGCGCAGGCCGACATTCTCCGTTATCTGGGACAGGGCCGGACCTTCATCGAGGAGGTGACGGAACGGCGGCGGGCACTGGGCGGAGCCGGCGACGTTCATGAGCCATCGGGGGTGTCAGCCACCCGCTGAACGCTCCCGTCTCAGACGATCCGGTACGTCTGCATCCCGTGCGCCACCACCCGACCGTCGGCATCGCTGGCGATGATCTCGGTGAAGGTGAGCTCTCGCCCCCGTCGCACGGTCCGGGCACGACAGACCAGATCGCTTGTGTGGGCGGCGGCGACGTATTGGACCGAGAGGGCCACGGTGGAGGCACGCGTGCCCTTGCTGAAATCGTGGTCGGACCACGCTGCCGCCGCGCCGGTGGTGTCCATGACGGTGGCGATCACCCCGCCGTGATACGAGACACCGTCATTGGTCAGGTCGGCCCGAAAGGGAAGCCGGATGGTGACCTCGTCGGTCTCGTAGCTCTCGAAGACGAGACCGAGCACTGACATGTACGGGGTGGCGAGCATCGCCGCAGGCACGGCCTGACGAAAGGCCCGCTGCTCTTCGTGAGTGAGGGCCGGCGTACCAGCGCTGTCGGTGGTGGGCATCGGACGACCTCCCCTAAGCTCGAAGCACAGGCGACGGTGCTGCGACCGTCGACGGCAGGGTCACTGTAGTGAGAGAGGGAGTCGAGAACATGCGCTGGGAGATCGAGGACACTCCCGAACGGACGGCGTTTCGATCCGAATTCCGTGCCTGGCTCCGCCAGGCCCTTCCGGCCACGTGGATGGATCTGGTCGACGCCGGAGACGACGGTGCCGTGGAACGGCTGAAGACCGACAGCGGCTTCAGCCCCTTCATGTGGCAGGGGACCATCGGTCGCAGCCCGTACGCGGCGCCGCTGTGGCCCAAGGAGTATGGCGGCCTGTCGGGCGAAACGTGGATGCAACAGGTGATCCGGTCGGAACTCGTCCGCTACCGGCTTCCCACGGTCTCGATCAACCTCCTGGGTGTGGGACTGGCCGGCCCCACCATCATCGAGCACGGCACCGAGGCGCAGAAGGAGCGTTACCTCCGCAAGATCCTCTCGGCCGAGGAGATCTGGTGCCAGCTCTTCTCCGAGCCCGGTTCTGGCTCAGACCTGGCATCGCTGTCCACGCGCGCCGTGCGCGACGGCGACGAGTGGGTGGTGAACGGCCAGAAGGTATGGACGACCATCGCCCAATTCGCCGCCTTCGGGATGCTGCTGGCCCGCAGCGATCCGGACGTCCCCAAGCACGAAGGGCTCACCTACTTCATCGTCGACATGAAGTCACCGGGAGTGGAGGTCCGACCCCTGCGGCAGATGACCGGGTCGTCGGAGTTCAACGAGGTCTTCCTGACCGACGTCCGCATCCCCGACACCAACCGGGTGGGCGATGTCGGCGACGGATGGCGCTGCGCCCGGACCACCTTGATGAACGAGCGGGTGGCGCTGGCCGGGGTTTCTCTGGATCCGGTCTCGTTCACCGGGGGCGTCCGCCGGGACGCGTGGCAGACGTATCTCGATCAGATCCCCGACCGTACCGATCGGCGTGTCCGTCAGAACTTGGCCCAGTTCTACATCGAGTCTGAGGTGAAGGAGATCACCGCCTTCCGGGCCAATTCCGCCCGCATGAGGGGCCAGCAGCCCGGACCCGAGGGGGCGGTCAACAAGGTGTTCAACGCCGAGTACAACCAGAGACGGTCCAGCTTCGCCGTCGACGTCAACGGCATGGCGGGGATCGCCTGGGCGCCCGACGACGGCCAGGCCCAGGCTCGGGCCACGACGTTTCTGCGGGCGCGCGCCAACACCATCGAAGGAGGCACCTCCGAGGTCTTGCGCAATCAGATGGCCGAGCGGATCCTCGGCCTTCCCCGCGACTTCGAGGCGGACAAGGGAGTGGCCTGGGCCGAGGTCACCCGCAATTGACCGCGGTGGACGATCCGAGCACCCCGGCCGGCGTCGACGATCCCGGAACCCCGGTGTCGCCGGCGCGGCTCGGCGCCGCCGCCGCCATGCGCCGGCTGGGACACGCCATCGTCGGGCACGACGTCGCCGACGAGGCGCTTGAGCGGCTGACGATCACCGTGGAGGACCTTCTGGCCCAGGTGGAGGCGTCGCCACGGCGCCAGCGCCCGACGCTGAACATGAATCGCGACCTCTTCGTCGTGCCGCCCCCCCAGGGGGGCACGAGGGGGAGCCACTTCACCGACTGCATCGTGACCGGCCCCGCCAACCCCATGGGGGTCGCCGCCAAGGTCAGGCGCGAGGGCGATGACGCCGTCCTGCGCAGCACCCTGGGGGAGGCGTTCGAGGGAGCCCCCGGCCGGGCCCATGGCGGCATCGTGGCCGCCCTCTTCGACGAGACCATGGGGTTCGTCCTGTCGATCACCTGTACCCCGGCCTTCACCGGCCGTCTCACCGTGACCTACCGGGCACCGGTACCGATCGGGGTCCCCCTGGAGTTCCGGGCCCGTCTGACGGGCCGCGACGGCCGGAAGCTGCTGATGACCGGCGAGGCGCGTCAGGCCGGCACCGTCCTGGCCGAGGCCGAAGCCCTGTTCGTGGCCGTCGATCCCGAACGGTTCGCCGCCGGACAGGGCTGAGCACGGCCGGTCCGGCCTCTCCCCCCGTCCTTCATGCTCCCCGATCGGTCACAGAACGGTCGCCTGCCCGCAGACCGCTGATGATCGACCGGTAGGCACCGGCGGCGTCGGCCCCCGTGGCATCGGTGTCGAGCAGGCGCACACCCCGTTCGCGATCGACTCCATGGATCCCGAAGCGCGGCTCATAGCTCCCCCACTCGTAATTGTCGACCAGTGTCCAGTGGTAGTAGGCGCCGACCGGTACCCCGGCATCGACGGATCGGACCAGCGCCGCCAGGTTCTCCCGCAGATATCGGATTCGGTCCCAGCCGTCGAGGCGCGGATAGGGCCGACCCCGACGAACCCGGTTGCAGACGCCGTTCTCGACCATCCACAGATCGAGGCCCTGGGTGGCGTTGGCCCGGCAGTAGCGGGTCAGGCCGGACGGGTCCACGACGTCGTCCCACAACTCCCGCCCCGGCGACCACGAGCGGCCTCCGGCGGTACGGGTGCCCGGGATCCGGACGTGGTGGGAAGCGACGGGGTCGTAGTAGTCGATCCCGATGACGTCGAGCGTGAGCTCGTGCGGGCTGGACCACACGGCGTCGAGGGTGGCGCCGAAGGCGCCGACCGGATCTTTCGCCGCCCGCTCGCCCATCCGGCGCAGGATCCTCTCGACCGGATCCGGTGCCGGTAGGGCCGCATACCACGAGGCACGCCGATCGGCGATGTAGCTCCCGACGTCACCGCGAGCGACCCCGGCGCGGCGCATGAGCAGGAGGTCGATCAACATCCGGTCCACCTCGTAGACGCTGACCGACGCGTTGTTCGTCGTCACCGTTGCCTGTGGTTGGATTCGGTGGAGCACGTCGTAGGCCGCCACGTGGGCGGCGAGGAGGTTGTCGAAGGCCCGGACCATGTCACGGACGGCCAGAGAGCGGCCCGGGGGGAACGTTCCGAGAAGGTATGAACCCATGCCCAGGACGTTGATCTCGTTGACGGTCACCCAATTTCGACAGCGCCGGGCCAGGCGGCCGGCCGCGAGCTCCACCCACCCGGTGAAGCGGGCGGGTGAATCGGACGACAACCAGAAGTCCTCGCCCAGCCAGGCCGGGTGCGTGAAGTGGTGCAAGGTGACGAGCGGCTCGAGGCCCCGTTCGTGACATGCGTCGAGCACCGCTTCGTACCGGTCAAGGGCGGTGTCGTCCACCAGGCCCGGCGAAGGCTCGACCCTGGCCCATTCGACACCGAATCGGAAAGCGTCACAGCCCAGGGCCACCACCCGGTCGAGATGCTCCTCGTACCGATTCCAGAAGTCGACGGCCATGCCCGACGGCTCCACCCGTCCGGCCCGTTCCCACCGGACCCAGTTGTTGGCCGGTTCGCCCGGACCGTTGAACCCGCCCTCGATCTGGAAGCCGGCGGTGGCGACACCGAAACGGAATCCCTCGGGAAGGACTCCCCCGCCGGCAGCGTCCGGCTTCACCTCGGCCGCTCGGTCCGTCGCTGGCACGCGCTCAGCATGGCATGGCCGAAGGGGCCTGCCTACCCTGGTCAGGGGCGACCGTCGGTCGCCGCGTCGCCACCTTCGAACCGAGGAGCCAGGCCAGTGACACCGGACGACCGCCTTCCCGTGGTGGTGGCGACGGGACAGTCCATCGAGCGCCGCGATGTCGTCTCGGCACTCGATCTGGCCGAACGGGCGGCGCGGGCGGCGCTCGACGGCGTTCCCCGGCTCCAGGCCGACGTCCAGCAGGTCTCGGTGGTCAACATCATCTCTCCGGCCGGTACGGCACCGGCGGCCGACCTGGCGCGACGACTGCACCTGTCACCGCGGCGCACCGAGACGACGACCGTCGGCGGGAACTCGCCGCAGTGGCTCGTCAACCGGGCCTCGGCGGCCATCGCCGCCGGCACCGTCGATGTCGTCCTCATCGCCGGCGCCGAGGCGCAACGCTCGGCCCGATCGGGCGGGCCGGAGCCCGGCGCCACCGGGCGCCGTTCCGCTCCCCCCGATCCGGTCATCGGCGACGACCGACCTCCGGTGAGTGCGGCCGAGCTCCACGCCGGGCTCATCGCCCCCGTCCACCTCTACGCTCTCTTCGAGAGCGTCCTGGCCCACCGGGCCGACCGGAGCCTCGCCGAGCACCGCCGACATCTCGGACGGCTCATGGCTCCGTTCACCGCCGTGGCCGCCGGTCATCCCTACGCCTGGTTCCCCGATGTCCGCACTCCGGCCGAGTTGTCGGACATCTCCCCCGGCAACAGGCTCGTCTCCGAGCCCTATGCCAAGAACATGTGTGCCATGTTCACTGTCGACCAGGGCGCCGCCGTCGTCGTCAGCTCGCTGGGGGCGGCCCGCCGGGCGGGCGTCGCGGACGGCGCCGTGTTCTGCTGGTCCGGTTCCGAGTGCACCGACGTGTGGTACCCCACGGCGCGACCGGATCCGGGAACCGCTCCCGCCATGAAGGCGTCGATCACGGCCGCCTGCGAAGCGTCGGGGTCCGGAGTCGACGACATCAGCGCCTTCGACCTCTACTCCTGCTTCCCCTGCGCGGTGGAACTGGCGGCGGACGCGCTGGGTCTGGGCCCTGACGACCCTCGCGGGCTCACCGTGACCGGCGGGCTCCCGTACTTCGGTGGACCGGGCAACAATTACTCGCTCCACGCGGTGGCCACGATGGTCGACCGTTTACGCCAGACCGGTGGCACCGGCCTGGTCACCGCCCTGGGCTGGTACCTGACGAAGCATGCGGCGGGGATCTACGGGGCGGCTCCTCCCCCGTCGGGGTGGCGTCGCGGCGACACGAGCACGGCCCAGGCCGCCATAGACGCCACCGCCGTCGAGATCGCCCCGGACGCGACCGGACCCGCCGTCGTCCTGGCCTCCACGGTGACGAGCGCCGGGGGCGACGAGATCACGGCGGCGCCGGTGATCGCCCGCCTCCAGGACGGGCGCCACGTGGCCGCCGCCGCCGACGTCACCGAGCTGCCGTCCCTGGCGGCCCGCAACCTGGTGGGCGCCAGGATCGACCTGCACGGCGCTCCCCCGCGCTACTCCGTGCCCCGTTGAGCACGCCTCCGCGTTGATCGCCGGGACAGGTCCCGGGACCAGCCCGAGGGCGGCGGGACCAGGCCGGATGGCGGCACGGCCCCGGTGCGGCGAGACTCACGGACCAGGCGCATCCCAAAGCCAACGCCCGGCGCCGTTCGGCGGCGGTGAACCACCCAAGCGACGAAAGGGAACGGAGATGTCAGCAGTCGAACGCGAACGTCGCGGGCACGTCGAGATTCTCACCATCAATCGGCCCGAGGCCCGCAACGCCATCAACGGTGACGTCAGTCAAGCCATGTCGCGTGCGTTGGACGAGCTCGAGACCGACGACGACTGCTGGGTCGTCATCGTGACCGGATCCGGCGACAAGGCCTTTTCCGCCGGCATGGATCTGAAAGCCTTCGCCTCAGGGGAGGGGGCCTCCATCTTGGGCGCCACCGGAGGATTCGCGGGCATCACCCAGCGGACCTTCTCGAAGCCCCTCATCGCCGCGGTGAACGGCGCCGCCCTGGCCGGGGGTTGCGAGATCATGCTCGCCTGTGACCTGGTGGTGGCGGCCGACCACGCCACATTCGGAATCCCCGAGGTCAAGCGGGGACTCCTGGCCGGGGCCGGGGGCCTGCTCCGCCTCCCCAAGCGGCTCCCCTTGGCCGTCGCCCTGGAACTGGCGCTCACGGGAGAGCCGATCGACGCCGAGAAGGCGCTGGCGCTCGGTCTCGTCAACCGCGTGGTTTCCGGCGCCCGCCTGATCGAGGAGGCGTTCGCGCTGGCCGACCTCATCGCCGAGAACGCCCCGCTGGCCGTGCGCTGGACGAAGAAGGTCGTCGTGGGAGCGGCCAGTGTCGGGGACGACGAAGGGTGGGCCCTGAACGCCGAAGCGGTGGGTGTCGTCTTCTCGTCGGCCGACGCCATGGAGGGCCCCGTCGCCTTCGCCGAAAAACGCAAGCCCCGGTGGCAGGGGAAGTGACCGGGAAGAATCCGGCCCCATGACCGGCCAAGCATCCGTCGGCGCCGTGACGGCGGCGGGACCGGCGGCCCTGGCTCCCGCGCTCGACGGGATCCGGGTGTCCATCCACGTGCTCGCCGCCACCGTCTGGGTGGGCGGTCAGCTGACCCTGGCCGGGCTCGTCCCCACGGCCCGTCGTCTGGGCGAGGGCGCGGCGCGTTCCCTGGCGCAGGCCTTCGCCCGGATCCAGTGGCCGGCATACGGGCTGCTCCTCGTCACCGGGCTGTGGAACGTGTCGACCACCCATGTCGGGCAGCCCCGGGCCTGGCAGGTGGTGCTGGGGGTCAAGATCGCCGTCGTCCTCGTGGCCGGACTGGGGGCCTGGCTGCACAGCCGGGCCTCGACCAAGGCGGGGCTGGCGGCATGGGGGGCCGTCACGGCCGTGTCGTCGGTGGCCGCCTTGGCCCTGGGGGTCTTCCTGGCCGGTTGACCTGCACCGGGTCGACCGGCACCGGGGCCCGTGGGCCGAAGCCGGCCCCGGCGCCTTTCGCCGGAGCCCGAGCAGGTCTAACCTGGGCGGAGGGTCCCGCCCATCCTCGGGCTCCGGAAAAGGGAAGGCACCCGTGCACCCAGTCCTGGCTGAAATCTTCGGTGTGGACGGCGTCATCGTCCTCATCGTCATCGTCGTCGTCCTTTTCGGTGGCTCGCAGATCCCGAAGCTGGCTCGTTCTCTCGGTTCGGCCCAGTCACAGTTCAAGAAGGGTCTCGAGGAAGGAAAGAGCGAGACCACCGACCCCGGGGGCGACAAGGCCACCTCGGCCGACGGTGACGGGCCGAGCGCCTCAAAGGGATAGAGCTCTCATTTCGCCCCGGGGCCCGGGCACGACTGCCGCCGCCCCGCGTCGGCGGCATCCGATCCCCTTCGGTTTCCACCAGCTCTTCGAGTATTTCTTCGCCGTCGCCCTCGTCGTGCTGTCCGTGCACATCGGACGCGGCGGGCTCCTGCTGGTGGCCGGGGCGGCCCTCGGACTCCTGGCTCTCACCGCCCGCGGCCCCCTCGGGCTCGTCAAGGTCTGCGGGGCACGTCTCCACGCCGTCCTCGACGTGGCCGCCGGTATCCTCCTGGCGGCATCGCCCCTGGTGCCGGCCCTGCGCCCCGGCCTCCTGGGCATCGTGGCCGTCGAAGTGGTCGCCCTCACGTGGTTGCGGGTGACGACCTTGACCCGCTACACCAATCGCACCGACCCCACCGTGGCCACGGCCGCCGCATCGGGCTCGAACGCCGACGGTGAGCCGGTACCCGGATCCCCGGCCGGCCCGGCGCAGCCGGCCAGCCCGGCGCTGACGGCCATCCGCGGGTTGGGCCGTCTGACGGCCGGTGCCCGGAACCGGTTACCCGACGCCCGGGTGACGATCGATGAGGGCGCCCGGCGGATGGGCGGGCACGCCGGGCGCCTGCAGCGTGCTTGGCGCCGCGCCTCCAGGTGAAGCACCTCCACGGGCCCGGGTGGCCGCCCTCGTGACGAGGGCGATCACGTAGGATCGGCCCACCGGCGAGGCGGGAGGGCCCGTGGCGGACGACGTGCTCGAGCTGGCCGACAAGCTGTGGCGCGGCGCCATCGACGTCACCGAGATCCACCCTGTGGGGGGCTACATCGGTGGCCTGGCCGAGATCGCCGACGGCGTGGCCTTCGTCCCCTCCTTCGCCAACGTGTCGGCCTTCTCCACCGGCGACGGACTGGTCCTCGTCGACACCGGTTCGGCCTTCGTGGCCACCGCCGTCCACGAGACGCTGCGGCGGTGGTCGGAGCTCCGCCTCGACACGGCGATCTACTCCCACGGCCACATCGACCACGTCTTCGGCGTACCCGTCTTCGAGCAGGAGGCGACGGAGCGGGGGTGGCCCCCGCCGGTGGTCGTGGCCCATGACGCCCTGCCGGCACGATTCGATCGCTACATCTTCACGGCGGGCTACAACGAGATCATCAACCAACGCCAGTTCGGCGTCCCGGGCCTGCGATGGCCGACGACGTACCGCTATCCGGACCGCACCTACGCCGACCGGCTGTCGCTCGACGTGGGGGGCCGGCGGTTCGATCTCCATCACGCCAGGGGGGAGACCGACGACCACACCTGGACGTGGGTGGCCGACGACAAGGTGCTGTGCAGCGGTGACCTCTTCATCTGGGCCTCCCCCAATGCGGGCAACCCGCAGAAGGTCCAGCGTTACCCCCGGGAGTGGGCCGCCGCCCTCAGGGAGATGGTGGCGCTCGGACCCGAGGTGCTCCTCCCCGGTCACGGGTTCCCCGTCCTCGGCGCCGACCGGGTCCACCGGGCCCTGACCGACACCGCCGACCTCCTCGACTCCCTGGTGGACCAGACCCTGGCCCTCATGAACGGCGGCGCCCGCCTGGACGAGATCCTCCACACCGTGGCCGCCCCCCCGGAACTGCTCGAACGGCCCTACCTCCGTCCCGTCTACGACGAGCCCGAGTTCATCGTCCGCAACATCTGGCGCCTCTACGGAGGGTGGTGGGACGGCAACCCCGCCACCCTCAAACCGGCGCCGGAGAGGGCCCTGGCCGCCGAACTGGCCGATCTCGTCGGCGGTGCCTCCACCCTGGCCGACCGGGCCCTGGCCCTGGCCGAGTCGGCCACCGCCGACGCCCACGGGGACGGGTCGGGGGCCGACGGGACGGAGCCCCTGCGTGTCGCCGCCCAGCTGGCGGAACTGGCGGCGCTGGCCGCCCCCACCGATCCGGGGGTGCACAGGGTGCGGGCCAGGGTCTTCACGCTGTGCGCCGAGGCGGCGACCTCGACCATGGCGAAGGGGGTCTTCAGCTGGGCCGCGCGCGAGTCAGACGGCCACGACCCGGACCACATCTGAGGCGGATCCACGAACTACTACTCGCGGGGCGCGGTTGGCTAAGGTCGGCGCCGTGAACGCCCCGACCACCGGCTCGACCGGCGCCGCCGCGCTCAAGCGTCACCCGCGTCGTCTCGCCCTCATCGGTGCCCTCGCCCTCCCCTTCGTCCTCGGAGGCTGTCAGCTCCCCAGTTTCTGGGGCTACCGCGGGTCGACGAGTCAGGCCCACGACGAGTTCACCCTCTACGCCGGGACCTTCATCGCCGCCATCGTGGTCGGGGTGATCACGGCCTCCCTGATCATCTGGTCGATCGTGCGCTACCGGCGACGGTCCGACGCCATCCCCCGTCAGTTCCAGCAACACACCGGCCTGGAGATCGCCTACACCGTCATCCCCATCATCATCGTTCTCGTCCTCTTCGGCTTCACGGTTGTCACCGAGAACGCGGTGGACAACGTAGCCCCCCACCCGGCGGTGACGGTCGACGTCTACGCCTTCCAATGGGGATGGGAATTCAACTACGCCGGCAAGCACGTGAACGTCGAGGGGGAGACGCTGAACGATCCCGACCCGGTGGGGCTGAACGGTGGAGCCTGCGCCCCGGCCAACCGCTGTCTCGGTCCGGGACTCATCGTTCCGGCCGGCAAAACGGTCCGTATCTACCTCCGCTCCAAGGACACGATCCACGGCTTCTACGTGCCCCAATTCAATTTCAGCCGCTACGCCCAGCCCGGGGTCCTCAACAAATTCGACCTCACGGTGGAGAAGACCGGGATCTACCGCGCCCAGTGCACCCAATTCTGCGGGCTGTACCACTCCGAGATGTTCTTCCACGTGGTGGCCCTACCGGCGGCTCAGTTCCAGCAGTGGCTGAGCTCCGAGCAGAGCGCGACCACGGCGGCGGCGCGGACTCCGTCGCCCCCACCGACGGGCTCGGCCGGCTCGGCCACCACGGCGGCCGGTTCCGTGCGCCACACATCGACACCGAGGGAGGCGACAGCATGACCGTTCTGGCCGAACGCCACGCGGTCCACGACCATCCCGAGCACCACGAGGGACCGACCGGGCTGCTCAAGTGGATGACGAGCACCGATCACAAGGTGATCGGGATGAACTACATCGTCACCTCGCTCGTCATGTTCTTCCTGGCCGGACTGATGGCCCTGCTCATCCGCTACCAGCTGCTGAGCCCCGGGGGCGGGACCAGCCTCGGACGTCTCTCCAACCAGCAGTTCGACGAGCTCTTCACCATGCACGGAAGCCTGATGCTGTACCTGTTCGCCGGGCCGTTCGCCTTCGGAGGTCTGGCCAATTTCATCCTTCCGCTCCAGGTGGGCGCACCGGACATGGCGTTCCCCCGTCTGAACGCCCTGTCGTACTGGCTTTACCTGAGCGGGTCGATCACCATGGTGCTGGGTTTCCTCACCGCCGGCGGAGCCGCCGCCTTCGGATGGGTCGGGTACGCCCCTCTCTCCGAATCCACGTTCTCACCGGGCGCCGGACCCGACCTGTGGATCCTGGCCATCGCCCTGACCGGCTTCTCGGCCATCTTCACCGCGGTCAACCTGGTGACGACGACATTCTACCTGCGCGCCCCCGGTCTCACCATGTTCCGGTTGCCGCTCTTCACGTGGGCCATGCTGGTGACGGCCATCCTCATCCTCATCGCCTTCCCCATCCTCACCGCGGCGATGGTGATGCTCTTCGCCGATCGGCACTTCGGAACCCACATCTACACGGTGGTCGGTGGAGGGGTACCGGTGCTCTATCAGAACCTCTTCTGGTTCTTCGGCCATCCCGAGGTGTACATCCTGGCCTTACCCTATTTCGGCATCGTCTCCGAGATCATCCCCGTCTTCTCGCGCAAACCAATGTTCGGTTACAAGGGAATGGTCTTCGCCACCATGGCCATCGCCGCACTGTCCACCGGTGTCTGGGCCCACCACATGTTCACCACGGGAACCGTCCTCCTCCCCTTCTTCTCGCTTCTGTCCCTCCTGATCGCCGTGCCGACGGGGATCAAATTCTTCAACTGGATCGGGACGATGTGGCGGGGCCAGATAAGCTTCAAGGTACCGATGCTCTTCTGCGTCGGATTCCTGTTCGCCTTCTTGATGGGTGGACTCACGGGCATCATGCTCGCCTCGCCCCCCATCGACTTCGCCACCCACGACACGTACTTCGTCGTCGCCCACTTCCACCAGGTGCTCTTCGGTACGGCCGTCTTCGCCGGTTTCGCCGGCTTCTACTACTGGTACCCCAAGTTCACGGGGAGGATGCTGCGCGAGAACCTGGGTAGGTGGCATTTCTGGCTCATGTTCATCGGCTTCTGGCTGACCTTCATGCCGCAGTACAGACTGGGCCTGGAAGGCATGCCCCGGCGCGTCGCCACCTACGACCCCGGTCTGGGCTGGCAGTTCCTCAACCAGCTCTCGACCATCGGTGCCGTCATCATCGCCATCTCGTTCGTCTTCATGCTGGCCAACCTCCTTGTCTCGTGGCGCATCCCCGTCGCCGCCGGTGACAACCCGTGGGACGGTCACACGTTGGAGTGGTTCGCCACGTCACCCCCCGTGCACCACAACTTCGAGAGACTCCCGCCGGTGCGCTCGGAGCGCCCGGTGTGGGACTTCCACCACCCCGATGCCCCGGCCCTCACCCACAACACCAATGGCAACGGCACCCACCGCCAACCCGTCGGTGTCGGTTCGGGTTCCGACGGCGGACACGAGTAGCGGAGGAGACCACCGGTGCGCATCGAGGCCCTTTTCCTGATCGGTATCGCCATATTCTTCGGAATCGTCGGCGCCGTCTACTGGTTCTGGTCGTACGAGCAGGGCGGGACCATGATGCTGGCGGGAACCACGGCCCTCGGACTGCTCCCCGGGAGTTACTACCTGTGGTGGTCGCACCGGATGAAACCTCGGCCCGAGGACCGTACCGACGCGTCGATCGAGGAGGGGCACGGCGTCATCGGCTCCTTTCCGAACTCGAGCATCTGGCCCTTCGTCCTCGGTATGGGGTTGTTCCTCGTGGTCTTGTCCCTCGTCTTCGGGTTGTGGCTGCTGGCCCCGGGTTTCGCCCTCGTCATCTCCGCCCTCGTCGGCGTGACCGTGGAGAGCAGGCGGGGCGGCACCGTCTGATCGTCGGGCAACCGGCAACCCCAGAGGCCGCCGAAGACGTCGCACTATGGTGGCGGGGTGGCGGCCAAAGTCTTCGAACCAGCGAAGCTCGGCCCGGTCACCCTGCGGAACCGGATCATCAAGGCGGCCACCTTCGAGGGCGTGATGCCCGACGGTCTGGTCAGCGACAAGCTGGTCGACTTCCACCGGCGGGTGGCGGCGGGCGGGGTCGGGATGACGACCGTCGCCTACCTGGCCGTCTCCCCCGAGGGACGGACCGACAAGCGGTGCATCGCACTGCGCCCCGAGGCCCTGGACGGACTGCGACGTCTCACCGAGACAATCCATGGCCTTCAGGCGGCCGCCGCCGCCCAGATCGGACATGCCGGGCCGGTGGCCAACGCCCGGTCGAACGGGGCACCCGCCCTGGCACCGTCGAACGGCTTCAGCCCCATGGGATCGAGGCTCCGGGGGGCCACCGACGCCGACATCAGCCGGATCATCGAGGACTACCGGCGGGCCGCCGTGATGGTGCGGGAAGCGGGCTTCGACTGCGTCGAGATCCATCTCGGACACAACTATCTGCTGAGTGCCTTCCTGAGCCCGAAACTCAACCGTCGTTCCGACGGCTTCGGCGGGAGCCTCGAGAACCGGGCCCGGTTCCCGCGCCGGGTGGTGGAGGTGGTGCGCGAGGCCGTCGGGGACCGGATGGCGGTGACGGCCAAGCTGAACATGTCGGACGGGGTCCCCGGAGGGCTGTGGCTGGACGAGAGCGTGGAGGTGGCCCGCATGCTCGAGGGGGACGGTGGCCTCGACGCCCTGGAGCTCACCGGCGGTAGCTCGTTGGCCAACCCCATGTACCTCTTCCGCGGCGAGGCTCCGTTGCGGGAGTTCGGCGCCACCCTTCCGCCGGCGCTCCGTCTCGGGTTCCGGTTCTTCGGCCACCGGTTCCTTCCGTCGTACCCGTTCGAGGAGGCGTTCTTCCTCCCCTACGCCCGCCAGTTCCGGGACGCCCTCACGATGCCTCTCATCCTGCTGGGTGGCATCAACCGGCTGGACACCATCGAGCACGCCCTGGCCGAGGACTTCGCCTTCGTGGCCATGGCCCGCGCCCTCCTGCGTCAACCCGACCTCGTCGACAGGATGCGCCGGGGGACGGCCAGCGAATCCCTGTGCATCCACTGCAACAAGTGCATGCCCACGATCTACCGGGGCACCCGCTGTGTCCTCGTCCCCGGTCCGGGGGAGGCGTCGGGGCCGGGGGACGGGAACTGATGGCGATCTCGCCCCACGTCAAGCGGCTCCGCCAGCTCGTGGGCCACGAGCTCCTGGTGCTCCCGTCGGCCGGGGTCATCCCCCGCGACCTCGACGGGCGGATCCTCCTCGTCAAGCTCATCGACACCGGTCAATGGGCCATCATCGGCGGCGCCGTGGAGCCGGACGAGTCACCGCAGCAGGCGGCCGTGCGCGAAGCGCAGGAGGAGGCGGGTGTCCACGTCGCCCTGGGGCCTCTCCTCGGTGTCGTCGGCGGGCCCGAATTCCGGATCACCTATCCGAACGGCGATCAGACCTCGTACGTCTCCACCGTCTTCGACGCCACCGTGATCGACGGCTCCCCGCGACCCGACGGGGACGAGACCTCCGCCGTGCGGTGGTGGCCCCGCGACCGCTTGCCCTACGACGAGATGAGTGGATTCACCAGGGCGCTGCTCGAGGCGGTGGGCGTGGGAGGAGACGTCAGTGGGATCCCGTGAGGGAGAGCGTCCCCACGGCGGCGGCCATCGCCAGGGGCACGGAGAGGACCCCGAGGAGGCTGGCCCGGGACACCGACGGGTGGGCGCCGACGGTGCCGGCGGCCCGTAGCCACAGGATCCACGCCAACGATCCGGTGACGAAGAGGTTCGGTCCGACGTCCAGACCGACCAGGAGGGCGTAGGGGCGCGGCGGCACCCGCGACGCCAGCAACGAGGCGGCGGGGAGGTTGTTGAAGAGGACGCTGGCCGCCGCCGCCACGGCGGCGGTCCCCCAGGCGTCGAGATGGGTGAGCGCGGCGGCCGGCCCTGACCACCACCGGCCCAGGGTGCCGAGGGCCACCGCCGCCCCGAAGAGACCGACCAGCACGGGGAGGCCCACGACGTCGGCCACCTGCTGTCCCCGTTGGCGGCGCGTGACCAGGCGGATGCCGACCACCAAGATCCCGACCGAGGCGACGGGGATGGCCGGATAGCGCAGCGCCACCACGAGTACGGTGACGACGACGACCGCCACCAGGCCCAGGCCGATCGTCGTCGGCTCCCGCTCGGCCCGATCACCGTTCCCGCCACGCAGCGAACGCCGCTCCATGACACCCACGACGATGGCCGTCACGGCGACGGCCGCCGCCCACGCCGGGGCCATGCGACCGAAGAAGGTGGCACCGGAAACGTGATGGTGGCCGGCCACGATCAGGTTGGTCAGATTCGATCCCGGCAGCAACAGGGAGCCGGCGTTCGACAGCAGGAGGCAGCAGTACAGCAAGGGCTTCTCGTCCCGACCGCCACTGCGGGCGGCGTGGACCAGGACGGGCGTGAGGAACACCACCGAGGTGTCGAGGTTGAGGACCGAGGTCACCACGGCGACCAGGACCGACGCACCGGCGAAGAGGGCCAGGCCGTTGGGCGCCCGCCGGGCGATGTGGTATCCCGCCGCCCGGAAGAGCCCGTCGCTCTCGGCCACGAGGCCGACCAGCAGGAGGCCTGCCACGAGGACGAAGGGGGACCACACCTGGTCCGCCGCCGATCCGGCCCGGTGGGGGCTGAGAGCCCACGCCGTCAGGGCACCGGCGACGCCCACGGCGACGAGGGCCCGGCCGCCGGCCCGCCGACCGAGGACCGTCATGACGAGGCGGACCCCGACACCCCGAAACGGGCCAGGAGACGGCGTCCCGACGGACGCAGCACCAGCGCCGTCAGAGCGAAGACGGCCCCCAGGAGGACGAAGGGGAAAGCGTCCACGGTGACCTGGGCCAGGGCGCCGCTGGAGGCGGCCGCCACCCCCTGGCCGGCGGCCCAGGCCAGGTTGCCCAGCCCGAAGGCCAGACCCTGGTGGAGGTGCCGGCGATCGGCACCGTCACTGATCATGGCCGACGCCGGGACGAAGAGGACACCGAACGCCGGCAACCCGACGACCAGCAGACCCACCAGGAGCGAGGACGGGCTCACGAACGGGATGAGGACGCTGACCGCCACGGCCACCACCAGGGACACCCGAACGGGAGCGAGCGATCCGCGACGGTCCGAGAGTCGACCGATGAGGGGGGACAACCCACCCTCCAGGGCGGCGGCGCCGAGGAAGGCGGCGCTGATCACCACGGCACTGGCGCCGAGGGCGCTGAGACGCAACGGAACGAGGACGTCGACCACGCCGAAGGCGATCCCGGCCAGGGCGGTGAGCCACATCCCGGCGGCGATCCGGGGCTCGAGGAGGGCGGGCAAGGCATGACGGAGGCTCTGCGGTTCGCCGGGGGCGGGCTTCGGCATCGTCGTGCTGACAACGAGAAGAACGACGCCGGCGACGCCGGCGGCGGCGAAGGCGGGACCGGTCCCCACGCGACTGGCCACGGCCCCGACGACGGGACCGACGAGGGCGCCGCCGAGAGCGGCGGCGAAGGCCACTCCGAGGACCCGACCGCGACGTTCGACGGGGGCGGCGGCGGCCAGCCAGGCCAGGCTCCCGGCCCAGGTGCAAGCCCCGGCCAGGCCCTGGACGAAGCGGGCCCCGTCGAGGACGGCGTGCGAGGAGCTGAATCCGAAGACCAGGGTGGCGGCGCTCATGACGGCCAGGCCGACCACCAGGGCGGGGCGGACCCCGAGGCGGGAGGCGAGGACCCCTCCGGGAAGGGCCCCGATGAGGGTGCCCACCGGATAGGAGGCGACGAGGATCCCCGCTCCCGCCTTGGACAACCCCAGGACCTGGACGTAGTGGGGCAGCAACGGCGTGAGAGCGGTGAAGAAGACGGTATCGACCAGCACCGCCGCGCAGATCAACGGCAGAAGTCCCCGAGGCAGGCCTGGTGCCGAAGGTGACCCCGGCTGCCCCTGACCGTGCACCCGCCCAGTATCGCCCCTGATCTACCCCCCGGCGGCAGCCTCCACCGGCCCTACGACCCGGCCGTGCAGTTGGCGGGATCGGTGGCACCGGAGTCGGCGCTCACCATCAGGCACGATTCGTCCACCACCTGGAAATCCGAACCGGTGATCTGGGTGAGATCGTGCAGCGTGTTGTTGTTCCAGTACGAACTGGGTACGCCGCTGATGAACCATGGCGATCCGTTGTCGGCCACGATCATCCCGTACGTCTTGAGCGCCTGGAGAATGACCTGGTCCATGGCCGGGAACTGCGAGATGTCGACGCTGGCCTTCAGGCGCAGACGGAGCCCCATGGGCGGAAGAGACGGGTCCGGCGTTCCCGCCTCGTGGCGGGCGGGCCAGATATAGGTGTCGTCGGACTCCGGCACCGTCACACGGATGGCGTGGTCGATGACCCCGGCCGCCACTTCGTCGGGACGGACCAGTCCGGGAAGGATGGGGAGGCCGGCGGCATCGGCCGACGTCCATCCGGCCGGTCTCAGCAGGTCGGATCCCAGCGGGAACTCGGCTCCCGATCCGGCGTGCCACGATTTTCCCCCGTGACGGGCACGGGCGGAGAACAGCTCGTAGTCGGTGCAGTTCCCGGTGTCGACGACGAGAACGTGACGGTCCCCGGTCGAACGGGGCCCGCCCTCGATGAGCGGCTTCTTGGGAATCGGGTACGGTCCGGGGTCGCTCTGCGAGGAGTAGGTGAATTTCACGGGGACGAACGGTTGGTCCGAGGGGACGACGTTGTAGGGAATGCCGATCGGCTCGCCGTTGTACTTCCCCGCCCCGAAGTCGGGGTGCAGCGGCGCCGTCGCCCCGATGCTGGCGATGTAGGTGGCCGAGTCGGGATCGACGGGCAGATCGGAGACGTTGGCATGCCAGACGTTGTCGGCCGGCAGGATGGCGCACCCCGGTGCCCCGGGAAGCGTGTCGGCGTGGCCGACACCGGGGGTGAGGACGAGGACCAGCGCCGTGACCACGCCGGGCAACGCCATGCGACGCGCTCGGGCAGACGACGTCATCGGCTCTTCAGGCTACCGGCTCCGATAGGCCGACCTTGGTGAGTGGGGCACGTCGATAGCGTCGGGGTGATGTCGGTCGGGACCACGATCTTCGATCTCGACGACACCCTCGTCCTCGAAGAGAAGGTGGCCCGGTCCTCTCTCCGTCACGCCGCCGGACTCCTCCCCGACCTCGACCCCGGTCGGATCGAGGAGGGTGTCCTGGACAGTGCCCGCCGGCTGTGGCGGGCGGGGCCCTGCCGTCAGCTCTGCTGGGATCTCGGGATCGCCTCCTGGGAGGGGCTCTGGGCCACGTTCGACGGCGGCCACCCTGTCCTCGACGACCTCCGGCAATGGGCCCGTCGCTACCGGCCCGAGGTCTGGCGCCAGGCGCTGGCGGCGCTCGGGGTGGAGGACCCCGGACTGGCTGTCGCCATGTCCGAGGCCTACGTCGAGAGCCAGCGCGGCGGCCACCGTCTCATCGACGGGGCGGCGCGCCTGGTCCGCTCCCTCCAGGGGACACGGCGGCTCGGACTCCTCACCAACGGGCCGCCGGACATCCAACGACTCAAGGTCGAGGGGACCGGGCTGGCGAGCTGCTTCGACGCCGTGGTCTTCTCGGGCGAGGTGGGCATCGGGAAGCCCGACGCCGCCGTCTTCACCCTCGCCCTCGACCGGCTGGGGGCGTCGCCCCAGACCACCGTCATGGTGGGCGACAGCTGGGAACGTGACGTCCTCGGGGCCCTCGGAGCCGGCCTGTCCGCCGTCTGGGTGGCCGGAGGCCGCACCCCGCCCGAGGAATTGGCCGACGTGACGGTGGTGGACACCGTGGGCCAGCTCACCGACGGCGCGTTCTAGCCGGGGCGGCGCCGGTGACGTCACGACGTTGCCGTCAGGCGGCGCCTGACCTCGTCGCGTCGCTCGTTCCGCCAGACGAAACGGAGACCCGACCAGTCGTCGCCGATGACCGCCACCTTGACGTCGACCAGTCCCGTCCGGAGAGCGGCGCCGCGCACGAGTCCGTCGCCCAGATCGCTCTCGTGACCGGCCGCCTTGCGGGGCCAGGCCAGCCAGAGCGAGTCCTCTGGTCGCAGGACGGGGACGACCCGGGGCAGCACCGTCTCCAGGTCCGACGCCCGGCACAGGAAGGCGATGACGACGTCGGCCGGTCCCCGCAGCCCGCGGCGCAGGCGGGCCCCCTGGGGGAGCTCCCCCGCCGACCAGGCGGGCGGGGCACCCAGCAGGGCCACCACGTCACCGGGACGGATCCCCAGCTTGCGGGCCAGTCCGGGGCCGGCGGGGGCCGGCGGGCGAGCTCGTGCGGCACTCACGGCCGACCGCCCTCGGGGGCTAGAGCTGACGCGGAATGCGGCGGACCCCCGCGCCCTCGCCGGCGGCCCCCACCGGTTCCGGCTCGGGCTCGATGAAGGCGGGGACGGGCTCGGGGTCGAGTTCCCGGTGCCCGTCACCGGGCCGGGGCGGCGTCGGCACCGTGGCGTACTCGCCGCTCTCGGAGCGGGTGACGACGACGGCCCGCTTGCGCTTGCCGATGCCGTGGAGGCCCGTCATCTCCCGGCAGATCGACCACGTCACGAGGCCGACGATGACGGGGATCACGAAGACGGCGAAGCGGAAGAACCACAGCACCGTGTTGAGCGAGATCTGGGTGAAATTGGCCAGGACGTCGGTCGAGCTGGCGGCGAAGAGCATGAAGTAGAAGGCCAGGCCGGTGGCCCCGACCGCCGTGTGCAACGGCCGGTCCCGGGGCCGGTCGAGCAGATTGTGGGCCTCACGGTTGCCGGTGACCCTCGATTCGATGAAGGGCCAGAGATAGAAGAGGGTGAAGCTGAGTCCGGGGAACAGAACGGCGGGCAGGAAGACCTCGAACGGGATGGTGTGACCGAAGCCGGTGAACTCCCAGCTGGGCATGATGCGCAGGGCCCCGTCGAGCCAGCCCATGTACCAGTCCGGCTGGACGGCGTAGCTGATCCTGGTCGGTTCGTAGGGGCCGAACTGCCAGATGGGGTTGATCTGGACCAGACCTCCGAGAGCCCACAGGACCCCGGCCACCATGAAGAGGAAACCGGTCGTCTTCAAGATGAAGGTGGGGTACATCGGGGTCCCGACGACGTTGTCCTCGGTACGGCCGTGGCCGGCGAACTGGGTGTGCTTCTGCTTCACCAGCAACCCCAGGTGGCCGGCGATCAGACCCAGGAGGACGAGGGGGATGATCAGGACGTGGAGGATGAAGAAGCGGGGGATGATGATCCCGTTCCCGGGGAAGTTCCCGCCGAAGACGAACGTGGCCAGGTAGCTGCCCACCACGGGGATGGACAGGATGATCGAGTAGGCGATGCGGATACCGGTCCCCGAGACGAGGTCGTCGGGCAGCGAGTACCCGAGGAACCCCTCCACGATGGCCAGCGTGAGCAGGGTGACCCCGATGAACCAGTTGAGCTCGCGCGGCTTGCGGAAGGCACCGGTGAAGAAGATGCGGGCCATGTGGACGGCGATGGCCCCCACGAATACGTCGGCCGCCCAGTGGTGCATCTGACGGATCAACAGACCGCTGCGGACGCCGAAGGAGATGTCGAGCGACGAGGCGTAGGCGGCGGACATGTGGATCCCGCGCAACGGCAGGTAGGCGCCGTGGTAGACGACGTCGGTCGACGAGGGGACGAAGTAGAGGGAGAGGAAGACGCCGGTGGCCAGGAGGATGATGAACGAGTAGAGGGCGATCTCCCCCAGGAGGAACGACCAGTGGTCGGGGAAGATCTTGTCGAGCATGGTGCGGCCGCCCTTGGCCACACCGAGCCGGTCGTCCAGCCACCGGACGGCGCCGTCGACCGGCTTGTTCTTGGCCGCCCGCTTGCCGTTGGCACTCCCGTTGCTCGACGTCCCCGTCACCGCCGTCGTCGTGCTCACGACCGCTCCCAGAAGCCGGGCCCGATGGGCTGGTCATAGCCGGCGCGCGCCCTGATGAATCCTTCGTCGTCGATCATCAGCGGGAGCTGGGGCAAGGGGCGGGGGGCGGGGCCGAAGACGGGCTTCGCCCCTTGGGTGACGTCGAACAACGACTGGTGGCAGGGGCAGAGCAGCTGCAGGAGCTGCTCCTGGTAGAGGCCGACCGGGCAGCCGGCGTGGGTGCAGACCTTGGAATAGGCCACATAGGCGTCGGGGATCCAGTCCCGGCGGGCGGCCGGGACCGGCCAGGGCTCCTTCAAGGGCTTGATGAGGACTGTCTGGTCGTAGGCCGAGGCGTTCTCGTTGGTGAAGCCCTCGGGGAACACGGTCATGAATCCTCCGACCTCGAGGTCGGCGCGGTGGATGGGACGGCCGGTGATGTCGACCAGGCGGATCCCGGCCTTCCAATTGGTCGTCTCCAGGGTCGTCCCCGGCTTGGGCCCGAGCGAGCGTAGGAGGGGGAAGACGAGGACGATCCCCATGATCCCCGAGCCGGCGGCCAGGAGCCCACCGAGGAAGCCGCGGCGGCGCACCACCATGGTGCCCCGATCGACGACGGCGGCCGTCATGGCCTCGATGTCGGCCTCGCTCGAGCGGAAGGGGTGGCGGTCCTCCACGAAGGGCCCCTGGGGGAGCAGGTACTTGCCCCAGGCCGAGAGGCCGAAGCCGAAGCCGAACAGGCCCACCCCCAGGGCGACGGCCTGGCCCGGGCTCGGTCCGTTGACCCAGTAGAGGGCGCCGTAGGCGGCGAAGCCGGCCACACCGATGAGGAGGATGACCGCCACCATGAGCTCGGTGCGACGGGGGTTCTTGGCCAGGGGCAGCATGTGGGGGTCGTCGAAGCGCGCCACCGGATAGGCGACCGGGGTCTTCGTCATCGTGGCCGAGTCCTCGGTGGTGTCGACGGAGAGGTGGTCGCTCATGTCCGGTCACCGATCCAGAAGGCCACCAGCATCAGACCCCCGACCCCGATGAAGAGGCCGATGAAGCCCTCGGCCACGGGGCCGATGCCACCGAGCCCGATGCCACCGACGTTGTCGGGATGCTGGATGGGCCCGGTCACGTAGGCCACGATGTCGGCCACCTGCTGGTCGCTCAACTGGTCGGGCCCGAAGTGGGGCATGTTGGCCGGCCCGATGCGCATGGCCTCGACGGCCTGGTAGGGGTACGCCTTGTGCAGCGACGGGGCCGAGTTCCCGTCGGCCAGCGCGTCGCCGGAGCCGGTGATGGTGTGGCAGGCGGCGCAATTGAGGACGAACATCTGGTTGCCCTCGGCCAGGTTGGCGCCCTTCAGGTTGACCACCGGGATGCCGTCGGGGAACCCCGGGGCCGTCGGGCCGAGCGATCCGACGAAGGCGGCGATCTCGAGGACCTCCTTGTTGGGGAAGCGCGGGGCCTTCTGGATCGGTTGGGTGGCCGGGTTGCCGAGCGGCATGCGCCCGGTGGACACCCAGAAGTCGGCCGTGGCCGGACCCAGGCCCACCAGGTTGGGCCCGTTGGCCGTCCCCGTCCCGTCGACGCCGTGACAGCTCGAGCAGTTGGCCTCGAACAACTGCTCACCGGGACCGATGTACGACTTGGGCAGCTTCCGGTAGGCGATGGGGTCGGGCGGGTTGAGGGCGTCGGTGGCTCCCGAGGCCGTGGAGGCCGATGCCGTGCGGACGACGGCCCCCGGACTGAGCAGGCCCACCACCGCCACCCCCACCACGACCAGGGCGGGTAGGAGCAGGAGCCGGCGGCGCCTCGTGATCATCGCCCTCCTCGTCTCCTTGGTCATCAGCCCGATTTGAAGAGGAAAAGGCAACTGAAGATGCCGATCCACATGAAGTCGACGAAGTGCCAGTAGTACCCGACCGCTTGAAAGACGTTGGTCTCGCCGGGGTCGCCCTCCTGCCCCTTCATGCGACCGAGGAGGAAGATCATGGCCACCAGGCCGAGGGCGACGTGCAGACCGTGGATGCCCGTCATGATGAAGAAGAGCGACCAGTAGGCGTTCAACGACGGGCCATGGTGCGAGGAGGCGAAGTCGTGCCACTCGTAGAGGGTGTTGGCCAGGAAGCCGGCGCCCAGGATGAAGCTGGTGACGATCCACCGCCGCGCCTTGCGCCGTTCGCCCCGCTCCTCGGCCCACACCCCGAACTGGAAGGTCGGGCTGGAGACCAGGAGGATGACGCTGAAGATCCCGGCCTGGACGTAGTCGAGATGCTTGCCGTCGAGAGGGGGCCACGGGACGTGGGAATTGGCCCGGATGGTGAAGTAGGCGGCGAAGAGGCCGCTGAAGAACATCAGCTCCGATCCGAGCCAGATCATGACGCCGACGGCCAGCAGGGGGGGCCGTTCGGGGACGTGACGCTGCCCGGGCGCGGTCTGTTCCACCGACAAGGCCTGCGTCACGGCGTCTTTCCTAGCGGACGGCGACCCCTCCGCGCCAACACCGTGGCGGACCTGGGACGGTCACCAGGGCGGGCCGCCGTCAGGGGTGGAGGGACGCGGGCAGCGGCTGCGCGTGGACCACGACGAGGCGCTGGGTGGGTCGAGTCAGAGCGACGTACAGCGCCCGCAGTCCCTGAGGTGACTCGTCGGCGATGGCGGACGGTTCCACCACCACGACGGCGTCGAATTCGAGACCGTTGGCCAGATCGACGGGGAGGAGGCTGAGCGGCGACCCGAGGCCGTCACGACGGGGGTCGATGGCGTGATATCCAGCCTCGTCGAGGGCGAGCGCCAGCTCGCCCACCAGCGCCGCGGGGGCCAGGACGGCCGCCGTCCCGGGGGCGACGTCCCTCACGGCGGCGGCAGCGGCGGCCACGACGGCGCCGGCCAGGTCCCCGGGGTTCGTCCCCACGAAGCTCGGCGGATGTCCGGACCGGCGGACGGGCCGCGGGGGGCGCAGAGCGGGGGCCGCCTCGGCCAGGACCCTCGACGCCACCTCGACGACCTCGGCCGGGGTGCGGTAACTGACGGTGAGCTCGACCAGACGCGAGGGCCGCTCGCCGGGAAGGTGGGCCGTGACCTCGTCCCAGCTCGAAGGGGCCCAGGGCCCGGTGGCCTGGCCGATGTCGCCCACCACCGTCACCGAACCCGACAGCGACCGCCGGGCCACCATCCGCAGCTGCATCGGAGAGAGGTCCTGGGCCTCGTCGACGACGATCTGACCGTAGGTCCGCGGACCGTCCTCGGGATCGGACCCGGTCCGCGATCGCCGCTTCCCGAGGAGGACCCGGGCCTCGTCGATAAGGGCCAGGTCGGCCGCCGTCCACGGGATGTCGGCCAACGCCGTGCTCCGGTCCCGGACGAGCATCGCCTGGTCGGTCGGCGTAAGGACGCCCCGGGCCGCCAGGGCCAGGAGGGGGGGCGACCCGAAGAGGTCGTGGAGGAGCTCCTCGGCGCTCAGCCGCGGCCACATGCGGTCGAGGGCGTCGGCCAGCTGGGGGATGAGGCGGATCTGGCGGGAGAACTCGGCCAGATCGAAGACGGGCTCGTCGGCGGAGACGATCTCTGCCTCGGGCCCGGCCCTCCCGTGCCCGTTGCTGGCCCGGGCCGCGTCGTCGGGCCCGGCGGCGTGACCGTTGCCGGTTCCCGGCGCCCAGGGATCGGGGGGCGACGGGGTCGGCGCACCCGGGGACAGAGCCAGCCAGGCGTCGGCGGCGGCGTCGGCGGCGTCGGCGGCGTCGGCGGCGGCGGCGGTATCGGAAGAGGCGACGGACGGTCCCCGGTGGAGCCTGGTGGCGCGGAGGTAGTCGTCGGCCAGGCGCCGGACGACCAGCTGCTCGACGAACCGGCGGCGGGCGTTGTGGGTCCCGGGACGGCGCCGGGCCTGGGCGATGGCGGCGGCTGACGCCTCTGTCGTGAGATGGAGGACGGTGGCGCCGTAGGGCAGGTCGACGTCGTGCCGGAGAGGCCGCTGGCGGGTGCGGACGGCGTTGGCCACCACGGTGGCCATCCGGGCCTCGCCTTTCAGGCGGGCCACCGCCGGTGTCTCCTCGGCCCGTTGCTGGACGCCGTGGACGATGCCGGAGATCGTCGAGAGGGTGACCCCGCTCTCACCGAGGGAGGGCAGGACGTGCTCGATGTAGCGGAGGAAGAGGGGGTTCGGCCCGATGACGAGGACACCCTGACGCTCCAAGGGGAAACGGTGCGTATAAAGAAGGTAGGCGGCGCGGTGCAACGCCACCGCCGTCTTCCCGGTCCCCGGGCCCCCCTGGACCACGAGGACGCCGGGGAGGGGGGCCCGGATGATCTCGTCCTGCTCCCGCTGGATGGTCGAGATGATGTCGCGCATGTAGCCGGTCCGGGCCCCCTCGAGGGCCGCCAGCAGGGCGCCGGGGCCGCCCAGCTCGAGCCCGGCCCCGTCGTCACCCGCCGGGGTACCGGCGCCCGACGGCGCCCCGGGGGCCCCCGGGAGCGACGTCCGCCCGAAGCGCTCGTCCTCGATGCCGACGATCCGCCGGCCGTGGGCGGCCAGGTGGCGGCGCAGGACCAGATCCATGGGCTCGCGGCCGGTGGCCCGGTAGAACGGCTCGGCCACCGGGGCCCGCCAGTCCACCACCAGGGGGTCGACGTCGTCCCCGGAGATCCCGAGCCGCCCGATGTGGAAGCTCTCGACCGTGTCGTCGTCGGAGCGGCGGTCGATGCGGCCGAAGCACAGGGCCTGCTCGCCTATGTCCAGCTGATCGAGGCGGGCCAGGGACGTCCGGACGATGACATCACGCTCTTCACGGAACTGGTGGGTGCCGCCGCGGCCCTGGTCGAGGACGGACCGGAGGAGTTCCTGGGCGTCGGACCGGAGCTGGTCCAATCGCTCATAGGCACGATCGATGTGGGCCTGTTCCGCCTCGAGCTCCGGATGTGCGCCCAAAGCCGCTCCCCCTCCCTGCTGCGCGCAGTGAACCATCGATCATACCGCCGCGGTCCCGGTGTTCCTACGGGCGGGTCGGGGGAGTCGGTCGCTCCCGCCGGCCGAAGAGGGCCGTACGGGGACGTCGGGTAGCGTCGTCCCGTGTCAGTGGGCGACTCGGTCTTCCTGCGCGCCTGCCGGTCCCAACCGACCGAGAGGGTCCCCGTCTGGTTCATGCGCCAGGCCGGACGGTCGCTGCCCGAGTACCGGGCCGCCCGGGGTCCGGGAAGCATCCTGGACGCCATCCGCCGGCCCGAGCTGGCCGCCGAGCTGACCCTCCAGCCGGTACGCCGCTACGGGGTGGACGCCGCCATCCTCTTCTCCGACATCGTCGTCCCGGTGGCCGCCGTGGGGTTCGGGGTCGACGTGCAGCAGGGAGTCGGACCGGTCGTCTCCGAACCCTTCCGTTCCGCCGCCGACCTCACCCGGTTGCGGGCCCTCGACCCCGGTGCCGACACCCCGTACGTCCTCGAGACCGTCCGGATGGTCTCCGAGGCGCTGGCCCCCCTCGGGATCCCCCTGATCGGTTTCGCCGGCGCCCCCTTCACGGTGGCCAGCTACCTGATCGAAGGCGGTCCGTCACGACAGCACGAGCGGACGAGGGCACTCATGAGCGACGACCCCCTGCTGTGGGCCCGGCTGCTCGATGCCCTGGCCGACCTGGCCCTCGTCTCGCTGCGCTCCCAGGTGGCGGCGGGCGCCTCCGCCGTCCAACTGTTCGACAGCTGGGTGGGCGCACTGTCGGCCGAGGAGTACCGGCGCAGCGTCCTGCCCGCCAGCCGCCGCGTCCTGGCCGGGATGGCCGATCTGGGGGTGCCGAGGATCCACTTCGGGGTGGGAACCGGTCATCTCCTCCCGCTCATGGCGTCGGCCGGAGCCGACGTCGTCGGGGTCGACTGGCGGCTTCCGCTCGACGAGGCCCGACGGCGCGTCGGACCGGGCTACGCCCTGCAGGGAAACCTCGATCCGACCACCTGTCTGGCGTCGTGGGACCGGGTGCGCGACGAGGCCCGCGATGTCCTGGCCCGAGGTGGTGGGACCGGTCACATCTTCAACCTCGGTCACGGCGTGCTGCCCGAGACCGACCCGGGGATCCTCGAACGGTTGGTGTCGTTCGTGCACGACCAGACACCGGGTGTCCCCGCCCCCGTGGCGGAGGCCGGATGACCGAGAAGCAGGACGGGGTTGGTCCGCCGACCGGCGTGCTCGTGATGGCCCACGGGACGCCCCGCTCGCTCGAGGAGATCCCCGCCTTCTACACCGAGATCCGGCGCGGCCGTCCGCCCTCCCCGGAACAGCTGCGCGACCTCGAGGACCGGTACCGGGCCATCGGGGGGGCGTCTCCGCTGAACGACCTCACCCGGGCCCAGGTGGCCGGCATCGCCGCCGCTCTGGAGGCGGCGGCGCCGGGGCGGTTCACGGTGGCCGGAGGGGCCAAATTCGCACCACCGCGGATCGAGGACGCCGTCACCGAGCTCCGGGGGGCCGGGGTCGAGCGGGTGATCGGTCTCGTCCTCGCCCCCCACTCGTCGACGGTCAGCGTGGGCGAGTACGCCCGCCGGGCCCGTCAGGCGATGGACGCCGGTCAGGATCCCCGGAGGGCACCCGAGTTCCGGATGATCGACCACTGGTACGAGGCGCCGGGCCTGGTGGCGCTGCTCGCCGGGCGCGTGGACGACGCCGTGGCCTCACTGGGCCACGGGGCCGGGAGTGCCACCGTGGTCTTCACCGCCCACAGCGTCCCCAAGCGGGTGGTGACGGCGGGCGACTCCTATCCCGAGCAATTGGAGAGATCGGCGCGGGCGGTGGCCGGGGCGGCGGGGATCAGGGACTGGTCCGTGGGATGGCAGAGCGCCGGCCGCACCGACGAGGAGTGGCTGGGGCCCGACGTCAACGCCGTCATCCGAGCGATCGCCGGTGCCGGGGGTGCCGCCGTGGTGGTCTGCCCCATCGGTTTCGTCTCGGACCATCTCGAAGTCCTCTACGACATCGACATCGAAGCGCGGGCCACGGCCACCCGCTCCGGGATCGCCTTCGCCCGGACGGCGTCGCTCAACGATGACCCGCGCCTGTCCGACGTCCTGGCCGACGTCGTCCTCTCCGCCGCCCGCTGATCGGATGGCCCCGCCCACGCAACGGACGGTGGCCGTGCTCGGCGGAGGTATCGCCGGACTGGCGGCGGCGTGGGAACTGTCCACCGCCGAGCCGCCGACGCAGGTGATCGTGTTCGAGGGCGACGCCCGCCTCGGAGGGAAGCTCCGGACGGAGGCGTTCGGCGGACGCCACGACGTCGATCTGGGGCCCGACGCCTTCGTGGCCCGTCGTCCCGAGGCCGTGACCCTGTGTTCCGAGCTCGGCCTCACCGCCGAGCTGGTGACGCCCGGCGTGCGCCGGGCCTACGTGTGGGCCCGCGGACGCCTGCGGCCGCTCCCCGCCGGCCTGGCCCTGGGGGTGCCCACGCGCCTCGGTCCCCTGGCCCGGTCGGGCATCTGCTCCCCCGCCGGGCTGGTCCGTCCCGCCCTCGACCTCCTGCGCCCGGCCCTCGGATCGGGACCGGGGTCGGCGGCCGACCGGGCCGTGGGCGACGTCGTGCGGCGGCGGTTGGGCCGGGAGGTCGCCACCCGCCTGGCCGGACCGCTGATCGGCGGGATCCACGCCGGCACCGTCGAGGCCACCAGCGCCGCCGCCGTCTTCCCGGCGCTGCTCGACGCCGACCGGCGCCCGGGGAGCCTGATGCGGGCCCTGCGGGCCTCGATACCCCCGCCCCCCGAGGTGGCGCCGGTCGAGGGGGAGGCTCCCGTCTTCCGGTCGTTGCGGGGGGGGATGGGTCGGCTGGCCGACGAGCTGGCCCACGGTCTCGAGCGGCGCGGGACCGAGCTCCGGCGCTGTTCCTGCGTGCGCGGGCTCGGGCGGGTGGCGGGGTCCGACGGTTCCAAGTGGACCATCCGGACCGCCGGAGACGAGGTGGACGTCGACGGCGTCGTCGTCGCCCTCCCGGCACCCGCCGCCGCCGTCCTGCTCCGCCCGCACGACGGGGCGCTGGCCGATGCCCTCGACGAGGTGACCTACGCCTCCGTGGCCCTCGTCACCCTGCGATTGGCTGACGACGCCGTCGGGCGCCCGCTCGACGGGAGCGGATTCCTCGTCCCCCGTGGCGAGCGGAACGACCCCGACCATCTCATCACGGCGTGCACGTGGCTCACGTCCAAGTGGCCCGAGCTGCGTCGCCGCGGGGACGTCCTCCTGCGGGCGTCGGTGGGACGGGACGGAGACGACCGTTTCGAGTCACTGGACGACGACGAGCTGGTCAGGCGATCGGTGGACGAACTCAAGGTGATGATGGGTGTGGGCGGCTCCCCCCTCGACGCCGTCGTGACCCGGTGGCCGCAGGCCTTTCCCCAGTACAGGGTGGGACACCTCTCGCGGGTGGCGGCCGTCGAAGACGCCGCCGGCCGTCTCCCGGCCATCGCCCTGGCCGGGGCCGGACTCCACGGCGTGGGCATCCCGGCCTGTATCGGCAGCGGACGACGGGCGGCCCGGACCGTGCTGGCGGCCATGAACGCCGTGAGGGACCGGTGACGGTCGGCGCCGGGACGACAGAGGCGTCCGACGCCGTCGTCCATCGAACGTCGCGAGCGTCGGGGACGCCGAGATGGCGGCGCGGGAAGGGTGGGCGGGGCCCCCGGACGGGCCGTCCCCGGCGGCGGGGCCGGGTGGCGGTGCCCGCCCTCGTGGCCGGCGTGGGCCTGGCCCTGTCGCTGCCTCCGTGGGGCGCCTGGCTCCTGGCCGGACCGGCCGCGGGGCTGTTGTGGTGGAGACTCGGCGGTCTGCGCTGGCGCCAACGACTCCTGGCCGGCTGGGTGGCCGGCCTGGGCCTGTTCGTGACCGGCCTGTGGTGGGCGATCTCCTTCAACGTCTACGGCGGGGTGGTCCTCATGGTGGTCGAGGCACTGTCCCTGGCCCTGGCCTGCGCCGTGTGCCCCACCGGCCGGGGTCGCCTCCCGGCCCTCGCCGGCGCCATGGTGCTGGTGGAGGCCCTGCGGTCGAGCTGGCCCTTCGGCGGCCTCCCCCTGGGCGGGATCGCCCTCGGCCAGGCCGGCGGGCCCCTGGCCGGCGCGGCCCGGCTCGGGGGTCCGCTGATCCTCGTTGGACTGGTGTGGCTGGGGGGAGCCGGCCTCGGAGGGCTGGCGATCGCCATCGGGCGCCTCGTTCTCCATCGGCGTCGTGTCGCCCACGGTCCGAGGGGCTGGGAGGAACTGGCCCGCCATGCGGCCGCCGTCGACGGCGACAACCCGGCCGGCTCCCCGGTGGGCCCCGGCGCGGCGGCGCCCACCTCGCCGCGGCCGCAGGTGACGGGCGCCGTGGCCGCCTCCGTCACGGCGCTGGTGGTGGTGGCTGCGGTGGCCCTGTGGGGCGCGCTGGCGCCCGACGGCGGAGGCGCCGTGGCGACGCTGCGCGTGGCGGCCGTCCAGGGGGGCGGCATCCGGGGGCTGCGCAAGTCCCAGGTGGACCCGGCCTCGGTGTTCCGGGCGCAGCTGGCGGCCACCGGCGAGATCCCGACGCTCGACCGGGGGGACCCACCCACGCTCGTCGTCTGGCCCGAGGACGTCGTCTCCCTCGGCGTCCCGCTCGGTCAGTCGTCGTCCCAGGCGACCCTGGCCCAGACGGCCAGGAGACTGCATGCCACCCTCACCGTCGGGGTGACCGAGACGGTGTCGACCACCAGCTTCCGCAACGAGATCGTGGCCTTCGCCCCCGACGGCGCCGTGGTGGCCCGTTTCGAGAAGGTCCACCGGGTCCCGTTCGGCGAGTACATCCCCTACCGCTCCTTCTTCGCCCACCTGGCCAATCTCTCGGCCGTTCCTCTCGACGCCATTCCCGGTCACGGGAACGGGGTTCTGCACACCCCGGCCGCCCCCCTCGGGACGATGGTCTCCTACGAGGTGTTCTTCGCCGCCCGCGGGCGGATCGCCACCCGCGCCGGGGCCACGCTCCTGATCGTCCCCACCAACACGGCGTCATACTCGACCAGTCAGGTCCCCACTCAGGAGATCGCCGCCGCGCGCCTGCAGGCCATCGCCGAGGGTCGCGACCTCGTGCAGGCCTCGCCCACCGGGTTCAGCGCCATCATCGACCATCGCGGGCGCGTCCTGGCGCGCACGGTCCTCGGGACACGCCAGGTTCTGGTGGGCGACGTGGGGCTCCGGACGGGCCGGACGATCTACGAACGCTTCGGCGATCTCCCGGTTCTCATCGGGGCCGGCGGTCTGCTGATCGGCGGGTGGTCGGCGGCGATCAGCGCGACCGGGTCCTCCGAGACGGCCCGGCGCGAACGCCGGAACCGGCGTCCGGGCGCCCGGGGTCCGCTGACCCGGATCAGGATCCGGTAGGCGCCCTCGCCGGATCCTCCCGGCCTGGGCCCAGCGGTCACTCGTAGTAGCCCGAGTGGATGTAGATACAGGGAATCCCCTCGGAATGGAACATGTCGCGGTTGCGGGGGTCGTCCTCGAAGGCCAGCCTGAGATCGAGGCCGTGTCCGCGCAGGCCTGCCACCACCGAGCGTTTGTAGTGGGCCACGGGGGCACCGTCGCCGCGGCTGCGCATCACGAGGAGGTCCCAGCGCAGCCGGTAACGGGCCAGCCACGCCAGCGTCTGGGGCTGGACTCGCAGAGGGCGACCGGTGAGCAGAACGATGCGCAGCCCGGGATCGAGCAGCTCGAGCAGGCGGGCCACCTCGTCGATGACGGGGTCGTCGGCGCAGGCGTCGAAGAAGGCGTTCCAATCGCGCCGGCCCCATTCGAGGAAGTGCTGGCGGCCGGCAGCGTCAGAGAGGACGCCGTCGATGTCGAAGACGACCGTCGGGCCCGGGGAGACGACTCCGGTCCGCCATCGCCAGTTGGGTGGTGTCGGTTGGTGCGACGGGGTGGGGGCGTTCATTCCTCGGTCGGTCGCTCGGCCGAGAGCCGCCGGATCTCCTCCACCACACGCGGATCGGCCAGGGTCGTCGTGTCGCCCAGGTCCCGCCCCTCGGCGACGTCCTTGAGGAGCCGTCGCATGATCTTCCCCGAACGGGTCTTCGGGAGCTCGTCGGTGAAGATCACCGTCCTGGGTCGGGCGATGGGCCCGATGAGCTGAGCCACGTGACGACGCAGCTGCTCGCCCCTCTCGGTGGTCTGCTCCTGCCCGCTGCGTAACGTCACGAAGGCGATGATGGCCTGCCCGGTGGTGTCGTCCCTGGCCCCGACGACGGCCGCCTCGGCCACCGACGGGTGGTCCACCAGCGACGACTCCACCTCGGTGGTGGAGATCCGGTGTCCCGACACGTTCATCACGTCGTCGACGTGGCCCAACAACCAGATGTACCCCTCGTCGTCGAGCTTGGCGCCGTCACCGGCGAAGTAGCGACCCTCGAACCGGCTCCAGTAGGTCTGTCGGTAGCGCTCGGGATCGCCGTAGAGGCCCCGCAGCATCGCCGGCCACGGGGCCGTGAGGGTCAGGTAACCGCCACCCCGGCGCACCACCGCACCGGCGTCGTCGACCACCTCGGCCGAGATCCCCGGGAGGGCGAAGGTGGCCGATCCCGGCTTGCAGGTCGTCACCGCCGGCAGGGGGGCGATCATGATGGCACCGGTCTCGGTCTGCCACCAGGTGTCGACCACGGGACAGCGCTCGCCACCGATGGTTCCGTGGTACCACGTCCACGCCTCGGGATTGATGGGTTCGCCCACCGAGCCGAGGACCCGGAGAGACGACAGGTCGTGACGCCCGGGGTACTCGCTGCCCCACTTCATGAAGGTCCGGATGGCGGTGGGCGCGCAATAGAGGATGGTGACGCCGTAGCGCTCGATGATGTCCCACCACCGGTCCCGGTCGGGGAAGTCGGGGGTCCCCTCGTAGAGGACACCGGTGGTGCCGTTGGCCAGGGGCCCGTAGACGATGTAGCTGTGGCCCGTCACCCAGCCGATGTCCGCCGCGCACCAGTAGACGTCGCTCTCGGGGTGGACGTCGAAGACGGCGCGGTGGGTGAAGGCCACCTGGGTGAGATAGCCCCCGGTGGTGTGCATGATCCCCTTCGGTTTGGCCGTCGTCCCCGACGTGTAGAGGAGGTAGAGGAGGTCCTCGGCGTCCATGTGCTCCGGCGCGCACGACGTCCCGGCGCCGGCCATGAGGTCGTCCCACCATTCGTCGCGGCCCGGCGTCATGGGTGTCCGGCCTCCGGCATCGCCCGTGCGCCGCGCCACCACGACGTGCTCGATGGAGGGCGTGGCCGCCACGGCGGCGTCGGCGTTCGCCTTCAGGGCCACCACCGCTCCGCGACGCCAACCCCCGTCGGCGGTGACGAGAACCTTGGCGGCGGCGTCGTTGATCCGGTCGCGCAGGGCGTCCGGTGAGAACCCACCGAAGACGACCGAATGGGCCGCCCCGATGCGTGTACAGGCCAGCATGGCCACCGGCAGCTCGGGGATCATGGGCATGTAGATGGCCACCCGGTCGCCGCGGCGGACTCCGAGACCTTTGAGAACGTTGGCGAAGCGCTCGACGTCGGCGAGGAGCTCGGCATAGGTGATGGTACGGGTGTCGCCCGGCTCGCCTTCGAAGTGGTAGGCGACGCGATCGCCGAGACCGGCGTCGACATGACGGTCGAGGCAGTTGAACGACACGTTGAGGGTCCCGCCCACGAACCATCTGGCGAACGGCAGGTCCCATTCGAGCACCGTGTGCCACGGCTCGAACCAGTGGAGAGAAGCGGCCTGGTCGGCCCAGAAACCCTGGGGATCGGCCCCGGCGCGCCGGTAGAGGGAGTCGTCGGCCACGACCGCCCCGGCGGCGAAGCCGTCGGGGGGCGGGAACCGGCGCTCCTCGAGGAGGAAGTCGCCGATGGCGGCATGGGTGTCCGACATGGGTGGGCCGTCCCTTTCGCTGTGACGCTCCGGGTGGCGTCCGTGGCCGCCCCCCGCCGGCCGATGGTAGCGATTCGACCCGCCACCGACAGCGCCGGGCACGGACCCCCGGATCGGTGAGGGCGCGGGGCGCTCCCGGGGGCCTCTGCCGAGGGAATCCGGGACCCCAAGGGCGGTTCGGGGGCCGGGGACTGGCAAGATGGGGGGACGATGCCCGAAGGCGCCCCCGCGGCACTCTCCCCCCTCCCCGGCCCTCGTCCCTCGGTTCCCGACGACATCCTCTCCATCCCCGTCGGCGTCGGACGGCGGGTCGTCGTGGTGGCCAACTTCGCCCTCGGTCCGGTGGCCACGCCGGCCACCACCTGGGCCGCCACGGGATTCGCCCGGGCCCTCGACACCTGGGAGGGGCCCGGGTTGGTGGTGGTGGCGGGCAACCTCTTCGACCTGGGGACACAAGACGACGCGCCGGCGCGGGTGAGGGGCGCCCTGGGCGCCCATCCCCGTCTGACCGAAGCGCTGAAACGGTTCGCCGGCGGACCCGAGCGGCGCGTGGTCTGTCTCCCCGGGGCCGACGACGCCGCCCTGGGCACCGATGACGCCGTCAGGGCGCCGCTCGCCGCCCTGGGTGCCGAGATGGCGTCGGCCGTGGACCTCGACATGGCGACGGCGGCAGGATCCCGGCTCGTCAGGATCGACGCCGGCGTGCCCACGGTGGGCGGGACGCCGAGGCCGGCGCCCGACGTCGCCGGCGTCCTGGCGGCGACCGAGAACTCGACGACGTCGTGGCAGGAGGGGATCGACCGGCTGGCCGACCCCGCCAGCGTCCATCGCTTCCTCACCTCTCGCCTTCTCTACCGCCGGTTCGCTCGCTTCGGCTGGTGGCTGCTCGTCCCCTTCGTCGTGGCCCTCGTCCTCAGCCTCCCCTTCGTGGCCGAGGGACTCACCCACCTCTTCGTCAGCCAGCCCCGGACGGTCAGGGCCATCAGCCGGGCGCGCCACGCCTCCTGGGGGACGCGGCTGCTGGTGGCCACGGTCGTCTGTGTGGTCGAGATCGTCGTGATGGCCGGGGTACTCGGCTGGGTGGCACGCCAGGCGTGGCGGACACTGGGGGGAGGCCGGCTCGACAGGCTCTTCGAGGAATCGTGGTCCGGTGCCGGTGCCACCGCCAACGACGCCGGGCGCGACGCCGGGCGCGTCCTCGGTGCGCAGGGCTACGCCGCCCTCGTCACCGGCGCCACCCTCCAGGCCGAGCTGACCCATCTCACGCCCGGCGTCTTCGCCTGTGCCGGGGCCGCCGGGGAGGTGGTAGAGGAACGCGCCGGGCGCCTCGGGATGTTGCCCGTCTTCCTGCACTGCCGCCAGCTGTCGTGGGTGGAGCTCGAGACGGGCGCCGAGCTCCACGCCCGGTTGCTGCTGGCGCGCTCGGAGGTCTCCCCCACCACCCTGCTCGAGCGGCTGGCCGCACGCGACCGGCGCGTCCACGACCATCACCCGGTCGTGGTGGCCGCCTACCCGCGTGGGGCGTCGTGGCCGCCGGGACCCGACCTCCACGCCGTGCGGCGGCGGTCCCGCCGGGTCCGGCGCTGGGCCTCGGGGGCCATCGCCGTGGCCGGGGTGGCCGACCTCTTGTCGGCGGTGACCCCGCCGCTGCGCAGCCGCCTCCACCTGGTCCTGCAGATACTCCCGCTGGGTGCCACCCAGGCCGCCGGCGCCCTGGTGACCCTGGCCGGCATCGGCCTGCTGGCCCTGGCCCGCGGCGTGCGCCGGGGGCAGCACCAGGCCTGGGCCATCTCCTCGGTCGTCCTGGGCCTCACCCTCGTCCTCCACCTGGTGCGGGGCGGCGACGTCGGGGAATCACTCCTGGCCGCCGCCGTGCTGTCGCTCCTCCTCGTCTTCCGCAGCGAGTTCCGGGCCGCCTCGGACCGACCCTCGTTGCGGTCGGCCGGCATCGCCCTGGCGGCGGGCGTCGTCGGCATCACCGTTATCACCAGCGTGGTGGTGGACCTGGTGTTGCGCTTCGACCTCCACCGCCCGCGACTCAGCCTGTGGCAGTGCGGCGAGGCCGTCATCGAGCGGCTGGTCGGGATCACGAGCATCGCCCTGCCCGATCGGTTGGACGATTTTCTGGCCCCGAGCCTCCTGACGGTGGGGATCACCCTGTCGGTGGTGGCCGTTCTGCTGGCCACCCGGCCCGTGGTCGACCGCCGGCGGTCCGGGGGTCGCGCCGCTCAGGCCCGGGCCCGGGACATCGTGCGACGCCATGGCGAGGGGACGCTCGACTACTTCGCCCTGCGCAGTGACAAACAGTGGTTCTTCCACCGGGACAGCCTCGTCGCCCACGCCATCTACGGCGGGGTCTGTCTCGTCTCCCCCGACCCCATCGGCCCGAACGCCGAACGCGAACAGGTGTGGGGGGCCTTCCGGCGGTTCGCCGACAACCGGGGGTGGGTGGTGGCCGTGATGGGTGGTGGCGAGGAGTGGCTCCCCGTCTACCGGGCCACGGGAATGCACGAGATCTACATCGGTGACGAAGCGGTGGTGGACGTCCAGCGGTTCTCGTTAGCCGGGGGCCACATGAAGGGTCTGCGTCAGGCCTACAACCGGATCGCCAAGTACGGCTACACCGCCACCTTCCACGATCCCGCCCACCTCGACCGGGTCACCGCCGAACGGCTGACGGGGCTCATGTCGCAGGGCCGCCGGGGGGAATTCGAACGGGGTTTCTCCATGGTCCTCGGGCGCATCTTCGATCCCCGCGACGAGGGCCTCGTCCTGTGCGTGGTGACCGGACCCGACGGGCAGCCCGCCGCCATGTGCCAGTTCGTCCCGGCGCGTGGGATCGGGGGCTTCTCTCTGGACCTCATGCGCCGCGACCGGGGCGAGCATCCGAACGGGCTCATCGACTTCGCCCTCGTCTCGACCATCGAGCATCTCGGCCAGCTGGGCTACCAAGGTCTCAGCCTCAACTTCGCCGCCCTGCGCTCGGTCCTCGACGGAGAACGGGGGGACGGGGTCACCCAGAGGGTGGAACGGTGGGCCCTCAAGAAGATGTCGACTTTCTTGCAGATCGAGACCCTCTGGAAGTTCAACGCCAAGTACGAGCCCGACTGGCTGCCGCGTTACGTGGTCTACGACACCGCTGAGCACCTCGTCCCCGTCGTGCTCGCCATCCTGCGCGCCGAGTCGCTGTCCGAAGTGCCGGTGATCGGCCGCATGATCGCCGCCTCCGATCGGCGCGCCCACGCCGGGGGCGATGCCGACGGCGGGGCCGGGCCGGCTGAGACGGGTGCCTCTCTGCTCCCCGGACCCGACGACTGGCACGAACCGGCGGCCGTGCCCGGAACCGGGGAACCACCGGTCATCGGATCGACGGTGGGACCCGACCGGCACTGAGCGGAGGTGCGCGACACCCGCCCCCTGACGGTCCGGCCCGCCACACCGGCCGACGCGCTGGCCATCGCCACCGTGCACGTCCGTTCGTGGCAGGCCGCCTACCGTGGCCTTCTCCCCCAGGACTTTCTCGACGCCCTGGATCCGCACCGACGTCTCGAGCAGTGGGAGACCGAGCTCCGTTCCACGGCGTGGCCGTCGACGGGGACGCTCGTCCTGGTCGACACGGGTGACCCCCGGCCGACAGGCCCGGCCGTGGCCGGCGACTCGGCCCCCGTGGCCGGCTTCGCCGGCCTCGGGCCCACCCGGGACGACGACGACGATCCCACCACGGTGGGCGAGCTCCGGACCCTCTATCTCGATCCCGACGTCTGGCGGCGCGGCGGCGGGTCGACCCTCCTGGCCGCCGCCCTCGACCAATTGAGCGGTGCCGGGTTCCGCTCGGCGTCGGCCTGGGTGCTCGGCACCAACGCCGGGGCCCGGACCTTCTACGAGCGCCACCACTGGCGTTTCGACGGCACCACCAAACTCCATGACTGGGGGGCATTCGTGGTGACCGATGTGCGCTACCGCGTGCCCTTGGGGAGGTGAGGATGCCATCAGCGCTCTCGGACGGCGGTGGTCCGGGCCCTGTCCACCACGTCGGAGCCGGCCCCGCCCCTCCCCGGGGGGGGTGGATCGCCGCCCGATTTCGTCACCGAACTGCAAGGATTCTGAGAGCCTTCTCACAGCCGGGTCGGCGACGATCGGGCTGATGGCCTTCCTCACCGTCGACTCGTGCAACAGCCGGTGGGTCTTCGACACCGAGCGTCGGCGTTACCGTCGCGTCCCCAAGGGTCCCGGGCTCGAGCTCCTCATGGCCATGACCCAGTGGCGTCCGTACCACGAACTGCAAATGGATCCGAACTCAGACTCCTTCGTGGTGATCCTGAACGGTGCCGGCACCCGGATGCTGCGATCGTGGCGACACACCGAGGCCGTCTGCCCCCAGTGCGGCGTGGCCCGGACCGAGGAGCTCTCGGTCCAGGCCATCGCCCGGGCGGAAGGGGCCTGACCGGAGCCGTCACGCGGCGCAGCTGTCACCTTCACAGACGGTGCCGCCGGACGGCGTGACCGCCACCTCGAGGGGGTGGGCCTTCGTCCATGCCCGTCGGAGGACACCGAGAACGGTGTCGGGGTCCTGGGCGCCGGGTATGGCGAACCGGCCGTCGACGACGAAGTAGGGAACTCCGGTCACGCCGAGCTCGAGTGCCTGGCGTTCGTCGGCGCGGACGGCGTCGGCGTAGCGGTCGCCGGCCAGGACCTCGGCGCAGGCCTGCGCATCGAGGCCGACGTCGGCGGCCAGGCGGACCAGGGTCTCGGGCTCACCGACGGCGGCGCCCTCGGTGAAGTACGCCACGAAGAGCCGTTCCTGGAAAGCGTCCTGGAGATCCGGGCCCGCCTCCCGGGCGTGGTGCAGCAGACGGTGGGCATCGAACGTGTTGCCCGGTCGGGCCCGTTCGAAGTGGAAGTCGAGTCCTTCCTCCGCCGCCGTCGCCGTCAGTCGTTCCGTCACTGTCGCCGCCTGTTGGCGGGTCATGGCGTACTTGACGGCCAGGCGACCGAGGTAGTCGCCCTCACGTCGGGCGGGGGCGTTCGGGTCGAGCTCATAGGCTCGCCACACCACGTCGACCTCGTCGGCGTGCTCGAACCGTCGCAGGGCCTTCTCGAAGCGCCTCTTCCCCACCGCGCACCATGGACACACCACGTCGGAATAGATCTCCACCCTCATGACCGGCCCAACCCGTCTGTTCACCGGATTATTCCGTCTGCGCTCCCCCGTGCCGCACCACGCCGTCGGTGGGAGCCACCATGTGGTGGTGACCGAGTTCGACCAGCTGGCCGAGCACTACGACGAGACCCGTGGTGGCGAGCAGCGCGGGGACGAGTACGCCGCCGACGTCGACGCGCAGCTGCCACCGGGCGACGGCCCGATCCTCGAGATCGGGGTGGGCACGGGCGTCGTCGCCTTGGGACTGCGGCGGCGCGGACGGACGGTTCTCGGCCTCGACCTGTCGGCGCCGATGCTGGCCCGCGCCCGCCGGCGTCTGGGGCCCGTGGTGATTCTCTCCGACGCCATGCAGATGTCCATCGCCACGGCCAGCGTGGCCCATGCCGTCTCCGTCTGGGTGGTCCACTCGGTCGCCGACCCGGTCCTGCTCTTCCACGAGGCGGCCCGGGTGATCCGACCGGGGGGCCGCTACGTGGTGTGCGCCAATCAGCGCCCGTCACACGACGACGAGGTCGGAAGGATCATCGCCGAGATGGCGAGGCGCGTCGATGCCCGTCGCGGCGCGTCGCGTCCACGCGGTGTGTCGGTCGACGAGGTCCTCGCCTGGGCGGGGGCGGTGGGCTTCACCGGTCACGTTCATCAGCTCGAGCGCCGGTGGCGTTCATCACCCAGCGAGGAGCTGACGGCCATCGCCTATCGCACCTGGCCGGCCATGCGAGAACTGGACGAGGCGGCCATCGAAGAGGTCACCCGACCGGCCGTCGAAGCATTGCTGGCGCGACCGGATACCGAGGACATCCGTCGGGCCACGGCCGAGATGATCGTCCTCCGACGACCCTGACACTCCCCCACCACCACGGAGCGTGAACGCTCGGACGGTGGTCTTCCCGGCGCGTCGGTCACGCCGCCGCCACGGGGCGTCCGGTTCAAGATGTCCGGTGACGATGCCGACATGGACACTATGGCGGTCGGCCTCGTTGAACGTCGATAGATGGCTCGGGTGCCTCTTCATGAGAGTGCCTTGGCCCGCTATGACGAGGCGCAAGAGGCCAGCGAGAGACTGCTCGCCAGCTTGGAGGAGCTCCGCCGGCGCGCCGACAATTTCCTCACCGTCGCCGCCTCCACCACGACGATGCTCGTCACTCTGGCGCGCGTCGATCCGTTCACGGGTCCGTCAGGCGACGACGTAGGTGCGGCTCGGACACCGGCTCCGGTGTCCGAGCCTGTTCCGGTGTCCGAGCCTGTTCCGGTCTCCGAGCCGCCGCCGTCGCCGGGTCCGACGGGCACCTCGGCGAGCGGCGAGAGACGGTGCACCGGACCCGCTCGGCGCCCGGCCTCCCCGTACCCGGACAGCTCCCGGCGCCGGGTGGCCCCTTATCCGGACGCCCCCCGGCGCCACGTCGCTCCGTATCCGGACGCCGGGTGTGCGATGGCGACGGCCGACCCCCTCGTCCCCCGGGCCATCACCAGTCCGAACCTCGTCGAGTTGACGACCGGAAGGCCATTCTCGTTCACCGTCACCACGACGGGTGCGCCCGTGCCGTCGCTCACCGCCAGGGGGGATCGACCGAAGCACTTCATATTCGCTGACAACGGCGACGGAACGGCGATCCTGTGGGGCACGCCCCGGAAGGCCGGCACCTACCACATCTCCGTCAGGGCCACGTTCGGACGGGGGGCCCTCAAATACCTCGTGATCCAGGCGGTCACCCTGGCGGTCGTCTCCCAGGGCTGACCGCCGCCGTCCTCTCGGCCTGGGCGCGCCCCTGCCGACTACGGTCCCTCCGGGCCACTGTCCCCCTGACCCGGAGGCACCGGGCGCCGGGGGGACACCGGCCGCGGGGGAATGCCATGACCGACGATCAACTGAACGGCCGGCGCGTGCTGGTGGTCGGCGCCGGCACCCGCCCCGGTGGCGACGACGCACCGGTGGGAAACGGACGGGCCATCGCCATCGCCGCCGCCCGTTGCGGCGCCACCGTGGTCTGCGCCGACCGCGACGAAGAGGCGGCCGCTGAGACCGTCCGCTTCATCGAGGCCGAGGGAGGTGCCGCCACCGTCGTCGTCGGCGACGTGGCCCACGAGGACGCCTGCGGCGCCCTCGTCGAGGCGGCCGGCGACTTTCTCGACGGCCTCGTTCTCAACGTGGGCATCGGGTTGGGGTCGGGACTGACCGGGACCACGGCCACGGACTGGGACCGGACCTTCGCCGTCAACCTGCGGGCCCATTTCCTCTTGGTCAAGATGGCGACCGACCGGCTGACCGACGGGTCGTCGGTCGTCTTCATCGGCTCCGTGGCCGGCCTCACCCCCGGCAGCCGGCTGCCGGCCTACGACGCCTCGAAGGCCGGCCTCATCGGCCTGTGCCGCCACGTCGCCCTGGAATTGGCCCCCCGCCGGATCCGGGCCAATGTGGTGGCGCCGGGGCTCATCGACACCCCCCTGGGACGCGCCGCCACCGCCGGTCGGCCCGGTCGGGCCCGGACCCCCGTCCCTCTGGGGCGCCAGGGAACGGCGTGGGAGGTAGCGGCGCCGGTCGTCTTCTTGCTCTCCGCCGCCGCCGGCTACATCACCGGCCAGGTCCTGGCGGTGGACGGCGGCCTCACGCTCCTGTGACAGGATCGACCGCCATGGACGAGCGCACCCTGGCGGTGAAGGGCCTCGACCTGATGGTGGCCGAATCGGGCAACGGCGGACGACCACTACTGCTGCTCCATGGATTCACCGGGGCCAAGGAGGACTTCACCGACTGGCTCGACCCCCTGGCGGCGCGCGGATGGCACGCCGTGGCGCCCGACCAGCGCGGCCACGGGCGCAGTGCCAAGCCGGAGCTCGAAGAGGCCTATTCCTTCTCCATCCTGGCCGACGACGCCCTGGCCCTGGCCGACACCCTGGGGTGGGAGCGGTTCACTCTGCTCGGACACTCCATGGGCGGCATGGTGGCACAGGTCGTGGCGACGACGTCCCCGGCCCGGCTCACGGGCCTCGTTCTCATGGACACCGCTCACGGTCCCGTCGAGGGATTGGACCCGGAGATGGTGGCCGCCGCCGTGGCCATCGTCCGCGAGCAGGGAACGGGCGCGTTGGCCGAGATCATGGCCACGATCCCGTCGCCGCTCGAGACCCCGGCCCATCGGCGCCTGCTGGCCCGGCGGCCGGGCTACGCCGAGTTCGGTGACCATAAGCTCCGCGCCAGCTCCCCTCACCTCTACGCCGCTCTGGCGACGCAGATCCTCGAGGGCGCCGATCGCCTCGACGACCTGCGCGCTCTGCCCGCCTCCCTCCCGACGCTTGTCATGGTGGGGGAACAGGATCGCCCCTTCATCGGTCCGTCCCAGCGCATGACGGCGGCCGTGCCCACGGCTGTCCTGGCCGTCATCGCCGAGGCGGGCCACAGCCCGCAGTTCGAGAATCCGGAGCAGTGGTGGGCGGCGCTGTCGGGATTCCTGGAGACGATGGCGCCCGACTCTTCCGCTTGACGGTCGGTTGTCCCGCCTACGATCCGGCGAAGACGAAGTTCTCGATGATCGCCGCCAGTTCGAGCGGGGTGTCCCCCTGCAGGCTGTGTCCGGCCCCCTCCACGTGGACGACCCGGGCCGCGGGCAGGCGACGCCGCAACTCCTCCTCGTCCTCGTCGCCCAGCACGGAGTCGGAGCGCATCCCCCGGGCCAGCAGGAGCGGAACGGTGATCGCGGACACCGATTCCCACAAGGTCCCGTACATGGCGTCCGATCCGCCGCCCTGACCGGCGGCGGCCGCCGCCGGTGCCGGTCGGTGGCGGGCCCACCGCCACACCCATGTCCCGTCCTGGCGCTGGACGGCGTTGTGCAGGATCCCCCGGCGCAGCGACGACAGGGAGCGGGTGGGGTTGAACCGGGCCGTCAGCTCCAACAGTTCGTCGAGGCTGGAGAAGCTCGGCGGCCCGTTCACGAAGTCGGTGATGTGCCGGGCCCGTTCTCCTTTGATCCCCGGCACCACGTCGACCAGGATGAGCTTCCTCACCAGCTCCGGCGCCACCGCCGTCAGGGCGATGGCCGTCAGACCGCCGAGCGACATCCCCACCACGGCGTCGGCCCCCGGGGCCAGCTGACGCACCACCACGGCGACGTCGACGGCGTTTCCCTGGGCGTTCAGCTCCCCTTCGGGTCGCTCCCCGGGTCCGTCGGAGTGCCCGTGGCCGGGCAGGTCGATGGCCACCAGCGGACGATCGAGGGCCAGGGCCACCGTGTCCCAGGTGTGGGCGTTCTGGGCCCCCCCGTGCAGGAGCACCAACTCCGGTTCGCCCTCCTTCCACACCAGGGCGCTCATCGTCCGGCCCGGGGCCACCTCCACCGCGACCCGCCGGACCGTCGGGGGACCGTCGTAGTCCAGCCCGTGCTCGGCGGCGTTCTCGTGGAACATCCCGAACTCGTCGTACTCGATGCGTTCCACCATTGGCTAGCGTACGCCGGACGGGTCCGACCCACCCAGGAGGTGCACCGTGGGAACTGCCGAAGAGGCCGAACGAATCGTCCGCCAGCTGTGCGACACCTTCGAGAAGCACGACGCCGAGGCCTTCCGCCCCTTGCTCACCGACGACGTCGTCTATCACAACATCCCCATGGATCCCGCTGTCGGCATCGACGCCGCCATCGCCTTCATCGACGGCTTCTTCGGCATGTGCGAGAGCATGGTGATCGAGACGCTCCACCTGGCCGTCAGCGGCGACGTGGTCCTCACCGAACGGATCGACACCTTCACCATGGGCCAGAAGGTGGCCCCCCTGCCCGTCATGGGCACCTTCGAGATCCGCGACGGCAAGATCAGCGCCTGGCGTGACTACTTCGACATGGCCCAGATCACGACCATGCTCTCGGGGGATTCCTAGCTCCGGTCGGGCGCGCCACCACCGAGCAACCGTGACAGGTCGGCGGCCCGTTCCTCGCACAGGTCGGTCAACAGGGTCAGCCGCTCGGCTGCGTCGCCGGCCTCGAGAAGGCGTTGGCCGTCGAACGCCGTCAGCGGCGCCAGCGAGCACAACCGCCACAGCCGCGACCCGTCGGTACCGTCGCCGGCGGCCGTCCCCAGATCGGCCATCACCGGCGCCGGCGCGCCCAGCTCCGACAACAGGGTCCGGACACGCCGCACGGCGGTGACGGCCCGCTCGAACCGGGACTCCTCCCCGGGGTCGGCGTCGTCGGGGAGATCGTCCACCACGGCCCGCGGATAGGGGGCGTCGGCCAACCACCGGGCCACGGCGATCCGCTGCGTCCCCACCACCAGCAACGCCCACCGGCCGTCGTCGAAGCGCGAGGCGGCGGTGATCCGGGCCACCGTGCCCACCGCGAAGCGTTGGTCGCCGCCACCGACCTCCGATCCCCGGGCGATGAGCACGACCCCGAACCGGCCGTCACCGGCCAGGCAGTGGTCGGTGAGCTCCCGGTACCGGGGCTCGAAGACGTGGAGGGGGAACTCGGCACCCGGGAACAGCACCGACGAGAGGGGGAACATGGCGATCTGCCGGGTTCCGCCCATGGCGCTGGCGCCGTCGGTCAGCCCGGAGTGGTGGCGTACAACAGGGCGTGGTGGGCGAAGTTGACGATCGGCGCCGGCCACAGGCCGAACAGGACGGTCACGGCCACGCAGACGGCGATGGCCACCGCCACCGTCGGCGCCACCGGGACGGGGAGGGGCTCGGCCGGCTCCTTCCCCACGGCGGCGGCCACCGGAGCCTCCAGGGTGGCCAGCGGGCCCCGGGGCCACGGGCCGACGCCGGCGGCGATGGCGGCGGAGGCGTCGTCACCGGCCCCGGCGGCCAGACCGGCGGAGGCCGAGTACATGAGGAGGATGACCCGCAGGTAGAAGAAGGCGGCCACCACGGCGGTCACCATGGCCACCACCGCCAGGGCACCCGAATTGGCCTTCACCGCCGCTTCGATGACCTCGAGCTTGGCCAGGAACCCGGTGGTGAACGGGATCCCCGCCTGGGCCATGAGCAGCACCGTGAGGGCGCCGGCCAGCCACGGTTGACGCGACGCCAGCCCGCGGTACCGGTCGAGGTCGTGCGAGCCGTCGCCGCGCCCTCCCACCACCATGACCACGGCGAAGGTACCGATGACCATGAAGGTGTAGACGAACAGGTAGTAGAGCGATCCCTCGACGCCCCGGGCCGACGCCGCCTGCAGACCGAGAAGGACGAACCCGGCGTGGTTGATCGACGAGTAGGCCAGCATCCGCTTGATGTCGCGCTGGACCAGGGCCACCGACGCCCCCAGCACCAGCGTGACGATGGCGATCACCCACACCACCGGTTGCCAGTCCATCCGCAGGGTCCCGAAGGACGAGATGAAGACGCGGAGCAGGGCGGCGAATCCGCCGGCCTTGGCGATGGCCGCCATGAAACCGGTCACCGGGCTGGGGGCGCCCTGGTAGACGTCGGGGGTCCACAGGTGGAAGGGCACGGCCGCCACCTTGAACAGGAATCCCACCAGCAGCAGGGCCATCCCGCCCAGCAACAACCCGTTGTGCAGGAGGATGTTCCGTGACAGGTAGTCGCCGATCTGGGGCAGGTTGGTCGAGCCGGTGGCCCCGTAGACGAGGGCGATCCCGTACAGGAAGATGGCCGAGGAGAACGAACCGAGCACGAAGTACTTGAGCGCCGCCTCGCCCGACTCGTTGCGTCGGGCGTTCATGGCCGCCAACACGTAGAGGGCGATCGACATGATCTCGAGCCCCAGGAAGATCACGATCAGGTCGTTGGCCTCCCCCATGATCACCGCCCCCGAGGCCGACGCCAGGGTGAGAACGTGGAACTCGGGGCCCACCACCTCCTCGCGCCGCATCCACCCGTCGCCCACCAGCGCGGCGACCAGGACGGCGCACGACACCAGGACGGCGATGAAGGCACTGAACCCGTCCTGGATCACCGCCCCGTCGATGGCCACGTGGGGGCCGTTGTTCTGCACCTGGAACCACTGGACGAGGGCCAGCGACAGGGAGGCCAGCGCCGTGAGGACGGTCATGGTCGTGGCCGTGGCGTGGTCCATCGGTCGCCGCCACAACGAGCTGACGACGAGCATGACGACGCCCCCGCCCAGCAGGACGAGCTCGGGAAGGATGGAGAAGTAGGCGATCTTGGGCAGAGGGAACGCCCTGGGCGCCGCCAACAGCATCAGGTGGCTCACGGCACCCTCCCGAGCAAGGCCGTGGCGGCGCCGGTACCCGCCGCCGCCGGCCACGAGACCATGTGGGCCACGCCGGTCACCGCCGTGCCCCGCCGGTGGGCGGCCGTCACGTGCCCTCTGGCCGACGACCCCGCCGACGACGACCGTGACGACGCGGCCGAGACCCGCTGTGGTCCGCCGGTCGACACGGCCGGCGGGCTCTTCCCCGTGGCCTGGTCGACGTGGCGGACGAGCAGATCGACCGACGGGGTGATCCGGTCGAGCACCGGCTTCGGGTACACGCCCAGGAAGACGATGAGGACCACCAGCGGGGCCACGATGGCCCCCTCGCGCCAGCTGATGTCCGGGGTGGCGGCGTTGGCGGCGTCGGGCTCGTGGTGGAAGGCCTGCTGGTAGGCCCACAACATGTAGACAGCGGCCGCCACCACGCCCCCGGTGGCCACCACGGCCCACCACCGGTGGGTCACGAAGGTCCCGATCAGGATGAGGAACTCCCCCACGAACCCGTTCAGCCCCGGCAGGCCGATGGTGGCCAGCAGGGCCACCATGAACACGGCGGCCAGGACCGGGGCGGGCCTCTGCAGACCGCGTAGCTCGGAGGTCTGCCACGTCTTGCGCCGCTCGTAGATCCACCCGATCACGATGAACAGCAAGGCGATCACCAGGCCGTGGTTGACCATCTGGACGACGCTTCCGGTGAGGGCCTGGGTGGTCAGGGCGAACGTCCCCAGCACGATGAAGCCGAGATGGGCCAGCGACGAATACGCCACCAGCCGTTTCAGGTCACGCGTGGCGCAGGCCACGATGGCCCCGTACAGGATCCCCACCACCCCCAGGGTGAGGAGCAGAGGGGCCAGGTCGACCACGGCCCGGGGGAACAGGCTCAGGTCGAAGCGGACGATCCCGTAGGTCCCGAGCTTGGCCATCACGGCGGCCAGGATCACCGATCCCCCCATCGGGGCCTCGGCGTAGGCGTCGGGGGACCAGGTGTGGAACGGGAAGATGGGGGCCTTCACGGCGAAGGCGGAGGTGAAGGCCAGGAACAGCAGGACCTGCGTCCCGAGCCCCAGGTGGGTGTGGGTGAGGCTCACCAGGTCGAAGGTGAACACCCCCGTCTGACGCTCGTGGATGACGGCCACGGCCACGATCCCCACCAGTAAGAAGGCCGACCCGAGGAACGTGTAGAGGAAGAACTTCATCGCCGCGTAGGCCCGCCGGGCGAATCCCCAGCCGGCCACGATGAAGTACACCGGCACCAGGGTGAGTTCGAAGAACAGGAAGAACAGGACGAGGTCGAGGGCGACGAAGCTTCCCAGGCAGGCCGCCTCGAGCACGAGCAGCCAGGCCACGAAGGCACGGGGATCGCGCCGTTCGCGGGCGGCCAGCAGCACCAACGGGAAGAGCACGGCCGACATGAGGAGCAGGAAGACCGAGATCCCGTCGACACCGAGGTGCCACCCGATCCCGAGCGACGGCACCCACTGGTGGTCGCTCACCAGCCGGTAGCTCCCGTTGCCGGCGTGGTAGCGCACGGCGATGGTCACGGCCAGCGCCAACGTGGCGCACGTGGCCACCAGGCCGACGACCTCGACGACGATCCGCTGTCGCCTCTCCCCCAGGGTCCGCGGCACGAGGGCGGCCACCACAGCGGCCCCCGCCGGCAGCAGGACCAGGACGGTCAGGAACGGGAAGGCGTCGTCGTGGGTCACGACACCCTCGTCAGCATGTAGGCCAGAAGGGCCACGGCGCCGATCACGATCGCCAGCGCGTACTGCCTCACGAAACCGGTCTGGATCCGCCGCAGTCCGCCCCCCGCCCCCCGGGCCAGCCGGGCCACCCCGTTCACGGCTCCGTCGATGACCCTGGTGTCGAAGACGGCCGCCAACCGGGCGAAGCCCTCGGCCGGCCTCCCGATCACGGTGTCGTAGATGTCGTCGATGAAGTACGACTTCTGCAGCACCACCGGTTCGAGGGCCGGATTGTCGGTCCGCCGCCGCCACAGGGCGACGCCGACCCCCAGCCCGCCCACGGCCACCACGGCATCGACCACGGCCAGCACCCACTGCGTGCTCCCCGACTGGTGGGCGTCGTAGAGGGCCGCCCCGAAGACGGGGGCGAGCCACCCGAGGGGATCGAAGCTGAGATGGCCGGGCAGGTTGAGCAGTCCGCCCACCAGAGCCAGGGCGGCCAACACCACCAACGGCAGTGCCATCACCCAGGGCGACTCGTGGGGCTCGGCCCCCTCCGAGCCGTGGCCGGCCCCGCTCGACGACGTCCGTCGCCACCGATCCTCTCCGTAGAAGGTCAGGACGAAGAGCCGCGTCATGTAGTACGCCGTCAGCGCGGCGGTGACGAGACCGACGACCCACAGGGCGGGGTAGCGGGCGAAGGCGTTGTCGAGGATGTCCCCCTTGGCGAAGAAGCCCGACAGCGGCGGGATCCCGGCGATGGCCAGCCAGCCGACTCCGAAGGTGAGGAAGGTGAGCTTCATGTAGCGGCGCAGGTTCCCCATCTTCTTCAGGTCCTGCTCGTCGTGGAGCCCGTGGATGACCGAGCCGGCCCCCAGGAAGAGCAGCGCCTTGAAGAAGGCGTGGGCCACCATGAGGAAGATGGCCGCCTCGTAGGCCCCGGTCCCCACGGCCAGGAACATGTACCCGAGCTGCGACACCGTCGAATAGGCGAGCACCTTCTTGATGTCCTGCTGGGCGCAGGCGATGGTGGCGGCCACGAAGGCGGTGGCGGCCCCGATCGACGCCACCACCACCCGGGCGTCGGCCGACAGCGCCAGCAGCGGGCTGATCCGGCACATCAGGTAGACCCCCGCCGTCACCATGGTGGCGGCGTGGATGAGGGCGGACACCGGTGTCGGGCCCTCCATGGCGTCGGCCAGCCACGGGAACAGCGGGATCTGCGCCGACTTCCCCACGGCGGCCACGAACAGCAGCAGACAGATGGCCGTCCGCGCCCCCGATCCGAGGGCGGGGTTGTGCGAGAAGATACCCAGGTAGTCGACGGTCCCCGTCTTGTCGAACACCAGGAAGATGGCGATCAGGAAACCCACGTCGGCCAACCGGTTGTAGAGGAAGGCCTTCTGCCCGGCGCTGGCGGCCGTGTCGCGCCCGAACCAGAAGGAGATGAGCCAGTACGAACACAGCCCCACCCCCTCCCAGCCCACGAAGGTGAAGACGAGGTTGTTGGCCAGGACCAGGATCAGCATCGAGGCCACGAAGAGGTTCAGGTAGACGAAGAACTTCGGGTAGTCGCGGTCCCCCTTCATGTACCCGATCGAGTACAGGTGGATCAACGTGCTGATCCCGGTGACGAACAGCACCATCGTCACCGACAACGGGTCGACGAGCAGCGCCGCCTTCACCTGCAGGCCGCCCACCGGGATCCAGGTGAACAGGGACTGGGTGAATTCCCGCGCCCCCGTCGGTCCGTGACGGCCGAGGAGTCCGGCGTAGGTCACGCAGGCGGCCACGAAGGCCCCGGCCACCGTGGCCGTCCCCAGCCATCCCGCCCACGGGTCGCCGAGCCGGCGCCCGGCGGCGGCCAGCACCACGAAGCCGGCCAGCGGCAGCAGGGGCATCAGATAGGCGGCGTGGATCACCGTCAGCCCTTCAGCATGTGCAGGTCGTCGGCCGTGGTCCCGCGGCGGCGCCGGAAGATGGCCACCACCAGGCCCAGGCCCACCACCACCTCGGCGGCGGCCACCACCAGGACGAAGAACACCAGGGCCTGGCCGCCGATGTCGTTCAGCATCCGGGCGAAGGTGACGAAGGTCAGGTTGGCGGCGTTCAGCATGAGCTCGATGCACATGAACATCACGAGCACGTTCCGGCGCACCAGCAGGCCCACCGCCCCGATGCTGAACAGCACGGCCCCCAGGGCCAGGTACCACTGCCCGGCGATGCTCACGGTGTCACCTCCGCCGTCTCGACACCGTCGTCGGCGTCGGCCCGGCCTTGGGCGGCCGACACCGTTCCCGCCACGGCCCGGGCCACGGACTCGGTCGACTCGACCGTCCCCCCGGCCACCGGCGGTGCGGGACCGTCGCCGCCGTCGGTCCCGGCGTCGTCTCCCTCGGTGTCCCGGGGGCGGCGGGCCAGGACCACGGCCCCGACCACGGCGATCACCAGCAGGGCGGCGGTGATCTCGAAGGGGAACAGGTACGTCGTGAAGACGCTCCGGCCCAGCGCGGCGACGTCACCGCCGCGCTGGCCCAGGGCCGGACCGGCCACCGACGGCGCCCCGGTCGACCAGTGCGACCCGATCCCCAGGACGAGCAACCCGGCCAGACCCAGCACCACCAGCACGAGGGCCAGCGGCCTCTGCAGGGGCAGCGGCTCCTCGGCCAGGTTCTCCTGGCGGTCCACCCCGAGGAACATGATGACGAAGAGGAACAGCACCACGATGGCGCCGGCGTAGACGATCACCTGGACGGCGGCCAGGAAGTTGGCCCCCTGCTCGACGAAGAGGACGGCCACCCCGAACAGCGTCATCACCAGCATCAGGGCGGCGTGGACGGGATTGCGCGAGATCACCACCCCGATGGCCCCCAGTATCACGATGGTGGCGCCGATGCCGAAGGTGATCCGGTCGACGACGGTGGCCCTCCCCACCAGGGCCAGAAGCGGAGTGGCGACGAGACCGGCCATCACGGACCCGCCTTCGGGCGGGGGCGTCCCGGTATCCGGATGGTGGCCTTCCGCAGGGCGATGTGGGCCTTCAGTCGGTTCCGCACCCCGACGGGACCGCGCTGGTCGTCGTTCCGCTCGTAGTCGTCGAGATGGGCGGAGAAGACGTCGCGGATCTCCCGGATGCCGGTGGCGGCGTCGTCACGGAGCCCGCTCTGCCCCCCCTCGGGGGCCCGCACCCCGTAGCCGAGCTCGCCCGACCACTGGACCCGCCCCTCGTAGGCGGCGTTCCCCGACGGCGAGGTGGCCCGCATCCAGGCCGACGTGAACAGATCGTCCCCCTCGCGCCAGTCCTCCCAGGGCATGTGCCGGGGCCGCCCGTCGTCGCCGACGAGCAGCTCCTTCTTCGTGTAGATGGCGTCGGAGCGGTTGGTGAAGGAGAACTCGAAGAGCTTCGTCTCGGTGATCGCCTCGGTCGGGCACGCCTCCACGCACATGTCGCAGTGGATGCACCGCAGGTAATTGATCTCGTAGACGAACCCGTAACGCTCCCCCGGAGACACCGGGTCGCCGGCCGGGTTGTCGGCACCCCGCACGTAGATACAGTCGGCGGGACAGACTCCGGCGCACAGTTCGCAGCCAATGCACTTCTCCATCCCGTCCTCGTAGCGGTTGAGGACGTGGCGGCCGTGCACCCGGTTCGCCTTCGGCTTCTTCTCCAGCGGGTACTGCCAGGTGACCCTGGTCCGGGCCATCTGCTGCAGGGACACCTTGAAACCGCCGAAGAAACTGAAGAAGCTCACGGCCCGACCGTCCGCGGAGGACGTCCGCTGCGGACGCCGGCCACCGTCTCCGCCTCCTGGTTGCGGGCCCGGCCCACCACGACCGCTCTGATCAGGAACCCGAAGCCCACGGCGATGGCCCCGAAGACACCGACACCCCACCAGCCGCCCACCTGGCCGGCGGCCACCAGCAGGACCCAGCCCAGCGACAGCGGGATCAGCACCTTCCACCCCAGGTCCATCAACTGGTCGTACCGCAGCCGGGGCAGGGCGGCCCGCAACCACACGTAGAGGAAGAGGAACAGCGACGTCTTTCCCAGGAACCAGGCGACGGGGATCACCCACGAGAGGATGAAGACATGCGCGGTGGGCCCGTCGGGCCCACCCAGGAACAGCGTCACCGCCACCGCCGACATGGTGATCACGTTCATGAACTCGGCCATGTAGAAGACGGCGAAGTGGAACGAGGCGTACTCGGTGTTGAAACCGCCCACCAGCTCGCTGTCGGCCTCGGCCAGGTCGAAGGGGGGCCGTTGCAGCTCGGCGGTGATGGCGATCATGAAGATGACGAAGGGGACGACCGCCGTCCTGATCAGGTTCCAACTGGCGAAGAAGGTCGTGCTCTGGGCGTCGATGATCCCCCGCGTCGACAGCGTCCCGGCGATCAGCACCACCGTCACCACCGACATCCCCATGGCCGCTTCGTAGGAGATCATCTGGGCCGAGGCCCGCACCGAGCCGAGCAACGGGTACTTCGACCCCGACGACCAGCCGGCCAGCATGACCCCGTAGACCGAGACCGAGGACATGGCCAGCAGGAACAGGATCCCCACGGGGGGATCGGCCACCTGCAACTCGAAACGGTGACCGGCCACGGTCACCAGTCCCCCCACGGGGACGATGGCGAAGGCCATGAAGGCCGGCATCAGCGCCAGGTAGGGAGCCAGCTTGTAGACGGTCCGGTCGGCCTTCTCCGGGACGAAGTCCTCCTTGAAGATCAGCTTGGTCCCGTCGGCCAGGGTCTGCAGCAGTCCCCAGGGCCCGGCCCGGTTCGGCCCGATCCGCGCCTGCATGTCCGAGATGACCTTCCGTTCGAACCAGATCATGAGCGTGACGGTCCCCATCAGGGCGGCGAAGGCCACGACCACCTTGATCACCACGATCAGCAATTCCACCCAGTGCACCCCGTTGGCGAACAGCGGGTCGCCCAGGGCCAGCACGTGGCCGACGACGGCCAGGGGGCCGGTGCTCACGGCGTCTCCATCCGGACGTCGACCACGGCTTGCCGGCAGTCGATCAGGGCCCCGGCGGCGGCGGCACCGTCGCTCTCGAGGTTGAAGTCCACCGTGGCCACCCCGCGCGGCACCGTCTCGTCGGCGGTGGCGTCGAGCACGACATCACCGCGCGCCGAGCGGACCCGGACGGGGCCCCCCGCCCCCACCCCGAGCTTCTCGAGGTCGTGGGGATGGGCCCGCAGCCCCGCTCCCGCCACCAGCGAGCGGAGCGACTCACAGGCGCCGAGCAGGATCCCGCCGTCGTAGAGGCGCCGGCCCGAGACCAGCCGCACCGAGTAGCTGTCGGGGGCCGGCAACGCCGGCGCCGCCACCGGCTGGGGCCACGACAGCGGCCGCGGACGCGAGCCCCCGGTTCCGTCGGTCCCCGAGGAGCCAGCGGACCCGTTCTCGCTCCCCTCCCCCCCCGACGGTTCGGCCCCGCCCGAGCGGGGGGGCGCCCCCTGGGCCTCGACCGATTCGATCCCCGGGGTGGCCATCGGGTCGAACGGCTCGGGCGACAGCCGGCGCCCCAGGACCACCGGGGACGCCGCCAGCGGGGCGACGATCCCGTCACGGGCCGACGGCGCTTCGAGCGCGGCCCGGGTGATCCCGGCGTGGGACGGGGCCAGACGCTCGATCTCGTCCCACAGGTCGGAGATGCTCCCGACGCCCAGGTCGCCGTGGAGTCGTTCGGCCAGCTCCGACGCGATCATCCAGTCGGGCCAGCACTGGCCGGGGGCCACCAGCTTCTGCCCCAGACGGGTCACCCGTCCTTCGATGTTCGTCGTCGTCCCCGACCGCTCGTGGACGATGGCGGCGGGGAGGACGACGTCGGCTCGCGCCGCCGAGGGGGACAGGAAGCCGTCCACGGCCACCACGAACTCGGCCTTCCCGAGCGCCTCGCCCGCCAACGTGGCGTCGGGGAAGTCACCCAGCGGATCGGCCCCCACCAGCAGCAGGGCCGCCATGGTCCCGTCGGCCAACCCGCCCAGGATCCCGGCCGCATCACGACCCCGTCCGTCGGGCACCGAACCCCAGGACTCCGCGAACCAGGCCCGGCCGTCGTCGAGCGACACCCGACCGGGGAGCAGACCGGGGGCCAGGCCCATGTCGATGGCCCCCATCACGTTCCCCCGCCGCAGCGCCGGGAGAAAGCGCGCCGACGGCCACGCCTCGGCGGCGGCGGCGGCAGCCTCGGCCACCAGGGCACCGTCCTCGGCCAGGGAGGGACGCCCCACGATGACCACCACGCCGTCCCCGGCGGTCCCGGCGCGCCCGACGGCCCCGGTGGCCGCCGCCCAGACGGCCTCGTCCACCGTCGCCGGTCGCTCCCCGCCCACGGCCAGGGCCCGCAGGACGGCGGCCGCCTCGCCGGGCCGGTAGGCCACCGAGGCGGTGGCGAACCCGGTCAGGGATCCGGCCCGGGGGGCCACCTCGACGAGGGCCACCCCGTTGTCGACCACCGCCCCCCGCACCCGCAGGAACAGCACGGGCAACTCCTCGCGCAGATCACCGGCCAGGACGACGATGCAGCGCGCCGAGCAGGCCTCGTCCACCGTGGCCCGGGGCAGAGCCACCACCACCTCGGCCGGGAGCCCGTCGCCCATCTGGGCGTCGACCGAGTCGGTCCCGAGGACACCCTTGGCCAGCTTGGCCCAGGCGTAGGCGTCCTCGTTGGACAACCGGGCCCCGCCGATCAGGCCGATGGCATCGGCGCCCCGATCGCTGCGGATCCGGCCCAGGCGCTCGGCCACGGTGGCCAGGGCCTCCCCCCACGACGCCGGCTCGAGGGCGCCACCGCGCCGCACCAGGGGTTCGGTCAACCTGCTCTCGGCGTTGGCCGCCTCGGAGACGAACCGGCCCTTGTCGCACAACCAGGACTGGTTGACCGGGTCGCTGTCCATCCCGAGCAGGCGGGTGATCCGGTTGGCCGAGGACTGGACGGCGGCCCGGCACCCGAAGGCGCACAGCGTGCAGGTCGACTCCACCTGATCGAGGTCCCAGGGACGGGCCGTGAACCGGTAGGGGGTGGCCGTGAGCGCCCCGACGGGACAGATCTGGACGGTGTTCCCCGAGAAGTACGACGAGAAGGCGTGTCCTTCGAAGACGTTCACCTCGACGGCGTCACCCCGCCCCAGGAAGTCGATCTGGGCCTCGCCGGCGATCTCGTTGGCGAAGCGGACGCAGCGCCCGCACTGGATGCACCGCTCCCGGTCGAGCATCACGAGCTCGGAGATGGGGATGGGCTTGGCCCAGTGCCGCTTCTCCTCCAGGAACCGGCTCTCCCCCGGCCCGTAGGCGAGGACCTGGTCCTGCAACGGGCATTCCCCGCCCTTGTCGCAGACAGGACAGTCGAGCGGATGGTTCACGAGGAGCAGCTCGAGAACCCCGTCCTGCGCCTTCTTAACCTTCTCCGACGTCGTCACCACGTCCATCTGATCGGCGACGGCCACGTAGCAGGCCGGCTGCAGCGTGGCCCCCCGCGGACCGCTCACCTCCACCAGGCACATCCGGCACATCCCGACCGGCTTCATCCGCGGGTGGTAGCAGAACCGGGGGATGAAGACCCCGGCCCGCTCGGCGGCGGCGATCAGGAATTCGCCGGCCCCGGCCGTGACGGAGCGGCCGTCGATGGTGATCTCCACGGTGGCGCCGGCGTCGGCCGACGGCGCCATGGCGTGGTGCGAGGTGACGACGGGATCAGGCATGGGGGCAACCCCCGTCCTTGATGTGGACGAGGAACTCGTCGCGGAACATCCGGATGGCCGAGGCGATCGACGACGGGATCGAGGGGCCCAGGACGCAGATGGTGGTCTGCTGCGGCGGCCAGCTCACTCCGGGGGCCAGGTTGTCGCTGATGTCCATGAGGAGGTCGAGATCGCTGTGGCGCCCCTCGCCGTCCTCGATCCGGCGCAGGATCTTCTCCAGCCAGCCGCTCCCCTCGCGACACGGCGTGCACTGTCCGCACGACTCCCGCCAGAAGAACCGGGTGATCCGCCAGGCGGCCCGCACCACGCAGGTGGCGTCGTCCATCACCACCACCGACCCCGACCCGAGCATCGACCCGGCGGCGCCCACCTCGTCCTGCCCGAGGGGGAGATCGACCTGTTCGGGACCGAACCACGGGGCCGAGGCCCCCCCGGGGATGAAGGCCTTAAGCTCCCGTCCGCCGGGGATCCCGCCGCCCAGGACGGGGGCGTAGATCAGGTCGCGGAAGGTGGTCTTCACCATCTCCACCTCGTAGACCCCCGGCCGCTGCACGTGACCGGCCAGGGCGAACAGCCGCGTCCCCGTCGACCGCCCCTCGCCGAGCGCTTTGAAGGCGTCGGCACCGTTGGTCAGGATCCACGGCAGGTTGGAGAGGGTCTCCACGTTGTTCACCACCGTCGGCTCCCCGTAGAGGCCGACGGCGGCGGGGAAGTACGGGGGCTTGATCCGGGGGAAGCCGCGCTTGCCCTCGAGGCTCTCGAGCAGCGCCGTCTCCTCTCCGCAGATGTAGGCACCGGCCCCGGGATGGACGACGACGTCGACCGAGAAGCCGGAGCCGAAGATGTCACCACCGAGGGCCCCGTGCCGGTAGGCGTCGTTGACCGCCTCCGTCACCCGCTCCAGACCGAGGGCGAACTCGCCACGCACGTAGATGAAGGCCGTCGTCACCTGGAGGGCGTAAGCGGCGATCACCACGCCCTCGACGAGCTGGTGCGGGTCGCGCTCGACCAGGAGATGATCCTTGAACGTCGCCGGTTCGCTCTCGTCGCCGTTCACGACCAGGTAACTGGTCGGCGCCTTCCGGAGCATCGACCACTTCCGGCCGGCCGGGAACCCGGCACCGCCCCGGCCCAGCAGGCTCACGGCGTCGACCTCGGCGGCCACGGCTTCCGGCGTCATGGTCAGCGCCTTCTTCAGGCCCTCGTACCCCCCGGTGGCCAGGTAGCGCTCCAAGGTGTGCGAGTCCTCGTAGCCCAGTCGCGACGTCAGGATCCGCGGTGCCTCGGTGACAGCCATCAGCCGCCCCCCGTCGGGCCGCCACCAGGAGCACCGGAACCGGCCGAGGCCGCCGCCCGCTCGGCGATGGCCGCCGCCGTCGCCTGACGCTCGGCCCGTAGGGCGTCGCCCTCGACACGCAGTCCCCCGTCGCGCCGGACCCGGACGAGCGTCCCGTGGTGGGGTACCACCCCGTCGAGACGCCCGGCCCGTAGGTCGTCGACGAGGCCGTCGAAGCTCTCGGGGGTGACGTCGCCGAAGAACCGGTGGTTCACCTGGAGACACGGGGCCCGCCCGCAATCGGCCAGGCATTCGGCGTCCTCCAGGGTGAACGTCCCGTCGGCGGTCGTCGATCCGGTCCGCGTCCCCAGGGACGTCTCGGCGTGGTCGAGGAGCTCGTAGGCCCCCCGGAGCATGCAGGCGATGTTCGTGCACACCGAGACCAGGTAGGTCCCCACCTCCTCGGTGTGGAGCATGTCGTAGAAGGTGGCCGTCCCGAGCACCTCGGCCGGGGTGATCCCCACCAGCTCGGCGATCTCGGCCATGGCCTCGGGGTGCAGCCACCCGTCCTGTTCCTGGGCCAGGTGGCACAGGGGGATCAGCGCCGACCGCGGATGGGGGTAGAGGGCCACGATCTCCCGGGCGCGCGCCATCACGTCGGGGCTCAGGTGCGAACCCGTCATCGATCGGACTCCCCCATCACGGGGTCGACCGACGAGGTGGTGGCGATGGCGTCGGCGACGAGCCCACCCCGGAGCATCACGGGGAGACTCTGCATGTTCACGAACGAGGGCCCGCGGATGTGCATCCGGTAGGGCTTGGCCGATCCGTCGGAGACCATGTAGCAGCCGATCTCACCGCGGGGGGACTCGATGGCGGTGTAGACCTCGCCCTCGGGCACCTTGAAGCCCTCGGTGAAGATCTTGAAGTGGTGGATGAGCGCTTCCATCGACTCGTCGATGCGGGCGCGCGGCGGTGGCGTCACCTTCTTGTCCTGGACCCGGTAATCACCGGCGGGCATCCGCTCCACGACCTGACGGATGATCTTGATCGACTCTCGTACCTCGTTGAAGCGGATGGCGTAACGGTCGAAATTGTCGCCGAAGGTCCCGACGATGACGTCGAAGTCGACTTTGTCGTAGGCCAGGTAGGGCATCGTCCGGCGCAGGTCCCAGGCGATACCGGTGGAGCGCAGGATGGGCCCGGTGGCCGACAGGGCCAGCGCCTCCTCGGCCGTGATCGCCCCCACCCCCTCGGTCCGCTCGCGGAAGATCGGCTGCCCGGTGATGAGCTGGTCGTAGTCGTCGAGGCGGGCCTCGATGGTGTCGATGATCACGGCCACGTCGTCCTCCCACCCGTCGGGGAGATCGGCGGCCGTCCCACCGGGCCGGATGAAGTTGTGGTTCATCCGCAGCCCCGTGGTCTTCTCGAAGAAGCCGAGAACCATCTCGCGCTCACGGAACCCGAAGATCATCATGGTGGTGGACCCCAGGTCCATCCCGTTGGTGGCCAGCCACATCAGGTGCGACGCCACCCGCTGCAACTCGGCCAGGAGCATCCGGACCCAGACGGCGCGCGGCGGCAGCTCGATCCCGAGAAGGGCCTCGGTGGCCATGGAGAAGACCAACTCGTTGGTGAGCGGCGAGAGGTAGTCCATCCGCGTGACGTTGGTCGAGCCCTGCTGGTAGGTCAGCTCCTCGCCCGTCTTCTCCATTCCCGTGTGGAGATAGCCGATGACCGGCTTCGACCGCAGCACCGTCTCGCCGTCGAGCTCCATCATCAGCCGGAGCACCCCGTGGGTGGAGGGGTGCTGGGGCCCGAAGTTGATGATCATGGTTTCGTCGTCGGGCACCTCCACGTCGACGTGGGCCGGGTCGCCGGGCATGGCCTCGGGGACACGGAGCACCGATCCCTTCTCGCGCGACAGCTCCTCCGGAGGCGTCCCCGTGCGGGGGGGCAGCTCCTGGCCGCCTTCGTCGGTCTCGGTGACCGGATCGATCGGGTCGTCGCTCATCGGGGGCCCGGGGCCTCCTTGAACTGGACGGGGACGCGGCCCACGCCGTAGTCCTTGCGCAGCGGGTAGCCCTCCCAGTCCTCGGGCATGAGGATCCGGGTGAGATCGGGGTGCCCGGCGAAGCGGATCCCGAACATGTCGAAGACCTCACGTTCGAGGGCCTCGGCCCCCGGGTAGAGGTCCCACAGCGAACTGACCACCGCCGCCTCTTCGGGGACCTGGACGCGGACGCGGACCCGCCGTGCGGCCGCCAACGACAGCAGCGAGGCCACCACCTCGAAGCGTTCGGGAGACACCCCGTCGGGGAGCCTCCGCCCCGGGTGGGTGAGGTAGTCCACGGCGGTGAGATCGCTGAGCATGGCGAATCCGTCCACTTTGTAGGACGTCACCGTCTCGTGGTAGCCGGCCAGAGGAGGGAACACGACCTCCTGCCCGGTGGAGGTCGACGTCGGCACGCTCACCGGCACACTCATCGAGGTGTCCCCAGGCGGATGTCGTCGGGACGCTCGGGCGTCCAACCGATGAGCTCTTCGGACCGTGAGACGGCGGCCTGGCGGCGCCGGGTGATCTCGCCCGTCCGAATCTTCTCGTGGAGGGTCAAGATGGTGTGGAGAAGGGTTTCGGGGCTGGGCGGACAGCCGGGGGCGTAGACATCGACCGGAACGATCTGGTCGACCCCCTGGACGATGGCGTAGTTGTTGAACATCCCCCCGGTCGATGCGCAGACGCCCATGGAGATGACCCATTTGGGTTCCATCATCTGGTCGTAGACCTGACGGAGGACCGGCGCCATCTTCTGCGAGACGCGACCCGCCACGATCATGAGGTCCGCCTGGCGGGGCGAGGCCCGGAAGACCTCCATCCCGAAACGGGAGATGTCGTAGTCGGCGGTCCCCACCGCCATCATCTCGATGGCGCAGCAGGCCAGGCCGAAGGTGACGGGCCAGACGCTGTTGCGGCGCGACCACTTGACGAAGTCTTCGAGCCGGCCGGTCAGGAAGTTGTGCTGCAGGTCCTCGAGGCCCACGCCCGCACCCCGTCGCTACGCCGCCCGGCCCGTCGGGGGCCCGGCGTCGGGGCCCACACGGCCGACGGTCGATTGGGTGGTCCGGCGCTCATCGGAGAGGGCGGGACGCAGGTGTTTGGCCGGGCCCCAGTCGAGAGCGCCGTTGGACACCAGGTACAGGAAGGAGGCGAAGACCACCACGGCGAAGACGATCACCTCGACCAGTCCGAATGTCCGGAGCTGGCCGTAGATCACGGCCCACGGGTAGAGGAAGACGATCTCGATGTCGAAGATGATGAAGATCATCGCCACCAGGTAGAAGCGGACGGGGAAACGCTGAGGTGGCTCGTGTTCGGGGACGATCCCGCATTCGTAGGGAGCCAGCTTGGCCGCGGTGGGCCGCTTGCGCGGGGCCAGGAGAGAGGACGCCGCGAAGGACAGGGCCGCGAAGAGAAAGCCCAGCACCAGCAGAACCACGATGGGCAGGTATTGGTCCATGGCCGGTCCGGTTCTACCACGGCGCCTTTGCGCCAGGCACATCGGCAAAGACGGGGTGGCGGCCACATTCACGCCGGTCGAGAGCCCGCCCGTATGTCCCCGACGACGGGCGGGACCTACGATCACAGACGTGAACGGGGCATCTGACGGAGCGGGACGCGACACGGGGCCGGCCCGACAGCCCATGGCCGACGACGGCTCGGTCCACGACGTCCTCGTCATCGGCGGGGGGCCGTCGGGCGCCGCCTGCGCCTACTGGCTGGCCGACGCCGGTTGGGACGTCGTGGTGGTCGAGAAGAAGCACTTCCCCCGCGACAAGACGTGTGGCGACGGCCTCACCCCGCGGTCGGTCCGCCAGCTGGCCGACATGGGCCTCGAAGGGGCGCTCTCGGGGGCGCACCGCTTCGACGGCCTCCGCTCGTGCGCCTACGGGATGATCATGGAGCTGCCCTGGTCCGACCACCCCTCCTTTCCGCCCTACGGCTACGTCATCACCCGGCACGACCTCGACCAATTGGTCTCCGAGCGCGCCGCCAAGGCGGGGGCGACGGTATGGGAGGGCGCCGAGGCCGTCGAACCGATCTTCGAGGGTGAGGCGGGCGCCGGCACCGATGGTCTCCTGCCGCCCTGCGTCGGGGCCGCGGTGCGCGACCTCGACGCCGACCGGACGCTCGAGATCCGGGCGCGCTACGTGGTGGTCTGCGACGGGGCCAACTCGCGTTTCGGCCGTGCCCTGGGCACCAGCCGCGACCGTTCGTACCCGATGGGGATGGCCCTACGCGGGTACTACCGCTCGCCGCGCCATGACGACGCCTTCATCGAATCCCATCTCGACCTCCGCGACGGGACCGGGAAGGTGGTACCCGGCTACGGATGGATCTTCCCCCTCGGCGACGGCCGGGTGAACGTCGGTGTGGGCCTGCTGAGCGTCGAGGGCCGCTGGAAGGGCGTCAACACCAGTCACCTCATGGACACCTTCGTCCTGAATGCCCCGGAATCCTGGGAGCTCTCCCCCGCCACCTCGTGCGGAGCGCCCACCGGCGGGAAGCTCCCCATGGGGATGTCGGTCTCCCCCCGCATGGGGGCGACGACGCTGGTGGTGGGCGATGCCGCCGGCGCCATCAACCCCTTCAACGGCGAGGGGATCGCCTACGCCTACGAAACCGGTCGGCTGGCCGCCGCCTGCCTGGGCCGCGCCCTGTCGGGCGATAGGTCCGACGCCCTCGCCGACTACCCGGCCCAGCTCGAGGAGGCCTACGGGCTCTACTACCGGGTGGCCCGCGACTTCGTCCGCATGATCAGCAATCCCGATGTCATGCGGGCGTGCGTCCAGACGGGGATGCACTCCCGGAGCATCATGGGCTGGCTGATGCGGATCATGGCCAACCTGTTGCGGCCCGACGAGGTCGGTCCGGCCGAGGCCGCCTACCGGGCCATGGCCACCATCGCCCGCTCCGTCCAGTCGTCCTGACCCTCATCCCGGTCGACCGACCGGGATGGACCTACGTCGACGGGGTCTTGGCCACCCGCCCCTCGAGGGCGGTCAGCAGCGAGCTCTCGACAGACACCGGGAACGGGCCCGGGCTCCTCATGGCCACGGTCGTCTGGACGCGGCCGCCGAAGATGGCCACGGCCGTGGTCACCTGGGACGCCCCCGCCCGCTGGCGGGTGATCTGGAAGGCCTCCACCTTGATCGGGCTCGTCGACGTCACGGGCACGGGAGTGGCCTGCACGGCCACCGAGGTGAAGGGCGCCGCCGAGGCCGGCCCGACGTAGGGCAGCATCGCCTGGGCGTAGGGCTGGTAGCAGCTGGCGAACAGGGCGGGGTTGGCGAAGACCTTGGAGTCGTCGGTCACCGTCCCCGCGTCGCGCATCACGTCGACGACCGAGCTGGCCGTCGTCCCCGGAGCCGACGGGTCGTTGTAGGTGGGAGTCACGGAACCGGCCGAGCGGGCCGCTGACGGACCCCCGAAGGCGGCGGTGACCTCGGTCGTCGGCACACCGAGACACCGACCCAGGGCCGTCGACGCCCGGGCGGCGGCCGCCGTGGCGGCGGCCGAGGGGACAGCCACCGGGGCGAAGGCGGAGAGCGAGCCCGGTGTCGTCGTCCATCCCGGGAGATCGACGGCGTGGACACCCAGGCCGGTGGCCAGGATCAGATCGGCCTGGCTCTGCGTCGATCCCGTCACCGGTGTGGTCGACGAGGGGTGGTTCTTCTTGTAGTACCAACCCCCCAGCGCCCCGATCACGAGCAGAACGACGACGAGGAGAATGACCACCCGGCCCGACACCCGACGGTGACGCACGGTCCCGGGCGACGCCGGCGGGGCATCGTGCCCGTCGGTCGCCGACGGGGCCGTCGATCCGGCTGCGGGCGATCCGGCTGCGGGCGATCCGGCTACGGGCGACCCGGCCAGGGCGGCCGCTCCCACGAACCGGCTGCCCGGGTTCCTGGAGCTGTCGCCCTTCGGGGATCCGGCGGCCTCGTCAGGAGCGTCGACCTTCACCGAGCCTTCGTCCTTCTTGGTCGTCGCCCCGACGATCCCGCTCCGGCCGACCGGCGACGGCGTCTGGTCCTTCCCGCTCGTCGGGGAGCTCGTCTCGGGGATCGTCCCCTTGAACAGCGCCCCCGGCGGGGGCGGGGTTGCGGCCGCCGGTCCGCCGGCCATGACCGACGGTCCCGGGGGTGGCGTCAGCAGCGACGGACCGGGCGCCCCGGTCGGCCCGGTCGGCCCGGTCCCCGTTGCCTTGCCCTGCTCAGCGGCCTTCTCGGTTCCTGAGGCGTCCGCCACCTCCCCGGACCTTCCGGCTCCCTCGAGGTCCGTGGCTCCTCCGGTCGGACGCCCGACCTTGGCGCCATCGGCCTCTGCCACCTTGGAGCCCACGACCCCCAGCGGTGGGGGCGGGGGCGGAGGGGGCGGTGGGGGCGTGGCTCCGGTCGGCTCAGCCCTGTCGCCGCTCACGGCCGGGACGACGGCCCCGACGACGGGAGGAGAGGGCGGAGGAGGTGGCGGGGGCGGCGGGGGCGGAGGAGGTGGCGGGGCGGCGGCGCTCGTCTGGGGCGGAGCCACCAGTGGCGGCGGAGGCGGGGGCGGCGGAGGTGGCGGGGGCGGCGGGGCGGCGGCGGACGGCCTGCTCTCGACGGGCGGCTGGTCCGACGGCGGAGCCGGCAGCGGCGGGTTGGTGGCGCCGTACCGGGTGGCCAGTGCCGTGACCATGGCTTCCAGATTGGACGCCAGATCGGTGGGGAGGCCGTTCTTCGGAACCAGGAACTCGAGGGGACGACCCCCGGCGTGGACGGCCAGAACCGTCGCCGGGGTCCCGTCGGGGAGGTTGGCCGACGAGCGGAACCGGGGGATGGTGACGCTCGTCCAGGGGGCGGTCCGCGGCTGACCCCCGCCGGGGACGATCACGGTCATCCCCCGGGCGTCCATGACGAGGGACAAGCCCCCGACGGCGGTCGGCCCGTCGGGAGTCGTCCCGGACACCACGACACCATCGAGTCGGAGGTCCTCGGCGTCGGTCACTGGCGACATTGTCACATCTCCGTTCCTGCGCCGGTCCCACCGACCGGGGGAGCGTGCGCGTCACATGATCGTGGTGTGATCAGCTTCGGCACTCCCGGGGCGAGACCTGAGCCCCCTATTCATTGTCTATGACAATTATCGGGGGGAACAGGCACGAACTGCACCAATTCCATGTCCTCGTAGATGACCGAGGAGTTCAGGACCTGGGTGAACGGGAAGATCTCGTGGGCGCTGAGAGACGGATCGGCCTGGAGGTCGTTCTCGATCTGCTCGCACTTGGTGTGGAGCGTCTCGTATCCCGGCGCCCAGACATACCAGATGTCGTGGGTGGACCGGCTGAGGCTCTCCAGCCGGGCCGCGAACTTGACGGGATCGCCGGCCGCCGACGCCTGGGCGTAGTTGACCCAGTTGACGTACTGGGGCCCGGTCTCCCGCGGGAACGTGATCTGCCGGTACCGGCCGGCCGGCAGCAGGTGGAACACGGAAGGGCCGAGCTGGTCGGGGCAGTAGGCGACGATGTCACCGGTGTGGCCGTACCGGGCCAGGGCGGCGGAGACCTGGCCGGCCTGGGTCCGGCTGGTCCAGACGTTGGGGAGGCTCCCGGCGATGCCGAAGACGACGGTGGCGGCCATCACGCCGGCGCGGATACGGAGATCGGTGAACGTGGCGAATCCCATCGCCACCAGAAGCGTGAGGAGTACGAAGATCACCGATGCGTAGCGCGCCTGGAAGGCGCTGCGACTGATGTAGCCGCATATCACGGCGACCGCCAACGTCCCCACCGTGACGATGGCGAGCCCGCGCCCGGCCGGACGCGTCCGCAGGTCGAGCACGACGTGGCGGATCCCGCCGGCCATGCCGAACAACCCCAGGCCGGCCAGGGCGAAGTACAGAAGCGCCAGGGCCCGTCCCTGGTTGGTGGCGCCGCCGGCGAAGGAGGTCACGGCATTGACCAGAGCGGCGAAGTCGGCGGGGATGGCCCAGGGCGTCCCCGTGTGACGGGACTGGAACACGAACGTCGGCAGCCACGGGAGAAACGTCACACAGCCCACGGCCAACGCAGCCAACGACGCCCGCGCCCCACGGCGACGCGACACGGGGCCCCGCCACGCCTGCCACGCCAACCACAGGGCGGTCACCCCGACGAGGTACAGCGACCAGTACTGGCTGTAGAGCAGCAGCGAGACCGAGACGGCCACGCCGATGAGGTTGCCCACGGCGGGGCGTTCGAGCGCACGCTGCAGAGCCACCAGACCCGCCGCCGTCAGAAGGGCGACGAGGGAGTACATCCGGTTCTCGGTGGCGTACTGAACGGCAAAGGGCGAGGTGGCGACGAGGACGAGGGCGCCGACGGCCACGGTCCGACCGCCTATGCGACGCCCGGCGATCCACACGAACGGCAAGGTGGCGCAGCTCAGCACGCCGGCCAGGGCGCGGACGGCGATGTTGGAGGTGCCCACCGCCATGATCCAGTAGTGCAACATGACGTAGTACAGCGGCGGTGCGCCGTCACGCTTCAGGGCTCCGGGGATCTGGTCGACGGGCAGGCGGGCGATGTCGAAGGTGAGCGCCTCGTCGAGCCACATGTCGGAGCGGGTCCAGAAGCGCAGGACGATCCCGACGGCGATGGCGCAGACGGCCCCGACGACGAGCAGGCGGACGAACCATGTCGGGGCGACCCAGGGCGTGTCGGGATCGCGGGGAAGGGGGCCGGCCGGTGTCGTGGGCTGGGGAGGGGCGACCGGTCCACCCGCCACCACCGCGGTCCCGCTCGGCGCCGCGCCCACGTCGACCGCTGACGCCTCCGCTGTCTCCATGACCGCATGGTAACGAAGGGGCGGGGGGGTCTCTCCGCATACCCGACCCCCCGAGCGTCGAACGGTGTCAGGCGGGACCGGAGGGCTCCTCCCGGCGCACGACGGCCCACATCCGGCCCTGCTCGGTCGCCGACATGTGGGGGTCCTTGACCTTCCACTCCACGACCGCCCGCAGCGCCGCCCTCACCGGAGCCAGCTCGAAGGTGCTCAGGAAGCCGGCCACCAGCGCGCCCCGGGCCCGCCCCATGACGGCCGCCCTGAGACGGTTGCCAGGAATCTCCCCCGCCTCCATGAGCACCCAGCTGAGCGCCACGTCGGTGGCGCCGTCACCGGCGGTGGCGTTCGTCCAGTCGATGACGACGGGGCCCGATGGCCCCAGCAGCACATTGAGAGGGTGCAGATCGAGGTGGAGCAGGCAGGTCCCCGCGGTCGCCGGTCCCGGCTTCATCCAGTCGGGGGCCGGGATCTCATGGAGACGTCGGTGCAACTCGCCCAGGAGCCTCCCGTTGTCCCTCAGCGTCCAGGGCTTGCGGCCGAGGACCTCGACCATCGAGCGACCTTCGACGCGTTCCAACACCAGATCGGTCCCGTCGTCGCTCAGATGGTCGACCGCCGGCACCGGGTACCCGAGACCACGGGCGTACTCCATGACCTTCGCCTCGGTGATCATCGATCGACCGGCACGGGACCGGCGCAGGACGAGCCCGTCGCCGTAGGCATAGATGTCGGCGTCGCGACCCGACGCGATCAAGGGCCCGAGAGCCGTCACCCGCTCACGATGCCACGCGGCCGTCGGACATCATCGCCTCGGCGGCCTCGGCGGCCACCGCCACCACCGAGTCGAGGACGTCGTCGGTGTGGGTCAGACCGGGGAACATCGCCTCGTACGGACCGGGGGCCAGGGCGACGCCGCGTTCGAGCATGGCCCCGAAGAAGCGTCCGTAGAGCCCGCCCGACACCGTCGCCCGGGCCCCGGCGTAATCGGTGACCGGCTGCTCGCCGAAGAAGAGCCCGACGAGGGGTCCCGTCACCGGCACCTGCACGGACACGCCGGCCGATCCGATGGCGTCGGCCAGCCCGGCGGCGAAGCGGGCGGCCCGATCGGCCAGCGCCTCGTGGTCCTCGGGCCCGAACTCCTGGAGCACGGCCAGGCCGGCCGCCGTGGCCAGGGGATTGCCGGACAGGGTGCCGGCTTGGTAGACGGGGCCGCCGGGGGCGAGAACCTCGAGAACGTCCCGCCGGCCGCCGAAGGCGCCGACGGGGAGGCCGCCACCGATCACCTTCCCGAAGCACCACAAGTCGGGCCGGACCCCGCACCAGGCGGTGGCACCGCCGGGCCCGAGGCGGAAGCCGGTGATGACCTCGTCGAACACCAGGAGGGCGCCGGCCCCGTCGCAGACACGACGCAGGCCCTCGATGAATCCGGCCGCCGGCGCCACCAGACCCATGTTGGCGGCGACCACCTCGACGATGACACAGGCCACCGTTTCGTCCACCGCCGGCACCACGTTGTAGGGGACGACGACCGTGTCGGCCACGGCCGACCGGGGCACACCGGCGGAGCCCGGGAGACCGAGGGTGGCCACTCCACTCCCGCCACCGGCCAGGAGGGCGTCGGCGTGCCCGTGGTAGCAACCGTCGAACTTCACCACCCGGTCGCGCCCCGTGTAGCCACGTGCCACCCGGATGGCACTCATGGCCGCCTCCGTCCCCGACGACACCAGTCGCACCTGCTCGCAGCCCGGTACCCGGTCACAGATCGTCTCGGCCAGCCGCACCTCGCCCTCGGTGGGCGCCCCGAAAGTGGTCCCGTGGGCGGCGGCGGCGGCCACCGCCCTCGTCACCACCGGATGGGCATGGCCCAGGAGAACGGCACCGTAGGACTGGACCAGGTCGACGTACCGCCGCCCCTCCACGTCCCAGACATACGGCCCCTCGCCGCGGGCCACCGTGTACGGGGTCCCGCCGACGGCGGCGAACGACCGCACCGGGGAGTCCACGCCGCCGGGGATGACCCGGCGGGCCCGTGCGAACCAGGCCTCGTTGGTGGCCGGCGTGGAGCCGGGCTCACCCATGCAGGGCCTCGGCCACCTCGCCGGCGAAATACGTCAGGACCATGGTCGCCCCGGCCCGCTTTATGGCCGTCAGGTGCTCGAACGCCACCGCGTCTCCGTCGATCCAGCCGCGTTCGGCGGCGGCCTTCACCATGGAGTACTCCCCGCTCACGTGATAGGCGGCGACGGGAACGTCGACAGTGGCGGCGACCTCGGCGATGACGTCGAGGTAGGCGAGGGCCGGCTTCACCATGACGATGTCGGCCCCCTCGGCCACGTCCAGGGCCACCTCGGCCAACGCCTCGCGCCGGTTCCGGAAATCCTGCTGGTACCCCTTGCGGTCCCCGCCCCCGGCGATGGTCACGTCCACGGCGTCACGAAACGGCCCGTACAGCGCCGATGCGTACTTGGCGGCGTAGGCCAGGACCGCCACCTCGCTGCGCCCGGCGTCGTCCAGGGCGGCACGGATCGACCGGACCTGACCATCCATCATTCCGCTGGGGGCGACCACGTCCGCCCCCGCCGCGGCCTGGGCCACCGCCACGCGCTGATAGAGCGCCAGGGTGGCGTCGTTGTCGACGCTGCCGTCGTCACGGACGACGCCGCAGTGGCCGTGGTCGGTGTACTCGTCGAGACACAGATCGGCGATCAGGACGAGCTCGTCGCCCACGGCCGTCCGCAGCTCGGACAGCGCCACCTGGACGATCCCGTCGGGATCCCACGCTCCGGACCCGGTGGCGTCCTTGGACGCCGGCACGCCGAAGAGGACCAGCGCAGGCACGCCCAGAGACGACAGGCGCTTGGCCTCCACCACGAGAGAAGACACCGTGTGCTGGACCTGGCCCGGCAAGGAGGCGATGGGTGCGGGCTCCGAGATCCCTTCACGGACAAAGAGAGGGGCGATGAGGTCGTCCACCGAGACCGTCGTCTCGGCCACCAGGCGACGCAGGGCCGGGGTCCGGCGCAGGCGTCGCAGCCGCCGGACCGGGTACTGGGCCGCCGACATCGGCCACCACCTCGGGGTCTCCACCGCCACCAGCGTACCGGTGCCCTATCCCGGCACCGGTGGCCCAGAGGCGGGCCCGCCGTCGGCCCGGTCAGCCCGGTCGGTGGCGGAAAGGGCTTCGAACTGACCGACGAGCTCCGCCACCAGACCGGCGGCGGTGTGCTCGGCGGCCACGACGTCGACGACCAGCCCGGCACGCCGCGCCGCTTCGGCCGTCACCGGGCCGATGCAGGCCACCACCGGTGGGACCCGACCGCCGGACAGGGTCAGATAGCGGTCCACGGTCGAGGGCGAGGTGAACGTGATCACGTCGGCCGACGCGGCGGCCTCGAGAACCTCGGCGGTGGCGCCGTCGGACGCGCCGGCCGTGACGGTGCGGTACGCCTCGACCTCGTCGACCAGCCAGCCCTTGGCCCGCAGACCGGGGGCGATCACGTCGCGCCCGTCCGCCGCGCGGGAAGAGGACCCGGCCGCCGGGCCCGCCGGTCGCCGGCGTGGGCGCCGGCGGCATGGAGGCGACCAGATCGGCGGCGGTGGCGTCACCGGGAACGAGGTCGGCCACCAGACCCCTCGCCGCCAGCGCCCCCGTGGTGGCCGGCCCTACGGCGGCGATCAGGACACCCCCGAGGGAACGCCCGTCGTGCAGCAGCGGCATGAAACGTTCCACGGCGTTGACCGACGTGAAGACGATCCAGTCGTACTCGGCGCTACGACCGGCCGCCTCCTCGAGCGCCCGGGTGTCGACGGGACCGGTGATGGCGATCACGGGGACGACCACCACGGTGGCACCGGCGTCGGCCAGGCCCGACACCAGGTCCTGCACCTGGGGACGCGGTCGGGTCACGACCACCGACACACCCGACAGGGGTCGGCGGCCGCGGCCGCCGAGATCGAGGCCAGCGACGGACCCCACGACAATGGTGGCCGGTGGCCGCAGCTCGACGGCGGGCAACTCGCCGAGGCGCACCCTCACCGAACGCTGGGCCGGCGCCGTCCCCCACTCGACGACGAGAACGGGGGTGTCGGGACTCCGACCGCCGTCCATCAGAAGACGGGCGATCTCGGCTCTGTTCTCCATCCCCATCAAGATCACGAGCGTCCCCCCGGCGCGCGCCAGCGCGTCCCACGCCACCCCGCCGGGGGCCGACGGGTCGCCGACGTGGCCGGTCACCACGGTGACGGATGTGGACAGGCCGCGGTGGGTGACGGGCACGCCGGCGTAGGCGGGGACGGCGAAGGCGGAGGTGACGCCGGGGATGACTTCGTAGTCGACACCGGCGGCCCGTAGGGCTTCGATCTCCTCGCTGCCGCGCCCGAACACGAAGGGGTCGCCCCCTTTCAGGCGGACGACCGTCTGGCGGGCGCCGTGTTCGATCAGCACGGCGTGAATCTCCTCTTGACGCCCCCTCTCACCGGGACACTTGCCCATGTCGATACGCAGCGCCGTCGGTGGCGCCAGCTCGAGGAGGGCGGGCAGCACCAACCGGTCGAACACCACGACATCGGCCCGGGACAACACGTCAGCGCCCCGGCGGGTGAGAAGACCGGGATCACCGGGGCCGGCGCCGACGAGATAGACGGTCACCGCTCCCCCGCCCCGGCGGGCACCCAGTCGTCGAGGGCCCGGCCCCCACGGTCGAGAAGATCCGAGGCCAGCCGCCGCCCGAGTTCGACGGGATCGCCGCCGGTGGCCCGTCGGCGCAGCAGGATGCGTCCGTCCCGGCTGGCCAGCATGCCCTCCAGGGCGACCTCCTCGGGAACCTGGACACCCGCAGGGGGGGCACCCCGATCGGGGACTGCGGTGGTGGTGAATCCCGACGGAGTGGCGAGACCCCCGACGGGAAGGGTGCACCCGCCACCCAGGGCGGCGAGGAAGGCCCGCTCCGCCCTCACCGCCCGATGGGCGACGGCGTCGTCGATCGCGCCGAGGACACGCCGGACCTCGTCGTCATCGGCACGGCATTCCACCGCCAGTGCGCCCTGTGCCACCTGGGGGAGCAACGTCCCAGTATCGAGGACTTCGGCGATCTGCCCCGTGAGCCCGAGGCGCTCGAGGGCGGCCACGGCCACCACCCCGGCCCCCTCACCCTTGGCCCGTTCCAGCCGGGTGGCCATGTTGCCGCGCAGCTCGGCGAAGGTGAGATCCGGACGCAGCCACGACAACTGCGCCCGGCGTCTCACCGATCCGGTGGCCACCCGGGCCCCGGGGGCCAGGTCGGCGAGGCGGGAACCCACCAGCGCGTCCCGCGGGTCGGCCCGCTCGGGAACACAGGCGAGCTCCAGGCCTGGCGGGGTCAGCGACGGAAGATCCTTGGCCGAATGGACGGCGACGTCGGCGCGTCCGTCGAGGACGGCCGCCTGGATCTCGGCGACGAAAGCCCCCTGGCCCCCGATACGATCGATGGGCGTCTCGGTGAGGCGGTCGCCGGTGGTCGAGATGACGACCACCTCGCACGCCGGCGGATCGGGCAGGGCGCCGAGCAGCACGACGACGCGGTCCGCCTGCCACCGGGCCAGCGGCGACCCCCGGGTGGCCAGACGAAGGTGGCCAGCACCTCGGCCCGGGCGCGTGGCCATGGTCGGTCGGCTGCTTACAGGTCGAAGAGGCTACGCAGCGCCTCCACGAGCCGCTCCCCCCGTGGCGTCCCGGCCGCCTCCTTGAGCGCCACGGTCGGCTGATGCAACACCTTGGCCAGGATGTCGTTCACGACGGACTCCACCTCGTCCCACTGGCTCTCGTCGAGATGGGCCAAGCGGTTCCGGTGCCTTTCCAGTTCAGACCGTTGGACCTCCGCCACGCGGTTGCGCAGAGCCGAGACGATCGGCGACGCCCCGCGGGCCCGCTCGTCGGCCCGGTACCGCTCGACCTCCTGCTGCACGATGGCCCGGGCCCCGGCCACCTCGCCACGTCGCCCGTCGAGAGCGCGTTCGGCCAGCTCCGAGAGGTCGTCCATGTCGAGCAGGTCCACCCCTTCGACGAAGGCCACCGCCGGATCGACGTTGCGCGGGACACTCACATCGACGACGACGAGAGGGCCACGCCCGCCGTCGGCCGCTTCCCGGGCCCGGACCACCGACGTCATCATCTCGACGTCGAGAACGGGCAGCGAGGAGCCTGTCGACAGGAGCACGGCATCGGCCGCCTCGAGGGCCCCGACCAGTCCCGACATCCCCACGCCGGCTCCGGAGACGCGCCGGGCCAGACTCCGGGCCCGGTCGGCGGTCCGGTTGGCCACCACGATCTCGGCCCCGCCGGGGCCCTGGGCCAGGGCGTCGACGATGCCCTCGCCCATGGTGCCGGCACCCACCACGAGCACCCGCCGGCCGGCCAGGGTGCCCCCCAACCTGGTGGTGGCCAGTTCGACCGCCACGTGGGACAAGGAGGTGGCCCCCCGGGCGATGGCGGTCGACGAGCGGACCTTTCGTCCCGCCTTCACGGCCCTCTGGAAGAGTCCCGACAGGACGGGGCCGGCGGCCCGCTCGGACTCGGCCCGCTCGGCCGCCCGGCGGACCTGGCCGAGGACCTCGGTCTCCCCCAGCACCGACGACCGCAGTCCCGCCGCGATCTCGAACAGGTGGACGGTCACGGCGTCGTCGAACAGAACCGTCTGGTGACCTTCGATGACGTCAACCGTGGTCCCGGCGCCGGTGGCCAGGAATTCCTGCAGATCGGCCACTCCCTCGTGGAACCTTTCCACCACGGCGTACAACTCGGTACGCAGGCAGGTCGACAGGACGACGACCTCGGAGAGGTTCGAACGGTCGCGCAGCGCCCCGAGCGTCTTGCCGAGCGTCTCCTCGGGCACGGCCACCCGTTCGAGCAGGTCGAGGGGCGTGCTGTGATGCTCGAGACCAACCACCACGACGGACAACCTGGTGCAGAGCTCCTCTTTCGGGACCCGACGTCAACGGTCGGCGGGGACCGGCCCACTCGGCCCGGCCCGTGACCGCCTCCTACAAGGATGCCGGTCGGCGGGACCCACCGCCAGATCGGCCCGGGGCGGCGGCTCTCAGGCCGGTTCCGCCGGGGTGAGACCGACCGCGAGCGAGAGTGGCGACCAGTCGTCGCTCGAGCCGGGTTGGTCCCGGTGGGAGAGGTAGAAGCTCATCACCTGGAGCTCGATGGACAGGTCCACGTAACGCAGGAGCACGGTCGGGGGAACGGTCAGGACCTTCGGGGCGAAGTTGAGGAGGGATCCCACGCCGGCGGCGATCATCCGATCGGCCACGTCCTGGGCGGCACCGGCCGGGGTGGCAATGACACCGATGCTCGGGGGGTCGGCGGCCACCACGGTCTCGAAATCGTCGAGATGGTGGATCGCCAACCCCTGGATGCGGCTGCCGACCAACGTGGGCTCCACGTCGAACAGGGCCGAGAGCCGGAACCCGCGCGACGTGAAGCCCTGCGAATTGGCGAGGGCCCGTCCGAGGTTGCCCAGGCCCACCACGGCCACGGGCCAGTCGCCGTCGATCCCGAGCTCGCGGTCGATCTGTGAGAGCAGGTACTCGGTGTCATAGCCCGAACCCCGGGTGCCGAACGACCCCAGGAACGACAGGTCCTTACGCACCTTGGAGGCGTTCACCCGGGCCATCTCGGCCAGTTGGTCCGAGGCCACGGTGGCCGTTCCGGCCCGCACCAATTCGAGGAGGATCCGTTGGTAGACGGGCAGCCGGATGACCGTGGCCTCAGGAATCCGGCGTGGCTTCGCGTCGACCATGGTGTGCCGGATCGTACCGATGGGCGAGGCATGAACACCAAGTCGGGCTCAGACCCCGGGCCCGGGAGCGGACCGTCGCCTACGCCGATTCTTCCCGGAGGGCTCGCCGCAGCGCCTTCCCGGCCAGGCCGTGGGGCAGTTCGGAGACGAACCGGACGGTGGTCGGACACTTGTAGCGGGCCAGCCGGCTACCACACTGGTCACGGACCTGCTCCTGGGTGACCCGGGCCCCGGGGGCGACGACGATCACCACCTCCACGGATTCGCCCGTCGCCGGATCGGGCCGTCCCACGGCGACGGCTTCCGCCACGCCGGGCACCGATCCGACCACCTCCTCGACCTCGGCCGGGTAGACATTGAATCCCGACACGATGATCAGGTCCTTGCCCCGGTCGACGATGAAGAGATCGCCCTCGTCGCCGATCACGCCGATGTCGCCGGTGCGCAGCCACCCGGTCGTGGTGAGGACGTCGGCGCTGGCTTCGGAGTCGCGCCAGTACCCGGCGAAGACGTTCGGGCCCCGCACCCAGATCTCGCCGGGGTCGCCGGCCAGGACGTCTTCGTCGGCTTCATCGACCAGGCGCACCGACACGCCGGGCAGGGGAAGACCGACGGAGCCGGGCCGGTTGCGCCCTGTTCCGAGCGACGTCGACACCGCCGGGGCCGCTTCGGTGAGGCCATAGCCCTGCCACACGGGAACTCCGAAGGCCTCCTCGAAGCGTGACGCCACCTCCGCCGGAAGTGACGCGGCACCGGAGATGGCCCGTCTCACCCCCGACAGTCCCCCGGCACCGACGGCGGTGGGGTCGTCCTCAGCCAGCGCCACCCAGGCGGCGAACATGGCGGGAACGCCGAGAACGTTCGTGACCCCCAGCTCCCTCACGACCCGGAGGGTTTCGACGGGGTCGAACCGTTCTTCGAGAACGAGGGCGGCCCCCGAGGCGAGCGACAGGCCCAGGGCGACGTTCAGTCCGAAGACGTGGAAGAGGGGCACAGCGACGAGGCTCACGTCGTCGGCGCGGACGATCTCGCCGGGCAGGGCCAGCATCTGCTTCAGATTGGCGCCCAGGTTGCCGTGCGTGAGCATGGCCGCTTTGGGGGAACCCGAGGTCCCCGACGTGAACAACAGGACGGCGATGTCGTCCTCGCCGCGTGCCGCCATCTGAAGCGCGGCGTCGGTACCGACGGCTCCGGGCGCGTCCGCCGACAGCTCCTCCCACGACGGGGGCTCCCCTGGCCCCGTCACCTCTCCCGTGGACGCCGGCCGGGAGGCGGCGGGCACCACGACCAGCGGTGAGAAGGCCAGCGCCTCACCGAGTGCGGTGGCGCCGGCGGCGGGGGGCCCACCGGCGAGAAGGACGGCGGGGGTCACCACCTCGAGCTCGCGGCTGAGCTCGGCCACGGGGCTGTTCGGGTTGAGGGGTACCGCCACGCTCCCCACCGCCAGCGCGGCCAGGTAGGCCACCACGAAGTCGACCGACGTGGGCCAGGCGATGGCCACCCGGTCTCCGGGCCCCACCCCGAGCGCCACCAGACCGGAGGCGGCGGCGGCCACCCGGCGGCGCAGTTCCCCCCACGTGTGCCACCTCCCGCCGTCGAACAGGGCGCGTCCGTCGGCCGGGTGCCCTTCGATCAGGGTGGCGAGGTTCACCGACCCTCGGGTCCGCTGCGCCGGTCGGGGCCCTCGGGGACCGGCGTCCGGCCCGGGACCCGGCTGACGGTGACCACGTCTCCCCCCTGCACCCCGAGCACGGTAGCGGCCGGCCGGAGACGGCACACCAGGGAGAGCCGCCCGTTGGCGTCGACCATGAGCCCGACGTCGTCGTCCTCGAGGGCGGCGAACGACGTCACCAACCGGGCCCGTCTCGTCGCCGTACCGACCCGGACCTCGACGACGCCGTCCAGTCCGGCCAGTGTCGCCTCGGTGGCACCGGCGGCCAGCTGCGCATTGCCGAACCGGTCGACCCACAGCACCTCGGCCTCCACGGATCCCGACGCCGGTCCCGCCGGCGACACGACCATCCGGGGAGGGGGCAGGCGGACCAGGCTGCCCGGATCGATGGGCATCCCGACGTCGTTCAACGTGGCGCCCGACCACAGGCGGGCGGCCACGGGGGCGAAGAGATCGCGTCCGTCGAACGTGCCTCCGGTCCGGCCGGCGCCGGACAAAGCCACTGCGGCGGCCGGCCCTCCGAGCGCATCGATGGCCCAACCGAGGAGCCCGTTGTCGGGCCCCACGAGATGACCAGGTCCGGGTGCCGCAGGACCGGGGGCGCCCCGGACCGTCACGGCCACGGCCCGCCGGCCACTCCCGACACCGGGATCGACGACAGCCATCACCACTCCGGGGCCGAGATATGCCACGCAGCGTGACAATGCGAGCGCGCCGGCACGCACGTCGAACGGGGGCACGCCGTGCGTCAGGTCCACCACCGGGGCCTCTGGGGCATACCGGTGCACGACGGCCCTGGTCACACCGGCGAACTCGTCCTGATAGCCGTAGTCGGTCAGGAGGAAGACGGCCTCCCGCCTGCCTGGTGTCACCGGTGGACCGTCCCCCGGAGAGGAGGTCGGAGGCTGGTCAGCCAGCCTGCGTGTACCGGTCCGACAGGTAGCGGTTCACGTCGTCCTCACGGAGACGAAACGACTTGCCGACCCGCACCGCCGGAAGGTCGCCGGCGTTGATCAGCCGGTAGACCGTCATGTTCGATACCCGAAGCGTGCTGGCCACCTCGCGAACCGTAAGGTAACGAGCGCTCGTCGCGTCATCCGGACTCAGTGGAATCACCCCTCTCCGCCTGATTCGACTGTACGTCACTGTGGGTGAAGTTGGAAAGGGGGCGAACAATGCTCGTGGGGCAATCTGACCCGACCGAGCCGGTCGATCGTGCCAAAGCCCCTCTGACCTGGACTTATGATAGATCCCGCACAGCACCGACAGTCCACCTTCACGGCCCACTCATGGCCCGCGAACGCTCCGTGGCGGCATTGACCGCCTCCTCGAACGCCCTGCGCAGCCCGTTGGCCTCGAGCCGGGCCACCCCGGCCTCGGTCGTTCCCCCCGGGGAGGTGACCTGGGCGCGCAGGGTCTCGGGCTCCTCGCCGGTCTCCACCAGCAGCCGGGCGGCCCCGGCAATCGTCCCCAGGGCGAGGCGCCGGCTCACCTCCCGGGCCAGGCCGACCCCGACCCCGGCGTCGATGAGCGCCTCGGCCACGAGGAAGATGTAGGCCGGTCCCGAACCTGAGAGGCCGGTCGCCGCATCCAGGGAGGTCTCAGGCAGCCGTACGACGCTGCCCACGGCGGCCAGGATCTCCTCGGCCCAGGTCACATCGGACGCCCGGGCTCGGGTGCCCCCGGCCAGGGCCGACACCCCGGCGCCGACCAGGGCGGGGGTGTTGGGCATGGCCCGCACCACGGCCGCCGAGGGCCCCAGCCAGTCTTCGAGGTTGGCCAGGCGCACTCCCGCCATGATCGAGAGCACCCGGGAGGCACCGGCTGCCGCCAGCGACCGGCACGCCACCTCGGCATCGCCCGGCTTGACCGCCACCACGGCACCATCAGCGGCCACAGGCGCCGGCACCACCGGGACGCCGCCGAGGATCTCGGCCAGCGAGGAGCGTCGACCGCCGTCGGCCTCGACCACGGTGACGCTGCCGGGGTCCCAGCCGGCGGCCACCAGTCCGCCCACCAGCGCCGTCCCCATTCGTCCCCCACCCACGACGACAAGTCTCGGCCGCATCACCCGCTCCTCCGGCGTCGACCTCGCCCCGGGGACGTCGACGCCGCCGAAGGCTACCGCCGAGTCCGACCGGCACCGACGGTTCGACCGACTCCGACGGTTAAGCGACACCGACGGTGCAACCGAAACGGACGGTCAACCGACACCGACGCAGGTGACCGTTGTCCGATGGTTCGTCACGTCGTCCGCCCCCGACGTGTCGGCAGACGGCGACAACGAAACCGCGTCCCGGCGCGGCTCGGCCCGAGGAACCCAGGACACCGGTCGCACTTCCCCGATCGACCGGCATCTCAAACCCCTCGGGCCGTGCCGGGGCGCACCCTAGTCGCGACCACGGTGGCGCGTGAATGCCGACCTGCCGCCGAAATGACACACGGCGCGATCGACACGCCAAACCACGCGGCCGGGGGGGCGAACGCCCTCGATCGTGGGAGGTCAGACCGGGCGTCGGCGATAGCGGCCGGCGAATCCGATCGCCATCGCCGTCGGGAAGTATGCGTCGACATAGGCCAGCGACGACCCCACGATGCGGTCGAGCTCCTCCTCGGTGACCGACGCCACCGGAACTTCGCCCACCAGGTAGACAGCGTCCTCCGACCCCAACGCGAAACACATCTGATGCAGATCGGCGTTGCGCTTCAGCAGATACTCGAAGGTCCCTCCCACATTCACCTCGGGCGCCGGCATCACCTGCGTCTCGTGGTGCAACGTACGTTGGCGCACCGTGAGCCAGACCGTGACGAAGTCCTTCTCGTCGCCTCGGAGTCGCAGGTACCAGCGTCCGAGCTCCTCCTGGCGGTCGACGGCGACCACGGCCCCGTTTTCGGCGAGCCGCTGGGCGGCCCACCGCTCGATGAGCGCGTCGCACGAGGCCCGCTCATCGGGGGTGGCGATGTCGGCGACGGGCAGGGCGGGAACCGATCCGGGCAGGTCAGCGGCACGCCACGAGTCGCTCGGCCGTGAGCTCCTCGTAGGTGGTCCGCAACAGGGCGGCCGCGTCGGTCCAGGTGTAACGCCGAGCCCGAACCACCGCTGCCGTGGCCAGCCGTTCCCCGAGCAGGGGGTCGCCGAGCACGCGCCCCACGGCATCGGCGAATGCCCCCGGCGTCGGCTCCTCGACCAGGTAGCCCGTGTGTCCGTCGTCGACCAGGGTGGTCAACCCCCCCACGGCGCCGGCCACCACAGGCGTCCCGCATGCCGCCGCTTCCAGGGCCACCAGCCCGAACGACTCCGAACGGCTGGGAACGACGCAGACGTCGGCAGCGCGGTAGTACGTCGAGAGCAACTCGTGCGGTTGCGGGCGCACCAGATGCACCCGATCGGTCACGCCGTGGCGGCGCGCCATCTCCTCCACGTGTGTTAGGTGATCCTCGCCCCGCGGTCCGCTCGGCCCGCCCACGATGACGAGGTGGGCGTCGGGGAATCCCCCCAGCGCGCCCAGCGTCCTCACGGCCACGTCGGCGCCCTTCAAGGGCTGGATCCTTCCCACGAACAGAAGGAGCGGAACGTCCGCCGGTAGGCCCAGTGCGCGGCGGGCCTGCGGCCGGTGTCCGGGTCCGAAGAACGCCTGATCGACACCGGGTGCCACCACCCGGATGCGTCCGGGGTCCGAGTCGTACAGGTCAGCCAGTTGCGAGGCCTCGACGCTGCACGAGGCCAGCACCACCTCGGAGCACCGCATGATCGTCGCCTCGGCTTCGGCCCGACGGTGAGGTTCGTCACTGGAGACCTCTTCAGGACTGGCTTCCGCCTTCACCCGGGCCAGGGTGTGGAAGGTGGACACGAGAGGGAGGTCGAGCTCGTGCTTGAGTCGGTGACCCGCCAGACCCGAAAGCCAATAGTTGGCGTGAAGGGCGTCGTAGCCCGTCTCCTCGTGGAACGCCGGATCGACACCGACGCCCGAGACCATCAGTGACCGGACGTTGTCGGTGAATTCGTCCACCACGGCGGGAAGCCGTTCCTTGGCCACAGGCCCCAGAGGGCCAGCGGGGACGTGGTGGACGCGGAACCCCGGCTCCACCGTGACGGTGGCGGGCAGACTCGACGACCAGGCCCTCGTGTAGACGTCACACTCCACTCCGGCACGAGCCAAAGCCGTGGTGAGCTCGCGGACGTAGACGTTCATCCCCCCGCCGTCGCCGGTCCCCGGTTGGGCGAGGGGTGAGGTGTGCATGGAGAGCACAGCGAGACGGCGCACCGGCGCCGAGCCTACCTGCCCTCTGAACGCTCTCAGCCGGTGGCGGTGGCCTTCTCGTCGTGTCCGACCCCGGCGTCGGACACTTCGTGGGCCTCAGAACCGGACTCGCTCTCGTGCCGGAACGACAGATAGATCCGGATCAACGCCTGCTTCTGGTCCTCGGTCAGGAAGGGATCGGCCAGGATCTCACGGGCCAGGTCGGTTTGGCCCGTTCCCGGCTCCAGGATCCCGGCCTGGACATAGAGGGTCTCGGCGGAGATCCGCAGCGCCTTGGCGATCTGCTGGAGGATCTCCGCCGACGGTCGCCGCAGCCCACGCTCGATCTGGCTCAGATAGGGGTTGGAGATCCCCGCCAGCTCCGACAGCCGTCGCAGGGACAGGCGGGCCGTGCTCCGCTGCTCACGGATGAAGGCCCCCAGGTCCCCGAACCGTTCTGGCAGTTGCTTGGGCATCTTGCGGTCCGGCTGGTCCTCAGTCGTTCCCAGACCCGGGCGGTCTCGGCACGAGGAGCCCGTCGACGGTGGCTTCGCCCGTCTTGTACCGACTGACGATCTGCGCCTGGAGGACGTCGATCCTCTCGTGCAGGGCCCGGCGTTGGTCGGAGATCCGCTCCTCGATGGCCGTGAGCCGGCCGGCGATCGACCGCAGTTCGTCCTCGGTCATGGTCGGGAGCTTGCCGATACCGTCGGCGTCGAGAACGACGTCGATCTCCCTGGTGAGGTCCACCTTCTCCATATCGGGCGACATCTGGGAGGGTAGACGACCGGGTCCCGACGGGCGGGCAGGGCCCGATCCGATGATCGACGAGAGATCCTCCACGACGGCGTCGAGATCGCCCACGCTGTGGCCGGAGTCCTGGTGGTCGATGAAGCTGTGGACCACGTCGAGCCGGCCCTGCACCACCCGCCGCAGGTAGGACACCATCTCCTCGACCTCTTGGCACTCGGCCCGCATGGCCCGGACCTCGTCGAGGGATCGTGTCTCCACCCCGTCGAGGTAGTCAGAAGCAAAGAGGCGTTCGAGCTCCTGTTCGATTGTGGTCACCCAGCGACTGTACCGCGCTCCTTGTCCGCGCCGACGGTAGACAGCGGCCCCATTCCGGTCGGCGCACCGCTCGGCCGCCCGGAGGCGACCACCCTCAGCGCAACGGACCCGAGCGCCCGGGCGGCCCGTAGCGGTAGACGGCCCGACCCACGACAGCCTGGCGGTCCACCGGTCCGAAATCACGGCTGTCGGTGCTCCAGCGGGCATTGTCACCCTGGACGGCGATCCGACCGCCCACGACGGAGACCACCCGCTTCACGAGCAGGCGTCCGGTGGCGTCAGGATCACGAAGGGCCACGATGTCGCCCACCCGGGGAGCCGTCCGGCGCACCACCAGGAGCCGGTCACCGCTCGTGAGGGTGGGCTCCATGCTCGGTCCCTCGACGGCCACCCGCCGGGGGCGGACGAGACAGGCGACGGTTCCGGCGGCCACCAGTACCGAGATCCCCAAGCCGGGCCACGCCCGGTTCACCGGACCATGCCCATGGGTAAGGTGGCGACCGTACCGAACGTTCCCACTCTGGACGAAGGAGTCCTACACATGCGCATCGTGGATCGCCTGTTCTCGACCATTGACCGGCTCGCCCCCCCGGTGACGGCCCACGCCCATTGCGACCTCCCCTGCGGCGTCTACGACCCCGCCCAGGCCCGCATCGAGGCCGAATCGGTCAAGGCGTGCATGGAGAAGTTCAACGCGTCGGACGACGAGGTCTTCAGGGGCCGCGCCGTATCCATCAAGGAGCAGCGGGCCGAGCTCGTCAAGCACCACCTCTGGGTCCTGTGGACCGACTACTTCAAGCCCGAGCACGTGGCGAAGCACCCACAGCTCAGTGACCTTTTCTGGAAGGCCACCAAGACCGCCGGCGAGACCAAGAAGACGAACGACGTCAAGGTGGCTGAAGGGCTCCTCGGGCAGATCGCAGAGATCGACAAGATCTTCAAGGAGACCAAGAAGGCCTGAACGGCGCCACCGTGGTCCCTACGACAGATCGAGCGGGAGGTGGGTGCGGCAGAACCGGTTGGCCGGGTCGGCCTCGAGCTCATCCTCGGTGAGGATCTGGCCACAGGTTTCGCAGCTCCCGTAGCTGCCGTCTCCCAGGCGTTCGAGGGCCAACTCCACGTCGGCCAGATCCCGCTCGATGGCATCGAGTTCGATGTCGACGTCGACATGGGCCGCTTCGACCCCACCGATGGCATCGGCACCGTTGACGAAGTGCCCGTCACCGGGTCGGCCATCATCGATGGGGCCGGGGCAACGGTCCGGCGGGCCGGCGAAAGGGTCGGTCTCCACGAAAGGTGATCGTACCGGTGAGCGGCCGGCCCACCGGACCACGCCGCGACGCAGGGACGACCCGTACACTCGTCCCGGAGGACGAGGCGACCATGGAAGGGGCCCGGTGGAGGAACCGCCGAAGACGATCAACCCGGGTCTCATCCCCGTACCCGACCTCCCGGCACGCCTCGTGGGTGACGGCGAGGCCGTGCCTTGCGTCGACGGTTCGGAACGGCCCTATGTCAATCTCGACTTCGCCGCTTCGACGAGCGCCCTCGTGGCGGTGGCCGACGCCGTCACGGCCTTCGTCCCGTCCTATGCCAGCGTGCATCGGGGAGCCGGCTTCAAGTCCCGTGAATCGACGGCGGCGTACGAATCGGCCCGTGCCACCGCCCTGGCTTTCTGCGGCGACCGCCGCACCGACGACGTCGCCATCATGTGCCGGAACACGACGGAGGCGATCAACCAGCTGGCCTACCGGTTGCGGTTCGACCCCGATGATGTCGTCCTCACCACGGTCGTCGAGCATCACGCCAACCTCCTACCCTGGGGTCGGGTGGCGCATCGGCGGTACGTGGAGTGCGGCCGCGACGGCACCTTCGGCGTGGACGACGTGGTCGCCGGCCTCGACCGATCCCCCACGCCCCGCCTCTTGTCACTGACCGGTGCGTCGAACGTGACGGGCTGGTTGCCGGCGGTGGATGCCATCGTCGACGCCGCCCATGAGCGGGGCATACCCGTCTTCCTCGACGCCGCCCAGATGGCGCCGCACCGACCGCTCCCAGCCGCCGTGGACTACCTGGCGTTCAGCGGGCACAAGATGTACGCGCCCTACGGCACCGGCGTTCTCGTCGGCCCCCGTGCGACCTTCGTCGACGGGGACCCCTTTCTTGCCGGCGGAGGCGCCGTCGATCTCGTCGACCTGGACGAGGTGGTGTGGACGGAGCCCCCTGAGCGCGAGGAGGCCGGCTCACCCAATGTCGTCGGGGCGGTGGCGTTGGAGGCCGCCCTCCGCACGCTGGGTGGCATCGGCTGGGACAGCATCGGCGCCCATGAAGCGCTGCTGGCCCGTCGGCTGCGGGCCGGGCTGCACGAGATCGAGGGCATCCGTCTCCTCGGACCGGGACTGGAGACCGAAACGTTGGCCATCGCCACCTTCACCGTCGAGGGGGTTCCCCATTCGCTGGTGGCGGCCCGGCTCAGCGCCGAATGGGGCATCGGCGTCCGCCACGGCTGCTTCTGTGCCCACCCGTACCTGATCCGCCTGCTCCACCTGTCCGAACCCGAGATCCAGACCTACCGCCAAGAGGTGCTGAGGGGTGACCACAGATCCCTTCCGGGAGCGGTACGCGCCAGTTGCGGCATCTCCTCCACGGAGGCCGACGTCGATGCTCTCCTCGCCGCCGTCACCGTGGTGGCGCAGGACGCCTCGGCGGGCCGCCCGCCACCGGTCCCCTACGAACAGGATCTGCGAACGGGCGACTTCTGGCCGTTGACGAACCGGCCGGGATGGTCACGCCACGACCGCGACTCGTCGATGTCCTGCGCTCGGGGATGACGCACCCGATGGTGGAACGGGCGCCGTGAATTGGCGGTGCCGGCGGGCTCGGGACTGCATCCCGAACCCGCCGGCCGACCGGTCCTCCCCCCGCTTCAAACCAATTTCAATCCAGCTGCTTCAACCAATCGAGCCGTGGAACGGCACACCGAAGCTGAACACACCGCCGTCGCCCGCCGCCAGCCAGTAGCCGACCTGAGAGGGTGCCGTCATGGCGACGACCGGCGAGGTCAGCGCGGTCCCCCCCGTCGAGCCGCGGTAGGTGGCGTCGCCGAAGGCGAAGATGCCGCCGTCGGAGGCCACCAACCAGTAGCCGTTGCCGTCAGCGGTGGCCGACATGGCCACGACGGGCCGGAAGAGCTTGATTCCCCCGGTCGACCCCCGGTACGGGGCGTCGCCGAAGGCGAAGATGCCGCCGTCGGAGGCCACCTCCCAGTAGCCGCGACCGCCGGGGGCGGCGGCGATCCCCACCACCGGCTTGTCGAGGGGGTGACCCCCCATGGAGCCGTAGAAGTGAGCGTCGCCGAAGGCGAAGATGCCCCCGTCGGAGGCCACCTCCCAATAGCCGCGACCGTCGGGGGTGGAGGCGATCCCCACCACCGGTCGGGCCAGAGGGTGACCGCCCATCGAGCCGTAGTACCCGGCGTCGCCGAAGGCGAAGATGCCGCCGTCGGAGGCGACCAACCAGTACCCGTGGCCGTCGGGGGTGGAAGCGATCCCGACGATCGGCGCCGACAGTCGGACACCGGCCAGGGAGTCATAGAAGGTGGCATCGCCGAAGGTGAACACTCCTCCGTTGGCGGAAGCGAGCCAGTAGCCACCCCCGTCGGGGGTGGAGGCGATCCCGACCGCCGGCGCCGAGAGCCCGGCACCGCCGGCGTTGCCGGGCAGGTAGGGAGTGACCTGGCTCCAGGTGAAGTCGACGGCGGGGCTACCCGACGTGTCCACGAGCAGTTCGGCCCAACCCGGATAGCCCTGGTAACCGGTGGCGTCGAACGCTGTTCCCATCTCACAGGGCTGGCAGCTGAGGTTGAGCAGCACGTTGTCGCGGTGCCCCCAGCAGCCGGGGGCGCCGGCCTGCTGGCAGTCCACGTTGGAGGAACCGAGACCGTCGTCGTACATCCAGAAGTACATCGCCTCGAGGGGATTGCCCACGGCCCCGGCCCAGTTGCTTCCCCATTGCGTCCACGGGAAGCCAGCCGGAGGCGAGGGGTCGTTGCTCTCCTCGGCGCCCAGGAGGGTGGAGGCGTCGAGAGCGCTGGCCATGGCGGTGAGCGGCGGCAGCCCGCGCACGGTGCGCTCCAGGTTGGTGGCGACGAACAACTGCTGCTGAGGCGAGAGCTGGGTCCAGTCCGTGGGGAGGACCATCCCGGGAAGGCCTTCTTGTTCCCGGCCGTTGGCGATCGCCTGCAAGACAGTGGTGACACACCCTGACGAGTCGTCGTAGCGCTGGCCCGAGCAATCGCTCAGGAAGTTCGGGGAAGGGGCGATGTTGGCCGCCGGATTGCCCGGTGGCAGGATGCCCTGGTGCGGGGACGCCTTCGTCACCGGGACGGGCGGCACCGACCGTGAGGCCGCCGGGGCCGCCGACGCCTGGGAGGCCGGTGGCGCCACCACCAGGACCAAGGGCAGTACGGTCAGCCCGGCGATGGCGATGGCGAGGGACAGGGGGAATCGGGGGAGCGAACATGCGAAGCGCAGTGCTCCTGTATCCGATCCCTTCCTTCTGAAGATATTGAGCGTATTCACTAAGTGAAGCTATCGGACCACGTAGAGCGTTTATTGATGCTTCAGAGGGGAAAATTGCCACTAATTGTGAAAGTTGTGACCACTATGGGGCTCATTTCCGTGGTCACGGGGTGTGGCAAGACCACGACGGGAGCGGCCTCCGACCTGGCCGGAAGTGCCTCCAGGGGCGCCGAGGCCTACGTCTGCAACTTCGGCTACGACGACCAGCCCGGCACGACGATCACGGCCCTCGACCTCAGCACCGGACGCGTCGCCGCCTCGGTCACCACCGGTTCTCTGCCGTCGGCCGCAGCCGCCACGCCCGACGGGCGTCTTCTGGTCGTCACCGACCAGGGAGACGACAATCTCGCCGTTCTCGACACGGCCACCGACAAGGTGCTGGCCCACGTCCCGACCGGTGTCGAACCAGATGCGGTGGCCGTGAGCCCCGACGGCAGCGTGGCGCTCGTCGCCAACGTCGACGACGACACGGTCACGCCGGTCGACATGACGACCCTACGGGCCGGTCGTCCCGTCCCCGTGGGAGCCCGGCCCGATGCCGTGGCCATCGGTGGGCCGCGGGGGCGATCCGCCCTGGTGGCCGATCTCGAGGGGGACACGATCACGCCCGTCGATCTCGACACGATGACGGCCGGCGCGCCGATCGCGGTGGGAACGGAACCGGATGCCGTGGCGATCAGCCCTGACGGTAGGACGGCACTGGTGGCCGATTTCGGCAGCGGTACGGTGACGCCCATCGATCTGGCCACCATGCGTGCCGCGGCGCCGATCCGGGTGGGTCCGGGGCCGACCTCCCTGGCCGTCACCGCCGGCGGACCCGGCGGCTCCCCGACGGCCTGGGTGACCACCGGAGTGGATCTCGTTCCCATCAACCTGAGCTCGTTCACCGTCGGGGCGCCGGTCATCGTGGGCCACCTCGCCGAAGCGGTGGCCGTCAGCGGTGACGGATCCACGGCGTGGGTGGCCGGTCAGGACGCCACCGTCACCCCCGTCGATCTCTCCACCCGAGTGACACGGCCCTCGATCGACGTGGGGGGCCGCCCGGCAGCCATCGTCATCCCTCCACCGCGTCACTGAGGCCGGCGTCGCCGGCCACGGCCGCGCACGATGTCACCGACCGCTGGTGGTCGTGGGGATGGCGGCGGGCTCGGCCGCCGGCCAGGATCATCTGACCGCCCGGTCCGATAACCTCGCCGCAGGTACTCATGTCCCGCCCGCACGCCTGAGAATCCCGAGGAGAAGACGGTCATGGCCAGCGAAGGCCTTCACGAGCCCCAGGAACTCGTCCGGGAAGCGACGGTCGACCGGCACCGGGCGATCGTCTCCATCAGGGAGGAGTTCGAGGCCGTGGACTGGTACGACCAACGCGTCGACGCCACCGGCGACGGGGAGTTGGCCGCCGTCCTGGCCCACAACCGGGATGAGGAAAAGGAGCATGCCGCCATGACCCTCGAGTGGCTCCGGCGAAACGACCCGGTGCTCGACAGACACATGCGCACCTATCTGTTCACCACCGAGCCCGTCACCGAGATCGAGGCCGAGAACGACGGGGCGGGAAGCACCGAGGCTTCTGACGTGGGTCCCGGATCGCTCGGTATCGGAAGCCTCAAGGGAGTCGATTGATGGACCACCTACTGCGCGAGAATGCCCCCATCTCCAGCTCCGGCTGGCAGGTGATCGACGAGGAGGCCAAGTCTCGCCTCACCACGTACCTGGCCGCCCGCAAGCTCGTCGACTTCATCGGGCCCAATGGATGGTCACACTCCGCCACCAACCTCGGCCGCGTGGCCAAGATCTCGAAGACGCCCAGCGAGGGCGTGACCGCCCGTCAGCGCCGAGTTCTCCCCCTGGTGGAACTGCGCACCGAGTTCACGGTGTCGCGGGCCGAGATCAATGACGTTGATCGGGGAGCGGCGGACGTCGACCTGGCCGACCTGGACCGGGCGGCCCGGCGTATCGCCCTCGGAGAGAACGTCTCGGTCTTCCACGGCTACAACGGGGCCGGCATCAAGGGGATCGTCGAGGCGTCGTCCCACAAGGTCATCGACTTCAACGGCGAATTCGAACGCTCACCCACCGTGGTAGCCAAGGCGGTCGACGTGCTGCGGCAATCGGGGATCGACGGCCCATACGGCCTGGCCATCGGACCGGCCGGATACACGGGAATCATCGAGACCACCGAACACGGCGGATTGCTGCTTCTGGACCATCTCCGCCAGATACTCGGGGGACCGGTGATCTGGTCTCCCGGAGTTGAAGGTGGGGTGGTCCTCAGCCTGCGTGGCGGTGACTTCGTCCTCGACTGCGGCCAGGATCTCTCCATCGGATATCTCGAACACGACGCCGACAGCGTGCGGCTGTACTTCGAGGAGAGCATCAGCTTCCGCGTGGTCGAACCCGATGCGGCGGTCCCCGTACGGCTGGTCAGAACCTGACCCTGGCACGACTCAGGCAGGCTCCATGCCGTGACGCCGCATGAGGGCCAGCTCGGCCTGGCGGTCCGGCGACGTCGGCGAGGACCACAGCCGTTCCAGATCTTCGAAATAGCCGTCCAGCGCCGGCGCATGCAGGACGAGGAGTCGAGCCGCCTTGTCGCCGCTGTTCCCGAAGGTGTGCGTCTCGCCGGCCGAAACCAGGACGAATGTTCCGTTCGTCCCCTGGAATACCTCGTCGGCGACGTGGAACTCCACGGTCCCGTCGAGGACGAAATAGGCTTCCTCGTTCCCGATGTGCCGGTGAGCGGGAGGCATCCGCCCACCAGGCGGCAACGTCCTCTCCATCAACGAGAACCGACCCTGTGTGCTCGAAGACGTGGCTTTGAACCACATCTCACTCCCGCCGCGCCTCACGGCGCAGTCCCTCACCGCTCTCCCAACGGAGCACCACCCACCTCCAACGTCCAACAGATCCGGCCCACGAAGCCTACGGAAAAAGGCGGCAACCGCGCACCCCGCCGGACAGCACTCCGGCGTCGACGTCGGCCACTTCCGGCTCGGGCTCCACCTCGGCGAGGGCCGGTCAACCGGTACTGTTGTCCGTTGACTCCCAGTAGGGCCGCTAGCTCATCGGGTAGAGCAGGGGACTTTTAATCCCAAGGTGCCGGGTTCGAGCCCCGGGCGGCCCACAAGGTCAGATACCCGAAAGTGAGAGCCTTTGTCCTTGGAATCACGGCTGCTCGATGGTCTCGATGAGGAGGTCCGGCGTGACGTCCTGCGTCGAACGCAACGACGCCGTTTCGCCCGTCGGCAGGTCCTCTTTCACGAGGGTGACCCGAGCGACGGGATGCACCTCATCCAGTCCGGCTGGGTGGCCGTTCGGCTGACGACCCCCCTGGGCGATGTGTCGACCGTCGCCGTCGTCGGTCCCCGCGAGCCTCTGGGCGAGCAGTCCCTCGTCGAGGACCACGGTCGCCGGTCGACGTCGGCGGTCAGTCTCACCCCGGTGGAAACCCTCTATCTCAGCCGTGAGATCTTCGACGAGCTACGACGTCACCACCCGTCGGTCGACCGCTTCCTGGCCACCCTGTTCAACGACCGTCTGCAGCGCGTCTCGGCGCGGTTGGTCGAGGCTCTCTACGTCCCGGCCCCCGATCGCGTCCTACGCAGGATCTCCGAGCTGGCCGAGACATTCGGACCGGACGGCGCCATACCGCTCACCCAGGAAGATCTGGCCAGTCTCGCCGGCACCACTCGACCCACCGTCAACCGCGTCATCCGGCAGGCCGAGAAGGCCGGCGCCGTGCGCGCCTCACGGGGAAATCTCGCCGTGCTCGACAAGGCTCTCGTGGAGCGGCTCGGCCACGAGAGCTGACGCCGAGGCCACCACCGGCCCTGATCCCCCGGGAGCCCCGTCCCGATCGCTCGGCCGATGGGTCAGCGACCGAGACCGGCCAGGTCATGCGGTCCCCGTCCCGGGTATCCGCCGGCCGCTCGGATCGCATCAGACCACGATCCAAGGATCTCGACGAGTTCGTCGAGATCGTCGCCCAGGTTCGTGACGATCGTCTGGCAGGCCCGGTCGGTGGCGCCCTCGATCGCTTCGCGTGCGGCGCGACCCTTGTCCGTGAAGGCGCCGTCGGCGATAAGGCCCCGCGTCATCAGGCGCTCCTCGGCGGCGTCGAGGTCGTGGTCGCTCCATGCCCTCGACCGGACGTAGGTCCGTAGGGGAAGACCCCAGTAGAGCTCCGTGAGCAGGCCGATCTCGGTGGCGTCGAAGCCGGCGCTGATCCATGCAGCCAGATGTGAGTCCCCCCTGTACTCGCGCAGTCGGTCGCCGAGGCGCCACATGCCGCCGATCGGATCGGCGGGGAAGCCCAGGGACAGCAGGCCGGCGTAGAGGGCACGGCCCTCCGGGCGAAGGCCGTCGCCGGCTCGCCTGAGCAGCTCGGTGGCCCGGGCCAGCCCCGGAGGCCGCTCGCCCAGGATGCGACGAAGCTGGCCGATGGCTCCCTGGGTGCGGGCCTCGCAGATCGTGGCCGCGTCGGTGAGCGTCCAACCGCTGGCGACACCGGCGACGACGACGGCCGGCTTGAACACACCGAAGGCGGCGGCCACCACCTCACCGGGAACCTGCCCCAGGACCGAGCCCCGGCTACAGAAATACGCCGACCCGTCGGGCAGGGCGACAGGTCCCATCCGGCCCGGGCTGGGACCGAAGCCGAGGGCCTCGTAGCCGGCGTGGCATTCCGGCGAGAAATACACCTGCCCGGCCACGGGCTCCAGAGCGCCGGCCAGGACGCGCCCCGGAACCGGCGACGAATAGGGTGAACCCATGCTCGATCATCTTTCCATCCAATGCGCTGACGTGGCGGCCAGCGCCGCCTTCTATGACGCCGTCCTCGCTGCGCTGGGCGGAGAACGGGTCATGGACCTCGGAGACGTCATCGGTTTCGGGGTCGCTCCGAAGCCGGATTTCTGGATCGCACCCCGCTGCACCGGCGACGGCTTCCGTGAGTCGCATATCGCATTCACGGCCGCCGACCGGGCCGAGGTCCGGGCGTTCTTCGACGCCGGCGTGACCAGCGGCGCCGAGATCCTGCACCGCCCCCGGCTGTGGCCCGAGTACCACCCCAACTACTACGGTGCATTCCTCCGGGATCCCGACGGCAACAACGTCGAGGCCATCAGCCACGGGCCCGAATAGATCCATCGGTGGACGCCGATGGATGGGCGGCGGCGTAATGATCAGTACGAGGTCATGGTGCTGTTCGTGCCGATCACGATGACCGGGTTCTCGTCCGGTTGCAGCCAATCGAGAACGGCGTCCAGCTCGCCGGGGGGCAGGCTCACACATCCATCGGTCGGACCTCCGACGTCGGCATGGAGGAAGATGGCCGAGCCCAGACCAGGGACCCGACCGGGGTTGTAGTTGATGACGGCGAAGGACGGGTAGGCCACCGTTTCGGTCCACAGGGCTTCGGACGAGCCGTTGGCGAAGGACGGATCAGTGTCTGCGCACGGGACCTCTTGGAAGGTGTTGTACGTGGGCGACGACGAGTCCTCGTCCCACCAGTCACCGCAGGCGAGCTGGCGGTACGGGTAATGCACACCGGGATTGGGGGCGTTCCCGTACATCGTCGCCTGGAAGCCGAAGATCCCGGCCGGCGTCGATCCATCCCCCTCGTGTTTGTGGACGCTCACCCCGGTGTAGCCCAGGCGCGCCGTCCACGGACCGCCCGCCACCGTCCAACAGGAGCCGGAGAGCTGCCAGGTCGTGAACGTGGCGGACGTCATGCCGTAGTCGGGAGCGTCCACGGTGACGACCTGGTGGGCGCCGGCCGTGGTGGCGAGATGGGCGGGAAGGGCCGATGCGCACGTCGTCGGGGCCGGCGCCGGGGGAGCCGTCGTCGGGGTCGCCACGGGGAGTCCCGTCGTGGTCGTCCGTGGCGGCTCCGTCGTGGCGGCGGTGGTCGACGGGGTGGCGATCGTCGTCGTGACGGAGGTGGACGTCGTGGAGGCGGCGGTGGTGGACGAGGTTGTGGTGGCCGGGGACCGTTCCGGGCCCTTCGCCGCGTGGAGGGCGTGGGGTGGCCCGCGTCGGGGTGCGCTGACGGTGCGAGCCACGGCGACGGCCGATGCCGTGCCCGTCAGGCAGACGACGAGCACGGCGGGGATGGCGCCGAAGATGCTTCGGCGGCGTGGGGCGAGGCCCCTGATGAAGCGGTGACGTCTACCGGGCCGACCGTGAGCCATTGCCACAACTCTGGCCCATCCGCCGTCCGTCGATGTCCCCGCGCCGTCTATCGGCGGCGATTGTGCGATCCCGAGCGCGCCGAGCCACGAGTCGAGGCCGGGCACCGCCAGACCGGGCACCTTGCCCGCCTCGTCCGCCCGGCGCAGGACGATCGCATCGGCGCTGAGCGGCTCGCCCTCGAAGGCCCGAACCTCGTCCGGGGACATCGCCCCGCCCTGGTGTTCGAGACTTCGGACGCTCCCCTCGTCGAGCCCCTGTCGGTACCGGGGATCGGTCGTCACCAGATACCGCTTGGCCGGCACATGCAGGCCGACGAGCTCGGCGATCCTCTCGCCCAGGACAGGACGCACGAAGACGGCTCCCACGTCGGCGTGGACCTCGTCCCGATAGGGGGGCAGCATGTGGCCGATGTCGTGGACGAGTCCCGCCAACTGCAGTCCCGGGTCGCCGGGGTGCGACCGGCGCAGGACCTCCGCTGTCTGGAGGCTGTGCTCGAGCAGGTCGTGTGGGTGGCCGGGCGTCGGCGTCAGGTCGTAGGCGGGGCTGGCCCGCAGGACCTCCACGATGGCGTCGAGCGACGGCGGCGGATTCCGCACCCTGCTCCTGGGCGTCACAGCCCCATCATCGCGCCGCCGCGTGCCGGGGTACGGTTCGACCGTGTTCGCCGTCACCCGCCACCGCTTCGAGGAGCTGGTGGCCGACGCACTCGACTCCCTCCCGCCCGACCTCGGTTCGGAGATGGACAACGTCGCAGTCCTCGTGGAAGACCGGGCTGAAGGACGCCCACTCTTCGGGCTCTACCAGGGCGTGCCGCTTACCAGCCGGGGACCGAGCAGCTACGGGTGGGTCATGCCGGACCGCATCACCCTCTACCAGGACGCCATTTGCAGTGTCTGTTCCTCGGAGGCGGAGGTCGTCAGGCAGATCCGCAAGACCGTGATCCACGAAGTGGCCCACCATTTCGGGATCAGCGATCCCCGTCTGGAGGAGCTCGGCTGGGCGTGACCCCATCTCAAAAGTTGTGTGCTCAGAGCTTTTGGTGAAGCAGTGCATCTTCAGGGCACCTCGATCGATGTCGATACCCGGGTATGGGTCCCGGTCCTCTATCCGTCGAACGTGCGAGCTCCACGGACGACCCTGATCCGACCTCCGGCCCCGACGGGGCATCCACTCCTCTGTGCGGAATACCGGCGTCCGAGACCTCGCGCGGCCTCACCCCGATCCTCTTGGCCTACGCCGTCAGCCCGGCCGCCTTCGCCATCGTCATCGTCCTCCGACACTTCGGGCTGGTAGCCCGACTGCCCATCTGGGATTACCTGGCCGTCCTGGCGCTGGCGCCGGCCACCAGTGTGCTGGTCGAACCGTGGCGGGATCCGACGCCCGGATCTGTCCGGATCCACGTACGATTCGCCCTCCATATCACCGCCGTCACCGTCGTGATCTACATGACGGGTTGGGGGCCGGTTCTCCTCATGACCTACGCCTTCGTCGTCCTAGAGGACATGGAGGCATGCGGCGCGGTGGTGTGGCGCGCCATGATGTGCTGGACATTCGCCGCCATCGCCGTCGGTCAGTTCCTGGTCTGGCAGGGGTGGGCGCCGTCCTTCCTCGACCGTAGCCAGGCTCTCGGTGTCGGAGTCCTCGGTGTCATCGCTCTGGCCCTGGTCATCCGGATGGCCGGAGCGACGGGGCTGAAGAAGGAGCACGCCGAGTCACTCCTCGGTCATCAGGCTCTCCACGACATGCTCACCGGTCTTCCCAATCGCTCGTGCTTCTACGACCGGACGGAACAGGCGATGCGCCAAGGAGCCCGCGACGGTTCGAACAGCGCTGTCATGCTGTTCGATCTCGACCGATTCAAGGAGATCAACGACACGCTCGGCCACAAGTACGGCGACCGGGTCCTCTTCGAGGTGGGCCCGAGGATCCATCGGATTCTCCGGGACTCCGACACGCTCGCCCGCCTGGGTGGCGACGAGTTCTGTGTGCTTCTCCCCCGGGTCGAAGCGCTGCGCGATGCGTTGGAGGTGGCCGAGAGGATCATCGCCGTCCTCGGGGAACCGATCGAGATCGACGGGATGGTCCTCGGCATCGAAGCCAGCTGCGGCATCGCCATGGCGCCCGACGACGGGGACAACGCCGACCTTCTCCTCCAGCGGGCTGACGTCGCCATGTACGTGGCCAAGGGCTCGAATGTGAGCGTCGTGGCGTACACGGACGAGCTCAATGTCAACACCCCGAGCCGGCTCACCCTCCTCGGCGATCTCCGGACCGCCATCGCCGACAACCAGCTTCTCCTGCATTACCAGCCCAAGGCGAACCTGGAGACCGGGAAGATCCAGGGCGTCGAGGCGCTGGTGCGCTGGCAACACCCCAGCCTGGGACTTCTCCCCCCGGGCGAGTTCATCCCGGTGGCCGAGCACACGGGTCTCATCAAGCCTCTGACGGCGTGGGTACTCGCCACCGCTCTGCGCCAGTGCCGGCAGTGGCTCGACGAAGCGCACGCCCGGGGCTGGGGCGAACTGTCGATGGCCATCAACCTGTCGACACGCAGTCTCCTCGATGACGGCTTCCCCGAGGAGGTCAGTGCGGCCCTGGACCGCTGGGACGTCCCCGCTCACCTGTTCGAGCTCGAGATCACCGAAAGTGCCATCATGACCGACCCTCTGAGAGCACGACGCCTGCTCACGGATCTGGCCGAGCTCGGAGTCCTCATCGCCATCGACGACTTCGGGACCGGCTACTCCTCGTTGGCCTACCTGAAGGATCTCCCGGTCAATCAGCTCAAGATCGACCAGTCCTTCGTCCAGAACATGCACGAGGACCTGAACGACGCCATCATCGTCCGGTCGGTGGTCGATCTCGGCCACAACCTCGGTCTGGAGATCGTGGCCGAAGGGGTCGAGGACCGCGAGACGTGGGACCAGCTCGCGCAACTTGGCTGTGACGACGCACAAGGCTACTTTCTGGCCAGACCGATGGCTCCTGGCGAGCTCATGACATGGCTCGAGACGAGCGCCCACCCCGTCGCCACGAGCGGCCGCTCCGCCACCGGCGGCTAGGAGCGGGCCCTCCTGAAAGGGGGTCGGGCGCCCCTTTTTCCGTTGGCCGTTACTTGGACGCCTTGCGCCACCGCTCGACGACCTCGTTGGAGATGCGGCCCCGGGGAGCCACCTTGATCCGATTCGCCTTGGCCCAGGCCCGCACCTCGGTGCGGTCATAGCCTTCCGATCGTCGCGCCGGTCCGCGGCGTCCTGACGGACTCTTGACCGCACGACGCGACGCCGGTGTACGGCGAGCTGTACGAGATCGATCGATATACGGCCGCAACGTCCGACGAAGCTCGTTGGCGTTCGCCTTCGATAGATCGATCTCGTAGTTCTTCCCGTCAAGGGCGAACTTGACCGTTTCGGACGCCTCGGTGCCATCAAAGTCGTCGACCAACGAAACGGTCACCTCTTCAATCCTCGCCACTCTGACTCCCTTCCATACAACTCTTACAATTGAGAACCACGGACCTTAACCGCCTCCAGGAACAATATAAAACTCGTCGGATCCCGATCGTCGACGAGAGGCGTCAAAAGAGCTCCCCTGCTGGTCTTATCACGAACGTCCATGCGCCAGGTTTCTCACGAAGGCCAGAAGCCCACCGGCCCGACGAATCCTCTACCTCGGGGACCAACCTCGATCAATCGGTGAATCGTTCACTGAACATCTGTCCCACCCGTCGCACGGCGTCCGGTCCCGAGGTGGGCATATTGAAGATGAAGTAACCCACCCCGGCTGAGCGTAGTTCCTCCACCTGGTCCAGGATCTCGTGTTCGCGGCCGACATTGAAACCGCTCTCCTCACCGACGGCGTCACGGAGGAAATCCCTTGTGGCGACGGTCTCCTCCTCCGAATCGGTGAGAACGAGAGTGCTGAGGCGCGACACGGTGACCTCCACCGGATCACGTCCTTCGGCCTCACAATGGCGTCGGAGAACGTCGACCTTGTGACGGATCGTCGGCAGATCGCCGACGACGTTGCAGAGGTCGGCGTAGCGGGCGACGAGACGCAGCGTGCGTCTCTCACCCCCACCGCCGATCAGGATGGGGGGACCCCCGGGTTGTATCGGCGGCGGAACGTTCCAGGCGGAGTCGGTACGGAAATAGCGGCCGGAAAAGCTCGGTTGCTGTCCACGGAACATGGCCCGGCAGATCTGGACCGCTTCCTCCAGACGGTCGAGGCGAACGCCGTCGGAGGGGAATTCGACGCCGAGACCTTCGTGCTCGACGTCATACCAAGCGGCCCCGATGCCGAGGATCGCACGTCCCCCCGTGATGACGTCGAGTGTCGTGACCGTCTTGGCCAGCAGCGCCGGGTTGCGATACGTCACCCCGGTCACGAGGGTGCCGAGCTTGACCCGGCGAGTCCGGGCGCCGATGGCACCGAGAAGGGTGTATGCCTCGAGCATCGGCTGAGAGGGGCCCCCGAGAGCGGGGAGCTGGTAGAAGTGGTCCATCACCCACACCGAGTCGAATCCCGATTCCTCGGCGGCCACGGCCCGGTCCACAACCTGTGCGAACAATTGCTCGTCTGGTGTCCCGAAAGTGAAATTGGGGATCTGCAGTCCGATCTTCACAGCTGCATCATGGTCGGCGCCCGACCCGCTGTCGAGCGGGAAGGACTCCGTCACCATCCCTATTTGATAGCGAGGGCGTTGGGTGGAGAGGCCACGCCGGACGACAGGTTGAGCGGTGCCGACGTGAGCAGGCACGTGTACCGACCGTCCGATGCGCAGTCCTCGGCCAGCCCGTCAAGGTCGAACAACTCTCCGATGGGGATGCCGAGGAGACCGAGGAGGCTGAAATGGAGCATCGTCTCCGCCGCCCGTCCGGGGTCCTCCTTCCAGTGCCGGGACTCGTCCCGGTCTCCGAAACCGAAAGGCATCACCTCGAGCGCCGGATTGTCGGCGGCGATGGCGGCGATGTGCAGGTTCCACAGGGCACGGGCACTCTCGACACCCCGCTGAAGGCCGCAGGCGGGGATGTGCGGGGCGTCGGCCAACTCCACCCGCGCATCGGTCCCGAGACTCCGGTACCAAGTGACCCATCCGGTTCGGACGAGAAGGATGTCGCCCACCTCGACCTCGACACCCTGGGCGGCCAGCGTCCCCATGAGATCTTCGATCTCGATGGCGCTCGGGCGGGCCGGGTCGATGGGTCGGCCCTCCGACTCCCGCCACCGGGCGACGTCGGCCAGAACGGCTCGTCCGACGATGCCGCGGCGGGCCCAGTGGTGGATCCCGTGGTCCTCGTCGTCCACCCCGTTGTAGTGGCCGTAAACGGGATGCCGCATGTGCCGGAAGCCGTCCCACTGGCTCGAGCTCTGCGTGTTCCAGCCCGAGAGCTCGTCGTCATGGCCGAGCGTGAAATCGTGGACCACGTGCTCGAAAGCGGAGCGGGAGAACAATGGTGGGTTCGGGAGCTCCAGATCGAGGTTCAGGTTGAAGACCGCTCCCCTGGCGGCGCACGCCACCCCGGCGATCACTCGCTCGGGGGTCAGGAGGTTGAGACAGCCGAATTTGTCCGACTGTCCCCAGAGACCCCACGAGGATCCTGAGGGCGCCCCCGGGGCGGCGGGTAGCTCGTCGTAGGAGGGCAGCGGGGCGGCGGGCACGTCCGGAATCTAGAGCCTGTCGAAGGGTCCGTGGAGAACGGGTACCGTCGACGGAGGTCCCTGCCCACCCATCACGAAGGAGTTCCCTGACTTGACCTCGCCCGAGATGCCGTCGCTGGAGATCCCCGACGAGGTGCTCGCCGCCGTTCCGGAGTTCAGCGCCGGGGAGGGGCCGGTGGTCATCGTCGATTTCCAGGGGATCGTCCTCGGGCTGAACAAACCGGCAGAGGAGTTCTTCGGCATGGACAGCGCCGACATCGCCGGCGAGTTCGTGGAGATGCTGGTCCCCACCAAGAAGAGGTGGGGGCATCAGGCCTACCGGCGCGGCTACCTGGCCGAGCCACGGGACCGGGAGATGGACCCGGGCCTCTACCCCGAGGCCGAGACGGCCGACGGTGCGATCATTCCCATCGTCGGCCGGCTCCAACCGGTCCGGGTGGAGGGGAGGCTCTTCGTCGCCGCCCACGTGGCACGAGACGACGCCCCCCGTCCCGACTCGATCTGATCGGGCCGCCGCACCCGCCTCCCACCCACCCCGCCGTCGACGGCCCCGGGCCCACCCCGGCGAAGTCGGACCGCGGCGGCCTGTCCTGGTGGCCCTGACGGCTGATCCGGTGGCCCTAGTGGCCGTCCGCCAGGCCCACGATGATCGTGACCACGATGAGCGCCACCACCGTCCCGACGACGGCCATCACCACGTTGGCCACGAGGAATCCCGCCCACTGGAGGTGGGTCATCTCGTCGAGCTTCGGAGGACGGATCATCATCCCGCGGCGTTTCGGGGTCATCGGGTTCTTCCTCCTTCGGCGTCGGCCGACGCGGTCAGTGGTCCTGTGAGCATGTTGGCACAGCGGACCACCCCGCTGACGCCAGCGGCGCCGGCACCACGGGGATCCACGGCGCCGGAGACCCGGGAGGGCGACCGTCGGACGCGATCGGGGCGCCGGCGGGGTGGCCACAATAGGCTCGTCGGGAGCGGGAGCTCGCACCCACGGGAGGACCATGGCCGACGGGCCCGACACCGTACGCGTCGCCGACAACAGGGAGAGACATCGCTACGAGGCATATGTCGGCGATGCCCTGGCCGCCTACGCCACCTACGAGGAGGTTCCCGGTGGGGTCATCTTCCTCCACACGAAGACGGAACCGGAATTCGAGGGCCGCGGAGTGGGGAGCCACCTGGCCGAAGCCGCCCTCGACGACGTCAGGCGACGCGGTCTGCGCGTCACGCCGCGATGCCCCTTCATCGCCGCCTACATCGAGCGCCACCCGGCCTACGCCGACCTGGTCGACAGTGCGCCATGACGAGCCCGGTCCGGACCACGCCCAGGCGGACACCGGCGGACCGGGTCAGGCCACCTCGACGATCACCCGGACGAGGACCCCGTTGACCCGGCGCAGGGCCGAGGCCCGGCCCCGCTCCTCGGCGGCGACGGCCAGCGCCACGACATCCTCGCCGAGATCCTCGACCGAGGCGTCGCGGTCCTGCGTGGTCGTCTCACGGAAACTCATGACGCCATCGTGCGCCCGGAGACTCAACCCGCATCCATCGTGCCGTCAACATCCCCGCAACAACGACCATCGGGCCGGTGGCCGTGGTCGCTGACGGTGCCGTGACCGACAGAGGTCCTTCCGGTGACGCCAGGGCTCTGCCCCCACTGCCGGACGCCTTCGCCGTCACCCGAGAGTCTCTCCACCTGGTGGCAGCCCGCGTTCTGGGCGCCGCCCGCTTCTCGGCGGTGGGCCGTATGGGCCTCATCGTCGTCCCTGGGGGTTTCGGCACTCCCGAGTTCGACGGACACCGGCTCCTCGTCGTCGACGGCATGCTGAGCGACGGGAATCGGCGTGAACCGATCACAAACCTCCTCGACGCCTGCGCCTTCGCCGGGATCGACCCCTCGATCGCACCTCACCCGGTCCTCGACCTGCCGTCCGATCCCGCCGCGCCCCTGACGGTCGACCTCGATGCCGCCCGGGTCCTGGCCCTGTGGTTGGCGGTCTGCCAACAGCTTCTGGAGTCGGTTCTGACCCGCTCCGACCCGGCGGACGAACCGAGTGCCATCCAGCTGTGGCCCGAGCACTTCGATCTGGCCCTGGAGTCCGGCCCCCCGGGTCTGCGGGCCAACTACGGAGGTTCACCGGGCGACGCCGCCATCGACGATCCCTATCTCTACGTCGGACCTCACGATCACCGTCAGGGACCGTTCTGGAATGCGCCGTTCGGCGCCGCCCTGACCTATGAGGAGATCCGGCGAGGTGCGGATCCCGACGCCTTCCTCCGCCAGGGCCGCCAATCGCTGCACCACACGTGACAATGCCGTCACAAATGCCCGACAGGACGTCACTCCTCCTTGTTTTAGTGTCCCCTATCGTGATATTCGTGGTCGATGGCCGATTCCGCTCGTCTCGGCACGCGTGACGCAGCGGACCGGGTCCTGAAGGTCGTCCCCCCACCCGGATCCGCCACGACGGACGGCCTCGACAGGGGCACCCACATCCTCCCGGGGGTGACGGTGGCCTTGCCCGTCCTCGACGAAGCGCCGTACCTCGACGGTTGTCTGCGAGCGGTCGTGGAACAGACGTATCCGCACATCGTGGAGATCCTCGTGGTGGACGGTGGTTCCGGTGACGGGACGCGCGATATCGCCGCCCGGTTCCCCGGCGTCCGCATCGTTCACAATTCCGCCCGGCACCAATCGGCCGGCCTCAACCTGGCGTTGCGCGAGGCCCGTGGCGACATCCTCGTCCGGGTCGACGGTCGGACCGTGGTCGCCCCCGACTACGTCGAGCAGTGCGTCACCGCACTCACACGGTCAGGAGCGTCCCTCGTGGGCGGCCCGCTCGAACCGCGCGGGACGACCTGGGTCGAACGTGCCATCGGAGCCGCCCTCACCTCGACGCTCGGCGCCGGTCCGGCCAGATTCCGAAACGCCCATTCGCTGGCCGCCTGGACCGACATGGTCTACCTGGGGGCGGCGCGCGTGGACGTCCTGCGTCGTCTGGGCGGCTTCGACGAAAGCTTTTCCACCAACGAGGATGGCGAGCTGCTGTATCGACTGGGCCACGACGGTGGCGTGTGGTTCGACCCCGCCATCAGGTCGACCTACCGCCCCCGCGACAACTTCGTCGAATTCATGAAGCAGTACTACCGTTATGGCGCCGGCCGGGCGGACACGGTGCGGAAATACCCCGAGTCGCTGCGTCTGCGCCAGCTGGCCGCACCGCTGCTGGTCCTCGGCCTCCTTTCGCCATGGCGACGTCGAGTCGCCCGTGCCTACCTGGCCGTGGTGGCCGTGGCGGCGGGCACCGAGGCAGTGAGCGATCCGGCGGCGGCGGCGGGGCTGGCCGTGGCCCTCCCCGTCATGCACATCTCATGGGGAGTGGGATTCCTCGTCGGCTGGTCCCGGCGTTACCTGGCCTCTCGCTGAGATCGCCGACCGGCCTCGGACCCGACCCGGGCGTCAGGACGTCCGGGAGGCGTTGAGCGAATCACCCCGGGGCGGACGACCGTGCATCCACCGCGAGGCGCGGCTCGGGCGGGCGGCGGTCGTGGCGCGAAAAGCCTTGAGCCTCTCGACACAGGCCCGCGCCTCGGCGGTGAGCTCTTCGTCCTCGGTCTCGGCGGCGACGTTGAAGGCGTCGATGGCCCGGCTCACGGCGACGTCGATGGCCGCCAGCAGCCGGGCCAGCTCCGCCTCGCGCAGCACGGCCACCCCCTAGACCGCCCTCATCGCCGTGGCCCGGGCCGGCGGCATCCCCGCCACGGCTCCATCGCTGATCCTGCCCACCCGGACGTCACGATGCTCGATACCCAGCACAAGCGTCATGGTACGCCCACTGGCCGTGGTTGAACAGCAATGTCATTGATCACCCCCGCCTCACGCGCATCGTGACCCACGCCGGGCCCGACAGCCCGACACACCTGCCACCTCTGTTCTCTTGAACAACGTTCATCCCTCGAACCACATCGTCATCGTCTGTCGACCCCGTTCACGGGACGTCCAGATCGCGCCCTGAGAGCCACGGCGAACACATGACGTCGGACATATTCCGACGGCGTGGCAACCGTCGCACGAGCCGGGCGGCTCACCGCCCTCGACGGGCGCCAAGGGCCAGTCGGGTCGCCACCACCGTCAGCAGCCCGGGACCCCGGTCCCGCCCCATGAGGAAGCACTGACGGTGCGCGACTGCGGTCTTCGAGGGTGGAAATGGCTCAAGGAGCCGTTTGGCCGCGCCGATGTTCAAGACGAGAGGCACCAACAGTGTCGTCACGTTCCCACCAACGGACACAGAACCTTTTGTCGGGCCTGGGGGAAGCCACCTTGAAACCGATGCAGACGTCCGCGCCTTCGGCACCGCTCACCGGACGAGGTAGGTGAGATGCGCCACCTGCGCCGTTTCCACGAGATTCTCGGAAGACCCAAGGAGATCATCGCCGGACTGTTGATACTGGCGGTGGCCGCCACGGCCTCGGGAATCTTCGCCTCGCCCCACCACCCCCACGCCAGGGCGGCAGCGGCCGACACCGGCGGAGGTGGCGCTTTCGTTCCCGCCACGACTGCTCCTCCCGCCACCTCGACGACGACCGTGCCTCCCCCCACCACGACGACACCGCCCACAACACAGCCGGCCTCCCCGACCACGGCACCGGTCGCCACACGACCGGCCGCACCGCCGACCACCATCGCACCGAAACCACCGGTGCACGCCCCGACGCCATCGGCGGCCGTCGGTGTCTACACCGGAGCCGCCAACCCCTCCGGGGCGGCGGGCTTCGCCGCCGCCACCGGAGCGCACGTCACCATGGTCGAGGACTACCTCCCGTCGGGACCTTGGAGCCAGATCGACGGCGCCGGCGGGTCCCTCGGCTGGATGTTCGATGCTTGGAGAGGGTCGGGGTACCGGCTGGTTCTGGCTGTTCCCATCTTGGACAACTCGGGAACCGACACCCTGGCGCAAGGAGCAGCGGGCGCCTACAACCAGTACTTCGTGACTCTGGCGCAAACTCTCGTCGGCTCCGGAGAGCCGAACGCCATCTTGCGTCTGGGATGGGAATTCACCGGGAGCTGGGATTCGTGGCGCGTCACCGACACCACTGACGCCGCCAACTACGCGGCGTATTTCCGAAACATCGTGAACGCCATGCGTTCGGTGGAAGGGCAGGCCTTTCAGTTCATCTGGGAGGGGGCGGATCCTCAGGACGGCTCGTACCCGGGGGCGTACACGGCCGACGACTCATATCCCGGCGACGCCTACGTCGACTACATCGGTACCGACACCTACGACCAGTCATGGAACAACGGCTGTGGTATCCCTTTCAACAACACGATCACGGCGGCCGAATCAAACTGCAACTGGGCAACGGGAGGTCTCCCCAGTCTGACCAGAGTGGCGGACTTCGCCGCCGCTCACGGTAAGCCGGTGGTGTTCCCCGAGTGGGGCCTGGCCATCCGCGGCGACGGTCACGGCATGGGGGACGATCCCGTCTTCATCCAACAGATGGCCGCCTGGATCTCGTCCCACGATGTGGCATTCGACATCTACTTCAATTTCGATGTCAGTGGACAGGTCGACGCCATCACCGACGGCAACTTTCCCGCCTCGCTGGCCACTTACCGCTCGGCCTTCGGCTGAGCCGACCGATGTCCTATCGATGTCGGTAGACCTGAACCAGGCCAGTCGGCTTCGTGGTCAATACCAGAACGTAGTCCGAGGCAAGCTGGCGTTCGACCGTCGCAGTGGCCGGGGCATCACGAACCTTCTCTGACGCGTCCTTCAGGCCGACCACGAGGACGTAGTCGAGGTGCCCTCCGTGGCTCTGGTACGCCGACAGATTCACGGTGGGGGGGACGTCGAAATTGTTCAGGTACCGGTTGGACAACCGCCGAACCTCGGGTCGGAAGTGCGCCGTGAAGTACCCGTACAGGCCCTCTAGGTGGCGCAGGTCGATATCCCGGCCGTCAACGGCGATGCGGCTCGCCTCGTTCTCCAGCGGGTCGAGTTGCTTGTAGCGGCGATCACCGATCGGTGGGCTGAACACGGCATAGCGCAACGCCACCAAGGTCGCACCCGGCGGTATGACACGACCGGCCGACAGGTATTCATCGACGAGTCGGTCGTAATGCTCCTGCGTGGGCAGCCTGGCTCCGGCCATGACCAGAGTGGCGACGAGCATGAGCACCCCGGCGCAGCGCCACCAACGCGCCGCCTTCGGTATGGATGCGCAGAAAAGAAGCAGCATGAGGGGAGGAAAAAGACTGAGCCGGTCGTTTACGAGGCTTCCGGTACCGATGACGTCCGGGGAGGCGAAATACACGATGATGCAGACGACGACAACAGCGCCCAACGTCAGGGTGGTCGACGACACACCCGTTTCCCGACCGGCGCGGATGGCCAGGACCAGGAGCACGGCCAGCACCGCGGCGGTGAGGACGCTCACGACGACCTCCACCTCGGAATAGCTCACGATAGGGAGAGTCAGGGTGGCCAGCCCGGTGAAGAGAGACGACCAACTCTTGCGCGCCGTCGACAGTCCTCCGCCTTGCCCCGAGAAGACAAAGGCCGCGATAAGGACGATTACGGGCACGATCGCCAGGGCCGCTGGGAGAATGGCGGTTCGGATCATTTCCCGAATCCCCGCACCGTCGGTTGGCGGTGCCCGCAATCCACGTAGACCGTCGAATACGGCGATCGTGACGATGACGACGACGGCCATCACGGCGGGGACGATGTGGGCGGCGTACGTCAGCACGAGCACCAATGCCAGGCCGACCACGCGACCGGGGCTCCAACTCTGGCGCCCGCGGAGGAACAAACCGACTGCCACGAGGGCCCCGATCATTCCGTAGCAGAAGTCGTAGAAACCGAACAGAAGCATGTAGTTGACGACGAACGGCAGAGCGACCAGGGCGAGCCACCCGGCCGCCGGGTTCACCGACCGGGCGGCGAAACGCACGGCCAGGGGAAATCCGATGATGTACCCCACCACCAGCAACTTCTCAGCCCAGGTCGGCGAGACCACCGCCATGAGCAACGCCAACAGGTACTGCGTGAGGAGGTTCGGGATGACGATGAAGGAGATCTCGTAGTAGTGCCGCACCGCCGGCAGGTCCCGGAAGGCACCGAGGAGGCGACCACCAAGGACGTGAGCAGGCCCGTCGAGGGTGTTCACGTGATGCAATGCGACAAAAGGCACGGCCAGCAGAATCGATGCGCCCACGAGCAGTATCAGGTCCAGCGGTGGTCCCCTGCGGGCGTCAGCTTGGTTGTCGGAGCGTTCCGATGCGACAGCTGACGATCTGAAACGTGCCATGCCCGTCCGCGCTTTCACTCGCAGACAGAGAGCCGCAAGCGCCTGCGACGATAGCGCAGCGACCGGCCCTGCCAGGGTGGCCAGGAGACGACGTCCTCCGAGTTGGGCGTACTCTTCTCGTGATGTCCGCAACGGCACGGAGCCGCCGATCGTTTCTGGAGGCCTCGGCCGGACGCGTCGGCGCGGTGATGACCGGCAGTTGCTCTGAAGGCAACCTGACCCTCTTGAACCCAGAGCCTCTTGAACCCAGAGCCTCTTGAACCCAGACCTCTGGTACTGCATGCGGATGAAGACCAACTCAGACCGAGGTGGCTTCTACTACTCCGGTGGCGAGGGTGGAGGATACAATCCGGACGTCACCGTTATCTCTATGCGAGACGTCCACTTCGATGAGTCGTTGATGTCGTGATCGAGGGAACGAGAATTCGGAGCCCCCGGTGAGCGAATGGGGCCGATCCGCCTTTGGGGACCCCTGTCGTCAGTGTGGGTTTTCCTGGGCGACCGACCATGAGCAATCCGTGGCCATCGTGGAGGCCACGCCGGCGGAACTCACCAGGGTGCTGGGCGGTGGGAACGGGTCGGCCAAACACCCGGATCTCGGGTGGACGGTGGTCGGATACGTCTGTCACATATCGGACAACCTGCGCATCTGGGCCGAGCGTCTCGCCGGACTGGCCTCCGGTGACCCCCGTGGCGTGGCTCGATACGATCCCGACCTCCTGGCTCAGGCTCGTCGGTACGACGGGGTCGCTCTCGGCGGTGCCCTCTGGTCACTGGATCGGGCCGTCAGGGATTGGGTGGACGCCGTCGATCTGGCTCAGGGCGCCGGCGTCACCCTCGTCCACCCTGACCGAGGCGAGCAGTCTCTTCTCGATGTCGTCCGTTCCAACGCCCACGACGCCTGCCATCACTGCTGGGACATCCGCAGGTCGATGGCCGGCCGGTAGAGCCCGAGATCTCCCCGATTCATATAGGCCCAGCTCAAGGGCCATTTTCTTGCCTCAGGCCACGACGTGTAGCGCCGGTTCGCCCTCGGTGGCGGTCTCCGGAGGACGGCGGAGGGCGATGACGACCATGGCTCCGACCATGGCCAGAAGCAGGCAGGCGGTGGTGAGAGTGGAGATGATGCCGGTCCCGGATCCGAGACCGAGCACTTTGACGGTGTCGTTGGCCGGCACCACGGAGACGATGAGAGCGGGCAGAGCGGCAAGGGCCAGCACGGCTCCCCGCACTCCCCCTTCGTCGAGGGCGGCGCCCCGCTCGAGTGTGCCGCCCCTGTCGGACGCCCCGGTCCGATCGAGCACGTGGGCGACGGGCCACCGCAGGACCGACGCGAAGGGCCAGGCGAGCAGGAGCAGGTCGTAGTACTCGTGCGCCACCGACAACATGGTGGCCAGGCCCAGCAGCAACACCACGGCCGGCGACAGGGGCCAGCCCGGTCCATCCGAAGCGCGCCCGATGAAGACCGCCGCCACGCCCACGACGACCACGAATGCGCCCACCTCGGCGGCACCACCCAGGTATCCGTGGGTATAACGGGCGATGAGACTGAGCGCGTCGATGCGTCCCGAGGACCCCGGAGCATCCAGGGGATTGTGGTCGGTGTAGCGGAGGTTGTGGACCACGGCGCGCCACAGCGACGCGAGCGAGCCGGCGTTCACGCTGAGCCAGATCACGATGGGCAGGCTGGCGGCCACGAAGACGGCCACGCCGCGCACAGCCACGGGCCACAGCCGACGGGCCAGGATGAGGGCGAGCAGCGGAAGGCCGAACGGGGGCTTTCCCAAGGCGCACGCCAGTGCCAACGCGGCGAGCCAGGGACGCCGGCGGACCTGTGACCACGCCACGTAGGTGAGCAGCGCATAGAACACGGTGGCCTGGCCCGTCTCGAGAGTGGCCCTTCCGGGTCTCGTGAGCACCAGGATGGCCATGACGGCGAGGACGGCAGGACCGCCGAGACGGCGGTCCAGGGCCCGGACGACCACGCAGGCCATGGCGCCCAGACCGGCCAGATTGGCGACGAACCAGATTCCCGAGGCCACCTTGACGGGGAAGAGTCCGAAGAAGACGGCCAACCACAAGTGGACAGGTCCGTAGAGCGGGAACCATCCCTTCGAGAAGACCTCGACCTGGTGGACGCCGTAGTAGCGCTCGAAGCTGGCGATGTCGTAGGGGTCCCGTCCGTGGAACATGGCCTGTCCGGGGTACCAGATGCTCAACCGGAAGTCCCCGCCGCTCGTGGCCGAGTGCGCCACGGTGGCCACGGCGAGGCCGAGGATGCCCACGGCGAGGCACCACCGTACGACTGGTCGACGGGTAAGCCGCAGAACGGTCTCGATCACGGGTTCCGCGTCAGCGGTTGCAGGCCTGCGCAGCCGTATCTCGGCGGTCGATCACAGCCGCAGACCGCCTTATGACCGCGTCACCACTCGGGTTGGCGCCGTCGGGGTTCGTTCTCGGCCACACCGTTGGCGCCACCCGCCGGGTCCTCGGGGCCGTCCCCCGCCGTCGGCGACCGAAAGACCGGAGGCCGCGTCGCTCCTGCCCGCCGACCGGAGTGACGGCCGACGGGGGGCTTCACCGGTCTCTCCGCTGTCGGCGGAGCGCTCAACCACCGGGATCTGGCCACGGCGCTCGGTGTCGGCTCGCCCGGGGCCGGAACAGGGGCCTGGGGCACCAGCTGGCTGTCCTCTTTGCCGTAATAGCCGTACTGGTAGCTACCGGTACGACGCCGACGGCGGGTGCGGTTGAGCACAACGCCGATGACGTTGGCGCCGGCGCCGTCCAGCCGCAGCAGGCATTGCTGGAGTCGATCGGGATGCAGGCGCCGGGTGTCGACGACCACCACCACCATGTCCACCATGGCAGCGATCAGCACGGTCTCAGCCACACCGATCATGGGTGGGCAGTCGACGATGACGGTCTGTTGGCGTTCGCGCAGACTGTGCAGCAGCGGCGGCAGGTAGGCGGATACCACGTCGGCCGGGTGTTGGGACGGGATCCCGGCCGGAACCACGTCGAGATAGGGGTTGGTCGTCTTCGACGCATGGCGGAGGGCGTCGGCCGCCCCCCACTGGCCAGCCCCGGTCCGAAGGGCACCTCGAGCTCGAGGTGGAGCATGGGTTTGCGCAGGTCGGAGTCCACGGCCGTGACGTGACGGCCCTCTGCCGCCAGGACCCAGGCCATGTTGGCCACCACCGACGTCTTGCCCTCCGAAGGGTCGCACGACGTCACCGCGATCGACGTCGGGCCGCCGTCGGGAATGCTCAGGAGCAGATTGCTCCGAAGTTCCTGGAAGGCCTCCATCACCATGGGCTGGCGTCCCAGGACGAACAGATTCGAGGGCCGGATGTTCCCGCTCATGACCCGCGGGATCTCGCCCAGGACGGTGGCGCCGATCCGCTCCTTCAACTCGGTCACCCGGCTGAATCGACGCCGCACCCCGGCGGAGGCCAGGCCGGCGAACACGGCGAAGATGACCCCGAAGCCGACGGCGGCGAAGAGAACGGGCTTGGTCGGATTGGCCGGGCTGGTGGGAGGCGTGGCCGGCAGGATCTGCTTCGTCGTGTACAGGCCGTTGTTCCCCTGCAGGGTGACGACCTGGTTGGCCACGGCGTTGGCGAAGGCGGCGGCCACGCCGGGGTTGGTGGCCTTCACGCTGATGGTGAGGACGTCGGTGGCGGGCGGCGCCGAGGCGGTGACCGAGACGTCGGCGTTGGTGTCGGCCGCCGGGATCAGGGGGAATTGCGGGCGGCCGTCAAGGTGCTGCTGTCCGTGGCCTCGGTGGGCAGCAGGAGAAGCTCGTACTGGATCACGGAGATCGACGCCGAGGGATTGGCGGTGGTGGGCCTCAGAACCAGTTGGGTCGACGCCTGATACTGCTTGGCCGGCAGGTAGGCCGCGGCGCCACCGGCGACGACGCACACGGCGAAGGCCAGGAAGACGACGATGAAGTTCTGCCGGAGGTCGCGCAGGAGCTGGCGGATGTCCACGGCTCAGACCTCCCCGTAGGCGTGGGTTCGCTTCAGGGCCATTCTGGTCCCGCCGGCGGAGGTCACGGCGCTGCGCAACATGCCCAGGGAGAGTCCGAGAGTGGTGGCCAAGCGGTATTTCTCGAAGATCGACTCGACCATGCCCTTCGCCACCAGGCCCACGACCACCGCCACCAGGGCCAGTGCCAGGACGGCGACCATCCGGTCAGGATGGAGCCGCCAGGCCCCCAGCCCGTCGAAGACCGAAAAGAACAGGGCCAGGGCGAACAGGCCCAGCCCGATGAGCCCGGCCCGCATCCAGAGGTCGATGCCGATGTTCTCGGTCACATCGGTCATTGAGAAGATATTCGGCCCCGGGTTGAAGTAACTGAACTCCACCCCGAGTCCATTCCCGATAACCGGGTGCTGGCGGATGAGGGAGAAGGCCACCTCCCACTTGCTAGCACGGTCCTCGGCCGACTCGATCTTGGCCTTGGCGTCGAAGGTGTTGGCGAAGGTGGAGCGGAGGGGCAGCTGGACAGGTTGCTGACTCCCGATCGCCGGGATCACCGCTACCGCCAGCACCACGCCCACGACGGCCAGGGCGCTGAGCAGGACTTCCGCCGAGTGGATGCGGAGGCGTCGGCGTGCCGTGGAGCCGGTGGCCACGAGCAGAATCACGGTGACCGAGGCCCCCAGCATGATGAGCACGGCCCGCTGGTCGGAGAAGAAGGGGCTCGCCAGGAGCGGGATGCAGGCCAGAAGGGTGAGCCGGCTCCGCTTCTCCTTGGCCAGCTCGAGCATAAGCCCGATGATCCCGATGGCGGCGAAGATCGTGGCCGCGTCGCTGCCGTCCACCCCGAAGTCGGGAAGCGGGAGAAGGGGCAGGTGGAGGGCGTATTCCTTGTGGACGGCGGACATGAGGACGACGACGGCGGCCGCCACGCCGGACCATCGCACCAGGCGCACGAGGCCCCGTCCCTCGAAGAATCGCTGGATGGGCACCCCGGCGGCCAGGGCGTAGCCACCCACCACGTAGATGATCACCTTGCCCTCATAGGGGATCTGGGTGATGTCGTTGTGCCTGAGGACCCCTTCCACCAGAGCCACGGCGATCCAGGCGCCGAACGCCAGCCACAGAAGGGGTGGCCCCCCGACCCGGGTGGCCCGGCCCCGGACCACCAGGCGGGCGAGCAGGGCAAGCGTGATGATGACCTCGGGCAGCCGGAACTCGAAGGCGCCGTTGCCGGGGTGGAAGAGGTCCCGGGGCATGTTGTCCTGGTTCTCGTACAAGGTGGCCTCGACCACCAGCATGCCGAGGAGCAGCAGCACGGCGTTCTGCTCCTTGCCCATGCGCTCCCAGCGGACGAACACGCCCAGGAGCACGGCGGCCGCCGCCGCGGCCACGAGAAGGATGGCTGCCTGGGTCATCGGGATACCGCCTCCAGGAGCGGGGCCAGCGCGCCGTCCCAGGAATGGTGGGCGGCGACGGCCTTGTGGCCCGCCCTACCCATATCGGCGGCGGCGTCCGGGTGCTTGAGGAGCTCCACCAGGGCATCGGCGATTCCGGTGGCGTCGTCGGCCACCACCACACCGCGACCCACGAGGTCCTCGAAGCCGTCGACCCCGATCGAGGTGGCGACCACCGGCCGGCCCATGCCGAGCGCCTCGAGCAGCTTGAGGCGTGTACCACCCCCCGATCGCAGCGGAGCGACGGCGACACGCGTCTGGGCTAGGTAGGGGCGAACGTCCGCCACGGTACCGGACACATCGATCGTCGGCGACGCCAGGGCCCTCACGGCGGGGGTCGGGTCCCGCCCGACGAGGAGCAGACGCGCCTCGGGGACCCGGAGCTGGACCTGGGGCCAGATCTCACGCCCGAGCCAGAGGGCGGCGTCGGTGTTGGGTGCCCACCCCATGGTGGCGACGAAGGACACCGTCGGCGAGGGTGCGTTCGGGAGGGCCTCGGGCGTGTCGATGCCGTTCGGGCACACCACGACGGAGCCGGCCGACGCCGCTAGCCGGTCCCTTTCGCGCTCACTGACCACGACCACCGTGTCGAACGCCCGCAGCGCTCTGCGTTCGAGGGCGCGCAAGGCCGCCGCTTCGAGATGGAAGGGAGCCGACCACGGCAGCCGACGGGCCCGAGCGTAGCTCGCCGCCAACTCCGATTCGACGTTGTGGAGGTCGAGGACGCGCATGGTGGCCGCCACGCCATCGGCGAACGGTGCCATCTGCACGTACTCGACCTGGAGCAGATCGAGCGGCGCGCCCGCCGCCGCCCGGCGGACCTCGCCGGCCAGCTCGGTGCTCCAGAAGCGACCGGCCGAGATGCTCTTCGTGCGGGCCACACCGCGTGACGCGCCGACGATCCCGGCGCGCCACGGCACGGTCCGGACGTCCACACCGAGCTTTTCCATGGCACCGAGATCGGCGGTCCCGTCGTCGTACGCACACAGCACGAGATCGGCGCGCTCGGCCAGGCGCCGGGCGATGGCCAGAGAGCGCTTCTTGCCCCCGGAGTCGTCGGGAAGAGGCACGAACTTGGTGACCATGACGGCCCTCATGGCGCGGGCTCCCCGCCCTGGTCGGGCGGCTGGTGGGCCAGGCGCCGGTACAGCGAGGCCAACTCGTCGGCGAAGTGATCGATCCCGTGGGCCACTTCGGCGACGGCCCGGCCTCGGCGGGTCATCCGGGCCGCCAGCTCGGGGTCGGTGATCACCCGCTCGATCGCCCTCGTCATGGCGTCGGCGTCCCCGCACGGGACGAGAAGGGCGTTGTCCCCGTCGGTCAGGAAATCGGTCACCCCCCCGGAGAGGGTGGCCACGACGGGCACCCCGGTGGCCTGGGCCTCGAGCACACCCAGGCCGAAGGGCTCAGCCACCGAGGCGTTCACCAGGACGTCGAGCGCCTTGAGGGTCTCCGGGACGTCGTCCATCCGGCCGACGAAGCGGGCCCGGTCGCCGAGCAGCCGATCGGCGTCGGCCTTCAGGCGCTCGAGGTACGTGCCCGAATCGAACCCGGGGCTCCCGACGACAACGAGATGAGCGCGCGCCGCCGCCCCTCCGAGAGCGGCGACGGCCCTCACGACGAGATCCACCCCCTTCTCGGGATCGATCCGCCCCACGATGCCGACCAACGGGTCGGCCTCCGACGAGGTGAGCCGCCGGCGCATCTCGGGATCGGCGGGCCCGGGCCGGAAACGGTCGAGCTCGACGGCCGGGACCATGATGCGCATCCGGCCGGCGCCCCACGGTCCCACGCAGTCGGCCACGGCGTGGCTCACGGCCACGGCGGCCGACGACAGGCGCGTCGGCTGCGGTGAGGACCCGGCGGCCCGTCCCCGGCCGCACGATGTCATGCAGGTCCAGCACCACCGGCCGCCGCGCCAGTCGGCCGGCCACGGCGCAGTCGAGGTGGGTCCAGAGACTGCTGGAGTGCAGGATGTCGACCTGCCGTCCCATCCGGACGATCCTTCGCACCGATCGGAGCGACACCATCAGCTCCGACATCAGCTGACCGGCGGGTGCACGGCCGTGGCCGTCGTGGCTCCGGATCCCCTCACGGTCGGGGATGTCGAGGGGGAGGTGGCGCAGACCCATCTTCGTCCATTGCTCTTCCAGGTCACCGCCGGGGGGCGACGCCAGGGCCAGATCGATCCCCCGGTCGGCGAGAGGTGCGGCGAGAGCCATGATGGCTGACTCAGCCCCCCACACCTGTCGTGAATTGCTCACCTCGGCGACCCACAGCCGCTCCTTGGCCGACAGCCGGCTCACGAAGCGATCTTCGCCCGACGAACGGCCGCCCGACCGCCGGCCCGGCGGCCACCAGCGCCGCCGGTGCGGACACGGGCCCGGCGGTCGATGACGTCCCGGTAGACGGCCAACGTGGCGAGGGCCGTCGCCGCGCCCGGTGGGCACGGGCGGCGGGGGCGGCGGATGACCGGTGAGGGCGTCCACGATGGCCTGGGTCCAGGCCTCGGCGTCCAGGGCGACGACGGCGCCGGCACCGGTGCGAAGGACCTCGTCGGCCAGCGAGGGCGAGGCCAGGACGGGGGTGCCGGCGGCGACGCCACGATGGAGGATCCCCGAGTGCGAGCCTCGGAGATACGGGAGCACGAGGACATCGGGCGCCGCCGCCCAGGAGTCGAATTCGTCCTCGGTGACGAACCCCGGCCGTACCTCGACACCCGACATGTGCTCGAGGCGGTCCAATTCGTCGCACCGGTACGGCTCGCCGACCACCAGGAGCCGCGCCCCGGGGACCTTGGCCTTGACCGTGGGCCAGGCGTCGGCCAGCAGTCCGATCCCTTTGTAGGGCCGGATGAGCCCAAGGAGCAGCGCCGTCGGGGCCCCGTCGAGGCCCAGACGCCGGCGGGCTTCATCCCTCGGCACCGCCTGCCCGCCCAGGGCCAGATCGACGGGGACGACGTAGACGCGGACCCCCGGGGCGCAGGTCTCGACGAGACGACGCTGACTCTCGCTGTGGATGATCACGGCGTCGGCCACCCGCCAACGTCGGGCCTGACGTCGCAACGCTCGCGCCCCTCCGTCGAGGGGCTCGGGATCGTGGGCCGTGATCACCACGGGAACCCACCGGGCGATGGCCGCCAGGGCCAGGTGGTCGAGACCCGTCACCACCTCCGTCTGGACGTGGACGACGTCACACGGGGCCCGCAGCACGGCCCGTCCGAGCAGGATGGCCGACGGCCCCACCTCGGCCAGCCGGCGCCCGAGCACACGGAGCCGGGCCAGTCCGGTGACGTCCGGCCCCCACCACCGGTTGGCCAGAGCCAGCCCGGGATCGGCCAGGCCGGCCGGGGCGGCCAGTGACACCACCGCTCCTTCGGCTCGGAGAGCGGTCCGCAGGCGTTCCGAGTACCGGGCGATGCCGCCCCGGTCCGACACGTCGACCAGGAGAACCCGCAGAGGAACCGGGGACCGGGGCACGCCCGGCGGGCCCGCGGTCCGGCTGTCCGCCGCATCGGCCACGTGCGACGGTACCGCGGTTGGCTGACCACGATTAGTGGTGGAGCGTTCGGATCTAGGCATCGAGCGATGGGGGCCGGGCCATGGGAGTCGGGCACGATCCTGCCCGACCCGGGGCCGTCACGCACGCCCCCGGCCGTCCCCTAGGTCGAGATCCCGTCAACCGCCGTCGGCATACAAGACCACCTGAACGCCGTGGAAGGCCCGGGTGCCGGCGGGCTCGAGGCCGGCCGACCGGAGTCCGGCGAGCACGGCCCGTTCCCCGGTCAGGTCCAGCTGCTCCTGGCTGAGCACCAGCCACACGCGGTCATGGCCGGTCACGGCGGTCTCGATGGCCGACTCGCTGACACCGATGGACGAGTCGTAACGCAGGGCGTTGGTGGACCAGGAGCCGGCCGGAAAGAGGGGTTGCAGGCGGTCCTGTGCCTCGTCCTTGACCACGTACCACTGGAAGGGGATCCGGGTGTACGGGGCGAAGATCACCACACCGTCTCCCGGTCGGGAGCGGTCCGTCACCGATGCCACCGCCCCCCGCCAGTCCTGGGGGGAACCATGGACGAACAGGGCTCCGATCCCGACGCCCGACGCCACCACGAGCCCGGCCACCGCCGCCACCGCCCTGCCCCCTCGGAGGCGGGACAGGCCGTAGGAGGCGAGGATGACGACGGGCGGGAGGCAGATCACGAGGTAGCGCACCACCAGCAGGGGCTTGTAGACGAGCGAGAGCAGCACGACGGCAGCCACCGGCACCACCAACCAGCACAGCGCGAAGACGACCGGCCAGCGGTCGGCGGCAGCCTGCGTGAGTCCGCGTCGCCGCAGCACGGCCACCGAGGCGACGGCGAGGACGACGACGAGGACGACGAGGACGGTGATCACCGGATGGGGCACGTCGGAACGCACCGTGGTGAAGAGCTTCCCGGCGCTCGACCCGGCGGCCCAGTTGACCCCGGAGCTGTCGGTCGACCGGATCAGGAGGCCCAGGGGGAGGAGGAGGACACCGAGACCGACCCCCGTGGGGATCAGGCGGCGCCAGGGCGCGAGGCCCGGTGGCAGGAAGGCGATCGACGCGCCGTGGGCCAGCGGGACGAGAGCGGCCCAGAAGTTTGCGTAGGCGGCGAGCGCCGAGATCAGCGCGTAGGCCACCCACACGCCCCATCCCGACGGTTCCCGGACGCCGCGCACGAACAAAGCGGAGGACGCCGAGACGAGAAGGAGACTGAGGGCGTAGCCGCGAGCGTCCTGAGCGAACATGACGACGAGGGGATCGACGGCCAGCAGGAGCCCGCCGATGAGTGCCGTCCGCCGGTCGAAGAGCCGACGGGTCACCACCATGACAACAGCCAGCGCACCCACACTGGCCAGAACCGACAATGTCCTCACGGTGGCTTCCGGACCGGCGATGCGTTCCACCGTCCCCCCGGAAACGGACACCCAGGTCCGCAAGAGAAGGTAATAGAGCGACATGTTCGCTTCACGGTGCAGAATCGTCTGCGTGAAGCTGTGCCAGGGTGAGTAGGCCAACGTCGTGCTGACGCTCTCGTCGAGCGACAAGCTGGCCCGGCCGACCGAGACGATGCTGACGAGGAAACCGACGACCAGCACCAGGCTGGCGACCGGACCTTTCCACAGAGTCGGCGGGTGTGTCTGACCGGGGCCCGCACCTTCGGCACTCACGTCAGGAGCCCGGTGCACGACCGTCGTCATCCGATCGGCGCTGCCTCGTTCGACTCGTGGGCCACCGGCGAGGTGGCCCGGTGTTCCGCTTCGCTGTGCTCGAGATCCTCCGAGCGTAGGGCACCGGCCGTCGATCCGGTGGACGGCGGCGTGACGGCACCGACGGCCGTGCCCGTGGAGGACGGAGCAACGCCACCGACCGTCGACTCGGTCGTGACCACACCGAGCGTCGATCCCGCCGTGACGGTGGTGGCCACCGGGTTTGCCGATCCCGCCGACCCGAGGTTGCGCACCACGGCGAAGAGCGTCTGCATCAAGATGGTCAGGTCCCGCCAGAGGGACCAGTTCTCGATGTAGTGGTTGTCGAACCGGGCCCGCTCCTCGATCGATGTGTCGCCGCGCAGACCGTGGACCTGAGCCAGCCCCGTCAGACCTCCCGGCACCCGGTGTCGGTCGTCGTAGTGGGGAATCTCGGCCTTGAACTGCTCGACGAAGAAGGGGCGTTCGGGCCTGGGCCCCACCAGCGACATCTGACCCCGGAGAATGTTCCAGAGCTGAGGGATCTCGTCGAGTCCGAGCACCCTCATCACATGACCGACCCTGGTGACCACCTCTTCATCGGTGGTCCATTCGGTATCGGAGTCGGAATGGACCCGCATGGAACGGAACTTGAGGATCTCGACCGTCTCCCCACGCTGGCCCACGCGCTGCTGACGGAAATGGACGGGCCCGGGGCTCGAGAGTTTCACGGCCACCGCCAGCACGGCGTACAGGGGAGCGGAGAGCAGCAGACCGACAACGGCCACTGACATGTCGAAGGCCCGCTTGGCGGCCCGGGAGAAGGTCCGGCGCACCGGACGGCGCAGACGGACGAGGGGGAATCCCCAGACGTCGTCGACGTCGGTGGCGTGCACGGCCGAACCCAGCTCGAAGAACCGGGGGAGGATGTGGATGTCGACTGAGGCGTCCTCGCAGGCGCGCAGGACATCGACCATGTCCGCCTCACGGGCCCGACCGAAGGCCACCACGACGCGATCGACCCTCTCTTCGAAGAGAACCATCCGCAGCAGGGCCACCCCACCGAACAACGGCAGCGGGAGATCGGCGCCGTCGACGTCGTCGAGGAATCCGATGGGGCGCAGGCCGTACTCCCGGTGCTCTTCGAGCGTCGCCGCGAACGTCGTCCCGATCTGTCCCGCTCCGATGATGAGCGTCCGCTCGCCGTAGACCCCCTTCGAGCGCAGGCGCCGGATCAGCGCGTACAGGAAGCAACGCAGGACGAGCATGCAGAGCACGACGCAGAGACCGGCTTCGATGAGCCCCACACTCGAGACATGGTTGATGTGGATGGCGGCCAGAGTCAGCAGGGGCACCGCCGTGCAGGCGGTGATGGAACGCGCCTCACGGGCGACGTTCAACGTGATGCGACTGCGGTAGTGACCGGTGGCGGTGAGCAGGAGAACCACCGAGCCGATGAAGGCGTAGCTCCACCACGTCGTGGCCAGGGGGGCGACGATCATGACGAAGGCAGCCAGGGCGGCGAAGTCGGCGAAGGCCACGACGGCCATCTCCGGACGGGCCGGTGCCCGCCACCGACGGCGGGTGACGGAGCGAGGGCGCGTCCGCGACTCGGTCGCCCACGACTGGAAATTGAGGCCGACGGCCATGACGAGCGGCGCCTTCGAACGAACTAGTTACGCGTGGGCCCGATTGCGGCGGCGGCTGCGCCGCACCAGAACGCCTCCCACAACAAGAGCGCCCGCACCGAACGCCGTCATCTCCTCGATGTCGGCACCGGTGAACGCCAAGCTGGTCGATGACACCGCGCCGGCGTCCTTCGTCGCCGTCGTGGGCACGTGCCCGGACGGCGGCGGGGAGGCGCAGCCCGTGTAACAGGTGCTGTCCGCACTCGCCGTCACCGACGGAACCATCACGCCGGCCAGGGTCAGGACGGATCCCAGACCCAAGCCGAGCAACCTGATTTTCATCTCTTCACCCCTCGCCCTTCGCCACCCTGGGGCGACGACTCCTCCATCTAACTTAGTCACATGCTGTGGTCTTTGCCCCATCCTGGCCACCGCCGGCGGTTAATTCTCGGCCCCGAACTCCAGGTTCGATGCAGTAAACACGCTCAGTGGTGATCGATGCCCTTCCTGTGGTAGCACTTCGCGAGGCTGTTGCGCCCTCCGTGATGGTTGCGCCCTTCGTGAACGCTCTACGACGCATAGTGCCTCGCCTTGCTCACCAACAACACTATGGAATCCCAATTCCCGGTCAACTGCATCCCAAGACGCCTGTGATCGCCGACCACGGTGCGTGGCCGAAAAACGGTCGGGTGTCCTCCATGGCCGCCCGCCCGACCCCCCGGGCCAGGCCCGGAGCGCCTGCAGGGCGGGGGCGCCGCCACCGCCCCGGTGAGCGTCGTCACGCCCCGGTCGCTACCAGGACAGGGTGAAGGGGGCGGCGTCGCTGTAGACGGCCCCGCGGTAGTGCCACGACACCGCCGACAGCCGGGCCGAGGGGACCACCGTCATGGACCCGTGGCCGGCCGGGAGCCGGAAGGTGACGACGACCTGCTGCTGTGCCCCGGGCTTCACGTCCACCGGCGTGGCCAGCAGCCAAACGGGCCCCTCCGCCCCCAGCGCATCCACCGCCGCTCCTCCGGCGACCTGCAGATGGGAGGCCTCCGGGGGCAGGTTGACGGCCACCAGGCCGACATACTCGCCATAGGCCGTCCCGAGCCCCGGGAAGGGGCCGGCGATGAACTGCGACTGCCCCGGGGGGGTCCTGTTCTCGAGATCGACGGTCAACGTCCCCCCGGTCCGACCGTCCCTGGGGGTGAGCCGGAGGTCGGCCTGGACCGAGAGGTACTGGTCGAGCTTGTTCCCGCCCCTGTTGATCACCGCCACCATCGCCGACGTGGGGGACAGCCTTCCCGCCACCCCCCCGGCCTCCCAGGCCGCCTCCACCGCCGGCCGGGCCGACCACAGAAGGAGATGCCGGCCCTCGGTGGCCGTCGTCATGGCCGTGGCCAGGCTCTTCAGATCGAGGGACTCGGAGTCGAGGGCGTCGAGGGCGGCGGTGGCGAGCGATCCGAGCCGGTCCTCACGGACCTGGGACCCGGACTGATCGGACAGGCCCTCGTACTGGTCGTGGGTCAGGTACTCGATGACGTTGAAGGCGTTCAGGCTGGTCCCGTCGGCCAGGGTCACGGGCCCGGTGACCTGGAGGAACTGCTGGAGGGTGTCCACGTCCACGGCCATCACCCCGTCGACGCTCTGACCGGTGACCGCCTCCCACATCCGGGCCGCCAGCGGGCCGTTGACGTCGAATTGCGGTGTCAGCCCGATGTTGCGCCAGTCGACGCCGGGAAGGAGCCATCCCCAGTTCGTCTCCAGGTCGCCGGTGACCGGAACCTTCCCCCGGGCGACGGGGATGGACGCCGTCGGGACCACATCACTCAGATGGAGCTCGCCGTCGGAGGTGGTGAGCAGGCCCGCCTCGAGGAAGGCACCCGATCCGGCCCTCATCTCGGCGTTGTTCCCCATGAGGACGAGGTACCTCTCCGGGCCCTGGAGGATCCCGGCCACGGCGGTGGCCACCGTCGCCGCGTGCGCCAGTTTGGTCTCGGCCTGCGACAGCTGGCGCAGGAAATCCTGGCGCTTGGAGGCCACCGGGCCGATCAGCGCCTCGGAGGGCCCGGTGTCGATCCTGGTCAAGGCGGCGTCGGTCTGCCGGCCGAGCACGGCCAGCCGGCGCAGGGCGGTGATCCGATCGGGCCCCAGGCGGTGGGGGGCGTCGAGGACGACCCTGGCCCGGGTGACGGCCCCGGCACCGATGTCCGACACCTGTGCCGCCGCCCCGGCCAGATCCTGGACCGAACGCAGCTGCCGGCCGAGGACGGGGAGGATGTCGATCGGGGCCATGAGCGGCGAGTCGAGCAGGCTCTTGGCCCGGCTGAATTCTGCTCCCGCCGCCCTCAGCTCGGGCCCGGGGCCCCCGGAGACGAGGTCGGCGGCGGACAGGTGGGCCTTGGCGGCGGTGATCCGGGCCATGGCGTGGCTGGCGTCGCGCAGCCCCATGACCAGGACGACCGCCACGGCGCCGGCCCACAGGACGACGGCGGCGGCCACACCCCAGTACGTCAGCCGGCGTCGACGCGACCGGGGCGGTCGGGGTGCCAGGGGGGGATGGCGCGGCCGGTCATCGGGACTGTCGGTGCCGGGCATCATGTCGGTATCGGCACGCCCGGGGTGTCGGGTTAGAGAAGCCTGGCCAGACGCTGGATCAGATCGGCGAGCTCGGCCGCCGTGGCCCGGTAGGCGGCGAGGTCGCCCCCGAGCGGGTCGGCCACGTCGTCCTCGGGCGACCGGCCCACCAGGTCGACCCGTTCCCGTCCGTCACCGACCGCCGCCAACCACACGTCGAGCGGCTGCCCGGCCGGTCGGGGTCCGACCTTCTCTCCCCGGCGGACCAGCTCCTTCAAGGTGAACGTCCGGGGCCAGGCCGAGGGGACGAGGAGGACGACCTCGCGCCCGTGGCGACGTTCCATGCCCAGCACCAGGTCGGCGCCTTCGACGGCGGCAGCCGTCAAACGGGTGGAACGGTGCCCGGCCAGATCGATCCCGAAGGGGGCGAGGGCGGTCACCACCTCGGGCGAGACCGGACGCCCCCCGTCGAGGAGACCGGCCGATGCGGCACCGAACGGTTCGTCGAGATCCCCGGCGACCTCACCGGCCACGAGGTCGAGGAAGGCCGCCGCCATCGGGGACCGGCACACGTTCGCGGTGCAGACGAATAGGACGAGGACCCGCGCAGTGTAGGCGGGCCCGGCCCTCGGTGGCGGGACAGTAGTGTCGATGTGTGCGACGGGGGCAGCTGACCGGCGCGCTGGGCCGTCTCCTGCTCTGCGTCGGAACCGTGATCCTCCTCTTCGTCGCCTACCAGCTCTGGGGCACCGGCATCGCCGAGTCCCACAGCCAGGCCGTCCTGCGGACACAGCTGAACCATGAGCTGCGCCAGGCCGACCACGGGGCCGGGTCGGTGAGCACGACGACAGCCCCGGGGACGGTGACCCCGGGAGGTCACGCCGATCCCGCTGCTTCCACGGCCCAACCGGCGGAGGGCCAACCCGTGGGCCTCCTCCAGATCCCGAGGATCGGCGTGGACAAGGTCATCGTCGAAGGAACGTCCACCACCGATCTGCGCCAGGGTCCCGGCCACTACGGGATCGCCGGACAGGGACCTGTGACACCGCTGCCCGGACAGGCCGGGAACGTGGGGATCGCCGGTCACCGGACCACCTACGGCGCCCCCTTCTACAACCTCAACGAACTGGCCCCGGGCGACCCCATCGTGATCACCACCATCCAGGGCGTCTTCACCTACGAGGTGACGACCAGTCTCGTAGTCTCGCCGTCGGACGTCTCGGTGATGGCGCCCAGCGCCACCCCGGAGTTGACCCTCACCACGTGTACCCCCCGCTTCAGCGCGTCGAGCCGTCTGGTCGTCCACGCCACCCTCGCCTCCTCGCGGCTGTCGGCGTCGGCCGCCACCACCACCCCCACGACGGTGCCCACCGGTCGGGGCCCGGTGAGCGCCCGGGCCGACGGTCTGGCCGGCGGGCAGGGCGACTGGGTGCCGGCTTTGTGGTGGGGGTGTGCGTTGGTCGTCGCCGCTGCCGTGGTCCGGCTCGTGGCCCGTCGCCGCTCCCGAGCACTGTCCCGGTGGCTCCTCTACGGCGCCGGCGGAGCCGGCGTCCTCGTCGTCCTCTTCTTCTTCTTCGGCGCCGTCAGCCCGCTCCTCCCGGCGAGCTTCTAGCCGGTGGCACCGACCGTCTCGGTGTGCATGCCGATGGCCCGCCCGGCCTCCGAGGTGGAGCGTGCCCTGCGCAGTGTCCTGGCCCAGGACTTCACCGACTTCGAGCTCCTCATCGGCGACGAGACCGGTGCCGCCCGACCGCTCGTGACCGCTCTCGCCGACCCACGAGTCGACTACCGCCACAACGCGACCCGTCTGGGTTTCTCGCAGAACCACATGGCGCTTCTCGACCGGGCCCGGGGACGGTACATGACCGTCCTCCACGACGACGACCGTTGGGAGCCCACCTTCCTCTCACGTCTGGTGGCCGTCCTCGAGCGCCATCCCGCCGTCGCCATGGCGTGCTGCCGCGTCGCCATCGACCGCGGGGACGGCGACGGCACCGAGCTGTGGCCCACACCCCTACGTCCCGGCCGCAACGACGACCTGCTCGACCTGGTGCTGACCGAGGAATGGTTCCTTCTCCTCGACGCCGTGATCTGGCGGCGCGAGGTCTGGGCGGGCCCGGCCCGGCTGTGGCCCGACCTGTGCTGCGGCGATCTCCAGTTCTTCCTCTCGGCCCTCGAGGCCCGGTGCCCGCTCTACTTCCTCGACACCGTCCTCACGGCGTACTCCATGCACCGCGGGCAGTCGGGGGCATGGCGGGGACCCGATGCCGGGCTGGCCGTGGCCGATGACGTCCTGGCTTTCTGGGACGGCTGGCTCCAGGGACGGCCCGAGCGGCTCGTCGCCCTCACGTCTCGCCAACGCGCCCGCTGGCAGCTGCGCCGGGCCCGGGCCCTCCTGCTGGCGGGACGGACACCCGACGCCCGCGGCGCCGTGGCCCGGGCCGAGGCCCTCGGCGGGCCCGACCTCGCCGACCTCCGGAGAATGAAGGTGGCCGTCTCGCTGCCGAACTCTCTGGTCCGGGGCGCCGTCGCCCTCAAACGCGGCGTCACCGAACGGGTCGGCGCCATGGGCCGCCGGTAGCCCTTCGGCCCGCGCCGGAGAGCGTAGGGTCTGGGCGTGTGACGGACGAGACGCCACCGGACCAACCGACCGGCGGAACCGAGAGCTCGCTCCCCCACCGGTTCGGGGCCAACGTCTTCAGCAACTACATGGCGCTGGGGGTCACGGCCGTGTCGGCCATCGTCGTCACACCGCTCCTCCTGCACCATCTGGGCCGGCCGGCCTTCGGCGTCTGGGTCCTGGCCAGCACCGTGGTCGCCTACCTGGAGCTCTTCGAGCTCGGTTTCGGAGGCGCCACGACGAAGCTGGTGGCCGAGGACGCCCACGTCCGACCGGACCAGGCCGTCCGGATGATCAACACCACCTTCTTCGTCCTCGTCCCCATGGGTGTCATCGCCCTCGGAGTGGGCGTCGCCGTCGCCTTCCTCTTCCCCGGCATCGTCCACGTCGGTGCCGGACTCCACGACCAGGTCATCATCTGCGTCGCCGTCCTGGCCGTGGGGCTGGCCGTCTCCATCCCCGGGGACACCTTCGGCGGATCGCTGATGGGCCACCAGCGTTTCGACCTCCTCTCCATGTCGAACGCGTCGATGGGGATCGCCATCGCCGTGGCCAGTGTCGTCATCGTCCTACTCGGAGGGGGGATCGTCCCGCTGGCCATAGCCACCACGGTGATCTCCGTCTCCTTTCAAGGTGTCCGGTGGGCCCAGGTCCGCCACATCATCCCCGAGGCCCGGATCCGTCCACGGCTCGTCGATCGCGTCCGGCTGCGGGCGGCGGCCAACATCTCGGGCTGGTTCCTGCTCTCCGCCGTCCTCCAGGCCACCCTCCAGGCCTGCGATGTCGTCATCGTCGGCATCGTCCTCGGCGTCCGTCCGGCCGCCGTCTACGCCGTCGGTGCCAAATTGGCCAAGGCGGCCAACCAGTCCATGGATTCGCTGGCCGTCGTCTTCTTCCCCTACGCCTCGGCCACCGTCCGCAACCGAGACGCCGGTGACCTGAAGGACATCGTCATCGACGGCGTCCGGGTCACACTCCTCGTCGGCATCCTGATCGCGCTCCTCCTCATGGTCCTGGCCGGCCCCGGGATACGGGCCTGGGTGGGACCGGGCTACGACACCTCGGCCCATGTCCTGGTCATCCTGGCCTTGGCCGTGGGCCTGGCCTCACCGGTGCGGAGCTTCGCCCAGATCCTCCTGGGGTCGGGCTACCTGAAAGTGGTCTGTGCCGTCTCCGGTGTCGAGGTCCTAACCAACTTCACCCTGTCGGTCACCCTGGCCCACGTGATCGGACCGGTGGGGGTGGCCGTGGGGACGCTCGGTGGGGTCCTCCTGGTCCGGTTGCCGGGGATCATGGTCATCGGGACCAGGGCGGTCGGCGTCCGCATCTCGAGCCTCGTCCGCGGCGCCATCGTCCCCCACATCATCCCCGCCACCGCCTGCGCGGCGGTCCTCCTGGCGGGGCGCACCGTCACCGGGTACTCCTTTCCCGGCGCTGTCCTGAACGGACTAGCCGGGACCGTCACCTACATCGGTCTTTACCTGGCCACCGGGGCCACTCCGGGCGAACGCCAGCGCGCCAAGGGGATGGTCAGCCGCCTTCGGACCATGATCGCCCGATGACAGTGTCTCCTCGAACGACAGTGTCTCCTCGAACGACAGTGTCTCCTCGAACGACAGTGTCTCCTCGAACGACAGTGTCTCCTCGAACGACAGTGTCTCCTCGTTGACCATGTGGGTGGGGCGGCGGTGGGTGGAGGCGGCGTTGATCCCCGTGAAGCTCCCCGTCGCCGCCCGCATGGGTCACGCCATCGGCCGACGCGGGATCGACGTGACGGCGCAGTCCTCCTCCCGGTCGTGTCTCGTCCTCGCCCCCCATCCCGACGACGAGACCCTGGGGTGCGGGGCCACAATGATGCGAAAGGTGGACGCCGGTCAGGCCGTCGCCGTCGTCGTGATCACCGACGGCGCCACCTGGCCGCCCGGGCACCCCCCGGCCGAGAACATCGCCACCCGCGACGCCGAGCTCCGGGCCTCGTGCCGGATCCTCGGCCTCCCCGACCACGCCGTCACCCACCTGTCGTTTCCCGAGACCCGGCTCGACACCGCCGGTGACGCCCTCGTCGACGCCGTGGCCGACGCCATCGCCACCTACTCCCCCGACGACGTCTTCGTCACCTCGCAGGCCGATCCCCACAGCGACCACGCCGCCCTCGGTGCCGCCGCCCGGCGTGCCGCGGCCGGGACCGGGGTCCGGTTACTGGCCTATCCCATATGGCAGTGGACCCGGCCCCGGTCGTGGACCAGGACGCTGGCGGCGGCGTCGCCGGCCGAGACGGTCCGCACCGACGGCTACCTCGAGCGCAAGCGCCGCGCCATCGCCGTCTTCCACTCACAGATGTCGGCGGCCGCCGGGGGAGATCAACACGAGGGGCTGACGCCGGGGTTCCTCCGTCACTTCGCCGACCAGCACGAGATCTTCTTCCCCGTCCCCGTGCCCTGACCCGTCGCCCTCCACCACCGGCCGCCGCCGGAGGTCAGATGGCGTGCTCGGCGTGAGTGACGGGAGCCCCCCTCTTGGTCCGGCGACCCCGCGCCGCGCCGGGGACCACGGGGGCGCCCACCCGGAGGGCGAGAGCCGAGGTGGCGATCTCCATGCTCCGCTCGAACCACGTGGCCAGGGGCGCCCCGCCCCCGTCACAGGCATGGGTCAGCTGCTTCACCCACCGGTGGGCGGCCTTCCCGAGGTCGTCGTCCACCAGGGCGAACGGAACCCACGTCTTCACGGCCAGCTCGGCCACGGGCCGGGCCCTCTCGTACCAGGGGCTCACGAGCTCCGGGGTCCCGGCGGGCAGGACCAACTCGAAGGGAGCCCCCGGCCACTGCCGGAAGACCCAGGCCGCCCACTCCACCAGGAGGTCGACGGGGAGCCCCCACAGGGCCTCGTCGATCCCGCGGGGGACGGCGGGGCGTTTGGCCAGCAACGCCGATCGTCCCCGACCACGGTGCCGGTGGCGTCGGTAGCGGTGCTCGGCCACCGTGTGCCACGCCATGAGGACGGGATGGTGGCGGCGCTCGTCCCATCGGGCCACCGAGAGGATGGCCGGATCTCCCACCGGGGGGGCGGCCGTCAGCCCCCACAGGGCGAAGTGAGTGGCGTCCCAGCGCCAGACACCCGGTCGCTGCTCCCCCGACAGCTCCCAACGCCGGAGCAGCTCGGCGCCGTCGCGGACCCGCAGTCCGGAGTCGGCGTGCTCGATCAGTGCGGCGGGCCAGTTGTCGCCCCGCAACGCTCTGGTGATCTCGGCGATCACGGCGTCGGTGGCGGCTTCGGTGGCGAGATCCCCCGCCGTCTCTTCCGGCCTGTCGGCCACCACCGTCCGGTGGGCGTCGCTGATCGGGATCACGACGTCCTCCGCCATCGAGCCGGCCCCGCGCACGATGGGGTCCGGATACGGCGCCGGCGGGTCCCTCTCCAGCGCCTCGGCGGTGGCGTCCGGCGCCGGCGGGACGGGGTCCTGCGGCGCGGTACGACGGACCTCGCGGTCCACCGTCATGGCCACCCGGGGAATGGGCGACAACACCACCCGGGGGGCGATGGAGAATCCGGGAACGTCGGAGGCCATCTTGGTCATCCGCTCGAAGAGCGCCTGGGGGTCCCCGTGCCGGCCCAACTCGTCCACCAGGTCGCCGAGCGCGTCGCGCTCGACGTCCACGGCGAAGTCGACCTCCAGAAGACGCAGCAGGGTGGTGTTGACGATCCACGGGCCGCTCAAGCCCAGATCGAAATCCTCGGCCGTCCCGCCGTGCCGCGTCACCGACGCCTGGCGGAGCACGACGGGGGCGGCCGGGACCGCCGGGCGGCCGTTGTCCCAGGTGGCCAGACCCCAGGCCAGGCACAAGGTGCCGGGCGAGCCCTTGTCGACGTCACGCCGGGCCCGGTAGGAGATCGACCGCACCCGTTTGGTGGCCCCGCGCATCGCCTCGCGGTCGGTGTCGAAGAGCTCGGACACCGGTACCGGTTCGGAACCGAGGAGGCGGCGGACGGCGGCCGGGGCGACGCCCGAACCCGGCGTGAGATCGAGAGTGGCCTTCAGATCCTTGTAATAGAGAAGGGTGTTCCGAACCCCGAAGTCGAGATGCTCGATGCCCCCCGTCATCACCGCGCCGGCTGAGGGGGCGTCACCGGCGGGCGCGCCAACTGATGCGGACGACGGGACGTCACCGCGGTCACTCATCGGGCTTCACACACATCGGACTGGCCTTCAGTTATTTCGAGCTCTTCCCAACGAGCGCCGATCTTCAGATGGTACGCGTTGAGGGGTCATTTGCCCAACGCGCCAACAACGTCACCACCACGGGACCGCCGCCCGCCGTCCTTCCACTGTCACAGGAGTGGGGAGAGTGTCGAGTGGGACGAAAGCCTCGTCTTCCGACCCGCCGGACCGCCGCCCGGCGCTCATGGGACAATGGCCTGTGGGCCTGACAACGACCAGGTGGCCACGTCCGGCGTGGCCCGGGCTGGTCCTGTCCGCCCTGGTCGTGCTGACGGCGGCCTGCAGTGGAGGACCCTCGCACCCCTCTGCCGCCACGACCACCACGACCTCGACGCCCACCACCACCGTGGCGGCCGCCTCCCCCTGGTCCCGCCCGTCGTCCGTGGTGGGAGCCACCCATCCGATCTCGGCGCTCTCTTGCCCGTCGACGACCTTCTGCATGGCCGTCAATTCCGCCGACAGCGCCTACCGCTACAACGGCACCTCGTGGTCGTCCGCCCTTCCCGTCACCGTCGGGGAGCCGGCGCCGACCCCACCGATGGCCGACATCTCGTGCACCAGCCCGGCCTTCTGCGTGGCCGTCCCCGGGGGCAACGAGGTCGTTCAGTGGGACGGCCTGTCCTGGGTCGATTCCCAGACCCTCGGCGGTGCCCAGGGGCTGCAGGCGCTGGCCTGCGCCAACGGCGCCTTCTGCGTCACCGTCGACGGTGTCGGCGACGCCTACTTCTACAACGGGAGCTGGTCCTCGGCCGTGAACGCCTGGGGTGGCCCGAGCTCCATCTCGTGTCGCAGCTCCACCTTCTGCATGGCCACGGCCGGAGGGACGGCCCAATGGAACGGGCAGGACTGGTCGCAACCACAGGACGTCGACACTTCGGGTCAGCTCGACACCGTCTCCTGCGCCAGCCCGTCGTTCTGCGTGGCCGCCGACACCGTCGGGAACGTCCTGATGTGGAACGGCTCGTCGTGGTCACCACCGCAACCGGTCGACCCGGTCGCCGGCGGTGCAGTCGCCGACAACGGGATCACGTCCGTCTCGTGTGTCACCACGACATTCTGCATGGCCGTCGACGACGGCGGAAGGGCCCTCACCTTCGACGGGACCACCTGGTCGAAGCCGTCGGACATCGACGGCGGGAACGGAATCGTCAGCGTCTCCTGCGCCACCACGACGTTCTGCCTGGCCGTCGACAAGCTGGGCCGCGTTCTGACCTACCGCTGAGCGCTCACGGACAGGGTCACAACTTGTAGAGGAAGGCCGACCCCGCACCGGCCTCGTCCCCGTCGGCCCCGATGAGCGCCGTGGTCCCCGACAGCGACGCCGAGTACCCGAACTCGTCGGTCGTCCCCCCGTCGTTGGCCGCCAGCTCGGCCTCCTGCCGCCACTTGGAGCCCTTCTTCTTGAACATGTAGGCGGCCCCGTTGTCGGCGTCGGTCTGCTCGGCCCCCACCAGGACGGTCGTTCCCGACACCCCCACCGCCCATCCGAAACAGTCGTCGGGTCCACCGTCAGAGGCCGTCAGCTCGGCCACCTGCCTCCAGGTGGCGCCCGAACCGGTGAAGACGTAGGCGGCACCCTGCTCGGCGTCGTGGCCCGGGGCACCGGCCACGATCCGCGATCCCGAGATGGCCACCTTGTCCCCGAAGTAGTTGTTGCCGGCGGCGTCCGACGCCGTGAGCTCGGCCTCCTGTGTCCAGGAGCCGCCGGCGTCGGAGAAGACGTAGACGGCACCGGTGTCGTCGTGGGCTTTCACGGCGCTCACCAGCAGGGTCGGACCCGACACCGCCATCGACCACCCGAATTCCTGGCCGACACCGGCGTCGGTGGGGGTCAGCTGCGCCTGCTGGCTCCAGGTCCCGCCGGCGTCGGTGAAGACGAAGACGGCCCCCGCCTTGGAGTCGTAGCCGTCGGCGCCCACCATGACGGTCTGACCCGACGTCACCACCGAGTAGCCGAACTTGACCTCGGTGGCCACTCCCAGGCCCGAGGCGGTGAGTTCATCCTGATCCGTCCAGCTACCCCCGGAGTCGGTGAAGACGTAGGCGGCCCCGATCCCGAAGTAGTGGTTGGGTGCGCCGACCACCACGGTGGAGCCGGAGATGGCCACCGACCACCCGAACTCGTCGCCCGACGCGCCGTCGGAGGCCGTCAGCTCGGCCTCCTGGGTCCAGCTGCCACCCGAGTCGGTGAAGACGTAGGCGGCTCCGGCGTAGGAGTTGGCGTACGGTGCGCCCACCACGGCGGTCGACCCCGACACCGCCACCGACCAGCCGAAGTCGTCACCGGACCAGGCGTCGGAGGCGATGAGCTCGCCCAGAGAGCTCACGGTCTGGGCCCGGTGAGCGGCCACACCAGGCGAGCGCCCGTCCGCCTGGGCCGTCGACCCCAGAAAGAGGGTCAGGCTGGCCGTCACGGCGACCACGAGGGTGAAGAGCACCGTGGACATGACGGCGCGACGGTGACCTTGCATCCTGAACCCCCCCCTTCGCGTTCAGATCTTGTGTTTCTCACCCTCGAACGGGTGGGTCCTCGACACTCTGCACTGCGCCACTTCCGGCGCAGCGAACCTCTCCCAAGAGCCGGGAAGGGGGGCGCAATGCGCCCCCCTTCCCGCTCTTACTGTGTTGCAGTTACTGCCCGTCGGAGCCTTTAGGCGACGGTGGGCGTCGGTGAGTTGATGGTGAACGTCACCGGGTAGGTGTCGTGCGTACCACCAACCAGGTCGGCAACCACTGTGGACGGCCCGGGGGCACACGAGACGCCCTCGAAGATGAACACGGCGTTACCGTCGTTGTCCAAGGTGGTCGTCCCACCGGTGGCGTCGCCACTCCCGCCGTTGCCGGCCGACCAGGTGTGGGCGGTGAGGCAGCGGTTCTGGAGCTGGGCGGAGGAGATCTCCACCGGGGTCTCCGCGTACACGGGGTTGTCCTCGAAGTAGAAGACGGCGTAGACGTTGGAACCGGTTGTGGTTCCATCGCCCACTTCGACCTCAGGGTTCGGGAACGCCGTGAGACCAGGAGTGGTCACGTTCGGCGGGTTGGCCTGCAGCGTCGTGGTGGCGGTGTAGTACGGCGCGTTCACGAGGTCGGCCTCGACCAGGCTGGGCCCGGGGGCACATTCGGACGCGTCGACTTCCACCGTGGCGTTGCCATCGTTGTCGAGGTTGACAGTGGCGCTCTCGCCCTGCTCAACCGACAGCGACGAACCCTCGTTCTCCCTGAACTCAACCGACCCTGTCGCGCAGGAGTTGACGAGCTGCTGGGAGTAGATGAACACAGGGTCACCGGCGAAGGCGGGCTGCGCCTCGACCTGGATGATGGCGTGGATTTCCGAGACACCCGTCTCGATAACGGGGTTCGGGTCCACGGTCACCTGGATCTCGGTCACGGGCGGAGGGCCGCCTGTGCCGCCGCCACCAGTTTTGGTGGCGCAGCCGGCCTTCTTGCCAGCAGCACCCGGGTGCTTGGCGCACCACGCCGGCGAACCCTTGGCAGCCGCCGAGGCGACTCCCGCCAGGCCCAACACCGGCATGCTCACTACGACGGTCAATGCGATCAACCGTGTAAGACGACTATGACGGACGTTCATTAGTTTCCTGCTCCTTGTCGACGGTGTTGTCGGCGGGAGGCCTACGTCCAGGGGCCGTCGTAGCTTCGCCCTCCCTCGCGAGCCTCCTTGTCGGGCCCACGTACAGTGCATTGTCCACGGTCAGGGCCATAGGGGACATCACCACTTTTAGGGATCTTGTTGGCGAAACATTGTCCAACTTCACGCCTGATGGTGATTTTTCGTCCACTTGACGTGGCCAGACGGTCCCTGAACCCACAGAAAGAGAGGGGAAGGCCTCTGAGTGTGGTAAACGGTCGACTACTCACAGTGTTTCCCGGGGACCCCGTGACCACCGAAACACCCACGGCCGGCCACCCTGAGCGGGAACCGGGACCCCGGTCCCTCGCCGGTGCACCTTATAGCGTCACGACGGCGTGATGCTGTCCTTGTCGGTGGCGAAGACGACGCCACCGGCGATGGCCAGGGGATTGGTGTTGGTGAAGCCGGAGGGGGGCGTCAACGTCACGGTGTTCGAGAGGGTCCCCGTGGCCGTGGAGCTGATGGTGGCCACCACCGTATATGTGATGGAGCCGCCGGCAGGGATGGTGACGATGTCGTCGATGCTCCCCGATCCCGACGGTGTGAAGCCGGTGGCCCCCCCGGATCCGGTGGCTGTCCACGTGTCCGTCTTGACCGTCTTGATCACCGACACCGGATCGTAGGTCTCGGCCCCGCTGACGGTGCTCGGTCCCGTGTTGGAGGCGGTGATGGTGTACGTGATCGAGGTGCCGGCCACCGCCGTTCCGGTCGTCGGGGCGATCGACGATCCCCCGTCGTCGTCGGTCATGGTGATGGTGACGTCCCCCTGGTCCCCCACGGTGTCGATGTCGGTGGCGCTGACCGATGTGGCGTTCGAGGCTGAGGCGGTGGCGGAGTCCGTGTAGGTGGAGCCCGTCGCCCCTGACGGGACCGTCCCCGAGAGCTCGAGGGTGATCGACTGTCCGGCCGCCAGTGACGACATCGTCCAGGTGTCGGTGGCCGAATCGAAGGTCACCCCCGACGGCAGGCTCGGGCTCGAGACATCTCCGAGCCCCTGGCTCGGGAGCGTGTCGACCACGCTCAGGTTGGAGGCGCCCGACGACCCGGTGTCGGTGACGACGATCGTGTACGTGTCGGAGTCGCCGGCGCCGACCGAACTCTGTCCGTCGGAGTCGGTGATGGTGAGATCGGCCATCACCAAGGCGTCGCTGTCGGTGGCGCTCACCGCCCCTCCGGAGGTGGCCAGAGGGTTGGTGTTGGTGTACCCCGACGGTGGCGTGAGGGTGACGGTGTTCGAGAGCGTCCCGGAGGCCGAGGCAGAGATGGTGGCCTCCACGGTGTAGGTGATGGAGCCGCCGGCGGGGATGGTGACGACGTCGTCGATGCTCCCCGATCCCGACGGGGTGAAACCGGTGGCGCCCCCGGATGCGGTGGCCGTCCACGTGTCCGAGCTGAAGTCGTGGACCACCGTCATCGGGTCGTAGATCTCGGCCCCGGTCACGTCGCTCGGACCCGAGTCCGACGCCACCACGGTGTAGGTGATCGAGGTCCCCGGTGCCCCCGTACCCGTCGTCGGGACGACCGACGACCCACCGACGTTGTCGGTCATGGTGGTGGTGACGTCTCCCTGAATCCCCAGGGTGTCGCTGTCGGTGGCGCTGACCAGGGCGGCGTCGGAGGCGGAGGCGGTGGCCGTGTCCACATAGGTCGGTCCGGTGGCCCCCGACGGGACGGTCCCGGCCAACTCCAGGGTCACCGATTGCCCGGTCGCCAGGGATCCCAGGGTCCAGGTGTCGGTCACTGAATCAAAGGTCACCCCGGCGGGCAAACTGGGGCTGGTGATGTCGGTGACTCCCTGGGTGGGGAGGGTGTCACTCACGCTCAGGTTGGAGGCGTTGCCCGGTCCCGTGTTGGACACGACGATCGTGTAGGTGTCCGCGGTTCCGGCCACCACGGAGCTCACGCCATCGGTGTCGGTCACCGTCAGGTTGGCCGTCGTGCTCAGCGTGTCGGTGTCGGTGGCCGTGACGGGGGCGGCGTCGGAGGCGGAGGCGGTGGCCGTGTCCACATAGGTCGGTCCGGTGGCCCCCGAGGGGACGGTGCCGGCCAGCTCCAGGGTCACCGATTGCCCGGTCGCCAGGGATCCCAGGGTCCAGGTGTCGGTCACTGAATTAAAGGTCACCCCGGCGGGCAGGTTGGGGCTGGTGATGTCGGTGAGTCCCTGGGTCGGGAGGGTGTCTGTCACGCTCAGGTTGGAGGCGGTCGACGGCCCGGGGTTCGTGACCACGATGGCGTAGGTGTCGGGGGTCCCGGCCACCACCGAGCTGACGCCGTCGGAGTCGGTGATGGTCAGGTTGGCGTTGGCGCTCAGGGTGTCGGTGTCGGTGGCCGTGACGGTGGCGGCGTCGGTGGCCGATGCGGTGGCCGTGTCCACATAGGTCGGTCCGGTGGCCCCCGACGGGACGGTCCCGGCCAGCTCCAGGGTCACCGATTGCCCGGTCGCCAGGGATCCCAGGGTCCAGGTGTCGGTCACTGAATTAAAGGTCACCCCGGCGGGCAGGTTGGGGCTGGTGATGTCGGTGAGGCCCTGGGTCGGGAGGGTGTCGGCCACGCTCAGGGTGGAGGCGTTGGACGGCCCGGTGTTGGAGACCACCACGGTGTAGGTGTCCGCTGTCCCGGCCACCACCGAGCTGACGCCGTCGGTGTTACTGATGGAGAGGTCGGCGTTGGCGCTCAGCGTGTCGGTGTCGGTGGCCGTGACGGTGGCAGCGTCGGAGGCGGAGGCGGTGGCCGTGTTCGAAAGCGTCCCCGCCACCGATGACCGCAGAATGGCTGTCACCGTGTAGGTGACCGAACCCCCGGCGGGGATGGTCACCGAGTCGGCGATGCTGCCCGATCCCGAGGCGCTGAAGCCGGTGGCCCCTCCCGACCCCGTGGCCGTCCAGGTGTCGGAGGCGATGTCCGGGTTGAGGGCCAGGGGGTCGGTCACCGACCCTCCCGCGGTGTCGGACGGCCCCGAGTTGGAGGCCACCACGGTGTAGGTGATGGAGGTGCCGGACACGGCCGTGCCCACGGCGCTGGTGATCGACGATCCCCCGTCGTTGTCGGTCTTGCTGATGGCCAGCGTGGCCTGGGCGCTCAAGGAGTCGGTGTCGGTGGCGCTGACACTGGAGGCGTCGGACGCCGAGGCCGTGGCCGTGTCGGCGTAGGTCGAGCCCGTCGCCCCCGACGGGACGGTCCCGGCCAGTTCCAGGGTGAGCGACTGGCCCGACGCCAGCGAGGCCAGGGTCCAGGTGTCGGTGCCCGAATTGAAGGTCACCCCGGCGGGCAGGCTCGGGCTGGTGACGCCGGTGAGTCCCTGGGTGGGGAGGGTGTCGGCCACGCTCAGGGTGGAGGCGTTGGACGGCCCGGTGTTGGAGACGACGACGGTGTAGGTGTCGGACGTCCCGGCCACCACCGAGCTCACGCCGTCGCTGTTGGTGATGGTCAGGTTGGCTTTGGGGCTGAGGGTGTCGGTGTCCGTGGCCGTCACCGTGGTGGCGTCGGAGGCCGAGGCGGTGGCCGTGTTGGCCAGGGTGCCGGTGGCGGTGGAACAGATGGTGGCCGTCACCGTGTAGGTGACCGAACCCCCGGCGGGGATGGTCACCGAGTCGGCGATGCTGCCCGATCCCGAGGAGCTGAAGCCGGTGGCTCCCCCCGACCCCGTGGCCGTCCAGGTGTCGGAGGCGATGTCCGGGTTGAGGGCCAGCGGGTCGGTCACCTGCGCTCCGGTGGCCGTCGAGGGTCCGGAGTTCGAGGCCACCACGGTGTATGTGATCGACGTCCCCGGCACCGCCGTGCCCTTGGTCGAGGAGACCGACGATCCCCCGTCGCTGTCGGTCTTGGTGATGGCCAGGGTGGCCTGGGCGCTGAGAGTGTCGGTGTCCGTGGCCGTCACCGTGGTGGCGTCGGACGCCGAGGCGGTGGCCGTGTTGGCCAGGGTGCCGGTGGCGTTGGAATAGATGGTGGCCGTCACCGTGTAGGTGACCGAACCCCCGGCGGGGATGGTCACCGAGTCGGCGATGCTGCCCGATCCCGAGGCGCTGAAGCCCGTGGCTCCCCCCGACCCCGTGGCCGTCCAGGTGTCGGAGGCGATGTCCGGGTTGAGGGCCAGGGGGTCGGTCACCGACCCTCCCGCGGTGTCGGACGGCCCCGAGTTGGAGGCCACCACGGTGTAGGTGATGGAGGCGCCGGGCACGGCCGTGCCCACGGCGCTGGTGATCGACGATCCCCCGTCGTTGTCGGTCTTGCTGATGGCCAGCGTGGCCTGGGCGCTCAAGGAGTCGGTGTCGGTGGCGCTCACACTGGAGGCGTCGGACGCCGAGGCCGTGGCCGTGTCGGCGTAGGTCGAGCCCGTCGCCCCCGACGGGACGGTGCCGGCCAGTTCCAGGGTGAGCGACTGGCCCGACGCCAGCGAGGCCAGGGTCCAGGTGTCGGTGCCCGAATTGAAGGTCACCCCGGCGGGCAGGCTGGGGCTGGTGACGCCGGTGAGTCCCTGGGCCGGGAGGGTGTCGGCCACGCTCAGGTTGGAGGCGTTGGACGGCCCGGTGTTGGAGACCACCACGGTGTAGGTGTCCGCTGTCCCGGCCACCACCGAGCTGACGCCGTCGGTGTTACTGATGGTCAGGTTGGCTTTGGGGCTGAGGTTGTCGGTGTCGGTGGCCGTGACGGTGGTGGCGTCGGTGGCCGAGGCGGTGGCCGTGTCCACATAGGTCGGTCCGGTGGCCCCCGACGGGACCGTCCCGGCCAGCTCCAGGGTCACCGACTGACCGGACGCCAGGGACCCCAGGGTCCAGGTGTCGGTCACTGAATCAAAGGTCACCCCGGCGGGCAGGCTGGGGCTGGTGATGTCGGTGAGTCCCTGGGTCGGGAGGGTGTCTGTCACGCTCAGGTTGGAGGCGTTGGACGGCCCGGTGTTCGAGACCACCACGGTGTAGGTGTCCGCTGTCCCGGCCACCACCGAGCTGACGCCGTCGGAGTCGGTGATGGTCAGGTTGGCGTTGGCGCTCAGGGTGTCGGTGTCGGTGGCCGTGACGGTGGTGGCGTCGGTGGCCGAGGCGGTGGCCGTGTCGGCGTAGGTCGGTCCGGTGGCTCCCGAGGGGACGGTCCCCGCCAGCTCCAGGGTCACCGATTGCCCGGTCGCCAGGGACCCCAGGGTCCAGGTGTCGGTCACTGAATCAAAGGTCACCCCGGCGGGCAGGCTGGGGCTGGTGATGTCGGTGAGTCCCTGGGTCGGGAGGGTGTCTGTCACGCTCAGGTTGAAGGCGGTCGACGGCCCGGGGTTCGTGACCACGATGGCGTAGGTGTCGGGGGTCCCGGCCACCACCGAGCTGACGCCGTCTGAGTCGGTGATGGTCAGGTTGGCGTTGGCGCTCAGGGTGTCGGTGTCGGTGGCCGTGACGGTGGTGGCGTCGGTGGCGGAGGCGGTGGCGGCGTTGGCCAGGGTGCCGGTGGCGGTGGAATAGATGGTGGCCGTCACCGTGTAGGTGACCGAACCCCCGGCGGGGATGGTCACCGAATCGGCGATGCTCCCCGATCCCGAGGCGCTGAAGCCGGTGGCCCCTCCCGACCCCGTGGCCGTCCAGGTATCGGATGCGATGTCCGGGTTCAAGGCCAGAGGGTCGGTCACCGACGCCCCCGCGGTGTCGGACGGCCCCGAGTTGGAGGCCACGACGGTGTAGGTGATCGAGGCGCCGGGAACGGCCGTGCCCTTGGTCGAGGAGACCGACGATCCCCCGTCGTTGTCGGTCTTGCTGATGGCCAGGGTGGCCTGGGCGCTCAACGTGTCGGTGGCGGTGGCGCTGACGCTGGAGGCGTCGGTGGCCGAGGCCGTGGCCGTGTCGGCGTAGGTCGAGCCCGTCGCCCCCGAGGGGACGGTGCCGGCCAGCTCCAGGGTCACCGACTGCCCCGACGCCAGGGATCCCAGGGTCCAGGTGTCGGTGCCCGAATTGAAGGTCACCCCGGCGGGCAGGCTCGGGCTGGTGACGCCGGTGAGGCCCTGGGTGGGGAGGGTGTCGGCCACACTCAGGTTGGAAGCGTTCGAGGGTCCGCTGTTGGACACCACCACGGTGTAGTTGTCGGACGTCCCGGCCATCACCGAGCTGACGCCGTCGCTGTCGGTGATGGCCAGCGTGGCCTGGGCGCTCAAGGAGTCGGTGTCGGTGGCGCTGACACTGGAGGCGTCGGACGCCGAGGCCGTGGCCGTGTCGGCGTAGGTCGAGCCCGTCGCCCCCGACGGGACGGTGCCGGCCAGTTCCAGGGTGAGCGACTGGCCCGACGCCAGCGAGGCCAGGGTCCAGGTGTCGGTGCCCGAATTGAAGGTCACCCCGGCGGGCAGGCTGGGGCTGGTGACGCCGGTGAGTCCCTGGGCCGGGAGGGTGTCGGCCACGCTCAGGTTGGAGGCGTTGGACGGCCCGGTGTTGGAGACCACCACGGTGTAGGTGTCCGCTGTCCCGGCCACCACCGAGCTGACGCCGTCGGTGTTACTGATGGTCAGGTTGGCTTTGGGGCTGAGGTTGTCGGTGTCGGTGGCCGTGACGGTGGTGGCGTCGGTGGCCGAGGCGGTGGCCGTGTTGGCCAGGGTGCCGGTGGCGGTGGAATAGATGGTGGCCGTCACCGTGTAGGTGACCGAACCCCCGGCGGGGATGGTCACCGAGTCGGCGATGCTGCCCGATCCCGAGGCGCTGAAGCCGGTGGCTCCCCCCGACCCCGTGGCCGTCCAGGTGTCGGAGGCGATGTCCGGGTTGAGGGCCAGCGGGTCGGTCACCTGCGCTCCGGTGGCCGTCGAGGGTCCGGAGTTCGAGGCCACCACGGTGTATGTGATCGACGTCCCCGGCACCGCCGTGCCCTTGGTCGAGGAGACCGACGATCCCCCGTCGCTGTCGGTCTTGGTGATGGCCAGGGTGGCCCTCGAGCCCAGAGTGTCGGTGTCAGTGGCGCTGGCGGTCGATGCGTCAGAAGCGCTGGCGCTGGAGGTGTTCGAGAGCGTGCCGGTCGCCGAAGACGACAGAGCGGCCTTCACCGTATAGCTGACCGAGCCGCCGACGGGGATGGTCATGGAATCGTTGATGCTGCCCGAGCCCGAGGCGCTGAAGCCGGTGGCTCCCCCCGATCCGGTGCTTGTCCAGGTGTCCGAGGTGATATCCGGGTTCGAAGCCAGGGGGTCAGACACCTGTGCACCCGCAGCTGTCGAGGGACCCGAGTTCACGGCGACGATTGTGTAGGTGATCGACGTCCCCGCCACGGCCGTGCCCACGGCATTGGTGATCGACGATCCGCCGTCATTGTCGGTCTTGGTGATGGCCAGGGTGGCCTGGGCGCTGAGCCCGTCGGTGTCGGTGGCGCTGACGCTGGAGGCGTCGGCCGCCGAGGCCGTGGCCGTGTCGGCGTAGGTCGGTCCGGTGGCCCCCGAGGGGACGGTGCCGGCCAGCTCCAGGGTCACCGATTGTCCGGACGCCAGCGACGCCAGGGTCCAGGTGTCGGTTACAGAGTTAAAGGTCACGCCCGAGGGCAGGCTGGGGCTGGTGACGTTGGTGAAGCCCTGGGTGGGGAGGGTGTCGGCCACGCTCAGGGTGGAGGCGGTGGACGGCCCGCTGTTGGTTACCACCACGGTGTAGGTGTCGGACGTCCCGGCCACCACCGAGCTCACGCCGTCGGAGTTGGTGATGGCCAGGGTGGCCTGCGCGCTGAGCCCGTCGGTGTCGGTGGCGCTGACGCTGGAGGCGTCGGTGGCCGAGGCGGTGGCCGTGTCGGCGTAGGTCGGTCCGGTGGCCCCCGAGGGGACGGTGCCGGCCAGCTCCAGGGTCACCGATTGTCCGGACGCCAGCGACGCCAGGGTCCAGGTGTCGGTTACAGAGTTAAAGGTCACGCCCGAGGGCAGGCTGGGGCTGGTGACGTTGGTGAAGCCCTGGGTGGGGAGGGTGTCGGCCACGCTCAGGGTGGAGGCGTTCGAGGGTCCGCTGTTGGTTACCACCACGGTGTAGGTGTCGGGCGTGCCGGCCACCACCGAACTCACCCCGTCGCTGTTGGTGATGGTCAGTGTGGCTTTGGGGCTGAGGGTGTCGGTGTCCGTGGCCGTCACCGTGGTGGCGTCGCTGGCCGAGGCGGTGGCCGTGTTGGACAAAGTTCCGCTGGCTGAAGCTGTGAGAGTGGCGGTCACCGTGTAGGCGACCGAGGCGCCTGGGGGGATGGTCACCGAGTCGGCGATGCTCCCCGACCCCGAGGCGCTGAAGCCGGTGGCTCCCCCCGACCCCGTGGCCGTCCAGGTGTCGGAGCTGATGAGCGGGTTCGAGGCCAAGGGGTCGGTCACCGACGCCCCGGTGGCCGTCGAGGGCCCGGAGTTGGAGGCCACCACGGTGTACGTGATCGAGGCGCCGGGCACGGCCGTGCCCACGGCATTGGTGATCGACGATCCGCCGTCGTTGTCGGTCTTGGTGATGGCCAGGGTGGCCTTCGGATGAAGCGAGTCGGTGTCGGTGGTCGTCACCAGGGAGCCGTCGGAGGCAGAGACGCTGGCGGCGTTCGTGTACGAGCTGCCCGTGGCGCTCGGAGGCACGGTGCCGGCCAGCTCCAGAGTCACCGATTGCCCGGACGCCAGCGACGCCAGCGTCCACGTGTCGGTGCCTGAATTGAAGGTCACCCCCGAGGGCAGGCTCGGGCTGGTGACGTTGGTGAGTCCCTCGGCCGGGAGGGTATCGACCACGCTCAGGTTGGTTGCGTTGGACGGCCCCGAGTTGGACGCCACGATGGTGTAGGTGATCGAAGCACCGGGCACGACATTACCTACGGCATTGGTGATCGACGATCCGCCGTCGTTGTCGGTCTTGGTGATTGCCAGGGTGGCCTGGGCGCTCAGGGTGTCGGTGTCGGTGGCCGTCACCGTGGTTGCGTCGGTGGCCGAGGCGGTGGCCGTGTCGGCGTAGGTCGGTCCGGTGGCCCCCGATGGGACCGTCCCGGCCAGCTCCAGGGTCACGGACTGACCGGACGCCAGCGACGCCAGGGTCCAGGTGTCTGTTGCAGAATTAAAGGGCACCCCGGTGGGCAGGCTGGGGCTGGTGATGTTGGTGAAGCCCTGGGTGGGGAGGGTGTCAGCCACACTCAGGTTGGAGGCATTGGACGGCCCCGTGTTGGTCACCACCATGGTGTAGGTGTCGGAGGTGCCGGCCACTACCGAGCTCACGCCGTCGCTGTTGGTGATGGTCAGGTTCGCTTTGGGGCTGAGGGTGTCGGTGTCGGTGGCCGTCACGGTGGTGGCGTCGGACGCCGAGGCCGTGGCCGTGTTCGACAGCGTGCCCGAGGCCGAGGAAGTGAGAATGGCTGTCACCGTGTAAGTGACCGAGCCCCCGGCGGGGATGGTCACCGAGTCGGCGATGTTTCCCGACCCCGAGGCGCTGAAGCCGGTGGTTCCTGTCGACCCCGTGGCCGTCCAGGTGTCGGAGGCGATGTCCGGGTTGAGGGCAAGCGGGTCGGTCACCGACCCTCCCGTGGTATTGGACGGCCCTGTGTTGGAGGCCACCACGGTGTAGGTGATCGAGGCGCCGGGCACGGCCGTGCCCTTCGTCGAGGTGACGGACGATCCCCCGTCGTTGTCGGTCTTGGTGATGACCAGGGTGGCCTTGGCGCTGAGCGTGTCAGTGTCGGTGGCCGAGACGGTGGTGGCGTCGGACGCCGAGGCGGTGGCCGTGTCGGCGTAGGTCGGTCCGGTGGCCCCCGATGGGACCGTCCCGGCCAGCTCCAGAGTGACGGACTGCCCGGACGCCAGCGACGCCAGGGTCCAGGTGTCGGTTACAGAGTTAAAGGTCACCCCGGTGGGCAGGCTGGGGCTGCTGATGTTGGTGAAGCCCTGGGTGGGGAGGGTGTCGGCCACACTCAGGTTGGAAGCGTTCGAGGGTCCGCTGTTGGACACCACTACGGTGTAGTTGTCGGAGGTGCCGGCCACCACCGAACTCACACCGTCGCTGTTGGTGATGGCCAGGGTGGCGTTCGAGCCCAGGGAGTCGGTGTCGGTGGCATCGACCGTGGCTGCGTCGGATGCGGATGCGGCAGCGGTGTTCGTGTACGAGTTACCCGTGGCGCCCGACGGAATGGTTCCGGACAACTCGAGTGTCACGGACTGCCCGGCCGGGAGCGAGGACAGACTCCAGCTCTCGGTGGCCGCGTTGAAGCTCACCCCGGAAGGAAGGCCCGGGCTCGAGACACCGGTGAGTCCCTGGGTGGCGGGGGTGTCCACAACACCCAGGTTGGAGGCGTCCGACGGACCGGTATTCGAGACGACGATCGTGTACGTATCAGGTGACCCCGCCACCACCGAGCTCGTCCCGTCGGTGTCGCTGATGGCCAGGTCGGCCAGGGTGACCAAGGCGTCGGTGTCGGTGGCGCTCACCGGCGCGGCGTCGGTGGCCGAGGCGATGGCCGTGTTCGTGTACGAGGTGCCCGTGGCTCCCGACGGAACGGTCCCGGCCAGCTCCAGCGTGACCGACTGTCCGGTCGGTAGCGAGGACAGACTCCAGCTGTTGGTGGCGGCAGAGAACGTCACCCCTGCTGGCAGGTTCGGACTCGAGATATTCGTTAGCCCCTGAGCCGGGAGGGTGTCCACCACGTTCAGGTGCGATGTGTCCGACGGTCCGCCGTCGGACACGACGATCTTGTAGGTGATCGGGCTACCGGCCGTCACCGATCCGTGGTCGTTGTCGGTCTTCGTGATCGACAGATCGTCGGTGGGCTTGAGCGTGTCGGTATCGGTGGCACTGTTGTTCCCGGGGTTGTCGTCGGTGAAGCCCGGAGGTGGGGTGATCGTCGCCGTGTTCGTCAGGGTGCCCATGGCCGACGACTGAATGGTGGCGACCACCGTGTAGGTGACCGATCCCCCCGCCGGGAGGTTCACCGAGTCGGAGATATTGCCCGATCCCGATGCGCTGAAGCCTGAAGCGCCTCCGGATCCTTTCGCCGTCCACGTATCCGTGCTGATGTCGGGGTTGAGAGCCAGTGCGTCGGTCACCGATGCCCCGTTGGCGGCCGTTGGTCCGGAATTGGAAGCGACGATCGTGTAGCTGATCGACGTACCCGGTACCGCAGTTCCCGCGGTGGACGTGATCGACGATCCACCATCGTTGTCCGTCTTCGTGATGCTCAGGTCGCCGCTGGCCGAGAACCCGATTTCGGTGACAGGAGTCGGGCTCAGAGTCAGAGTGACAGGTACCGTCGCCTTTGCGGCTCGAGGCGCTTCTTTGGTGGTGGCCTTCGATGAGGGCGGCTTGATCTTGAAGGTTGTTGTGTACGTGGGATGCGAGCCGGCAAGGACGTCGGCGACGACGACGGACGGGCCCGAAGCGCAGGACGCTCCCTTGAAGACGAAGGCGGCATTCCCGTCGTCATCGAGGGTACTGATGGGGTTTCCCATGGCGGGAGGAAGGCCGTTTACCGCCGCCCCCCCGTTCGGCTCCCAGCGCCAACCCTGGCCGCATCGGTCTTCGAGCTGAGGAGAGGAGATCTGGACCTGCTGGCCGGCATAGACAGGATCAGCCGAAACGGTGAAGACGGCGTAGACGTCGGACTCGCCTGTGGCCGGCGTCTGACCGGTTTCGACCTCTTTGTTCGGAGAGACCGTGAGGCCGGCCTTCAAGACCTCGGGCGGCGCGATCTTCAGCGTGGCGGTGGCCGTGTAGTACGGGGCGGCGGCAAGGTCTGCCTCGACGATGGCCGTCCCGGGAGCGCAGTTGACCGCGTCGACCGTCAGGTCGGCGTTCCCGTCGGAGTCCAAGATGACGGTGATGCTGTCGAGGCTGGTCCGTGGTGAGGACGTCGAGCCCCCTTGCAGGGTCTCGTAGGTGACGCTGGCACACTCGAAAGTCAATTGGGATGACTGGACGAGGACAGAATCGTTGGCGAAGGAGGGCTGGGTATGGATCTGCAGGACGACATGGACCTCTGCACCCACCGTGCCCACGATGCCCGCAGACGGGCCCGTACTGGCCCACGCCGCGAGCGCGCCAAGGACCACGCCCAGGAATACCCCGGGCGCGAAGGCCAAGGCCATCCACGTTCTCCGGCAGAAGCCCTTCACAACCCCCCCATCGCCCGGCACGAAGAAGCAGTGCCGGACGCGCCAAAACCCCGCTATCTACCCCCCTGGATATGAGGTACGGGACAATGGTCTTTCACCCCGATCAACAGGTCTCCACCGGAGGGTCAACTTCCGAACAAACCCCCAGCTCCGATGGTCCGCCGTCTGACCGTTGGCGCCACCACGCAAACGCACGCACGGCATCCAAGATCGGGGGTGGCGTGACGCAAAGCGCCCGGGTGCTTCGCCTCGAGCGTTATCCGTCATATGACAGACCGCATTCGCGGTCCATCGATCGCACTTATGTCAGGACTTCGACCCGCACCGTCCACTTGCAAGCGGTCGTCACGTCGAGGTTGAACGTTCCCGTGTCGTAGTTCCGGTCGATTCCCGCCGTTCCCGGTCCCACCGGCTCGCTCACACCACCATCGGTCGTGTCCGAGGCTGAACCGTGGCCCACCACTTTGATGACGAAGGTTCCGGTCTTGGAGGGGGCGGGGCAGCCGTAGTAGACCCAGTCGATGTCCCACTCCTTGGCCTGGGACGACACGCTGAACTGGGCCAATGTGGCCGGTCCCGTGCCGGTGTGGACCTCGGAGACCGCGAACGGAACGGTGGCCGGCGTGGTCGCCGGGGGCGGTGCCGTAGTCGTGGTGGAGCCGCTGGTGGGAGCCTTGGTCGTGGATGAGCCCGTGGATGCGACGGTGGTCGACGTCGACTTGTCCCCCGAGCCCTTGGCGCCCCCACAGGCGGCAAGCACGAGGCCGGCCGTCATGATGACGAGCACCACTGTCCCGGACCGACGAAGACGTCGTGTTCGATCGTGACGGTTCCCCACGTAACCCGCTCCCTTACGCGTCCACGGACGGATGCCGTCCGGTCCCCAGGTCAAAGAGAACATTCTAGAACGCCGCCTTTCTCCGATTCGCCCAACGGACACACATTTCGTTGACGTCGAAAGAGGAACCCGACCGAGACCTGTCGGATCGGTTGGTAACCGGCCGCCGCGATCAGTCGGAGGGGATATGCGCAGGGAGAAGCGAAAGCAGGTCTCTGAGAATCGGCTCCGCCCCGGGGGGAACCTCGATATGGAGACGTGTCTCGGACCCGTCCAGTTCGATCGAGAACACGAAGAAGGAGCAGCAAGCTTTCTCCCTCTCGGCCAGGTCGGTGGCGGTCAACAGCGGCTCGCTCCCTCTGGCCAGCGTCAAGACCGCACGATCGGTCCCCGCCTCGACGCACCGCACGGCCGTTGTCAGGAAGGCCTTCCACTCCGACAGCCGATCGACGGCTGCTTCGGCGGTGAGCGTGCAGGCGATCGGGACGTTGGTCACCAGGGGATTCTCTCACCTCCAGTGGTGAAACCGGGTCCGCCGCCAGAGTCATGAGCCGCCCCGGAGCTCGATCCGGGTGAGATACCAACGACGCAGCGCCACCACCGTCCAGACCGCCTCGACGCCCCCGAAGGGCCATGCCCCGGAGAGAAACCCGTAGCTGCTCGACAGGGCGCAGCCGGCGGCGAAGGCCACGACGAAACTCGGGCCCCGTCTCTCGAACAGATACATGAGCATCATGAAGCTGAGGGCCAGGACCCCGTAGACGGTGATCATCGTCCCAGTCTGCATCGTGGCGGGATGGGGCAGGCCGTCGCCAGGGGACCGGCTCCTCTCCGAGTGGCAACGGGGCTACGACCGTCGACAATCGCTCGCTGCGATGCAAACCCTCAACCCGTCACGAAGGGGCTTGGGTCAGATACGGATTGTTGCAGATGGCCCCATTCGTCGCCGAAAAGTCGAGGAGCATCGTATCCTGGGTCGGGTTGTCGTTCACGCCCAGTGTGTTCCAGGCCCCGTCGATGGTTTGTGTTTCCATTCCATGGGACGTGACGTTGATTGCCGCCCCGGTCGGATAGACGAATACACCACCCTTGCCATCGGTCACGATCTGGTATTCCGTCGTTGTCGGGAGGGCGCGCATGAAGGGCCCGTAGGTGGTACTGCCGATCGTGACCGTCGACGTCAACTGCGATCCCGTGCCAAGTGGTGGGTAGGAATTGGTGTCCGCGTTGTATTCCTCGAGCGCGGTCTGGAAGGATTTGGCATCCGTACTGCATGCCGAGGCAATGCCACTCGCCTGTGTCGACCCCACCGAGAAGACGACGATCCCGGCCAGAACGGCCAGAATGATGATGACGACGAGGAGCTCGAAGAGGGTGAAACCATCTTCTCGCCTCGCATGAAGTAGTCGCTTACGCATGTCCCCCCCCAGCGCGCCTCGCAGTGTGCCGCCTAGGACATCAACAGCGAGGAACAGTCCACAAAGACTCGAAGGTCACTGTGCCCGACCCTTCTCATACACCTGGCAATGAGGACCCAACTCTCTCCCAACCGCCTTCCCCGTCGGGCTTCCGAAGAGACCCTTCGTTCTCCTCCGGCGACGGGTGAATTCCGGATATGGACGCCGAGGTCGGTATCCCGTAATCACAACGGATGAACAACGTCGTGATACTGGCGACCAGCACGGACCTTGACCCCACGTCGACAGCATTCGCACGGGGTCCAGTTGGGAAGAGTTTTACCGGTTGTTTAGCCACCAACGCTCGCTACCGTTCTCGACGTTCTGTACTCTGTTCGAGGGATGAGCTGACAGCGCGGAGCGGTCGGCGTCCCGGCGGGGGGGGTTTTGGGGGGAATGGTCGAATTCTCGGATCGACGTGGTTTCAATCGGCGAGGGCGCTGGGGCACCGCCATGGTTGTTCTCACCATCCTGATCACTCTGTGTACCGCGGGGACGGTGCCCGCCTCTGCGAGCAGCCTCGGCACCCTCCGATCCTGGGGAGACAACTCCTTTGGTGAGCTCGGCAACGGCAAATCCGTCACCACCAGCAACAAGCCGGTCCCTGTCAGCCATCTCCAGGGGGTGACGTCCATCGCCGCCGGCGGTTCTCATGCCCTGGCCTTGATCGCATACGGCACCGTCATGAGCTGGGGCGACAACGAATCGGGCCAGCTGGGGAACGGGACGCGCACCAACGAAAAGAAGCCGGTGGCCGTGTCCGGCTTGAGCGGGGTCAAATCAATCGCCGCCGGTGGATCATTCAGTTTGGCGCTTCTCTCCAACGGCACGGTGATGTCCTGGGGCGACAACAGCGTGGGCCAGCTGGGTAACGGCAGCAACGTGACGTACAGCACTACACCCGTAGCCGTCACCGGTCTGAGTGGTGTCACTGCCATCGCAGCGGGCGTGAATCATGCCTTGGCGCTTCTTTCCAATGGCACGGTCATGGCGTGGGGCGACAACAGCTCCGGAGAGTTGGGCAACGGGACCAACGGTTCTTTCAGCAACACGCCCGTGGCGGTGACCGGTCTGAGCGGCGTCACGGCAATTGCGGCCGGCGACTCGTTCAGTGAGTGCTTGGTGACCGGTGGAGACGTCATGACGTGGGGCAACAACGCTTCAGGCCAACTGGGTGACGGATCGATGTCAAACAGCGATTCTCCGGTTTCCGTCGTCGGCTTGAGCTCCGTCTCATCCATCGCCGCTGGCGGTTCCTTCGGCCTGGCCGTTGATACTGGCGGTGGAGTGATGGCCTGGGGCGACAACTTCTACGGCGAGCTGGGCAACGGCACCGACACCAACAGCGACACTCCGACCGCCGTCACCGGTTTGAGCGGGATCAGCTCGATCTCTGCCGGAGGAGCCAACGCCCTGGCCGTCAAGCGGGGTCGCGTCCTGGCCTGGGGCGACAATTTCTACGGCGAGCTGGGAACACGCAGCGTAGGTACCAGTAGTGACGTCCCGATCCAGATCAAGCCTCGTCAAGTCACCACCGTCTCGTCCGGTGACCCTGGCGGAAACCAGGGTTTCAGCATGGCGCTCTTCACCAACAAGACCGTCGAGACATGGGGTTATGACGCCTACGGGCAGTTGGGCAACGGAACCGTCGGGGTCACCTCTGACAATCCAGTGAACGTGCGACGCCTGACCGGGGTTGCGGCCGTCTCGGCGGGGAACGCATTCACCCTGGCTTTGATGGGCAATGGCACGGTCATGTCCTGGGGCGACAACAGCGTAGGACAGCTTGGAGACGGCACCGCCAGTAACGACAGCAATGTGCCCGTCGCCGTGAAAGGGCTCACCGGGGTAACGGCCGTCGCTGCCGGCTTCGAGCACGGGTTGGCCTTACTGTCCAACGGCACGGTCATGGCCTGGGGAGACAACAGCGATGGCGAGCTGGGCAATGGGACGACGACCAACAGCGATGTTCCGGTGGCGGTCACCGGCTTGAGCGGCGTCTCAGCCGTCTCCGCCGGGGGGGACGACAGTCTGGCACTGCTCAGCAACGGCACGGTCGTGGCCTGGGGAGACAACAGCTATGGCGAGCTGGGCAACGGCTCGACGACAAACAACAACACTCCCGTGGCGGTCACCGGGTTGAGCGGTGTCACGGCCGTCTCCGCCGGTCTTGAGCATTCCCTGGCACTGGTCAGTGGTGGGGGCGTCATGGCCTGGGGGAATGACAACGCCGGACAACTGGGCGACGGTAGCGCATCCGGCTTCAGTGACACACCCGTGCCAGTGACCGGATTGGCGGGATCGACCGTGACGGCGGTTTCCGCAGGCTTGGACCACAGCCTCGGGCTCCTCAGCAACGGCACCGTCGTGGCGTGGGGGGACAACGGAGCGGGTGAGTTGGGAAACGCCTCGAGTGTCAACAGCGACACTCCGGTGCCCGTCAGCGACCTGGACGACGCCATCGCCATCTCCGCCGGTTCCGATTTCAGTCTGGCCTTGACCTCCACGGGGCACGTCTCGTCGTGGGGCCTCGACGCCACGACCGAGAGCAAGGTACCCGTCGAGGTGCGCGGACTCGCCCGCATCATCGCCATATCCGCCGGCGGGGATCACAGCGTCGCAGTGAAGCTCCCGCACCCGTTGGCCACGACCCTTCGACACGACGCGGCCGGCCCAGCCAGACAGAGGCACATATCCGGCGTCCGAACGGCCCGGTCAACCGTCCATCGGGCATTGAAGCCGACCGGCGCCCGGGCGGGTCGGCATCGCCGGGCTGATCGCTGACACTGGGGCGGACACGCGGATTGTCGTTTTCGGGTCCCTGAGACCACGGAAACAGGCGGAGCCGGGACGTAGCGTGTCAGAACCCGTGCGGAGTGTGTTGACCTTGTCGCACGCTGAGTTCGCGGCCCCCTCCACCCTCTCGACATCGTGGCGAGGATCCTCGATTCCCGCACCGTGGATCCGGCCGTCTCGCTGATTTCACGATGACCCGAGTTGGCTAGATTTTGGGAAGCCATAGAGGGCACAGTGAGTCTGGTCCGTCATCTTGGTAGGCGTGAAGGCGGCCACGCGACAGGACTTTCAGGCTCTCAGCCAGTGCCGACGTCCCGCCCTGGCAACGGCGAAAACACCGGCGGACACCAGCCTCGGGCTGCCGAGCTGTGTCATCACACCGGGGTCTTCCATCCAACTCACCGCCGATCTGGCCGAGTGAGGAACCCAAGGGGTTGGAATGAAGTTACGTAAGGAGTCGGTGTCGACGGAATCTGCCTCGGATGCCGAGGGCCGCGGTCTGGCGGGCGCCAAGAGCGCACTCCAGCCCCCAGACGCCTCGAACGGGAAGCCCTCCCAACTCGGGGAGCTTCTGGTCGGAGCCCAGCTCGTCAGCCACGCACAGCTTGCCGAAGCCCTGCTCCAACAGTCGGCGTCCGGGCAACGGATCGGCTCTCTTCTGGTTTCGCTCGGTGCCCTCGACGAACACGATCTTGTCAAAGCACTCTCCGATCAATTGGAGATCCCCCTGACGGATCTATCGCAGCAGGCACCATCGCCCGATGCCGTCGCCCTCCTCCCTGAGAGCATCGCCAGGGCGAGCTTCGCCGTACCCGTCGATTTCAAGGACGGCCTACTGACCATTGCTGTGTCTGACCCCAGTCCCGACCTCAAGAAGGAGTTGGCGACTTCCACCGGTCAACAGGTCAACCTGGTCCTCGCCCCGCGGTCTGATGTGCAGCGGGCCATCGACTCCGCTTATCGCGCCATGGGGACGATCCAACACCACGTCCGTCTCTTCGAAGAGACCGAAACGCCACGCCGCGCTCAAGAAAGCGTTGTTCAGGGGGCCATCGCCGATGATGCGCCCGTTGTCCAAGTCGTCAACCTGATCATCACGCAGGCTCTGCGTGACCGTTCCTCGGACGTCCACATCGAGCCGCAAGACCAGCAGCTCCGTGTCCGCTTCCGGATCGACGGTTCGCTCCACGACGCTGTTCAGCTACCTCTGGCCATGGCGCCTGCTCTCGTCAGCAGGTTGAAGATCATGGCGGGCATGAACATCGTCGAACGGCGACGTCCGCAGGACGGCCAATTCACGGTTGAGATCGATGGTCGCGAGATCGATGTCAGAGTAGCGACGGTATCCACGATCTGGGGAGAGAAATGCGTCCTGCGCATCCTTGACAAGAGTCGGTCTCTTTTCCGGATGAGCGACCTCGGCATGCCTGAAGACACGCACGAGACCTTCACACGCCTCATCCATGCGCCCTTCGGAATGGTCTTGTGCGCTGGACCGACAGGGAGTGGTAAGACAACCACACTCTACGCGGCCCTCAGCGAGATCGATGAGCCTCACCGGAATATCATGACGATCGAGGACCCCGTCGAGTACGTCTTCCCCACCATCAATCAGATTCAGACCAATGAGCAGGCCGGCCTCACCTTCGCCGACGGATTGAAGTCGATCCTCCGGCAAGACCCGGACGTCATCCTGGTGGGCGAGATCCGAGACGTCGAGACGGCCCGAATCGCTGTTCAATCCGCTTTGACCGGACACTTCGTTCTCTCGTCTCTGCACGCAACTGACTCGGCTGCGGCCTTGCACCGATTTCTGGACATGGGCATCGAATCGTTCCTCATCGCTTCCTCCGTCGTGGCCGTCGTGAGCCAGCGCCTGGTTCGTCGGATCTGCCAGTCATGCAGGGCTCCCTACGACCCGAAGGACGAGGAGCTCGCCTTCTATGAGGAAGCGCGCGGTCTTGACAAGGTCGAGTTCTGGCAGGGGGTCGGGTGCAACTTCTGTTCCGGAACCGGCTACCGGGATCGCATAGGCGTTTATGAGTTGATGCGCATCACTCCTGAGATCAAGCGGCTCATCGTCGGATGGGCGACCCAGGAGGAGCTCCAGCGCATGGCCATCTCCCAGGGTATGCGGACGCTCAGGGACGAAGCACTTCAACTGGTCGCTGACGATGTCACGACCATTGCTGAGGTCGTCCGCTCGATCTACTCCTTCTGAGGCGGGACTACACATCATGGCTAAATTCAGGTTCAGCGCGGTTACACCGGACGGGACGAGAATCGACGGCATCCAGGATGCCTTGACGATCACGACCGCTCGTCGTGCCCTGCTCGAACGGGACCTGTCGCCTCTCGAGGTCCGGGAAAAGCGGGGCTTCTTCGAGATCGAGATCACCAAGAAGAAGGTCTCCCGCAAGGAACTCATGCACTTCTCGCGCCAGATGGGCGTGTTCATGAGAGCCGGCATCCCCGTACTGGAAGCCCTGGAGGTCATGACCGAGGAGATGGGGGACAAGGTCTTCCAGCGCACCTTGGCCGAGATGGCGGATGCATTACGGGCGGGCGAGACTTTCGCTGACGCCGCAGAGGCACACCCTGCGACATTCCCGCCGTTCTTCTTGGGGATCCTGCGCTCCGCAGAGCTCACCGGAAATCTGGACACTGTTCTCGATCAGCTCGCTGAGTACATTGAGCGGGATCTCGAGGCACGCCGGAAGATCGTCTCCGCCCTCGTCTACCCCTCCATCGTTATTGTCATGGCCATCTTGGCTGTGATTGTCATCACCGGATTCGTGCTGCCCCGATTCAAGGTGTTCTTTTCCTCGCTGCACGCCAAGCTTCCCCTCCCGACCCGCATGCTCCTGGCCGTGGCCAACATCTTCGTGAACCAGTGGTACGTCTTCGCCTTCCTCCTGGCCACCGTTGTGACTGCGGGGATCCTGTCAGTCACGACCGTTCGCGGACGCGCCATACGTGATCACCTCTTGCTCCGGCTCCCCGTGCTGGGGGATCTGGTGCAGACGGCGATCCTCGAGCGCTTCTGCCGCATTCTCTGCTCAATGGTGGGAGCAGGTGTCCCCCTACCCGAAGCTCTTCAGGTCACGAGTGCTGCCACCAACAACTCGGTCTACCGTCAAGGCCTGACCGGCGCCCGAGACGCCATGATGCGGGGCGAGGGACTGGCAACCCCCCTGGCCGACACGGGACTCTTCCCTTCGGCGGCCCGGCACATGTTCAGCGTGGGTGAGCGGACCGGAACCATGGACGAGCAGCTCGAGACGGCTGCCTCCTATTTCGATCGTGAGCTCGAATACAAGCTGAAGAATTTCACCGCGCTCTTCGAGCCGGCCGTCATCGTCTTCGTCGGTCTTATCGTGGGCTTTGTCGCCATCGCACTCATATCGGCGATGTACGGGATCTTTCGGCAGGTACAGGTATGACCGGATCGCTCCACCAATTTCATCGTTGCCGGCTCTTGATCGCGCAAGGAGGTCTTTCTGTCGACAGCTATCTCCGATAACCGTGGCATCAAAGCCGAAAACTCAATTCAGCCGACAGATGGTCGGCAAGACAACGGGGGGAATTCCCAAATGAGTAATGAAGTGCAGTCAACCTACATCCAGCGGATGATAAACAAGAGGAACGAGGGTGGGTTCACCCTGATCGAGCTTCTGATCGTAATCATCATCCTCGCCATCCTGGCGGCCATCGTGGTGTTCGCCGTCGGTACAACCGGCCAGAACGCCGCTGCCGCCTCGTGCGAGAGTGACGCCAAGACGGTCGAGGTGGCTCTCGAGACGTACAAGGCCGAGATGAACGCCTACCCGGCTGCGGACACATGGACGGCCCTGACCAGCACGTCACTTAACGCCGCCTCGTCAACCGTCGGTCCGTTCCTGCGCAGCCAGCCCAGCACGGCGCACTACGCCATCAACTTCAACGCCAGCGGCCAGGTGTCGGCCGATAAGAACACAGTCACCGTCTACACAGCGGCGGACGACGTCGACACCGGTTCCGGTGGACTCTCCACCATCTGCAACGCCAACTCTCACTAGAAGAAGCTCCAGATGACGGCGACGTGGAGCGTGCGGAGACCCCCAACGGGGTCTCCGCACGCCACGTCGCCGTGTGAGGTCATGTCAGATAACTCATCCGACAAGGACGTTACATCAGGCCTCCCGCCGATGTGGCGGGTAAGGGGCCGGGAGGCGATCTGGCCTCTCGTGGTCACACTTACGGTCGTGATCACAGGCATGGCGTACAGCTTCTGGTGGCCGCCACTCGTACGCCACCAGTCCCGATACTGGATCGTTCCCACCGATATATGGCTCGGGGTCCGCAACGCCCACTATGTGGGATGGGGCGGACTCTCCTTCGTCTACAGCGCCCACACGTCACTCACCGCACTGCCCGGGTTCTCCGTCGTCTTGTGGCCGGTTGTCACGCTGAGCTCGGCACTGGGCTTGACCGAGAGCTCCCCGTCGGTGCAACTCACCGAGCCCCATGCCTGGTTGCTGGTGGGGCCGTTCTCGATGGCCATGGCCGGAGTCGCCCTGTTCGCCCTGAACGCTCTCGCTCTCCGTTTGGATGTACCCCGCCGGTCCCGGCGCCTCCTCACCCTGGCAGAGGGGGTGGCGTTGTGGCCCACGGTCTGTATCTGGGGCCATCCCGAGGACGTCGTCGCACTCGGATTGGCGACCTATGCGTTGGTCCTCCTCCTCAACCACCGCTGGACGGGCGCCGGATGGTTGTTCGGCATCGCCATCGCCATGCAGCTGTATGTGATCATGCTCGTTCCGATCGTCATCGGCATGATCGGCTGGCGCATGGCAGCGAGGGTATTCACGCGAAGCGCCATCGTCCCCGGATTCTTCCTCGTGGCCGTGCTGGTTCCCAACTTTCATGATTCGATAACGGCGCTCCTGAATCAACCGAGTTTTCCCAAACCAAACTTCCCGACCCCCTGGGTACTCATCGCACCAAAGCTCTCGCCCCATTCAGTGGCCGGCGGTCCAGGCCGCCTCGTCGGCGTCGTCCTGGCCATCGCACTGGCCATTCCCGCTTATCGATGGCGGGGCAACCATCGGGCGATCCTGTGGCTGACCGCCGCCCTGCTCGGAAGTCGCTGCCTCGTCGAACCCGTCATGGTTCCGTATTACGTCATGCCGGTCGTGGCGCTGGCCCTCGTAGCCGGTGCGACCGGTGACCGGATCCGGTGGCTACTCACCTTCGCCGCGGGAGTGGGTCTCGCGGTCATGGTGGGTTTTCACACCGATATGTGGGCCTACTGGTTCGAGATGGCCGGTCTCATGATCGTCATGCTCGCCTCGGCGTGGCCGTCTCCCACCCGGCAACACAGGTACGTGAGGGTCGCAAATGCAATGATGAGCGAACTCGACGACCGAGAGGTCCTTGCCATACCCACACCCGTGTAGCGAGTCATTCGGTTCGACTACCGGACGATCTCCATCCGTAGACCTTGGCTGTCCCATTCCGGATCTTCGGGAATTCGGCTCACGGCCCGGGCAGCAATACGCCGCGCCGTCCACAGGCAAGCGGCGGCGTCGAGCAGGTGCGCGGCCCGGACCCTCCTGATGCGCGCTTCGATGATCCGCTCGACCCCCGGGAATCGACGCTTCAGGAGATCGCGACGTTCGTCGTGACCTTCACTGGCGTGCTTTGAGAATTGCAGCGGGGAATCGTCATTCAATTGGTAGAAGCTCAGCTCGGCATGGACCTCGAAAACCGTGCGCTGCCAATACGGAGCAATATCGTTGTCCACCTCTGCGACACGCGGAAGCAAGCTCCAGCTAATGGGACTCAGGTGACCACCGTTTGCTTCCACCGCCTCCTTATAGCTCGAGCAGCCCAAGGCCGGACGCGCCGGGGGCGACATGACTGATCCTGATCGTGGCCACCCCAACACCTGCCGCGCACTGCGATCACATCTCCTGCCACCCGACGACGGAGTGTCCACCAGGCCGACCGCAGCAAACAGGGCGATCACCTGGAAGGCCGGTTTGTAGTCGAGGACGTCGAGGAGGGTGGGAAAGACCTTCGGATCCTCGGCCGACATGGTGATCCCCTGCAGCTTCGCCGTTGCTGCAAGCCAACCACCCGGACACGGAACCACTCCGGCCAGGGGCTGGTAAGGAAGGGGGGACCCTCGTCCTTGGCGCGCTCCAGACATCGTCATAACGAGCTACGTTACTGCGCCGACCGGAAACCAACGCCGCGATCTGACCGAGGAATGGGGCGGGTGGCGTCAGCGGACGACCGGCCGCACAGGGTCTCTCGTCCTTGACCATCGCCAGACCTCGAGGACCCGATTCTCGATCTTCCCGAGCGCCCCTTTACGACACCACGTCCGGCGTGTCAACGACGGTCGAAAACTGCGCGGTAATCGCCGGTCGAAAACTGCGCGTTAGGCACGCTCGGTGGTGGACATGACCTCCTTCGCGCGGTCCTTCAGGCGGTAGCTGTCGCCCTGGAGGACGATGACCTCGGCGTGATGGACGAGGCGGTCGACCAGGGCGGCCACCGCCACGGCGTCACCGAAGATCTCAGCCCAGGACGAGAAGGTCTTGTTGGAGCTCACGATGAGGCTGGCCCGTTCGTAGCGGGAGGCGATGAGGGCGAAGAACAGAGCGGCGGCGTCGGGATCGAAGGGGATGTAGCCGACCTCGTCGACGATGACGAGCGGGATCCGGCGCAGCCGTTCGAGTTCCTCCTCGAGTTTGCCGTTGCGTTTGGCGGTGGCCAGGCGGCCCACCCAGTCCTGAGCCGACGCGAACGCCACCCGGTGTCCCCGTCGGGCCGCCTGGACGCCGAGGGCGATGGACAGGTGGGTCTTTCCGGTGCCCGGAGGTCCGAGGAAGATGACGTTCTTGGCTTCGTGCAGGAAGTCGAGCTGGGACAGGTGCGCCATGGTCGACTTCTTCACCGAGCGCTGGAAGGAGAAATCAAAGTCATCGAGCGTCTTCGTTTGCGGGAAGCGGGCCGCCTTCACCCGGTGCTCGCCGCCGTGGGTCTCCCTGGCGCTCACCTCCTCGGAGAGGACGGCCGCCAGATAGGTCTCGTGGTCCCAGCTCTCCTCGACGGCCCGCTTGGCCAGGGGCTCGGCCCTCGCGGCGATGCGTGGTGCCTTCAGGGCTCGGGCCAGGAAGGCGATGTCGGAGCCGGGCCGGCTCACGCCAGACCGACCAGTGCGTCATAACGACTCAGGTCGGCCACCGGCACCACCACATCGCCGACGGTGAGCTGGCGGGCGGCCGTGCGCTGCAGGCGAAGGGCCCGGGCATGGGCCGGGTCGAGCACGACGTCGGCCGGCACGTAGGAACGCTGGTGATGGGCGATGACCTCTCCTTCCAAGTGGACCGAGACGTCGGTGAGCGACAACCGCACCTGGACTCGTCGACCCGACAGCCCCGGCGGCACGGAGTAGTCGACATCGACCACTCTGACGAAGCCGTCCTTCATGACCCGCACCTCGAGACGGCTGTCGATGTCGGGAAGCGGATCGGGAAGGGCACGCAGATAGCCCTTCTCCACCCGCCAGGCGTCTTTCACCTTGGCCCCGATCCGGCGGTGGTGACGTTCGAAGGCCACGGTGGTGGCCCAGTCGTCGTGTTGGTCCTGGAGATCGTCCAGGGACCCGAAGTGCCGCAGGGGCAGGAACGAGGTCTGGAGATAGCCGACGGTGCGTTCGTCCTGGCCCTTGCCCTCGGGGAACCGGGGCCGCAGGACCACGGGCTGGAGAAGAAGCGCTCCGAACAATGCGGCCACCGGGTCGGTGAGCTTCGCCCGGCCCCCGTGGCGTCCGCCCACGATGCAGCTCTCGTTGTCGGTCACCGCCTTCTCCGGCACCCCGCCCAAACGTTCGAAGCAGCCGACCACGGCCGCACAGAACTCGGCTGTGGTGCGCCCGAAGGTGAAGACGGTCGAGTGGGCGGCCGAGTGCGGCAGCGTGGTCACGAGGCCGAAGGCCTCCCGCCCCGCCCCCTTGCCGACGGGGATGTCGACGCCGGTGTGCCACCAGTCGAGCTGGGCGATCTCGCCCGGCAGATAGCTGGTGCGCTGATAGCTCTTGGCCGCCCGCAAGACTGGGCGGAGCTTGGCCACCCGCTGCTTCAGCACCGTGATGCCACCGGTGTAGCCGAGGGGGCGCAGCCGCTCCAGGATCACCGTGGCCGGGGCCCGAGGGTTCTCCTCGAGCATGGCCACGATGTCGTCCATGTGGGCGTCGAGGGCGGAACCCGCCCCAGTCCGCTCATAGCGGGGTGGCTCTTGGAGCCCCAGGAGCCTGTCGACGGTGTTGCGGCTCATGTGGAGCTTCTCGGCGATCGCCGTCTTTGACCAGCTCTCGCGGTGGAAAAGGCGATGGACCTCGGCCCAATCCTGCACGTTGTACACCTTTCCTCCTCGGGTCGGCGTGACTCGAGGATCGATCGATCACTGCACGTGATGGTGGATCGCGCAGTTTTCGACCGGCGTCAGGTGCTCAGTATTGGACCGTCGTCGACACCGGCGTTCGATTCGCCGTGTTCTGCCTTGCCGGAGCTCGTACTCGAATAGCGGCATGGGCTCTTTGGGAGACGAGTGCCGGACAGGAACTCGTGGGTCGGATCGGAGGACGTACCCGTGCGACTGCCGGTCAGCTCGACGGAAGTGGGCGTCCCCGCCTTCGAGGACGTGGGCTGGTGAACCTCTGTGCCATCCATGTCGGAGTCCCTCAGGCCTCAATCAGGACGGGCCCTTGACCGGAAAGGGTCAAGTCGTTACGTTATGATAACTATTATGTTGGTACAAGAATCTGGGCCGAGCCCGGCGATGGCCCTTGGATTGAGCCGCCGGCGGCGCATCGGCGTCCTGCTCATCTGCTCGATGAGCCTCCTCATCGTGGGACTCGACATCACCATCGTCAACGTCGCCCTGCCCTCGATCGGCCGGGACTTCCACGCTCCGTTATCGGGCCTGCAGTGGACGGTGGACGCCTACACCCTGGTGCTGGCCAGCCTGCTCATGCTCTCGGGCTCGACCGCCGACCGTCTCGGGCGACGACGCACATTCGTCATCGGACTGCTCACCTTCGCCGCCGGCTCATTGCTGTGCAGCCTGGCCCCCAACCTGGGCACGCTGATCATCTTCCGCATGGTCCAGGCCGTGGGCGGATCGATGTTGAACCCTGTGGCCATGTCGATCATCACGAACACCTTTACCATCCCCCGAGAACGGGCCCAGGCCATCGGAGTCTGGGCCGCGGTAGTCGGCGTGTCCATGGCCCTCGGTCCCGGTGGTGGGTGGGCTCCTGGTGACCTCGGTCGGTTGGCGGTCGATCTTCTGGATCAACATCCCCATCGGCCTGACGGCGGTGGTCCTGGCGCTCCGCTTCATCCCCGAGTCCAAGGCACCCGTGGCGAGGAAGGTGGACGTCCCCGGGCAGGTGCTCGTGGTCACGCTCCTGGCCTCGCTCACCTACGGCATCATCGAAGCCCCCGACCGCGGCTGGTCGTCGGCCGTCATCGTCGGCGCCTTCCTCGTCGCCGCTGTGTCGCTGGTTGCGCCTCCTGGTCTGGGAGCACAGGGCCCGCGAGCCCCTGATCGATCTGCGCTTCTTCCGGTCGGTTCCGTTCTCCTCGGCCACCGTCACCGCCGTGGCCGCCTTCGCCGCCCTCGGGGGGTTCCTCTTCCTCAATACGCTCTACCTCCAGGACGTACGCGGGCTCTCCCCGCTCCAGGCGGGAATCGATACCCTGCCCATGGCGGCCATGACCATGCTCCTCCCGCCGCTCTCGGGCCGACTGGTCGGTCGGCGGGGCAGCAGGATCCCCCTGGTCATCGCCGGTACCACGCTGTGCGCCGCCTGCCTCATGCTGGTCGGGCTGAGCGCCACCACCCCGTTCACGTGGTTGTTCACGGCCTACGTTATCTTCGGCGTCGGTTTCGGTTTCGTAAACGCGCCGATCACCAATGCCGCTGTTTCGGGAATGCCCCGAGCCCAGGCCGGCGTGGCCGCGGCCATCGCCACCACCTCACGCCAGATCGGCCAGACTCTGGGCGTGGCCGTGGTCGGCGCACTGGTGTCCTCCTCGTTGCAGAAAGGCGGGCACCTCGACTTCGCCGGGGCCAGCCGGGCCGGTTGGTGGGTCCTGGCCGGATGCGGGGCGGTTGTGCTGGTCCTCGGCCTGGTCGCCACCTCCCCCTGGGCCAGAGGTACAGCCCGACGCACGGCCGAGGTCATCAACCCCGAGTTCCTCGAAGGACACACGGGATGACGTCGGCGAACACCCGTCGCCGCGACGCCGCGCGCCAGGCGTGGCAGGCGATGGCCGATCTGGTGCTGGACAACGAACGACGACGGGAGGTCAGCGAAAAGGTCGGTCTGAGCTTCGGAAAGATCAGGGCGCTACGACGGATCGCCGGTAAGCCCATGCCCATGGGGGAGCTGGCCGCCCGGCTCGGCGTGGATCCGCCCAACCTGACGACGATGGTCGATGACCTCGAACGCGCCGGTCTGGTCGAGCGCCGGCCCCATCCCACCGACCGGCGGGCCAAGGTCGTGGTGGCCACCGCTGCCGGTTTGACGCTGGCCCGACGGGCCGAGCGGATCCTCGAGCGGCCACCGGTGGGCCTGTCCGAGCTGCCGGCCGACGACCTCGAGACCCTGGCGCGAATCCTGTCCCGGGTCCAGCGGGATCGGGGACCCGAGCGCTGACCTGTCGGCCAGCCCCGCCACGCGGGCGACCGATCAGGCGGCGTCGTTCCAGCTGACGATGGTCACCGATGTGCCGACCTGTGGACCACCACCGACGGCATTGTCATCGAAGGCGACCTGCGCCGTGAGATCGACCGCCGTGCAGGTGGGGACCGGATCCACCCCGCAAGCCTGGAATTCCACCGCCCGCCCTCCTGTCGGGGCCGTCGCGTTACCCAGCGTGCACTCGACCCAGATGGTCGAGCCATCCATGGTGAGCGGCTGGGTATTGGGGGCGCACGGTGCCCACGTACCCGAGGTGAACGTGGCCCCTGAGTACCGGACGATCTGGACGGCCGCATCGACGGCACCGTCAGCAGCGAACTCGGCACCGCGTTTCGCCTGAAGGCCCGATGTGGCTGAGAGGTTGGTGCTGGTCAGAGAGGCCAAGGCCACTCCGACCACACCAGTGACGATGACGAAGATCAACGCCAGGATCAGGACGGCGCCGCTCTCTCCATGTTCGCTCTTACACATAGCTGGGATTCCTCACCACGATCGAGAGACTCTCAGAGATGCCCGTCGGTGACGTCACGGTAATCGTCAACTGCTGAATGTCGTTGCCGGGTAAGGCGTTCTGGGTGAGGGCGGCGGTTGAGCACGCCGGACCGAATCCGGACGGGTTCCCGTTGGCGTCGGTGCCGTAGTCATCGTCGTACAGCCACTGGACCTGGCTCGTGCTGGTACTCGGCGTGAAACTGTAAATGGGGATCGACGTGGCGCCCGACGCCGCCCCTTGCCAACTGACCATGGCCGTCTGGTTACCGATGATCAACGTGTCACCGGCATTCATGGCAGCCGGCAGCGCGGTGACATTGAGGGTCTGCGTCGCCACCCCCGGCGCCAGGGGCTGGGTGAGTTGGGTGGGATCCCCCCAGTACTGGATCTGGCCGACAGCCAGCTGGTACCCCGTGGGAACGGTGAAGTCGGGGGCGATGTTGTAGGTCGTCGCACACTGTTGATAGAGCGGAGCCGGCTGTTGCTCGACCTGGTACTGAACCTCCTCGGCGTACGATCGCAGCAAGGTGTCGTCCGTGCTCAGATTGCGATGGGCAGCCGAGCTCACGATCGACGTGGTGATGGCCCCCAGCAGGGCCGCTGCCGTGAGGGCGATGACGACCACGGCGATCACGACCTCGATGAGGGTGTCACCCGCCTCTGACCCGCACGACCCCGCCGGCGTCCGTTGCCACCGGCGGACCAAGGCTCGAAGGGTTCCGGCGCCCAACCTCGACGTCCTCATTGAATCGTCAGGTTTCCCGTGAGGTCCAGGGTCTGGGCCACGATGGATCCTGTCGTGTTCATCGCATTGCCCCACACGTCCACATACGAGTCGGGCGCGTAGATGATTCCCGTCGTCGTGACGCCATCGAGGACCACGATCTGTGGATCGGTGGGCGTCCTGTCATCGAAGAGAAGGATTCCCTGATAGAGGCCCGTTGTCATGGGAGAGAGATCGACGGTGTTGTCGGTGGTCACGCCACAACCGAAGTCGGCGGGGCCGCCGACGATGTCGAGGAACACACCGGCTCCGTTGTCCTGGAGGATGTCCCCGCCGCCGCTGAGGCTGATCCCACCCTTGTTGGCGACCGCCAAACCGCTCGACGAACAGCCGTTCACATCGGCGATCGCACCCTCGAAGACGTACGTGGCGCTCTGAAAATTGAGAGTGTCGTTCGCCCCGGTGACGATGAGGCCGGTCAACGCACAATGGGCCCCCGTGCAGCCCGGGGTCCCGAACTGGTACTCGGCACCGGCACCACCGACAAAGGTGATCACGTCGTGGGTTCCGGTGATATCCAGTCCTGAGCTGTAGAGCCCAGGCTGGCACGTAATGGTCTGGTTGCTGATGGAGATGGTCGAGCCCACCTGACCCGTGCACGGGGGGGCTGAGGACAGCGACGGCACAACCGGTGTGGGCAGATTGCTAAGGGGGTCCTGGACCGCCGTGGCCAGCGACACCGGGCCCGGCGCCACCGTGTTGTTCGTTCCGGTGCTCGACACAGCACCGTTGGTACACGCGGTCCCGGCACTGGCCGCACAGTGGTAGATGTTGAAGTTGCCGGCGGCGCTGATCGCATCGTTCCCCGTCATGGACACGGAGCCGGCGCTGTTGGAATCGACATCGATGTCGCCGGACGGCGTGGACGCTGTCGTCGTCAACTTCTGACCGGTGGCGGGGCCGGTGAACGAGATGAGGTCGGCGCCGTTCCTCATGTTCGGGCCCAGGAGCAGGAGGCCGGGAACCGGCGCTCCTCCCGTCGCCAACGCGGTCTCGGGAACCCAGGCCCGAGGGGTGGCCGTGAGGCTGTAGGTGAACGAGTCCAACGGAACGTTACCGCTGGTCGTCGGCACCTCCGACACCGTCAGGGCGACGCTCGACACGCCGGGGGCGGACCCCCCGGCGGCGGTGCACGGGGTCCAGGTAGGTGACCAGGGCGCTTGCGGCGCCGGCGCCACCGGAGCCGGCGTGACACAGGAGACGGTGGCGGTGGCCGAGGTCACGCTGTGAGCCACGATCGTGTTGTTACCGAGAGGCACGGTACCGTTACACGCGATGCGCAACATGGCGTTCTGCTGCGAATCCGGATGGTAGTTGATGGTGTTGTCCACGTAGTAGATCTGTTCCGTCTGACCACCGGGGGCGGTCTCGGTCAGCTCCAGCAGAACCTGGGCGACGATCGACTCGCACGGCACCCCGGCGACGTTCGTGTTCACGAAGGAGGCACTCTCCACGTCGGGCACGAAGTAGGAGGACGTGATCTGGGCGTCGTGTGAGTCCGAGAGCCGGTTGTAGATTCCCGCCTGATCCTTGAAGCTGGTGATGATGGCCGCCGCCAGACCGGCGATGACGATGGGGATGACGGTGAGGACGATCACGAGCTCGATCAGCGTGAAGCCACCCTCGTGCGTCGTGGGGTCATCGGACGAGGGTCGCCGAGCGGGTCGAACGGAGCCGGGTCGGGCCGGCCTACGCCTTCGGATCACTCGTCACCCCCCCCCCAATTATCGAGTCGTTCCGTCCAATACACAGTTGAACCCACCGGGCTCCAACCATCGTCAATGCAGTGACAACAATGCGCCAACCCCACTCCGGCTATGGGGCGAATGGGCCTTCCCCGTGCACCGACACCCCGACGGCGGAGTCGTTGGGCACGATCCGGGCCGGTGCTGTCAGATCGAGGCGATCCTGGGAGACTGGGGTGGCTGTCCGATGACCAGCGGTTGTGCCGTCGACCCCGGACCGGGCCTGCCGATCTCCTTCGGATACAGACTCGCCTTCTGGGCCACCTCGTAACTGATGAGGTCACGGCTGACGAGATTGGTGAGCGCCATCTCGAGTGTCTGCATGCCCTCGGAGGTGTGCGTGGCGACCACGTTGCGGAGCTGACGGGTCTTTCCCTCGCGTACGAGGTTACGGACGGCGTGGTTGGCGAAGAGCACTTCGTAGGCGGCCACCAGGCCCCCGCCGTTGAGCGGGACGAGACGCTGGTAGATCACGCCCTCCAGTGTGGAGGCCAGCTGCACCTGGATCTGATCGCGCCGGTCCGAGGGGAACATGTCGACGATGCGGTCGATGGCCTGGGCGCTGTCGTTGGTGTGCAGGGTGGCGAAGACCAGGTGCCCGGTCTCGGCGATGGTCAACGTCGTGGCGATGCTCTCGAGGTCGCGCATCTCGCCCACGAGCAGGACGTCGGGGTCTTCGCGCAGAGCCGAACGGAGAGCCCTCGGGAACGATTCGGTATCGTTGCCCACCTCCCGCTGGCTCACCGCCGAGCGGTGATTGCCGTGCACGTACTCGATGGGGTCCTCGATGGTGACGATGTGACAGGCCCGATTGCGGTTGATGTAGTCGAGCATGGCGGCCAAGGTGGTCGACTTCCCCGAACCGGTCGGCCCGGTGACGATCACGAGACCCATGGGAAGGTTCACCAGACGCTCGACTGCCGGCGGGATGCCGAGCTCGTCGAACCCCGGGATCTCGTAGGGGATGACACGCAGGGCCATGGCGCACGTGTCTCGCTGGTGGAAGGCGTTGCACCGCAGGCGGGCCTGATTGCGCCAGCTGAAGGCGAAGTCGATCTCGCGCTCCTCGCGGAACTTCACGATGAGCTCGTCGCCCATCACGGCCAGCACGATCCGTTCGGCGCGGGCGGCGGTGAGCGGTTCCTCCCCCTTCACGGGTTGGATCTGACCGTCGATCCGCACCAGCGGCGGGGCACCGGCGGTGATGAGGAGGTCGGTACCGTTGTTGGCCCACAGCTCTTCGAGCCAGGGTTCGATGTCGTCGGTGACGCGGATGGCACCTTCGGGTGGCATCAGAAGCCTCCTCGGGGCGACGGAACGGCCGGGGCGGCGGCGAGTTCGGCGAATGCTTCTCCTGCCACCTTCTCACACGCACCCACCAATTCCCCCCCTTGTTCCACGGTTACGGACGCCCACGGCCCGAACGGCCGCTCGGGTGCCACCCCGGCGGCCACGAGCGGGATCCCGTGACGCAGGGCGCACACCACCCCGAGCTCACCGGGAGCCATGGTGTCCAGGGGACGGGCCCGAACCGTCGCCACCACGTCGAATCCGACGTCGAGCGGGCAGGTCCGACCCTCGATCAGGGCGTTGCAGGGAAACTCCGGCTGGCCGGGCTCGTGACAACGCAGAACGCCGAAGCCGGCCTCCTCCAGGGCGGCCGCCGACTGTTCGATGGCCCAGTCGTCGGTGCCTACCACCAGCACGCGGGGCGCCTCGCGCTCGTCCGCGACATCTGACAGAGTCGACGAGTCGTCCTCGCGGACGCGCCGCGCCCCCATGATCCTGCTCACCCCCGGTACCCCACAGGCACGAGTGTGAAGCCTCCAAGCCACATTCAGCGCTACGGCAGATCAACGTCATCCCAACAAATCTGGAGGCTCCGCCGTATCCAGGATGCAGATGGCCGGGTCCGTCGGGTATTTTCCTGATTCTGACCGAGTCCCCTTCCCAAATGTTGGTCAACACAACTACGGTCGGTGGTCGTGGCACTAGTTAAAGTGACGAGACGAGGGGGGCAGAAGTGAGAGCCGAGACAACGACACCGGTCTCCCACAGGAACACCGGTAGGGATTGTGGACGTCTGCTCGTCGTCGACGACGACCCGGAGGTCCGCGGCCTGCTGGTCCGCCTGCTCGAGTCCGAGGGCTACCAGGTGGAGGAGGCCTCCACCGGAGCCGAGGCGACGACGGCGCTGTCGGGCCGGTCCCCCGATCTGGTCATCCTCGACGTCATGCTCACCACCGAGGACGGCTTCGACGTCCTCGCCGCCATCCGGCGGACGAGCAATGTCCCCGTCATCCTCGTCACCGCCCGGGGCCGGGAGTCCGATCGCGTGCTCGGGTTGAAGCTGGGCGCCGACGACTATGTGGTGAAGCCCTTCTCCCCGGCCGAGCTGGCGGCACGGGTGGGCACGGTCCTCCGCCGGGTGGGACAGCGGCCGACGACCACCGCCGCCGCCCTCGACTTCGGCGACCTCGCCATCGACATCATGGCCCGCGAGGTCAAGCTCTCGGATCTGCTGGTGGAGACCACGGCCAAGGAGTTCGACCTCCTGGCCTTCCTGGCCAGCTCGCCACGGCAGGTCTTCACCCGCGAGCAGCTCCTCGCCCAGGTGTGGGGTTCCTCGTCGGCCTGGCAGGACGCCGGCACGGTCACCGAGCACGTCCGGCGCATCAGACGCAAGATCGAGAAGGATCCCGATCACCCCCGTTGGGTCCGGACCGTCCGCGGCGTCGGCTACCGATTCGAGCCCTGATCAGAGACTGCCTGATCAGAGACTGATCGCCGTCGGAAGCGACCGGGTCAGGACCAGGCGGCCCGGTTCGGTCGGCTCCACCAGTCCCCCGCCCCCACGCCCTGGCGGCCGCGGTCCTGCGACCGGTCGAGAGCCTGACGGACGCGCTGCCCGAGCTGGTCGGGCGTGAACGGCTTGGCCAGGAGGTCGGCATCCTCGGCCATGCGGTGACGGCCGACCGATCCCTCGTCGAGGTGGCCCGAGACGAAGAGGACCGGCAACAAGGGCCACAACTCGTTGGCCTGGGTGGCGAGCTCCACTCCGCTCATCCCCGGCATCACCACGTCGGTGACGAGAAGGTCGATGCGCCCGTCGAGCGAACGGGCCACCTCGAGCGCTTCGGCGCCACCGGAAGCCACCACCACGGCGTAACCGCGGCGGTCGAGCTCCCGCACGGCCAGGCGGCGCAACTCCTCCTCGTCCTCGACGAGCAGGATCACCTCGTCACCACGGTCGAGGGCCACCTCGGCGTCCCGTTCCTCCACGACGGGCTCGGCTTCGGCCGCCGGGAACCACAGGGTGAAGGTGGTACCGCTCCCCACCGTCGACTCCACCGTGATGTGGCCACCGGCCTGGGTCACCATGGCGTGCACGGCGGCCAGCCCGAGGCCGGTCCCGCGGGCCAGACCCTTGGTGGTGAAGAAGGGTTCGAAACAGTGCTCGATCGTCTCGGGGTCCATGCCGGCACCGGTGTCCGACACCATGAGGGCGACGACGCGCCACGAACCGGGGAGATCGGCCCCCATCACCAGGGTGCGGAATTCGAGCCGACCCCCTTCGGGCATGGCGTCGCGCGCGTTGATGACCATGTTCAACAGAGCGCGCTCGAGCTCGGCCGGGTCGGCCAGGATCCGGGCCGGCGGTGATCCCGTCACGAGCACCAGCTCGACGTCCTCCCCCAGCAGCCGCACCAGCATGGGCCGCATCGACTCCATCACCGAATCGGGATCGACCACCACCGACTGGACCGGTCTCCGGTGTCCGATGGCCAGGAGCTGGCTGGTCAGGGCGGCGGCGCGCTCGCCGGCGCGCTGGATGGCGGCTACGTCGTCGCGCCACTCGTCATCGACGTCAGACCGGCGCAGGAGGACCTCACTCGATCCGAGAATCACGGTCAGCAGGTTGTTGAAGTCGTGGGCCACCCCGCCGGCCAGCCGGGCCATCGCCCCCAACCGCTCGGCCTGGTGGAACTGTTCGAGCATGCGGCGCCGCTCGGTGACGTCCTCGGCCACCACCAGGATGCCGGTGACAGCACCCTCGTGATCGAAGAGCGGTGCGGTGGACACCGACAGTTCGAGCGTCTTCCCCTGGGGACCGGTGGTCACGAGGTCCGTTCCCACCGACGCCACCCCGTGGGCGGTGCGGCTCCACAGCTCGTCCAGAACAGTCGCCGCGGCGTCGTCGCCCGAGAGACGGCGGGGAACCTCGGCGCCGTCCTCCCAACCGAACAGACTCCCGGCCGCACCGTTCCACCACCGCGCCTCCCCCGACAGGTCGACCTCGGCGATGGCCAGCGGGGACGATTCGACGACGGCCCGCAGACGGTGCTCGTTGCTCTGCACCGCCTGGTAGAGACGGGCGTTCATCAGGGCCACCGACGCCATCTGTGCCAGCAGCACCATCACCGACTCGTCTTCGGTGTTGAACGGACCCCCGGGTCCACCGATCACCACGATGACCCGCCCCGTGGACCCCGAGGCATCGGCCAGCGGGACCGCCAGCCACGGCACTCCCGAACGCACTCCGCTGGCGCCGGGTCCGTTGGCGTCGGGCCGTCCCTCGAGGTCGTCGAGGCCCTCCCCCCCGGGCCAGCGCACCGGCCGGTCCGACGTGGCCACGAGGTCGCAGGCCACGCCGACGAGCGCCGTCTCCGCCCGGCCGAGGGTGGAGGGAGAGGCCACCTCGATCAGCCCCGGCCCGTCGGGGACGTCGGTCACCGGAGCCACGACGGCGGCGTCGGCCCCGAGGATCCGACGGGCGTGGTCGGCCACCACGCGCAGCACCTCGCTCTCGGCCAGCGGGGCGTTGACCGCCAGTGCCGCCTCCATGAGACGACGCAGCTGTCCGGCGTTACGGGTGGCGGCACGCTCGGCGGCCCGGCTCTCGCGCCACAGAAGGACACGTTCCACAGCGATGGCGACGCGCTCGGCCAGGCCGCGGGCCGTGTCGAGGTCCGACGGTCGGTAGCCGCGCCGCCCGGCACCGGTGACGAAACTGAGCGCGCCGAACGACAGCCCCCGGACGTGCACGGGGACGATCACCATGGACTCGATCCCCGAGGCCGGCGGGGCTTCGGAATAACCCCCGGCCTCGGTGCTGTCCGAGGTGGCGCTGTCGGGTCCGCGGTCCTGCGTGTTCATGAGGACCTCGGGCCGTCCGCTGGCCATCACCCGGTGCACGAGGGCGTCACCCTGGGGATGACGGTGCAGCGACGAGGTGACGGGGTCCCGGGCGCGCGCCCCGCAGGCCACCCGGCGCACCTCACCGGAGCTCTCGGCCAGGTCCACGGCGAACCAGTCGGCGAAGGTGGGCACGATGACACCGACCAACCGGGTGAGGGCGTCGTCGTAGGACTCGAGGGCGGTGGCCATCTCGTCACCGGCCAGCGCCAGGATGGACAGGTGGAGCCGGGCGTGCTCCGCCCCCAGCCGACTGCGGCGGGCGTCCTGATCGAGCCGGGCCCGTTCGATCGACGCCGCCGAGCGGTCGGCCACCAGCTGCAGGAGCCTGAGGTCGCGGGTGACGAACCGGTGCTTCTGGGCCGTGCCGACCTGCACCACGCCGATCACGTGCCCCCCGACGAGCAGCGGGGCGGCCACCAGCGACACCACACCCCGGTTGCCCCACGAGATCGCCAGCGTCGTGTCGGAGACCTCGTTCACGATCACGGCCTCGGCCCGCTGGGCGACGGCCCCCACCACACCCTCGCCCACACCGATGGCGGCGCCGGCCGCCGGTTGGGCGGGGCCCCGGGCGGCGCGGACGGTCAGGCTCCGACCATCGTCGGCGACCAGGAAGATGGTGGCCGACTCGCCCCCGACGACCCGGCACGTCCGGGCCAGCAGCTCCTCGAGCAGGGCGTCGAGCGGCAGGAAGGACAGGGCGGGGTCGGTGACCGACTCGATCGAACGCAGCGCCGTGGAGGCGTCGTGCAGCCCCTGCCTGATCCGACGCTCGGCCACCCGGCGAAAGGCCAGGATCACCACCACCATGACCCCGCTGGCCCCGGCGAACAGCCAGGCCAGGCTCACCGCCGCCGTCGTCGACGCGTGGCCCGAGGTGAGGAAGTGGAAGACGACGAACGAGACGAAGGCCCACGTGCACACGAGGGCCATCTCGCCCAGCAGCATGTGCCGCCCCAGGGCCTGCCGGACCAACTTGTCGACGGCCGGACCGGGCTCACCGGGAACCAGGTCGGGCTCCGGTCGGAGGCGGCGGCGGTCGTAGCGGGGGCCGGCGGTCAGGTCGTCGGGAGCGCCCTGGACGGCCATCCACGAGCCGACGGCCTCGACGGGGGCGGCCTCGGTGGGGGCGGGGGGGACGGGGCCAGGCGATACGGGGGCGTCAGCCGTGCCCGGGTCCCCGGCCGATCCGCCGGAGGGCGGTCCCCCCACGCGTGGCGGTTCTCGGCGCTTCACTGATCTCCCAGCGTACCGGACGTCCCTCTCCAAACGGGGATACAGATACCACTACCCGTTGCGCGACCGCCACGGAACAAGGTCACACTAACCTGGAATCTGTCACTATCCGCCCCCGGCCGGCGGGTGCCACCACGAACGGAGCGGTCTTGTTCCGCCGCGCTTCCCAGAAGGAGAGAAACGACGCCCCCCGCCGCCGGCGGCGGGGCTACCGCGCCCTGATCGGGTCCGGGTTGCTCCTGGTGGCGGCGGCCGTCTCCTGGCAGGTCCGTGCCACCTTGTGGACCACCCACTCCGACCGGGTCGGGCAGGCCCTGGTGAAGAAGCTCGAGAAGGCCCGTCACAAGGCGGCCGAGACCACCGGGGGGACGACGGCCGCCTGCACCACGACGGTCAGCACCGGTGGACCTGAGGGTCTCCTCGTCATCCCCGCCATCGGGCTCACCGCCCCCGTCGAGGAGGGCACCGGCGACGCCCAACTCAACGTGGCCGTCGGCCACGTCCCGACCTCGGTCTGGCCGGGCACGACGGGCAACACCGTGCTGGAAGCGCACGACGTCAGCTACTTCGTGAACATCGACCAGCTGAAGCCGGGCGACACCATCGAGTACGAGACCCCCTGCACCACCTACGACTACACGGTCCAGAGCCACCAGGTGATCCAGCAGGGATCGCCCGTCTACAACACCCCCGGCCCCACGCTCAGCCTCGTGACCTGCTGGCCCACGGACGCCCTGTGGTTCACCCCCACCCGGTACCTGGTCACCGCCAGCGAGGTGCGCACCGTCCCTGACACCGGGGGTGACCCGGGGACCGTCCCCCCGTCGGCGGCGCCCCCCACGGTGCCGGCGCCCCCGGCCCTGGTGGCCCAGGGACTCACGCTGGCCACCAATTCCATCCTCATGGGAACCATGTCGGTCACCGGCACCCCGGACCCGGCCTACGTCGAAGGTCCCGGTCCGCTGGCGGTCCAGGACTCGGCCGTCGAGTCCTTCATCGCCGGCGTCCGGTCTCTCGAGCAGAACCAGCTCGGCTGGTGGGGAGCGATCGCTCCCGCCGTACCACCGCCGGCGGCGCTGGTCGGCGGCCACATCTCGGGCTATGACGCCAGCCTGGACGTCACCGTCACGGCCACCGGCGCCGCCGCCACCGGCGTGCAGCTCACCGACACGGTCACCATCGCCGGTGGACCGGCCCCGGGGCGCTACGCCGTCTCGGTGGTTCAGACCGTGTCCAACGGACAGCTGGTGATCACCGGCTGGACGTTGCACCCCGCCTGACACCCAGAAAATTCCCAGCTTGGGGACCTGATTTGGCCGAAATTTGTCAAAGGCGTGGGTTCCAGTTGTGCGAGGGGGCGCAGTCTGCGGGGTGACGGGAACCAGTCTCCGGCCGGTCCGGGTGCCGCACAACGAGCGCCCGGTCACCCGAGCGGGGGGCCACGGCGACACATGGCTGTGGTCTGGAAGCGGGCCAGGGGAAGGGGTCAGGGGGGCGCCGCCGCCGGTGCTTGCGCCGAAGGCACGCAGACCCCTCCCCGACCCGCTTTCACACGTCGGCGGTCGACGGGCGGCGTGCGTTCAGGACCGGATGGCCGGCACGTGCCGGGGGCGCCAGAACGGCGGGATGTCCCGGGGCCGACGGGGCTCGGCCAGTAGATACCCCTGGTACAGGTCGCACCCGAGCTGGCGCGCCACGTGGCGCTGCTGGCGGTTCTCGACGCCTTCGGCGATCACCCGCAGACCGAGACCGTGCCCCAGGTCGGTGATGGCGGCCACGATCCGTTCGTCCTCGGTGTCGCTCCCCAGCCCCATCACGAAGGACCGGTCGATCTTCAGGTAGCTGACGGGCAGACGCTTCAGATAGCTGAGCGACGAGTAACCGGTGCCGAAGTCGTCGATGGCGAGCCGTATACCGAACTCCCTCAACTCGCCCAACATCCCGTGGAGGCGGACGTCGTCCGACACGATGCCGGACTCGGTGATCTCGAGCATGAGCGCGCCGGGGGGCAGGCCGCTCTTCTCGAGGGCACCGCGTACCGCCGGCATCAGCTGCGTCCCGTCGAATTGGCGGGCGGACACGTTGACAGCCAGGAACGAGTCGTTGGCCTCGGGGTACATCGCACGCCAACGCGCCATCTGCGCGCACCCCGCCTCGAGCACCCACTGGCCGAGGGCGATGATGAGCTCGGATTCCTCGGCCAGTCCGACGAACCGGCCCGGGAGCAGAAGACCGCGCCGGGGGTGCTCCCATCGGACGAGGGCCTCGAGGCCGAGGACACGGCCGTTGGCCATCGAGGCCAGCGGCTGGTACTCCAGGCGGAGCTCCCCGTTCTCCACCGCCGCCCGCAGGTCGTGCTCGAGCTCCAGCCGACTGCCCACCTCCTCGCGCAGACCGGCGTCGAAGATGGCCACCCGCCCGCGTCCACGGGTCTTGGCCTGGAGCATGGCCATGTCGGCGTCCTGGAGAACCTCGGACGCCTCGCGGCCCACATCGGCCAGCCGCACGAGCCCGATGCTCGGGGTCACCGTGAGCGTCCGCCCCGTGCTCAATTGCACAGGACGAGACAGGACCGAGCGCAATTCCTCGGCCCGGTGCAAGGCGGCGTCGGTGTCGGGCACGCCGGTCTCGAGTGCGGCGAACTCGTCGCCGTGCAGACGACTCAGGCTGACCGCTCGGGGCATGGCCGTCCGCAGACGTTGCGCCATGGCCCGCAGGACCTCGTCGCCCACGGCGTGGCCGAGCGAATCGTTCACCAGCTTGAAGCGGTCGAGATCGAAGAAGAACATCACGAGCCCGTCGCGCTCGGAGTCCTTGACCTCGAGCGCGGTCTCGACGGCGGCGAGAAACCCGCTGCGGTTGGCCAGCGAGGTGAGAGGATCGTTGCGAGCCTCCCAGGCCAGTCTGTCCAGCAGATGCTTGCGTTCGGTGATGTCGGACACCGAGCAGACCACGGCACCGGCGTCGTGGTCTTCGGCATCGTCGATCGGACGCGAGCTGACGGACAACCACTGCTCGATCCCGTCCTCGTCGTGGACACCGATCACCACGTCGGTGGTCCCTTCGTGCCGGGCCAGCGTCACGGCCAGGGGCAGATCCTCCTTGGCGAACGGGGTGGCGTCGTTGGTCCGCGCCGGGCGCCCGCCGGTGAAGATGGCGTCGCCCCGTCCACCCTTCAACCGCTTCCCGAGAATGCGGACGGCCGAGTCGTTGGCCGCCGTCACGGTGCCCTCGCCATCGACCACCACCACGCCTTCCTCGAGGGCGGCCACGGCGGCGGCGTAGCGCCGCTCGATCGCCATGCGGGCCTGGGCCTCCTCCTCGGCCAGCTTCCTCTCGGTGACGTCGCGCATGATCACCTGGAAGGCCGGCTTTCCCCCCCAGCTCGTCCGGGCGCTGGCCACCTCGACCGATGTCACCTCGCCGTCGGCTCGCTGCAGCCGGGCCTCGAAGCCCTTGACGACGTCGCCGGGATCGCGCAGCTCGGCCAGGCGAGCCACCGTCTTGCCCAGGTCGTCGGGATGGATGAACGAGGCGATGGGTCGACCCAGTCCCTCGGTGGTCGAGCTGAGCCCCACCATCCGCACGGCGGCCGGATTGGTGTAGACGACAAGGCCCTCCTGGTGCACCACGATGCCGTCGGGCGAGTGCTCGACGAGCAGCTGCAACCGCTCCCCGACGTCGGCGGTGATCCACGGGACGTCGCCCGGTTCCGAGACGTCGGCGGCGATCCCGAAGAAGTGGGCCACGCCCGGGTCGGGAACGGCCACGGCCCGCACCAGAACCCGGTGGACCTCCCCGCCGGGCGCCTCGTACTCCTGGACGAGCTCGTAGTTCTCCCACACCACCCCGGACTTGACCGTCTCGATGATGGGGGCGAGCAGGGCGTCGCCCAGGGCGTCGGCGTCCACCAGGAGCCCGCCCTCGCCGGGCGGGACCCGGAACGGCCCCGCCGAGGGGTCCTTGATCAGCCGGGCGAAGGGGGCATGCCAGAACAGACCCACCCCGGGCAGCTCGAGCTCCCAGGCCACGACGTGCGTGAGGTCGGCAAACGTCGACAGCCGCCGGGCCATGGGGGCGTCCGGGCCGTCGTCTTCGCCCCCGCCCACTACGGCCGGGTTCTCGTCGGGATCGGCTCCGGAGCTCTCAGGCGAGGCGGCGGATGGCCCTGACACCGACCCCAGTCGTGTTTGGGCCATGAGTCCTCTATCGACGCCTGGAACGTGGATCTTTACCCACGGCCACGCCCGCCGACCCCACGCCCGCGGTCACCCACCGTGCCGGCCGGCGCCGGGAGACGGCCCCGGTGGCGACAGGGTGCTGTCGAAAAGCGCGCTCCCCGGGTCACGGCCGGCGCTCTGGGAGGACTCCGGGGGTTCCTCCTACCCGGGGTAAGGATCCGACCGCGATTCGCTCGTTTTGGCCGGCCCGGCTCCGGGGGTCCCCAAATCCCCTCTTTACGCCGGGAAGCCGGAGTCCTACTCTGGGTCGCTGTTGAGGAAGTGACTGGTGAGCTAATTCGGTACAAAGAGCTCAACCGGGACAGATGAGCCGGATCGTTACCAATGGGCCACATGAGAGAGGGTGTCGTGCCTACCGAGTTTCCCGAGCTGATGACACACCCAGGGGACCGACGTGGTCCGGGTGGGCGGTCGTCCCCGGCGATCTGCGGCTACGGCGCCGTCACCGGCTACGGCTGGGGACGGAAGTTCCTGCACCAGGGCCTCCTCTCGGGTGAGTCCGCCGTCCGGCCCACACCCGGCTTCTCCCCCCACTTCGACCACGACGTCGCCTGGGTGGCCCGGATCGAGGACGAGGGCAACCCGACCGACGGACCCACCCGCTACCACCAGGCCGTACGCGCCTCGGGGCGCGAGGCGGTCGAGAACGCCCTGGACAGGGGCTGGCGCCCCGGGAAGGTCACCGGGCTGATCCACGGCCTCGTCCTGGGCGACGTCGACGCCTGGCGTAGCTACCACCACCGGGACGGTTTCCAGGCCACCAAGCGGGAGTGGCTGAGCCTGATGCCGTCCACCGTCCTGGAGGAGATCAATCGGGAGTTCGGGTTCCACGGACCCACCATGGCCGTCACGGCCATGTGCGCCTCCGGGGTCGCCGGCCTGCTGACGGCCAAGTCCTGGATCGACTCCGGCGTGGCCGACGACGTCCTCGTCGTCACCAGCGACATCTCGCTCAGTCCCGAGAACTCCGCGGCCTTCGCCAAGGTCGGCGTCCTCTTCGTGGACGGCCCGTCGCTCGACAGCTGCCGGCCCTTCCAGGAAGGCAGTCGCGGCTTCACCGCCGGGGAGGCCTCGGTGGGCATGGTCGTCTCCGGCCGCCCCGACGGCTCGTACGCCACCATCCGCGGCGGCGCCATGTCCCACGACGCCTACCACGCCATCTCGATCGACCCCAGCCACAGAGAGATCCGCCGGGCCTTCACCTCGGCGCTCGAGAATGCCGGCGTCCATCCCAGCGAGGTCGCCTACATGAACGCCCACGGACCCGGGACCGTCCAGTGCGACACGGCCGAAGCCGCCATCTTCGACGAGCTCTTCCCGGCGGCCGAAGGGATCTTCTCGGTCAAGCCCCTGACCGGGCACTGCCAGGGCGCCGCCGGGGCGGTGGAGCTCGTCGCCTCGCTCTACGGCTTCGACACCGGTGTCATTCCCGCCCCGCCCCGGGTGGCCCACGGGCATCCCCGTCTCCTCGACGGTCCCAACGCCTGCGTCGAAGGCCCCATCGTCAAGTCCTCCCTCGGCATGGGCGGCCACAACGCCGTCCTCATCCTCGACTCTCCACGCGCCTAGTTCCCGGCCGCGCCTCCGACCGGCACCGACGGCACCCGCCGGATTAGGGTCACCCACCATGGACGTCGGCGATCTGGTTCCGGACTTCACCCTGCCCGACGAGACGGGGACGCAGCGCACACTGAGCGATCTCCTGGCCGCCGGCCCCGTGACCCTGTTCTTCTACCCGGGGGCCATGACCTACGGGTGCACCAAGGAGAGCTGCCACTTCCGCGACCTCAAGAAGGAGTTCGAGGAGGCCGGCGGCCAGCGGATCGGCATCTCGGCCGACGCCGTCGAGAAGCAGAAGCAGTTCTCCGACAAGTACAGCTTCGACTTCCCCCTCCTGTCCGACCCCGACCGCCGGGTGGCCGAGATCTTCGGGGTCAAGCGCAGCGGCGGTCTCGTCCCCGTCAAGCGCAACACCTTCGTCATCGACACCGACCGCAAGGTCATCGGTGTGATCAAGAGCGAGCTGAGCATGCAGAAGCACGCCGACCACGCCCTCGAGGTTCTCCGCCGCCGCTCGTCCGTCTGAGAATCGCCCCGAAGCCGATTTACGGAACAACGCCCCGCCGCCTACGCTCGGGTATCTGGACGGGCGGCTGAACAGGGGGGCGGGATGAGTCGGCTGAGGACACGCCGCGCTGTGGCGGTGCTGGTGGCCGTGGTGGTGGTCGGCAGCGGCATCGGGATCGTGACGGCCGCCGCCCTGGCCGGATCACCGCCCAACGTCACCACCGCCGCCTACGACAACCTGCGGTCGGGGTGGGATCCGAACGAGCCCAGCCTGGCCCCCTCCGACGTCGAGTCGGCGTCGTTCGGCCGTATCTTCACGACGTCGCTCACCGGGGCCATCTACGCCCAGCCGCTCGTGTGGAACGGAACCGTCATCGTCACCACCGAGAAGGCCTGGGCCTACGGGATCAACGCCACCACCGGCAAAATTCAGTGGGAGCGTCATTTCGGGAAGCCCCTCCTGGCGTCCACCATCGGCTGCGGCGACCTGACACCGGACCTCGGCTCCACCTCCACCCCGGTGATCGACCCGTCCACCGGTCTCGTCTATCTGACGACCCGTCTCCGGCACGGCTCGACCAACCACACCTGGATGCAGGCCGTCTCGGCCACCACGGGCAAGGAGGCGTCCGGCTTCCCCGTGGAGATCCAGGGCACGCCCGACAACACGCCCGGGGTGCCCTTCACCGACTACTCCCAGCTGCAACGTCCCGCTCTCCTGCTCCTCGGGGGGGTGGTCTACGCGGCGTTCTCCTCCGACTGCGACAACACCCCCTACCGGGGCATCGTGGCCGGAGTCTCCACCACCACCCACAAGATCACCGCCATGTGGTCCGACGAGGCGGGCACCGGCACCGACCAGAATTCACAATCCGGCATCTGGCAATCGGGCGGCGGGCTCGTCTCCGACGGCGCCAACCAGATCCTCCTCACCACCGGCAACGGCATCGCCCCCCCGCCGTCACCGGGGAAGGACCCGCCGCCGACACTCTCGGAATCGGTCGTCCGGCTCGACGTGGGCAGCAACGGCCAGCTCACCGCCACCGACTTCTTCGCCCCGGCCAACGCTCCCTCCCTCGACCAGGGTGACGTGGATCTCGGCTCCGGGGGCCCCATCGCCCTGCCCTCGCAGTACTTCGGCACGAGCGCCGACCCCGACCTCCTCGTCCAGGTGGGCAAGGACGGGCGGATCTTCCTGCTCAACCGGGACAACCTCGGCGGGCGCGAGCAGGGACCAGGCATGACCGACGACACCATCCAGACACTCGGACCCTACGACGGCGTCTGGGGTCATCTGGCCGTCTACGGGGGACAGGGGGGATGGGTCTACATCACCGAATCGAGCGGTGGCGGCTATCTCCGCGCCCTCAGCTACGGCGTGAACGGCAGCGGTGTCCCGGAGCTCACCTCGGCCGGCACCAGCACCGGCGCCTTCGGCTACACCTCGGGCTCCCCCGAGGTGACGAGCAACGGCACCACGGCGGGGAGTGCGGTGGTCTGGACCGTCTACTCCGACGGCCCCACCGGCGGCGACGCCCAACTGCGCGCCTACGGGGCCATCCCCTCCGGGGGCGTGCTACCCCTCCTGTGGTCGGCCCCCATCGGCACGGCGTCGAAGTTCTCCGTCCCCACCGCCTACAACGGGGTCGTCTACGTGGGCAACCGCAAAGGGAAGCTGCTCGCCTTCGGCGCCAAGGCGAACGCACCCCTCCAGGTGGCGCCGGTCGACTTCGGCACGGTGGCCGTGGGGACCAGCAAGACGGCCGACGTCACCGTGACGGCCAACCGGGCCACCACCATCACCGGTGTCTCGTCCGCCGCCGGAGTGGTGGACGTGGCCGTCCCGTCGGGCACCTCGGTGCCCAACAAGGGGGCCGGGACCGAAGGCTCGGCCGGCTTCCCCGACACCGCCGCTCTGGGCGGCAAGAACCAGGAGTTCTCCGTGCGCGGTCCGCGGCGCCGTCGCTCCCTGGCGGCCGGCCAGAGCATCGTCATCCCCGTCACCTTCACCCCCCGTTCGGCCGGCGCCGTGGTGGCCGCCGTCACCGTGACGGGCACGGCCGGTTCCGCCACCGTGGCCCTGACCGGCTACGGCACCGCTCCGGGACTGCTCCTCGGGGCCCCTCCGGTGTCGTTCGGCGTCCTCGACACGGGGGCCGGTGGGAAGACACTCACCTTCACCGTGTCCAACTCCTGGGACCACCCGGAGACGATCACCGGTGTCGATCTCCCGGCGGCGCCCTTCTCGGCGAAGGGTCTGCCCCGGGTGGGGTCGGTCCTCGCCCCCCAGCAGTCGGTCACGGCTTCGGTGACCTACGACCCCACCACGGCCGGCACCAACATCGCCTCGATCACCATCACCAGTGACCACGGCGCCGTCACGGTCCCCCTCACCGGCGCCGCCGCCAGCGGCACCGCCGTCCTCACCCTCGCCCCCGACACCATCGACTTCGGCCCGGTGGCGGCAGGCCGCTCGGTGACCCGCACCTTCCGCATCGACAACACCGGCAACATCCCCCTCACCATCACGCGGGCGGCGGCGCCGGCGGGCGTCTTCTCGGCGGCCCGGCCCCTCCCCGAAGGGATCACCCTGGACCCGGACACGGCCGTGACCCAGGCGGTGACGTTCACCCCGTCCGGGGCCGGATCGTTCTCCGGCCAGTACAAGTTCAACGCCGACAACGGCCAGGGATGGATGACGGTCACGTTCACCGGGGTGGGCACGTCGAGCTGAGCCGACGCCCGGCGGGAGCCGGGACGCTCAGTGACCGATGTGGTCGGCGGGGATGGTCCCCAGCTTCCCCTTCTCGTAGTCCTCGAAGGCCTGGGCGATCTCGGCCCGGGTGTTCATGACGAAGGGCCCGTAGGCGGCGACGGGCTCCCTGATGGGCCGCCCGCCGAGGACGAGGACGTCGAGGTCCGGTGACGACCGGTCCTGGTCGGGGTGGGCCGACAGCACCAGGTTGTCCCCGTCGCCGAAGACCACCAGGTTCCCGGTCTCCACGGCGACGCCGCCCGACCCCACGGCGCCCCGGCCGGCCAGGACGTAGACGAGGGCGTTGAACTCCCGGGTCCAGGGCAGGACCACCCGGGCCCCGGGGCTGACGGTGACGTGGACCATGGCCATGGGGGTGTGGGTGACGCCGGGTCCGCCGTGACCACCGACCTCGCCGGCGATGACCCGCAGCAGGGCACCGCCGTCGGGGGACGACAGCAGGGCCACCTGACCACTGCGGATGTCCTGGTAGCGGGGGGGCACCCATTTGTCGGCGGAGGGGAGGTTGACCCACAGCTGGATCCCGTGGAACAGTCCGCCGCTCGTCACCAGGGCCTCCGGGGGGGCCTCGATGTGGAGGATCCCGGCGCCGGCCGTCATCCACTGGGTGTCGCCGTTGGTGATCATCCCGCCCCCGCCGGCCGAGTCCTGGTGCTGGAAGGTCCCGTCGATCATGTAGGTCACCGTCTCGAAGCCGCGGTGCGGGTGCCAAGCCGTCCCCTTGGGCTCGCCCGGGGCGTAGTCCACCTCGCCCATCTGGTCCATGTGCACGAAGGGGTCGAGCCGGGCCAGGTCCACGCCGGCGAAGGCCCGGCGCACCGGGAACCCCTCGCCCTCGAAACCGCTCGGCGCCTCGGTGCGCGAGAGCACGGGTCGCTCGGCGCCCTGGGGGGCGGGGATCTTCTCGAGGCTGAGGATGTCGCTGACGGTCACGGCCGGCATGGGGGGCCTTTCTTTCTGTGGGTCCTCTCGACCAGTCTCAACACGACGAGCGCAGAGGGCATTCCGGTTCCCCCCGCCGGCCCGGGCTCCGGGACGGTCACCGGGGCGGTGCCAGGGGGACCTCGGCGCCGGCGGCGAAACGCCGGCGGCCGCCGCCCCCGAAGACCCAGACGGCACCCCGCCCCTCGACCCGCCACCGGTCCGCCGTCGACACCAGGGCCGTCTCCTCCTCCACCCCGACCAGGGTCGTCCCCGGCCCCTGCCAGGAGGCGAACCACTCCGCCACCCCGGGCCGCCGGCGCTCGAGGAGGTCGAAATGGGGGATCACGGCCAGGTGCCCCACCACCCCCAGTCCGCTCTGGTCCGTCGCCGGTCCGAGGTCGGCGGACGCCGACGCCGGCCGACGGGTCCCGCCCGGTCCGAGGTCGGGTGGGGCACCCGAGGTGAGCGCCATGGCACCGGCCGAGCACCCCGCCAGGGCGGCGCCGGCGTGCCAGGCGGCGGTGACGGCGCCCCAGACCGCCGACCCCCGCAGGGTGGAGGCCAGATGGTGGGGATCGCCGCCCGACAGGTAGACGAGACCCACCTCGTCGACCAGCCCGGCCAGACCCGGGTCGTCGGCGTCGGCCCGGGTCAGGACGGGAACGGGGACGGTCTCCACCCCCATGCCGTCGTAATGCCGCCGGGCCAGGTCGAGCCACCACGCCACCCGCTCGTCACCTTCCAGCGAGGCGGCGGTGGGGAGCACGGCCGCTCGCCGGGGCCGACCCTCGAGCAGGCCGGCGTCCACCGGGACCATGGCCTCGAGGAATTCCCCGCTCCCCACCAGTGCCACCGGACCCGCCGACGTTCCCATCCCCACCTCTCCCGGTCCGCCGCGGCCCGTCGGCGATGAACAACGGCCCCGGGGTCACCGTATCCGTCCCGTGAACGGGTCCCCGGCCGCTGTCCTACGATCGCCTTGTGGCCGACCCCCCGCCGCCGCCCGTCGCCTCGCCGCTTTCGCACGTCGACACCGTCCGCCAGATCCAGGAGGCCCTCGGGCGCGGCGACATCATGGCCCCCATGGCGCACCTATCGAGGAAGGTCCGGTGGGCGGTCGCCTGCGCCGACCGCCAGGCCGCCCCCTTCTTCAAGGAGTACACCGGCCGCCAGGGCGTCGTCGCCTTCATGGAGGCGATGGACGTGGTCGAGATGACCGCCTTCGACATCAAGGCCGTCTTCGGCGAGGGCGACCTCGTCGTGGTCTGGCTCCACATGGCCTTCACGGCCCCGACGGGGAGAACGGTCGACATGGACGAGACCCAGATCTGGACGTTCTCCGACGGCAAGGTGGTGGCCGTCGACCTCTTCCCCGACACCCAGGCCGTGGCTGCGGCCTTTGCCTGACGACACGGGCGTGACCGTCCGCCGGTTATGAGACATCCCGTGGTCGAGAGGGGCCCGCCGTGATCGGTCGCCTCATCCACGTGCGTGACATCTCGGCCGGCGACGAAGAGAGCTGGCGCCAGCTCGCCGACCGGGCCGTGGAACCCAATCCCCTCTGCGAACCGGACTGCGTGATCCCCGCGGCGCGTCACCTCTCCCACGGTGCCGACATCGCCCTCGTCGTGGCCGAGGAAGGCGGACGGTTCCAGGCCTGCGTGCCGATCAGGCCCGTCTCGCGCTGGTACAACATCTCGTATCCCATCGCCGCCAACAAGGTCCGACGCAGCACCTATGTCGGCACCCCCCTGGTCGATGCGTCGGCGGGCACCACGGCGATGGCCACCCTCCTCACCACCCTGGCCGACCGACGGGCCGCACTCGGCTACCGCCTCTTCGGGCTGGACTCACTGCGCGAAGGCGGACCCGTGGCCCACCACCTGCGCAGCGCGGCCGCGGAGTTGGGCCTGCCCATCCACACCCAGGAGGACTTCCAGAGGGCCTTTCTGGTGCGGAGGGCCGAACCCACCTACGACGACGACCTGAGCGCCAACCGGCGCAAGAAGCTCCGCCGCCGCCGCCTCCAGCTGGCGGACGAGCTCGGGACCGCGCCCGTCCTCGTCGACCGGTCGCACGACCTGTCCGCCATCGACGATTTCATCGCCCTCGAGGCGGCCGGCTACAAGTCGATCACGGGGGTGGCCCTGGCGTCGACTCCCGGCGAACCGGAGTACTTCCACTCCATGTGCGAACGGTTCGCCGACCACAAGAGGCTTCTCGTCCTCTCCCTCGAGTGCGGTGGCCGGACACTGGCCATGAGGATCCTGCTCCGGGGAGGCGACGGACTCTTCGGCGTCAAGGTGACCTACGACGAGCGCTTCAAGCGCTTCGGTCCCGGCGTCCTGCTCCACGTGGACTCGTTCGACTACATCCACCACAACACCGACGCCCGGTGGGTCGACCCCTGCGCCAGTCCCGGCAACACCTACCTCATGGGCCTCTACCCCGACCTCACGCGCATCTCGACCCTCCTCTTCGCGCTGCACGGACCGGTGGACCGCCTCGTCGTCCGCAGCCTCCCCCACGTCCGCGCCGTCCACAAGCGCTGGCGCTCGCTGGTTCCGGCCCGGTCGTCGAGGCCCGAGACCGTCTGAGAGGCGCGACCATCTGCGACGGGCCGCCCGGAGGCCTCGTCCGCCCCTCGTGTTGGCCAACGCACCACCTCGGCGGTGTTGAACTTTTGGCCGGCCGTTGGGCGTCCGGTGATCCGGGTGGGGCACTGTGTCGTGGTCAAGACTCAAGGGGGGGATGGCAAGTGAAAGTTCGATTTGTCGCGTCCGGTGTCGCCGTTGTGGCCATGGGGTTCGCCGTACCCACGGCACTGAGCGGGGCGGCCTTCGCCAAGACTTCGTCGGCGCCGATCGTCAAGGCGTGCTCGCCGTCACCGGCCTTCGACAAGAAGACGGTCACGATCGAGGGCAAAGGCCTGGCCGGCGCCACGTCGGTGACGATCGCCGGCAAGGGCACGAAGGTGAAGGTCCTGCCCGCTGCCTTCACCGCCGATTCGGGCAAGGCCATCGAGTTTCCGGTGCCCAAGAAGATCGGCACCGTGAAGTCGGCCAAGGTCACCGTCACCACCGCCAACGGGTCGGGCAGCGCCAAGTGCGCCTTCGAGAAGCCGACCAAGTAGTCGCACCACTGATCTTCTGATTTTTCCTTCAGGTGTTCCGCGTCACGGGCGACGGGCCGGTTCCGTCGTGGCCACCGATCCCAAGATCCTCTCGGTGACCACCGGACCGACCCGATCGCGCGAGGCGCGGGCGAACAGCTCGTGGTCGATGCCCGGCATCACCTCGAGATGGAAGCGTCCGGACCGGGCCAGCCGCCGAAAGGCGGCGGCCTGGCCGCGACGCATCACCCGGGCTTCGGAGTCGCCGCACACGACGTAGGTATCGGTCCCGCTGTCCACCAGTCTCCCGATGATCCGGGCGGGCGGGCTGGCCACGGCCACCCGATTGATGATCCACCAGGCGGCGTCGGGAAGCCGGTCGACGATGCTCCCCAGCAGATCGTGGGCCGGCAGGGCGCGCACCCACCGCCGCCGCGCCGTCGTGGCCTGCCGGCGGGCGTCGATCTCCGGTGTCCGCCCGTCGCCCTCCCCGCTCCGGATCTCCGACGGCCGGGCCGTCAGGATGGGATTGATCACGCACACGTGGCCCACCCCGAGGGCGATCCCCCCCTCGATGGAGTGGTAGCCCCCGGAGCACAGCCCGGTGAGGATCACGTCCCGGCGGGCGTCGCCCGCCATGACGGCGACGGCCGCGGCCAGATCGTCGAACGCCTCGGGCGGGTACATCTCGTCCTCGCGTTGTCCTTCCCGGGCCGGGCTGAAGCCCAGCCCGCTCAGGTCGAACCGCAACACCCGGACGCCGCCGGCCGCCCACCGGCGGGCGAAGTCCACCCACAGCCGCGACGGGCCCACGTGGTCGATGATCCCGGCGTTCAGCAGGATCACCGTCGGTCGCCCCGGCGCGGCCGGCTCGGCGGGCTCCGACACGATCCCGAACAGCTTCTGCTCCCCGATGGTCACGATCCGCTCCACGACGGCCCGGCCGTCGCCGTCGACGGTGGCCACCGTCCGGTCGGCGTCGGCGGTCCCGCCGGTCGTGGCGCCGCCACCGGCGGACACCGAGAACGCCGCCTCCCGCCGACCCGCCGTCGCCGACACCCACGAGATCACCGCCTCCACGGTGGCCACCGGCTCGCGGACCTCGAACGGCTCGACGTCCACGAAGGCCGCCTGGCCCTCCGCCGGACCCCATTCCACGTGGTCCATCTCGAGGCGCGTCCTCATGGCCTTGTTCGCCGGCCGTTCCGGGCGGACGAGCACCAGGACGCGATCGGCCAGCGGGCCCTCGGTGGCGGCGATCGAGAGGCCGTCCAACTCCCTGACGGTGTCGGCGCCGAAGACGATCCCGGGAATCTCGACCGACCCGTCGTCGGCTCCCTTCGCCCCCAGGCTGAAGAGCCCGAGGGCCTGCTGCTCGCGCAGGTAGGAACGGCCCGAGGCGCACGGGTCCCACAGGACGACCCCGTCCACACCGCCGCCCCGCGCCACCTCGCAGGCGGCGATCGTCGCCCCGACGCGCATCCCCACCACCACCACCAGCGGGGCCCCGGCCGTCTTCACGAAATCGACGGCGCAGCGGACACTGGCCAGCCACGCCTCGACACGGCCCGGGTCGTCCTGCCCCCCGGCCGAGTCCCCCGTCCCGTCGTAGTCGACGCGCACCGTCGCCAGTCCGACCCCGGCCAGCCGCTCGGCCAGATGGCGGAAGGCCCGCGCCGAGCACACCCCTTCCAGGCCGAGCGGAGGACACAGCACCACGGCGCCCCGGACCCTCCCCCCCTCCGGCGTCTCCAGCCACCCGAAGAGGGGGCGCTCCTCGGGGCCGAACCACAGGGCCCGGGAGGTCACGGCTCGAGTCGTATCCGCGCCGTCGCCTGGGCGTTGAGGGCCCGGACGAGACCGGACGGGCGCTCGGCGCCGTCGGACCGCAGCAGCGTCACGGTCCGACTGGCGCCCGGCGGCAGATGGAACCACGAGTCCGAGGGCACGAACCCGGGGACCTCGACCACCACCCACTGGGCGAACCGCCCGGTCGTCACCGTCAGGGACCAGGCCCCCTCGGCCCCGGGACTGGCCGTCGCCGCCAGGCCGATCTCCGACTCGTGGGGGCGGGCCAGACCCGACGGGAGGTGGACGACCTCACTGACGATCCCTCCGGTGCCGTCGGCCAGTCCGGCCGCCACCACGTCGTAGGCCGGGGGGCCGAAGCGGTAGGCGTAGCTCAGGTCCCGGAATCCGTCGAACATGGCTGCCGCCTCGAGCACCAGGTGGCCCCGGGCGGGGATCTCGACGGCCCGGACGGCCTCCTCCACCCGCAGCTCGCCGCGGGCGAACAGCTCGACCTTCACCGATCCGGCGAAGGCGGCGGCGGTGTCGTTCACCAGATGGAGATGCAGACCGTTCAGACCTTCGTCGGTGACGAGCACGGCCACCGGCGCCAGCACCCGCCGCAGCGCGAACCACGGCGCCTTGGGCCTCCCCAGGGCGTCGATCACTCCCCAGCCGGCCCCCGGCACGAGGTCCCGCAGGGCCACCTGCAGCCCCCCGGCGCACGGGGACCCCGGACGACGCCACTCGCTCAGGGTGCGCGAGAACAACTCGGCCACGGCGGCGCGCCCCAGGTCGAGCGCCCTCTCGGGGTCGACGTAGCGCAGCAGGTGGGGGTCGATCCCGAACAGCTCCCCGACGTAGAAGTCCCGCACGTCCTCCAGGTCCCACGACCGGCCCGTGTCGTGGTGCAACGCCTGCTTCCACCGTGGGTCGTGGCCGGCGCGCCCGGCCCCGCCGCACGCCTCGTCCACCGTCTGCCGTTCGGGCGGGATGGCGAATCCCATCCCCTCGCTCATGAAGCGGATCCCGGCCCGCCGGGCGTCGTCGGGCGGGCGCAGGTAGGAGCCCACGCCCCAGTAGTGACAGTCCCCGCCGTCGGGTTGGAAGGGCAGTTCGCCCCCGGTGGGGCTGGAGGTGACGTAGGGCACGCCGGGCAGATCCAGCGCCGCCCTCTCCGGGATGGTGGTCGTGGTGAGCGGGCAGTCCCACGTCGGGCGGGGGAGCCCGAACATGGCGGCCTGCTCCTCGATCTCCTGCCCCCCGCACAGCACGGCCAGGGCGGGCCGGCCCCCCAACTCCCCGAACACGTGCTCCAGCTCGGACACCACGGCGACGGTGAACGTCTCGTCCCCGGGCGGGTCGACATAACCCAGCATGCAGTCCTGCCACACCATGATCCCCAACTCGTCGCAGAGGTCCCAGAAGCGCGCGTCCTCGTAGACGGTCCCTCCCGGGATCCGCACCATGTTCATGTGGGCCCGGACCACGAGTTCCAACGTGGACCGCAGATCGTCGTCCCCGGCGTGCAGACCGATCGGATCGACGGGCCACCAGCACGCCCCTCGGCAGAACACCTCCACCCCGTTCACGGCCAGGGTGAACGCCCCGTCGGCGCGGTCGAGCACGACCGTCCGGAAACCGACGCGCCCGGCGTCGACGGTGGTGTCGCCCACCTCGAGGCTGACCCCGTACAGGGGCTGGGGGCCGTGGGTGTGCGGCCACCACCGCTCGATCCCCGGCACCACCACCTCTCCTTCGACCACCAGCTCGGCGCCCTCGACCCGCACGGCGAGCGGCCCCTCGACCTCCGCCGTGGCCGGGGCCGAGGTGTCGACGCGCCGCACGACCGCCCGGGCCGTCCCCGGCGCGGCGTGGCCGGGGCCGTCGGCACCACCGGCCAGGCGTACCATCACCGACACCACCCCGGTCCCGTCGTCGCCACAGGTGGCCACCACCCGGCGCCCCACCACCGCCGGCCCGGCCGGCTCGAGACGGACGGGGCGCCACGGACCGACGGGGGCGGGCGTGACGGCCCATCCCGGTTGACGCCCGAGGAAGGTGGTCCGGAACCACCGCAACCCCTGATGGTCGACCATCTGCGTCTTCCACCGGGGCCGGGGCCGGCGCGCCCCGAGCAGGGGGGCGAGGGCGGCGAAGCGCACCACGATGTCGTCGCCGGCGGCCACGGCGGCGAGCGGCACGCGGCCGGGGACGAACATGTTCTCGCTGTGCAGCACGTGCTCGCCCCGGAACCACACGTCGGCCACGGTGGCCAAGCCCTCGAGCGTCAGCGTCCAGGCCCCGTCGCCGCCAGCGGGGAGCCGGCAGCGGAACCACCAGTCCGAGGCGTCGAAGTCGATCGCCGTCGTCGGCGACCACCCGGAGGTGGCGGCCACGGCGGCGGCGGCCGTCCCCGGGACGATCGCCGCCGTCCACGACACCGGGAGGGCGTCGAGCCCGTCCGGCGATTCGGCGGCGCCGGGTGCGGTGGAACAGCACGACCACGTCGCCCCCGCCAACAGGTCATGTCCCATAGCGCTCCACCAGGATGTCCATGGCCGTGTCCCACGCCATCTCCATCTTCTCGAACGGGGGGGCCAGATCCACCGTCCGGCCCCGCGCGGCGCGGGCCAGCGAGAACTCGAGTCCCTTGGCCGTGGCGGCGATGACCTCGAAAGCGCCGGCCGCCTTGTCGAGGCCGCCGCCGTCGCGCTCGTCCAGCCAACCGACGAAGGTCCCCGCCACCTCGGCGTTGGCCCCGCACTGGCGGCACGTCCCGAAGGCGTAGGGATGGAAGGTGGCGTCACCCTCCGAGGCCAGCCATCCGAGATCGGCCTCGATCCGGGCCCGCATCCGCGCCACGGGGTTGGTGGCCGGCCGGCGGGCCAGGTGGTCCTTGGTCAGGGCCACCACGGTCTCGAGCAGCCGACCGTCGTCGTCGTGGCGGACCCGGTCGAGCTTCACGATCTCCACGTAGGGGAGAAGGACGTTCGGGTCGCGTCCGTCGGGCAGGTGGAAGATGCCGTCGAAATCGTCTCCGCCCAGCTCGAAGTAGCCGGCGTTGTGGAAGTAGCCGAGCCGCCGGTCGGACCGGTCGAGCATCTGCATCACGATCCCCGTCTTGGCGTGGTCGAGCCCGTAGGTGATCCCGGCCGTGTCGGGGAGATACCAGGCGTCCACCTCGACGGTGAGGAGGTGACCCTGGGACAGGTGGTCGGCCACGTGGTCGATCACCGGTCGCCAGACGTACATCTCGGACACCTCCAGCCCGAACAGCACCCGCAGATCCTCGAGGGGGAACTTGAACAGGCCCCACTGGTCGCCGTCGAAGTCGGCGCTGAGCGTCCCCGGGAGCGCCGCCACCGGATCGAGGCCGAGCACGTGGAGCACCTCGATCATCATGTCGAGCCAGCAGTTGGTCTCGGTCCAGTTCCGGTCGGGGGCGTGCAGCCGGTGGGGGCGGTAGGTGGCCGGGTCGAGGTCGAAGATCTGCAGTCTCATGACGACCGGCTCACGGTGACGGCCTCACGGCCACAACCGGGTTCGGACCTCCGACGGCCACGCTCCCGGGTCGAGGCCGTGCCTGTGCAACAGCGCCAACGCGGTGCGGTCCACCCCCACGGCGAAGCAGGCCGAGTGGGCCACCGCCCCGTCGGCCGACGTGATCCCGAAGGTCAGCCCGAAGTGGTCCTGGTGCCGGTTGACCGACGAGATGGCCGTGGGTGACTCCTCCGACGTGATGGGGGTGACGAACTCGAGCTTGAGCGCCTCCTGGCGCTGGTTGGCCGCCATCATCTTTCCCACCCGCCCGAAGAAGGGGTCGTTGGCCACCACCACCTCGATCTCCAGACCGAGGCTCTCGAGCATCTGCGTCCCCCGCTCCAGCCACACGTCGCGGTGGGCGTCGGCACCGGCGGGGTCCCCGACGTAGACGAACTCGTGCATCCGGAACGCCATCATCCGGGCCGGATCGGGGCTGGGCTCGTGGCGGAAGCACCACCCGTGCACCTCGAAGCGCCGTCCCCCCGCCGGCAGGGGCGCCCCCGTGCACAGCGGGTACACGGGATGACAGGCGGCGGGCCGCAGCACCACGTCGGCCGGCTCGAGGACCTCGACCCAGTCCTGGCCCTCCTCCACCAGGGCCAGCAGCCGGACGTGCAGCCGGTCGTCGCCCCGGAAGGTGTGCACCGATCCGGTCAGGTCGGGGAACGACTTCAGGTAGTCGGTCCTCTCGAGCAGCCACCGGGGGATCACGGGCGGGAAGTGCACCGTCCTGGCCCCGTCGCCGGCGCCGGTCCGGGTGGTGAGGGCGATGATCCCGGCGACGATCTCCTCGTAGGCCAGCGACCGGCCGTACAGTCCCTCGACCCCGGCGTCGAGGACCAGTCCCGAGTCGATCAGCTCCCGGCGAAAGGTCCCGTAGTCGTCATCGGCCACGCCTCTCAGTCCTCCTTGTGCACCAGGAGCATCTGGGCGTTGTTGGCGATGATCCGGTCGTTGTTCACCATCACGGCCGCCCCGTAGGCGTCGCGCAGCAGGCGTCCGAGGCTGTAGGCCGAGTCCTCCCGGTAACCGGCGATCCCGCAGATGGTGAGCGCCTTCCCCACGATGTCGACGACCAGGGTCGACGCCGAGACCTTGAGCCCGTTCATGGCGATGGCGAAACCCATCCCCGACAGCGTCTCGAGATCGTCGTACACCTCGTCGTAGGTCCGCGCCGCGCCGTGCACGAGGGCCTCCATCTGCTGGAAGACGGTCATCAGCTCCGACAACCGCACGGCGGCGGGCGACGTCACCCCCGGGTTCTTCCGCGCCTCGGTCCGTACGAACCGGCGGGCCCGCTCCACCGCCGCCGAGGCCAGGCCCAGCCACACCGAGCTCCACAGGACATGGGAGACGGGCAGCATCGTCCGGCTGGCGATCTCGGAGAAGGGGTCGTCGAGCACCTGCCGGACGTCCCCCTCGGCCTCCAACGAGAACCCCAGACTGCATGTCCCCCGGAACCCGAGCGTGTCCCACCCGCTGATGGCCTCGAGGGCCAGGCCCGGGGCCGTGCACAGGACCAGCACCTGATCGTTGGGTGGGCTCTCGGGCGAGCGTCGGGCCGTGGCCAGGACGCCGTCGGCGTTCTCGCCGTAGGAGATCACCGGGGCCTTCTTCTCCAGGGTGAACCGACCGTCTTTCTCCTCGACGGCGCAGACGCTCGTCCTGATGTCACCGCCCACCCCGATCTCGGTGGTGGCCGAGGCCAGGAGCAGCTGGCCGTCGGCCAGGGCGCGCTGAAAGTCCTTCAGGAGGTCCGAGCGACCGTGGCGGACGAGGCAGGCCACCTGCATCTGGTGCATGGCGTAGACCATGGCCGTCGAGGCGCAGTGCCGGGCCAGGACGCCGACCGCCTCCGCCACCTCGCCGATCCTGACGCCGTCGCCGCCGAGGTCGGGGGGGACGAGGACCGACAGCAGCCGGGCCGAGCGCATCGCCTCCATGGCCTCGGACGGGAACCGCGCCTTGCGGTCCACGTCGTCGGCGGCCGGTCCGGCCACCTCCTCGCCGATCCGGGCCGCCTCGTTTCGCAGGCGACCGGCGGCATCCGACGTCAGCGCGGCCATGGGCCCGACGCCATCGGTGACGTCACTCCGCCGGCGCGCCGACCAGAGAGGTGAGCGCGGCGCTGATGGCGGACACCGATTCAAAGGTGCTCTTGCGCAGCATGCTCTCGGGGAACTCGATGTCGAAGGTGTCCTCCAGCGCCAGCATCACGCTGACCGACGCGTGTGAGGTCATCCCGGCCTGGTAGAGGTCGGCGTCGTCGTCGAGAGAGCTCATCTCGACGGGGAGACGGGCGTGCTCGGTCAGGATCTCCCTGATCTCGGTCTCCATCGCTACCTCTCCTTCTCACAGTCGTCGTCTCTGCCGGCGTCCCTGCCGGCATCGCGGCCGGCATCGCGGCCCGCGCCCCGCCGGTGTCGCAGACGGCCACCACCACGGCGGCCGCCATCCCCGACTCATGGCTGAGGCTCACCGCCAGGTTGCTGATCCCCTGTTCACGCGCCATCCGGGCGGCACCGTCGGTCAGGTGCAGGGCGCACCATCCGCCCGGATCACGCCGGATCTCGATGGAGCGCCAGTCGGGTTGATGACCGACGGGCCGGAGCACCTTGATCGTCGCCTCCTTGGCGGCGAAGCGTGCCGCCAACCCGGCGGCGACCACTGAGGGTGCTCCCTGGCAACACGACACCTCGTGGGCCGTATAGACCCGTTCCACGTACCGGTCTCCGAACCGGGCCACCGACTCGGCGACGTGCTCCACGGCCACCAGGTCCGTTCCCACCCGCAAGCCGTCAAAGGTCTCGTCCACCGTTCCCTGGTCCCATCGTCGACGAAAGAGCATCGGGGCGCGCTGGCCCCACGCACGCATCACGAAATGTATCGTCATTTCCCGCCGATCCTGGAGTCACGGCCGCGGGTGGCGAGGCACCACGGAGAGGACCACGGTGGCGGCGACCGACCCGGTCCCCGACGGCTCCGGCCCTGGTGAGGGCGGCCGGCTGCCCCGGCTCAGGTCTGGGCGCGGCGGCGGTTGCGGCTCCGTCGCAGGAGCGCCCCACCGACGAGAAGAGCCCCGAGACCCCCGGCCGTCAGCTCCTCGACGTCGGCCCCGGTGAACGGGAGGCTCCCCCCCGACGAACCGGTCGACTGCGCCGTCGTCCGGGCCCCGGCACCCGACGAACCCGAGCCCGACGAACCGGAGGAGCCCGAGGATCCCGACCCACCGGACTTCGTCACCGGCGGCCGCGTTCCCCCGCCACCGGTTCCACCCTGACTCCCGCTCCCGCCTCCGCTCTGGGTCTGGATCGTCGTCGGCGGCGAGCAGCCGGTGTAACAGGTGGAATCGGCAGAGGCGGTCACAGAGAAAACGCCCACAGAGAAAACGCCCACGGCGGCGAGAGCCATCGACGCGACGCCGAGTCCCCGACCGAGCCTTTTCATTGTCATGCCCTCATCCCTTGTCCCCACCAGTCGTTGTTGACAATGGCTCTGACACATCCGCACCGCGCCTGGTCGGCAGCGCCAATCTACGTTGTCGCGCGCACCACCGCGGCCATCCTCGGAGCCGACATCGCACCGCGTGGAAGCTAACGGATCGATGTCGCGTTCCCTGTGGAGAGAGTTGTGGAAAGGCCTGGGGATGAGGTTGTGGACGATCGCCACATTTTCAGATCTGTCGACGTTTCCACGCACTTCGTGGGCACGGCGCGACGGATGGTGCCCCGCGCTCGGAGCGCCCGCCGACACGTCGGAATGAAAAAAAATCCTGGAGGCGTGTCAGTGTGGCGCGTGTTGCTGTTGTGGTCGTCCCTCGGTGGCCACCCAACCGTCGCCCGGCACGTACTGCTTGATCACCCGGGCCGGGACCCCGACGGCGACGCAGTGGTCGGGGAGTTCGCCCACCACGACGGACCCGGCCCCCACGGCCACGTTGCGCCCGATCCGCGCGCCGGGGAGGACGATCACCCCGGCGCCCAGCCAGCTCCCCGACCCGATCGAGACACTCGACTCCACCGGCCATTGCCGACCGATCGGCACCTCGGGATCGTCGTAGGCGTGGTTCTGGTCCGTGATGTAGACGTACGGCCCCGTCTGGATGTCGTCTCCGATCTCGATGCAGAAGTGCCCGACGATGTAGCTCCCCTGCCCGATGAGCGTCCTGTCCCCGATGGCCACGACGGGATCGCTCACCATCTCCTGTCCCGGCGCCATCCCCGCCGTCAGCGACACATGGGGCCCGATCATCGTGTGCGAGCCGATCCGGATCCACCGCTCGTTGTAGATGGCCCCCGGGGGGAAGGCGATGATGCTCCCCTCGCCGAAGGCCCCGAACCGCCGGCCGCGCCGGTCGTCGGGACCGATGGCCCCGAGCTGACCGACCCAATCGGACGCCGTCTCGATGACGGCCGACGCCATCCGCCGGAGCCAGGGCGGGACCTGCTGCGGCGTCACCACGGCGAGGACGTTACCGCCCGGCAACTCGGTGACGCCTCCCGGCCCGCTCCCGTCAGGGCACCCTGGTGAAGGTGAAGACCTCGGCCACGTAGGCCAGGGCCAACGGCGGCGGCGTCCCCGTCGCCACCTGGCGCACCTGATCGAGAAGCCGGGCGCGGTCGGCGCCGGACAGAGCGGCGATGAAACTGACCGACGCCACCCGGTCGGCGACCCCGTCGACGTCGACCGGTTGGTGCCACGACAGACGGAACTCGGGGCCCGCCTCGAAGAGCTCCTCCGGCTCGAGGACGTGACGCCACTCACCGGTGGTGTACGAGGGGGTGTCACCGCGCCGCGGCTCCATCAATTCGGTCAGGGCCGCCTGGAGCGGATCGGACGTGTCCCGGTGGTTCCATATGAGGCCGAGCCCACCGCCGGGACGGACGACGCGGTGCATCTCGGCCAGGGCGATCCCGGTGGCGAACCAGTGGAACCCCTGGGCCACCGTGATGGCGTCGAGGCGGCCGTCACCGAACGGCAGGGCCTGGGCCACGGCCGCCACCACCGCCAGGGCCTGGGCCTGGGGTCCCCCCGAGGCGGTCGTGGCCAGGGTGCGCCGCATCCCGGCCACCGGCTCCACGGCGATGACCTCGGCGCCGCTCGCCACCAGGTCGCGGGTGAGCTTCCCGGTCCCCGCCGCCAGATCGACGACGCGTCGGCCCGGTCCGATCCCGAGCGCGTCGGTGAGCCACCGCACCGCCTCGGGCGGATAGCCCGGACGGGAGTCCTCGTAGACGGTGGCCGCCCCCTCGAAGGCGCTGGCCGCCTGGTGCACGCCTGCGATCTCCATGACACCGTCCTCTCCGCTCCACCGTCCTATCCCGGTCCGGCCTCCCCGGACCAGGCGGCGTCTCTTGCAGCGCTGGGACGGCGTCTCCCGCCCGGCGCCGATTTCTCACTGGTTGTGAAGATTCGTTGATCGAGGGTCACCCAGCGGGGTATCGGGTGCGCGCTAGCCTCCCCGGAGATGCCCGACGACACCACCCCCGACGGGACAGGCGACGCGACGGATGAGACGGGGCTCGAAGAGACCCCACCAGTCGGGACCCCCGCCGTCAGCTCCGACGAGGCCGTCAGCTCCGAAGAGCCGGGCACCGTCGCCGGGGCCGGGGCCGACGACACCACCGGCGTTCTCGGTGCCACGACGGCGGCAACGGGGTCCGAAGACGTCGAAGGCCGCTCCGCCGGGGACACGCCGGCGTCCGATGGTGGCCCCCGTCACGCCAAACGGTCGGGGCTGAACCGGACGTGGGTGATGGCCATCGTGGCCGCCGTGGTCATCCTGGCCGGCGCCGGCATCGCCCTGGCCGTCACATCGGGGAAGAAGGCCAACGACGCCATCCCACGCTCGCACCCGAGCGCGGGCACCATGATCCCGGCCACCACGGGGCCGGACTGTCCCCTCACCGGCCAGCCCGCCCCCGGCGGCCAGGTTCCGCAACGCCCGGCGCTCGCCTTCAAGGTCGACAATTACCCGACGGCGCGACCGCAGTCGGGACTGAACGACGCCGACGTGGTCTTCGAGGAAGTGGTCGAGGGGGGAATCACGCGTTTCGTGGCCGTCTTCCAGTGCCAGGAGGCTCCCCTGGTGGGTCCCATCCGGTCGGCCCGGGCCGTCGACGTGCCCATCCTGGATCAGTTGTCCAAACCCCTCTTCGTCCACGCCGGTGGAATCAATCCCGTGATCGCCCTCGTCAACGCCGGGAACCTCATCAATGACGACGTCTTCACCCACGCCTCCATCGTCCAGCACCCGTCGGGGCGCTACGCCCCGTACGACACCTACGCGTCGACCTCGGCGGCATGGGCCCTCGACCCGAGCGACACCACCCCCCCGGCACCGCTCTTCACCTACTCCACCACCCCCCCGACCGGTAAGGCGGTGGGGACGGTCTCCATTCCCTTCTCGGGCACCAACGACAACACCTGGACGTGGAGCCCGCTCAACGGGGCGTGGCTCCTGTCCATCGACGGCGCCCCTGAGAACGTGGCCGACGGCACCCGGGTCGCCGTGGCCAACATCATCGTCCAGACCGTCCACGTCACCCTCGGGCCCTGGCTCGAGAACAGCGAGGGGGGCCTCGAGGTCCAGTCCCAACTGACGGGCAGCGGACCGTTGCAGGTCTTCCGCAACGGCCAGGAGATCACCGGCACCTGGAAACGCTTCGACCTGTCCGACACCACCAGTCTGGTGGCCGCCGACGGCTCGACCATCGCCCTCGATCCGGGGAAGACGTGGGTCGAGCTCGTGCCCACCTATATCCCGGTCACCACGGCGGCGCCGGCGGCGGGCACTCTCTGACCACGTCCTCCCCGTCGTTTCAGTCCTTGATCGAGATGGGGACGTTGTCGGCGTCGGCGACGTTGGCGTCGTCGTCGCTGTTGGCCGCCACGCCGACGGCCGCTCCGGCGGGCAGCACGACGGCGGCCAATTGGGTCCGGATGCGCTCGTTGATCTCGATCATCAGCTCGGGGGTCTCGCGCAGGAACTGCTTGGCGTTCTCACGCCCCTGACCGAGCTGCTCACCTTCGTAGGTGAACCACGCCCCCGACTTCTTGATAAAGCCGAGCTCCACGCCGACGTCGAGAAGTGACCCTTCCCGGCTGATCCCGGTCCCGTACATGATGTCGAACTCGGCCACCTTGAAGGGGCTCGAGCACTTGTTCTTGACGACCTTCACCCGGGTCCGGCTCCCGATCACGTCGGCGCCGTCCTTGATGGCCTCCACCCGGCGGATGTCGAGCCGCACCGAGGAATAGAACTTGAGCGCCCGGCCTCCCGGGGTCACCTCGGGTGAGTTGTGGACGACGACACCGTCGACCAGGTAGTTGTGGCTGTCCTCCACCTCGATGTCGAAGCGGTGCATGGACCGGGTGGGCGGCTTTACGTGGATGTCCGTCACCGGCAGGCCCACGAGCTCGTGACGCATCGGGGTGAAGACGGGCTCCACGGCGAAGCGTCCCCGGAACTGCGGGAGCAGCTTGTACTCCATGCTCGGATGGACGAAGCGGGCGATCAGAATCTGTAGCTTCCTCGTCTCCTCCGTGGAAAAGTAAAGAAACGCGTTCTGTGCCTTACCCTTTGAAACCAGCTTGGCCCGGATGCCCCAGGTGTCGGCCAGGTAGTCAACCAGGCGGGTACGCGTAGCCGGTTCCATGGCCTCGACACAGATCTCGGCCCGTCCGGTGATTCCACCGCCACGCGTCTGCTTACCTTGCGAGCGGATGGTAAAGGACCCATCGTCTTGGTACCAGAGAGCCAGTGACAGCGGCGTCAGTCCCTTCAGATAATCGTCGTCAAAGGTCTTCTTGCCATCGGTGTAGACCGACCGCCTCAGGTCGGCCAGCTCCGGTAGCGGGGTGAAGTCATAAGTCACCACGCCGTCCTTTCGAACCTTGCGGCTGCCGGAGATGTTGGCGAACAGAGACGCTTTCCAGTCAGCGTAAGCCACCTGGCGCTTGCCGTGGCAATAGCGGAACCGGGCGGCATGGCCGTTGGTGTTCGGAGATATGGTCCCGTCCCCCATCAGAGTCCCGCGTAGCGCCTGCCACTGGAAGGGTGACAGGTAGTGCGGTTGGGAGGTCATGACGTTGTCGCCCACCTTCAGTTCCCCCGCTTCGCGCCATCCGGCCGGTGTCCGGATGAGGTGGTTGGGAGTGCAGGCGAACTGCGACTTCCCGGGCTTGGCCGGCTTGGCCACGGTGAACTGGAGGAACGTGTCGGTCACGCCGTTGTCGAACCAGTTGACGACGCGTTTGGGGACCACGGCCCCGATCTTGGGATCGTAGGAGAGCACCTCGACGGGAAGGCGTTGAGTGACGATCTTCCCGATCTCTTCCTTCGTCCCGTCGGCCAGGACCACCCGGGTCGAATAATCGAAGCATCCATAGAGGACGCCGATCTTCTCTCTGAGCTGGTTGATGAAGAGGGCGATGGTGTCGGACTTGGACAGCGTTCCCGTCAACTTCCGCAGCGCCTGCGACATGAGCCGCGCCTGGAGGCCGACGTGGGCGTCACCCATGTCGCCTTCGATCTCGGCCCGCGGCGTGAGGGCGGCCACCGAGTCGACGACGATCACGTCGAGGGCACCGGAGCGGATCAGCATGTCGGCGATCTCGAGGGCCTGCTCGCCCGTGTCGGGCTGGGAGATCAGGAGATCGTCGATGTTCACCCCGATGGCGGTGGCGTAGACGGGGTCCATGGCGTGCTCGGCGTCGATGTAGGCGCAGATGCCACCGTTGCGTTGGGCCTCGGCCACCACGTGCATGGCCAGGGTGGACTTACCCGAGGACTCGGGGCCGTAGACCTCGACGATCCGACCCCGGGGCAGTCCTCCGATGCCCAGGGCCATGTCGAGGGCCATGGCACCGGTGGGGATGGACTCGATGCCCATGTTGAGGTTCTCCCCCATCCGCATCACCGAGCCCTTGCCGAATTGCTTCTCGATCTGACTCAGGGCCACATCGAGTGCCTTGTCACGTTCCATTCCCTCGCCTCTCTTCGTCGTGTGCATGTCACCGGGTTCGTCGCTTCCGATTCCGGCGGACCATACGAAGTGGGTGTGTCGCTCCTGCTTACTTACAGCACTGTAGTTGCGAACAGGTGTTCGGTGGTAGATCGGCGCGTGCCGGGGTCGTGAGGGGGTGTCGCCGCTGGTGGAGGCCCTGTTGGCCGCCGGGACGTCAGGGCCCGAGGGCGAGGGGGACGGTGGCCACCACGGCGTAGCGCGACCCGCCCGGACCGAGGGTGGAGGACATGAGAAGGATCTCGTCGACCGTCCACTCGGCGCCGACGGGGGTCCCGGCCAGGTTGGCCGGTCCCGTGGCCCTCTGGCGGACCCGGGCCAGGGTCAGATGACCGGCGAAGGGGGGGTCATCGGACCCCTCTCCCCAGGGCGCGGTGGCGGTGGCCACGGCGGCGGCCAGATCGTCGAGTCCGGTCACCGGGACGTGCAGGATCCGCCGGCCCCGGAACCAGGCGGTGGCCGCCCCGAGCACCGCCTCCACCTCGTCGATCGCCGCCGCCCGGAGCGTGGCCGGGACCTCTTTCAGGGCGCCGGCGACGGCGGCCGGCGCCTCCACCTCACCCAGGAAACGGAGGGTGATGTGCCACTGGTCCTCCGTCGTCCAGCGCAGACTGGCCAGATCCGGTCGGGGCAGGTCGCGCACCGACTCCACCACGTCGGAGGGCAGGGAGACGGCGACGAACAGGCGCACCGGCACAGTCTGACGGACCCGCCCGCCGAACCGACTGATTGCCCTCGGTGTCGGTGCCGGCCGGCGGGCCTAGGCAGTGGCGGTCCGGAATCGCCGGAGAGCGAGGGGCACACAGACGGCGATGATGACGACGCACCAGCCGATCGTCGCCGGGACGGGGTGGTCGAGCTGGAAGGAGCCGCTCGACACGGGCAGACATGGCGTACGGCCGCCACCACGGCCGAGAGCGGATCCCATTCGGCCACGGCACGCGGGATGAGTTTCATCCCCGAGATGGGGACGAAGGTGCCGGCCAGGAAGGACAGGGGCAGCATCAAGGCGAACCCGATGCCCTGCACGGCGTCCGAGCTGCGGATGAGCATGCCCATGAGAACCCCGAGCCAGGTGAAGGCGAACAGGGCCAGCAGCATCAGGGCCACGAGCTCCACGAACCGGCCGCCGTCCAGGGGCTTGACCCTTCCGCGACGTCATCTGATCCAATGGGCAGGTGTACGGAATAGGAACGGTCGCCCGCTTGACCCAGGTCTCGGTGAGGACACTTCGCTACTACGACGAGCTCGGGCTTCTGCGTCCTGTGTGGACGGACCCGGAGACAGGTCATCGGTGGTACTCGCCCGACCAGCTGCCCCGTCTCCACCGCATACTGGCTCTCCGAGATCTGGGGGTTGCCCTGGCCGACATCGGTCGGCTGCTCGACGACGGAGTGAGCGCCGAGGAGCTGAGGGGAATACTCCTCCTGCGCCGTGCCGAGGCCAGCGAGCGGATGGGGGCCGAGGCCGAACGGCTGGCCCGCGTCGAGGCCCGCCTCGAGCAACTGAAGGAGAAGGACCTGGCTGACTACGACGTCGTCGTGAAGGGGGTCGAAGCGGTGCGGGCGGCGGTCCTATCCGAGCAGGTGGCCGGTGTCACGGAGATCGAGGCCACCCAGGGGCGTCTGTGGCCCCGCATCCACGCGGCCATGGATGCTCGTGGGATCGAACGCGCCGGGCCGTCCGTTGCCATCGAGATTCCCACCGACGATCCGACCCGGCCGATCGAGCTGACGACGGCGGTCCCGATTCCTGATGGAGCGGTGGTAGACGACGGCGGCATCACGACAGCCGTGATTCCGGCGCTGGGACGCGCCGCAACGACCGTCATCACAGGCGATTTCCATTTGAATGGTCCTGACTTCGAAGGCGGCTGGAATGCCCTTCGACGATGGGCAGAGAGCACCGCCGAAACGGTCACCGGCGAGTTTCGGGAGCTCTACCTGGACTGTGACGGACCGAGAACGGGCTGGGTCGTCGAAGTGCAGATGGTTCTGTCATGACGAGCCGGATCTCCCACCCCATCCCGGGCGCGCCGGCAACACTGTGGCGGTGAGCCGGCCATCCATCGAGGCAGTCCTGGGTGACATCACGGTGCAGGAGGTGGACGCCGTCGTGAACGCCGCCAATTCCCGCCTGGCCGGGGGCGGGGGCGTCGACGGTGCCATCCACCGCGCCGCCGGCGCCGCCGATCTCCGCGCCGCCTGCGCCGCGCTCGGGGGATGCGACCCGGGGGACGCCAAGGCGACGCCCGGATTCGGGCTGGAAGCGAAGTGGATCATCCACGTCGTCGGACCCGTCTGGGCCGGGGGCCGGTCGGGGGAACCCGACGTCCTGGCCTCCTGCTACCGACGCGCCCTGGCCGTGGCCGACGGGTTGGGGGCACGATCGCTGGCCTTCCCCGCCATCTCCACCGGTGTCTACGGGTACCCGCCGGACCTGGCCGCCGAGGTGGCCGTCTCCACCGTCTCCTCGACGACATCGGCCGTCGAGATGGTCCGCCTGGTGGCCTTCGACGAGGCGACCCTCCGGCTCTACGCCCGGCTGCTGACTTCGGGCTGAGAGTGTTCCGGCTCGGGGGCCGGCCCGTAGACGGCCGAGAGCTCGGCGGCGATCCTGGTCAGGTGATCACGGACCGCCGCCGGTGCGACGACCTCCATCCGTCCACCGAAGCCGGCCAGCTGCGCGGCGATCATCTCCGCCGAATAGGTGCGGACCTCGACGTCGACCCGACCGTCTCCGCCAGCGGTTCCCACCGTCATCGGTGTCCCCAGGACGGCCCGGAGACGGGCCACGGCGTCGGCGTCGATCCTGAGAGTGGCCACGATCGGCACGCGGTGCTCGTCCAGGGTGGCGAGGGTGGAGCGCCAGGCCTCTTCGAGATCGAAGCCGTCGGGTCGGTCGACGGGCCGGTCCGTCACCAGGACCGACCGGACCCGGCCGACCCGGAAGGTCCGCAGCCCGGCGTCGGTGTTGGCGATGAGGTACCAGACCGCCCGCTTGGCCACCAGACCGAGGGGGGAGACGATCCGTTCCGTCTCGGTGCCGTCGCGCGCCGTGTACGACAGCCGGACCTGGACGCCGTCGATCACCGCCCTCTGGAGGTCCCCGAGACGGGGAGGAGGCTCGGTCCGGTGGTGGTCCCAGCCCGTGGGGTCGAGAACGACGGCCGACGCCGCCGCCTCGGCCTCGGCCCGGAAGGTCTCGGGGAGGGCCCGGACGAGCTTCCGCAGGGCGGCCTTCACCTCGGGGGTGGCGGCCGAGGGACCGGCGATGAGGAAGAGGGTCCGTACCTCGGCGCCGGTGAGGCCACTCAGGTCGGTCTTGGCCCCGCCGACGAGCGACCACCCTCCGCCCCGTCCGGGCTGGGAGTAGACGGGGATACCGGCCGTGGCCAGGGCTCCGAGGTCACGTCGGGCCGTCCGCTCGGAGATCTCGAGCTCCCCGGCCAAAGCGGCCGCCGTCACCCTCCCCCGGGCCTGGAGGACGAGGAGGGCGGCGACCAGGCGATCGGCTCGCATGACCCAATGATCGCATTCAGACTGGCCAGAGGATGGCCAGTTCGACCGGTCATGTTGGACCCACCCCAGAAGGACAGGAGACCGATCATGCCCATGAACGTCCCACGCGTCACCGACGAGCGCCAGGCGCTCCTGGCCTTCCTGGCCCAGCAGCGCGACGCCCTGCGCAACGCCGCCTACGGGCTCACCGACGACCAGGCCCGGACGACCACCACGGCCAGCGCCCTGAGTGTCGGCGGCCTGGTCAAGCACGTGGCCGGGGCCGAGAGCGGCTGGATCGACAGGGTTCTGCGCAGCGACCAGGCCGACCCGACCGACTACGAGGGCTATCTGGCCAGTTTCCGTATGGAGCCGGACGAGACCCTGGCGGCCCTTCTCGACCTCTACGACGGGGTGGCCGCCCGCACCGAGAGCGTCGTGGGCGGTATCGCCGATCTCGGGGAGGCCGTCCCGCTGGCCAAGGGCGTCCCCTGGTTCCCCGAGGACGCCTCGGTGCGCTGGGTCCTCCTGCACCTGGTGGAGGAAACGGCCCGCCACGCCGGCCACGCCGACATCATCAGGGAATCCCTGGACGGGGCGACCGCCGGTTCCCTGATGGCCGCCGCCGAGGGGTGGCCGCCCAGCAACTGGGTCACGCCCTGGAAGCCCGCCGCCTCACCGGCCTGACGCTCGTCCCGGCGTCCCCGGCGCCGTCAGCCGTCGGTGTCGTGGATGAGCCGGCGGCGGAGCAGGTCGAGCGCCGTGATGGTGGCGTACTGCCGGACCCGGTCCCTGTCGCCGGGCAGGTGGGCCTCGAGGGACTCGGTCTCCGCACCGGCCCGGGCCAGGCCGACGAACACCGTCCCCGGGACCTGGCCCTCCCGGGGGTCGGGACCGGCCACGCCGGTGAGGGCCAACCCCACGTCGGCGCCGAGAACCCGACGGGCCCCCTCGGCCATGGCGCGGGCCGCCGCCGGCGACACCACCAGCCCCTCGGTGACGCCGAGGACGTCGTACTTGACGTCGCTGGCGTAGGAGACGACGGAGCCCCGAAACCAGTCGCTGGCCCCGGGCACGTTCACCAGGCGCGACGACACCAGACCACCCGTCAACGACTCGGCCAGACCCAGTGTGAGGCCACGCTCTTTCAGCTGGGCCGCCACCACCGACTCCATGGTGTCGTCGTCGAAGCCGAAGACGGCCTCACCGACCAGGGACCGGACCTCCTCCTCCTCGACGCGCACCAGGGCCTCGGCGGCGGCGAGGTCGGCGGCCTTGGCCGTGATCCGCACCTTGATCCCTTCCATCCCGCTGGCCAGGAAAGCGATGGTGGGATTCCCGCCGGCGGCGTCCAGCGCCGCGATACGGGGGGCGAGAAGCTCGGCCAGGCCCGACTCACTGTTCCCCCATGTCCTCACCACGCGGCTCACGATCACCGACACGTCACCCTGCTCGGCCATTCGGCGACGGAGGTCGGGAAGAACGGCCCGGGCGAACATCTCGTACATCTCGTAGGGGACCCCGGGAAGGGCGTAGACCACCTTGGCACCGACGGGGCAGATCAACCCGGGGGCGGTCCCCAACTGCTGGACGATGGGTGCGGCCCGCTCGGGGACGTCGGCCTGACGGCCGTTGCTCTCTGGCATGGCCCGCCCGCGCGACGAGAACATCTCACCGATCCGCTCGAGAATGGCGGGATCGCGGACGAGTGCGACGTTCATCACCTCGGCGATGGCGTCCCGGGTGATGTCGTCGTGGGTGGGACCGAGGCCACCGCAGACGATGACGCCGTCACTGCGGGCCAACGCCGTGCGGAGGGACAGGACGATCCGCTCCCGGTTGTCCCCCACCGCCTGGTGGAAGTGGGAGTCGACGCCGCCCAGAGCCAGCTGTTCGCCGAGCCAGGCCGAGTTGGTGTCGGCGATCTGGCCGAGCAGCAGCTCCGTGCCGACGGCCACGATCTCGATCCGCATCAGGCGGCCCCGTGGGCCCGCGCCGCCCGCCGCCCGTCGAGGAGGTACTGGGCCCCCGTGGCCAGCGTGAGGGCCACGGCCACCCATACGGCCACCGTCAGCACGTTCCGGTGGGCGACGACCGACGGCGCCAGGGCCAGGAGGATGGCGATCCCCTGGACCAGCGTCTTCACCTTGGCCGAGGTCCGGGCCGGGATGGAGATCCCCCGCCGTCCGGCCACGGCCCGGTAGGCGCTCATCCCCACCTCGCGTCCGGCGATCAGGGCGACCGGCAGCCAGGAGAACTCGCTCTTGGCGGCCAGGACGAACAGGAGGCTCAGCACGACGGCCTTGTCGGCCAGCGGGTCGAGAAAGGCCCCGGACCGGGTCGTCCCCTGACGGCGGGCCAACCATCCGTCGATCCCGTCGGTGGCCCCGATGGTGAAGGCCACGGCGAAGGGGACCCAGCCGGCGCCGTGCATGGCCACCATGACCACCACCACCGGCGTGGCCAGGAGACGGGCCAGGGTGATCCCGTTGGCCGGTGTCACGAGGGCCGAAGGACCGAACGTGAATTGCTTGACCCGTTCCCCGATCGGCGCCACGGGCGGGGGTTCGGACCGGTTCCCCGTCACGTCGACGACCGGGACGGTGCCCGGATCGGTCACCGTGGGGCCGTCCCCGCCACCTCGGCCCACAGATCGGGCCCGGCGGCGCCGGTGGCGACGACGTCGAGGAGCTGAGCCGGCTCCAGGCCGGGCGGGACGTTCACGATGCCGTCGATCTCGGGGGCCTCGCGATGCGACCGGGCCACGCCGGGGGCGTCGACGAGAACGCGCATCGTCTCACCGACCAGGGCCGACCGGCGCCCGGCGGTGATGGCGTCCTGGACCTCGGAACACTCGCGCAGTCGCTCGAGGGCCAGTTCGGCCGGGACGCAGTCGGCCAGACCGGCGGCGTAGGTCCCGGGCTCCTCGGAGAAGGTGAAGAAGCCGGCCCAGTCCAGCCGGGCCTCGGCCAGGAAGGCCAGAAGGGCGTCGTGGTCGTCCTCGGTCTCCCCGGGGTAGCCCAGGATGAACGACGACCGCAGGGCGGCGTCGGGGGCGGCCGACCGGATCCGGGCGATCCGGTCGAGGAAGCGCTTCCCGTCACCCCACCGCCGCATCCGTTCCACCAGCGGACGCGAGACGTGCTGGAGCGACAGGTCGAAGTAGGGCACACCGGTGTCCACGATGGCGTCGACGAGCTCGTCGTCCAGAGCCGACGGGTACAGATAGAGCAGCCGCACCCGTTCGACGCGGGCGGCCACCGCCCGGATCAGCTCGACGATGGGCCGCGACGACCCCCGTACCCGGGCCACCCGGTCGGGCGCGCTCCGGTCGAGCCCCCAGGAGGCCAGGTCCTGGGCCACCAGGACCACCTCCCGGACGCCGTCGCCCAGGGCGGTGATCTCCTCCAGGAGAGTGTCGGCGGGACGGGACCGCTGGAGGCCACGGAATGACGGGATGGCGCAGAACCCGCACTTCCGGTCACACCCCTCGGCCACCTTTATATAGGCCCACGGGGCCGAGGCGGCTGGACGGGGGAGATTGAGGAGGTCGAAGGCGTTACGCCGGCGCAGGGTGACAGGCACCCCGAAGCCGGCCACCAGGTCCACCTCGGGCAGGGCGTCGGACAACTCCGAGCCGTAGCGTTCGGCCAGGCACCCGGTGACGACGAGCCGCGACCCGGCCCGCCGGGCGGCGGCCAGTTCGAGGATGGTGTCGACCGACTCCTGGCGGGCCGCCTCGATGAAGGCACAGGTGTTCACCACCACCAGGTCGGCGTCCTCCGGCGTGGCGGCCGCCTCGTAGCCGTCGGCCACCAGGGTCCCCACCAATTTGTCGGAGTCGACCTGGTTCTTCGGGCAGCCCAGGGTCTCCAACCAGTACGTCTCGGGCACCAGGACAATCTACCGGGGCCCGGTCGGGACACCCCGGCGATGGGACCGGACGAAAAAACAAAAAATTGGCGGAGAGGGAGGGATTTGAACCCTCGGACCCAGTTTCCCAGGTCAACTCATTAGCAGTGAGTCCGATTCGGCCGCTCTCGCACCTCTCCAGGTACTACGACCTGCACTTTCCTGTCTCAGCTTCTCTCGCCACCACCTCCGTCCTTCAATCGTCCTTCAATCCGTGGTAGAGTCGCTGCTGAGAGGCTACACACGAGGGAGAGCATGCCATGACCGGACGGAAGGCAGGGACGAAGGTCGGAGCGTACGGCGCTGGCAGTCTCAAAGAGACAGTGCCAGGTTCGGGCCAGTGGGACTACGGGGTGCGCATCGACGGCCGCCAGGTGTGGCGTCGGTCGCCTCGTGGGGAGCGGCTGACGGCCAAGCAAGCGGAGCGTTGGAAGGCGGAGACGTATGCGGCCTTGATGGCCGAGCCAGCACCGTCGGCGGCCGCTCAGGGGCGCACCGTGGCCGACCTGCTCAATGAGTGGTGTGACCGGGGCCGGTCGGCTCGTGGGGCTGAATGGTCCCGCCGCCAGAAGAACGACACCCGTTCCCGGATCGACTACCGCATCGCTCCGACCCTCGGTGAGATCCCGCTGGCCGACCTCACGTCCACGGACATCGAGAACGCCTACGACCGGTGGGGCGCTGAGGTGTCGGACTCTTCGGTGCATCGTCACGCTGCTGACCTCCGGTCGGCCCTGTCCTTCGCTGCCCGTCGAGGCTACGCCGTGGGAGAGACGGCCGGGCGTGCCATGGCGCCACCGCAGCCCAAGTCCACGGCCAAGCCTGTGGCGGCCGCCGACCTTCCCAAGTTACTCAACGCCGCTGAGACCTTCGGGCACGACATGCTGGCCGCTATCTGCCTGGCAGCCACCACGGGAGCCCGTAGAGGTGAGATCGCCGGGCTCCGGTGGGAGGACGTCGACCTCGACGCCGGAACGGTACGTATTGCTCGGCAGGCTGTGGTCGTCTCTAGCGTCGTGACGATCGAGGACACGAAGACCGACGCTCAGTACGTCGCCAGGCTGTCCGACCGGGATGTGGCCGTCCTGACGGCCGTCCTGGTGCCTGGCGAGCCTCGCCACTACGTCATCGGCGGCGGCGCTCAGCCGACGAATCCCAACCGGCTCACGGACGGGTTCACATCGGTTCGGGGCCTCGCCCACGTCCGAGGCGTCACCTTCAAGTCCCTACGCCACTTCTGGTCCACGTCCATGGCCGACGCAGGGGTCCCGACGAAGGACATCGCCTCCGGCCGCTGGTCCTCGGACCGGATGGTGCGAGAGGTCTACGGCCGACACAAGACGGTGGCCGGGTCGGACAAGATGGCCGCCGTGGAGCTGCTCCCACCCACCGGGTAAGTGTTGCGCCGTCCGGCTCGGTGCCCGACGCATGCTCCCTCTTCGGGTCCGGCCGACCATCAGCCCGCCTGATCCACCGGCCTGGAGATGCTGACGTCTACCGTGAGAAACGTATGGGCGGCTACACAGAGGCTGAGAAGCTGGTGCTCATCGCCGGTATGTGCGGTGGACAGGACTCCGTGTGGTCCCAACTTCGTGGTGCGGTCGAGTGCCTGGCCGATCGTGGACTCGTGGAGATGTCCCGGCACGAGCGGGCCGACGGCACGGTCGAGTCAATCCCTGTGAGTCTCAGCCCAGCCGGTGTCACGGAGGCGAGGAAGCTTCACGAATCCTCGTCCGCCTGAGCCTCCCCCGCTGCGGTGGTACGTGTGACGTTGGCATTCCATCCCGACGCATCATCGGTAGAGCTGATCCACCAGCAAGACGGCTGGTTGCTGTGGTTCTTCCGACCTACGGTGAATGAGTATCAGTTCTTCACGAGGGAGGACGTTGGTGGCGACATCGACGACCATGCCCTGAACAATCCTGGCAACATCGCTCGGTACTTCGAGTCCAGGCTGAAGGCAGCCGGATACGCAGGCGTTACTCGTCGATCGACTGCCACCGGCACCGCCGTCGTTGCCATATGGGATCTCACACCATCAGCGGCGGCGTAGTCGCTACTCGATCCCCGTCCCGGATCATGTAGCGGACGGTGGTGGGCGGGGATTCCCCGTAGGTCAGATTCGATCACTCTCCGTGGGACCTTGCGATACGGCCTAAAGACGCCTTCCACTCGTGTCGACGATGAGAACATGACTGATACAGCACAGGGTCCGGGATGGTGGCAAGCGGCTGATGGCAAGTGGTATCCGCCTCAGCCTGGTGCAGTTATGGCACCACCCAAGAAGAAGGTCTACAAGCGTGTGTGGTTCTGGTTCCTGATCGTGGTGTTCGCCGGTATCGCCGGGTGCAGTGCGGTCGTGGCTGGTGGATCAGCGGCTATCAACGCAGCGAACAACGTGAAGCACACGGTCGTTTACTCGATTACCGGAACGGTACCGCAGACATCACCTACGACTCGTTTAGCAACGGAAACAGCGGAAGCTCACAAGATAATGGTGTCACGCTTCCATGGACTAAGACCGTTACCGGGTCAGGCATTTTCAACGGGTACGACGTGAATGCGATACTGCTCAGTGGTTCCTCTGTCAGTTGCACACTGACGGTGGATGGCAAGCAGGTTTCGTCGCACTCTTCAACGGGCCAGTACGCCTCAGCGGATTGCACGGGTAGTGCATCCTGACCACCCAACAGGTCAAGGTCGAACGCTATTAGAGTGGCGGCCTAGTTCTTACTGACCGGCACCATCCTCGCCACCCCTGGCGTAGCGTCAGGCCACCGGACGTAGAACGTCTGCTCGGCGGTGAGCCACAAAAGATCAGGTGATAGCACCACAACATGGGCACCGAGTTCGACCTCATCGAGGACGGACATCACCAGTTCGGCTATCTTCTCGACATCCTCGATATGCCCTGCCACATCGGGGCCAGCCCACTCCGAGCTACGAACGGTCGGCGGAAGGTATCCCTTCTCGACGAGCAAGAGCACTTGCGCTCTGACTGTTTCTTCAAGTGGCGTTGTCATTGTGCCTCTCCCTCGGGTTGGTAGTTAGTTAGTGGCGGTGCTTCGACTGGCTCCTGCTGCGGGTCCATCTTGAAGTGACCTTCCTTGCCTGCCGCTAGTCCATTTCCCGGTGGGAAGTATGCAGCCGCATCGCTTAGGGAGTTATCCGATTGTCGTGTTCGTGGATCGGGAAGTACGTCCTTCTCGGGTACGTCACTCCATGACGGCGTTTGTCGCATCAGGTCACGGACTTTCTTACGTCCAGCGTCCTCGAAGGACGTGAACAACGGGTGTCGGCCCGCTGCAATGTTCGCTTGCTTCCGTTGTTCATCTTCCTCAGTCGTCATGCGTTCACCTCGTATGCGTGTCGTGCTTTGTACCCGTTGATAGCGTCCGTGGCTTCCTTATCGCTGAGGCCCCGGCTCCTAAGTAGCGTGGACCACTTCTCTTCGGGTCGGTCTTTGAAAAGCATGTCGTACTTTTCATCTTCAGCATTCGGCGTGCCCCACGCTTCACTTATCTTCCGAAGGCGAAGGCGTTCGTAGTCCTTAGCATCTCCCCATAGGAAGATCGGCGTCTGGCGTCCAGCACCCCACAGGGCAATGGTGCAAGCGACCAGCGGGTCAATGTTGACGTTAGAGTTACGTCGAGACCAAGCGTGGCCGCCGTCGGTGAGAGGACGTTTACTAGCAGCCGTCAGCGCCGCTGTTAGCTCTCCGTCAGAACGGTGCGCCACGGTACCCGCTAGCACCTGCTCCACAAAGAAGGCGAAGGATGCTGCAGCGTCGATGGCGTTAAGTAGCGTGACCTGAATACCGAGGCGCTCCACGTCGGGCATGAGGCTGGCACTCATCTGATCGGCGAAGACTTCACGTGGTCGCTGTTCTCTGATGATGGCCTTCAGTCGTTCCGGCAACCAAGCCACACCTTCTCGACTCTCGATCACCTCAATGTGTAATCGTCCATCCTCTCGCATGTCCGGCCGCTGCGATGCTGGCATGGTCCCTGTCGGGTGAGACGTCGATCGCTAGACAGACCTCGGAGAGGATCTCGGACGTTGGATCTTCGAGAGCGAGCCAGACGGCCGGGTCAATGACGCTATCGTGCATCGAGTCAACGAAGATGTTGCCATACGCTCGTGCTGCTTCTGAGCGTTCCATGCCGTTCACGGCGTCACGGATGTCCTGCGCCTTTACGGTTCTACCTACGGCAGGATTCGCACGGACGTACGCTTCGATGTCTCCAACGTCGGCCGGGTCAATAGACCACTCAAAGTAAGCGCGTCCATCGGTCACGCCCGCTTCGACGTCGGAGCGGCCACGCTTCACTCTGTCGAGTAGGTACGGACTCTCCACGAATGTCCCACTGGTACTGAAGCACAGGAACTGGCTACCGGGTCGAGTGATGAGAGCAGGCTTGAGCTGGTCGAGGCGATCGTCTGCGTAGCTCCACACCTCATCGGCGAGCACGAGGTCCACGAGTGTCACCGTGACCCGAGTGTCGGGTCGATGAGAGCAGCGAGATAGTTGAACCATTCGCCTTCCAAAGGATGCGCTCCGCTCCATTCACGGCACGAACGTGGTACATGCCTTTGAACTTGGAGCGTTCCAGCATCGGCAACCACTCGTCGAAACATGGCGTGCTTAGCCGCGGCGCCGGTAGTCGAGCAGTAAACCGTCCGCTGATCCGGTGCGCTGAACGAACGAAGAATGGCCAACACGAGACAGGTGACCGATTTTCCCCACCTGACGTGGCGTCGTTACGGTTGCGTCGTTGAAGATGGCGTAACCGTCGGCACCCTGTTCGGTGAGCGTAGCGATAATCTGCGCTGCTGGTCCATGAGGCATCCACGATATACCCAGACGTCTCAGCGATGTTGAGTGCAGGGTCCAGAAGGTTCGGCCGTGACGGCGTCTGCTCGTCGTTGCATAACGAGGCGGACAGCTCATGGTGTCCTCGGTGAGAATATCTCAGCGATCAGTGAACGACCGGCGGTGTCGTCGGCTCTCACCGAGCAACGAGCTGCACGAGGCGAGTCAGCTCCCGGTTCAGCGTGGCGATGGCCACCAGGCCCGTGTTCGACCTGCGATCGTCGAGGCGTCCGCAGGTTCGAGCGCCAAGTCCCGATAGCCTTGCTGTGTGGCGTCCAGGTCTCGGCCCTTCACGGTGCGGCGGACGCCGCTGTAGCTGGTCTCTTCAGTGGGCGTCCCATTACGCAGCCCTTCGGAAGATGCTGGCGATTAGCTCCATAGCGGCGTTCTCTTTGGATGACCCCATCAGCTCATCCATCAGCCGAGATAGTCTCCGGCTCCGCTTGGCTACGAGCTTCGCCACCGACCCTTTACGTGAGTGGACCGTCGAGTCCATCCATCGAGCGAGGTAGCCAATCTCCCACGCATTGTCGTCGTCGTCGGCATCCAGGGTGAGGGTGGTGAGTAGCTTGTTCACGGCGTTCGTGATCGGCTGGTGTCTGGACATGATCAGAACCACTTTCGTGATGGTGTGCGGATGGATGTTGACGTCGGAGGCATCGGAGTACCGGCGCCCATGTGACAGGACCGATGAACGGCCCTCACGTTCTCCGGTGAGGTAGAGAGGTGGCGGACTTCGTTGGGTGATAGTCGCTGTGCTTCCATCATCGCCAGGGTGACCGGAAAGTGATCAGCCTCGGTGCTGGCGGGAGAAGGCCACTTCGCTCCGGTGAGCGGGCCGTGGCAGATCCCGCAGAAGCGATCCCGTGCGATGACGGTGGCCCGGCACTTCGTCCAGGCGCCTCCCGACCGTCCGGGGTGTCGTTTTCCCTCCAGGGTCGGCATCGGAGTGAACCGGCTCGGTGCTGGTTGCGTGATCGGCGGTCCGTCGACGGAGATGCCCGGCATAGCTAGCGCCCCGCGCACGGCGTGATGCAGTTCACGGGATGATCGAAGGTCAGACGACTGCATAGCTAGGACCGACATTGCATAAACCTCATGGTGCAGTGGAGCAAGGTTTCAACCCCGTCGAGCGCACTCCCGGTGCGGAAAGGTGCTCTACGCACCCTTTTCCACTGGCCGTGAATGCCTCGACGTAGGCAGCGTCTCGACCTGCAGAAACGTGCTCAAAACCTCACTTCACTCGTTTTTCAAACGTCATCGGCGTCAGGGGGGAGGGCCATTGACTCGGGTCTGCGCTTATCTGGAATACAGCCGGGGGTACCCCGGCCTCAAACGAGGCTGGCCCGCTTACGTATCTGCACCATTCCTCTACACACGCACACGCACTCCGTACACCGTCGACATCGAGCGAAGAGATTCCTACGCACGCCAGCGAGGACGACATCACGATTCGCACCTCACCATGGTGAACCACGACATCGCTGTACGTGTACATCGTCGGCGAGTCTTCGCCGTCGTGCATGACGACGACCTGATCGGTAACCGGCGAGGTGATCATCACTCGACCATATGACTATTCGGCATCATCAGATCGGCGTGACGATGAGGTAGTTCAATAGGAAGATCGAAGAGTCCCCACCCGCTTGTGCACATGCGTACTGCAGTGTGAACGTATGCGAGCCCGGTGTGAGTGTCGTGCCGTACAACTGAACGACACGGAACTTCGTACCCAGCGACACGTTCGATTGTCCCTGGTAGTTCACGACCCATGCGTCGCCGAGGACGTTCAAGTTGACGCCATCCACGTAGGCGTATATCAGGCCGCCGGCCCCCGCCGCTGACCCACTGATATTCGCACCGACCTCGATGACGGCATCGCCGGACGGGCCGATGGTGGCGACTACTGTCGGCGAGTTAGCGACCGTCTGCGGGGTCGTTCCCGACACCGATAGCTGACTGGCGTAGAACGACGATACCGGCGGGAACACCTGCGACTGTCGGCTACCTTGCTGCGGATACGACAGACCACCGGCACCGGAACCGGTCAGGCCGAGCAGTCGTTCACAGTTCTCGATGCGTCGCAGCAGTGCGTCGCCCGATGGTGCGTTACTCATGACGTCGCCACCTTCAGCATCGACACGGGGAAGATGCCTGTCACATTCGATGGTGCATCGAACTTCACGAGACGAAGATCAGCACCGATCAGAACGACGCCCTTCGGATCCAACACCGTTCCAGTGAGCGGACCTGCAGTGACTCGTGCGCCAACAGCGAAGGAATCAGCCACCGTACAGAATCCCCAGCCCGGACCCATTCGGAAAGATGTAGCCCGACACTGACCACCAGTTGCGACCGTCGTTGATCAACGTACAGGTGGCTGCGTTGCTTGAGTACAGATACGTGTATCCGTCGATCGTGACGCCAGTGTCAGCCGTGTTCGGCAACAGGTGCATGTACTGACTTTCAGGATCACCGACGTACTTGAACACGATCACGTAGTCCTCACCGGCTGACGCCACCGTCGGCAAGTACACAGTCCCACCATTCGACCCAGGATCAGCTCACGATGAGGAACTGACTTACATCACTGATCTGATGCTGACCACCGGCAAGCGGCGTGGTCAGTGGTACGAAGTTCGTAGGGATCGTCACACCTGCTGGCGGTGGTACGTTCCCGAGCTGATCAGCAGGAACCTTAGCGTTCGCATCGAGCGAGGCGATGCCGTTCGCCCCAGCGATGAACTTGTCCGAACCATCGAGACCTGATGCGGGCTCGACAACCACGCCCACACGGGTGAAGACGGAGGCCATCGTTACCAGCCCTCGGACGGCATCTGTCTGCACGTCCGGCAATGCGGCGGCAGCAACAGCGGTGCAGGGCGTCGGCGGCGTTGACGACCGGAACATGTACAGCGGCCGCGTCCGACGGTGGCGTGCTTGTCCGGCGGACGTCCGACTAGTGCTTCGTTGATGCCGTCCAGGTGGATACCGTCCGTACTAGGACCTGGTTCGTGGGCTGGCGTTACGGCTCGCTTGATGGCATTTCTGAGTCGCGTGCAAAGTCATGCTGATACTTCCTTCGTTCGAGTGTTGCGTCACCATGCTCGAACCAGGCGACGACGTCCGAGCGGCGGAACAGGATTCGGCCGGTCGGCGAGCGGACGGGCTGAACGTCCCAGCCTCCATCGACCCACCGGTGCACGGTGCGGATATTGACCCCGCAGTAGGTGGCGACGTCACCGGCGGACATGAGAACGGGCTGGGTGTGGGCGTGAAGCATGAGGCGGTCCCTTCGGGGAGATGGATGGCGGACGAGGCGAACAATCCACGTCAATCCGTACCTTACCAGTATACCACGATCGGCGACTTAGCACTGCGACAAGGCCAGGTCAAGTGCCCTGTTCAGAGGCGGTGAATGGACGTCGATTCGAGCCCCGCCGGAAGTTAGCCTGCTGGCGTACGGCTCCAGGTACGCTAAGATGGAACCACTACAAATAGCACCATCCGAACGAGGGAGAACACCGTATGAGCACCACAGCCACCCGAGCCATCAGCATCGACACCATGACCGACCGGGTTCGTTGGAACAACATGCACGCCATCGCATTCCCGGATCGCTACGTGTTGGCGTACGTGTCGACCGACGAGGACCGAGAGCGAGTGCTTGCCATCAGCCACTGAGGGTCGGCAGTTTCACCGGTGAAACTCGGGTTCTGCCCACATCCTCGACGGGCAGAAACGCTGTGACCTGGTGGTCTCTTGAAACCCGTGGCCACATGCCCACATGTCCACGCCAGAACCGACCACCCTTCTGAGAGAATGCCCCTATGGGGAAGGTGGGTGTAAACAAGTGGGCATGTGGGCAGAATGTCTTGTTTCTTACTCTCTACCAGGGAAAACGTCGTGGCCACATCTACGATTCGAAGTGGGCGAGATGTGGGCATGTGGGCGAGATCAGCTCTCCGCCTTCGGCCACCACGAGACTCGAACACGAGCACTCATGTGGTCGACCTTCTCGGACGTGGCCCCGTACGTCTCCCTGAGCCACCGTGTGACCGCCTGAGCGCCTCCAGGTAGCGTGATGGACTCTGCTCGGTTTCGCTTAGTCCAGTCGACCAGAGCGCCCACACGGACGAACGTGGCGCCATCGTCGTCGTTCCACACGATCTGATTGCCGTCCTTGTCCCTGGCGCTACGTGCTTCGTCGATGGCCTCCATGATCGGGTTCGTGCCGGACGCCTCGATCTGGTCCGCCTTGATCCTCGAACCGTCGTACTTCGGCATGTCGTAATCGGGACCACTGCGTTCGAGCACGAAGGTGCACAGCAGTCGATAGCCCCACTCGGCTACCTCTCGGCCGAAGGTGGCCCGGTCGAAGCAGTCCGGGGGAAGCAGCCACCAGCGACGGTCAGGATCGGCTCGCACTTCGAGTAGCCATTCCAGATACGCCCTGCCGATGCCCTGCTGGTAGACCTCGTGCACTCCGGTGGATTCGTCTTGCGCCCTCAGTGCTGCGAGCGCATTCTTACTGCGCCCGTCCTTCGGAATGTTCACGATCACGGCTCGCTCGATGTGCGACACCTCGGTCAGCGAGTCCTCACCAGAGACAATCAGCGGAGCGCAGACCGGTAGCGAGGTGATGCCCATATGGTCAGCTCCGGCGCCGCCCTTCTCCGTCGAGGCGCCATCGAAGGCATCTCTTAGAGCCTGCTGGATGGCGTGTCGAGTGTCATCTCGGCCGAAGGTTGAGCCTCGGTACTCGTCGTACCAGACGGGTAGGGCGTTCGTGCTGGAGCAGTTCGCCGAGATTGTGTAGGGAGTCGATCCCGACGAGAGGCTGAGCGCCGACTGGCACCAGAATCCGAACACACCGAGAACCGTCTCGATCAGGGTACTTTTCCCGAACCCCGAGCCACCACTCACCATGAGCGGAGGGAACTTGCGGCACGTGCTGCGCAACGGAGCTGCGGCCACCCATCCGAGAATCGGCGTCATCACGTCTGCTCGGTGGAGCTGGGCCAGCAGCTCGATGGCGTACACATCGAAGTAGGAGTCCGCTACGAGGCTCGTACGTGGCGACCAGAGATCACCAGCGCCGGGCGGAACGAAGGCGTAGATGCCTTGCTCGCCGACTACTTCACCGGGCAGCACGAACGAATCACCGTGCAGTCCGATGACGTCCACGCCGATGAATGTCGGGCCTTCGGCTCGACGCAGCATGCTGAACAACCCGATCAGATCGGCATCACGGCCGGACCATCCGAGACCGTGTGCAGTGCACCAGGCACGCCACTTCGCCAAGCTCTCCAGTACCCGTGATGGAATCTGCAGCGTCTCGCCGTTGATCTCCACCTCGAACAGTCCACGGGCAGCGTCACCACCCATCTGTATCCGGTTCATTACCCGCAGCGTAAAGTCCGTGATGTCTCGTTCCCGATACGCCACGACCTCGCCTTGAGCGAACACAGGGTCCTTGACGTAGTAGTGCGTGTTCGCTTCGTCGGTCAGGATCTCCGAACCGAGTGATACGGCAGGAGGTGTAGTTTCTTCTGTATCTGGGGTGATGCTCATCGGCTTACTTTCTGGTTGTGGTGCCAGAGACGAACGAAGCTGAGCAACCAGTCCCAGCTTCGTTCGTCTCGGCGGTGGATCCGGCGGCCGCCGGACAGGTTGTGGAATCGAGAAAGTCAGACAGATCCCAGCCGAGCGGCCAGGCGCTCACGTCTACGATTGAGACGTCAGCGGCGGAACCGGTTAGGTGTCCTTGCACTCGCTTAGCAATACGCAGGCCCATCCCGTTGACGTCGTGGTCGGGAATGATGCGTACACGGGCACCGTCGAACAGGTAGGACCAGTCCTCTAGCCAGTCCTTGCTACTCGTCGTCTTGACGCCGTATTCGTCGGCCAGTCGATCGGCGTCCTTCTCACCCTCGCAGATGTAGATGGTCTCGCCATTCGCCACACCCTCGATCAGGTCGGGCAGGCGGTACGGAACACGACGCACGTGGTCAAGTCCCCATGTTCCATCGGGCAGTCGCCACCACCAGTTACCAGCCGTTCGACCGTGCAGGTACAGCACACGCACGTGCTCGTCGACATAGACGTGAACTCGATCCTCTTTCACCTTCGGCGTCGAGAACGTGGCGAGGGTGACGGACGTGCACGGCGTATAAGGCTCCGGCTTGGGTCGACACCATGCCGGGTAGGCATCGAGGTCGAACCCGTCGCCGGGTCTGTCGTAGTAAGTCATCAGGGAAGCGACAGATAGAATCGGCACCAGTCGTCGTGATGAATCCCAATCAGGATGACGTTCTCGGCGTACTGGGCCGCCGTTTGATAGGCGTCGCAGTACTCGCACCCGCCGGGTATCCGCCCGTCGGGTGCGTCCTCGAATGCACGCATCGTCGCCGAGGTGATGTCGTTCATGAATCCGGCTCGGCCCATCTCTCGAAGCCATCACTGTCGATAACGAGGCGACCATCAGCCAGCATCTCGGCACGCAGAGCTACCGCTTCTGCGTACAGGCGTTCCCTGCTCGCTCGGACCGTGTCTTCGCTGATCTTCCCGTCGAGCCACTCGACGATGTCGATGGCAGAGGTGGGAGGCTCGTCCTTGCGCTCGGCCCGAGCCGACCGCCTGGTCGTTCACTCTTGCCGACTGTCGTCCCTGAGGTCGTCGCCCGCCGGTTCTCGTGCGCCCGGATGGCCGAAGTCTTCCTGGCGTCGGTTCCGTCGTCGTCATGACGAGGCCCCGAGCAATGCGGCCGTACGGATGCGTGTCATGCCTAGACGCCGTTCGGCGCCAGGCATCGTGCCTTTGCGGACTTGGCGTCGGACGTGTTCCTCCGAACACTGCAACAGCTCGGCCGCTTGGGCGGTCGTCAGGAACGTCATCTCTTCGAGTTGCCGGGTACCGGTGATTGCCTTTGTTGCCATGTCTTCCCTCTCGTCGATAGCCTCGACCGCCACACGATGTGCGGGTCTGAGGTACTGCTATCGACGGAGAGAGTGCGCCCGAGGGCGGTGCACCTACGCCACGACTAGCGCCCGAAGGCGAATCCTGGCCACCCCGAAGGGTGACGGTCCTCGTTTCCGGGGTCACACATCATTACAGACCGGAAGCTACGGCGCAAGTCTCTGCACTACTGACTACGACCGGCGCAACACTTAGGCTGCGAGTAGCGGCACCTTCTCACGGGTCCACTTCACCTTGCGTCGGTTCCTACAGATGCAGGGATGCTCCACAGGGGGTTTGAAGAGACAGCGGACTCCGCACTTCGTGCAGGCCCATGTGTTCATGAACTTCGGTCGCTTCGGCTTGCCGTCCCACGTCTCGCCCGTCTCGGTGTTGCGCCACAACCATACGACGCCCGGAGCGCACCGGTGTGGCTGGTACTGCATACGGGTGTTACAACGGATGACCTTCGAGCAGCCCGAGCACGTCACCTCCCACTTCGGCGGGATCTTGGTCCCGTCCTTCTTGCAGCTCTTCGGGTGGGCTCCGATCTGACGACAGATCGCTTTCCATTCCTTGCCGTGGTTAGCGTGCTTCGGTGCCAGAGCGTGGGCGATCTCGTGCAGGATCGTGTCCGTTAGTTCTTTGGTCGTGTCGTGCTCGATGTGCAACCGACTGATGGTGATCGTCTTCGTGTCGCCGTTACACGTACCGAGGTAGTAGCGCCCGTTGTTGAAACGGAGCGTCCAATCCGTCAGTCCGTGATCATCCATCAGCTTGCGAGCGAGTGCTTCGACCGACTCTGACGCAACATTGCGGGCACCCTTGATCCTTCCGGCGCTGTCTCGTTCCAGCTCGATCTGCCCGGCCGCCGCCAGCTTCCGCATAGCACGCAGTATCGACTCACGTTCGGAGTGGGTGGCATCGGGTCCGGCGATGTCGGTCACGAGTAATCAGTCAAGGCGCTGCAGAGCGTCCAATACCGCCCTCTGCATCCGTCCCGGCCCTCTACTCATACCGTCCAGTCTACCATGGGGCGCAACGCTTAGAATCTCCGCCGTCCCACCACCGGTCTGACTTCCAGTCGGCGGGCAACCCGAGTAGAGCGGCTACGTGGGCGTCAATGGCATCGTGCATAGCCTCGTTAGGCGCCCACGGGTCGTCGTCCCGTTCGATGTCGACGAATGGTGGTAGGTGACCACAGCGTGCTGCTACCCACTCAGCGAGGTCCGCCTCCATGATAAGAGAGCGGGCATTCGCCAGTTTGGTAGCGGCCCGCTTCACACGCTGAGCCTCTCGACGCTCTTCCGCTTTCTCTCGGAACGGTCGCTCGAAGTCGAGGACGTCCGCCAGCGCCGTGCTCACGACGTCACCGCCCGACGTCCGAAGTGCCAGCCACCGCACGTCATGCAGCGGTACGCAGCGAATCCACTACAGCCGATCCGCTTAGCGTCGTCCTCGGCGGCGCTCTTCGCAGAGTAGCGCCGCTTCGGGGTACCGTCCCGGCGGGTGTGAGCGTAGGCGGTGCTGGACTTCACCGAGTCGGGCCAGACGTGCATGGTCGCCGTCATGACACCGCCTCGGTGAGTCCGAGGGTAACCGTCGTGATGATGTCGCCGACACGTCGCTGCAGCGCCTCGGCCAGGTCCCCGATACAAGTGGTGACCTTGTCTATCGGGGCCTCGCCCGTAGCGCCCTGGTAGGCGACGTCGAGCATGGCGCACCCGGTAGGGGTCGATGACCTCAGCCAGGGCGTCGACATAGGCAGTGGCGTCGTCCTGACTGATAGTGCCCGTCTCGGCGCTGAGGGCGTCGAAGATGTCCCACGCCACCGCCCGGTCCGTGCGTTTGATCCCGGTCTCAGTGGTACAAGCGGCCTGGACGACGGCGTAGATAGCGTCCGCTCCCCGCTGAATACGTGCGTCTGCCGTCGGCGGACCGACGGGGTGCCTCTTACTTCTGGTGCCCCTCTGGTCTTGGCCATGATGCGTCCTTCCGATTGAGTGACCCGGCGAACTGCCGGGCCACAACGGACGAACGCACGCTGTGGCGGTGTTGCTGTTCATGCCCAACACACTACGTGGTGATTCATACGGAGTCAACACCCTCGGTGAGGATTCGTCCTTCAATCTGTCCTTCAATCGAGGACTACCGGGCACTACTTGAGGCTACTTCCGGGACCGTCACCAGGCACAACGTGCCTAGTTCGGACGCATTAGCAGTGAGTCCGATTCGGCCGCTCTCGCACCTCTCCCTACAGGCATTTTGGCCCCTAGGCTCCCCGATCCTATCGTTGCGCCCCGGGGGGTGAGGGGTGACAGGGTGCGCCTGGCTCAGAGCGCCTAAGCGTGCTCTCGGACGACCGTTGGGCCGGGCAACCGATCATCACCGCTCGCTGGTGCCCGGTGGCGGTCGGCCGACATCACGCTTTCGTGCGCGCACGGTGCATACAACGGTGATCAGCCTTGACAGAAGCGCAACAGTGACATTGCCGGGTGCGTTGTGCGCAAAGCAGTCGGGGTGCTGCTCGACTTCTCCTCGGTGAGGGGTGAGCAACCCGGCGATACCGCCGGTGACCACAGCGCGACATTCGCCAATGAATGGACGTCGATATAGGTCGGTGACCCGGAAAGTGCCCTGTGGGATTCCGACCGATCAAGCGTCTTGCCGGCTAACTCCAGCGAGCGATTCGAGGAGACGGTGTGCCCTTCGTTGCAGAGCACCCCACGCGTATTCCTGCGCAGCGATGACAGCCTCCGACGGTCTCCTTGGCCATCGCGGCATCACCCGCATCGGCCCGAGGGGCGAAGCACTTGGCGCCCATCCGGGCGCTCATGGCGGCTGATTGGGCCGTTCCGTCTCGATCAAATGCACCGTCGACTTTGCCAACATCGGCGGTTGAGCCCGGCTTCAGGCCCTTGGGATCGATCGCTACCGTTCGTCCTTCCACCTCAAGTGACGATGGGATGGTTTTGGGCCGCTTAGCATCCGTCGAGACCCCATGAAGGTTCCGGATGAGAAGCCGTCTCGATCGCTGACCGTGAGTGTGGTGCGGCCGTCTGACTGATCAAGAAGGCACCGTTCGACGTGGCGCCCAGTTCGCGAGATCGCTCAGATCCGGAGCGATCTCGAGCTCGGTCACCAGGTCGAGAACCCGGAGGCCGATCTGATCACGAATTGCCCGTACCTCCTCCAGGGTGTTGCCCGCCGGGTCTTCCACGTCCCAGTCCTCGTACCTCTTCCCCGGGTAGAGCGGGCAGGCGTCTCCGCACCCCATGGTGATCACCACGTCTGCGGCATCGAAGACCTCTGCGGTCCACGGCTTGGAGTACCCGGCGGAGATGTCGATACCGAGTTCCGCCATGGACGCCACGGCCGTCGGATTGAGCGAGTCGGTGGGCTCCGAGCCACCCGACCAGGCGAACGCACGCGAACCGGCGAGCTTGGTGAACCAGCCCAACGCCATCTGTGAGCGCCCCGCGTTGTGGACACAGAGGAACAACACGCCAGGCAGGCCGTGGCCGATCTGGCCTTCGGACTTCGCCAACGCCTGCAACCGCTCTCTTGCCATGCGGACGAAGAGCACCATGCGGAACTGGTTGTAGACGTTGAAGCGAGCAGCCATGTCTCCGGCTGTCGACACCAGGAGCTTTTCGATGGTTTCGATGCCGAAGACACCCGCATACTCGTCGTGGAGATCGACGGCTGCTCGATGCAGGCCCCCTCGCTCAGATTCTGTCACCACTGTTGGATCTCGCATATCTTGTCCTCCCCCTAGATTGCGGCGTGAGCACGCACCCACGCCTGTGCCCCCATCTGCACGGCGTCCCATGGACTCCCAAGAGGCGGCGTATAGGACAGATCCAGGTCGCTCATGGCATCCATCGACATCCCGTGGAAGATGGCGGCAGCGGCGATGTCGATGCGCTTGGCCACTTCGGCGTGCTTATGACCGAAGAGCTGCACACCGAGGAGCCGACCGTCTGTGGCGTCACCGGTGAAACGCATGGCGATGCAATGGCTGCCGGGGTAATACGCCTTGTGGTCGTCGGCCTCGGAGCCGATGGTGAGTGGATCCATACCAACGCCTTCGGCCTCGTGGTCTCGCAGCCCGGTGCGAGCCACGGCATGGTCGAAGATCTTCACGACCTGGGTGCCGAGGCTCCCGGCGAAAGAGCGGTTACCACCGAGGGCGTTCTCGCCCGCCACCCGGCCTTGCTTGTGGGCGGTGGTGCCCAGAGGGAGGTAGGTATCACCGAGGAGGCGGTGATGTGTGACGACGCAGTCACCAGCGGCGTACACATGGGGCAGGTTGGTCCGCATGTGACGGTCGACGGTGATGGCGCCCCGCTGACCGAGTGCGGCGCCGGCCGAGCCGGCCAGTTCGGAGTCCGGTCGCACACCCACCACCACTAGGACCATGTCGAAGGAACGGACCACGTCACGACCGTCCGCAGCCGAGGCTTCCACCCGGAGTCGACCGGGCTCCCCGATCGCCGCCCGGCCGATCGAGCGAACTGTCGTCCCCGAGAGGACCTCGACGCCGTGGTCGGTCAGTTGTTCGTGGACGAGAAGGCCGATCTCAGGATCCACGGTGGGCAGCACCTCGGTGAGCTGCTCCATCTGAGTCACCGTCAGTCCTCGTGCCACCAGCGCTTCGGCCATCTCCAGCCCGATGTAGCCGGCCCCGACGATCAGCACGCTGGCCGGCTCACGCTCCGCAAGGGTGCGCATGACGTCGAAGGTGTCGCCCATCGAGTGCAGCAGGTGAACACCGTCATCGATGCTCAAGGGGTCGGTGCCGGCCAGTCCTTCAATGGGGGGACGGACGGATACGGCCCCCGTACCCACGACCAACTCGTCGTAGGAGAGAAGCTCCTCGTTGCCGTCGGCGCCGGTGACGAGGAGCTTGCGACTCTCGACCTCGATGCGGCGGGCGACCGTGTCGAGGCGCAGGCTCATGCCGGTGGCCTCGAGGTCGGCGATCGTCCGGTGGGCCAGGTTGCGCCAGTGGGTGACCTCGCCCGAGACGTAGTAGGGGATCCCGCAGATGGAGAAGTTGGGGTAGGCGTCGGCCACCACCACGGTCACGTCGGTGTCCGGATCGAGCTCACGAGCCCGCAAGGCAGCGCTGATGCCGGCGTCGCTTCCTCCGATGGCGATGAGGTGCATGGGACTCCTGTCTTTTCGCCTCGTCACCCGGTAGATGGCGAGGGCTTCGCTGGCGAAAGACGTCCAGGGACGGTGGAGGCGCCGTCCGGCGACGGTGTTCCTGACGGCGCCGGATATTCGTGGGAGTGGCCCACCTGGACATCGAAGTCGGATGCGTCGGGCGCGTGGTGGGGAAAGATGATGTCGGACGCCTCGGCCGGAGTGACACCTGGATAGAGCGCCTTGATGACGGCGAAGGCGATTACCCCTCCCACTATCTGGGCGGCGACAAAGGTGGGGACCGACGACGGGGCGATCCCGGCGAAGGTGTTGGAGAACATGCGCCCCACGGTGATGGCGGGATTGGCGAAACTGGTGGAACTGGTGAAGAAATAGGCCGCCCCGATGTAAGCGCCGACAGCCGAGGCAGCGAGGCGACTCCTCCCACTACGGGCCAGGGCGAAGATGACGAGAATCAGGCCCAACGTGGCCACGACCTCCGAGAGAAAGTGGGCCGGGGTAGCCCGGTGGTGAGTCGAGATCGACACGGCAGCCTTGGAGAACATCAGATTGGCGACGACGGCGCCCCCGATGCAGCCGGCCACCTGGGCGGGAAGATAGGCGCAGGCATCGCGCCAGCGCAGTCCCTCGAAGGCGGCGTCAACGAATGACACCACCGGGTTGAAATGCGCCCCCGACACGGGGCCGAACATCAAGATCAGGGCGTAGAGCCCCGCTGCGGTGGCAGCGGCATTCTCGAACAGCTCGAGCCCGACATGGCCGGGGGACAGGTGTTGGGCGGCGATGCCCGAACCGACGACCACGGCAGCCAGAAAGGCGCTGCCGAGCAGCTCAGCGAGTAGGCGCCGCCACAGCGCAGGTTCGTTCATGCCAACCCCGATCGAGAGGAATCCGGACGGCGGAGCTCAGCAGCAGGCGCTAGAGGACGCCGGGGCGGATCTAGCGCCGACGGGGATGGCTTGCTCCTCGGTGACGGCGCAGCCCTCGGTCGAGCATCCGAACCCAGTCTCGTCCGGAGCGTCGGCCAGGACCGTGTAAACCTCCCAGGGAGCCCCGTCGGGGTCAGTGACCCACGCCTTGTCCTGGACGGCGTAGCAGCAGGTCGTCGACTCCTGGACGTCAGGCTCAAGACCCTCGGCTGAGAGGCGTCCGGTGGCTGCCTGGACCTCCTCAGCGGACTCCACCTCTACACCCAGGTGATTGAGGGCACCGGCTACCCCCGCACCACGACCAGCGGCGTTCTCGATGAGGACCAGCTTTAGCGGCGGCTCACCGATGGCGAAGTTGGCGTAGCCGGGGCGGCGCTTGGCCGGCTCGGCCCCGAAGAGCTTGGAGTAGAAGTCCACGGCGGCGTTGAGGTCGGTGACGTTCAAGGCGAGCTGGACTCTGGACATGATGACCTCCCGGTGGTATTCACAAGTGTCGATGCGTCGAGTATGATCGATGCATCGACATATGTCAATCGGAGGTTCCATGGCCAAGCGAGTCGCAACGATCGAGCCCCCCACCGACCAGTGCTGCCCCTCGGTGCTGGCCTCGCCCCTCGATGCCTCCCAGGCGGCCGAGCTGGCCGGTGGGTTCACGGCCTTGGCCGATCCAGTACGGCTCCGGGTGTTGAGCATCTTGGCCGCCGCCCCGGAGGGCGAGGTGTGCGTGTGCGACTTTGTCGAGCCTCTGGGCAAAAGCCAGCCCACCATCTCCCATCACTTGAAGATCTTGAGCGACGCCGGCCTCGTCCATGGTGACCGGCGCGGCAAGTGGGTGTGGTACTCCCTTGACCGCGCGCGCCTAGCCGACCTGCGATCGGCCCTCCAGCCGGTTGGATGACGCCTTGGCGTCCCACCAGCCCATCGCGTCACCAGGATGGACGATGTCTTGCACGGTGACATCCCCAAGCGGGACCAATCGTCGCTGGCAACCCATGGAGCATGAGATGGCCCAGCGAATCTGAGCAGATCCACGACGACGTACGCGAACGCTAAGCCAGCGCTCCTCGTGGTGCGTCACATAGTTGGAACGGGCCGAGCGGGGCGCCCAGCCTCTTTGGTCGCACACTTAACGAAGAGAGTGCCACCGAAGTTCGACCCGAGGACGCTCTAACGACGACGCTCGGCTGCGGCAATCCGACCATGCCTCCGAACATGGATCCCCGTGATGTCGTCCTCGACTTGGGAAGCGCTGGGATGTCGACATGTTGCCGTCAGCTCACCGAGGGGGCCCAAGGGGCATGGCCTATTCCTCCAGGGGACCATCGAAGACATCGTTGCGACAATCGATGTCGTGATCTCCATCGTAGGTCGTGATCGAGCCGACCCCTCCAGTCCGACAGACGGAAGAGGGGGCCCGGCCGGAGCCGGACCCCCTCTCGATGGCGCCTCGAGGACGCTTCCGTACTGGTAATGCAGGTACTGCGTGGTTGTCAGTTCCGCGGGTCGCAGTAGCCCTGTACCCCTCCGGCCTGGTTCGAGTCGGCCGGGTACCACGCCGCGGTAGCGGCAGCCGACGGCACCGTGGACCCCGTCAACGAGGGCTGCAGGAACGTGGTCTGGCTGACATCCAGCGGGAAGAACCCGTCTCCGAGGATGGCGTTCTCGATCTCCGTCCGGTAGGTGATACCGGAGTTGAAATCGGTCTCGGTCTTCGTGTCCGGATTGCACAGGAAGCCGCCGGCACCGATGAAGTTGAGCGTCGCAGCGCTCGCCGGGTTGGGGGCCGCCGTGTTCGGGTAGGCGTTGTACAGGATGCGGGGATCCAGGAACGTCACACCACTCAGATCACCGTTGCCCTGGATCGTCTTGGCATCGGCGTAGATACCGCCGATCGATCCGTACTGCGTGACATCGGAGTTGCTCTGGCCGATGCAGGTGCCCTGGATCTGGGCACCCGTCGACCCCGGCGGGTTGATGACCTGGGTGTTCGCCGCCACCTGCTGGCAGGTCTGGGTGAACTTCCCGTACGAGAAGAAGTAGAGGGCCCACTGGGCATCGTTCGGGTGGCCCGGCGACGCCGTGCCCTGGTTCCCGTCGATGACTCCCATCTGGTTCTCGGTCAGGTTCTGGTGGTCGTTCGCGGAGTCCGTGTCGCCGGCCCCGTCACCAAGTTCGGTGCTGGCGCACGCCGGAGGATTGCCGAATCCGAGGAAGGACTTCCAGGTGCCGTACGTACCCGACGCCGTCTGGGTGGTGTAGCAGTCGATCGGCTCAGCCGGCCCACCGAACCCTTCACCGTTCGCCGTGAGCGAGGCGGGGGTCTGGACACCCTGAGCCAACTCCAGGCAACGCCAGTCCATGGTCACGTTCGTCCCGTCCACGCCGGCCGTGCCGTCCAGGTTGCAGTTGAAGGTGTCGGCCCAGATCGCCTTCAGGTTGTTCACCGAGATGTCGGTGACGTCCCAGTGCGGCGTGGCACCAGCCGGGAAGGTCTGGTTGACCATTCCGATGTGGTTGTTGGCACAAGCCCCGGCGGCGGCGCCGATGCAGGCCTCGGACACCCAGGACACGCCGTCCGTGGCGTAGCCCACGTAGTTCAGCTCCGGGTTGGACGAGTACGACGACGACCGGGCGAAGCTGGTGTTGAACGCGGCGATGCCGTCGGGGCCACCGAGCAGCGGGTTCACCGGGTCACCACCGCCGGGCGTGGCGTTGGTCGCCTCGTTACGGCCGTTTCCGGAACCGGTGGCCGGAGCGTTGGCGTAGTAGTCGTCGAGCGGGTTGATGTTGCCCACAGGGAGACCAGACTCGCCACCGGCTTCTCCGTAGGTGTCGCCGGGGTTGGACGTACCGAGGTAGTTGCTGCACTGCAGGTCGTACTGGTTGTCGTTCGTGTTGGTGAGGTCACAGCCCGGCGACTGCTCGAAGAGGTCGCCCAGGTGATCCATGACGTCGTAGGTGGTCGCCGACCCCGAGCCGATGATCAGCGACGCCGGGGGAAGGTAGCTGGTACCCACGACGAGCATGCTGCAGGCATTGGAGGTGTACGACTTGCTGCCCTTCTTCAGGACCACCTTGACGGCATAATCCAGGTTGGGCGAGCCCTCCGCCGGGGCGGTGAAGGTTCCCGACGTGGCGGTACCAGTGTAGTGGATGCCGGTGGTGGTGTTGAACGTCACCGTGGTGGTGTACCCGGCTGCCGTGAGAGTCGTTCCGGTGATGGTCACGGAACCACCTGCGGTCGTCAGCGGGCCCGGGGCAGGATTCCCCACGCCCGGCGGAGTAACCGCTACGGCCGTGCAATGTGGGGCCGGTGGCTTCGCCTTGGCCGATGCCGCAGTGGACGTCAGAGCCACTGAGGCGGACATGGTCGCGACACCGATCGAAGCCGCGCAAAGAAAGCGGCCCGTTCGGCGCGTGAACAAGGTTCGCAACATTTTTCTCCTTTAATCGGTGGAATGGTTGCAAGGGGCCGATTCCGCTCCGATCCCCCTCAGAGGAAAGCTAGAGAGGCCAGGTAATCTGAACGTCACGAACACTCAGGTTTTGGGTGAACTCTTGGCGCTCTTGGGTGAACTCTTGGTGACGTGCGGAATCGACTGACGACACCCGGTAGCTGCCACACCGCAATCTGTGGCACTGCCTACGGCCAGAGTGGCGGGTTGCTCAGAACGTGGCGGGGAGGGCGCGCGCCAGAGCCTGACAGGCAAAAAGCCCGCACATGAGCACGATCGGGGCAGTGAACAGGTAGACCAGCCAGGGCTGCCGCCAACGCACCGCAGCCGCGACGGCGGCCACGACGACACCCACCGTGATCAGCATCCAGAGCGGGGTGAGCCACCCGGCCGCCGGGTCGCCGTTGAGGGCCAGGGCAGTATTGGGGGGGATCCGACCCCTCACCACGTCGACCGTCGCCGCTGCTCCTTTGAGCTGCGCCACCACGACCAGTCGCCCGCTGGTGAGGAACCCGGCGTCAGCGGTGATCAGCGTGAGCCGGTTCGTGGCCGTCGGCCCGACCACGTCCCGATGTCCGGACGGGACCGTCTCGACGTGGCTCACCACGTAGGTGAACGTGCCGGCACCGTCGACCACCTTGATCTTCTGGCCGTGCCTGAGGGTGTCGAGCGAGCCGAAGGGAGCGCCGAACGTGACCCGGCGGCCCGCGATGACCGCATTGCCCGGTGTGCCGGGTAGGACGGTGCCGGGCATGAGCCCGGGGCCTTTCATCAGGTCCGCCGCGCTCGTGCCCTCGACCACGACCTGGTGCAGCTTGAGGGCGGGGATGTCGAGCACGGCGATGGCACTGCCTTCGGACGGGGGGTGCCCTTCGACCAGGCTGGTCACCGTCAGCGGATGGCCGATGAGCGATGCCGTGAGCCGTTGCTGGTTCCTGCCGGCCGTGACGGAGCTGAACACGAAGACATAGGCGAAGAAGGCGGCCAGCAGAGCGGCCACGGTGACCAGCGCCACCCCGACGAGGACGATCGCCGGCGCCGAGCCCGGTGCCTTTCGATCAACCCCACGGTCGACGACGTCTTCACCCTCTTCCGAGCGCGTACCCTCATCGCCGGCCACGCTTCGCAGAACCGGCCACGACTCGGCACCGGGAAATGCTTCCCGCTCGTTTGTTACGTCTGTCGTCGTCATGAGATTTCTCCGGCCACTTCGTGCTCCCGTTTGGACCGGGCGCGTCGGAGGATCAGGAGGCCACCGACGAAGCAGAGGAGCGCTACGACGAGGGCAGAGGGCAGGAGGAACCGGCCGGCCGTGCCCAGGAAGATTACGCTCAGGTCAACGGGAATCACCGGAGGGCGCGATCTGGCCTTCGGAGCCCTCTTCGCCGATGAGCTCGACGGACCGCCCTTCGTCGTCACCTGGGCCCCAGCGGTCGTCGACGAGCTCAGCGAAGTCTTTGCGATCGTCGACGGGGCCACAGCGGGGGAAACGCTGCTTTCGGGGATCGTGAACACGCTCGACAGGGACGATGAGCGACCACTGTTGGCCGGCGAAGCGGGCGACGCGTAGAGGGCGGTGTGCAGGGCGGCCAGGGCGGCCTTGGCCATGCCGGCCGGCATGGGGAAGTACCCGGCGGGTAGCGTTTGTGAGGTCGAGAAGTTGATCATGTTGGTCACCAGGTTCGAGATGGCCGTGGTGGTGGCGGCCGACACCCCGGCTGTGGGCACGATGGCGTAGGTGATGTCCGGCATGGGGTACGCCGTCGGGTCGGGATCGGACCAGTTGAACTGGTAGGTGTTGGCGGGACAGGTGGGCGAGACCGTGGTGCACGGCTGGGCCGCCGCCAGCCCGGCCTCGACGCTGGCCGTGGTGGGGGCTACGAAGTTACCGCTGGCGTTCTCGAGGCTCGCCTCGCCCAGGCCCCAGAACGAGGCCTCCGACGAGTCCATGATGCCGAAGGCGGCCAGCGGGTCCGAACCGTTCTGGGGCAGGGGCACCTCTCCGCCCCCGTAGGCATAGCCGCGGATCTTGTAGGCCTGCAGCGCCGGGGACTGGGCGGAGGAGAACTGGCTCGAGGTACCCGAGATCGACGGGAATTCCGAGATCCCCGCACAGGAGGGGAAGACCCACGGGGCATGGGCGTCACCGGGCGGCGGCCACACGGAGGACTGGGGAACCGTGGTGAAGGTCGTCGCCGCCGAGTTCGGATCGTCGACGCTGACCTGGGTGGCGACGGGATCACCCGATTGGTCGGGCTCGAACACGGTGACGGTGAGGGCCGGATTCGGGGCGCGGCACAACCAGTCGGTGGTCTCGTAGCTGGCCCCGCTCGGGACATCGGACATGAAGGAGCCGAACGACTGGGGAGTCACGCCATCCTTCGACACGGAGTCGGCCGACAACGGATTCACGAGGTCGAAGGCGTCCAGGTTGTCGGCCAGCCAATCGAGTTGGTTGGATGTCGGGCAGTTGTAGAGCATCGTGCAGGTCACACCGGACGTGGCGAGCGCCGAGGTGAGATTGTCCGAGTCGGCGAAGTCATCGGTTTGCACCCCTCCCGGATATATGTACGTCGGGTTCCCCTCGGGTGATTCGTAGGCGGAGTTGATCAATCCCGCCACCATGTCGGGGGTGAGGTTGTATGTCGAAATCGGGACCGACAGGCCGTTGAGGATATCGCCGGCCAGGAAGGACACCGTGCTGGCCGACACGGCCACCGGTACCAGGGCGTACGCCTCCCCCTTCAACGGTGCCATTTCTGTGGGGTCCATCGGATTGTCGATGAAGGCCACCGCAGCTCCGCCGGAGGCGAAATCGGCAACCGCCGACGCGTTGTCGTCGGTGGTGTTGAGGGCCACCACACCGTTCGGCCCGTTGCATGTGCTGTCCACCACGGTCGGTATCAACTGCTCGACGCTGGTCGATGAATCGGTGTTGAGGGCCGGAGTATTCGCCGGGCAACCCGCCTCCAGAGCCCTGAAGGTCAATGGGATGATCACGCTGTTCGTGGCGTCCACGGGAGGGCCGAACCCGACGACCGGCCCCTGTCCGGCCTCATCGGTGACGACGATGTCGCACGGGTCGACGGTGTCGTCGCAGTTGAAGCCGGGCATGTGGTTGTTCTGGAGGATGTCGAGTGCGGGTATGAGGCTGTTGTCCTCACCCGAGGGATCGAAGAACACGGGATAGGTGGCCGAGGTGAGGTTTTGCTGCGCGGCGTTGTCGTCGACGGGGATGCTTATGGGGCTGTAGCTCGTGTTCTCCCACATGCCCGCCAGACAGGACGGGTCGGTGGCCGAGGTGATGCCCGAGCACAAGGCGACCCGAAAGCTGTCCGTCGAAGGAAAGTCGGTCACCTTGATGGATACGTTCTGACCGTCGCGCAGGTCGGTGTTCGGACTGACGTCGACGGTCGGGCACGTTCCGGTACTGCACGGTAGGGTGGCGATGCACCCCTGCGCCTTGTCGTCCGCACAGGTGGAAGGGGTCATGCCCAACTGCGGCACCGTCACCGAGGAGGTGGCTGTCACCACGCTCCCGTGCGGGGGTGTCCCGGTGGCCGTACCCGTGTTGGTAATGGAGCCCGTATCGAAGTCGGCCTGGGTGGTGGTGTAGGTGGCCGTACACGTCTCCGACGCCTCCGCCGCCAGGGTGGTGGTGGGACAACTGATGGCCGACAGACCGGGCATGGGGTCGGTGACGCCCACCGAACCGAGCGTCACGTTGCCGGTGTTGGTCACCTTGTAGCTGTAGGTGACGGCGGTGCCCGGTCCCACGAAGCTCGAGATGGAAGCCGTCTTGACCAAGGCGATCTTGGGCTTCGGGGGCTTGGCCCCGCTGGGTGCCGACAGCGCCACGATCGCCATGCCCGTCGATGCCAGCACCAAGGCCGCGCACGCCACGATCCGCGCACTCACCCGGGCCGTCCCCGCCCTCATGCCACCAACTCCTGACCGGGCGAGGAGTCCACCGTCGCCCGCCTGCGCCGCCTCGTCATGGCGACCAGGGGGGGACCGAAGACCGCGGCCAGCACCAGGAGTGCCCCCCCGACGTAACCCAGCAGGTGGGGCGGCACGATGGATTCGATGGCGGACGTGAGCGCGTCGATCCGCGGGTACTTGGAGGGAACCGTCGGTGCGGCCATCTTCGGCACCAGCTTGCCGTTGACCTCGGCGTAGCCGGCGGCGACCTCGGCGGGCGTCAACGTGCTCGAGGCACTCTGAGCAGTGGGGCTCGAAACGGCGGCGACGGGCGCCTTGCCCCCGCCCGCGCCTTCACCGGCCGCTGTCGCGGTGGTGCCTGAGCCGGCCGAACCGACGCCGCCCCCGGACTGGCCGGTGATCTTGGGCCCCCCGGTGGACGGGAGCGCGCCGGTGACGTAGGGGTTCTGACAGGTTGCCGCCGAGACGGGTGGCGGCTGCTGGCCGCCGGGCATTCTCCCGATGGCGTCGAAGTCCTCTTGCACCAGGTTGGGTGGGAGCGGGGAGTAGCCGAGCAGGGCCATCTTCTCCTGCCCCGCACAGGCCAGGAAGTCGACGAATTGTCCGAGCTCCTGGCCTTTCTGCGGAGGGAAATCCGATGTGGGACCGGTCGGCGGTTCCCCCGGTCCGGAACTGGCGCAATTGGAGCCTTGCGCGGCGGCGAGCTGCGGCGAGCAGGGGGTGACCAGGTAGCTGTAGGCGGAGAGGGGGTAGGCGTTGGCGGTCGGGTCGGTGTAGACGTTGGTCAGGTCCTGGGTGAGGTCGGGGTGCAAGACCGCCGCTTCGAGGGCCGTCGCCACATTGAGCGACGTCGGCTGGACGGCGTTGCCGCTGGCGTTCATGAGGGAGGCAACCGGGAAATTGTGCTCCTTGGCGTAGGCCGTCTCGACATAGGTGATGGAGCCGACGCTCGACACGGCGGCCACGTAGTTGGCGGCGTTGTCCGAGCCCGACTCCCCGACCAGATTGCCCTTCCCCCAACCGGGGTAGGTCGTCGGAGAGGGATTCGACCCTTGGGCCGGGACGGGCCAAATGGCCGTCGGGTCTCCGGGATTGGCCGATTCGAACGCGTTCTGCGCCGCCGTGAACTCGGCCCCGTCTTGGTGGAGCAGGTAATCGGACAAGAGGTAGTTCTCGCCGGAGGCGTCCGAGCGGAACACCGGGATGATCTCCTGGTTCGGAAGGTCACCGGCGAGCTGGGGGTTGGCGGCGGCGATGGCCGGGTCGTCCCAATTGACGATCTCGCCGAGGAAGATCTTGGCGATCAGGGACGAGTTGAGAACGAGGTTGTTGATCTGTTGCCCGTCGTTACCGTTGAGGTTGTACATGAAGGCGAGGCCGCCGGCCACATCCGGCATGTACTGGTAGGGCTGCGTCGGGTAGTAGGTGGACTGCTGCGAACTGTAGGGGATGTCCGAGGCGGCGAAGTCGACCTGGCTCTGGGCGAGGTTGTTGAGACCGATCACGGACGAAGAGACCTGCCAGTTGATGTTGGTCCCGTAGAGGGTGCTGGCCTGGCCCACCCACTCCTGGATGGCCACGCCGGCGAAACTCGACCCCGTGGACTGCAGCGTCGGGTCCGCCGCCGCCGGAACCGCGGTGGCGAAGAGGACCGTGACCGCCATCCCGGCGCAGGCCAGCTGCGCAAGGATTATCGAGCGCAGGCGGGTCCGGCGAGATGCTGCCGGGGAGCGCATCGGTTCAGCCGAATTGGCCGTTGACATAGTCCCACGTCCTCTGGTCGGTCGGCGCTCCGAAGATCTGTGCCGTGGCACCCGTTTCGATGACGCGACCCGGCATGTTCTCCTCGGCCAGGAAGAAGGCGCAGGTGTCCGATACCCGCTGGGCCTGTTGCATGTTGTGGGTCACGATGACGACGGTGACCTCGTCTGCGATGTCGCGGATGGTCTCCTCGATCCGCATGGTGGAGGTCGGATCGAGCGCCGAGCACGGCTCGTCCATGAGAAGCACCCTCGGCTTGACCGCCAGGGCCCGGGCGATACAGAGGCGCTGCTGCTGGCCACCGGAGAGGGCGCCTCCGAGCTCGCCGAGCCGATCCCTGACTTCCTTCCACAGGCCCGCCTTGGTCAGCGACTCCTCGACGACTGCGTCCCGGTCATGCGGGTTCGTGCGGGAGAACTTGAGCCCGGCCAGCACGTTCTGCGTGATGGTCATGGCGGGAAAGGGATTGGGCTTCTGGAACACCATACCGATGTGTCGCCGAGTATCCATGGCCCGTTGGCCGGGACCGTAGATGTCGACCCCGTCCAATTCGACGGAACCGGCCAGTTGGGCTCCGGGCACCACTTCGTGCATCCGATTCAGGATGCGCAGGAACGTCGACTTGCCACAGCCCGAGGGCCCGATGAGCGCAGCGACCCTTGACTGCTCCATCGTGAGAGACACCGACTCGAGGACGAGCCGGCCGCTGAACCAGGCGCACACTCCCTCGGCCACGAGACGACCGGCAGTCAGTCGCGAACGAACGGAGGAGGGTGCCGTGTCGGCCAGCATTCCGGTCGTCATTGGTTGCTCTCGCTCTCACTCGTGATCGGGATCGGTACGAACATGCGGGCCAGCGTGTCGTCCTGCCTGCCCGTCTTCTTGCCCTTCGTCCGACTGAAGACCCGGGCCAGCACGAAGAGGATGAGGACGATGGACATCAGCACGAATGCGGCCTGGAAGGCCAGGTCGATCAGCACCGGCTGGGCCGGTGCGGACGTTGGACCAGATGACCAACGGGAGGGCCGACTGGGGCTGGCGGAGCGGGTTGGCGTTGATGACCTGAGAGCCGAACGCCGTGAACAGCAGCGGGGCGGTCTCACCCACGATGCGGGCGATGCCCAGGAGCACCGCCGTCACCACACCGGAACGAGCGGTCGGCAGGACCACCGACCACGTCGTCCTCCACTGCGGGGCTCCCGAGGGCGGCCGACGCTTCGCGCAACCCGCTCGGGACCACTCGGAGCACCTCCTCGACCACTCTCGTCACCGATGGCAGGAGGATCACGGTGAGGGCCAACGAGGCGGCGAACCCGGAGTAGGTCAGGACATGGTCGAGGATGAGGATCGAGTAGATGAAGATGCCGGCCACGACCGATGGTGTCCCGCTCATGGCCGTCACGACGGTACGCACGATGCGCGCACCGCGACCGCGCACCTCGTTGAGGAAGACGGCGGTGGCGACGGCGGCGGGCACACCGATCGCCGCGGCGATCAGCACCTGTTCGAAGGTGCCGATGATCGCATGGAGGATGCCGACGGTACTGAGCGCGTTGGGCGCCGCCACCTGAAAATGCTGCTGGTCCTTGGTGAACAGCGCGCCCCAGTGAATGGAGGGAACCGCCTTGTAGGCCACCCATACCACGATGAAGACCACCAAGGAGACGACCAGCAGGGCGGCGCTGACCACGACGACGGCGACCACCCGGTCGGTCGCCACCCTGCGCTCGATCACCTGTGCGGTGGCGATCCACGTCAGCACCAGGAAGTCGACGTACCAGCAGACGAGGAACCCGAAAGCTCCGGACAGGATCGTCAGCTGATTGAAGACGACCCACACCATGCAGAAGGAGGAGAAGGCGGCCAGCACCAGCAGTCCCACGTCCCTCTTGCCGAAGTCGCTGGGCCGCAACGGTGAGGGGAGCCGCCGTGGCTCAGGTGGCGGACCACCCGGGCCGTCGCTCTCCCTTCGTGGGTCGGACCGCCATTCATCTGCCGACGGTGGGACCCCCGGAGGCGATTCGACGAGGATGGCCCCGGCACGCGGCATATCGAGGTCGGTGCTCACAGGTCGACTCCGGCACCGCTTCGCGACCTGTTGACGATGGCCGAGGCGATGAGGTTGACGATCAGGGTGATGCCGAAGAGGACAAAACCGCACAGCAGGAGGTCCTGGAGCCCGAGCTTGCCGCCCGAACCGAAGTTGACGGCGATCAGCTGCGAGATGGTGGACCCGCCGTGCTGGAGGATCATGGGACTGACCTTGAAGGCGGTACTGAGGATGATGGAGACGGCGATGGTCTCCTCGAGGGCCCGACCGAGTCCGAGCATGACTGCGCCGATCATGCCGCCCCTCCCGAAGGGGAGGACGACGGTTCGGATCATCTGCCACCGGCTGGCGCCGAGGGCCAGGGCGGCCTCGCGCTCTCCGGGTGGGGCGAGGGAGAAGACCTCCCTGCTGATGGACGCCACGATGGGCACGATCATCAGGCCGACCACGAGCCCGGCGATGAACAGCGAGGCGTTCAGGGGCGGGCTGTTGACCTTGAAGAACGGTATGAACGCGAAGTGGCGTGACAACCACGTACTGAAACCCACCACATTGGTCTCCAGCTCGAAGACCGCCCAGAGGCCGAAGATGATGCTCGGGATGGCGGCGGCCAGATCGACCATGGAGATCAGCGGACGGCGCATCCACAGCGGCGCGTACTCACTGAGGAAGAGCGACGTCCCGATGGCGATCGGCGTGCCCACCAACATGGCCACGGCCGCAACCTCGAGCGTGCCCACGAGCGAGGCCAGAACGCCGAAGGACGGGTGCTTGCCGAGGGTCTGGAAGCCCGACCGGGTGAAGAAGTGCCAGCCCGCCACCCGGAAGGCCGGGAGGCCGCTCTTCAGCAGAAAGAGGCCGATGAGGAAGAGCAGCAGCAGCACGCCCATCGCCACGGTCCAGACGCCCCTGCGGTAGAAGCGGTCGGCCCTGCTGTAGTCGGTGGAGATGGCGATCGGCTCGGGCGCCACGGTGCCGCTCGCTAGAAGAGGCAGGTCGACTGACATGGCTCTGGAAGGAACCTCTCGGGTCTCGAATGGGGTGATCTGACCGCCGCCGTGCCTGGTGAACGCTCGTCATGCTAGCCAGGCAAGGTGAACGCAAAGGAAACTCTGGGTTACATCCAGTTGACCATTGCGTGAACCCGGCCGTTCCTGGCGATCGGCTGGAACGCCCCGGCTAGAACACCCCGGCTAGGACGACAAGGCGAGTTCCGCCCTGCCCACGTTGAACGTGATGGACCTGTCCTTCCAGACCACCTCTTTGGACGTGTTGATGACTATGGGGAGCAGTGATGCCATAGCCGTCTCGGGGTACGGACGTGCAGTCCGCAACTGAGTGAGCTGGCTGCGAAGCCCTTTGGCAAACGCCGGGTTCGTCTTCTGGAGGTCGGCCAGGCTCACCCAGTAGAGGTTCCGACCGCCGCAGGCGATGAAGGAGGCCAACCACTGACCCCCAGCGGAGTCCGTCCACAGGATCGGGTCGTAGAGCTGGAGCTCGTCCGTCTCCGAGATCTTCCCCACCACCGGCGCCGACGGGGACGGTCCTGACCGGAGCTCGGCCCCGGCGGGCAGGATAAAGGTGTCCACGATGCCGGTGCCGCCCTTGGTCTTTATCGAGTGGAGCGCCGACTCGGCCGAGGAGTCGGGTGAGAACGCGGCGAAGTGCGGATTCCGGCCGGTGGGCAGGTAGGACTGGACCTGACCGTTGATCGTGTACGTGCACCCCACCAAGGGGTCGGTCGGCTGGGCCGGCGCAAACGAGGAGCCCGACGACGTCGACGGACCGTTGCTGCAGGCCGAGGCGACGAGAGCCAGCGCGGCGACAGCCGTCGCCATGAACCCGCCCGCACGTCTGGCCTTCTTGACGGTCTGCAGTCCCATCCATCCACACTCACTCGGCCGTCCGCTCCAATGGGGCCTGTCGGCCGGCGGGTGACGGGCCAAGCGGACGAATTTCGCACGGCCCGTACCAGGGACGTCAGTCTGTACGCGGCGCATCATCGATGTCAATGCGCTCGACGAAGCGGCCCGGTAACCGGGCTACGCCCCCGAGGAGAATCCGAAGAGGAGAAGCTGGGCGAGGTTCTCGTTGTCGGTGAGGGTCGCCGTGCTTGTGATGACGATCTCCGCCTGCCCGTGGACCAGGACGAGGGTGATGATCTTGGCGTCCCCCGACGGAACGGTGAAGTAGTACGCGGCGTCGCCCAGGTTGGCCAGATGGGTGATCGGGCCGTACTGCGAGTTCGCCTTGGTGGCCTGACTGGTGAACTCGGCGGAGGTGACGTCGACGGCATACCGGATGATCACCGACTTGGCCAGATCGGCCCCCTTGTACGAGCACGTGACCGTGGTCTTCGTGCTGGTCGTCTGGGCGGGACTGACCTGCAGCCCGGTGGTGGCGGCGATCTGTGCCGGCTGAACCGTCGTGCAGAGCGTCCGGTCGCTGGCGCTCGCTTTGGTGGTGGCCGAAGGCTTGGGCGAACTCGAGCAGGCGCTCAACGCAATGGGGAGAACGCACACCGCCACGACCGACAGAAGAGCCGGACGGACCGAGAAGTGGGGTGAGCGCACGCGCCGACGATACACGCCCCCACCGTGCCGTCATGGCGCGGCGAAATCAGTCCGGCGCCTCGGTGTCGATGATCAGCACCGAGCACGGCGCGCCGTGGGCAACGGAATTCGGCACGCTCCCGAGCATGCGCCGGACACCCTTCATCCCCTTGTTCCCGACCACGATGAGGTCCGCATTCACCTTCTCGGCGACCTGGACGATGGCGTCGACAGGGTCGCCCGAGGCGGCATGGACGACGGGCTCGAGGCCTTGTTTCTGAACGATTCGCGACAGTCCGTCGAGCAGGACGTCGGCCGGGTGGGCGCTGCTCGACTGCCTGAACTCCTCGGGGAGGTCCTGGGCGCGCACCGATTTGGGATCGTAGGCCGTCACGATGTGGAGCGTTCCTCCGGTGAGCTGCGCCAGGTGGGCGGCGGCCATGACGGCCTGGAGAGCTGTCTGTGAATCATCAGCCCCGACGACGACATTGTTGAACACTCTTCGTCCCCTCTCGACCTCGAACGACGCCGGACTTCGGGATTTCGTGGACTGCGATGCCAACGTCGCCACGCCCGGCTCAGGCTATCGGAGCCGGACGCCGCCGTCCTCGGTCAGCGTCCACCCCGGATTGTGGGCCAGCTCCCAGGGGTGTCCGTCGGGATCGAGCATCATCGCCGTGTAGCCGCCCCAGAACGCCTCGGCCGGCTCCCGGACGATGGTGGCGCCGGCGGCGCGGGCGGCCTCGGTGATGTCATCGACCTCCTGACGGGAGGCCACGTTGTGGGCGAGGGTGATCCCTCCCCAACCCCCGGTGTCCTCCACGCCGGTGTCGGCAGCCAGCAGAGCCCGGTCCCACAGGGCCACGACCATGTCGCCGGCCTGGAAGAAGACCGGCTCGTCGCCCGACCCTCCGACTCCGCGCCACCCCAGTGCCTCGTAGAAAGCGCGGGCCCGTCCCATGTCTGTCACCCCCAGGGTGACCAGACTCAGCCGCTGTCTCATGGCTCCCCAGCATGCCCGATGACCTGTGCCCGTGACCCGGCGATCGGGAGGAGCTCCGCCCATGGCCCCGGTATCCTCCGGTGACGTGTCAGATCCCACCGGTGCCGCCATCTCCCACCTCCAGGCCGGGCGATCCCCGGTCCTGGACGCCGCCCAGATCGCCGTTCTGCGCGCCTACGGCAGCGAGTCCGATGTGGCCGCCGGGGAGGTGCTGTTCGCCGAGGGCGACGAGACCTACGACCTGATCGTCCTCCTCGCCGGTCAGGCCGAGATCATCGAGCACCGCGGCCGTCCCGGCGAGTCCGTCCTCGCCATCTACGGACCGTCGCAGTTCCTCGGGGAGATCGGACTCCTCACCGGGCAACGCGTCTACCTCACAGCCGTGGCGGCGACGCCGGGCCGGATCCTGCGCGTCGGCCCCGACCAGTTGCGGGTGGTCATGGCCCAGGAACTCGATCTGAGTGAGCTTATCCTCCGGGCCTTCTTACTGCGGCACTCGATCCTGACCCACATCGGCTCCGGTCTGACCCTGATCGGTTCGCGGTTCCACCCCGACACCAGACGGCTCCTCGAGGTGCTGGCCCGCAACCGGCTGCCGTCGAAGTGGCTCGACCTCGAATCGTCTCCTGACGCCGAGACGATGCTCCGCGAGCTGGACGTGCCCGTCGAGGACCTCCCTATCGTCATCGTCCCCGGGGGTCCGCTGCTGCGGAACCCCGACAGCCGCCAGCTTCTCGCCGCGCTCGGCCTCTCCGGGGCCGGCGAGCACGACGTCTTCGATCTCTGCGATCTCCTGGTCGTGGGCGGCGGGCCCGCCGGCCTGGCGGCGGCGGTCTACGGAGCATCGGAGGGGATGTCGACGACCCTGGCCGAGGACACCTCTCTGGGAGGACAGGCCGGGATGTCGTCACGCATCGAGAATTACCTCGGCTTCCCGGCAGGGCTCTCCGGAGAGGAGCTGGCGGCACGGGCCGCCCTGCAGGCGCAGAAGTTCGGCGTCTGCATCATGCTCGCCTCGAAGGCTGTCTCCCTGTCCTCCGACAAGGGCGTCCATCATGTGACGTTCGAGAGCGGCGAGGTGATCAGCGCCAAGTCGGTCATCATCGCCACCGGCGCCCGCTACAACCGGCTCCCGCTCGACCGCCTGGCCCGGTTCGAGGGGGTCGGCGTCTACTACGCCGCCACCCAGATGGAGGCCATGGCCTGCGGTGAGGGCCCCGTCGTGATCGTGGGCGGGGGCAACTCGGCGGGTCAGGCGGCGTTGTTCCTGGGCGCCACCTGCACCCGTGTGTACATCGCCATCCGCGGTCCGTCGCTCGAATCCTCCATGTCGCGCTACCTGATCGACCAGATCGACCGCATGCCCCACATCGTGGTCCTCCCCCAGACCCAGGTGACGGCGTTGATCGGAGAGGACAGGCTCGAGAGTGTGGAGCTGGTCGACAGCACCGTCTCAGAACCGTCGACCCTGGCGGCCAGTGGGTTGTTCGTCTTCATCGGCGCCCAGCCCGCCACCCAGTGGCTCGACGGCCAGCTGGCCCGGGACTCCCACGGCTTTCTCCTCACCGGCACCGAGGTCCCCGAATCAGAGCTCGACGGCGACCGCCGGGCACCGCTGTTCCTGGAGACGAGCCGACCCGGCATCTTCTGCGTGGGCGACGTCCGCAGCGGCTCGGTCAAGCGTTGTGCGACAGCCATCGGCGAAGGTTCCATGGCCGTCCGCCTCGTCTACGAACGCCTCCAGGCCACCGGGACCGCTGTCTCCGATTCCCCACGCGTCTCACCGTAGGACCGATGACCAAGGTACGACCACTTATCGTGGTTACTCCACCGATCTAAGTGATCCGGACCGCCGTCGCCGCCCCGACGCGCACCGTGGGCCGGCCACAACCGGGTCAGCCCGACTGAGCGAGTGAAGCGGTGTGCAGGGAGGCCAGGAGATCACGATCACGCTCGTAGCTCAAGGCCCGCCAGGCGATCGTCAGTTCGAGCCACTGCATCTCGTCGACCTCGTCCGATGGTGAGAACTCACCGTCGAGGACGTCCATGAACCAGTAGGCGACGATCTTGGGCCGGTCCCGACGGTCGCGGTACTCGGTGTATCCGGCGAACCGACCCATCCGGCACCGCAGGCCGGTCTCCTCCTGCACCTCGCGCAAGGCGCAGTCCTCGAACGACTCGTCGGCAGCCAACTTGCCCTTGGGAAGGGACCAGTCGTCTCGGCCGGGGCGGTGGACGACGGCCACCTCCCGCCGGCCGCCGACCGCCGCACGGAGCACGATCCCCCCGGCCGCACGCACGACCTCCTGGTCCCTGCCGACCCTTCGAGGCCGTGGTGCCGCCGTTCGAGCCATGGAAACGACGCTACCGTCGGACACCTCGAATTATGCGGATAGGGCACCCGGGATCGGGATCCCGCCCTGGGACGCCCCAATCCCCGCCGAGTAGCCTCGCCATGTGCCCGAACGGGGGGGCGACCCTGCAAACATCGAGGTCGAGTGGCAGCTCGACGCGCTCGACCTCCGGCCCGTCGAGCGGTGGCTGGCCGCCTTTCCGAGAGACGTGCCGGGACGGACGGGAGCCTCGACCGTCATCGTCACAGCTGTGAGCCAGCCCGTCAAACGAACGGTCGACTCCTACCTCGACACCGAAGACTGGCGTATCGGCCGGTCGGGATTCGTCCTGCGCGTCCGCCGTCTGGCTGACCAGGGAGAGGTGACCTTGAAGGACACCGCCCCGGCCGTAGCCGGCCTACGACGACGCATCGAAGTGAATGAACCTCTCCCCCCGGCCGGGCTCCGTGCCCTCGACCCGGAGGGACCGGTGGGGCGTCGTCTGCGAGCCCTGGTGGGGGACGCCCCTCTCCTACCCCTGCTCGAGATCAGGACGCGTCGCCGCCCGCACCAACTCCAGGTGGCCGAAGAGATCCTCGGTGAAGTCGATCTCGACGACACGATCATCGTGGTGGGCGACGATCAGTACCCGGTCCGGATGCGCCGCGTCGAGGTCGAAGTGGACTCCACGTGGGTCGACGTCCTCACGCCGTTGGTCGAGCAGCTCCGGGTGGAGTGCGGGCTGCAACCGGCCATCCTGTCGAAATTCGAGGCCGGTCTCCTCGCCGCCGGGCTGCGCATCCCGGAACTCCCCGACCTGGGACCGACGACGCTGGGGCCGGAGCCGTCCGTCGGTGCCGTCGCCTACGCCGTGCTGCGGCGGCACCTGGCATCCATGCTCGCCCACGAGGCCGGAACCCGACTGGGGGAGGACGTCGAACAGCTCCATGACATGCGGGTGGCCACCAGACGGCTCCGCGCCGCCTTGGCACTGTTCGCCGGCGTCCTCCCGGACTACTCCGGTCATCTGCGGAGCGAACTGGGCTGGCTGGCGGACCAGCTCGGCGCCGTCCGCGACCTCGACGTCCAACTGGAGCGGCTGGACCGTTGGCGCGACGAACTCCCCCGAGAGGATTCCGGTGCTTTGACCGACCTGGCCCGCCTCCTCGGGCGAGAACGCGACGCCGCCCGGGCCAGCATGCTCGGTTGTCTGGATTCGATGCGCTACGACCGCCTCGTCTCCGAGTTCACCTCCATGCTGCGCCCCGGTTCGGCTCAGGGACCCGGGCGCCAGGCGAAGGCCGCCCAGGTGCCGGCCGCTGCAGTCGTTCCCGGTCTCGTCGTCGCCCGTCACCGTTCAGCGGTGACTGCCGCTCGTCGGGCACGACGCAGTGGCGACCCGGCCGACTTCCACCGGTTGCGCATCCGCTGCAAACGGCTCCGCTATGCGCTCGAATTCGTCTCCGAGATCTACGACGGCCGGACGCGCGGCGTCGTCCGACGCGTGGTGGACCTGCAGGACTGCCTGGGCGTGATGCAGGACGCCCGGGTGGCCGCCGCCCGACTGCACGCCCTGGCCACCAGCGAAACCTCCGAGCTCTCCGCCGCCACCGTCTTCGCCATGGGAGGAGTGGCCGAGCGCTATCGGCGCGAGGCCGACCGTCTTACCGGAACGTTGCCGGGATATCTGAAGGCGCTGAAGGGCCCGCGGTGGCGGAAGCTGGAGGCTCTGATGGAACAGCGGCGGGGCCAGGTCGGTCCCCCCGACACGTGGTCGCCCGGACCGGCGACGCCGGCCGGTCCGTCGGTGGGCGACTCCCCCGGTTCCGAGGAGCCCTCGGACCGTCCGGTACCTTGGCCCCCCCCGTCTCCCTCGTCGTCTCGTTCCGACACCACGACCGACGAGGACTCCGACTGGGACGATGTCTACACGCCGGGCCTGCATTCGGTGCCCACCGTGCCGCCCACCACCGAGCGGCGGGCACCCGCCGGGGAGCCCGAGGTCCGCTCGCCGGTGCCCCCGGCCCAGGCCCCGGACGGCCGACGACGCAAGGAGCCGGTGTTCCTCCCGGCGCCGCCGTCCCCCTCGCGTCAGGGACCGGTCCGCCCGGCGCCACGGACGGATCCCCCGGACCTCGAACAGAACCGGACATTTCGCGATCGATCCTGACGTACGCCTTTATTTCTCGTCCCGTTCACAAAGCCGTGACGGTACGGACACCTGGCTGTCTTACGGTTGGGGGTGGCACCGGAGAAGAGCCACCGGGAGGTGTTTTCGTGAGGAGACTGCTGCGGAAGATGAGGTCCGTCGGAAACCGGATGACAGGGTCCGGAGCCGTGCTCAACGCCCGGCACGAGCTCGACCGCTTCGAGTCCTCGATCGATGAGGTCGAGACTCAGCTTCGTCGGGCGGTCACCACCTCCCCGCCCCGAGCGGCCTGAACTCTCGTCCTTCGGCCCGGGCACCTTCCACCTCCCCGGCAGAGTGCCCGGGCCGACGGGCGGACCCGGATCCGCTGTCAGGCCGTCACGGTTGGCCCGGGGCCGGGTGCCCCCGACACGGGGGCCACGACCGACCAATTCTCCCGGGACGGTTGGTTCGCCGATCCGAGACCTACCCCGAGGACGGCGTAGACGTTCTCCATGACCCGAAGCAGGGTATCGGTCACCCCGGGGATGGCGGCGGGTACGACGTTGTCCGGAAACGCCGTCGTGTGGGAGAGCTTGTTCACCCATGAGGCGTTGCCCGTGGCGAACACTCCGCCTCCGCCGTACGTGGTGTACCAGATCATGTCCGAGAAGCGGCCCGGCCCCCGGTTGACCACGGGCGAGTGGGCCAGAATCTCGACGTTGCGGGGTCCGGGCAGAGCGGAGTCGAAGCGGTCGTACTCGCCCTGGACGACGTTCGGGAACGTCTGGCCCGCCGTGACCCCCGTCCCCGCCCAGACCCAGGAGGAGGGGTCGGCCACAACGAGGTCGGCGTCGGCTCCGACGTCCTGGTACATGCTGCCGATCAGCTGGCTCTCGGGCCACGAGGTGGGGGGGGCCGACCACTCGGGGCCCGTCACCACGGCGTCGTCGACACCGTACAAAGGGTCCTCGGCGGCCGACTTGTAGCAGACCTGGAGACGGTCCGGACCGATCGGAGAGGGCTCGAGCCGGATCTGGCGATAGCAGGCGTTGGCCCCCAGGAAGGCGAGGTTCACCCCGAGGTCGAGACCCTGGATGGCGGCGTCGCGCATCGGCAGTGACCAGTACTCGTCGTGACCCAGGCTGAACAGGCACCGGTGGCGGACCAGGAGCTCCGGTCGTTCATGAAGATCGACGTCCGTCCAGTAGGTGACATCGAGTCCGAGGCTCTCCATGTGGAAGATCAGGGGAAACTCGTTCCCGATGAAGTCGGACGCTCCCTGGGCCCAGTCCTGGGAGAAGGGACGGTCGAACGAGACGACACGCGATCGGTGGTCGAAGTCCTTGCCCGCCGTGCTCTGGCCGAACGACAGCCCTCCCGCCGTCAGTCCGTTGTAGAGGCTGTATCCACCCCACAGGTTGTAGGCCTGCCACGTCGTCACGGCGTGCTGGACCACGAAGGCCGACGTGCTGGCATCGTCCCGCACGCACAGCGGGATGTACTGCTGCTCGCCGAAATCGCCGACCAGCTTGAGGAGATAGGCGCCGGGGGGCCACGTCTCGCCGATGGCCACCGACAGCGACGGCGTCCAAGGACACTGCACGGTGTTCAGCGGCGGTGTCACCGTCGGCGACGGCTGCGCCACGCCGCTCACCTCGTCCGACGTCCAGACCAGTCGGGCACCGAGGCCCTGATAGTAGCCCATCCGGTAGGCCTCGACGTGAAACGTCCTGGCCACCGTGTTCACGAAGAGGGTCACATCGGTTCCGGCCACGGCACTCGTGACGTCGGCGAAACCCTCGATGGCCCGCGGGACCTGGTGTCCGGTCACCACCCAGTCGATCGTCCCGGGCCGCGCGTTCTCGTCCTTCACCCAGGTGGCGGTGGGGACGACCGCCCCGCCGGGCAGGGCCGTCAGCTGCACGGGTCTCGGCGCCGGGACGGAGCGACGCCGCCGGACCTTCGCTACCGCCGGCGGGCGGCTGTCCGAGGCTCCGGCCGAGGACAACTCGACCACCCCGTAGGAGACGCCACCCAGACCGACAGCGACGGCGACGCGGCGCAGGAACGTGCGCCGCGACAGGTGAGACCCGACGGTGGCTCCCGACCCCTCCGCCGTCTGCTCCACACCACTCTCTTCGCTGTCGATCATCTGGTCACGATGCCACCGCGTGTCCGTCGTCCCCTCGGAATCGCCGACGCCACCTCGGTATTCTTGCTCACTTCGGGCCTCTCGGCCTGGCGCCCCTCCGATCGGTAAGGTCACGTGGAAATGGAGCCGGATCCACCCACGCCGCCACCCTCCAGCGGCGATCCCGACCCCTGGCCGGCCGGTCTCCGGGCCGTCTGGGAACACTCGGCCACGGCCGAGTACGCCAGCCTGACCCGGACGGGCCTCCCCGTCACGGTTCCGACGACACCGTACGTCGGCACCGGAGGACGGACCCTCGACGTGACGACCGGGCTCACCTATCCGGCCAAGGCGGAAAGGGCCCGGCGCGACCCGCGGGTCTGTCTCCTCTTCGCCGACCCCGTCGGATCGGGCATCGACGATCCACCCGTCGTACTGGTCCAGGGCCTGGCCACCGTGCGCGACGCCGACCTCCAGGCCAACACCGACCGGTACATCCGGATCAGTACCCAGAAGTACCCGGCCGCCATGAAGGGCCAGCCTCGCTTCGTCCTCAAGCGGATGGGCTGGTACTTCGCCCGCATCTGGATCGAGATCACCCCGCTGCACGTCCGCTGGTGGCCCAACCGCGACCTCGACGAGCAACCGCAGTCGTGGCACGCCCCCGAGGGCACCGCGGCGCCGCTCTCCGACCCGGCACCGTCCGGTGCCCAGCCGCGTGCCTGGTTGCGTCCCCCGACGTCGTGGCGCGAGGCGGCGCATGCCTGTGAACGACTTCCGCTCCACGACCTCACCGTCGTCGATGCCAACGGCTTTCCTCTGTGTGTCCCGGTGAGGTCACGACTGGTGGACGACGGCTTCGTCGTCGACCTGGGACCGGGGGCCCCGCTGTTCGACGAAGGCCCCGCTTGTCTCACGATGCACGCCCACCCCGAGGTCTTCACCGGTCAGGAGAACCGGACCTTCGTCGGTCGCGTGGTCCCCGAGGCGACGACAGCGGGAACGCCGTCAACGGTCCGGGTGCTCGTCGATCGTGCCCTCGCCGACTGGAGCATCGTCGGCAGCCGGGCCCAGTCGGCCATCGGTTTCCTGCGCAAAGGACATCTTCTGTCACCACGACTGGGGACCGAGGCGGCCCGCCGGTTCCAACCGGTGCCGACGGTGAGGCTTCCTCCGCTCCCCTAGGCAGGCGACGCGGGCACCGGCACCATCTCCTCGCTCTCGTACGCCCGCAGACGGCCGAAGAGTTCCCGCAGCTGACGGCGGCGGCCACGGTCGTTGGCCAGGTTGGCCAGCTCGAGAGGATCGGTGTCGTGGTCGTACCACTCATGGTCCTGGTCATCGAAGGCGCAATCGACGTCGAACAGCTTCCGTCCGGGATCCCGTCCCCACAGTCCCGTGGACGGCTTTCCACCACCGACGCCGTAGTAACGGGCGTACTTCGTCGTCCCGTCGAAGAAACCCCGTAGTGCGTAACGCACGTTGTTGAGGTTCTGGGTCTGAGCGGAATCCTGGGCGAAGAGAACATGATCGCGTACCGACACCGCCGGGTCGGTCAGGACCGGCGACAGGTCGACTCCCTGCAGGGTGGGGCCGCCCGCCCCGCCGGCAACCGATGGGTCGACGCCGGCCAGGGAGCAGATGGTGGCCGCCAGATCGACATGGGTGGCCAGCGCGTCGGTCTCCGTGGCCCGACCCGTCACACCGGGAACCTTGATGTACAGCGGCACGCGCATGATCTCGTCGTAGACGAACGGACCCTTGGATCGAAGGCCGTGGGATCCGCACATGTCGCCGTGGTCGGACGTGAAGATCACGACGGTGTCATCCCACGCCCCGCTCTCCTCCAAGGCGCCGAGCACGGTCCCGAGGCTCCGGTCGGCCAGGCGGTGGAGCTCGACGTAGTAGTCGAGGTGCCGGAGCCACGCCTTGGTGTCGGAGGGGTCGATATACCCCCAGAGGCCGTGCTGCTGATCCCACCGCCACTGGCGCTGCGCCTCCGGTTTGGCGTGGAGGTCGTCGCCGAAATTGGCCGGGAGATCGTCGAACACCTCCTCATAGGGGTCCCCGTATACGGGAAGGGCGTCATCCTCCTTCCAGGCGGCGCTCTCGAGGACGCGGCGGATGCCCGCCACCTCCTCGGGATGCCGCTCGGCGTACCCGGGCTGGTCCACCGGGAACCACATGACGTCATGCGGGTTGACCAGGGCGACGGTCAGGAACCACGGCGGCGCCGACGGCCCGCCGGCGCCGGCGTTCGATCGCAGCCAATGGGCGGCGTTCGAGGCGATGACGGGGTCGAAGTGGACGCCGGTCCCGGCCCATCCCATGAAATGGCGGTCGTTCCCGTCCCAGTCGCTGAACCCGTACCCCTCCATGTGGGGATGGGCGTCCTGAGAGAGATGCCACTTCCCGATGTAGGAGGAGCGGTACCCCGAGGCGCGCAACAGCGTTCCGAGCGTGGGAATCGAAGGATCGAGCTCGACGTGCTCGGGCATGATCACGTTGTCGGTCACCCCGTGTCCCGGCAGGTAGCGGCCGGTCAGGAGGCTGGCACGGCTCGGTGAACAAGGGGAGGAGTGGGTGAAGTAGCGGGTGAACTCGAGGCCCTCGGCGATCAGCCGGTCGCGCCACGGCAACGCCACCGACGGCGGGAGCCAGCCCCGCTGGCGCTCCTGGTCCGAGACGACGAGGAGGATGTTCGGACGCCGGTCGGCGCCTCTTGATTCCTGCCCGTCGGCCCCGTCGGGATCGGCCACGTCTCGGCGCCCCTCCTGTCCCCGGCCCGACGGCCGGCTCCCTGGACGGTAGCCCGACCCGGACCGTCCGATCGCCGGGCCGCCGGGCCGCCTGGCTACACTCCCGGTTTCGTGACCGGACCCGAGCAACCCCACCCTCCGGCGGGCGGTGTCGTGGTGACCGAGGTCACCACGGTCACCCCGGAGATCGTCGAAGCGCTGACCACCCTGGTCCCTCAGCTGTCGTCATCGGCCCCGGCACCGACCGACGCCGACATCGCCGCCATCGCCACCTCGCCGGCCACCGTCCTCCTCGTGGCGCGCGACGACCGGGGCTCCATCGTGGGATCACTCACCCTGGTCGTCTTCCGGGCCCCCACCGGGCCCCGGGCGTGGATCGAGGACGTGGTCGTCGACACCTCGACCCGGGGCCAGGGAATCGGTGCCGCCCTCGTCGGCGAGGCGCTCGCACGGGCCACGGCGGCCGGTGCCCGCACCGTGGACCTCACCTCGCGACCGTCGCGCCAGGCCGCCAACCGTCTGTACCTCCGGCTCGGCTTCGAGCAGCGCACCACCAACGTCTATCGATGGAGCGACGATCCATCGTGACGACGTTCATCACCCGATTCGACACGTCGGGGGCGGGAGTCCGCCTGGCCGTCAAGGACCTCATCGACATGGAGGGGGTCCCGACCACAGCAGGCTGCCGGGCCGTGGCCGACCAGGCCACGCCGGCCCTGACCGACGCCGCCTGCATGGCCGGCGCCCGGGCCGCCGGAGCCCGCATCGTGGGCCGCACCAACCTCCACGAGCTGGCCCTCGGCGTCACGGGGATAAACCCGTGGTTCGGCACCCCTGTCAATCCCCTCGACCCCACCCGCGTGCCCGGAGGGTCATCGAGCGGCTCGGCTGTCGCCGTGGCCACCGGGGAGGCCGACGTCGCCTTCGGCAGCGACACCGGGGGGTCGGTTCGGATCCCAGCCGCCTGTTGCGGGACGACCGGTCTGAAGACGACGTGGGGCCGGATCCCCCTGGAGGGGGTGTGGCCCCTGTCCCCCAGCTTCGACACCATCGGGCCCATGGCCCGCGACGTCCATGGGCTCGAGCTCGGGATGGCCCTGCTCGAACCGGGTTTCACGGCCGCCGCCACCGTATCGTGGCAGGTGGGCCGGATCCGGTTGGAGGCCGACCCCAGGATCGACGCCGCCCTCGACCGGGCCCTGGCGGCGACGGGTTGGGAGGTCACGGACATCGACATGCCCGAATGGGATTCGGTCTCGACCACCGGCGGGCTCCTTCTCGTGGCCGAAGCCTGGAAGACGAACCAGGTCCTGGCCGAGACCCACCCCGGTGCCATCGGTGACGACGTCCTGGCCCGCCTGCACCTCGGTCGAGACCTTTCCGACCCGGCCACGCTGACGGGCGCACGATCGGCGCAACGACTCTGGTCCCGCCGGATGGAGACCGTCCTGGCGCGCTTCGATCTCCTCGTCCTGCCCACCCTGACGATTCTCCCCCCGGTCCTCGAGGACGCCGACGACCTCCTGGTGGCCCGCTGTACCCTGCCGGTCAACCTGGCCGGCGTCCCCGCCCTGGTCCTGCCCGTACCCACCGACGGGCACCTCCCCGCCAGCCTGCAACTGGTGGCCCGGAGAAACGCCGAGGAGACCCTGGTGGCCGCCGGTCTCGTGGTGGAGGCCGCGTCGGCCGCCTGACCCGTCTGCCATCGTCCGGGGGTGGCGCCGACGGGCGGCCTCAGTCCCCGGTCGGTGGCCGCCGGCGGACCACGACCTCGGAGCGCTCGGGATGGTCCGGGTCGAGGTGGATGTCGTGCAGATCGTCGTTGGGGGGATCGCCCCCCGCCTCCTGGACGATGACCACCTCGTTATCGGTCCGTCCGTAGATGGCGTCGCGCAGTCCCAGCATGGCGGCACCGAGAACGCTGCCCACCGGGTGGCTCCTCCACCCCGCCAACCTCGGCCCGGGGTCCCGGTCGTCGCCCGGATCGGTCGCCTCCAGCCACGCCAGCCACTGCTCGTCGGTCCAGTCGTCGGGATCGTCGGGCGGTTCCGCCGGGTCTTCCGGCGGCGATGGCGTCATCGCATCCACCGTACCGGCCGGGCCCCAGGCAGGGGACGGCGGCGGTCGCCCGCCCGCCCGTCTAGGCCGGCGTGGCACCGTCGGGCGGTCCGTGTTCCCGGGGATCGGGCCCGTCGGGTCCGGGACGGACGTCGGCGCCGCCGGCCTCGATCCGTCGGCGCCAGGCCGCTTCGGCCCGCACGACGACCTCCCGCATGGGCAGGCCGGTCCGCGCCGCCACGAGGGCGGCGTCGGCCTGCTCGACCTTGACGCGACCGGGGCTCACCTTCACCCGGACGGCCACGCCTTCGACCTCGACCTCGTCCATGGACCGGGTCGCCGGCCAGCGTTCCTGGTCGGTGGCCCGCACGCCGAGGCTCCCCGTCTCGGCCCGTAGCACCTGGCGCACGGACGGGACCAGGGCCAGGTCGACGAGGGCGCTGACGGTGTGGCCGGGGCGGCCCTTCTTCATGATCACCGGGGTGATCCAGGCGTCGAGGGCGCCGGCGTCGAGCAGGGCCTGAAGCGCGTGGGAGAGCGTCTCGCCGGTGGCGTCGTCGAGATTCGCCTCGAGGACGACGACGGGCTGACCGCGCATCGCCGGGGCCCATGATTCCCCCACCACCACCTGTGTGCAGTTGGGAAGGCCGTCGATCTCGTGGCTCCCGGCGCCGAATCCCGTCGATCCGATCCGCATGGGCGGCAGCGGCCCGAAGCCTCCGGCCATGGCGGCGAGGATGGCCGCCCCGGTCGGGGTGGTGAGCTCGACGGCCACATCCCGTCCCCACGTCGGCACTCCTTCGAGCAGACGGACGACGGCCGGTGACGGGTTCGGTAGGAAGCCGTGGGCGGTGCGCACGGTGCCGGTCCCGGTGGCCACCGACGAGGAGGTCACCTCGTCGACACCGAGAACCTCCAGAGCCGCCGCCGTGCCCACCACGTCGATGATCGTGTCGTGCGATCCCACCTCGTGGAAATGGACCTGTGACGCCGGTCGCCGGTGGAGCCGACCCTCGACCTCGGCCAGTGCGGCGAAGGTGGCCAGAGAGCGTCGGGCCACGCGCCGGGGAAGACGCGCTTCCTCCACCAGACCGACGATGTGGGCGTGGGTGCGGACGACGACGTCGTCGGTGACCTCCACCACCGCCAGCGTGGCCGCCACCCCGGCCCGGAGCACGGGCTCGGCTCGGAGCCGCCATCCCCGGAACGGCAGGCGTTCCAGGAGGGCCAGGACCTCATCGAGGTCGGCCCCGGCGTCGAGGAGGCTACCGAGAGCCATGTCCCCGGCGATCCCGGCGAAGCAATGGAACCAGGCCAGCGTCGAGACCGACTCCGTCGCCCTGTCCCCCGTCGCGCCGGTGAGCGAGCCGTCGGCCCTCACGTCAGGATCCGGGCCACGGCGCAGGCGGCACCGAAGCCGTTGTCGATCCCCACCACGGTGAGCCCGGCGGCGCACGACGCGTGCATGGCCAGGAGGGCGGTGACCCCTTCGAGGGCGGCCCCGTACCCGGTCGAGACGGGCACGGCCACGATCGGGGCGGGGCTGATCCCCCCGACCAGGCTGGCCAGCGCTCCTTCCATCCCGGCCACCACCACCACGGCGTCGGCATCGGCCAGATCGTCGACCGACGCCAGGAGGCGATGGACACCGGCCACACCGCAGTCGGCCAGGACGGTGGGGGACAGACCGTAGGCGCGCAGGACGGCCACGCACTCCTCGGCCACCGGGAGATCGGCGGTCCCCGCCGTGACCACCACGACACGTCCCGGTCGCACGGGTGCGGGGCGCCACACCACCGTGGCCAACGATCCCGCGGTCGTCACCTCGCCCCCGGGTGCGATCTCGACGGCGGCCGCCACCTGAGAAGGTCCGGCGCGCGTCAACAGCACCGGTCCGCTCCCGGGCTCCGACAGAAGTTCATCCACGATCAGGGCGCACTGCTCCGGCGTCTTCCCCGGCGCGTAGACCGCCTCGCCCACCCGCTGGCGCAACCCCCGGTGGTGGTCGACCCGGGCGAATCCGAGATCGGCGAAGGGAAGGCGCCGCAGCCGGGCCACCGCGTCATCGGGGGCAACCACGCCGGCACCGACGTCATCGAGGAGTTGGCGCAGAGCAGTTTCATCCATGGTCGCCACTATCCTGCCCGGACATGGACCAACCTGCGACCCCACAGGACGTTCGGGGTCCAGGAGCCGATCCGGGCACGATCGCCTTCCTGGGCCCGGCGGGTACCTTCACCGAGGAGGCGCTGTTCACTCAGCCCGATTACGCGTCGAGAACCGTCCTTCCCTTCGGAGGTCTCCCCGAGGTCCTCGACGCCGTCCACACGGGGTCGGCCGACCTGGCCTTCGTCCCCATCGAGAATTCGATCGAGGGCACCGTCAACGCCATCGTGGACAGCCTGGTCTTCGACGTCGATCTCCTCATCCAGCGCGAGGTGGTCCTCGACGTCCACATGCAATTGATGGCACCCCCGGGATCGGCACTGACGTCGATCACCCGAGTCCTGTCATTTCCCCATGCCAGTGGGCAGTGTCGCCGCTTCCTGGCCGATCGGCTTCCCGACGTCGAGGTCGTTCCCACCAACTCCACCGCCGAAGCGGCTCGGATCGTGGGCGAGGACCGGCGACTCGATACGGCCGCTCTGGCCCCGCGCCTCGCCGCCGAGCTCTACGACCTGGACATCCTGGCGTCGGCGGTGGAGGACCACCCGGACAACCAGACACGCTTCGTGGCCCTGGCGCCGAGCGGCATCCCGGCACCGACGGGTCACGACAAGACGAGCATCGTCTGCTTCCAACGTGAGGATCGGCCCGGGAGCCTCCACGCCATCCTCAGCGAGTTTGCGGCGCGGCAGCATCAACCTGACGAAACTCGAGTCTCGACCGACGAAACGTGGACTCGGTGACTACTGCTTTCTGATCGACCTCTCCGGGCACCTGGCCCACGAGGTCGTCGCCGATTGCCTCCGCGTCCTCCATGCCGAGTTGGCCGGGGTCAAATTCCTCGGCTCCTACCCGGCGGCCGGCGAGCACGGGCCCGCCGCCCGCCAGCAGGCGGGAGAGGCCTGGCGCCAAGCCGACGACTGGATCCGGTCGCTGCGCGGCCAGATCTCCGGAACCTGACCGGTCGGCGACGGAAGGGTCCTGCCGGAACGGGCCGCACTACCCTGGACCCTTCGGAGGGATGGCAGAGCGGACGAATGCGAGGCTCTTGAAAAGCCTTGGCCCACAAGGCCCGGGGGTTCGAATCCCCCTCCCTCCGCCATGTCATGTGTCAAGTCATCGGCGAATGACTTGTCCATGATGTGTCAAGACATCGGCGAACTCCAGCCGAGAGTCTGTGGGTGGTAGTCGAGGGCCGGATCGAGGGTCAGTTCCCGCAGCACAACGCCGTCCTCTGACACCACCCGGACCTCGGCATCGGCGATGAAGAGCACCACGGGTTCGCCGGCGAACCTCGCTCCCATGCCGATGTGGCGGAGCCTGGACTGGTAGCGCACGGTGAGCTTGCCGCAGCCGTCCACCACGTCGTGGCGGACGCGGAAGTGCCCACCGGGGCCGCCCACGGGATGGGCCTTGACCCTGGCGTCATAGGCGTCTCTCGGGGTGCGTCGGCCGAGAGAGCGATGGGGACGCTCGGCGTTGTAGTAGGCGACGAAGCGGTCGATCTGGGCCTGGAGCTGGGCCAGGGTTCGGGCCCGGGGCTGCTTGGCCAGGTATTTCTTGAGCGTCTGGTGGAACCTCTCGACCTTCCCGCAGGTCTGGGGATGGTAGGGACTGGAGTGCTTGAAGACGACCCCGAGACCCTCGAGGCTTGGTCTCGAGGGCCACCTTCCCGCCCCGGTATCTCGCCGTGTACACGCAGCCGTTGTCGGTGAGGAAAGAAGCGGGGACGCCATAGATCTCGGTCGTGTCCTCGAAGACCTGCACCACGTCCACCGCCTTCACCACCTCCAGAGCCACCGAGGCCAGGCACAGCCGGCTGTGGTCGTCGATGATGTTCACGATCTCGGTGTATCTCCCACCGGCGATGGCCCAGTGGGTGACGTCGCTCTGCCAACACTCGTTGGGCAGCTCGGCCTCGAACCTGATGAACGAGGACCGGGGCCTCTTCTGGGGCTGGGGCACGATGCAGCCCCGCCGCCGCAGGATCCGTTGGATGGTGCTCGCCGAGGGGGAGGCGCCGTAGTGGCGCTCCAGGTGGGCGTGGATGGTCTGCGCTCCGGCGTCGAGGCCTTCCTCGGCCAGCTGCTTGCGCAGCAGCACGATCTCGTTCTCGACCTCGGCCCCGAAGGCGGAGGGCGAGGTATGAGGCCGCTTCGAGCGAGGGACGAGGCCCGCCTCCCCCTCCGCCCGGTAGCGCTCGAGCAGCCGGTAGATCCAGCTGAAGTGGACCCCGTGGGTGGCGGCCAGCTCGAGGACGGGCCGCCCCTCCCGCAGATGTGCCTCGACCAGGAACCGGGCCTTGTCCACAAGCGAACCTCCCACCTCGGGTTTCGCCTATGTCTTGACACATCAGTGAGCCCGCCTTCGCTTATGTCCTGGTTTCAGACACCCCTCCCTCCGCCCCTTGGGCTGGGCGACCAGCAAAGAAGGACCGTCCGGACGAGGGTCGGGCTGATATCAGGGCCCGATCCCCGAGGTCTAGGCGGCGATCACGGGGTCGTTACCAGGCCGACGATGTTCGACACGTGGACGCCCAGTCCCGGCAGGGAGCCGTTGTACGTGGCGTCGCCGAAGGTGAAGACGCCACCGTCTGACCCCACCAGCCAGTAGCCGCCGTTGTCGGGGCTCCCGGCGACGCCCATGACATTCGACACGTGGACGCCCAGTCCCGGCAGCGAACCCTCGTACTTGGCGTCGCCGAAGGTGAAGACGCCGCCGTCTGACCCCACCAGCCAGTAGCCGCCGCCGTCGGAGCTCCCGGCGATGCCCACGATGTTCGACACGTGGACCCCCAGTCCCGGCAGCGAGCCCTTGTACTTGGCGTCGCCGAAGGCGAAGACGCCGCCGTCTGACCCCACCAGCCAGTAGCCGCCGCCGTCGGAGGTCCCGGCGATGCCCACGATGTTCGACACGTGGACCCCCAGTCCCGGCAGCGAGCCGTTGTACTTGGCGTCGCCGAAGGCGAATACGCCACCGTCTGAGCCCACCAGCCAATAGCCGCCGCCGTCGGGGGTGGCCGCCATGCCGACGATGTTCGACACGTGGACGCCCAGTCCCGGCACCGAGCCGTAGTAGTTGGCGTCGCCGAAGGAGAACAGCCCGCCGTCCTTGGCCGCCAACCAGTATCCGCCCCCGTCGGGAGTGGCCGCCATAGCCTTTACCGGCTGATCGAGTTTCACGTTGCCCGTCGAACCCTCGAAGGGGGCTTTACCGAAGGTGAAGACGCCACCATCGGACCCCACCGGCCAGTAGCCGGCGCCCGGAGCTGGCGATACGAAGATCGCCACGCCGCCCTTGCTAATCGAGATTGTGTTGCCCGACAACGTCGTGCTCGCAGCGAGAGCTGACATCCAGATTCCGTAGTAGTCACCCGTGATCGTGTTGTTCTGGATGACGGTACCGGTCACCGGGCTCGCTAGCGCGATCACCAGCACGCCCCCCGTTTGGGTGGTGTGCACGGTGTGCTGACCCGGGGAATCGCCTCCGGGGCCGCCCAGAAGGGAGTTCACACCGACGGTGTTGCCCTCGACCGTGTTGCCGTTCAGGTCGCCTCCGGGGAAGGTGGAGTCGATCTCCACCCCGGGTCCGCCGTTTCCGTCGAGCGTGTTGCCCTCGATGGTGTTGTTGTAGGCGAAGTTGAACAACCCGACGCCGTTGGCGCCGGCGCCGTCCGACGTGTTGTCTTTGACCGTGTCGTTGTAGACGCCGCCCGCCGCCGGGTCAGGCTGGCCGGCATCGGGGCCGCTCGAGAACACGGCGTTCTGGTTGTGGCCGGCCAGGGTGATCCCACAGCCGTCCGCATTGTTCAGGACCTGATTGCTCTCGATGGTGTTGCCGTCATTCGGGCCGACTTCGTCGCTGACGAGCATGCCGCCGGCCAGTCCATTCTCGACGGTATTGCCCGAAATGGTCGAGCTCGTGACGCTCTCCAGCCAGATCGACTCGCCGTAGTCGCCCGCTCCGATGGCATTCTTGCAGGCGGTCGTCGATGGGCTCTTCTCGCACTGGTCACTGTCGTTGACGACGTTGTTCTCGATCGTCTCGCCGGTCACCGTGGAGGGCGGTGTCGCCGACGACGGGGGGGACACGTAGATGCCCGCCGCCCCGCCATTCTCGAAGGTGAGACCATTCACGACGGTGTCACTGGCGTTGACCACCAAACCGTTGATGCCCCCAGCGGCGTTGATGATGGTGTTAGCGGCGTCGCCGGCGGGGATCGCCGAGGCATCGGACTCGATGGTCAGACCGGTGAGGGCGGCGGGCACGGTGTTCGACGTTCCCGACGGGTCCGCCGTCACAAGGTAGGTGCCCGGCTCGATCAAGATCGTGTCACCGCTGACGGCGTCGCCGTCAGCGGGGGACAGCGCCCCCCCGAGCGTGGCGCAAGCCCCGGCGCCACTACTGGTTCCACAACCAGCGGTATCGGTGCCGGACGTCGATACGAAGATCGTGTTGGGCAGCGCTCCGACCGGCTGTGCCATGAGGGCACCGCCGACACCGATGCTGCCGAATGCGACCGCGGTTACCATGGCTAGTCGCCGAAGGCGCCCAGCGTCAGGGAAAATTCCACTGCCGGGGAATCGGATAAGGGTCGGAGTGCGCATGCTGGGGCCCCCTTCGGGCTGCGGACCTTCGCAACCTATCCGCTCGGTCACCTAATTGCACACGGCACCAAGTGCGCCTCGGGGAGCCGGGTCGACCTCGAGAACGAGGCGACGACCGCCGAGAAGGCGGCCACGCCGGCCAGAAACAAAGCGGCAGCCCTGAATCCATCCGTAGCGGGAGTCAATGTGATCCCGCGTCCAGCGAAAGCGCCGAACACCAAGCCAGTGAGGGCCAACCCCAGGGCCGTCCCGAGTCCCCGGGTCATGTTCAACACCCCGCTTGCCGCTCCCGCCTGTATCCGCGGCGCCGTGCTCATGATGGCGGTGTTGTTGGGCGGGACGAAGAGCCCGAGACCTACACCCACGGCTCCGAGGCAGGCGGCAAGAAGCCACCCCGTCGGTTCGATCAGACCCGTCATGACGAGGGCTCCGGCACTCAACGTCATTCCCCCCACCGTCAGCGGGCGTGTCCCCAGGCGCTCCGCCAAGCGGCCGGAGAACGGTGCCACGCAACCCAGGGCCACAGGGAGAACGGTGAGGACCAGGCCGGCCCGACCGGGATTCTGGTGCCCTGACCGTTCGAGGAAGAAGGGGACGGCGAACATGGTCCCGAAGAGCATCAGGTAGGCCAGCAGCCCGCTGGCCACCCCGGCCGTGAACGGGATCCGGCCGAACAACGACAGATCGAGCATGGGCGACGGCGCCCGTTGTTCCCGGACGACGAAGCCCGCACCGGCGACGATCCCTACGACGGCGAGGCCGATGGTGGGGGGCGATGTCCATCCCCAGTGACTGCCGAAGGAGACTGTCACCAGCACGGCCACGATGGTCGGAAGGAACCATCCGAGCCCGATCCAGTCATACCGAGAACGGTCCTGGAGGTCCCGGCTCCGCGGCAACAGGACCCAGGCGGCCACGGTGCCGAGGATGCCTGCGGGGATGTTCACAAGGAAGATGAGACGCCAACCACCCGCCGCCAGCAACAGGCCGCCGACGGTGGGTCCGAGGGCAAGCCCCAGAGCCTGGGCTGCGCCCTGGATTCCTATGCCTCGTCCCAGCCGGTCCCTGGGCATGGCCAGGTAGATGATGGCCACGCTGTTGGCTTGGAGCATCGCCGCTCCGATGGCCTGGAGGACGCGGAAGACGTCGAGGCTGACGAGGGTGGGAGCCGACGCACAGAGCCCTGAACCGATGATAAAGACGACGAACCCGTAGGTGTACAACAACTTGCGCCCCACCGTGTCGGCCAGCCGACCGACTGCTGTCACTCCGGCGACAAGGACGATCAAGTAGCTCAAGCCCACCCAGGTGACCGAGGCCACGCTGGCGTGAAACACCCGCTGCAGCGTCGGGAAGGCGACGGTCACGATGCTGGCGTCGAGCTGGCCCATGAAGGCGCCGATGCACACGGCGCCGAGCGCGTAGTAATGGGCGTTCGGCCGATGACGCAGCCACTCCGGGCGGGCCGGCTCGTTCCATGCCCAGCGACGACGGGCGCCCCTCGACCGCGGCAAATTCGCCCCCGGAAGCCGGTCACGCCGGGGCGAGGGAGCGGTCGTCACCGGCTTCGGCGTCGTCACGAGAACGAGCCTCATCGCCCCATCAGCAGAGGTCAAAGAGGTAAATTCTTCTATAATGCATAAGCAATCACATATGGACGACCGCCGGTTGGCCATCTTCCTGGCCGTCGTCGACGAGGGCGGTTTCACCGCCGCCGCCGACGTCCTCGCCATGTCCCAGCCCGCCGTGTCACAGGCCATTCGGGAACTGGAAGAGGATCTCGGCACCGCCCTCTTCCACCGGCTGCCCAAGGGGGTCAAGCCCACTGCGGCCGGCGAGGCCCTCGTCGTCCCGGCCCGTCAGGCCCGCCGCGACCTGCAGGTCGGACGCTTGGCGGTCGAGGAGGTCGCCGGTCTCGAGTCGGGCCGGCTCGATCTCGCCTGTCTCCCGACGTTGGCGGTGGCACCCCTGGCCCCCCTCGTCGGTGCCTTCCGTGCTGCCCATCCCGGGGTTGCCATCCGTCTCTCCGATCCGCAGGACACCGCCGAGCTTCTCCACTTCGTCCGCTCCGGGGAGTCCGAGGTCGGCGTGGTCGAGCACGTCATCGCCGACGGCCTCACCACCGTCTCACTTTGGAGCCAAGAGTTCCTGGTCGTCCTGCCTCCGGGGGCCTCCGTGGCCGATCCCTTCCCGCTCCTTGACCTGGCGTCACTGCCCCTGGTGGCCACTCCGCCGGGGAGCTCCACCCGCGGCCTGCTCGATGATGCCTTGAACAAGGAAGCAGCCACGGCCACGGTGGTCGTCGAGGTGGCTCAACGCGAGGCCCTCCTGCCTCTCATTGTGGCCGGAGCCGGCGCCAGCCTTCTCCCAGGCCCGCTCGCCGGGATCGCCGCCACACTCGGCTGCACCGTCGTCGAGCCCAGGCCCCGCGTGTCGCGTGCTGTCGCCCTCGTCCACCGCGACGGGCCCTTGACCCCGTCGGCACGGTCGTTCATCCAGCAAGCAGTCGGCCAGCGAGCTTGATCCGGGCGATCGTCGTAGGGCTGCTCCATCTCAGGTCGAGCCCTTGAAGGGACCTTGTGCCCTTCCGGCTCCAAAGGGCAGCTGTCAGGCTGGATCTCGAACCGATCGGAGGAGTGAATGCATCGCTTCGTCACCCGACATCCAATCAACAGCGAAGAGGCAACCGAAGAGCGACCAGAGGTGGATACCGTTGGTCCCAGAACAGCGCTCGTAGTCGGCGGCCTGGAGCCGAAGTGAGCAGTGTCACGCCCCGGCGTGTCGTCATCGTCGGCGGCGTGGCCGGGGGGATGTCCACGGCGACACGGCTGCGACGTATCGACGAGACGGCCATCATCACCGTGATCGAGCGATCCGGGCACGTCTCCTACGCCAACTGTGGACTTCCGTATTTCGTCGGCGGTGTGATCGAGGACGAAGACGATCTGCTGCTCCAGACGCCCGAGCGTCTTTTTGACCGGTTCCGGCTCGATGTCCGGGTCGACACCGAGGTCGTCGCCATCGACACCCACAACCACACGGTCACCACCCGTTCGACTGTCGGCGACAGCACCGAGTCGATCGGATACGACAAGCTGGTGCTGAGTCCCGGTGCCGCTCCGGTTCGCCCCCCCATACCGGGCTTCGACCGGGTCCGCGTGCTCCGGACCGTCGAGGACGCCGAGAAACTCGCCGCCGACGTCACCGGCCAGCCCGTGACGGCCGTGGTCATCGGGGCCGGGTTCGTCGGCCTCGAGACGGCCGAGAACCTCGTTCGCCAGTCCATCGGGGTCACGATCGTCGAGGCCGTCGACCAGGTCCTCTCCCCGCTCGATCCCGAGCTAGCCATCCTGGTGGCCGCCGAGCTCGTCGCCCACGGCGTGGGGGTCGAGACCGGCGTGGCCGTCTCTGAGGTGACCCCGCACGGCATTCTCCTGGCTGACGGCCGGGCCATCCCTGGTGAGCTCGTGGTGGGGTCCATCGGTGTCCGTCCCGATGTACGTCTGGCCGAGATGGCCGGCCTGGCGCTGAGCACCCACGGTGGAATTGCCGTGGACGAGGTCAACTTGACCAGTGACAGCGACATCTATGCCGTCGGTGATGCAGTCGAGAAGCCGGACTGGGTCGGCGGAGGCAATTCTCTGATCGCGCTGGCCAACGTGGCCAACCGTCAGGGCCGGCGGGTCGCCGACCACATGTGCGGCCTTCCCACCCGCTCGAGCGCCTCGCTCGGGACGGCCATCGTGAAGGTGTTCGATCTCACCGCGGCCACCACAGGATGGAACGAGAAGCGTCTGCGGGCCGCAGGGCGCAATTACCGGGCCATTCACTCGCACCCCATGAACCATGCCGGCTACTACCCCGGGGCACAACCGATGTCACTCAAGCTTCTCTTCGACCCCGATGACGGAACCATCCTCGGGGCTCAGGCGGTCGGGAAGGACGGCGTCGACAAGCGCATCGACGTTATCGCCACCGCCATTGCCGGTGGCATCGCGGCCGATCAACTTGCCGATTTGGAACTCGCCTATGCGCCCCCTTTCTCGTCGGCCAAGGACCCGGTCAACATGCTCGGTTATATGGCCGAGAACGTACGAACGGGCGCCTGTGACGTCGTGGAGTACGACGAGCTCGGGACTCTGATAGCGGCTGGTTGGACGCTGGTCGACGTCCGGACGAACGAGGAGAACGGACGAGGTGCCATTCCCGGTTCGATCAACCTGCCGCTCGACCAATTGCGCGTAGATCTGGGCGGCGCCACTGGCCCGTTCGTCGTCTACTGCGAGGTCGGCCAACGGGGGCACACGGCGACGTCTCTTCTCCACGAGTTGGGCTTCGAGGCGCGCAACCTCGACGGTGGCTACCGCACATGGATGGCGTCCGACGCTGCCCGTCAGCAGGATCCCGTGCGCCTGGTAACGGTTCCACGCGGCTAGGACCTCATCGAGGGTTACCTAATCTGCTTCGTCATCACCGCGTGCGGCCGAGGAGAGCGGTCGGAGGCAAGACGGGTGACCTCGACAAGCGGATGCGCTAGCCGGAGACGTCTTTGATGTCGGCGGCAGGTCAGCGGTCCGGCAAACTAGAGGTTTGACGGGGATGTCATCAGGGCACCCTCTCGCCGACCGGCTGAAGCGCCGACCTGAGATCGGCGAGGCGTTCGCGGTCGAGTGAGTACCACACCCATTTCCCGCGTTTGTCGCCGTGGACCAGGCCGGCATCACTCAAGATCTTCAAATGATGGGAGATGGTGGGCTGGCTCTTGCCGAGTGGTTCGACAAAGGCGTACACGCAGACCTCGCCCTCGGGCGCGGCGGCGAGCAGGCCCAACACTCGGAGTCGGACCGGATCGGGCAAGGCCGTGAACCCAACAGCCAGCTCGGCGGCCTGGGACACGTCGAGCGGGGAGGCCAGCACCGACGGGCAAAGCATGTCCGTCCGATCGTCGACGAGATCGACCGCAGAGTCCGAGACCTCCTGGACGAGCTCAGCGCGTCCGGAGGATAGGCGCAGCCGGGTTTCCGATCCTCGGCCATCGTCAGCCGACACCGGAGGAGAAGCCGTAGCCGGTGCTCGGCGGAGTGGCCGTGCAGCCGTCGCAGGGTCCTTTGCCAGCGAAGTACGCCGGGATCTTCGGAGAGTCCGAGGGCGGATTGGTGGGCAGCAGCACCGGGGCCCTGGGTGCCTGGTTGAAGTTGAAGTCCTCGACCATGTTGCCCAGGATCTTCTCGTCCTCACGAACGTCGGGCCGGGGGTCGGGGCGGCCGTCGGTCTTGGGGTTCAGTCTCGCCCCACCCATGAAGTCGTCTTCGATGAACTTGAGGTAGGCGTCACTCGAAAGGATCTGATGATCGACATAACCCTTCTTGGCATAGGGCGAGATCACAAGGGCCGGTACCCGCAGGCCATAGCCGTTCTGGTCCACCCGGGGCGGTACGACGTTGTCGTAGAAGCCGCCCCAGTCGTCCCACTGCAAGAAGATGGCAGTCGAGTCCCAATCGGGGCTCTTCATAGCGGCGTTGATGACGGCGGTCACATAGGCCTGACCCTGGTGGATGCTGGCCGGAGGGTGGTCACTGTCGGCCTGGGACGGGGTGACCCACGAGACGGCGGGAAGGGTCCCGGCCTCGGCTGAGGCGAAGTACGAGTTCAGGGGCAGGATGTTCTTGAGCTGGCCGTCCTTCTGGACGTCCTCGAAAATGGGCAACGGGTTCCAGATGCCGGGTGTGGTGGCGCTCTGAGCGATCGGCGCACATGTCTCGGATCCGTCGTTATCGCAATCGGGTTGGTCCCCGGTCTGCACGTAATAGGCCCACGAGACGTGATTCAGGTACATGAGCCAGGTGACGTCGGTCCAGGCGGCGACGATGTCGGCTGTGCCGGTGCTGAGCGCTTGGGTCACGGCGGCCTGCATCTTGGCGACGGAATTCTTCCCGGCCGGCTGCACGATGCTGTTAACGCAGCTGAAGGGGTTGGCGTTCTTGCATTTGGCCGACCAGCCCGAGACGAGGTAGAAGTGGTCAGGAAGCGACCAGGACTTCACGGGCTCGAACATATGGTCCTGGAGAACGAAGTCATCGGCGTACGTCCAGTAGTTGGGGATCTCGGCGGCGGTGTGATAGCCCATCACGTCGGGAACGGTTGAGGCGCTGTGGGAACAGGCCGGGTCCAGCTCGCTCCGGCAATTGGCGGCGGCGTTCTTCCCGGAGTCACGTTGGATGATGAAACCGTTCATCTCGCCCCCGTTGACGTCGTCCAGGGCGTTCTTCTCATTGTGGGGACCGCCGCCATCTTCGTCAGCCGTGTCGTGGTAGGGCGGGGTGCACCCCCGGGTGGCCGGGTTGGGGAGACAGACAGTGGGCTGGCCGTCCTTCATGGGTATGCCCTCAGCGCCCGGATAGGTTCCGAAGTAGTTGTCGAAGGACCGGTTCTCCTGCTCGATGATGATGACGTGCTTGATCTTGTGGATTCCGGGCGGGACGACATAGCTGCCGGTCGGACCTCCGCTCACCCGTTCGACGTGTGCCGCCGCGGGCATCGACGGGGGACCGCTGCACGAGCTGACGGCAAGCACCGAACAAATCAAGAGCGCGAGCCAAAGTCGTGGTCTGCCCATCTCCGGAGTATTGCGCAGATCGGACGGCAGCTTGAGATCACACGGCAAGACGCGAGCAAGACGGTCGCCAGCCTCCGTGATCGTGGGTATGTGACGCCCAACCCGTCGGCGACAGACGGCAGAGAGAAGACTGTTGAGCTCACACCGGGCGCTCGGGATTTTCTTGCTGCTTCACCGGAAGCAGCCAGGCCCATCGAGCATCAATTGCGCCAGGAATGAGGAGCCGAGGGCCTCGCCAATCTATGCCAGCTCCTCGAATTCCTGGCGGGAGACGAACAACGGCGCGTGCGGGAATAGGTAACCCGGACGACGCTCATCGGCGGGATGTGGGATTCTCACAGCGGCGGCTGAGATTTGAGCCGGCTCACACCTATACTGGTCGGAGCGTCGGGCTCGGTCTCGATCGTGTGTGAGTAATCTGAATAGGTCACTGTGAAGGTCCGCTGAAGAGCTCGGGGGGGTGTCGTAAGGTGGATCCATACATCGTCTTGGGGAGCGCTGTCGTCGGTTTCCTCGTCGGGATGACCGGCTCCGGCGGGGGCGCTCTGATGACGCCAATGCTGATCCTGCTGTTCGGGGTCAAACCATCCACCGCCATCTCGAGTGATCTGGTGGCTGCCGTCGTCATGCGTCCCATCGGAGCGGCGGTGCACCTGCGTGAGCGGACAGTCAATCTGAGGCTCGTCGGTTGGTTGACCCTCGGTTCGGCTCCCATGGCCTTTCTGGGTGCCTACCTCCTTCACCTGTTCGGCCACGCCAAGGCCGCCGAGCAGAACGTGCAAATTGCCCTCGGGACCGCCCTTCTCCTGGGGGCGGCAGCCATGGTCCTCCGTTACGTTCTCGACCGCCGGGCCGGCCATACGCGCCGCGGAATCGTCCACGACCTCACCATCAGGCCGGTGCCCACGGTGGCGATCGGGATGATCGCCGGAATCATCGTCGGGATCACCTCGGTCGGTTCGGGTTCTCTGATGATCGTCTTCCTGTTGTTTCTCTATCCGATGCTCGGGGCCAACCAACTGGTGGGTACCGACCTGACCCAGGCTGTCCCCCTGACAGCGGCAGCGGCTCTGGGGGCCCTGGCCTTCGGCCATGTCGAGCTGTCGGTCACAACCTCACTCATCGTCGGCAGCGTGCCGGCCGTCTTCATCGGCTCCCTTCTGTCCTCTCGAGCACCAGATCGCTACATCCGACCGACCATCACCTTCGTCATTCTCGCGTCCGGGCTCAAGTACGTCGGCGTCGGGACGACCGCGCTCGGTTGGGTCCTCTGCTCCGTCCTCCTCGTCGTCGGTGCCGCCTGGCTCATCCACATCCGGCCCTGGAGTAAGGATCAGGCAGCCGGGGAATTGTCCTCGACCGTCTCCCTGGACCCCGACTAACGGTGAACGGGCCCGGACCGCGGTCCAGTGACGGCCATAACCGTGACGGGATCACTCTCCACACGAGGTGGCACTGAGGACGAGGCCCCGACCTGATCGAAACGTCTGGATCCCCCTCCTGACCTCCCGAAATTGTGCGCTAGAAGAAACCTCGAGATCGTCGTCGTCCATTCTGGGAGGGAGGACCTCTTCTCAATCGCCTCCGTATCAGAGGGCGTCGGCCTCGCTAGGGGACGCTTCCCGTCCTCGGCGCGACACTGGCTCGGGCGGGACTGCCCGAGCCAGATCGCGGTTCCCCGCTTGTGACGTCGTCGAGGGAACGAGGAACGCCATGAGAGGAACGTCCCCGATAACTCTAGATACCGATGGTTAACAACTCGCGACCGTTTCGCGACGGAGAGGCCAATTCAAGATGAACGGGTCTCACCGACCACGGGATACCGTGGGTCCGCGGTGGGCCCCATTCCCTCTCCCGGATCGGTCCGGCGGAGCCTGGGCAGACAGATTGTCGTCACCAAGCGTTCTCCGGAGGTTGGCATATTCTTCGCGACGTGTTCACCTCGCCTCGTTAGGTTGACGAGTATGAGGGAGACGGAATCCGTAGGTGTCTTCAACGCCACACAATGGGCGGACGAGCTCCACGAAGAAGAGTGCTGGTTCGCCGAGGAATCGCCGGCAGCTCGGTACCGGGACTCAGACGGCGAGGCCCCGCGGCCCCAGAGGTCGGGGTGAGAGGGGGCGAGCGACCAAACCTGCGACTGGTCGACGACGCCGAGCCACCGCTGGTCGAACAGGCGGAACCGACGTTTCGCACCCGTTGCGGTGCCCGGGATTGGCACCCGGCCCATGGTGACCGATGCCGACCGGTGCTCTATGTGTGCGGCGGAACCGACCGCCGATTGCTGTTCGCCCGCATCGTCCGCCGCTGGGCAGCGGTCACATTCCTCGTGGCCAAGGGTGGTCGAAACGGCCTGCAGGCGGCCATGGACCGGAGACCCCGGATGGTGGTGATCGAAGCCCACCTACCCGACATCGACGGCGAGATGCTCGTCGGTACCCTCAGGAACAGTGTCATGCCCCCGGGCGGACCGATCGTCGTTCTGGCTCACGACGCAACTCCCGGCGAGCGCGTTCGATTTCTCCGCGTCGGAGCCACGGCCTACGTCACGAAGCCGTCCAGTGTCGGCGAGTTCGATCGGACAGTGGGTATCCTGTTGGAGGTCGCTGCCTGGCGGTGACGAACCTTCACCGTCGTCTTCGGCAGGATCCTTCGCCGGGCTCGGAATGCTCCGTGTTTCTGACGACACGGTCGGTGGGTCCCCCGGAGAACGGAAAACTGGATGTGACGCCGCGCAGCACTTTGATCACCGTTCGTGCTGGGGTCAGAAACTTCTTCCTGTCGGACGCAACCTCGGAGGACGCTCGTGCGTCAGAGGGAAGGAGACCATCCGTCCGGCAGAAAGCCCAACGTCTCATTCAGGCTCAGGAGGTCAGTCGACATGACGAGCGGTCAGGTACCGATCGTGGGACTGGCCGCCGGGTCAGGTCGGTCGTGGAGCTTCAGCCGCTTCCGTCGTGACCGCTCACGGGACGCCGGAATGCGGGAGGGTCTCGGCCTTCGTCGGAGATCCATCCTCGTGGCGCTCGGAATCGTCTCCATCGGTGCCATCGTGCCCTTAGGCGCGCCACCGGCTTTCGCCGGCCTTTCGGGCACCTATACCAACCCGCTGTCCCCGTTGGACACTCCCGACTCGGATGTGGTGCGCCTGGAAGGCACCTACTACGCGTTCTCGACCGGCGACGGGATCGACAACATCCCCGTCATGTCGACCACGGACCTGTCGTCATGGCCGCAGACCCTTCTCTTCGACCCCGACGTCACCGACGCTCTTCCCTGTCAGTCGGGGACCGTTCAAGACGGAACGTGCCAGATCAGCGCCTGGGCCACGCGCGCGCCGGGGAACGGCGCTCCCTGGTCACCTTCGATGATCCAGGTGGGAGACGACTTCTATCTCTTCTACGCGGCGTGGGACCCGGCCGTGGACCACTACTGCGTCGGGGTGGCCGAGAGCACGCAACCGACGGGACCCTACGTGGACAATTCGGCGGGACCCGTCGCCTGCCAGCCGGCGATCGGTGGATCGATAGATCCCGACGTCTACCAGGACCAAGCGGGGAACTACTACCTGGCCTGGAAGAACAACGACGGCTTCAGCTCGACGGCCGCCGCCACCTTGTGGGTCTCCCCGGTCGTCTTCGACGCCGGCAGCGCGCAGTTGGTGGGAGCGACGACGGCGCTCATCACCCAGAACCGGCTCTGGGAGACGACGATCGAGCAACCCGACATGGTCCTGCTCGGCGGACACTGGCTCCTGTTCTTCTCGGGCGGGCCGTGGCAGACGAGCGCGTACGCCATCAGCTACGCCGACTGCCAAGGTCCGGTCGGGCCCTGTGCCGACCCGAACACCGAGCCGGTCTTCGGGTCGGTGGGCGACGTGGCCGGTCCCGGCGCCCCGTCGATCTTCACCGACACCTCGGGCTCGGTCTGGCTGGCCTACAACGCCTGGACGGCCGGCAATGTGGGATACCCGGACGGTGCCCGTAGCCTGCGGATGGATCCGCTGTGTCTGGTGGACGGTGTGCCGGTACCACTCGGACCGTCGGCTACCCAGCAATCATTGACCGCTTCGTGTCCCACCGGGCTCCCCGAGGGCTACCAGATGGCCGGTTCCGACGGCGGGATCTTCTCCTTTCACACAACCTTCGACGGTTCGGTAGGGGGTGAGCGGCTACACGCGCCCGTGGTGGGGGTGGCGGCCGATCCGGCCGGGGGTTACTGGGAGGTGGGGGCCGACGGCGGGATCTTCTCCTTCGGAGCACCGTTCGACGGTTCTCTGGCCGGCTGGAAACTACGTGCCCCCATCGTCGGGATGGCCGCCGATCCTGACGGCGGTGGCTACTGGGAAGTCGACTCGCAAGGTCATGTCGCCACCTTCGGCGACGCCGGCAACTACGGATCGATCGGTGGCACTCCCCTGAGTGCCCCAGTCGTCGGGATGGCCGCCGATCCCGGAGGCGGCGGGTACTGGGAGGTGGGGGCCGACGGCGGGATCTTCTCCTATGGCAGCGCCCTCTTCTACGGGTCCATGGGCGGCCAGCAGCTCGACGCCCCCATCGTGGGCATCGCCCCGACGCCCGACGGCGGCGGGTACTGGGAGGTGGCTTCCGACGGTGGGATCTTCGCCTTCGGTGACGCCGGCTTCTACGGATCCATGGGCGGGCGGCACCTCGACGCACCTGTCGTCGGTATCACCGCGACGCCCGATGGCGGCGGGTACTGGGAGGTGGCTTCCGACGGTGGGATCTTCGCCTTCGGTGACGCCCCGTTCTACGGGTCCATGGGCGGCCAGCGGCTCGACGCACCCGTAATCGGGATCGCCCGCATCGGCACCTGAGTTCCTCGATGACTCGGCGTCGTCGAAGAATTGAGTGGTACCTGCCGCTCGACCTGATAGGCACGGCTAAAGACGACCGGTTCCCAAGAGTGCGCCGATCTCCTCAAGGATGTCGCGTGGTGTGTCGAGAAGGACCACAGACCCCCTGAGAGGGGGCGCCTGGTTTGGACAGGGCGACCGATCTGGTTGCCAGTCGCCGAGGCTCGACGTGTCCTCTCCCTGTTGATCGGAAGAGGCGCACCACGTCTTCGAATCTGTTCGTCCTGTCTCATGTCGGCGCGGCCACGTGCGCCCGACCGATCCCGACCGATCGCGCAGCTTCTTGCGAGACCGCTTTCGGTGCCGTGACACCGAGCTTCGCCGAACCCCGGGCCACTGTTCACAGCCCACACTCCCGTCGCCGACCGACCACGGCGTAATCCAACCTCTTTCTTCGCGTTCTTCAACCTTCTTTCCTTTCTTCAACCCAATCAAGCCCCGCCCTCGCCGAGTCAGAGCGGGGTACGAGCTCCAGTCAGGAGATCATCGTGTCAAGTCGCACTATTCGTTGGATCGCAGTCGGCGTCGCCGCAACCCTCGTCGCCACCTTTGCCGTCATGACAGCGACCGCCTATGCCTCGGTGGTGACCGGTGTGACCGCGTCGCCGTCACCTCTCACGGCAGGGGCCGCTGCCATCTATACGGTGAACTTCTCCACCAGCATCACCGGAGGGTTGGCTGCAGGATCGGGCACCATTACCCTGACTGGGCCGCCCGGTACCCAGTTCCCTCTGACCGACTCCGACTACAGCGTGAACGGCAACTTGGTGACAGCTACACCGACTATCACCCCTGGCGCCGTAACCATCACGACACCGATATTGGTTTCGTCATCCTCGCCGGTAGTTGTGGAAGCAGGTCTTGGGACTACGGCAACTAACCCTACGGCGGCTGGGACTGACACGATAAGCGTGAGCACTTCGCTCGATATCACGCCGGTGGTAAGCAGCCCGGGTTATATCATTGGGGCTGGTGCCGCATCTCAAGTCGTCGTAACGGGCGGTGGCAGCCAGACCGCCACCGTTGGAACGACTTTCACAAATCCATTGAACGCCACCATCGAGGACTCCTATGGGAACGCGGTACAGGTGCAAAACACAACGGTGGTCTTCACCGCTCCAGCAAGTGGAGCGAGCGGCACCTTCTTTAACGGCACAAACACCGACTCAACTGCCACAGGCTCAAATGGAGTCGCTATTACGACGCCGTTCACGGCCGGCACCGGCGCTGGCACGTACTCGGTCACAGCTTCGTCTGTCGGCCTGACCTCGGCCAGCTTCACCGAAACCAACATGGCCGGTGCCGCATCGGTGGATGTCGTCACCGCCGGCGGAGGTCAGAGCACTTCCGTCGGAACCGTATTCGCCACGTCGTTGAGCATCACGATTGAAGACTCGCACGGGAACCCGGTGCTGGTGCCCGGTACCTCGGTGACGTTCACGGCTCCGGGTAGTGGAGCCAGTGGCACCTTCGCCAACGGAACCGACACCACGATAGTGACGACGGGTGGCAACGGTGTGGCCACGGCGACGACGTTTACGGCCAACGACACGGCGGACTCGGCCGGTGGAACATACGCCGTGTCGGCGCAATCGGCTGGCGCCACCGCGGCCACCTTCAACGAGACCAACGTGGCCGGCGCCGCAGCGCAGGACGTGGTCCTCGGCGGGAACGGTCAGAGTGCGGCGGCGGGGTCGGCATTCGCCACGCCTTTGAGCGTGACCATCGAAGACTCGCACGGGAACCCGGTGCTGGTACCGGGCACCACGGTGACGTTCACCGCTCCGGCCAGTGGAGCCAGTGGGACCTTCGCCAACGGCACCGGCACAGCGGCGGTCGTGACGAACGGCAACGGGGTGGCCACGACCGTCCGCTTCACCGCCGGAATGACGGTCGGGACGTACACGGTGACGGCCGGATCGGCGGGCTCGACCCCGGCCGGCTTCAGCGAGACCAACGTGGCCGGAGTACCCGGTGCCCCGACCGGTCTCACCGCCGTCCTGGGCGACACCACGGTCGCCTTGGCGTGGAACGGACCTTTGAGCAACGGTGGGTCACCGATCACCGGCTACAACGTCTACGAGGGGACGACCTCGGGGGGCGAATCCGCCACTCCGGTCAGCGGCTCGGGCCTCACGGAGTGCTCCTCGACGTCGGGACCGTCGGGCTGCACGGTGACCGGCCTGGCCAACGGGACGGCCTACTACTTCACGGTGAGAGCGGTGAACGCGGTGGGACCGTCGTTCGCCTCCAACGGTGCGTCGGCCACCCCCGCCGTGTCCCCGCCGGGAGGCTATGACCTGGCCGCCGCCGACGGTGGGGTCTTCGCCCTCGGGAGCAACGGGTTCTACGGGTCCGAGGGTGGACAGCGGCTCACCAAACCGATCGTGGGTTCAGCCACCATGCCCGACGGAAAGGGGTACTGGGAGGTGGCCTCCGACGGTGGGGTCTTCACCTTCGGCGACGCCCACTTCTACGGGTCCGAGGGGGGAAAGCCGTTGACCAAGCCGATCGTGGGGATGGCCACCACGGCCGACGGTGGTGGCTACTGGCTGGTGGCGTCGGACGGGGGGATCTTCGCCTTCGGCGACGCCCACTTCTACGGGTCCGAGGGGGGAAAGAGGTTGAACAGGCCGATCGTGGGGATGGCCGGTGACCCGGCGACCGGCGGGTACTGGGAGGTGGCGTCCGACGGAGGGATCTTCTCCTTCGACGCCCCGTTCGCCGGCTCGATGGGAGGGACGAAGCTCACCAAGCCGATCGTGGGGATGAGCGCTGACACCGTGACCGGTGGCTACTGGGAGGTGGCGTCGGACGGCGGGATCTTCTCCTTCGGCGGTGCCCTGTTCCATGGGTCCGAGGGGGGAAAGACGTTGAACAGGCCGATCGTGGGGATGGCCGGTGACCCGGCGACCGGCGGGTACTGGGAGGTGGCGTCCGACGGAGGGATCTTCTCCTTCGACGCCCCGTTCGCCGGCTCGATGGGAGGGACGAAGCTGAGCGCGCCGATCGTGGGGATGGCCATCGGTTAAGGCCCTCGGCTGTCTTGCCAAACGGACGACCCCGGCGTCACGCTGGGCCGATGGGAGACCTGGAAGTCGATACCGCCGTCCGGGACTGTGGCCCGGGCCGCTACCAGGCGACGCTGAGCGCCGACTGGGAGATCTGGGGTCCGATGGGCGGCTACGTCGCCGCCTGCGCGCTACGCGCCGCCGGTGCGTCGAGCGAGCAGCCCCGGCCGGCGGCTTTCTCCTGCCACTACATGGGGGCCGCCCGCTTCGGGGTCGTCGACGTGCTCGTCCAGACACGCAAGCGGGGGCGGACGGCCGGCTCGCAGCGGATAGAGGTCACCCAGGACGGTCGACCGATCCTGGACGCCATGGTGTGGACCGTGGGTGACGAGGTCGAAGGGCTGGAGCACGACGAGACGGTGCCGCCGGCCGTGCCGGGGCCGGACGATCTGGCCGGAATCGACGAGCTGCTTCCCAAGGACGCCAAGCGGCCCTATCCCTTCTGGAACAATCTGGACGCCAAGCCGATCAATTTCGAGGCGGGTTGGCCTCCGCCCGGCCCACGGCCCGCCTGCTGGCAGGAATGGCTGCGCTTCACACCGACGGCGACGTTCGACGACCCGTGGGTGGAGGCGGCCCGCTGCCTCATCCTCGTCGATCTGCCCAGTTGGCCATCGGCTCACCGCCGGCATGCCTGGCAGGAGCCACCGTTCATCGCCCCGACGCTCGACCTGAACGTCGCCTTCCACCTTGCCCCCACGGGGGAGGAATGGCTCCTGTGCGACGGGACGGCGCCCCTGTCGGCCGGCGGACTCTTCGGATGGACGGCCCGGGTCTGGTCCCGGGGCGGGAAGCTGCACGCCTCCGGCGGAGGCCAGTGCTTCTACCGACATCTGTAGGCCTTGCCGGTCGTTGGGTGATTTCTTCCCGGACCTGTCGACGGGAAGGGGTGGGCGGCGTCACTAGGGCAGGTGGAGAGCCCGCCTACCCGACGACGGAGGACACGATGCGCTACATGCTGATCATTCACAACGACCCCGAGCTCCATCCCGTGCCGGGAGACCCGGGATGGGACGAGCTCATGGCCGGCTATGTGGCCTTCGGCGAGCAGCTGGCCTCCCGTGGTCGTCCCTTCAGCGGTGATCCGCTGAACGACCCGAGTACCGCCACCACGATCCGGGTGCGAAATGGCGAGACCCTCACGGTGGACGGACCGTTCGCCGAGACCAAGGAGTGGATGTCGGGTTACTTCATCATCGACTGCGACGATCTCGACCAGGCTCTCGCCGCCGCCGCCATGGTGCCCTCGGCCGAGTTCGGTTCCGTCGAGGTCCGTCCCGTGGCGGAGATGTAGATCTGGGACTCCTCGAACCGCCGGGCGCCGGTTCGGTGGACGAGGCGCTCGACCTCGTCTACCGGAACGAGCGCGGGCGCGTCCTGGCCCGGCTGATCGCCGTGGTGAAGGACTTCGACCTGGCCGAGGATGCCGTCCAGGATGCCTTCGTGGCCGCCGCGGCGGCATGGGCGTCCACGGGCATTCCCAGCAATCCGGCGGGCTGGCTCGTCACCACGGCGCGCCGGAAGGCGATCGACCGCCTCCGGCGGTCCGCCTCGGCCGAGCGGCGCCACCGGGCCTGGGGGGAGCTGGCCATCGCCTGGGACGCGGGGGACTCCCCGGGGCCGATCTCCGACGACCGGCTGCGACTGATCTTCACCTGCTGCCACCCTGCTCTGGCGCTCGACGCCCAGGTGGCGCTGACCCTGCGGTCGCTGGGCGGTCTGACCACCGACGAGGTGGCCCGGGCATTTCTGGTCGCCGAGTCCACGTTGGCCCAACGGATCGTCCGGGCCAAGCGAAAGATCCGCGACGCGGGAATCCCCTACCGGATCCCCTCGCCCGAGGAGTTCCCCGAGCGACTCGGTGCCGTGCTCGCCGTCGTCTACCTCATCTTCAACGCCGGGTATTTGGCCTCGAGTGGAGCGGAGCTCGTCCGGGTGGACCTGTGCGACGAAGGGGTGCGCCTGGCCGGGCTGGTGGCCGAGCTGCTTCCCGACGAGCCCGAGCCCCTGGGGCTCGCCGCCCTTGTGCTGTTCCAGGATTCCCGCCGGAAGGCTCGCACCGACGACCGCGGCCGGCCGCTCACCCTGGAGGAACAGGACCGGGGGCGCTGGGACGCCGGCCAGGTGACCGCCGGCCGTGACCTCCTGGGCCGCGCCCAGCGGTTGGCCCGACCCGGTCCGTATCAGCTGAAGGCCGCCATCGCCGGCGTCCACACCGCCGCGGGGCGGGCCGAGGAGACCGACTGGGACACGATCGTGCGGCTCTACGACCGCCTCCTCGAGTGGGAGCCGACAGCGGTCGTGCGGCTCAATCGGGCCGTCGCCGTGGCCATGGCGAGAGGCCCGGACGTCGGCCTGGCCCTCCTCGAGGACCCGGAGATGGCCGGGACCTTGGACGACTACCACCTCTACCACTCGACCCGGGCCGATCTGCTCAGACGGGCCGGGCGTCAGGAGGAGGCGGCCGCCGTCTACCGCGACGCCCGCCGGCGGACCGAGAACGCGGCGGAACGAGGCTTCCTCGATCGACGTCTGGAGGAGCTGGCGGAGACGACCCCGGTCACGGGCGAGGGGGTCGGCCGGGACTGAGACCGGTCAGGACCCGGGTGCCGAAAGTGGGAAGACCCTCACCGGTGAGATCGGCGACGGCGACCCGTCGTCCGGCCATGGCCAGGATCAGAGAGGCCAGGGGACCTGTGACCTCGGGGCCGTCGCCGGTGGTCCACTCGGCGTCCGACGCCCGGAGCCGGAGGCCGGAGATCCGCCTCTTCGCCCCGATGAGGAGGTTCGACTTCTTGTAGGAATCGGCCAGGGCCACGAGGGCATCCTCGGGTGTCCGGTGGGACAGACCCAGGGGCCGACGGATGTCCTCGCCGTGGACGACGATCTCCCCCAGCATGGCCACCACCGGAGCCGGTGGGTGGTTCGTGGTCGTCGTCCGCGCCCGGAGGCGCGCCATCAGGGCCTCCGGCCCGAGGGCACCGAGGCGCCGGGCGGCCCGATCGGTGAAGACGTCGAACCGGAAGCGGGCGGCGGCCAGCTCCTTGTAGAAGTTCCCCGGGGTCTGTTCGGCGGCGGCGAGGATATGGGCGGCCGTCTCCTGGACCGACCAGCCCGTGCACAATGACGGGGCCGCCCACGCCTCCTCGGGGAGGCCGGCCAGGGTGTCGACCATCTCCACCCTCTGGGTATGGATGTGGCCCCAGACCACGTCTGTCTTCATGACGACCTCTCTCCGTCCGGGCACGGTGATGGCCCGGTCACTGAGATGACGGAGACGGCAGAGGCGGATCGACAAGGAATCGGAAAAGTTTTCGACGCCGGTCGTTGTCGTGAGCACGCGATGTCAGACGCACGGACAGTGGTGGGGGGAAGGACAAGGGGCAGGTCGACGGTCACGGTGTGAGAGGTCGGCGGGGTGGGGCGGTGATCAGCCCGGCCGCCTCCGCCGCCCTCGGGGGACGAGAGGGACGAAGCGGCCGAAATGACACGTCCGTCAGCGTCGGGCGTGCCTAGACTGCGGCGCGTGGCACGTGTGGTGGCCGTGGCTAACCAGAAAGGTGGAGTCGCCAAGACGACGACCGTCCACTCCCTGGGATATGCCTGGGCCGAATCCGGATTCCGTGTCCTGCTCGTCGACCTCGACCCCCAGGCCTGCCTGACCTACTCGACCGGGCTGGACCCCGGTACCCTGCCGGCGTCGATCCACGATGTCTTCATGCGGACGATGAAGGCCGCCGATGCCCGTTACCGCGTCGGTGGGATCGACGGTCTCGACATCCTGCCAGCCACCATCGACCTGGCCAGCACCGAGGTCCATCTCCTGACCCGGACGTCGCGTGAGCACGTCCTGCGCCGGGCCCTGAAGGGTCTGACCCACGAGTACGACATGATGCTGATCGACTGTCCGCCGTCACTCGGGATCCTGTCCATCAACGGCCTGTGCGCCGCCGACGAGGTGGTCATACCGCTACAGTGCGAGACCCTGTGCAACCGGGGAGTGGGCCAGCTTCTCGAGATGATCGATGACGTGCGGATGTTCGCCAACGCCGACCTCCGGGTGCGCGGGATCATCAACACCCTGTACGACGAGAGGACCAGTCACGGTCGGGTCGTCCTCGCCGACGTGAAGGAACGTTACGGGCTGGAGGTCCTCGAACCGCCGGTCCGCAAATCCGTACGCTTCGCCGAAGCGCCGGAGTTCGGGCGCTGCATCCTCCAGCACGCACCGATGTCGGCCGGGGCCGAGGCGTACCGCGCCTTGGCCCGCGAACTCGAGGCCGACCGATGCCTGGTCGGCTGATCGGGAGGGGCCGACCGGAGCGGGAGGGACGCCGTGGCTGACGCCCCCGACCCGCTCGGCAAGCGCGCTCTGTTCTGGGCCCCCGCCGAACGCCACGAAGCCGGGCCGCGCCGACCGGAGAAGCGTGTGCTACCCGGACGGCACGCCCTGTTCTCAGCGGCCGGGACGGCGGCCCCCGCCGACGGACCCCGGCGCAACGGGAGACCGCGACCGCAGTTGAGCGAGAGGCCGCAGCCCCTCCGCGCCTCTCGCCCTCAGCGGGCGTCGGTGGCCAAGACCAAGACCACGACCCCCAAGGTGGCCGCGCCCAAGGTGGCCCGCAAGGCGGTGACCACGCCGTCACCACCGCCCCCGGACCGTGGTGACGGTGGGCCGATCAGCCTGTCGTGTTCGAAGTGCGGCACCCACACCGACGTCGACATTCTCAAGTACATGGTTCTCCACCTGCCGTTGTGGTTCTGGCGTCCCGGGCGCGGATACACGAGCCTCATGAAGTGTCCGGCGTGCGGCCAGCGGGCCTGGATCAGTGCGTCGTGGACCCCCTGGCGCCGGTGATCTACCGGGCCATGTACCACGTCAGCCGGTTACAGGAGCTGAGGGCGGCCAGGTTGTCGGCCTTGGTGTCGTCGGTCATCGAACAGATCGTCTTCTCGCCACAGCACTTGTGACGCTTCACCGGCACCTTGGCGCCGGTCACGGGGTCGACCGTGTAGAAGGTGTGCTCCTTGGTCTTGATGGCCCGGCGGACGTCTTTGACCGACTTCTGCTCGAGCGCCTTGGTGCCGCGCACGACACCGACTCCGGTGATGTGTTGGTGACCGCCTGCCGGCGTCCGCTCGACGCAGACCACCTTGTACTCAGCCATCGATTGCCCGCCCTCGTCCCGCCCGGCACCGGGGTTCCTCCGGGCCGGGGCCATGGTAGGCGTGTTCGTCGGGTCAGGTGGCGGGACCGCTGGCCAGGGTGACCGTGGCGCTGTGCTGATTGCCGTCGGCGTCCACCCAGACGACCTGGATGGAATCACCGGGGCGGTGGGCGCCTATGACCGACGAGAGCGCCGTCGGTCCGCTCACCGTCTGGCCGCCGGCCGAGGTGATGACGTCTCCCATGACGAGTCCGGCCGATTCGGCCGGTGAGCCGGGGGCCACCGCGGCCACCTCCGCCCCGGCCACGGAGCTTCCACCGAAGGTGTCGCTGCCCGACGGCTGGACCTGCACGCCGAGAAGGGCGGTGGGTCCGACGTGGACGGTGGACGAATTCTTCCCCGCTTCGATCTGCTTGGCGATCGAGATGGCCTGGTTGATCGGAATGGCGAAACCCTCGTCTGCCGTCGAAGAGAACGAGGCCTGCGATGCGGCGGTGTCGATCCCGACCACGTCACCGGCGCTGTCGACCAGCGGACCGCCGGAGTCACCGGGCTGGACGTTGGCGTTCACCTCGATGAGACCGGTCAAGGTCTCGGCGTTGCTGCCGTCGTCGTCGCTGGCGGTGATGGCCTGGTTGAGCGTCGTCACCGATCCGGGCGCCACGCTGGGTGTTCCGCCCGTTCCCCCGGCGTTGCCGATGGCCACGATGGGCTCCCCCACCGTCACCTTCGACGAGTCCCCGATCGAGACGGTGCTCAGTCCCGAGGCCCCGTGGAGCTGGATGACGGCGAGATCGCCGGTGCGGTCGTAGCCGACGACGGAGGCCGTGTAGGTCCGTCCGTTCCCGATGTCGGTGGCCGAGATGCTGGTGGCCTCGTCGATGACGTGGTTGTTGGTGAGGACCTCCCCCGAGGAGGTGAGGACCTGGCCCGTTCCCGCCGCCGACTCCTGTTGATAGCCGAGCTGCACATCGATGTCGACCAGTCCGGGATCGACCTTGGAGGCGATCGACGAGGCGTCCGCCGGACCCGACGAACCCGAGCCCGACGGCGTGGTCGTCGATCCCGAACCCCCGGACGGGAAGAACAGACCCGAACCCCCCGAGGACGGGGCGCCGCCGTTGCCGGCGGCGTTGACCGAGGTCGAACCCGGTCGGCGGACGGCGTAGCCGAGCCCCACCCCGGCGAGCAGCGAGATCACCACGACGGCGGCGATCAGGGGGACCAGGAGGGGGTGGCGGCGGGCGGTGGCGGGAGCCGGCGGGATGGGCACCGGACCCCAGGCCAGCCCGTAGGGGGTGGAGATCGGTCCCCACGCCGCCCCGCCGGTGGCGGTGCCCGAGGCGGGGGGCGTCGGCGGGGGGGGCGGAGGCGGCGTCCAGCCGCCGGCGACGGGACCGAGGGCGACGGGGGCGGACGGCTGGTGGCCGGTGTCGTGGGGCGGGCCCGGGGGGGTGGCCGGAGGCTGGGGCAGGGCGGAGGCCGGGTCGTCGGGGACCGGAACGGAGGGGTCGGGGGTGTCCATGGATCTCCTCAGGAGTTCGTGAGCACTGGTGCGATCATCTGCTCCCCAGTACACCGACAGTTCCTGAGGATTCGCTTTGTCCCGCCTGAGAGTTCACTAGACGACCTGGACGTGGGTGCGGAAGCACCGTTTCGTGGCCGGAGCCATCTAAGTTGGCGGCACCGCTCCCACCCCAGGCTACCGGACGCCGGCACGAGGTTGATGACAGATTGGACGTGAATCTCGAGGAGACGGACCTTCTCCCGGTGCCCGACCCGGGTGCCGCCGTCGTCGTCCGGGAACCCCTGGGAAGCGGCCCCGGCCACTGGGCCGGGGGGCCCAGCGCCGCTCTCGGCCCGGACGGGGCCATCTACCTCGGTTACCGCTTCCGGCGCCCTTTCGGCGAGGGCCGGGGCTTCGCCAACGTGGTGGCCCGGTCCGACGACGGCGAGAGGTTCGAGACCCTGGTGACGCTGGACAGGAGGGATTTCGCGTGTGAGTCCCTGGAGCGTCCGGCCCTGGTGGCCGTCCCCGGCGGAGGGTGGCGGATCTACGTGAGTTGCGCCACTCCGGGGACCTTCCACTGGAGAGTCGACGTTCTGGAGGCGTCTGATCCCACCGGGTTCGATCCCGGTTCGGCCCGGACGGTGCTGCCCGGAGACGAACTCACCGGGGTGAAGGACCCCGTCATCCTCTGGCACGACGGCCTCTGGCACATGTGGCTGTGCTGTCACCCGCTCGACGAGCCCGACCACACCGACCGGATGTGGACGCGTTACGGCTCGAGCACCGACGGGATCGAGTGGGATCTCCACGGCATCGCGCTGGGGCCGACTCCCGGGCAATGGGACGCCCGCGGGGCGCGCGTCACCCACGTGATGGCCGGGGACGGCGAGTGGCGGGCCTACTACGACGGCCGGGCCACGGCCGAGGAGAATGCCGAGGAGCGTACCGGCGTGGCGGTGGGCACCTCCCCCGATCTCCTGTTTCCGCGCCCGGGGCCGGTGGCGGCGTCGCCGTGGGGCAGTGGTTCCCTGCGCTACCTCTCCGCGGTGTCGTTCCCCGACGGCGGCGTCCGTCTCTACTACGAGGCGAGCCGCCTCGACGGGGCCCACGATCTGCGGACGGAGTACGTCCCGCCCTCCCGGTAGCTGCGCCACTGGGCGAGGTCCCACCCGGTCAGCTCCTCGAGCAGGGCGATGTCGTCGGAGAAGTACCCGATGAGGTCGGCCCGGTCCTCGGGCGCCAACTCGGGTCGATGCTGCGGCGTTCTCTGGATCATCCACAAAAGGGGGATGCTCGCCTTGCGCCAGAGCTGGGGGGGAAAGAGCCGGCCGATGGCGGCGCCGCCGCGCATCGCACCCTGGAGGAGTCTCGTGGTCGTCGTCGGCGGCACGTAGGTGCCGACGTTCTGGGCGGGCGCGCCATCGAGGACGCCCTCGTCCACCCCGAGAAAGCGGCAGACGGCGTCGAGGGTGCGGGGGGCCTCTTCCACCAGCCATTTGTAGCGGAGCACCAGGACCTGCTCACGGGGGAACACCGTGTAGAGGTGGGCGAGCTGGCGCCCGTAGAGTCCGGTTTCGAGGTAGCGCCAGAACGGTGCCCAGCCGGCCTCGACTCGCCTCTCCTCCTCGGCGCAGGCCGACGTGAAGCTCTCGATCGTCTCCAGGCCGTCGGCCCAGAGATGGGCCCAGTTCGAGTAGGCGCGATCCACGGGGTCCCGCAGGATGGCGATCAGGTGGGCGTCGGGGATCCGGCGGTGGATCCGGTCGAGCGCAGGCGGGTCGGCCAGGTAGAAGGGGGTCGACTCGCCCCGGAGGGTCCCGGCGGGGGCGTCGGCGAACAGCCGCTCGTAGTCGTCGGGGCGCCAGATCCACTCGCGGTAGCTGTGCGCGTCCCCGGGTCCCCCCTGGTTCGGCGGGGGTCCCTCGCACAGGAAGAACTTCGGCTCCTTGACCGGTGACATGAAGAGCTGAGGATGGCGCGCCAGCGCGCGCTGTGGAGCGCGGTGGTGCCGGCTTTGGGGGCGCCGATGACGAAGAAGTCGGGGAGGGCCACGGTCCGATCCTCAGGCGGGGGCGCCTTCACCGGGGCGGGAACCCTCGTGTACGTCCGGCTGTGTCATGGGGGCACCCCGGAAAGCGATCGACGGACCGGGAACTTCTGGACTGTCAATTTCTACCAATTCAGTGGTATTTGTCATCATTATCTCCGGTGCGACCCTCAAGGTCAAGGACCGCCCGGCGGAGTTCACGTGGACGTAATCGGATGGGGACGGCCCGGGGAGGCCGAGAAGTCGTCGTCGACCGGCGACAATACGCAGGACCGACAGCGGGCTGAGCAATTCGAGCGGCGCCCCGAGGGCGAACCAGGAGCGCGTCTTGGGGAACAGACGACTCTTCACCTGGGCCTCCGATGCCAGCCGGGTGCTCTTCACCGGCGTGCCGGCGCCGCCCCCCGGTGTGGCCCAGCCCCGCCACGTCGTGTCCGACGACCGCCGCGACTTCACGGTCGATTCATCGTCAGTCATCCCGGCAGGCGTGAGCGACAACAACCCAACAACGAAGCGCCGGGTCACTCACAGGGCGAAGGCGTCCTCCTGGCTGGTGGCGATCTCGTCCCAGGCGGGACCGTCGGGATCGATCAGCTCGCGGTGACCGATCCCCGGGAGGCCGACGTAGCGGGCGTCGTCCCCCGCCGCCCTGGCCTCGTCGGCGTAGCGCTCGCTCATGGTCGGGGGGACCACGCTGTCCAGCAGACCGTGGATCAGCGTCTGGGGCACCCCGAGCGGCAGCAGGGCGGCCGGCGAGGTCACCGCCAGGCGGTCGGGTGCCGCCGTGGTGCTGGGTCCGAGGAGCCTGGCCACCGCATCGCCGCCCACTCCGGCCGCCTCGGCGGCGCCGAGGTCGGCGATACCGGCCAGCGACAGGGCCGCTCCCACGGTGACCTTCACCGACGACCCCGGGGAACCCGAGGGAAGACGATGGCGCCCGGCGGCCCACAGGGCCAGCGTTCCGCCGGCCGAATGGCCACAGGTCACGACCCGGCCGGCGTCGGTGCCGGGCAACGAGGCCACGTGATCGATGGCGGCGGCGGTGTCCTCGAACGTCTGCGGCCATCCCCCGCCTCCGCCCAACGGCCCGACGCGCCGGTACTCGATGTTCCACGCCGCCCACCCCCGCTCGACGACGGCGCGGGCCAACCGCCCCATCAAGGCCTTCGTGAACTGGGACCGCCAGAACCCGCCGTGGATGAGGACGACGACGGAAGATCTCCGGTTCTTCCCGGCGGTACCCATAGGTCGCCCACCTGGCCGCGACGCTTACCGTAGGAGATCCGGGTGCGGTCCATGACGAGACGATAGCGGCGCGCGACAGGTGGAACCGGTGGCCGGCGGGGACGATCAACAGCTGGGACAGACCGAGTTGGCGAGCCCCGGAGCCAGTTCCGTGTAGGACGACGGCGACCACGTGGCTCCGTTCGGGGGTATGAAGAACGGCGGGAACAGGGTCTGGAGCGACGTGTCGTAGTTGTAGTTCTTGACGTAACCGATACCCCCCGACTGGCCGACCGGACCGCGGAAGTTCTGGGCTATCGACCCGAAGACGCTCAACGTCCCGTAACTCGAACTGAACCAGTTGTTGACGTAGAAGGAGTCGGCCAACGCCAGGATGGCGGCATCGATCTCGACGGAGCTCGTGGTGGTGACCTCGACGAAATTCTCGGCGATGAGCCCGAGGGCATCGTGTGAATCACTGACCGGCTCGCCGCTCACCATCGTCTTGTTGGCGGCCGGGTAGGTGAGGGCGGCCGGGATGATGATGTTGGACTCCGCCGAGCCCAGGCATTGACCGGTGCTCCCGTCGGTGGTGGTGTCGCAGGTGACGACGTCGAGGGCACCTGTCATCTGCCCGCTGATGGTGACGTTTCCGTTCACGAAGATCAGAGCCGAGGTCAGGTTGCTGACCGTGATGGGGCTGGCACAGTTGTTCGTGTTGCTGGCGACGTTGTCGACGATGGGCGTCCCCGACGACCCCGTCGTCTTGCTCCACGCCACGCTGGTGGTCGAACCGGAGACGCTCAGGGTCATCGTGACGTTCACCGGGGTGGGGGAGCCGGCGGCCCCGCCGGTGATGAAGCAGCCGAAGGTACGCGCCGGGGTCAGGTCGTCCGAGGCCGTCCGGGGTGTCTGGTTGCTGACCTTGGTGGGAGCTGGGCCGTTGAAGGACGGTGAATCGCCGCCACAGCCCGACGAGGGGACCTGCACACCGGCATAGTCGTTTCCGGCGTTCGAGGCGCTCGTGTTCCAGATGTTCCCGCTCTCGACCGACGAATCAAAGACCGGCGACCCGCACGTACGGAAGGTGTCGTTGGAGTAGATGGGACCGTTGAGCACGTCACCCGTCTGGAACGAGACCTCGCAGTCGGTACCCGTCGGGGGACCGTATTGCGGGATGCCCAGACTGCTCCAGTTCGGATAGCTGTCGGCCGCCGGCTCGTCGTAGTGGGTGGCGCAGTACTGGTAATCCGGCGGTGGGCTCGGCAGCAGCGCCCCCAGGATCGGGTCCCGGGTCTCGTAGTTGCTCCAGTAGACGTCGTTCAGACTCGAGGCCGGCTTGATGCTGTAGCTGAAGCTCCGGACCACGGCATCGGCACCGGTCCCCGCCTTGCCGCTCACCTCGAGCGAGATCAGCCCACTGTTGTCCGTCGGTGCGTACGAGTAGTACTCCGGCGGAGACGTGGACGCCTGGACCCAGCTCGTGAAGGCCAGGTTGCCGTTGGTACCCTGGGTGCAGGTCTTGCAGTAGATGCCGTAGGCCTCGTTGGCGTCGAGGTGTTGGATGTAGTCGTTCAGTCCGGCCTGGGCGGCCTCGTAGGCGGCCTCGTAGTTGAGGTTGCGCGTCGTCTGAGGCAGCTGGTCGACCGTGGTTGTGGCCAGGACGAGGGGGATCGAGGCCAAGAGGGCCACGGCGATCAGGACAAAGAGCAGGGCCTGGCCGCTCTCGTGCTCACGACCGGTGATGACGAGGCGCACCCGGCGCCCCACGGCGGTCAACATGATCCGGTCGCCCCTGTGGCACTGAGAGCGCTCTGGCACGCGTACTCGTCGTTGTTGATCACGATGTTGGGGTCCGACAAGGTGGTCTGGTAGGCGTTCAGGGCGCCAACCTTGGGTGTGTCGAGGATCAACGTCGACGCCGCCGACGTGAAGAAGAAGGAATTGGTCGTCACCGAGTTGGCCGTGATCGAGACCTCCTTGGTCGTCAGGGTGAAAAGGCTCGATGAATCGACGTTGGCGATGCTGGCCTGGGTGACGGTACCGGTCCCGGCGGAACGACAGCCGGTGCCCGTGCAGGTGACGGTGAGGACGTGGGTGGTGGTGTTGAGCGCGATGCTGATCGTCGGTGTGCCCGCACCCAGCTGCGCCGAGAAGGCCAGGCTCGTGGCGGTGATGGGCGAGCCCGGTGCCGACGTCGGTAACGCCGGGGACGTCCACCCGGTCGGTATGGCGGCGTGGAGGTCCTTGGTGATGGCCTGCTGGGCGCTCTGCAGGTAGTCCAGTGCCTGGGTACGGTCGCTCACCTGGACCTGGTGCGACTGGACGACGGTGACAGAGGCGTCCACGGTGACGACGACGACGGCGAACAGGACCAGGGAGACCAAGACCTCGACCAGGCTCATGCCCGCTTCGTCTCTTCCGGGCGGTCGCGACGTCATTTGACGTACACCGTCACTGCACTCCCGGCCGGGAGCCACGTGGTGCCACCGTTGAGAGAGATCCCCGACGGGGAGATGGTGACCACGACCTGGGTCGATTCGTTCGCCGAGGAGTAGGTCAGGTAGGTGGCACTCAACTCCCACACCCCGTAGGGCAGGCCGCACAGCGTGTAGGGGGTGCCCGCCGGCGCGTTGACGACCTGCGCCAGCGTCCCTGTCGAGGTCCCGAAATTGGCGGGAGTGGTGGCGGTGAAGACGGCGCTGAGCGGGTTGGACCCGATAGCGAGCGCCGACGTGGAGTAGGTGGCCACGCCGGACCCGTTGAGGGCCACGGTGGCCAGCACGGTCGAACCGTTCTTGAAGGCGACGTTCCCGACGGCCGGCGCCCCCGACGCCGGGGTGACGGTGGCCGTGAGGGTGATCGAGGTGTTGAACGTGCTCGGGTTGGCGCTGGATGTGAGCACCGTCGAGGTGCTGGCGGCCGAGACCTGCTGGGTGAGGGTGGACGCCGTCGACGTGACGAAGTTGGCGGGAGAGGGCGTGTACACCGCCGCCACGCTGTAGCTTCCGCCGCTCAACCCCGACAAGGTGCAGGTGATGGCGCCCGACGACAGGGTGAGGCCCACGCAACCGGTGATGTTGGCCCCGCCGTTGGTGAACGTGACCGTGCCCGTCGGGATGGCGACGGACGGCGACTTGGCCGCCACTGTGGCGGTGAGGATCGCCGAGGTTCCGTAGGCGTTGGGGTTGGGTGCAGACCCCAGTGTCGTCGTCGTCGGCGCCGCCGTGACGGTCTGTGAGGTGCCCGTCGATGTGGAGGCCACCCACTCGCCCGAGGCGGCGTAGCTGGCGGTGACGGTGGTGGGGGAACCGACGGGGATGGCCGGCGACGACGTGGTGAGGGTGGCCACGCCCGACGAGTTGACCGAGGCGGTGCCCAGCGTGGTCGAGCCGGCCGTGAAGGTCACCGTCCCGCTGTTGGGGGTCGAGGGGCTGGCACACCCGTTGGCACCGTTGTTGCAGGTCACGGTGGCCGTGAGGGTGGCCGGCGTGCCGTAGGTGTTCGAGCCGGACAGGCTGCTGGTCAAGGTGGTCTTCGTCGGGCAGCCGCTGGTGCAGGCCGTCACGAGGATGATGTCGTCGTGGTGCTTGTGGCCGCGTACGAAGCTCGACCACACGGTGGTGGTGCCGCCGAGCTGCAACGTGGGCATCACTCCGGGCCCGGTGGTCGGACAGTTGGTGTCGGCGCCGGTGCCGGCGGCGTTGGACGGCTGGGCCGTGACGTTGGCCGCGCTGACCAGGCTCCCCCCCTGGTTCACGAAGATCTGCACGGGGACGAGGTTGATGGTCGGCGCCGCCGTACCACCGGCCGTGAGGGTGACGGGTTGTCCCGCCACCGTGCCCCCGCCCGGAGCGCTCTCGGCGCCGCACGAGCCCGACACCACGTAGTAACTGGGCACATTGGGCATGGGGAAGACTTCACCCGGCGACGTCGTCACGTAGGGATTGACCGTCAGATTGGCGCTGTAGAACGACAGCGGCATGCTGCTGATGTTCGCGGGGAGGATGGGGTGCACCCCGTCGGCCATGGGGACGGCGTACACCGGGGAGACGGTGGCCTCCTGGTCGTAGGCGTTGTAGGGGCTGACCGTGGGCTCGAAGTACAACGATGTGGTGGCATCGGCCACGACCGAGAGGGCCGACTGCGTCGGCAACGTGGAGGCGTTCTGTTCGGTCAGGTACCCGGAGAGGGAGCCGAACGAGACGGTCCAGGTGGTGGGGCTCGCCGCGATGTTGGCGAACAGCGCGCATCCTCCCGCCGTGGTGGTGACGGTCTGGGGGCTCCCCGAGGAGGGTGTCGCCGTCACCGAGAGGCCGGCGATGGCCTGGGCCGAGGCGCCCTCGATGGTGACCAGGATGGAGCCCATGGTCGGGTTGATGGCCGACGACGGCACCGCCTCGAGGCTCGTCTCCTCCACCAGAAGACCGGCCGTCAACGACGAGCCGGACAGCCACCACTTGGAGCCGGAGACCTGGTTCGTCCACGTGGCCCAGATGGAGACCTTCAGCATGGCCCCGGGATCGCTGGCCGGCGACTGGCACCCCGCGTTGCCCGGATCGTAGGGGGCCACCTCCATCTCGAGGAGGTAGACCTGATTGCTGCTCGTCACCGACGGCAGGGAGGTGTCGCCCGTCTCTCCGAGCAGGGTGGTCGCACCGGTGGCCACCTCGCTGTCCAGGGTGCTGGAGGCGATCTCCGTCGCCTCCTGGCGGTAGCGCGAGTTGGCTCCCACCTTGAAGGCCGTCTGCAGGAGCGACGACACCGACACGAGGACCGTCATCAAGATGGCGATGGCGATGACGACCTCGAGGAGCGAGAACCCCGCCTCCCCGGCCCGACGCGGGGATCCGGGGCGTGGCGTCAACGGGGGCCGGGCACCGCCCCGGCAAGAGGGCGGGGTGCGGCCGACGGTCCGCCTGGGCCGAGACGTGGAGACGAGCCGCCACACCAGGCGCTTTCCACCTCGATCGCGGTCGACGAGCACTTTCTCACTCCAAGTAGCAGTTTAACCACTCAATGTGCAATACGGGCAGGAAGGAGTGGTCGCGGCCCAACCCACAGCTCCTACTTCGGCACGCTCGGGACCGAAGTGAAGTGGGCCGGCCGTCCAGGCACGTCACAGGCGCCCCACCAGCCACAACGCGGGGGAGGCCCGGGAAGCACCGACACCCACGCCCGGACGTCCCCGGGCGGGTGTGATCAGCTCCGGGTGGCCCGGAAGCTGTAGGTCCCGGCGGGCACGGGGATCGTCACCTGGCCCGTGGCCGGGTCGGCCACGCCGGCGTCGGCCGGCAGAGGCGCCCCACCCTCGGTGATCTGCCCGGGGCGGGTCCCCGGCATGTGCACCTGCGCCGACGCGTTCGGTGGGAGCACCAGCCCCAGTTCGGTGGTCGTCCCCGCCCGGCGCCACCGGACCGAGGCCACGCCGGCGATGGTGGGGACCTGCCCCGACACACTGAGCGTCCCGGGCGGGGGGCGGATGTCCAGAACGGTTGCGCCACCGTCGGCCACCGGCGGGACCGGCGTGACGCCGAGAAGGATCTCCTGCATGGCCACCAGGGCACAGGAGCCCCACCCGTGGGACATGCTGTCGCCGATATCGTCGCTCGGGACCCAGACCTCCCAGGTGAAGGTCCCGCCGGCGGCCACGATGTGCGCCCAACCCGGGATCCGCGTGTTCGTGAGGGTGTGGACGAGGATGTCGTCGAGCCCGGCGGCGTGCAGGGCCCGCAACAGCTCCAGGCCGTGGTCGGGGCTGACGGAGATCCCCAGACCGGCGACGTACGCACCCACGGCCTTGATCCGCGCCGCCGGGACGACCCCGTAGGCGAGAGCGGCGACGTTGACGAGCTGCGAGGCGTGCATGCTCTGGGAACCACCGGGGTCCAGCCCGTCGACGTAGACGCCATCGGCCCGGACGAGGTGGGCGTTCACGGCCGCCGCCAAGCTGGCGCTACGGGCCGACTGGATGGCGGCCTGCGCCGCGTCGCCGAGGAGCTCGGCCACCTGGCCGATCCGGTTGAAGGCGTTCACCGCCATCACGTTGACAGTCCCGTCGATCGTCGCCTGGAGGTCGTAGCCGTAGACGGGGTCACCGTTACTGCCGATGGTCAGGCCTTTGATCAGGGCCGTCGAGGCGTCGATGTTGCCCTGGAGGAAGTCGGAGACGTTGAGGAGCGTCTGCTGCAGGGAGCTGATCGTGTCGAGGTCGCCGGTGTTCACGTAGTACCGCCACACCCACTCCGGGTACATCTCGGTGAATGTCGGGAGGTACCGCCCTCCGTCGCCGTTCGGATAGACGCAGTTCAGGTTGCCGTCGGGCCAGTAGCGCTTCTGCGACCGCGAGAAGTCCCGCAGCGCCTGCCAGGTGAGGTTCTGCTCACCGAAGGCGCGCATGGCCACCTGGGACTCGTTGGACCCGTCCCACAGGAACGGGCCCTTCTCCCGTGTCGGCGTGTCGATGAACTGCTCCTGTGACGTGTACAGAGCGGAGCGGCTGGTCAGCGCCCAGACGTCGTTCAGCATGGCGTCCGAGGACACGAAGGTGGCGCTCGGCACGTCGGGCATGGCCGCGTGCCGGGCTATGGCCGCGATCTGCGAATGCCCCAGGTGCTCGCCGGGTTCGTCGATCTGGAGGTAGCGGAATCCGAGGTAGGTGAAGGGCCGGAACGTCTGGGTCCCGTGGCGCTGGATGTAGGAGAAGCTGAGATCGGTCCCCTGGACGCCGTGGACGGTCGAGACATGGCCGTCGGCATCGAGGAGATAGCCGACGTGCATGGGGATCGTCCTGCCGCTGACCCCCTGCCGGAACGTCACCTCGGGACGCGCCGCGTAGACCTTCCCGAAATCGACCACCACGGCCCCCGAGGGCAGGGTCCGCACCGTGACGGGGTCGACGGCGTGCTCGACGATTCGGGTCCGCAGGGCGAAGAGACCGGTGAACGGCGCCGTGCCGACGGGTCCGAGCACCGTCGAAGGGGACCAGCTGCGGTCGTCGAAGCCGCCGTCGGCCCACCCGAGGGGCGTCATCCGTCCGTCGATGTTCTCCACGAAGTCGGCGCCGTCGGTGTTGCGGTACGCCCCCGGTAGCCACTCCCCCGGGTGCTCGCGCCAGGAGCCGTCGGAGGCGATGACCAGGCTGGTGCCGTCGGAGAAGTGGACCGACACATGGACGAGGACGCCCGGAGCCGACTCGGGCCGACCCTGACCGGCTCCGTACCAGTGGTGGAGCAACCCGACGGCGTTGGTCCGACCCGGTCGGAGATGGGCCGTGACATCGGTGGCCTGGTAGTACTGCTGGTCGGGGTAACAGAAGCTCGGTCCGGTATCGACCTCGGTGCCGTTCACCCACAGCTGGTACTTGTGGGCCGCCGCCACGAAGGCGGTGGCCCGGGCGATCGGCTTGCTGGGCAGGGCGCGTTCGGTCCGGAGGTAGGTGTGCCTGTCCGGTTGCCGGTCCGAGGCGGCCGGCTGCAGCCACACCGAGGCCCAGTCACCGTCGCGCAACCCCGTCGTGAAGGTCGACGGGGCGGAGAAGGCACTCCAGGCGGCACCGCCGTCGCGGGTGGCCACCCGCCACCGGTACTCCGTGTCGGCGGCCAGACGACGGCCCCCGTAGGCCACGAAGGCCTGGCGGGACGACGCCACGTGGGCACTGTCCCAGACCGTCTTCGGCGTCCGCGTCCGCTCCCCCGTGGTCACCACGATCCGGTACCCGCTCTGGGCCGACCCGCGGCGGTCGTCATCGAGGACCCAGGCGAAGTTGACGTCGTCGGGATCCACCCCCACCGGACCCTCGACGCCGTTGACGGTCAACCGCAGCGGGGCACCTCCCGGGACGGGGTCGGAGCCGGACGCGTCGGCCACCCTCGCCGGTGCCGGCGCCGTCCGGGGTCCGGTCAACGGCAGGGAGCCCACGACGACGACGGCCGAGGTGCGCGCGCTGTTGGCCAGGAACGTCCGACGGTCCGAACGCGAGGGCGACATCGTGTCAGGTCCCGGCCGTCACGAGATCGTGATCCGTCGGACGGTGTCGGCCCCCTGGTCGCTGAAGTAGAGCGCCCCTCCGGGCCCGAAGGCGACACCGTCGGGGTAGGTGACCCGGGTCAGGATCCAGCGCGTGGCGTCACCGGCGGCGGCACCACCGACAGGCAGGATCCCGGCCATTGTGTACATGTCGCCGGCCACCACGCTGCGGCCGAAGAGGACGCCGCTGTGGGCGGGGACCTCCCGTATGCAGCGGTCGAAGCTGTCGGCGACGAAGAGGTCACCGGCGGCGTCGACGGCGAGACCGCTCGGATAGTTCAACGACGACGCCGGTCCACTGGCCCCCAGTCCGTCGTTCAGGTATTCGGTGTACATGTCCTGTCCCGCCACGGTGGCGATGTCGCCGGATGCGATGGTCACCCCGTAGAACGTCCCCGTCCTGGCCGGAACCTCCCGGACGGCGCTGTTGCCCTCGTCGGCGATGAGAAGGTCTCCTCCCCCGTCGACGGTCACGGCGGAGGGCGACCACAGCTGCGCCGCCACGGCGCTCCCCCCGTCCCCGCTGTCGCCGCAGACACCGGTACCGGCCACGGCGTAGAGGTGGCCGGCCTCCAGAGCGCGGCCCGACCGCGTCCCGTCGTGGGCGGGAACCTCGTCGACCTGGCAGGCGGCCGTATCGGCGATGAGGAGGTCGCCGGCGGCGTCGACGGCGATTCCTTCGGGATCATCCAGTCTCGATGTCCGCGCCGGTCGCCCGTTTGCCGACGTCCCCGCCACCCCTGTCCCCACCACCGGGGTCAGGCGCCCGGCCGTCACCGACACCCCGTAGTCCCGACCGGAGGCGGCCGGTAGCTCGAGGATCCTGTTCCCCGAGGCGTCGGCGATCAGGAGATCGCCCGCCGGATCGAAGGCGACCCCGGTCGGGTCCCCGACCGAGGGCGTCGACCGACCCGATCGGTGGCCGCCACAGCCGGAACCGGCCACCGTGTAGATGTGACCACTCTTCATGGCGATACCGAAATGGCGACCGGAGCGGCCGGAGATCATCTCGACCCGGCAATTGCCGGTGTCGGCCACGGCCACATCACCCGCCGCGTCGACGGCGACTCCCGAAGGGGCGGCCAGCTCGGCGCGCGCCGACACCCCTCCACCGCCGGACCGGCCGGCGACACCGGTTCCGGCGACCACGGCCACCGAGACGGCACCGCCCGACGCCGCCGCTCCCGGTGCCGACACGGCGAGGAGCGCCGCCACACATCCCGAGCCGAGGAGAGCCCTCGTGAAACGAGATCGCATCATGCCCCCAAGGTGCCGGAAGCCCGGTGTTCAGAGACCGGGGAAGACCGACCTGAGCCGGTCGAGGGTCAGCCCGGCGGCGTCGAGCTCGATCGTCGGCGTGTGTTTGTCGTCGAGCCTCCCGTAGACGAGACGGACCAGCGCCTCGGCCGGCAGCCGGAGCACGCCGTCGGCGGTCGCACCGTCTGACGGCTCGATGCGCACATCGTCGCCGACGACGAGGGTCAGGTCGCGGCCGGGATCGGAGGTGGCCACCCTGATCCGGATGGGCGTGCCCTGCGGCCTACCCACCCGGCGCGCCATCTCGGGAAGGGTGTCGATCAAGAGGGCCACGGCGTCGGGAGAGACCGTCGCCGTCGGATCGAGGGAGGCGGCGACGTCCCATGTGTGCACCGCATGCTCGCTCACCCGCATCCGCAGGAAGCCGACGACGTCGAGGTCCATTCCGAACATGGCGAACCGGAGCCCTTCGAGCTGCGCATCGGAGAGCGTCTCCACCCGACGGACGAATCTGTCGTCGGCCGTGACGCTGTCGGCGACCTGTTCCACCGGGCTCCGGGCGTTCCATGCCTCCCAGACCGGGGGAAAGGCGTCCGGTCCGGGCAGTGGTTGCTGCTCGAGCGCGGCGTCGAGGATGGCGCCGAAGATCTCCGCCTGGCTCCCCAGATGGGACAGGACCTGGGCCACGGTCCACTCGCTGGCCATGGACGGTGCCTCCACCCGGTCGCGACCGAGCGGCTCGACCAGGGCGGCCAGGCGGTCGTGGGAACGACGGAGAACCGATATCCAGGCTTTCGGATCGCCATCCACGATGGGTGTCTCCTCTCAGGCGCCGTTGCGCCACGGGCTCATGTCCAGCCCAGGGTAACGAGCGGCCACGCCGGCCAGGGTCTCGTCCGTCCAGTACGGATGGCCCGGCTTGGGGAAGCCGAGCACCGTCAGCTGGCGCACACTGGCCTGGCTGACGAATTTGTGCCACTCCGGCGAAAACCCCTTGATCGGCCAGGCCTGGTAGCCCATCCAGTCCAGGGAGGCCGGTTTGTAGGCCACGTGGAGCATGAATCGGGCTTGCCCCGGCTCGGTCACGTCGACCGAACGGTGGTAGACGTCGCCGCTGTAGGCGACCACCGACCCCGCCGGCCCCGCCGCTTCTCCCGGCTCGTCGTAGAGATGGCCGTAGTCGTCGAGGTTCAGGGTGTGCTGCTCGACCGGGATGTTCCCGGTCTTGGTCCGCGACACCAGCCGTGTCGCCCCGTTGCGGGCCGAGACGTCGTTCAGGTAGATGAACGTCTCGAGATGCTCGTAGCCGGGCTGGCGCCGGGGAACGACCAGAGAATGATTGGGATAGTCGGTGTGCAGGAGCTGGTTGTAGCCGGACGACTGGTGGGCGTACTTGGCCGTCACCAGGGCCAGGTACAGGCGGACGTCCTCCGTCCCCAGAAGCTCGGTGGCCAGGTCGATGAGAACGTCGTGGACCACCAGCCTGTTCAGTCGGCTGCTCCTGAACGGGAACTCCGGCCACGCCGCGTCCCACGTCCGCCACGCCGTGGTCCTCTCGTCGTCGAGTCCACTGTCCATCTCTTCGGCGGTCGGGAACAGCAGGGCCAACGCGTTCTGGGCGGCGGCCAGGTCGGCCGGCGGAATGGCCCCCTCGATCACGCACCAGCCGTCACGACTCCAGGTCGACTTGAGCGTCGGGGACAGGCACGAGCGACCCACGGCGCAAAGCTACCCCGACCCCGACGACCGGCCCCAGCCGGTCTCGGGGTCGGGTGACGGTTCGTTCACACAGTTGTCATCGTCTGGACCCATGGCGTTTACCGCCTCCTCGTACGCTGCCAGTACCGGCAGCTGAGGGGCTCCGGGAACCGCACGGTCGAAGGGGCTTGGCGACAGGTGTGTCCCCCGCACCCAATGTTCGCCCAGCCCCTTCGCCGCGCCCGGGCCGAGCACGGTCGGCCGGGCCGAGCTACCCTCGAGCCTGGCGGCGGGAACCACAGCATCTTCCCGCCCGACCATCGGGGGGCCGCGCAGGGGATCGCTCTCCCCTGCCGCGCCGCCCAGCACGATCCCCTCACCGGGTCACCCGCCCGGCTGGTCTCCGGCCGGTCGTCCCGCCCGGGGAGGCAGAAGGACGCTGTAGGCGAGGACGGGCTCCTCGAAGCCCTTCAGCTGGCGCCGTCCGGCTCCTTCGAAGACCAGCGCACTGTCGTGCGCCGCCATCCGGACATTGTCATCGGCCAGGACCTCGCCGGGAATGGCCAGGTCGGCCAGCCGGGACGCCAGGTTCACCACTTCCCCGTAGTAGTCCCCCTGCCTGGCCACCACGTCGCCGAAGGCGATGCCCCCGCGCGGCTGGATCCCCTCGCCCAGGAACTCGGTCATGAGGGCGAGGGCCAGCTCGCAACCGGCCACGGGATCGATGGCCACGAACATCACCTCGTCACCGATGTGCTTGATGATGCGCCCCCCGTGTTCGGCGGCCAGGCGGAAGGCCCGGTTCTCGAATTGCCCGATGAACGAGCTCAGCTCCCGGCTGTCCATCCGGTGCGAGAGGGGCGTGAATCCCACCAGGTCGACGAATCCCACCGCCACCCGGAACAGGGCCCGGTCGCTGACGTGGGCTTGTGCCCGGCGTTGGCGGTCGACCCCGTCGCGCAGGAGGTGGGCGAAGACCGCGCCGAGCGAGTCCCCCAGATCGAGCGCCGTCCTGGCCGCCCGCGACCCCTTCTGGGCCATGAGCAGGGTGTCGGCCCCGCTGGCGGCCAGGTCCGACTCCACGGTCTGCACGTAGAAGGCGATCGCCGCATCGGCGACACGGGCCAGGGCGCTGCCGATGACGTGCAGGATCTCGTCACTCTCGGCGACGGTGAAGAGATCGATGGAGGACAGTGTGCGGACGAGGCTCACGTCGTCGGTGGAGAACATCGGCGTCTCCGGTCCCGGCACCTCGACCCCGAGAGCCCGCCAGATGCCCATGACCTCATCGACCGGGGCGCCCGACAGGGCCGCCACGTCGCGGGCCGTCAGCCCTTCGGCGGCGGCGAAGACGAGGTCGGCGCCGAGCCCGATCAGATTGGACTGCGTCTCCGCTTCGGCGATCTGTTCGGCCGTCGCCCCCAGCGACGTCAGGAATTCGACCAGTTCGGGGTTGGGCAGGCACGACTGATCCACCGGGCTCGCGCGTTGACCGTCCACGGGACAAGCTTGTCACCCGGAGCCCGGTCCCATGGGCACCCGGGCCCGTGCCACGCCCGGGCGGAGGGGAGTCTCATGAAGCTCAAGCTCGATCTGCACGAGATCTACAACCGTGGCACCGACATCGATCAGGCCCTCCGGGACATCATCGACGAGGCGGTCCGCACCAAGGCGACCCTGGTCGAGATCATCCCGGGGAAGGGATCGGGCCAACTGAAGAAACGGGTCCTTCGATTCCTCGACACCAAGGAGATGAAGGCGCTCTACCACCGGGTGGAGAAGGACTCGAAGAATTTCGGGAGGGTCTTCGTCCACTTCCGCTGGAAGTGAGCCCCCGATCCTCAGCCCTGGGCCAGTTCGACGAGCCTGGTGACGGTCCTCCAATTCCGCGTCGTCGCCTCCGATCCGAACCGCCTCTCGAGGAACGTGTTCGTGAGCTTCGTGCGCCCGTAGCCGTTCGGGCATCGGAGATAGACCTCCCGCCCGATCACCTGAAGCTCATCGTCGTCCGCCCTTTGTCGGCCGGCGGACTCCGCCGCCCCGGGGTCGGGTTCCCCACTCATGAAGGTCACATGGAGGATCTCGGGGTCGTCCCCGCGGGGCACGAAGGGATTCCTCTCGATGATCAGTTCGAGTTCCTCCCTGGTCCGCACCAGCACCGGCACCCTGCTGCCCAGGGCGTCGTGCAGTCTGCTCTCGAGAGCCTTGACGACGGCTGACGACGACCGTGGGCTGGCGAAGGTGGCGTTCCCGCTCTGGATGTAGGTCCGGACCTCTGTTCCCCCCACGGCCGTGACGATGGCACGCAGGTCCTCCATGGCCAGCTTGTTCCGTCCGCTCACGTTGATGCCGCGGAGCATGGCGACATAGGTCGTCATCGGTCGAGGAGCCCGACGAATTCGGCCACTCCACGACGCGTCGTGTCCCCCGTCCGGAAGCAGACGAACCACGGCTCGCCCGGAATCAGGTCCGAGACAGGGTGCACCTCGACGATTCTGTGCTCCTCGAGGGCGCGGTCACAAACGAATCGGGGGAGGATGCTGCACCCGATCCCGCGCTCGACGGCACCGGTCACGGCCCGGAGGTCCGGTGCCACCAGCCGCAGTCGGGCCGAGAACGTTCGGCGGAGGTGCGTCTGCCAGAACCGACGGGTGATGGGCAGCTCCAGGCTGTACGCCGCCCATGACTGGCCGACGAGCCAGTCACCGAGCGCCGACAAGGATTCGAACGGCGAATCGGGCACGAGGTCCGGCGGGCCGACGAGGACGAAGCGCTTCTGCCCGATCGGCACGGCCTCGAACGATCGGCGCCCCGGGTTCGAGCTCGTCACGGCGACGTCGAGCTCACCGCGTTCGAGCTGCCGGAGCAGGGCGACGTCGTCGCCGAAGTGGGCCACCACGGCCAGATCGGTGGCGCCGATCCGGGGGAGGACGAGAGACGAGAAGATCTCGGCCGTCGATCCGAGGCGGAGCGGCGCCGACGATGCTCCTGGCGGCACGTCGCCGAGGCCCACGAGGACCGCTTCGAGCTGGTCCAGCGTCGTTGCCGCCTCGGCGTACAGGGCCACCGCCGTGCCGGTGGGCTCGACGCCGCGCGGCGTGCGCACGAAGAGCGGGCTCCCGACCACCCCCTCGAGGGCCGCCAGCTGCTGGCTGGCGGCCGGCTGCGACAGGCGGCGCTGGCGGGCGCCCTCGGTGACCGAACGGGCCCGGTACACGGCGACGAAGGTCCGCAGCTGCTCGGGGCGGGACATCCATGTAGATTATATCGATTGATTGATAAATCACTTTGCTAATGGACCCCGGTCCGGCGCATGCTGGCCCCATGGCTCCCCCGCACCGCTACACCCACGGTCACCACGAGAGCGTCCTGCGGTCACACCGCTGGCGGACGGCCGAGAATTCGGCCGCCTACCTCCTGCCGCGGCTGCGCCCCGGCATGGACATCCTCGACGTCGGCTGCGGCCCAGGAACGATCACCGTGGATCTGGCCCGACGCATCGGGACGGGGCAGGTGGTGGGTGTGGACAGCGCCGGCGAGGTCATCGACGTCGCCCGCACCACGGCGGCGGACGCCGGCACCGCCAATGTCCGCTTCGCCGTGGGCGATACGTACCACCTCGACTTTCCCGACGGATCCTTCGACGTCGTCCACGCCCACCAGATGCTCCAGCACCTGTCCGATCCGGTCGGCGCCCTGGCCGAGATGGGCCGGGTCTGCCGCCCCCACGGCCTGGTGGCGGCCCGCGACGGCGACTATGGCGGTTTCACCTGGTACCCCGCCGACCGGTGGCTCGACGCCTGGCTCGACGTCTACGGCCGGGTGGTTCGCCACAACGGGGGCGAGCCCGACGGTGGTCGGCGGTTGGTGACGTGGGCCCGGGCGGCGGGATTCACCGACGTGGAGGCCACGGCGTCGGCGTGGTGCTTCTCCGAGCCCGACGACCGGCGCTGGTGGGGCGACCTCTGGGCCGACCGGATGACGCAGTCGGCCCTCGGGCTCCAAGCCGTCGAACTGGGGCTCGTGGACCACCACGACCTCCAGGAGATGGCGGCTGCCTGGCGGCGGTGGGCGGCGCACCCCGACGGATGGTTCGCCGTACTCCACGGCGAGATCCTGTGCCGCGCCGAGGAGTTAGGGCAGGAGAAGGACCCGTCCGAAGGCCTGCCGGCTCTCGATGTACTCGTGAGCGGCGGCGGCATCGGCCAGGGGGAAGCGGCGGTCGATGACCACGCGTAGGCGACCGGCGGCGATGTCGGCGAGATGCCGGGCGATCATGGCGTGGGGGCGGGGGGTCAGGAACAGCTCGGCCCCGAGGAAGTACCCGGTGAGGGACTGGTTGTTCGGGCGCAGGGTGGAGATGTCCATCTGCTCCGTCCCCTGGCGACCGGCGTCACCCACCGTGATGCAGCGACCCCGGTAGGCGAGGCAGCGGATGCTCCCCTGCAGTGTCGATCCCCCGACGGAGTCGACGACCACGTCGGCGCCGCGCCCGTCGGTGAGCCGGCGGACCTCCTCGACGAAGTCGGACGTCGCGTAGTTGATGCCCTCGTCGAGACCGAGGTCCAGCAGGCGCTCCAACTTCTCGTGGCGCGACGCCGTGGCCAGGACCCGGGCACCGGCCCGCTTGGCCAGCTGGATAGCGGCGATCCCCACGCCGCTGGCCCCGGCGTGGACGAGGACGGTCTCCCCCGCCTGGAGTCGCCCGAACTCGAAGAGACAGTCGTCGGCGGTGCCGAAGGGGACGGGGACACAGGCGGCCTCCTCGGTGGAGAGACCGTCGGGGATCTTCCAGCAGAACGGCTCGGGCACCGAGCGCAGCTCGGCGTGCGAGCCGTCGAGACCGACGGTGACGACACGATCCCCTTCCGTGAAAAGGGAGACCTGGTCTCCCACGGCCACCACGGTCCCGGCACACTGGTACCCGACGATGTGCGGCACCCCGGACATCTCGCCGCCGGTCCGGTTGAGGGTGTCGCCACCCTCGATGCTGATGGCCTCGACCCGGACGAGCATCTCGTGCTCGGCCATCACCGGATCGGCGACGTCCTCGTAGCGCAGGACCTCGGGACCCCCTGTCTCGTAGTAGACGGCTGCCTTCAACGGGCACGCTCCTTCGACCGGGGCATGAGCGTATCGGTTGTCGACGGCAAAGGACAGAGGGTCGATTGGGACCTTCGGCTCTGGTCGAGGGACGTGTCGTCGGCAGAGGCTGACGGCCATGCGAAACCTGATCCCCTCCACACGGTCGTTCACGCTTCATTTACGCGTCGACGGTCATCGTTTACGACCGGTTCACGGCGACCCGCCTTACGGTTTCAGACATGGCTGACTTTCTCTCCGTACTCGGGGCGGCGGGCTTCGTCCTCGTCTTCCTCGGCCTCATCTGGGCACTGGACCGGGTATGACCGTCGTCCAGGGAATCCTGCTGGCGGTGTCCATCGCCGTGTTCATCTTCCTCGGTATCGCCATGTTCAAGCCTGAGTGGTTCTGATGGGCTTCTTCTGGACCATCGTCGTCCTGGTCATCGCCCTGGGGATCACGTGGCGGTACCTGGGTTCGTACATGGCCGCCGTCTTCGACGGTCGGGTGCACTACCTGGCCTGGGCCGAGCGGCCGTTCTACCGGCTTCTCGGGACCGGCCCTGACCACGAGCAGACCTGGAAGCGCTATGCCGGCTCGACGGTGATCTTCTCCGGCGCATTCGTCGCCGTGGGTTATCTGCTGCTCAGGATTCAAGGGTCCCTGCCGCTCAACCCGCAGCACTTCGGCGCCGTACCGCCGGCGCTCAGCTTCAACACCATCGTGTCGTTCATGACCAACACGAACTGGCAGAACTACGGCGGCGAGACGACTATGTCGTATTTCTCCCAGATCGGTGTGCTCACCGTGCAGCAATTCGTGAGTGCGGCCGTCGGCATCGCCGTGGCCATCGCCGTGACACGGGGCTTCGCCCGCCGGAACTCTCCCACGATCGGCAACTTCTGGGTCGACATCACCCGTTGCATGCTCTACATCCTCCTTCCCATAGCGTTCCTCTCCGGCATCATCATCGTGGGCGCCGGTGCCGTTCAGACCCTGGCCGGGCCGATCGCCATCCACGACTCGCTCAACGGCGTCACTCAGACCATCCCCCGCGGCCCCGCCGGCTTCATGGGTTCCATCATGCAGCTCGGGACCAACGGCGGTGGGTTCTTCGACGTCGACCTGGCCCACCCCTTCGAGAACCCGACGGCACTCACCAACCTGCTCTACGTCTGGCTCACCCTCTCCATCCCGTTCTCGCTGACGTACACCTTCGGCAAGATGGTGGGCAGTATCAAGCACGGGGCCGCCCTCTTGGCGGCCATGGTGCTCATCTTCGGGGTGTGGGTGGGATTCACCAGCTACGCCGAGCACCAGAACAACCCCGCCGTCGTGGCCGCCGGTGTCCAATCCAAGGTGGGGAACACCGAAGGCAAGGAGACGCGCTTCGGCGATACGAGCAGTGCCTTGTTCAACGTGTCGATGACTCAGACCTCCGACGGGGCCGTCGACAGCGCCACCGACTCGTACAACCCGATGGGCGGTTTCGGCCCTCTCACCGGCATGATGCTGGGCGAGGTCACCCCTGGGGGCACGGGAAGCGGGCTGTACACGATCCTCATCTACGCCGTGATCGCCGTATTCATCGGCGGCTTGATGATCGGGCGAACGCCCGAATACTTAGGCAAGAAGATACAGGCCAAGGAGGTGAAGCTGGCGGGCCTCGCCGCCCTGGTTATGCCGATCATCGTGCTCATCCTCACCGCCATCGCCGTGTCGATCCACGCCGGGCGGGCCGGCCCACTCAACTCCGGGCCCCACGGATTCACTGAGATCCTCTACGGGCTCACCTCGCAGGCCAACAACAACGGCTCGGCTATGGCCGGCCTCACCGGCAACACCGCCTTCTACAACGTGATCGGCGCCGTCGACATGCTGATCGGCAGGTTCGGCGTCATGATCCCCGCCCTGGCGTTGGGGGGCGTGTTGGCGGCCAAGAACGTGGTCCCGGAATCGCTCGGGACCTTCAAGACCGACAACGGCATGTTCGTCGGCCTGGTCATCGGCGTGATCGTGATCATCGGCGGCCTCACCTTTTTCCCGGCCGTCGCCCTCGGCCCCATCGTCGAACAACTAAGCCACGGAAAGTTCTTCTGATGACGACCCTGACAACACAACCGCAACCGCCGGTGCCGTCGGGCACCCCTCACGGCGTGGCCGAGGCTCGCAGCCTCTTCGACGGCGAGATCCTCCGCCATGCGGTGGTCGACGCCTTGAAGAAGTTCGACCCCAGAGACCAGATCAAGAACCCTGTCATGTTCGTGGTCCTGATCGGGACCATCGTGACCTTCATCGAGTCCATCGCCCATCCGGGCATCTTCGACTGGTCCATCACCATCTGGCTTTTCCTCACTGTGGGGTTCGCCAACTTCGCCGAGGCCATGGCCGAGGGCCGGGGCAAGGCCCAGGCCGACACCCTGCGCAAGATGCGGTCGGAGACCGAAGCCCGGCTCCTCGACGCCGACGGCACCGAGAAGCGGGTGGCGGCGTCGGCTCTGACCAAGGGCGACTGCGTGGTGTGCGAGGCGGGCGACGCCATTCCCTCCGACGGCGAGATCATCGAGGGCGTGGCGTCGGTGGACGAGTCGGCCATCACCGGTGAGTCGGCCCCCGTCATCCGGGAGTCGGGCGGGGACCGGTCGGCGGTGACCGGCGGGACGCGGGTGCTGTCCGACCGCATCGTCGTGCGCATCACCGCGGAACGGGGCAAGACCTTCCTCGACCGGATGATCAACCTGGTGGAGGGAGCCAACCGACAGAAGACCCCGAACGAGATCGCCCTCACCATCCTGCTCGCCGTCCTCACCATCGTCTTCCTGCCGGTGGTGGTGTCCCTGCAGCCGTTCGCCCACTACTCGGGCACGACGGTGTCGGTCGTCATCTTGGTGTCGCTTCTCGTGTGCCTGATCCCGACCACCATCGGGGCCCTGCTGTCGGCCATCGGGATCGCCGGCATGGACCGGCTTGTCCAGCGCAACGTCCTGGCCATGAGCGGGCGGGCGGTCGAGGCCGCCGGCGACGTCCAGACCCTGCTCCTGGACAAGACGGGCACCATCACCCTCGGCAACCGCATGGCCTCGTCGTTCTATCCGGCCGGCGGCTACCACGAGGAGGAGCTGGCGGACGCCGCCCAGCTGGCCTCGTTGGCCGACGAGACGCCGGAGGGCCGCTCCATCGTGGTGCTGGCCAAGGAACGCTTCAACATCCGCGAGCGCGACCTGGGTGCCGGCCACGTGTTCGTGCCGTTCTCGGCGACGACCCGCATGTCGGGTCTCGACACAGACGGACGCCAGATCCGCAAAGGGGCGGCCGAGTCGGTCAAGCGCTGGGTGACGGACCAGGGCGGGAGTATCCCCGACGGTCTCGACGACATCGTCGAGCGCATCGCCCGGGCCGGCTCGACGCCCCTGGTGGTGGCCGACGGGCAGAAGATCCTGGGCGTCATCGAGCTGAAGGACGTGGTGAAGCAAGGCATCAAGGAGAAATTCGACGAGATGCGCCAGATGGGCATCCGCACCGTGATGATCACCGGCGACAACCCGCTGACGGCTGCCGCCATCGCCCAGGAGGCCGGCGTCGACGACTACCTGGCCGAGGCCACCCCCGAGGCCAAGATGGCCCTCATCCGGGCCGAGCAGGAGGGCGGCAAGCTCGTCGCCATGACCGGAGACGGCACGAACGACGCCCCGGCGCTGGCCCAGGCCGACGTGGGTGTGGCCATGAACACGGGCACCACGGCGGCCAAGGAGGCCGGCAACATGGTCGACCTCGACTCCAATCCGACAAAGCTCATCGACGTCGTGGAGATCGGCAAGCAGTTGCTCATCACCCGGGGGTCGCTCACCACCTTCTCCATCGCCAACGACGTGGCCAAGTACTTCGCCATTATCCCGGCGCTGTTCGCCACCCTCTACACGCGACCTGGAGTCCCCGGACCCTTGAACGCGCTCAACGTGATGAAGCTCCACAGTCCCCAGAGTGCGGTGCTGTCGGCCGTGATCTTCAACGCCCTGGTCATCGTGGCCCTCATCCCGCTGGCGCTGCGCGGTGTGAAGTTCCGCCCCGCCTCGTCGGCCGCCATTCTGCGCCGCAACGTCTGGATCTACGGGTTCGGTGGTGTCATCGTGCCGTTCATCTTCATCAAGCTCATCGACCTCGTCCTCGTCGCCCTCCACGCCTACTGATGGAGAGAATCTGATGCTCACCCACCTCCGCCGCTCGGTCATCTCGATCGTGGTCTTCACGGTCTTCTTTGGCTTCGTCTACGCCTTCGCCGGGACAGGTGTCGCCCAGATCCTGTTCCGGCACCAGGCCGACGGATCGATCACCGCCAACGGATCGACTCTGATCGGACAGAACTGGTCGGCCACGAAATGCCCGGGACATCCGGACGGCAGCTGCGTCTTCCAGGGCCGCCCCGACGACCTCGGTCCCTACGCCGGCGGGGACGGAGACAACCCCCTGGTAGCCAACGGCAAGAGCGGAGAGTCGGCCGCCACCAACCTCGGACCACGGTCCGCCACTTTGAAGGCGAACACCGAGGCCCTGGTGGCCTACTGGCACAAGCGCGGCGTCGACCCCACCCCTGACCTCGTGACCACCTCGGGCAGCGGCCTCGACCCCGACATCGCGCCACAGGACGCCATCGCCGAGATCCCCATGGTGTCGGCCGCCACCGGCATCTCCCCGTCGGCGCTGCGGAGCCTCATCGCCAAGGAGACCAACGGCGAGGAACTGGGCTTCCTCGGCAGCAGCTACATCAACGTCCTGCAGCTCAACGTTGCGCTGGCCAAGCTGAAGTGACGGCATGGGAACCCACCGCCGGCGACAGCTGGGGTGGGCGCCCGATCGCCCACCGGCTCTCTGATTGCGCGCCGCGCCGCCGGGTGGTGGTGAAGGGGGCGATCGTCGACACCGAGTTCTCCTGCTGGTGGAGGTCGCCGGCCTACATCTGCCGGCTCGACGATGACACCGGGTCGATCACCCTCGTCTTCGGAGGACCGAGGCCGGTCCCCGGCATCATCAAGGGTGCTCTGTGCACGGTCGAGGGGACGGTGCAGTCGAACGGCGGCGGCCTCTTCCTGTGGAACCCCTTCTACCGCTTCGAGCCCTGAGGAGCCGCTTCCTAAGGAACGCTGGAGGCGGCCGCCGCCGCCTCGATCTGGGAGGCGTCGGTGGGGAGGATGAAGCCGGCCTTCACGGCCCGCCGCGTGGCGGCGTCGAACTTCGACACGTAGTCGGCGTGGGTGGGGTACAGAGACGTGAGGGTGGCCCGGTTCAACGGTGTCGTCGAGCCGAACAGGCTGCACGTCTCGGACTGCCCGGGGGCGGCCGTCCCGGTGAGGGTGGCGATGGGGACGTCGAGCTCCGGTGTGCGGATCCCGCCCAGGGCGTTGCCCAGGGCGTCGCGCCGGATGGTGGGGCGGGGGCCCGAGGCCAGCTCCAGACGCGGCGCGTGGGGCGGCGCCGTCCCCGTCCTCACCCACCGGTTGAGAGCGGAGATGGCGGCGTCGAGCACCCAGTGCTGGGGACCGGAATTGGGCGGCGCCGTGCACCCGATGATGGTGAGGGGGGTGTCGTGGGTGACGATGGCCTCGGCCGCGTTCGACCGCCCGTTGTCGGACATTCCCACGAACGACAGGTAGTCGTCGGCATGGGACGTCCCCGCCACCTCCCAGTCCCGGAACCATCGGTTGTCCGGCTGCCGATCGGCGGCGTACCCGGCCAAGAGGTCGGTCTCGGTCTCGAAGGCCAGGACGGGGACACCGAGGTCGGTCCGGAACGGCTCGTGGACGCCGAGGGCGAGCGATCCCGACAGCGACGTCCCGCCCCCCCACCGGCTGTGGACGAGGTAACCGTTGAAGACGTGGGCGATGGGCGCGACGGCGTCGATGTAGGTGGTGAGGAAGAAGGCCGACTGCGACTCTCCGTCGGCGATCAACGCCTTCGGTCGGAGCCCTCCGAGGACCGAGACGCGGTGCGGGTGGCGGATGGCCTGGGCCGCCTGGGAGAAGATGTCGTAGGAGAAGGCGTCGCCCGGATGCCTGAGCGTCCCGTACCGCTTCGGGTTGGTCTTCCTGAGCCCCGCACCGCCCGCTCCGAGAACACCGGTCCCGCCGTTGATGCCCAGAGCCTGGGCCGAGACGCCGACCCAGGCGAAGCCCTGTCGGATGAGCTCGGTGTGGTCGCCGATCCAGTCGGGGGCCGTGTCGGCACCCTCGCTCTCGTTGAGCCACTCGACGACCACGGTCCCGTTGAACCTCCGGGGGTCGGAGGGCCGGTACACGAGCAGCCGCGTCTTGTACGGCGCCGTCGCCGCCCGCGTCACCTTCCACCGGCCGTCCGCCGGTGCCCTACCCGCCAGGCGGTAGCTCGAGGCCGTCCCCGAGATGAAGTACTCCGCTTCCCGGTAGCCCACGTCCGCCAGATCGAAAGATGTGCTGATGATGGACGGCTTCCCCGGCCCCGTGATCGGACCGGAGACGACGGGGGTCGGAACCGGTGCCGACACCGGGAGGCCCGGCGCTGTGGCGGAGGCGACGGTCGGGCGCAGCACCATTGTCGCCGTCACGACCACCGCCACCGCCGCGACGACCGAGACCCGCCGAGTCACCCGCACATGCTCACCCGCACCTTCCCGCCGGCACTGTGTCGCCCACCCACCGACGACAGAGTGCCACACACGGCGAGTCCGCTACGAGGCGGGCGCCGTCACCTCCGCCACCGCGAAGCCGTTCACCCCGTTGCCGGTCACGCTCTTGCCGTGGTCCGAGACGAAGGTGTACAGGGCCATCCCCTTGTACGTGACCTGGAGTCTCTTGCCCAACGTCACCGTCCCCAGCCCCGTGGCCCCGGTCGGCATGGTTTTGCCCTCGGGCATGAGCAGGGGCGGCCAGACGGCCAGGCAGCTCCCGGTGCACGGCGGGGTGGTGTCGACGTAGAGGGACCGGCTCTTCGTGGTCGTCAGGATCAAGCCGAAACCGGTCCGGGTCTCCTCCTTGACCACCATGGCGGTCTTCGACTTGCCGTCGGCCCGGGCCGACGCCGTCGAGGTGAGGAACAGACCTCCGAGGGTCATCACGGTGGCGACGGCGGCAACCGCCCTCCATCCACGACTCGCTCGTCCGTGTCCCACTGGCTTCGGCGCCACCGTGTCCTTTCTCGCCCGGGAGCTTCCCGGTCCCCGTTGCTCGACGTGGCCTACGCCCGGGGCCGCCCCGATGTTCATGGTCGTCCGGGAACCGGGAACGATTTTTCGCACTACCAGTGCCGACTCCGGCCCAAGGCGGTGGCCACGGCGTCGAGCAGGTGCTCGGGTTCGATGGGCTTGTGCAGGTAGGCGATGCCCCGGACGGCGAGGTCCTTGCGCCGGACGGGATCGAGCTCGTTCCCCGACATGATGACCGCCGGTGGAGGGTTCTCGGCCGCCGCCAGCACCGCCATCCCGTCGAGCCGGGGCATCCGGTTGTCGAGGACGAGGGCGTCGAACCGGCCCGTCCCCATCAGCGTCAGGGCCACGTCCCCGTCGTCGGCCTCGGTGACCGTGTAGCCCTGGAGCCGCAGGATGTCCGACACCGATCGGCGGACGGCGGCATCGTCGTCGACCACCAGGATGGCGGGCGTGGTGGTCACGGGCGTGACACTGACGGTCATGGGGCTGCTCCGGCTCGTTCTCCAGAGGCCACATCGACCGGACCGGTCGGTCCCCCTAGGCCCGGACCGGGCTTTGTGCCCTCGTTGTGAGAACCGGCGGCCCGGGCACCGGCGTGGCAGCGTGGAGCGATGGACCTCCCCGTGATGCCCCCCGTGGCCCCCATGTTGGCCAAGCTCTCCCGCCAACTCCCCCAGGCCGAGGACCTCGTCTACGAACCCAAGTGGGACGGGTTCCGTTGCATCGTCTTCCGTGACGGCGACGAGGTGGAGCTCGGGAGCCGCAACGAGCGACCGCTCACGCGGTACTTCCCCGAGCTCATCGAACCCCTCCGCGGCGCGCTCCCGGCGCGGTCGGTCGTCGACGGCGAGATCGTCATCACCACCGGGAAAGGACTCGACTTCGACGCCCTTCTTCAGCGCATCCATCCCGCCGCCTCCCGAGTCGAGCTGCTGGCCCGGACCACGCCGGCGTCGTTCGTGGCCTTCGACCTGCTCGCTCTGGACGACCGCGACCTGCGACCGGCTCCCTTCCGCCAGAGGCGGACCCTGCTGGAGCAGTCCCTGCGGGGGGCCCGGCCGCCGGTCCACCTCACCCCGTCCACCACCGACCCCGGGGTGGCCCTGGACTGGTTCGCCCGCTTCGAGGGCGCCGGCCTCGACGGGGTGGTGGCCAAGAAGCTGGATCAGACCTACCGCGAAGACGAGCGGGTGATGATGAAGGTCAAGCACGAACGCACGGCCGACTGCGTGGTGGCCGGGTTCCGCTGGCACAAGTCGGGGCCCGTCGTGGGCTCGCTCCTCCTCGGGCTCTTCGACGAGTCCGGCGTCCTGCACCATGTGGGGGTCACGGCCTCGTTCACCATGGCCCGCCGACGCGAGCTGGTCGACGAGCTGGCGGCGCACCGCCTCTCGTCATTGGCCGGCCATCCGTGGGAGGCGTGGGCGGCGCCGGAACCGGCCGGTGGCCGCACCCCCGGGGCGCCGTCGCGGTGGAACGCCAAGAAGGACCTGAGTTGGGAGCCGCTGGCGCCCGACCTCGTCTGCGAGGTCGGCTACGACAATCTGCAGCGGGACCGTTTCCGCCACGCCACCACCTTCCGGCGCTGGCGTCCCGACCGCCGTCCCGAGACCTGTACCTACGCCCAGCTCGAGGTGGTGGTGCCCGAGGAGCTCGACGCCGTCTTCGGGGCGTGACCGGGCGCTCTCACCCGGTCGGGGGACGGTGGCGGGCCCGTCCGGGAGCGACACGGCGCGGTTCACCGCGCTGCTTGGCGAAGTGGGGCGGCCAGGGTGCGTCGCCGAGGCCTTCGGCCTCGTCGCGCGCCGCCAGCTCCAGCAACGGTCCGAGGTCGTAGCGGCGGACGTCGATCCCGGCGCCGGGGTCGCCGCGCTCGGCGAAGCGGGCCGGCACCGTGGCCAGCGTCAGGTCGGCCGGCTCGGCATCGGGGACCTCGTCCCACTCGAGCGGGCACGACACCCGTCCCTCGGGATTGGCACGCACGGAGTACGCCGACGCCACCGTCCGGTCGCGGGCGTTCTGGTTGTAGTCGATGAACACGCGTTCACCGCGTTGCTCCTTCCACCAGGCCGAGGTGGCCACCTCCGGCATCCGGCGTTCGACGGCCCGGGCCAGGGCCAGCGCGGCGCGACGAACCTCGGTGAAGTCCCACCGGGGCTCGATGGGGACGTTCACGTGGATGCCGCGCGACCCCGACGTCTTCGGGAACCCGTCGAGACCGTGCTCGACGAGGACGGTGCGGGCCTCGAGGGCCACCCGCCGCACGGACTCGTAGGCCACGCCGGGCTGCGGGTCGAGATCGACGCGGAGCTCGTCGGGATGATCGACGTCACGGCGGCGCACGGCCCAGGGATTCAGGTCGAGGCATCCCAGGTTGGCGGCCCAGGCGATGTGGGCCACGTCGACGGGGCACATCTCCTCGGCGCTGCGGCCACTGGGGAAGTGGACGGTCACCGTTTCGATCCACGGGGGGCGCCCGGCGGGGACCCGCTTCTGGTAGAAGAAGTCCCCTTCGGCCCCGTGGGGGAAGCGCTTCAGGACGGTGGGCCGCTCGTACACCCCGCGCAGAGCGCCCGGACCGACAGCCAGGTAGTACCGGACGAGGTCGAGCTTGGTCTCGCCCCGGGTGGTGAAGAAGACCTTGTCCGGGTTCGAGACGGTCACCGTCCGCCCGTCCACCTCGACGTCGACGGAGGGGGCCTTGGCCGGCATCCATCGATGGTGGCACGATTCGCCCCGGTACATTGGCGACGGTGGATCCCGTCGCCGCCCTCCGCCGCATCGCCTACCTGCTCGAGGCCGAGGGCGCCGGCACCTACAAGGTCAGGGCCTTCCGCAACGCCGCCACCACCCTGAACACCGTGCCGCCCTCCCGTGTCGAGGAGCTCTCGCGTTCGGGTCGTCTGACGTCGCTCCCGGGGATCGGCGACAGCACGGCCACCGTGGTGGCCGAGGCGCTCGCCGGTGACGAACCGGGATATCTCACCGAACTCCTCCGACGCGCCGACCCACCCCCGACGGGGGCGGCGGCGGCGTTGCGCCAGAAGTTGCTCGGCGACTGCCACAGCCACTCGGACTGGTCCGACGGGGGCAGTCCCATCCGGGAGATGGCCGAGGCGGCGCGAAGTCTCGGACACCGGTACTGGGCCCTCACCGACCACAGCCCCCGGCTCACCGTGGCCCACGGCCTCAACCCGGAGCGTCTGCGCCGACAGCTCGACGTAGTGGCCGAGCTGAACGACGAGCTGGCCCCCTTCCGGATCCTCACCGGCATCGAGGTCGACATCCTGGAGGACGGGACCCTCGACCAGGACGACGCCCTCCTGGCCCGTCTCGATGTGGTGGTGGCCAGCGTCCACTCGAAGCTCTCCATGGAGGCGCGGGCCATGACCAGACGCATGGTGGCGGCCGTCGAATCACCCCACACCGACATTCTCGGCCACTGCACCGGCCGCAAGCTGGTGGGCCGGGGACGTCCCCCGTCGTCGTTCGACGCCGGGCTCGTCTTCGCCGCCTGTGCCCGTACCGGCACCGCCGTCGAGATCAACTCCCGTCCCGAACGACGCGATCCGCCGGAGCCACTCCTGCGTCAGGCGCTCGAGCTCGGTTGCCTCGTCTCCATCGACACCGACGCCCACGCCCCCGGTCAGCTCGAGTGGCTGGTCAACGGCTGCCGACAGGCGGTCGAGGCCGACACGCCCGCCGGCCGCGTGGTCAACACCTGGCCTCTGGAGCAGTTCCTCACCTGGACGGCAGGCCACGCCGCCTGACCCACTCGGCCACGGCGTCGACCACCGCCGCGGCCGTGTCGGCCAGCACGACGCTGTCGACCGGGAGGATCCGCACCTGCCCGCTGGCCGGCCACAATCCGACCACCCGCGCCGGGACCGACCGCTCCCCGCGCCCCAGGGCGGCCACGAGGGCGGGGAACCCGAGCGACCGCCGCCAGTCCGACGGCGGAAGACCACCGCCCATTACCAGGAGCACGGGACGCCCACCGGCCCGCACCCGGACGTCGGCCTGTCCCCGCAACGTCAGGTGACGCGTCCGGGGACAGTCCCACCAGTCGTCGGCGCCCCCGACCGTCGTCGGCGCCAACCGTTCCCATTCCAGTGCCGTCCACAACTGGGTGGCCCACGTCACGGCCTCGGCCTCGACCATGGCCCGCCCGCCCGCCGGCAGGCTCCCGTACCAGGCGGCCCACCACGGCGGCCGGGCGCCGGGGTCGACGCCGTCGGCGGCGTCCTCGGCCCCGGTGGCCAGGACCTCGGCCACGGCGGTGGCCGGCGTGGGCGACCGCCCCCGCAGACAGCGGCCCACGGCGCCCAGACCCACGGCCCGGCGACACCGTGCCGGCGAGGGCACGAAGGTTCCGTCGTCGGCGTCGAGTCGCTCGGGATGCTCACGGGCCAGGGCGAACCGATAAGCGTCGAAACGCAGTCGCTCCCCCCCGGCCATGGCGTCGACGACGGCGGCCAGGTCGCCGGCCACCTGCCCCCGCAGGAGCGCCAGCGCCTCGGCCGGCACGACATCGGTGGCCGGGACCAGCAGCGCGTCGGTCAGGGACCGGGCCCGGGGCAGCGCCAGGGCCATCCCGGTGGCGGCCGGGGCGGTCACCGGTCGGGCTCCGCGCCGACGGCGTCGTCGTCGACGGCGGCCGGGGCGGTGCGGACCAGGACGAGATCGTCATCGTCGCCGGAGTCCCCCGCCGCCCGCGGCACGTCGGTCCCGGCCCGGGTCTGCCCCGGCCCGCACTGCGGCAGGGCCGAGCACCAGGCGCACAGTGCGTTCGGAGTCCGCTCCGGTTCCGTCCCCGCCGCCAACCGGCACAGGCGGACGGTGCCGGCCAGCGCCCGTTGCAGCGCACCCACGAGGACGTCGTCGGTGACGGGCTCGACGTCGAGCTCCCCCGTCCGCGTGTAGTAGGTGGCGATCCGAAACGGCGGCGCGCCGCTGCGTAGCGTCTCGAGCAGAGCGTAGAAGTGGAGGTCGCCCCGGTGCTCCAGGCGACGGCGTCCCGACTTGATCTCCACCACGCAGACCGAGGCCCGCTCACCGGCCGGACCGCCGAAGGCCAGGTCGACGACGCCACTCATGACGACCCGTCCGCCCACCAGGGGCACCACCACCCGCTCCTGCGTCCGCGGCAGCCAGGTCGGACTGGGCACGGGCCACCGGGCCACGATGCCGGCGGCATGGTCGGCGATCTCCTCGGCCAGGGCCCGCCGGCTCTCGGGGGGGAGCGCTTCGACGAAGGCGGCGATCCCGTCGCCTTCGTCCTCCACGGCCACGGCGCCGAGGGCGTCGGACCAGGGGTCGTCGAGGCGACCGGTCGTCACCCATTGGCGGAACACGGCGTCGACCAGGCTGCCGCGGGCCAACTCCACGGTCACCACCCGGGGTGTGGTCCGCCGGGCCACGAGATGGGCCTCGCACAGCAGCACCCCGGTGAGGGTCTCCTTGGTGACCCGCACGGGGCCCGTGTCGGCCGCATCCCCACCCACCACGCCGGCCAGCCCGTCCTCCAGCCAGTCCCGCAGCCCTCCGGCCAGTCCCGGGTCGACGGCCGGGCGGCCTGTCCCCGGCCCACGCAGCCGAGCCAGGAGGTCGACGCCCTCCGGTGGCCGGAAGGCGTCGGCGACGGGGGGTGTCCGGGGCACCGACCCAGCTTGCCCGACGGGTGTGACGTAGGGTCGATGACGATATGGGCACAGCCTTCGTCGTCGTGTTCGCCCTGTTCGTGGCGGCCATGGTGGGCCTGGCCGTGACGGCGGTGCGCTGGGGGGTCCGCCGCGACCGCGCCGCGCGGGAGTCGTCGCGCCGAGGCGGGGGGCCCGGACGATGACCGAGCCGCCCACCCTCCGGGAGCAGAGGGTGGAGTCCGCCATGCAGGCCGTGGCCCTGCCCGGTGGCGTCTTCCCGGGGCCGGGGACGTCCCGGCGCCGGTGGACCCGGCCCCGCCACCTGAACGCCCGCTGGCGCCGCCCGCGCACGGCTTTCGTCTTCGCCGGGGGCGGCGCCCGGGGGGCGGCCCAGATAGGGATGCTCCAGGCCCTCATGGCCCGGGGCATCGCCGCCGACGACGTCTACGGGGCGTCGGTGGGGGCCATCAACGCCGCCGGCTACGCCGGCGACCCCACCCCCGGCGGTGTCGAGCGCATGGCCGAGCTGTGGCGCCGGACCACCAGTGGCGACGTCTTCCCCCAGAGCCGGATCCCCGCCACTTGGCGGTTCCTCTCCCAACGCGAAGCCGTCCACGCCAACGACGGACTGCGCCGCCTCATCGAGGAGGGCCTCACCTTCGAACGTTTCGAGGACGCCACGGTCCACTTGGAGGTGGTGGCCACCTCGCTCACCGACGGCCGCACCCAGTGGTTCACCTACGGACCGGCCCTCGAGGCCATCCTGGCCTCGGCCGCCCTGCCGGCCCTGCTCCCCCCCGTCGAGATCGGCGCCGAGGCCTTCATCGACGGCGGAGTGGTCGACAACGTCCCCATCGGCCGGGCCATGGCCCACGGGGCCGAACGCATCTTCGTCTTCCTCTGCGGGCCCCTCCGCTACACGCCCCACCGCTACCGGCGACCGGTCGAGGCGGTCCTCACCGCCTTCTTCATCGCCGTCCACGCCAAGTTCGCCCGCGAGCTCGAGCGGCTCCCGGCGGGTGTCGAGGTGATCGTCTTCTCGGTCGACTCCGATCCCGTCTCCCGCTACGACGACTTCTCCGGCACCGAGGCTCTCATCGAAGCGGGACGGGCGAACGCCGAGACGATCCTCGATTTCTGGCAGCGCGGCGGTCACGGATCGGGGACCGACCGTCCGCCGGTCTCCGACCCCACCGAGCTGGAGGCCACCAGCGGCGAGGCCGTCTGACCGTGCCGCCGCGCGCTGCCCGGTGACGTCGGGACACTGGGGGATCTCGGGACCCTGGGCCACCTGAACCTCCTCGAGTTCTCGCGCGAGCAGGCGCGATGGGGCGTCGGTGGGGCGGTGGAGGAGTCCGACGGCTTTGTGCTCGTGGCCACCGGGTCGTGGTTGCCCGTGATGTGCAACTGCGGCTTCCGCAGCGATGACTCCGCGGCGCCGGCCGACCTCGTCGATCGGTCCGACGCCTTCTTCGGATCCCGTCGGCGCGGCTACACGATCATGGTCCGCGACATCGCCGCCGACGACGACCTCCGTATGGCCTGTGAGACGGCCGGCCTGGTCCCCTTCGGCGAGCCCGCACCCGAGATGGTCTGCACGGCCCCCGTCACCGAGGACCGGCCCGACGGCGTCGAGATCCGGCCCGTCGCCACCGTCGGCGCCGTGGCCGACTTCGCCGGCGTCTGCGCCGGCGCCTACTCCACCTACGGCATGCCGGTCGAGGCCCCGCACCAGCTGTTCAGCATCCCCCGGCGTGTCCTCGACGCCCGCCACGTGGTCGCCCTCGTGGCCTACCGCGATGACGAACCCGTCGCCGCCGCCCTCACCATGCTCAGCCACGGGATCGCCGGCGTCTACTGGGTGGGGACCGTCGACGGGGCCAGGCGCTCGGGCCTCGGACGGGCCGTGACGGCGTGCGTGACCAACGCCTCGTTCGCCCGGGGGGCGACCGCCGTCACCCTCCAGGCGTCCGTCATGGGTGAGCCCATCTACCGGTCCATGGGATACGTCGCGCTCCACCACTATCAGAACTGGGTCCGCTTCGACACACGGGCGACCTGAGCGACACGACGTGCCGCTCGAACCCGCCACCCGGGCCATCGTCGACCAGATGGCGGCATCCGGGGCCGTCGACTTCTCGGAGCTCACCCCCGACGCCTTCCGCCGCCTCTTCCGGGCCAGCCTGGGGGCGCTCGACAGCGCCGGATCGGGCGATCCGGCGGAGGACGTCGAGGACCGGTCGATCCCGGGACCGGCCGGACCCGTCCCCGTCCGCGTCTACCGTCCGGCCGGGGCCGGTCCCGCTCCCCTCGTCACCTACTTCCACGGCGGCGGCTGGGTGATCGGCGACATCGACACCCACGACGGGTCGTGCCGGATCCTGAGCCGTCGCACGGGGGCGGTGGTGGTGAGCGTCGACTACCGCCTCGCCCCCGAGCACCGCTTCCCCGCCGCTCTCGACGACTGCGCCGCCGCCACCGCCTGGGTGGCCGCCCACGGTGGCGAGCTGGGGGGCGACCCCGACCGCCTGGGGGTGGCCGGTGACAGCGCCGGCGGCAACCTGGCCGCCGGCGTCACCCTGCGGGCCCGCCACCGGGGGGGACCGGCCATCTGTGCCCAGGCCCTCGTGTACCCGGCCGTCGACTTCACGACGGTCCGGCCCTCGTCGGTGACCAACGGCGAGGGCTACCTCCTCACGGCGGCGGCCATCTCCTGGTTCGCCGCCCAGTACCTCGGCGACCACGACCGAGCCGATCCCGAGGCCAGCCCGCTCCTGGCCGACCTGACCGGCCTGCCTCCGGCCGTGGTGGCCACGGCCGAATTCGACCCGCTGCGCGACGAGGGCCACGCCTATGCCGAGGCGCTCGGCGACGCCGGTGTCCCCGTCCGCCTTCTCGAATTCCCCGGTCTGGTCCACGGCTTCATGGGCCTCGGCGCCCTCTCCCCGGCCTCGGCCCGGGCCACCGATGAGGTCTGGTCGGCCTTCGCCTCGCTCTTGAGGGGCTGACGGCCGAAGCCGGCGCTGGCGCGGGCACCGGGGAGAGGCGTCTCCGTCGACAGCAACGCCGCACACAACGGACCGACCCCCCGGAGTAGAGGCTGATGACGCCGTCCACGATCGGCGACGTCGTCGACGGCGAAAGCGGTCACGAGAGTGTCGTCGTCGACGCGGCCGTCCTGGGCCAACGACATGCGGCGGATCCTGTCCACCGTCGTCCGGTGCCGCTTTCAGCGGCCGGGCGGCTCGTCCGGAGGGGGTGGTGCCACGTGCCATCCGGCGGACGACACCTTGCGGGGCTCATAGAAGACGCAGCCGTCGGGACAGGCGAAGGGGAGGTTCTCGTTGGCGTCGACCCGGCAGCGTTCGAGCTTGTCGCCGCGCCCCGTCGTCTGCATGATGTAGTGCCGGCAGTCGGCGTTCACGGACATCCTCCATTGTGACCCAGGAGACGCCGCCCCGGGGCTCGCGGCGGGCGGCCTGCGGTAGCGTGCCTCCGTGGACAGCCCCATCTCGCCGCGGCAGCTCCTCCGATGGAGCGAGAGCCTGTCGGCCATCGCCCGGACGGGGCTCGGCTTCACCGAGAGCCTCTACGAGAAGGAGCGCTTCGAGGAGGTTCTGCGCGTGGCCGCCGACATCGCCGTCGCCGCCGACTCGGGAGCCGACGGTGTCGAGGACGCCGAGCATCTCGTCGAGGAGTGGATGCGCGCCGTCGGTCAGGGGGTCCCGGGCTATGTCACCCCCAAGGTGGCGGTGGGCGCCGCCGTGGGCAACGACAAAGGGGAGCTCCTCCTCGTGAAGCGTGCGGACTCCGGTGTCTGGCTCTACCCCACCGGGTGGGCCGACGTGGGCTACTCGGCCGCCGAGGTGGTGGTGAAGGAGGTCCTGGAGGAGACGGGCATCGAGGCCGAGGTCGTCCGGCTCATCGCCGTCCTCGACGGCCTCCGCCTCGGATTCACCCGTGTCCCTCTCTACTCGCTCGTCTTCCACTGCCGGGCCCTCGGGGGCGAGCTCCGGGCCCACCCGCTCGAGTGTGCCGACGTGGGCTGGTTCTCCCCCGACCACCTCCCCCAACCCCTGGTCGGTGCCGAGCGCTGGGGCCCACACGTCTTCGCCGCCCTCCGGGGAGAACACCTCGACGTCCTGTTCGACCGTCCCCGCCAGCCCATGTGGCGGGGCGAGGGGGCTCAGTCGTAGTCGGGGGTGCCACGCCCGTCGGCGTCGAAACGAAATCCCACGCCGCGCACGGTGACCAGGAACTGCGGATCGGCCGGATCGCGTTCGAGCTTCACGCGGAGCCGGCGGATGTGGGTGTCGAGCGTCCGTGTGTCGGTGAGGTCCCGGCCCGACCACAGGCGGTCGATGAGTTCGTCGCGTGTGCGCACCTGACCGGGCGGCGAGAGCAGGAACGAGAGCAGATCGAACTCGCGACGCGACAGGTGGACCACGCCCGTCCCTACCCGCACCTCGCGCCGGGCGAAATCGATGCGGACCGGTCCGGCCACCACGATCTCGACGACCGGTCCCGTCTCGATCATCGACCTCCTGGGGATGGGCGGTGGTTGGACGCGCCGCAGCACCGCTTGGATCCGGGCCACCAGCTCCCGGAAGCGGTACGGCTTGGTCACGTAGTCGGCGGCTCCCAGCTCCAGGCCGAGGACGATGTCCACCTCGGCGTCGAGGGCCGTCACCATGATGACGGGGACGGGGGCCAGGGCCAGCATCCGCCGGCACACCTCGGTCCCCGACAGTCCGGGCAGGAGCACGTCGAGGAGAACGAGATCGGGCGGGCGGGCGGCGAACTGCCGCAGACCGTCGAGGCCGTCGGCGGCCAGCTCGACGGCGAACCCCTCTTTGCGCAGGCCGGCCTGCAGGGCCTCACGGTAGGACTCCTCGTCCTCCACCACGAGGATCCGGATCCGCCCGTCGACGCTTCCCGCCATGGTCACGGCCGGATCGGTCACGTCGGGGCGCGGCCGACGCGTTGACGACGGTCGGGCGAGTAGCGCTGGGTCGTCGAGACGAGCAGCCGGGCGATCACGATGAGAACGAGGACGAAGACGAGCAGGACCACGGCGGCGTCGGCGGCCAGGGCGTGGGCGGCGCTCGTGGGCACGTTGTAGAACGTGTAAACGAGGTAGGTGAGGTACCCGACCGGTGAATGGGTGAGCTGACCGGTGGGGGCGGAGTTGGAGAAGAAGACGGTGTAGAGCAACGGCGCCGTCTCCCCCACGGCGATGGCCAGGGCCACGATCAATCCGGTGGCGATCCCGGGGAGCGCCGGTCTCATCACCAGCTTGCGCAGGGTGTAGCCGCTGCGCATCCCCAGGGCTTCGGCCCCCTCGCGGTAGGCGGTGGGCACGCCCCGGATGGCCACCTCGGTGGTCTTGGTGACATAGGGGACGACGAGGATGGACAGGACGATCAACCCGGCGGCCAGGGAGTCGCCCCAGTGGAACTGCACCACGAGGACGACGTAGCCCACGTAGCCGAGCACGATCGAGGGCACGCCGGACAGGACCTCCGATGCACCCCGCAGGATCTGGCCCCGGTCGGCCGGGAGGTATTCGGCCAGGTACAGGCCCCCGGCCACGCCCACCAGCCCGGTGATCACGGCCACGCCCAGCATGATCACGAGGGTTCCCTCGATGGCGTTCAGGAGCCCGCCCCCGTTGCCGGCGGTGTCGGTGGTGAGGACGTTCCAGTGCCAGTCCGAAGCGGCGCGGCCGACCACTCCCACGACGACCGACACCACGGGCACCGCCACCAGGGCCAGGGCCAGCCCACCGGCGATCCACGTCAGCCGGTTGGTCAGGTGCCGCCGCCTGAGCGACGCTCCGGCGGCGCGCCCGCCTCCATCCGGTCCGCCGGTCGCCGCTCACCGGACACAGACACGTCACACCCCCCGGCCGACGGGAAGCGCCGTGGTGGACACCCGACGCACGAGCCACCGTGCCGCCACGTTGACGACCATGGTGATGACCAGCAGGACCAGACTGAGCTCGGCCATCGAGCTCACGGCCAGCCCGCTCACGTCGTTGAAGGCGGCGTCGAGTTGCGTGACGATGGTCGCCGCGATGGTGGCCATGGCCCCGTACAGCGAGGTGGTGGAGCGCAGGATCACACCGCTGACCATGGCCACGGCGATGGTCTCCCCCAGGGCCCGACCGAGACCGAGCACCGACGCCCCGATCACCCCAGCCCGGACCCAGGGGAAGGTGACGGCCCGGGCGGCCTCGGCGTCGGTCATCCCGAGGGCCACCGCCCCCTCGACGGTGGCCCTCGGTACCTGGCGCAACAGGTCGCGGGTGGTCGCCGCGATGATGGGGAGGATCATGATGGCGAGCACCACGCCCGAGACAAGCAGGCCGCTGCCGTTACCGGCGCTGTTGTGGGGTCCCTCACCCCGGAAGAAGTCGAGCACGGGAACGTCGGGCATGACGTTGGCCACGGGCTGGGCGATGTCGTGGGCCAGGAAGGGACCGAGTGTCAGGAAGCCCCACAGGCCGTAGACGACGCTCGGGATGCCGGCCAGGACCTCGAGACAGAACCCCACGCCGCTCGACAGTCGGGGGGGAGCTTCTCCACCACCACCAGGGCGGTGCCGATCCCGACCGGGACGGCCAGGACGAGAGCGATGAACGACGACTGCAGGGTGCCGATGATGAGGGGGAGCGCCCCGTAGACGGCTCCCGCCGGATGGCGGACACCATGCGTCGTCACGATGGGGCTGTAGGTGCTGCCCAGGTTCCACACCGACCCGGTGAGGAAGCCGAACCCGTTGTAGCGGATGGCCGGCATCGCCTTCCACACCAGCGCCGCCAGGAGCAGGACCAGAGCCACGAGGGGCAGGAAGGCCACGGCGTGCAACGCCCGGGGCATGAGGTTCTCGGCCCGCCACCAGGCCGAGACCGGTCGGGAGGGGGGCCGACCACCCGACCCCCGACCTCCCGGCGGGCCGGGCGGCTCCGCCCCCGCACCGGGCGGGCCCCCGGGGGCGACGTCGACCGGCGCCGCCGTCTCCGGCGCCGCGCCCGCCGGCGCGTCGGCCACCATGGTCGTCCGGCCGTCGGGGGTCATCTCTGGTGCGGGGCGGAGGCCTGGTGCCGCGCTACGAGGAGATCTTGGACAGGAGCTTGGTCGAGATCGACACCACGGCGGCGGGCAGGGCCACGAATCCGACCTGGTCGAGATAGGTCGGCGACGATCCGCCGGTGGGATCGATGGCCCAGGCCAGCACGGCCTTGACGGCCTGGGCGGCGAGGGCGGTGGGTTGCTTCGTCGACACGATGGCGTACTCGTAGTTGACGATCGGATAGCCGTCCGACTGCGGGCCGAAGATCATCGACACCGTCCCGCTGGCCGGGGTGGAGCCGGTGAAGCTGTCAGCCTCGGCGGCGATGGAGGCCGCCGTCGGCACCTCGAAGTGGCCCGCCTTGTTCTCCAGCGCCCCGTAGCCCAGCCCGGCGGCCGACGCCTCCTTCAGATAGCTGATCCCGATGTAGGCCACGCAGCCGGGGGTGGCCTTGCAGGTGGTCACCATCCCGCCGTTGCCCATGGCGCTGAGGGCGCCGGGGACGTTGGGCCACGTGACGATGGTGTCCGGCGCGATCGTCCACCCGCTCGGATCGGCGGCGGCGAGGAACGACGTGAACAGGAAGGTGTCACCCGAGCTGTCGACGCGGTGGACGGGGACGATGGTCAGGTCGGGAAGCGTCACCCCCGGATTGAGGGCGGCGATCTTGGCGTTGTCCCAGTTGGTGATGGTGCCCTGGTAGATGTCGGCCAGGACGGTCCCCGACAGCTTCAGGTGCGTGGTCGACGCCAGCCCGGGGATGTTGTAGTTCAGCTGTTGGGCGGATATGGCGAGCGGGATGTTCTCGAGGTCGGGGTACTGCTGCGCCGCCGCCGGCGACAGGTAGGGGTCGGAGGCGCCGATGTTGGCCGTCCCCGTCTCCGCCGCCGTCAGGCCGGCACCCGATCCGGTCGACGCCGTCTGCACCTTGACGGCCGGCCACTCGCTCTCGATCTGCTGCACCCACAGGTTGAACAGGGGATACAGGAGGCTCGAGCCGGTCTCCTGGAGCGACACCGTCGTGGTCGGCCAATTCTCGAGACTCGAGAGGGAGGTGGCCGCCACGGTGGTCGACGTCGTGGTGGCGGCCGTGGGCGTGGGCGACGAGCTGCAGGCGGCGGCCAGGGCGGCCATCGTGGCCAGCACAACCAGCGACCGGACCGTTGCCGTCCGGCGGGGGTGAGATCTGACGGGGAGGCCGTTCACGGTGGTGGGGCGACGCGTGGGCATGGCGGTCCAACTCCTTTGTCGTCGTCTTCGCCACACGGGAAAGTCCCGTGCGCCGTGTGGACCGGTGGGACGAGGTGTCGGCGCGTCCCGCCGGAGGGCCACGGACGGCGGCGTGATCAGCCGGTCATCCGATCCGTCCGGTGACATAGCTCACGGTCTCGGGCTCCGATGGGGCCTCGAAGATGCGCTCGGTCTCGCCCGCCTCGACCAGCCGCCCGTTGTAGAGGAAGGCGGTGATGCCGGCCAGCCGTCGGGCCTGGGCCAGATTGTGGGTGACGATCACCATGGTGAGATCAGGGGCCAGGTCGCGCAGGAGGTCCTCGACCATGTCGGTGGTGACGGGATCGAGCGACGACGTCGGCTCGTCGAGCAGGAGCACGTCCGGCTCGACGGCGAGCGCCCGGGCCAGGCACAGCAGCTGCTGCTGGCCACCGGACAGCCGGAAGGGCGAGTCGCCGAGCCGGTCGGCCACCTCCTTCCACAGGCCCACCTCGCGCAGGAAGCGCTCGGCCACGGCCGGCAGCTCCCGGCGGGGGGACAGGCGGTGGGCCTTGACCCCGGCGACCACGTTGTCGCGGACCGACATGGGAAACGGGTTGGGCCTCTGGAAGACCATGCCCACGCGCCGGCGCAACACCAACGGGTCGACCTGATGGCTGGAGATCTCCTCGCCGTCGAACTCGATGGCGCCGGTCCTCCAGTAGCCGCGGACCTTGTCGTTCATGCGGTTGAGCGAGCGCAGAAAGGTCGACTTCCCGCATCCGGTCGGCCCGATCAGCGCGGTGATGGTGCCCGGGGTGAACCCGAGGTCGATCCCCGACAGGACGGTCTTGGCCCCGAACCCCACGGACACGTCGCGCGCCACCAGGACGGGGGCGTCGAGGACGGCCACGGACGGCGGGCGGGCGCCGCGGCGGGGCGAGATGGGCGGGGCGGCGTCGCCCGCCACCAGCGATCCGCCCAGGTCAGATCCCTGCGGCGACTCGGGGCCCACCATGCCTGTCACCTCGCGGAACTTACCGGGACAACGTGAACGTTTCGCGAACGGCAGGCGTCCTGATGGTGATCGTTCGATGAACGGACGGGGTGCCGCTCAGGGGCCGGAGGGCCGGTGGCGGGCCATGTGGGCCATGGCCTTCGCCGCCCCCCAGGCCCGGCCCGGGTCGGTCAGGCACGGGTCCACCGCTCCGAGCGAGGCCGGGGTGAGGGCGTAGGCGTCGTCGGGGAAGCGCGCCTGCTCGAACGGGCTCCGGACCACGGGGGGGACCTCGAGCCGCAGGAGCACACCGGTGGGATAGGCCACCGCGGCGCGGATGACCTCGAGGGGGGTGGTCGACTGGGCATCCACGTCGGCCGAGAGCAGAACCTGGAGACGCACGGCGACGTCAGCGGCCGCCCGGCGCCCGGCCTCCTGCGCCTCGAGCCGGACGGCGTCCCGGTCGACACGGGGGGACGGACCGGTGGCCACCCAGGCGTCGACGATCCGGAGGACCTCCCGCTCCACCCAGTCGGGCACCACCGCCAGGATCTGCGCGCACAAGGACGCCCCCAGCTCGGCCAGTACCCGGCCGGGGTCGGAGGCGCCCCTGTCGGCGCCCACCGCCGCCGTCAGCTCTCGACGACGTCGCCGAGGAGATCGACCCGCACGCCCTTGTCGCGCAACCATGCCAGGGCACCGTCGATCTGGGCCGCTTCCCCGGCCACCTCGCAGACGATCCATCCCTCGTGGTCGTCGACGTTGGCGCGGCGGATGTTCGGCTCCACGTCGTACTGGCGGACGAGGCGGGCGATGAGCGGTTCACGGACCAGCTCCTCGGGAAAGGTGAGCTTCACCCGGACGTCGATCATGAGCGGCCTTTCGTCGGCGCCTGGTCCAGAGCGGCGTTCAAGTTGCCCGACCGGAATCCCTCGAGATCGAGCGTGACGTAGGTGTACCCGGCCCGGCGGACGGCGGCGACGATCTCCGTCCGCAGGGAGATGGCGCGCGCCATCTCGTCGGCCTCGAGCTCCAGGCGGGCCATCTCTCCGTAGTGGCGCACCCGGACCTGTCGGAAGCCGAGGGCCCGGACCCCCGACTCGGCGGAGGCCACCGTGGTCAGCGTCCCGAGCGTGACGGGGGTGCCGTAGGGGACGCGTGACGCCAGGCAGGCGGCGGCCGGCTTGTCCCACGTCCGCAGACCGAGAGCGCGCGACGCCCGGCGGACGTCGGCCTTCGAGTACCCCGACTCCACCAGCGGGAACCGCGCACCGCGTTCCGCCGCGGCGCGCTGGCCCGGTCGGTGATCGCCGAGGTCGTCCACGTTCACACCGAGAACGACGGTCGACCCTTCGGTCTCGGCCAGCGGCGTCATGGCGTCCAGCAGGCTCGTCTTGCAGTGGTAGCAACGGTCGGCGTCGTTCGAACGGTAGGCCGGATCGTCGAGCTCCCCGGTGGGAATCTCCCGCCAGCGCAGTCCCCACTCGGCCGCCAGGGCCCGGCAGTCGTCGAGCTCCTCGGGCGCCAGCGACGGCGACACCGCCGTGGCGCACAGGACGCGGGCGGGACCGAGGGTGTCGGAGGCCATGTAGGCCAGGAAGGCCGAGTCCGCCCCGCCGCTGAACGCCACCACGACGCGCTCCAGCCGCCCGAGGACCGCCCGCAGCCGATCGATCGGGTCGGCCATCGGTCGGTCACTCATCGGTAGGCGACGCTGTCCAGGACGACCTCGATCTCCTCCACCATGCCGGTGAAGAACGGGCCGAACTCGGCGTAACGGGCCGAGGCCTCGTCGAAGCGCATCTCGTAGACACAGGCCTTCAGGTCGTCGGGATGGACACCGAAGAGGGTGACCCCCCACTCCCAGTCGTCGAGCCCGGTGGACCCCGTGATCAGTTGGAGGATGCGGCCGTGGTACCGCCGTCCCACGGTTCCGTGGGCGCGCATGAGCTCCACGCGTTCATCGAAGCTCAACGCGTACCAATTGAACGACGAGGTCCGGCGCTTGGACATCGGATAGAAGCAGAACGCCGTCTTGCCCTCGGGCGGGAGCGTGGGGTACAGCCGGGCCTGCTTCATCTCCTCGGGGAGCCCCGGTGCGTACTCGGACAACTCGGTGAGCGAGACGTAGGACCCCGCCGCCTCGAGTCCGGCGGAGGCCAGGGCGGTCTGGACGTCGCGCAGCCGCCAGAGGTCGTCGCCGACGACCATGAAGCCGAGGTCCGCCTTGTGGCCGAGGACGGCCACGGTCACCACCTGATCACCGCCGGCCCGGGCGTCCTTCACGGCCCGGACCACGGCCTCACGGTCCAGGGCGGGGCCGACCCGGCAGAAGAGATGGAGCACGGCGCGCCCGACCGACGGGGCCACGGGGCTGCGCCCTTCGGGTCCGCCGCTCACGAGGGCCCCCGGATGGACGGCATGGGCCCGGCGGTGGGCATGGGCCCAGTGTTCGGCATGGGCCCAGTGTACGGAAACGACCGAGGGGCACCCCTACGGGCGCCCCTCGGTCATGATCTGGAGTCGGCGCCCCGGTCCGGGGCGGCCGCGGACCTAGAAGTCGTCCATGCCGCCGCCGGGCATGGCCGGGCCGGCGTCCTTCTCGGGCTTGTCCACGATGACCGCCTCGGTGGTGAGGAAGAGGGCGGCGATGGAGGCGGCGTTCTGAAGAGCCGAGCGCGTCACCTTGGCGGCGTCTATGACCCCGGAGGCGAAGAGGTCCTCGTAGACGCCGGTGGCGGCGTTCAGGCCCTCGGCCGGCTTCTTCAAGTTGCGCACCTTCTCGACCACCACGCCGCCTTCGAGGCCGGCGTTCACGGCGATCTGCTTCAAGGGCTCCTCCACCGCCTTGGCCACCAGGCGGCAGCCCGTGGCCTCGTCGCCCTCGAGCTTCTCGGCGCGGTCGAGGATCAGGGCCTGGGCCCGGATCAGGGCCACGCCCCCACCGGGGACGACACCCTCTTCGATGGCGGCCTTGGTCGTCGAGACGGCGTCCTCGATGCGGTGCTTCTTCTCCTTGAGCTCCACCTCGGTGGCCGCTCCCACCTTGATGACGGCGACGCCGCCGGAGAGCTTGGCCAGACGCTCCTGGAGCTTCTCCCGGTCGTAGTCGGAGTCGGTATTCTCGATCTCGGCCTTGATCTGGTTGATCCGGCCCTTGATGTCGGCGTCGTCGCCGGCACCCTCGACCACGGTCGTCTCGTCCTTGGTGACGACGATCTTGCGGGCCTTGCCGAGCAGGTCCAGCCCGATGTTCTCCAGCTTGAGGCCGACCTCTTCGGTCACGACCTGGCCACCGGTGAGGATGGCCATGTCCTGGAGCATGGCCTTGCGCCGCTCACCGAAGCCGGGGGCCTTGATGGCCACGCTCTTGAAGGTGCCGCGGATCTTGTTGACCACCAGGGTGGCCAGGGCCTCGCCCTCCACGTCCTCGGCGATGATCACCAGGGGCTTGCCCGTCTGCATGACCTTCTCGAGCACCGGCAGCAGGTCGCGGACGGCGGAGATCTTCTGGCCCACGAAGAGGATCTGGGGATCCTCGAGCACGGCCTCCATGCGCTCGGGATCGGTGACGAAGTAGGGGGAGATGTAGCCCTTGTCGAAGCGCATCCCCTCCACCAGGTCCATCTCCATGCCGAAGGTCTGGGACTCCTCGACCGTGATGACGCCGTCCTTGCCCACCTTGTCGATGGCCTCGGCGATCATCTCGCCGATCTCGGCGTCGGCCGAGGAGATGGCCGCCACCTGGGAGATCTGGGACTTGGACTCGGTCTCGCGGGAGATCGACTTGAGCGAGGCCACGGCCGTCTCCACCCCGGCCTCGATGCCACGCTTGAGCGACATGGGGTTGGCGCCGGCGGCGACGTTGCGCAGGCCCTCGTGGACCATGGCCCAGGCCAGGACGGTGGCGGTGGTGGTGCCGTCACCGGCCACGTCGTCGGTCTTCTTGGCCACCTCTTTGACGAGCTCGGCGCCGACCTTCTCCCAGGGGTCCTCGAGGTCGATCTCCTTGGCGATCGAGACCCCGTCGTTGGTGATCGTGGGGGCGCCCCACTTCTTCTCGAGAACGACGTTGCGGCCCTTCGGGCCGAGGGTGACGCGTACGGCGTCGGCCAGCTTGTTCATACCGTTCTCGAGGGCCCGGCGGGCTTCCTCGTCGAAGGCGATCAGCTTGGGCATGGCGTGGTGTCCTCCGTGGTGACATGGTCCGGGCGCCGCGGTAGCGGTACCCGGGGGGCCGTGGGGCCCTCTGTTAGCACTCTACCTGTTCGAGTGCTAACAGCAAACCACGCCGGGGACGGGGGCGCAACACGATGGGACGGGGCCCGGCCCGGGGACCGGCGGGGCGCCGGGGGGGTTCCGGCCGTCAGCCCCCGGCCACGGCGGGGACGATGGAGAGGGTCTGGCCGTCGCTCACCGGGGTGTCGAGACCCTGGAGGAAGCGGACATCCTCGTCGGCCAGGAAGATGTTCACGAAACGGCGGAGGCCGCCGGACTCGTCGAAGAGGCGGTCGGCGAAGCCCGGATGGGAGGAGTCGAGGTCCTTCAGGACCTCCGCCACCGTCGAACCCGACAGGGCGACCTCGCCGGCACCGTCGGTCAGGGTGCGGAGCTGGGCGGGGATGCGGACGGTGACACTCACGGGTCTCTCCTGTCGAGATCGGAGTCGAGGCTGACGGCGGCGGCGAAGGCCTCCAGGGTGGGGGCGATGGTGGCCGTGGGACCGACGGTGGCCGTCAGGGCCTCCACCGTCTTGAGCCCGTGGCCCGTCACGTAGGCCACCACCCGCTCGTCGGAGCGGACGACGCCGGCGTCGGCCAGCTTGGCCAGGGTGGCGATGGTCACGCCGCCGGCGGTCTCGGCGAAGATGCCCTCGGTCCGGGCCAGGAGACGGATGCCGTCGATGATCTCCTCGTCGGTGACGGCGGCGAAGGCGCCCCCCGAGTCACGCACCGTCTTCAGCGCGTAGTAGCCGTCGGCCGGGTTCCCGATGGCCAGCGACTTGGCGATGGTGTGGGGTTTGACGGGGCGGATGGCGTCGGTCTTCTCGGCGAAGGCGGTGGCCACGGGCGAGCAGCCGGCGGCCTGGGCTCCCGACACCCGGACATGGGGGGCCTCGTCGAGCAGTCCCACCTCGAAGAGCTCGTCGAAGCCCCGGGCCACCTTGACCAGCTGGCTCCCCGACGCCACCGGGACGACCACGTGGTCCGGTGCCGTCCAGCCCAGCTGCTCGGCCACCTCGAAGGCCAGGGTCTTCGACCCTTCGGCGTAGTAGGTGCGGATGTTGACGTTGACGAAGGCCCAGGCCGGATGGTCCGAGGTGAGCTCGGCGCAGAGCCTGTTGACGTCGTCGTAGGTCCCCTCCACCGCCACCAGATGGCCGCCGTAGACGGCGGTGGTGACGATCTTGGCCACCTCGAGGTCGTGGGGGACGAAGACCACCGAGACCATCCCGGCGCGCGCCGCGTGGGCCGCCACCGAGTTGGCCAGGTTGCCGGTCGAGGCGCAGGCGGCCACCTTGAACCCGAGCTGCCGGGCCTTGGTGAGGGCCACCGAGACGACCCGGTCCTTGAAGGAGCCGGTGGGGTTGGCGGTGTCGTTCTTGATCCAGAGCTCGCCGAGGCCCAGCTCGGCGGCCAGCCGGTCGGCCCGGACGAGCGGGGTGCAGCCGGTCCCGAGATCGATGGGGGCCTCGTCGGCCACCGGGAGCAGCGGGGCGTAGCGCCAGATGGTCTGGGGTCCCGAGGCGATGAGCTCACGGGTGACGTGGCCCCGGAGGGCCTCGTAGTCGTAGACCACCTCGAGGGGTCCGAAGCAGTAGTCGCAGACGTGCAGGGCCTCGGCCGGGTAGGGGCGCGCGCATTCCCGACAGCGCAGCCCGGTGACGTAATCCACGGGATCCTCCTCATCGGTCGGGCATTGGCACCTGGCGATCCCGCTCGGAGCGGGGAATGCTGGTTGCCGCGGCGTCACAGGGCCCGTCCCTCAGCCGCTCTTGATGGTCCCTCCATGGTGGACGATGGGAGCCCCCGCCGTCAACGAAGCCCCGTGGAGCCCTGGTCGCAGGGGTGGCGCGGGATCGGCGATGATCGGATGGTGAGCACCACCGGACGCCGGATCTTCCACCACCGCCACTTCGACGCCGCCCTCCTGGCCCGGGCGCGCGCCGGACGGACGGTCTCGGTCTGCCTGCCCGCCCGCGACGAGGAGCGGACCGTCGGGCCGATCGTGGCCGGGATCAGCCGGACCCTCACGGCCGGCGGCGGAGGAGTCGACCTGGTCGAGGAGGTGCTGGTGGTCGACGACGGGTCGGATGACGGCACGGCCCCGGCGGCCCGGGCCGCCGGGGCGCGGGTGGTGGCGGCCGGCGGGGGCGGGGGCAAGGGCCAGGCGCTGCAGGTGGCCCTGGCCGAGGCGCGCGGCGACGTCCTCGTCTTCCTGGACGCCGACGTGCAGAATTTCGGCCCCCACTTCGTCACCGGCCTCCTCGGTCCGATCCTCACCGACGACGACGTGGCCCTGGTGAAGGGCTTCTACGACAGACCGGTGGACGGGGACATCTCGGGTGGGGGCCGGGTGACCGAGCTGGTGGCCCGGCCCGCCATCGACCTTCTGTTCCCCCGGTTGGCCGGCATCCGCCAACCACTGGCCGGCGAGACCGCCGCGCCCCGGTCGGTGCTCGAGAAGATCGGCCTCGACCCCGGGTACGGGATCGAGATGGGACTGCTCATCGACGTCGCCGACCGCTTCGGGATCGAGGCGGTGGCCCAGGTCGACCTGGGGGTCCGGATCCACCGCAACCGGCCCTTGGCCGAGCTGCGGCACGAGGCGACCGACGTGCTCCGGGCCGCCCTGGCCCGGGCCCTCAGAGATGGTTCAGGGCCTCGGTGACGGCCTTCGACACGCAGCCGGCGGGATCGGCGAGCGCCTTCGTCTCCCCGTAGCGCCCGGAGAGGTCCACCACCTCGAGTCCGCGGACGGTCCCGCCGGGACCCACCGAACCGGCCACCACCAGCAACGGGACCCCAGCGCGCCGGGTGAGGTCCCGGACGCCGCCCACGACCTTGCCGACCCATGACGACGCGTCGAGCCGGCCCTCGCCCGTGACGACCAGGTCGGATCGGGCCAGGCGATCGGAGAGGGAGACGGCCTCGGCCACCACCTCGAAGCCGGGGACCAAGCGGGCCCCGAGGACGGCCAGCCCTCCCCCCAGGCCCCCGGCCGCCCCGGCCGAGGGCAGGGAGGCCAGGTCCAGGCCGCTGCGGGAGTGGTAGCGCCCGACCAGGTCCTCGAGCCGGTCGCGCAGGAAGAGGACCTGGTCCGGCGTGGCCCCCTTCTGGGGCCCGAAGGTGGCGGCGGCGTCCACGAAGAGGGTCTTCACGTCACAGGCCACGATGACCTCGGCGCCGTCGAGGCCCCCGGCCTCGTCGATCGCCTCGACGGCTCCGAGACCGCCGTCGGTGGTGGCCGACCCCCCCACGCCGACGAGGACCCGCCGGGCGCCGGCCGAGAGGGCGGCGCCGATGAGCTCGCCGGTGCCGCGGGTGGTGGCCCCCACGGGATCGTTCCCGGTGGGACCGCCCGCCAACGGCAGGCCCGACGCCGCCGCCGATTCGATGACGGCCAGGGTGGACCGGAGGTACCACCGGGCCACCACGGGCCGGCCCAGGGGACCGGTCACCGTCGTCTCCATCCACCGACCGGGATCGCCGCCGTCGGCGAGCTGAGCGCCGGCCACCACGGCGGCGAAGCCCTCGCCACCGTCGGAGAGGGGGCACTCGTCGGACTCCCACCCGGCGCCGGCGGCGCCCGCCGTCACCGCCGCGGCCACGGCGGCGGCCGAGGCCGTCCCCTTGAAGGCGTCAGGGGCGGCCAGGACGAGGGGCGCTCCCGGGGTGTCGGCCATCGGTCACATCGTGGCCCCCCGGGCGTCGCTGCGCAGGTAGGGTCGCCCCCATGGGCGGAGCCGACCTGGTCATCGCCTCCAACCGGGGCCCGCTCTCCTTCACCCTCGACGCCTCGGGCGGGCCGGTCGCCATGGACCTGGCCGGTGGTCTGGCCGGTGCCCTTCAGCCTCTGCTCGAGGGCAGCGGTGCCACCTGGGTGGCCAGTGCCATGTCGGAGGCGGACCGCAAGGCGGCCGACGCCGGGCTGATGAGCCAGCCCGGACTGGACCTGGCCCTCGTCCGACCCGACCTCGTCACCTACCGGATGGCCTACGACGTGGTCTCCAACTCCACGCTGTGGTTCTGCCACCACCACCTTTTCGACCTGGCCCGCCGGCCCCGGGCCGGTCACCTGTGGTCCGAGGCCTGGGACGCCTACCGGTCGGTGAACGCCTCCTTCGCCTCCGCCGTGGCCGAGGTGGCCAACGACGGCGCCACCGTTCTCGTCCAGGACTACCACCTGTGCCTGGTCCCCGAGATGCTGGCCCGGGCCCGGCCCGACCTGAGGACCGTCCATTTCTCCCACACCCCCTTCGCCGACCCCAACATGTTCCGCGTCCTGCCCACCGAAACGGGCCGGGAGCTGTTGCAGGGGATGGCGGCGGCGACCGCCTGCGGCTTCCACACCGGGCGTTGGGAGGCGGCCTTCCGCGGCTGTTGCGCCGACACCGGGATCGACCCCGGGTCCACCTTCGTCTCGCCGCTCGGGCCCAACCCGCCCCATCTCCGGGCCCGGGCCGCCTCGGCCGCCTGTGGTGCGGCGCGGGCCGACATCGACGAGCTCGTCGGCGACCGCCGGCTGGTGGTGCGGGTCGACCGGTTGGAACCCTCGAAGAACCTCCTGCGGGGATTCTGGGCGTTCGACGAGCTCCTCCAGACCCACCCGCGGTGGCGGGGCGACGTGGTGATGCTGGCCCTCGGCTACGCCTCGCGTGAGTCGTTGTCCGAGTACGTCGCCTACGCCACCGAGGTCGAGCACACCGTGGCCCGGGTGAACGAGACCTGGGGGACGGCCGACTGGCGTCCCATCGTCCTCGACGTGGCCGACGACCCCGACCGCTCGTTCGCCGCCCTCACGCGCTACGACGTCCTGCTGGTCAACCCGGTGCGCGACGGAATGAACCTGGTGGCCAAGGAAGGTCCCCTGGTGAACGACAACGACGGGGTCCTGGCCCTGTCGCGCGAGGCCGGCGCCTTCGAGGAGCTGCACGTCGGTGCCCTGGCCGTCAATCCCTACGACGTCGCCGACACCGCCGCCGTTCTCGACCGGGCCCTGTCCATGGCCGCCCCCGAACGGGCCCGGCGGGCGGCGTCCCTGCGGGCGGTGGTGGAGCGACGCCAGGCCGGCGACTGGCTGGCCGACCTGGTGGCGGCGGCCGCCCCCTGACGTCAGGGGCGTCGCGGCGCCGCCCCGGCGGCGGCGGCCAGCCGGTCGAGCAGGGCGAGGGCCTCCACGGGGCCGTCGACGACGACGTCGGCGGCGGCCACCAGCTCGGGCGGAGACTCCTCGTCGGCCACCGCCAGGCGCACCACGTCGAGGCCCCGCCGGGCCAGCCGGTCGAGGGCGGCGAAGGCCGGGAGGTCCCCGGCGTCGTCACCGGCGAAGCAGGCGGCCGAACAGCCACCGGCCACCAACTCGACCACCTGACCCTTGTCGATGGGGAGGGGCGGCCGCAGCTCGAGGGCCCGGCGCCCGGGCTGGAGGACCAGACCCGTCCGCTGCGCCCAGTCCCGGGCGAACTCCTGCGCCCAGGCCCCGGCCCCGGGGGCCCGGCGCCAGTGGATGGCCAGCGCCGGCCCTTTGCTCTCCACCCCCACGCCGGCCGGGGCCTGGAGCCGGGCGGCGGCCGCCACCTCGCCGGCGCGCTGCACCCACGGCGCGGCCTCGGGAGCCACCCGGACCTCGCCGCCCTCCCACCACTCGAGCCCGTAGACGCCGAACAGCTGGACGGCGGGCCCGGCGCCGGAGAGGGACCGGGCCAGGAAGGCCACGGGCCGGCCCGACACCACGGCCACCACGGCGAAACGTTCGGCCAACCGGGCCAGGACGCCGGGCGCGGCCGCCAGGGCCCGGGCCTCGTCGGGATCAGCGACGATGGGTGACAGGGTCCCGTCGAAGTCGGTGAGGACGGCGGTGGTGGACGGTTCGCGCAGGAGCGCCGCCAGGGGGCCGAACGACGCCAGGTCGTCCATGACGAGGGCGGAGCGTCGGGGGGCCGGTCAGCCGGCGGGGGCGGTGGTGGTGGCGGCGGGGTTGAAGCGCGTGGCCAGGTCGGGACCCACGACCACGACGACATTGGCTCCGGTGGTGCTCGTCACCGGAGCCGCCGACGCCGCCGGCTCGATGCTGGAGGCGGGCAGGCTGAGGGCGGCGACGACGGCGTGGACGTCGGCCGTGGCCCCGCCCACGGTGTAGATCTCCGAGGCGGTGACCTTCAGGAGGGCGTTCGTCGCCGTCAGGGTGCTGAAGCCCTTGGAGGCCAGAAAGGTGGTGACGGCGCCGGCCACCCCGTTGGTCGTCGTGGCGTTGGCCACCAGGACGTGGATGGCGGCGAGCGGCACCGTGGTGGACGTCGACGTCGTCGTGGCGTGCCCGGCGCCGTGCGACGAGGTCCGACCGGAGGAGGTCCCGGTACCCGACGAGGCCCGGGCGCTGGCGCCCGCCGCCAGCGGCGCCCGTGTGGCTGACGGGAGCAGCAGGACACCGATGACCACGGCCACGATGACGATGACCAGGCCCCGTCCCGAGCGGGCCCGGTCGGGTGGCTCGAAGGAACGGTCCGGTCCGTGACCGGCCGATCCGTTGCCTCCCCGCGACGCCGCGCTCATCGCCGGGGGTGCTGTCGCTGGGGAGCGGTCTCGTAACGTCCGCGTCGGCGCTCCAGGCGACGGCGACGCAGGCGCCGGACGAGGAGGGGGAAGTGCTCGAGCGCCGTCCCGCTGTCGACGAGCTCGCCGAGCTGACGGTAGTACTGCGCCGGTGAGATCCCGATGCGCTTGCGGATGGCGACCGACTTCTTCTCGGGCCTGGTCCACCACGATTCTTCGAAGTCGAGAATCTGCCTGTCCCTGTCGTTCAAGGCCATCGTCCGCCCAGCCTGCCAATGCGCCAGGCGCGAAGCAAGGATCCCCCCCGGTGGCCCGTCGCCACCGTGTCCCACCAGCCACACGTGCCCCCGACCACCAGGGTCCCGGGTGGTCGGTGCGGCGGTAGCGTGGACGGCCACGCCGGTGTGGCGCAGTGGCAGCGCAGGCGATTTGTAATCGTCAGGTCGTGGGTTCGACTCCCACCACCGGCTCTTCACGGTGACGCCACGGTGTCGTCACCGGACCGGTGGCCGGCCGCCGGCGCACCGTTGCCGCCCCCGACGCGGGTGCGCGCCAGGGCGAAGAAGGCCACGGCACCGGCCGAGGCCACGTTGAGCGACTCGATGGTCCCGTGCTGGGGGATGGACACGAGCACGGCACACCGTCGCCGGGACAGAGGGGCCAGACCCTTCCCCTCGGCCCCGATGACCAGGGCCAGGGGTCCCGTGACGTCGACACCACCGCCGTGACCGTGGCCCTCGCAGAGAGCGAACAGCGACGTCGGCGCCGATGCGTCGAGACCGATGGTGGTGACGCCCGCCTGCGCCATCCGTTGGAGCACGTTGGGGACGCCGGGCACCACCGCCATGTCCAGATGTTCGACGGCACCGGCCGCCACCTTGGTGACCGTGGGCGTGACGTGCGCGGCGCGGTGGCGGGGGACCACCACGCCGGTGACGCCCGCACACTCGGCACTGCGCAGCAGTGAGCCCAGGTTGTGCGGGTCGGTGACGCCGTCGAAGACGACCAGGAACGGCGCCACCCCGCGGCGCGTCCGACAGAGTTCATCGAGGTCGGTCTCGGCCAGCGGGCCGGCACGGGCCATGACCCCCTGGGGCGCGTCGGTCCGCGCCGCGGCGTCGAGCCGTCGCCGGGGAACGACCTGGAGCCGGGCGTGGCGCCGGGCGGCCAGCCGCTCGATCTCGTCGAGGACGGGTGAGGGGTCGAGGTCCTCGGCCATCCACACCTCGTGGACGGGCCGGCGCCCGGCGGCCAGCAATTCCCGGACGGCGCGCCGTCCCTCGACCTGGTCACCGCCCAACCCCCGGTCCCCCCCTCCGGGGCGGCGGCCGCTCCGTTCGGGGGCGTCGGCCCGGCCGCGGCCGGATCCGGGCCTGGCCCCGCTGCCCGGTCGGCCCCGGGCCGACGGGTTCACCGGGGCTCCACGACCCCGCCGACCGGGTGGTGCCGGGCTCACCGGCCGCCGCCGCCCTCACCGGCCGGCGGAGCGGTCCCGGCCATCAGGACCACGGCCAGGCAGGCGATCCCCTCGACCCGACCCAGTGTCCCGAGACCCTCGGCCCGCGTGGCCTTCACGCTCACCGGTGCCCCCACCACGGCACCCAGCCGGTGCCCCATCTCCTCTGTGTGCTCGGCCAGCCGGGGGCGTTCGCACACCACCGTGCAATCGGCGTTCACCACCCGCATCCCCTCGGCCCCGGCCAGGGTGCCCACCCGGGCCAGGAGCTCGAGGGAGTCGGCCCCGGCCCAGGCCGGATCGGTGTCGGGGAAGTGCCGGCCGAGATCCCCGAGGCCCACGGCGCCGAGCAGGGCGTCGGCCAGGGCGTGGGCCACCACGTCGGCGTCGCTGTGCCCGGCCAGGCCGGCCACACCGGGGATGGTGACCCCCCCGAGGACGAGGGGCCGGCCGGGGAGCGGTGAGAAGCGGTGGATGTCGAAACCCTGACCCACCCGTAGGGTGGGCGGCTGCTCGGTCACGGTCACCCCTCGAACAGGGCCCGGGCCATGGCCAGGTCGTCCGGCGTGGTCACCTTCACGTTCCGGGGGTCGCCGGGCACGACGCGCACGGTAGCGCCTCGGGCTTCGACGAGCCCGGCGTCGTCGGTGGCGTCGCCGCCGGCCTCGTGCGCCCGGCGGAGCACCTCGGCCCGAAAGGCCTGTGGGGTCTGCACCGTCATCAGGCCGCTGCGCTCCACCGTCGACACCACGGAACCGTCGTCGACACGCTTCACGGTGTCGGCCAGGGCCACTCCGGGAACGGCGGCGTCGGCGCCGGCGGTGACGGCGTCGATCACCGAGCGGAACAGAGCGGCCGAGGCCAGCGGGCGGGCACCGTCGTGCACCACGATCACGCCGGCGTCACCGGGAACGGCGGCGAGCCCGGCCCGGACGGACCCGGCGCGGGTGGCCCCACCGCCGACGACGACGTCGGCACCGTGGGCGTCGGGGTGCTCCGCCCGGGCCGCTTCGTCGGGAAGCACCAGGACGACCCCGTCGGCCACGGACCGGGCCGCTTCCACCGACCAGTCCACCAGGGGGCGTCCGCCCAGATCGGCGAATTGCTTGAGACCCCCGAACCGGTGACCGCCGCCGGCGGCCACCACCACCACCCAGACCGTCACCGGGTTCGGGCTCGGGACGGCGGCGCCGCCTGGCGGCGACGGGCGGGATGGGTCAGGGCAGCGCCTCGTCGAGGCGCTTCTCGGCCGCCTCTTCGTCGACGTCGAGAGCGAAGGTGAGCTCGGAGACGAGGATCTGCCGGGCCCGTTGAAGCATGCGCTTCTCGCCGGCCGACAGACCCTTGTCCTTGTCGCGGATGGAGAGGTTCCGCACCACCTCGGCCACCTGGTAGATGTCACCGGAGCGGAGCTTCTCGGAGTGGTTCTTGTAGCGCCTCGACCAGTTGGTCGGCATCCGCGCTTCCTTCTTGCGGAGAACGGCGAAGACCTCTTCGACCTCTTCGTCGTTGATCACCTCGCGCAGTCCCACCCCTTCGGTGTTGTCGGCGGGCACCATCAGCGTCAGGTCGCCGTAGGCCAGGCGCAACACGAGGTACTCGCGCTTCTCCCCGAAGGCCTCTTTCACCTCACGACGTTCGACGATCGCCGCACCGTGGTGCGGGTAAACCACCTTGTCACCGATGTCGAACACGTCGTGTCTCCCAACCGAAGCCGCGCCCGCCAAGCGCAGAACAGTCCTCTATTCTACCCGAGGGGCGACCGGCACCCCACCAGGGCCCGTTCCCGTGCTCAGGCGTAGCGATCGAGAATGGTGGCTTCGGCCAACCGGGCCAGACCGTCCTTCACCGACCGGGCCCTCGCCTCCCCCACCCCCGCCACCTCTTCGAGATCACCCACCGAGGCGCGCATGATCTTCTGCAGTCCGGCGAAATGCTCCACGATCCCGTCGATGACCGCTTCGGGGAACCGGGGCAGGCGGTGCAGCAACCGGTAGCCGCGTGGCTCCAGCGCGCCATCGAGATCGAGCTGCCCCGGGGCCAGGCCCAGAGCCGCCGCCACCCGTCGGGTGTCGAGGAGCTCGTCGGTGGTCAGCCGGCCGAGCGACTGCAGGGCGTGCTCGAGACCGGATCGGTCCGGGGTCCGCAGCCCGCCGGCACCCGTCGTCGGGGCGCTGCCCGGACGGGCAGGGGGGCCGGCGCGCAGGTAGTCGCGCACCACCTGACGGCGCAGCTGTAAGACACCGTCGAGGAGCTCGTCGAGTTGCAGGCGCAGCAGGCGGGCGTCGTCACCCAGTTCCACCAACTCGCTGTCGATCTCGTCGGCGATCCGGGCCGCCAGTTCGGCCGGCTGCAACACCGCCGTGACGTCGCGCACGGTGACCGTGTCCTGGATCTCCAGTGCCGACAGAGCGGCCACGGCGGTGTCGAGACGTTGGCGGAACCTCTCGAGGGTCTGCAACGCCTGCCCGATCCGTTCGTGCAGGCGGGTCGCCGACTGGAGCACGTGTTTGGTGTCCCCGCGGTACACCGTCACCACCCCCATCGACGCCGACACGGAGATGACGGGAACGTCGATCGATCTGGCCATGCGCTCGGCCGTTCGGTGGCGGGTCCCCGTCTCCGACGTGGGGATGGCGGGGTTGGGCATCAGATGGACGTTGGCCCGGGCGATGCGCGCCGCGTCGGCCGACACGATGATGGCCCCGTCCAGCTTGGCCAGCTCGGACAGCCGCTGCGGGGTGAATTCGGCGTCGAGCAGGAAGCCGCCCGTGCAGATGGACAGGACGTGGGCGTCGTCACCCACCACGATGAGGGCGCCGCGGTTGGCCAGCAAGACCCGTTCGAGCCCGTCGCGCAGCGGCTGGCCGGGAGCCACCAGCGTGAGAGCCCCGGCCACGGCCGCACTGGTTCGCTCCACCGTCGCATGGTACCCGGGGGGCCGCGCCCGATGTCCCCGGGGCGGCGCCTCCGTCACACCGTGGCCCGCACCGTTCGACGCGCTCCGGTCGGCTCGACAGAGAGGGCGAGGGCGATCGCCTCGCGCACACAGCAGACGCGTCGCAACTCGATACCGGGCGGTCCGTCGGGGCACGAAGCGGGGACCAGGGCACGGCGGAAACCGGTCCGGGCCGCCTCCGACAGACGCCTCGGAGCGTGGGGGACCTGGCGGACCTCCCCACCGAGTCCGACTTCGCCGAAGGCGACCACGTCGGCCGGCAACGCCGTGCCGGTCACCGCCGACGCCAGAGCCAGCACGAGCGCCAGGTCGGCGGCGGGCTCGGTGACGCGGATACCACCGACGGCCGATGCGAAGACGTCGGCGTGCCCGAGGACGATGCCGGCGTGCTGTTCGAGCACGGCCAGAAGCAGGGCCAGTCGCCCGGTGTCCACCCCCTGGGCGGACCGGCGCACCGGGGCCGGCTCCGACGACGCCGGGGCCCGCAGGGCCTGGATCTCGACCAGCAGGGCCCGCTGTCCCTCCATGGCCGCCAGCACGGCGCTGCCCGCCGTCCCCGGGCGGCGGTCACCGAGCAGGAGCTGATGGGGGTCGGTCACCGCCGCCAGTCCGGCGTCGCCCATGGCGAACAGCCCGAGTTCGCCGGTGGGGCCGAAACGGTGCTTGGTGGCCCGTACCATCCGCAGGGCGTGGTGACGGTCGCCCTCGACGGTCATCACCGTGTCGACCAGGTGTTCGAGCACCCGGGGACCGGCCAGGGCCCCGTCCTTGGTGACGTGGCCGACGAGCACGAACGGGACGCGGTGGGTCTTGGCCGTCCGGACCAGGTACTCGGCGCAGGCCCGCACCTGGGGGACACCTCCCGGCAGGCCCACCACATCGGGATCGGCCACCGCCTGGACGGAGTCGACCACGACCAGGTCGGGGGCGAGCTCCTCCAGGCAGCGGGCCACCACACGGACGTCGGTGGCCTCGAGGAGCAGCAGGGTGGCGGGCACCGGACCGAGCCGTTCGGCCCGCAGGCGGACCTGGGCCGCCGATTCCTCGGCCGAGACGAGCACCACCGTGGCCCCCGTGGCCGCCACCGCCCGCAGGACCTGGAGGAGCAGGGTCGACTTCCCCACCCCGGGTTCACCGCCCAGGAGGGTGACAGATCCGGGCACGAGGCCACCCCCGAGGACCCGGTCGAGCTCGGTCAGCCCCGTGGACCGGGGTGCCGCCCCCGAGACGTCGACGGCGCACAGGGCGACGGGACCGACGTCGTCGTCGAGGGGTTCTCCAACCGGCGTCCGGGCCGGCACCGCCTCCTCGCGCAGCGAGTTCCACTCGCCACAGGTCGGGCACCGACCGGCCCAGCGGGCCGTGGTGACGCCGCACGTCCCACACCGGTGCACCGACCGCGGTCTGCCCATACGGGCACCGTACGACCCGGGTGTGACGCTCTTGTGACCGCCCTCAGGTGCTGGGGCCGGCGCCGGCCAGCTCCACCGGCGGTGGCTGCAGGCCTTCGATGGTCCGGAACACGATCTCGTTGTCGTTGTCGGCGTCGACGTCGACGACGATCGTCTCGCCCACCCGGAATTCCTTCCACAGGATGCGCTCCGACAACGGGTCCTCGACGTACTGCTGGATGGCCCGGCGCAGTGGTCGGGCACCGAGGGTCGGGTCGTAGCCCTTGTCGGCCAGTGCCATCTTGGCCGCCGGGGTGAGCTCGAGGCCGAGACCCTGGCTCTCGAGCTGGTCGCCCACGCGCTTGGTCATGAGGTCGACGATCTCGATGACCTCTTCGCGCGACAGCTCGTGGAAGACGATCACCTCGTCGATCCGGTTGAGGAACTCGGGCCGGAAGTGCTGCTTCAGGGCCTCGTTGACCTTGGTCTTCATGCGCTCGTAGCTGACCGCCTCCGACGACTTGGCGAAACCGACCGAGGACTTGCGCAGGTCGGCCGTTCCCAGGTTCGAGGTCATGATGAGGACGGTGTTCTTGAAGTCGACCGAGCGACCCTGGGCGTCGGTCAAGCGCCCGTCCTCCAGGATCTGCAGGAGCGCGTTGAACACGTCGGGGTGGGCCTTCTCGACCTCGTCGAACAGAACCACGGAGAACGGCTTGCGCCGCACGGCCTCGGTGAGCTGACCGCCCTCTTCGTACCCGACGTACCCGGGAGGGGAGCCGACGAGCCGCGACACGGTGTGCTTCTCCATGTACTCGCTCATGTCGAGCTGGATCAGCGCGTCCTCGTCGTCGAAGAGGAACTCGGCCAGGGTCTTGGCCAGCTCCGTCTTCCCCACCCCGGTGGGGCCGAGGAAGATGAACGAGCCGCTGGGCCGCTTGGGGTCCTTGAGCCCGGCGCGGGTCCGGCGGATGGCGCGCGACAGGGCCTTGATGGCCTCCTCCTGGCCGATGACACGCTTGTGGAGCTCGTCCTCCATGCGCAGGAGCTTGGACGTCTCCTCTTCGGTCAGGCGGTAGACGGGGATCCCGGTCCAGTTGGCCAGGACCTCGGCGATGACCTCCTCGTCCACGATGTCGAAGAGCTCGACACCCTCGGCGCGCCACTCGGCCTCCATGGCCGTCTTGCGATCGAGCCGTTCCTTCTCCTGGTCGGCCAGCTTCTTGGCCTGGTCGAAGGCCTGGCGCTCGATGGCCGACTCCTTGTCGGTGCGGATCCGGTCGATCTCCTCCTCCAACTTCTTGTAGTCCGGAGGGGTGGTCATCCGCCTGATCCGCAGCCGGCTCCCGGCCTCGTCGATGAGGTCGATGGCCTTGTCGGGCAGGTAGCGGTCGGCCAGGTAGCGGTCGGCCAGGTTGGCCGCCGCCACCAGGGCCTGGTCGGTGATGGTCACCGAGTGGTGCGATTCGTAGCGGTCGCGCAGCCCCTTGAGGATCTCGATGGTGTGGGCCACCGTGGGCTGCTCCACCTTGATGGGCTGGAAGCGCCGCTCGAGGGCGGCGTCCTTCTCGAGGTGCTTGCGGTACTCGTCCAGGGTGGTGGCCCCGATGGTCTGGAGCTCGCCGCGCGCCAGCATGGGCTTCAGGATGGAGGCGGCGTCGATGGCCCCCTCGGCCGCCCCGGCTCCCACCAGCGTGTGCAGCTCGTCGATGAACAGCACGATGTCGCCCCGGGTCCGGATCTCCTTCAGGACCTTCTTCAGACGCTCCTCGAAATCACCGCGGTACCGGCTCCCGGCCACCAGGGCGCCGAGATCTAGGGTGTAGAGCTGCTTGCCCCGCAGCGTCTCGGGCACGTCGTTGGCCACGATGCGTTGGGCCAGGCCCTCGACGATGGCCGTCTTGCCCACGCCGGGCTCGCCGATCAGAACGGGGTTGTTCTTGGTGCGGCGCGACAGCACCTGCATGACCCGCTCGATCTCCTTGTCGCGACCGATGACCGGATCGAGCTTCCCCTCGCGGGCCAGCTGCGTGAGGTTGCGACCGAACTGGTCGAGAACGGGTGAACCCGAGGGCGTCTCCGATGCCGTCGAGCCGGGGCCGGCACCCACCGACTCCTTGCCCTGGTACCCCGACAGGAGCTGGATCACCTGCTGGCGCACGCGGGCCAGGTCGGCGCCCAGGCTCACGAGCACCTGGGCGGCCACGCCCTCGCCCTCGCGCACGAGGCCGAGGAGCATGTGCTCGGTGCCGATGTAGTTGTGACCGAGCTGGAGGGCCTCGCGCAGCGACAGCTCGAGGACCTTCTTGGCCCGGGGGGTGAACGGCGGTGACCCGGTCGGGGCCGTCCCGGAGAGCCCGATGGTCTCCTCCACCTTCTCGCGCACGGCCTCCAAGGAGATGCCGAGTTGCTCGAGGGCCTTGGCCGCGACTCCCTCGCCCTCGTGAATGAGGCCGAGAAGAATGTGCTCGGTACCGATGAAGCTGTGATTGAGCAGGCGCGCTTCCTCCTGCGCCAGCACCAACACCCTCCGTGCCCGGTCCGTGAAGCGTTCGAACACCAGATCCGCCTCCCTCGACGGCTCGATTCCCTGGAACGAGTGTACCGGTCGGACCGAACGAACCGACACCAGTCCGACACGAATCTGCGTGGTCGATTCGTTGTGAACCCTTCGGCAGTTCGGGCCCCGATCCTGACCAAAACCACACACCGCGTTCGTCTGACCAGCGGGACCACCGCCGGCGCCGGCTCCGGACCCCCCGTCGGCGGCCGCACCCCCGGTGCCGCCGGTGCCGCCGCTGGACCCACCGGCGGCCAGGACAGGGGCTCTGACCAGGACAGGGCTGCGTTGTCACATCCCGTGCCGCTTCGCCTATCGTTCAGCCCGGTGAACGCCGCTCCCCTCCTGTCGCTCCCCTCCATGGACGGCAACCTGGCCAGCCTCGAACCCGAGCTCCGCGAGTCGGTGCGCTCGGGCGACCCCTTCCTCGACGAGGTCACCGGCCACCTGATCGCCGCCGGCGGCAAGCGGCTGCGGCCGGGTCTGGCCCTGGCGGCGGCCACCGGCGGGTCCCGCCCGGCCCGGGCCGACGACCTCCAGGGGGCCGTGGCCGTCGAGCTCGTCCACCTGGCCTCGCTCTACCACGACGACGTCATGGACGAGGCCACCATGCGCCGGACCGTCGAGAGTGTGAACGCCCGGTGGGGCAATCTCGTGGCCATCGTGGCCGGCGACTTCCTGCTGGCCCGGTCGGCCGAGATCGCGGCGTCACTGGGGACCGAGATCGCCGGCCTCCTGGCCAACACCCTCGGGCAACTGTGCCAGGGCCAGGTGGCCGAGGTCCGGGCCGCCTTCAGCACGGCGCGCACCGAGGACCACTACTTCACCGCCATCGCCGGGAAGACGGCCGCCCTCATGGCCACCTCGTGCCGCATCGGCGCGCTGACCGGGGCCCTGCCGCGCGTCGAGGTGGACGCCTTCACCACCTTCGGCCGTTGTTTCGGCATGCTCTTCCAACTGCGTGACGACGTCCTCGACGTGATCGGCACCGAGGAGGAACTGGGGAAGCTGCCCGGCCAGGACCTGGCCGAGGGCATCTACACGCTGCCCGTGCTGAAGGCGCTGCGCGACCCCGGCGCCGGTCCCGAGCTGGCGCCCCTTCTCGGCAAACCGCTGGACCAGCCCGAGCGGGACAAGGCCCGGGCCATCGTGGCCGGGTCCACCGCCATCGACGCCACCGTGGCCGCCGGGCGGCGCTACGTCGCCGAGGCGGCCGAGGCGGCCGCCTCGCTACCGGGATCGGACCTCGGTCGCTCCCTGGTCGAGCTGGCTCACGGTCTCCTCGACGATCTTCCGGTCGTCAGCCGGTAGCGGCCGCCCGGTCCCGGTCCGTCAGCTGGCCGAGACCCCCGGGCACCGGGCCTCGATCTTGCTGGCCAGCGCCGTCACCCTGGTGTCCACCTTCTGCATCCGCTCGATCCGCTTCTCGACGCGCGCCGCCAGCTTGGTGTGGCCGGCCGCCGTCAACTTCGTCTCGGCCGCCTCCAGCTTGGGGAGACGCTTGGTGATCCTGGCCTCGGTCCTGTTGATGCGGGCCAACGCTCGGGGGGCCCGGGCACAGCCGAGGTGACCGGCGGCCGGGGTGGCGCCCGGACCGGCGGTGGGGGTGGCGGCGAATGCGGCGCCACCTGTTCCGAGGGCCAGGGCGCCGACCACCGCGGTGGCGGCCAAAGCCTTGCTGGCCAACTTGCCTGCCTGAGTCCTGGTGAACATCTCTCGACCTTCCTCTCGGAACCGGCTCGTCCGGTTCGCCCTACCCCTCCAGCATCGGCCGGTGACGTGAGCGCCCCGTGTGCCATCTGTTAAGGAACGACGAAGACGGTGCCGTCAGCGTTCGGGGCGCAGGGTGGGGAAGGCGATGGTCTCCTGGATGTTGGCCACGTCGGCCAGGAGCATGACGAGGCGGTCGATCCCGATGCCCAGGCCCGCCGTCGGTGGGAGGCCGAGCTCCAGGGCCCGGAGGTAGTCCTCGTCCACCCGCATGGCCTCCTCGTCGCCGGCGGCGCCCACCGCCGCCTGGGCCTCGAAGCGCGCCCGCTGATCGTCGGGGTCGACGAGTTCGGAGAAGGCGTTCACCAGCTCGCGTCCGGCCACGACGGCTTCGAACCTCTCGACCAGATCGGGGTCGTCGCGGTGCCGGCGCGACAGCGGCGACACCTCGGCCGGGAAGTCGGTGACGAACACCGGCCCCCACAGCCCCGTCTCGGCCGTCTTCTCGTACAGCTCGAGCAGCAACTTCCCCGGGCCCCACGCCGGATCGGGATCGACACCGGCGGCGGCCACCCGCCGACGGAGGTCGTCGACGGCGGTGTGGACACTGGCCTCCTCAGCGGTGGCCTCGGTCACCAGCTCGGCCATGGTGGCGCGCCGCCACGGCGGGGTGAGATCGAGGGGGCGTCCCTGATACGTCAGGCGTGTCGTCGACAGCAGCTCCGACGCCAGCCCCGACACCAGCTGCTCCACCAGGACCATGAAGTCGCGGTAGTCGGCGTAGGCCTGATAGAGCTCGAGCATCGTGAACTCGGGGTTGTGACGCGGTGAGAGACCTTCGTTGCGGAACACCCGTCCGATCTCGAAGACCTTCTCGAAGCCCCCCACCACCAGTCGCTTCAGGAAGAGCTCGGGAGCGATCCGCAGATACAGGTCGCAGTCCAGCGCGTTGTGGTGAGTCACGAAAGGCTTGGCCGTCGCCCCTCCGGGCTGGACGTGGAGGATCGGCGTCTCCACCTCCACGAAACCCTCCGCCTGGAGGCGCCGGCGCAGGGAGCTCACCACGCGGCTGCGCAGACGCAGGACCTCCCCCGACCGTTCGTTGGCCCACAGGTCGACCTCGCGCTGGCGGAACCGCGTCTCGGTGTCGGTCACGCCCTTCCACTTGTCGCCGAAGGACCGACGGGCTTCGGCCAACAGGACCCACTCACGTACCTGCACCGAGAGCTCGCCCTTGCGCGTCTTCATGACGCGGCCGCTGGCCCCCACCCAGTCCCCCTGCGACAGCCGGGAGAATGTGTCGAAGTCCTTCGTGGTCTTCTCCAGGGCGAAGAGCTGGATCTGCCCCGACGAGTCCCGCAGGGTGGCGAAGGCCAGGCGGCCCTGCGGCCGGTTGAGCATCACCCGGCCGGCCACCGACACCTCGTCCTCCGTCTCCTCGCCGGCGCCCAGGGCGGCGTAGCGCTCGTGCAGGGCGGCGGCCTCCGCCGTGCGTTCGAAGCGGTAGGGGACGTCGGCCATGGGCGACGACGCTACCGGTCGGCGCCGGGGTCCGCCGTCAGGGTCCCGCCCTCAGGGTTCTGGCCGGTGGCCCTGTCCGTCGTTGACGTTGCGCTCGTAGACCAGGCGCAGCCCGTGCAGCGTGAGCCACGGCTCGCGATGCTCGATCCGAAGAGACAGCGGCGCCACGATGTCACACAGGCCTCCGGTGGCCACCACCGTGCACGGACCCAGCTCGTCCATGATCCGCCGGCACATCCCGTCCACCTGTTCGGCGTACCCGTACAGCGCACCCGACTGGAGCGACTCCACTGTCGACTTTCCGATGACGCTGCGCGGTTCCACCAGATCGACCCGTCGCAAGGCGGCGGCGTGGTGGAAGAGGGCGTCCATGGAGATGGCGATCCCCGGGGCGATGGCCCCGCCCAGGTATTCCCCGGCGGCCGAGATGACGTCGAACGTAGTGGCGGTGCCCAGGTCGACGACGATGCAGGGACCCCCGTAGAGGTCGAAGGCGCCGATGGCGTTGGCGATCCGGTCGGGACCGACCTCCTTGGGATTGTCGTAGAGGATGGGCATGCCCGAGCGCACCCCCGGTTCGAGCACGACGCAGGGCACGTCGAACCAGCGACTGGCCATCTGTCGGAAGGCGGCGGTGACGCGGGGGACCGACGAGGTCACCGCCATCCCCGTCACCACCTCGGTCACGTCCATCCCGTCCAGCGTGAGCAGCTGGGAGACGAGCAGGGCCAGCTCATCGGGTGTGCGGTCGTCGACCGTCGACAGCCGCCAGTGGTGCGACAGTCCGGCCGGCTCGGGCGGCGCCGGCGGGGCGCGGCGCGTCCCCGTGGGGGGGTCGTCGCCCGGGGCCGTCGAGAACAGGCCGATGACGGTCTCGGTGTTTCCCACGTCGATGGCCAGCAGCACGGTCAGGCCTCCTCGAGGTCCAGGGCCAGATCGAGGACAGGCGCCGAATGGGTGATGGCTCCCACCGAGATCAGGTCGGCACCGGCCGCCGCGTAGCGCGGTGCGCTGTCCAGGGTGACGCCACCCGACACCTCCACCAGGACACGGTCGCCGGCCGGGGCGGCGCGCACCGAGGCCACGCACGACGCCACCTCGGCCGGCGTCATGTTGTCGAGGAGCACGGCCGCGGCGCCGGCCTCCATGGCCTCGCTCACCTGATCGGCGCGGTCGCACTCCACCTCCACCATCCGGCCCGGCCACCACCGCCGGGCCTGCGTCACGGCCTCGGCGATGCTCAGGCCGCCCCGGTGGTTGTCCTTCACCAGGACGGCCTCCGAGAGGTTGCCGCGGTGGTTGAAGGCCCCTCCGGCGCGCACCGCCGCCTTCTCCAGGGCGCGCAGACCGGGTGTCGTCTTGCGGGTGTCGAGCACCCGCGTGGACGGGTTGGCGGCGCTCACCACCTCGACGTACCGGCGCGCCGTGGTGGCCACCCCCGACAGATGGCACAGGAAGTTGAGGGCCGTGCGCTCGGCGGTGAGGATCGACCGCAGGGGCCCGCTCACCACGGCCACCACCGAACCGGCCACCACCGGGCTGCCGTCGTCGAGCTTCCAGTCCACCGCCACCGTCGGGTCGACCCGGGCGAAGGTCTCCAGCGCGCACAGCCGGCCGGCCACCACCCCGGGGCGGCGGGCCACCACCGTGGCCCGCGCCGTGACGGCGGCGGGAACGAGAGAGGCCGTGATGTCGCCGAGGGGGCCGATGTCCTCGGCCAGGGCGCGCTCCACGGCCTGGCGCACGGCGGGGGCGGGCGGGTCGACGGGAGCCGAGGTCACGGCGTCGCCCCGTCGTCGGCACCGGACCCGGGGGCGACGGGGATCCGACCGTGCACCAGGCGCCGGCGCCACTCGGGACGAGAGTCGGGATACTCGACGCGGGCGTGCGCCCCCCGTGTCTCGATCCGGGCGTCGGCCGACCGGAGCAGCGCCGTGGCCACGGCGGCCAGGTTGGCCACCTCCCCGGCGGCCCGGCCGGCCGGCCACGTGGCCGCCGTGGCGGCGACGTCGCCCACCTCGTGGGCCGCCGTGGCCAGCGAGGCGCTCGACCGAAGGACACCGGCGCCCTCGGTCATGGCCCGTTGCAGGCGGTGGCGGCTCTTGGTCATGTCGTCGTCACCGTCGCCCACCGGGCGCCGCGCCACCCACGACGGGGCCGGCAGCCCGGCCACGTCCGTGCATCCGATGTCACCGCCCGACGCCCCGCCGAGCAGCGCACCCATGACACCGGAGGGCGTCGGCGCGTCGCGACCCTCCTCGATGGCCTCGGCCAGGCGGGCACCGAACACCATCCCCTCGAGCAGCGAGTTCGAGGCCAACCGGTTGGCGCCGTGCACCCCGGTGCACGCCGTCTCCCCGGCGGCCCACAGACCGGGCAGGGCGCTGGCGCCGTCGAGGTCGGTGACCACCCCGCCCGACAGGTAGTGGGCGGCGGGGGCGATGGGCAGCCAGTCGACGGCGGGGTCGAGTCCGGCGGCCGACAGCCGGTCGGCCAGCGTGGGGAAGCGCTGGTCGAAGGACTCGAGGCCGGTGGCGTCCAGCCACAGGTGCGGCACCCCGGCGGCCGTCATCCTCTCGGCCATGGCCCGGCTGACGACGTCGCGCGGCGCCAGCTCGTCGACGAAGCGCTGGCCGTCGGCGTCGCGCAGGAGAGCCCCGTGGCCCCGCAGCGCCTCGGACAGAAGGGGCCGGGGCACGGCCGGATGGTGCAGCGCGGTGGGATGGAACTGGAAGAACTCGACGTCGGCGACGACCACTCCGGCGCGCAGGGCCATGGCGATCCCGTCACCGGTGGCCTCGACCGGGTTGGTCGTCACGGCGTAGAGCTGGCCGGCCCCGCCGGTGGCCAGCACCACGTGCCGGGCCCGGACGTCGCGGACGGCACCGTCGGGGTCGACGGCCGCCACCCCGACGCACCGGCCAGCGTCCACCAGCAGATCGAGGGCGAACCACCGCTCGAGGACGGCGGCCGCCGTGTGCTCCACGGCCGACACCAGGGCCCGCTCCACCTCGGCCCCGGTGGCCGCGCCCCCGGCGTGCAGGACGCGGGCGGTGGAGTGTCCCCCTTCACGGGCCCGGGCCAGGTCGCCTCCCGCCTCCCGGTCGAACACCGCCCCCAGGGCGATCAGCTCGCGGACGCGCGCCGGTCCCTCGTCGACGAGCATCCTCACGGCGGCGGCGTCGCAGAGCCCGGCTCCGGCGGCCAGCGTGTCGGCCAGGTGCAGATCGGTGGAGTCCTCGTCCCCGCCGAGGACGGCCGCCACTCCCCCCTGGGCCCAGCGGGTGGCCGACTGGGAGAGCTCGGCCTTGGTCAGCACGCCGACCCGCATCCCGGGGACCTCGGCCAGGCGGACGACGGCCGACAGCCCGGCCACCCCGGAACCGAGAACGAGAACGTCGAGCTCCACGGCGGGTCCCGCTCCCGACAAGCGGCCGGGTGTCAGCCGGTCACTGCCGGGAGCAACGCGGCCTCGTAGCGGCCGACCTCGACGGTGGAGCTGATCTCGATCGGTGCGTTGAGGGCGTCGACGTGCACGATGGTGGGGGCGAACTCCTCGAGCTCGGCACCCTCGTAGTCGGCGTAGGTGATGACGATGATCTTGTCGCCGTGGTGCACGAGGCGCGCCGCGGCGCCGTTGAGGCACACCTCACCCGGACCTCCGACGATGGCGTAGGTCTCGAACCGGGCGCCGTTGTCGATGTCCACCACCGTCACCTGCTCGTACTCGAGGATGTCGGCGAGCTTCATGAGCTCGGGGTCGAGACTGATCGAACCGACGTAGTCGAGATTGGCGTCGGTCACCGTCGCCCGGTGGATCTTGGACTTCATCATGCGCCGGCGCATCACTCAGCGCTCCCCTCTTCTCGGATCGGTCATGCCTGCGTTCCCACCGGCGCCTCGGCCCGCTCGAGGACGAGACCGGTGTTGTCGATCAACCGCACGGACCCCACGGTGGCGGCCACCAGCAGCCGGACCTCACCGCTCAGTCGCCGCGGTGTGGCCAGCGTGGCGGCGTCGACGGCCACGGCGTAGTCGGGGACGACCCCGTCGGCGGCGGTCAGGACCTCTCTCATGAATGCGCCCACCCGGGCCGGGTCGCGCTCACCGGCGTCGAGTGCGCCCAGTCCGGCGATGAGGGCGCGGTGCAGGGCCACGGCGGCCACCCGGCCGTCGGCCGACAACCGGATGTTCCGACTCGACAGGGCCAGGCCGTCGTGCTCGCGCGCGGTGGGGCAGGCCACGATCTCCACCGGGAGACAGAGGTCGGCGGCCATCCGGCGGACCACGGCCAGCTGTTGGAAGTCCTTCTCCCCGAAGTACACCCGGCTGCGTCCGGCCAGGCAGCACAGCTTGGCCACCACGGTGGCCACCCCGTCGAAGTGCCCGGGCCGCGAGGCGCCCTCCAACACGTCGCCGACGGCGTCGACGTGGACCGAGGTGGCCACCGGCGCCGGGAAACCGGGGTACATCTCCTGCACCGGCGGGGCGAAGACGATGGCCGCTCCGGCCGACGCCGCCTGGGCCACGTCCCCGTCGAGATCGCGCGGGTAGGTGTCGAGGTCCTCGGCGGCGTCGAATTGGAGGGGATTGACGAAGACGGTCACGGCGACGACGTCGCACTCGTCGGCGGCGCGCGCCACCAGCGAACGGTGCCCGGCGTGCAGGGCGCCCATGGTGGGGACGAGGCCCACCCGACGGCCCAGCGCCCGCTCGGCGTCGAGGGCGTCGGAGAACCCTCCAGCCGTCGTGATCACCCGCACGGTGCCATCTCCGTGGCCAGTCGGCGCACCAGGGCCACGCCGGCGTCGTATCCGGCGACCTCCTCGGGGGCCAGGGCGGCCCGGTGCCGGGCCAGCGTGGCCTCGTCCCCGCGCGAGGCCGGTCCCGTGAGGGCGGCGGCGGGACCCAGATCGGACACGTCCCGCAGGGCGGCCAGGGCCAGCGGGACGAAGGCGCCCACGTCCAGCCCGACCGACGCCGCCACCCGTTCCACCTGGCCGAGCAACGCCACCAGATGGTTGGCGGCCACACAGGCGGCGGCGTGGTAGGCGGCGCGCCGGTCGTCGTCGATCTCGAGGCACCGTCCCCCGAGGGCCCGGCCCAGGTCGGTGGCCAGCGGGTCGCCGGCCACGGCGAAGGTGATCCCGCTGCGCAGGCGGACCCGGCCCACCTCGGGTGAGGGCAACGGCATCAACGGGTGCAACGAGGCCCGACGGCGGTGGGGGGCGAGGGCGTCGAGGCCGAGGGCGCCCGACATGTGGAGCACCACCGTCGTCTCCACCGGGGCGATGGCGGCGGCCACCTCGGCCACGGCGGCGTCGGGGGTGGCGATGATCACGACGTCGACACCGGCGGCGGCCCCCGTGGGGTCGTCGCCGCGCCCCCACACGGCACGCAGCTCACAGCCGGTGTCGACAAGGGCCGAACCCAACGAGCGGCCGGCCCGCCCGGGGCCCACCAGCGCCAGAGATGTCACCGGAAACCTTTCTGCGCTCCAGCCCCTCACCGAGGGTGCCGGTCGCGTCAGGCGATCGGATCAGTACCCGCTCAGCATACCCAGCTCACGGACGTCTCCACCAGAGGCAATCCTCACCGACGGTGAGACGAGATCGGGGGCCAGATCGGCGAGCGGGGCCACCACGAAACGGCGCTCCCACATCCGGGGATGGGGCACGACGAGATCGGGCTCGGAGACGACCAGATCGCCCACCAGGAGGACGTCGACGTCGAGGGTCCGCGGGCCGTGGCGCACGGTCCGCACCCGGCCCGCCCGGTCCTCCAGCCGCCGGGCCACAGCCAGCAGCTCCCGCGGCGTCAGCGCGGACGCCAGCTCGGCCACCAGGTTGAGGTACCGGTCCTGGCCCGGCGGGCCCCCCACCGGCTCGGTCTCGTACAGGGGGGACACGGCCACCAGGTCGGGCAGCGCCGCCAGGGCGCGGCGCAGGTGCGCTTCCCGGTCCCCCATGTTCGACCCGAGACCGAGGAAGGACCGCACGCCGTCAGGGTCGTGAGCGGGGCCGGGTGAGGCGGACGCCGGTGGAGCCCACGTCGAAGGGGACCGGCGGTCGTAGCTTCCTCACCGCCACCGTCACCGACGTCACCCGCCCGTCGCCGAGCACGGCGTCGGCCACGGCGCCGGCCAGGGACTCGAGCAGGTCGTGCGGGGGGCCGGCCACCACGGCGGCCACGGCGGCGATGACGGCGCCGTAGTCAGCGGTGTCGGCCAGGTCGTCGCTGGCGGCGGCGCCGGCCATGTCGACCTCCACGTCGAGATCGACCTCGAGGGGTTGGGGGCGGCTGCGTTCCTCGGGGAGCAGACCGTGCACCCCGACCAGGCGCAGGCTCCGGATCTCGATCCGGTCCCCCGTCACCGCCCCGTTCCGGCACCGCGGCGCGGGGCCCGGCGCTTGTCGGCGGCGGCGGTGCCCAGGGCCACGGCCTGGGCGGCGACGTCGCGACCCTGGGGTCCCATCTGGTGACCGATCAGCTGCTCGACGGCCACGATGGCCTGCGCTCCCCCGGGGAGACGGCCCGACCAGAACAGGTAGCCGGCCACCACCCCCATGACGCGGTCGCCCAGCTCCTCCTGGTGGACCAGCACGCGTTCACCGGCCGCCGTCCATTCGTCGAGGCTCCGGTACAGCTCGAGCAGGACCTCGCGCTGGTCACCACCGGGCCCGAAGGGGAAGTGGGAGCTGGTGAGCTCACCCTCGTCGTAGGCGGCCAGGTTGTGCGACGACGGCAGCAGCGACACCACCCGCGTGAAGCCCTGGACCCGCAGCCAGATGATCTCCTCCTGGCGCCGGACCCGGCGGTGGTTGGGGGCGAAGCCCCCCGGCCGCTCGCTCACGGCCAGCTGATCCTGGACCACCCAGGTGAAGTTCCGGGGCGAGATCCCCGCCGCCCACTTGCCCCTCATGCCGGCACCATCCCCGTCTGCCCGACCAGCCCCGTCTCCCCGACGAGGGTGGCCGCCTGCACCGTGGCCGCCACGTCGTGGACCCGGACCATGGCGGCCCCGGCCAGCATGGCCCACGTCGCCGTGGACAGCGATCCGGCCAGACGGTCCCCGGCCGGGGCGGGCCGGCCGTCGGCCGTGGGTGCCAGGGTGCCGAGGAAGGACTTCCGGCTCGTCCCCACCAGCACCGGGAAGCCGGCCGTGGTCAGTTCGCGGCAGGTGGTGCAGCAGCGACAGGTTCTGCCCGGCGGTCTTCCCGAAACCGAACCCGGGGTCCACCCACACCTCCCCGACGCCGGCCTCGGTGGCCCGGCGGGCCCGGTCGAGAACGAAGGACCGCACCTCGGCCACCACGTCGTCGTAGCGGGGGTCGTCCTGCATGGTGGCCGGGGTCCCCAGCATGTGCATGGCCACCCATCCGACCCCGTGGGAGGCGGCCACGGGCCACAGCGTGGCCGAGATGTCGTTCACCAGGGTGGCCCCGGCGGCCACGGCGGCCTCGGCCACGGCCGGCTTCACCGTGTCGACCGACACCCGGACGTGGGCGGCCAGGGCGTCGATCACCGGCACAACCCGGCGGCGCTCCTCGGCGGCGGACACCGGCTCGGCTCCCGGACGGCTCGACTCCCCGCCCACGTCGACCAGATCGGCCCCCTCGGCCACCATCTCCAGGCCGCGCTCGAGCGCCCGGTCGGGGTCGAGGTACCGACCCCCGTCGGAGAACGAGTCGGGCGTCACGTTCAGAACACCCATCACGAGGGGTCGCATGGGCCGTAGCGTAGAGCCGCCCGCCGCCGTCCGCGACCGGTCGGCGGCGGTCCTCTCACCGGCCGTGGACGAATTCCATGGCCTCGGACCGCGTCCGGGGGTCGTCGCGGAACAAGCCGCGGACGGCCGAGGTGATGGTGAGGGTCCCGGGCTTCTTCACGCCGCGCATCGACATGCAGAGATGCTCGGCCTCCACCACCACGAGCACCCCCCGGGGCTCGAGGACCTTCTCGATGGTGTCGGCGATCTGGGTCGTCATCCGCTCCTGCACCTGCAACCGGTGGGCGAAGGAGTCGACCAGACGGGCCAGCTTGGACAGGCCGGTGATCCGGCCGTCCTCGCCGGGAATGTAGCCCACGTGGGCCTTTCCCATGAACGGGATCATGTGGTGCTCGCACAAGGAGGCGAACGGGATGTCGCGCACCATCACCATCTCGTCGTGCTCGGCGGCGAAGGTCACCGTGAGATGGCTCCCCGGGTCGTCGTCGTTGCCGGCGAACAATTCCTGGAACATGGCGGCCACCCGGCGCGGCGTGGCCTGCAGCCCCTCGCGGTCGGGTTCCTCGCCGATGGCGGCCAGCAACTCGGCGACGATCTTCTGCACCCGTTCGACGTCGACGCTCACGACTCCCTCAACGGGTTCACCCCAGCGCGCACCGGGATCACCCGACGGGGACGGGGCCCTTGTAGACGCGCACGTCGGGCAGGTTGCGGTAACGCTCGGCCACGTCGAGGCCGTATCCGACCACGAAATCGGGGGGGATCTGGAACCCCACGTAACGCAGGTCGAGTTTGGACGGCTGGCGGCCCTCCTTCACGAGCAGCGCGCACACCTCCAGGCTGGCCGGCTGGCGCGCCAGGAGGCTCCGGCGCAGATACGACAGTGTGAGCCCGCTGTCGACGATGTCCTCGACCACGAGGACGTGACGCCCGGTGAGGTCGGAGTCGAGGTCCTTCACGATCCGCACCACTCCGCTGGTGGTGGTGGCCGACCCGTAGGAGGCCACGGCCATCACGTCGATCTCGACGGGCAGCCTGATAGCGCGCGCCAGATCGCTCATGAAGACGAACGCACCCTTCAGGACCCCGACCAGCAGAGGCGGACGGCCGTCGTAGTCGTTGGTCAGCTCCTCGCCGAGCTCGGCCACCCGCTTGTCGAGGACGTCCTCGGCCACCACGATCTCGCCGAGATCGGAGTCGTCGTGCCAGGGGTCCACGGCGCCCGACATCCGTCGTCCTCCGGCGCGCCAGGGGGACTCCACCTCATCGGCCATTGGACGCCGACACTAGTGCTGACTGGTCACCGGGCCCCCGGGCCCTCCCCGGCCGACACCTCGGGCACCGCCACCGGGGCCACCGACAGCCGGCCGTGCGAACGCCTGACCCGTCTCCCGGGAGCCACGTCGGTGGCCCGGACCTCCCCGCGGGCCACCCCCAGGACCCGCTCCACGGCGGCCGCGTCCGGGGGGTGGGGGCCGTCGTGGCGCAACCACCGCCGGGTGGCCCGCCGGGCCAGGGGGCCGGGGGCGGCGGCCAGGGCGGCGCCGTCGGAGGGGTCGATGGCCCCGGCCAGCTCGTCGAGCAGATCCCCCTCGGCGGCCAGCAGCCCGGCCTGGCGGGCCAGGACCGGGACCACGTCGCGCCCGGCCACGGCGCAGCACAGCGGGAGAAGCTCCTCACGCACGCGGTTGCGCCGGAACCGCCGGTCGCTGTTCGAGAGGTCCCGCACCGGGTCGAGCCCCAGGTCGTGGCACAGGGCCCCCGTCTCGGCCCGCCGCAGTCCCAGGATGGGGTGGCCCGGCCCGGCCCGCATCCCGGCCAGGCCGTCGAGCCCCGCCCCCCGCAGCAGATTGAGCAGCACCGTCTCGGCCTGATCGTCCATGGTGTGGCCCGTCGCCGCCCCGGGTCCCACCGCGGCGCGGCGCGCGGCGCGCGCCCGGGCTTCGAGATTGGGCCCGTCCTCGACCACCGCCGTCTCGCTGCGGAAGGCGGCCCCGAACCGGGCGGCGGCGGCGGCCACCACCTCGGCCTCGCCGGCCGAGCCGGGCCGCAGCCCGTGGTCCACGTGGACGGCCGTCACCGCGGCGCCGGCGGCGCAGGCCAGCACCAGCAGGGCCAGGGAATCGGGGCCCCCCGAGACGGCACAGACCAGAGCCGTCCCCGGGGGCGGGAAGGTGCAGCGCCCGAGGAGCTCGTCGACCCCGGGACCCGGCATCAGCAGTGGGGCGTCAGCCGATGGCCAGTCGGGCCGGGCCGGTCCGGGCCAGCCACTCGTCGGGGTGGCGGATCTCCTCCATGGTGGGCAGCCGGTCGGGACCCTCCCACACCCGGGCCAACGCCTCGGGGCCGGCGCTCGTCTCCACGGCCCGGATGAAGTTCTCCCCCTGCTGGTACTGGCGCATCTTCGCCTCGATCCCCACCAGCTGTTGCAGGAGCCGAACCGGACGCGGGGCGCGGTTGCGTCGCTCGTGCAACACCCGGGAGAACCACGCCGCGTCGGGGACGGCCTCGGCGCCGGCCCGGTCCATCGTCACGTCACCGTGGCCTTCGAGAACGCTCATCATGGCCTGGATCCGGGCGATCACCTCGAGCTGCTCGGGCGGGGCCACCAGGCCGAGCATCCCGGCATCCTCGAGCGGGTTCCGTCCCTCGCGCACGGCCTGGGCGGCGCGCCCGAGGGCCTCGGCCAGGCGGTGCGGGTCGGGGGTGACGTGGGCCAGCACCTGGTCGACCTGGGAGAGGAAATAGGCCCGCAACCACGGGACCCCGGTGAACTGGCAGCGGTGGGTGACCTCGTGGAGGGCGATCCACAGCCGGAACTGGCGGGGGGGGAAGCCGTGGCGGCGCTCCAGGGCCACGATGTTGGGTCCCACGTAGGAGACGGCGTCCCCCGAGGTGTCCCCGGTGAAGAGCAGGTCGTACTGACCGAGCACCCGGGTCGACATCCAGCCGAGCACCAGGCCCAGCTGGGCCCCGGCGGCGGAACGGGCCACCCCGGGCAGGGGGCCCTTCACCGTGGTGGTCTCGAGCTGGCTGAGGACGGGATCGAGCAGATGCTGGAACGACGACAGGTTGTTGCGGACCCACCCGGCCCGGTCCACCACCCGGGCCCGGGCCTCGCCCGAGACGGGTCGCAACCCGGTGGCGTCGATCACCAGAGCCTCGGCCTGGGCCGTCACCTCGGCGAAATCCAGCTCCAAGCGTGCCTCGGTGGCGGCGTCGATGCTGGGGAGGAGCTGGGCCCCCGACCACGAGCGTCGGGACCCGACCCAGGTGGCCACGCGTTCGGCCACCTCCCACGACACGGGGCTGCTCACAGCGACAGTGTACGGAGCGGGGCGGCCCCTGGTGACCCGGGGCGGCACCGAGCGCCGGCCGACAGGCCCCGACGATGCCGGCCAGGCGCCGTCAGGCGCTCTTCCGACCCCGCAGCCGGGGGGCCGATCCGGCGTCGTGCTGGTAGCAGAACTCACTCTCGTTGTAGATCGACAGCATCGTCCCGCAGCCCGACTCGCCGCACACCCGTCCCTCGGGAAAGGTCTTCGAGGGCCGCCCGTAGGTGGTGAACGCCTGCCCCCCGATCGACAGGTCCCCGCCGTCCGCCCGATCCTCGACCATCGCCCCCCAACCTCTCCTTCAGTGTCTGCGTGCTTCTCCTATCGGCCGTTCGGACCACTGGACAAAAGGAACTTCATCGTGCGTTGTGAGGACGTTGTGGCGACGGTCCGGCCCCGTTCGGCGCCCCCCCGGGGAGTCGGCGGGCCGGCGGAGCAGCGAGCGCGCCCGGTGGCCGGCGGGCGGTCACGCCCCGGGGCGTCCGGCGGCGCCGGGGTCACCCCCCGGCCGGGTGCCTCTGGCGTTCGGCCTCCAGGAGGGCATCGTGGATCCGCTGGCGCAGCGCCTCGGGCACCCGGTCCTTGCAGCGGTCGGCGATGACCTGCCTCAGCTCGGCCTCGAAGTCGAAGGCGTCGAGGCAGGGGGGGCATTCGTCGAGGTGGCGCTTGATCTCGCGGCGGCGGTCGTCGGTCAGCTCCCCGTCGAGGTAGTGATAGAGCCGCTCGATCGTCTCGTTGCAGTCGACGTCGGACTCTCCGGTCCCCATCGCGCGTCCTCCCTCGGGCTCGTGGCCGAACCGCTAATGGCCGGTCTCGGTCGAACCGACCAGGCCACGGGCCACTGCATAGTCGAGCAACGCCTTCTGCAACGCCTTTCTTCCCCGGTGGATCCTGCTCATCACCGTCCCGATGGGCACCTCGGTGATCTCGGCGATCTCCTTGTAGGAGAAACCCTCCACATCGGCCAGCAGGACGGCGATCCGGAAGGACTCCGGGAGAGACTCGATGGCCTGCTTCACCTCGTCGTCGGTGAAGTGGTCGAACATCTCGTCCTCGGCCGATCGGCCGGTCCCCGTCGCCTGGAGGTCCCCCAGCCGGTGGTAGAGGTAGAGGTCCTCGACGTCCTCCACGTCGGCCTTCTCCGGGCGCCTCTTGGCCGCCCGGTAGCTGTTGATGAAGGTGTTGGTCAGGATCTTGTACAGCCAGGCCTTCAGGTTGGTGCCCTCCTCGAAGCGGTCGAAGGCCCGGTAGGCCTTCAGGAAGGTCTCCTGGACGAGGTCCTCGGCGTCGGCCGGATTGCGCGTCATCCGCAGGGCGGCGGAGTACAGCGACGGCATGTGCTCCATGGCGAGGTCCGCGAAGCGCGCCTGATCGGCCATGGGAGCACCCTACTCACCGGTTGTCCGGTCCAAGCCGTCAGAGCACCCGAACCGCCCGTCAGAGCACCGTGAACTGCTTCTTCGAGACGTAACCGTTCAGCTGGGTCGTCACCTTGACGGGCCCGGTGACCGCACCCGGGGGGACCGTCACCGTGATCTGGGTGGTCGACCGGAAGGTGATCGCCTCGGTGGTCAGGAACGTCCCGGGGGCCTTGGCCGAGAAGAAGACGCCGAAGACCTGGGAGAGGTTGGCTCCCTTGATCACCACGGAAGACCCCACGGCCGCCTTCAGCGGCGCGAACGACTTCAGTCCGAGGGTGGCGTCACCCATCCAGAACCGGGGATCGCCGGGCGGCACCTCCATGGCGGCCAGCACCGAGTCGGGGCCCGACCGGGCCAGGGACACCAGGCACGGGGCCTGGTGCCGGGCGCTGCACCTCTTCAGGAACCTGGGCGGCGGGGGCAGGGAGCCGCCGGCCTGGTAGCAGACCTTGACACCCGTGGTGCTGGCCAGGTCGGTCTCGGTCACCTCCACCCGGATGGGGGACGACGACGAGTAGGCCGAGGACTCGGTCAGGGTGGAGACCTCCGACGGCTCGTTGAAACCCTTCTTGCAACCGAGAATGGCGGGGGCCACCGAAAGCGTGAGGCTCCCCTGGGTGGACGACTCCTGGGTGACGGCCACGGTGGCGTTGCCGTCCGGGCTCGTCACCGTCGGGGTGCACCCGCCGGCGCAACTCGACAACGTGAAATGGGCCGAGGCCATGGCCGACGGGCTCCCGTCACGCAGGATCTGCTGCCCGGTGGAGATCTCGGTGGTCGAGGTGCCGGCGGCGTCCGTCTCGGTCACGGTGGCCGTGTAGGTGCCCGACGACGCATAGGTGTGGCTGTCGGTGGCCACCGAGGTCACATCGGTGCCACCGTCGCCGAAGTTCCAGGAGTACGTGACCACCGGGCTCGTGTTCTGCACCGACGCCCCGGCGTCGAAGTCCTCGGTCAGGCCCGAGGGATCGGACTGGTCCTGCGACACCGAGAGCGAGGCGGACGGTCCGTCGTCGGGCGTGATCCCGATGCCCTGGGGCGAGGAACCGACGGTGACGGGAGCCCCGGCGGTGTCGGTGGAGGTGTCGATGGGGACGACGCTGTCGGCCGTGGCGTCGGCGGCGTAGACGGTGCCGCCGTCGGGGGTGATGCCCACGCCGACCGTGTCGTCGGAGGGAGACCCGATGGAGATGGGCGACCCCAGCGCGAAGGTGGACAGGTCGACGGGGACCACTTCTCCCGAATTGGCGCACCCGACATAGGCGGTGGTGCCGTCGGGGGTGATGGCGAAACGGTCCGGCGAACCCCCCACCCCGCAGGGGGCGGTCGACGCATCGATGACAGGGGGGTGGTCGGTCAGGTCGAGGGCGTCGAACCGGCTGCCCTCGCTGACGTAGGCGGTGTCACCGTCGGGCGAGATGTTGACCTCGCTCGGGGGATTGGGGAGCGTGATGGCGGCGCCGACGGTCTCGGTGGCCAGGTCCACGGGGATGAGGCCCGTGAATTGGCTGGCCACGTAGGCGGTCGATCCGTCGGGACTGATGGCCACGGAGGCGGCCGATCCCGACGGGTCCACCTCGACCGGGGTCCCGACCTTGTCGGTGGCCAGGTCCACCGGATACAGCATGTTGTCGGCGCTCCCCCCGGTCACCCAGGCCGTGGATCCGTCCGGAGTGATGGCGATCCCCCGGGGGGCGTCGATGGGAATGGGGGTGCCGGCCGTCAGGGTGGCCGTGTCGATGGGCACCAGCGAGTTCCCGCCCGGCCACGTCGAGACGAGCGCCTGCGAGCCGTTCGGGGTCACGGCAATGTAGTCGGGGGTGCCTCCCACGTGGATGGGGTTGCCCACCACGGCGCCGGTGGCCGTGTCGAGAACGGTCACCGTTCCGGCACCGCCGTTGCCCACGAACGTGAAGGGCCCCACCGCCTGGGTCGACGCCAGCACGGGGGCGGGCGTCGGCGGGGTGCAGTCGGAGGTGATGCCGATGTTGCTGTACGTCAGCTCGGCGTCCCCGGTGGTCATCACCACGTGGCTGGACGTCGCCGTGAAGGGTCCGAGGGAGATCGGTGAGCTCGGGACGGAGAACGACACCCCGGAGTTGGGGGGATCGGGCAGGTTGACGGAGAAGGTCCCCACCACTTCGTCGAGGCTCGACGGGGTGGCCCCCACGGCGTTGGTGGTGGCCGACACGCTCCCCGACAGGGTGAAGGCGCCGTAGTAGAACTCGACGTCCTCGACCTGGGCCTGGGTCAAGTTGACCTCGATCTGGTAGCCGCTCACGTCGAAGCGCTGGCCCGCCGTCAGCGTGGCCGGGATCGATCCGGTGAAGTCGTCCGACACCGTCCCCCCGACGGAGCACGTGTAATCGACGTACCCGGTGTCGGCCGCCGCCGGGCTCGTCGTAAGGGCGACACCGGCGATGGTGGCCAGTCCCCCCCAGGCCAACGTGCCGGCCACCATGGACCGCAAGAACCGACGGTTGCCCTTCATCTCCGCCTCCCCGTGACGGGTCTCCCTCGGTCGGGAACCCCCCCGCCCGGCGGGTGACCATCGCGTTCCGCCCGCGAATATTTCGATGTTATCGACTTTCCCGGTGGCGTCGCTTCTTGGAGCCTGGGAGGGGATTCGAACCCCTGACCTGCGCATTACGAGTGCGCTGCTCTGGCCGACTGAGCTACCCAGGCCAAACGAGCGACCAGGCTACCTAACCGGGCACGGCCGCCAGCTAACCGGGCACGGCCGAGAGACGGACGAGAAGGGCCTCGAGCATGAGGGACTCGTTCGGATTCCGGACCATCTCGACGCAGACCCCTTCGACGTGGCCCACCGCGCCCGACAGGGCACGGACGCGTTCGGCCAGCCGCACCGGTCGGGAGGACACGGCGGCGGTGACCTCGGCCACCAGCCGGTCGCGGTAGGCGCTGGCCAACACCCCCAGTCCCGCCCTGATCTCGTCCACCCGCCAGCGGCGTTCCTCGCGGTGCTGGCGGTCCTCGACGTCCTTTCGTCCCGGGACCCCCCGCTCCCCGGTCGACTCGGCCTGGGTGGCGAGCGTCTCCAGCTCCGTCCGGTGCCGGGCGCGCAGGGGCTCCACCGCCTCCTCGGCCGACGCCAGCAGCTCGGCCGCCAGGGCGGCGGCGGTGGCCCCGGTGCCGTCGAGCCGGGCGGGGACGTCGCGCCACAACGAACGGCGGTCGGCGAACCCCTCGTCGTCGACCAGGAGCCGGGCCCGGTCGACGCTGCCCCCGGCGGCCACCGCCATGTCGTCGGCCAGGTCGGGGTCCACCCCCTGGCCGACCAGCCAGGGGGCCAAGGCCCCGGGCGCCACCGGCGGGAGGTCGATCCGGAAACAGCGACTGGCCACCGTGCCCAGCTCGTGGGGGATCACCTCGGCCAGAAGGACGAAGACGGTGTCCCGGGCCGGTTCCTCCAGGGTCTTCAACAGCACCGGCGCCGCCCGCAGGGCCAGGTGGACGTCGGAGACGGCCACCACCTGCCGGTGGGCTTCGAGGGGTCGGCGCTGGGCCAGGCGGACGATCCGACGGGCGTCCTCGACCGTCACCGACGGCCCCGACCGGTCGACCTCGACCAGATCGGGATGGACCCCGGCCAGGGCCCGCCGGCACGTGGAGCACGCCCCGCACCCCCCCGTCGGGCAGAGCAGGGCGGCGGCGAACCCGCGCACGAGGGCCCGCTGGCCCACCCCGGGCGGCCCCACCAGGAGGTAGGCGTGAACGGGGTGGCGGGCCGTGGCCCGGAGCTGGTCCACGGCGGCCGTCTGGCCCACCACCTCGGCGAAGAGGCCCGGCACCGGGGGTCCGTCGTCCGCTCTCACGGCGTCCCCGGTCACGGGGCTCCCGGGGGCAGGGCGCCCAGGCGGGCCTCCACCGCCACCCTCACCCTCCCGGCCACCTCGGACGGGTCGCCGGCGCCGTCGATCACCACCCAGTGGTCGGGGTCGGCGGCGGCCAGGGCCAGATACCCCTGGCGGACCCGTTCGTGGAAGGCCCCGTCGAGGCTCTCCAGGCGGTCGTCGTCACCGGACGCCCGCCGTGCCCGGGCCACCTCGACGGGGACGTCGAAGAGGACGTTCAGGTCGGGGGCGATCCCCGCCGCCGCCCACTCGACCAACCGGCGGAGCTCCCCCAGGTCGAGCCCCCGGCCGTACCCCTGGTAGGCCAGGGTCGACGCCGAGAAGCGGTCGGTGACCACCCAGCGCCCGGCCGCCAGGGCGGGTTCCACCACCTCGGCCACGTGCTGGGCGCGGTCGGCCGCCATCAGCAGGGCCTCGGCCCGCTCGGCCACCGGGGGCCGGTCCTTGCGCAGAAGGAGGTCCCGCAGATCGGTCCCGAGGGCGGTGGCCCCCGGTTCGGCGGTGGCCTCCAGCGCGCCGGCCGTCTCCGCCGCGCCGGCCAGGAGCCGGACCTGTGAGGTCTTCCCGCTGCCGTCGATCCCTTCGAAGGCGATCAGCCGGCCGCGCACCACAGCGGCCTCAGTCGTCGGAATCGGGCGCCGCCGGCCCCGCCCCGTCCGACGTCTTCGACGTCTTCGACGCCTTCGTCGCCGCCGTCTTCTTGGCGCCGGTCTTCTTGGCCGCCGTCTTCTTGGCGCCGGTCTTCTTGGCCGCCGTCTTCTTGGCCGCCGTCTTCTTGGCCTTGGCCGCCTTCCGGGCCCGCTTGACGGGGGGGCCGGCGGCGCGGCGGTCGGCCAGGAGCTCGACGGCGCGCTCGTGGGTGATCGTCTCGGCGTCGTCGCCCTGGCGCAACGAGGCGTTGGTCGTCCCGTCGGTGACGTACGGCCCGAAGCGTCCGGACCGCAGCACGATCGGCTGCTTCGTGTCGGGGTCGTCGCCCAGCTCCTTGAGCGGCGCCGCCGCCGTCCGGCCCCGGCCCCGCTTGGGTTGGGCGAACAGCGCCACCGCCTCGTCCAGGGTGACGGTGAAGAGCTCCTCCTCGCCGGTCAGGCTGCGGGTGTCGGTCCCCCTCTTCAGGTAGGGGCCGAACCGCCCGTTCAGGGCCACGATCTCCTCCCCCGTGGCCGGGTCGGCGCCCACCGGTCGCGGCAACCGGAGCAACCGGACGGCGTCGTCGAGGGTGACGGTGTCGAGCGACATGGTCTTGAACAGCGAGGCCGTCCGGGGCTTGTCCCCGTCGACCCCCTCCCCCAGCTGGACGTAGGGACCGAAGCGACCGGTCCGGGCGATGACGGGGAGCTCCTCGTCGGGGTGGTTCCCGAGGGCCCGGTCCCCCGACGGCGCCGCCAGCATCTCCTCGGCCTTCTCGAGGGTCAGCTCGTCGGGGGGGAGGTCCTCGGGTATCGAGGCCCGCTCCTCCTCGCGCTGGAGATAGGGCCCGTAGCGACCGACGCGGGCCACCACGGCGCGGCCCTCGGCGTCGTCGCCGAGGGGGATGGAGTTCACCTGGCGGGCGTCGATCTCGCCCAGGTGGACGGCGATCTCGCTCTTGAGGCCGCGGTTGACGACCCCGTTGCCGTTCCCGGCCCCGTCGCCGTGACCGTTCCCCCCGGCGGCCCCGTGGCCGGCGGCACCGGGGTCGCCGAAATAGAAACTGGTGAGCCAGGGCAGGGCCTCGCGGGCCCCCCCGGCGATCTCGTCGAGGTCGTTCTCCATGGCGGCGGTGAAGCCGTAGTCGACGAGGTTGGCGAAGTACTGCTCGAGCAGACCCACCACGGCGAAGGCGGTGAAGGAGGGGACGAGGGCGGTCCCCTTCTTCCAGACGTATCCCCGCTCCTGGATGGTCCCCAGGATGGAGGCGTAGGTCGACGGACGTCCCACCCCGAGCTCCTCGAGGTTCTTCACCAGCGAGGCCTCGGTGTAGCGCGCCGGTGGCTGGGTGGTGTGCGACTTCGGCTCGAGGGCGGTGGCCGACACCGTGTCGCCCTCGGCGAGCGCCGGCAGCTGGACCTCGCGCTCGGCCAGGTCGGCGTCGGGGTCGTCGGATCCCTCCACGTAGGCCCGGAGGAAACCGGGGAAGGAGATCACCTGGCCCGAGGCGGCGAACTCCGCTTCTTCGACGACACCGTTCTCCCCGGTCATGGCGGAGCCGGCCGCCGGCGTCCCCACCAGCCGGACCTGGGCGCTCGTCCCGGTGGCGTCGGCCATCTGCGAGGCCACCGTCCGCTTCCAGATGAGGTCGTAGAGGCGCAGGGCGTCGCCCGAGAGTTCGCCGGCGGCCTGGTCCGGGGTCCGGAAGGACTCCCCGGCGGGCCGGATGGCCTCGTGGGCCTCCTGGGCGTTCTTGACCTTCCGCTCGTAGCGGCGGGGCCGGTCGGGGACGTACTCGGGCCCGTAGAGCTCGGCGGCCTGGCCGCGCGAGGCCGAGAGGGCCTCGTCGGAGAGCGTGGTCGAGTCGGTCCTCATGTAGGTGATCCAGCCCTGCTCGTAGAGGCGCTGGGCCACCTGCATGGTCCGCTGGGCCCCGAAGCGGAGCTTCCGGCTGGCCTCCTGCTGCAGCGTCGAGGTCATGAAGGGCGGCGCCGGCGTCCGCCGCAGCGGCTTCTCGGTCACCGACTTCACCGTGAAGGGCCGGTCCTGGAGCCCGGCCGCCAGGTCGGTCGCCTCACGTTCACCGAGGACCCTGACCTCACCGCGCGCCGAGAGGACACCCGTCTCCGAGAAATCGCGCCCGGTGGCCACGGGCGTGCCCCCCAGGGCCACCAGGCCGGCGCCGAAGCTCTGGCCCGCCCCGCCCGCGTCGGTGGCCTCGAAGGTGCCGTCCACGTCCCACCAGGTGGCCGAGCGGAACCTCATCCGGGCCCGCTCGCGCTCGACGATCATCCGGGTGGCCACCGACTGGACCCGGCCGGCCGACAGCCGGGGCATGATCTTCTTCCACAGGACGGGGGAGACCTCGTAGCCGTAGAGGCGGTCGAGGATCCGGCGGGCCTCCTGGGCGTCGACCAGCCGGCGGTCGAGATCGCGCCACTCCTCCACGGCGCGCTCGATGGCCGACCGGGTGATCTCGTGGAAGACCATCCTCTTCACCGGGACCTGGGGGGAGAGGACCTCGCTCAGGTGCCAGGCGATCGACTCCCCCTCGCGGTCCTCGTCCGTGGCCAGATAGACCTCGCTGGCCTGCTTCACGAGGGCCTTCAATTTGGCCACCACGTCGCGCTTCTCGGGGGCCACCACGTAGAGGGGCTTGAACCCGTTGTCGACGTCGACCCCGAGTCGCGCCCAGCCCTCACCCTTGAAGGCGGCGGGGACCTCGTTGGCCCGCCGGGGCAGGTCCCGGATGTGGCCCACCGACGACTCGACCACGAACTCGGGGCCCAGGAGGCCCGCGATGGTCCGGGCCTTGGCCGGCGACTCGACGATCACGAGGGGCCGGCCGGCGCCGTTGGACCGGGTCGGGGTGGCTCGGGGGGGAGGAGGCATTGTCGTGGTGAGCGTGGAGGGTGACGGCCTGCCCTGTCAACAACCGCAGGTCACGGCGCCCCTCCCGGCCCGGAAGTATGCCCGGGTGGCCCGGTCCCGGGGGGTCAGGGCCCGCTCAGGACCCGACGGCCGTGGCCGTCTGCTCCGGAAGGGGGTCGAGCCCGGCCCTCCCCGCCCCCTCGTCCTCGGCCCCGAAGCCCTCGGACCTCCGCTTGGAGAAGGCGATGGCGATCCCCAGGATCACGAGGGCCCCGCCGGCGATCCCCAGGCGGGCGCCGGTGTGGTGGCGCAGGGTGATCACGGCCGGGAGGATCAGCAGCGAGACCAGGTTCATGACCTTGATCAGGGGGTTCAGGGCCGGGCCGGCCGTGTCCTTGAAGGGGTCGCCCACCGTGTCGCCGATCACGGCCGCCTTGTGGGCCTCGGAGCCCTTCCCCCCCTCGTGGCCGTCCTCGATGTACTTCTTGGCGTTGTCCCAGGCCCCCCCGGAGTTGGAGAGGTTGTTGGCCATCAGCTGGCCGGTGAGGATGGCGGCGGCCAGGAAGGCCCCGAGGGCCAGGTAGTTGATCCCGAAGCCGACGATCACCGGGGTGAGGATGGCCAGCAGGGCCGGGGTGACGAGCTCGCGCTGGGCGGCCGCCGTGCAGATGGAGATGACCCGGCCGTACTCGGGCTTCTCGGTGTAGTCCATGATCCCGGGGTGTTCGCGGAACTGCCGCCGGACCTCCTGGACCACCGTCCCCGCCGACCGGCCCACGGCCCGGATGGCCAGTGACGAGAAGAGGAAGGCCACCGACCCGCCGATCAGCAGCCCGATGAAGATGGTCGGGTTCGAGACGTTGATCTGCGTGAACGGGCTGTCGAAGAGCTTCGAGCCCGACAGGCCCAGGTTGAGCTGCGAGGAGATCGTCTCCACGAAGGAGCCGAACAGCGACACCGAGGCGATCACGGCCGAGCCGATGGCCACGCCCTTCGTGATCGCCTTCGTCGTGTTCCCCACGGCGTCGAGGCTGACCATGACCCGTTCGGCCTCGCCGGTGAACTCACCCGACATCTCGGCCACCCCGGCGGCGTTGTCGGAGACCGGACCGAAGGAGTCCTCGGAGACGACCATCCCCGCCGTCGACAGCATCCCGATCCCGGTCAGCGAGACCAGGTAGAGCGAGAGCTCGACGTTGCCGTGGGCCAGCAGGACCGAGACGGCGATGGCCACGGCGATGGCCAGGATGGCCCACACCGTCGACTCGAGCCCGATGGAGATCCCGGCCAGGACGGTGGTGGCGGGCCCGGTCCGGGCCGCCTCGGCGATCTCGCGCACGGGCCGGCGCTCGGTCGAGGTGAAGTGCTCGGTGATCAGGCTGGCCACCAGGGCCAGGGCCACCCCGGTGAGCACGGCGTAGAAGGCCTTCATGTAGTGGAGGTAGAAGCCGGCCACCAGCCCCGACCCGAGGACGGTGAGGGCGGCGGCCGACCAGAAGCCGCGATTGATGGGGGCCATGGCGCTCTTGTCGGCGGGCCGGGCCCGGACGATGTAGACGCCGATGGCCGATGTCACGATCCCGATGGCGGGGACGATCAGGGGGAAGATCACGGCTCGGGCCGAGTGGGCGGCCAGCGATCCGCCCAGCGAGCTGAAGGCGGCGTAGCCAAGGATGATGGCGGCCACGATGGTGATCACGTAGGACTCGAAGAGGTCGGCGGCCATCCCGGCGCAGTCGCCGACGTTGTCGCCCACGTTGTCGGCGATGGTCGCCGCGTTCCGGGGGTCGTCCTCGGGGATCCCCGCCTCCACCTTTCCCACCAGGTCGGCGCCGACGTCAGCGGCCTTGGTGAAGATCCCCCCGCCCACCCTCATGAACAGCGCCAGCAGGGAGGCCCCGAAACCGAAACCGACGAGGACGGCGGTGGCCGTGTTCTGGAAGAGGAAGACGATGACTGTGGCACCGAGGAGGCCGAGACCGACGCACAGCATCCCGGTGACGGCCCCCGTCCGGAAGGCCACCCGCAGCGTCCCGGGGAGCTGTCCGCCGCGGGCCGCCGCCGCCGTCCGGACGTTGCCGCGGACGGCCAGGCTCATCCCGATGAAGCCCGTCGTCCCCGACAGTGTCGCCCCGCCCAGGAAGCAGATGACCCGGAAGATCCCGGCCGAGGCGAAGGAGAGGGCGATGGTGTGGTCGGGCCGGGTCACCTTGGTGGCGGTGAAGAAGATGAGGACGGCCAGGGGGACGATGACGATGACGATGGCGCGGAACTGACGCCGCAGGAAGGCCTCGGCGCCCTCCTGGATGGCGGCGGCGATCTCGCGCATCTTGGTCGTCCCCGTGTCGGCGGCCAGGACCCCCTTCATGAGGATCAGGCCCACCACGATGCCGAAGAGGGCGGCAGCCAGGGCGACGACGAGCCAGACCTTCTCGACGCCGGTGAGAACGAAGCTCTGGTACCCCCCTTCAGCGACCAAGTGGATCATTCGCCTGCTGCTCCCTTCATCCGGTCCCCGGACCCGTCAGGGGCCGGTGGCCGGTCGTGCTCCGGTTGATGACGATCAGGTGGTTCGGGTTGGGAGGCGGCTCGCCGATGCGGCCTCGGCCTCCCGAGGACGGCGCCTGACGATACAGACTCCACGCGACGACCGGCAAGGAAGGCACCGCCGGAGCCTCAGCTGCGGAGGTCGACCCCCTCGGTGTCGGGTCCGGCGATCAGCTCGTAGTCGGGGTTCAAGATGGCCAGCCGTCCCTCCCAGGCCCCCACCGTCCCCTGGGCCACCAGGCGGGCCCCCTGCTGGATCCCGGGGATCCGGCGCCGCCCCTGGAAGACGAGCAGGAGGGCCCCGGTCCCGTCGACCAGGGTGCACTCGAGGTTGGGCGTCGGCGTCCGCGTGGGCACCCGGATCGACTTCACCCGCCCGGCCACCCGGACGCGGCCCCGCCAGGCGGCTTCGGCGATGGGCGTGGTCCCCTCGGCCTGGGCGCCCAGCTCCACCTCCATCCGGTCGAAGTCGCGGGTCGTCCGCACGGCCCGGGCGGCGGCACTCTCGATGAGCCGCCGCCCCCGTTCTCCGGTCCGACCGCGGGCCAGCTGGAAGGGGACGATGGTGGCATTGACGTGAGGCAACTGGCCCACGGCGGCGGCGATCCGGTCGGCGCTGCGGTCGTGGAGCAGCCGCCGCCAACCGGCGGCGAAGCCGCGCCGGGGCAGGAGGATGGTGAGCTCGGTGGTCCCGTCCCCGGTGGTCTGCGCCGCCAGCTCCAGCGCGGCGCGGGCCAGACGCCGGTCCGGGCACTCGATGATGTCGAGGGGGAGCCGCGACAGGCCGAGACGGCTCCAGTCCGCCTCGAGATCCCCCGACTCCAACGGGTCGACGGCGAAGTGGACGGCCCGCAGCTCATCGGGCGAGAGGGTCCGGGCGTACTGGATGGCGCGGGCGGTGGCCAGGTCCATCCGGTCGATGAGGACGAGGACGACGTGGCGGCGCAGGACCGGCGCCTCACAGGCGATGGCGGCGTCCTGCTCGAGTTGCTTGTCCTCGCTCACGTATTGCCGGTGGAGCCGCAGGAGGATCAGCACCCCCAGGGGGAGAAGGACGAGGACGACCCACGCTCCTTGTTTGAATTTCGTCACGGCGATGATGATGTCGACGATGAACGAGAGGACCCCGGCCGTCCCGTTGATGATCGACCGGCGCTGCCACTGCGGTTCCCGGTGCATCAGGTGGTACTTGACCATCCCGGCCCCGGCGATGGTGAAGCCGGTGAAGACGCCGATGGCGTAGAGGGGGATCAGGTTGTCCACCTCGGCGTTGGTCACCACCAGCAGCGCGATCGACACGATCGTCAGGACGATGATCCCGGTGGAGAACACCAGCCGGTGCCCGCGCCGGGTCAGCGCCCGCGGCAGGTAGGAGTCGGCGGCGGCGAAGGAGGCCAGGAAGGGGAAGCCGGTGAAGCTGGTGTTGGCCGCCAGCACCAGGATGAGCAGTGTCCCCCCCTGGAGGGCGATGTAGAGCACGCTGCCCAAGGCACCGTGGCCGTAGACGTCCCTGGCGATCTGGGCCACCACCGTCGGGATCCCGTCGGTGCGGGGGACGGGGTGGACGACCGAGGCCAGAAAGGCCACCCCCATCACCAGCGTGCCCAGGATGACGGCCATGATCACCAGGGTCTGCCGGGCGTTTCTGGCCTCGGGCTGGCGGAAGACACTCACCCCGTTGGAGATGGCCTCGGTCCCCGTCAGGGCCGATCCCCCGGCGGCGAACGATTTCATGACGATGAAGAGGCTGGCCCCGATCAGCAGGCCGCTGCCGGGCCGGCCGATGGCGACGTGGTCCTTCAGGTTCAGCGAATGGGCGTGGAGCTCACCGAGGGTGTCCTTCACGATGCCGAAGACGATCAGGATCACCATGTTCACGATGAAGAAGTAGGTGGGGACGGCGAAGGTCCGACCGGCCTCCCGGATCCCGCGCAGGTTCCCGTAGGCGATGATCGCCACGAAGGCGACGGCGATCTCCACCGTCCACCGGTCGAGTGAGGCGAAGACCGACGTGAGCGCGGCCACGCCGGCCGCCACCGACACGGCCACCGTGAGGGTGTAGTCGATCAACAACGACACGGCGGCGATCTGGGCCACGTTCGGACCGAAGTTCTCGCGCGCCACCACGTAGGCGCCCCCCGCCTTGGTGTAGACCTTCACCACCTCGAGGTACGAGAGGGTCACGAAGAAGAGCACCACGATGACGGCCGCACTCACCCCCAGCACGAGGGAGAAGGCGGCGACGCCGATGGCCTTCACCAGGGTCAGCAGGATCTGCTCGGTGGCGTAGGCCGAGGACGAGATCACATCCGAGGACAGGACGGCCAACGCCGTCGGTTTCCCCAGACGCTCGGTCGAGGTCCGCTCCGAGGCCAACGGCGGCCCCAGGACGGCGTTCTTCAGCCGGTAACGGAGGGTCTCGGGGAGGTCGGGCGTCTCCCGGAAGGGCAGGGCCACGGGGGCCACCGACCGGTCACCGGGGCGGACCGGGGCGACGGGGGCGGCCGGATCGGAGACGCTGGGCCCGGCCTCGTTCATCCCCCTCAGGTAACCACATCACCCCGGCCGCCAAGGACAACGGCGGGGTGATGACGGTGCGATGACGTAAATGAATTGTCATCCCGCCCCCCGCCGTGTTGCATGGAGCGGTGCATGTGGTCGTGGTCGGGTGCGGGAGGGTCGGTTCCGGGCTCGCCGTCGGCCTGGCCCACCAGGGCCACAGCGTGGCCGTCCTCGACAAGGCGCCCCGGGCCTTCCGCCGCCTCCCGGCCGGGTGGCCGGGGACCACGGTGGTGGGCTCGGGCTTCGACCGCGACGATCTCGACAAGGCCGGGGCCGGCACCGCCGACGCCCTGGCGGCGGTGACGAGCGGGGACAACTCCAACATCCTCACGGCCCGGATCGCCCGCGAGAACTACGGGATCGCCAACGTCGTGGCCCGGATCTACGACCCCAAGCGGGCCGAGATCTACCAGCGCCTGGGCATCCCCACGGTGGCCACCGTGACGTGGACGATCGATCAGGTCCTCCGTCGGTTGCTGCCGGAGACCGTCACCGGCGAATGGACCGACGCCACCGGCCAGCTCGTCCTCGTCGAGCACCTCCTCCCCGAGGCGTGGGCCGGGAAGCGTCTCTACGACCTCGGTCTCGAGGGGCGGGCCAACCTGGTGGCCGTCACCCGGGGCGGCGTCCCCCGCCTGGATCTCGCCGCCATGGTGGGCCAGGAGGGTGACGTCCTCCACGTGGCCGTGATGAAGGACGCCATGGCCGATCTCGAGCGCCGTATCGCCACGGGGACGCCGGTGTCGAGCCCTGTCGAAGGTCGCAGGCGTCAGTGACGGTGACCCCCCCGGTGGAGGTGACCCCCCGGTGAAAGTGGCCATCGCCGGGGCCGGCAGCGTGGGGACGGCCATCGCCAAGGACCTCCGGGCCAACGGCCACGACGTCCTCCTCATCGAGCGGGACCCCGATCTCGTCGAGCGCCTGCGCCACTCCCTCGACGTCTCCTGGGTGGCGGCCGACGCCTGTGAGGTGAGCTCGCTGGTGGCGGCCGGGATGGCCGACGTCGACGTGGCCGTGGCCGCCACCGGCGACGACGAGGACAATCTGGTCATCTCGCTGCTGTCGAAGCAGGAGTTCGCCGTCCCCCGCGTCGTGGCCCGGGTGAACCATCCCGACAACCAGTGGCTGTTCAACGAGTCCTGGGGCGTCGACGTCTCGGTCTCGACCCCCCAACTGCTCACCGCCCTGGTGGAGGAGGCCGTCTCGGTGGGGTCGCTCGTCCGCTTGCTCCAGTTCGAGGGGGGGTCGGCCAACCTGGTGGAGGTGACCCTGGCCGAGGGCTCGCCGGCCGAGGGGATCGCCCTCTCCGACCTCGAGATCCCCCGCGACGCCACCATCGTGGCCGTGGTCCGTCACGACCGCCTGGTCGTGCCCCGGGGCGACACCGTCCTGAGCGCCGGCGACGAGGTCCTGGCCCTGGTCATCGGCGATGCCGAGGACGCCGTCCGCCACCTGCTGGTCGGTCCCTGACGTCGCCTCCCACCGAGGGGGGCGACCGTAGACTCGGAGCTCATGGAGGCGGCCTTCTTCGACCTGGACAAGACGGTCATCGCCCGGGCCTCGATGGCCGCCTTCGGCCACACCTTCTACCGGGGCGGTCTGATCTCGCGCCGGACGGTCCTGCGGGCCCTCGTCTCCCAGCTCGTCTACCTCCACCTGGGTGCCAGCGAGCAGAAGCTAGCCCGGATCAGGGAGTCGGTCCTGGCCATGACCAGGGGGTGGGACCAGACCCAGGTGTCGGACCTGGTCCGCGAGGCCCTCGACGAGGTCGTGGAGCCGATCATCTACGCCGAGGCCATGGAGCTCATCGACCACCACCGCGCCGCCGGGCGGCGGACCTTCATCGTCTCCGCCTCGCCCGAGGAGATCGTCCAGCCGCTGGCCGAGTACCTGGGGGTCGACGGTGCCATCGCCAGCCGGGCCGTGGTCGACCTCGACGGTCGCTACACCGGGGAGATGGCCTTCTACGCCTACGGACTCTTCAAGGCGGACGCCATCCGCTCCCTCACCCTCTTCGAGGGGATCGACCTCGAAGGGTCCTACGCCTACAGCGACTCCTACACCGACGTCCCCATGCTCGAGGTGGTCGGCCACCCGGTGGCCGTCAACCCCGACCGCGTCCTGGCCCGCCTGGCCCGCGAGCGCGGGTGGGAGATCCGGCAGTTCTCCCGGCCGGTCCGCCTGCGCGACCGCGTCCCCGTCCCGAACCTCCCCACGGCGGCGGCCGTCACCGGAGCGGCACTGGCCGTCTCGGGGGCGGCGATGCTGGCGTGGCGGTACAACCAGCGGCGGACCGCCGGTTGAGCGCGGTCGGAGGGACGGACGCCGGCGGGGGCCTCAGGGCCTCCGCCCGGGGGCTCAGGCTTCGCGGAGCCGCTTGGCGGCGACGAATCCGAGGGCGACGAGGATGGCGAGGATCAGCAGCTTCTTCACAGGGGCGATCCTACTCACACGGCGCCGGCGCCGACGAAAGAGCGGCCCGGGGGCTCCTCAGACGGTGAGGAGATCGCGGGCCCCGGTGTCCGACGACGGGTGCCGGAGCTTCGACATGGCCCGGGCCTCGATCTGACGGATCCGCTCCCTGGTCAGGTTGAAGTGCTCGCCGACCTCCTCCAGGGTGCGGGGCTCCCCGCGGTCGAGGCCGAAACGCAGGCGCAGGATCTCGCGCTCACGCTCGTCGAGGGGTGACAGCAGGCGGTTGATCTCGTCGGGGAGCAGCGAGGTGGCCGCCACCTCGAAAGGCGACTCGGCCGACCTGTCCTCCACGACGTCGCCGAGCTCGGCGTCCCCGTCCTCGCGCAGGGGCTCCGACAAGGAGAGGGGCTCGGCCCGGAAGCGCAGCGCCTCGATGAGCTTGTCCTCCGGCATCTCGACCTCGGCACCGAGCTCGGCCAGCGTGGCCGGACGTCCGTACTTGAGCTCCAGACGGGCCTGTGCCTTCTGGACACGGGCCAGGGTGTCGCCGGCGTGGACGGGGAGGCGGATGGTGCGACCCGTGTTGGCGATCCCCCGGGTGATGGCCTGGCGGATCCACCACGTCGCATAGGTGGAGAACTTGAAGCCCTTCCGCCAGTCGAACTTCTCGACGGCGTGCATGAGACCGAGGTTGCCCTCCTGGATGAGGTCCAGCAGGGGCAGGCCCGAGGCCTGGTACTTCTTGGCGATCGACACCACCAGACGGAGGTTCGACTGGACGAAGGTCTGCTGGGCCTGCTCGCCCGTCATGATCTTGCGCTTCAACTCACGGCGCTTGGACGGTGTGACGTCCTTCGGCCGTCCCGCACCGAGCTCCTGCTCGGCGTCGCGTCCGGCCTCGATGGTCTGCGCCAGACGGACCTCGTCATCTTTTGTGAGCAGCGGATACTGCCCGATGTCCGTGAGGTACAGCCGTACGAGATCTTCCTCGTCGCGCTCGACGCGCTCCTTCGCCAACGTCCTTCAGCCCTTCGTCGGGTCCCCTCCGGCGGTGCCTGCCGGCAGGACTACTTTTTCGCCTGCTCACGCACCCGTCGGTCGCCCACGCTCCGGAATTCCCTCCGGACCACGGACGGCGGTCGCCTGTGGATATCAGTTTACCGGCGGCGTCAAGGGGGACAGTTCACCCCGAGCCGGCGTCCTCTCCGGCGGCCGACCGGGGCCAGGGCACGAAGCCGGGACCCGTCCCGGCCAGGACCTCTTCCAGGGTCTGCTGATGAGCCGTCACCACGGCGATGTCGTGGGGCCGGCTCACCAGGGACTCCACCAGAGTCTCCGTCGCCTGCCACGCCTCGATCTCGTCGCGCATCACTAAACGTAGTGACCGCACCACGGGTCCGTCGGCCACCGGTGCGGCACGGCGCAGATGGAGGCCGTAGCCGGCCACCAGTCGGGGCAGCACCACCCGGGCCAGGCCCACCAGTCGCAGGAGGGTTCCCCCCGCCGCCGGCGGGGCCCGGCCCGGCGCCCCGCCGGCCAGCAGGGCCAGGAGACGGTCCACCTCGATGGTGGGGGAAGGGTCAACGTGGCCGGATCGAGACCGTCGAGGACGGGCAGACGTTCGGCCCACAGGTCGGCGTGCCAGGCGTGCTGCTGGCTGTAGACGTCGAACACCAGGCGGGCCTCGGCCACCGGCTCCGTCGGCACCCACCCGCCGAGGACCTCGAACAGACGACGCTCGATCCACTGGTAGCTGCCGATGACGCGGGCCTGGTCGTCCAGCGGGAGAGCCGCCCCGCCCGCCGACATGGCGGTGTCGGTGCCGAGCCCTTCGGTGGCCAGCGCCATCACCTCCAGGGGATCACCGACCACGGGCGCGGCCCGGATCGGCCGTCACCGGCGCGTCGGCCGGTTCGGCCTCGACGTCGCGGTACCGGTTGGTGATCGGCATCCGACGATCCTTGCCGAAGGCCTTGGCCGTGATGCGCACCCCGGGGGGTGACTGGCGGCGCTTGTACTCGGCCCCGTCGACCAGCCGCGCCACCCGCGTCACCACGGCGGGGTCGAAACCGGCCTGCGTCACCTCGGCCACCGAGCGGTCGTGGGCCACCAGTGCCTCGAGGATGGGGTCCAGGATCTCGTAGGGCGGCAGGCTCTGGTCGTCGCGCTGATCGGGCCGCAGCTCGGCCGACGGGGCCTTGGTCAGGATCGCCTCGGGGATGCGGTCGACGCCGGCGGCGGCGTTGCGGTAACGGCACAAGCGGTAGACGAGGAGCTTGGGGACGTCCTTGATGACGGCGAAGCCGCCGGCCGAGTCGCCGTACAAGGTGGAGTAGCCGGTGGCCAACTCGCTCTTGTTCCCGGTGGTGAGGACGATCCATCCCCGGGCGTTGGACACGGCCATGAGCACGACGCCTCTGATCCGCGACTGGAGGTTCTCGTCGGTCAACCCCGCCGGGGGGGCGCCGAGAACGGACGACAACATCGACGACAGCGCCACGTGGGCCGGCTCGATGGGAACGGTCAGCAACTCGATGCCGAGGTTCTCGGCCAGGGCGGCGGCGTCGGTGGAGGACCCCTCACTCGAGTACCGCGACGGCAGGGCCAGCGCGTGGACGTGTTCGGCGCCGATGGCGTCCACGGCGACCGTGGCCACCAGGGCCGAGTCGACACCGCCCGAGAGTCCCACCACGGCGTCGACGAATCCGTTCTTGGCCAGATAGTCGCGGGTCCCGAGGACGAGCGCGCCGTACACCTCGGCGTCGGGTCCGAGAGTGGGCGGCGGCGGTGGCGCCGGACGCCTCTCGGGGTGGCGCGGACCGGTGCTCACCGGTACGACGGGCAGGTCGCCGGGGCGGCCCGTCGACGCCGGGGCATCGCCGCGACCGGTCCCGCCACCATCGGTCCCCGGCACCTCGACGTCGACGGTGAGGATGGTCTCGGCGAACGGGGCGGCGGCGGCCACCACGGCACCGCCCCGGTCGACGACGAAGGAGCCGCCGTCGAAGACCAACTCGTCCTGGCCCCCCACCTGGTTCACGTAGGCGATGGCGCATCCGGCCTCGGCCACGCGTTGGCGGGCCACGGCCAGACGGTCGGCTCCCCGGCCGATGGCGTACGGCGAGGCGTTCACGTTGACGATCAGCCGCGCCCCACCGGCGGCCAGGGCGGCGACGGGACCGGAGGGGAACCAGAGGTCCTCGCACACCGACACCCCCACGGGCACGCCCGCCACCCGGTACAGCTCGAGCTCCGAGGTGCCCGGGGCGAACCACCGTTCCTCGTCGAAGACGCCGTAGTTGGGCAGACGACGCTTGTGGTAGACGCCGAGCACTCCTCCCCCGGCGCACACGGCCAGGGCGTTGCGCAACCGGCGCGGCGCGCCGCGGATGGCGGCCTCGCGGGCCACCTCGCCGGCACCGTCGGCCCGGGCCACGGCGTCGGACACGCTGTCACGGCCGACGACGTCGACGAACCCCACCAGGGCCACGCAGCCCGTGGTGGCCGCCGCCAGGCGGCGCAGGGCGGCGAGGTTGTCGGCCACGAACGCCGGCTTGAGGAGGAGGTCCTCGGGCGGGTAGCCGGTGACGGCCAGCTCCGGAAAGGCGGCCAGGTCGGCGCCGTCCTCCTCGGCCCGGGCCAGGGCGGCCATGATCCGCTCGACGTTGCCGTCGATGTCACCGACGACCGTGTCGAGCTGGCACAGGGCCACACGCACGCGGGGCACGGCTGGGATCCTACCGGCGCGTCCCTCCCGACCCGACGGGGCGGCCCGCCTGGCATGCTGCCACCCGTGCGCGGTGTCCTTCCCGAGGCGCTGTCCGGTGCCGCCGAACGGAGCGCGGCGCCCGACACCGTCGTCATCGCCCTGCGCCGGGTGATGGAGGAACGTCCCCACTCCGCCGACCGCTTTCTCCACGGGAACGAACCGACTCCTCTGGCGCGGTCCTTCATCACCGTGGTGGCCGCCAGCAATTCACTGGGGCGACTGTGCACGGCCGACCCCTCCGCCCTCGACGTCCTCGACGACCTCGACCGGCCGGTGGACATCGACGCCGCCGACCACGCCACCCTGGCCCGGTCGAAGCGCCTCGAGCTCCTGCGCATCGCCGCCCGCGACCTGCTCGGGAGGGACGCCCTCGAGGACGTGGGCCGCTCGCTGGCCGACATGGCGGCCGGCGTCCTCGACGGGGCCTGGTCGTTGGCCACTGCGGGAGCCGACCGGAGCGGGTTCGCCGTGATCGGCATGGGCAAGCTCGGCGGCCGCGAGCTGAATTACGCCAGCGACGTCGACGTGATGTTCGTCACGGCGGGCCCCGACGGCGACCCCGTGGCCCGGGAGGTGTTGCGCATCGCCCGGGCGTGCTTCCGCGTCGACGTCGACCTTCGCCCCGAAGGCCGGTCGGGACCGCTCACCCGAACCCTCGAGGGCTACCGCTCCTACTGGGACAAGCGGGCGTCGGCCTGGGAATTCCAGGCCCTCCTGAAGGCCCGACCGGTGGCCGGTGTCCCCGAGCTCGGCGACAGCTTCGCCGCCGCCGCCGGACGGGCCACCTGGAATCGGACCTTCAGCGCCGACGAGCTGGCCGAGCTCCGGTCCATGAAGGCGCGCGCCGAGTCCGAGGCGTCGCGTCGGGCGCTGGCCGGCGGCGAGATCAAGCGGAGCCCGGGGGGGATCCGCGACGTGGAGTTCTCGGTGCAACTGCTGCAGCTGGTCCACGGTCACCACGATCCGACCATCCGGGACCGGTCCACTCTCGGCGCACTCGACGAGCTGACCGCCGCCGGGTACGTCAGTGGCGAGGACGGCGCCGTCCTGGCCGACTCCTACCGCTTCCTGCGCACCGTGGAACACCGGCTGCAACTGGTCGAGGAGGAGCAGACCCATTCCCTCCCCGACGACCCCGCCGCCCGGCGACGGCTGGCCCGTGTCCTCGGCTTCACCGACGGGCCCACCACGACGGCCACGGCCGAGTTCGACGACACCATGCGGCGCTGTCAGAGCGACGTCCGGATCGTCCACGAACGCCTCTTCTTCCGACCCTTGCTCGAATCCTTCGCCGCCCTGGAAGCGCCGGCGGCGGGGGCCGTCGGCCACGACGCCGACATCTCCGGCGCCGTCCTCATGTCGGCCGACGCCGTGGCCCGGCGCCTCACGGCCTTCGGCTTCGGCGACGCGCAACGCACCCGTGCGGCGGTGGAAGAGCTGGCCGGTGGTCTCACCCGTGTCTCCCGGCTCATGGGCCAGCTCCTCCCCCTGCTCCTCGACTGGCTGTCCGTCACCCCCGATCCCGACCTCGGTCTCCTCGGTCTGCGCACGCTGGTCGTCCGCAGCCATCACCGTGCCCTCGTGGTCACGACCTTCCGCGAGTCGCCCGAGGCGGCCCGGCGCCTATGCCTGATCCTGGGGTCGAGCCGCACGATGGCCGAGGCCATCGAACGCAATCCCGAACTCATCGCCGACCTCGACGACGACCGGGCCCTGGCCCCCGACCCGCGTTCGACCCTGGTGGCGGACGCCGTCGAACGCCTCGGCCGGCCCGGTGACGAAGGACGGCGACGGGCCCGTCTGGTCCGGCTCACCCAGGAGCAGATGCTCCGCATCGCCACCCGGGACCTCCTGGACATCGACGACATCGCCACCACGGGAGCGGCCCTCACCGACGTGGCCGAGGCCGTCCTGGAGGCGGCCCTGGACCACGTCGCCCCCGCCGTCTCCTTCTGCGTGGTGGGCATGGGTCGTCTCGGGGGGGCCGAGATGTCCTATGCCAGCGATCTCGACGTCCTCTTCGTCTTCGACGACACCGCGGCGGGGGCCCAGGACCTCGCCGAGGAGGCGGCCGAGGCTCTGCTGCGGTTCATCCACGGACCGAGTCCCGCCCAGCGCGTGGCCACCATCGACCTCGGTCTGCGTCCCGAGGGGGGCCAGGGTCGCCTGGCGCGCGACCTGGCTGGCTATCAGGCGTACTTCGACCGGTGGGCCCAGACCTGGGAGCGCCAGGCCCTGTTGCGGGCACGCGTGGTAGCCGGCGACCGCGCCCTCGGGGAACGGTTCTCGGACCTGGTGCGCGCCTTCGTCTGGGAACGTCCCCTCACCGACGACGACGTGGCCGACATCCGGCGCATGAAGGCCCGCATCGAGCGTGAGCGCATCCCCCCGCGCGAGGACCCTCAATTCCACCTGAAGCTCGGGCGCGGATCGCTGTCGGACATCGAGTGGACGGCACAGCTCCTGCAGCTGCGCCACGGCGTGGCGGCCACGGGGACGATCGCCGCTCTCGACGCCCTCACCGGCCAGGGCGCCCTGGCCGTGGCCGACGCCGAGATCCTCGGTCACGCCTACCGTTTCCTCGAGCACACGCGCAATCGCTGGCACCTGGTCGGCACGTTGCCCGGTGGCACCCCACCGGGTGACTCCCTGCCCACCGAAGTACACCGACAGTCCCATCTGGCCCGCAGCCTCGGGACCTCCCCGGCGGCACTGCGCGATGAATACCGCCGGGTCACCCGCCGGGCCCGACGGGTGGTCGAGCGCCTCTTCTACGGCATCGACGACGCCTGAGGGCGGCGCCCGCCGCTACGGCGTCGGGTCCGGTCCGGGCGCCGTCGCTTCGTCCCGGCGGGCGATCACGTGGACGTCCACGCCGCTGTCGGAGGCGAATCGCAGCACCCTCTGCACCACCGAGCCCTTGGTCATCTCCTCCCAACGACTGCGCCCACTCGACCCCAGCACGATCTGCGTCACCTGGTGCTCGCCGGCGAAATCGACCAGGGCTCGCGCCGGGTCGTCACGGGTGATCTCGTGCCAGTGCGCTCCCAGGTCGTCGGCCAGCCGGCGCAGGGCGACGAGGGAATCGGCGTCGCGTTGACGGGAATGCTCGGCCGCCACCACGTGGACGGCATGGAGATCACCTTTCATCCGGGCCGAGAGCCGGGCGGCGCGCCGGATCACGGCGTCGGTCCCCGGGGCGGCGGTGATGGCCACCATGATCCTCTCGGTCGTGTCCCACATCTCGCCGCGGTGGTGGTCCCGCAGGTAGGTCAGCAGCTCCTCTTCGGTCTCGTCGGCCACGAAGCGCAGAGCCAGCTCCCGTAGGGCCACCAGGTTCTCGGTCCGGAAGAAATGGGTGAGAGCGTCGGTGACCTTGGCCGGCGGATAGATGTTGCCGTGCATCATCCGACGCCGGAGCTGCTCGGGCGACGAGTCGATGAGCTCCAATTGATCGGCCTTGCGCACCACCCAGTCGGGCACCCGCTCCCGGACCGGTGAGCCAGTCATCCGTTCCACGGCGTCGGCGATGCTCTCCAGATGCTGGACGTTCACCGTGGTGATGACGTGGATCCCGGCGCCCAGCAGCTCGAGGACGTCCTGCCACCGTTTCTCGTTGCGCCCGGAACCGGGCACGTTGGTATGGGCCAACTCGTCGACCAGGGCGACCTCGGGCCGACGGGCCAGCACGGCGTCGAGATCCATCTCCTCGAAGGCGGAGTCGCGGTAGCCGACCACCTTGCGGGGGACGACCTCCAGGTCACGGATGAGTTCGGCGGTGCGGGGGCGACCGTGGGTCTCCACGAAGCCGATGACCACATCGGCACCCCGCCGGTGCCGGCGCCAGCCCTCGTCGAGCATGGCGAACGTCTTGCCCACACCGGCCACGGCCCCCATGTAGATGCGGAACCGTCCGGCCGGGCTGACGGCCTCGGCGTCGACGTCGTCGGTGACGAGCCCCGGCACCGTCGTCATGGCCACCTCGTCACGGCCGCCTCGTCATACCGACCTCTCCATCCCGACATTGTGCCCGAGAAGCCGGTCCCACGAAGACGTCCGTCTAGCGTGGGGATACGACACGTCGGAGCAAGTGAGGGACCATGACCCCGGTACGACGCAGCTTGACGGGTGCCGGTGCCGCACTCGGCGCCGTGGCGGTCCTGGCCGTGGTCATGGCCCCCTTCCGGAGCCACATGAGCATCGCCACCCCGGCGCTCGTCCTCGTCATCCCCGTCGTAGTCGGGGTGGTGGCCGGCGGTTTCGTCCCCGGCGCCGTGGCCGTGGTGGCCGGCTTCTTCGTCTACGACGTCGTCTTCATCCCCCCCTACGGGACCCTCGACGTGGGAGCCGCCGAGAATTGGGTGGCCCTGGTCGTCTACGTGGTGGTCGTACTGCTCGTGGCCCGCGTCGTCTCCCGGCTCGACGCGGCGCGATCCCAGGCGCACCGACGCGAAACCGAGATCCGGCGCCTCTTCGAATTGACCGATCTGCTCATCGGCGAGAAACCGGTCCCCGAGCTCCTGGCCCGCATCGTGTCCACCGTCCACGACGCCTTCGGGTTCGACAGCGTGGCCCTCCTGCTCCCCACCGGGTCCCGCCTGGAGGTGGCCGCCGCCGCCGGCGAGCCGCTCACCGACACCGAGCTGGGCCGCATCACACCCACGTCGGGACGGCCGACGAGCCTGGGGACGTCGTCGGTCCGCACCGACGACGTCCAGAGCGTCGCCCTGTCGGCCACCGGGCGTCCGATCGGGCTGCTCGGGATCAAGGGTCGCGTCCTCAGCCGTCACGACCGCGAGATGCTGCTCACCTTCGCCAACCACATCGCGCTGACGGTGGAGCGGGCCCAGCTGCGCGAACAGGCGCTCCGCACCGAGCTCCTGGAGGAGATCGACCGGCTCCAGAAGATACTGATGGGAGCGGTGTCGCACGACCTCCGCACCCCCCTGGCCACCATCAAGATCTCGGCCTCGACCCTCGGGAACCCGGGGGCCGACATCGGGAAGGAGCAGCGGCGCGAGCTCCTGGCCCTCATCGACGACCAGGTCGACCGGCTCAACCGCCTGGTCACCAATCTCCTGGACATGAGCAGGGTCCAGTCCGGTGCCCTGGAGCTTCACCGTGAGCCCATCGCCGTGGTCGACCTGGTGACCGAGGCCGTGCGCGGCCTCGGTCTGTCGGGTGCGGGACGGATCACCGTGGATCTGCCCACCGATCTCCCTCTGGTCGACGTCGATCACCTCCTGGTCGGCCAGGTCCTCACCAACCTGCTCGACAACGCCTCGCGCTACGCGCCGCCGGACACCCCGGTCACCGTCACCGCGGTGACCCGTCCCGACGGACGCGTCGAGGTGGCCGTGACCGACAGCGGCCCGGGCGTCCGCCCCGACGAGCGGGCCGTCGTCTTCCAGATGTTCACCGGCCGCGGCTCGGCCGGGGGGTCCGGGGTCGGCCTGTGGATCGCCAAGGCGTTCATCGAGGCCCACGGCGAGACCATCTGGGCCGAGGACACCGCCGGCCACGGCGGCCGCTTCTGCTTCACCCTCCCCGTCTCGCTCCAGCCGGCCACGGTGCCCTGAGCGGTGGCCCGGGTCCTCGCCGTCGACGACGATTCGGCGCTGTTGCGCGTCCTGCGCATCGGGCTCGAGGCCCTGGGGCACGAGGTTCTCACCGCCTCCACCGGGGCCCAGGGCATCTCCCAGGCGGCCGTGGGAGCGCCCGACGTGATCGTCCTCGACCTCGGTCTGCCCGACATGGACGGTCTCGACGTCTGCCACCGCATCAGGCAGTGGAGTGCGGTCCCCATCATCGTGCTCTCGGCCGACGGGACCGAGGACCGCAAGATCTCCGCTCTCGACGGTGGCGCCGACGACTACATGACGAAGCCCTTCGGCATGGGTGAGCTCGAGGCCCGGCTGCGGGTGGCGCTGCGCCACCGTCCCCCCGAGAACGGCCAGGACGAACCCACCACGGTGACGGTGGGACCGCTCACCCTCGACCTCGTCCATCACGAGGGCCACATGGACGGTCGCGCCCTCGACCTCACCGCCCGGGAGTTCGCCTTCCTCTCGTACCTGGCCCGCCACGCCGGCAAGGTGTGCACCCACCGTATGATCCTCGAGCACGTCTGGGGCCCGCGTTACGGCACCGAGAACCACTACCTCCGCGTCTACTCCTACCGCCTCCGCCGCAAGCTCGGTGACCCCGACGGAGCGTTGCTCCGCACCCTTCCTGGTGTGGGCTACGAGCTCGTCGACGACAACTCCTGACCGAGCAGCGGCGGCACCTCGGTGCCCTCGTGTCGGCCCCACCCCGGACGTGGCAGTCTTGACCGACGCCGCGTCGCCCGGCGATGGTGGCGGGACCGAGGGGGCTCGAGCATGTACGACCTGGTCATTCGAGGTGGCACCGTTGTCGACGGGACCGGGTCCGACGCCCGGACCGCCGATCTGGCCGTGGACGACGGGCGCATCGTGGCCGTCGACGACCTCGGGGGGCGACAGGCACGGCGCACCATCGACGCCGACGGCCTGCTCGTCACGCCCGGGTGGGTGGACATCCACACCCACTACGACGGACAGGTGACGTGGGACGAGGTCCTGGCCCCCAGCAGTTGGCACGGGGTCACCACGCTGGTGACGGGCAACTGCGGCGTCGGCTTCGCCCCGGCCCGGCCCGACCAGCACGACTGGCTCATCGGACTGATGGAGGGGGTGGAGGACATCCCCGGCACCGCCCTGTCGGAGGGAATGAGCTGGGACTGGGAGAGCTTCCCCGAGTACCTCGACGCCCTCGACCGCCGCAAGTGGGTCGTCGATGTCGGGACCCAGATCGCCCACGGTGCCGTCCGGGCCTACGTGATGGGCGACCGGGGGTCCCACAACGAGCCCGCCACGGCCCGGGACATCGCCCAGATGAAGGCCATCGTGAAGGACGCCATCGCCGCCGGCGCCCTCGGGTTCTCCACCTCGCGGACCATCGCCCACCTGGCCATCGACGGCCAGCCCGTTCCGGGGACGTTCGCCGCCGAGGACGAGCTGTTCGGCATCGGCTCCGCCCTCGGCGAACTCGGCGCCGGGATCTTCGAGCTGGCCCCGGCCGGCGTGGCGGGCGAGGACGTCCTCAGCCCGGCCAAGGAGGTCGACTGGATGCGCCGCCTCTCGGCCGCCATCGGCCGCCCGGTCACCTTCGCCCTCTTGCAGGTGGCTTCGGCCCCCGACCTGTGGCGAGAGCTCCTCGATTCATCGCTCGAAGCGGTCGCCGGCGGAGCCGACCTCTGGCCCCAGGTGGGAGCGCGGGCCACGGGACTCCTGGCCGGACACTTCACCACTCTCTGCCTCTTCGAGAGCATCCCCGCCTACCAGGCCCTCAAGGCCAGGGGCCTGACCGCCACCGAGCTGGTGGCGGCCCTGCGTGACCCCGCCGTCCGTGACGCCATCGTCTCCTGGGAACCCGAGCACGACGGCGCCGCCCGCATGGAGGACGCCTACCGCAACACCTTCGTCCTCGGCCATCCCCCCGACTACGAGCCCGGTCCCGAGCGCTCGGTGACCAACATCGCCGCCACCACCGGACGGCGGCCCCTGGAGGTCGCCTACGACGCCATGCTGGAAGGAGACGGTGAGGGCCTTCTCTACATCCCGATCCTGAACTACGCCTCGGGAGACCTCGAGCCGGCGCGTCAGATGCTGATGCACCCGCGATCGGCGGCCGGGCTGGGCGACGGCGGGGCCCATTGCGGGGTCATCTGCGACTCCTCCCAACCCACCTTCATGCTGACGCACTGGACGAGGGACCGCACCCGCGGCTCCCGCCTGCCCCTCGAGATGATGGTGAAGAAGCAGACGTCGGACACCGCCACCCTCTACGGTCTCGGCGACCGCGGGACCCTCGTCGCCGGCAAGCTGGCCGACATCAACATCATCGACTACGAGCGCCTGCAGCTCGGCAGCCCCAAGGTCGTGGCCGATCTCCCCGCCGGCGGCCGCCGCATCGTCCAGGACGCCACCGGCTACGTGGCCACCATCAAGTCGGGCGTGACCACGTTCGACGACGGCGAGGACACCGGCGAGCGCCCCGGCCTTCTCCTGCGCGGCGCCCGCTGACGGCACCGGACCGCCGGCGGCGCCGGTCGGCGTCGCCACGGGGGCCGGAGTTCAGCGCCCGCGCCACTCGGGGGGGCGGTGTTCGAGGAAGGCGGATCGACCCTCGCCGGCGTCCTCCGACGCCATGACGGCCGCCATGGCCTCGTCGGTCAATGCCCACGCCGTGTCCTCGCTCACGGCACAGGCCTCCATGAGCCGCAGGCTCTGGCGCACCGCCACCGGGGCGTTGGTGCAGATCCTCTCGGCCAGGCGCACGGCCCCGTCGAGGGCGCCACCCGGTTCGGTCACGGCGTTCACCAGGCCGTGACGTTCGGCCCGGACGGCGCCGATGGGATCGCCGGTCAGCACGATCTCGCGGGCCACGTTGAGCGGCAGCGACCGCGTCGAACGGAAGACGCCGCCGTACAGAGCCAGCAGCCCGCGTCTGACCTCGGGGAGCCCGAAGGACGCCGTGGTCGACGCCACCACGAGGTCACAGGCCAGGACGATCTCCATGCCGCCCCCGAAGGCGATGCCTTCGACGGCGGCGATCAGCGGCTTGGACCGGCGCCGTCGGATGATCCCGTAGGGACCACCCCGTTCGGTTCCCGACCCCGAGCCCACCCGCAGATCGGTGCCGGCCGAGAACACGTGGAGCCCACCGGTGACGATCCCGACCCACAGCTCGTCGTCGTCCTCCAAGGTGTTGAGCGCGTCATCGATCCCGAGAGCCATCTCCTCGTCGATGGCATTGCGCTTCTCCTCCCGCTGCAACGAGACGACGAGGACACGACCTCGCCGCGTGCATTCAACGGGCACGGGAACCGACCTCCATGGGCGCCGAGCATACGGCGGGCACACCGCGGACCGGCGGGCCCGCCCGACGGGGCGGCGCGAAGACCCTCTGTTACTCTCGGAAAGTGCGCCGGTTCCTGCCGTTCCTGGTGGTGGCCACCGCCGCACTCGGCGCCACCGCGTGCGGGAGCCCGCCCACGGCCACACCCGTCCGGACGGGGACGACGGTGCCGCTGCCGGCCGGTCGCCTGCCGTCGGAGATCGCCAAGATGGTGTGTCAGAAAAAGGCCCAGGGCGAGCTGGCCGAGGTTCTGGGCGTCAAGGCGGTCGTGCAGACCCCCACCTGGACCGATCACCTCTACTCCTGCCGGTACCAGTACCCCACGGGATCGATGGTGCTCTCGATCAAGGAGCTCTCGAGTTGGGCCCAGACGAAGGGCTACTACGCCATGCTGGGACGGCAACTCGGTGACACCGGTCCCCTCGGCAACCTCGGGCAGGGTGCGTTCACCACCAGCGACGGCTCCGTCGTCGTCCGCAAGGACTGGAAGGTCCTGCTGGTCGACATATCGGGGCTCCCCGCCCAATTCGGCGTGCCCCCCACCAGCAAGGCGGACATCGCCGACAGCGTGTCCGACGTCATCCTGGGGTGTTGGGCGGGCGACTAGCGCCGATCGCTCAGGCCGTCGACTGGAGGATGGCGAGGCACATCTCGTCGGACGATCCGTCGCCCCACGTCACGAAGCGCGGCGGGAGCTTCCTCAGCTGAGGGAGCTTCTGACGCAACGTGGCGTTGTAGGTGCAGGTGACCTGGACGTGGTCCCCCGGCACGGTGGCCACCGGCTTGGCCAGGTTGTACGAGCGCTGGTAGTCGAAGTTGTAGTCGGTGACGTCCAGCAGGGTCTGCGCCCGCGGGGTCCCGGGGTTGAGCACGATCTTCATCCCCGTCCCGAGCAGGTGCATGTGCGGCGTGACCCGGACGACGTGCCCCGACCCGATGGGCCACGTGCACGTCGTGGTGTCGCCCGCCGGCGGATCGGTGGGGTTGCGACCGCAGGCCGATTCGATGGTGTTCACGAAGTCCACCTGGGCCTGTCCGAAGCGCTGGCCCAGATTGGCCAGGGACGCCGCCCGGTTGCACAACGGTCCGGTCACGCCGGCCGGGCACGGGATGTCCGGTGGAGCCGGCATGAGGTTCAGATGAAGGGGCTTGAGGGGCGTGGACGAGGGCACGGTGCTGAGCACCAACTTGGCGCGGTCGGGAGCATCGCCGCGCAGCAGGTTGTAGTGGATCTGCATCACCACCAGGCTCCCCTTGGGGAAGTACACCCCCGTCCCGGCGGGCTCCACGTCCTTGCCGTGGCCGGGGGCCCACGCCGACAGCCAGGGGGTATTCGAGATCTGGGCCAGGCCCGTTCCCGGCAGCGCCGTCTCCCCGAAGCACGTCCACCCCTTTCCGTTCTTGTCGGCCGCGCGGGCGGCGGCGGCCAGGTCGGGGGGGACCAGGAACAGGATGGAGTGGTGGACGTCGATGCCGTTGGGGAAGAAATGACTGGCCACGATGTACGAGTTGTGCGTGAGGTGGGGATTGACCAACGTGCAGTGGTAGTCGTCGGTGGCCCCCGGGGGTGCCACCGGCTTGTAGGCGTGCGCCGCCTGCAGCGTGATGAGGGTCACCTTGGGCGTGGTGGCGGTGGCCGACGTCGCCACCGCCACCACTCCCCCGACGACGAGGGCCACGGAGGCGATCACCATGACCGCGCCGCGGCGCGCCAGCCGTAGCGTTCCCATGGGAAAAAGCTAGCCCGGCTCCACCGGCGGTGCCCGGTAACTGGGGGGCTCGGCCCCCGGCTACCGGACGGGGCGGGTGATGCCGAACGGCACCGACCGCCCGTTGATCGACGCCGTCACCGAGAACCGCCACCGCCCGGCGCCGAGCGTCGGGTAGGCGACGAAGTGACCGGGACTCAGCCGCTGCTGGCGCAGCAACTGGGGGGCACCGCCACCTCGCGACGCCGTGACCCGGACCGAGCTCGAGGTCTCCAGTCGTTGGCTCAGGCCGTCGAGGATGACGTGGAGCTGGTTGACACCCGGGTGACCGGGATAGAGGTAGACCTCGGCGCTGGCGCCACCGGGCAGGGAGATGGTGGAGATGGGGACCGGGAGGCTCGGCAGGAGCGACTGACCGCGCGCCGGCGACACCACCTGGCCGATGACGGTGGCCCCGGCGAAGAGCACCACGGGTAGGGCGACCCACAGGGCGAACCCGCGGGCCCCCCGCATCACCCGCGGCGGTTGGACGTGGTCGAGGCCGGTCCGTCCCAGGCGCATGAGACGGAGGCTGTTCAGCACCACGATCAGGCTCGACAGACCCATGGCGAACGCCGCCACCAACGGGTCGAGCAGTCCGACGGCGGCCAGAGGGATAGCCGAGATGTTGTACCCCATGGCCCATCCGAAGTTCTGCAGGATGACGGCCAGGGTGGAGCGCGCCATCCCGATGGAGGCGGGGACGCCGTGGAGGTCGTCGCCGAGGAGGGCGATCTCGCTGTTGGCCAGGGCCGCCTCGGTCCCGCTGCCGATGGCGCAGCCGACGTCGGCGGTGGCCAGAGCGGGGGCGTCGTTGACCCCGTCGCCCACCATGAGAACCCGCCGCCGGGCGGACTGCAGGGCCTTCAACTCATCGACCTTGGCCGAGGGGCTCAGGGCGCTGTACTCGGCGTCGACCTCCAGGGCCGACGCCACGGTGTGCACCGCCGGCTCACTGTCGCCGCTCAGAATGATCGTCTTCAGGCCCATGGACCGCAGCTGCGCCATGGCGGCGGCCGCCTCCGGCCGTATCGGCGTGGTCACGGCGATGGCCCCGACCACGGCGCCGTCACGCTCCACCACGACGACGGTCTCGCCACGCCCCTCGCGTTCGGACACGGCGGCGGCGAGCTCGGGAGGCAGATGGGCGCCGGCCAGACGAACAACCCGGACCCGGTGCCCGTCCACCGTCCCCTCCACCCCGACACCGGGGAGAACGGTGGCTCCCTGGGCACCCCCCGGTAGCGGCGCGGCGGCGCGGATGGCAAAGGCGATGGGGTGCTCACTCTCGGCTTCGACGGCGGCGGCCAGCGCCATCACCTCGTCCCTGGTGCCACCGGCGACGACCATCACGTCGGTGACTCCGGCGAAACGCTCGGTCAGGGTTCCCGTCTTGTCGAAGACGACGGTGTCCACCTCGGCCAGGCGCTCGAGGCCCTCCCCGCTGCGGATGAGGATGCCGAGCGCCGAGGCGCGACCGCAACCGACCATCATGGCCACCGGTGTGGCCAGTCCCATGGCGCAGGGGCACGCCACCAGCAGCAGAGCCACGGCACTGAGAACGGCCTTCCCGAAATCGCCGGCGGCCAACCACCAGACCAGGAAGGTCACCACCGAGGCGGCCAGGATGAGGGGGACGAAGACACCGCTCACCCGGTCGGCGATGCGTTGCAGGGGCGCTTTGTCGCGCTGAGCCTCGTCCACCAGCCTCTGCAGACGGGCCAGGACCGATTCGGCCGCCACGGCGGTGACGCGGACGACGAGGACACCACCACCGTTGCGCGTCCCCCCGGTCACCTGACTGCCCGGACCGTGTTCCACGGGCAGCGCCTCGCCGGTGAGCATCGACTCGTCGACGGCCGACCACCCACTCACCACGGCGCCGTCGAGGGGCACCGTCTCGCCGGCGCGGACGCGGATCATGGCGCCCACGGGGATGCTCTCGGGAGGAACAAGCTCCCCCTCATCGTCGTCGGGTCCGGACACGACGCGTGCCGTCGGGGGTCGCAGCCCCAGCAACGAGTGCATGGCACCGGCGGCCCGTTGGCGCGCCCGGGCCTCGATGGCGCGGCCGGTGACCAGGATGGCCACGATGAGCGGCGCCATCACGCCGTGCAGGCGGGCGGCGAACTCTCCGCCACCGCCGATGTGATAGTGCTGCCCGTGGAGGGCGATGGCCTCCACCGCGCTCACGGCCAGGGCGGCCAGCGTCCCCAGGGCGATGAGGGTGTCCATGCTGGTCGCCCCCCGACGCAACAAACGGACCGTCGTCCGCAGGAAGGGCCAGCCGCCGGCCAGCTCGACGGCCACGGCCAGGATGAGGACGGTCCAACCGTCGACCACGCTCCCACCAGTGGGAGCGGCCAGGGCGATGACGAAGGCGGCCAGGGCCAACGGCCACGAGATCACGGCCCGCAGGACCCAGTGGTCGGAACGTTCACCGGCCGAAGCGTCGTCGTCGGCGTCGACGGGCGTCGCCGAATAGCCGACTCCGTCCACGGCACCGCACAGCTCCGGGACGCCGACCGTGGCCGGGTCGTAGGCGACGAAGGCCCGTGTCGTGGCCAGGTTCACCGACGCACTGACCACGCCTGCGCGCTCAGCGAGGGCGCCCTCTATGCGCGAGGCACAGGCGCTGCAGTGCATCCCGCCGACCGCCAACTCGGCGGTGGCCAGGCGGCGATCCTCGAGGTCGGCGTGGGGCGACGGACCGGACGGGGCGGTGAGCATGGTCCGGGCGTTACTCCGGGACGGCGTCCGGGGCACGGTCCGGGCGCCGTCGGGTGGGTGACCGAACCCCGGAGTGCAGGCGCGTGCCCATGCCGCTCAAGCGTAGTGGCCGACCGTCGCGTCCTGACCGGCGCCCGGGTCCGGGGCGCGGCCGCGCTGTCAGGAGGCGTCGGTAAGCTGCCGGGGCCCGGACCGGTGTCCGTGGACGCGACCGACCCGGCCGACGCCCTTCAGGGAGTGAGATGACAACCAAGCAGGGTCAGTGGGTCGGAGCACCCTTCTCCTCGGCCTCGGCGGGTTGGGCCCTGCTCCCCCTCCGGGCCTTCGTCGGTGCCACCTTCACCTTCGCCGGGATGCAGAAGCTCGCCAATCCGGGGTTCTTCGACGCCAACAATCCGACGTCGATCCAGTCCCAATTGAAAGAGGCGGCCCATACGAGCCCCATCCACGCCCTCGTCGGGCCCCTGGAGCACGGGGCCGTCGCCCTCGGGGTGTTCCTGGCCCTGGCCGAGCTGGCCGTCGGCATCGGTACCCTGCTCGGACTGTGGGCCCGGATCGCCGCCGCCGGCGGGATGGTGATCTCACTCTCGCTCTTCCTCACCATCAGCTTCCATGCCTCTCCCTACTACACGGGCTCGGACATCGTCTTCCTGTTCGCCTGGTTGCCGTTGCTGGTGGCGGGAGCGGGCGGCGTCCTCTCCGTCGACGCCTTCTTGGCGGCGCGGACCGCTGACAGCGCCCGACCGGTCGGGGACGTGACCGGCCGCCACGAGATGGACCGCCGCACCTTCGCCTTGAAAGCACTGGCCGTCGGCGGGGCCAGCGCCCTCGGGGTCCTCCTGGCCGGGCTGGCCGCCGGCGTCGGACGGCTGGTCGGGCACTACTCCGGCGCCGCCGACTCCACCACGGGCTCGCTGTCGCCCGGGGCCGGCACGCCGACGACGAAGCCGGGACCGTCCGTGTCCACCCCCCCGGGGAAGAAGGTGGGTCCAGCCAGCGAAGTGGCGGTCGGTGGGGCCGCCACCTTCAACGATCCCAAGACCGGGGATCCGGCCGTGGTCGTCCAGCCCAGCGCCGGCACCTTCGTCGCCTTCGACGCCGTCTGCCCCCACGAGGGATGCACCGTGGCCTACGTGGCGCCGGACAAACTCTTCATCTGCCCCTGCCACGGGTCGAGGTTCAACGGCGAGACCGGGGCCCTCGTCAAGGGGCCCGCCACCAGGGGCCTGACCCCCATCACCATCGCCGAAGGACCCGACGGCGACCTCTACGCCGTCTGACGGCGGGCCGATTCAGAAAGCCGGTTCAGAAAAAGGGGCGGACCCGACGGATCGGGCCGCCGGCGTCCCCGCCGGCGCCGGTCGACCCGGTAGCCTGTGGCCGTTCCCCACGGAGGGGTCGGGCCACGTCGCCAGGACGAGACGGTGGCACATCTCAAGGAAGAGGGTTGCGGTGCTCGTTCTCGGCCGTCGTGTCGGTGAAGGCATCATGATCGGCCACGACATCAAGGTCACCGTTCTCGTGGTCGCCGGCGACAAGGTCCGGATCGGCATCGATGCGCCCACGGAGATCGAGGTCCACCGCGAAGAGGTCTACTTCGAGATCCAGCAGGCCAACGTCCAGGCCGCCTCGACCTCCACCGACGCGGTGGCCGGGCTCAGCGCCGCCCTGCACGACCGGGGCACCAAGGCGGCCGACGGGCCGGTCGGTTCCGGCGGCTCCGCCGACGACCCCGCTCAGGTGGCGGAGGGTGACCCCAGCGGCTCGGCCGCCCGGTAGCTCGACTGGTACTGCACCACCTGGGCCGCCACCCGGGTGCGGCGGTTGACCACCAGAGGGCCGAGGAGATTGGCCGTGGGGGGCTGGCCCAGCGTGATGATGGCCAGCACCATGGCGTCGTCGGCCGATTGGAGGCCCAGTTGGGCCACGTGCTGCTCGTCGATCTCGATCGTGTAGTCGGGGAAGAGGACCCCCGGTGCCACCAGCACGAAGCTGATCGCACTCTCGTTGACCGACCGCATCACGCAGAAGGGCTGGAGCTCGGGCGCCAGGTTCTCCAGTCGGAAGTAGCGGGACTCCGGGAAGCCGGGGATCCCTCCGCCGAAGTCGAGGACGGCACCGTCGACGAAGCCCTCGTCGGTGGTCGGGGCCGCTTCGGTTCCCTCCGCCGGCTCTTCCGGGCGGATCCGCGTGATCAGCATTCGCTGTTCTCCCGTCAACTGAGGAACTGCGCGAGGGATTCTTGCGACAGTTGCGACGTGGCCCAGAGCGACGCCTGGTACGACTGCTGCGCCTCGGTGAGTTGGGTGGAGACCTGCGCCACGTTGGTGCTGTCGATTCCCGAGAGCTCGGTCTGCAGGGTCTGCTGGGCGCTGGAGGCCTGCTGGGAGAACGTCTGCATGCGCTGGTAATCGGATCCCATCTGGGCCGCCACCGTCGTGACCTGCGTGATGGCCGAGGCCAGGGCCGGCCCGTCGGTGGTCTGGAGGTTGTTCAGCGAGGCGGTCGTCCCCGTCTGCAGGTCCTGGACGATCTGGGCCAGGATGCCGCTGCTGCCCAGGAGGCCGGTCGATCCCGACCCGAAGATCTGCTGACCAGTGACCGACACGGGCACCTGGACACCGGGGGCCACGGTCCGGGTCGGCGCCGATCCCCCTCCGACGTAGTTGCCGTTCGTGTCGTAGGCCTGACTCACGTTGCCCGTCCCGGCGAAGATGGCCTGCCCTCCGTATGTGGTGTTGGCCAGGTTGGTGAGCTCCTGTTGGGCGGCCGAGACCTGCGCGGCCAGAGACTGGACGGCACCGGGCTCGTTGGAGAGACCGGCCCCGCTGGCCGACAGCACCGTCTGCTGGACGGACTGAAGGGACGAGAGGATCTGGTTCATCGTCGAATTGCCGAGCGACAACCAGCCCATTCCATCGGTGGCGTTCGAGGCGTACTGCTGGGCGCGGGCCAGGCTCCCGTTGAGTTGGAGCAACTCGGCGGCGCCGGCGGGATTGTCGGATGCCTGGTTGATCGTGTTCCCCGTCGACAGCTGCTCTTCCAGAGTCGCCTGTTGGGCCTCATCGGTGTTGAGTCCCGAGATCAACTGGTTGGCGATGATCGTCGGCGTGTAGGAGATCGCGCCGGATCCCATTACGTCGGTCACGAATCCCTCCTCGTTCCGGCCTTGGTCATCATGACGCCTGGATCAGTGCTTGCATCATGGTATCGACTGTGCTCACCAATTTGGCCGACGCCTGATAGGCCTGCTGGAACGTCAGCATCTGCACCATCTCGTCGTTGGTGTTGACACCCTCGACCGACTGCAGATTCTCCTGGGCGGCGTTGGCCACCGACGTCTGGGCCTGCACCTGGCTGTTGACGGCCGCCACCTGGGTGCCGAGACCCTGGATGAGGGACTGGTACTGCTGGTCGGGTCCGGTCGGCGAGTTGTAGAGCTCGGCCATGGCCTGTGCGTTCCCGGCGTCGTTGGTGGCGTCGGGCAGGGTGGCGGTGGAGGAGGCGGCGATCAACTGGACATTGCCGCTGATGGCGGAGTTGACCGAGAGTCCGGCCGCCCCGGACCCCTCGAACAGGGGATAACCGGCCCCTGAGGCCCCGGTGGCCGTGTAGCCGGCCGCCAACTGGGTGTTGACGGTGGTGGCCAGGTCGTTGGCGGCGGTGTTCAGCTGGGCCTGGTAGGCGGGGAGGTACTGGTTGATGGCCGCCAGCTGCCCGGCCACGCTGCCGGACGAGGTGGGGATGGCGGTGCCACTGGCGTGGGCCACCAGTGTCATGGCCCCGGAGCCGCCGGTCGTCTCGATGGTGTCGCTCCAGGTGCCCTGGACCAGGGTCACGCCTCCGACGTCGACGTTGACGGTCCCGTCCGACTGGGGGACGGCCACGGCCCCGATGCTCGAGGCCAGCTCGCCCATGAGCTGGTTCTGTTGGTCGATGAGTGAGTTGGCCGGGGAACCCCCGCCCTCCGTGGCGCCGATCTCCCCGTTCAGGGTGGCCACCTGCTGCAGGAGCGAGTTGGCCTGGGTCACCGCCGTCGACACCTGGGTCTCGGCGTTGCTCTGGAGGTTGGTGAGCTGCTGTGAGGCCTGTTGGAAGTCGGACACGAGATTCTGGGCCAGATCGACGACCTGGGTCCGGGGAGCGGGGTTCGACGGGTCCTGGCTGATGGCGTCCCACGACTGCCAGAACGAGGACAGGTCGGAGGCGATCCCCGCCGAGCTGGACACCGGGAAGGCTGACTGGGCACCCTGCAGGATCTGTTGCAGGGCGGTGCTCTGCGACAGCACACCCTGGGTCTGGAGCGCGTTGGTGGCCAGGAGCCCGTCGGTGTTCTGGGTGACCCCGTCGACACGGACACCGTCCCCCACCCCGAGCAGATCGCCACCGGGATTGGTGGAGAGCTGGGCGCTCTCGGCCACGTAGCCGGGGGTGTTGGCATTCGTGAGATTCTCGGAGATGGTGTCCATCGCCGTCTGCTGGGCATCGAGGCCCGAGGCGGCGATGCTCAGTGCGAGATCTCCCATGGCGTGTCCTTCTCCCTAGGCCCTGGCGTCGAGCACGCGCGCACGCGGTGCCCCCACCGTGGTCGTCGCCATCGCCGTGTACGAAGGGCTCTCGCCCAGGAGGGCGAGGGCGTCCGTGGTGGCGGCCAGGTTCCGGGCCAGGATCTGGCGGTTCTTGGCACAGAGACTGTTGATCCGTGCCACCTGGGTCCGCATGATCTGGCGCCGTTCGCCGAGCACCCGGCGCTCGTCCTCGTCGGCGGCGGCGTCGGCCAGGGCGCTCAGCGTGGTGGTCGGGGGCAGCCCCAGCTCGACGGCGGCCGCCTCCACCAGCTGTTCCCGGCGGCGGCTGACCACGTCCAGGGCCTTCACGGCCTGCTCGAACTCAGCGCTGTTGCGGGCCAGCAACCGGGGCTTCCCGGCCACCAGCACCAGCTGCTCCTGCTCGAGTTTGAAGGCGAGGTGCTCGAGCGCCTCGCTCTCCTCGAACAGGCAGACGACCAGGGCGTTCAGTCCCATCTGGGCCTTATCGGCCGGTTCCGGCGCCAGGTGTAGTCCCCGTCCACGAAAGTCCCTCCCCGGTCCGATCGGCCTCCCGCCGGGGGCGTCTCACTGGACCACGAAGCTGGTGAAGTACACGGCGCTCACCTGTTCGGCGGCGCCGTCGACGGGCGGGAGGATCTTCTGGTCCAGGGCCAGGATCTCGGCCTTGGCCTCGGTCCGCCCGCCGGGGGCGAGCAACGCGTCGTAGGTCTCGGCCCCCAGGACGGTGATGGCGGCGTCGTCGAAGCGGGGGACGTCGAGGGTCGCCGCCTTGGACGCCACCTTGGTCAGCTGGAGGGAGATCGACGCCTGCACGAGGTGGCCGTCGGACATGTTCACCGTGAGCTGGTCGAGGGGCAGGATGATGCCGAGGGGAACGGGCTGTCCCGGCTTGTAGTGCGGCTTGAGCAGGATCGACTTGGCCTCGAACCCGCCCACCAGCAGGACGACGACCATGATGATGACGAGCTTCTTCTTGCTCTTCTTGACCTTGACCTCGCCGCCCTCGGCGTCGGCCGCGGCCGACTCCGCCCCGACGGGGGTGGGCTTCGTCACCTGATCGGTGGCCACGGCGCTCATGGCTGGTTGGCTCCCGGGGCGAGGATGACGAAGTCGATCCGGCGGTTCAGGGCACGGTCGGCCGGCGTGGTGTTGGGCGCCACGGCGTGCGAGGCGCCGTAGCCGGTGGCCGCCAGCCGATCGGGGTCGAGGCCGTCCTGGTCGACCAGCCTGGTGACGACGGTGGCCGCCCGCACGGCGCTGAGCTCCTCGTTGGTCGTGTACGGACCACCGGTGATGGGCTCGTCGTCGGTGTAGCCCTCGATGTCGATGTCGTTACTGGTGGCCCGCAGCACCGACGCGATGGTGTCGACGACCTCGTCGCCCGCAGGCCCGAGGTCGGCCGAGTCGGAGGCGAAGAAGACGCGGTCGGTGAGGACCTGCACGACCAGGCCGCGGGTCTGGATGGATGTCGTCACCCCGGCCACACCCTGCAACCCCTTGGCGGCGATGGCCTGGGTGATCTTCTGGTCCACCGAGGTGAGTTGGGCCTCGGCCGAGGCGGACAGCGACGAGGGGGCGGCCGTGGACGACGCCTGCTTGACGGGCGTGTTGACGCTCGGCGTCTGCTGGACCTGCCGCGGGCCGGCGGTGGGCGTCAGGCTGTCGTACTGCTCCACCCCGTTACTCGAGGGAAGGACGCCGGGATTGGGCGAGAAACTCTTCTGCAGCCCCAGCGCCAACGCCTCGAACTTCTTGGTACTGATGGTGCTAACGGCGAAAAGGACGATGAACAACGCCAACAGCAGCGTGATCATGTCGGCATAGGTCAGCAACCAACGCTCTGAGTTCTCCACCTCCTCGGACTCGCCCGCTTCGGCGAGGCGGCCTTTCATGCCGCTTCCTTGGAGGATTTGCCACCGGCCCCACGGGCCGACGTCGACAGATACGACTGGAGGCGGGTCTGGATGAGCCGGGGGCTACTGCCGGCCTGGATGGCCAACAGGCCGTCGAGGACCATCTTCTTGTGATGGACCTCGAGTTCCGAGGCGCGCTTGAGCTTGTTGGAGATGGGAAGCCACAGGAGGTTGGCGGCGAGCACGCCCCACAAGGTGGCGGTGAAGGCCGACCCGATGGCCGGGCCGATGACGTTGGGGTTCGAAAGATTGGCCAGGACGTGGATGAGGCCGATGACCGTTCCGATGATCCCCAACGTGGGGGAGAAACCCCCCATGTCGCCGAAGAACTTGGACCCCGCCTTGTGCCGTTCCTTCATGGCCATGATGTCGCCCTCGAGGATGTCCTGGATCTCCTCGGGGTCGATGCCGTCGGCGGTCATCTGCAGACCCCGCCGGAAGAAGGGGTCCTCGACCTGTTCGGCCGCCTTGTCGAGCGCCAGCAGCCCGTCGCGGCGTGCCAGTTCGGCCAAGCTGACGAGCTTGGCGATGTCGTCATCGGGATCGTCCTCTTCAACGCCCATGGCGGCCTTGAGGACGTTCTTCATCTTGCTAACGTCGCTCTTCATGAAACCGCCGGCGGCGGCCAGCGCCGTGCCGCCGAACACGAGGATCATGGGCGCCGGCTTGAACAGCAGGGTCGGGCTCGAGCCGTCGACGATCATCGAGGCGAAGACGGCGACCAAGGCCCCACCCACGGCCATCGGTGTCATCCGGTCCAGCTTCTTCATGGCTTCACAGCCTTCGACTCGATCGTTCTTGCGCTGTCATCGCCGCCGCGTGCGCCCCTGATGACGTGGAGCCGCGCCGTGCCGTCGACAGAGGGATGGTCCGCCATCTTCATGGCGAGAGTGAGTTGAGACGCCCGGAAGGACCGGACCTTGTCGGTGATCTCGTCGATGCTCTCCCCGATCACATGCCGGTTGCCGTTCGTCATGGTGACGACGGTGTCGGGGATCTCCTCGATGCGCTCGATCAAGTCGGGGTTGATCGCGATGCGCTCGCCGCTGTTGAAGCGCGTGAGCGAAATCATCGGTCCCCCCTTGCTCGAGAGTCGGCGTCACCACCGGCTCGATCCGGTCCATGGAAGAGAACGGCTCGGACGAGAGTCATCTCGTCGGTTCGATCTCAGCCGGGTGTCGGTCTTGGAGCCTCCCCCCGGGGACGTCGGTTGTCGTCCCCGGGGGGATCAGGCCCCGCGCCGGACTAGCCCAGGAGCTTGAGCACCAGCGACGGTGTCTGCTGGGCCTGGCTCAACATGGAGATGCCTGACTGCATCAGGATCTGGTCCGTCGTGAACGTGGTCGTCTCCTGGGCGAAGTTCACGTCGACCAGCCCCGAGTAGGCGGACTGCAGGTTCTGCTGGCCCACCGTCAGGTTGGCCACGACCACCGCCAGCTGGTTCTGGGTGGCACCCACGTTGGCTTCGATGGAGGCCACGGTGGAGATGGCCGCCTGGACGGCACTGACGGCCGCCTGGGCGCTCACCTGCGACGCCACACTGACAGAGGTGGTCGACACACCCAGGGCGCCGGTGGTGGCGGCCCCGATGGTGAGGGTCAGCTGCTGGTTGGAGTTGTCGAACGCCCCCACCTGCAGGCTCTGGTTGGTGAAGGTGCCGTCGAGCAGCGCCGTTGTCCCGTAGGACGTGGTGCTGGCGATCTGGTCGATCTGGTTCTGCAGGGCGGTGAACTCCTGCTCGTTGGCGTTCAACGAACCGGTGTCGTTGGTGGCGCCGTTGGACGAGCTCAGAGCCAGCTGGTTCATGGTCTGCAGGATCGAGGTGATCTGGTTCAGGGCACCGCTGGCCGTCTGGATCAACGACACACCGGCCTGGGCGTTGGAGATGGCCTGGGTGAAGCCGTTGGCCTGGCTCTCGAGCCCCTCGGCCACCACATAGCCGGCCGGGTTGTCGGCCGCCGTCTGGATCTGGAGACCCGAAGACAGCTCCGAGATCGCCTTGGTCATGGCTGCGTCGGTCGAGTTCAGGTTGTTGAACGCGTTGATCGCAGACTGATTGGTGTTCACTACGAGGGAAGACATCCGTTTCCTCCTTGATGGAACGCTCCGTCCGTGGAGCTCTTCGCACGTCCCCACCCGGCCAGACCTCGACCATGCGGGATGACACCGAATCTTCGACCACAGTGCGTGGGCACTTGAGGGGAATTCCCGGATTTTCCGATGATGGGACGCCGGTGTGAATTTCCGCCCAATTCCTCGTCGGACGCACGGGACCACTCAAGCGGGAACCGGTCCCGGCCGATAGATGCGCTGGCGCCAGGACGGCGCGGCATCAGGCGGCCAGGGAACGGCCGGTCCTCAGTCCGCTGTCGTCCCCCGAGGTGTCATGAAGAACAGGCTCGGCCTCATCGGCGTTCCCGCCGCGGTGATCGCCATCGTGGTCATGCTCGTCGTCCCGCTCCCGACGTATCGTTCTCGACGTCCTCATCAGCCTGAACATCTCGGGCGCCATGGTCGTCCTGCTCATGACCATGCACGTGAAGCGGCCCCTCGACTTCTCGGTCTTCCCCGCCGTCCTGCTGGTAGCCACCCTGTTCCGGTTGGCCCTCAACGTGTCGGCCACCCGGCTCGTCCTCCTCCACGGCTACGCCGGTTCGGTCATCCAGAGCTTCGGGAACTTCGTCGTGGGCGGCAACCTGATCGTCGGCCTCGTCGTCTTCCTCATCCTGATCGTCATCCAGTTCGTGGTGGTCACCACCGGTGCGGGCCGGGTGGCCGAGGTGGCCGCCCGCTTCACCCTCGACGCCATGCCCGGGAAGCAGATGGCCATCGACGCCGACCTCAACTCCGGGCTCATCGACCAGCAGGAGGCCAAGCGCCGGCGCCAGGAGATCGTCGGACGAGGCCGACTTCTACGGGGCCATGGACGGTGCGGCCAAGTTCGTCCGGGGAGACGCCATCGCCGCCATCGTCATCACCGCCATCAACCTGATCGGCGGTCTCGCCATCGGCATCGCCCAGCGCCATCTCTCGGTGTCCGACGCCACCCACACCTACAGCCTCCTGAGCGTGGGCGACGGGCTCGTCTCGCAGATCCCGGCCCTTCTGATGTCCATCTCGACCGGGACTCATCGTCACCCGGGCCGCCACCGACGACGAGGACTTCGGCACCGACCTCATCGGCCAGGTGCGTCGCCAGCACCGGGCCATCCAGATCGCCGGTGTCGTCATGACCACCATGGCCATCGTGCCGGGCCTGCCCCACTTCGCCTTCCTGGTCGTGGGCGGCCTCCTCTGGTTCACGGGGACCCGGCTGGGGCGGGTGGTCGGCGCCGAGAACGCCGTCGTGGCCGACGACCCCGACGCCGTGGTCCACGCCCCCGACAGCCCTCAGGCCCTGGCCGCCGACATGCGCGTGGAGGCGCTCGAGCTCGAGCTGTCGGTGACACTCGTCGACCTGGTCGACACGGCCAAAGGCGGCGATCTCCTGGAGCGGGTGAAGGGTCTGCGCCGCAAGCTGGCCACCGAGAAGGGCCTCATCATCCCGCCCGTCCGCACCCGGGACAACGTCCACCTCGACAACGACTCCTACGCCATCCGCCTGCACGGGGTGGAGGTGGCCACCGGCACGGCGCCGGCCGGGCGCTTCCTGGCCATCGGCGGAGGCCTCGACGTGGTCCCCGGCGAAGCGGTGGTCGAGCCCGTCTTCGGTCTGCCGGCCAAATGGGTCCCGGCCGAGCTGCGCCAGCAGGCCCTGGTGGCCGGCGCCACCGTCATCGACCGGTCCTCGGTCATCACCACCCATCTGGGCGAGGTGGCGGCCCGCCATGCCGGGCAGCTGCTGTCGGCCCAGCAGGTCAAGACCCTGCTCGACTCGGTGAAGCAGACCGACCCCGCCGTCATCGAGGAGATGGGGGCGGCCCAGGTGACGCTCACCGATCTGCACCGGGTGCTCTGCGGGTTGCTCGAGGAGGGCGTCGGCATCCGCAACCTGGTGCGGGTCATCGAAGCGGTCACCGAGCAGGCCCGTCAGGCCAAGGATCCCGAAGCGATGCTGGAGGCGGCGCGCCGGGCCCTCGGTCCGGCCATCACCGCCATGTACGTGAAGGACGGCACCCTTCCCATCATGAGCCTCGACACCACGCTTCGAGAGGCAGTTGGCCGACGCCGTCCGTCCCGGCGACGCCGGTACCGTCCTCGTCATCGAGCCCGACGTCGTGGACGCCCTCGTCCGCGAAGTGGGGGCCATCGCCCGGCAGGCCGAGGAGCACAGCCGCGACGCCGTCCTCATCTGCGCGTCGCGCCTCCGCCCGTCGCTACGGCGCCTGCTCTCGCCGGCGTTGCCCCGACTCGGTGTCCTATCCGTCAACGAACTCGGCCCCCAGGTTAAAATTGAACGCATCGGAGTCGTGAGTGTCAGCCCAGCTCAAGTCGTTTGAGGGTCCCGACGTCCAGCTCCTGCTGGACCGGATCCGCGCCGAGGTCGGACCCGGCGCCAAGATCAACGGCGCCGAGAAGATCCGCGTCGGCGGCGTCCTCGGCTTCTTCGCCAAGGAGCACTACCGGGTGGTGGTCGAAGCCCCCGGGGCGACGGCGCTATCCGGTCCCTCCGACACGGCGGTGCCCGGGGGAGCCGACGACCGCCCGTCGCGCCGGGCCCGGCGCAAGAACGCGGCGGCGGCCCCAGTAGACGGACCCGAGCCGGTGCCGAGCGCCGTGGCGGGGCCGAGCGCCGTGGCGGGGCCCACCGACGTCTTCAGCGCCATGGCCGAGGCCACCGACGACGTGAACGACGTCGGCGTTCTGCCCAGCCCCGCCGCCTCTGTGCCCGCCGCCTCTGTGCCCGCCGCCTCTGTGCCCGCCGCCTCTGTGCCCGCCGCCTCTGTGCCCGCCGCCTCTGTGCCCGAGGCCGTCCCGTCTGTGGCCGCCGCCGTGGGCACCACGGACGTGTCCGACCCCGTGCCCGAGACCTTCGACGCCGTGCTGTCACGGGTGGCCTCCACCTTGGAGACGGACCATGCCGACGACACCGCCGCCGGCATGGGCACGGGCCGTGCCGGCGCCGATGACAACGCCGCTGCCGACGGCAACGCCGGTGCCGAGGACAACCCCGGCACCGCCGGCGGCGCAGCGCCGCCCCGGCCCGAGGAGGCCGTCGACGACGTCCCGGCCGGGATCGCCTCCAAGGCGGCGCTGTTCCTGGCCGAGACGGCCGACACCCACGCCCGGCCCGACGACGCCGCCGCCCTGGCCCGCACGGGGCTCGACGAGCGTCTGGTGGCGGCGGTGGCCGAGGGCCTCCGCCACGGGGCCGGGCTCGAGGCCCTGCTGCTCGAGGCCTTCGGCTCTCTTGTCCCCGCCCCCCCGGTGCCGCGCCGGACCGGGAGCCTGCTGGTGGTGGTCGGGGCCGGGGTCCCCGCCCGGCGCCTGGCTGCCGCGGTGGCCGCCGATATCGGGATCGACCCCGCCGAGGTGCCCTTCGCCTCGCGCCACGACGGGGCCCACGCCGTGGTCACCGGGAAGCTGCTGGTGCGCTCGGCCGAGGACGCCGCCGAGCTGGCCCCGGGCTGGCGACGGTCGCGCCCCGCCGTGGTGGTGGTCGACGCCTCGGTGACCGGGCCCGAGCGCTCGTGGGCCTCCCACCTCATCGCCGCCCTGCGGCCCACCGCCGTGTGGGGGGTGGTGGAGGCCACCGCCAAGGCCGAGGACATCGCCGCCTGGGCCGAGGCCCTGGGCGGCATCGACGCCCTGGCCCTCGAGAACCTCGAGGCCACCGTGAGCCCCGCCTCCTCGCTGGGCGTGGGCATCCCCGTGGCCCGCATCGACGGCCAGCCCGCCACCGCGGCCCGGTGGGCGGCGGCCATCGTGGACCGGATGGCCCCGTGCACGTGAGGCGGCCGGAGCTGGTGCTGGCCGGGGCCGTGGCCCTCTGCCTGCCCATGGTGCCCGGCGTGCTGAACGGCAACGTCACCGCCATCACGGCCGGGACCCGGTTCCTCCTGGCCATCATCGTCTGCTGGTTCGCCGGCTCCCTGCTCACCGGGCTCATCGACCGCTACTCCCGGGAGTCCCGCCGCATGCAGGCCCTCAAGATGCTGGCGGCGGCCCGCCGGACCACGATGGGGGGCGACCAGAACGCGCCGACGGCGGGACCCGAAGGGTGAGCCGCCGGCCTACCCGGGTCCGATAGGCAAAGGTTCCCGCCGGGGTACGCCGATCTGAAGACGGACGGGCGGCCGGCTCAACGTAAGCCCTACAACGCTCAAGGCCACTCCCCCACCGGCCGAAGACTCACCAGCGTGCCAGCGGCAACGCCGGCGACCGAGCGCGAAGGGAGGGGACGCGAAGCATGACGGTGGTGCCCTCTTCCATCAACACGCCCTCCGTCGTCGATTACGGCCTCGAGTCCGGGCTGAACACACAGCAGATCATCGACGCCGAGCTCCAGCCCTACCAGGAGCCCGAGACCGACCTGCAGAACGAGCAGACCACGATCAACTCCAACGTGGCCGACTACCAACAGATCAACAGCGATCTGATGACGCTCCAGACCGACGCCTCGAGCCTGGCCCTGGCCAGCGGCTGGAACGCCCGGCAGGCGACATCGTCCGACAGCAGCCTCGTCACGGCCACGGCCGCACCCGGCACCCCGGCCGGCTCGCTGCAGTTCGTCGTCCAGCAACTGGCCACCGCCAGCTCAGTGGTCTCCAGCGGGACGGTGGCCTCGACTTCGCAGATCGTCGACTCCAATCCGTCCCTGCTCGTGGCCCAGGGTGGCGCCCTGGGATTCGCCAGCCTGGCCGCCGGAACGGGCCTCACCCTCGGATCCCACGCCATCGAGGTCACCCAGTCCTCGGAGGCGGCCTCGACCACCGGCACGGTGGCTCTCGGTTCCCAGTCCTCGGGGATCACCATCACGACGGACTCCAACGACTCCGTGGCCGTCACCGTCGACGGAAACGCCTACAACCTCACCATCGCCCCCAGCCCCGCCGGCGGATACAGCGGCAGCACTCTGCTCACCGCCGTGCAGAACGCCATCGCGTCGGCCGGCGCCTCCGGTGTCCTCCAGGCCGGCTACGACGCCAACGGCAACCTGATCCTGTCCACCGTCGATCAGGGCTCCTCCCAGAGCCTGCAGGTGACGGGCGGCGACGCGCTCGGGACCCTGGGGCTGTCGGCCATGGCCAGCACCTCGACGGGCGTCGACGGGGTGGTCAGCGTGGACGGGACCTCCAACACCCTGACCACCGTGACCCCCGGCGGTCCCGTCACGCTCAACGGCGCCGGCGGCGCGCTGGTGACGGGCACCATCGTGTCGGGGTCGTCGCAGAGCCAGGTGAACAGCTCCCTGCTCGCCAGCGGATCGATCACCGCCGCCAACGTCTCCACCGGGAACGGATCACTGGCCGACATCGTCTCCAACGTCAACGCCGCCGATCTGGGGGTGACGGCCTCGGCCGTGCAGACCGGTCCCGACCAGTTCCTGCTCCAGCTGTCGTCGTCCGACACCGGATCCGACTCGGCGCTGTCGGTGGACATGAACGCCTTCGCCTCGTCGTCCCTCGGTGCGCTGAACGTGGCCTCGGCGGGGAAGAACGCCGTGGTCCTCGTGGGCGGTACCGGCGGCTACGCGCTCCAGTCCCAGACCAACACCGTGAGCGGCCTCCTGCCCGGTCTGTCCATCAACCTGCTGGCCGCCAGTGCCAACCCCGTCACGGTGACGGTCGCTCCCGACGCGTCGGCCGCCACCACGGCCGTCCAGAACGTGGTCGATGACGCCAACAACGTCCTCTCCGACATCCAGACCGACGCCGGCTACAACGCGCAGACCAAGACCGGCGGGCCCCTCATGGGTTCGTCCGTCCTGGAGACGGTGACGAACGAGATCCAGGCCATCTTCGCCTCGGTGTCCGGCTCGTCGACCCTCGGAAACGCCCTCAACATCGGGATCACCTTGAGCGGTGGTCAGGTCCAGTTCAACAAATCGACCTTCCAGACCGCCTACGCCGCCAACCCGACCCAGGTCGCCGCCATGTTCACCCAGGACGGGACCTTCGCACCGTCTTCACCGTCGTACACGGGTGAGGTCTCGTTGTCGTACGCCGGCAACGCCACCCAGACCGGGACCTACGACGTCCAGATCAGTCAGTCGGCGTCGCAGGCCACCGACGCCGGAGCCGTCCTGGCGTCGGGAACGGTCTCCAGCCCCGAGCAGCTCACGGTGTCGATGGGCACCGAGACGGCGCAGTACAGCACCACCAACGGAGAGTCCCTGACCGACGTGGCCGCCGGCCTCAACACCGCCTTCGCCTCGGCCGGCATGTCGTTGTCCGCCCAGGTCGTAAACGGTGGTCAACAGCTCGAGCTCACCTCGGACGACTACGGGAGCCAGTCCACCTTCACCGTCGCCTCCACCAACTCGGCGGCGGGGTCCACGGGCCTGGCCGGCACCTTCTCCGGCACCGACGTGGCCGGGACCATCAACGGCGTGGCCGCCACCGGGCAGGGGCAATTCCTGACCGCCCCGACGTCCGATCCCACCCTGGCGGGACTGTCGGTCCAGGTGACGACGCCCAACATCTCCACCCTCACCGACCTCGGCTCGTTGACATACCAGCCGGGGATCGCCCAGTCGCTCACATCCCTGGCCAACGCCATGTCGGACCCCACCACCGGCGAGATCACCCAGACCGTCCAGAACATGCAGAGCCAGTCCACCGGCCTCAACAGTCAGATCGCCTTCTACGCCAACATCGTCAATCAAGAGCAGAAGATGCTGCTGAACCAGTACGCCAACCTGGAAGAGACCATCGGAACCCTGAAGAACCAGAGCTCCGCCCTGACCGCCGAGTTGGCCCAGATCAGCTCCAACGGCTGACAGAACCGTGCGATCGGATAGGTCATGACCGCGGGTCAGGCGGCGAAGCTCCGGCAGCGCTACCTCGCCGACGCCATCGAGACGGCCGCACCGGCGGTGCGGCTCACCATGCTCTACGACGCGCTGGAACTCGATCTGAGCCGAGCCGACGCCGCCTTCGAGAAGAACGACCTGAAGGGCATCAACGACAATCTCGTCCACGCCCAGGCCATCATCCTGACCCTGCGCGACACCATCAAACCCGAGCTGTGGGACGGCGCTCCCCGCCTCATCGCCCTCTACGATTTCTTTCTGGCCGAGCTGCTGGGGGCCAACCTGACCAAGGACAGGCAGCGGGCCGCCTCGGTGTCGGAGCTCATCGGCCGCGTCGGTGACGCCTGGCGCAAGGCGGCCGTGGACGCCGTCGTGACGGGAGAGGAGCGCGTCGGTGGGGTGGCCTGAGGTGCTCGACGACATCGAGGGGCGCCTGGCCGACGTGGACCGGGAGTTGAGCACGGGGGGACCGGCCGTGTCCGCCTTCGAGCTCCCCGCCGATCTCGGTCCCCTGCCGGACGAGCTGCGTCAGAGGGCGGGTCGTGCCCTGCACCAGACCCGCATCAAGCAGGCCGAGGCGGAGCGGGCCCGTGACCTGATCGCCGATGCGTTGCGCCAGGGCCGGGTCGTCCCCCGGGGGCCCGCCGCCTACCTAGACACCTGGATCTGATCGGCCGGCGCCGGAGGGGCGCCGCCTACAGCTTCACGTCGATGCGGCGGCGCCACGAGGAGCCGCTGTCCCCGGCCGTGCGCCGGTAGCGGGCGATGGATTCGCCGGTCCGTCCGGCCGATCCCGACCGGTCGGCGTCACCCCCGGCGGCATCGGAGCGGGCACGACGACGACGTTCACGCAGACGACGGCGCTCGCGGCGACGCCAGCCGCCTTCGCCGTCTTCGTTCTCGAGGTCATAGGCGTTGATGACCTGGGCCAGCAGAGCGTACGACCGTTCCACCAGGGCGATCGCCTCGTAGTCGGACGTGGTGCTCTGCGCCTTGGCCAACAGCTTGGCCGCCGTCTGGACCATCTCCCGGCTCATGGCGCTGCCTCCTGCGTCGTCCATGTCGAGGTGCCCTCCCACGTTTTCACAGCTTCAGCGCCACCGGCTGCCCTGTCGGGACGTGTTGGGCCGCTGTTGGGGCGAGAACGTCCGGCGTGCCGCCGATGTATCTGCAGGCGGTGGACGGACCCGGGCCACCACCCAGGAGAGACACCGACATGGCCAGCGGCGGAATCAGAAGACGTGTCGACCAGACGGCACCCGTCGACGATCCGGGGCCTGTCGAGGACGGGGTGCGGGTCGACGATGCGACGCCTGTGGGCCACCGTTCCCGGACCGGGCAGGTCATCGACACCCTGCTGTCCCGGGGACCGGTCATCGGGAGACCGTCGGGGGCCCGGGGCGGAGCCGACCCGTGGGCCTCGGTCTCGCCCGTTCTCCGTGCCACGGCGCCCTCCGTCGTCGAAGGCCACCTGACCTGGTTGGTGAACGCCACCGTCCCCGACGACCACCTCTCGCCGTGGCGGATCGCCGTCGAGGATCAGGCCCGCATCCTGATCCGCGCCCTGGACGAGCGCAGTGAGGACGACGCCGTCACCCGGGCCCTCGAGCGGTCGTGGACGGTGGACGCCGTCGGTGACGACGACGACGTCGCCACCTATGTGTCGGCGCTGAGAGCGGCCACACGGCAGCAACCCCAGGACTCGCCCTATGCGGCCCTGGCCCGCAGCGCCGGCGCCTTCGCCGCCGGGATCCTCGACCACCGGCGCTCCTCGACGCGGCGACGCCGCCTCGCCTGAGGGGGATCGTCGTGCCGACGCCGCCCCCCGGCGGTCGGGTGGTGGCCCCGTCGAGGGTGACGTCGTGGCCCACGGGCGGCCACCACTCCCGGCGGACCCGGTACCGGCAGCGCTTCGGGCTGTCCTCCGATGCCGTTCGTCCCCTCTTCGGCGCGCCCGGCGGGAACCGCCCTCCCCTGGTGGCGGTCCCGTGGGGAGCCGGCGTCGACGACGCCCCCGTCGCCCTGGCCATCTACGAGCCCGGCCTGTCGCGCCGGCAGAGGGTCTTGGTCCGCCTGGGGACGAGTCGCACCGTCGCCTTCGGCGTCCATCCGCGACCCGTGAGCACCAAGGGGCTCGTCGCGGTGAGCGTGGGAGCCGTGGCCGGGATGATGCTGGCCCAACCCTTCGACACCGTGACGTTCCTGGCCCCCCTGTACGGCCTGGGGATCGGAGCGGTGGGCGGCGCCGGGGTGTGGCTGGCCGTCAGGGGTCGACGGGCCACCACCATCGCCGTGGCCGACTGGCGGCCCCAGCTCGACACCATCAGCCGGATCCTCGGGAACGCCGACCGCATCGGGCAGCCGTTCGCCTCCCCGCGGGCGCTGCGGGTGGCGCTGCACTCGGCCCTGTGGCACGCCGTCAACGCCGTGGGCGAACCCGGCGACGGCGATGTCCTGGGCGCCTTCGACGAACAGCTGGCGGCGCTGCGCGACGCCACCGAGGCCACCTTGGCCGAGCTCGAATCGCCGTCGATCGCCGACCGCAAGGCGGCCGTCTCCGAACGGCTGGCCGCCGCCGTCAGGGAGCTCGAGCTGGCACCGACCACCCTAGGGAAGGTCGACGCCGGCGACGCCACGGCCTAGCGCCACCCGGTCGCCGTCGGCGGTCGCCCTCGACGGTCGCCCTCGGCGGTGGCCGGGGCTAGGCCCCGTCACCGCCCGGGGTCGATGGGGAGACCGGGGGCCGGCGTCAGGCCACCAGGGCACTGGTCGGGCGCTGGTGGACCTTGCCCGAGGACTTCACCACCGCCGGCAGGGTGAAGACGAAGGCCAGGACCCGGGCCACGGCGACGTAGAGCTCCCTGGGGACGTACGAGTCGATCTCGCAGGCGGCGTAGATGGCCTGGGCCAATGGTCGGTCCTCGATGATGGGCACCCCGTGACGCGACGCCTCGGCCCGGATGCGCAGGGCCACGTCGTCGGAACCCTTGGCGACGACCTGGGGAGCGTGGCCGTGGCCGGCCTGATACTGCAGAGCCACGGCGTAGTGGGTGGGGTTGGTGATGACGACGTCGGCCCGGGCGATGGCCGCCATCATGCGGGACCGGCTGAGACGCATCTGCTTGCGTCGGACCTCGCGCTTGATCAGCGGATCACCGTCGGACTGCCGGTTCTCGTCCTTGACCTCGCGCTTGGTCATCTTCAGGCTCTTGTTGTGCTTGTGGCGCTGCACAGCGTAGTCGCCGAGGGCCAGGAGCAGACCGATGAAGGCGACGTCGCGGATGAGTCCCAGCATGGTCGAGCCGGCGTAGGAGACGACCGGCGTCATGTCGACGGGCTGGGTGCCGACCAGCTTGTCCCCCAGCGAGAAGAGGACCTTGTAGGCGATCAGAACGAGGACCGAGATCTTGAGAGCCTGCTTGATCAGCTGCCACAAGGACTGGGTGGAGAAAAGGCGCTTCAGACCGGCCACAGGATTGACACGGTCGAACTTGGGCTTGGCCACCTCCAGCGAGATCAACCCTCCCGTCTGGGTCACGTCGGCCAGGACACTGAGGACGGCGGCGGCCCCGGCCACGGGCAGGACGAGGGACAGGACATCGCCCAGACCGGACTGGAGGACCCCCAGGGCCCCCGCCGGGCTGGGGGCCGTCATGACGTTGGCCACCCGACCGAAGAGGTCGGTGAGACGGGCCTCGCCGGTCCGCAGGAGAACGGGGATGAGCAAGGTGCCGGCCAGGGCCACGATCCAGCCCGAGACCTCCCGTGACTTGGCGACCTGACCCTTCTTGCGGGCCTTCTGCTTGCGTTTGGCAGAAGGCTTCTCGGTTTTGTCGTCGTTCTTCCCCATCGGTCAGTGGCCGCCGAGGAGGGCGCCCGTGTCCTGCAGGGCGCGCGAGACGAGGTTGCCGACGTAGCCGGGGAGGACCTTGATGCCGATGGCCACGAAGAGCAGCGACAGCAGCGCCTGTATGGGAAAGCCGAGGATCCAGACGTTGATCTGGGGAGCGGCCTTGGAGAGCATGGCCAGGCTGATCTGCGTGGTGAAGAGGACGACGATGATCGGTGCGGCGATCTCCAGGGTGGCGGTGAAGAAGGTGGCCAGATCGGCGCTGAGGACGTTGGAGGCGGTGGCCGACGAGGACAGTGTCAGTCCGGCCGCCCCGAACGACGTCTCGAAGCCCCGGACCAGGAGCAGCTCGCCGTTGCTGACGAACAGGAGGACCATGCCCACCTGCTCGTAGAACTGGCCGATCATCGGGGTCTGGTTCTCCGAGAGCGGGTCCACGGCGGGCGGAAGGTTGAGCCCGCCGAAGAGGTCGACCATGCTGCCGGCGGCGGTGACGGCACTGATGAGGACCATGACGGACAATCCCAGTGCCGCCCCGGTGAAGATCTGGAGAACGACGGCTCCGATGAGTCCGGCCGTGTCGGTGGGGATGTGGGTGTGGGCGATCTGGGGGACGGCGAGGATGCCCAGGCCGCCGGCGATCCCCATCAGGGCCATCCGGGGGACGATCGCCTTGTTGGAGAAGGGGGGGACGACAACGAGCCAGGCCAGGGCCCGGATGAAGGCCAGGAAGAACGCCATGAGCCACAGCGGATCGACGTTCAGCTTCACGGGACGCTCCCGGTGCTCAACTACCGAGCAGTGAGCTTGCCTGGCTGAACAGCTGCTGGACGTAGTCGGTGAACTGACCGAGCATCCAGTGACCGGCGATCATGAACACCAGTGCGATACCGATCAGCTTGGGGACGAAGGTCAGCGTCACCTCCTGGATCTGGGTGACCGACTGGAACAACGAGACCACCAGGCCGATGACCAGGCTGGTGAGGAGGATGGGCAGCGCCAGCTTGGCCGTCATCGTCATCGCCCCGGTGGCGATGTCCATGAGATGACCCTCGTTCATCGGAAACTGACCACCAGGGAGTGGGTGACGAGCACCCAACCGTTCACCATGACGAAGAGAAGGAGCTTGAAGGGCAGCGACACCAACGTGGGCGGGAGCATCACGACACCCATCGACATCAGGGTGGAGGAGACGACGAGATCGATGATCAGGAAGGGGATGAAGATGACGAAGCCGATGATGAAGCCGCTCTTGAGCTCCGAGAGCAGGAAGGCCGGGATGATGGCGGCCAGCGACGCCTTCTGCGGGGAGACCGGGTGCTCGTTGTCGACCGCCGTGGTGAGGGCCAACTCCTCGTTCCCGGTCTGCTTGAGCATCCACGTCTTGAGCGGGCGCTGGGCGGAGTTGTAGGCCTGGGTGATGGTGTCCTTGCCATGGAGATACGGCTGCAGCGCGTCGTGGTTCATCTGGTTGAGGGTGGGCGCCATGACGAAGAGACTGAAGATGAGCGCCAGACCGGCGATGACCTGGTTGGGCGGGGTGGACTGCAGGCCCAGAGCCTGACGGGTCAGGCCGAAGACGATGACCATCCGGGTGAAGCCGGTGAGCAGGATCAGCAGTGAGGGGGCGATGGCCAGCAGGGTGAGGGCGATGATGACGAGGACGCTCGTCGAGGGCTTGGACAGGCTGTTGCCCAGATTGATGTTGATCGAGGAGCCGGCGGCCAGGAGTGTGGGCATGGCGCGATCCGACTCAGGCTCGACGCACGGTGCGGACGCGCATCTGCTCGAGGGCCGACTTCCACACCGGCATCGATCCGTCGTCGGTCGTACCCGGCCTGTTCCCACCGCGCAGCAGTTGGAGACCGCCGGTGACGGCCTCGTCGTCGGCCGCCGGGGCGGCGCCGTCGGTGTCGACCTCTCCCAGAAGGGTCACCTGGCGCTGGGTCACCCCGAGCAGGTAGGTCTGCTTCCCGGCCGCCACCATGGCCACCTGGACGCCCTTGCCGAGACTCTGGCGCCCCACCACGGCCACGCCGTGGGGTCGGGGACCATGGCCCAGCGACCGTCCGCCGCGGCCCTGGACGAACTTCGAGACCACCTTGATCAGGAAGATGATGACCGCCAGGCCGACCACCATCTGGACCAGCAGCGACGAGGCCGAGACACTCTGGGCCCCCGTCGAGGCATGGGCGGCGTGGTGGGCGAGCGCCGAGAGCGGCAACGGGTGGGGCACCGGTCTCAGGCCCCCCGGACGTCGTCGGGGCCGGAGTCGATGGCGGTGATCCGGACACCGAGTTCGTCGTCGACCACCACCACCTCGCCGTGGGCCAGGAGCGTGCTGTTGACGAAGACGTCCACCGGTGAGCCGACATTGCGGTCCAGCTCCACCACGCTGCCGGGTCGGAGGCTCAGGAGATCCTTCATGAGCAGGCGCGTCCGGCCCAGCTCGACGGTGACGGCCAGCTCGACGTTGCTGAGCGTCTCAAGGGGTCGCATGGTGATCCTGTCGGAATCGGACGCGCCGGGGGTGGCGACCGCCGGAGCGGCCACGGCGTCGGGACCGGGATCGGTGACCACCTCCTCGGTGACAGCGCCGGCGTTGATGTTCTCGTCGTTCACGTCTCCTCCGTCTCTACTGTTCGATGACCATGCAGGCGATTGACTTGCCCCGACTGGTGGGGACCACGTCGCAATAGGGCGATCCTCCGACGCTCAGGACGATGGGGAGGTCCCGGGCGCGGTGCAGGGGGACGACGTCCCCGGGGACGAGGCTCAGGAGCTCTTCGGGCGAGAGGAGGACCTCGGGCCAGTGCACACGGATCTCCACGTCGGTGGCTTCGAGCTTCTCGCGCAGCCGGGTCGGTGCCACGCCCGTCTCCTCGGCGATCTCGGTCTTGTCGAGCCTCTCGATGGCGTCGAGGATGGGAAGGAGCACCACCAGCGGCATGCAGATGCTGGCCTCCTCGGTGACGGACTCGTTGAGCTCGACCTGGAGCCCGACCAGGAGACACATCTCGCTGGGCGTCGATCCCGGCAGGAACATCCCGCTCGACACCGAGGAGATCGCCCCCATGGAGATGCCCATGGCGGGGGAGAAGGCCGGGGGCAGCTCGGCCAGGACGCCGTGAGCGACCTCGGTCACCAGGCGTTGCTCGATCTCGGTCAGGCTCCGTTCGGGAACGACCGTGCCCCCGGGGCCGCCGAGGCGGATCTCGATCAGGGTCATGGCCAGGGGGAGGGGGAGGTGGAGGATGATCCGCCCCCCGGTGGGGACGACGGTGGCACCGGTCAGGAAGGTCGGCTCGGGGAGGCCGTTCACGTACTCCTCCCACCGTTGCTGTTCGAGCTCGCCGATCCCCACTTTGACCGGCGTCCGGAGCATGGAGGTGAGTGACCCGGCGATGCGGTGGGTCAACACCTCGAGGATCGGTTGGAGCAGACGCAGACGGGCTCGCTCGAGCGCGTCTCGACGCTGGAAGTCGTAGGGTTGGACTTCTCGTTCGGAATCGGTCAGCGTCACCTGTGTCACCACGGGGTCTCGGGCCGATCCGTGGCCGAAGGGTCCGCACGCCGTCCTGGCGCCAGCAAAATCATCGACGTCGCCCACGCGAAGCTTGAGCCATTGGCGCCGACAGCAATGTGTTTTCTGCACCGGTCCCCGCCGGGGCCATGACGCCGACCACGGGCGGTGAAAACCAGCATCCTGCCGACGGCGACGAGCCGGCCGGCAGGATGCTGGTGGACCTAGAGAACCGTCCCCGGGCTACTGCATCTGCACCAGCGACTGCAGAACCGTCGACGTGGTGCTCACCACTTTGGTGTCCGCCTGATACGACTCCTGGGCCTCGATCATGTCGGTCAGCTCGGTGGCCAGGTCGACGTTCGAGCTCTCGAGGGCGCCACCGAGGAGATTCCCCCGGCCTCCCGTCCCCGCCGTTCCCACGGCAGCCTGGCCCGAGTTGGCCGACGCCGAGTACATGAGGTTGCCGTCGTCGATGAGACCGGTCGGGTTGGAGAACGTGGCCAGGGCCAGCTGGGCGATGGGCTCGGTGAGACCGTTGGAGAAGGCCCCGCTGATGACTCCGTCGCCGCCGATGCTGAAGCTCTCCAGGGTCCCGGCCGAGTTCCCGTTCTGGGTGGTGAGCTGGGCCGTCTGCTCCCCACCGAACTGGGTGACGGCATCGAGGGACCCCGACGGCGGGAACTCGATCTTCCAGGTGTCACCGGGCGGGAAGGTGGCGCCCGGCGGCATGGTCGTGACCGGAAGTGTCCACGACCCGTCGGTATTGGCCGTGATCCCGGAGATGCTGGCGATCTGGCCCGAGGTGGCGTTGAAGTCGATCGTCGGGGCCGTGGTCCACAGGTTGGCCGTCCCCGATCCGTCGGGCACGGTGCCCTGGACGGTCCACGAGTTGGCGGTGCCGGCCACGGCGGTGAACGTCAACGTGACGGGGATGGTGTTACCGAGCGAGTCGAAACCGTTCAGTGTGGTGGTGACGATCGGGGGCGTGCCGGAGCCGTCCCAGGCCGGGAAGTTCCCCTCCATGGTGAAGTTGCTGGTGGCCTGGGCGGCCATCACCTGGCCGTTGGGGATGCTGACCACTCCGATGGGGGCGTTGGTGTCGATGTTGCCCTGCCCGGTGGCCTGCCAGCCCTGGATGAGGGAGCCGGTGGGCGTGGCCAGGTCGCCGTTGGCGTCGAGGGTGAGATTGCCGGCGCGCGTGTAGAACTGCTGGCCGTCCTGATCGGCGACCAGGAACCCGGCGCCCTGGATGGCGACGTCGGTGGGCTGGTTGGTCTGCTGGACGGCTCCCTGTGACTGATCGTTGGTGACGGCGCCGACCCGCACACCGGAACCCACGGCGATGGGGTCGATGCCGGCCGACACGCCGGCCGAGGGAGCCGACGCTCCGGCGATCTGCTCGGCCAGGAGGTCGGTGAAGATCGGGTCCTCGGCCTTGTAGCCGGTGGTGTCGGAGTTGGCGATGTTGTTGCCGATGACGTCGAGATACGTCTGATTGGCCTCGATCCCCGACACGGCGGCGATGAGCGACTGCTCCATGGTTGCTGTCCTTCCTTCTACTTAGGGCGACTTGGGCTTTGTGGCGTAGGGCGGTTGGGCTGGGTATGACGGGTCGTGCTGGTGGGGAGGGGTGGGGTCCGGCGGCTAGGAACCGGACTGATTCGTCTCGGTGACCGAGGTGACACCGGTGAGGGCGAGGTCCTGCGCCTGTCCGCTGCCGTCTTGGACCTCGAGAGTGGGCGCCCCCGACGAGCTGAGAAGGACACCGGTGACCTGACCGGTGAGCGACGCGCCGGACGAGGCCTCGCCCGTGACGGTCAGCCCGATCATGGAGTCGGCCGCCACCGTCTGCTCCTCGGCCGAGAGCGACGTCTGCGACTGCACGGCAGTGAGCTGGGCGATCTCGGTCATGAACGAGGTCGGGTCGGTGGGGTCGGTGGGGTCCTGGTTCTCCAGTTGGGCCACGAGCAGCTGGAGGAACGTCTGGGAGTTGTCCAGCTGGTTCAGGCCGGTCGCATTGGACGTGGCGGTGGTCGACGTGTTGGTCCCCGACGTGTCGGAGACTCCCGGGATCATGGTCATGAGCTCTCTCCAGTCCTCATACGTGACGTCCTCACAGGTGAAGATCGATGTGTCCGGAGCGCCCGCCCGCCGGGGCGGGTGCCGTGGTGGTGGTGTCTTCGTCGCTGTCGGGATCGTCGGACCCCGCCTCCGACGTCGATGGATCGCGGTCCAGGGCCTTCCCACCGCCGTGGTCGCCGTTGGAGAGCAGGACACTGGCCGACGAACCGTCCCCACCGAGCTCGTGCTTGAGCAGGGGCAGGCCCTGTCGCAGGGCGTCACGCGCCTGGTCGTTGTCGGTGCCGAGCTGGACGACGATCTGCCCCGAACTCACGGTGACGGTGGCCTTCACGGTGCCGAGACCCTCGGGTTCGAGGCCGATGGTGACCTCGTGGGTGCCGTCCTCCGACGACCGCAGGGGGGCCAGGAGGGTGACGACCTGCTGCGCCGGGGTCGGGGGCGAAGGTGCCGGGGCGGCGGCCGGCGGCGGCGCCGGTGCCGTCGGGGCGGGGGCCGAGGTGGGCGGTGTCGCCGCCGTCGCCGGGGCGGGGGCGGAGAGCGGGGCCGGGGACGGGGTAGCTCCGGTGACGGTGGTCCCGCCCGGTTGTCCGGCGGGAGACGGTGACGTCTGGCCCGCACTTCCGTGGGTGGCCGGCGACGGGGGGGCCGCCCCTCGGCCGTCGGGGTCCGATGGCACCGACGTCGACGATGCCGAGGCGCCGGGGGCCGGTTCGGATGCCGATGACGACCCCGCATGGGCGGTGACCGCTCCCGCCAGCGACGGGGCCGCAGGGGCCGGCGTGGGCGGGGCGGCGCGGCCCGCGGCGACGTCGGCGGCCGGCACCGGGGGGGCCGCCGGGCGGCCCGCCTGTCCGTCGGGGGAAAGTGCGACCTGGGACGACGGGGCGCCGTCGGCGGCCGACCCGACGGGAGCGGCCGACGACCCCGACAGGACCTCCGTGGCCCCGCCGGCGGTGGGGGGAGGTGCCGGGTCCGGCGTCTCCACGCCACCGGCCGGCGACGGTGCCGGTGTCGCCCGTGCCGGTGTCGCCGGTGCCGGTGTCGTGAGTGCCGATGTCGTCGCTGCCGGTGTCGCCGCCGGTGTGGCCAGGGCCGGTGTCGACAGGGTCGCTGTGGGCGGCGTGGCGAGGGTCGCCGACGGGGAGGTGGGCGCCGGTGAGGGGTCCTGACCGGGCGCCGGGGTCGAGGACGACGGTTTCTTCGTCGTCGAGGTCTTGCCTGATTGACGGGTCGCCGGGCTGGGGGCGTCGGGCGAGGACGCCACCGTCGAGAGGGTGTGGCCGAATTCGCCGTCGGGGTCGCTGGGGCCGTCGGCGTTTCGACCGGTGCGCGGCTCGTCGGATGTGACGCCGGTCAGGAGCGCGCCGTCGACGGGGCTCACGACGAGGCTCCGAGCATGCCGACGATGTCGTTCACGTACGCCGTGGTCTGGGCGTAGGGGGGAACGCCCCCGTACTGGGCCACCGCGCCCGGACCGGCGTTGTAGGCGGCCAGGGACAGAGGAACGGACCCGTTGTACTGCTGGAGATAGGAACCGAGGAGTTGGGCGGCACCGTCGATGGCCTGCGACGGATCGAAGGCGTCGACCCCGAGGCCCGAGGCCGTCGACGGCATGAGCTGCATGATGCCCTCGGCCCCGGCGGAGCTGACGGCACCGGCGTCGAAACCCGACTCCTGCTTGGCCACGGCGGCCAGGAGGGAGGCCGGCACCCCGGACTGGGCCGAGGCCGACTCGAACAGGGGGACGAGGTCGGCGGGCACACCGAGGCCGGCGGGGATGGCACTCGGGAGGCCGCTCGCCGAGGTGTCCGAACCTCCCGAGCCGGGGAGGATGCGACGGATGGCGCACGGCTGGCCCACCGGCTGGATCTGGACGTCGGTCCCGGTATGGGGGGCGTCGATCATCTGCCCGTTGCCGATGTAGATCCCGACGTGGCCGGGACCGCTGGCGCTGGGCTCGAAGAAGACGAGGTCGCCGGGCTGGGCATCGGCGACCGAGTCGACCGGGGTCCCCGCCGTGACCTGCTCCTGGCTGGTGCGGGGAAGAGAGATCCCCAGGTCGGCGTAGACGTGCTGGACGAGGCCGGAACAGTCGAAGCCGGTGGTGGGGCTGGTACCGCCCCACTGGTAGGGGACACCGAGGTACTGCTCGGCGTCGGCCACCACCGACGAACCGCTCACGCCGCCGGCGGAGCCCGAGGTGCCCGTGGCGCCGGCGGGATCAGCCAGTCCGAGAAGAGAGGACGACGGGGTGAGCGCCGCCCCCGAGGAGGATGCCGTGGCCGGATCGGCCGTGGCCGCCGGATCGGGAGCGGCGGGATCGGTGGCCGCGGCGAGGACGGCGTTGGCGTTGGCCAGGACGCTGGCGAACTCACCCGAGGGCGCCGCCTGCGCCAGGGCGGGGCCGAGGGACGACAACTCGGCCCCCACGGCCTGCATCCGGGCCACCATCACCGAGGCGTCGACGGACGTCACGCCGGCACCCCCATCTCGGAGTCGGGTCGGGGCGCGGCGGCGATGTCGGCCAGCCATCCGGCCATGGCCGATTCGTCGATGGCGGCGACTTCGGCCCGCTGCTCCTCCAGGCGCCATTCTTCGCGACGTCGTTCGTCGAGCCGCTCGACGGCGGCCACCAGCTTGGCGGCGGCCGACCAGTCGGTGTGGCGCGCCTCGGCCTCGATGGTGGCGGCGTCCACGGCGGCCTGGGCGGCCGTCACGGCGGCGGCGCGCCTCTCGGTGACGTCGCGCTCGCGTCGGAAGGTCTCCCGGTCCTGTCGGCTCCGGTCGAGCACCAGCGCGTCACAACGGGCCAGCGCCGCCCGGTGGGCGTCCACAGCGCGCTGACGGTGCTGATTGGCATGGGCCAGGGCGAACCCGGCCGCCTCCTCCTGGGCCCGCCGGACCCGGAGGACGGCCTCGAGGGCGAAGTGGTAACGCTTCATACCGACACCGTCTCCGGCACTTCGTCCGACGCCAGCACCTCGGCCAGGGCCGCCCACGACTGCGGCGAGTGTGTGATCTCGGTGATGTCCTGGCAGAGGAACCGGTCGATCTGCTCCTTCTGCCTGACGGCCCGGTCGACCAGGGCGTTGGAACCGGTGATGTAGGCGCCGATCTCGATGAGGTCCTTGGCTTCGCGGTAGGCGGCCAGCATCCGGCGGATCTCACTGGTCATGGTGCGCTGCTCGCGGGTGAGGATGGCCGGTTCCACACGGGAGATCGACTCGAGGACCTCGATGCTCGGGAAGTGGTTGGCCGTCGCCAGGCGCCGCGACAGGACGATGTGGCCGTCGAGGATCGAACGCGAGGCGTCGGCGATCGGCTCGTTCATGTCGTCGCCTTCGACGAGGACGGTGTAGAGCCCCGTGATGCTTCCCTTCTCGGCGGCACCGGCGCGCTCGAGAAGCTTGGGCAGGAGGGTGAAGACCGACGGCGGGTAGCCCCGGGTGGCCGGGGGCTCGCCGGCCGACAACCCGACCTCGCGCTGGGCCATGGCGAAGCGGGTCAGGGAGTCCATCATCAAGACGACGTCCTTGCCCTGGTCCCGGAACCACTCGGCGATCCTGGTGGCGGTGAAGGCGGCCCGGATACGGACGAGAGCGGGCTCGTCGGACGTGGCCACGACCACCACCGAGCGGGCCAGGCCCTCGGGTCCGAGATCGCGCTGGATGAACTCGTTGACCTCGCGCCCACGCTCGCCCACCAGGGCGACCACCGACACCGCGGCGTCGGTGCCGCGGGCGACCATGGACAGAAGGCTCGACTTTCCCACCCCGGAACCGGCGAAGATGCCCAGCCGCTGGCCCCGACCGCAGGGGACGAGGGTGTCGATGGCCTGGACACCGAGGGCCAGTTGACGGTCGACCAGCTCGCGACGCAGCGGATGGGGGGGCGCCGAGTCGATCCCCACCTCCTCCGACTCCGACAGGGCCGGGCCGTCGTCGATGGGCCGACCCAGACCGTCGAGGACGCGCCCCAGGAGGCCCTCGCCGACCCGGACGGGGAGCGGGCGCCCGAGGGCCTCGACGGTATCGCCGAAGCGCACCCCGGCCAGGTCGCCGAGAGGCATGCAGGCCAGGGCCGATCCGGCCACGGCCACCACCTCGGCGTCGAGGACCCCTCCCCCGCGCCAGATCCGCACCGCTTCGCCCACGGCGGCGGCGACGCCCTCGACCTCGATCCGCAGACCCACGAGGCGCGTGACACGACCGGTCCGTCGAGGCGCCACGGCCGCCTGCAAGGACGAATGAAAAGGAGGGGGAAGGACGCTCACGATGCACCACGCGTTCCCTGGCCCACCGAATCGATGAGAGCGCGGGCCCGCTCCATGGCCGGGCCGACCTGGGCGTCGATCCGGCAGGGTCCGGCCTCGACCACGCAACCGCCCACCTCCACCTCGGGGTCGTGGACCACCTTGACGGAGGCATCGGCCACCAGAGCCTGCAACTGCTCTGCCGTGATGACGTCCCCGGGGTGGAGGCGGACGACGAGGTCTTCGCCCTTGGGGACGAGGGCCACGGCCCTGGTGACGGCGTCGATGCTCAACGAGGGGCTCAGGCTGATCTCGCGGCCGAGGAGCGCTTCGGCCAGCTCGAAGGCCAATTCGACGGCCTCCTGCTCGGCCAGCGTCACGGCGTCGGCGCGATGTGACCGCGCCGACGCAGCGGCGGCGATGAGGGCGTCGGACAGGCGCGCCACTCGGGCCGAGACGGCCGCCTCGGCGCCCATGGCGGCGTCGGCCAGACCGGCGGCGAAGCCCTCCTGGAATCCGGCGGCCCGGGCCGCCGCGAAGGGGTCGGCGGTGGGGGCCGACGGACGACCGTTCGTCTCCGGCATATGGACGCCGAAGGTCTCGGTGGTGGCCCGGCGGCCGGCCTCGCCGCGCAAGACCCGGTTCATGGCGCGGCTAGACGAACTCATCGCCACCCCTGGCCAAGACGATCTCGCCCGAAGCCTCGAGCTCGCGGACGGTCTTCACGATGGCGCTCTGGGCCGCCTCCACCTGGGAGACCCGCGTGGGACCGAGGAGATCGATCTCCTCCAGGACGTCCTGGGCGGCACGTTCGGACACGTTGCTGAGGAACTTCTCGCGGACGCTGTCGGGGACGGTCTTGAGGGCGACGGCCAGGTCCTTGGGGACGACGTTGCGCAGGATCTGTTGCAGGGTCCGGTCGTCGAGGCTGGCCACGTCGTCGAAGACGAACATCTCGTTGCGGATGCGCTCGGCCAGCTCGGGGTCGGACTGTTCGAGCTCGGTCAGGATCTGTTGCTCCGACGCCCGCTCGGTCTGGTTGAGGATGGCCACGATGGAGGACAGGCCGCCCATCTCGTGACCACCGGTCACCCCGGCGCGCAGGACGGCGGCCAGTTTCTGCTCGAGGAACTCGGCCAGCTGCTGGATGACGTCGGGGGAGATCCGCTCCATGGTGGCGATGCGCCGGGCCACGTCGGTCCGCGTCACCTCTTCCAGGTTGGCGATGACCTGGGCGGCTGAATCAGGGGGCAGGTGCGACAGAACCAGGGCGATCAGCTGGGGATGCTCGTCATCGATGAAGCTGGCGATCTGTTGGGGATCGATGCGGTGGAGAAAGGACAGGGGGTGCGAATAGCTGGCGGCGACGAACCGGTCGAGGATCTCTTCGGTCTTGGCCGTCCCCAGCCGTTCCCGCAACAGCTTGCGGGCGACGTCGACACCCCCCTGACCCACCTGGACGACGGCGTTGGCGTGCATGCTGAACTCCGACAGGACACGTCGCACGTCGTCGGGGGCCAGCGTCGGAAGGGTCGCCATCGTCGACATGAGATCGACGACCTCCTTCTCGCTCATGGCCTTGAGGATCTTGGCGGCCCGGTCGACGTCGAGCTGGGCCAGGACCACGGCCGCCTTCTGGGATCCGGTGAGAACCGACGTCATGAGTTGCTCAGCTGGGGTGCGTCGGCCAACCAGCTCCGCAGCATGGTGGCCACGTCATCGGGCTGACTGTCGATGAACCGGTTCACGTCACCGGCTTCCCGGGTATTGGAGATCTGGGCCATGGCCGGAGGCAGTTGCCCGGTGGGTTCATCGCTCAGTGACCGGGTCAGGGCGGCGAGATCGGAGGGACCGAGCACCTGGGTGGGCGGGGCCAGTCGGGCCTTCTTGGCCGATCGCCACAGCAGGAAGAGGACCACGGCGATGACAAGGAAGACGACGGCGGTCTTGATGAGCGCTCCCATGGCCTGCTTCTTGTCGGCCGCCGTGCCGGCGGCGGCGTCCTTGGCCGCCGCTTGGGCGGCCGCCGTGCTGAACGGCATGGAGCTGAACGCCAGCTGATCGCCCCGGGCGGTGTCGATCCCGGCGGCGGCGGCCACCCCGGCCTGCAGGGCGGAGAGGCTCAGGCCCTTGGGGATGGCCTTGGAGTTGACCAGAACGGCCACCGACTGGCTCTCCACCGTCCCCGGTGCCTGTTGGACGGTCTTGGTCTCCTGGTTGGTCTCGCAGGTCTGTGTCTGTTGGGTGTTGGTGTAGGTCCCGTTCCCCGTGCCACTGGTGCCGGTGATGGTCCCCGCCGTCCCGCCCGGCGGAGTGCCCGTGCCCGTGTAGGACTGGTTGTTGTTCGAGGTCTGGGTGCAGAAGCTCGCCGGCTGACCGTTCGCCCCCGGCGTGATGCTCTGTGTCGTGGTCGACACCTGGTCGTAGGAGAGGGTGGCGTTGACCTGGACGTCGGCGTTGTTCTGGCCCAGGGCGGCGGCCAGGTAGGCCTCCACCTTGGCCTGCACCCCGGCGTCGTACGAGTCCGTCTGGCTCCCGTTGCCGCCTTCACCCTCGGCCACCCCCGGACCGGCCAGGAGATCGCCGGTGGAGTCGGCCACCGTCACGCTGCCCGACGAGAGGTTGGGGACACTGGACCCGACCAGATGGACGATGGCCTGGACCTCGGAGTCCGAGAGGGACTGGCCCGCCCGCATGGTCACGAGCACCGACGCACCCGTCGGGGAGTCGTTGCTGAGGGCGAAGTCCTGATTGGCCGGCAGGGCGATGTTGACCTGGGAGCTGGTCACGTTCGAGATCGAGTCGATGGTCTGTTCGAGCTCGCCCTGGAGGGCCTGGAGATAGTCGGCCTGCTGGGTCATGTTGGAGCTGGTGATCCCCTCCTTGTCGAGGAGGGAGAGACCCACCGTGCTGGTGGCGGGGAGACCGGCCTGGGCCAGCGAGAGCCGCTCCTGGTCGACGTCGCTGGCCGGAACGAGGATGGTGGAGCCCCCGTCGGCGAGCTGGTACGGCACCTTGTCCGATGTCAGCTTGGACGCGATGTTGGCGGCGTCGGTCGACTGGAGGTTGGTGAACAAGGGGGTGTAGTTGGGCTTGCCCGAGAAGGACATGAAGGCGAAGGCGCCCACCACCACGGCAATGGTGGCGGCAATGGTGACGGCCTTCTGACCGGGCGTGAACTCCGAAGCGAATCGCTTGAATCCTTCGCGGGCCCGGGTCAACTCTGTGCTGGGTACCAGGGCCATCTCAGAATGTCATGTTCATGATGTCGGAGAAGGCGGCCACGCCCTTGTCCACCAGCGCCACCGTGACCTGGGTGTCGAGCGACGCCTGGGTGGCGTCGATCATGGCGTCGGTGACGCTGCCCTGACCGGCCGCCGCTTGCGCCTCGGCGGTGGAGGCCGTGTTCTGGCTCTGCTGGACCTGGTCGAGGGCGTTGGCGATGGACCCCGAGAAGTTGCCGCCCGCTCCGGCGGCCGCCGTTCCCCCCGACGCCGGAGCGGCGGGGAGGGGCGTTATGGGTGGGATGGGGGCGATCACGGCCGTCAGGTCCCCAACGTGAGGGCGGACTGGTACGCCGTCTTGGCGTCGGCGAAGACCGACGCATTCGCCTGGTAATCAGTCTGGGCCTCGATCATGTCGACCATCTGTGAGCCCAACTGCACGTCGGGGACCCGCACCTCACCCTGGGCGTCGGCCTCGGGGCTGGTCGGGTCGTACTGGATGATGCCGGTGGTGTCACCTTCGGCGATGCCCGCCACCGAGACACCGTCGCCGACCTGGCCGACGGCGCCCGACGGCACGAACACCGGGGTCTGCTCCCCGTAGGCGGCTTCGTCGGTGGGGCTGACGTCGTCCATGTTGGCGATGTTCCCGGCCGTCGTGTTGAGCCAGGTCTGGGCGGCGCCGATACCGGAGCCGGCGATGTCGAGGGACGGGAACAGGCTCATGAGAAGCTCCCGCCGGCCGCCCCCGAGATGAGACGGAACTGGGCGTTGAGCATGTCGACCGTGGTCTGGTACTGCAACGTCTCCTGCTGGGCGTCGACCAGTTGGGTGCCGGTGTCGACGTTGTTCCCGTCGGTGGCCGGCGCGGCGGGATCGGCCGAGACGACGACGCTGGCCGTTCCGCCGTTGGGCGAGTCGATGGCCTGTTGCAGGCTGGTGGCGAAGTCGACGTCCTGGGCCGTATAGCCCGGCGTCTCCGAGTTGGCGAGGTTGTTGGCGGTGGCCTGTTGCTGTTGATTGACACCGTCAACGGCGTACTGCAGGACGTCTACGATCCCGTCCATAGGGCTCGACCTCCCAGGAACTCTACGGGCCTCCACCGGGCGAATGCCGGAAGAGACGTGTTGATGAGCCCGTCCTGGGCGTTATGACGCCAAGCCATCCGTGGACCGTGACCCGAGATCCTTCGACCTCTGCCCGGCCTCGCTTTAGGCAATATCGAAAAATTGTCGAGGCCGACATCGTCGGTCTCTTTGATGCGAACCGGCTCTTCGATTTGGGGTGTTCAGGGGACGTCGGATCTGCGGGTCGAGCGCAGAGGAACCCGGTCTCCGTGTTCGTGAGAGATGGTCGCCGTGTTGTCTGGGAGAGGCGGTGTCGTCGTCGGTCTTGGAGCCTCCCCCCGGGGACGTCGGTTGTCGTCCCCGGGGGGATCAGGCCCCGCGCCGGACTAGCCCAGGAGCTTGAGCACCAGCGACGGTGTCTGCTGGGCCTGGCTCAACATGGAGATGCCTGACTGCATCAGGATCTGGTCCGTCGTGAACGTGGTCGTCTCCTGGGCGAAGTTCACGTCGACCAGCCCCGAGTAGGCGGACTGCAGGTTCTGCTGGCCCACCGTCAGGTTGGCCACGACCACCGCCAGCTGGTTCTGGGTGGCACCCACGTTGGCTTCGATGGAGGCCACGGTGGAGATGGCCGCCTGGACGGCACTGACGGCCGCCTGGGCGCTCACCTGGGACGCCACACTGACAGAGGTGGTCGACACACCCAGGGCGCCGGTGGTGGCGGCCCCGATGGTGAGGGTCAGCTGCTGGTTGGAGTTGTCGAACGCCCCCACCTGCAGGCTCTGGTTGGTGAAGGTGCCGTCGAGCAGCGCCGTTGTCCCGTAGGACGTGGTGCTGGCGATCTGGTCGATCTGGTTCTGCAGGGCGGTGAACTCCTGCTCGTTGGCGTTCAACGAACCGGTGTCGTTGGTGGCGCCGTTGGACGAGCTCAGAGCCAGCTGGTTCATGGTCTGCAGGATCGAGGTGATCTGGTTCAGGGCACCGCTGGCCGTCTGGATCAACGACACACCGGCCTGGGCGTTGGAGATGGCCTGGGTGAAGCCGTTGGCCTGGCTCTCGAGCCCCTCGGCCACCACATAGCCGGCCGGGTTGTCGGCCGCCGTCTGGATCTGGAGACCCGAAGACAGCTCCGAGATCGCCTTGGTCATGGCTGCGTCGGTCGAGTTCAGGTTGTTGAACGCGTTGATCGCAGACTGATTGGTGTTCACTACGAGGGAAGACATCCGTTTCCTCCTTGATGGAACGCTCCGTCCGTGGAGCTCTTCGCACGTCCCCACCCGGCCAGACCTCGACCATGCGGGATGACACCGAATCTTCGACCACAGTGCGTGGGCACTTGAGGGGAATTCCCGGAATTGGCTCCCCCGTCGGCGAATTGGGCCGGACGACCCGTCTCCGGGGGCCCAATTTCTTCTACATTGCGCCTGGGACGGTGCCGATACGACAGGCGCCATGCGCCGCTCCCCCGCCACCATCGTCATCCTCGCCTGGAATGCATGGGAGTCGACCCAGGCGTGCCTCGAGTCGCTGTCGCCGACCCTCGGGGTCCGCGACCAGGTCGTTGTCGTGGACAACGGTTCCACCGACGCCACCCCCCGCCGGCTGGGCCGCTACCCGTGGATCGAGGTGGTGAGCAACACCGAGAACCGGGGCTTCGCAGGGGGATGCAACGACGGCGCCGCCGTCGCCCGTCACGACGTACTGGTCTTTCTGAACAACGACACCGTTCTCTCGGGCCGTTGGCTCGATCCGCTGATCGTGCCCTTCGACGAGGACGCCACGGTGGGGGCGACGGGACCCCGTTCCAACTTCGTCTCGGGACCGCAGGTGGCCGAAGGGGCGTCGTACCTCCGGGGAGACATCCCCGGAATGCGTCGCTTCGCCCGCGCCTGGGCGCAGGAGCACCGGGGGCAGGTGTCGGAGACGCAGCGCCTCGTCGGCTTCTGTCTGGCCGTGCGGCGCGACCTCTTCGAGGAGCTGGGCCGGTTCGACACGGCCTACGGCCGGGGCGGGTACGAGGACGACGACCTCTGTCGACGCATCCTGGCTTCGGGGCACCGCCTGCTCATCGCCCATGAGTCGTTCGTCCACCACGACGGGCACCAGACCTTCGACGCCAACGGCCTCGACTGGTTCGCCGAGCAGGAGACGAACCGGGAGCGTTTCGAGTCACGCTTCGGACGGGGTCAGTCTTCTCGTGACGTGGCGAAGGTCTCGGCCTGTCTCATCACCAAGGACGAGGAGGCCAACCTCCCCACCTGTCTGGCCTCGCTAGAGGGATTCGCCGACGAGGTCGTCGTCTACGACACGGGATCGACGGACGACACCGTCCGGATCGCCCGGGAGCTCGGCGCCACCGTCATCGAGGGTTATTGGGACGACGACTTCTCCCGGGCCCGCAACGCCGCGCTCGAGCACTGCTCGGGGGAATGGATCGCCTGGTTGGACGCGGACGAGACGCTCGTCTGCGACGACATCGCAGGACTCCTCCGGCTCCTCGATCACGTTGATCCCGCCATGGACGGTTTCTCCGTCCCCATCGACAACCTCACGGGCGTGGGGGTCGGGTCGGGCTTCGTGCACTCGGCCTGCCGTCTGTTCCGACGGGCGCGCTGTGAATGGACGGGCCGGCTCCACGAACAGATCGCCGGCCGGGGCGACCATCGCGGGATCCAGCAGGCCGTCCTCGAAGCGGCCCGGATCCGCCACACCGGCTATCTCGACGACGCCATGCGGACCCGGAACAAGACGGAACGGAACCTGCGGGTGGCCCAGGCCGAGGTGGCCGAGTCCGACGGGTGGGAGAGAGGGTTCTCCCTCACCAGCCTGGGGCGCGCCTACCTCACGGCCGGACGGTTCGAGGAGGCCTTCGAGAATTGCCGCCAGGCGCTCGACTACAGCGACAACGCCATCACCCGGCGACTGGCCACGCGCACGGCGGCCGAGGCCCTCTCCCACCTCGGGCGCCTCGACGAGGCGCTCGAGTGGACCGGCACCCTGCGGGAGATGTCGACGACATCGGTGCAGGCCGACATCGCCGAGGGAAAGATCCGTCTGGCCCAGGGGGACTTCCAACAGGCGCTGGATCTCTTCGACCGGATCGGCGTCCGCCAGTTCGACGATGACGGCTTCGAGGTGGGCAGCCACATGTTCGCCGTGCAACGGGCCGAGGCCCTCGAGGGTCTCGGCCGTCTGGGCGAAGCCGCCGACGTGATGCTCGAAACCCTGGTGGACCAGGGCGTGATCGACGTCCACCTGGGGGTCCTGGTGGACCGCCTGCGCCGAGCCGGGCGCCCACTCGAAGCCCTGGCCGCCGCCATACCGACGGCCAAGGCCCCCAACTTCCTGGCCCAGGTGCTCCAGCTCCCCCCCGACACCGCTGACGAGGTGCTGGAGTCGTGCGTCGGTGCCATGGAGGCGACACAGGCGGTCCTGGCCACGGCGGCCACCTTGGCCCGTCGCCTTCCGATCGACCGGGCCCTGGTCTGGTCGGCCCGGATGCGCGGGGCCGGATTCACCGTCAATTGCCCTCTCGTCGCCATCGCCACGGGCGCCGCTTCACCGGTTCTCCGGGCCCGGGCGGCCGCCACCGTCTTCCGGGCCTTCGATGACCCCCGGGGCCGCGAACCCTTCATCGCCGCTTTCAGCGACGCTCAAGCAGCCGAGCGTGACGCCATCCGTACCGAGGCCAACGCCTTGTGCCCCGAACTTCTGGCTGAGGCCGAGGCAGCCGTGACCCCGTCGAGGCTGACGACACCCCGGTTGACTGTCTCCTGATCCGGCGCTCGCCGCCGTCGCCGGCGGCTGACCGAGGTCACGCCGGATGTCAGATGGACGTCTCGCTCATGTGGGGACGACGTCTGACGGGGCCCGGGATCAGACCGCGGAAGACAAGCAGGGCCCGGCTCACCGCCTGATCCATGTCGTAGTACTTGTAGTCCGCCAGCCTCCCGGCGAAGACGACCTCGGGATCGGCTTCGGCCGCCAGTTCGAGATAGCGGGCATGGAGGGAACGGTTCTCCGGGCGGGGAACCGGGTAGTAGGGATCGTTGACCCCCGGGACGTGGTCCTGCGGCCACTCGGTGGTGAGAACCGTCGTGGCGCCCGAGTCCCCGGTGAGGTGCTTGTGCTCGAGGATCCGGGTGAACCCTTCCCGGTCGGGGTAGTTGACCACGGCCACCGGCTGCGCGTATTCGACGGCGGCGGTCTCGTGACGAAACTCGAGACTCCGGTAGGGCAGGGCTCCGTAGCTGTTTTCGAAGTATTCGTCGATCGGCCCCGTGAACACCGTCCGGGCCCGCCCCACCTGACCGACCACGTCGGCATGGTCGGTGTTGAGCAGGACCTCGATGTTCGGATGGTTCAACATCCGATCGAACATGGCGGCGTAACCGTCGGCCGGCATGGCCTGGTGGCGATCGTGAAAATAGCGGTCGTCATGAGAGACGACGACGGGGACCCTGCCGGTCACCGACCGGTCGAGCTGGTCGGGACGAAGGCCCCATTGTTTCGCCGAGTAGTTGGCGAAGACCTTCTCGTAGACGAATTCGCCGAGACCGCGCAGGAGCGGGTCGGGATGCTCGAGCAACTTCAGAACAGGGACGGTCCCGCCGGGACCGATCTCGGTGACGAGGCACCGCTCGACCGCTGCGGCCCGGGGTTCCGGCACCAGCGCGTGCAGGGTGGTGAGGTTGAACGGGACCGGTACGAGCTTGCCGTCGATCGAGCCCAGCACCCGGTGCTCGTACGGCCGCCACCGGGTGAACTGGGACAGGTACGCCCACACGCGATCGGAAGCGGTGTGGAAGACGTGGGCACCGTAGTGGTGGATCCGTTGCCCATCGGGCCCCGGCCCGTCAAAGGCGTTCCCGGCAATGTGGCTCCGACGGTCGACAACCAGTACCCGTTGGTCGAGCTGGGTGGCCAGGCGTTCGGCCAGGGTCGCCCCGGTGAACCCCGCGCCTACGACCAGCCAGTCATGCCCCACAAAGGACTATCGTCCGACTCAGGCGTCGTCTTGACATCGTTCTGGAGGCGCCCCTGATCGAGTACCCCAATTGCCCACGGTGAGAGGTGTGCGCCGGAAATCGGGCACTGTCATTCCCGGGAGCCTCCACCCGTGAGGAAGACGATGACCACGCCCCTGAGGCGAGGACCCATCCGCGACAACCTACGGGCGGCTCAATACAGTTGGATTACGGTGGATCTGAACATCCAAGTGAGCGACGCGTCGGGTGCTGCGGTGGTTTCAGTGGCCGGGGAGCTTGGACCCCATACGGCGCCCGCTTTCGGGAGGGCACTCGACCACCTGTGCGGGAAGGCCCGGCCCGTGATGGTGGATCTCGAGGGCCTCACGAAGATCGACGGCCTCGGGCTCAGCGTTCTCGTCCAGGCGTTCAGGCGACTCCGCAAACACGAGTGCGCCTTGATCGTCGTGGCCCCGCCTCCGGGGGTGCGGAAGGTCATGACATCGAGTGGTGTCGAGGATTTCATGCCGATCTGTCGGACGCTCGACGAGGCGGCCGCACTCATCACGATCCTGCAGAGGAATGCCACGAATGTCCACGGCGCGGGTACGCCACGCGTCACACCCGAAGGCGGCGGAACGAACTAGCCGGCTCGGGTCGCAGTGCCACCGCCATGAGCGTCTCTGCTCGGACCGTGAAGGACGGTCGATTGGGTGGCGGTCAAAGTCCACCCGACGAGTGCGGAGAGTGGCCATCGTGACAGGAGAGACCGAGGACGTTGGGGGCTCTCAAGCACGCTTCGCCTCAGGTCGATACCAGCGGTGTCCTATCCGTCAACGAACTCGGCCCCCAGGTTAAAATTGAACGCATCGGAGTCGTGAGTGTCAGCCCAGCTCAAGTCGTTTGAGGGTCCCGACGTCCAGCTCCTGCTGGACCGGATCCGCGCCGAGGTCGGACCCGGCGCCAAGATCAACGGCGCCGAGAAGATCCGCGTCGGCGGCGTCCTCGGCTTCTTCGCCAAGGAGCACTACCGGGTGGTGGTCGAAGCCCCCGGGGCGACGGCGCTATCCGGTCCCTCCGACACGGCGGTGCCCGGGGGAGCCGACGACCGCCCGTCGCGCCGGGCCCGGCGCAAGAACGCGGCGGCGGCCCCAGTAGACGGACCCGAGCCGGTGCCGAGCGCCGTGGCGGGGCCGAGCGCCGTGGCGGGGCCCACCGACGTCTTCAGCGCCATGGCCGAGGCCACCGACGACGTGAACGACGTCGGCGTTCTGCCCAGCCCCGCCGCCTCTGTGCCCGCCGCCTCTGTGCCCGCCGCCTCTGTGCCCGCCGCCTCTGTGCCCGCCGCCTCTGTGCCCGCCGCCTCTGTGCCCGAGGCCGTCCCGTCTGTGGCCGCCGCCGTGGGCACCACGGACGTGTCCGACCCCGTGCCCGAGACCTTCGACGCCGTGCTGTCACGGGTGGCCTCCACCTTGGAGACGGACCATGCCGACGACAACGCCGCTGCCGACGGCAACGCCGGTGCCGAGGACAACCCCGGCACCGCCGGCGGCGCAGCGCCGCCCCGGCCCGAGGAGGCCGTCGACGACGTCCCGGCCGGGATCGCCTCCAAGGCGGCGCTGTTCCTGGCCGAGACGGCCGGCACCCACGCCCGGCCCGAGGACGCCGCCGCCCTGGCCCGCACGGGGCTCGACGAGCGTCTGGTGGCGGCGGTGGCCGAGGGCCTCCGCCACGGGGCCGGGCTCGAGGCCCTGCTGCTCGAGGCCTTCGGCTCTCTTGTCCCCGCCCCCCCGGTGCCGCGCCGGACCGGGAGCCTGCTGGTGGTGGTCGGGGCCGGGGTCCCCGCCCGGCGCCTGGCTGCCGCGGTGGCCGCCGATATCGGGATCGACCCCGCCGAGGTGCCCTTCGCCTCGCGCCACGACGGGGCCCACGCCGTGGTCACCGGGAAGCTGCTGGTGCGCTCGGCCGAGGACGCCGCCGAGCTGGCCCCGGGCTGGCGACGGTCGCGCCCCGCCGTGGTGGTGGTCGACGCCTCGGTGACCGGGCCCGAGCGCTCGTGGGCCTCCCACCTCATCGCCGCCCTGCGGCCCACCGCCGTGTGGGGGGTGGTGGAGGCCACCGCCAAGGCCGAGGACATCGCCGCCTGGGCCGAGGCCCTGGGCGGCATCGACGCCCTGGCCCTCGAGAACCTCGAGGCCACCGTGAGCCCCGCCTCCTCGCTGGGCGTGGGCATCCCCGTGGCCCGCATCGACGGCCAGCCCGCCACCGCGGCCCGGTGGGCGGCGGCCATCGTGGACCGGATGGCCCCGTGCACGTGAGGCGGCCGGAGCTGGTGCTGGCCGGGGCCGTGGCCCTCTGCCTGCCCATGGTGCCCGGCGTGCTGAACGGCAACGTCACCGCCATCACGGCCGGGACCCGGTTCCTCCTGGCCATCATCGTCTGCTGGTTCGCCGGCTCCCTGCTCACCGGGCTCATCGACCGCTACTCCCGGGAGTCCCGCCGCATGCAGGCCCTCAAGATGCTGGCGGCGGCCCGCCGGACCACGATGGGGGGCGACCAGAACGCGCCGACGGCGATGGCTCCGTTGTCCGAGGCAGACCGGTGATCGTGTTGACGCGCTTCTCCAGCGGCGAGCGCTTCGGGGTCAACCCCGACCTGATCGAACGTGTCGAGGAGACACCGGACACCGTCATCACTCTCACCAACGGCACCAAGCACGTGGTCCAGGAATCGATCGACGACATCGCTGAGAGGGTGCAGATCTTCAAGGCGACCACCCTCGCCATCGCCGCACGGATGGCCCAGGATCCGTCGGTGGGTACCACCGCCCATCTCCGCATTCTCCACAGCGACGATGACGACGGCCCGGGCGACACACCGCGTGACCCGGACCGCTCGGACCAATAGCCGAGAAGGCCACGAGGTAACAACGGCGCACATCCGCCTCCAGCCAGATCATGGCCGGTCATCCACCCCGTCCATGGAAGGATCGGGGCGTGGATCTCGACCAGAGCAAGCAGACCGCCCTCGACGCCACCCTGCTGGCGTTCACCGAGGAGCTACGCGCCGCCGGGGACGGCGAATCGGCGGTGACACTTGCCTACACCCACAGCCTGCACCGCATGTGGCGCACCGCCCTTCGGCTCCTTCCCTTGCCTCCAGGCTCGTCAGTGCTCGACGTCGGAAGCGGTCTCGGCATTCTCGCCTTCGAACTGGCGGCCAATCTCGATGTCCATATCCAAGGAGTGGACATCGATCCGCGCTTCGTCGAACACTCGATGACACTGCTCGAACGCCTTGATGATGCACACCTGTTCGCCGAGGGTGCCACCGTCCACTTCGGCGAAGGCGATATCCGCCGCCTGGCCTTCGACGACGACTGTTTCGATCTCGCCTTCGTGCGAGAGCTTCTCCAATTCCTGCCCGATCCGGTCGAGGCGGTCGGCGAGGTCTACCGGGTGGTACGGCCCGGAGGCTACGCCTGCGTCAGCGACACCGACGACCAGCTCCACATCACATGGCCCGAGCACAGTCAGCCTCTGGCCCGCCTCGTCGGAGCGGTCTCTTCCATTCAGTACTCCCGAGGCGGAGATCGCCAGTGCGGGCGGAAGCTCTCGAGCTACCTGCGCCAAGTGGGCTTCGATATCGCGTCGGTCGTCGTGCTCCCCGAAGCACAGCACCGTGTCGTGGACGCAGTGGACGGCGAAAGGGCGCTGGTTCTCGAGCAGCTCCGATCAGCTCGAGAGAGGATCCTGCAGACGGGGACGATGACGGCGGAGTCCTTTGACACCGACCTGGCCCTGGTCGAGGGAGAGGAGCCGCACGAGGAGTTCCGGATGAATTCGCGGATCATCGTCCTGGCCCGGAAGCCCTCCCCATGACGGCGGCGGCCTGATATCGACGGCTCGGACGAGGCGCCTCTCCGGGACGGGTGCGTCCGAATCGATGACTCCTCCGGGTCCGCGTCCACCACTTGGAGCGCGCGACGGCTCAGAATGGTGTCATGTCTGAAGGGATCCTGGACCGGTATCCGTCCCGGTCCCGGGTCGCGGGTGCGTGGTCCGGACGGCCTGGACGCCCGTTCCTCACGTGACCAGGCCGTCGGCCGGCCACGGGCACCTCAGGATCCTCATCGGTCTCGCCCTGACCGGATTCGCCTTTGTCCTCGTCGGTCGGCGCACAGGTCGCCCCGCCCTCGCTCGCTCACCGTCACGGATCGGCCCCTTCGTGGCGATGAAGGAACCTGAGCCGCTCGCCCCTGCGGTGGTGCAGACGGCGACGAGGCCCGACCCGACGCCGAGAACGACGGAAAGCCCGATCGCCGGAGACGGCTCGGCCGGTCACGGGGCTGTCGTCTCTCCCCCCCGTACCGAAGTCGCTCGGGCCCCGGGTGCCACCGACCCACTCCCTTCACGAGACGATTCCGACTCTTTCGACGCCGTGATGTGCCGGGTGGCGACCATCCTCGAGATCGCATCGCGCCGTTGTCATCGCCTGGCCGAAACGGCCGGCACCCACGCCCGGCCCGACGACGCCGCCGCCCTGGCCCGCACGGGGCTCGACGAGCGTCTGGTGGCGGCGGTGGCCGAGGGCCTCCGCCACGGGGCCGGGCTCGAGGCCCTGCTGCTCGAGGCCTTCGGCTCTCTTGTCCCCGCCCCCCCGGTGCCGCGCCGGACCGGGAGCCTGCTGGTGGTGGTCGGGGCCGGGGTCCCCGCCCGGCGCCTGGCTGCCGCGGTGGCCGCCGATATCGGGATCGACCCCGCCGAGGTGCCCTTCGCCTCGCGCCACGACGGGGCCCACGCCGTGGTCACCGGGAAGCTGCTGGTGCGCTCGGCCGAGGACGCCGCCGAGCTGGCCCCGGGCTGGCGACGGTCGCGCCCCGCCGTGGTGGTGGTCGACGCCTCGGTGACCGGGCCCGAGCGCTCGTGGGCCTCCCACCTCATCGCCGCCCTGCGGCCCACCGCCGTGTGGGGGGTGGTGGAGGCCACCGCCAAGGCCGAGGACATCGCCGCCTGGGCCGAGGCCCTGGGCGGCATCGACGCCCTGGCCCTCGAGAACCTCGAGGCCACCGTGAGCCCCGCCTCCTCGCTGGGCGTGGGCATCCCCGTGGCCCGCATCGACGGCCAGCCCGCCACCGCCGCCCGGTGGGCGGCGGCCATCGTGGACCGGATGGCCCCGTGCACGTGAGGCGGCCGGAGGGGCTCTAGGAAATCGGCCTGATCGAACGCGGGATGAGGGAGCGGAGTTCGGCTTCGGTTTCGCAGTACCGGTCCAAGAGCTGCTTGATGACCTCGGGAGACGACGACCGGTCCGAGCGAGCCAACCGGATGGCCGTGGCGATCTGGCTCATGGTGCCGCTCAATTGCTGGGCTCTCTGCGTCTGTTCCCAAGAGAGTCGAACCACCATGAAATCCCCCCCTGCCGCGGACTCTGATCCTGTCCCTATCGGCCGTAGGGATTCGTATCTGAAGGGCGGCCTCGTCCGAGCTCGTCAGGAGCCCGCCGGGGGGAGTGGGGTCTGGGGTGGGGACCCCGAAATGTCGGGCTCCGGGGCCAGGGGCGGCGAGGACCCGACCCCCTGTCGTCGGGCGGCCTCGACGGTCTGGAGAGCCTGGGCCTTGTCGATCTTCACCGATTCTCCGCAGAGGGTGCACGTCGAGATGTACCGGGTCCCGAGGGGAATCACCGGTACGAAGAACAGAGAGAACCAGGTACCTACCCGGACCACGACCTGAGCTGCCGGCGTGTTGCATCGCCCGCACATGGCGAACACGGTGGCTAGACGTCGCTTCAGCCGCTTGATTCCGAAAATGAGGAACATCGCTCCTGGGCCCTCCTCGTCCGGAACGCTCGAGCCGGGTCTCCATCCGATCTTTGCGCAGTGACGAGCCCAGCGGCAAGAATCCGCCGCTGGGGGGCGCCGACGTCCTTGGGGTTGTCTGCGACATTGGCGCCGCGATGTCAGGGGGAACGGGGCCGGTGTACGAATGTGGTCGCCACAGTCGACGATCCGACGTCCGGTAGGAAACGGTGATGGTCGGCGCAACGGTCCGGTCGGAGGCACCTCGCCGCGGTTCGAGCATCTCGTACATCCCGGCGCTCGACGGCGTCCGGGCTGTGGCCATCATCATCGTCATGGGGTATCACGGAGGTGTCTTCTTCACCTCCGGAGGCTTCTACGGCGTCGACACCTTCTTCACCCTGTCCGGTTTCCTGATCACCTCGCTGCTCATCACCGAGTGGCAGCAGACGACCACGATCCGACTGGGGGTCTTCTGGGCCCGCCGGGCCCGGCGGCTCCTTCCCGCCTTGTTCGCCATGGTGCTCGCCGTGGCCCTGTACGGCGCCTTTCTGGTGCCACCAGGGACGTACTCACACCTCCGTTCCGACGGGATCTCCGCACTCTTCTATTTCGCCAACTGGCACTTCATCTCCATCGGGTCCAACTACTTCGACCAGACCGGGCTCACGTCGCCGTTGACACACACGTGGTCGTTGGCCGTCGAGGAGCAGTTCTACCTGGTCTGGCCGCTGATCGTGCTCGGGGTCTTCAAGCTGTGGCGCAGCAAGGCCGCCCTTCTCGTCGTCTGCGTGGCGGGCGCTCTGGCGTCGGCCGTCGAGATGGCGGTCCTCTACTCTCCTGCTGACATCAACCGCATCTACTACGGAACGGACACCCGTGCCCAGTCACTTCTCGTGGGCGCCGCCCTGGCCGTGGCCCTCTCGATGTGGACGGACCGCCGTCGGGACGCCGGAGTAGGACCGCCGGATGGGGAACCCGCCGTCCCGCCCGGAGGCGACCCGGCCTGGGCGGTCACCACGCCGGTGGGGCGCACCGTCACGGCGGCACTGGGCCTGGCCGGGGCCTTCGTGAGCGTCGTGCTGTGGACAGAAGTCTCCGCCAACGATTCCCTGGCCTATCGCGGGGGCTTCCTGTTGGCCTCCCTGGCCACGGCGACCGTCCTGCTCAGCGTGGTCTGTTCCCGGCGTTCGTTTCTGTCCACCGCCCTCTCGTGGGCGCCCCTGCGCTATGTGGGGCGGATCTCCTACGGCATGTACCTCTGGCATTTCCCGCTCTTCCTCTATCTCGACAACGCCAGAACGGGACTCGTCGGCTACCCCTTGTTCGCCGTGCGGGTGGCAGCCACGTTGGCCGTCGCCAACCTCTCCTTCTACGTCCTCGAACGACCCATCCGACAACGGACCTTCCTGCGGGACTGGAGGGGGTGGTTGGCGTCACCGGCGGCGGTCGTCACCGTGGTGGTCGCTCTCTTCGCCGTCACGACCACTCCCGCCCTGGCCGCCAGGAGCACACCGGCACTACCGCCGGCGCAGAGCCAGACCGCCGTCTTCACACGACCACCGGTCAAGGTGTTGTGGGTGGGCGATTCGGCCGCCTTTACACTGGCCATCGGCCTCAGCGAACAACAGCGTTCGTACGGAGTCGAGTCCTTCGACGGAGCCATTCTGGGATGCGGCGTCACCAACGGTGCCGAGTTCGAGCTCAAAGGGGTCGACGCCCCCATGGCCACCCAGTGCTCCGACGGCCCCGCCGCTGACCTGTGGCCTCATCTCTGGCTCACCGACATCGCCCTCTACAAACCGAACGTCGTCATCCTCCTGGCCGGACGGTGGGAGACCGTCAACCGCACCTACCAAGGGCGCTGGACCAATATCGAGAACCCCGTCTACGCCACCTACGTCAAGAACCAGCTGGAGTACGCGGTGCGACTGGCCGGTTCGGGTGGCGCCCATGTCATCGTCATGACGGCTCCCTGCTATGACACGGGAGAACAGCCGAACGGCGAACCGTGGCCCGAGGACTCCCCCACCCGACTGTCCATCTACAACGGGCTCGTCCGACAAGTGGTGTCGACATCACCCGACGCCTCGTTGATCGACTTCAACGCCATGGCCTGTCCCGGTGGCCACTACGAGGAGTTCATGGACGGCAGGCAGGTGCGCGAATCCGACGGCGTCCACTTCACCCTGGGCGGTGGCGATATCTTCGCTCCGGAGATCTGGCCCACCGTGGTGGCCTTGGCCAATCGCCAACTCACTCTGGCCCATGAGCGATGGCTACCCCACGCCAACTGAGAACGATCGGCAAGGGGCGCCCGCCGGAGCGCTGACCCGGTCTGCCACCCGATGTGGTGACGGGTCCGTCTCCTTCTCCGGGGCCGGGCCGGGTATCTCAAGCAGGTCGCCGATCGTGCCGACAAGGAACGGGTGGAAAACCGCCCTGACGTCGTCGTCAGCTGGCTCCAGAACGACTACGGCCAACTGGGCCGGGCGGCTGAATCCGTGGCCCACGCCCTCCAGTCGAGCGGGCTGGCCCGCCAGGTGGCCTATGTGGAGCCGAACGTCGCCGGAGACGGTCCACCGACCCTCGATGCCAACAACGTCCGCGGCCTCCACGTCTACTCCAGGCGGGGAGCCGAGGTGCCGGCCGGCGCCGTGGCCGACGCGGTCATCTCGACCTCACAGCTGCACGACCCGATCCTTTTGAACTTCGGCGTGGCCGAAGCCAACTGGTGGTTCCACCATGCCTTCGCACCGCGCTGTCGCACCACGGCCCTGGTGACCCACGACGTCCTGCACCTGTGGCCGGGAATGGACCGGACCACGTCGGACCGCCTGGCTCGGATCCGGGGGCTGCTCATCCGCAGCTCGGAGACGGTGACCGGGCTGTCCGAAGGAGCGATCGCCGACGTCCCCGGGGCGACCTACGTCGGTCACGGTTGCGACAGTGGTCTCGAGACGGACGCCGTCGACAACCTGGGCGAGCCGGCCGATCTCGCCCCCATCCCCCATCCCCGGGCGCTGTACTTCGGCGCCCTGTCGGTGCGCATCGAGGCGGCGGCTCTCGAAGCGCTGGCGTCGTCCGGTGTCCATGTGGTCCTGGTCGGATTCGCGCCGTCACCGGCGGTGGCCGAGCTGATTCGCACTCATGGTCACGTCCACTTCCTCGGCCCCCGGCCTCCGGAGGTGTCCCCGGCCTATCTCCGGCACTGCGATATCGGGATCGTCCCCCACACCGACGAGCCCTTCACCTGGTCGATGGAACCCCACAAGATCTACAACTACGCCTGCGCCGGTCTGCGCTCGGTCCTTCTGAACTGCGCCTGCCCCCCTGCCCTGAGCGACATCGCCGTCTCCACCACGAACGTCGACGACTTCGTGGCGGCGAGCGGGCAGGCCCTCGCCGCCGGACGCCTCGACCCCGAGCACCGGTCCTACGCCCGCCGCTTCACGTGGACCTCCGTGGGCCGACGCATCCTGGCCGCCGTCGGCCAAGGAGCCTCCGCCGTCGTGGAGCGGACGAGCGCGCTGACCCCTGTGTGATGCGACGGCTGTCGGTCTGTCTGGTCGCCCACACCTTCTCGCCCTTCGACACCGGCGGGGTCGAAACCTACGTCGCCGACCTGGCCCGGGAGCTGGCGGAGCAGGGTCACGGCGTCGTCGTCTTCCATCCCTTCGAGTCGCCCGACCTTCCCGATGCCGCCGTCGAGGACGTGGACGTCGAAGGGATCCACGTCATCCGGATCAACCGGCCCCGACTCCTCCCCCATCAGGAGTTCGGCGATTCGCAGGTCGAACGCGTGCTGCGCCGGGTCATCTGGGACGAGCAGGTGGACGTCGTGCACTTCCACCACCTGACCCGGGGACTCTCGGTGTCGCTGATCGAACAGGCGTGGTTGGCCGGACCGAGGGTCGTGCTGACCCTCCACGACGCCTGGGTCACCTGCCCGAGGGCCAAGGAGATCCGTTTCGACGGATCGCTCTGCCCGGGAGCGGTATCCGCTCACACCTGTGCGAGCTGCCTGGCGGGCGGGGCGCCACCCCCCGATTCGTCCCGTGAGTCCTGGGTGGCGGCCCGGTCGAACCTGATGGCCCGGGCGCTGCGCTTCTGCGATCTCATCACCTCGCCGTCGCGGTACCAGGCGCGCTTCGTCGAGCGGTCCCCGTGGATCTCCCAGCAGATCGCCGCACGTCCCTCGGGCGTCTCCACGCCGGTGAGACTGTCCCCCCGGCCGTCGAAAGGCGAAGACCCCCTGCGCGTCGGGATCGTGGCCAACTTCGTCTCCACCGGCGACGGACACGACTTCAAGGGTGCCGGCGATCTCGACGCCGCCCTGAGACTGCTCGGTCCGGGGGAGCTCGTCGTGACCGTCCACGGGGCCGCCGACGACACGGCCCGCGCCCTCTTCTCCACCAATCCGAGGATCCATTGGGCCGGGCCCTTCTCCCCGGCCGATCTGGTGGGGATCCTGGACGGGCTCGACTACCTGCTGCTGCCCTCGAGGGTGGAGAACTATCCCACCGTGGTGCGCGAGGCCTTCGCCCGCAAGGTCCCGGTGATCTGCTCCGACGCCGGCGGCCTCACCGAGATCGTCACCGACGGTCACGACGGGTTCGTCTACCCGGCCGGTGACCCCGCCGCGCTGGCGTCGGTGCTGGCCCAGGTGGAGAGGGACAGGCCGCTGCGCGACGTGTTGGCCGCCCGCATCGACGCTCCCCTCTCCATGACCGAGGACGCCGCCCGTTGGGGGGAGACCTATGCCGGGATCTGCTCCCCGGCCCAACCGGGCTCCCGGCTCACCCTCAGTGTGGTGGTCGCCACCTACAACCGGCCCCAGGAGCTCCGCCGCTGCCTGGAGGGACTGACCGGCCAGTCGTTGCCGAAGGAACGCTTCGAGGTGATCGTGGTGGACGACGGCTCGGCGGAGCCCATGGACGGCGTCGTCTCGGACTTCGTCGGCATCGTCGACGTCCGGCTCCTGCGCAAGGATGTCAACGAGGGCCTCGGGGAGGCCCGCCGGAGCGGGGTCGAGTCCGCCACCGGTGACGTGGTCCTCTTCGTCGACGACGACGACATCGCCGGACCCGACTGCCTGGCCGCCCATCTGGCGGCCCATGAGGAACACCCGGGCCGGGCCGACGCCGTCCTCGGTTTCACCGCCGTGCACCCCGATGTCGAGGTGGGCCCCGCCATGTACTTCGCCCTCGTCGGCGGGCAGCGCCTGTTCTCCTATCCCGCCCTGACCGAGGGGGAGGTCCCCTGGCACTGCGGCTGGGGGGGGCGAACCTCCTACAAGACGGCACTGCTGCGCTCCGTCCCCCCGCGGGGCCGGTGGCTCGAGGACACCGACCTGAACAGCCGTCTGCGTTCGGCGGGCCTCAGGGTCTGGTACACCCGCCGGGCCGTCCATCACCTGACCCACGAGCTGAGCATCTCGCAGCTGCGCGCCCGCGCCCGCACTCTGGGGATGGCCGCCACCGAGGTGGCGGCGGGGTCGACCGCCCCCGACCTGGCGGCCCTGCTCGGAGTGGAGGGGGCGGAGCAGCGCATCTCCCACCAGGCCTCCGAGGTCCGGTCCATCGAAGCCGTGGCCGACGAGTTGGCCCGCCAACCGCTCGGTGCCCTCCGGGCCTCCACCGTGATGCTGAACGGCCGGCCCTCGACGGCGGACCAGGCCCTGTGGGCGTGTCTGAACAGCTTCCTCACCTACGAGACCCTCCTCGGCCACCTGGTGAGGTCCCGCCGGGGCGAGGGCGCGTCGGTCACCTACTTCTCCGCCCTTCCCGACTGGCACTCGGCCGCCGGACTGGCCGATCTGGTGACGCCCTATCTCGAGGCCTTCGACGCCGGCGACCCCGTCCAGCTGGTTCTGTGGGCGCCCCGGGACTCCGTCTCGGCCGAGGCCGCCGCCGCGCTGCTGGGCGACGTGCTGAGCGCCACGGGAGCCGGGGCCACGCCGACGGCCGGGATCCAGGTGGCTCACGTCCCCGACATCTCGGCCGTGGCCCAGGCCGGGAGTCTGAGCGCCCTGGTGTGGATCGGCGATCCGGGGTTGGGCGACGCCGCACCCCTCGTCCTCCGTCCGCCCGTCACGGCCCGCGAGATGCGACAGCTGAGCGGTCTGGCCCCTCGGGCCGGCATGATGGCGCTCCACTAAGCGCCGGAGATCACAACCACTTCACCGCGTCGCCGGGAAAGCCCCGGGCGACCTCGGACACATCCGCCACCACCATCGTCGCCGCGGCCTCGGCCAGAAAGGCCGACACGTCGGCGGGTTCCCCCGATGCAGGGATCTGGAGGGCGGCCATGAGCCGCGGGCCGGGAATGGCCTCCGTGGTCGTGAAGAGGGCCCGGGGCCGCGAGCAGCGCGCCGCCGCGTCAGCCCAGATCCGCCCCCGGGGCTGGCCGGGGTCGGCGACGACACCGACGGTGATCCGGGGGTCCACCGCCGGCATGTAGGGACCCACCTCACCGGTGGCGTCGACGAGGAGCACCTCCAGGTCGGGCTGCCATTCGAGGAGCACGAGGGCGCGGACCAGCGCCGGTCCGAGATCATCGGCGTCGGCGAGCAGGGCGACGATAGCGAACTGCGGGTCCGGCGGAAGAGGGGCGGGGACTTGAGCCAGGCCGTCCAGGCGCAGTCCGCGGTCGGCCAGATGCTGAGCCAGGTGGACCTCGACCGGCCCGGCGGGATGGCACCCGTTGTACACATCCACCAGCTCGCGGTCCTCCCGGTCGCAGCGCGACGCCAGAGGAGGGCAGACGACGGCCGATCCCGGGGTGATGGACCCGTAGAGGTCGCGAATGCGCTGGGCCAGGCCGGAAGAGCCGTGGACGTCACGGACGCGCGGGGCCACCGACCGGCCCTGAGCCGTCCTTCCGGCGGGGTCGTCAACCAGATCCAGGACGGTGGCGACCCAGCCGTCGTGGTCGGCCGCCTGGACCGGCTCCACCCCGAAAGCGTCGTAGCCGAGGATCGATCCACCGTCGCCGAGGGTGACGGGTACGGCACCGAACTGCACGGCCTCGAGCAGAGAGGTGGCGGACGAGAGGGGGAAGGAGTCCAGATATATGTCGGCCGTCTCCAGCCACATCTGCGGATGCTCGAGCAACCCGAGGACGTGAACCCGTCCGCGGTGCTCCCCGGCCATGGCCGCCCAGGCCTGCTCCTGCGGAGACGGGCCGATGGCCACCACGTGGCACTGGGGCCTGGCCGAAAGGACCCGGGACGCCAGATCGCAGAAACCCACCGCCCCCGGCGCGGCCACGTACTTGGGCGAGCGGGCCATGGTGAGGAGCACCACCGAGTCCTCCGGAAGGCCGGCGTGCACCTTGGCCGGGCCGCGGCTTCTGACCGGATCGACGTCGTCGATGGGGATCGCGAACGACAGGTTCCGGTGATCGCGAACGCAGCGGCGTCGTGCGCTCGAAGTCACCGCCGACGGCCGGAGGTTGAGCAGACCGTCGGCGAACCCCGCGCCGAGAAAGAACCGGTGGTCGGCCTGGTTCATCATGAACGACGGGGGCCGACGGGCCGGGTCGGCGCACGCCGTCAGAGCCACGGTGTCGTGCTCGGCCACGTTCATCACCACGTAGGCGGCCCCCCCGAGATGACAGTGCACCTCTCGGACGGCATCGCTCGGAGCTCCCGTCGGTAGGACGACGACCCGGCCGGCCGCCGCCGCCACGAGCTGCTCCGGAACGGGCTCGTCGGCCTGGTCGGTGATCACGACGATGTGCTCGTGATCGGTGTCGGCCGCGATCCACCGCCACGTCAGTCTGGTGTGCCCCCCGGTGCTGAAGGTCCGGGTGAGCAGGTGGACGACGGGTCCGGCGGGGTCGACGGGGCAGGGGCCGAGGATCATCGAATTGATGCGGACGAGGGCCGACTCGAGGCGCCCGCTGTCGTAGATCCCGGGATGGTTCTCGACGGCCCAGCACACGGCGGCGCTGGACACGAGGAGGGCGCTGTCGGTGTCTCCCCGGCCCACCAGCTCGTCGGTGAGATCCTCCAGCAATCCGAGGGCACTGCGGTTGGTGAGCACCTCGGCCCGGTACGCCAGGTCCTCGGGGAGCATGGCCAGGATGGGATCGGTCATCTCAGGTTCCGACGGCGGCGTCGACGGCGAAGCAGTTGACGGCGTCGACGACGGTCTCCACCTCCTCCGGACGCATGTGGGGGTGCAGTGGCAGGCTCAGGATCTCCCGGTGCAGCCTCTCCGAAATGGGGAGCCGGGCCCCGGCCAGCGACGTATTTCGGTAGGCGCTCTGCCGGTGGGGCGGTACGGGGTAGTGGACCAGGGTCGTCACGCCCCGGTCGGCGAGGTGTCGCTGCAGGAGATCGCGATGCGGGCTCCGGACGACGAAGAGGTGCCAGACCGGCGTGGTGTCCGCCGGTACCCGGGGCAGGGTGACCACCGTCGGATCGATGGCCGCCAGATAGCGCCCGGCGATCTGTCTCCGTCGCTCGTTCCACTCGTCCAGGTGGTCGAGCTTCACCCCGAGGACGGCAGCCTGCAGTTCGTCGAGGCGAGAGTTGGTGCCGATCTCGTCGTGGACGTTCTTGGTTCCGCTCCCGTAGTTCCGGGCCAACCGGAGGTGCTCGGCCACGGAGCGGCTCCGCGTCGTCACCGCACCGCCGTCGCCGAGGGCACCCAGGTTCTTGCTCGGGTAGAAGCTCCACGCCGTGGCGTCGGGCTGGAGCGCCCACGGTTCCCAGCGGACACCGTGGGCCTGGGCGCCGTCGACGACCACAGGCAGGCCGTGCCGTCGTGCCACCACCGACAGACCGGCCATGTCGGCCGCCTGTCCGTAGAGGTGGACGGGGAGGAGGGCCGCCGTCCGGGGGGTGATCATCTCCTCCACCCGACCGGCGTCGAGGAGATAGGTGGTGGGGTCAGGCTCGACCGGCACCACGGTCGCGCCGATGTTGGTGACGGCCAGCCAGGTGGCGATGTAGGTGTTGCTCGGGACGATCACCTCCCCGCCCGGCTTCACCCCCACGGCGCGCAGGGCCAGCTCGATGGCCGACAGGCCCGTTCCCACCCCCACGCAGTAGGTGGAGTCGGTGTAGAGGGCCCACGCCGCCTCGAACGACTCCACCTCGGGCCCGAGGACGTAGACGCCCCTGTCGAGGACCCTGGCCATGGCGGCGTCGAGCTCGGCGCGGAGGTCCCCGGTGGAGTGACGCAGGTCGAGAAAGGGGACCGTGACGGCACCGGTCGTCGTCGTCACGGTTGAAGAGCCCGCCTCTGGGCCAGGTAGTCGCTGTAGACACGGTGGTAGTCGTCGGCGTCGTAGTAGTCCGACGCCAGCACGATGGCCACCGAGCCTGAGGAGAAGTTGTCCATGTCCCGCCAGATGCCACCGGGTATGTACAGGCCGTAATAGGAGCGCGAGAGGGAGAACCTGGCGCGCTTGAGGCCGTCATCGACCACGACGTCGAAGCTCCCCGAGGCGGCGATGATGACCTGTTGGAGGTTCTTGTTGGCATGTCCGGCCCGCGACTCGCCACCGGGTACGTCATACAGGTAGAAGACCCGCTTGATCTCGAAGGGGATGTGTCTGGTGGACTCGACGAACGTGAGATTCCCTCTCGGGTCCTGGACCCTGGGGAAGTCAATCAGACGGCAGTCGTTGACGGTGGCCGGCGGGGTCGCCGGATCCGTCCGGGGGATCCCCGACGGCTCTTTGTCGGAACGGGACCGGTTCGCGGTGGAGCGGGTGGGTGTTTTGAGTGTCTGCGGCATTGGGGGCCACCTCCGACCAGCGATATCGACCGATTTCAGAATGGGCTGAAGCCCTTGGCGTCCACGCCGTCCGGATCCCGCTCAGAGCATTGCGGCCTCACGAAGCGCGGCCACTTTGCCCAGGCGCACGTGACGGACAGTGGCCTCCGACCGTTCGGAGATCGCTCTGTCCCCATCGGCGGCCGTCCGAGCCAGGATGCCCATCACCACCGCCGCCGCCCGGGCGGCGGCTTCGGGCTCACTGGCCGATACGAGCTCGGCCGGATCGCGGCCGGCCGCCATCATCACCGAGACGGCCTCCTCCACCTCGACGCTCGGCGTCCCCGCCGCCAGTCCGACCGTGGCCAGCAGGGAGGCGGCCTGCCCGACCGTCCCCCGACGGACGAGGGCACGGACGAGGGCAGGCACCCGGTAGGCAGTGCCCGGCAGCGATCGGCCCGGATCGGCGGTCCCGGTGGCGGGCTCGAGGGGGGGTGTCCCGGTCAACTCGGGCCACCTCGCCTCCACCAGGCGCTCGTACTGGCCGGCCTGGTCGTCGGATACGAGGGGGCCGAGCGCCCGGACGGCGTCGAGGACGGTGGGCTCCACCGCCCTCAACAGCGCGGGATGCAGACGCCGGGTCAGAGGTTGGGCGCCCTCGCTGGTGGCGACGGGCTCGACCAGGTCAGGGGACGCCGCCTCGGCCTCGGCCACCGACGTGTCGAGCGGACCGACGGTGACCCGCCGGCCCGCCTCACGCAGGAGACGCTCCGCTGTCTCGAGCATCTCCCGCGTACCCACCCGGCCGAAGCCGGTGGTCACGGCCCGACCGAGAGCGCCCATGCCTCCGAGGGCGGGCACGATCTCCCGCCGGATGGCGGCCACCGGGGCTGAATCGTCGATGACGAGATCGAACGGGCCTCCGGAAGCGGCCCCGGCCAGGGACCGGCGAAAGGCCGGGCCGAGCGTCCATCCCGAGGCGACCACCACGACGGTGGGGTGGACGGCCCCGGGGACGGCCAAGTCGTAGCACTCGGCCAGACCGCCGTCGGGGGCGGTCACCAGCCGGACCGGCCCCTCGTCGGCTCCCAGGCAGGCGGAGAGATGGGAGTCGAAGGTGGCGTCGACCACGATGATCTCGTCGTCTGCCCGCACACAGCGGTTCAGTGAGTCCACGGTGGCCCGCCATTCCGCCACGGTCCCCGAGCCGACGACCAGGAAACTGAGAGGGTCGGCGTCGATCCCGTCCACGGGGGCGGCGCCGTCGTCGCACCGGCGGGAGTCCGAACCGTCGATACCGACGGCCTCGATGACGAAGGGGTCATACGGGTTGCCGATCCCGAAGGCGGCCATGAGGAGGAGCTCGTCGTACATCTCGGGATGGGTCAGGACCGACGCCAACGAGTCGACGGACTGGTACGCCGTGGCGCCGGCTCCGTGGTGGGCGCGGACGTGCTCCACGCTGACCTCGTCCACGATGCCCACCCGGCCGCCGTTGGCCCTGACGATGGCGCACCAGGCGTAGTCGGTACCGACGCCCGAGCTACCCAGGCGTAATGACGGCGCGCACCACTCGAGAGCCCGCCGGGAGAAGACGGCCAGATTGTTCTCGATGAAGTTGGTCACCCGGAACGAGTACCCGGGTCTCTCAGCGGTTATCGGATGACACCAGTTCGAGCCTGCGCCGAACGCCGGTTGGGCCAGGTCGAGCTGGTGCTGCTCCATGATCGCGAAGACCCTGGACCAGACCTCGGCCGAAGCCGACATGTCGTCGTCGGGGACGGCCACGAAGTCGTACCGGCAGACCCACTCCCAGTTCTCGTCGAGCCAGTCGGCCACGCAGGGCAGTTTCGGTCCCGGCTGGACGCTGTAGTGGTCGGCCGCCGCCGCCCAACGGCCCGGCGTGGCGCCGTAGTAGGAGACGGCGAGGTCGAAGCTCTTCTCCTCCGACGGGGTGAGCCAGGTCTCATGGACCGAGTTGTCCCCCGCACGGACGAGGACAAGACACCGCGGGGTCCTGCTCATGGGTCCTTTCTCGGCCTGGCGGTGACCGGGCTTGAGAACCGACGGCTATCGCACAGCGGCAGAGGCGAGTTCGGCGGCGTCCGGTGCGGCGGCCACGAAGGTCTCGAACACGGGTGGACCGCTTCTCTCCCGGCGACCGGGGAGGAAGCGGAAAGCGTTCACCGCTCCGATCACGGCCACGACGGCGCCCACCACGCAGGCGATCTTCAAGCCGGCGCCGAAGCCGGTGAAGGCCGCCGCCTTCAGGACGGGCTGAGCCACGGCCGGTGCGTGACGGACGACGGCCAACGCGCCCGCCACCGACTGGCTGGCCGCCTGCCGGGCCCCCGGGGGGACGGGGAACGGGGCGAACGCCCTGCCGATCTTGGGGGTGTAGGCCGAGGCGAAGACCGAGCCCAACACGGCCACGCCCAGGGTCCCGCCGAGCTCGCGGGTGGTGTTGTTCACGGCGGCGCCGGCCCCGATCTGATCGGCGGCCAGTGCCCCCATCACGGCCTCGGTGGACGGCGCCGTGATGGCCGAGAGCCCGAGGGAGAGCAACACCATCGAGATGATGATCGGACCGAAGAAGGCGGCATGGGGCGTCGAGGTGAAGCCGGCCATCACCAAGCCGCCCGCCATCAGCAGCAGCCCCACCCCCACGACGAGCCGGGCGCCGACCTTGAGTGCCATCACGGCGCCGATGGGTGTGAAGACGGCCGCCACGATGGCGAAGGGAAGTGTGTGCACGCCGGCGGACAGTGTCGAGTACCCCTTCACGAACTGGAAGTACTGGGTGATCAGGAAGATGAAGCCGAAGAGGCAGAAGAAGGCCACGGCGATCGAGACGGCGCCGGCGGTGAAACGGGGGATCGTGAACACGCGCACGTCAAGGAGGGGTTTCTCCGTCCGGAGTTCGACCATGGTGAAGACGGTCAGCAGAACAGCGGCGGCGGCGAAGCACGCCATTGTCCCCGTCGATGCCCATCCCCACTGGGGACCCTCGATGATGGCCAGGACGAGCAGGGTCACGCCGGCGGTGGAGATGACCACACCACGGGTGTCGAAGCGGTTCCGCACCTCGGCGGGCAGCTTCGGGATCAGGAAGTGTCCGCCGATGAGCGTGACGACGACGATGGGCAGGTTGACGAGGAAGATCGATCCGTACCAGAAGTGCTCGAGGAGCGCCCCGCCGGTGATCGGCCCGAAGGCCACGGCGATCCCCGACGTGGCCCCCCAGATGCCGAGCGCCTTCTGCCGTTCGGAATGGTCGGTGAAAATGCTCGTCAAGATGGCCAGGGTGGCGGGGAATATGAAAGCGGCGGCCACGCCCATCAGGGCCCGGGCGGCGGTCAGTGACCCGGTGGTGTGGGCCTCCGCCGCCGCCGCCGAGAAGATCCCGAAGAACACCAGTCCGACCTGCATCACGCCCTTGCGGCCCAGCCGGTCACCGACTCCGCCGCCGGCCAGGAGCAGGCCGGCGAAGGCCAGGCTGTACGCGTCGACGATCCATTGCAGGGAGGTCGTCGACGCCCCGAGGTGCCGGCTCAGGGTGGGCAGGGCCACGTTGACGATGGTGTTGTCCACCACCACCAGGAACACGGACAGGCACAGCACCGGGAGGATCCACCAACGTCGGTCGTGCGGGGCGGCAGCAGGCATGGGCTCATCCTCGGTTAGAGAACAGTGTGCTATTATTATAGCACGATGTTCTTCTATACCATGCACCCGTGAGCGCACCCACCCGGAAGAGGACGCCGAGCGCCGGGATGGAGGCGGGCCTCCTGGAGGCGGCATCCGATCTCCTCGAGCGTGAGGGGCCCGACGCCCTGTCCATCCGGCGGATCGCCGCCGCCGCCGGCGTGGCCCCCATGGGCGTCTACAACCACTTCGCCTCGAAGTCCGGCATCGTCGAAGCCCTCTTCGTCCTGGGCTTCCGACGCCTGGGCGAGGCCATGGCCACCCTCGCCGCCATCGACGATCCCCTCGAGGCCCTGGCCGAGGGGGGTCGCCGCTACCGCGCCCTGGCCCTCGCCCACCCCATGGCCTACCAATTGATGTTCCTCAGAGCGGTCCCGGGCTTCGAGCCCAGCGATCGGGCCAAGGCCGTGGCCGCCCAGGCGTTCGACGGCCTGGTCGCCGCCGTCCGACGGGCCATGCGTGCCGGTCTGATCGCCGAGGGCAGTCCCACCATGCTGGCCCAGGTCATCTGGGCCGGTATTCACGGATGGGTGGCCCTCGAGCTCTGCGGGATCGGCTTCGTCGAGGATCAGGACGCCGGAGCCGACCTGCTCTGTTCCTCGATCCAACTCGGCCTCCGGCCACCGTCCCTCATGAGCTGAGCCGAATCACCTGGTGCAGGCCGGCGACGGCCACGGTCCCGTCGGCCGTCACCGCGATTCCCCGGAAGTTCGGCGTCCGGTCGGCCGAAGCCGCCGGCAGTCCGATGGACGCAAATCCCGCGGGCGACGGTGCCAGGAACTGCTCGATACCGGTGGCGATCCCTCGAGCAATCACCATCTGGCCTTCGGTGCTGTCGGCGATCGACCCCTCGAACGGGTCCGTGATGTAGAGCGGTTCGATGACAACCCCGGCATCCCGCTCGGCGTCGAGAAGTAGCCGGGCGACGCCGGCCCGATCAGGAGGAGGTGGTCATAGGCGGCGGCCTCACCGGCAATCCCCCCATCGGCTGGATCACCGGCCAGGGAACCGAGGCCCGTGTCGGGAACGACTCCGTCATCGGGGATAGCCCATCCCTGGGCGTCCATCTCGGCCAGCACGGCACTTTGCAGCAAACCGGCCAATCTGTTGTTGGCGGCCGAGAACGGGCGGGCGGCGTCGTAGGCCGTGATGCTCCCCGCATTCTGCGTCGATGCACCGGCATCGAAGTAGATCCCGACGAGGACGTTCGCCTTCACGTCGTTGGCACAGACGTCCCGTGCCGTCACATCGTCGTGGGCACCCTGGAGGGTGAGGACTCCGTTTGAGGTGTCTGGCGGCCCGAGCCGCAGCACGGTGGTGGCGCCCGTCCGCGACACGACGACGCGGTAACCCTTGGCTCGAAGCAGCGCCATGGCGTCGAGTTCGACCGGCAGGGTTTCATCGGCTTCGTAGATGCTCTGGCCGCGGACGGTCGTTCCCACCGCCCCGGGGTCGATACCCCCGTGTCCGGCATCGAGAAACACGGTCTTGTGCCGGTCCCCGGTGGTGGGCCTGAACGCCATGCAGGCGCCCGCCGAGAAAGCGGTCGGATCGACAGCCTCGCTATCGGCCGCCACTCGAGGGGAACGACGATTTGGTTGGGTGACGGTGTGCATCCAATTCAGGGCCACGATCTCCACGACGACCATCACGGCCATGGCCATGACGGTGATCACCAGTCCGACCACCACACCGGACCGTAGGCGGTGCACACCTCCGGCGCGCCCAGCACGAGAGTCCTTTTGTGATCTCATGGGCGGTGCCGTTCAGCTGGCGTAGAGCTGACCATCGGGTCCCTCGGCGATCCTGATCCTCTGCAGACCGGTAGGCGCTGGTCCCTGCTCGACCGCCCCCGTGTCTCCGTTGAATATCGAACCGTGGCACGGGCACACGAACACCTTGTCGGCGTTGTCATATTGGACGATGCATCCGGCATGGGGACACACGGCGTCGAATGCCACGAATGTCCCCGCCCGGGGCTGGACCACCAGGGAGGGTTCGCCGGTGGCCGGATCTGTGAAGGACCCGGCGCCCCCCACGGGAACCTGGGTCGCCGCCCCGATCGCCTGTCCCGGAGGGCGTGACGGAGCTGCCGTCGTGGCCGGCACCGCGGGGGTGGTCTCGGGCTCGGGGGCGCCCGACGCCGGGGGAGTGGTGGGTGGCGCCGTTTTGGCGGCACTCGTGCCCGTCGTCCCCAACGCCATGGGCCCCGGCTTCGACGAGGAGCCGCCCACCAGGCGGCCGATGCCCACAGCCAGTCCCCCGCCGACAAGCGCCACCAGGGCGGCAACGGTCGCCACCGCGCCCTTGGCGGCAAAGGTGCGCCGGTCCATCTCCCCCTCCGCTGATCGCGCTGAAGACGTCGAACGTCCGATGAGGAAGGGGCAGGGGGCAGGCTCGCACGGCGCACCCCGCCGTGCCCGGCAGGCACCGCTGTCGAAGGACCCACAGACCTCACGCACGGTGGCGAAGGGGACCGGGACGATGAGGGCCAGTGCGTGGCCCGCTCGGCTCCTCACCACGTGTTCCACGAGGACGTCGGCCGAGAGGGCCCCGCCCGACCCGGACAGCAGCAGAGGCGTCCAGGCGAAGACGAAGACGATGTCGGAACCCGTGTAATAGGGGCTCGAGTGGAAGCTGATGGTGAGGAAGAGCATCAGCGACAGCACCATCCCACCCGCGGCGGCAACTCTTGTCCACAGTCCCAGCAGCGTTCCCAGGCCGATGGCTACTTCGGCCAGGGCGATGAGCACTCCCAGTGGGACAGCCACGTGTACGAGTGGAGCGACGAGGGCGTGGACGGGGCTCAGGCGGGCCGCCCCGGACAGCTGTCCCTGGATCGACGCCGGGTCTGCCGCGTTGAAGAAGCCCGGATTAGCGAGTTTCTGCAGGCCGGCGAAACAGAAGGTGAACCCCAGAAAGATCCGCAATGGAAGCACCGCCCAGCCGGCCGAGGACAACGCGCGCACGGGCGGTCTGAGCCATGCCCAGTTCGGTCTCACAACGGATCGGTGGATGTCTGGCCGTGGGCGCACCCGGCCCGGCGCCGGTTGCCGATGAGAACCTGATCGCCGCACGGCCCCAGGTCCAGACATCGTCCTCCCGCCTCGGACATCGGCGCGCCACTCTGGGGCCGATCGGTTCCGCTTCAGCCTGTCCCGGGCACCCTTACGGAATCGTGAACGTGACCAGCCTGATCACGGGATTGTCGGCACCTGTTCACCCGAACGTCAGGTCAGACGAGTAGACCCTAGGCATGAGGGTTCTGGTGGCCGAAGACGACGAGGGCCTGCGTTCAGTACTCGAACGGGGACTGCGGGAGAATGGCTACGTGGTCGACGCCCTGCCTGACGGTGAACGGGCCTTGGCATTCCTCCGCACCTACGAGTACGACGTGGTGATCCTGGACTGGCGCATGCCCAAAGTGTCCGGGCTCGAAGTGATACGGGACCTACGCCGCTCCGGCTCCTCCGTCCCGATCCTGATGCTCACCGCCCGAGACAGGGCTGACGACCGGGTGGCCGGTCTCGACGAGGGTGCGGACGACTACCTCGTGAAGCCCTTCGATTTCGGCGAGCTACTAGCTCGGGTGAGGGCACTGCAGCGTCGGGCGCCCGCCATGCACGGGCCTCAGATGGTGGTGGGCAACCTCGTCTTCGACCCTGCCACGCGAGAGGTCCACATCGGCTCAAAACGCCCGCCCCTGACGGGGACGGAGTTGTCGATCCTGGAAATCCTGATGCGCAGGCACCCGAGCGTCGTCGAGCGCCGGTCGATCGCCCTTCACGTCTGGGACGAGGAGGCTGATGCGCTGGGCTCCAACACCATCGACGTCCATCTGGCCCGATTGAGGGCGAAACTCGTCGGTGGAGGGGTAAGGATCGAGACGATCCGGGGAATTGGTTACAGGATGACCACGGTATGAGAAGCCGGCACATGCCGAAGCGGGCCTTCTTCGCACATGCGGCACGCGTGGCCGCCGTCACTACTCTCCTCATCGGTATCGTCTATGTCGCATTCGTCGTCACGTTCGACATCGTCGATACCCACCATCTCGTAGCCCAGGTCGACTCCAACCTGCAGGATCGGCTCACCGATGCCACCCGCCAAGGGAGGGTCATTTCGGCCCCCCACGAGGTGGCGGACGACGATGACGTCGATTCGGCACCCATCGTCTTGTGGCAAGTCCAGCCGAACGGACGTTCGGTGACACTGAGCGATGGGGCACCGTCGTTGCCGAGCACCACTCGGATCCTTGCGGGCCGACCGGTCACGGCCGACATCCAAGGGCATTCGTTCCGTCTGGACGCGGTGCCGTTGGACGGCGGAGGGTGGTTGGTGGCAGGGAAGAGCCTGGCCGAGCAGACTCACGTCGAACAGGTGCTGCTCACAGGTGAGCTGATCGCCGGGCCCGTGCTGCTGCTCACCATCTACCTGGGCACGCTGGTCATCGGCCTCAAAGCCGCGGGACCAATCGAACAGGCACGTCGGCGTCAGCTCGAGTTCACAGCAGACGCCTCCCATGAACTGCGCACGCCGCTCAGTGTGATCGAGGCGGAGGTGGGCCTGGTCCTCCGCACTCCTCGGGACGCGGCGCGCTACCGTGACGCCCTCGAGCGGGTGAGGCGCGAGAGTGATCGCCTTCGCCGGTTGGTCGAGGATCTCCTCTGGCTGGCACGATTCGACTCCGAGCCCCCTCCGCCGAGCGACGAGCCGGTCGATCTGGCCGCCATCGCCGACGGATGCGCCGACCGGTTCGGTGCCGTAGCGGAGTCCCAGGGCACCACCCTCGAGGTTGTCCGCCAGGGTGACGCACCAGCGTGGATCAGTGCTCCGCCCGAATGGGTCGACCGACTCATCGGCGTCCTGGTCGACAACGCGTGCCGGTACGCCGGAGAGGGCGGCTCCGTGCGCATCGTCGTGCACGCCCACGGCAACTGGATGAGCCTGGCGGTGGAAGACAGTGGTCCCGGCATTCCGATGGAGGAACGTCCCCGGCTGTTCGACCGGTTCCATCGTGCCACTGACCGGGGGCCGGGCGCTGGTCTCGGTCTGGCCATCGCCGATTCCGTCGTGCGATCGACCGGGGGTCGGTGGCGGATCGGCGATTCCGAATTGGGCGGAGCCCGCCTGGAGGTCTCGTGGCACCGAGCCGGTCACCGCGACTCCGGACTTCGCCCGACATCGGTACCCGACGGCACAAAAGATGTCTCGCAGCTGAAAGAGGACCAAGTCGTCGGATGACGCCTGTCCGAGCTCGGGCGGCTTCTCGCTTGTTCGCGCCCTCGGGCAACTCAGATCAATGTTTGGACTTCTTCTTGGCGCGACGATGCGAATGGCCCTTGCCGCGACGTGGTGATGTCGTGGCCGGGCTTGTCCCGGATGAGCTCGGCACGGACACGGTCGAAGACGGTATCGGCGAGATGGACCCCAATGGAGGCGTGGCCGAGTTGGAGGATCCGGTGCTGAGCGTGGTGGGTGCCGATTTCGACCCGTTCGCCGAGAGGGCGCTCGACGGCGGCGGATGGATCCGATGAACCTTGTGCCGGGCTGACGATGCCAGCCAAGGATGAACCTGTCCGAGAAGAAGAGACCCGAGAAGAGCCCCGACGGCGACGCTCGAGACGAGCGCCCACTGGCGAAGACCGGCCCCGGCAACGTCTCGACGGGTACGGCGCATCCAATCACGCGGAGCGAGGCTCGTGGTGTCCACCACGTGGCCGAGAACGTGGATCGTCATGGCGCCGAACCACAGCACGAAGCTGGCCTTGTGGACCAGGAGCAGCGTCGGACGCTGCGATGGCCCCACCAGCAGAAGAGCGATTCCACTGGCCAAGACGACCAGCGTGAGGGCAACCACGAAAGGGCCCAGGAGTCGCAGAACCGGCGGTGGTGGACCCTTGCGGCGGTAGGCCGGCGAGCCGAGGTAGTAGCGGATGAAGCGATACGAGGTACTCCCGATCTTCAATACCACGGGGGGAATGAGGAGCATGCCGATGAAGACATGCGCCGAGAGCAAAGATCGGACACGAAGGATGGTGAACCCCTCGGCGGCCAGGAGAACGAAGAGAACGGCGGCGGTCGAGCCCGTGAGCCGGGCGTTGGCCTCCACGCTGGTGCGTCGACGTCGTTGACCAGCACCCTCGCCCTCATCCGGGCGCGCCGGTGCGTCGCGGCGCGTGATCGCCATCGGCCTCAGCGTACGGAGCGACCCTGACGCGAGCATGAAGGGCCGTGACCTCCGGGCGTGGTGGAACTCACAGACTTTTCCAAGGAGATCGCCCCCATGATCAGGTACGCACGCGCGACGAAGCTTTCGAGTGTACGGCCGGGGGATTCGGTGGACCGTCCTCGGACGACATGGCGGTCGTGGCGATCGTCGGCGTCAGGCGGCTCTCTTCGGCATATCGGACGTGAACGGGAATCCATCCGTCCATCGCCGGGTCCCGTCGAAGAGGACGACGAACGCCTGGTAGCCGTCCAGGGCGTCGAACCACACAAGTCCCTCTTCGCCGGCCACTACAAGAGCCGTGGCGAGCGCGTCAGCGAGACCGAGGTCGGGGCCACTGACGCTGGCCGAAGCGACCCGTGTCGTCGGCCGCCGCGTCCGGGGATCGATCAGATGGTTTCCCCGCTCGTAACTACCCGACGTCGCTATCGCCCCCGTGAGCTCGACGACGCACGCCAGGTCCCCCGGCGAGAGGGGTTCGACGATGCCGATCCTGAAGGGCTTGGACCGGTCTGGGCCGCCGACACTTGCGATGTCGCCGGCGGCGTTGACCATCGCCCCGGACACCCCGTTCGAGGCGAGTTCAGCGAGGGCGCGCTGAGCTGCCCACCCTTTCACGTATCCGGTCGGATCGACTCCTCCCGGCATCGCCCATGGGTCGAACCATCCGCCCGAGAGCTCACGGGCGACAGCGCACATCTCGAGGACGTCGGCCACTTCCGGGGGTGCCTCCTCAGGCCCGATCTCCCCCCGGCGCAGGCGACTCATCGGACTGTCCTTGATCCAGGTACTGAAGACAGCGTCGGCGCTCCGGAGAGTGGCACGCGCCCGAGCCATACCCAGGGAGACCTCGGGGCCACAGTTGTGGTGGGCCGGATAGACGTCGATGGTCACAATGGTGCCCATGACATTCTCGAGGTGGTGAATGACGTCCGGTCGTCCGGACGTGACCACATGGTCGGGCATCTTCACAAGCCGAGCTTTCCGAGGACCGCTTGGAGCGACTGTTCGAAACCTGCACTCGTATAGCTTGCCCCTGATACACCTTGGATATTGGCGCTCTGCGCCTGCAGGGCCTGCTGTTCGAGAAGCGGAATCGACTCCTGGTCGATGGCCTGGGACCGGAAATTCCCACCGTCGTCCAGCGAGGCGATCCCGACATTGGTGATCTTCCTCCCCGAGACCGTGACCGAAACCGACAATTCGCCGTAGTTGTAGTTGACGAGCGGGCCGGTCGCCGTTCGCTTCGCCGAGGGAACCGTCGTCGGCGTGGTCGAGGGCGGAGGACTCGTCCCACTGGTACCTCGGTCCGGGGATGATCCAACGGTGGTCGATGGGGCCGGGGGGCTCGTGGTGGCAGAGGCCTGGGGCAGCCCGCCCAGGGTGAGACGCGCCGATTTCGTATGGAAGGTCAGCACGCCGGCGAGACCTGCGGCGGTGGCGGCGAGGACGATCGGGGTACGTTTCATTCCGTGACCTTTTGAATCACGTGACGCCGCTGCCTATCCATCAGAAGGTGAACGCTTCGTGGTGGATCCTCCGGCGCGGCACTCCGAGCTTCCGGGCCGCAGACAGGACACGGTTGCTAAAACCCTGCGGCCCACAGACATAGATGTCGCACCGAGGGAGGTCGGGAACGAGTCGTCGGAGGGCGTTGGCGTCGAAGGGGACCTGACGGCGTGAGCCGACGAGCTCGTGAAACTGTCCGCCACGGCGCGCCACAAAGGCGGCGACCTCGTCACGATGGACGATGTCCTGTGGACTCGATGCTCGTACGATGACAGTGACGGCCACCCATTCCGGCAGGTCCTCGAGAAGAGCACGTAGTGGGGTGATACCGACTCCGGCACCGATCAGGACGACCCGGTCCGAAGATCGGGCGTGGTGGGTGAATGCTCCATAGGGTCCTTCCACGGCAACCCGGGTACCAGGCTTCAGGAGAGCGACGGCGCGGCTCTGATCACCCAGTCCCTTGACCGTGACCCTGACGTAGGGGGGTCGGGGCAGTGCCGAAAGGGAATAGGGGTGGGCGTGCCACCACAGTTCCTTCGTCAGAAAGCGCCACTGGAAGAACTGGCCACCTGAGACCGCCAGCCGATCGAGGCGCCGGCCAGAGCAGACGACGGAGTACACGCCCGGCGCCTCCTCGTTGACGGAAGCGACCCGGAGCCGGTGTCGGAGGTTCCGGGCGATCGGTTGGAGGACCCGGAAGACGACGACCATCCCTGCCGTGGAAATCCACACGGCGATCCAGATCGCCCGGGTGAGGGGATGGCCGACAAACGAGCCGCCGGTCACGATCTGGTGGGCGAAGGCGAGAGCAAGCGCCAGGTACATGTAGAGGTGGACGACCCACCAGGTCTCGTACTTGAGACGTCGGCGGGCGATCCTGATCGAGGTGATCCCGGCCATGACCAGGAGACAGAAGCCGACAGCGGCCGCCAGAAGGTCGGGATACGAGGTGAGGAAAACCCACAATTGACGCAGCGGCCCCACCTTGGCCAGCTGTGCATAGCCGAGGGTGATGAGCACCACGTGGGCGGTGATGAGCCACAGCACCCACGGTCCGACCCGGCGGTGCCATCGGACAAGCCGATCTTGGCCGACTGCCCGCTCCAGCCAGGGCAGCCGTGCAATGAGGACAACCATGACGAGAAGGAGGTACGCCCCCGTGAACCCGGCGAAACGTCCACCGGCGATGAGCCAGCCACCGGGCGCTGAGAGCGAACCGCGCGTCTCCCCGGTTATGACCAGGGCCAGCGTCACACCCAGGCCGAGCCCGGCGAGGGCGGCGAAGGCGTCGGCGACCCAGGGCTTCGGGACATGTCCCGGACGAGACACAGGCGCCTGTCCACTGGGCACCCGAGGACCGACGGGCTTTATCTTCGTCGCCGGCGACATCTCGCCATTCTGACGGGACGCCTTGAGCGGTGTCTGTGCGTAGCCTGTGCGTTCTCTGTGTGGCGCGCGCTGCCCTTCGAGGTCGACCTGTGTTGCCGATGCACTCCTGGCGGACCGTGGGAGATCACGTCCAAATCCCGTGATCGGTCGGGGCGTTGGCAAGCGCGCGCTTGGAGTGGTCATTTCGTGTCGAGCTGCTGAGAGTGCCGCAAAGACGCGACGGGCTGACGACTTTCTGAGTTGGCGAAGGCGCGCTTTCCGCACCCCGGACAGACATGATCGGTCACCGATCATGACCGGATCATGAAGATTCCCCAGGAATTCGGCGGCCCAGCTTCTTCATCTCTTCGTCAGGATCGCTCTATAAGTTGCACCCGTGACACCCATGTCGGCCCGGAACAGCAGAGCAGAGTCCCCCGACCACGGATCCAGTGTCCTTGCGGACGGTATCGACGCCGTCGTCTCGAGCGAGCCATTCATTGGTTGAGCTGCGTCCGATCGATATCGATGAATACGCCACACGAGTTCGTCGTCCTGTCCGGCACTGGCCCAAGGGCGGACGGATCTACCGCCGGCGCCGCATCCGGACGTTGGGCGCCCTGGGCTTGATCACCACAATGACGTGGCTGGCCATCTCGCTCGGAGGAGCCCTCACCAATCCCGCCCTCGGCAGCTCGTTCGGCGCCCGCCTTGCCGAGTGGAGCCGGGAGCACGGTGGCGCCGGCGTGGTGAACTGGGCCGAGAACGAGTGGTACAGCCACCATCCGCCACGGATGGGAGGGGTACCACCGAGGGGAGCCATCCGGCCCCCTGCCACCACTGCGGTGGCGGTCGCCGCGGGGCCACCGCATCTGCCGCCACCACCGGCGCTTGAGCCCTTCGCCAGCCCGGCCATCGCCGGGGAGGGCCAATGGTCGCCCGCCGGCCGACTGGTCGGTGACGTTCCCGCCATCTACGAGACGACCCTGCGACCCGACGCCGTCCACACGAGCTACGTCGTCGGGGTGGCCTGGATGGACACGAAGCTCCTGCGGGCGACCTTGTACTCGGGAAGCCAGATTCCCGGCGGAGGCCCCTACTCGCACACCGCTCCGATCCAACCGGCGGCAGCAAGATCCCTGGTGGCGGCGTTCAACGCCGGCTTCCTCATGTCAGACGCCAACGGCGGCTACTACACCGATGGCAAGGTCATCATTCCCTTGCGCACGGACGCGGCGTCGTTCGTGGTCTACAGAAACGGCACCTCGACGGTCGGAGCGTGGGAGCGGGACGTGAAGATGACACCGAATGTCGTCTCCGTGCGCCAGAACCTCAATCTGCTCGTCGACAATGCCCAAACGGTCCCCGGCATAAACGCGTCCGACACGACCGCGTGGGGACAAACGCTCGGAGGTGCGGTCTACGTCTGGCGCTCAGGCCTCGGGATCACCGCCGACGGGGCCCTCGTGTACGCAGGGGGGCCGGGTCTGAACATCACCGACCTGGCCAACGTGCTCGTACGGGCCGGTGCGGTCCGGGCGATGGAGCTCGATATCAACACCGACTGGGTGAACTTCAGCACGTATGAACCCTCGGCACCCAACGGACTGGCGGGCGCCACCAACGGCACGGAGCTGCTCTCGAACATGACGGGAACGCCGTCCCGGTATTTCGAACCCTGGTGGGCACGCGACTTCATCACCATGTCTTCGGTATCCGGTGGTTGAGTTGCACGGGACCGACAGAGGCCCGGTCGGTCCGCCGATCGGCTTGGCGCCGGGATTCGATCGAACCGAGACGCTTGCCCCGTCCGGTGAGCACATCGATGATCAAGGCGATAACGGGGTCACGATCAACGTCACGGGTTCGACGCCCGTGTCTCCGAGGGTCGGCAACCTCATGCGGGCACTGCGGCCGCGCCAGTGGAGCAAGAACCTGCTCGTCTTCGTGGCTCCGGCGGCAGCCGGTGTGCTCGACCATCGGCTCGATGCCCTGCACTCGCTGGCGGCGTTCGCGATCTTCTGCATGGTGGCCTCCGGAACGTACCTCGTCAACGACGTCCTCGACGCCGAGACCGATCGCCACCACCCCGACAAGCGGCACCGTCCCGTGGCTGCCGGTGCCCTCTCAGGAGTAACCGCCACCGCCACCGGCATCGGCCTGATGGCCATCGCCATCGGCGCCGCCTCGTTCCTGGCCGGATGGGTCTTCGCCGCATTTGTCGGGGCGTACGCCGTCATGAGCCTGGCCTACAGCATCTGGCTCAAACGCGTGCCTGTAATCGAGTTGGCGGCGGTGGCGTCGGGATTCGTCCTGCGAGCCATGGCCGGTGGCGCCGCCACCCACGTCCCTCTCTCGAGCTGGTTCCTGGTGGTGACGTCTTTCGGTGCCCTCTTCGTGGTGACGGGCAAACGAGCAGCGGAATTCACCACACTCGGTGAGCGCCGATTCGAACATCGAGCCGTCCTGTCGGAATACACGCTGTCGTTTCTCCAGTCCACCCTGACGCTCACCGCGACGGTCATGGTGACCGCTTACTGCCTCTGGGCATTCGACAGAACGGGACTCCAGGCGAGGTCCGGCCATCACTTCGTGTGGATCCAGCTCACCGTGGTCCCCATGATCCTGGGCGTTCTGTATGTCCTCCGGTTGCTCGACTCCGGCCACGGCGGCGCACCGGAGGACCTCGCAATCCACGACCACTTCGTCCAGGCTTTCGGCGTGGCGTGGCTCGTGCTGTTCTCGATCGGCCTCTACGGGTGAGGGGCACGCCGGGGACGACAGCCATCCCCAATGGTCCTGATTCCGTGGCCCGGGCCGAGGAGGAGCAGGAATCAGATGCCGGAACACCTTCCCGGGTGAGTTCGTCACCAACCGGCCGGTGGCGGCTGCTGGCCGGCTGGGGACAGACGGCTCGGTCGGCGGCGATGGTGTACAGACCCGAAGCAGAGGGGGCGCTTACGCAGATCCTCGCTGCGGGCGCTCGCGGCGACTCTGACGGATCCCACCACGGACGCCCCCGAGGTGTGATCGCCAGAGGATTGGGCCGAAGCTACGGCGACGCAGCGCAGTGTGCCGGAGGCATCGTCATCGACACCGCCCGCTTCGACTCGATCGGCCCGATCGAACCGGACACGGGTATGGTGACCGTCGGCGGCGGAGCGAGCCTCGACGATCTGATCCGCCGGGCGCTCCCTCGCGGTTGGTTCGTCCCGGTGTCGCCAGGGACCCGGCACGTGACTATCGGCGGTGCGGTTGCCGCCGACGTGCACGGGAAGAACCACCACCGTGACGGCAGCTTCTGCTCCCACGTGACGGATCTCACTCTCGTGACCCCGACCGGTACCCGATCAGTGAGCCCCGAAAGCGATCCTGAACTGTTCTGGGCCACGGCCGGCGGGATGGGGCTCACCGGAGTGGTCATCGCCGCCACGGTTCGGCTGATCAGGACCGAGACATCGTGGTTATCCGTCGATACCGTGCGGTTCGACGATCTCGATGATGTCATGGCGATGATGGACTCATCGGATCACAAGTATCGATACTCGGTGGCGTGGGTCGACTGCGCGCCACGCTCTGGTGGTCTCGGACGGTCCGTTCTGACGCGCGGCGATCACGCACCGATCCATACCCTGGGGTCATCACAGCCGAAGAGCGCCGGCGCCAGGTTCCACGAGCCACGGTTTCGGGTCCCCGTTCCAGCGCCTCGCGGGCTCGTAAACCCTTGGACGGTGCGGGCCTTCAACGACCTGTGGTTCCGCAAAACGCCGCGCCGGGAGTCGGCGGCTCTCCGGCCCCTGACCTCATTCTTCTATCCGCTCGACGGTCTCGGCGACTGGAACCTGCTCTACGGCCGGAACGGCTTCGTGCAATACCAATTCGTGGTCGGGCCCCGACATGCCGATGTGGTCCGTCGGGCCGTGGCGATGACGGCGGCCTCCGGTGTCCCGTCATCTCTGGCCGTCTTGAAGCGCTTCGGTCCGGCCGACCCCGGGCCCCTCTCGTTCCCCCTCGAAGGTTGGACCCTGGCTTTGGACTTCGCCGTCGGCCCGCCGGAGCTCGCTCTCCTTCTCGATCGTCTGGACGAGCTGGTGGCCGACGCGGGCGGGCGCGTCTACCTGGCCAAGGACGCGCGCCTTCGGCCCGAGCTCCTGGCGGTGATGTATCCCAGGATCTCGGAGTTGGCCGATGCCCGACAACGCGTCGACCCCGACGGGGTGCTCCGGTCCGACCTCTCCCGACGTCTCGGCCTCGGCGGAGGCGGCTTCGATGAATGACGCCTTCGGGCGTCCGCAGTCGATGGTCGTCCTCGGCGGGACCTCCGAGATCGCCGGAACCCTCGTTGCCGCACTTGTCGCCGCACGCTGCCGGACCGTGGTCCTGGCAGGGCGCAATGTCAACGCCCTTGCCGGGGCCGCCGAGCGGGCGCGTGCCGGAGGGGCGGGCACGGTCGAGACGGTCACATTCGATGCGACTGACGTCAAGAATGCGCCGGACACCGTGGCTCGATGTTTCGCCGCCGCCGGCGACGGGGTCGATCTCGTCCTCGTCACCGTCGGTCTACTGAACGGTTCGCCGGCCGACTCACCAGAACCTGATCGCGTCTCGGAGGTGGCGGCGGCCAACTTCACCTGGCCGGCGGTAGCCATCGCTTCGGCTGCTGAGCGCTTGAGAGCCCAGGGCTCGGGCCGGATCGTCGTCTTCTCATCCGTCGCCGCCGTCAGGGCGCGGCCGGCGACCGTTCTCTACGGATCGGCGAAGGCCGCCCTGGACAGATTTGCATCCGGACTCGCCCACAGCCTTCGGGGCACGGGAGTCGTGGTGCAGATCGTTCGACCGGGGTTCGTCCACACCAAGATGACCAGAGGGCTCCCGCCCGCCCCCTTCGCGGTGGATCCTGAAGATGTGGCGGGCGCCGTGTTGAGAGGCATCGAGAAGGATCAGGCGGTCATCTGGGTACCCGGGTTCCTCCGGTGGTTGTACCTCGTCCTTCGCCTTCTGCCCCAACAGGTGTGGGCCCGGCTCCCCGGGTAGGACGTCGGTTCCATTCAGATCGCTGCTGGGAGGCCGGTCAGGCGGTATGCGGTTCCCTACGGAGCACCCTGAAGCGGTGGACGAAGAGTGCGACCACCGTGATCACGGCCAGTGCGGCCAGCAGGTAGCCGGCGTCGCTGAACGCCTTGAGGACATGGTTGTAGGTGGAGCCGAGGGCGAAACCCAGGCTGACCAGCGCCGTGCACCAGACGGCACAACCGATGACGGTGAAGGCCACGAACTTGCCGAGGGCCATCTCGCCCAGGCCGGCTGCGAAGGAGACAAAGGAGCGGAGCAGCGGGATGAAACGGCCGAACAGTACCAGTGGCTCGCCGTGACGGCCGAACCACGCCTCGGCCCGATCGAGATCCCGGTGTGTGAGCAACACGTACCTGCCGAACCGATCGACCAACGGCCGTCCACCGTAGAAACCGATGAGGTAACCGGCCAACGACCCCAGGACCTCCGCGGCGACGGCCGAGATGATGACGACGACCAGGTTGAGATGGTGGGGCTCATGCGGAATCTGACCGCTGGCCAGCACCCCGCCGTAGATGACGGCCAACTCGGCGCCGACCGGCAAGCCCATGGCCGAGATGAAGCTGAGGGCGAAAACTGCGACATAGCCCCAGTTCTCGAGAAAGTGCTCCATGACGCGCCTCCGATTGGACGATCTCCCTCACAGCCGGTGGACCCGGCACAAGGCCATCAAATCTATGTCAGGTCAACCTGTCGGGGCCATGAAGGCGAGCCCCTCGGTCCCCCGGTCGCCGGGTCCGCCGCCTCGGCCCCGGCCGTCTGCATGACAGGGCGCGCTAGCCTGGTCGTCGTGGCAAAGAGTGCCCAATTCGGCTCATGGCGCCACTTGTCGAAGCGCTTCTTCTCCGCTCTCTCGCCAGCCGGTCCGGCACCACCCGACGAGGTCTGGGCTCTCGATCAACTGCTCGACGGCGAGCGTGCCCTCTGGCAGCGAATGTCCGGACCCGACCGGCGCCACGCCGTGGGGGTGGCCCGGGACAGCATTCGCCTGCTCGGTCCCGACCGGGCGCACCGAGACGTCATCGCCGCCGCCCTTCTTCACGACGTCGGAAAGATCGAATCATCATTCGGAACCTTCGCCCGCACCGTGGTGACGATGGCAGCCCTGGCTGTGGGCCGGCGCCGGTTGCTGCACTGGGCCGGCGAGCCATCGGCCAGCGGCCGTCCCACACGACGGACCCGGGTCGGCCTCTACCTCACTCACGATCGGTTGGGCGCCACATTGCTCGAAGATGCAGGCAGCGGGGCCCTGACGGTGTCCTGGGCCGCCGAACACCACCTGCCTCCCGAGCAATGGACCGTCGACGCCTCTGTCGGCGCCGCTCTCAAGGCCGCCGACGGGGATTGACGACATCCGGACGAGACACCCCGCCCGTGTAGCGTTCCCGTGTGCCTGCCGGGTGGTCGCGCCCGCGCTTCGCTCTGACAGCGCTGTGCGTTGCCGCCGGTGTCGTCATCAGCGTCTTCACCGCCGCACACAACGGTACCGGCCACTTCCACACGTCGGTGGAACGGGCCTTCAACAGCTTCGCCTTCTTCACGATCCAATCGAACCTGATCGTCGGGACCACCACGCTCGTCCTGGCGCTCAGACCGCACCCTACGTCCCCGGCGTTCGCCACGTTCCGACTGATCGGCGTCGTGGCCATCACCGTGACGGGGGTGGTCTACCACGTGGCCTGGGCCTGCTCGACCTCCAGGGTTGGGACCAGCTCGGGAACCAACTGGTGCACACGATCGTCCCGCTGATGGCGGTCATCGGCTGGTTGGCCTTCGGCCCCCGGGGGCTCACCTCAGCGCGTCTGGCGCTCGCCTCGCTGCTCTTTCCCCTCGGCTGGTCGGCGTTCACCCTGATCCGAGGAGCATTCGTACACTGGTACCCCTACCCCTTCATCGATGTCACCAAGCTCGGATACGGGGGAACGTTCGTGAACTGCCTGTGGGTGACCCTGCTCCTCCTCGGTCTGGCCGCCGGTGCGACGGCCATCGACCTGCGCCTCCGTCGATCGGAAGCGTGACCGGGCAGGTCACTTTCGCTTGGTGACCACTCCGAAGGCTTCGAGATCGAGTGGCTCGTAGCGATCCTGGGTGATCGTCGTCCTCCTGGTGGACGACGACCGATGCGCTGAGGCAACGGTCGGTGGCGGCCACTCGACCTGCACGGCTCCGGTGTCGGAATTCCACGCCGTCGCCATGACTTTGCGCACCTTGCCGTCGAGAGTGGCGATCACCAACTGCTCCGCTATCGGCTTCCAGGGCATGAGTCCTCGACTTTGATTCGAACGACACCATCAGACGAGAACCCAGGCCGTTGTTGCCTGACCGTTTTGCCCCCGTCTACCGAGACTACTTGACGTCGGTGCCTCTATTCCAGCCCGGACCGGTCACCACTGGCTAGGGTGATCCCGTCTTTAGCGCCGGACGGTTCCGCAAATCCGGGAACCGTCGCCAACCGAAGGAGGAGTGACGATGCTGAAGGGATTCAAGAACTTCCTCATGCAAGGTGACCTGATCGTCATCGCCGTCGGTCTGGTGGTGGCCCTCGCCTTCAGCACTCTCATCAAGGCGTTCACCGACAACATCATCACACCGCTCGTCAACGCCGTCGGCGGGAAGAGCTCAGGGGGGCTCGGCTGGACGGTCAACGGTCAGAGGATCGACATGGGGGCCTTCGTCTCGGCCATTGTCTTCTTCATCATCTTCATGGCCGTGATCTACTTCGTGCTGATCGTGCCGTACCGGACATTCATGAAGAGGCGGGGGACGACCGTCTTCGGTGATCCTGCGCCCACCAAGACCTGCCCCAGTTGCCTGTCGGACGACATACCGCTGGCCGCCACCAGGTGCCGGTACTGCACCGGCGAGCTGGCCGTCACCGCCTAGACCGGCCGGTGGTGGCGGCTAGCAGAGATCGAGGTTCTCCAGGTTGTCCTTCCGGGGGCTCCAGGGATTGGTCTCGATGTAGGGCGCCACGATGCAGCCGGGCACCGGACACTCATCGGCGACCTTGATCGTCTCCTCATAGCCACCGAGTTTGGTCTTCCAGGTGTTACCGGCCCTGATGCTGTAGACGACGGCCCTCACCGTGTGGTGGACGCGATCGTCGGTGCAGACGCCCTCGATGTGACGGTGCGTGAAGTCCTCGGCCAGTACCTTTCGAACTCCGGTGACGGTGTAGTCGGCCATCGTGCGTCGCGGCCCCTCGCCAATCAGTCGCTGTCTCGTGGGGATCGCTGATCTAAGGCGCGTCCATCCAGAGCCAAGCTAAACGTTGGGACCGGAAGCGGGAGGTCGACAGTGTGTCCACTTCCCACCGGGACCCTACGGGGATCCGACCCGCGTCCGGGCAGGCTTCGGGGTGGAGATCTTCAAACCGGCCAGGACGTGACGGGCCACGGCCTCGAAGCGCGAGATGTCACCGAAGGGCCGGGCCACCAACATGGCGCCCTCCAGGCTGCTGACGATCATCCGGGCCACGTCGCCCGGTTCTCCCTCGAACCGGAGGGTCCGCTCCCGGCGTCCCTGCTCCAGGACGCCCGTCAGCCACACCTCGTTCTCAGCGAGGAACCGGATCACGGTGTCCTGCATGGGCGCCGGGAGAGTCTGATACTCGGCGGCCAACATACCGCAGAGGCACATCCGCTTCTTGCGCAGCACGTCGAGATACAGGTCGGCGTAGGCCTCCAGGCGACCCGGGGCGTCCCCCACCCGTGATTCCACCGCCGCCAGGGCTTCGGCGAAGCGGGCGGCGTAGCGGGCGATGAGGGCCTCACCCAACTCTGCCTTTCCGGCGAAGTGGTAATGCAGGGCTGCTTTCGTGACCTTCAACTCGGCGGCCACATCGGCGTAGCTGAAGGCGTTGAAGCCGCGTACCTGAACCAGCCGCTCGGCCACGTCGAGGATCTGCGTGGCCGTGTCGACCTTGTCCCGCTTCTCCTTCGTCATCGGCCGGGCCCCGCCATTTTCGTCCTTGACTCCTTACCTAGTAGTTAGTAAGGATACTACCACCGGGGGGATCGCCAGAGGGGAGACGGCCATGCAGGAGACCGAGCACAGGAGCTTCGCCCAGCCCGACGAGACCCGTGAGTTCCCGAACGGCAGGGCCGAGATCGTGAAGGTGGCAGGAGGAGAGGTCGGGCGTCTGGTGTTCGAGCCCGGGTGGCGCTGGTCGAACGACGTGAAGCCGATCGCCCAGACGGCCAGCTGCGAGGCGCCTCATCTCCAGTACCACGTGAGCGGGACATTGGCCATCCGCATGGACGACGGCACCGAGTTCATCGCCGGCCCCGGGGATGTCACGTCCCTGCCCGGTGGCCACGACGCCTGGGTGGTCGGGGACACTCCCGTCGTGACCGTGGACTGGTTCGGCGCCAGCAGCTACGCCAGGTAATTCCACCAACCTCCACCGGGAATCCTCCCGGCGCGACCAGAAAGGGGACCGACATGGCCCGGAAGATGATCGACTGCGGCAAGGTACCGAACGACATCAACTGCACGCTCACCATCGCCGGCACCGAGGACGAGGTCCTCGACGCCGCCGTGGCCCACGCCGTGGCCAAGCACGGCCACCAGGACAACGCCGCACTCAGGGAGATGATCCGCTCTGGACTGGAGGATGCCGCACCAGTGGTGGCATGAGCCCCGGCGTCCCAGCGGACAAACCAACGAGGAGTGGTCATGGCATTTCTTCAGATCATCGAATTTCACACGAGTCGTCCCGATGAATTCGATGCCCTGCTCGACGAGTGGCTCACCCAGTCCAAGGATTGGCGTACCGCCACCCGATCCGTGCGTACGAAGGACCGGGATCGACCCGACACCTATGTCCAGATCGTCGAATTCCCCAGCTACGAGAAGGCCCAGGAGAACTCCAGCCACCCTGCCACTGCGGAATTCGCCACCCGCCTCTCGAAGCTCTGCGACGTTCCACCGACATTCCGCAACCTGGATGTCATCGGGGAAGAAGCCCTCTAGTCGCCTCGCGACCGCCAGACGGTCAGGAGTGGGACCAGGTATCGGAGAAGCTCGACCCGTCAGGTGAAAGGGGCGAGGGGCTGGCTTTTACGACCTTGTTCCTCTTGTCCATCACGATGCGCTCGTCAGTGAAGGCGGAGATGGAGCCGGTGGTGCCGCCCGACGTGGCGGACGCACCCGTGAAGTCGACGGTACCGAATTTGGCCAAGGGCAGTACCGAGCAGTAGGTGAGAATGCACAGGGACGGCGCCTCGGCGATCCACTCGGCCGACGACTCGGCCGCCGAAGGTGCACTCCCGGTCGTGGTGAAGGCCCACCCTCTGCTGCTGGACAACGAGATGGTGAACACGGAGCCGGCCCCGGCCGAGACGCTGGCCGTCAACGTGTCCCCGGCGAGCACCGGATAGCTCGAGGAGTCGAGGACTACCGCGGCGGCGGGATACAACTCGTAGAAGGCGTCGTAGGTCGTCTGCTTGCCGACACATGCTGCTTCGGTACCGGTCTGCTCCACCGTCTGCGAGGTGAATCCGTCAATACCCACCCAGAAGGCGGCATATCCGAGTTTGGCCTTGGGACACGTCACTTTGGGTTGGACCCAGCTCCCCGAAGCCTCGGTGTACGACCCCGGCGAATCGGCGTATCCCGACCAGTTGGTGGCGTAGTCGGTACCGGTCTGAGGGCCGGGAGCCAGAGCAACGGCATTTCTCATCGACAGGGCATGGACCGATGGGCGAGGAATAGACCGTTGTCCCATGGCGCTCGACGCAGCGGACGTCGCCCCCAACGTGGAGCAACACACGGCCGAAACGGCAAGCACCGAAACGACAACCTGGCGACGACGTATCCGCATCTCGTCTCCCCCCAACGGCTCGGCGGCGATCCTTGGCGTCAACCCGAGCTTCGGTGACCGCTGCAGGTGTTGTCGTAGATCGTCCCCTCGAATTCCGGATATCCGAGCGTCGGGAACTGGTCGGCGCCGTACTCGGCGTCCTTGCCGAAGTCGTTCACCCCGGCCCCCGTGCTCACGTTGCCGAACTCGATCGTGCACTTCCCACCCGTGTCCACTTCGCTCCAGTAGGGATAGAACGCCGTGTGGCCGGGCTGGTCCACCTCGGAGCCGGCCGGTGGGACCGCACAACCCTTGACCGAGACCTTGTTCGCCGGCGGGATCGTCGTGCCCTTACAGGTGGACTCGCTGAGCGCTATGTCCGTCTGGAAGTAGTACTGCGGGTACTTCCTGCCTTTCGTGGTGGGCATCGATTCGACGAAACTCGACGGGTAGAGGCTGGTCGGGCTGGCGCCCGTGGGCCACTCGGTGCGGTAGGGCGTGCCGTCGAAGTCGAGGTCGCCGTTCTGCGTGAAGTTGTCCTCGCACAGGGCGATCCCCGGCCCTTTGGCGGTACCGGAGCCTTGGTCCCAGCCGGTATGGGTGTCGTTGGCGGCGTAACACAGTCCGTCGGTCGTCTCGTCACCTTCCCCAGCGCCAGTGGTGCCCTCGTCGCCCCCGACGCAGGTGCTGTACGTCCCACCGGTGTCGTAGGGATCGAACGGGTTGAAGTCGCTGCCGTAGTACGCCGGCGAGGGCAGCTGCTCGCCGGGGGGCGGCGCCGGGTAGCTACCCGCCACGCTGCTGCACGCCTCGAAGTGACCCGTCTCGTACTCGGTGCTGATGTCCGTCTGCAGAGCCGCCCACGGGATGATGTTGCCCGTTGTGGCCGTGTTGTACTCCGGCTGCCAGTTGGCGAGGGCGGTGTCGCAGTTCATGTCGGTGTATTGGAATCCGTTCGCCGCCGATGCCTGCATGAAGCCCGACGTGTGCTGAGTCAGATCGTCGATGACGACCTCGAAGGCATCCTTGCCTCCCAGGGCCCCCTTCACCGCCGGCGCCGGGGCGTCGAACATATGGATGCTGATCCGGTCCCCGGGCTTCATGATGAGGGTGTCCCCGTTCGGTACGGCGGTGTCGAAGTCGGAGTCACCTGGTCCGGCCGGACCAGTGGGGACGCCGTTGGTCTGGATGAAGGCCGAGTTGATCGGCTCCTCGCAGTCGGGCTGGCAGGTGGCGTAGAGGTCTGTGCATTCCAGGCTGTCGATGGTGATGGCGGCGCACCAGCCGGCGTCGCTGCAGCTCTCGTTGTCGACCCACGGCGGGTTGCCCGGCGGGTACAGCTGCATCTCCATCACCGCCGAACCTGCGCCTGGATAGGCGTTGTTCGGGCAGTTGAAGGCCTTCGGGCAGCTCGGAGCGTTGCTGTCCGACTTGGGCACACACGGCAGCTGCGGGTACGAGTACGGGTCGCACATGGCCATCGAGAACCACGGCGCCGGCGAGAGCTCGAACCAGTTCGACACATCACTCCCGGGCGTGCCGACGGTCGGGGCCGCCGACGGGTCGACGGGCAAGGTCTCGTTCCAGGTGACGTCGTTACCCGACCCTCGCTGGTTCGAGAGGAAGGTCATGTCAGGCTCGTCGTGCCCGATGTACTTGCCGTTGTCGAAGAAACGGCCGGACCACGTGTTGGCGTTGTCGACACCGAGGATGCCGCGGACGTCGGCGCAGAGCTCCCCACGCGCCGGCGTCTCGACCGGGCTGAAGCCATTGCAGTCGAACTCACCCCGTTTCGGGATGGTGGTGGCCTTCGGCACCGCGGTCGCGTTCGGCCTCGCCACCAGCGGGTTACCGGCGACCGCAGTGCCCGAAGCGGCACTGGCCGCGGTGGCGCCCCCCGAGCCGAACAGCGCCAGCCCCACCATCGTCACAAGGGCCAAGACGGCCTTGATTGTCGTCCTACGCGGAACGAAGCGGTTACTCATCGAACCCCCCCTTAGGCGCTCGGCCCAGCGAGACAGCTGTGAGGACACTCCGACCGTCGCGTCGGCTGCATCTCGCCACCCGCACATCCGACGCTAGGACGGAGGTTCTGGAGCGTCAATCGCGTTGAGGACGATGGCGTCGGACCGTAGCCGGACTGCTTGTCGGCAGCGTACCGCCGGGTTCCAGGCCTCGTGCCAGTCCTTTTCTGGAAATAGAATTCCAGATGTTGTAGTAGTGCATCCGGGGTATGAGTCGGAGAGTCCGGTCGACCGAGATCGGCCCGACGCTTCTCCCCTATGGCGCGGCGACCGAGACCCGTGTTGGTATGGGAGGAAGGGGCGACGTGCGACCCGTTCCCTCGCCTCCCGACGACTGTCCAAGGCGACCTCAGCGCTGTCCGGTATGGCCACCGTGACGGGGCGCAATGTCGCCAATGCCCCCATGCGGTAATGCCGGTTTGTTCGCCTACAGACCGAGCCTGACTCGGCGAGCAACTGAGCAGGATCATCCGGGGTCGTCGTTTTCGGACGGGTCGCCGCTGGACCCGACCGCTCGCCCACGATGCATCCCGGAAGGGAGCGTGATCCCAGCCATGGTACCGGCGGTGTTTCGGGTCGGGTGGACCTTGCAATGCACGTTGGCGGCCCCCACACTGACGAGATGGCACAGGATCGAGACGTCGGCCACTTCGATCGCTGGTCGTCGCACTATGACCGCTCGATCCTGCAACGCCTCTTCTTCGGACCAGTCCAGGAAGCGACGATCAGCGAAGCCGCCATCGACGCCCGATCCATCGAAATGGTTCTCGATGTGGGATGCGGGACCGGGCAACTCCTCCGTCGCATGGTCGAACAGTGTCCGGATGCCGAGCTCGTCGGGGTAGACGCCGCTCCGGGAATGGTGAAACAGGCTCAAGCGGCACGGCCCGATGGAAAACACATGGACTTCGTCAATGGCTCTGTCGAGAAGCTCCCCTTCCCCGACGCCCATTTCGATCTCGTCCTGACGACCCTCAGCTTCCACCACTGGTCGGATCAGCAGAAGGGCCTCCATGAGATTCGGCGAGTGCTCCGCGGCGGTGGCCTTTTCGTCCTGACTGACATCCTTACCGCACGATGGCTCCGGTGGATCTTGGCACGACGGCCCAGCGAAGGTCGGTTCAACTCGCCCGTAGTTCTGGATCGGATGCTAGAAGACCAGAACTTACGAACCATCCGGCGTGCGTCGGTACCCTGGCGACCGCAGATCAAGATCACCTTGGCCAGAGCAGAGGGGTAGTCCTCAGACGAGCTCCAACCGTCGGGGATCGCTTCGACTCGTTATTTCCGAGCGGGATGCCACTGGTCTGGGGCGACGCACACACTTCCAGCACGGGACACGTAGATGCACGTTGCGACCGTAAATTGCAGTTGCTGCGCAGATTCGCTCGCCTGGACTGCGCCCCGAGTCGTCTCATTCTGGCGCGGAGGGGTCCTGGCGGTCTTTACATCGGCGCGCACGCAGATCGGGCGATCTGGCTACGTGGCCCGCCAAGGAGGACGGAGTTGTGACTCATGCTGACATCGCCTGGGTGGCTGACTACCTGAGGGTCCAGGACAGCCGGTGGTGCCACGGCACGGTCGACGGCTACTCCGTCTGCCAACCCGCAGCTGATGAGCTGGATTGCCGTGCTCAACCACGGGGCTGCAGCTCCTCACGTGGGACGCCCGTCCGCTCAGGCCCCAGCCGGCCAGCGGCCCGGAAGTTCGTGTGACATCTTTAGGATGACGGGAAGATGAGGAAACGTTCAGTCTGGAAGATTGTCGGGCTTGCCGGCTTGGCCGGTGTGGCTGCCACCGGCGTGGCTGTTGTCCGATCGGAACGTCGACGGAAGGCTTACACGCCCGAGGACGTGCGGACCCGACTACACCAGCGGGTCGCAGCCATCGCGGCGATCGCGGATGCCGCCCCGGTGGTGAGCCTCCCGGCCGCTCAGCCAGACCGCTTCCGCCGCGTGCGCCGCCTGGCAGGAAAGTCGTTCCAGCTCGTGCGCCGTGGCTGAACCGCTCAGCTTGGAGGACGCCGTCGAACTGACGCGTACCGGGGATCTTTGGCTGTTCCGGGGCCCGAGCGCCGCCGACCACGCCATCCGAGTTTTCACCAACAGCCCCGTCAACCATGTAGGCATGGCGGTCGTGCTCGAGGACCTCCCGCCTCTGATGTGGCATGCCGAACTGGGCCACTCGCTGCTCGACGTGTGGAGCGGCACCTACCACCGGGGCGTGCAACTGCACGACCTGCGGGGGGCGGTAACCACCTGGATGGAGCGCTACCACCAGAGCGCCTGGCTCCGCCAGCTACACGCCGAGGTGACCCCGGAGATGGAGGACGCTCTGCTGACGGAAATCGCGCGTAAGGACGGCACCCCGTTCCCGGCCATGCTCGCCCTGGCCGGCCGTTGGGCCCGGGGGCGGATTCGCCGCCCGGCCGACGTCGAGGCTAGCTACTGCGCCGAGGTGGTCGCCGGCACCTATCAGGCCATGGGCCTTCTCGCCGACAACCGCCCGGCCAACTGGTACGACGCCGGCCGCTTCTGGAGCGGCGACCACCTCGGGCTTCTTCAGGGCGCCCATCTGGGCGAGGAGATCACCGTTCTGGGCGCCCCAACCGAGCCGCCCAGGCCCGGCGCTGACACTCGCTAGCACTGCCAGCCCGGATCTCACTGGCTGCCAGGAAACCGTCCGGTAACGACAACGTCACCGCAGACCGTTGAAGGCCCAAGGCCCGTCGCAACTGCCGGTTCTGTGCGCTCTGGCAGGCCAGATCGGCCAAGCTCAGCCCAGTCGGGAACGGCACTTTCCGAGTCGTCAGCGGCGCGGTCGCAGCAGTTAGGGGCGCTGCCCCAGGGCGAGGGAGCCATGCTCGAGCCACAGGGCGGCATCTTCGGGAAGGCGCTCGGCGGTGAGTTGCTCGTGTCGACGAAGTTGCGCCTCACTGAGCTGGGCGCGCCACCTCCCGTTCGTCCCCAGGTTGAAGAATGCGGTCGCGCCTTCGGGAAAGGCTTGGTTCAGGATCCCCGATGCTTCATGTTGTGACTTCATCGCCTCGAACCTGCACCGCTCTACGACCTCGCTCCAGAGCGCAGTGGGGATGTCAACGTCGAGAAAGTCGGCGATGCGCCGCATCTCGCCGCCGAGGTCGCGGATGAGGTCGGCGTAGTGGACGAGCAGCACGAACGGCTCGTGGCGATTCGGCCACCACGAGGCCAGGTGTTCCACGGGCGTCCCCCAGTCGACCCATTCGTCGAACAGTTGGTCCATGTCGCCATCCCACACCGGTGGCCATGGTGTGACGCCGTCCCGGGCTGCGATGGCGTTGAGGGCCTCTATCACTTCCGGCCGCATCTTGCGCCGGTGGTTGGCCAATGAGACGAGGGCGTCGCGTCCGTCTCGATAGACGGCGAGGTATCGGCATTCAGTGAAGATCGGCGTGCAGTCGGCTGGGCTGTGCGTCTTGATGAACCGTCGGTGTGGGATCGCGTCGACCCTCGCGATCATGTCGTCCAACGGAACTATCCGGGCGTCCAGCCAGGGGCTCAGGTCGAAGGCGGAGGCAGGCGCGTCGCCGTGGGGCCACAACAGCGAAGCCACGATGCCCTGCATCCATGTCGTCCCTGACTTCGGCGGAGTCGTGATGAAGATGTCGTCCGGCCGCGGAGTGAATCGCTCCCACCGTTGGCTGTCATCGTAGACGTGCTGATGACGGCGCGCCGCCGGCAGCACCGGTGCCATTCCCCGAGCGTAGCCGCATCGGATCAACGGGGTGTCGTCCGCACTCCACAGGTGTTACGACGGCTGACACTGTCCGGTAATGCCGGTTCTGAGCGCCCTGGCAGGGCCAGCCCAACCGCTCTCGGGCCGAGCGGGATCACCCGTGTTGGTATGGGCATTAACCGTGACACCCGAACACTTCGTCGCCCCCGAGAGACCGTCCAAGGCAAGCTCAGGCCACCCGATATCGCCACGGTGACCGGGTGCAATGTCGCCACGCGCACCGAGCTGTACTGCCGGGAGTAGTGAGCAGTTTCGCCGGCCAGACGATGCCAAGACCGCGTAGTGGAACGCTCGATGGATTGCTTTGACGGGTCCTGGAATAGATTGGGTCCCGTGGACAGCGAACGCCTCTCTTACTGGCGCAGCGCCGCCGAAGACGAGGCGATGCAAGGCGAGCATGTGTTTGTTTGGAGCGCGATGCTCGACAGCATCGACTCAGACCTGGCCGGGACACGGGTGCTGGACATTGGGTGCAATCAGGGAGGGTTCCTACGCCTGATTTACGATGACTGTCGGATCGCCGAGGGGTGGGGATATGACCCGGCGTCGGCGGCCGTGGCCGACGCTCGTCGCTTGGCTGGCGAGCGGCCATTGCGCTTCGAGGTCGCCGAAGGAGTCCCTGTTGGCTGGGAGGGTTTTAATGCGGCATTCAGCCACGAGGTGTTGTATCTCGTCCATGACTTGCGAGATCACGCCGACAACGTCTTCGAGGCACTAGCCCCCGGCGGTTCTTACTATGCCGTCATTGGTGTGCATTCAGCGAGCCCTGTCGCAGCCGAGTGGCATCGGGCTCACTCCGCAGAGCTGGCGTTGCCGGAGCTCTACGACATTGACGACGTGGTCGATTCGTTCGCTGAGGCCGGATTCGAGGTGGCCGCTTCCCGCTTGAAGATAGGGTTCATTCCCGCGGCAGGACACGCGTGGAAGCTGCTGGAGTGGCTCGACTACTACAACGAAACGAAGGTGCTATTGCGGTTCACGCGACCGGTAGGAGTCGTGTAACTACGTGGGCCTTCAAATGCGCTGGGGTCTCACGTACTCTCGAACGGGATATGTACACGACCAAGGTGTTGACATTCATTGCATCGCCTACGAAACAGACACCATGTCGCTATGCGATGCATCCGATCTGTTCGGCTAGTTGCTCGTTCACAAAGCATTGGTAGCCGATGTCGATTAAGTAGCAGCACATACTTCGATCGAGATAACCCACCCCCCGGGGGGGTACCTTGCCCGGGCCCGCGGTGACCTTCTCACGCACGAAGCTGGGAGAACCGAATCACCCGACCGATATCACCTTGGTTACCGCGCACGATTTCGCCACGGCTACCGTGCGATATTGCCGGGAGGAGTGCGGGTGACCGAGATATCCGGCGAGACCTGAGCACTCGATGACACTCATCGCCGTCAGTACAGCACGGGGCGCCGGCGGCTCATTCCACGTCGTGCCCGCCGTCAGGTGATTCCGAGCAGCTCGGCGCCGTTACGCCAGAAGAACCGCTCCTTGGTGTCGTCGTCGAAGGCGTCGAGCTCGGCGCCGAAGCGTTCGAAGGGCCGCCGTCCACCCTCGGGGTGCGGGTAGTCGGTGGAGAACATGAACAGCCCAGGACCGCATTGCTCGATGAGCCAGGCCGTGTCCTCGAATGAAAAAGGCGTGAAACGCACCTGACGTTGCAGGTACTCCGAGGGCAGCATGGGCAGGGGCTTGAGGTCGGGCTCTGATCGGGAGAAGGAACGGTAGGCGTGGTCCACATTGCGCATCAGGGCCGGCACCCACGAGGCTCCCAGCTCAATGGCACCGCCGCGCAGGCCCGGGTGGCGCTCGAAGACACCGTCGAGGGCCAGGCAGGCGAGGAAACGCTCGGGGGAATGGTGCAGCACGGGAAAGTCCTTGGCCCGCAGGTTCTCGCCGCCGCCGAGCCAGTCCTTGGGCAGCGGGCGGCCGTTGTTGTGGAAGGCCTTGGGCAGAAGCTTGCCGCCGCCAACGTGGAGGACGAAGGGAACCCCCGCCTCGGCCAGACGGGCCCACACGGGCTCGACGTCGATGTGGGCCGGCGAGAAGTCACCGGGAGCGTCCGAGGGGATCCACACGGCGGCGACGCCCTCGGCGAGCGCCTCGTCCAGCACTTGGACGGCCAGAGCCGGGTCCCGCAAGGACAGGAAGCCGACTGCGTTGAGACGCGGATCCTGGCGGCAGAAGTCGACCATGGCCCGGTTGAGCGCCCGGGCGCCGCCATAGAGCAGCTCGAGGTCGTCGCTACCGGTGAACTGCCCCAGCGAGAAGGTGGGGAACACGAGCTGCGACGAAATGCCGAGCGCGTCGAGCACGCGGGTGCGCACGTCGGCGTCCAGGGCGCCGGGCGCCATCCATCCTTTCGGACCGGTGAGGACCTCGGCGGTGACATCCTGGTCGCGCTGTTGCGCCCACAGGGCCGGCAGCGACGCCATGAGTTCAGCGGCGTGGGCGCCCGCCTTGTCGAAGCCGAGGGGGCGTAGTCGGTCGCGCACCCGGGGATCGGCGTAGGCCGGGAGCCACTCGTCGACCTCCATGAGGTGGCTGTCGGCGTCGAACACGGCGGAACTGCGCATGACTTCCTCCTCCGATGACGAAGCTACGCCGATAACCATGGTATTCGGAGGCGGCTGGCACTGCGCAGGGTGCCGTGCGGCAGCCGTCTCGGAGTTCGCCCGATCCGACCCATCCTGTATCACCGCCCAATGGTGCGTGGCGGTGTCCCGGCCGGCCGGCCGCAACTGCCGGGAGTAGTGAGGGGTCAGGTCTGGACCTAACCGACGAGACCACGCAGTATCGTGCAACGTTGGCGATCCCGATCGGGTCGTCACCGGACCTAGCCATCCGGACACGGCACGCCGCGCCTAGGTGTCAAGGCCGGGCAGCGAATGCACAATGCGGACCCAGCTTTGTTACCCCTCGCCTGGTCCTGGACGCTAGGGCACCTCCCCACCTACCGTTGTGACCCCGGAGGTGGGGATGAGCACGGTCCAGTCGCAGAAGACAAATCCAGGCTCGGGAACAGCTCCACCCTCGGCGCGCCCCGGTTCGAATGTCGGCGCCGCTCTGGCCCACGCGGTTCGGCTGGTTCCACGCGCTCCGGCGGTAATCGACGGCGCGACCCGCTTCGACTACGCCACCTTGGAGGATCGTGTGGCCAGGTTGGGGGGAGGGCTCCTGGGGCTGGGGCTCGCGGCGGGTGACGTCGTCGCCGTGCTCTCGCTCAACTCGCACCGGCATCTGGAGTGCTGGCTGGGGGTACCCCGCGTCGGCTTGGTCCTCAACGAGCTGAACACCCGCTTGGCCCCCGCCGAGCTGGCCTTCATCGTCGACGACTCCGAGGCTCGCGCCCTCGTGGTGGACGATGCCTTCGTCGACTCGGGACGGGAGTTGCGGGCCAGCTGTCCGAGCCTCAAGTACCTGATCCACGCCGCGCCGACGCCGAAGACCGACATGATCGGTTACGAGTCCCTGCTGGCCAATGGGGCGGCAGCGATGGTGGACAGCGGCGCCGATGACCTGGCCGGGATCTTCTACACCGGCGGGACAACCGGCCGGCCCAAGGGGGTGATGCTCACCCACGGGAACCTGATCGCCAATGCCAAGGCCGTCCTCATCGGGCTCGGCTATATGACCGGGGACCGCTATCTTCACGCCGGTCCCATGTTCCATCTGGCCGACGGGTCAGCAACGTACGCTGTGACCTGGGTGGGCGGGACCCACGTCTTCGTGCCCTCGTTCGCACCCGGACCTGTGGCGGCCGCTATCGAATCCGAGCGGGTCACCGTCTCCGTCATCGTGCCCACCATGATCAACCTCCTCGTAAACGATCCCGAGACCCCGAAGCACGACCTGTCCAGCCTGCGTTGCATCTTTTACGGCGGATCGCCCATCCCGGCCGCACTGCAGACCAGGGCGAAGGAGGTCCTCGGGTGTGAGATGGTGCAGGTCTATGGCATGACCGAGGCCGCTCCGGTTGGGACCATCTGCCGGATCGAGGGGCCGGTGGACCAGGAGCCCTGGGCCACCCGGATCCGCTCCGCCGGGGTCCCCTTCATCGGAGTGGAGGTGTCGGTCCGCCGCCAGGATGGGACACGGGCGGAGGTCGACGAGGTCGGGGAGGTCTGGCTGCGGGGGCCCAACATCATGGCCGGCTACTGGCGACGGCCGGAGGAGACGGCGGCCGCCCTGACTGAAGGCGGCTGGTACCGGTCTGGCGATGGCGGCCGGATGGATGCCGATGGCTACCTGTACATCGTCGATCGCCTGAAGGACATGATCATCACTGGTGGGGAGAACGTGTACTGCACGGAGGTGGAATCGGCCCTCGCCTCCCACCCGGCCGTTCTCGAGGTAGCCGTATTCGGCGTCCCGGACGAGCAATGGGGCGAGAGGGTTCACGCTGCCGTCGTCCTACGAAGCCCCGCCGCGGCCACCGAGAAGGAGCTATCAGCGCACTGCCGCGAGCAGATCGCCGGGTACAAGCTCCCGCGGTCGTTCGACCTGCGCACCGAACTACTGCCCAAGTCGGGCGCCGGCAAGGTTCTCAAGCGCGAGCTCAGGGCTCCCTACTGGAGCTGAGGTGAGGAGCCGAGCGGACAACAGAGCCTAAACGGCTACCAGGCACTCGCCAGATGCAAGGCGCTCGCAAATGACGCCATGCTGGGACGTTGCTGACTGCGAATACCCATCCGAACATGCCGGATCCCGGGGTCCCAATTCGAGACGCACCCGGCCCGGACCCAGGCGATAACGCTCCAAGCCGCGCATTTGAGCGCTTAGGAACGAACCCCGAGACATCGGTCGAATGTGGGTTGATGTGGATTGATTACCCAAATCCCTGGTCGGACTAAATATCGAAATAGAGCATGGACCCCGTAGGCACGGGGACTAGACGACCGAACACGACATTAGACGGCATTGAGCTGCGATTTTGTCACCGGGCCGATGGAACGGCGGTCCAAGATCGGCCATGAATGTCGGATGAATGTGGGATGACGGTGACTCGAGGGCGCTCGGAGAATCATCGTCCGGGGGCCCTCCCAGCGGCTCCTGGCGGGCCGAGTGAACGTTAAGGTGGTGCCGGTAACCAATACGGTGTTGTTGCCGTCTGAGCCCTCGATGGTCGCGCTGACAGCCTTCTCGACATGGTCCGGATCGCTTCACGCTCGGCACGGACCCAGCCGGCCCAGGTGCAGTCGATATTCACATTGCACACCGCGCATGGTCCATATGAATACACGCGACAGTCGTTATCAGTTGCATCTTGGAGTATCCGCTAGACGGGTGCCCCGGGAACCCGTCCGTGCTTATCGAGCACGCTCGCTCACAATCGCCAGGTTCTGGGCATGATCGCTCGTGAGGATTGGCTTGGCGATATGCGGCATGTGACGGTGGAGCAGCCAGAGTTCTGGAAGGATCTCATTCACGAGCATGCCACCGGCGTAGAGCCGGACGATGGAGCTTTCGGATACCACGACAGCGATAGCGCCTGTCATCGCTGAAATGGAGGCGGCGGCGATATGTCTGGTGCCTAGGCCAAGTGGCTGCTTGGAGTGCGGCAGAGTCGATTCAAAGTAGCGACAAGCGGATAACACAGTCCCTTGTCCACTGACGACGAATCCACCGTCGAGTTGGGCGAGCTCCTTGATCGTCTCCCGCAAGTCTGGGTCCTGGATTGACCGCTTTTCCGGGGGGTGGCCGGCGAGTGGATCAAGGATGAGGGACCCACTGTGCTCCAACACCTCCAACTCAGAGCCCACTGTGAAGAGAGTGCCAATCTTGCGGCCTTCGCGACCCTCGCGAGCGATTTCAATGGCGAGATCGGTCACGGTAACGAGGGTCTCCGAGGCCGCTCCTGCCGCCGCTATGTCGATCTCCCCCAAGATCGACTGGAGAGGCGTCAAGCCGGACACATTCGGAGCGTCATTGACCGGCATGTCTTCGTCCGCCATCACTCATAGTTTTCTGTCTCGTCTTACCCACCGAAATTGCAATCAACCTTCTGATCAAGAACTCGGTGCATGGTCGAGTTGGCGACGCGCCTCCTCCAAGGCAAGCTCAAGCCGGTTCGTGGCCGAGCCGAGAGGAGAAGACCCTTGTCCAAAAGCAAAAACACTGGCGCCATGAGACGAGTTCCTCTCCCACCCGAATGGCCCAACGGGCATCTGCGAGCGCACGAAGTGAGGCAATTGGCTGGGCGGCAAGAGCGAGCTCGTCCACGACGGCGTCGAGACCCGCGATCGGGGGAGGTTCGACGAATTCAGCATCGAAGAAGACCCGCTCATACCAGGAGACGAGACCGCGGATGGCGTCAGAATACTTGGGGGTATCGAGAATGACCAAGGCTTCTCGAACCTGTCTGAGCCAGACTCGCAGCGCATGGGCGGCGTCGGCAGCAATGTCGAGTTCCGGTGCTGGTCGATGTTTCTTTGTCACGTAGTCAGCATCCATAGCGTTGCCTCCATGTGTGATGAAGGTGACGATCTATGGGCCGGTGAGCGGACAGAGACCGTTGATCCGGCAAGGGCGCCCCAGTAAGCCCAACCGTTGCAACAAGAAGCGATGTCCCGGCCCCGGTGGGCGATCGCTCGAACATCCACCGGGGCCGGCGCCCCGTCAGGATGCCGCCGTTGCCAGCTCCTTGGCCGAGTCGTTCGATGTGATGGAGAGCTTGCGGGGCTTGGCCGCCTCGTGGACTGGGATGGTCAGAGTCAAGACCCCGGCGTTGTAATCCGCCTTGATGTTGTCGGCATCGAGGGTCTCACCTAAGAAAAGCTGACGGGTGAAGATCCCCGACGGGCGCTCGGTGACGATCGCCTCCGCCCCCTCACCACCCACCGGCCTCCGTTCGGCTCTTACGCTGAGCACATTCTGCTCGACTGTGAGATCGATCGAGTCAGGGTCGACCCCCGGCAGGTCGAAGTGGACGTAGAACTCGTGACCCTTGCGGTAGGCGTCCATGGCCATCGCCGTTGGGCGAGCGACACTACCGAAGACCTGCTGGGTCAGCCGGTCCAGGTCCCGAAAGGGATCGGTTCGCATGAGCATCACAAACCTCCTTCTTCGATTGATTGATCCTCTGCGACTACCGATGATCCTTCTCCAGCCTCTTGGCTGGGGATCAGATATCATAGTATAAAGCCATCAGACAATCTGTCAAGAGAGACTAAGGTTTCATGACGAAGGACCCTAATTCCGGGACGGCAGAGGCCCTTTATGTGCGCCTCGAGGTGAGGCCCGATGCCTCGCGGCAAGAGATCGTGAGCGCCTATCGCCGGCTCGCCCACGGTGCCCATCCCGATGCCCGGCCCGGCGACCCCGAGGCGGCACAGCGCTTTCGTGAGATCACCGAGGCCTATGAGGTCTTGTCCGACCCCCTCCGGCGCGCCTCGTATGACCGGTCCCTCCTTCATGAGAGGCCGGACGTGACTCGCCAAGCGGACGTGGTGCAACAGACGTCGGACAAGCCACGCGCCACCCCCCCCGGCGAACCAATCAGGCTGGGAGTCGATCTGCCTCCGACGAGGCTTTCCGCGGTCCCGCTGTGGGCCGGACCCGTCCGTGTCGAACCGGAAACCTGGTCGAAGCGCTCCAATTCCTCGGATTCCCTCAGCGGCCCCTCCGCCGATATGGCATGGCTGCTGTCTCGAATCCTCGAGTCATACCCGAGGTACTGATGGAGTGGCCAGACGTGGGTCGGGGCGTGTTCGCCATCTCGGTGGCAGCCGGGCTCGCAGGTTTGCATCCTCAGACGCTTCGCATCTACGAGAGAGAAGGTCTCATCGAACCCAACCGTAGCGCCGGCGGAACCCGCCTTTACTCCAACAACGACGTGGAAAGGCTCCGTGAGATCGCCACGCTGACTGGCTCGGGACTGAACATCGCCGGCGTGAGGCTCGTCCTCGAACTCCAAGCCGAGGTCCGGCATCTTCGAGCCGAGGTTGAACGGCTCTCCACCGAGGGAAACGAATCGAGGTAATCGGACTGCGATGGATTCGATCATGGGCGATTCGGCGGCCGACGATCGTTTCAACGAGGAGCAGCGTGCTGGCCTCACGGCACGCCAGTTCGATCAGGATCGGACCTTAGCGGCCATGCACAGCCTCGAAGCAGCCCTAGCCGAGGCGGCCCCGGGACGGGAAGACAACTGGAGTGGGGCCGTCAAGGATGCCTTGGTGGTCCTCGGTCAAGTGACCACCGAAGAGGCGGAAAACGCCGATAGCCCAGATAGCCTCCTGTCTGACCTGGCCCGCACGCAGTCGAGGCTCCGGAATCGCGTGCGAGGGGTGCGGCTCCAGTATCGGAAGCTGCTCGACGACATCGCATCGATTCGGACCGAGCTCGAGGGGCATTCGGGTGAGACCCTCGACTTCTCCGACGTGCGCCAACGCCTCGGCTGGCTTCTCACCGCCCTTCGCCACCAGCGGGCGCGTGAGTCAGACCTCATATACGAGGCGTATTTCGAGGCCTTCAGGGCAGAGCTCACAGCAGGAGACACGCCAAGAGACGACTAATCAGGTGCCGCAAAATCTGCGCCCTAGGTCGTGTGCACCGACCTGATGGCAACGATGTTCATAATCGGTGGAAAGGACGCTTGAATGGCGACAAGGCCCCGCCGGAAGCTTCGGCGCCCCACGCGACAGATCCCTGCGGCCCCCTTTGAGCAAGATGAACCAATAGGCTCCCACGACACCACTCCGTCCGAGCAAACGGAGGAAACCACCAAGGACTCCTCTTCACAAGATTGAATCTCGGGGACGGGGCGGTGTGATCGCCTTGAGGGAGGTCGGTATCACCCTGATGTGTTGGTGTGGGCGAGGAAGACATCTGCTCCTGACTCTGGCATGGGGTTGAGGTCGAGATCATCGGCTCACAGCGGATCCACGACAGAGCTAACTTGCACTCGATGCCCAGCTCATTCCTCCAACGTCGGCCATGACGCTTCCCCCGCCGTTCGTACGGACGCCAGATGAGAACTTTGAGGGCTTGCCTGACTGGCCCTACGAGCCCCGATATGCCGAGATCGACGGGCTGTGGGTCCATTACATCGACGAAGGCCCGCCCGAGGCCGAGGTCTTCCTTCTGACGCACGGGGAGCCCAGTTGGTCGTTCCTGTATCGATGCTGGGTGCCCAGGTTGACCGAGGCTGGCTACCGGGTGATAGCTCACGACCACATCGGCTTCGGGCGCAGCGACAAGGTCATCGACGAGGACTGGTACACCATCGACCGCCACGTGGCGGTGCAGAGGGCCCTCATCGAACACCTCGATCTGAAGCAGATCAACCTGTTCTGTCAGGACTGGGGAGGCCCCATCGGCCTGCGTAATGCCTGCGACCAGCCGCTCCGGTACCGCCGATTGTTCATCGCCAACACCTGGCTGCACCACCGCGGCTACGAGTATTCCGAGGGCATCCGCTTCTGGCGCCAGATGGCGACGGACCCGGACGCTCTCGGTGGCGATATGCCGACGGGAAACCTGTTGGCGGGCACCCTACGCCGGCCGGGCCACGATCTCGATGCCGTGCGGGCCGCCTACGACGCGCCGTTCACCGGCTACGACTCCAAAGCCGGCGCCCGCCGGTTCCCGTGGTGCATCCCCTTCGCCCAACCGGTGGAAGGAGGGGCCGAATGGCAACAACGTTGCTACTCCCAGCTGCCCGGCCTCGGGTTGGCTGTCCACTTCGTCTGGGGGGATGTCGATCCCGTCTTTCCCTACTCCCAGGCAGAAGAATGGGCTGCCAACATCACGGGCTCGACCCTGGACCGCATCGAGGGGGCAGGGCACTTCTTACAAGAAGATGCACCCGAGGATTGCGTGGCCGCCGTCCTGGCCTGTATCTCGAACGGAAGGACCGGTGCGTGACAACATCCTCACCAACCTACAATGCGGACGCACCGTGAGTATCACCACCAATCTGCGCACAGGCTTGAGGCGCCCCATGTACGGCCGCACTTTCTGAGGAGCGGGCTCGTACGATCTGGTCGTCGGGTGTCAGTGCTGCCGGGAGGCTCCGAGGGCTCCCGAGAGCGTCACCACCCGAGATCCGGACCCCGGATCGATCGGTATTCACGCGTATGAGCACGACATACTCCGCTCACAACCGCTCGCAACTGCCACACCGGATTCCGGGTTGCCCCTTCGAGACGCACCGGCCCGAACCCAAGTGATAACGCTCTGAGCCGGCATCTGTGCGCTAGGAACCAACTCAGAGGTGTCGGTCGAATTTGAGTTGAGTATGGGATGATGACCAAATCCCGGGTCGAGCTAAATGTCGTAGTAGAGCATGGACCACTGAGGCACGGGGACTGGACGACAGCACACGACACGAGGCGGCATTTGCCTGCAGTTTTGTCACCCGATCATTGGAAGGACCACTTAAGGACCGCCGTGAATGTGGGATGAAGGTGGGATGACGATGGGACCGCGGGGGCCCGGAGAACCAGCCATGCACGGGCGCAACACATCGGAGAAAGCGACGCCAGACTCGAGGCGGAGCCCGTGCCTGGCTCTAAATGGTCGGGGTTGGCGCGTCGATCGTGTAGGTCGACATATAGCTGGAGTGGGTCCCGGCCAGCACATCGGCGATGACGTCCGAAGTGCCGGCCACGCAGGACGAACCCGAGAAGGCAAACACTGCGTTGCCGTCGTTGTCCAAGGTTGCTGTCGCCGTCGCTCCGGTGAACGACCCCTGGTTGGAGATCCAGGTGCTCCCCCCGAGACAGCGGTCGAAAAGCTGGTACGAGTCGATCTGCGCCGACTGTTCGGCGTACACCGGGTCGGTCTCCACGTAGAAGACGGCGAAGACGTCGGACTCACCGCTCGACGGAGTGTTGCCCGTCTCCACCTCGGGATTCGGAGAGCCGGTCACCCCGGCCGTGGTGGGGACGGGAGCGGTGGCATCAAGGTCGCCGAGGGCGCTGGAGAAGGGGGCCACGGTGAGGCCGGCCTCGACCAGGCTCGACCCCGGCGCGCAGTCGATGCCATAGAGACTCACGGTGACGTTGCCGTCGTCGTCTAGAACCACCTGGACCGAGTCCGGGCCGTAGACGGCTCCGGCCTGAAGCGATCCGAATAGCACCGCCCCCCCGCAGGCGGCAGCCAGCTGGGGGCTGGTGACGAGGACGGTGTCCCCAGCCAGAGAGGCGCTCGTTTCCACCTGGACGACGGCGTCCACCTCGGACTGCCCGGTCTCGACCAGGGTGCCCGGGCTGGTTGACACCGTCATGGTCGGATTCGATCCGCCCGATCCGCTTCCCGAACCGCGGCTTGCCTTGCAGGCGGGAAGCGTGGAGTGGGGATGGGTCTTGCACCATGCCGGCGAGCCCTTGGCCGGGCTGGCCGAAGCCACAGCCGAGCCGGCCCCCATGGCGACGACGATGACCAGCACCACCATTGAGAGACGCCCAGCCGGCCGCGCGCGCCGTCCCGCCCGGGGTCTGGTCCGACGCTGAGGCGATGAAAGCGGCATCGTCAACTCCGTCTATGAAAGCGTGAACGTCCCGGCCGAACGCAGCGGGGCCGTCTCTCTGTAGCTGCTCGAGGATCCCGATCCCACTCCGAGGAGGGCCAGGTCGGTGCCGTAGGCGGTCACCCGGGTGGTCGATCCCGAGCCGGTGATCGTGCCCGTGCCATGGACGGCACCCTGGGCGTAGGTGCCTGTTCCCGAGGCGTTTACGCAGAAGAGCCCGAGGAAGTCCCCCGTGCGGGCGGTGGCCGAGAACACGTGGGGGGTGAGCCCACCTCCGCAGGCGTCGATGCTCACCGGGTTGGAGACACCGGTCGTCTGACCCGACGAGTTGGGTTCGGCCTGGGTGAACGACGCCTGGTTGGTGGCCTCACCGGTGTTCACGGTCACCACGATCTTCAAGGTGTCCGTGGTCCCAGCCGTGAGGTCGGTGATGGTCCACGTGACGCTCTGGCCCGAGACCACCACCGAGCCGGTCGAGGGCGCGTACGTGTCCGACACGAACAGGAGCCCGGCCGCCAAGGTGTCGGTCACGACCACCTTCCCGGCATCAGACGGCCCGGCGTCCGAAGCCGTGACCGTGAACGTGTCCTGTGTCCCGAAGGCGGGGGTGGACGAGGAGACCGCCTTGGTGACGCTCACGTCGGCCACGGGAGCGAGGGTGTCGGTGTCGGTGGCGCTCACCGTGGAGGCGTCAGAGGCACCGGCGGCGGCCGTGTCGACATAGCGCGGACCAGCGGCCCCGGCCGGGATGGTGCCCGACAGGGTCAGGGTGTCGTCGTCGCCGGCGCCCAGGGTGCCCACGGTCCAGGTGTCGTCGGCCGAGCTGAAGGTGACGCCCGGTGGCTGTGTCGTCGTGATGGTGTCCAGGCCCTGGGTGGGCAGGGTCTCCACCACGCTCACGTCGTCGGCGTCGGAAGGTCCGGTGTTGGAGACGACGATGGTGTAGCTGATGGGGTCACCGGGGACCGCCGTGCCGATGGCACCGGTGATCGAGGACCCCCCGACGCTGTCGGTCTTGCTGATCGAGAGATGGGACAAGACCGAGAGGGCGGCTACGTCGGTGGAGCTCAAGAAGGCGTTGGTGTCGGTGAACTGCTCGGGCACAGAGAGCGAGGCCGTGTTCACCAGGGCCCCGGAGGCCGACGGAGCGATGTCGGCGTCGACGGTGAAGGTGACGGTGGCGTCGGCAGGCAGGGTGAGCGAGTCGGCGATGTCGGTGGTGCTCCCGCTCGAAACCGAGACCGAGGCGCCTCCGGCGGTGGACGCCGACCAGGTGGCCGAGGTGACCGGGGCGGGCAGGTCGTCGTTCAGGGCCAGGTTCGACACGGTGCTCTGGGCGCCGTCATTGCTCACCACCACGGTGTAGACGACGCCGGACCCCGGCACGGCGGTGCCGCCGGTGGTGTCGTTGGTGGTGGCGTTGAAGGTGCCGCTCACCAGGTCTCCACTGTCGGTCTGCTTGATCAACAGGTCGGCGGTCGGCTCCGTGTCGTCGCTGTCGACGGCGTTGTAGGACGACGCCGTGTCGATCTGGCCGGACGGGAGCGACACGGTGACCAGGTTCACGAAGGCGCTGCCGGCACCGAGGGCGGGGGCGACGGCCCCGGTCAGGGTGAAGACGGCCGAGGTGCCTTCGGCCAGGTTGAGACCGGTCCACTCGACCTGGCCGTCGCCCAGGTTGGTGAAGGTGACACCCGCGACCGACGAGGTCTCGCCGGTGACGGTGAAGCCGGTGGGAAGGGTGTCGACCACCGAGGCATTGGTGGCCGCCGAGGGTCCGCCGTTGGCGACGGTGTCGGTGTAGGTGTCCGAGGTCCCCGGTATGACGCTGGTGATGCCGTCGGTGTCGGTGATGGTGAGGTCGGCCGAGGGCAGGACCTCGACGGTGACGATGGCGCTGTTGTCCTGGGGTGTGGCGTCGCCGTAGGCGTCGGTCTGGGTGCTCGTGATGGACACGGTGTCGGCGTTGTCCTCGGCGGTCGACGGGGCATTCACCGTCTCGATGTAGACCAGGGTCTCATTGGCCCCGGCCGCCAGAGAGGGGATGGTCCAGGTCAGAACACCGCCGCCCACACTGGTGGTGCCGACGCTCGGGGTGATGCTGGCGCCGTCCAAGGTGAAGGTGGCGGGTAGCTCGTCGGTGACGACCACGCCGGTGGCGGTGGCGGCGCCGTCGTTGAAGGCCGTGATCTGGTAGGTGACGTCCTGGCCGGCCTCGACCGTGGCCGCCCCGATGGCCCCGGGAATCACGCTGTCGCCGGCGGAGACGACTTCGGTCACGCCCACGTCGGCATTGCCGTTCACGGTGGCGGTGGAATTGACACTCGAGGCGTCGTTGGCCGACACCGTGGCAGTGACGGTAAACGAGGCCTCGGAGGCCACCGTGGCCGTTATCACCAGCGTCACGCTGGTCCCGGCGGCCACCGTGCCGATGGACCATATCCCCGTGATCGCGTCGTAGACACCCCCGGAGCTGGCCACGAAGGTGAGGCCGGGAGGTAGAATCTCGGCGACACTGACGCCCGTTGCATCCGAGGGTCCGGTATCGGTGACCGTGGTGTCGAAGGTGACGGTCTGGCCCTCGTTGGCCACCACCGACGAGCCCCCGTCGACCACCTGCGTGATCGAAAGGGTGGCGGAGGGGACGAGGCTGTCGGTGTCGGTGGCGCTGGTGACGGAGTTGCTGTCGGTCGATCCAGGTGGGACGACGACGGTGGCCGTGTTCACGAAGCTGCCGGTCGCCCCCGAAAGGACGGAGCCCGACAGCGTGAGTGTCACCGTCTGACCGGTTCCGACATTCACCCCGTTCCACTCGGCCGTGCCCGAGAAGACAGAGAAAGTGACCCCGGCCGCAAGGGTGCCCGACGAGCCGTCGGTGAAGCCCGCGGGCAGGGTGTCGGGAATGGTCAGGTCGACCGCGTCCGAAGGTCCGGTGTTGGAGACGACGATGGTGTAGGTGTCGGTGGTCCCGGGGGTGAGGCTGATGACGCCGTCGGAGTTCGTGATGGAGAGATCGCTTTCGGGGTCGAGAATGACCAGGTCGAGGGACTGCGTCAACGCATTCGTGTCTTGTATGGTCGACGGAGGCGTGATCGTGGCGGCGTCGGAGAGGGATCCGGTGGCCGCCGGGCTGATGGTGGCGTCGATGGTGTACGTGATGGACGAGCTCGATGGCAGGTCCACGGTGTCGGAGAGGGTGCCCGTTCCAGAACTGTCCGTGTCGGAGGCTCCCCCGCTGGTGGCGGTGACCGACCAGCTGTCGGCGCTCGCACCGGTAGGCAGGATGTCGCCCACACCGACCCCGGAGGCGCCGGTGGGGCCGCTGTTGGAAGCCACCACGTCGTACACGATGGTGTCGCCGGGGACGCCGACTCCTCCGACGGTGTCATTCGTCACGGAATGGAAGGTGCCGCCGACGTTGTCCGTCGTTTCGATCGTCAGATCAGCGCTGGGCATGCCGTTGTTCGTGGCGCTGGCGATCGTCTGCTTGTCCGTGGAGCTCGTGAACGCACCGGTGTCGGTCAGCCCCGCCGGGGCGGTGACGGTGGCCGTGTCGGTGAGCGTCCCGGTGGCCGACGAAGAGACGGCGGCCTGAATGGTGTAGGTGATGGACGAGCCCGACGGGAGATCCACGACGTCCGAGATGTTGCCGCTGCCCGAGCTGCCGCCCGAGGTCACCGATGCCTCCCCACTGGTGGTGGCGACCCAGTCGTCGGCGCTCACGCTGGTGGGCAGGAGGTCGCCCACGGTGACCCCGTCGGCATCGGAGGGCCCTGTGTTCGACAGGACGACGGTATAGAGGAAGGCGGTGCCGCCGACGACCGAGCCCCCGGTGGTGTCGTTCGTCGCCGGGCTGAAGGTGCCGGGCGTGGTGTTGTCGCCGTCGGTCACCTGGACGGCAATGTCGGCCTCGGAGGTGAGGCTGTCGGTGTCGGTGGCACTGGTGACGGAGTTCGTGTCGGTCGATCCGGGTGGGACGACGACGGTGGCCGTGTTCACGAAGGTGCCGGTCGCCCCTGGGAGGGCGGAGCCCGACAGCGTGAGTGTCACCGTCTGACCGGTTCCGATATTCACTCCGCTCCACTCGGCCGTGCCCGAGAAGACGGAGAAGGTGACCCCGGCCGCAAGGGTGCCCGACGAGGCGTCGGTGAAGCCCGCGGGCAGGGTGTCGGGAATGGTCAGGTCGACCGCGTCCGAAGGTCCGGTGTTGGAGACGACGATGGTGTAGGTGTCGGTGGTCCCGGGGGCGAGGCTGGTGACGCCGTCGGAGTTCGTGATGGAAAGATCGCTTTCGGGCGAGAGGGCCACCACGTCGGTGGAGCTCAAGAAGGCGTTGGTGTCGGTGAACTGCTCGGGCACAGAGAGCGAGGCCGTGTTCACCAGGGCCCCGGAGGCCGACGGAGCGATGTCGGCGTCGACGGTGAAGGTGACGGTGGCGTCGGCAGGCAGGGTGAGCGAGTCGGCGATGTCGGTGGTGCTCCCGCTCGAAACCGAGACCGAGGCGCCTCCGGCGGTGGACGCCGACCAGGTGGCCGAGGTGACCGGGGCGGGCAGGTCGTCGTTCAGGGCCAGGTTCGACACGGTGCTCTGGGCGCCGTCATTGCTCACCACCACGGTGTAGACGACGCCGGACCCCGGCACGGCGGTGCCGCCGGTGGTGTCGTTGGTGGTGGCGTTGAAGGTGCCGCTCACCAGGTCTCCACTGTCGGTCTGCTTGATCAACAGGTCGGCGGTCGGCTCCGTGTCGTCGCTGTCGACGGCGTTGTAGGACGACGCCGTGTCGATCTGGCCGGACGGGAGCGACACGGTGACCAGGTTCACGAAGGCGCTGCCGGCACCGAGGGCGGGGGCGACGGCCCCGGTCAGGGTGAAGACGGCCGAGGTGCCTTCGGCCAGGTTGAGACCGGTCCACTCGACCTGGCCGTCGCCCAGGTTGGTGAAGGTGACACCCGCGACCGACGAGGTCTCGCCGGTGACGGTGAAGCCGGTGGGAAGGGTGTCGACCACCGAGGCATTGGTGGCCGCCGAGGGTCCGCCGTTGGCGACGGTGTCGGTGTAGGTGTCCGAGGTCCCCGGTATGACGCTGGTGATGCCGTCGGTGTCGGTGATGGTGAGGTCGGCCGAGGGCAGGACCTCGACGGTGACGATGGCGCTGTTGTCCTGGGGTGTGGCGTCGCCGTAGGCGTCGGTCTGGGTGCTCGTGATGGACACGGTGTCGGCGTTGTCCTCGGCGGTCGACGGGGCATTCACCGTCTCGATGTAGACCAGGGTCTCATTGGCCCCGGCCGCCAGAGAGGGGATGGTCCAGGTCAGAACACCGCCGCCCACACTGGTGGTGCCGACGCTCGGGGTGATGCTGGCGCCGTCCAAGGTGAAGGTGGCGGGTAGCTCGTCGGTGACGACCACGCCGGTGGCGGTGGCGGCGCCGTCGTTGAAGGCCGTGATCTGGTAGGTGACGTCCTGGCCGGCCTCGACCGTGGCCGCCCCGATGGCCCCGGGAATCACGCTGTCGCCGGCGGAGACGACTTCGGTCACGCCCACGTCGGCATTGCCGTTCACGGTGGCGGTGGAATTGACACTCGAGGCGTCGTTGGCCGACACCGTGGCAGTGACGGTAAACGAGGCCTCGGAGGCCACCGTGGCCGTTATCACCAGCGTCACGCTGGTCCCGGCGGCCACCGTGCCGATGGACCATATCCCCGTGATCGCGTCGTAGACACCCCCGGAGCTGGCCACGAAGGTGAGGCCGGGAGGTAGAATCTCGGCGACACTGACGCCCGTTGCATCCGAGGGTCCGGTATCGGTGACCGTGGTGTCGAAGGTGACGGTCTGGCCCTCGTTGGCCACCACCGACGAGCCCCCGTCGACCACCTGCGTGATCGAAAGGGTGGCGGAGGGAGTGGCCCGCGCAGCCTGAGGGCCTTCGACCAGGAACACGCCACCCACCAAGAAAGCAGCGGCCACGATCGTCCTGCTCTTCGTCGGCCGTCGGGGAGATCGAACCCATCTCGCCTTCATCGGGTGACCTCGCCCTCGAGGAGCCTTCCGAGCCTTTCTCGCGGATCGGCACTGCACCCCGTGGGATTCGCCCCCATTTCGCGGCAGTCGAGGTCGGGTGTGATCAATGCTTCAGCGGCGGGAACGGCCTGACTCAGGACGCGCTGGGGGTCGCTCCCCCTCGACCGGCCATGGTCCCAGGCCGCGTTCGCCATCGTCCTCCCCCCCCATTCGACCGCGCAGATGCTGGTCGGATGACGAAGACTCCGTGCTCGGAGCGTAGCCACGCGGCGCCAGCGCCACATCGCCAGATTTGGGGAGACTCAGCCCACACGTAGCACCTTCGTTGCCGAACGAGCTCACCGTGGCCCCATCGGGGAGTGCCAGAGGACAGAGCTACCAGAGGACAGAGCTAAACGTCGTAATAGAGCATGGACGACGTAGGCACGGCGACTGGACGACAGCACAGGGGCACGAGACGGCACATGAACTGCCGTTCTTGTCATCAGACCCAGAGAGGAGTCCTCCCAGGGACCGCCATGAGGGCGTGGGCCTCGCCCATGCGCTTCGCCGGGAGACGGGCGGCAACCCGTTCTTCGTCGTGGAGGTGATCCGTCACCTGGCCGAGACGGGAGCCTTCTTCCAAGGCGAAGACGGCCGCTGGGTGCTGTCGACTGATCTCGAGGATCTGGGCCTCCCCACCAGCGTGCGGGAGGTCATATCCCACCGGGTCGCTCGGCTCGGCGAAGCAACGGAACAGGCCCTATCCCTGGCCGCGGTGATCGGGCGTGACTTCGAGGTAGAGGTGCTCTTGGGTCTCCTCGACACCGACGAGGACCCACTCCTCGACCTCCTCGAAGGAGCGATCGGAGCAGGACTCGTGAGCGAGTCTGATGACAAAGCCGGACGCTACCGGTTCGTCCACGCCCTCATCCAGCACACGCTCTATCAGGACCTCGGTGCCACTCGGCGCCAGCGAGCCCATCAGCGGGTGGCCGAGGCGTTTGAGAGTGTGGGCACCGAGGACGAGCACCTGATCGAGTTGGCCCGGCACTGGATGGCGGCCACCCGACCGAGTGATGCGACCAAAGCCCTCTACTACGCACGGCGGGCGGGGGACGCCGCCCTGGCCGCCTACGCTCCCCTCGACGCCATCACCTGGTACTCCCAAGCCCTGGACCTGCTCGCCCGCCAGGCGCTCGTCGACGAGCGGGAGCGCTGTGCTCTGTTGGTCGGGCTCGGTACCGCTCAGCACCAAGCGGGTCAGCCCGAGTATCGGCAAACGCTTCTGGATGCAGCCGCATCGGCAAAGGGGTTGGGTGATACCGATCTCTTGGTGGCGGCAGCGTTGGCTGGCACTCGGGGCACGGCACATCTTGCCGAAGGCGACGACGATCAGATCAGGGTCCTGCGAACGGCCCTAAATGCGGTGAGTGAATCCGATCCTGCTTCGCGGGCCCTCCTCTTGGCTGCGCTGGTCGAGGTGACCGATGCCCGGGAATGGGAGGCCCGCCGAGACCTGGCCTCCGAAGCGATGGCCATCGCCGGGGATCTATCCGACATGTCGACCGTAGTGGCCGTTGTCAATCGTTGCTATCTGGCCACGGTGCAACCGGAGTCGTCGGCTGAGCGCCTGGTGGAAACCGCACGGACAATCTCCATGGCCGATGACCTGCGCGACCCGGGGCAGCGCTTTCGGGCACGCTTCAACGCGTGCACGCGTGCATGGAAGTTGGTCACATCGAAGAGGTCGACCGATGGCTGAGCGAGATGCAGACTCTTGTCGAACAGACGGGCCTCCCGCGATACGAGTGGGAATACAAGATCTTTCATACCTCCCGTCTCCACTTGTCCGGTGATCTGGTCGCCGCCGAGGCCTCCAACGAGGCCACCCTGGAGATCGGAGCCCGGATCGATGCCCCCGGGGCGCTGGCGGCATTCGGTGCTGTGCTCTTCGTGATTCGGAATCAACAGGGCCGCCTTGACGAGATCGCCGACCTCTTCACCCAAGCCGCCGCCGACAATCCGGCCCTCCCTGTTCTTCGTGCCGGCGTTGTTGCTATCAATTGCCGCGCTCGGCCGTCTCGATGAAGCCCGGGTGCTGTTCGAACCTGACGCGGACAATCAATTCGTGGACTTTCCCCGTGACCTTGTCTGGACGTCGGCGATGACCTATTGCGCGGACGATGCGGTGGATCTGGGTCACACGCAGGCGGTGCAGGTCCTGTTTGACCGATTGCACCCGTTCCGCGACTTGGTCTCATTTAACAACGGGACCGTAGAAGGAGCCATCAGCCGATCAATGGGTCGAATGGCACACGTGCTCGGCCGTCATGACGAGGCTGAGTCCTTGTTCCAGGCCGCCTTGTCTATGAATGAACGAATAAAAGCTCCGTACTGGATGGCTCGCACGAAGCTCGACTACGCCGATCTGCTGATTGACCGAGCCGCTATAGGCGATACGGAGAAGGCCAGGGAGATGATCGGACAAGCGTTTGGTGTCGCCCAGGAATACAGGTACGGTGCTCTGGAACGTAGGGCACAAGGTCAGCTCGAATCGCTTGCTTGAAGCAGCTTGCAAATACTGGGTCGGTCGGCATCCCACATGGCACATTCCGGGTAAACCGACCTATATCGTCACCCCTTCGTTGCCAGATATCGCTGTGTGAACCCGGCGGTACTTCCTGGGCCACGTCCCGGCGAGTGGTGTAACGACGACCACCATCTCAACCTCAATGCATTGGTTTAGCTGACATCAGCGAGTTCTGCTTGGGCCACCTCCTCGACGTCACCGTCGATGACGGTCATGCGGGCCCTGGCCAGGACTTCGGTGGCCATGTAGCGCCGGCACACGGCCCACTCGTCGTGCTGCTCGGCGAGCACGGAGCCCACCAGTCGCACCACGGCATCACGGTTGGGGAAGATGCCCACGACGTCGGTGCGCCGACGCAGCTCCCGGTTGAGGCGCTCCTGGGGATTGTTGGACCAGATCTGCTTCCAGTGCTCCTTCGGGAACGAAGCGAAGGCGAGGACATCGGGTCCGGCGTCGGCCAGCATGGAGGCGGCGTCAACGAACTTCTCGTGCAGCTGGTCGACGACCCGGGCGTGCTGGGCCCAGGTCTGCTCGGCATCGGGCTGGGCGAAGATGGTGCGCACCAGGGTGGCCACGAGCGCCTGGGCCGACTTCGGAACCCGGGTCAGGAGGTTGCGCATGAAGTGGGTCCGGCACCGCTGCCAGGTGGCCCCGAGCGTGGAACGCACGGCGTCCACCAGTCCCACGTGGGCGTCGGAGATCACGAGGGCGGTGCCCGACAGCCCCCGGGCCACCAGGCCCCGCAGGAAGGCCATCCAGCCGGCTCCGTCCTCGGTGGTGATGACGTCGAAGCCGAGGACCTCGCGGTGGCCGTCGTTGTTCACGCCGGTGGCGATGACCACGGCCACGTTCTGGATGCGCCCGGCTTCTCTCACCTTCTGCACCATGGCGTCGAGCCACACGTAGGTGTAGGGCCCGGCGTCGAGGGGCCGGCTCCGGAAGGCGGCCACGTCGGTGTCCAGCTCCTTGGCCATGCGGGAGACCTGGGACTTCGACAGGTGTTCGATCCCGAGGGTCTGCACCAGGCCTTCGACCCGGCGGGTGGAGACGCCGCGCACGTAGCACTCGGCCACCACCTGGGTGAGCGCCCTCTCGGCCCGCCGTCGGGGTTCCAGGATCCAGCCCGGGTAGTAGCTGCCCGAGCGCAGTTTCGGGATGGCCAGGTCGATGGTGCCCACCCGGGTGTCGAAGTCCCGGTGGCGCAGCCCGTTGCGGCTGTTGATCCTCTCCGGGGTGATCTCGCCATACCCGGCACCGCACAGAGCGTCGACCTCGGCCGCCATCAGGCGTTCGGCGAACACCTTCACCATCTCGCGCAGCAGGTCAGAGCCGTCGTCGTCGAGGTGCTTGCGCAGCCACTCGAGAGCGTCCATGTTGTTGGGGACTTCCACCGCATCTCCTCTCATTCGTCTTCGCAGGACTTCTGAGATTGATGCGGTGGTCGTCGCGAGTGGGGGACCTTTGCGAACTCCCTGGTCGTTCTTCGGGCCGAGGCCCCGGGCCTTCCCGTTCAGCGCCACACAGGGCCACTCAGCGGGTCAAACCCGTACACCACTCGCTGGGACGTGAACACTTCCTGATCCCGGGATGCGACTTCGAGACGCACCCGACCCGGACCCAGGGCGATAACGCTCCGAGCCGCGCGTTTGTGCACTAGCAAGGAACCCCGAGCTATCGGTCGAATATGGGTTGAATATGGGAAGATCACCCCAAAGCCCTGACCGGGCTAAATATCGTAATAGAGCATGGACCACGTAGGCACGGAGACTAGACGACAGCACAAGACATTAGATGGTCTTGAACTGCGGTTTTGTCACCGAGCCGGGCGAACGGCGGTCCAAGATCGGCCATGAATGTGGGATGAATGTGGGATGGCGGTGACGCGGGGCGCTCGGGGAACCATTGTCGGGGCCGTCCAGGCGGCTCCTGGCGGGCCGAGTGAACGTTACGGTGGTGCCGGCAACCAACACGGTGTTGTTGCCGTCTGAGTCCTCGATGGTCGCGCTTGACAGCCTTCTCGACATCGACGGCGGTCCGGGTCGGCTTCACGCTTGGCACGGACCCAGCCGTCCCAGCTGCAGTCAATATTTGAGATACACGCAGCCAAGGGTAGGTTCGTCACAAGCTAATTCCGTTGATCGAAGCTCGCTGATCCGCGAATACCGGGTGGGGTGCGGAGCGGAGCTCCGCTAAAGGCCTCCAGTCGGAAACGGCACGTCCCGCCCGGTCACTTCGATACATCAACAGGTCGGTGTTGCCCAATAGAGCAGGGCAACCATGCCGTCCTTGTCTGGGCCGCCGATCGTCGCATGTGAAGAAACCCCTGGTCTCGCCTAATCTTTGGCCTACGTGCGGGGACAGGGGGTTCGGTGGCCACCACCGAGAACATCACGGTGCTCTTCACCGACCTGGTGGGTTCGACTGAGCTCGCCTCTTCGCTGACCCCTGAGGCAGGCGACGAGGTGCGCCGCAAGCACTTCTCGGCTCTCCGGCAGGCCATCGCCACCTCCGGGGGCACCGAGGTCAAGAACCTGGGCGACGGCCTCATGGTGGTCTTCCCGGCCGCGTCGGCGGCTCTGGGTTGTGCGGTCGCCATGCAGCAGGGCATCCACCGCGACAACTCCGGTGCCGAGAGACCACTCGGGCTCCGGGTGGGGTTGAGCTCGGGCGAAGCGACCAGGGAGGCCGACGACTACTTCGGCGACCCCGTCATCGAGGCCGCCCGCCTCTGTGCCCGAGCCGAGGGCGGACAGATCCTGGCTTCCGATCTCGTTCGGGCCAACGCCGGTCGCCGAAGCTCACACAGCTTCACCTCTCTCGGCGAACTCGACCTGAAGGGCCTGCCTGAGCCCGTCGAAGCTCTCCAGGTCGGTTGGGAGCCTTTGGGAGCAGACGCACCGGGATCGGGACGGGTGCCGCTTCCCACCGGCCTGACCCATCGTCCCGCCGTCGGTGTCATCGGCCGCGAGAACGAACTCGCCCTCCTGGACACCGATGCCAAGCGTATCGCCGCCGGCGAGGGACGGGAGCTGCTCCTGCTGACCGGGGAGCCGGGCCAGGGAAAGACCACCCTCGTCTCCGAGTTCGCCCGCCACGCCGATGACCGGGGCATGACGGTGCTCCTCGGTCGCTGCGACGAGGAAGTGGGAGCTCCCTATCGTCCGTTCCAGGAGGCCCTCTCGCATCTCGTGGCTCACATTGACGAAGAGCTGCTCCGAACCCATGTGGCTACCCATGGCGGGGAGCTTGCTCGCATGGTGCCCGCCCTCGGTCAGCGCCTGGGGGAGCTGCCGCCGCCCCAGTCCACTGACCCAGACACAGAGAGATATCTCCTCTACGCGGCCGTGGTGGGACTGCTGGAGGTGGCGAGCCAGCAGCGTCCGGTCGTCCTTGTCCTCGACGACCTGCACTGGGCGGACAAGCCGAGCCTCCAACTGCTCCGCCACGTCGTGGCCAACTCCTCGGCCGCGCGTTTGTTGATCCTCGGGACCTATCGCGGCGGGGAGCTCTCCACCGCCCACCCCCTCTCCGAAGCCCTGGCGGCTCTGCACCGGGTGCCCTCCGGGGTCTCCACCATCGACCTGAAGGGCCTGGAGGACACCGGGGTGATCGCCTTCATGGAGTCCGCCGCCGGGCACGCGCTCGACGACGCCGGGGTGGGACTGGCCCATCAGCTCTATCGGGAGACGGACGGCAACCCCTTCTTCGTGGCCGAGGTCCTGCGCAACCTGTCTGAGTCAGGTGACATCGTCCAGGATGCCGGCACGGGGCGCTGGACGGCCAAAGACACCGGGGGACCCCTCTCCCTTCCCCACAGCGTACGGACGGTGATCGGCACCCGCGTCTCACGCCTGCGGGAAGGGGCAACCAAGGTCTTGTCCATGGCAGCGGTAATCGGGCGCGACTTCGACCTCGACCTCTTGGCCGAGGCGACAGAGGTCGACGAGGACGAGCTCATCGACCTGCTCGAAGAGGCCGAGCGTGCCGCGGTCGTGCACGAACTTCCCGACTCACCTGGGCGCTACAGCTTCTCCCACGCCTTGATCCAGCACACGTTGTACGAGGATTTGAACGGAACGCGGCGTACCCGGATGCACCGCCAAGTGGGTGAAGCCATCGAGCGCCTCCATCCAAGCGAGCCCGACGAATACGTCGGTGAGCTGGCCCGACACTTCTCCTTGGCGACGAAGCCCACGGACGTGATGAAGGCCATCGCCTATTCGACACGCGCCGGGGACGGTGCTCTGAAGGCCCTGGCCCCAGACGATGGCGTGCGCTATTTCTCCCAGGCTCTCGAGCTTTGCTCCGCAGCCACAGGCATGGAACCAAGCCTCCGTGTCGATCTCCTCATCGAGCTTGGTACCGCGCAGCGGCAAGCGGGGTTACCCGCCTTCAGAGAAACGCTCCTGGAGGCGGCACGAAGCGCCCGCGACCTCGGTGACTCCGACCGTCTTGTTGCCGCGGCCCTCGCCAACAACCGTGGCTATTTTAGTTCGCTCGGCCAGGTTGACAGCGAGAAGGTGGAGGTACTTGAAGCCGCCATCGACGTGCTCCCCGAGGCCGACAGCATCGAGCGGGCCCGCCTTCTCGCCACCCTGTGTAGCGAGGTCCAGTTTGCCGGCTCGGCCGAGGAGTGCCTCGCCCTCGCCGACGAGGCCAAAGCGATGGCTCGTCGCCTTGGGGACGGGGCGACCCTTTTTGAGGTGTTCTCGCGATGTTCCCCTGCGACCTCTACTCCTTCGAGGCTTGCTCCGCAGCTGGTGGAGGCGGTCGCATATTCGGCGGCGGCGGACAATCTCGGAGATCCATTGAACCGATTCTGGGCGGCGACCGAAGTGGCCTGGCGTGCATTTCGGTCCGGCCAGTTCGAGCTGGCCGACGAGCGCCTCGCCCTCGCGGGCTTGCTCGCCGCCAGACTCCAGCAACCCGCCACCGTATGGCTTGCGATGTTCCGATCCGCTGCCCGAACCCTGTCCTTCGGCGATCATGCCAAGGCCGAAGAAGTGGCGGCCGCTGCACTGGAGGTCGGTACATCGAGCGGCCAGCCCGACGCTTTCGACGTGTATGGGATTCAGCTCATGGGGACGAGACTTCAGCAGGGAAGGTTCGGAGAATTGATGTCGCTCATTGCGGAGGTGGCCGAACGGAACCCTGCCATACCTGCCTACACAGCGGCGTTGGCCGCCAGCCGACTCGAAGCCGGCGACGAGGTTGGTGCACGGCACCTGATCGAACGAGCAGCCGCCGATTCGTTCGTCATTGCCGAGCACTCTGGTTGGTTGGATTGCATGGTCCTTTATGCACGAGTCGTCATCGATCTTGGACTTCATGAACATGCCGACACACTCCTTGACCAACTGGCGCCATTCCACGACCAGGTGCCGCACAACGGCTACATTTCTCATGAGCCTGTCGCCACGTTCCTTGGCGCCCTCGCCGCCGTTCTCGGCCGTTACGAGTTCGCCGAGTCGTACTTCAAGGAAGCCGAGAACCTGAACACCCGCGGTGGGATGCGGTTCGCCGATGCGTACACGAAGCTGCTTTGGGGACGAATGCTGCGCCGGCGTGGTGACGATGACGACGCTGGGCGCGCCGAAGCGCTGCTTATCGAGGCAAGAGAATTGGCCACTAGAAATGGCTACGGAACGATCGAGCGACACGCGGCGGCGGAGTTGTCGAAGATCGGCTGATATTGGCCTGTTCGATAATCGCGAGCTCGAGACGGATTTGGCGATAAGCCGACCGTTCGGTATTGCCGGATATCGGGACGCCACTTCGAGACGTACCCGACCCGGACACCGGCTCAGCCTGCGCCTGGCCGACGGCCTAATACTCAGTTACGCTGTTTTTCACGTTTTACGTGAATTTCTGCTATTCTGACAGGCAGGAGGCACCGATGGCCCGCCCGCTCGAACTGATCGACTCCCTCGTGGCCGAGGGCAAGGAGGAGTTCAGCTTCGAGGATGCCAGGGCCGCGCTTGATCGCTCGCCTACCGCCACCGCGAACACGCTGCGACGGCTGCAGGACAACGGCCTTGTCGACCGATTGGGCCGAGGCCGCTACGCCATCCGCCCCCTCGGCTCGCTCCACACTTCGGCCGCCACCGACGATCTGGCCCTCGCCGTCGGGGCCACCTTCGGCGGGCGAGAGCACCGGATCGCTTACTTGAGCGCCCTCGCCGATCTCGGACTGCTCAGTCACCCGGTCCGGACAATCACTGTCGCCTGCGCCAAGCAAGTTCGCGTCCACGCCATTAGCCACCGCCCGCTCCGGGTCGTCGTCGAACAAGCCGAGACCATCCACCTCGAAGCCGAGCCCCTTGGGCGCTCGTGGCGCTCGACGCTGGAACGGGCCCTATTCGAGTGCGCCCTTCGGGTCGACCTCACGGGGGGTATCGAACGGCTCGTCGAAGCCCTCGCCGGCGGCGCAGCCGACGCCGATCCCGCTCGAGTCTCGCTGCTCGCAAAAGTCTTCGGACCCCGGGGGTTCGCCGCCGAGCGCCGCCTCGCTTCGCTCACCCAGGCCCTCATCCTCCCGCTCAGCCTCGCTCCGGCGGTCGGGCACCGGCAGCCGATCGTCCACCTCGACCCCCGCACCAAGCACACCGCCTGGATGGACAGCACCTTCCGGGTGGCCTGGCACCTCGATCCGGACGAACTGCGCGCCGTGGCCGGGAACTGATCGTGCTCACCCGTCATGTCCTCACCCGACGAGCTGACGCCGACGGCGTAGATGCTGCCGTTGTGGAGCGGGACTACGTGCTTGCCCACGTCGTCGCGCAGCTCCACCACGCCCGACCGGAAGACGGCGGACGCCTCGTCTTCAAGGGTGGCACCGCCCTCCGCTTCGTCTACCTAACCGACTACCGCTACTCCGCCGATCTCGACTTCACCGTCATCGGGGGCAGTACAGAGAATGCGGTCGCCGCCCTTGGCTGGGCGCTGGAGGCAGCTCGGCACCATACGGGCCTCCCCCATCTCGAATTCACCGGAGGAACAAAGCCCACGATCGCTTATATCGGCCCACTCGGCGCTGCCCGGCCGCGCCAGATCAAGCTCGACCTCGCCTACGACGAGCACAGCGGATCTTTCGAAGAACGGGTCCTCCTGGCCATGTGGCCAGACCTCCCAGCTCCCCTCCCCTTCGCCGTGTATCCCGTCGAAGAAATCGGAGCCGAGAAACTCCGCTGCATCATCCAGCGCGTCCAATGCCGGGACCTCTACGACCTGTTCCGGCTGACTGAGGACGCGGGCCTATCGCTCGCCGATATCCGACTACTCTTCGAGCGCAAAGCTCGGGCCAAGAGCCTCGACCCAAGCGCCTTCGCCGAGCGGTTCGACGACGTCATTCAACGCTACGGCCAACGGTGGAGCACCGAGATGAGCGAGCACCTGGCCAACCCTCCGCGCTTCGACGATGTCGCGCGCGTCGTTCGCCGTCATCTTCGAGCAGCCGGGCTACTCGAGTCCTGAATGACATACGCCGCGACGGGCTGAACCTGACGACGGCAAAACGTCACGGTGGTTGACAAGAGGGTTGTAGGCGTTCAGTGCTGTTGTCCCTGAGTCATGCTCGACGGCAAGTCGTCGGGCCATCTCTCGTCACAAGGCGGCCGCGCTCTCGATCGAAGGTGGGATGAATGTGGGACGACCCAGCCATAAACCCTGGTGGGATCAAATATCGTAATAGAGCATGGACGACGTGGGCACGGGGACTGGACGACAACACACGGCACGAGACGGCATTGAGCTGCCGTTTTGTCATCGGGCCGGCGAGGGGTCCTCCCAGTGACCGCCATGAATGTGGGATGAATGTGGGATGGCCGTGAGAGGCGGCGTTAGGAGAACCAACGACGCGGGCAGTCTGAATGGTGCTCATGACTCCTATCTCACCGTTGGCTCGATCCCACCCATTCGGCCGATCCATGAACTCAGGGTCTGCCACGATTTTCGACAGCGCGTTTACGCCACAACCGCGTGAGGAGCCGACCGAGACCCCTCACATCCACCTCGACCACCGGTCATACGTGCGATCGCCCCCTCGGAGATCCGCCCGATGCGTGCTGGCGGCGAGTGTCGTGGGCGGTCGGCGGCACCGGTCCCTTCGGTGCTCAGCGCCCCCGGATGCGGGCGGATTCTCAATGTGTGTCTTGGGGTATTCGAACAGTGGTACCATATCTTGTACCGAATCAGCGTTGCCGGGAGTGACCAATGGCCATCACTGCGAGCGAAGCCCGAAAGAACCTGTTCCCGCTCATTGAGCGAGTGAACGATGACCGCGAGCCAGTCGAGATCACCTCGAAGCGAGGCGACGCCGTCCTGTTGTCCCGCGCCGACTACGACGCGCTCACGGAGACGGCGTACCTGCTGCGGGTTCCCGCGAATGCCGAGCGCCTTCTTGAGAGCCTGCACCAGGCGCAGGCCGGCGAGCGTGAGGTCCACGAGCTCTCCTGATGCGGCTGGTCTTCACCCGTCACGGCTGGGAGGACTACCGGTACTGGCAGGCGACTGACAAGGCAGTGGTCAAGCGGATCAATCGCCTTCTCGACGACACGCTTCGGGATCCCTTCGCCGGCATCGGGAAGCCCGAGCCATTGCGGCACATTCTTGCCGGCTGTTGGTCCAGGCGTATCGATGACGAACACCGGCTCGTGTACCTGGTCGAAGGTGACGACGTCGTCGTCCTCCAGGCCCGGTATCACTACGAACGATAATTCCACCCTGGACATCAACACGAACCCAAAGTCGTAGTCCTAGCGCGAACGTTCTGCTCCCAGACCTGCGGTGAGGGCTCGGCTGGCCACCCGCACGAGGTCGTCGTCGGAAGCGCTCGCCACGGCGCGCAGCTGGAGGAAGTGGCGGGCCACCGTGAGCCCGAGGATGCTGCTCACGGCGATGGCGGCTCGCAGCTCGGCGTCCGGGCCGCCGATACCGGCAGCCAGGTTGCCGATCCGCTCGTCGAGATGGAGCCGGACGGCTTCGGAAGCCTGAGGCACGGTCAGCATGGACCGGACCAGGGCCCGCATCTCGGGGGGCAAGGCGGCGGCGCGCACCTTGAGGACGTCAGCCAGATGATCGGCGGCTTCTTCCGGCTCGCCGGCCGGGAGTTGGATGGCGGCGGTGAACAGCGCCGACTTCGATCCGTAGTGCTGCAGGACCAGGGACGGGTCGACCCCGGCCCGGTGGGCGATGTCTCGCACCGTTGTCGCCTCGAATCCTCGGTCGCCGAACTCCTGTCGTGCCGCATCGAGGATCCGGGCCTGTGTTGCGGCGCGACGGGCCGCCCGGCTCGTCATCGGCGGGGAGACCGCGGTGCCTTCGTCCATGGATTCACTCTATGTGTGTTGAGCGAAGCGTTCGCATGGGAGTACAGTTGACTCAACGTTCGTTGAGCGACTCGCAAAGGACTCCGATGCTCATACCCATGGAGAGCCACCCGACCGATGGCAAGCCGAAGGCGACTGCGTCTCACGTTGGGGAGCGGGGGTGACCTCGACCTCGAAGAACGCAAGCGTGCTGTTGATCGGCGCATCCCGTGGTCTCGGGTACGCAATCGCCGAGGAGTACCTCAACCGTAGGGCCCGGGTTGTGGCAACCGTGCGGGGCCAGGCCCGGACGGCACTACACGACCTCCAAGAGTCTGTTGGTGGACTGCTGGAGATCGAGCACGTGGACATCACCGTCCCCGACCAGGTCCAGGCATTGAGACAGCGGCTCGGGTCGCGCACCTTCGATCTGCTCTTCGTGAACGCCGGGGTCGGCGTAGCCGAGACGGTCGCTGACGTCGCCACTGACGAGTTCGTCCGCCTGATGGTCACCAACGCTCTGAGTCCGATGCGGGTCATCGAAACACTCGGCGACGTCGTCCCCGCGGACGGCACGATTGCGATCATGTCCTCCGGTCAAGGGAGCGTCTCCAACAACCACAACGGCGGCTTCGAGATCTACCGGGCCAGCAAATCGGCCCTGAATCAACTGATGCGCAGCTACGCCGCCCGCCACCACGACGACCCGCGGACGCTGCTCCTGATGGCGCCAGGGTGGGTCAAGACCGACCTCGGCGGTCCCAACGCTCGCCTCACCATCCACGAGAGCATCCCCAATCTGGTGAGGACCGTCGACGCCCAACGCGGTCACACCGGTCTCCAGTACCTCGACTACCAAGGCAACGCCGTCGCCTGGTGAGTACGCGGCTCCCGACGACAGACGCGGGCATGCCCCTGCCGATGGCGGCGTCGACTCAGCTGCGCGACCGCTCCACCCTCTCAACGAGACGACCAAACCCATCGAAAGGGACAACAATGACTTTTCCCCACGATGGCCCACCAACACGAGCTCTCGTCCTCGGAGGCGGTGGCGCCGTCGGTGTCGGTTGGCAGACGGGTCTGCTCACAGGGCTTCGTGAGGCCGGCGTCGACTTGGCGGGAGCCGAGGCAATCGTGGGAACGTCCGCAGGTGCCCTCGTCGGCGCGCTTCTGTCCAGCGGCCGTGAGGTCACCGATGCGCTCGTCAGCCTGGCGGCACTCGGGCAGAGTATCGACCCCGACAGCCTGGCGGCAGGCGATGAAGCCTTTCTAAGGGCAGTGCATCAGGCGAGCCTCGACGCCGACTCGGGGCAAGCACTACGGGCGATCGGTCGCGCCGCGCAGGAGGCGAGTACGCCTGCTGAAGACGTCTACCTCGGCCTGTTCGGTTCACTCGACGGCACCGCCTGGCCCGCAAGCTTCCGATGCACTGCGATTGACGCCGATACTGGGGAGTTGGTCGTGTGGGACGAAGGATCCGGCGTGTCACTGCTGCACGCTGTCGCCTCCAGTTGCGCCATACCGGTGCTATTCCCCACCGTCGCCATCAAAGGCCGCCGCTACATGGACGGCGGCATCCTCAGTCAGTTGAACGCCGCGGCGGCGCCGCCGACCGACATTCTGGTTGTCCTTTCCTGCCACCCCTTCGGGTCCAAGGGCGCCGGAGGGGGTGGCTCACTTTCCGCCTCCGTCACCCCGGACGCCGAAGTGGCACCATTGCGCGAAACCAGACGGCTGGTAGCGGTCGAGCCCGACTTCAGCGACATCGAGGCTCCAGCGAACATGATGGACCCGGGCCTCGCAATCCAGGCTTTCCAGATCGGCAAGCGGCAGGCTGCAGGCACGGCCGCAGCAATCCAGGCCGCCTGGAACTATTGAAAAGGCATCGGTCGACATCGGACCTACCCCCGACTACCCCGCCGATCTGGACTTCACTGTCATCGACGGCAGCACAGACGCTCTCGATGAGATGAACCTGGCCACGGCACAGCGCCACAGTGGTCGACAAGAGGGTTGTTGACGTCCAGTGCTTGCCGTCGAGATCTTGCTCGACGGCAAGTTCGTCGCACCCATCGCACGTCACGAGACGGCCGCCCTGTTGGTCGAACGTGGGATGAAGATGGGATGTCACCCATCATCCCTCGTCGGACTAAATATCGTAATAGAGCATGAACTCCCACGGGTGCGGCCGCAGCCGGATGGCGTCGACCTCGTTCACGCGCTTGTACTCGATCCACGTCTCGATGAGGTCGTCGGTGAACACACCGCCGGCCTTCAGGAAGTCGTGGTCCGCCTCGAGCGCCGCCAGGGCCTCGTCGAGTGAACCGGGGACCTGGGGAACCTTGGCCAACTCGGCCGGCGGGAGGTCGTAGAGGTCCTTGTCCACGGGGTCGGGGGGCTCAATCCGGTTCTGGACGCCGTCGAGGCCGGCCATGAGCATGGCCGAGAAGGCCAGATAGGGGTTGCACGACGGGTCGGGGCAACGGAACTCGACCCGCTTGGCCTTCGGGCTCTGCGAGTACAGCGGGATCCGGCAGGCGGCCGACCGGTTGCGCTGGGAGTAGACGAGGTTGACGGGTGCCTCGTAGCCGGGGACGAGCCGCTTGTAGGAGTTGGTGGTGGGCGCGGCGAAGGCCAGGACGGCGCGGGCGTGCTTGAGGAGGCCCCCGATGTACCACCGGCCCATGTCCGAGAGGCCGCCGTAGCCGTCGCCGAAGAAGAGAGGCTCGCCGCCCTTCCACAACGACTGGTGGCAGTGCATTCCCGATCCGTTGTCCTGGAAGATCGGCTTGGGCATGAACGTGGCCGTGTGCCCGGCGGCCAGGGCCACGTTCTTCACCACGTACTTGTAGAGCATCAGCTTGTCGGCCATCACGAGCAGGGTGTCGAAGCGCATGTCGATCTCGGCCTGTCCCGCCGTCCCCACCTCGTGGTGCTGCACCTCGATCTCGATCCCCAGCCGTTCCATGGTGAGGATCATCTCGGACCGCAGGTCCTGGAAGTGGTCGGCCGGGGGCACGGGGAAGTACCCCTCCTTGGGCCTGATCTTGTACCCGAGGTTCGGTCCATCCTCGTTGGCCGTGTTCCAGTTCCCCTCGACGGAGTCCACCTGGTAGAAGGCGGAACGCTGGTCCTGGGAGTAGCGGACGTCGTCGAAGATGAAGAACTCGGCCTCGGGCCCGAAGTAGCAGGTGTCGGCCAGCCCGGTCGTGCCCAGATAGGCCTCCGCCTTCTGGGCCACGTAGCGGGGATCGCGCGAGTAGGGCTCCAGGGTGATGGGGTCGCGGACGAAGCAGTTGATATTCAACGTCTTGTGCGTCCGGAACGGGTCGACCACCGCCGTGTCCGAGTCGGGGAAGAGCAGCATGTCGGATTCCTGGATCTCCTGGAAGCCCCGGATCGAGGAGCCGTCGAATCCGATCCCCTCTTCGAACACGTCGGCCGTCAGCGCGTGGGCCGGGACCGAGAAGTGCTGCATGAGGCCGGGGAGGTCGACGAACCGAACATCGACGATCTCGATCCCCTCATCCTTCACCAGGCGGAGTACCTCCGCCGGGGTCCGCTTCTCCACGGGTCCTCCTTCGTCGTCGTCTCTGGTCCGCTGTCCCGTCCCACCAACCGGTGCGCCCGGGGGGCCGGTCCTTTCCGCCCGAACGGTCGCCCGTCCGAGCGGGTCCGGGGGCGGCCGGGCACCATGGTGGTGGCTGGCTCCCCCGCTCACAAATCCGCCGCTCCGCGCACTACCGCGCCGGGGCAGTTGACGCCTGGGCCACATGGTGGCACCGACCGGTTTCGTCTGCATTGCCCATCTGTGAACGGCGTGTGAACGGGTGCACCCCCCGACCGGGGGCCTGCGACACTGGTGGGACCACGCTGCCTCCGGTCATTTCCGGCCCGGCAGCCGGGGTCTCTCGAACGGGACACGAGCGGAGGCGGGATGAGAAGCCAGCAGGAGTACGTCCTCAGGACGGTGGAGGAACGGGCCATCCGGTTCGTCCAGCTCTGGTTCACCGACGTCCTGGGCACGGCCAAGACGTTCAGCATCACGCCGGCCGAGCTCGAGAACGCCCTCGAGGAGGGCATGACCTTCGACGGCTCGGCCATCGACGGCTTCAGCCGGGTCCAGGAGAGCGACGTCCTGGCCCGCCCCGATCCGAAGACCTTCCAGCTCCTGCCCTGGCACCCCGACGACATCCCCGTCGCCCGGGTCTTCTGCGATCTCTTCAACCTCGACGGATCACCCTTCGAAGGCTGTCCCCGCCACACCCTGCGTCGGACCCTCGACCGGGCCCGGGATCAGGGGTTCACCTTCTACGCCGCCCCGGAGATCGAGTACTTCTACTTCGCCGACGCCGACCCGGACCATCCCCCGGTCACCCTCGATTCCGGCTCCTACTTCGAGCTCACCGCCAGCGACGTGGCCAGCGACCTCCGGACGCGCACCGTCCTCACCCTCGAGGAGATGGGCATCCCCGTCGAGCACGCCCAGCACGAGGACGCACCCAGCCAGCACGAGATCGACCTCCGCTACACCGACGCCCTCACCATGGCCGACACCGTGATGACGGTCCGACTGGTGGTGAAGGAGATGGCCCAACGGCGCGGCATCCACGCCAGCTTCATGCCCAAGCCCCTGGCCGGTGTCCAGGGATCGGGCATGCACACCCATCTGTCGCTCTTCGAGGGCGACACCAACGCCTTCTACGACGCCGACGACCCGGACGGGCTCTCGGTGGTGGCCAAGCGGTTCATGGCCGGGCTGCTCAGGCACGCCCACGAGATCACGGCGGTGACCAACCAGTGGGTGAACTCCTACAAGCGCCTCGTCTCGGGCTACGAGGCCCCCATCCACGTCTCCTGGGCCCGCAACAACCGCTCGGCCCTGGCCCGGGTCCCCTTCGTCAAGCGGAACAAGATCGAGTCCACCCGTGTCGAGTACCGGGCGCCCGACTCGGCCTGCAATCCCTACCTGGCCTTCGCCGTCATGCTGGCCGCCGGCCTGAAGGGGATCGAGCAGGGCTACGAGTTGCCACGCGAGGCGGCCGCCAACCTCTTCGCCATGACGCCCGAGGAGCTCGCCGCCGAGCAGATCCGCTCCCTCCCGGGGAGCCTCAACGAAGCCGTCGTCGATATGGAACGCTCCGAGCTCATGGCCGAGACCCTGGGCGAACACGTCTTCGAATGGTTCATCCGCAACAAGAGGGCCGAGTGGGCGTCGTACAAGACCCACATCAGCCAGTTCGAGCTCGACCGCTACCTGCCCCTTCTCTAGGCGCTGCCACGGGTTCGACCGGCACACCGATCCAACGGGAACACCGATCCAACGGGAACACCGATCCAACGGGAACACCGATCCAACGGGAACACCGATCCAACGGGAACACCGATCCAACGGGAACACCGATCCAACGGGAACACCGATCCAACGGGAACACCGATCCAACGGGAACACCGATCCAACGGGAACACCGATCCAACGGGAACACCGATCCAACGGGAACACCGATCCAACGGGAACAGAGGAACAGAGGGGAGGAGAAACACGATGGAATCTCTGCTGTGCTTCCCCGACCCCGTTCCGGCCGAGGTGGCCCTGGCCCTCGAGCGGGCCGGCTATCCGTGGAAGGCGCTGGCCCGGGCCGAGCACGCCCAGTCCGACGAGCCCGAGGACGGCTGGGCCGGCGCCGTCATCTGTGCCGACACCGACGCCGCCGGCGCCTTCGCCCTGTGCCGGTCGGTCCGCACCCGCGATGTCCCGCTGCGCCCTCTGCTCCTCATCATCTCGCCCCACCAGATCGACGACCTCCGGCTGCGCGAGGACCACTTCGACGACTTCTGCGTCCTCCCGGCGACGCCCGAGGAGGTCGCCGCCCGTCTGGCCCATCTGTTCTGGCGCACCGGCCGCGGACTGCACGCCGAGCTCATCGAACACGGCCCCCTCGTCCTCAACCTCGAGACCTACCAGGCGGCCGTGGACGGACGCGTCCTCGACCTGACCTTCATGGAGTACGAGCTCCTCCGCTTCCTGGCCGCCCGCCCGGGCAAGGTCTTCACCCGCGAGACCCTTCTCAGCCGGGTCTGGGGCTACGAGTACTACGGCGGCGCCCGCACCGTGGACGTCCACGTCCGCCGCCTCCGGGCCAAGCTCGGTGAGGAGCACGCCCACCTGATCGAGACGGTCCGCTCCGTCGGCTACCGCTTCGGGCACGGCACCTGGGCCCCCTGACCGGGCCGGCTCCCCTACCCCGGCACGTAGGCCCAGGCCTCGACCTCGACCAGTGCCCCCAGGGGCAGAGCGGCCACGGCCACCACGGAGCGGGCGGGCCGGTGGTCGCCGATGGCCTCGATGTAGATCTCGTTGAACGCCGCGTAGTCGGCCATGTCGGCCAGGAACACCGTCGTCTTCACCACGTTGTCCCATCCGAGCCCGCGGCCGCGCAGCAGCACCCGCACGTTCTCGAGCGCCTGACGCGTCTGGGCGGCGAACCCGCCCTCCACCAGGGCGGCACCGGCCGACCCGGACTGCAGGCCGATCTGTCCGGAGCACACCAGCCACGGCCCGGCGCGCACCGCCGGGGCGTAGGGTCCGACCGGAGTGCTCATGATGTCCCTCCTCGCTCGAGGGGCCAGACCGGGGGGAGCCCGGCGGCCGACCAGGCGGCGGCGGCCACCGCCGCCACCACGGCGTCGGAGGCGCGCACCGGCGGACCGGGGACCTCCTCCACCACCACCTCCACCGGCGGCATGGCGCGCGCCGTCACGATACCGAACGACCGGATGGTCAGATCGAGAACGGTCCCGTCGGAGTCGACGGCCAGGCCTTCGCTGCGGACCCACCCCAGTGCCTGGTGGGTGGCACCCACCACGTAGGAGCGCAGGACCACCTCGTCGAGCACCTCGCCGGCGGCCACCGTCACCGTGACGGCTCCGCCGGTGGCGATCTCCGCCGTCACCCGGGCCCCGTCCGGCGAGTCGACGGTCACCGGACGGCCGGGCCCCACCCGGCCCCGACGCTTGGCCTCGAGGGCGGCCAGCAGCACCGTCGCCTCGGCCCAGCCCGCCCCCCGCAGCGCCGGGGAGACCGGCGGGCCGGGGACGGCGACCTCCTCCACGGCCAGGTCCGGAGCCACCGAGGCCACCGCCATCACCCAGTCGTCGAGGGATCCGCTGCCCGGCGTCCTGGCCACCCGCAGGACCCCGCTGCCGTCACCCCGCACCCCGGCGGCGATGGGAGGTCTCTTGGCCCCCATCCGGACCACGTCCTCGCGGGCCATCACCACCCGGACGGACCGGCCGTGCTCGTCGGCCAGCCGGCGGGCGAGGGCGGCCACCGGGGAGTGGACCTTCCCCCCGAAAGCGCCCCCGTTGGCCAGGGGGCTGGACGGTTCCGATCCCGGCCGGCACCACGAGGCGTCGGGCTCGAGGTAGGCCGGCTCGGTGAACGACGTCCGCAGCGTCAGGGCGAACTCGCCCGGCGCCACCTCCAGCGGAGGCCTGACGGCCACCGTCGAATTCCGCCCCGGCACCTTCCCCGCCCGGGCCCGGGCCTCGGCCAGGGTCTCGGCCACCACCCAACCGCCGGCACCGTCGGGGACGGCCACGAGGGCATCGGGCGGGGCCGTGTCGTCGGCGAAACCGCCGCCCCCGAGGGCCACGTGGGGCCCGACGGCCTGCGCGGCGCCACCCTCCAGCTCGGCCCGGCGGGCGGCGGCGGCGAGATCACGTCGGCCGCCGGTGGTCGGCACCGGGGTGGAGCCGTAGACACGGCGGGCGGCCTCGAGGATGCCGCACCAGCCCGTGCACCGGCACAGATGGGCCAGCAGCGCCGTCCGGACCGCACTCTCTTCGACGACCGTCGACCGTCGGCCCAGCGCCGCCAGGCGCATGATGATCCCCGGGGTGCAGAAGCCGCACTGGCTGGCCCCCGTCTCGGTGAATGCCCGGGCCCACTGCTCGCGTTCCTCGGGTTCGAGTCCCTCGAGGGTGGTGACGCGGCGGCCGGCCACCCGGCGGACGGGCGTCACGCAGGCCACGCGCGCCGCCGAGTCCACCCACACCGTGCAGCAGCCGCACTGTCCCTGGGGGCTGCACCCGTCTTTCGGGCTCCGTTTCCCCAGGCGGTCGCGCAGAGCCTCGAGGAGGGAGATCCCGTCGTCGTCGACCTCGACCGTCTCGCCGTCGAGGGTGAACGTCACCGCCCCCGGCGCCGCCGGGGGGAGCGGTGGGCTCAGCTGAACGAGGAGCCGCACCCGCAGGTGCGGGTGGCGTTGGGGTTCGAGATGTGGAAGCCGGTGTCCTGGAGGCCGTCGGAGTACTCCAGGGTGGAGCCCGACAGCAGCTCGGCGCTGGCCGCGTCCACCACCACCTTGACGGTGGCGAACTCGCGCACGATGTCGTCGGGGGCGGTCTCGGAGTCGAAGAACATCTCGTAGCTGTAGCCCGAACACCCGCCGGGGCGGACGGCCACCCGCAGGGCCAGGGCGTCGTTGCCCTCCTGGGCCAGGAGGTCGGTGACCTTGGCCACGGCGTCGGCCGACAACGTGATCGGGTCGGGCTTCCTCTTGATGCTGATCCCGGTCATCGTGGTCACGGCCGTGCCTCCTGGTGATCCCGCCCGGCTGGCGCTCGGGCATCGGCGGCCCCGGGGCCGCGCATCCGTGCCTGGAAGTGTACCCGACGTCACTCCGGGATCGGCCGCCGGGCCGGAAGAACCCAGCCCACCGGTACGATCGGGGTGTGACCGACCGCACACCCCCGCCCGTGGTGGCGTCGGTCCGCGCCGCTCTTCTCGGCGTCATCGATCCCGAGCTCGGTGACAACATCGTCGACCTCGGGATGGTCCGCGACGTCGCCGTCGCCGACGACGGTCAGGTCGACGTGGAGGTCGCTCTCACCATCGCCGGCTGCCCCCTCCGCACCCAATTGCGGACCGACGTGGAGGGCCGGGTGGGCAGTCTCCCGGGCGTGACCTCGGTCCGGGTCACCCTGGGCGAGATGACCCCGGGCGAACGGGGTGCCCTCATGGACCGGGCCCGCCGCCGGGCCCAGGAGGACCGGGCCGTCTCCACCGACATCCCCCCCGTGGCGCGGGTCCTGGCCGTCTCGTCGGGCAAGGGCGGGGTCGGGAAGTCCTCGGTGACGGTCAACCTGGCCGTGGCCCTGGCCCGCCGCGGCCTCACCATCGGCCTCCTCGACGCCGACATCTGGGGCTTCTCGGTCCCCCGCATGCTGGGGATGACCGGCGAGCTCCGGGCCAACGAGTCGCGCAAGATCGTCCCCCTCGAGCTCCCCGTGGGAGAGGGGCGCCTCAAGGTGGTCTCCATGGGATTCCTGGCCGACGAGGACACGGCCATCATGTGGCGCGGCCTCATCCTGAACCGCGCCGTCCAGCAGTTCCTGGAGGATGTCCGCTGGGGCGAGATCGACTACCTCCTCATCGACATGCCCCCCGGGACGGGGGACGTCCAGATGGGCCTGGCCCGAATGCTCCCGCGCACCGAGGTCCTCGTCGTCACCACCCCTCCCCTGGCCGCCCAGAAGGTGGCCTCGCGCGCCGCCGACATGGCCCGCAAGGGCCATCTCCGGGTGGCCGGCGTGATCGAGAACATGTCGACCTTCACCTGCGAGCACGGCACCCGGTACGCGCTCTTCGGTGAAGGGGGCGGGGCCCGCCTGGCCGCCGAGATCGGCGTCCCCCTGGTGGGCAGCGTCCCCCTCCACCCCGACATGGCCGCCGCCGGTGACTCCGGGGAGCCGGTGGCGCTGGGCACGGGGCCGCTGGCCGGCGCCTTCGACGCCTTGGCCACGACCATCGCCGACGACGTCGCCCCCGTGGTCGAGACGGCGGGGTGCACGGCCCGCATGCTCGAGAAGGTGGAGCTGGCCCTGACCCCGCCCGCCGACCGGGCCACCCCGCCCCGGTAACGACCCTCTCCTACCGGGCGGCCGCCCAGGACGAGTCGATGTCGTCGGGATCGGTCGATTCGGCGCGTCCGTCGTCGACGAGCTTGCGCAGATGCGCCCACAGCGAGAAGCGGGCCACGGGCAGGAGCTCGTCGCGCACGTCGGCGTAGACGCCGGGGAGCAATTCGTCGACGGTGGCCCGGCCGGCCCGGTGAAGCGCCGCCGCCACCGCCGCCTCACGCTCGAGCCGGTGGGCGATCACCCCCTCGACGGTGACGGACGGTTCGACGAGCAGAGAGCCGTGGCCGGGGGCGATGCCGTCCAGGGGCGGCTCGAGGGCCAGGAGGCGGCGGAGGCTGTCGAGGTACACGGCCATGTCGCCGTCGGGCGGCCGGATCACCACCGTCGACCCGGCCATCACGTGGTCGCCGGAGAAGAGCATCCGCTCCTCGGCGAGCAACCAGCACAGGTGGTTCGAGGCGTGCCCGGGGGTGTGCAGCACCCGCAGCGAGAAACCCTCCCCCGCCAAGGTGAAGCCGTCGGACACGGCCCGGTCGGGCTCGAACCCGTCGCGGGCGTCGAAGCCCACCACCTCGGCCCCGGTCAGGGCGGCCAGGGCGGCGGTGCCCGGGGAGTGGTCGGCGTGGGTGTGGGTGACGACGATCCACCGGATCCGGCCCTCCCCCAGGTGGGCCAGCGCCCGGACGTGGCCGTCGTCGTCGGGGCCGGGGTCGACGACGACCATCCCCCTCGTCTCCGGCCCGGGGCCGCCCACCAGGTAGCTGTTGGTCCCCGGACCGGTCATCATCCCCGGGTTCGGCGCCGTGAGCCTCACCACCCGCCGGGACAGCGCCACCGGACGGCCGGCGACGGGGGCGGCGCCGGGGTCGAGCGGTGGCGCCGGGTTCAAGGGCGGGCGCCGCCCCGGCCGTCGGACCCGATGGTCCGGATGATGGCGCTCACGTCGGAGGGGGACGACGACGCCCCGGTGGCCGACGGCGCCCCCACCGCCTCCTCGTAGCCGGGGTCCCCGGGGAGAAGGATCCGGAATCCCCGTTCGTCGGCCACCACCCGCGGGAGCACGGTGGGGACGCGCTCCACGGCGGCGGCCGCGGCCAGGAGATCCCCGCTGGTGGAGAACCGGGAGATCGCCTCGAGGTTCTTGATGGTCGGGAAGATGATGTCGAACTCGCCGGCCCGGGCCCGTTCGAGGGCCTCGGACGGCCGCACCCAGACGGTGTCGGTCGTCTCGTGGTCGTCGTGGATGGGAACCTGGCCCGGGGGTAGGGCCGTGACGAAGAACCGGGTGTCGTAGCGCTTCGGTGCCGGTTCCGGTGTGATCCAGTGGCTGAAGTAGTGGACCCGGTCGACGGCCAGGCGCAGGCCCTCGGACCGGCAGAGATCGAGGAAGCCGACCGTCCCGGCGTTCAGCTCGAGCCGGCGGACGGCCAGGCGGTGGCGGACCGACGGATCGGTGACGTCGACGAGGTCGGCCCCCGGGCCCGCCCCGGCCGGGTAGGCCAGCAGGACACCGGCCTCCTCGAAGCATTCGCGCAGCGCCGCCACCCAGAAGGCCAGCCCGCCGCCCCCCGTGCCCAGCATCTCGGAGGCCTCGTCGTCGGACCGGCCCACGCAGGCGCCGGCGGCCCCGGCCGTCCGGTCGGCGTCGTCCACCTTCCCGCCCGGGAAGACGTAGGCGCCGCCCACGAAGTCGGAGTTGAGATTGCGCCGGAGCATGCAGACCTCGAGGGCCGGACCGCCCGGTCCCTCGGCGTCGCGGACGAGCATGATGGTCGCCGCGTCCCGGGCCGCCACCGGCGCGACGGGGGCTGGAGAGGAGTCGGGCACCGACCGCAGGCTACCGGCAGTGGGCCATTAGGCTCCCGGCTCGGTCCGGACCCACCGGTGCGGCGACCATTCCATGACCCCGACCCGGGGAGCCCTCGACGATGACGTCAACGCCGGGCAGCGCACCGAACGACGGCCCGGCCGTGGCCGTCCCGGTCCGGCGCGCCCCCATGGCCCTCGTCACGTGGGCCTTCGTCATCCTCATCCTGGTGATCGTGGTCGTCCTCCTGGTGGTCAAGGTGACCCGGGGGACGACGGCGGTCGTCCCCCCGCCCGTGGCCCCGGCGCCGGCGTCGGTGGTCCAGGCGGCCACCTCCGTGCCGGCCGCCGTCCTCAACACGGTGGGCGCCCCCGCTCCCGACGGTCCGGCGCCGGTCGTTCTGTCGGGACAGCCGGCCCTGGTGGTGGGCGGGCGCGCCGCCGTCGTCTACGTGGGATCGGAGTTCTCCCCCTACTGCGCGGCGGCCCGGTGGGCCCTGGTCGTCGCCCTCAGCCGCTTCGGGACGTTCGGCCACCTGGGGGCCACCTCGTCGTCGGGGGCCGAGGCCTTCCCCGGGATCCAGACCTTCAGCTTCGACGGGGCGAGCTACCGGAGCCGCTTGGTCTCGTGGACCGGGGTGGAGGAGTACGGACCCACCCTGAACGCCACCGAGCCGGCCGGGTTCGCCCTGCTCCACCGCCCCGACCCGTTGGCCCGGTCCCTGCTGGCGCGCTACGGGTCGGATCCGGGCTCCGGCGCCGGTGACCGGTCCACCGGCGGGGCGACCCTGCCCTTCATCGACATCGGCAACCGGGTCGTGGCCGAGGGCGCCGGCATCGGGTTCTCGCCCGGGGCGCTCCAGGGGGTCTCGATGGCGCAGATCGCCACCGACCTCTCCGACCCGACGAGCCCGGTCGCTCAGGCCGTCCTCGGCGCCGCCAACGAGTTCACGGCCGCCATCTGCGCCACCACCGCCGAGACACCGGCGCGGGTCTGCCGGTCAGCGGGAGTGCGCGCCGGAGCCAGCCGCCTCGGGTTGTGACCCGGGAGCGACGGAAGCCCCCCTCAGCCGGCGCGTCGTTCCAGGACCTGTTTGCGCTCCACCTCGTTCATCCCGCCCCAGATCCCGTGCGGCTCACGGATCCGGATTGCGTACTCGAGGCAATCCCGTCGAACGACGCAGGTCGAGCAGATGGCCTTGGCCCGCGTCTCGCGGGCCTGCTTCTCCTCTTTGCGTTCGGCATGCGTGGGCGGAAAGAAGACCGCGGCCTGCGGTCCCCTGCAGGCCGCCCGCGCCTGCCACATCTCTTCCAAAGTCTGAGTCGACACTCCCCCTCCCGGAGGGTGACGCTACTCCTGCCCGGTTTTCCGGACAAGGGGTCTGAGCAGGGATTTCGATGAACCTGTGAACCGCCCGAACGTGACCCGACGACCTCTCTGAGCGGTCTCAGGCTGACCGTGTGTGCCGCGGTTACGCTCGGCCGCGGATGGACATCGCCGCCTTCTGCCGCCAGAGCCGGGTGCTGGTCGTCGCCGGCAAGGGGGGCGTGGGCAAGACCACCATCACCGCCGCCCTGGCCCGGATGGCCGCCGACGTCGGGCTCGACGTCCTGGTGGTGGAACTCGAGGGCAAACCGGGCGTGACCGCCGCCTTCGGGGGGTCGGGCTCCCTCTCCTACGACCGATCGGCCCTGGCCGGCGCCGCCCCGGACGGCAACGGCCCGGCGCCGGCGTCCGACGAGGCGTCCGGGAGAAGGGGCGCCGGGACGATCCACGCCCGGAGGATCACACCCGACGACGCCCTCCTCGAGTACCTGGCCGACCACGGGATGGGGAGGATCTCCAAGCGGCTCGTCTCCTCCGGCGCCCTCGACGTGGTGGCCACGGCCATCCCCGGGATCCGCGACATCCTCGTCCTGGGCAAGATCAAACAGCTCGAGCGGGGGGCGGACGCCGATCTGATCCTGGTCGACGCCCCGGCCACCGGCCACGCCATGACCTTTCTCTCCTCGGCCCGGGGCCTCCTCGACGCCGCCCGGTCCGGTCCCGTCCGGGCCCAGGCGGCCGATGTCGTCGAGCTCCTGACCGATCCCGACCGTTGCCAGGTCGCCCTCGTCACCCTGCCCGAGGAGATGCCGGTGAACGAGGTGATCGAGGCCGCCTACCAGCTCGAGGACAAGGTCGGGCTGACGCTCGGGCCGGTGATCGTGAACGCCTGCCTGCCCGAGGAACCGTGGCTCGAGGAGGACCCCGCCGTGGCCGCCGGCCGGGTGGGTGTGACCCTGACCGACGACCAGGTGGCCGTCCTGGCCGCCGCCGCCCACTTCCGGGAGCGGCGTTTCCACCTCCAACAGGGTCAGCGGAGGCGGCTGGCCGAGGAATTGCCGCTCCACCAGCTCCAGGCGCCCTTCGTCTTCAGCGGGACCATCGGGCCGCAGGAGATCGCCGGGATCGCCGACGCCCTGGGCGTCGCCGTCGAGGCCTACGGCGCCGAATCCCCGTCCCCGTCCCCGACCCCGGGACCGGCGCCGTGACCGTCCCGGCCGGCCCGCCCGCCATCTCGGACCTGATCGAGGAGCGTTCCATCGTGGTGTGCTGCGGATCGGGAGGGGTGGGGAAGACGACCATCTCCGCCGCCTTCGCCCTGGAAGGGGCCCGGCGGGGCCGGCGCGCCTGCGTGGTGACCATCGACCCGGCCCGGCGTCTGGCCGACGCCCTGGGGTTGACGACGTTGACGAACTCGGCTCGGCGGATCGACGGTCCGTGGGCCGGGGAGCTGTGGGCGCTGATGCTCGATACCAAGGGCACCTTCGACGACCTCGTCCGGCGTTACGCACCCTCCGCCGAGCAGGCCGAGGGGATCCTGGAGAACCGGATCTACCGCAACCTGAGCGGCGCCCTGTCGGGGACCCAGGAGTACATGGCCATGGAGAAGCTCTACGAGCTGGCCCACGACGGCGGCTTCGACCTGATCGTGGTGGACACACCCCCCACCCGGAACGCCCTCGACTTCCTCGACGCCCCGCGGCGGCTGACCCGGTTCCTCGGGCACCGGCTCTTCCAGATGCTCCTCATGCCCACCCGGGCCTACCTGCGGGCCGTCTCGGTGGCCACCCAGGCCCTGTTGCGGACGATCTCCAAGGTGGCGGGGACCGAGATCGTCCACGACGCCGTGGCCTTCTTCCAGGCCTTCGAGGGGATGGAGGAGGGTTTCCGGGTGCGCGCCGACGACATGCGCCGGCTCCTGGCCCGGACGACGACGGCGTTCGTCCTGGTGACCTCGCCGCGCGGCGACACCGTGGAGGAGGCCGGCTGGTTCGCCGACCGGCTCAACGAGACGGGGCTGGCCGTGGAGGGACTGGTGGTGAACCGCGTCCACCCCGTCTTCGGCCCCACGGAGCCGTTTCCGGCGGCACCCCCCGGCAGTGCACTGGCCGGCCTGATCGACAATCTGCAGAACTACCAGGCCGTGAACCAACGCGAGGAGTCGGCCTGCGCGGCGCTCGTGGCCCAGGTGGCCCCCTCCCCCGTGGCGCGCGTCCCTCTGCTCGACGTCGACGTCACCGATGTCGACGGACTCGGACTGGTGGCCGACCACGTGTTCACTCGGGGGGGTCGGTGAGGGTAGGTGGTCGGCTGGGGACGGGCCGGTTAGCCTGACCCGCGTGTCGACGATCCTGGTGGCCAGCGATGCCGGCTCGGTTCGCCAGGAGGTGGCGGCGGTGGTCGGCGCCCCCGGCGTCGAGGTGATCGAGGTCCACACCGGCGCCGCCGTCCCCGCCGCCGTCCACGACCACGAACCGGATCTCCTCGTCGTCGACCTCCAGATGGGCAACATGGGGGCCATGGCCGTCTGTTCCGAGCTCCATCTCGAGCAGTCCTACGGGAACCTGCCCCACGTCCCCGTCCTGATGCTGCTCGACCGGCGGGCCGACGTCTTTCTGGCCCGACGCTCGGGGGCCGAGGGCTTCATCGTGAAACCCCTCGACCCGATGCGGATCCGGAAGGCGGCGAAGGCGCTGCTCGACGGGGGGACCTACCACGACGAGTCCTTCCAGCCCGTCCCCCTCCATGTGACCGGGTCGGCCTGAGCCATCGCCGTCCTCGACGTGTTGCGTCGCCGACAACGGTCCGCCGAGAAACGCCCTCCACATAGAGGGTCGCCGGGCGGCGACCACGCCCTGGAGGAGGACCAGGAGCGGCTGATCCTCTCGGCCCTGGAGGACCTGCGCGACACCTCGGTGCGCGAGGTGATGACCCCGCGTGTCGACGTCGTCGGTCTCCCCATCCCCGTCCATGCCGCCGACGTGGCCCGGGGGGTGCGGACGTCGGGGCACAGCTGTTTCCCCGTCTACGACGACGACCTCGATCACCTCATCGGCGTCCTCTTCGTGAACGACCTGTTCCGGACGGGGTGGGAGATCGACGGCCGCAACGGTGGTGAGGGGGGTGACGACAAGCCCTCGCCGCTCGACATCTCGCGCCGGCTCCGCCAGCCCTACCTGGTCCCGGAATCGCGGTTGGTCCTCGACGTCCTCTCCGACATGCGCCGCGACCGCCGGGCTTTCGCCGTGGTGGTCGACGAGTACGGCGGGGTGGCCGGCGTGCTCACCGTCAAGGACCTCCTGTCGGCCCTGGTCGGCGACCTGCGCGACGAGTTCGACCGGGGTGGCGAACCCGACATCATCCGCGTCGATCGGACCCGCTGGCTGGTGGACGGGAGCGCCAGCATCGACGACGTCCGCGAGCAGCTGGGGATCGACCTCCCCGAAGGCGAGTACGTGACCCTGGGCGGCTACCTCTTCGACGTCTTCGGTCACATCCCCGAGGAAGGCGAGCGGGTCCCCTTCCAGGGGTGGGAGCTCCGGGTGGCCGAGATGGACCGCCGACGGGTGGCCAAGGTGGTCGTGCAGTCGGCCGACGTGGCGCCGACGGGGAGCGGCGACAGCGAATCCTGAGGCGTCACGCCCGCCGGACGTCTCTCCCACGGGGGATCGGGGGTCCCGGGGGGGCGGTGAACACCGGGTGAGGCAGTACCATCGGATGGTTCATCGGTGGTCCGGGCCCCGTCGTGGGCGCCTGACCGTCAGGACGACGGGCTGTAGCGCAGCTTGGTTAGCGCGCCACGTTCGGGACGTGGAGGTCCCGGGTTCAAATCCCGGCAGCCCGACCAGAGGGGATCGTTTTCGCCGGCCTACGCAAAGTTCTCGTTGTTGGCGCAGGTGTCCCCGTCGTTGTCGCTGTTGGTCCCGTCCGGACAGGTGGTGTCGCTCCATGTGACGCCGGTGAGATCGTCACCGCCCAGGTCGCTATGGGTCAGGTCGGCACCGGACAGGTCGGCATCGGACAGGTTGTCGTTGGCCAGGTTGGAGAAGGTCAGGGTGGTGTCGCTGAGGTCGGCCCCGGCCAGATCGGACTGGGGGGCGTTCATCTCCTCCAGATCGAAGCCCGACAGGTCGATACCGGCCAGATCGGCGTTGTCCATGTTGTCGCCCGGCCCCACCAGCAAGGTGTTGAACAGGATCCAGTCGGTGGGCAGGGAACTCGGAGTGCCTGTCATCCCCCCCAGCATCACCACTTCGGACAGATAGGCCCCGCCCAGGTCGGTACCGGTCAGGTTGTCACCACCCATGGAGGCCTGGGCCAGGTAGGTGCCGGTCAGGGTGGCGTCGGTGAGGTTGGTCTGGTCGAGGTTGGCACCCGTCATGTTGGCGCCGTTCAACGTGGTGCCGACCAGGCTGGCCATGTAGAAGTCGGCGCCTCCGAGGTCGGCGCCGGTCAGGGTGGCGCCGTCGAGGATGGCGCTCGGGAAGTCGGCCGAGGCCTGGGCGTCGGTCAGGTTGGCGTCGGTCAGGTTCGTCCCCGTCATGTTGGCGTCGGTCAGGTCGGCGTCGGCCAGGTCGTCGTTCGTCAGGTTGCAGCCCTGCAGGTTGGCGTCGGGACCGATGTAGGAGCAGTTCTGGGCCCCCGTGGCCTTCACCTTCACCACCTTCGACTGGGCACCGAACCCGTTGGCGTTCTCGGCCTTGACGGTGACCTTGTAGGCGCGACCCCCGTTGTGGAGTTCGGTCACGAGGCAGGTGGTGGCCCCTGAGGTCGAACAGGTGCGCGAGTAACTCCCACGCTTCGCCTCCACGCTGTAGCCGGTGATCGGTGATCCGTTGTCGGAGACCGGCGCCGTCCACGACACGTCGACGGCGGTGTCCACGCCGATGGCCGAGACGGCCGTCGGGGCCCCCGGCCCCTTGGCTTTGGCCGGCGCCGCTCCGGCGGGGACCGCCGCCAACCCCACCGCCGCCAGCGCCGTACAGACCAAGATCGGGATGCGCCTCATGCCGGACACCCCCGTGCAGAGGCACCCCCCCGGGAACCAGAAGGGTCGTCCGCGCTAGGACACGCTAGTTCTTCCCCTCCGTCGACGAACAAGAAGCCGGCCAGGCGACCGCGGATTCTTCTTGGCCGCCCGGGCGGGACCGGCCCGTCAGCCCCCGAACTGGTCCCACTCCTCGGAGACGATCTGCATCTCGATGAGCGAGGCCACCTCCTCGGCCAGCTCCGAGCACCGGCACGGCTGCTCGGCCAGATCGGCCTCGAGGACCAGGGAGACGAGCCGGTCCACCACCCGCTGCTGGCCGTTCTCGACGAGCCGGGCGGTGAAGGGCGGGAGACGGAGGACGAGGAAGCGCTCGTCCTCGGCGTGGCGGACGAAGGCCTCGAGGAGGGTGGAGGCGGCACCGCTCAGGCGGGGATGGTCACCCTTGTTGGCGATGGGAGGGAGCTCCCGGGCCATCTCGATGAGCCGGGTGTGGGTCGAGAACTCGTAGCCGAATTCCGGAACCGGATCGGTGGTCATGGAGGTGCCCTTCCCCTGGTGACGCGCTGTTCTAAGCATCACCCGACCCGGCTCCCGTGACAAGGGTGCTCCGTATCAATTCTGGGCCTCACGGTCCGTCACCAAATGGGCGGGCATCCCCGGTGACCAGGGACGATGCCCCTCGGTCCGACATCTCGGGCGGCGACCGAGACAACTCTGCGGAGACAGGGCCGCCGTGGGGGGGCGGAGGCGGCGCCTGGACAAGGGATCGGGGCGACGGCCACTGTGGCGCCGGACGGCGACGGTGTGGCCGACAGGAGAGGGAGGTGCCGGGGTGATCTTCGAGGACCGGGTGTGCGTGATCTCGGGTGTGGGGCCGGGCCTGGGCCGGCAGGTGGCCCTGGCGGCGGCGCGCCAGGGGGCCGACCTGGTTCTGGCCGCCCGGCGCCGGGAGATCCTCGAAGGGGTGGCCGCCGAGGTGGAGGCGCTGGGCCGGCGCGCCGTGGTGGTCCCCACCGACGTCACCGACCGGACCCAGTGCGACAATCTGGCGGCGGCGGCGCTGGCCGAGTTCGGCAGGATCGACGCCCTCGTCAACAACGCCTACGCCTCGGACGTCTTCCAGTCGTTCCGGCACGTCGACCTCGACGAGTGGCGGCGACTGACCGAGGTCAACCTGTTCGGCAACCTGCAGGTCACGAAAGCGGTGGTCGATCCCATGAAGGAGGCGGGCGGCGGGGCCATCGTCTTCGTCAACTCCATGGTCATCCGGAAGCCGACGATGCTGCAGGGCGGCTACGCCGTGTCCAAGGGTGGGCTCATGGTCGCCGCCCGGGTGCTCGCCTCCGAGCTCGGGCGCTACGGGATCCGGGTGAACTCGGTCCTCCCCGGTTGGATGTGGGGACCCCAGGTGGAGTTCTACGTGAAGATGATGGCCGACCAACGCGGTGTGCCCGAGCAGGAGGTCATCGACGAGATCACGGCCCCCATGGCGTTCGGGTCCATCCCCACCGACGAGGACGTCGCCGGCGCCGTGGTCTTCCTGGCCTCGCCGTTGGCGTCGGGGATGACGGGGCAGGCCGTCGACGTGAACGGTGGTGAGGTCTTCGACTGACCCGGCCGTCGGGAGCCGGCGTCGGCGACCTCCCCGGGAGGACAGCCGGCCGCCATCCCCCATAGAGTCGGGTCATCTAGAGGAACCGGACCGTGAAGGAGCGCCAGAGCATGGAGATGCCTTACCGACGACTGGGCCGTTCGGGACTGCAGGTGAGCGTCCTGTCGTTCGGCTCGTGGGTCACCTTCGGTCCGCAGCTCGACGAGGGCCTGGGGGCCGACTGTCTGGCCGCCGCCCGCGACGCCGGGGTCAACTTCTTCGACAACGCTGAGGGCTACGAGGCCGGGAAGTCCGAGAGCATCATGGGCCGGGCTATCGCCCGGCTGGGCTGGCCCCGCCACAGCTACGTCATCTCGACCAAGCTCTTCTGGGGAATCCACAACATTCCCAACATGCGGAACACGCTCAACCGGAAGTACCTGTCGCAGGCCATCGACGGGTCGCTCGAGCGCTTCGGTCTCGACTTCGTGGACCTCGTCTTCTGCCACCGGGCCGACCCCACCACCCCCATCGAGGAGACGGTGTGGGCCATGTCGGACATGATCAGCTCGGGGAAGGCGCTCTACTGGGGGACGTCGGAATGGACGGCCGACGAGATCAGGGCGGCCTGGGACATCGCCGAGCGCCACCACCTGCACAAGCCCGTGATGGAACAACCGCAATACAACATCCTGTGGCGCGGCCGCGTCGAGTTCGAGTACGACCGGCTGTACCGCGACATCGGTCTGGGCCTCACCACGTGGAGCCCCCTGGCCTCGGGGCTGTTGACGGGCAAGTACCTCGACGGGGTACCCGAGGGGAGCCGCGGGAGTCTGCCCGGCTACGAGTGGCTGCAGGGCACCCTCACCGATCCCGACCGCAACGAGAAGGTGCGGGGTCTGCAGAAGCTGTCCGAGGAACTCGGTTGCACCCTGGCCCAGCTGTCGATCGCCTGGTGCACGAAGAACCCCCGTGTCTCCACCGTGATCACCGGGGCCAGCCGGGTCGAGCAGGTCGAGGAGAACATGAAGGCCCTGGACGTCGTACCCCTGCTCGACGCCGGGGTCATGGCCCGGATCGACGAGATCACACGCTGAGGGTTCTCAGTCGGTCTCCAGGACGTCGGCGCGCAGCGCTTCGACCTCGGCGGTGACGCCGAGGAAATCGGCCAGCTCGTCGAAGGAACCGTAGGTCCGGCGCACCCCGGCCACGAAGCCGGCCATCGAGGCGGGCTCGGCCGATAGGATCACCGGTCGGTAGCGTTCCACGATCTCCTCGGACTCCGGGTAGCGCTCCTTCAGGTGGGCGAGGACCCGGATCATGGCGTCATAGCTGAGCGCGTAGTCGTCGACGATCACCGCGTCGGGGACACCGAGGAAGCCGAGGACGAGAGCGGACAGGACTCCGGTGCGGTCCTTTCCCACGGAGCAGTGGAAGACGGCGGGCCGGCGGGCGGGGTCGGCCAGTAGGCCGATGGCACCGGACACCGTGGCCGTCCCCTCCGACAGCATGGCCAGATACCGCTCCGAGACGAAGGCGGCGCGATCCCATTCCGCCGACTCCTCCTCGCCGGGCAGGGTGTCGGTGAGCGGGAGATGGTGGTAGCTCACGCCGGCCACGTCCGGCGGGAAACGCCCCTGGGTGTCGGCCTCGAGATCTGTGCGCAGGTCGATGACGGTGACGACGCCCAGGTCGGCCAGGGCGGCCAGGTCGTTCTCGGTGAGGCGGCTCAGACCGTCGGCCCGGAACAGCCGTCGCCAGCGCGTCCGCCGGCCATCGGCCGTCGGGTAGCCCCCGAGGTCCCGGAAGTTGAAGCAGCCGTCGAAGACGAGGGTGCGGGACGGCCCGGGGTCGGCTGCGGGGACGGACATCGCCGACCACGCTACCCAGTACGCCGGTGGCCTCCGGACGACGCGGCAGATCCAGGCCACCGGGCGGCGCTCATCTAGCCTGTACGACGGGCGCGGGGCTGTAGCTCAGTTGGTAGAGCAGCTGGTTTGCAACCAGCAGGTCGCCGGTTCGAGTCCGGTCAGCTCCACGTTGTGAATGTGAGGTTCCGGCACCTGGGCGACACATTGGCTTCGGCTCCTTAGCGACACTTTCCGGACGCGGCTCCGGCACCTGGGCGACACTGGCTCCGGTAGGTGGGCGACACCTCATCCGTCGCCGGGCGAGCTCGATGGTTCTTGGCTGTGGACGATCACGTCCGCGACCATGGAGGTCCCGTCGTGCTGGTGAAGCTGGGGCTCGTGGAACAGCGCTATGAGGCCGTGCTCGAGGTGCTCGAAAGTGCGGCGACGGTGACCGATGCCGCACGGCGCTATGGCGTCGGTCGCCAGACGGTGCACAAGTGGTTGCGCCGCTACGCGACATCAGGACCCTTAGTTACGAGCTTCACGGCACGCATAACCGGCAGTTGCGGAAGGTGCAAGACATGCGGGGCGACTGCGTAGCCCCGATGTTATGCGCTCTTTTGCAGCGCCCAGATTGCCGAATCGGGGCGGCTACCGCAAGGCGGACGATATCGAGTAGGCAGCTGCCTATGCAGAGCGTAGGCATGACGCCCTGACCAGTAGCTTCGACGGGTCGCGGACCCGACGGGTTGCACGATGGCGGATAACCCCCGCCACTCAACAGCATGAACAGAGGGGGCGGGGGCAGTGCGAAAGCACCGGTTTATCGCCGGCCCCGGCTCGCCCCTACGGACGGCCCTAGCTCTCCTGACAATCGATGTCTATGTGGCTCGTGACGTCGTTGGTCACGGTGACCGGTCCTGGTGCCTGACACTCCCCGGCACCCCCATCGAACTGGGGACTCCGCCCTGCGACGGTGTAGCGACCGACGGGCAGGTGAGCTGAGAACCGGCCGTTGGCGGAGAGCGCGATGGTGGCGATGTTCCCGTCCGACCCATGGAACGTGACCGAGCCGCTGAGCGGTCGCGGTCTTGTTCCAGCCGGACCACCGACAGCCTGGAGTATGCCGACAAGCGTTCCCTCGTCCGGAGGCGACGAGCAGCCGGCGGACAACACCCCCGCAAAGAGTGCGGCGAGTGCCGTGAGGACCGTCAATGGGGCCCGACGAACGGCACTCTCCGGTTTGACCATTGTGATCACTCGTTCCGGGCGACCTCGGGCCCCGTGATCCGATCGAGGATGGGGAAGGTTGCGGCGATGATCGCCATCGACGCGGCCAGCCCTCCGATCACCGTGGTCCAGTAGGAGAATCCCGGAACGCTGAAGGCGAGCCCTACCTGCGAGTGCAGGTAGAGGGCGGCCGCCAGCAGCCCGACGACGATGGAGACCGCAGCGACGATGAGCAGGGGCAGCGCACTCTCCAGCGTCACGATCCGGTGCAGGAGTTTTCGCGGGACCCCCGTAAGTCTGAGCAGGCTGAATGGCCGCCTCCGCTCAGAGAGACCGGCCGCGATGTTCACGGCCAGGCTGCACGCAGCGATGATCAGGCTGGCCACGATGATCACGTAGGTCATGGCCTGGATCATGGTCAGCAGGCGCGCCGTCGAGGGATCGAGGGCCTCCACGGTCACCGGTGTGCCCTGAAGCGGGAATGCGCGCTCGAGCTCAGTTCGTACCCGTTCGATCGCACCTGCAGTCCCGTTCGTCGCGACGACGACTGCGCTTACGGGGAGGGATGCGAGCTGCGTCGCCGACAGGTTCCAGGAGGGCCAGGTCGTGGTCGACGCGTTGGCGGTGTGCCCCAGGACCTTCGAGAGAAAGTATCCAACGGACGCCACGGTGGCCCGCGGTGCACATCGGCCGATGGCCGGAGTCTGGGCGAGTTCGTCACACGCAACCACCCCGAACGATCGCCCGTTTTGCGTCTGGTTGGGAGCCTCATGGACCACCGCCACCCCGTGCACCCCCGGCGTCGCCCGGAGCTCGTTGAGGACCGAGGGTGGGACGGAAGCCACCACGGACGCCGTGGGGCAGTCGGCGGTCGAATAGGTGCAGAACGGGTCCACGAGGGTACCCAGACTGGTGTTGGCGCTTCCCCCTCCGGTTACTTGCGTCACCGAGCTGAGGGCACCGATCGCTGCGCTGGCGACGAAGAGGGCGACGACGAGGCCACTGACAAAGCGGAATGCAGCCTTGGGGTTGTCGAGGAGGTGACGACCGGCGATGAGAGTGGCGGGGCGACTCGCTCTTTTGGCCATGATCCGCGACCCAGCGGTTGTGAACCACGGCCCGCCCAGAACCAGACCCACGATCAGCAGCGCGAATCCAACGAGGAGCTCAAGAAGCTGGCTCCCGATGGCGCCGGGCTTTCCGGCCGCGTCGAAGTAGGCGAGGAATGAGATACCTGCCAACAAGGGAACGATCCGAGCGATCCCCGGTGGGCGCTTCCTGACCCGTCGCGTCACTCCTAGCGGCGAAATCTGTACCCGACGCAGCGCGAGACGTGCGGACACGACGGCGGCGATGGGGACTCCGACTACCGCTATGAGGATGTCGATGGGGTGAAGGGAGAGGTCACCCTGGGCAAACGGGGCCCCGGTGAACGGCACGTGGTAAAGCAGGGGTCGGACTGCAAAGAAGAGTCCGAAACCGAGGACGACTCCGGCGAGGGCGGCGATGACCGCTTCGACGGCCGAAATAGTCGAGATCTGGCGAGGAGTGGCGCCGACCAACCGCATGGAAGCGAAGCGCTCTTCGCGCCGGGCGGCCGAGAGTCGGCTCGCCGTCGCAATCAGGATCAGAATCGGCAGCACGAGCGCCACGGCTCCGCCGACCAGGATGAATTCCAGAACTGGCCCGCTCCCGACCACGCTCTGGCAGCCATAGCAATTCGCCAGGCCGCGGTGGATCGCCCCGATCTCGATGGCGGCCGGCTGCTTTGAGAGCTGCCCGACGCTGTGACCGATGACGATGATCAACGAGTTCGGCGACGGCAGCCCCGCGCTGCCAATGGTGCCCACCAGCCGACCGGGGTAGCGATCACGCAGCGCATCGGCGGGCTGGGAGCGAAGCAGGCTCACCAGCTCGGGCGAGGCGACGTACTGGCCCGGACCAGGCAGGTGGGACATTCCGGGGGGGATGGGCGCGGCCGGCCCGGCCGCAGCGACGTCGATTCGGTCGATGAGCTGATCCCCGAACGAGTCGGTGCTCGGTTCCCACCACAGGCCGCTGGCGGGCGAACTCGGCGGTGTCGGCTGCACCGCCGAGTTCAGCCAGGCGCCCCGATCGCTCTGGGCGTGGAGACCATTCATGCCGGCCACGGCGGCCAGCAACAATCCGACGCCGAGGGCGACCGCAGCAGCGGTGACGAGCACCCGCAGGAGGGCTTCACGACCACTCCCCAAGGTCAGCCGGAGGCCGAGCCGAATCATGCGCCGACCGCCACCGGGCTGGCAACCTTGCCGTCGCGCACGATCACCTCGCGGTCGGCGTAGGCGGCGACGCGGGGTTCGTGGGTAACGAGGACGACCGTGATGCCCTCCTCGCGGGCCACGCTGGTCATTAAGTTCATGACGAGCTCACCGGTCAGGGAGTCGAGTGAGCCGGTGGGCTCATCAGCGAACAGCACGTCGGGCTGCGCGACCATGCCCCGGGCGAGAGCAACTCGCTGGGCCTGGCCCCCTGACATCTCGCCCGCCCGGTGGCTTTCCAGGCCGTCGAGCTCGAGCCGGGCAAACCAGCTCCGCGCTCGGTCGAAGGCCTGTTGGCGGCGCATCCCGCCCAGAAGGAGTGGGAGGGCGACATTCTCCTCAGCGGTGAGCTCTGGGACGAGCTGGCCGAACTGGAAGACGAAGCCGAAACGGTCTCGGCGGAGCCGGCTTCGCTGCTCCTCGCGCAGCGCGTCGATGCGCTGCCCGTCGAAGATCACCCGGCCCGACGTGGGGACCAGGATGCCGGCGAGGCAGTGGAGCAGCGTCGACTTGCCCGAACCGCTCGGGCCCATGACGGCCACGATCTCGCCCCGCTGCACGGACAGGCTGGCGTCGCGCAGCGCCGGGGTCTCCCCGAAGGAGAGCACGAGGTCCTGCGCCTCGATGATGGTGCCCCCGGGCGGGATGAGGGCAGAATTCTTGGGCGTGTTCATGAGGCGACCTCCGTGGCGAGTGCGGTGAGGCGAGCGGTCGTGAGGTCGATCCAGCGGAGGTCGGCCTCGAGGTGGAACAGACCGTGGTCGGCGAGGAGCGAATCGATCAGGGTTCCCTTCTGCTTGAGGTCTGTGAGCTCGCGCATCCGGTGCAGGTGCGCGGCACGCTGGGCGTCCAGGTACTCCTCGGCCCGGCGACCGAGCATCAGCGACAGGACGACCTTCACGAACAGATCGGTCTGCAGGTGGGGTTCGGCGGGGATGGGCTGCGAGAGCCACGCCTCGACCTCGTTTCGGCCGGTCTCGGTGATGTTGTAGCGCTTGCGATCGGGACCGGCTCCTGGCTCGGCGTCGCCGACGATCGCCTTCCCGTCTCTTGCCAGGCGGGAGAGCGTGGCGTACACCTGGCCGTATGGCAGCGGCCGGCCGCGCCCGAAGTAGGTGTCGTAATCGCGCTTCAGGTCGTAGCCGTGGCTCGGTTCGCGATCGAGGAGGCCTAGCAGGGCCATGGGAACGCTCATACCTGAGAGAATACTCTGAGAGTATATATCCAGTCAATAGCTGGCCTCGACATGATCCGCAACGTGGCGGGGTGGTAAGTATCGGCCTGATGTCAGCAGCAGTTCGACGCCTCTGGGGCGCGTCGGGCGCACATAGCCCGCGGTTCCCGATCGAATCGTGTATCTGGGTGTCGCGTCCGGGACGTGCCGTTACATCGCCCCTGGTACGACGTCCACAACAACCCAGACCGATCCGGTATCGATCAGAATCCAAAGCGCCGGGGATCGCCCGCAACCAAGGTCGTTCCCCGGAGCCCAAAGCGACCTACCGGGTCCAGCCTCGCCGTGGTCGAAGCGTGACCCAGGCCCTGCGCAGCGCACGGGCGACCGTGTCGGTGGCGACACCGAAGTGATTGGCCACTTTCAACAGTGATCGACCCTCGGTGTGGAGCGTGATCGCTTCCTCTGTCTGGTTTGGGCCTAATCGAGGTGACCGTCGGGGTAACCCGTGTCGGCGCGCGTGCTACCGAACGGTGCTCTGGTCAACCTGAAATCTGCCGGCCAGTTCGTCGACAGGAACGCGGTCGAAGTATCCCCGGATCAGCTCCTCCACCTTGGACGGTTCGAGGCGCCGGCAAACCCGTCTTTGGGTTCGAGTTTTGGTCGTTTTGGACCCACATGGGACCATTTCGAGGAGGGTCCGGAGACGTTCTCCCTGGTCAGAATGGTTCAAGTAACGTCCCATTACCTCCATAGGGTTTGAGTAACGTCCGACCAGGTACACCTTGAGAGAGCTACTAGTGCCGTGACCGGCAATGTTGGAGGGTCGCGTCCACCACTCTGACCCCCGGGTCGCGCAGAATTTGGTCTTCTCTGATGAGGAGGTCACGTGCGGGACGGGATACGTGTTCGAGAGATCAGCAATGAGGAGGGCAACCGCCTGTTGCGGATCGTCCGCCGGTCCTCGGGGTCGGTGGTGATGTGGCGAAGAGCTCAGATGGTCCTGCTGTCGGCCCAGGGTATGGACGTGGCCCAGATCGCCCAGGTGGCCTTCACCTCGCCCGACCGGGTCCGGGCCGTGATCCACAACTTCAACGACGACGGGTTCGACTCGCTCGTGCCCAAGTACGCCGGGGGCCGACCCCCGACGTTCACCTTGCCCGAGCGCCGGGAGATCAAGAAGGTCGCCTTGAGCCGGCCCGTCGACCACGGCTTGCCCTTTTCGACCTGGAGCCTGACCAAGCTGGCCGAGTTCTTGGTGGCTGAGGGGGTGGTCGACGACATCAGCCACGAGGGACTGCGCCTGCTCCTCCGAGAGGAGGGCGTCTCGTTTCAAGTGATCAAGACCTGGAAGCAGTCGAGCGACCCGGACTTCGAGACCAAGAAGAACCGGGTCCTCGAGCTCTACGAAATCGCTGATGGCAAGGCCAAACCCAAGAAAAACGACCCCACGGTGATCATCTGCATGGACGAGTTCGGACCCCTCAACCTGCTGCCCCGGCCCGGCAAGCAGTGGGCCCCGATGGCCGTCAAGGACGAGGACCGGGTCAGAGGATCACGTCGCCGGCGTCGTCGCGCCACCTTCACTCGCCACGCCGGGGTCCGCCACCTGATGGCCGCCTACGACCTGAATCAGGACAAGATCTACGGTCACATCAAGACCAAGAAGGACCGCACCACATTCCTCGAGTTCTGCCGCTACCTGCGCAGCCTCTACCCACCCGGAGTTCGCATCGCCATCGTGCTCGACAACTTCAGTCCCCATTTGTCGACCCAGAGAGACACGCGGGTGGGCGACTGGGCCGAGGACCACAATGTCGAACTGGCCTACGTGCCCACCAACGCCAGCTGGCTGAACCGGATCGAGGCGCAGTTCCAGGCACTGCGGTATTTCACCTTGGATGGCACCGACCACCGCTCACACGAAGAGCAGAACTCGATGATCCGTCGCTACATTATCTGGCGCAACCGCAACGCTCAGGACAAAACACTGCGTGAGCTGGTAAAGCGCGCAAACGTTGCTTGATGGGGCACTAGAACCATCGATGAGGTCATCCGTTCCGCCTTGAAGCTGCGCGTCGGATGGGTTCAACTCAAGTCAGCACGCCGACCTGGGCTAAAGGGCCGATCTTCGGTACCCTGAAACGCCTTGAACCGCTTGGCTATTTAAGGGATTTCTTGCCAATTTGAGAATATTCGGGGTGCCGAACCCAATGAGCGAGGCTTGCCGGAGTCGGTATCCGAGTCATGCCAGCCTCCTCGGCAGGGTGGCCCCCTCCGGTCAAGCTCCCGGTTCCAAGATATCCCCGCTCACCGGTGATGTAGATCACTTTGATGTGATTCCCAGATCGCTGCCAGATCAATCCGGCCAGCTCAGGTTAGTTATTGGTGTCTCCTCCTTCCTCACGTTGGATCAGTCTCCCTCTACGCCGCCGATGGGGCAGGTTCCAGCCGCAAAGAGCACACGACAGTAGGTGTGCCCACCAGCATGGGCACGGTCAGGACCGAGGCAGGCGCGACCTTCTTTGCATTCCCTGGTTCCGTCGCTGTGTCCCGTGAATTGTCCCGGACATACTTGGAATGCGTCTAACAGATCTGAGGTGTCCACCGCTGCTCGAACTCCCGGGTCTATGCACATGAGTACGTTGTCAAGATCCGACAGAAACGCGCCCTCGCGCTAGCTCTCGGGCTTCTCTATGAACATGAGACCTCGTAGTTCGTCGATGAGCGTGAGACGCTCTTGAAGCTGCTTCGTCCCTAGGTCAGAACGCTGGCTTATCTTATGCGCGAGGGCCTCGAGACGGAGCAGCTCGCGTTGACGAAAAAGCGATCGTTCGTCAGGCGATTGGCGAGCAAGCGCGCGGAGGAAACAGGAGTGTGCTGCGGCAGCACCCGGGAGTTTGAGTTGTTTCGCGATCGCCGGAAAGGTGAGCTCGCTGTCGCGCAAGATCAACACCCGATCATCGAGGTCGATGCTGGTGCCCTGGCTCACAGTGTTCTCTCCGGCGTTGGCTTCCTCTTTGGGAATCTCCACCGCATCACCGTCGGACAAGCTCATGGTGAGCCATCCTTTGCAGAGACGACGATGGGTTCACGGCCCCCTAGGCGTTGTCTCTCGGTGACAGCACTAAACCCCTCCGGATCGAGCGGTTCAAAGCAGGACTTGTCGATGACGGTGCTCCCCATTCTCGAATATCGGTGAGATGAGTTGGCCGGGGTCTGAAGCGGCCAATCGACTCGCACGGCACCCGTGCCAGAGTTCCACGCCAAGGCGAGAACCTGCCGCACCTTGCCATCGAGTTTGGCCACAACGAAGTGACCGGCTACCGGTTTCCAGGGCATTGGAACCCCTCTCCGCCGACGCTGGCTGGAACGCCAAAAGCCGGCCAGTACTTGGACGCGTCTCCGTTCTCGTTGGTACCTGACAGTATGACAGAATAAGAATATGAGCGGATTTAGTCCGGGAGATAGAGTTGAGACCACGGGCGGGGCCACCTCGAGCCGTCAGGTGGCGCATCGAGCGGCTCACCGGCGCCCCCAGACGGCCTCGGGAACCTCCGACACCGTGGTATGCAAAAACTGCTGGCGCTTCGTACGAGTCCCGTCCTGCCGCGACGATGACGTCCCGCGATGTGCTCGATGTGGAGCGTGGCTGCGCACAGCAACCGTCGCCCAGGCCAGCCTCCAGCCGAGCTGAGTTCCCGTTATGTCCTTGTCAGAGTTGGGGCGGGCACTGTGGCGCTCCCGCCGTGTCACCGAGCCTCTCGGTCCCGTTGATGAATCGACGTCGGGATCTCCAAGAGACCTGGCCGGATCGCTGCAACTCCGTCACGTTGACGCTGGATCGTGCAATGGCTGCGAAATCGAGATCGCCTCTGTGTTCGGGCCTGTGTATGACGCCGAGCGGTTCGGGACTCGTCTCGTCGCCTCGCCCCGACACGCCGATGGTGTCCTCGTCACCGGGCCCGTCACGAGGAATATGGCCGTCCCCTTGATCAAGACTGTCGAGGCAACGCCGCAGCCGCGTGTCGTTGTCGCCGTAGGTGATTGCGCACACGATTGCGGAGAGTTCCGGGGTGGTTACGGCGTGGTCGGCTCCGTGAGCGACGTGGTACCGGTGGATGTTTCGATTCCGGGTTGTCCTCCTCATCCGACCGCCATCATCGAGGCGCTGCGCGGCATTACCCGTCGATGACGGCCGGCGTCCTTGTGGTCGTCGGTGCCATGCTCGGGCTCGGGGCTGCCGCCGCCGGCGCCTTGTTGCCCCAGGGATTGCGGGTGCCGGCCGCCGCCGTTCTCATCTGGGCCGCCTGCGGGTGCGAGGCTTCCGCTGCCGTTCATGTGCTGGCAACTGGCCAGCCGATCGTTCTGCGATCAACCGAGCTGCTCCCTCTCACCGGCGCCACCCTGGTACTTAACGCATTGGGGGCGTTCTTCGTGCTCTTGGTCGTTATGTTGGCTGTACCCGCCACTTTGTACGGCATCGGGTACGCAGGTCACGGTCTCGACACGCGTGCGGCGGCGTGCGCGTTCCCGCTCTTCATCACCACGTTGCTCCTCGTGCCCGCTGCGGGAAGTGTGGCTACCTTCATGGCGCTGTGGGAGCTCATGGCGCTTACGTCGCTCCTGTTGGTTCTGGTGGATCACGGCCACAACGAAGCATCACGCAGCGCCGGTACCTGGTACGCGGTACTCACCCACGTCGGCGCCGCCGCCATCCTGGTCGGTTTCTTGATCCTCGCCGCCCACTCTGGCAGTCAGACGTTCGCGGCCATCGGCGTCCATGCCCGACACATGGCGTCAGGAGTGCGAGCCCTCATCTTCATGTTGGCATTGGTGGGCTTCGGGTCGAAGGCCGGTACCGTGCCCTTCCACGTGTGGTTGCCCAAAGCGCATCCCGAAGCACCGAGCCCGGTGTCGGCGCTCATGTCAGGGGCCATGGTGGCCCTCGGTGTCTACGGGATCGTCCTCGTTGGTGACGACCTCCTCGGCGGAGGCCCGGTGTGGTGGTGGCTGGTGGTGCTGGTTCTCGGCGGCGCCTCGGCGCTGTTCGGTTCGCTTCAGGCGGCGAGCAGCACCGACCTCAAACGGCTGTTGGCCTATTCCACCACCGACAACATTGGGCTGGTCTTGCTGGCTGTGGGTGCCGCCGGACTCTTCGACGCCACCCGGCACCCACTCCTGGCGGCATTGAGCCTGGTGTCCGCCCTCGTGCTGCTGTTCAACCACGCTGGCTTCAAGGGCGCCCTTTTTCTGTCGGCCGGGTCAGTCCAGGTGGCCACGGGTAGCCGTGACCTCGACCGCCTCGGCGGCCTCTTGCGGCGTATGCCGCAGACGGGAGCCCTTTTCCTTGTGGCCGCCGCGGCCATCTCCGCCCTGCCCCCGCTGAACGGCTTCATCGGTGAATGGCTGCTGTTTCAGAGCCTGCTGCACGGAGCCGTTATCGGGAGCACCGCCGGGGACATCGCCATACCCCTGGCCGTGGCCGCTCTGGCCCTCACCGCCGGCCTGACCGTGGTCGCCTTCGTAAAGGCCGTGGGCATTGGCTTCCTGGGCCGTCCCCGCTCGGAGTCTGCCGACGACGCCACCGAGGTCCCCGGCACCATGCGTCTGGCCGTGGGTCTGCTGGTGGCCGTTTGCGTCGTTCTGGGTGTCGTCCCCACAATCATCTTCCCGGCCGTCGAGCGAGCGGTGAGGACGGCCTTACCGGGGCTCCGCACCCCGGTCCTGGCGCATGGCGTCGACCTGCAGGTCGTCGGGCTCCGAGGGATGCTGGCCCCCGGCGCCCTGGCCGGTGCCCTGGCGGTGGCCGTGGTCGGCGTCATGGGTCTTCGCCGGGGGTTGTCACGCCAGCCCACGCCCCGCGTGGTCGAAGCCTGGGGCTGTGGTCGCCAGCTCCAGACCGCTCGCATGCAGTACACGGCCACGTCGTTTGCCGAGCCCGTGCAGCGGGTCTTCGACGACGTGCTTCGGCCTGTCCAAGACCTGGACGTCACCCACGTGGCCGAGTCGCGCTACGTCATCGAGTCGGTGACGTTCGCCAACACGGTGGACGACGCCATCGAGCGGGGTCTCTACAAACCCGTCATCGCGGCCGTCCGACGCTGGGGACAGGTGGCCCGGCGACTCCAACCAGGGAGCGTTCACCGCTACCTGGCCTACGGATTGGGTGCCCTCGTGTTCTTGCTGGTGGCGGTGGCGGTGATGGGGTGAGCACCGTCTCGCACATCATAGGCACGGGCGTTGTATCGGCCGTGCAAGTGGCGGCGGTCACTTTGGGTGGCCCGGTACTCGTGGGGGTCATGCGCAAGGTGCGCAGCCGGCTGGAGGGCCGGGTCGGACCGCCGGTCCTCCAACCCCTCGTCGACATTCGCAAGCTCTTTCGCAAGCAGCGGTTCCGCCCCGACCAAGCCACGTGGGTTTTTCCCTTGGCGCCAGTCGTGCTCGTAGCCACGGTGGCCGTGGCAGCGGCGATCACGCCGCTTGTCACCACCCAGCCGGCGCTCAGGACCAGCTCGGACCTTTTCGTTCTTGTCTACCTCCTGCTGGTTGGATCGACATTGCTAGCCCTGGCGGGCCTGGACGCCGGGACGGCTTTTGGGGGTATGGGCTCGAGCCGGGCCGTCACGATCGGCGCCTTGGCCGAGCCAGCACTGCTCGTCACCATTCTGGCCCTCTCCGCCACCGCCCATTCGTCGAATCTCCCGGCCATCGTCAGTGCCGTCCTAGCCCACCCCGGGTCGGTGGCCACCCCGCAGCGGTTATTCGCTCTGGGGGCTCTGCTCATAGTCATCGTGGCCGAGAGTGGTCGGCTTCCGGTGGACAACCCGGCGACTCACCTCGAGCTCACCATGGTGCACGAAGCCATGATCCTCGAGTACACCGGACCCGACCTGGCCCTCGTCACTGCGGGCGAGGCCATGCGGCTCACGCTGCTGCTGGGCATCTTCGTGAATCTGGTCGCCCCCTGGGGCGTAGCGACTTCCACAAGCGTCTCCAGCGTCGTCGTCGGTGTGGCCTCGCTGGTCGCCAAGATCGCCGTCGTGGGCGTCTTCTTGGCCGTCTTCGAGGTGTTCATCGCCAAGGTGCGGTTGTTCCGCATCCCGGAGCTGCTTGCCGGTGCGTTTGTCTTGGCCCTCCTCGGCGTCGTGAGCGGGTTGGTGGTCAAGTGAGCGCCTCGACCTACACGAGCGTCCTGGGGCTCGCCGCCGCCGCAGTGCTGCTCTGCGCCGTGGTGACGCTGTGGCGCCGATCACTCGGTGCCATCGTGCGGACGTTGGCCGTTCAGGGCGCGGCGCTGGCTTGTGTGGCCACGGTCATCGGACTCCATGAGCACGACGTCGGCCTCATCGTGGTGGGGCTGCTCGTTCTCGGTGCCAAGGCTGTGGTCGTCCCCCTCCTCATTGATCGGGTGGTGCGTCACGACCCGAACAGTCGCGAGACAGATCCCTTGGTCAACGTGCCCTCATCGCTCGTGGCCGCCGGTGCGCTCACCTTCCTGGCCTTCGCCGCCACGCGGTCGGTGACGTCGCTCGTCCCTACCGCAGCCGGACGGCTCATTCCCCTCGGACTGGCGGCCATGTTGGTGGGTTTCTTCGCCCTGGTGACCCGCCGCAAGGCCGTGTCCCAGATCGTAGGCATCCTGTTGGTCGATAACGGCGTGGCCTTGGTGGCCTTCCTGGCCACCGCCGGAGTGCCCTTGCTGGTGGAGCTCGGTGCCTCGCTCGACGTCCTGCTGGCGGTCATCGTCCTCCGGGTCCTTGCCATACAGCTTCGTTCACGCCTGGGGTCGTTCGACCTTGACCAACTAACCGAGCTGCACGACTGATGGTGATCGCCGTCCTGCTGCTGCCCCTCGTCGGGGGCCTTGTGTCGGGCGTCGTCCCCTGGCGGCGGGCCATCGGTTGGCTGGGCACGGCCAGCGCCTCGGGGGTGCTCGTGACGGGAGTGGTGCTAGCCACCCACGTCGTGCACGGCAAACCGATCACAGCCCTCGACGGGGTCCTGCGGGCCGATGCGCTCAGTGCCTTCATGGTCATCGTCATCGGGGTCATCGCCACCCTGGCCACGTGGCAGGGCGTGCGTTATCTCGATGCCGAGGTCGCCGCCGGTCGGTGCACCCCGCGTCACGCCGCTCTCTATAGCGTCCTCGTTCAGGCCTTCTTGGCCACCATGCTTCTGGCCGTATTGGCCGCCAACCTGGGCGTGCTGTGGGTGGGCATCGAGGCGACGACGGTCGTCACCACCTTCCTGGTTGGACATCGCCAGACCCGGTCGTCGCTCGAAGCGTCGTGGAAGTACATCGTCATCTGCTCCGTCGGGATCGCCATGGCCTTCCTGGGTACGGTGCTCGTCTATCTGGCGTCTCTCCACGTCGGACACGGGCCTCATCCCCTCGACTGGACGTCCCTCATGGCGCAGTCGCATCAGTTGAACCCCGGCGTCATGCGGCTGGCCTTTGCCCTCATCGTGCTCGGTTACGGCACCAAGGTCGGCCTGGTGCCCATGCACAGCTGGCTCCCCGACGCCCACAGCCAGGCCCCGGCTCCCGTCTCCGCCCTCATGTCGGGGGTGCTCCTGACGGTGGCTTTCTACGCCATCATGCGCTTCAAGGTCATTGCCGATGGTGCCCTCGGTCCCACGTTCCCGCGCACCCTTCTCGTCATCGTGGGCCTGCTGTCGCTCCTGGTGGCGGCGTCACTGCTCCTCACCCAGCGGGATTACAAGCGCATGCTCGCCTATCACAGCGTCGAGCACATGGGCCTGATCGCCCTGGGAGCGGCCGCGGGATCGCCGCTGGCAATCGCCGCTGTCCTTCTCCACATCCTCGGCCACGGCCTGGCCAAGGGCGTGCTCTTCCTGGCATCGGGTGAGATCCTCCTGATCGAAGGCACCAGCGAGATCGAGCACGTGCCAGCTTTGCTCAGCCGTCGCCCTGTCCTGGGTGGCATCTTCGGGTTCGGACTGTTCGCGCTCCTTGGCTTCCCGCCCTTCAGCCTGTTTGTGAGCGAGCTCAACATGCTGCGCGCCGAGTTCCAGGTGGGTCTCGGCTGGGCGGCAGCCGTCTCCTTGGTGTGCATGGCGGTCATCTTCGCTGCCGTGATGACCCATGGACGTCATCTCTTGTTAGGCCCGAGAGGGACTGATGCGCCGGCTTTGACCCCCGCTCTTGTGGCCGTGCCACTCATCGGGGGGCTCGTCGGGTGCGCTTTCATAGGCGTATCGGCGTGGCCTCTCGAATCCCTGCTTCACGCGGCAGCTCGCATCGTGGCGCCATGACCGAGTCGTTCGCTTTGCTCACGGCCCTCGAACGCACGGGGAACCTCCATGACGCCCTGGATGTGCCGACTGACGGTCTGTTCAGCGCCGCTGAGTCGCTTCTGCAGCGCGGTTTTCGCCTGGCGCTCGTCTCAGCCGTCGACCATCCCGGACCTCTTCGTGTCGTCTACCTCTTCACGTCGGGCCCCCCTGACCGCCGGATCGAACTGGTGCTCACGGTTGACCGGCGACGACCGGAGATCCCCTCATTGGCCGCCTTGTCATTTCCGGCCAGCCGGTTCGAGCGGGAGATCCACGACCTGTTCGGCATCGTCCCCATCGGTCACCCGGCTCTCCGGCGTCTCGTCCTTCACCAGCATTGGCCCGAGGGCTGGTATCCGATGAGGAGCGACGCCGGACCACCCCCCGCCATGGTGGACGACGCCGGTTCGTACCCGTTCGTCGAGGTGCAGGGGGCCGGAGTCTACGAGATCCCCGTGGGCCCCGTGCATGCCGGTCTGATCGAGCCTGGACACTTCAGATTCTCGGTTGTGGGTGAGACGATCCTGAAGATGAAGGCTCGGCTGTGGTTCGTCCACAAGGGCATAGAACGGCTCTTCGAAGGTCGGGACATCCACTCCGGTATCGAACTGGCCGAGAAGATCTCCGGGGACACGGCCGTGGGCCATGGCTTGGCCTACTGCCTGGCGATCGAGGAGGCGTGTGGCATAGAGGTTCCTCCACGAGCGTCCCTCCTGCGGAACCTGCTAATCGAATTGGAGCGGATGTACAACCATGTGGCTGACGTTGGTGCGATGTGTAACGACGTCGGATTCGGTCTGGTGCAGGCCAAGGCTTTGACATTGCGCGAGCGACTACTTCGGCTGAACGCGTCGGTCACCGGCCACCGGCTGCTCCGGGGTGGCGTGCGGGTGGGTGGGACTCGCCTGGCTTCCATCCCTCGGCCAGCGGAGTTGGCCGAGATCGGTGCGCAGTTCCGTGAGCTCGTGAATCTCGCGCTGGATCAGAGCATCGTCATGGACCGGTTCACGGGCACGGCGGTGCTCAACCCTGGCGACATCGCCGAGCTCGGGGTGCTCGGTGTGATAGCGCGTGCCTCCGGCTCGACATTCGACGCCAGAGTGGCTCATCCCGTCGGCGAACCGTGGGCCAACTTCGTCCCGGCCGGCACCACCACCGGCGACGTCCTGGCTCGCTTCCAGGTGAGGGTGGAGGAGTTCGAGGCCTCTCTTGCCCTTTTCGACGACTTCTGCACTCGCCCCGGCCCGCCTTATGCATTCGGCCCGGATCACGTCGTTGCCGGGGCGGGGAGCGGTTCGGGCGTCGTCGAGGGCTGGCGTGGCGCCATCGTTCACCGGATCGAGGTTGATGGATCCGGCCGCCTGAGCCGGGTCAAGGTCGTGGATCCTTCCTTCTTCAACTGGCCGGCATTGTCGGTGGCACTCGCCGACACGATCGTCCCTGACTTCCCACTCGCCAACAAGAGCTTCAACCTGTCGTACGCCGGAAACGACTTATGAGGAGCAATGTGGCATCTGACAATCTCATCATTCCGTTAGACTATGGACCCATACCCAGGCGCCGCATCAATACCAACGCCGGACATGTCGAGCCGAGAATCGAGAAATGGTCGTGACGACTCCCATCTACCAAGTGAAGGCCGAGTTCTTCAAGACACTCGGCCACCCGGCACGGATTCGTGTCCTCGAGGTTCTTCGTGACGGGGAGCGCACCGTCAGCGACTTGGTCCCGGCCGTGGGCATTGAGGCCTCACACCTATCGCAACAGCTCGCCGTGCTGCGGCGGGCCAACCTTGTCCAGGCTCGCAAAGAGGGCACGAGTGTCCTGTACTCGGTCGGAAACCCCATGATCTTTGAATTGCTCGATGTTGCCCGCCGGATTCTCACGTCGTCTCTCGATGAAACGCGCGCTCTTCTGACTGAGCTCGAACTGTCTGAAAGTAGCCCCCGCAGTTCTAAGGTCAAAGTCGGGACCGAAAGGAAGAACCGTGGCAAAGCCAGTCATCGCTGACCGGGCTGTGGTTAACCCACCATGGTCTCGAATCTGTGGATCCGGCCATATCGCGATCTACGCTGCGGCTGACCCAACCAAGGCGGCGCCCGGCGGTGGCGGCGCTATCGATCTACTCTCGACCGGAGGACCGTTGACCACCAAGGGTAAGGGCGGACCCGACAGAGTCCGGGAGGCCAAAGTCCAGCGACTCCTCGAGGCTTTGGAACTGTTCGAGAGGGCCGAGAAAGCCTTTGATCGCTTGCATGATCTAGCCCCTCGGGACATGCCTGTCCCTCCTCACCCGGTCTTGGATGAGAGGTCCGAAGCCGTGCGAGGACTCCTCGCTATTACAGGCGTCGCAGAGCTCAGTCAGGTGGCGGCGGCATATCCTGATTGGTGGGAGGCCGTACATAATCCTAAATCAGCTACCGCTAGCCAGGCCCGTGACGCGATCGCCAGGCAGATGAGAGGCGGGGCCTGAAGAGTGGCGAAGAAGACCGATTAGTTACTTCCATCCCCGCCGAGCTCGCAGTGTGACTCCCGCTCTGCGCAAGTCAAGAGCCACGGTGTCAGTGGCCACACCGAAATGTCGGGCAAGCTTCACCAGTGATTGACCCTCGGCGTAGAGCGTGATCGCCTCCGCTGTCTGGCTTGGCCCGAACCTCGGAGACCGACGGGGTAGGTTGTGTCGACGAGCGTGCTCCTGGACGGTGCTCTGATCGACCTGAAACCGGCTAGCCAGTTCGTCGAGGGGAACGCCGTCGGAGTAACCCTGGATCAGTTCCTCCATCTTGGATGGATCGAGGCGCCGGCAGACCCGTCTCGGGGCTCGAGTCTTGGCCGTTTTGGACCCGGATGGGACCATTTCGAGGAGCTTCCGGAGACATTCTCCCTGGTCAGAATGGTTCAAGCAAGGTCCCGTTACCTCCACAGGGTTTGAGTAACGCGCGTGTGAGAGTTCGGTAGGTCTGTCTCACTCTGGCTCCGCCGCCCGTGTCTCCCTGTTCGGCCCGGCTCCGGTACCTGGGCGACGGTGGCTCCGGTACCTGTGTCCCACTCGCTCCGTTGCCTCACCGCCGCTTTTCACGTTGGCTTGGCCGCACCCCGGACACAGGAGGCGGTCATGGCATTGGTGGAGCTTTCGATGCTTGAGCAGCGCTATCTCGCCGTGCGAGAGGTCCTCGACACCGGCGCCACGGTCACCGACGTGGCCGCTCGCCACGGGGTGGACCGGCGGACGCTGCACCGTTGGCTCGTGCGCTATGCCAACGAGGGGATCGGGGCCCTGGCCCAACACGGGTACCTGTTGCGCGTGCCCGATTCGGCCGACGGAAGGGCTCGCGTGATCCGACTTACTTCCAAGGGACGGCGGCTGGAGCAGACAATCTACGCAGAGGCTGGGGCGCGGCCCAGCTGCGGATCGCGGAGATCCTGGGGCCGCGGCGCTTCGCCCAGCTGCACAGCTCCCTCGAACTGCTGACCGAGCGGTTAGCGGGTTCGCTGGCCGTCCCCTAGCACCGGCTGTTGGCGGGCGTACATGACGCGAGAAGAGCTCCAGGCCCGATCGCTGCCCGCACCAGCTGTCACCGGTCATCGACCTCGGATCCGCGAACGGTGTCTGTTCCAGGTGCCCGAGCAGTTCGTTGACCGACTGTTTCGTGATCCCCCTCCGGTCGGCAAGCTGGCTTGGACGTAGTCCCTCGAGGCCCGGATAGCGCCAGAGACCGACGTGCGCGGCGTTCAGATCGTCGTATCCCGCCGCAACGACGCCCGCATACAGCTGATCACGGACCCACTGCCAAACGATACCCAGCATGGCGCCGGCGTACGGGCTTCGTTCGCCGTTGGGGCGGTCGAGGGAATTACTTGACATTAGTCGTAAGGTTACCATACGATCCGACCGTAAGGACACCTGACTATCCGATCCAGGACAGGTTTCTACCAGGAGGTGGCTGAAGTGACGACGGCAGTTGTCGACTCCCCCGAGAATGAACAGGTGCCGGCGTGGTGGTTCCTCGACACCTTGGTCGTTGAGCACCGCTGCGCACCCGAAATGAACACCATCGTGCTCGAGATGACCTTGCCAGTCGGCTCGGCGCCCCCGCTGCACGTCCACGACAACCTCGACGACACCTGGTACATCCTCCAGGGCCAGATGGTCGTGCGCTGTGGCGAAGAGGAGCTGGTCGTCGGGGCTGGGAACTGGGTCTCTATGCCCCGCGGCGTGCCGCACACCTTCCGGGTGGTCGGTGAGCGCGAGGCACGGATCCTGCTCGTGCACGACAACGCCAGCTTCCGTGATCTCGTCCGCGACATCAGCACTCCAGCTACGGCGCGCATCGTACCGAGCCACCCAAAGTTCCCGCCCATAGACGAACTGGCGCGCATCGCTGGGTCGCATGACCTTAGGCCAATCGGACCTCCCATGAGCGCTGAAGACACTGAGACAGTCCTGGCCAGCGCCAGCTGATCCGCTGGAGCGCCGACTCTCGAACCAATGATCGGCATCGCGGGCTGAACTCGCTCGTTTGCCAATGCGCAGGGCGTGGGCGTCGCTCGGGCGAACAGCGCATCTGCCACGATCCCGGAGCGGAACGAATGGGACTTTGGACTCTTCCTTGCTGGCGTATCGCTATGGCAGACTGAGAGTTACGGATGATGAATCCGGGTCTCGCCAAGTCAGCTGATTGGCGAAGGCGACGCCAGACTGGCAGGCCAACCAGACTGAGCGTCTGTGAAGAGCGGCCCACTATGGGGGCCGCTCTTCTCGTTCAACCTGGTGGCGCCGTTTGGGGCCGCACCGGTGATCGATCGGGTGGATGGACCCGTGGAATCCGAGTTTATGACCTTCGGCCCTAGGGAGGACCAGAGCGTCGGCGTACCGTCAGCCTTGTAGTGAACCGCTGAAGGAAGACGGGGATTTAGATGGCCGAGCTGTCCTCAGTCGCCACAGACCCTGTGACGTACGCTGCTTCGCCCACCACCCTCAAGCCTGTCATTGACGTCCTGCCGGCCTCGGTGTATGAGAATCCGACCTGGCGTGGCATGGCGTACTTCTTACGGGACGTCACCATGTACGTGGCGTTGCTCGTCGTTCTCGTCTTCATTGACAACGTGTTCGCCGTCGCCGCTCTCGAGGTCCTGTTGGCCCTGGTCGTCTCCGGGCTCTTCGTCGTCGGTCACGATGCCGCCCACGGCGCCCTATTCAAGTCGAAACGCATCAACTCGACGGTGGCTCACCTGGCATTCCTGCCCAGCCTCCACGTCTACGAGGGCTGGATCCTCGGCCACAATCGCGTGCATCACCCCTACACCGTCCGCCAGGGCTACGACTTCGTCTGGCATCCCACGACTCCCGAACAGTTTGCCGGTCTGGGCTGGTGGCGCAAAACCGTTCACCGCGTCGAATGGTCCTGGGTCGGGGCCGGTCCGTACTACATCCACCAGGTGTGGTGGAAGAAGATGATGACGGGACCGAACCCGGCACGGTGGGTCAAGGCGATCCGCCGGGACCGGTGGATCGTCACGGCGTTCATCGCCGGGATGCTCGCCCTGTTCACCTCTATCGGCGTGGCTTCGGGCGACACCGTCGCCGGGATCCTCTGGCTCGATGTCCGCACCCTCCTGCTGCCCTTCCTGGGATTCGCCTGCTTCATCGGCACCATGGTCCATGTGCATCACATCGCCCCGGAAATTCGCTGGTGGAAGAAGGCTGAATGGAACAAGTTCAAGGCCCAAATGCAAGGCACCACCGTGCTCCGTGCGCCGAAGGGGTTCAACTTCTTCTTCCACTGGATCATGGTTCACGTCCCCCACCACGTGGACATGCGTGTTCCGATGTACCACCTGGAGGAGGCCGCTGACGCCATCGAGGCCGCCTTCCCCGGAACGGTCATCGACAAGCCTTTGCGCTTCCGTGATTTCGTCGCCAATTCGAGGGCCTGCAAGCTCTATGACTTCGACGCAGGACGATGGCTCACCTACGCCGAAGGCCGAAAGCAGGTCAATTCCGTCTGAGAGCGAGGTGGCGCGCCTGGACGCGCGCTGAACGCCGGCCGTATCCTTGCTTGGGCGTCGGCGACGAGGAGGACAACATGACTGGCAATGCGGGCGAAGCGAAGTGGAACGTCGCCGAATGGCACGGAAAGCAGCTGATTGACCGTAACGGCGAGAGGATCGGCAAGCTGCAAGATGTCTACGTCGATGTCGAGACTGACGAGCCGCAGTTCGCCACCGTGAAGGAAGGGTTTATCGATCGTCACTTGACCTTTGTACCGTTGGGCGGGATACAGGTTGGTCCCGATGACCTCCAGGTCACGGTGACCAAGGAGCAAGTGCGATCTGCACCCGACATCGAAATGCATGGCGAGGAACTCTCTCAGGCAGACGAGTCCACTCTGTACCACCATTTCGAGATGAACTACACACCTATCGATACCGAAAGCGGCCGCCGCCTCGCCCGCCGCTGAGGATCTGCCCCAAGAGTCCCACGATTGGGGTCTCCCCAGAAGTAGCACTTCCTCCGGCGCCGGCCGGGCGGCCTACAGAAGCCTCTGTCCCCACCTCTGAGTGCGTCTGCGCGCTTGTTGAGGGTCGTGGTTCCATCGCCTTGCAGCCGGTCGAGCGCGTGCAAGCGGCCGGCCTCGGCGGGCATCGGGGGAATTGCGATCCGGAGTGAGTTCGCCTCCGATCTCGAGAACGGATCGCCACATTTCATTTTATATTCGGTACGGTATTGCATACCGTACGGAATCCTATAGAATGACGCCATGCCCCGGGGAGTGACCAAGCGCAGGCCGATCACCGTCTCGGCCTTGCTCGATGCAGCCATGGAGCTGTTCGCCGAGCAGGGATACGGGGCCACGTCCATACCCGACATCTGTGCGCGCGCCGGGCTGACGAAAGGCGCCTTCTACTCCAACTTCGCCAACAAGGACGCCCTGTTCCTCGCTCTCCTCGACCGAAGCTGGGAGCGGAGGGCAGCGTGGATCCGCAGTGCCATGCCGGCCGCCGACGTGCTCGAGGAAGCGCCCGACAATCGAACTCACGTCCCCGGTCTCGCTGTCGACCGCCAATGGACGCTCGTCTCCGTGGAATTCTCACTACACGCCATCCGTCAACCCGAGGTGGCGCTTCTCCTCGTCGAGCACGAGTTGCGGGTCCGCTCGGAGCTAGCGGTCCTGGTGACCGAGGCGCTCGAACGGGCGGGACGCATCCCCACCCTGCCGGTCGACGAGCTCGCTCGCATGATCGTGGCGGTCACCGAGGGTAGCGACATTCAGGTGTTGACGAACGTGGCGGCAGGGGCGATCGCCCACTCGGGTGTTGGCCCGAAGGCGGTGACGGCGTTGCTCCGGCAGTTCTCGGTGCCGACCGAGTCGGTCACTTCTCCTGACTGAGGTCCCTTCAATGAATGCACCTGAGGAGGTGCGATGAACAAGCGAGACACGGCCAGCTCCCTGGCGACCGATACACCTCGACCGACCGACTTCGACCCCATCGATCCCCTCGACGACCTGCTGTCGGAAGTCGGACTTTCCAGAACGGACGCCGGAACCTCCGTCTCCTTTGCCGGACAAGACCCCATCGTGCCTGCCGCACACCGGCTGGGAGCGTGCATCGGTATTCCCCTCATGGCCGGGGCCGTGGCGGCAGTGGCCTTTCATAGGCAACGGGGCGGGCCGGCGCAGAACCTCCACCTCGACCTGCGCGAAGCCATCCACACCATAAATCCGGGCGCATTCTGGCACCCGACGTTGAACGACGAGGCCGCCCCACATCCACTCCTTTTCGACAACCCGTTCCTCGTTGCGCCCTACCGGACGGCCGATGACCGCTGGGTCATGGCCACGGCCGTCTACCCGCATCTGGTGGCCAAGTGGTGCCGGTTCCTGGACGTACCACCCGACTCCGCCAGGGTGGCCCAGGCCATCGCCACCTGGGATGCCCTCGAACTGGAAGAGAGAGCCAACGCCAGGGGCCTGCCGATCTGCATCGTGCGCACGCCTGACGAATGGCTGGCGCACGAGCAGGGGGCACTGCTGGCCGCCCAGCCGGCGATCGGCCTGGAACTCATCGGCGACGCTCCGGCGCGCAGCTTTGGAGCAGCTGACCGAGCCTTTGACGGCATCCGTGTGCTGTCGTTCACCCACGCCGTTGCCGGTCCCACCGTTGGACGGACCTTCGCCGAGCACGGAGCCGATGTGCTTGGAGCGACGCGCCCCAACGACTACGAGCACGAGCACATCTACACCGAAGCAAACGTCGGCTCCCGGAGCGCGTATGTCGACCTCGACAGTCCGACCGGGAAGGAGCGGGCAGCGATGCTCCTGTCCGAAGCCGACGTCGTCGTCAACAACCACCGCCTGGGCTCCCTTGAACGCCGCGGGCTCGATCCCCGGGAGCTCGCCGAGCGACGTCCGGGCGTCGTGTACGTCTCGATCAACTGCTACGGGCCGAGCGGGCCCTGGGCCGGGCGGGGCGGCTTCGATATGAACGGCTCCGCCACGTCCGGTCTCATGACCATCGAGGGAAGCGCAGCCGAGCCCCGGTTTCCTGCCACCTTCCTCATCAATGACTACATCACCGGTTACATGGGTGCCATCGGCGCCATGGCCGCCCTGGTCAAGCGCACCACCGAAGGCGGATCGTGGCACGTCACCGTCAGTCTGACGAAGACGGCGATGTGGTGCGGCTCGCTCGGCTTCGTGGACCCGGCACTGGCGGGCTGCGACGACGAGCACCGCTTGGGCGAGCCGGTCCCTTACGATGCGCCCACCCCGTTCGGGGACGTCCACATGGTCGCCCCACCCGTGCGCTTTTCGCAGACTCCGCCCTCATGGTCCGATCCGATCCTCGTGCCGCGGGGATCGAGCCGACCGGAGTGGCGCACCGAAACGGCGTCCAGCCGATAGGGAGCCGAGACAGGGAACGGATCTCTCCACAGACCCGCCGGCTGCGGCACCCGGGCCGTTCCGAGGCCACGGCGACCCACGACACGGCCGACCCCGCCCTGCTGGCAAATCCGGTAACCGTGTCGACTGAGACTTATCGGCCGTTGCCGGCCCATGCCGGGCTCGGATTGAGCGCCTTTTACGTCTTCTCATAATGATGTGCGGATTCCTCTGCGCCACCATCGTCAACAGCGCCGTCGATTCCGCCCTCGGTTATGCCGCCAGCGAGGTCGGGCCGCGTTGGAGCCAGAAGATTCCCTGCAGGATCACGAGGTGGCAGACCCTGGTCGCCAAATGGGTGATCTCCGTGCCGGCGACGTTGTTGTTCACCGGGCTCCTCATTGCGGTGGCGGCCGGCCTCCTGCGCTTGGATGCGCCCCACTGGCCCGTGCTCTAGCTGTACGGCTGGTTCGCCGCCGCCGTGGTCGCCATCGGGACGCTTACCCTCTTCGACGCGCTGGGAGCCCCCGGTCAACTGGACGCCCTCATCGTGTTCGTCTACCTCGCCCTGGCCTCCTCGGGCGGCACGGTGCCCCTCCAGGCGCTTCCCGGCTTCGAGCCGCTCCGCCAGATCCTCGGCGCCGCGCTGGCGGTGATCTATTTCGACGGCGCCGGCGACGCCGGACTGGACAGGGGCCTCCTCCTCACGTCCATCGGGCTCCTCTTTTGGGTCGTCCTCGGCTCTGCCGCGACCTCTTGGTACGACAAGAAGGGTCTTCACCGCACCGAGCCCGAGCTTCTCGAGCTCATCGAGGCGTCGGCGCACGTCAGCGGCACCGGGGCCCCGGTGCCGCTGACGATCCCCGGGCCGCGCTCCGGTGAGGCGTGCCCGTTGCGGATTGGACATAAACGTCCCAGCCGTCCCTGTGAGTAGTGACGATCAGACTGAGTGACCTGAAGGGCTGTCCGCCAGACGGGACGGGCCAGGGGCGTACTTTCACTATTTATACCATAGGATTGATAGGATTATCTCGGATCTTGTCAACGGGATGGACCCGCCCACACGAGCCCATCCGACTCGTCCCCCCCGAGTGAAGTGAAGGAGCCACGGTGGCCAACAGCATTAGCACGGTGATGACCTGGGAAGAGCACGGCGCCGATGTCGGGATGCCGGTGGAAGTCCGGGGCCGGTACGTCGGGACCTGGTGCCGGGGCTTCGAGGTAGCTGAGATCCTCTACGAGGGTTGCCGGGTGCGGCGGTGCTCGGACCAGAGCGTGCTGCCCGACATCTTCCCCTATGAAGAGGTCCGTCAGGCCCAACCCGCTCGGGCCCGGTCCGGGTCGCGGGCGTTTTCGGGCGTCTTCGCCTCGCTGGGTACCTGAACGCCCCTGGCTACCGAACGCCCCACCCCGGTCTCGGTTGCCGGTCCTCACGGCCGGTTGGCGGCACTGACCGGGCGCCTCGACTACGTGTACCACGCGGCGATGCTCGGTCCTCACACCGCGGCCGAACTCGACCTCGATCAGGTCACCGAAATGGTCGATACCTTGAAGCGGGCTCACGGCGGCTGGATCCCCGACTTGACGTAGAGCGCCGAGAGCGATTTCAGCGCTGAAACGCCGATTCGGCATCCGGTGGAGGTGTCGCCATCGGACACCAGGTCGCCCCCGAACACCTCGACCTGAACGAGGACATCCGGTCGATCAGATGGGATGGGTCGACCCGCCTCCGGCGACCGGTAGGCGATGGCTGGGTTCCGATCACCCACGCCGAGCACCCCGGAAGTCGACACCGCTGCGGGTGGCGGGGCTCTGCACCCTGCGGCCGTCTTGTTCGCAGCCGTATGCCCGCGACGACGGGCTCGCCCCTGGGCCGCTACCCTGCCCCCGTGAGCAGCGACCGAGTGCCGGGTGGGGTGGTCCACAAGCTTCCCGCCGACCTGCGCGGTGCGCTGATCGCCAACCCCACGGCACTCGATGCCTGGAAGGACATCACGCCTCTGGCCCGCAACGAGTTCATCTGCTGGGTCGAGGATGCCAAGCAGGAGAAGACCCGGGAACGCCGCATTCGCCGGACCCAGGAGGAGCTGGAGGATGGCCTGCGTCGGCCCTGCTGCTGGCCGGGGTGCAGCCACCGCGAGCGTACCGGCCGATAGCGGTTGCGTTCGGGCCATACGAGGTCACGACCGGTCGCCCTCGACGTCTCGTGCTTAACATCTACGAGGTGGGGGATTTTGAGACCTCGGACAACGTCCGACTCCGCTACCACGTGCGGGGCCACGGACCTCCCCTCCTGGCTTGCCACGGCGGGCCCGCCAACATCTCCGACACCTTGGCCAGCGCCCTGGCACCGCTCGAGGACGCGTACGCGCTCGTGTACCACGACTATCGGGGGAGCGGCCGATCGGACGTCGCGCCCAGCGCGACCTACACCTACGAACGGATTGCCGACGATCTGGACGAGCTGCGGGCCCACCTCGGCTATGAGCGCGTCGGCGTGCTGGCCCACTCCATGGGCGGCTTCATCGGACTCAACTACGCCCTGCGCCACCCTGAGCCGTGCTCGGGCATGGTCCTGGTCGGGACGACCCCCGCAGGGACCCCGGGCCAGATCTCCATACCGGCACTGCGTGCCCTGGGTCCTACCCGGACGGCCAAGGCCGTTGCCTTGGCCGTCCGGTACCTGGTGGCTTGGTCTTGGCGCCCTGAGTCGAAAGACAAGCAGGCCGCCCGTTACGCCGCGATGTCCGTCACCCAGGAGGGGAGACCCGCTGTCCGTGACAAGGTGAAGGCCGCCATGGCCGGGCTGCCCGTTCCCAATGACAACGTGCCGCAACTGGAGAGGCTGTTCGCTCGCACGGATCTGACCCGCCGGCTCCATGAGATCCGCTGCCCCGCTCTCGTTCTCTTTGGCCGGCGCGACGCCGTAATGGTCGCGGGCGGCCGGATGTTGATGCAAGGGCTTACCAACGCAAGGTGTGTCTGTCTCCCGGACATCGGCCACGAGCCCTTCATCGAGGACCCAGACGAGGCCTTCCCGCCCGTGCGTGAGTTCCTCGCCACCCTCCCGTACTGACAACGAAACGTCGTGGGGTGCGGACACGATCAGGGTGGGGCCGCACGGGCCGAGATGGCACCTTTTCCAGGAGGTTCCGGTGCCGTGAGCCGAATCCTGTTGACCACCAAGGAGGAGCCATGACCGACGGGCGTCCATTTTCCCACGGGAGCCGGGTGGTCGACCTCGACTTGTCGGGTGTCCACCTGCACGGTGCGAATCTCGAGGGCGCCAAGATCACCGACGCCGATCTCCGGGGGGCCGATATCTCCGGGGCCATCGAAGGGCTACGAATCAATGGTGTCGAGATTGAACTTCTTGTCCGGGGAGCTCGATCGCCGCTTCCCCGAGCGGTTGAAGCTTCGCGCCACCGATGTCGGGGGTCTACGCGAGGCGTGGTCGATGGTGGAGGACCTCTGGACCGGGACGACCGAGCGAGCCAACTCCCTCCCCCAGGATGCTCAGCTGCGTCGAGTGGACGGGGAGTGGAGCTTTGTCGAGACACTCCGCCACCTCGTCTTCGCCACCGATTGCTGGCTGTCTCGTGGAATCCACCTGGCCCGGCACCCGTACCATCCATGGGGTCTTCCAGGCGTCGAGCTGGAGTGGGCGCCAGAGGTGGGGCTCGACACCTCCGCCACACCGGACCTGTCTGAGGTGCTGAGCGTTCGGCAAGGACGCCAGCAGGCCGTGCGGGAGACGCTCGAGAACCTCACCGACCGCGAATTGACCGAGGTTCGAAGGGCCCCTGACGAATCCGGCCATCCGACCGGTGAGCATTCGGTGCTCCATTGCCTGCATGTCATCTTGAACGAGGAATGGGAACACCACCGTTACGCCGTTCGGGACCTTGACCTGCTCGAAACCTGACCGGCGAGGCCCCGCCTGACACGCGTCCTCGACCAGACGTCCGGCCGAGTTGGAAACGGACAGGGACCAGATCGGCTTTGACGGGAATCGTCTCTGGATTCCGTTAACGGAGGATCGGGTCAAGTAGGCCGGAACGTGGTCGGGGCCGTCCGAGTCGAGGCCCAGCTGATTGCTTTAGACTGCCCCGAATTCAGTGATCGTGAAGTCAGGCGAGACGGCTTCGTGCCCACATCTGTGCTCGGCGGGGATCCGTCCCCATCGCTCGTCTCGCTCAGGGAGGAGGGCCTGCGCGGTGATGCCGAACGACCTGGAGATCTCACGTGAGGCGGTCCTGAAGCCGATCTCTGAGATCGCGTCCCTGATCGGAATACCCGTCAGCGCGGCTCGAACTCTACGGCGAAGGAGTCGCCAAGGTGAAGCTCGAGGCGATCGACCAGATGGCGGGAAGACCGACGGCGAAGTACGTCGTCGTCTCGGCCATCACGCCCACGCCGCTCGGTGAGGGGAAGACGACCACGACCGTCGGTCTCGGACAAGCCATGTCACACATCGGACGCCTCGCCACCATCGCCATCCGGCAGCCGTCAATGGGCCCCACATTCGGCATAAAAGGTGGTGCGGCGGGTGGTGGCCACAGCCAGGTGGTCCCCATGGAGGCCATGAACCTTCACCTCACCGGCGACATGCACGCCGTCACCGCCGCCCACAACCTGCTCGCCGCCATGCTCGACAACCACCTGCACAAGGGAAACGGCCTTGCCATCGATGTGAACAACATCACGTGGCGCCGGGTCTTGGACGTCGCCGACAGAACCCTGCGCCACATCGTCATCGGCCTCGGCTCGAAAGAGGACGGCGTGGTGCGCGAGACGGGATTCGACATCACGGCCGCCTCCGAGGTGATGGCCATCCTGGCTCTGTCGACTTCGTTGCTAGACATGCGGGCTCGGCTCGGTCGCATCGTCGTGGGGTACACGAGTGCTGGCGAGCCCGTCACCGCCGAACAGCTGAGGGCAGCCGGAGCGATGACGGTGATGATGCGTGAAGCGATCAAGCCAAACCTGATGCAGACGATCGAGAACACGCCTGTACTGGTGCATGCCGGCCCGTTCGGCAACATCGCCCACGGAAATTCGTCGGTGGTCGCAGACATGCTCGGCATCCACGGCGGGGATTTCCTGATCACCGAGGCCGGCTTCGGCGCTGACATGGGAGCCGAGCGGTTCTTCGATATCAAATGCCGCACCTCGGGCCTGGTCCCGGATGCCGCAGTCATCGTGACCACCGTGCGCGCGCTGAAACTTCACTCGGGCAACCATCGCGTCGTGCCCGGTCGTGAACTCCCGACACTGATGCTCAAGGAGAACCCCGAAGAGGTGTACGCCGGGGCCGACAACCTGCGCAAACAGATCGAGAATATCCGGTTGTTCGGAGTAACCCCCGTGGTGGCCATTAATGCGTTTTCCGGCGACTTCGCCTCCGAGCACGAGGTGATAAAAGAGGTCGCCGCCTCCATGGGCGTGCGATCGGCGGTGTCCTGGCATTTCACCGAGGGCGGCAGGGGGGGCGTCGAGTTGGCCGAGGCGGTGGTGGATGCCGTCGATGAGCCGAACGACTTTCACTTCCTGTATCCCGACAGCGCGAGCTTGCGGACCAAGATCGAGACGGTTGCCACGCACGTCTACGGTGCGGACGGCGTCGACTTCTCACCGTTGGCCGCCCGTCAGCTCGACATCTTCGAGCGGGCCGGCTTCGGGGCTCTTCCCGTCTGTATCGCCAAGACCCACCTTTCGATCTCATCGGATCCCACCTTGCTGGGAGCACCAACCGGCTGGCGTCTCCCCGTGCGTGAGGCACGGGCGTCGGTGGGCGCCGGCTTCGTCTACCTGATAAGCGGTGACATGCGGACTATGCCGGGCCTGTCATCACACCCCGCCGCTGAGCGGATCGACATCGACGAGAACGGAGACATCGTCGGTCTGTCATGATCGAGCGGGCCTGGAGTCTCCGGGGTGGACGTCCGCACGATCAGCTCGCCTGGAGGTTCGACTGTGCGACCGAGGCCCCGGCGAAGCAGCGCTCTCCGGGTGGCTTGGACAGCTCGGCCCTGGGCTTCCCGGCGTCGCCGGCCGCGTGCTCCTGAGGATCGTCGGCCACGAGGATTTCTGAGGCCGGCTGCAACCCGATGACCCACTCAGGCGTATATAGCTCGTGCGGTATGGCCGCAGTATGGCGAATCGAGGACGCTTAGGTGCCTACAACGAACTTCACCGACCTCTACGCATCGTCCTTCGGGCGCCTCGTGGGGCAGGTGACGATGGTGACGGGCGACCGCCGAGCGGCCGAGGATGCGGTTCAAGAGGCGTTCGGTCGACTCTGGACACACTGGGACTCTCTCAGTACTCATGCGAGTCAGGAGGCTTGGGTACGGCGGGTGGCGATCAACGTGGCCATCAGCGGCTGGCGGCGTATACGGCGGCTCCAACCACTTGGCCTTACCGCCACCGCGGCCAGCGAGGACGATCCTGTGATTCGCCAGGACGTTCAAAGGGCGCTCCGAGCGCTCCCGGTGAAACAGCGCCACGCCCTGATGCTTCATCACGTTGTCGGTCTATCCGTCGTCGAGGTGGCTCTGGAGATGGGCGTTCCCGAAGGAACGGTGAAGTCGTGGCTTTCTCGTGGGCGTACGGCCCTGCAGCGCTCGCTCGGTGTGAAGGAGACTCCCCGTGGATGACACCCGAAGCCCCGATCCGATAGGCCAACTTCTCAGAGACTACGTCGACGAAATTGCGGCGCAGATTGTGGTTCCTCCGTTCGTCGAAGGGCAGGATCTCTGGCGTCACCATCGTGCGCGTACCCGGCGGCGCCGGCTCACCGTTCTCCTTGCTTCCGTGGCGGTGGCGGCGGCGATCGTCCTCGCCGTGATCTACGGGCCGCGCAGCGCCCAGATCGGCCCCAACCAGGTCCCGGTGACACAACCCACCCAGGCGACCACCGTGCCGTCCCGGCCCTGCACAGCCCACCAACTGACGGCGTCGGTGGCTTTCAACCAGTCGGGTACGGCGCTGGGGGCGATCAAGCTCACGGACACCTCCGCCCAGTCCTGCTCGCTGGCGGGACAGCCGAGGGTCGTGGTGCTCGACGGTGCCGGGAACGCCCTCGACCTCAGCGAGTCGGTCTTTCACCAGGCCCCGGACTGGCCGCCGCCCCCTACCCCGATTGTGCTCTCGCCCCACAGGGCGCCACCCCAGGCCATCGTGGAATTGGACTGGACCTGGTGCGGCCCCGCGCCAGGCAAGATCCGGTTCGAAATCCGGTTCTCGGGTTGGCCGGCCCCGCTCGTCGTGCCCAACTCCTCGATCTCGCCCTCGGGTTTCGGTCCGGCGCCCTGTACCGACTCGGGCCTCCACGCACTTCTCGCCGTTGACGACGTCCGTGGCCTCGGTCGCAACGGGATCATCGGCCCCGGGACGACTCGACCGGCCCCCGGGCCCTAAGCGGGCGAACGCAGTCGCCGCTCGGGTCTACGAGCGCGTCTTGGCTCCGCGGTGCCTGACGAGGACTGGGGTCGCCGACTACTTGGGACGGGGGACGCCCTTGATCTTGTCGATGACCTCTTCGCCTTCATCGCCGACCTTGTCGATGAACTCCTCGACTTTGCCCTTGGCGTGGTCGACCGTCTGCTTGACCTCGCCGGCGCGACGATCGGCCTTACCTTCGGATTCGAGGCCCTCGTCCCCCGCCAGGGCGCCAGCGGCTTCTTTCACACCACCCTTGATCTGATCGGCTCTTCCATTCATGGTGTCCCGCCTTCCTCGTCATCGAAACTGAGCCTCCAAGGGTTCCGGTTCCGGTTCCCTCCCGTACGCCGGGAAACGGAAGAGGGTTGACCGCGCCCAGGCCTTCTGCGATGGAAGTGGAGGGCGGACCAGCTGCCGTCAGCAGCTGAAACCTGCTGCCCGAGGGGGCGGTGTGACCGACAATGGCATCGTCTCGACATTTCCGCTGCTCCCTTTCTGACCTCGGTTCGAGTCAAACGCTCGACCTCTGGGTCGCCAGGGTCCGGGGCAACGATGCCGCAGGCTGGGCTCACCGAAGCCCTTCAGCCAGACGTCAGCCTATCAGTGTGAGCGGTGAAAAGGGCCCGAGGCGAGGAACTTCGACTCATCGCCACCACGCTGCACTCCCGCCCCAGACCCCGACGACCACGCGTCGGGTGGCGACGCCCCGGGACATTTTCCTCGGGCCGTTCTGAAACGTTCGAGAGACGGATCAGCTACAATGAAGCAGCTGAAGACGCCCAGACCCTGCTTCCTTCGCACCTGGCCCCCTGGCCAGGGCAACGAGATGGAGGTAAGTGAAATGGGTCTGACAGGAATGGTCTTTAGTACGATCGCCATCGCCGCTGGTGCCGTCATGTACTGGGCGGTGACCACCACGCAGACGCACGGGTTCCGACTTTCCACCGTGGGAGTTATCCTCATGATCGTCGGAGCAGTCGGCTTGGTTGTCTCGACGACCATCTTTGGCACCTCTCGTCGCGCCGCTGGTGGGCGCCACCACAGTTACGACCGTGAAGTGACCGACGCCCAAGGGCGCACGGCGGCGGTGCACGAAGAGGTGCACTAACCGCGCTGGCGTGTCACGGGTCGAAACACCTGAGAAGGAAGAGGGGTGATCACATGCAGAATGTATGGAAAGGACTCATCGTGGGTGGCTTGACCGGAGCTACCGCTGGATTCGTCCTCGACACCCTGGCCGGAGCGTCGAAGAAGGCAGTAGCCGTGGGCGAGCAGGTCCGTGAGCATGCCCCCGACGCCGGTCGGTGGTTGCAATCGGTCACGGACAAAGCGGGGGAATGGATCCAAGACGCCGATGTCCCGCAACACGTCCGAGGCATCGCTCACCACGGTTGAAACAGGCACAGACTGGACGACACCTTCAGGGGGCGTACGTCGACCCCACGATCAACCGCCCGTTCGATCGGCCGGTCACCTGAGCCAGTGCCCCGGACGGCCCTCCGACCGCCCACTGGACATCGAAGGTTCCGGTGGCGTGGCCGGGCCCTCTGGCGGAGAGCCTCGCTGACACCGTCGTCGCCGTCACCGTCATTACGCCGCTCACCGCCACACCGGGGACCAGAACGTCGCCGTCGAGGGTGAAGCGTCGTCCGTCGTCGGACGCCCGGGACGTGCCCCCGTGGAGGCCGTGGTCCAGTGACCCCAAGGTGTCGGCGAATCGAGCCACGGCATCACCGGCGGTGGCCACGGCGGCGGCACCCAACCGGAGGCTCGTGGTCGACCCGGTATTGGCCGGTGCGGGAGTCAAGGGAACGACCCCGGCCAGCGATTCGGCATAGGTCCCCACGGTGTGAATGGGGGGAACGGCGGCCGCGCACGACGTGTCAATCGTGTCGAGGGACGTCGGCTCCTTGACGAAGGCCTGCACCAATTGGTCCCCACATGCGGTGTCACCCTCGCCCACCACATGGGTCGAGTTGGCCAGTTCGACGAAGCGAGTGTTTCCACCGAGCTCTGCGATGACCTTGGGAACGTCAGAAGGCGGGGTCCACGTGTCGAACTCCCCGCCGAGGATCAGCGCCGGCATCGACGGTGGCAGGAGGGGTTGACCGACCGTGGGTGGTACGGCGTCGATGGGCGAAGGCCAGGCCAGGCAGGCGGTATAGGCCTCGGTGTTCTGATCCTGTGCCAGCCACTCCTGCGTGGTGAATGGGGCAAAGGTCGAGCGGGGCAACGCTGCCTCGGCCGCCGTCAGCTCTGCCGACCTGACGGAGGCGTCGGCGTCCATGTCGAACAGCTGCGGATAGTCCAGACAGGATGCGGCGAAGTAGAGCTCGCCGGAATAGACCTGGGCGGGAGTATCGAAGTAGTTCTCCTGGAAGACGGTCCTCTCCGCGTAGAGCCGAAGCAAGGGAGCCGGATCCCCGGACGTGAGCAAATCACGAGCGGCGGCGTCGAGGTCCCGATAGATGTCCACGTCGCCGGCGCCGTCATTGACCAGGTCAACGAGTCCGACCACGCCCATGGTGACCTCCTCGACGACTCCGTTGGGACCGGGCACGGAACCGGTCACCGGTGAATTCCGGAGTCGCACGGTCAAGGCCTCGATGTCATTCCACGCCGGCCCCGACGCCGCTTGGGCGCACGCCGGGCTACGGCTGCAGGCGTCGTCGTAATCGGCGGGCATGTTGTCGATAGATGACCGGTACCAGGGATCGAGATTCTGGGTTTCGTAGGTCGAATCGAGGATGACCGAACGGATCAACCCTGGGTACCGGCTGGCAAAGACCTGGGCGAAGAACGACCCGTACGAGTCGCCGTAGAGGTCGACTTTGTGAACCTTCAAGGCCTTGATGACGGCGGCGACGTCGTTGGACGCCGGGGCCGAGGTGAACAGGTCGGAGGCGTGCACGTAGGTCCCGTTGCGGTTCTTCCATCGATGGTTGAGGCTCTGGGCGCACCCGGCGACCACGGCGTTGAAGGCGGGGCCACTGGCCTGGCCGGAGAAATCCTGCAGAGCGGGGCAGTTAAGCGGCGTCGACAGACCGGTACCACGCAGGTCGACGACCAGCATGTTCCAATGATCGAGGAGGGGCCCGTACATCACCCGGTAGCCCCCGCTCACCGACAGGATCGACGCGTAACCCGGTCCGCCCTCGACGGGAACCACGGTCCCAGCGGCCACACCGTGCTGCGGGGAGATGGCCGGGTACCAGCGGTAGGCGACCTTGATGGTGGGACCGCCGGGATCGCTGTAGTCGAGGGGAACCGCCAACCTCCCGCAATAGGCAACGGGGTTCGAATGGCATTTCGTCAGCTTCTGGCTCCCCACCGTGATGGTCTGTCCCGAGCCGGCACCGGACGCCGGTCCGGCCACCGCCGGGGAGATCCCCGCCACCGCCGTCAACGAGGCGATGATGATGACGGCGAGTACCTTGGCCGCCGCGACGCTCGTCCTTTCGTGTGGCGGCCCGCTCCGACCCCGAGTGTGCGCCCGACCTGGCATCGGATCCCCGCCCATGACCTTGACGATACCGGGACCCTGATTCAGAAACCAGAACCGGACACGGGCCGGTCCGACGACCGGGCTCGCCCTACGGCACCTGCGTCAACGCTGTGATCGCGCTGCTCTGCGATCCGGCGGTGGCTCCATGGCGCGCCAGATAGTCGTTGACCTGATGCCCGGGCATGGGGGCGGAGAAGAAGTAGCCCTGAATATGGCTGCATCCCAGGGCGACGAGGGCCTCGCACTGTTCGAGTTCCTCCACCCCCTCGGCGGTTGTCGCCAGGTGGAGCGTGTCGGCCAGTTGCATGATGGCATTGACGAATCCCCGTCCCTGGTCATCATGCACGAGATTGTCCACGAAACGCTTGTCGATCTTCAGAATGTCAATGGGAAGGTCAGCCAGTGCGGCGAAGGACGAGTACCCGGTACCGAAATCGTCGATGGCGATCCTCACGCCTGTTCGGCGCAGTTCATTGAGAGTGGCGATGATCTGTCTCGACTCTGACGCCAGGATTGATTCGGTGACCTCCACGATGAGTGACGACGGGTCGAGATCTGCGTGGGCAAGTGCGTCGGTGACGTGTTCCAGGAAGACAGGATGAGCGAGTTGAAGGCGCGAGGCGTTGACCGAGATGCTCGGTCTCAGTTGGGGAAGGCTCGTCTGCCATTGTCGGACCTGTTGACAGGCCTCGGTCATCACGGCGTGGCCCAGATCGATGATCAACCCTGATTCCTCGGCCAGCGGAATGAACGTGCTGGGCGGGATGAATCCCCTGGTCGGGTGGTTCCACCGGGCCAGGGCCTCAAAGGACGTCGCCTGGCCGGTACCGGTGTCGATGATGGGTTGGTAGTAGACGGTGAGCGTACTATCCCTGATGGCGATCCGTAGCTCCTGTTCGAGACTCATCCGCTCGACGGCAGCGGCGTGCATGGCGGCTTCGAATACGCGATAGCAACCCTTCCCCTCCCGCTTGGCCTGGTACATGGCGGCATCCGCGTGCGAGAGGAGCCGGTCGGCTTTGGTGTCGGAACGGTCCGTCATGGCGATTCCGACGCTGGCGCTGATGGCGACCTCCTGGTCCGGTAACGACAGAGGACCGACGAGAGCGTCGAGGACCCGTTGCGCAAGGCGTCCCGCCTGGTCCGCTGCCTCGAGGTCGTCGACCAGAATGGCGAACTCATCTCCACCGAGGCGGGCGATGGTGTCGAAACCGCGGAGATTGGTCCTGAACCGGTTCGCCACCGCGATCAGCAGAGCGTCACCGGCAATGTGGCCGAGGCTGTCGTTGACATTCTTGAATCCGTCGAGATCGACGATCATGACGGCGACGTATCCGGACGTCCTCGTACGTCGACCCAGCGCATGCTCGAGACGGTCGTTGAACAGAGCGCGGTTGGGCAATCCCGTCAGTGGATCGTGCATGGCCTGGTGCCGGATAGCCTCCTCGGCGCGGAAACGTACCGTCGCCGACAGCACGACCCCTGAGATGCTTTCGACGAATTGCTCGTCTTCAGATGTGGTGACGGCATTCTGGAGGACTTCTATATATCCGAGCGGACGCTCCGGCTCTCCCACGGGAATCCGGAGACGTCGTGGACCACCCGATCCGGACTGATGGTCGGCGGCGCCGGGTGACTCCGTCGGCTCGCTCATCTGTTCGTCCTCGGAGCCGATGTGTTCGAAGACGCCGACGATCCGACAAGCCCGTGGGCGGACGATTCGGGAGATGGCCTCCGTCGCTGATGCGACCACCGATTCGAGCGTCGTTGCCCGCAACGCCTCCCGTCCCAGATCCGAGATCGCCGCCTGACGCTCCAGGCGCGCTCGTCGTTCGGTCACATCGCGGGCGTTGATGACGACGCCGCCGACGGCCGGGTCGTCGAGGAGGTTGGTCGCCACTCCTTCGAGCCAACGCCACGTCCTGTCCCGATGACGGACCCGGATGAGGAACTCGACCGACCTCCCCTTGTTGCCCAGCGTCTGACCCAGTTTGCTGCGGAGATTCTCGATGTCGTCTTCGTGAACGAGCATCGCCCTCTCCGAGCCCAACAGAGAGTCCGGCTCGTACCCCAGCACATTCGTGCAGGACGGACTTGCGTACGTCACCGCGCCCGCCTGATCGACAGTGAACACTAGGTCCGAAGAGCTCTGCACCAGGGCGCGGAACCGGCGCTCACGACTCTCGGTCAACGCCGCCGCCTCGTCGGTCTCGACCAGCGCCGAATGCAGGGACCGATAGGCGAAGGCGATCCCGATGCTCATCAAGACGGCCAGACCGTGCACCTCGGGTACGGGTATCAGCGTGGGAGCCCAGCCGAGTGCGATCAGTATCTGGCCAACCGCCAGGCACGACAACGTCCATCCCAACACCACACGTTGGGAAGACGATCCGGTTATGGCCAGCGATTCCTGACCGACCAGGACGAGTCCGATGGCCAGCGCCGGACCCCAACCGGTGGCGTAGATGGTGGCTGTCACCACGATCGCCTGGGAGGCGATCCGCGCATGCAGCCGGAGGCGATTCGGGCACTGGTCCCACCAGAGGCCGGCGGCCGTGGTGATCAGCTGGCCGCCGACCAGAATGAGCGGAATCAGCCAGATCGGCGTCCGGGCCACCAGGTGCAGCTCCCGCAGGGCCAGAATCGCCACGGCGGCCAGCGGCCCCATGAAGAGGGCCTCGGCAAAGTGCGCACCTTTGGCCTCGCCCGACACCAGTCGACGCAGTCGTCCGAACGCCATGACCGGTAATCGACCAGGTCAGGGGATTCCTTGAGCCCGCCGGGTTGAGATCGGGCCCGTCCGAACCACGCCACCGGACGAGGCGTGGGAGGGGGGTGAGGACCTGCCGACGAGGCACCACATCATCGGCGTGCCTCACTAGTCTGACTCTCATGACGAGGAGCGACCGGTCGTGGGTGTTTCCGAGACGCTAGTTGGTCGGCAGCCCATCTTCGATCCCGACCTGTCCGTGATGGGATACGAGCTTCTCTTCCGCCATCTCGACGCTCCGGGGCCGGTGCTTCACGAGGCTGGCGATGTCTACCTGACGCCGGAGGGATTACTGGGTTCGTCCGCCGACGACATCGGAGCGCTGGTCGGGACGAAGAGGGCTTTTTGCAACGCCACGCCATCTCAGATCGCCGGCCAGATCCCCATCCAGACGCCACCCGACCGCGTGGTGATTGAGGTCGGTCAGGCTCTCGTTGGCGATGAGGCCGCCCTGGCCGGATGCCGGCGGTTGGTCGACGACGGGTTCACCTTGGCCATCGACGATTTTCAGGGAGTCGACGGCGCTGAGGAACTTCTCGAGATGGCCTCGATGGTGAAGATCAACACCGAGTCCGACGACCGTCAGCGACTGACCGAACTGGTGGCGAGATGCCGCCGTTTCAATGTCGGTGTCATCGCCCAGAACGTCGACACACCGGCCAGGCTGGGCCAGTGTGAGGTACTCGGATTCGACTACTTCCAGGGCTATCTCCTGGCCCATCCCCACGAGGTGTCGGGGGGACCGCTCATTCCCGGGCGCCTGGCGGGATTGCGTATGGCGGCCCGGCTCCTCGACGCCGAATGTCCGATCAGCATCATCGAAGACATCATCCGCAGTGACCCGGCCATGTCGTATCAGCTGCTCCAGTTGGCCGGCGCCGGGGCCGCCAGCGGGATGAAGCGCACGGTCCGCACTCTGCGTGAGGCCCTGGTGCTGGTGGGTTGGCGCCGTCTCCAGAGCTGGGTGGCACTCCTCCTTCTCACTGAGGACGGCACGGCGTCGGAAGAGGCGATCGCCACGGTCCTTATAAGGGCACGGATGAGCGAGTCGTTGGCAGCCGCCGCAGGTTGCCAGCCCGACGCCGGATATACGGCGGGCCTGTTGTCCGCCCTGGACATCGTCCTGTCGATGTCCGTCGAGAGGATTGTCGGGACGCTGCCCCTCGATGCCGAACTCCGCGGGGCGGTCCTGCGGGGCGAGGGTCCCCTCGGCTATCTCATCGCTGACGTCGCCGACTACCAACTCGGCCATCGCGAGGGGGCGGTCCGCAGCGCCCTGTCGGAAGCGACATTCCGGGCGGCGGCGGTGGAGGCGCTCACGTGGACGGTGGGCATGACGGCGGTTCTTGAACCAGTCCCACCCACCTAGGCCCGGCGCTCTCCCCCGAGACGGTTGGCCGGGAGAGCGCCCGGTCAGTGAGCTCGGCTCTCCAATACGCGTTTGGCCTGATCGCGCCGGTCGTCGGTACCCCCGGGCACACCTGGACAACAAGCCTCGATCTGGTAGAGCAAAGCCAGCGCCGATTGCAGATCGGTCGTGTGGGTCGTCCAGATCAAGCCCAGACCCGCTCCGTGCATCTCCATGAGGTCCCGATCGCTCAGTCCGTCACCATCATGACTTCGTCTGAACGAGGCATCCCACGCCTGCTTGCAGCGAGTGGCACCGGCGATGTAGCGGGCGGTGGATTCGATCATCCGCTCCGACGGCACGGCACTCAGGCTAGATGGGGGCAGGACCTGGATCCACCCGTACCTCGGGGGGATTCTGTGGCTCCCGCGGACCAGGTGATTCCACTCGCGTGTAGCCACTCTCTGGACAACAACAGCCCCCGTTGTGCCCGGATATCCCACAGAGCGGGGAGATATCCACACGTCCTCCACAGTCTGCCGCGGGACCGATGGCGAGGGACTCCGAATGTCGTCGCTATGACCGGCCCGGTGAAGCGGTGACCTCGGTGACGATCCCCGAAGCAGAGAGAGTCCTGGGGCCAGGTCCTCGGGACCGAGGTCCAGGGCCCGGGCGATCTGCCGGAGGGTCGACAGTCGCGGTGCCCGTCTTCGGCCCCGCTCCAGGGCGGCGATCGCCGTGGCGCTCACCGCCGCACGCTCAGCCAACGCCTCTTGGGTGAGACTGGCTGCCAGTCGGTGCCGGCGCAAAAGTGCGCCGAAGCCTTCAGACACCTGCCGCCCCTCGCCTTTCCCGCCGATCGCCGGTTCGGCCGATCGTACCTGGCGGCGGTGGGCGCCGGTAGGGCCAGATTTCGACGACCTGCCTCAGGTCGAGGTGCGGTCGAACCGCAGTGGGAGGCCGCTGGGCCCGACCTCACGGATCGCGGAGCGGGCCGTGCGGTCCCGGATTCGACCCGCCCGGTCGGTCACGGGATCTTCCGGTCGTCGTCGGAGACGGCCGGGTGCCGGTGGAGCCAACACAGCCCCGAGCGATGCGTCGTCCAGTTACGACAGCGGCGTCGTCCACCGGGCCTCTCGCTGAAGGGAACGTAGATGTAGGCGTGGCACTGCTCGCTCATTGTCAGTCCCCCGTTGCTTCTCTAGTCACCCTTCGGCGCCGTCACGGGACCATCAACCCCGCCCACAATACCGTCGTCGAGGTCGAACGAGCGTTGGTGGAAAGCTCCCCCTTCGCCCCTCGGCGTCCGGTCGGCCCACTCCAGTCCCACGCGATCACCGAGGTCCATGTGCATCTGGGAGCGGAATACGACGTACCCGTGTTGGCCCTGCGCCTTGGCCACGTAGAGCGCCACGTCGGCATCGCGCAGGAGATCCGCTGCACCGCTACGGGCCCCCAACGCCACTCCGATGCTGGCGGTGATCCTCAGAGGAGCCACGTCGCCTTGGCCAAGAGAGAAGGGCTCGACGAACAGGGCCAACAACTGTTCAGCGACGATCTCCGGACCGATACCTCCGAGTTCCCCTTCGACGAGCACGACGAACTCATCACCCCCGAGACGACCGACGCTGTCGCTGGCCCGGAGGGCGCCCGACAAGCGTTCCCCGACCGCTTTGAGAAGTTGGTCGCCGACGGCATGGCCGAACGTATCGTTGACCTCTTTGAATTTATCGAGGTCGATGAAGAGAGCTCCCACCACGAGGGGATGCCGTTTGGCTCGTATGAGCATCTGCTCGGCTCGATCCAGAATGAGAGCCCGATTGGGAAGGTCGGTCAAAGGGTCATGAAGGGCCTGGTGCCTCAATTGCTTGGTTCGCTTGTCCACCAACTGCAGGGCCAAAGCCCGCGACCTTGTGAGGATGGCCAACAACAGGAAGAGCAGAAGACTGACAACGGCTCCCAGGAGACCTCCGGCAAGTGCCTGGTCGGTCGCCGTCGACTGCGCCGAGCCGACGACACGCACGACCCATGACCCGTCAGCGTCGAAGTGGAGGGTCCGGGTGAACTTCCCTCCGCCCGGCGTCCTCCCTGACGACGCGATCGTGGTGCCACCCGAGCCCGGCTCGTTGAAACTCACGCTCACCGTCAACCCGTGTGCCGTCTGAGACTCCGAACCCAGGAGGGTGGCGCCGCTGAAGGTGGCCAGGATCCACCCGCGTAGGTCGGTCTTCCGATACGAAACGGAGGTCGGCGTCGCTTCACTCGAATAGACCGGGGAGATGACCACGAAGAGGTCGGCGATTCCCCCTGTCTTGGCGATCTTGCCGGCCGCCAACACCGTCGTCTGCCCGCTGTCGGTGGCCAGGTCGAGCAGTCGGGGAATCGGGGAGGGATTCTTCCCCGGGGGGATGGTCGAGCTGCAGAAATCGAAGGTGGGTGGAATCACCTTCGCCGCCGCCGAAGTGACGATTCCGAATCGTTGAAGGCAGTACTCAGATCTCGGCCCGGCCGGGAAGACGACATACGGTGCCGAGACCGGTTCATTGATCGGGGGATCGGCCACGACCTCGGACCCGAAGAGGCTCAGCTGGGAAGCCAGGACGCGTTGAACGAACGCAAAGCCCACTCCGCCCGGAAAACGGCTCTTGATGTCGACTGATCTGTACCAGACAGCGAGCAGACGATTGGACAGATCGGGCACGGCGATGACACCCGCCCGTTGGGTTGCGACGAAGTCGATGTCCCGGCGTAGGGCGGTCGATACGGCCGCTGAGACCGCTGAGGCATGGGTCACGAAGGACTCCCGGGCCTGATTCTGAACATACCCGTGCCATTCCAGGGCACTGACGGCCGAAAGGGTCAACCCGACGATGAGAACGACGACAGCGACCACGTTCCAGAGACGCGTTCGCCCGAGCGTCCGAGCGGGAGCGGCCTCGATGACGGCTTCCCCCCGGGCCCCAGAAGCGTCGATCTCGCTCATACCTCCTATTCATCGACAAGGCAGGGCGATTGCCTGAGCCATGGGCAGAAAGAAGGGCCGAATGTCACTATGGCGACGCCGAGGGCTCCCTCTCAGGCCGTTCTCCGGGCTTGAAAGGTGTGGCGATAGGCCTGAGGACTGGTGTGGACGATCCGGCTGAAATGCTTGCGGAGATTGCCGGCCGTGCCGAAGCGGCTTTTCTCCGCCACGGACTCGATGGAGAGGTCGCTCATCTCGAGGAGACGCTGAGCGAGTTGGACTCGCTGGCCCAGCAACCATTGATACGGGTGGTTCCCGTGGCCTCCACGAATCGAGGGGCGAACGTCCGGGGGCTCATGGCGGAACGGATGGCCAGGTCTTCGATGGTCACGGCGCCCTCGAGGTGCTCCTGCACCCAGGCGATGGTCTCGGCGAACAGGTTGGAGCTGTCCAGAGTGGGCAGCGGCTTCTCGATGAACTGGGCCTGACCCCCGTCCCGCTGGGGCGGGACCACCAGTTGACGGGCGAGCTGCGAGGCCACCTCACTCCCGTAGTCCTGGCGCACGATGTACAGGCAGAGATCGATGCTGGCCGCACTGCCGGCCCCGGTGAGGATGTTCCCCTCGTCGACATAGAGAACGCCGGGGTCGACCGACACCAGGGGATAGCGGCGGGCCAGCTCGTCGCACTCCGTCCAGTGCGTGGCGGCTCGGCGCCCATCGAGTAGTCCGGCAGCAGCCAGGACGAAGGCACCACCACACAACGAGAGGATGCGACACCCCCGGGCGTGCGCCTGCCGGAGTGCCTCGTACACACTCTCGGGTACCTCGTCGGGTCGGTACGTCGGCGCCACGATCACCGTCTCCACGGTGGAGAGTCTCTCCAGTCCATGAGGTACGAGGATCTGGAAGCCGCTATCCGCGGCCACGGGTGCGGCATTGTCGCCACAGACGAACAAGCGGTACCACGGGTCACCGGGAGCCACCCAGCGGTCGTCGCCGAACACCTCGCAGGCCGCTCCGAGCTCGAAGGGGGTGAATCCGTCGTAGACGACGATGGCCACATCACGGGTGGTCCGTGGCGACCGCCGGCGGCGGGTTGCGGCGCCGTGGCCTCCGTCCCCCCCGACCGCCCGCTTGGCAGGTGTGTCGCGCACAGGGCCAATCGTGCCACTTGGGCGACCCCATGTCCGTTCGGGACGCTGAGGCCGTGGACGCGGCGGAGGACGTCGTCAGAGCCCCCCTTGCCGCGGCCCTCCACCTCGGGTCCCGGACGCGGACTCACCCGGCCTCAGAATCGAGGCCGGGTGAGATTGGCACCGCTGACACTTAGCGATCGCCATAACCAGCGAGCGATCGCTGTCACTAGTGGCTTCAGGCCAGGACGGGGCTCGCCGTGGTCCGCACCGCCGGGAACTCGGCGTCTTCAGGCACCCGGCGGTAGTGCAGGAGCCCGAACAGGCTGAGCACCAACATGATTCCCGCCAGGATGAAGGATGCGATGGAAGCCACCAGGGCGATCTGTCCGAAGGTCCCGAAGGCGTAGGCCTCGAGCAGCAGTCCCCGGAGGGTCGTGCCCTGGAACAGGGTCTGGGCGATTCCCTCGTCGGTCGTGTACGCCGCCGAGCCCTTGGGCTGCTGCAGCGCCAAACCCGACCAGTAGGCGTAGGTCTTGCCCTTGCCGATCTCCCCGAGGTGCACGCGGATGAAGTCATTGGCGTAGACCTCTGCCTCCTGACCGGTGACCAGGGGCTGTCCCGCATACTTGCTCACCGTCCCTACCATCGAGGGGGTGATCTCGGTGCCGGCCACCGGGTGGGCGAAGGCCGACGCCGGCGGGAAGGTGATCTGTTGCTCGGCCAGTTGGTTGTGGACGTTCGAGTTGGCGAAGCTGTAACCCCACATACCGAGGGCTCCGGCCGCCAGGAGCACGACCACCAGGACGACGCCCCCTGCCGACAGGACCATGTCGAAGGTCTTACGTTTCACGATTCTCCTCCTTGTCACGACCCCGAGCCGGGGCTCTTTGACCCCAGCCTGCGCTTTCGGCCCGGGGTGACGACAGGGCCGAAGGTCCCTGCCGACGGTGTCTTTGGTCACACCACCTCTCTCGGCCTCTCTCGGCCGGGACTTTGGTCCCATGGCAGACCGGGTGGGCAAAGTGGGGAACTTCGGCCCTACAAGGCACCGGCTCAGAAGCAGATCATGTAGTCATGTCCATGTACGTCGAACTTCTCTCGGCAGTCCTCGCCGCTGAGGAGGCCGAGCCGGTGACGGCCGATTCATTGCTCGATGTCGCCGCCGACTGCCGTGCCCGGATGCTCCGCTCCCGCACGCAGCGCACCGTCTCAGCCAAGCACGCGCTGGCCAACGAGATCGCCTATGACCGTGCCCTGGTCAATCTCTGCGCGTTCCATGGGATCGAGGTCGACCCCGGGCGGTTCACCCATCCACGAGAGGAGAGGGCGCGCCTGGAGCGTGCCCTGGCGGAGATCGGAGTGGATCTCAACGCCACTGGCCACCACCGGCGTCACTCGTAGGGCGTGTCCGTTGGCGGGGACGGGGACCCCGCCTTCTTCACCTGGAGGCGGGTGGCGTAGATGGCGGCTTCGGTCCGGCTGTTCATCTTCAGCTTGGCCAGCAGGTTCGAGACGTAATTCTTCACCGTCTTCTCGGCCAGGAACATCTCCTCGCCGATCTGGCGGTTGGTGCGTCCCTGGGCGATGAGATCCAGGATCCGTCTCTCCTGGGGAGACAGACCGCCGAGAAGAGGATCTGCCTCCGATGGCTTGCTCATGCGCTCGATGACCTTGGCGACGGCCCGCGGGTCCATGAGTGATGAACCACCGGCGACCTTCTTGACGTCCTCGATCAGGTCACGGGCTCGGATCTGCTTGAGGACGTAGCCCGCCGCTCCGGCCATCACGCTGGCGTAGAGCGCCTCGTCGTCGGCGAAACTGGTCAGCATCAAGCAGACGAGATCGGGAAGAGCCGAACGCACCTCCCGGCAGACGGCGATCCCGTCGCCATCTTCGAGCCTGACGTCGAGGATGGCCACGTCGGGCTTGGCCAGCGGGATGCGGGTGAGCGCCTCGGCGGCCGACGACGCCTCCCCCACCACCTCGATGTCCTCGTCGCTCGCGAGCAGGCTCCGGATGCCCTCACGAACGAGCTCATGATCGTCGAGGAGGAAGACCCGGATCGCCACACCGTCCATTGTGCCAGTGTCGGACGAGCCTGCTCACTACGATCACCGAAGTGCCCTACCGCAGGATCGACGATCCGGAGAAGCTCCGTCGCCTGATGGCCGCCGTTCTCATGATCGAAGCCGACGTGGACCTCCCGGTCCTGCTCCGGCACCTGGTGGAGGAGGCCTGCACGCTCGTGGACGCCCGTTACGGTGCCCTGGGGGTCCTCAACGAGTCCCGGACGGCGCTCGAGCAGTTCCTGACGGTGGGGTTGAGCGACGAACAGGAGGGGAAGATCGGTCAGCGGCCCACCGGGCGCGGCGTCCTCGGGCTCCTCATCACCGACCCTCAGCCTCTGCGCCTGGCCGATCTGGGGGCCCATCCCGACAGCTACGGATTCCCCGCCGGTCACCCGCCGATGACGTCCTTCCTGGGCCTGCCTGTGCGCGTCAGGGGCGAGGTCTACGGGAACCTCTATCTGACCGACAAGCAGAGCGCCGGAGAATTCGGTGAGGAAGACGAGGCCATGGCCGAGGCGTTGGCCCTGGCGGCGGGCATCGCCATCGAGAACACCCGCCTCCATGATCGGGTCACGGTCCTGAGCGTCCTCGCGGATCGCGACCGGATCGCCCGGGATCTCCACGATCGTGTGATCCAACGGATCTTCGCCGTGGGAATGACACTGCAGGGCGCCAGCCGACTGCCCGGTTCACCGGAGATCGTGGAACGAATCGACAGGGCCGTCGACGAGCTCGACAACACCATAAACGAGATCCGCACGGCGATCTTCGAACTGGGAGACGGCATGGGCCAGCGCGGCCTGCGCCACAGCGTGCTCGAGCTGGTGGATGACCTGACACCGCTGCTCGGCGCCCGACCTGACGTGCGTTTCCATGGGCCGGTCGACAATGCGGTGTCCCAGCCCCTGGCCGACCATCTGCTGGCGGTCTTGCGGGAGGCGCTGACCAATGCGGCCAAGCACGCCCATGCCCACCGCTTCTCGGTCACCTTGAGCGTGGACGACGGGGTTCGCCTCGAGGTGACCGACGACGGGACCGGGATCGCCGACCCACGCCCCCACACCGGGGGCATGGGCCTGGCCAACCTGGCCGGTCGGGCCGACAAGCTCGGCGGGATCTTCGAGATCCACGTTCTCGAAAGTGGGGGCACCCGATTGCTCTGGTGCGTACCCAACAACTAGCGCTGCCCCCGCGCCCTCCTCTGGAGTCCGCGGGGGCAGCGCCCCGATCAGGGTCGTCGATCTAGGTCAACGACTGGAAGATCGCCTTCGCAGGGTTATACCCCTCCGGTCAGGGTAAGCGTGAACGCTTGCTTGCTACGTCCAGCCCTGTTGGAAGCCTTCAGGGACAGGTGGTAGGCCTTGTTGTGGTCCGTCACCCGGGCCGTGCCCGAGATGGTGGCGGTGCCGTTCCCGTTGTTCAGGAAAGTCAGACCCTTGGGTAGCTTGCCCTTCTCGGTGACCGACGGGGTGGGGACGCCGGTCGTGGTGACCGTGAAGGAGAACGGCGTTCCGGCCACCGCACTGGCACTGTTGGCGCTGGTGATCGTGGCCGCCGGGCTTGTGACGGCGTTGAACTGAACGGCCGGGATGTAGTACGGAGCCACATCCGGAGTCGCTCCCACCGTCCAGCAGCCGTCGCCGGCCTCCGGTGAGTCATTGCGGAAGATTCCGACTCCATCGGTGCCACCGTCGCAGTAGAAGCCGGCGTAGGTGGTGTCCCAGTAGATCGTCCCGTTGTCGTTGTCGGTACCGACACTGGGGGCACCGGGCTCATTGGACAGGCCGATGTTCAGCGAGTCGTATCCACAACCTCCGGAACTGGCGTGGCAGGCCGTGGCGTCACCGTAGGGCGGGGAGCCGTAGTCGCTGGTGTTGTAGGCGATGCCGTAGACGACGCTGTTGGGAACGGTCACGTGGCCGAAGTTGAAGGTGATATTGGTGAGCAGTCCGTTCAGGCAGCCGATGGGCTGGTCCGTCACGGGGTCGGTGGTGGAGTCGTACCACGCTCCGGCATTGGCACCGGTGCAGTTGACGGCATCAGCCGAAGGCCGGTACGGGATGGCGAAGGTCTGGGTGTCGGTCGCCACCAGAGTGCCGGGAGTGGTCCCGTTGCCCACGTTGTAGATGTTGAAGGTCACAGGCTCGTTGAAAGTGGCCCCTGCCGTGGTGGCGCAGGTGACGCCGGAGCCTGTTTCGCAACCCCAGCTGCTCATCTGGACGACGACGTTGTCGAGGACGCGGGCCGACGTGGCGAAATTGACCAGATTCCCCAGCTCGTAACCCTGGGTGGCCTCGAAGCCCACGCTCGGGAGATTGCCCGGGTTCGGCTCGACGGTGCTGTCGTAGATGACAGGGTCGGTGTTCTTCGTCCTGTGATGCGTGACTTTCTGGGCGTTGGCGGCGCCGGGGCCGGCGGCCGCGACGTGCGTATTGGCCAGGGCCGCCGGAGATGTCGCCACTCCGACAAGCACCAAGGAGCTGAGAGCCGTTAGGCCCAACAAGATTCTTCGCATGTCTTCCTTTCTCAGGCCGGAAGACAGGCAGTCAAGAGGTTGTCGGGTCTCTCCTGGTCGTCAACGGGCGATGTGCAACAAGCGTTGCGCCGCTAACCATAGGGAAGGGAATCTCTCCCGCCATCCCCAAAACTGAGGGGATGAGCGATCTATCCGGGAAACTACCGCCATAGTTGTGCGCCTATCGCTATCGACCGAGGACGGTCCTTGCGTGACTGCCAATCGTCGTTAGCGGAAGTAAATGTCCGATGACGACTACGGGCTCGTCAGGGTGGCCGTGAACGACCCCGTCCCCTTGTCGGAACTCGAGGTGTCCCATATCAAGGTCGTCCACGTCCCCGTGGTGTCGAGTCCACACTCCAGGCTGTCTCCCGGGGTGGCGCACGCCGAGGTACCGGTGGGACGGAAGTCGTCGATCAGCGGGGACAGGCTCCCCGTCAGCTTCGTCAAGGTGACCGTGACGGTCTCGCCCTTGCTCCCGGTGTACGTGAGGCACGCCACGTCGCCGGCCTTGGCCACTTTGGCCGCCCGGCCCGCACCACCGGCCGTCAGCGCGGTGCAGTGCTTCGGGGACGTGAGCTGCTGGTCGTAGATCCGGAACGAACCGGTGGGCGTCTCCAGGCTGGAGTAGACGAGCAGGGTCTGTGTCCCGGAGCCGGTGAGCTGACATTCCTGTTCGCCGAAATTCGTCGTACCCACAGGGTTCGGACCCGTTGGCCCCCGCCAACAGGAGGGTCGGCGTACCGAGCGTGCCCGAGATCCCCACAGCGCGGGCGAAGAGGAAGTCACTGGCACTGCCCGGGAAGGTGAAGCACGACGACCCCGCCGGGGCGGTCACTTTCCCCTTGACGGCGCTCTTCCCGAAATCGATGGGCTTGCATCCCACTCCCACGTCGAGACGCTGGATCGAGACGTCGAACTTACCGGTGTGGGTACCGAACGAATCGCTGACCTGGAGCGTCCAGCTGCCGGCGCCGCCGGCGGGGACATCGCACGCCACGGGGCCCCCGAAAGGCCCGGCGCACGTCGAGATGGGGCCGGGACGGTAGACGTCGTCGAACAGCGAGAGATCGCCCGAGGTCGCGGCGATGTTCACCCAGACGACATCACCCGGTGCCGTGGTGAACGTGAAGCAGGCATCGGCTCCCGCCGTGGCGATGGCACCTTTGGTGGGCGTGCCGGTGTAGGTGATCGCCGTGGTGGTCGTGCAGGTGACACCGGTCTCCGGCGTCGCCGATCCCCTGTTCGGCGCCGCCCACGCCACGGCCGCCGGCCGGCGCCAGGCGGGGGGCCTCCGGAGTTTCACCGCAGGCTCACACTCGACACGCAAGGGCGGTGCCCATCAACTGGAGTATGAGCCCGTCCCCGGCGGCGGTCAACGGGGCGTGGGCACAACTTGGTCCGGAACGGGCTCAGATCGTACGCTGACCCTGAGGTCTTCTCCGCGCCCGAAGGGGGGTTCCGCAGTGACCCTCGACACCGCTCCGTTGATCTACGACCCGCTCGACCCGGCCACCCAGGAGGACCCCTACGCCGTCTACCGGCGGCTGCGGGAGGAGGACCCCGTCCACCGGACGGCCCACGGCTTCTGGGTTCTGTCCCGTTTCGAGGACGTGTTCCGGGCCACGCTCGATTCGGCCACGTTCTCGTCGGCCCAGGGGCTGACCTTCGGTGAGAACGAAATCGTCACACTGGGATTGAAGCCGACCCTGGTCATGATGGACCGGCCGCAGCACACGACGTTCCGGCGGCTCATCAGCCGCGGATTCACGCCTCGCAAGGTCGCCGAGCTCGAACCGCTGCTGAGGGCCTTCGTCCGGGCCAGGGTGGCCGCCATGGCCGAGTCCGGTGAGGTCGACTTCATCGAGACCCTGGCCGGGCCACTGCCGACCCTGGTAGTCGCTCTGTATCTGGGCGTTCCGGAGAGCGACCGGGAGCAGTTCGACGTCTGGAGCAGCGCCATCGTGCAGGCCAACGCCACCGGCAACACGGTGCGCGACGCCGCCGGGGCGGTGGCCGGCCTGTACGGCTATTTCACCGAGCTCATCGAATGGCGGCGGCGACATCCGGGAGAGGACATGCTCTCGGATCTGGTGGCCGCCCGCGTCGAGGGAAAGCCCCTCGGCCTCGATGAGATTCTCGGATACTGCTTCGTGATGATCGCCGGTGGTAACGACACCGCTTCCGGACTGTTGGGCGGAGCAGTGGTCGCCCTCACCGAGCGACCCGATCAGCGGCGCCTGCTCCTCGACGACAACGCCCTCCTCCCCGGGGCGGTGGAGGAGTTGTTGCGCTTCACCAGCCCGGTCCAGGGCTTGTCCCGGACGACCACCGGGGACGTCGAATTCGGTGGAACGGTGATCCCGGCCGCTACCAAGGTCCACCTGCTCTACGGATCGGCCAACCGCGATCCCCGGGAGTTCGGCCCGACCGCCGACGATCTCGACGTGAGGCGCCCGATCCGTCGCATGTTGACCTTCGGCAACGGTCCCCACCATTGCATCGGTGCCGCCGCCGCCCGGCTCCAGGCCCGGGTGGCGCTGGAGGAATTGTCCCGGACCATGCCGGACTTCACCGCCGACGCGGTTCGGGGCCGACTCGCCCCCGGACCGTTCGTGCGGCGTTACCAGGCGCTCCCGATGGCCGTCGGGGCAGTGCGATGATCACCGCGACCCGAGGGGGCCAGATGGAACTGCACCCGCAGATGGAGCTGCACCCGAGGATTCGTCCCGGCGTCGCCGGCCTCCTGTTGGCCCTGGGCGCCGCCGTGCTCCTGGCGGCGTGCAGCTCGGCCTCCCCCACGACGCCGAATGCGGCCCCGACGACCGCCACACCCGTCGGCTCGCCGCCGCCGCCGCCCACGACGTCCACCACCGCCGGCGCCACGGGGAACTTCGACTCCTGCTCGGTGGTCACCCAGGCCCAGGCGGCCGGCGCCATCGGGACGTCGGTGACCCCGGGGGTCCTCGGCAACGCCACCGTCGAGGGGGGCCTCGCCTGCGTCTTCTACGGGCCGTCGGCGCCCACCCCCACCACCCCGAACGTGGCCCAGCCGGACTCGGTACGGGTGGTGGTGGTCAAGGGTGGCGACGCCGTGACCTGGTACGACAATTACAGGTCGTCACCCGAGGTCCACCCCCAGGCGATCACCGGCTACGGCGACCAGGCCTACTTCGACGGTGGCGCCTCGCTCAGCGTCCTCAAGGGCGACGTGTACCTGAGGGTCGCCGTCTCCCCCGCCGGCGCCGCTCCCTCGCTGTCCGACGAGGAGAAGCTCGCCGCCGCCATCCTGCCCGGGTTGTAACCCGGGTGGTAATGGGAGGCGAGCTGCCTTCCGTCACCGGCGGTGGCGCCGCTTCAGGACGTGGTGGACGTCGTCGAACTGGTGGGCGTCGGAGCGGTGGTGGTGCTCGTGGTGGGGGGAACGGTGGTCGTCGTGGTGACGTCCGTCGGGATGGTGGTGGGCGGTGGCTCGGCGGTCTGGACCGCCGGCGCCGGGTTGTTGGCCGGCTGCGTGGCGGCGGGAACGGTGGTCGGCGTGGGGGGAAGGCCGGTGTCCGGTGACGTGCAGCCGGTGGGTGGATCACTCGGGCCCTGCTGGCCGGGCATGAGGACCGTCCCGGCGCAGCCGAAGTTCGACACCGTCACGTCGAGGACCACGGTGCCGCCGTCGGAGAAGCGGGCCACGGACCTGACCTCACGGATGTAGCCGGAGGCGTCGATGGACACCTGGTCGGTCGTGCCCGTGTAACCCTGGGCGTTCAACACGCTGATGGCGGCGGAGGCTGTGGTCGACTCCTCGCTGGTGATGCCCGGGTCGTTCACCAGCTCGGTCGGATCGACGGCCACCTGGTACACCGTCACCGGGACTCCGTCCACGGTCGACGTCCCGGTCTGTGTCGCACCGTCGATGTCCTGCTGGTAGAGGTCGAGGTACCCGGTCGGGCTGGCCATCCCGATCATGGCGATGGCCCCCTCGCGCATTCCGATGGTGCCCTCGGTGAGCGAGGCGAAGCCCGAGATGGGTTGGCCCGAGGCGTCGGCCATGTTCGGAGGCGGCGCCAACGACGTCTCCAGGCCGCCCAGGTCCTCGTACAGGGTCGTGCTGTCCACCCGGAGCGAGACCTTCAGCCCGCTGTTGCCCGAACCCTCCCCCACGGTGGCATCGATCAGGGTCGCCTTGGGACTGGTGTTGGCCACGCCGGTGCCGTTCACCGGCGATCCCGGGTTGGCGACCGCCGCGCCGGTGCATTCGGTGATCGTCCGGTTCCCCGCCTGCCCTTGCTTCTTGGCCACCGCTCGCAGCCTGACCACGGTGTTCGACCTACCCGAGGAGGAGGAGGAGGAGGAGGAGGACGCCGAGGAGGACGCGATGGGCGACCCGACGGCGCTGGCCTCGGACGGGACGATTTCGGACGGGGAGACCACGGTTCCCTGATTGACGGTCATCGAGTGGCAGACGGTGGTGGTCGTGGTGGTGGGCGTCGGAGCGGTGGGCGCGGTGGTCGAGAGCTGGTAGGCGAAGTCGAAGTTGCCGGCGTCAGTGGTGGCGCTGAGGGCGCCGAGCACCTGGTGCTCGGCCGGGCCATTCCCGAGGGTCGTGGCCTTCCCGCCGGTATGGCGCTGTTTCGGCGGCTGCGCCGTCGGATGGGGGCGGCCGGTGCTGGTCAGGGCCACCGACAGGGGGACGGCGACGACCGCCACGCAGGCGACGGCGGCGGCGACCAGCCCGGCGCGGCGGCCTCTCGAGAGACGACGGGCCCCGGCGGCGCCCGGATGGGGCCCCTCTTCCAGCCACAACTGGTTCTCGTCCACGTCGCCTCCCCGTGTCCTGTGAAAAAGAGTCCGTCGACCTCCTGGGTAGGTCCGTCGGGACTTTACTACCGACCCCGGCACGGTGTCCGAGTCGATGTTTTCCACAAGAGTAAACTTTCGGGAACGGCGTCTGACCTCGTATTTTCCATCCCGCCGTTTCTGGACGACCCCGGCCTGGGCGGCCGAGTCGAAGAATTTGGCCGCCACCGGAGGGGCCTTCTCGGCGGGTTCACCGAAGTCCCGGCTGAGCACGGCGGCCAGCTCGGAGCGCTCCGGCAGCGGCCCGTCGGGGAGCGACTCGAAGACTTCCCGGAACAGCGGCACGGCCATGAACGCCTGGCGCCGGGCCTCGGAGGCGGAGGGCTCGGTCCCGGCCAGGATCCGCCGGCCCCGTTCGGTGATCTCGACCCGCGCCCCGCGGCCGCCCACCACGCCGAAGAGCTTGGCGTTGGCCAGGCGGGTGAGGTAGGTCCCGTTGTTGGTGCCGCTGTAGCCGAGGGCCACGGCCAGCAGGTCGGGGGTGATCGATCCCCCGGCGTTGTCCACCACCCGGGCCACCGCCACCGACGCCTCGAGGTCGTACCGGACCGACCGGTACCTGCTGCGGGCCACGGGTACCAGTCTCGCAGCCTCCGGGCCCGTGGGATGAGCCGTAGGATTTCGCTGGTGAGCAGCACCGTCACCACTCCCGAGCCCCACCCGGCCCCTGAGCCCACGGGCGCCAGCGACGTGTTCGCGGCGATCGAGCGGGCCGTCGGTGGCGTCGTCCTGGCCGAGCCCCTGACGGTGAGGCTGGCCGTCGGGTGCCTGGCCGCCGGTGGGCACCTGCTCGTCGAGGACCACCCCGGGTTGGGCAAGACGACCCTGGCCAAGGCCCTGGCCGGTGCCGTCGGCCTCTCATTCCGGCGCCTGCAGTGCACGTCCGACCTGCTGCCCGCCGACGTGACGGGGGCCACCATCCTCGGTCCCGACGGGACGGAGCCGACCTTCCGCCCCGGACCCGTCTTCACCAACCTGCTGATGGCCGACGAGCTCAACCGGGCGTCGCCGCGGGCCCAGTCCGCCCTTCTCGAGGCCATGGAGGAGAGGCAGGTGACGGTGGACGGCACCACCTACCCCCTGCCGCGACCCTTCTTCGTCCTGGCCACCCAGAACCCGTACGACGCCGCCGGAACGTCGCCCCTCCCCCACGGCCAGAGGGACCGTTTCCTCGTCCGGGTGTCCATCGGCTATCCCTCGCGCGGCCAGATGGACGACCTGATCGCCGGGGCCGATCCCGCCGAGAGGGTCCGCCACCTCCCCGCCGCCGTCACCGCCGGGGGGCTGGACGCCCTGATGTCCGCCGTGGCCGCCGTCCACGTGGCCCCCGCGGTGCGGGGGTACGTCCTCGACCTGCTCGAAGCCGTCGACACCCATCCGAGCGTGGCCGTGGGCCCCTCTCCCCGGGCGGCCCGGGCGCTGGTGGCGGCGGCATCCGCCCTGGCGGTGGCGGCCGGGAGGACCTACCTCTCGCCGGCGGAGGTCCAGGACGCCGCCGGTCCCGTGCTGGCCCATCGCCTGTGTCTGCATCCCGCCGCCGAGGTCACTGAGCAGGGGGCCGAGTCCCTGGTGGCATCCATCGCCGGGTCGTTGCCGGTGCCACTGCGTGGAGATCCCGAGGGGCGGTGACGGCCGACGCGCCCCGGGAGGCGGGCGCCACCGCGCCGTTGCGCTTCCCCGCCGGGGATCTCCGCTCCTTCGCCCCCCGCCCCAGCCGTCGCGGCCTCGGCGTGCTGACGGTGCTGGTGGGCCTGGTGGCACTGACCGTGGCGACGGGCACGCCGCAGCTCGTCCCGTTGGTCGTGGCGGTCGGGCTCCCCCTCGTCGTCGCCCCCTGGTCCGCCGCCGTCCGGGCCGGTCGGGCCCGTGCCGGTCTGGTCGTGGGCGCCACCGCCTCGCCGGCGATGGGTGCCGTCGGCAGCGAGGTCACCCTGACGGTGCGGGTGACCAACCGGACGTCACGCTCGGCGCCGGCATTGTCGATCCGGCCACCGCAACGGGGGTGGCACCCGTGGCGCCCCGGCGACGCCTCCGCCGGGGCCGTACCGGGGACCTCCACTTCACATCGGCCGCGACCGGCACATCGGGCTCGAACGGCGCCCGCGGTGCGGTCGCCGCTGACGGTCCCCCCGGGACTCGTCGCCCTCCCTCCTGTCGGGGCCCGGTCGAGCGTCGTCACGGCCAGTTCCGTTCCCAGCAGCCGACGCGGGTTGTACGTTGCGCCGCCCGCTCGGAGCTGGGTCCTCGACGCATTCGGTCTGTGGGGCGCGCCGGGACCGGTCGTCCCGTCCGTCACCGTGGTCCTTCACCCCGAACCCGATCCCCGGGCCGCGTGGCCGGCGGAGAGGGGGAACGATCCACGAGAGGGAGCCCGCGTCGTGGCCCCGGTTGGCGGTCGCGACGGTCCCGGCGACCTCGTGGGGATCCGGCCCTATGTGGCCGGAGACCGCCTCTCGCTCCTGCACTGGCCGGCCCGCGCCCGCTACGGCACCTGGTTCGTCCGCCAGTTCGAGCCGGAAGCGGGACAGGAGACTCGTCTGGTCCTCGACGACCGCGTGGGGGTGCACCGACGGTCGGACTTCGAAGCGATGTTGTCGACGGCCGAGAGGTTGGTCGAGCTCTGCTGGGAGGGGGGGCGCACCGTCGAGCTGTGCACGCTGTCGGGGGTGTCGACCAGGCTGACGCCCTCACCGCGCACTCTGGAACAGGCGCAGGTGTTCCTCGCCTCGCTCCTGCCGCGGGCGGCGGCGGAGCCGACCGTGCCGGACGGAGCGGTCCTCACCACGACCACCGGTGCCCGTTCGCTTCCCGACCGCTTCGATCGCATCGTCGTCGATCGCCCCGTCGATCGCACCTTGGATCAGACCGTGGTGGGCGCGTGAGACGGCGATGGGTCACGGAGGCGTCGTTGCTCGCCGTCGCCCTGGTCGGTGCCGCATCGATCGCCCGGATGACGTCGGGGGACGCGGTGTGGCGCGCTGCTCTGGTGACGGCCGCCGCGGGAGAGGTGGCCGCCGCCGGCGCCTCGCGCCGCTTCTCGACGTCGTGGTCGATCGTCGCCGCGACGGCCGTCGTGGCTCTCACCGCCATCTGGATCACGGTGCCCGGCGCCACCCGGGACGGCCTTCCCACGCCCACCACTCTTCGCATCCTCGACCGGGCCCTGAAGGCGGTGGGTGGTGTCCACGTGCCCATGACGGCGGGAACCGGGGTGGTGCTGACGTGCTGTCTGGTGGCCGGAGCGGCGGCCGTCTCCACCCGGGTCCTGCCCGGCGCCCTCGGTCTGGTGCCCGCCGGCGTCCTGGTGGCCGTGTCGACGGTGGCTCTCCCCTCCGGTGGAGCGACCGTGCTGGCCGTGCTCCTGGCCGCCTCGGCCGGGGCCGTCCTGGTGGCCGGGAGCGGTGAACGGGTGGGCTGGCAGATGGGCGCCATGACCACCCTGGCCTCGGCGCTGTGCGTCGTCCTGGTCGGGACCCTCACCGGGCCGGCGGGGGCGTCGGGCGGAGGACGAGCCGTCGTCGGAGTCCCCCCCACCGCCCTGTCGCTCGTGTCCCGCCTGACGGGACTGCAGAGGCGGGACCCCGCCCTGGTGTTGTTCACGGCCACCACGCCCGTTCCCACGTACTGGCAGGTCGCCTCCCTCTCGGTGCTGAACGGCGACACCTGGGTGCCCGACGCCGCCACCGCCGCCGCCCTGGCCGGTCGGCCCGTTCCCGTGACCCCCCCGGCACCCCCCGGCGGACGGACGTTCAAGGTGGGCGTGACGGTGGCGAACCTGTCGAGCCGACTCCTGCCCGTCCCCCCCTCGACCACCGCCGTGTCGACGGGGACGCTGACCTCGATCGGGGTGGTGTCGGCCGCGCCCAGCCCACCGGGCCGGCGTTACAGCGCCACCGCCGCGCTGCCCACGGTGGACACCGGCGGCGGGACGGGACCGAGCGCCCCGACGACGGCAGGCGACCCGGAGACCCAGCTGCCGGCCATGCCGGTGGTGGTGACGGCGCTGGCCCGCTCGGTCACGGCCTCGGCGGCCACCTCGCTCGAGAAGGCCGAGGCTCTCACCAACTGGTTCCGCTCACGGCTGTTCCACTACTCACTGCGTCCCACCCGGACCACACTGGTCTCGTTCCTCACGTCCTCGCGCACCGGGTCGTGCGAGCAGTTCGCCGGGGCGTTCGCCGTGTTGGCGCGCAGCATCGGACTTCCCACCAGGGTCGCTGTCGGGTTCACCACCGGCGTGCGCGACCGGGCGGGCCGGACCGTCGTGCGGGGAATCGACGCCCATGCCTGGCCCGAGGTCCTCCTGGACGGGACGTGGATCTCCTTCGAGCCCACCCCCGAGCTGCCCTCCGGGGAGATCTCTCCCCCCGGCGTGATCGGTCTCACCGCCGTCGGGTCCCCGAACCCCGTCGCACCGACGACGGTTCCGCACTCCCTGCCCCGGACGTCGGTGCCGCTCCCCATCCCGCCGGGCGCCACTCGACCGGCCGGCCGTGCGCCCGGGCCGTGGCCGTGGGTAGCGGCATCGGCGTCGCTGGTGGCCCTGCTGGTGATGGCCGCCCTCGTCCGTCGGCGGCGCCGGCGCCGGTTGACGCCCGACGACGAGATGGCGCTGGCCTGGGGACGGGTCGATCGCGCTCTCGAACGCCGGCAGTTGACACGACCGCCGTGGCGGACGCCCGTCGCCCATACGCGGCTACTGCGCTCGGGCGCGTCGGTGCACGAGATGGAGACCGTCCTGGCCGATCTCGAATGGTTGGCCACCGCGGTGGAGCAATCGGCGTACGGTGCCACCCCCGCTGATGCCGAGGTCGCCCGACGCGCCGGGATGACGAGCCGGCGCGTGGCCAGGGCCCTGAGCACCACGTCCGCCGTGTGACGTGTCAGGCGGGGTCGGTGGCGGCGTCCGCGTCGGAGACGGATCCGGGCGCCACCAGCTCGATGGCCACGCCATCGGGGTCGCGCAGTTGCAGTGACGGGTTGCCCAGCTCCAGGACGACCCCGCCATGGTCGATCCCGACCCCGGTGAGGTGGTCGGCCCAGGAGCGCAGGGCGCGTTCGTCGGGCACGGCCAGGGCCAGGTGGTCCAACCTCCCCGATTCGGGAGGTGGAGCGGGAGCGGCCGGTGCAACGGATCCCCCGCACCCCGACGCCGGTGGATCGGACGTGAGGACGACGACGATCCCCGCCCCCCGGTGCCGGAGGGCGACGTAGCCGTTGCCGGGGTCCTCGACGTAGGGCTCGAGCCCGAGGGCCAGCGTGTACCAGTGAGCGCTGGCGCCGAGGTCGGACACCAGGAGCTGGACGTGCGAGAGCCCCGTCACGGGGGCGGTCGTCGGTGGCGCCCGGTGGCCGGTCACGGTGCGAACGCTACGCCGACACGGTGCCGGTCGACACCGCCCCCGGCGCCGGCGGACCGGGCGGGGCGGGCGGTCAGATCCGGTTGACGGGACAGCTACCGGGCGGGGCCGAATCCGGGGATGGGATAGAAGACGAAACCCGGTCCGACGATGCCGCTCACGGTTCCTCCCGCCGATCGGCGGCAGCGCGGGCCGACCCGAACCGTCGCACCCACGGCAGCCGGGGATCACCGAGCGGTCGGCCCGAGAACGGCTCGGAACCGGCGGTCTGGAAGACGAGGCCCGTCGTCGTGAGCCTCGGTATCCCGATTTCCGCCGTCTTGTCGGCTTTGCCCGACGTCTTGGTGTTCCGTCCCATCTGAAACTCCTTGCCCGAGCGTGTCATCCCTCGCCGGCGCCTGTTGCCGGTTCGAGCTCGTAGAACGATCTCCAGGCGGCGTCCTCGCCCCCCTCACCGAGGGAGTGGTAATGACGGGGACAACCCCGGGGGGTCACCGAGAAGTAATCCTGTCGATCCCAGATCTGATAGCCGTCCCTCACCTCGACGAGGACGTACGACGTGCCGTCACAGAGGATCGATGGCTCGTCCATCGTCTCTGCCCGACCCGCCTGTTGGACCATCTCGCTCATCGTCCGCCCCTGTCCGCGAGGCGTTGCGCGACACCCGGTCACCCGTGCCCGGTGAGCCGGGGTCGCGTCACGCCTCTCAAGTGCCCGCCCGCCAACCGTGACAGCGGAGAATCAGCGAGCGCCCAAGGCCGACTCAACTCTCTGACAATCCTGGGGACCGAGGATCACAGGACCCGGGAGACCGCCGCCTCCACTCCGGGCAGACTGGGATCCATGCGTCGATCGGTTCGGACCGCCGCCGTGAAACGGACGCGAACCGCACTCGGCGTCGCCGGCCTCGTCCTGACCACCGTTCTCCTGGTCCCCGCCGCCCCGGCCGCCCCGGCGGGGACCCCGTCGACCGGGACCCCGTCGACCGCGCCAGGGGGACCACGGGTGGCCGGTGCCTCCCCCACGGGGTGGACGACGGTGGGCCTCGGCGGCTGGGAGGTCCTGAGCAGTGCGAGGACGGCGGCGTCGGGGTCCGCCATCTCCCGGTCCGGGTTCGCCACCACGGGCTGGCTCCGTGTGCGACCGGACGACGCCGGTGCGCCCGGGACGGAGATCGAGGCGCTGCTCCAGAACGGGGCCTGCCCCGATGTCTTCTACTCGACGAACATGGAGAAGTGCTTCGGTTACGAGAGCCGCATCGGCGCCGATACCGTCCCCGAGTTCGATGTGCCCTGGTGGTTCCGGACCGACTTCCGGGCGTCGCTGGCCCCCGGTCAGCACGCCACCCTGGTGGTCCACGGCGTCGTCGGTAAGGCCGACGTGTGGGTGGACGGTACCGAGGTGGCCACGGCGTCGACGGTCCAGGGCGACTACACCCGCTACACGTTCGACATCACCGGGCTGCTGGGGTCCGGCGGGAACAGCCTGGCGCTCGAGGTCTTCCCCAACGATCCTCTGACCATGTTCACCCTCGACGATGTGGACTGGAGCCAGATACCGCCCGACAACAACACGGGGATCCAGTTCCCCGTCCAGCTCGAGATCACCGACGCCTTGAGCGTCGACAACGACTACGTGACGCAGGACGACACCTCCGACATGAGTTCCTCGTCGTTGACGGTCCACGCCGACGTCACCAACGCGTCGGCCACCGGAGGACGGGGCGTGGTGACGGCCACCATCACACCACCGGCCGGTGGCGGGCCGGCCATCGAGGTCTCGGAACCGGTGGAGATACCTCCGGCCACGACGCGGACGGTGGTGTTCAGCCCGACCCGATTCCCGGCCCTCACCATCGAGGAGCCCCTGGTGTGGTGGCCCTACCAGATGGGGGGACAGCCTCTGTACCAGCTGCGAACGACCGTCGTCGACGACGGCCGGTCGTTCGGGGCGCCGGTCGGGACCTTCGGGATCAGGAGCGTGACGACGTCACTGACCGGACCCTCGGCGCTGGCACCGCACGGTGTCCGCCGGTTCGCCATCAACGGTGTCCCCTTCCTCGTCCGGGGCGGCGGCTGGGCCGAGAACCTCTTCCTCCACTACTCCTCGCAGGACACCGCCGACCAGATCGCCCTGATCAAGAGCCTGGGGCTGAACGTAATCAGGACCGAGGGGAAGGAGATGCCCGACGACTTCTACCAGCAGATGGACCGGGCCGGGATCATGATCGACGCCGGCTTCCAGTGTTGCGACCGCTGGCAGCTGCCCCCCGACGGTCACGGGGTGACGGCGCACGACTACCACACGATGTACCTGTCGGCCCTGACCATCGGCCAGCGCCTGCGCAACCACCCCAGCGTGATCGACTACAGCTGGAGCGACAACGCGCCCATCGCCGAGCAGGAGAAGGTCTCGCTGGCCGGATTCGCCCGGGCCGGTTTCGACGACCCCATCATCTCGTCGGCCGAGTACAACTCGAGCCCCGTCCTGGGACCGTCGGGCGAGAAGGAAGGTCCCTACGACTGGGTGCCCCCGTCGTACTGGTACGACACCAGTCACTCGAGCACGGCTCCGCCCGACGACGACCCCACCCTCACCAACGTGGGGGGATCATGGGGCTTCGACAGCGAGGAGAGCGCCGGCGACACCGTCCCCACCATGGACTCGATCGAGCGGTTCATGTCACCGGCGGACCAGGCCGAGCTGTGGCAGGACCCCGCTTTCAACCAGTACCACACCGACTACGAGCCCGGTCACAAGGGCTACGCCTTCGGGACCCTGTTCAATTTCGACGCCGCCCTGGCCGCCCGTTACGGGGCATGGTCGAGCCTGGCCCAGTACGTCGAGGAGGCGCAGGTCCAGAACTACGAGGACACGCGGGCCCAGTTCGAGGCGTTCATCGACCACTGGGACAACCAGCCGACGCCGTCGACGGGAACCATCTACTGGATGGTCAACAAGGGTTGGCCCAGTCTGCTGTGGGACCTCTACAACGAGGACTACGACGAGGCCGGGAGCTTCTTCGGAGCGCAGGAGGCCAACAGCGATCTCCACGCCCTCTACGCCTACGACGACCGGACGGTGAGCGTGGACAACCTGGGTGGATTGGTCCAGTCGGGCCTGAGTGTCGAGTCCAAGGTCTACGACCTGGCCGGGGCCGTCCTCGACGACCAGACGTCGAAGACCCTGACGCTCGCCCCCCAGGGCGTCGCCAACGACGTGCTCCACCCCGTCGTCCCGGCGCCCACCACCGCCCCGGAACCCGCCTCCACGTATTTCGTCGAGTTGATCCTGCGGCGCGACGGCCTCGTCGTCGATCGCAACGTCTACTGGTTCTCGACCCAGTCGGACGTGGTGAATTGGAAGGCCACCGAGGGACGGCCCCAGGCCACGATGACCAGCTATGCCGACCTGAAGGCGCTCCAGACGCTCCCGCCGGCCACCGTGACGGTCGCCGCCACGACCGACCGGGAGAGATCCGGGGAGGAGGTCACGACGGTGACGGTCACCAACACGTCGGGGACCCCGACGGTCGGGTTCTTCCTCCGGGCCGACGTCCGCCGGGGCACCACCGCGGGATCGGAGCGGCCCGGGGACGACGAGGTGCTGCCGATCACATGGAGCACGAACGACATCACCCTGTGGCCGGGCGAGTCCGAGACGTTGACCGCCACCTACGCGGCGGCGCTGCTGGACGGCTCGGCGCCCGTGGTCAGCCTGTCGGGATGGAACGTGGCCCTGCAGGTCGTGATCGCCCCGTCGCCGTAGAGATCAGGGCTTGGTGCGCCGGTCGGTCAGGGCGTCGGCCAGCAGGGCCAGGCCGATGGCGAACAACCAGGAGTCCTTGCTGACGGCGGTGCCCTGCGGGGTGGGCCAGATGCTGCCTTCCTTGCGCATTCCCGGCGTCTTGGCGTAGAGGCCGAGAAGGGCCCCGGAGAACCCGGTCAGCGCGGCGCCGGCCCGGGCCGTCGAGACCATGGGGGCCAGAAGGGCGGCGCCGGTGGCCATCTCGCCGGCGGCCAGGAGGCGGAGGAAGCGGGTGGGGGGCATCGACTCGAAGACCGGGTAAGCGCCCGAGGCCATGCCGTGGACGGCCTTGGCCGTGGTCTCGTCGCCGCTCCACTTCTGGAAGCCGGCGTGGAAGATGTAGGCGCCGGTGACGGCCCGCAGGGGGATGTGGCTGAGCTTCATGGGCGGTCTTCCTGTCTCTCGTTGAGCGCGCAAAGACAGCGTAACCGCCCGGCCCCGGAGCCCCGCCCCGGCGGTGACGACCCGGGGGGCGGGGAGAACGGCTCAGGCGTTGACGGCGGGGACCCGCTCCCGGCCCCGGTGCGGCCCGGCCGGGACAGCCGCACCGGGCCGGGCCCGGTGGGCGGCGGCCACCATGTGGGACAGGGCGGCGGCCACCTCTTCGCCCCGGCGCGTCTTCAACCCGCAGTCCGGGTTCACCCAGAGTTGCTCCGCGGGCAGGACCTTCAGGGCCTGCTCGATGAAGGCGGTGACCTCATCGGTGGAGGGGACCGTCGGTGAGTGGATGTCGTAGACGCCGAGGCCGATCCCGGCGCCGTAGTCGACGGCGGCGAGATCGTTGAGGAGGTCCATCTGGCTGCGGGCGGCCTCGATCGAGATGACGTCGACGTCGAGGTCGACGACGGCGTCCATGATGTCGCCGAACTCGGCGTAACACATGTGGGTGTGGATCTGGGTGCTGTCGTCGACCGCCGAGGTGGCCACCTTGAAGCACTCGGTGGCCCAGGCCAGATAGTCGGCGCGGTCGCCATGCCGGAGGGGGAGCCCTTCGCGCAGCGCCGGCTCGTCGACCTGGATGATCCCGATGCCCGCTCTCTCGAGATCGAGGACCTCGTCGCGCACGGCCAGGGCGATCTGGCGACACGTCTGCGTGCGGGGCTGGTCGTCGCGGACGAAGGACCACTGGAGGATGGTCACCGGGCCGGTCAGCATCCCCTTGACCGGCAGATCGGTCAGGGACTGGGCGTAGCGCGACCAGTCGACGGTGATGGGAGCCGGCCGCTCCACGTCGCCGTAGAGGATGGGGGGGCGGACGTAGCGGGTCCCGTAGCTCTGGACCCAGCCGTGGGAGGTGACGGCGAAGCCGTCGAGCCGTTCGCCGAAGTACTGGACCATGTCGTTGCGCTCGGGTTCGCCGTGGACGAGGACGTCGAGGCCGAGGGCTTCCTGTTGCCGGATGACCTGTTCGATCTCGCTCTGGCAGAACCGCCGGTAGCCGTCGTCGGTGAGCGTCCCCGAGGCCAGGCGCTGTCGGGCGGCGCGGATCTCGGCCGTCTGGGGGAACGACCCGATGGTGGTCGTGGGCAGCGGGGGGAGGGAGAGGGCCCGGTCCTGGAGGAGCCGTCGCCGCCCGTAGGGCGAACGGCGGGCGGCGTCGCCGTCCGAGAGCGCAGCGACGCGCCGGCGGACACCGCCGCTGGTGATGCGATCCGATCGGCGACGTTCCTCGACGGCGCCGTCGCTGTGGCGGAGCGCCTCGGCGATGACGCCGGGGCCCTCGGAGAGACCGTCGGTGACGGCGGCGATCTCGGTGAGCTTCTGGGCGGCGAAGGCCAGCCACCGGGTCAGGTCGGCCGGCAGGGTGGTCTCGGCCGCGAGGTCGTGGGGGACGTGCTGGAGGGAGCACGACGGTCCCACCCAGAGCCGGTCGCCCAGGCGGTCCTGCGCCGCCTCGAGGAGACCGAGGGTGGCGCGCAGGTCGTTGCGCCAGACGTTGCGCCCGTCGACCACCCCGGCCGACAGGACGGTGTCGGCGTCGAGGTGGTCGAGGAGGACCTCCAGCTGACCCGGGTGGCGGACGAGGTCGACGTGGAGGCCGGCCACGGGCAGACCGGTGGCCAGCTCGAGGTTCGGGCCGAGGCCCGAGAAGTAGGTGGCGAGGAGGATCTTCACCGTCCGGCGGGTGAGCTCTCCGTAGGCGAAGTCCACGGCCGTGCGCACCCCGTCGTCGAGATCGGTCCCAAGGACCGGTTCGTCGAGCTGGATCCATCGGGCCCCGGCGGCGGCCAGGTCGTCGAGGACCCGGGCGTAGACGGGGAGGAGGGCGGGCAGGAGCTCGAGGGGGGAGAAGCCGGGGACGGTGCTCTTGGACAGCAGCAGGTAGGTGACCGGGCCGAGCAGCACCGGACGGGTGAGGATGCCGAGGGCCAGGGCCTCGCCGAACTCGTCGACGGGCTTGGTCGAACGGAGGGTGAACTCGGTGTCGGGGCCGAGCTCGGGGACGAGGTAGTGGTAGTTGGTGTCGAACCACTTGGTCATCTCGAGGGGGGCCACCACCCGGGTGCCGGAACCGACGGCCCGCGTCGTGCCCCGGGCCAGGGCGAAGTAGGTGTCGAGGTCGACGGGGCCGGCGGTGGGTCCGAAACGGGGCGGGACGGCCCCCACCAGGCAGGTGGTGTCCAGGACGTGGTCATAGAGGGAGAAGTCGTTGGAGGGGATGCCGGCGATGCCGGCGGCGGCCTGCTCCCGCCAACCCTGCGCCCGCCGGGTCCGGGCCACCTCGACCAGGGCCCCGGCGTCGGTGGTCCCCGCCCAGAAGCCCTCGACCGCCCGTTTGAGCTCGCGGTGGGGTCCGATCCGGGGCATGCCCAGGTTCATCGAGCGCGCCATGGGCCGTCCTTTCGTCGTCTGCGGCCACGGTACGGGGGTCCCGGGCGGGCCGGTAGAGACAGCTGGTCCCCTTTTCGACCGGTACAGTTCCCCGGACAAGGCATCAGATCAGGATTGTTCCGGTATACAGTTCCGGGCCGTGCCGCCGCTCGACCGCCGCTCCCCCCGGAGCCTCTACCTCCAGCTGGCCGACCGGCTGGCCGGCCGGATCGAGGACGGGACGTACGCCGCCGGGGACCGGATCCCCTCGGTCCGCCAGCTGCGGGACCAGTTCGGGGTGAGCCTGAGCACCGTGCTGGAGGCGTGCCGGGTCCTCGAGGACCGCGGCCTGGTCCAGGCCCGGGCCCAGTCGGGCCATTACGTCCGGGCCGGACCGCCGGTCCTGCGGGCCGAGCCCGACGCCTCGGAGCCGCCGGGCGAGGCCCGACGGGTCGACGCCTCGCTGGCCGTGAAGCTGAACCTGGGGATCGGGAACCCCCAGCAACCGACCCTGGGGGCCGCCGTCCAGGGTCCCGAGCTCATGCCCGTGGCCGCCCTGAACCGGTTGCTCGGTCACGTGCTGCGGCATCAGCCGGCCGCCTGCCACTCCTATGACGCTCCCCCCGGCAGCCCGCTGCTGCGACGGTCGATCGCCCAACGCGGCTGTGACGCCGGCTACACGGTGTCGGCCGACGACATCGTGATCACGAGCGGGGCCAAGGAGGCGGTGTACCTCTCGATCAAGGCCGTGACCAAGGCGGGCGACACGGTGGCCATCGAGTCCCCCGCCTATTACGCCCTCCTCGAGGTGCTGGCCTCTCTCGAGCTGCGGGCCCTCGAGATCTCCTCGCACCCGCGTCACGGGATCGATCTCGAGCAGCTGGCCGGCGTCCTTCGGAGCCGGCCCATCGCCGCCGTGGCCCTGGTGTCGAACTTCTCCAACCCCACCGGTTCCTGCATGAGCGACGCCGCCAAGCGACGGCTCGTCGGTCTCCTGGAGACGCACCAGGTGCCGCTGGTGGAGGACGACGTCTACGGCGAGCTCGTCTACGAGGGACCGCGACCGAGCGCCATCAAGGCCTTCGACCGCAGCGGCCTCGTCCTGTACTGCTCGTCGTACAGCAAGACGCTGTCGCCGGGACTGCGGGTGGGCTGGGCCGTCCCGGGGCGCTACCAGAACCGGGTCGAGCTGCTCAAGCTGGTGGTGAACCAGGCCACCGCCGTGGCCCCCCAACTGGCTCTGGCCGCCTTTCTCGACAGCGGCGGCTGCGACCGCCACATCCGACGCGTCCGGCGGATGTACCGGGACCAGATGGCGTCCATGATCGACGCCGTCGAGCGGTACTTCCCCGACTCGACGCGGCTGACGAGACCACGGGGCGGGCACGTCCTGTGGGTGCAGCTGGCCGACGAGGTCGACGCCATGGATCTCTACGACGCCGCCGAGCGGAGCGGGATACGGATCGCTCCCGGACCGATGTTCTCGCCGTCGGGCGGCTACCGGAACTTCATCCGGCTGAACACTGGCTTCCCGTGGAGCGCCACCACCGAGCGGCAGATGGAGACCCTCGGTCGGCTGGTGGCCGACCGGTCGAGGTGAGCGCCGGGGACGATCCGATCAGGCGGCGTGACCGCGGCGCGGGGCCGGCTTGCGGCGGCTCTTGCGTCCGGTCGAACCGGACTTGGTGGTCCCTGCCGACTTCGTCCTCCCGCCGGCGGCGGCCTTGGCCGTGGTGAGGACCTTCTCGGTGCCCGGCGCCTGGGTCTCCGGCGCCGTCTCGGTACCGTCGCCGTTTGCCTCCTCGGCGCCGGCCGTCGCGTCCTCGGGGGCCGCGGACTCCGGCGGCGACGCCGACGCCTCCTCGGCCACCGCGTCCGGCGGCGGCTCCTTCTCCTCCACCTTCTCCTCGACCTCCGGCTCCTTCTCCACCGCCTCCGGCTCGTGGCCCTCCACCGCCGGCTCCTTCACGACGACCTTCTGTTCCTTGACGGCGGCCTTGGGCTCGGGGATCAACTCCTCCGTGGCCTCGACGCTATGGGTCGGGTCGGTCAGGGGGAAGATGGGGAGGAGGTCCATGTCGGTGAGGGCCAACGTCTCGTCGGCGGCCAGCGGGGGGGCGAAGAAGTAGCCCTGCCCGACGTCGGCACCGACCTCCCGCAGAATGGCGACCTGGGCCGCCGTCTCCACCGCCTCGGCCACCGTGCACAGATCGAGCGAATGGCTGACCTTGACGATGGTCTCCACGATGGCCCGGTTGACCCCCCCGGCATGGTCGATCCCGTCGATGAGGGATCCGTCGATCTTCATGGTGTTGACGGCGAAGTGCTGGAGGTTCTCGAGCGACGACCAGTCCGAGCCCATGTCGTCCACGGTGAGCTGGATGCCCAGGCGGGAGATGGCCCGCAGGTCGTCGGCGGCGCCGTGGTCGGCCAGCGTGGTCTCGGTGACCTCGATGGTCAGGCGGTCGGGGTGCAGACCCGAGTACTCGAGAGCGTGGGCGGCGGCGGCGGCCGCTTCGTTGCGCCGGAGCTGGAAGACCGAGCAGTTGACCGCCAGCTGGATCTCCGACCGCCACCGGACGGCCTGGGCACACGCTTCCGACAAGACCCAGCCGTTCAGGGCCGTCATGTAGCCGTTGGCCTCGGCCCAGGGGATCAGCTCCTTGGGGGAGATCCGCCCCTGGACGGGATCGTTCCACCGCAGGAGGGCCTCGAAGCCCAGGAGGCGCCCGGTGGCCAGGTCCACGGCGGGCTGGAAGAGGAGCTCAGGTTCACCGTCAATGCCCAGGTCAGGCCAGGGAATGACGACTGATTCTTGGGCTGAGACGGTCACATCCGCTATATCGACCCCGGGCGGGGTCTCCTTGAGTGGCGGAATCGGTGGTCAGAGGACCCTCCTCGGTGACCGGGACACGGTCTTTCTCCCACTGATAACCGGGCCGTCGCGGGGGGTTCACAACCGGCTTGTAGCCTGAGGTCCGAGAAAGACTCCGGCGCCGGCGTCCCGGGGCGGAGGAGAGACAGGAGCAGCATCGTGGCGAGGCCCGCCCTCGAGGTTCGTGAATTGTGCGTCGGCAGTGGTGACGCGGCCGCGTGCCGCGACATCAACTTCGCCGTGGGGGCCGGTCAGGTCCTGGGCATCCTCGGGGGCGAGGGGGCCGGGAAATCCCAGCTCCTGCGCTGCATCGGCCTCGATTTCCCTCCGCTGTCGGGCTCGGTGCTCGTCCAGGGCGTCGACGTCACCGGCGCCACCAGCGAGCGCCGGCGCCAGCTGCGGGCCCGGAGCATCGAGCTCGTCCACCCCCCCGCGCCCGACGGCGTGCGCGACCTGACCGTCCCGGGCACCCGGGCGGGCGTGTTGATCCCGTCGGGTCCGACGGCGCCGGTGGCGGGGATGCGGCAGCGGATCCAGATCGCCAAGGCGCTGGCCCAGGGGGCCGACGCCCTGCTCCTCGACGAGCCCTTCGTGGGCGTGGAGCACGGCGTGCGGGGCCGCATCCTGGAGCTGCTCCGGCGCCTGCGCACGGAGACCCAGACGGCCGTGGTGGTGGCCAGCCGGGACCCCGAGGTGGTCCGGTGGCTGGCCGACGAGATCCTGGTGCTCGACGAGGGCGAGGTCGTCGAGCAGGGACCGGCGGCGCAGATCCTGGAGTCGCCGCGCCATCACCGGACCCGGGCCCTGGTGGAGTCCCGCCGCTCGGCCTGAACCCTCCCGGCGCTCCGGTCCCCCTAGGGCCCCGGAGGGGGATCGGGCCGGTGCAGGAGGAAGGTCCCGGTGGCCCGGCTGACGAGGAGGCCCTCGTCGTCGCGGACCGAAGCTTCGCCGTAGGCGACCTGGCGGGCCATGCGGACCACCTCGCCGCGGACCTCGAAGGCGGCACCGAGGGCGGCCGGCCGCATGGTCTCGGTCTTCATCTCGAGCGTCCCGCGGGTCCGGGCCCGTCCGGGCAGGGCAGCGTTGATGGCGAAGTTCATGGCGGCGTCGAGGACGAGGGAGTGGATCCCGGCCTGGGCCGTCCCGTGGGGGTTACAGGCCAGCGTGGTGGGCACCCAGGTCCCGGTCACCCAGCCGAGATCCTCCCCGTCGACGCCGTAGTCGACGAAGGCGGCGCCCACCAGGCCGATGACCTCCATGCCGCCGTTGCCGAGCCAGCGGTCCATGTCCTTCACCCGTCCGGCCATCGGGCGCCACCGTAGTGCCGGATCTGCCGCCTGAGCAGGTTGGAAGGCCGGCCATTGACGGGCGGGCGGCCAGCGGCCAGAATCTGGGCGATCACTTGACCGATCGGTCAGTTTCACCCCCTGGAAGGAGCCCCCATGACCACCGCCGTAATCGTGGACGCCGTTCGAACCGCCGGCGGTCGCCGCAACGGGAAGCTCCGGGGCTGGCACGCCGTCGACCTGGCCGCCGAGCCCCTGAAGGCGCTGGTGTCGCGCAACGACCTCGACCCCGCCCTGGTGGACGACGTCATCATGGGCTGCGTCATGCAGGTGGGCGAGCAGGCCGTGAACGTGGGCCGCAACGCCGCGCTGGCCGCCGGCTTCCCCGAGTCGGTGCCCGCCACCACCATCGACCGCCAGTGCGGGTCCTCGCAGCAGGCCCTGCACTTCGCCGCCCAGGGCGTGATGGCCGGCGCCTACGACGTCGTCATCGCCGCCGGGATCGAGCACATGACCCACACCCCGATGGGGTCATCGGTCGTGCGTGACCTGGGCTACCCCTTCGGGCCCGAGATGATGGCTCGCTACGCCGAGCGCGGCGGGCTCGTCTCGCAGGGGATCTCGGCCGAGATGATCGCCGACCAGTGGGGCGTGTCGCGCCAGGACCTCGACGCCTACGCGGCCCGGAGCCAGAGGCACGCGGCGACGGCGGCGGCCGAGGGCCGGTTCGAGAACGAGATCGTCCCGCTCCCGGTGAAGGACGACGAGGGCCAGGCCACCGACGAGATCCTGAGCCAGGACGAGGGGATCCGGCCCGACACCACGCCGGAGGTCCTGGCCAACCTGAAGCCGGCCTTCAAGCCCGACGGGAAGGTCACGGCCGGGAACTCGTCGCAGATCACCGACGGCGCCTCGGCCGTTCTGATCATGAGCGAGGAGAGAGCCGCCTCCCTGGGCCTCACGCCGCGGGCCCGCTTTCACGCCTTCGCCCTGGCCGGGGTCGACCCCGTGACCATGCTGACCGGACCCATCCCGGCCACCCGGACCATTCTCGAGCGGACCAAGATGTCGATCGACGACATCGACCTCGTCGAGATCAACGAAGCCTTCGCCTCGGTCATCCTGGCCTGGGAGAAGGAGCTCCACGCCGACATGGACAAGGTGAACGTGAACGGCGGGGCCATCGCCCTCGGCCACCCCCTCGGCGCCTCGGGGGCCAAGCTCATGGGCACGTTGCTCAACGAGCTCGAGCGGACCGGAGGCCGGTGGGGCCTGGAGACGATGTGCGAGGGTGGCGGGATGGCCAACGCCACCATCATCGAACGACTGGGTTAGCACCGGGCACGGCGCGCGCGGCGGCGCGTCAGTGGTACTGGGTGGCGGTGATGAAGCCGATGGCGATGAGGGCGATGCCCCCGAGGAGGTACCAGTTGGTGGGCGCACCGGGCATGACGTCGAAGTAGTTGAGGACGATCATGAGGGCGCCGCCGATGAGGAAGGCCAGGATGAGCGGGCCCATCCACTTGGGACTGACCTTCACGCTCTTGGGGATCGGCGGCGTGTAGCGGCCGCTGGCGGTGGCCGACGGGGCCACCGCCCTGGTGGTGGCCCGACCCGTGGAACGGCCCTTGCGGGTGGCGCCGCCCGGTCCCTGCTTTGCCGCCATCGAACGAGGATAGCCCCTGGTGCTTGGCCTCCGGGCTCCGTCCGGCCAGTAAAGTCGGGGGACCATGGCGGCTCGCGTCCTGCTCATCGACAACTACGACTCCTTCACCTACAACCTCGTGCAGGAGCTGGGTGAGCTCGGGGCCGAGCCCGTGGTCTTCCGCAACGACGCCATCGACATCGCCGGGATCCGGGCCGAGGCGCCCGACGGCGTGATCATCTCCCCCGGACCCGGGCGTCCCGAGAGCGCCGGGATCAGCCTGGCCGTGGTGACCGAGCTGGGCGGTGAGATCCCCGTGCTCGGGGTCTGTCTGGGACACCAGTGCATCGGTCAGGCCTACGGCGGTCGCGTCGTCCAGGCTCCCGAGCTCATGCACGGCAAGACGTCGTCCATCTTCCATACCGGCACCGGGGTCTTCACCGATCTGCCCAACCCGTTCGAAGCCACCCGCTACCACTCACTGGTGCTCGATCGGGCGTCGCTGCCCGATGTCCTGGAGGTGACGGCCGAGACGGCCGACGGCGTCGTCATGGGGGTGCGTCACCGCCGGCTGGCCGTCGAGGGTGTCCAGTTCCACCCGGAGTCGATACTCACCCCGACGGGCCCGAGGCTGTTGACCAACTTCCTCGGTGGCACCCGGACGCTGTCGGTCTGACCGATCCTCCCTCCGCCGGCGGCCACCCCTGAGCGGGCCGGCCCGGACTACGGCCCGGGGCAGGTGCCCGTGGCGTCGGGGACGACGGAGATGGTGACCGACGAGGGCACGGGCACGGACTGACCGGGCGGGGGGTTCTGGGCCCAGACGGTGCCGGCCGTCGGCGTGGTCGTGGTGGGGGCGGTGGGGACGGCGCAGTTCACGACGACGGTCAGGCCCTGGCCCTGCAGCGTCATCTCCGCCTGCGCCTGGACGTCGCCGATCACGCTCTGGACGACGACCGTCCCCGGCCCGCTGGAGAGGATGAGGTTGATCGTCGTCCCCTTGGGCTGGGTCGAGCCGGCCGCCGGATTGGTGCTCACCACCGTGTTCACCGCCAGGTTCGACGCCGTGGTCGAGGTGCTTCCGCAGACGAATCCGTCGCTGACGATGGCGTTGCAGGCCTGGGTCTCGGTGTCCCCGGTGACGGGCGGCACCGTCGCCAACGGCACCGTCGTCGTCGTCGAGACGGTGGGGGCGGTGAAGAGGGTGACGGTCTTCCCCGGCAGGAGCTGGGTGCCCGCCGTCGGGACGGAGCTGCAGACGATGTTCTGCTGGGTGCAGAGAGTCGACGGCTTCACCTTGGCCTGCAGTCCCAGCGCCTTCACCTCGTTCGACGCCGAGCCCACCGACTGACCCACGAGATCGTCGGGCACGGCGATGGTGTTGCCCTTCCCGCCGGTCACGATGGTGACGAGCCGCCCCTTCTGGACCTGGGTGCCCTGGGCCGGCACGGTCCGGAGCACCTGGGTGTTCGGCACACTGCTGTGCTTGTCGGACAGCACCGTCGTCTTGAGACCGTCGCCGTGGAGGGTGCGCTCGACCTCGGTCACCGTCTGGCCGGCCACGGCGGGCATGGTCACCGTGTTGCTGCCCGATCCGATGTGCCACCAGCCCAGGGACTGGCCCAGGAAGACCACGACCACGGCCAGGGCGACCAGCAGCACCACCAGGAGGCCGGCGTAGAGCCCGGTGCGGGACCGCTCCGGCTCCTCGACGTCGTGGCCCGCCACCTGGGCCAGCGTCTGGGTACCGCTGTAGGGGAGGGCCTGGGTGGTCCCCATGGTCGGCGCCCCCATCATCGGCGGCGCCACCGCCCCCACGGCCCGTCCCTCGCGGAAGCGCAGGAGATCGACGCGCAGGTCGTCACCGGTGGCGTAGCGGTACTCCGGCGACTTGGCCAGACACTTCAAGATGATCGCTTCGAGATCGGGGGGGACCGACGGGTTGATCTCGCGCGGCGTGGGCGGGTTCTCCCGGACGTGCTTGGAGGCCACGGCCACCGGCGTGTCGCCCATGAAGGGAGGGCGACCGGTCACCATCTCGAAGAGGACGACACCGAGCGAGTAGATGTCGGAGCGGGCGTCGACCCCCATCCCCTCGGCCTGCTCGGGCGAGAAGTAGGTGGCCGTCCCCATGACGGCGCCGGTCTGGGTCAGGGACTCCTCGGTGTTGATGGCCCGGGCGATCCCGAAGTCGGTGACCTTGACGATCCCGTCCTCGGTGATGAGGACGTTCCCCGGCTTCACGTCGCGGTGGATGACCCCGTGGCGGTGGGCGTAGGCCAGGGCGATGGCCACGTCGGCGCCGATCTCGGCGGCCCGGTCGGGATGCATGGGCCCGGCCGTCCGCAAGATGGAGGACAGCGCCCGGCCGTCGATGAACTCCATGACGATGAAGTACGTCCCCCCGTCCTCGCCCCAGTCGAAGACGGGGACGATGTTCGGGTGGGACAGGTTGGCGGCGGCCTGGGCCTCGCGCCGGAACCGTTCCACGAAGGCGCGGTCGACCGACAGCTCGGGGAAGAGGACCTTCAGGGCCACGGGCCGGTCGAGCAGCCGGTCATGGGCCCGGTAGACCTCGGCCATCCCCCCGCGGGCCACCAGATGGGACAGCTCGTAGCGGCCCGACAGGACGCGCGGGGTCTGGGGGGGCTCCATCTTCGTCAGAGCCTACGTCGCTGTCCCGTAGGGACCGGGACACGTGTCATGGTCATCCTTGCGATCCCAGTACCGCTTCGATCATCGACTTCATGACCGGGCCGGCCACCTGGGCGCCCACCTCGTAGAGCACTGTGTTCGGGATGACGACGGCGATGGCGACGGTGGGGTCACTGGCCGGGGCGAAGGCGATCATCCAGCCGTTCACGTTGGTGTTGCCCACGCCGGCCTGGGCCGTGCCCGTCTTGGCCGCCACGTCGTCCTGGGGAGGAAAGCCGACGATCGAGGCCGTGCCGTTGGTCACGACCTCCCGCATGAGGCCCTTGATGGCCGTTGCCGTCGTCGACGAGGTGGCCTGCTTCCACGGGGTGGGCTGGTACTGGGTGACCAGGTTCCCGTCCGAGTCGCGGATCTGGTCCATGACGTGCGGGGTCATGATGACCCCGTTGTCGGCGATGGCCGACGCCACCATGGCCATCTGCAGCGGGCTGGCCTGGGTGCACTTCTGGCCGATGGACGAGTAGGCCAGGAACACCTGGGCGTTCTGGTAACAGCTGGGCTGGAGGAAGTTGGAGACCTCCTCCGATCCGTGGGGCAGGTCGATGGGGGGCTGCTGATTGAATCCGAAGGCGTCGGCTTCGGCCGTCATGTCGGCGGCGCCGATCCTCGTCCCCAGGATGGCGAAGCCGGTGTCGCACGAGGGCGGCAGCATCTGGGCGATAGTGCCGCCGCACGGCTCGTGGTCGTCGTTGTTGAGGGGCTGGGTCTGGCCCTTGAAGTAGCCGGAGGGGATGGGACCGAACGACGGCATGGGCGTGTTGACCAGCTGGGGGGCCCGGTCGTAGGCCGCCGCCGAGGTGACGATCTTGAAGGTCGAACCGGGCCCGAACTGTGAAGCGTCCTGATAGGCCAGCGACGTGAACGGGGCGAATCCGTACTTGTTCCTGGTGTTGTCCTCGGCGAAGGCGAAGGCTTCCGTGTTCGAGTTCAGCGAGGCCAACAGGTTGGGGTCGTAGGTCGGATTGGAGTACATGGCCAGCACCGCCCCCGTCCGCGGATCGAGGGCCACCACCGCTCCGACCTGGCCGGCCAGAGCAGCCCGGGCCGCCTCCTGCAGCTTGGTCGAGATGGTGAGGGTGACAGTGTCGGTGATGGGTCCGCCCGTGGTCAGGAGGTCCTTGAGCGAGGTGATCGGTCTGTTGTGGGCCACCAGGTACGAGTTGTAGGAGGCCTCCACCCCGTACTGGAGGTAATTGGGCGAGTCCACCCCCACCACCCCGGAGAAGAGCGTCGCCCACTTCTCGGGGTAGACACGCTCGTATTTGTAACCGCTGCTCTTGGGGGCCGGCACCGACTTGGCCAGAACCTGCCCGTCGGCGCTCTGGATGACACCGCGCGGTTGCTGGCTCTGGGCCTTCACCGCCGGGTTGTTGGGATCGGTGGCGTACTGGTGGGCCTTCACCACCTGGATGTTGTTGAGCTGCAGGAAGAGGATGAAGAAGCAGATCACCATGCCCACACCGAGCCAACGGATCCGTCGGGCCATGTCAGGGAACCGCCGTTCCGGTCACCGTGGTGGGCACGACCGGTGGCGACGCCGCCGACGTCGTCGTGGTCGTCGTGCAGGTCGCCGGCGGATTCTCCAGACTGCACTCGGCGGCCACCAGTTGGGCCACGTAGCGGTTGGCCGCCGTCCGCGTCGGTTCCTGCACGCCGGTGCGGAGAGCCGGGACCACGATCGATCCCACCTGGCCGGTCGTCACCCCCGTGTAGGTGACGATCTTGGGGTCGAGGCCGAGGAAGCCGCCCGGTCGGCCCTGGTAGATCACCAGCTGATTCTTCTTCAGCCCGACGAAGTACGAATCGCCCACGTAGACCTTGATCACGTACCAGGCGCCGTAGGCGATGGCGCCCAGGACGATCAGGAAGAGAAGGACCCGGAACGTCACCCGTCGCGGACCCTTGCGCTTGGGAGGAGGTTCCTCGACGGCGGCAGCCGGCACCGTGGCGGCGGCCAGGGGACGGTTCTGCCCGCCGTCGGCGGGAGCGGCGCGGGCGGCGGACTCGTCGCGCACGTCGGCGACGAGGACGGCCCCGGTGAGATCGTCGTCCCGGGCGTGCCCGGCCGCCGACGCGCCGTCGCCGTCGCCGGCCTCGCCCACGAGGACGTCGACCACGACGGCCGTGATGTTGTCGTTCCCGCCTGAATCATTGGCCAGGCCCACCAGCGCTTCGGCGGCGTCGTGGGGATCGCGCACCGTGGCCAGGACGGTGGCCAGGACGTCGGGGAGGACTTCGTTGGAGAGCCCGTCGGAGCACAGTAGGTAGCGATCGCCCTCCACGGGGACGACCTGCCAGACGTCCACCTCGACCTGGGGGCTGATCCCGAGGGCACGGGTGAGGATGTGGCGTTTGGGGTGGACGGCCGCTTCGGCCTCCGAGAGCGCCCCCTGGGCCACGAGCTCCTCGGCCACCGAGTGGTCCACGCTGAGTTGGACGAGGGTGCCGGCGGAGAAGCGGTAGGACCGTGAATCGCCGACGTTGACGAGGACGAGACGGTCGCCTTCGGCGGTGGCCACCAGCGCCGCCGCGGTGACGGTGGTGCCCATGCCGCGCAGCGCCTGGTCGCCTACGCCGCGCTCCCACACCGCCCGGTTGGCGTCCTGGACGGCGGCCACCAGCCCCTCGGTGGTCGGCGTCCGGGCGAAGCCCGCCTCGAGGGCCTCGACGGCGAGGGCGGCGGCCACCTCGCCTCCGGCGTGGCCCCCCATACCGTCGGCCACGGCGAAGAGGCTGAGGGTCTCGAGAGCCCGGTCCTCGTTGACCGTGCGGACGCGGCCGACGTGGGTGGCCGATCCCGAGCGCAGGACGGTCACGGTGCCACCGGCCCCGGGGGCACCGTCACGGCGGCCACGTCGAGCGCGCCATCTCGAACACGGTGCCGCCCACCTGCAGCAGGTCGCCCCGGCCCAGCCGGGTGGGACCGTCGATCCGCTCGGCGTTCACCCACGTCCCGTTGGTGGAACCGAGATCCTCCACCCAGACGGTGCCGTCACGTCGGAAGACCCGGGCATGGAGGTTCGAGGTGTAGGCGTCCTCCACGTGGACGGCGCATCCCGCGGCACGACCCACGGTGATCTCGTCGGACAGGTCGTAGACCCGGCCCCGGTAGCTCGCCGGTTCGATCACCTTCAGGTGGAAGCGTCCACTGCGCTCCCGCCGGGAGCTCCCGTCCCCCGAGGCCTCGGCGCCGCGGACCTTCGGGGGCCGGACCTCGACCCAGACGGCGCGGATGATCCGGAAGAAGAAGAGCCAGACGAGGGCCACGACGAAGATCTCGAGCGCCCGCAGGAGATTCTGGTTGTCGAGCGCCGTGGCGAGGAGATGGCCGGCCACGCTCTCAGGAGGTCTCGAATCGCAGGGTGGTCGTACCCACGGTGATCTCGTCTCCGTCCTCGAGCACCCGTTCGGTCACAGGAGCGCCGTTGACCTTGGTCCCGTTGGTCGAACGGAGATCGGCCACCACCACGTCGTTGCCCAGGCGCCGGATCTCGGCGTGCCGCCGGCTCACGTTCTGGTCGTTCAGCGCCACCGTGCATTCCGGGAGCCGGCCGATCACGATCGGCTCCACCCCCAGCACGATACGGGACCCGTCGGGCAGAACCACGGATCCGGTCGTCATCCCGTCGGGCCCCTCCTGGACCTCGCCGGACACCGTGAACCGCCCCGGACGGAGCGTGTCCAGGCTGTGGAGGGCCACCGTGACGGGGCCCACGAACTCGTATCCCTCGCTCCGGGCGTGGTCACGGGCGGCGTCGGCCAGCTCCCGGGCCAGGACGTCGGCGAAGCTGTCGAAGCGCACGGCGTCCTGGGGCGACAGCATCACCACGAAGGCGTTCGGGGCGATGAGGCCCTTCACCCCGACCCGCCGGAGCAGGTCCATCTCGCGGGTCAGCCGCCGGGCGATCTCGACCGGCTGGAGTCCGGAGCGCAGGGCCTTGGAGAAGGCGCCCTCCACGAGGCGCTCGAGGCGCTGCTCGAATTGCTGGAGTCCCATCGTGGACGCAGATCCTACCTTTGCTGTGTCCCGCAGCGGCTGGTCGGGTATCCGGTGCGCCTGAGGGTGACCCTGCCCAACGCCGCCTCTGAGCTGGGAAATCATCGTGCGGGACGGCCCGACCGCCCCGCATCCCGCCGGCGGCGTCACGGCGGGACGGGCAGAGGCGGCGGGGCCTCCCGTATACATCCGTAAGTGGTCGAAGAACCGCGAGATGCGTTTTCATCATTGTCAGTGATGAATTAACGCTCAATGGCGTTTACCAACTTCAATCAAGCGAGCACCCAACTACCGCTACTCAGTGCGCGTTTGAGAACGATCCCCGGCCATGGGTCACGCCGGATCGGGGACCCGCTACGTGGCGTGAAGACCGGCTCCGGCTCCGGCTCCGGCTCCGGCTCCGGCTCCGGCTCCGGCTCCGGCTCCGGCTCCCTACCGGGCGAGAGCCACCGAGGGGGCGTCGGACCAGTCGGGCCGGAGCGAGAGCCTGTCGGCCAGCGCCGGGCGGCCGATGAAGAACCCCTGGCCCAGGTCGCAACCCAGTTCGCACAACAGGTCGAGCGTCTGTCGGTCCTCGATGCACTCGGCCACGACCCGCAGCCCCATGGCATGACCGAGTTCGATGGTGGCGCGAACGAGCTCGAGGTCACGTTCTCGGTTCTCGGCGGCGAGATCGGTGATGAAGACACCGTCGAGTTTGAGCTCTCCCACGGCCAGGTCGCCGAGATAGGCCAGGGAGGTGAATCCCGCCCCGAAGTCGTCGATGGAGACGACCACGCCGAGATCCCGCAGCTCTTCGATGACACGCTTGGTTCCCTCGAGGTTCTCGATGATGCTGGTTTCGGTGACCTCCAGGACCAGCGCCTGCGCCGGCAGGCCGTGGCGATGGAGCGCGTCCCTCACCAGATCGGTGAATCCCGGATCGAGGAGATTCGTGGGGGAGGCGTTCACCGAGACGGTCAGGCGGTGCCCGGTCGCCCACCAGTCGGCACACTGCGCCAGGGCGTGATCGAGAACCCACGTGGTCAACGAGGGCATGAGTCCTGCTTCCTCGGCCAGAGGGAGGAACTTGAGGGGTGGGACGAATCCCAGTCTGGGATGGGGCCAGCGCAGAAGGGCTTCGACGGCCGAGATCTCACCGCTGCGGAGGTCGAGTTGCGGCTGATAGTGCAATTCGAAGCTGCCCTCTTCGACGGCCACACGCAACTCTTCGCCCAGGCGCCAGAGATTCCCCCCCTCGTCGAGATCCGGGTCGTAGACGGCGAAGGAGGAATCTCCCAACTTGGCCCGGTACATGGCGATGTCGGCACACCGCAGGAGCCCGGCGGCATCGGTGGCGTCCCGGGGGGCGGTGGCGACACCGATGCTGGCGCTGACGCTGGTGCTGACGCCCTCGAGGACGAAGGGCTCCTCGACGCTCGCCATGAGGCGCTGAGCGACGGCGGTGGCATCGTCGGCGTCGGCATCCAACAGGACGATCCCGAACTCATCGCCGCCCAGTCTGACCAGAGCCTCTGACGTCCGTAGCGACGCCGTGAGCCGGGGGCCCAGCTGCTTCAGCAGCTCGTCCCCGGCCGAGTGGCCGAAGGAGTCGTTGACCTCCTTGAAATGATTGAGGTCGACGAAGAGAAAGGCGAGCTTCCGCTTGGGTGTCCGTCGGTCGGTCCGGTCGCCGAAGAACGACTCGAGGACCCCCACGAGGTAGCGGCGGTTCTTCAGCCCGGTCAACTCATCGGTGAGCGACTGGCGCAGGCGGTCCTGGGTGACGGTGCGCAGACCCCGCAGTGAGAGGGCCAGCCGCAGGCCGACCGTGACGAGCGTGGCCGCCGCCAGGACCAGGGCGACCCGAGTGACGTGGTGGAGAGAGCCGACGAAGAGGATGACCAGGGCCGAGACGGCGGCCAGTCCGGGGAAGAGGAATCCCGCCGGCTTCTCCGGTGCCAGGAGGTCCGGCGGTCGACGACGGAGCCACACCGCGATGGACATCAGAAGTCCGGCCGCCGGCCAGGCCAGCGCATGAAAGACGGCGTCGAGGCGCGGGCTTCCGAGGGGGGACGGGAAGAGGTTGAACGTGTCGCCCACGGCGTTCAGGACCATCGCCGCCGCCAGGAGGATCCACGGGGCCGTCGTTCTCCCCGAGAGCAGGGTCGTGCCGCCGACGACCAGAGCGAACAGCACGAGGTCCCCGATGGGATAGGCCAGGTTGGTGGCCTTGGCCAGGGGACTGGCCCCCGCTGATTGCGCCAGGCCTTGAAATGCGAAGGCGGCGCACACCGACGCCGCCCCGAGGGCGGCCACGGCACCGTCCAGCCAGCTCGACTCTGCGATCCACCGGACCTCGCGCCGCATGAAGAGGACCACGGCCAGGTAGGCGGGCGGATAGAAGCCCAGCCAGAAGGCGTCCGCCCACGACGGGCTGGGCGGCATCGCCCCTCGGAGGGTCTGTGCTGTCCACACGGTGTCGCCGACGGCCCAGGAGAGGAGGCCGAGACCCAGGGCGAAGGCCACCAGGCGGCCCTTCTGACGGAGCAGGCCCCTGGCCATGCACAGGACGGCGACGGCCAACTCGAAGCCGTCGGGCAACCAGCCGGTGAGGAGGGCCGAGTGATGGGAGTCGGGACCAAAGACCAGCCACACGAGATAGGCGGCGAACAAGACGCCGAGCACACCGAACGTCGCCAGGATCCGGGTCCGAGCCCTTTCGCCCTGCTCGAACCGCACGTCGCCCTGCGGAGGAGCCGATGGTCTCACCGTTGGGTATTCGGCAATCAGACGATCGTGCTGAAGCCGATTTCACCCAAAGTGGTGGTGGACCCCACGCTTCTCATCACCCATGGTCACGAAGCTCGAGCACGTTGTCCGGCCCTCGGATGATCCCGAAACGCAGAAGACCCCGCCTTCGTGAAGGCGGGGTCTTCCGGTCGACAAGGATGTTGCTGAGCCGGATGAGGCGTACGCCTCATCCGGCCGGGGAGCAGCTCAGAGCTTGAAGGTCCCCGATTGGAGAGAAAGGGTGCCATCCGGGGCCACGCAGACCTTGGCCGACACCTTCCCCGAGACGGAGCTACCGGTTCCCGTGTGCCCGATGACCGAGCCCTTGATTGTGGCGTAGGTGTAACCGGTACCTCGTGAGAGGCATTTGTCCTTCTTCCCCGACGTATAGGCCTTGTCGGTGAACTTGATCTTGTTCGTACCGCCGGATGTGGCCCAAGAAATGGTCGCCGGCGACGTCAAGGGGCCGGTGGCCGTGCCCGTACCGCCGGTGTTGGCGGTGTCGTTGCAACCGGTGAGCGTCGGTGCGGGAGTTCCGGTGGCGTTTCCGGACAGGCCCGTACAGACGACGGCCCCGGCGAAGGCAGGCCCAGCGAAGGCCAGGCTCGCCGCTCCGACGGGCAGGGCCAGGGCCGGAACGATCAGGATCCGCATCAATCGTGAAGGTCTCATGTATCCCCCTATGAGATTCCTCCGCGAGCGCACGAACGCGCCCGCAGACCGAAGTGGTCAACACGATCAAGTGTGAAAGGTGGTCGACTCGAGCGGAATACGCAAAAGCACCCAAACAGACAGGTGGATCTGCTTACTCATCGCTGACGGCCGATGCTGATCGTCGGTGTTTCCTCGTCGGATGACGCCGCCCCGTGGCCGTCGGCACATCACTCCAAGTGATTTCACGCATGGCGACCAGGTAGTCACTCGCTTCACGGATGACCTTTGGCCGTGGACAATGACTGTGGGTGGTCCTCGGAACCCCCGCCTGGGGAACATCCACTACATCGAAGGCACGCCACCAGACCCAGGATCGGACCTGGGTCAGTGGCGCGTCCGGTTCATGCGCCAACCGATTCTGATCCTTTGCGTCTAATCGGTTCGGTGGGGAACGCGTCGGGACGGCCGCGAGGATCGGGTATCCCCCGTAGGACTGGCGAGCCGACGTTCCAGGTCAGTGAATGTCTTGATGAGTGCTGGTGCCTCGAATGCTCGGTTGCGGTGACCGACGTTTACCTGGGCGAGCACTCCAGCCTCGAGGAGTCGCTTGACGGCCTGATTGGTAGCTTGGAACGTGCGTCCGATCAATTCTGCTGCGCCGTTGACCGTCAGAATAGGTGCTCCCGGCAGCGAGCGAATTAGCAGGTCGGCAGCTGATCCCGATCGAATTCCCCCAAGCGTGGTTCGCCACTTGTCTTGCAGCAGTGCCACTTGCCATTCGAACTCCGATGCGTCCTCAACAGCTCGACGAGCTGCGCTAGCGAAGAGAGCCACCCAGCGATTCATCCCTTCAACCGCCGCCACAGAGTTCGAACGGCCGATGTATCTGGTCCCGACGAGTCCATTGATATAGCTGTCGGACCACGTTGCAAGGATGAGTGAGATTGGAGGAATGACACGGGAAGTTAGACCCCTGCGCCGAAGGATCAGGTGAATCAGAACTCGTCCGATGCGCCCGTTTCCATCGGCGAACGGATGAATGGTCTCGAACTGAGCATGGGCCATGGCAGCTTGAGCAATAGCCGGCAGGTCGTTGCCGTTGGAGAACGCGCAGAGATCGTCGAGCAATCCATTGACCTTCTCGTGCGGTGGAGGAACGAAAACAGCAGCGCACGGGTTGTAAGTACTCCCACCAATCCAGTTCTGCTCTTGTCTGACCTTTCCGCCATACCGCTCTACGCTGGTGTCTTCCACAAGACGGCGGTGAGCTTCGAGCAATGTTTCTACTTCGAGGTCATCCCCCTCAGCTAGTGCATCCAGTGCCCATTGCATCGATTGAATGTTGTTCAGCACCTCGGAGGCTGTGACGTCGTTGCACTTTTCACCCAATGAACGAGCCGCTTCTGCACGGAGCAAACGACGCCCCCCAACCTCGAGCCCCTCGATCTTCGATGAAGCAACGGACTCAGCACGCACTAGGAGGCGCGCAAGGGCCTCCGTGTCGACTAGTGCGGTGGCGCGAGCATCGAATTGAGTGATTGCTCGCTCGGCATCTACCACATCGGCAGCGACGTCACCTTCGAGTGTGATGGCACGTCCCCGGAGATGGTCGGGAATGTACGCTTCGTAGCCGCAGGACGCCCGGTCTTTGCGAGGAAGCCCGGAAACGACGTCACTCTGCCAGCGCCTCTTCACGAGCTTGGACACAGAGCCCTCCTTATTCAAGGTTAGTCTACAACCTTGAACATAGAAGGACTTACTCAAGGACCCCTCTCCAACCCCAGGGTGGTCTCAGCGACTCCAGAACTGGCCGGCACCTTCAGCTTGTCGTTGGGTGCGGAGCCGATTCGGGCCTCGCCGAAGTGGCCAGAGTGGCCCAGCTCTCGCCGGCCCTGGGCTGTCGCTGTTTTGATCCTTCTCCCGGCCCCGACCTGGCCGGGTGCCTCCTTGGAGGCCCGAAGGGGTCGACTAACGTGACCTCGTCATTCGGGCGAGTGGCGGAATTGGCAGACGCGCAGGATTCAGGTTCCTGTGTCCGAAAGGATGTGGGGGTTCAAGTCCCCCCTCGCCCACCACTGTCATGTGTCAAGTCATCGGCGAATGACTTGTCCATGATGTGTCAAGACATCGGCGAACTCCAGCCGAGAGTCTGTGGGTGGTAGTCGAGGGCCGGATCGAGGGTCAGTTCCCGCAGCACAACGCCGTCCTCTGACACCACCCGGACCTCGGCATCGGCGATGAAGAGCACCACGGGTTCGCCGGCGAACCTCGCTCCCATGCCGATGTGGCGGAGCCTGGACTGGTAGCGCACGGTGAGCTTGCCGCAGCCGTCCACCACGTCGTGGCGGACGCGGAAGTGCCCACCGGGGCCGCCCACGGGATGGGCCTTGACCCTGGCGTCATAGGCGTCTCTCGGGGTGCGTCGGCCGAGAGAGCGATGGGGACGCTCGGCGTTGTAGTAGGCGACGAAGCGGTCGATCTGGGCCTGGAGCTGGGCCAGGGTTCGGGCCCGGGGCTGCTTGGCCAGGTATTTCTTGAGCGTCTGGTGGAACCTCTCGACCTTCCCGCAGGTCTGGGGATGGTAGGGACTGGAGTGCTTGAAGACGACCCCGAGACCCTCGAGGCTTGGTCTCGAGGGCCACCTTCCCGCCCCGGTATCTCGCCGTGTACACGCAGCCGTTGTCGGTGAGGAAAGAAGCGGGGACGCCATAGATCTCGGTCGTGTCCTCGAAGACCTGCACCACGTCCACCGCCTTCACCACCTCCAGAGCCACCGAGGCCAGGCACAGCCGGCTGTGGTCGTCGATGATGTTCACGATCTCGGTGTATCTCCCACCGGCGATGGCCCAGTGGGTGACGTCGCTCTGCCAACACTCGTTGGGCAACTCGGCCTCGAACCTGATGAACGAGGACCGGGGCCTCTTCTGGGGCTGGGGCACGATGCAGCCCCGCCGCCGCAGGATCCGTTGGATGGTGCTCGCCGAGGGGGAGGCGCCGTAGTGGCGCTCCAGGTGGGCGTGGATGGTCTGCGCTCCGGCGTCGAGGCCTTCCTCGGCCAGCTGCTTGCGCAGCAGCACGATCTCGTTCTCGACCTCGGCCCCGAAGGCGGAGGGCGAGGTATGAGGCCGCTTCGAGCGAGGGACGAGGCCCGCCTCCCCCTCCGCCCGGTAGCGCTCGAGCAGCCGGTAGATCCAGCTGAAGTGGACCCCGTGGGTGGCGGCCAGCTCGAGGACGGGCCGCCCCTCCCGCAGATGTGCCTCGACCAGGAACCGGGCCTTGTCCACAAGCGAACCTCCCACCTCGGGTTTCGCCTATGTCTTGACACATCAGCGAGCCAAGCTTCGCTTATGTCCTGGTTTCAGACACCCCCTCGCCCACCCACCCACACACCTCCCTCGCCCACCAAGGGCCTTCGCTCCTAGCATCGTCAGCTGACGCACCACCGCATCCCGTAGCGCACGCCGTCGATCTCGAAACACCGCAGGTTGTAGTCCTCCCAGCCCATGGCGGCCTGGATCATCAGGTGCAGCTTGACCAACGTGGTCCCACCCGGCACCAGCAGACGACGCCGGATCACGCGCACGTAGTGCTTGAGCGAGATCCGTAACTGGAAGGCGGCCTTGCTGGCCACAGCCATGGCCGCAGACGACGCGTCCATCCGAGGGCCGATCCCCGCCCGGATAGATACCCAGGTGCCCTATGACGCCGAACCCTGCCCGGTGGCCGGCGCCACCGCGTCGCGTGTCCTGTGTTGTTACCCCGAACGGTTGAGGCGGGCGAACATCGGCTTCTGTGTGCGATAGAGGCCTGGAAACTCTGCGTACAACCTGTCGTAGATGGCACTTGCGATCGGTTGCGGCTCGTAGCGGGCGTCGACAGGCACCAGCTGGGACAGACCTTCGAGCTGAACCTCGCCGAGGGCCAGCGCGGCAAACAACGCTGCACCCCGCAGGTTGGCGCGCATTGGATCGGCAACGCGCTCCATCGTACGACCGAGCACGTCAGCGTGGATCTGGCACCACAGGTGGGATGATGCCCCACCACCAATCATCCGGACCCCGTCGAGCGGCCGGCCGACGAAGCGTTCGACGGCTTCGTGCAACCACCGACTGTTGTAGGCGACGCCCTCGAGGACGGCGCGCACCAAGTGTGCGCGAGTTGTCTGCAGCGACAGGTTGTGAAATCCGCCCCGGGCGGCAGGGTCGTCGACGGGGGATCGCTCGCCCGCCAACCAGGGGGTGAAAAGGAGATCCCCACTGCCCGCAGGCACTGAAGCAGCGAGCGCCGTCAGGGCATCGAAGGAGAGCGGGGTGGGGCCGAGGAGCGCGTCATCGGGGGAGATCACATTGTCACGCAGCCACTGCAAGCACAGTCCGGCGGTCTCGTGATTGTTCACAACGAGATACCGGCCTTCCGAGATGCCCGGTACGGAGGCGATCTGGTGAATGGGGTTGGTCTTCTTCATGGGTACCGGGCAGCTGATCCACGACGTCGTGCTGATCACGAGGTGGGCCTGGTAGTCGAGCACCGCCCCCGAACCCACGGCGGCCGAGTGCAAGTCGGGGATGCCCGTCACCACTTGCACTCCCGACGGCAGCCCGAGCTCGTCGGCGATCTCTCTCTTCACCTCGCCCACCACCGAGCCCGTGGGCACGAGCGGCGGCAGCTTGTGGGCCGGGACCCCGGCCGCCTTCACCAGGACGGGGTCATACGCGAGACGGTCGAGGCGGCGGTTGTCTGTGAGCCAGGAGGCCGTCATCGATGCGTGGGAGGCGGATGCCACACCCGTGAAACGCATGGTCAAGTAGTCGACCGGCTCCAGGTACCAGCGCGCCGCTTTGGCCACCTCGGGTTCGTCGAGTTCGAGGTAGAGGATGTGGCCGATGGGGTCGCGCCCCGAGAGGGACGGGGCACCCCCGGTGCGCTGCACCCAGCGCCACAGCGTGACGGGTCCATAGCCGGCGAGAGCCCCCCCGAAGGCACGGCGAGCATGCTTGGCACCCCTGGTGTCCATCCACAACACGCACTCCCCGACGGGGCGGCCACCGGCGTCGACGGGCACGGTGCTCGCCCACTGCCCGGTGCACGCCACGGCCACCACTTGATCGGGACGAATGACCCCGGCGGAGAGCGCCCGGCGGGTGGCGTCGACGATGATCCGCCACCAATCCTCGGCGTCCTGGACGGCGCCGCCGCCCGGCAACAGTCGGGTGGGGACAGCGATTTGATCGCTCCAGGCGACCGCGCCGGTGAGCGACACCAGGCCGACCTTCGGACCCCCTGTTCCGAGGTCGACGGCCAGAGCGAACAGGTCGTGACGGGGATCGCTCACCTCTGGGCGGGGACCCGCTGCTGGCTGTCCATCATGTCCGCCATCACAGCCTTGATGAAAGTGTCGGCCTCGTCGGTCATGCCGCCTGTGACCCCACCGTAGATGGCGCCCGACTTCGGTTGTTCACCCTGGTGGGCAACGGCGAACACGACGGCCTCATCGAGATCGGCGGCGAACGCTTCGGCCACGCCAGGTTGGGTCTGCGGTCTCGTGACCGCCATGTGCAGCGCGTTGGGATACTGCTGGCCGTTGAAGCGCCAACCTCGTGCGCGCATGAAGTCGTTGACGTGGTAAGGATCGAAGACGTCCGACGTGAAGCTGAAGAGAAATGTCGGGTTCCCGAGCACCCGGAGCTCAGGGTGGGACCGAACCGCGTCCTGCATGGCAGCGGCAGTGTCGAAGATACGCTCGGCATAGCGGCGATAGCCGTCGCGGCCCAGTTGCACGATGGCCGACCACGTGGCCGCCAGGAGACCGCCCGAGCGCGAGCCTTCGATCCCCGGCGAGCAGTATTTGCCGCCACTCCAGTCCGTCAGGAAGAAGTACTGGGCATTGCGCAGCGCCTTGTCACGGAATGTGAGCACCGAAGTGCCCTTCAAGGCGTAGCCGTACTTGTGGGTGTCGGCCGAGATAGAGGTCACTCCCGGGATGCGGTAGTCGAATATGGGGACGTCGTAGCCGAGCTCCTCTCCGAACGGCAGGATGAACCCACCCAGGCACCCGTCGACGTGGAGGCCGACGCCATGGTCGAGCGTCACTCCCGACAACTCGAGAATAGGATCAACGGTGCCATAGCCGTAGTTGCACGCCGAGGCAATAACGGCAATTGTCTGGTCGTCGATGTGGTCGGCGACCCACCCGACGTCGACCAAGGTGGTTGCGCGGTCAACCGGTGCGCGCCTGAGTTCGATGCCAAATAGATGGCAGGCCTTGTCAAACGCAGGATGAGCTGTTTCGGGCTTGATGACATTGGGGCGTTCGACACCACGCTGTTGGCGAGCGTGGTCCCGGTAGGCGAGCATGGCGTGGGCGATGCTCCCCGTGCCGCCGGTGGTGACGAGACCGGCGGGAGTAGCGTCAGTCACCGCTTGAGCGTGCAGCAAGTCGAGGGTCATAGCGATGATCTCAGCTTCGAACTTCGTGGAGCTCGGGCACATATCGCGCTGAAGCGAGTTGACGTGAGCGAAAAGGCCGAAGGCCTCGGTGAGGAACCGGTAATGGTCGTGGTCGCCGCAGTACATCGTCCCCGAGCACTTTCCGGTCTCCCAGAAGGTGTCCTCTTCGGCGGCCATCGTGTGCAATTCAGCGAGGATCTCGTCGCGAGGCCGTCCCTCCTCGGGGAGAACGGAATGCACTTCGAATCGGTCGTCATACGGAAATGCGCTCATTTCGTCGAAGGCTCCTATGCGAAGGGGATCGTGTCCGTTTCGACCGCGCCTGACGCGGTAACACCGCCACTGTAGAGGGCGGTCGGGTCGATCCTTAAGGCCATCAGAACAGGCGCCCGAGCTGGGCGGTTAGGCGCCTTTTCGAAGAGCCGGCACGACAGTCGGCGCTTGTCCAATGACGCTCACGAGGACGGCCGGGAAGCCAAGCCTCAAGGTACCGCATTGACGGGCACGGTCGATACCACCTCGCGTGTATGACCATTCGCCTCCACGCCCTTCCCACGAGGGGCGACAGCGGCGACCTCGGCCCGATGGCGAGTGGCCCAGCCGGGACCCCGGAAGACGTAGGACAGGCGCTCTCCCCAACTGGTCGAACGGGCCACGTCCCGCAGCATGTCCGCGTACTCGTGTGTCACGATCCGACCAACGTTGAACGAGTTGATGTTCTTGGTGAGCCCGTAGACGGGCCGTTGGTCCTCAGGCTCGAAAGTGCCGAAAAGTCGGTCCCACACAATGAGGATGCTCCCGTGATTGCGATCGAGGTACCGGGAATTGGACCCGTGGTGGACGCGGTGATGCGAGGGCGTGTTGAGCACTGCTTCGGAAGGTCCTAAGCGGTCGATCGTTTCGGTGTGGATCCAGAACTGATAGAGCAAGTTCACGCCACGAGCAGTCGTGATCAAATCAGGCGTGATCCCGAGCAGGCACAACGCGCCGTAAGGCACGGAGGTCCCGAGCGCATCGGCGACTGGTTGCCGCAGGGCGGTGGATAGGTTGTAGTGCTCACTTGAGTGGTGCACCACGTGGACGGCCCACATGTATCGGCTCTCGTGCATGAACCGGTGATTCCAGTAGTAGATGAAGTCCCACCCCACGATGGCGAGTGCCAGTGCTAGCGGGCCAGTGCCAGAAGCGGGAAGGAACCGGTGTCGCCACAGTCGCTCGGGCGTGGTGCGCGAGGCCCAGGTGGTTGTCACGGCCACCCCACCCACGACCACGGTGGCCACTCCACCCGCCGAGGCAATCTGGCGGGCCCGCCGAGCCACCGTGCGCCGAAGATCTCGCGCGGCGAGCTTGAGATCCTTGCCCGTGGAGTCGGTCGACGATTGAGGATCCTCCGAACCCCGCCCCCTCTGACTGGTCGGATCGCCGGCGCGACGGACCACGAGGTCGGCCGCCGTCGTAATGGCGGCTGCCCCAATGGCCACGGTGACCAAGACTCGGCCGTACCTCCCTCTCCCCGGGGTAAGAGGGCGGAGGACCTTGGGAACGACCAGAGGAGCCACCAGGCTGCCAACGCCCATGGTCAGGCTGGCCAGGGTGTCGCGCCGCTCATAGTTCCCGGCCGTCGGTCCTTGGCTGACGGCCCGCCGGCGCAGCCAGAGGTACTCGGCTGCCATGCTCCCGAAGTAGAAGGGTACGGCGAGGACGGTGAGGTCTCTGGGACCGCTATGGCGTTGACCCATCACACCCCCATTGTGCGGCTTTGGTGGCGGTGCCGTCGACCGATCTTCAGCGAGGCCCTGCGGACGGCGATGAACGTGCCGTAGCTGTCTTCGGCCCCTGCGGCCGGTAGGCGCCGGTCACCTCTCCGTCGTAAACCGTCCGCCAACATCGGGCCAGCCAGCGGACCAACGATGACCCCGCGACACCCACCTTGAGCTGCGCCAACGCCTTCGGCCAGCTCGTCGACTCATGACTACACCATGCTCACGACTTGCTCACGAAGATCCGAAACCGGAACTTCGCCGCCGGGAATCCGAAGATCCAGCTCTCAGACGAATCCGCTGGTCCGAAGCATATCGACACTTTGGTGACGGCGTTCGCACCACCACGCACCATTCAGGTTCCGGTGTCCGAAAGGATGTGCGGGTTCAAGTCCCGCCTCGCCCACCGACACCCCCTCGCCCGCCAACCAACCAACCAACCAACCCCACCTGACCAGGACGTTCGTGGTCGCCGTCACCGACCCGGGCACGCGATCCGGCCGCCTTGCTAACGAGTTGCTAACGGGTCTTGGTCGCGGAATGCGGACGGCTCGACGACGGAGCGCTACATGACCGCGGTCAGCGAACACGCTGCAGCGCGGCGTTGGCGGCGGCCAGGTCGAAGGCGGCCGGATCGAACGGGTATCCGACCCAATCGAGGTAGCTGTCGTGCTCCTCGTGGGCGGGATCGGCCAGTGCCTTGAGGAAGAGCTCATAACCTGGGACTCCCCCGACGTCCTCAGGCGGGCAGGCGTACTGGCCGTCGAGACACACAGCGTGCTTGAGCGAGAGGGGCGAGGACGCGGTCCGCTCGACCACCACCTGGTGCACCCATGAGTCGCCGAGGTCGTATTCGTAGGTGAAGCTCCGGACCCCTCCACGCAGTGCCACGAACACGGTGGTCTGCTGCTCGTCGCGCTCTTCCTCGGGATCGTCGACGTCCATTACATACAGGTGCACTCCCCGACGATGAAGCAGTGCAGGTGGGAGCCTGTCCACCCCATGGCCGCCTGGAACATGTCATGCAGCATCGCCATCCTTACCCCACCGGGAACGAGTAACCGCCGCCAGACAGCGGGCTCCACCCCCTCAAGGCGAAGATGCAGCTGAAACGCCGGCCCGGGAGTCACACCCGAACATTACGCGGGCCCTGAGCTCCCGACACCGGACGCCGGACCCTGGCCCTGTCCCTGAGCGTGGGGACTGGCGAAGACCAGGGCGACCACCCGACAGGCGGCGTCATGGTCAAAGTCAGGAAGGACATGTTGATCGGTGTCCGTGGTGACCGCCGTCGTGCTGTGTCCCATCCGATCGGCCAGGACCCGGGGAGCGACTCCGGCCGCCAAAGCAAGGGTTGCATGCAAGTGGCGAAGATCGTGAAGCCGGATATGGGGTGCACCCGTTGTCCCGACCAGCTTCGAGAACCACCGAGAGACCCGCTCGGGATGAAGGGGCGCCCCGTCGCGGTGCGCGAACACCAGGTCTTGATCCTCGTAGTTCGCTCCCACGCGCAGACGTTCCTCGGTCTGCCTGCGCCGGTGATGGCCAAGAGCACGGACTAATTCGGGGTCGAGTCCGATCAGCCGTCGACCGCGTTCAGTCTTGGGTTCGCCGAAGACCAGGCCGTGGTCCACGGGCACCAGACTTCGTCGTATGGCTGCTGTTCCTGCCGCCAGATCGACATCAGACCAACGCAGGGCGAGAGCCTCCCCTCGTCGGACGCCGGTCAATATGTAGAACAACCACAGGATGTAGTGGCGGTCGCCAGCAGCCTCACTAAGAAATACATGGAGCTGGGCCGGTGTCCACACCTTCATCTCGGGACGACGGGCCCGGGGCGGATCGGCGGCACCGGCCGGGTTCCGCACGATTAGCTGCCACCGCACGGCGTCGCGCAGCGCCCGGTGGAACGTGGCGTGGATCCGGCGCACGCTGGCCGGGCTGAGGACGGCCCGACCGTTCCAGCCCTTCAGAAGTTCGCCATAGAAGGTAGTGATTGTGAGCGACGTGACTTGCTGGAGACGCAGATGACCGAATGCGGGCCCCAGATAGCAGCGCACGTGCATCTCGTAGGACGAGTACGTCGTGGGGCGAATCGTCCCCTTGACGGCGGGGAGCCACCTTTCTTTCAGAAAGTGGTCGACGGTGATACCGGTCGGCTCAAACGTAGGTGCCCTGCTGGAGGGAGTTGACAGCGACATTGAGCGCGCCCTGTGCCTCCTTCTTGGTGGAGAATCGACCCTTGGATGTCTGGCGTCGACGACCCGTCGCGTCGTGGCCGATATCGACGACATAGGTCCAGGTCTCTCCCCGGCGATAGACTGTCCTCGCACGGAGCCCTCCTTCTGTCCTGACCGCGACGAAGCGGGCAACCAGGCGTGAAAGGAGGCTCAGCGTGCTTTCCTCCTGATCGGCAGAGCCTCGAGCCCGTCGGGAGGTGATCCAGATGGGAATGGTACCCGCCGGCTGTGACATCTCGTCAGTCGCCTGATTCAACCGGCGGTGGTGACAATCACCATCCAGTTGCAACCCGTCCCCAACCGCGACGATGACTCAAAGTCACACGTCAAATATCGGCAGCGGCCTCATCCCGGAGATACTCCCGGAGGTACGGCAGAGCAAAATCCACGTACCCGTGACTCGACGGCTCGATGAGCTCGGCGGCGATGAGGCGAAGCCGATACTGGCTTACGTAGTTCACATCGACCCCGAGACGCTCCTGGATGTCGGCCATTTTTGAGGGACCGTCGTCCCGTGTCATCGCCAATAGGAACGACTTGTCTATGGCAGAGGCGCCGGAAAGAGCCGGTTCGTAGACCAAAGCCCCGAGGCGCCGAAGTGCCTTCGAAACACCCTCTTGGGCGTCGTGAAGCGTGATATCCGTCTCGTTCGGGTGTAGCCGCCAAGTCTGGGCGCCAACGAGTTGGATGAGGAAGGGGTACCCGCGAGTGCCACTCGTCATCACCTCCAGCGCCTCGTCGCCGACCGCTCTCCCGGCCCTCTCAATCGGCTCACGAATGGCCCGCCGAACGTCATCGTGGTTCACCGATCCGAGATGATGCCGGTCAGCACGCCGGAGGAAGGTCAGGACCTCGTCGTTCACAACGTCGCTGATTGACGACATCAGTCCGGCGCCGACGAATGCCAGATCGCGACCTTCCCGAAAAGCGTGTTGCACCACTGTCGCCAGGTCTCGCAGCTCGGCGATCTGATTCTGATGGATCTCGTCGAGCGTGATGAGCAGCCCCGTCTCGTGCTCCATCAGCAGGTCAGTGAGCATCTCGATCTGGTTCCGCAGGCCCGCCGCCACGACATGGGACTCAAGGGTGTTCCACGTCACGCCGCCGGTTCCGACGGGTCCGAGTGGAATGCTGACGCCACTCAGGCGGCGACGCACGGCGTCTGGGTCGAAATCCCTGAGCAGCCTTGGTAGATGCTGGCGCGTTATCCGCTCGACAAATCCGGGCGAAGCCGTCTCTGTGACGGCCAGCCAACCCTTGGCCTTTGTCCGGTCCTCAATTGCGTTCAGCAGGACGGTCTTCCCAGCGCCTCGGGGCCCGGTATAGAGCGTTGCTCGACCGGCGGCTCCTGGGCCATCGTCGATGGCTTCAACGAACTCGTCGATGACGTCATCTCGACCGACGAGCAACGGAGGGCTCACACCGAACGTGGGATGGAATGGGTTAGGCATGTGGTCATTGTACAGGACTTTTAGATAGTTTTAGACCTTTTAGAGTCGATTAGATATTGAGACGTGTGGGTGCCGAAAATGTCATCCTGTGGGTGCTGAAAATGTCATCCGTCCCCCTCAGCTGGGCATTTGTCCGAGTGACGCTGGCGTCCAAACTGGGCCATGGCGCTGTCCTTCCTCTACCTGGCTTTCGTCCGCGTGCTCCAACTTCTCCGGCTCTTCCGACGTGACCACCAAGAACTGGCGATCGAGGTCGTCGTGCTCCGTCACGAGGTGGCGGTGCTCCGCCGCCAGGTGGGGCGACCGGCACTGCGCCCATCTGACCGGGCGCTCCTCGCCGGACTGAGCCGACTCCTTGACCGTGTGCTCCGGGGACGATTCCTCGTCCAGCCCGAGACCCTGCTGCGTTGGCATCGGGACCTGGTCAGGCGCCGGTGGACCTATCCCCACCGGACCGGTCGACCAAGCATCCCCGCCGGCACTGTCACCAGCGTCCTCCGACTGGCGAAGGAGAATCCGACCTGGGGATATCGCCGGATCCACGGCGAGCTGGCCACCATGGGCATCGGGCTGGCCCCCTCGAGTGTCTGGGCCATCTTGCGACGCCACGGCATCGACCCGTCCCCAGGTCGGACCGGCCCGACCTGGGCCGAGTTCTTGAAGAACCAGGCCTCCACGCTGTTGGCCTGCGACTTCTTCACCGTCGACACGGTCCTGCTGCGGCGCCTTTACGTGCTCTTCTTCATCGAGATCGACACGCGACGGGTCTATATGACCGGAGTGACGGCCAACCCGGCCGGGGCGTGGGTGGTCCAACAGGCCCGCAACCTCACCATGGTGCTCGCCGAGCAGGACCGGCCCGTCCGGTTCTTGGTGCGGGACCGAGACGCCAAGTTCACGGCCGGCTTCGACCAGGTCTTCCGTTCCGAGCGGATCCGGATCATCCGCACGCCCATCCGGGCCCCACGGGCGAACGCCTTCGCCGAGCGCTTTGTCGGCACAATCCGTCGGGAGTGTCTCGATCGGATGCTGATCCTCGGCCGGCGTCAGCTCGAAACCGTGCTCGCTGAGTACGTCGATCACTACAACGGCCACCGGCCCCACCGGTCCCTCGAGCAGATGTCACCGATCACGACGCTGCCGATCATGCCTCCGACACCGTCCCCCAACGCAGCACAGCTGCGAAGATCGGATCGGCTCGGTGGTCTTATCCACGAGTACGAATTGGCTGCGTAACACACTCGGATGAGGCTCTCGGCACCCACAGGGTGTCGACCTCCACCCTTCCCACAAAGTGCCCGGTCAGAACCGTTGGATGAGATTTTCGGCACCCACAGGATCGAGGACAAGCCACAGCCGGAGCTGGGCAGCAAAGAAATGAGCCAACCCACCAGACGCACAGGAATGGTTACATAAACGCAAAGAAAGCCGACGCCGACCGGAGGATGGTGTTGGACCGGCGCAGCTCCTTGTTCTCCTTCTCGAGAGCCTTCAACCGGGCCCGCTCATCGGTCGTGAGTCCGCTGCGCGACCCACCGTCGATCTCGGCCTGGGCCACCCAGGCCCGCAGAGACTCGGTCCCGATGCCGAGCTGGTTCGCTATCCGGGTGACGATGGCATAACGCTCACCGCCGGTGCTCTCGATGGTCTCGAGGGCCATCCTCACCGCCCGCTCCTTCAGCGCAGGCGGGTACCGCTTCTGGGACCCCTGGTTCGCTGGCATTGCTCCATCCTTTCCAAGCGATGGAGCCTCCACAATTTCCAGGGCGATTCAGAGGGCCAGTGTTGGACTGGATTGGGCTCCGTTGTCCGTGTGGATGACCTCCACGTCGAGGGGGAACTTTTTGAGGAATAGAGACTGGACTTCATTCACGAGGCCTCCTCGACGGCCCCAATGGAGCACGCCGGGCCCTGGGGACGCGCCACCCCGCGCTGGTCGGTGCCCGGGCATAACGTGTAACCGGCGGCGGTGGTCGGATTGGGGATCCGGTCCAGCGCCGGGCTGGTCGTTGCCGGTGCCATCGTCTGCGTCGGACCTCCGTTGTCCTGGAGAGGTCCGAGTTCAGGATCGGTGTTCGTGAGACTGGTGGCGGCCGAGAAGCCGCAGCTGTTGTCGATATCGATGTTGTAGCCGTCGTCAGTGAGAGTGGCTCCTGAGGCGAACCGGCAATCTATTTGACCGCCCGACGCCGGGTTGGCTGCTCCGACGATGGAGCCGGCCATTACAAAATTTCCCCCGTAGATTTGGCCGCCATAGTCGCCGTTGCCGGCGACGGTGGAATCCACGATCGTCCCTCCACCGTTCCACCCTTCGCCTTGGAGCGCGTTATTCCCGCTCACGGTGTCGTTATAGAGAGTGGCGCTCCCAGAGATGCCGCCGCCGTACTCGGAGGTGTTGTCACTGATGGTGTCGTCATCGAGTGTGACACCGGGGAAATTGCTGCGAACGTCTACCCCTCCGCCGTAGTAGCTACTGTTGTTGTCCGTGACGGTGTCATCCGTCAGGATGTCGTTCTCGCCGTACACAAGGACACCACCACCGAAGGTCTCATCACTCCCCGCTGGGTTTCCCGAGCCACCGGTGATGAGAAGGTTGTCGAGAGCGACACTGTTGGCGTCTATCTCGAAGACGCTCCCGTTATCGTTGCCGTCGACGGTCGTCACCCCCGATGTCGAGCCATCGATGTCGAGGCCGGTGAGAGAACCCGGGATCAACACATTGTCGGTGAAGGTCCCCGGTCCCACCTCAATGGCGTCACCCGGGCCCGCCTGCGACACCGCGTAGGAGATGGTGGCGCACGGAGTCGATTGAGTTTGGCAGTCGCTGGTGTCGCTGCCGCCTTGGCTCACATAAAGGGTCTCTTGCGGCACGACCGCGTTGGAGGCGGCCGACGGCGGCCCCGTGCCGTCGGCGTTGGTGGCTGAGACCGTGAAGGTGTAGCTGTCGCCGGCGGTGAGTCCCACCATCGTGCACGAGGTGGTCGTGGCCGAACAGGTCTCCCCTCCGTTGGCGGGCGTGGTGGAGTCGGCGGCCGTCACCGTGTAGCTCGAGATGGCAAGGCCACCATCACTAGCCGGAGCGTCCCACGTGACGGTTGCCTGAGCATTCCCGGGCGTGGCCGCCGCGTCGGTCGGGGCGCCGGGGACGGCGACGGACGGTGCACCGCCCACCTTGAGGCTGCCCGTCGGGGTGGTCGTGCTGAGGCCGGTGCTGGAGGCGCAGTCCGCCGCCAGTTGGGCCGCGGTCATGCCCAGGCCGGTATTGGCGATGGAGAGCCCACTGGGATACGAGCCGTGCGTGGTGGTGCCGCTGCCGAGCAGAGTCAGGCTCGGTGTGGGACTGGTGGCGAGCGCATAGCGGGAGAAGACCACCTGGCTCTCACCGTCGGTCGACGGCGACCAGCTGATGGCCAGGGACACCGGCGTGTTGGCACCCGAGTTCAGGCTGGCACAGTTGCTCGTCGGCAGGGGCACCTCGACGTCGGCAGTACCGCTCTTGGGCGAGGCCCCGCCCTTGGAGCCGTGGCAGCCGGTGAGCGTCTCCTGGACGAGCATCATCTCCGAGAACGCCTCCGAGGTGTCCGACAAGGGGGGTTCGAAGTTGATCGCCCCGCTCACCTTCGTGCACTTGACGGCGCCGGGTTGGGGCCCGCCTTTGGGCTTGGCGGGCGAGGCGGTGGGGGTGGAGACCGGTTCGCTTCGATGCCGGATCCGCGCCCCGTTGTAGGTGAACACCTGGGAGGGGATCAGGTAGTCGGGCAGGCTGGCGACGGTGGGCTGGGGCGGTACAACGGTGGCGCAGGGCGCGCTTTCCGGCAAGGCCCACGTCGAGCTGTTCCCGTCGAGAGCGTCACCGGCCACGTTTTCGTTGCCGCACACGGTGTCGCCGCTGGCGATTTGATTGTCGGAATGGACTGGCAGGACAGCGAGCGCGCCTCCGTCGAGGGTGTTGCCGATGACCTCGATGTCTCCACCCATCGGGTCGGACGCGTGGTTGGGGTTCACGGAACCGGTGTCGAGAAAATGGGACACGGCGGTCCCCGTGGCGGCGGCACTGCACGTCTGTCCCTTACCCGTACCCCCTTCCAAGCTCGAGTTGAGGCTCATGGGTGCGGTGTTGTCCGATACGAGACCCCCCACCTCTCCGTCGAAGAGCCAGTCCTCGTTGGTGCCTCCACCGGTGCCCCCCACATTGGCGCAGGCGGCGACGTTCCCGCTGATGGTGAAGTCTGTACCGAGCAGGGGCGGATGCTTCTGGCCATCGGCCTTATATGGCTGGGGGGCCAACAGACTCTGCATGGTGGTGGAGGCGTTGGCGTCGATGGCGGCGCTGAAGAGCTGTCCTGCCGCCTCGGACGCTATGAGGTTGTTACCGCCGTTGTTAAAGACGTTGTTGGCGATCAGGATGTTGCCTTCCCCGTCGTTGGGGTTGGTCTTGTCGGACTCGATGTCGACTCCATCTCCACCGGGATTGGTGAGACAGTTCCCGCCGTTGGGGGGCACGTCGGTCGCCAGGTCGTACAGCGACGGATTGTTGGGGTGACTGCAATACGACGCGTAGGTGGGAGTCTCGAGATCCCCGCTGCCGTCCACCTGCGGCTCTCCTCCCAGCAACACCCGGTTACCGAAGGTGACGCTGACGTTGTTTCGCTGCACCGAGGCGCACTCGTTGCCCGTGATGGTGGTGTCCGACGATGGGTAGTTCGAGGGGGCAGGCACCTCCACCAGGCCGCTGGCCGTCACGCAGTCCCCGTCGAAATCTTTGATGTCGTCGCCGTCGATGAGGGCCCGCTGGGTGCCGGCCAGCTCGATGGCCGAGTTCTGAAGGCGGTTGGCGTTGGAGTTTCCGGCCCCGGTGAGCTCCATGTCCTCGAGCTCGATGTCGCAGCCGCCTTCGAAAAGCCACATGATGTCGTAGGCGTTGCCGGCCGGCTTGGCGTTGTTGTCGTCTGAATTCGAACCGGTGTCGTCGGGGTCCTGGCAGTAGGAGGACCCCGGCCGCGGCTTGGCGTCGGGTCCTATCTCATCAGAGGAATCATTGGTCTGGACGAAGGTGGCGCCGTTGCCGTCGAAGATGAAGTCCTGCAACCCGCGCAGGTACAGCTCACCGTTCACCAGGTAACAGCCGTCCGGCGCGAACTGCACCTCCTCGGGTGAGGTGGGTGTGCCCTCGGGGAGGGCGTTCAAGAAATCGTAGAGGGCGTTGGTGACGTCGTCGGAACTGGATGGGGACTGGGACGAGCAGGAACTACTAGCGCTGCTGGTGCCGTAGGTGGTGACACCGGCGGCCGCCAGTTGCG
>CAWCZO010000002.1:0-368732 GCA_963800065.1 uncultured Acidimicrobiaceae bacterium | reverse complement strand
ACTCCCCCACCCTGGTCCCGGGCGTAAGCCCGTCGGCGGGGAGGCCGTCCTGACGTCGTCAGTGTACGCCCCCCGGCCCCGACGCGCTGCCATCGGTCATTCGGGGTCCTGGCCGGGGGACCCGGGCCGCCCCCGGGAGACATGGGGATCCCCGGGCACCCACCAGCGCCACGGGCGATCGGCCGCCTGCCGGATCCCGACCCGAGCGGAGACCCCGGGCACCGCCGGCGGGGACGTCCCGTCGTCGCGCACCGTGAGACCGCGGTCCCCGCGCACCAGGTCGGCCCCGTCCTCGGGCCCGGCGATCCCGAAGGCCTGGCAGAGCTTGGCCGGTCCGCTCGTCAACTGGCGGTCGGCCGTTCCCGCCGGACGGGCCCGGCGCATGGCCACCAGACCCCGCTCCGGGGCCAGCGCCCGCAGGAGCACGGCGTGGCCCGTCCCCTCCGGTCCGCAGACGGCGTTGGCACACCAGTGCATCCCGTAGGTGAAATAGACGTAGAGGTGACCGGGGGGTCCGAACATGGTGGCGTTCCGCCTGGTCGGGCCGCGAAAAGCGTGGGAGGCCGGGTCCTCGCCGCCCCGGTAGGCCTCCACCTCGACGATCCGGCCCACCCGGGTCCCGCGGACCAGGAGCTTGTTCAGGAGGAGGGGCCCGACCACCACGGGGTCTCCGGCATAGAAGAGGCGGGGGACGACGTGACCGGGCCCGCCGTCACGGGGAACCGCACCGGGGCGACGTCGGGCCGCCCCGGCCGTCACGATCCGGTCCCTCGACGCTTCTTCGGGCGGCCGGGGCCCGACCCGGGCGCCCCCGACGGGGCGACCTCGGCGCCCGCCACGTTCCGGGGTGCCGAGGCGGCGTCCAGGGCGTGGGCCACCCGCTCGCGGTCGAGCTCGATCCGGTGGCCGAAGCGCTCGGTCTGGACGGCGACGGGACCGGGGCCGGCGCCGCCGGGAGACGTCCGGCGGGTGACCGCCACCCCGGGCTCGAGCAGGCCCAGGGCGTCGGTTCCGAGAGCCGGGTGGGCCTGGACCAGTTCGCTCAGGGGGACCCCCCGCTGCAGGGAGTCACGGACGAGAGACCCCACGATGGCGTGGGCCTGACGGAAGGGGACCCCCCGCTCGACCATCCACTCGGCCAGGTCGACGGCCGCCCCCGGCGCCCCGTCGGCCGCCGTCCGCATCCGCTCGGTGTCGAACTGGGCCGTGGCCAGCATCCCCGTCATGGCCACCAGGGCCCGGGTGATCTGGTCGACGGCATCGAAGAGGGGCTCCTTGTCCTCTTGGAGATCGCGGTTGTAGGCCAGGGGGAGGCCCTTCAACGTGGCCAGCACCCCGGTCAGGTGACCGATGAGACGTCCGGCCTTCCCCCGGGCCAGCTCGGCCACGTCGGGGTTCTTCTTCTGGGGGAGCATCGAGCTCCCGGTGGCGTAGGCGTCGTCCAGGGTGACGAAGCCGAACTCCTCGCTCGACCACAGGACCAGCTCCTCGCCCATCCGGGAGAGATGGACGCCCAGGAGGGCCAGGTCGAAGAGGGCCTCGGCCACGAAGTCGCGGTCCGAGACGGCGTCCAGCGAATTCTCGAAGCGACCGGCGAAACCCAGGTCGGCGGCCACGGCGTCGGGGTCGAGCGCCAGGGACGAACCGGCCAGCGCCCCGGCGCCGAGCGGGCTCACGTCGAGACGGACGACGGTGTGCATGAGCCTGTCCACGTCACGCGCCAGGGCCCAGGCGTGGGCCAGGAGATGGTGGGCGAAGAGGACCGGTTGGGCGCGCTGGAGATGCGTGTAGCCGGGAAGGTAGGCGTCGCCGGCCTCCTCGGCCCGATGGCTCAGGACCCCCTGGAGCCCGAGGATCCGTTGGGCCACCAGGAGCAGCTCGCGGCGCGTGTAGAGCCGGAGATCGGTGGCCACCTGATCGTTGCGGGACCGGCCGGTGTGCAGCTTGGCCCCCACCTCGGCGGCGATCTCGGTGACCCGGCGCTCCACCGCCGTGTGGATGTCCTCGTCCTCGGCCCGGAAGGCGAAGGTCCCCGACGCCAGCTCCTCCTCGACCCGGTCCAGGGCGGCGAGAAGGGTCGCCACCTCGTCGTCGTCGAGCACTCCGGCGCGTCGCAGCCCGCGGACATGGGCGCGCGAACCGGTCAGGTCGTCGGCCGCCAGACGCCGGTCGAAAGGCAGGCTGACGGTGAAGGCCATGACCTCGTCGGCGGTTCCGCCGAGCCTTCCCTCCCACAGGGTCACCGGGGGCCGTCCCCCCGATCTCCCCGGTCGCCGGTGACGGACCCCGACGCTCCCCCCTGGCGGGCCGCCCAGGTGGCCACGCCCAGGCCCCAGAGCCGGACGAAGCCCTCGGCGTCGCCGTGGGCGAAGGTGTCCGACGAGTCGTAGGTGGCCAGACCGTGGTCGTAGAGCGATAGTGGGCTCCGGCGACCCGACACCGAGCACGTCCCCGGGGCCAGGGACAGGCGGACCTCACCAGTGACCGACCGTTGGGTGGAGGCGAAGAAGGCGTCGAGGGCGTCCTTGAGTGGCGAGAACCAGAGGCCGTCGTAGACGAGCTCCGCCCACCGCGGTTCGAGACGGGCCTTCTCGTGGGCGACGTCGCGCTCGAGGGTGATGTCCTCCAGGTCGGCGTGGGCCAGGATCAGGGCCAGCGCCGCCGGACATTCGTAGATCTCGCGACTCTTTATCCCGACCCGCCGGTTCTCCACCATGTCGATGCGGCCCCAGCCGTACCCACCGACGAGAGCGGCCACCTCGGCCACCAGGTCGTGCAGGGCCAGGGCCCGGCCGTCGACGGTCACCGGTACCCCCTCCTCGAATCCGATGACGACGTCACGCGGGGCGGAGTGGACGGGCTTCGTCAAGGCGTAGACATCGGCCGGGGGCGGGGCCCAGGGGTCCTCGATCACACCGCACTCGATGGCCCGGCCCCAGAGGTTCTCGTCGATCGAGTACATCTTCTTCTTCGTCGCCTCGATGGGGATCCCGTGGGCGGCCGCGTAGTCGACACAGTCCTCACGCGACATCCCCCACCGACGCGCCGGGGCCAGGATCTGGAGGTCGGGGGCCAGGGCGCGCGTCCCCACCTCGAAGCGGACCTGGTCGTTGCCCTTCCCCGTGCAGCCGTGGGCCACGGCGTCGGCGCCGTGGCGGCGCGCCTCGGCCACCAGGTGGCGGACGATGACGGGGCGGGACAAGGCGGAGACGAGGGGGTACTTCCCCTCGTACCGCGCGTTGGCGGCGATGGCGGGCGCCACGAACTCACGCGCCATCTCGGCCCGGGCGTCGACGACCACCGACTCGACCGCCCCCGCCGCCAGGGCCCGCTGTCGGATCACCTCGAAGTCGCCGCCCTGGCCGACGTCGACGGCCACCGCCACCACCTCGAGGTCGCACTCCTCCTGCAGCCAGGTCACCGCCACCGAGGTGTCGAGTCCCCCGCTGTAGGCGAGCACCACGCGCTTCGCCATCACCGTGCTCCGTTCTCTGTCGTCATCCCGACCACTTCGGCGATGCGCGTGGCCACCACGGAACCGCCGGGGTCCTCGGCCGCCACCACGAGCACCGTATCGTCACCGGCCACCGTCCCCACCACACCCTCGAAACCGCACCGGTCGAGAGCGGACCCGACCACGTGGGCCGACCCGGGCGGGGTCCGGAGGACGACGAGGTTGGCCGAGTGGGCCACCTCGACGACCCATTCCCCGAGGACACGGCGCAGATGGTCCTCCGGTGCGACCTGGTGGACGGGAAGCTCGGGCAGCGCGTAGACCGACTCACCGCCGAGGACACGGACCTTCACCGCCCCCATCTCCTCCAGGTCGCGCGACACCGTCGCCTGGGTGGCCTCTACCCCGTCGGCGGCCAGGAGCGCCACCAGTTGTCCCTGGCTGGTCACGGCGTCGGTCTCGAGGAGACGGGCGATCCGGTGCTGTCGTTGGGGCTTCCCCAGCTTCACCTCGTCACCTCCCCGGCGGCGCCGGCGGTGCCGGCCGCGCCCGGTCCGAGGAGCCAGATCAGCAGGCCGCGCATGGCGTGCATGCGGTTCGCCGCCTGTTGCCACACCCGGCTGCGCGGCCCGTCGATCACCGCCGCCGAGATCTCCTCCCCGCGGTGGGCGGGCAGGCAGTGGAGAACCACCGCACCGGGGGCGGCGCCGGCCAGGAGCCCGTCGTCGACGGTGAACCCGGCGAAGGCCTTCCGCCGGAGCGCGGCCTCCTCCTCCTGACCCATCGAGGTCCACACGTCGGTGTAGACGGCGTCGGCACCGGTGACCGCCTCGGCCGGGTCGTCGGTGAGCTCGATGTCGCCTCCCAGGCGGGCCACGCGGGCCAGGTCGTCGGCATCGGGGCCGTAGCCGTCGGGGGTGGCGGTCCGCAGTGCCATCCCCGTCATGGCGGTGCCGAGGGCCAGCGAACGCCAGACGTTGTTGGCGTCACCGACATAGGCCACGGTGCGACCCCCCAGGTCGCCGAAGACCTGGCGCAGCGTCAGCAGGTCGGCGATCACCTGGCAGGGATGGGCGCGGTCGGAGAGGAGGTTGAGGACGGGGACGCCGGAGAAAGCCGTGTCGCCACCGTCGTCGAGGGCGGCGGCCATCCGGACGAGCACCTCGTGGTCGAGGACCCGGGCGCAGATCACGGCGTGGAAGCAGGCCAACGTCCGGGCCACGTCCTCGGCCGTCTCCCGGGTGTCGATCCCCACCTCGGATCCCTGGATGTAGACGGGGTGACCGCCGAGGGCCACCACGGCCAGCTCCGTCGAGCTGCGCGTCCGGGTCGACGCCTTCTCGAAGACGAGGGCGGCGCCGCGTCCGGCCAGAACGGGCGGCGCCGTCGCCGCCGGTCGCGCCGCCAGGTCGAGGACCTCGTCGAGCTCGGTGCACGACAGGTCGTCGATCTCGAGGAAGTCCCGCGTCACGAGAGCACCGATCCCAGGATGGACAGGGCTTCGTCGATCTCCTCGTCGCTCACCAGCAGCGAGGGGGCCAGGCGGATGGTGTCGGGACGCGGCGCGTTGACCACCAGGCCCGCCGCCAGGGCGGCCGCCGTCACCTGGCGGGCCCGGTCGTCGCCGAGGGCGGCGCCCAGGAGCAGGCCCCGCCCGCGCACACCGGTGACTCCGTCGAGGGCTTCGAGTCCGGCGGTCAGCCGGGCCCCGGCACGCCGGGCCCGGGCGGGGACGTCCTCGGCCTCCATGACGGCCAGGGTGGCGGCCGCCGCCGCCGTGGCCAGCGGCTGCCCCCCGAAGGTGGAGCCGTGGTCCCCCGGCCCGAAGGCCGCCGCCACCTCGGCGCGCGCCCAGCAGGCACCGATGGGGACGCCGTTTCCCAGAGCCTTGGCCATGGTGATCACATCGGGCACCACCGTCGTGTGCTGGAAGCCGAACCAGCGACCGGTCCGGCCCAGGCCCGTCTGGACCTCGTCGGCCATGAAGAGGATCCCGCGCTCGTCGCACAGGGCGCGCACGGCGGCCAGATAGTCCGACGACGGCATGATCACCCCCGCCTCCCCCTGGATGGGTTCCAGCAGGACGGCGCCGACGCGCCCCGGATCGCAGGCCGACTCGAGGGCTTCGAAGTCGTCGTAGGCGACGTGCTCGAAACCCTCGGGGAGCGGGGCGAACCCGGCGTACTTGGCCGGCTGGCCCGTGGCGTGCAGCGTGGCCAACGTCCGCCCGTGGAACGAGTCCCACGTGCTGATCACCACGTGCCGGCCGGGGCCGGCCCACTTCCGGGCCAGCTTCAGCGCGCACTCGTTGGCCTCGGCCCCGGAGTTGGTGAAGAAGACCTGTCCCCCGGCGCGCTCGACTCCCCCGCCGATGAGCCGGTCGAGGGTGGCCGCCACTCCCGGCCCGACGGTGTTCCCGAACAGGTTCGACACGTGGAGCAGGGTCCGCGACTGCTCGGCCAGGGCCTCGGCCACCACCGGGTGGGCGTGACCGAGCGACGTCACGGCCAGTCCGCTCAGGAAGTCGAGGTAGCGCCGCCCCTCCGTGTCCCACAACACCGATCCGGCGCCGCGCACGAAGGTCACCGGGGGATCCGGGTAGGTGTGCATCAGCGCGCTGCGGTCGACGGCGTCGGCCACCGGGGGTCCGGTCGTCCCCGTCATCGACGGTCCTCGTCGGTCGGACCGGAGCGCACTGCGGTGCCCCCGTCGGCGCAGACCATGGTGCCCACCCCTTCGTCGGTGAAGATCTCGAGCAGCAGGGCGTGGGGCACGCGTCCGTCGAGGATGTGGGCACGCGACACCCCGGCCCGCACCGCCCGCGTGCAGGCCTCCACCTTCGGGACCATCCCCGACGTCGCCGCCCCCGACGCCACCATGGCCTCGAGCTCGTCGACCGAGACCGTCCGCAACAGCGTCTGTGGATCGTCGGGATCGGCGCGGACACCCGAGACGTCGGTGAGGAAGACCAGCTTCTCCGCCCCGAGGGCGGCGGCCACGGCACCGGCCACGGCATCGGCGTTGATGTTGTACGCCTGTCCCGCCGCGTCGGCGGCGATGGTGGCCACCACCGGGATGAGGCCCTGGGCCAGGAGGCGCTCGATGAGCGAGGGGTCGACCACCTCCACGTCGCCGACGAAGCCGAGCTGACCGGGACGGGCCACGGCGGTGATCAGGTTGGCGTCCTCACCCGACAGGCCGACGGCCAGCGCACCGTGGACGTTGATGGCCGAGACGATCTCGCGGTTGACCTTCCCCACCAGGACCATCCGGGCGATCTCGAGGGTCTCGGCGTCGGTGACCCGCATCCCGTCGCGGAATTCGGGCACCTTTCCCAAGCGGGCCATCAGCGATCCGATCTGGGGGCCGCCGCCGTGGACCACCACCGGGAGCATCCCCACCGAGCGCATGAGGACGACGTCCTCGGCGAACTGGGCCAGGGCGGCGGCGTCGGCACCGGGGTCGTCGGCCCGGGCGTTCCCGCCGTACTTGACGACGACGATCTTGCCCCAGAAACGCAGGATGTACGGCAGGGCCTCGACGAGGATGGCGGCCTTGGCCGCCGGCGCGTCGGCCGCCACCGTCCCCGTCATCAGGCCGGCCATCGACCCGGTCATCGGCCCCGTCATCGGCCCGGTCACGACGTCGTCCTGTTCTCGTCGATGTAGCCGTGACCGAGATCGGCCGTCATGACGGCCGCCGTGCCGCCGCCGAGACCGAGATGGCAGCGGACCTCGACAGCGGGTAGCGCCAAGTGCGCCCGGACCGCCTTGTCGTCGTGGTCGGCGGCCACCCCTCCCCGGCAGACGACCGTCTCCCCGTAGGCGATCTCCACCCGCCCGATGTCGAAGGCGACCCCGGCCGAGCCCAGTTCGCTCACCACCCGTCCCCAGTAGGGGTCCTCACCGTTCAGTGAGCACTTCACCAGATTCGAGTCCGCCACCCGGCGGGCGGCGCGGTGGGCGTCGTCGTCGGAGGCGGCACCCGTCACCACCACGTGGACCACCCGGGACCCCCCTTCGGCGTCGGCCGCCATCAACCCCGCCAGCGTCCCGCACGCCTCACCCAGGGCGCGGCCCAGGTCGTCGGGATGCCCCGGCGGCCCGGCGCGTCCGCTGGCCAGGACCACGACGGTGTCGTTGGTCGACGTGCAGCCGTCGATGGTCAGCCGGTTGAAGGTGGTGGCGACGGCCCCGGTCAGGGCCTTCTTGAGCATGGCGGGGTCGCAGGCGGCGTCGGTGGTGAGGACGGCCAGCATGGTGGCCATGTGGGGGGCGAGCATGGCGGCGCCCTTGGCCATGGCCCCGACGGTGAACCCGCCCCCGTCGACCACGACCTCCTTGCGGACGACGTCGGTGGTCATGATGGCCGTGGCGGCGCGTTCGGCCGCCTGCCGCCCCGGAGCGCGGGCGGCCACCAGTCGGGGGATGCCGGCCTCGATGGGTCGTATGGGGAGGGGTATGCCGATGAGGCCCGTCTGCAGGATGAGGACGTCGGCCGGGCCTACGCCCAGCCCCTCCCCCACCGACGCGCACATCCCCTCGGCGTCGGCCACCCCCCGGTCCCCGGTGGCGGCGTTGGCGTTCCCCGACGAGATGATCACGGCCGCTGCCTCCCCGCCGGTGGCCGCCAGGTGGGCCCGGCTCACCGTCACCGGTGCCGCCGCCGCCAGATTGGTGGTGAAGACGCCGGCGGCGGGGACGGCGCGCCCGTCGTCGGTGGCCACCAGGGCCAGGTCGAAGGCGCCCGACGCCTTGATCCCGCACGCCAGGCCGGCGGCCACGAAGCCCTTCGGGGCGGTGACGCTCATGGATAGACACCCACCGTCGACAGACCGGTCGTCTCGTTCCATCCGTTGATCACGTTGACGCACTGGACGGCCTGGCCCGATGCGCCCTTGCCCAGGTTGTCGAGGGCGCAGAGGACGAGGACCCAGCCGGTGCGGTCGTCGACGCGCGCCGTGAGGTGGGCGGCGTTCGATCCCAGGGTGGCCTTCGTCGACGGCGAGGCCTCGGAGACCACCACGAAAGGGGCGTCGCCGTAGGCGTCGGCCAGGAGGCCGAGGACGTCCCCGGTGGTGCACGGGCCGGTGGGCCGGGCGTAGCAGGTGGCCAGGATCCCCCTGGTCATGGGGGCCAGGTGCGGAGTGAAGAGCACCTCGGCCCCGACCGCCTGTTCGATCTCGGGGGTGTGCCGGTGGTTCAGCAGGCCGTAGGCGGTGAAGTTCTCGTCCACCGTGGCGAAGTGCATGGCCGGCGACGGCGTCCGTCCGGCACCCGAGGTCCCGCTGGCGGCGTCGACCACGATCCCGGTACCGGCCACCATCCCGGCCCGGACGAGCGGCGCCAGGGCCAGGGCGGCCGCCGTCGGGTAGCAGCCGGGCGCGGCGACCAGCTCCGCCCCCTCGAGGGCGGGGCCGAAGAGCTCGGGTAGGCCGTAGGCGAACCGGCCGAGCAACCCCGGCGCCTCGTGTTCGGCGCCGTACCAGGTCGGGTAGGAGTGGGGGTCGTGGAGGCGGAAATCGGCGGCCAGGTCGACGAGCAGCCCGACCCGGCCCACCAGAGCGGGGGCCAGGCGCTGGGACTCCCCGTGGGGCAGGGCCAGGAACACGACGTCGAGCCCGTCGAGGTCGTCGGCCACCACCTTCGAGAAGGCCAGGGTCCGGTACGCGCCCGACAGGGAGGGGTAGAGCGAGGCCACCGGCTGCCCGGCCTGGCTGTCGGCTCCGGCCACCACCACCTCGAGCTCGGGATGGCCGGCGCACAGGCGGAGCAGCTCCGCCCCCGCGTATCCCGAGGCCCCGTCGATCCCCACCTTCATGGCGCAATACTATACGTCCTTCTGCATACTCATGCGACTCCAGCGAGACGCAGGCTACCTCAGCAGGACTTCTTTGGAAACGGGGTGGCTGTTAGGTTGACGGAATGCGCGTCCTCGTCACCGGAGGCGCCGGCTTCATCGCTTCGCATCTGGCCGATCACCTGCTGGAGGGAGGCCATTCGGTCGTCGCCCTGGACGACCTCTCCACCGGCCGTCGGTCCAACGTCGCCCACCTTCTGGACCGGGCCGACTTCGAGCTCGTCCTCGGCTCGATCCTCGATCCCGACGCCGTCGACGACGTGGTCGGGCGCTGCGACGCCGTGTTCCACCTGGCCGCCGCCGTGGGGGTGGATCTCATCGTGAACCAGCCGCTTCAGAGCCTGGCCACCAACATCCGGGGCTCCGAGATCGTCTTCGAGACGGCCAACCGGTACGGGACCCGGGTCCTGGTCACCTCGAGCAGCGAGATCTACGGAAAGAACCGGTCCGATCAGCTCCACGAGGACGACGACCGCATCTTGGGCTCGCCGTTGAAGAGCCGGTGGGCCTATTCCGAGGCCAAGGCCATCGACGAGATCCTGGCCTACACCTACTGGAAGGAGAAGGGCCTCCCCACCGTCATCGTCCGGCTCTTCAACACCGTCGGTCCCCGCCAGACCGGCGCCTACGGCATGGTCATCCCCCGCTTCGTCGGCCAGGCCCTGCGCCACGAGCCCATCACCGTCTACGGCGACGGCCGCCAGACCCGGTGCTTCTGCTACGTCGGTGACATCGTCGGCGCCCTGGCCGCCCTGCTGGCCCACCCCGATGCCCACGGCCGGGTCTTCAACCTCGGATCCGACGACGAGGTGTCGATCCGGGAGCTCGCCGAGATCGTCCGCCAGGAGACGGACTCGCGCTCCGAGATCCGCTACGTGGCCTACCAGGACGCCTACGAGGAGGGCTTCGAAGACATGGCCCGGCGCGTCCCCGACACCACGAGGGCCCGGGAGCTGGTCGGCTTCCGGCCCACCGTCGGACTGCGCGACATCATCCGCCTGGTGGTCGAGGAGCAGCGCCGGGCCCTGTGAGTTCCCCGCCCGATCAGGCGGGGGATGAGGCCAGGACGGGGTTCGGGTTGGCGGTCACGGTGGCCAGCGCCGCCCGGCATCCCGACGGACCGGAGATCCGTTCGACACTCCGCGTCGCGATGTCCACCACGATGACGAAGCGGTAGGGCACGGTGCTCACCTGCTCCAGCGCCGGTTGCGTCAAACCGTGGGCCGAACACCTGAGCGCGGCGGAGACGGGCCGAGCGGTGATCGTCCCGTTGTCGTAGAGGAGGCTGAGGGCCCCGGTTGTGTCCCACGAGGCGGACAGGACAGGGACCCACTGGGGCGACGCCGTCAGGTGGTAGCCGCCCAGGAGTATCTCGTCACCGTCTGCGACCCGGGGCAGCAGCTGTCTCACGTCGGCGAGGATCTGCTGTCTCTGGGCGGTGGCGTAGAGAAAGTCGCTCTGGTCCTGGTGCGTCTGGGAATAAGAGCTGGCCAACACGACGGTGAAGAGACCGACCACGACCACGACCCCGACGGCGCCGGCGCGCCGCCTCGATACCAGCGCTCTGGCCACACAGAGAAGGAGGAGGACCACGGCGGTGAGGAAGAAGAGCTGGGCCAGCAGGTTGACGCGGTTCCCGATGCCGAACTGGTCGGGCGAGTAGTAGTCGTTGGCCGGGATGAACGGGGCCCACGACAGATACGTCCCGAGGATCAGGAAGAAACCGGTCATCCCCATCCACCAAGCGCCGGTCCTGAGTGGCGGCGCCGGTCGCCCCGCCGCCCGCCAGACGCCGTAGCAGGCGACGGCGACGGCGCCCGCGACGAGGGCGTCGGCCCCGGTGATGAATCCGACCAGGTGATGGACGAAGGTGGTCGTCCCGGTGTGGATGAGCGACTGGATCCGGGCCGGATACTGGCTTACGGGCCTGGCCGTCTTGTGATTCGGGCCCACGGCCCTGGCGAACATGAACAGGGCGGCCACTGCGGCAACAACGACGGCCGGGACCGACCAACACAGCACGCGCTTGCGGTCACCGCTGAAGCCGATCAACGCCAGCGGGAGGAACACGATCACCGCCACCGCCTCGTAGGTCAGCGTGGCCGCCGCCAGCAACGCCACGCTCAATCCGAGCCAGATACCGCCATGGCTGCGACGGTTCATCCACCGTGTTCCGGCGGTGACAGCGGCCAGGCCGAGGACCATGGCCAGGCTCATCTGGCTGGCCGTCCACCACAGACCCAGGCTGTCGGCCAGCGACGACACGACCAGCAGGAGCCCGACTCCGGCGGAGGCCAGGGGCGGGAACCCCAGACCGTTCAGAGCGAGGACGGCCAGGACCGCCATGGCGCTCATGAGGACGGCCGAGGACAGGTAGTACCAGAGGGGGTCGGTCCCGAAGAGACGGACGGCGACCGCCTCCCAGACGATGGAACCGGGCCGGTAACTGGTGAAGAGGGCAACATGGAAATGTTGTCCGGCGGCACTGGCCCAGTCGTCGTAGACGAAACCGGTCCGCAGCGAGTACGGGAGCCAGAAGGCCAGCGCCACCACGCCGACGGCCGCCGGCATCCAGATCCTCGGGTCCGCCACCCTTCCGAACCATCGCCGGGACGGATCGTTGACGCTCGTTGGCGCCGCCGTGGCGTCCTCTTCGTCGGCCACGACGGCCCGGATTACCAGGCGGGCCGGTGATGCCATGACCGACAAACTAACAAAGTCGCCATCGGAAAAGTCCGGCGCTCTGCCTAACATGGGAAGGGGTCAAGACCCCCCAGCGAAGGCGGGGCGTTGCTTGCCGAGTTGCTCCTGCACGTCGGACCGGAGAAGACGGGATCGACCACCATCCGAGCGTTCCACCCGAAAGCTCATTCAACCATCTGCCGGTGGCCGGGGCCGAAGTCAGCGAAGCCCAAACCCTCGACGGAGGGTCGCGTATCTGTCCCGAAGCCACGACGTGTACCGGAAAGTACGGGTGTGCATCAGCCTTTCGAGATCACTTCGAGCGGCATCGGCTTCATTTCTCCGCTCCTCTGATTCGGTTCGGACATTCTCCAAATCCTTTCGCGTGTCCGACAACTCAGCTCGAAGGTTCGACAATTCGGCTCGAAGGCCGGACAATTCCGTCCGCAGGTCCTCGCCGGCGGTGCTCAGTGATTCGATCGACTGACTCGACACGGTTTGCAGGGTCTCGTAATCATCACGAAGAGCCTCGATCACGGATTGCGCCGTTTGTAGTCGGACACCGCCGATTCGTCGTTCCTCGAGCAACGCCCGCTGCCAGGGTCCGGCCTCGGGAAGATTCCCCGAATCGAAAGAATCGTGACGACCCCTTTTCTCCATGAGAGCTTCAGCCAGAGAGATGAATTCATCAGGAGGGGTGACGAAGTCCGTCTGACTTCGAGGCCATGTATCTCGACGGAGCCCGGGATTGATCCGGGCGACCGCCGCGTCGAAATCAGCGTCTTTGGGGATCTCGTCCCAGTCGTGCAGGCTCGCGTTGATGGATGTGAGGACTTCAACGGGCGTTTCAAGGAGATCGTCGTAGGAGCACACGTGGACCGGTAGGCCCGAGAGTCCCGCGATCGCTGATCGATTGTAGGTTGACCACAGAGTCAGGCTCGCTATTGCCGACCATCCGAAGCTGAGCGAGAGAGACCAGGCGACCGCCGCGGGATCGCGAACGATCATGACGACACAACACCGGTCGAGCAATACCCGTCGCCAGAATGGAAGCAGCAGAGCGAGCCGGGGATCCTTGAGAACGAATTGCCTCTGACCGTACGACGCGATCACGATCTCTTGGGCGCGGCCGATGAATTCGGCAATCCCGGGATCGGCGAGCCAACCCTCTGAGATATCGGGTGGGCAGTCCCAAGCTCCCCCGAGATGGTCCAGAAGTTCTTCATTGAGATTGGCAACCGCCTGTAGCTCGAAAAATCCCTCAGGATTCTGAGGTGAGGGCCCGACCAAGCCGGCCTGTGGACCCACATAGAGCCCCATGCCCTCAAGAGCCGCTGTCAGAGCTGAGGTCCCCGACCTGCCCGCTCCGACAACCAATACGCTCAACGCGACTTCCTCCTCCCCGGACCTACCCAACAGTGGGTCCGTTCATCCCATGATAGACGCGAGAAAATCCATGACCGGAGGCGCAAGCTGGTTCGAGGTGCGGTCGTAATCTACTTCTCGGTCGGGAGTCATGCATTGGCCGACCAGACACGGCATCGATCAGTATCTCGATGATCGAGCGACGTTCTTGAGGACCGAGAGATAGAGACGGTTCATGACGCTGGCATCAAGTTGGTCGACGGCGTAGCGGCGGGCGTTTCGCTTCATGGTGGCCAGCAGCTGACGATCGGCGATGAGACGGTCGATACAGGCCGCCATGGCGGCGACGTCGCCCGGTGGGCACAGGAATCCGTTGACGCCGTCGTCCACCATTTCCGGTATCCCACCCAGTCGGGCGGCCACCACGGGGACGCCCGAGGCGAGCGCCTCCAGGACCACCACGGGACGGCCGTCCTGTCTTGAGGGCAGCACCAGGACGTCGAGATGACGCAGATGGTCGGCGATGTCGGAGACGACACCTCGGAATTCCAAAGTGGCGTCGAGCCTCAGGCGGCCGGCCCGCCTCCGGGTGCTGGCGTCCATCGGTCCCGCCCCGGTCATGACGAACCGTGCCTCGCGGTCGCGCAGACGCGACGCCAGATCGACGAACAGGTCGGGCCCCTTCTCCTCCGAGATCCGGCCCGAGAAGCCGACGACCAGCGGGGGCTTCTCGTCGGGGAGATCCTTTTCCTCGAGCGGTGCGTAGTGCGAGGTGTCGACGGCGCTCCCGATGCGCCGGATCCGCCCGGGAGCGTCGCCGTGGTCGAGCAACCAGCGTTCCACCTCCTCGTTCTCCACCACGGTGGCGTCGATCCATGCACGCTGGAGACGGTTGCTCTGGGCGTGGACGCCGGTGTTGAACAGCTGGTCGACGACGCCGAGGGACGGGAACTCCATCTTCAACTCGGGCAGCAGCCGGTAGACGAACTCCGAACCGATCTGCCAGAGGACGTCCACCCGGCGTGAGACGATCAGGTAGCGGACGAAGTCGGCCCACCGCCGCTGCTCCAGGAGCAAGGGCAACTGGAAGACCTCGCTGGCGACGGCGGTGAACCAGCCGGCCGAATCGCCGTCGATATCGGGCGCCGTGCGGACGGTGGTGACGACCACCACCCGGATCCCCTGGTCGGCCAGGAAACGGATGACGCCGCTGATCAACCGCTCGGCCCCGCCGACGAGGAAGAACGGCAGCGTCAACAGGACGGTGAAACGGTGCTCCGCATCGGGGGGCAGCAGGTTGACGGTTCCGTCGACGACCTCGTACTCGGTCTCCTTCCGACGACGCGACAGCGACAGCGCCTTCGCCGTGATGACGTCCTCGTTGTCGGCGACGATGGACGTCCTCTGGACGGCCATGTCCACCACCGATCCCGACTGGTTGCTGATGCTGTGGACACCGTGGCGGCGGTAGTGGAACAGGGGCTGTTCGATATTGGCGATCCGTGCACCCAGGGCGGCGAGACGCATCCAGAAGCGCCAGTCCTCGTAGGTGTAGTCACCGGCCAGCCCGGTGTCGACGAACCCCCCGGACCGTTCCCAGTGGGCTCGGCGAAAGACACCGACGGTGCTGACGTTGTTGGCCCTCATCATGTCGCCCAGGTCGGGGAACCGGAGGAGTCCGAAGACCTCGTCGCCCTCACCGAAGCAGGCGATGGTCGTCGACACCAGGTCGTAGGCGTGGTTCTCGAGCAGGAAGAGGGCCACTTCCAGGTAGACGGGCGACAGACGGTCATCGGCATCGAGGCAGCAGATGTACTTCCCCCGGGCGCGGGCGATCCCGAAGTTGCGGTTGTCTCCCACCAGGTGGCGGCCCTCCCGGAACAGGACCTGCACCCGGGCGGGCCACGTCCGGGCCAGCTCCCGCAGGACCCTCACCGTCTCGGGGTCGTCCGATCCGCCGTCCACGACGATGATCTCGACACCGGAGGCCGTCTGGGACAGAACCGACTCGACGGCCTCCCCCACGTAGCGGCCGTAATTGAAACAGACGACGACCACACTCACCAGAGGGTCGCCGGGCGGCCACCGCTCCTGGGTGACGCGGCGGTGGTGACGGATCCGTACGGACGGGACCGTCGCGCTCCCCACCACGGTCAGGCGTTGCCTGATGGTGGCCAGGTCGCCCTGACGTAACAGGCGCCACGTGGTGGTCAACCGGCGCCTGTTCATGGCGCCCACCAGTCGGGACAGGACGGCCGACCGGCGCCGGAGGTTCCCGAGGACACGTATGGGGGCGCCGGCCTTCCAGGAGGTGGAGTCGAAGACCTCGGTGATCTGGCGGTTCAGGTCCTCGAAGTGCGACCGGGTGACCCGGTGCTCCCGGCGTTCGGCCAGGAGGGCCTCCCTGACGGCGGCCAGCTCCTTCTTGAGCCGATCCTCCTCGGCGCGCCACTCCTGGGGAGAATGGCGGTCCGGCGATGGTCGGGCATCGTCGGTCACTGGGCTTCTCCGTGGCTCGATGGGGACCCATCGGGACCGGCCAGCTCGCGAGCCAGTAGGTGGGCGTCGACCTCGCAGCGTAGAGCGGTGGCCGCCTCGAGCGCCGCCGGGTCGGCGGTCAGCCGGTCCGGCGCTTCGATGGCCAAGAGCTCGGGGGCGGGGCGGTACCGGAGCTCCATCCCCATGGCGGCGCCGAAGGCGTCGAACACGTCGCCCAGGGCGATCCCGTGTCCGGAGGCGATGTTCAGCACGGGGACCCCGGGCCATACATCCAGGCACGTCACGAGGGCCAGGGCCACGAAGTCGGCCGTCACGAAATCACGGACCACGTCGAGGCGCCCGCAACGGACCACACAGGACGTCGCCGGCCGGCAGGCCATCACCTGGGCCCGGAGGTTTCCGAGGGCGCTGGACGGCGGGAGGTCCGGTGCCACGACGTTGAAGGGACGGACCACGAGGACCTCGGCACCGGTCTCGTGGAACGCCTTGGCACAGAGGGTCTGGACGTATTTGGCCCGGCCGTAGTCGGAGGCGGGATGGGCCGGAGTCTCCTCCGTGACACGGTCCCCGTCGACGCCGTACTCGGCGGCGGAACCGATCAGCACCACGCGCGGCCGGCGGGTGGCCCGGGCGGCGGCGTGGAGGAGCTCGACGCTGGGCAGGAGATTGAGCTCCCAGGTGCTCACGTCCGGCGGGACGGCACCTCCGGCCAGATGGACCACGACGTCGGGGTCCGACGACTCCAGCAACGCCGCCAGGGATCCCGGACGGGTCACGTCGGCGGGATGGCCGGGATCACGACGACCCGACGTCAGCACGTCCCAGCCCTTCTCCCTCAACAGTGGTACCACCCTCCTCCCGATCAGGCCCGACGCTCCCGTCACCAGAACAGTGCCCATCAGGGCAGGAATCGGGCCCGCTCGACGCGGAAGATCTCGTTGGCCCGTTCGAGATCCTCGGGACGGCCGAGGTCGAGCCAGAAGATGTCCGGGCTCACCACGCGGACGGTGGCGTCGTCGTCGATCATCCGGCCCAGGAGCTCGGGCATGTCGAGCCTCTCCCCCGGCCGGACGTAACGGTCCACCGCCCACCGGGAGAGAACATTGACGCCCATGCTCACGTGCTGGGAGAGGACGGGCTTCTCCTCGTAACGCACCAGCCTCTTCTCGTCGTCGAAGTGCAGGAGGCCGAAGTCGATCTCCACGGAACGGGGATAGGCGCAGATGCTGGCCGCGTCCCTCGGGTCGTGGGAGCGGGAGAACTCGGCGAAGTCGAGGTCGGTCAAGGTGTCGCCGTTGACCACCAGGATCCGGTCACCGTCACCGGCGGGCAGGTTGGCCAAGAAGCCGGCCGTCCCCAGCGGCTTCTCCTCGGCCAGGTAGTCGAGGGCGAGACCCCACTGCGACCCGTCCCCGCAGTAGGTCCGGATCAGTGCCGCCAGATACCCCACGGCCAGCGTCACACCGTCGAAGCCGTCGCGGGCCAGTTGACGTAGGAGGATCTCGAGGATGGGCATGTCGTCCACCGGGACCAGCGGCTTCGGGATGACCCAGGTGAACGGGCGCAGGCGCCGACCTTCCCCGCCGGCCAGGACCACCGCCTGCACGCGGGGGGCGGCCATGTCAGATGTGGTACAGCGACGGATCGGCGGGCCGATGCTCGATCAGGTAGTCACGCACGGCGGCGATCCCCGCCTCGAAGGCGACGGTGGGCCGGTAGCCGAGGATCTCCGTCGCCTTGGAGATGTCACAAATCAGCTCGGCCACCTCGCTGCGGTCGGGCCGGACCCGTTCGTCGAGCGACCGCACCGGTTTGTCGACCCCCGCCACCGCCTGGATCACGTCGATCATCTCGGCCACCGAACGCCCGATTCCCGACCCGATGTTGAACAGTTCGCCTTCGATTCCTTCGGTGACCCCCACGGCCAGGAGACCGGCGACCGTGTCGGACACGTAATTCATGTCCCGGACGGGCGTGAGCGAACCGACGCTGATCTCCTCGGAGTACAGGGCCTGCGACAGCACCGTCGGGATGACGGCCCGCAGGGACTGCCGGGGCCCGAAGGTGTTGAAGGCCCGGCACACGGCCACCGGTAGCCCGAACGACGTCCAGTAGCTGGTCGCCAGTTGGTCCGCCCCCGCCTTGGTGGCGGCGTAGGGCGACTGGGCGACGGTGGGATGGCCCTCGTCCATCGGTGAGTAGCGGGCGTTGCCGTACGTCTCCGACGTCGACATGTGCACGACACGTCGGCACCCCTCGCCCCGCGCTCCTTCGAGGACCGCCAGGGTCCCTTCCACGTTCGTCCGGACGTAGTGGGCGGGCGCCACATACGAGTACGGGATCCCGATCAGGGCCGCCAGGTGGAAAACGGTGTCGACGCCGCGCAGGGCGGAACGGGTGAAGTACACGTCGGCCACGTCACCCAACAACACGTCGAGCCCGGGATCCTTCACCCCGCTCAGGTGGCCGAGATCGGAATTCGACGTGTAGAGATCCAGGACGCGGACACGGGCTCCGTCGGCCAGGAGCGACTCCACCAGATGCGACCCGATGAAGCCGCATCCGCCGGTGACGAGCACCGACCGGTTCGACCAGAATCCGGTTGCGGAACCCACCTCGACACCCCCCTAGTCCCCATCCGGAACGTCGGCACCTGGGCCACCATGTTAGGCAAATCACAACTATCTTGAGGCAGTGGCTGCCCCGAAGAAGAAGCAGCGTCCGAAGGGCCGCCCTCCACAACGACGCGTCGAGACACGGCGGACGCCCCGGGCGCGCCAGGCCGTCGCTCCTCGTCGGACCGTGCCGTCATGGCCCGCCTGGGTGTGGGCATGGGTGGCCGCCACCGTCCTCTTCTTCGTGTTGCGGGCCGGAGGTGCCATCCGCTCGGTCCCGCTGTGTTTCTTCCTCTCGGCCATAGCCGGGGCCCTGTTCTTCAGCCTCGAGCAACTCCGGTCGGTGGGACCGGCCCATCCCCTGCTGCGCCTCCGCCAGGTCGTCCTGGTCGTCGTCCTGGTGGCCATACCGTCCCTCTTCGATCCGAGCACCATCGAGATCGAGAACCTGCCCCGACTGGTCGTGCTCGTCGTGGCGGCCGTGCTTCTGGTGGCCGTCTGGGCCGTCGACGCCGCCTGGAACGGTTGGCGGCCCCGTCGTCTGGTGAACGGACTGCAGTGGGTGCTCGTGGCCATCGTCGTCTGGTTCGGGATCACCACGTTGACGAGCGTCGAACCCCGGCAGAGCTTCGTCGGGCGCTACGGCACGTACGAGGGATTCCTCCTCTTGGCCGCCGTCGCCGTCCTCACGTCGGGACTGGCCGAGAGCTTCACCTTCGACGCGCTTCCCGCCGTTTTCCGAGTGCTCGTGGCGTCCACCGTTCCGGTCCTCGTCTACGGGGCCATCCAGCTCTACGGCTTCGACATCCACAAGGGTTCGAACATCGATTTCGTGCCCTGGCACAACGCCTTCCACAACGTCTTCTCCAGTTTCGGGAATCCCAACCATCTGGGGGGCTTCCTCGTCACCGTGCTGCCTTTCGGTGTGGCCACGGCGCTGCTGGCCAAGAGCCGGCCCGTTCGCGTCGCCGTATGGGGATGGGTGGCGCTCCTCCTCGTCCTGCTGTTGCAGACGGCGGCCCGCGGGGCATGGTTGGGGGGCCTGGCCGCCGGCGCCGTCCTGGTGGTGGGACTGCTCCCGCGGATCCGGGCCCGGGTCCGGACGGTGGCCCTGACGGCCGCGGGCGGACTCATCGTGGCCGTCGTCCTCATCGCTGGCGGGAGCCGCTTCCTCGGGGCCAAGGCCTCGGCGCTGTTGCGGTTCGGAGCGGGGAGCTCGGTCTCCCAACGCTACGGCTACTGGTCGGCGGCGCTGCGTCTGGCCGGACACCATCTCATCGTGGGGACCGGTCCCGACACCTTCGCCGTCACCTACACCCGGTACCAGGACGCCGCCTTGGCCAAGACCCTGGGCAGCAGCTACTTCGTGAACGGCGTCCACAACATCTTCCTCTCGTGGCTGGCCAACGAAGGTGTGCCCGGCCTCCTGCTCATCGTGGCCCTGCTGGCCTGGGCCGTCGCCTGGGGGGCACGGGCGTGGCGCTCGCTGCGCCGTCAGCCGGCCGCTCGGGCGGCGACCGGCGATCCCGGTCCCGGGCCCGATGACGTCCGGAGGATCTTGGCGGTGGCGCTGATGGCCGCCCTGGTGGCCTATTTCGTCCAGGCCTGCTTCGACGTGGAACAGGTGGCGACGCTCTTCACCGTGTTCGTGGTCCTGGGACTGATGGGGACGGCCAATCGCGGCATCTGGCCGGTGGCCACCTTGCTATGGTCCCCGTTCCGCCTCCGTCACGCCGATGCCGTGGACGAGGCGCCGACGGCGGAGCAGGACCCCGACTACCCGGGGCACGCCGCTCCCGTCGGGGCCTACGGGCGATCGACGTCCCAGGCGCGGCGGGACCTGCGGCGGGCCGCTGCGACGGTGGTCGCCGCCCTGGTGGGGCTCACCGCGCTGGGGTTGACGTTCTGGAGAGCCGACGCCCTGTGGCGGGCCGACCATCAGGAGCGGGTGTCCACGCTGAACTCCCTGGAGCGGGCCACGCAGCTGGACCCCTGGGAGCCGTCGTACTTCGCTGCTCTCGGTCGGTCGGCCACCACCACCTACCTCCGCGACCCCCGGGCCGCCGACGCGCCGGCCATCCTGCGCGACGGGGTGGGATTCCTGGCGCACGAGGTGGCTCTCGACGGTGACAACGCCAATGCGCTGACCACCTACGGGAGCGCGCTGGCCACCTTGGCCGGCGTGGAGCACTCCAACCCGGCCCTACTCCGTTCGGCCCTGGCCGCCTTCCGGCGGGCTCAACAGGACGATCCGCTCAACGCCAAGGTGGCGCCCCTGATCAGATCGGTTCAGAAGGCACTGGGCCACCGCTGATCAGGCGCTTCGGTCCTCGGGGGTCTCGTCGTCGAATCCCGGGAGGCGGGGACCCGGTTCGGACGGAGGTGGCGGCTCCGGCTCGTGGGCCTTCACCTCCTGGAGCATGTAGTGACGGCGGCGGCTGGTCTCGTAGACGGGCACCATCCCCAGCAGGACGCCCAAGAAGGCGGCGATGGCTCCCACCCATCCGGCCAGGAGGAAGCTGGTCCCCCGCGTGACCTGGGACATGATCACCCCCAGCCAACCGGTGGCCATGGTGAAGGCGTAGATGAGGGCGACGGCGGCCGGGACGGGGAGGCCGAGGAAGACGAGTCGATGGCTGGTGTGGTCCCGGCCGCCGTGAAACGGGCTCCGGCGCTGCAGCAAGCGGGACACGACGACCAGCGCCGTGTCGAAGATGGGGACGGCCAGGATCATGACGGGCACCAGGAAGGTCAACCGCAGGCTCTCGTACGAACGCAGGCGGAGAGCGAGGATGGAGAGGACGAAGCCGAGGTAGAGGCTCCCGGCGTCACCCATGTAGATCCGGGCCGGGTAGCGGTTGTGCCGGAGGAAGCCGGCCGCGCACCCGACGAGGGCGAGGGCCAGGACGGCCACGAAGTACTGCCCGTTCACGACACTCACGACGAAGAACCAGAACGACGCGATGGCGGCCACACCGGCCGACAGCCCGTCCATGTTGTCGAGCAGGTTGAAGGCGTTGGTGATCCCGACCACCCAGACCACCGTCACCAGTGCGTCCAGTCCCAGTCCGGCCCCGGCCAGATGGGCCCGGGTCCCCGTGGCGTAGACCACGACGGCGGCACCGATCTCGACGGCGATCCGCAACCAGACGGGCAGTCCGCGGAGGTCGTCGACGAGGCCCAACAGGGCCAGGCCGACCCCGAGGCCCAGGGTGACGGCCAGCGCCCTGGTGTCGGCCCCGTCGGGCCGGAGCAACGCCGCCGCCAGGATGACCACCGAGAAGGTGACGACGATGGCCACACCGCCGAGATAGGGGACGGCCTCGACATGGGACTTTCCCGGTCCCGGCTCGTCCATCAGGTTGCGGCGCCGGGCCAGGCGGAAGGCCAGCGGGGTCAGGAAGACGGTGAAGCCGACGGAAGTGATCAGGACGCCGGCGTACTCCCAGGCTGACGGAGAAAACATATGGTGGCCCCCCTCCTCCACCCCGTCCAACCTCCAGCGGCCTCACGCCATGTTAGGCAAGAGGACGGCCCCGGGCACACGACTCAGCCGCGGCGCACGGCCCACCGGGCGAAGCGACGCGAGGGCGGCGCCGCCAGCAGGGACTCGTACAGCGTCATGTGGGCCGCCGTCATGGCATCGACACCGAAGAGCTCCACGGCCCGGTCCCGCGCCCGCCCCCCCATCTCCCGTCGTCGGCCCTCGTCGGACAACAGCCCGCGGACGGCGGCGGCCAGAGCGCCGGCGTCGGCGGCGACGGTGAGACCGGTCCGACCGTTCACCACCACCTCTCCGGTGCTCCCCACATCGGTGGCCACGGCCGGGACTCCGCACAGCGCCGCCTCGATCAGCGTGACCGGCATACCCTCGTTGTCGCTCGTCAGGAGGACGAGGTCGGCGGCGGCGTAGACGTTCTCCATGTCGGAGCGCCACCCGAGGAACCGTACGTTGGTTGGCGCGCCCGCCAGCAGCCCGTGGTGAAGAGGGCCGTCGCCGGCCACGACGAACGTGGCCCCGGGCACCTCCCGGGCCACGGCGAGCATCCGGTCCGGTCGCTTGACCGGGGCGAGCCGGGCGACGTAGGCCACCACGGGCCCGTCCCCGGGCAGGCCCAGAGCCCCACGCGCCGCGTCGCCCGCCGGCGTCGGCGGGGACGGTGACACGCCGGGCGGTATCACGACGAACTGATCGGGTCTGCCGATCCGGGCCCCGAGCAGATCGTCACGAACGCGCCTGCCGACGGCGACCAGCCGGTCGGTCACGGTGGCCAGGGCCCGCTCGGCCCCGACGATGCCCCGCGTGGTTCCGGGAGAGAAATAGCCGTGGAGCAGATGACCGTGAAAGGTGTGAACGCGGGAGCGCACTCCGACGACGGCGGCGGCCGTCCGACCGAGGACACCGGCCTTGGCCGTGTGGGTGTGGACGATGTCCGGTCGCAACCTCCGCAGGTGCCCGACCAGGCCCGCCAGGGCGCGGAGGTCGTCGGTCGGCCGCACGGCCCGCCCGAGCCCGCCCACGCGGATCACATCGACCGACGGTGGGTGGAGGAGGAGGAAGTCGGCCTCCCCGACGTCCACGTCGCCCACCAGGAGATGGACGTCGGCATCGAGATTGTCCACCAGCTCCGTCACCATGGCGGCCGGGCCACCGACGTTCATCCGGCCGATGATGTGGACCGCTCGCACCTCGTGGAGCAGACCACACCACCCCCTCCCCCGCCAGAAGCCACTTGAACACCGGGCCCGTCCGGGCCTACCATCGCCCCCGGTTGGAGTCCGCTCTGGACCTCGGCGCCCCCCTGCCAACTCACAGCTGTCTGGGATGGCGCGGCACCCCGGGGTTATCGAACTTCCGGGGCGTTCGCGCACCGCTCTCCGGCTCTCCCCCTGGTCCGGGCGCGCCGTGACTGCCCGGTGCCGCCACCCGGGCACCTCCCGTGGTGGGGCGCCCCGGCGCCACCCCCTCTCCGGTTGCCCCCGGCCGGCCTCGATAATCCGTATTGGGGGATGTGTGACGTGACACACCAGCGCAGGTCAGGGACCCGGTAGGCTCCGATATGTGGCAAAGATCCCCGTCCCTCAGTTCGTCAAAACATGGGACACCCGACTGTCAAAATACGACCGCTACCACGTCGTCAAAGAGGTCTATTGGCGTCCCCTGGCGTTGGTCCTAGTGCTCATCTACGGGGCGCTCCTCTTGGCCCAGAACCTGGCGTCCAACCTGGCGTCTACCAAGGTCCAGGCCGATCTCAAGGTCGACTCGTGGCATCTCTCGGGCTGGCAGTGGGCAGTGGTCGCCTTGGTGCTTTTGTTGCTCGTGGGGTTTGAGGGGGCTGTTCGCCATGCGCGGCGCCACGGCCTCACTCCGTCAACGGGATGGGACAGCGATATTCCTGCGGGAGAAACGGCACCCCCCGATTTCGCGGCTGACTTACAGGAGGCTCGGGACATGCTGGAACAGCCGACGGGTGACAAGGCAAAGGTGGACGCTTGGATCGCACGCGTTCGATCCAAGCTGGAGGCGTGGAGTCCGCGTCACGCCCAGACGTTCGCTCCGTTGAAGGCGAAAACCAGATACGACCCGGTCGAGTTGGAGACTTATAACAAGGCGATGGAGAAATACCACCGTTACTTGGGCTTGGACAAAGACGTTCTTGGCGGGAAGTTGGGGCCGATGATGCCCCCGACCCCTCCAAGGCGGATTGTTGATGCAAATCTCGTCCGCCTAGAGGCTCACTTCGAGCGGTTGATAGACATTCTGAGCCCAGCACAAGTGGGGGCTTAGGTGGCCGTCTCTCCGTCGCCCTCCTCCGATTCTTCGACCTTACCAGCATTGAGCAGGACGGTCACAGTTTCCTCGAAGCCCATTTCCGAGTTGATCGTTTCGTCCATGTCCCGTTCGGGCATGGCCCCATGGTACCGCTCATTGGCCGATGACCCGCTTGTACGACAGGCGACGATTTGCCGTCTGGCCCATGAGGCGCGCCATCCGCTGTGTGTCGGTCAGATCGCAGGTCGAGTACCGGAAATCAAACTCGGCCAGGTAGCGAGGCAGGTGTTCCACCGAGACGTGGTGGTGGGTGCCGTCCAGGGACCGCTTGAGCTGGCCGAAGTAACCCTCGGCCCGGTTGGTCGAAGCACCGTTGTGGACATACTGGCCGATGGAGTGGTTGACGGCGTTGTGCTCGATGAACTCACGGCCGAGAGCGTCGTACCAGACACCCTCGTCCGTCGTGAGCCGGGATCCGGCCATGTCAACGTGCTCCGACATCACCTTGCGGAGGGTGGCTCCGGTGACATCGGGCACCACGCGGGACCGGACCTCGCCGGTGTCGGCGTTGATAAGCGAGAGGACGGGCGTCTTTTTGGTTCGGCTGGAGTGCTCCCCAGGAACGACGGGAACAGGGTCTCGGCGCTCCGGCTTGTAGTACCCGTGGCGGTTGACGGGGTTTCCACCGATCCATGTCTCGTCGGCCACGATGGTGCCCCGCATGGTCTCGATGGGTCGAAGGGTCTCCATGGCCAGTCGGACCCTGTGGGTCACGAACCACGCCGTCTTGTTGGTCAACCTGTACTTGCGGGCGATCTCCCGGGCGGCGATCCCGTTCTTGTTGGCGCACATCTCAAAGAGCACGAACAGCCAGACTCGCAACGACACCTTGGAGCCGTGGAACGGGGTGTTGGTGATGACCGAAAACTGCTTCTTGCAATCCCGGCACTTCCACACTCGGCGCTGAGAGGTCGCTCCGGTCCTGGTTCGGCGGCTCATGCCGTTCTCGGGGGCCAGGAACCGGTGGTCATTGACGCTCCCACAGTGCGGGCATACGGGTTTGTCAGGCCACCGCAACCTCTCCATAAATTCGTAAGCGGCTGCTTCGGTTGGGATCTGTTCCACCAGGTCAATGATGCTAATTCGTTCCATACCCACATTGTAAATCCGGAAGTGGCGGTTTGTCAAGTCACACATCCCCCCGTATTGATATTTTTCATGATCTTTCATATCATATGGCCCATGGCCGACGACCGGAGGGTGGCGGGGGACGGGGTCGTGGCCGACCCCGAGGTCGTCCTGGTGCTGGAGCGGGCGCCCGGGTTCACCGACCGCTACCTCGACCTGGTCGACGCCGCCGACGGCGACCCCGGGGCTGCCGCCACCTTCGCCGAGCTCGCCGACTACGTGGCCGGCCTGGCCCAGGCCGTCGAGAGCCTCCGCCCCTTGCTGGCGGGCTGCCTCTCGGCCATCGAGGCGGTGGCCGGGAGCTCCGAGAACGCCGAGGAGCTCATCGTCTGGTCCTTCCTCGACAATCTCTCGCCCGACGACCTCGATCGCCTCGACCCCTGGCTCGGCCCCCGGACGCGGTCGCTCATCGACGAGGCGGACCGACCCCCGGACCGGTGATGTCAGCCGTCGGTGGCGGCACCCGACGATCCGTTGTGGGTGGGCGACGCCGCGGGAACGGCGGCGGGGCCGGCGGCGTGGCGATCGGCGGCGTGGCGACCGGCGGCGTCGGACCGGCGGTCGGCACGCACCGCTTCGCGCTCCTCGTACTGCATCCACTGGTAGAGGACGATCCCCATGGCCACGAGCGAGATCAACTCCCCCACGACCCACAGGATCGATCCACCGACATGGGTGTCGCCCAGGGTGTGGAAGTGCGGGGCGATCGACGCCGTGGCGCCGGTGAGCGAGACGCCGAGGATGGCGTTGACGGGGATTCCGGCGGCCAGGAAGCCGAGCTTGGCCGGATACGACAGCCGCCACCGCGACGGGTCGCGCCCCACCACCAGCCACCAGAAGAGGACGCCCGAGATCAGGAAGTGCAGGTGGGTCAGATCCTGGATCAGGGGGTGCTCGAGCGAGAAGTTGTAGAAGGGGCTCAAGAAGTAGACGAGCATGGTGCCGTAGGCGGCGGTGACCACGACGAACGGGTTGGTGAGGACTTCGACGACCGGGTTGTGGAGGAAGGCCAACAGGACACGTTGCGTCGGACGGTTCGAGGACTGCAGGGCCAGGGTCATGGGAGCGCTCAGGGCCAGGAGGATGGGGGCGAAATTCATGAGAAGCAGGTGCTGGATCACGTGGACCCAGAACACCTGGTCGTCGTAGGCGGCCAGACCGGACTGGACGGCCACGATCACCAGAGCGATTCCGGCCAGGAAGCAGATCGTGCGCGCCGTCGTCCAGCTCCGGCCCCGGGCCGCCAGCCGGCGGACCGAGATCAGATACCAGGCCGCCAGGGCCAGCTCGATGGCCAGCGCCACCAGGCTCAGGGTGCCGGTCTGCCATCCGGTGAGAAGGGTGTGGAAGGAGACGGAGGGCGAGATGGCGTCGGTCGGGAGCACCGTGGCCGTCCCCTCAGTCCACCTGGGGGATCGGGCGGCCGGCCGGCCAGCCGATCGCCTGCAGCCCCTCGGGGATGGTCCACGCCCCGCCGCCCGGATGGGAGAGGTTCTGGAAACCCTGGGCGTCGAGCATGTCCCGGAGAGCACCGGGAAGCCTGTGACCACCGAGGTTCGGCACGGCGCCGGTGACGAAGCGTTCGTGCATCTTCCGGTCGAAGACGATGAAACCGTCGGAATGATCGACGTCGTAGGTGTAGGGCTTCCCCGTCTGCCAGTCGATGCCCGGCGGACGGCCTTCGGCCACCTTCTGGTAGTAGATCCCGAAGTAGTGCCACAACGCCGCCAGGTCCGACGCCGTCCCCGTCGGCAGCGGCCACGTCGCCCCCGTGACCTGCGCGTAGGCGGCCAGGCGGGGCGGGACATCGCGCCCGGGGTCGACGCTGACGAGATGAGCGGGGAGCGGTCCGGGGGCCGGCGTCCCCGCTGTCATCAGGAGCGCGGCGGCGACCACCACGGTCACTGTCATCACGACGACGACCGCCACCGGCGCGGTGCGGTGCGGTGCGGCCGGCGGGAACGGTGATGGGGAGCACTGACGACCGGAGTCGGTGACGTGACAACGGAGGTCATGGCGCTCCGACGGTACCCCTGCGGTGTCACGGGCGCACATCGCCTCCGACCGGCGTGGTGCGCCGGCCGGCGTCGATCAGGCCCGCAGGGTCGCCCCGTGGGCCCGCTCGACGGCGTCGATGCAACGCCCGCGCAACTCACCGACCTCGGCATCGGTGAGGGTGTGGTCGAGGGCGCAGAATCGCAGTCGGTAGGCGAGGCTGCGCGTCCCCGGGGGCAGGCCCGGACCCCGGTAGACATCGAAGAGACCTGACGACTCGAGCAACGCGCCGCCGGCGCCGCGCAGTGTCCCGGCCACCTCGGCGGCGGCCGTCCCGTCGTCCACCACGAAGGCCAGATCGACATCGCTCGAAGGGAAGCGGCTGACCGGTACCACCGTCTGGGGGCGCCGGTGGGTGTCGTCGAGGAGCCGCTCGAGATCGATCTCCAGCCAGCCCACCCGCTGCCGCCCGGGGTCGAGCCCGAAGGCACCGAGGACGCCCGGGTCCACCTCGCCCACCATCCCGATCACGGTGTCGTCGGGGTCGTGGCGCGCCACCAGTGTGGCCGCCCGTGTCGGATGCAGGCCGCCGGCGCTCCCGGTAGGGGCGGTCCGGAACTGGACGACGTCGACGCCGTCGACGCCGAGGGCGTCGGCCAGGGCCAGCCAGGCGCCGGCGGCGCGGCGGGCGTCGTCCCCGGCGCCGGCGAAGGCCACCGCCACCATCTCCCGCTCGTCGATGACCGTCTCTCCGGCGCGGGCGAAGGCCCGCTCCACGCGCCCGGCGTCGGGTGGTGGGAAGACGTGGCCGATCTCGAACAGGCGGACGTCGTCCTGACGGCGGTCGGCGTTGAAGGCCAGGGCCTTCAGGATCCCGGGCAGGAGACTGCGCCGGAGGACCGTCTCGTCGGGGGTCAACGGGTTGGCCACCTCGACACCGCCGGGGTCGAGGCCCGCCCGTCCGTGGTCGTCGGGCGCCAGCAACGACGGCGTCCAGGCTTCATGGGCACCGAATCCGGCCAGGACGGCCCGCAGCAGACGACGTTGCCGCTGATGGGGGGTGAGTCCCCCCACCTGGGGGGCGGCGGGGCGCCGCCGGGGCAGGGCGCTGTAGCCGTGGTGGCGGGCCACCTCCTCGATGACGTCGATCTCGCGCCAGGTGTCGGGACGGAAGGTGGGGACGGTGACGTCGAGGACGCCGTCGCCGGCCGACCGGCAGGAGAATCCGATCGGCTCCAGGTAGGAGGTGACGGCGGCGGCGTCCAACGCGGCACCCAGGATGGCGTTCACCCGGGCCGTCCGGACCTCGACGCGACTCGGACCGGGCACCGGGCCCCGGACATCGATGACGTCGCCGTCCACACCGAACGCCGGCCCGGCCGTGGACGCCAGCACCTCACAGAGACGGCGCGCCGCCCGGTCGATTCCCTCGGGATCACAGCCCCGCTCGAACCGGGCCGACGCCTCGGAACGCAGACCGAGGCGCTTGGTCGTCCGGGCGATGGCCATCGGTGCGAAGTAGGCGGCCTCGAGCAGGACGCGGAAGGTCGTGTCCGAGATCTCGGAGCTCCCGCCCCCCATGATCCCGCCGATTCCGAGCGGGGCGTCGGCGGCGTCACAGATGAGGCAGTCCCGCCGGTCGTCGGAGGGGACGATGGCCCGGTCGCCCAACGTCCGTTCGACACCGTCGAGCGTGGTGACCGTCTCCCCCGGGCGCGCGGCGCGGACACGGAGGCCGTGGTCCGCCACCCGGTCGAGGTCGTAGGGGTGGGTCGGTTGTCCGAGTTCGAGCATCACGTAGTTCGAGGCGTCGACGACGTTGTTGATGGGCCGCATCCCGGCCAGGGTGAGCCGGCGGGCCATCCAGGGCGGCGAGGGCCGGACCTCGATCCCCGTCAGGACGCGGGCGGTGAAACGGGGGCAGAGGTCGTCGTCCACCACCACCACCGAGACGGGCGGGGTGGGTCCGGGCCCCGACGCCGAGGGGTCGGGCGCCGGTGGCTCGGGCGGATCGGGCACGGCGAAGGGAAGGCGCAGGCGGGCCGCCAGGTCGCGGGCCACGCCGGCCATGCACCAGGCGTCGGGACGGTTGGCCTCGACGGCGATGTCGTAGACGACGTCGGGGACGATCCCCAGGGCGTCGACGAATCGCTCTCCCGGCGACGGCCCGCCCCCGATCATCCCGCCCCCGATGATGAGGATGCCGCCGTGGTCGTCGGTCAGCTCGAGCTCGCGGCCCGAACAGAGCATCCCGTTCGACGTGACACCCTTCATCTTCCGCTTGGTGATCTCGAAATCGCCCGGGAGGACGGCGCCCACCGGCGCCAGGGGGACGAGGTCGCCGACGGCGAAGTTCCACGCGCCGCAGACGATGGAGACCGGCTCGCCCCCGGCATCCACCGTCACCTCACGGATCTTGTCGGCCCCGGGGATGGCGGCGATCTCGAGAACCCGCGCCACGACGACGTCTTCGAGACCCTTCCCGACATGGGCCACGCCTTCGACGACCAGTCCCAGATCGTCCAGGGTCTCGGCCAGCGCCGAGGGGTCGCCCTCGAAGGGGGCGAAGTCACGGATCCACGACAACGGGACGCGCACGGCCCCTCAGATCTGCCGCAGCAGGCGGACGTCGTTCTCGAGCAGGACCCTCATGTCGGGGATCTCGTGACGCATCTGCGCGCACCGGTCGATGCCGAAGCCGAAGGCGAAGCCCGACCAGATCTCGTCGTCGATCCCCACCGCGGCGAAGACGGCAGGGTCGACCATGCCGCATCCCCCCAGCTCGATCCATCCCGTCTGCGAGCAGGTCCGGCAGCCGGCGCCCCCGCAGATGGTGCAGGTGATCTCGTACTCGGCCGAGGGCTCGGTGAAGGGGAAGTACGACGGCCGCAGCCGTGAGTGGATACCGGGACCGAAATAGGCCGTGGTGAACGTCTCGATGGTGCCGGCCAGGTCGGCGAAGGAGATGTGGCGGTCGACGACCAGGCCTTCGATCTGGTTGAAGGTGGGGATGTGGCGGGCGTCGGGCGTGTCGCGGCGGTAGCAGCGTCCCGGCATCACGGCGTAGACGGGTGGGGCCTGGCTCTGCATGAGACGGATCTGGACGGGGGACGTGTGGGTGCGCAGGACGACGGTCTCGGGCTCCCCGAGCTTCAGGTACAACGTGTCCCACATGCCCCGGGCCGGGTGGGCGGGAGGCATGTTGAGGGCTTCGAAGTTGTACCAGTCCGTCTCCACCTCGGGACCTTCGGCCACGGCGAAGCCCATCCCCGTGAAGACGTCCTCGAGTTCGTCACGCGTCCTCTGGACCAGGTGGAGATGGCCCCTCCACGGTGCGTCGCCCGGCAGGACCTCGGTCAGATCGAGGCGGTCGGCGGCCAGCCGCTCGGCGTAGGCCTCCTCTTCGAGGACGGCACGTCGGGCGGCCACGACGGCCTCGATCTGCTTGCGCACCGCCTGGAGCCTCTGGCCGGCCTCCCGGCGCTCGTCCGGGCCGAGGGCCCCCAGGGTCTTCTGCCGGTCGGCCAGCGCCGACTTCCGGCCCAGGATCTCCACCTCGACGGCGGCCAATTCGTGGCGCGAGTCGGCCTGCGCCACCCGGGCCGACGCCTCGGCCAGCAGCTCCTCGTCCGTCACGGGGACCGCTCCATTGGCGTGCAGGTTAGTCATCGTCGTTCAGGGGCACGGCCCGTCACGAGCGTTCGACGGGGCTCGGCGAGCGGGCCCGACGGACCTCGAAGCACAGGACGGCGGCGGCCATCGAAACGTTGAGCGACTCGGCCCGACCGGCCATGGGGATGGTCACCCTCCGGTCGAGCCGGTCGGCGATCTCCGCCGGGAGACCCGACGCCTCGTTGCCGAGGACGAGGGCCAGGGGGGCGACCAGATCGACCTCCGTGTACGGGGTCCCCCCGTGCGCCACCGCCGCCAGGCACCGCAGCCCCCAACCCTCCAGGGCGTCGAGAACCCCGGCGGGCTCGGGGTCGGTCACCACCGGGAGGTGGAGGACCGATCCGGCCGACGCCCGGACCGTCTTGGGATTGAACGGGTCGACCGTCCCCGCGCAGCAGACGACGGCGTCGGCGCCGGCGGCGTGGGCGCTCCTGATGACGGCGCCGGCGTTGCCCGGGTCGCGGACGTCGACACAGACGACGACGAAGGTGGCCGCCACCAGGTCGTCGAGGGCGGCCCGCGGGGTGCGGACGACGGCCAGGAGGGGTTGGGGGGTCACCGTGTCCGCCACCTTCTCCACCACACCGGCGTCGAGCTGGTAGACCCGGATGCCGCTGGCCCGGGCCCGCCCGACGACGGCGGTCACGGCGGGGGCGCCGGCGGCTTCGTCGGATCCGACGAAGACGGCTTCGATCTCGGCACCGGCGTCGAGGGCGCAGCCGAGGAGCTTGGCCCCCTCGACGACGAAAACGCCCTCGGACTGCCGGACGCTGCGACGCCGGACCAACCGGCGCAGCCGCTGGACCCGTTGGTGACGGATCCCGAGCGCTGCCGTCAGGAGGCGTCCACCGTCTCGGCCCCCACGACGGCCGGTGCCGGCGGCGGGAGGGCCGCCTTGGCCAGACCGACCAGTTGGGCGAAGGCGTGGGGGTCGGTCACGGCCAGGTCGGCCAGGACCTTGCGGTCGACGGTGATCTCGGCGTGACGGAGGCCGGCGATGAGCCGGCTGTAGCTGAGACCGTTGGCCCGGGCCCCGGCGTTGATGCGCTGGATCCACAGCCGGCGGAAGTCACCCTTGCGGGCCCGGCGGTCGCGATAGGCGTACTGGAGCCCGTGCATGACCGCTTCGTTGGCCGAGCGGAAGCTCCGGCTGCGGTTGCCGTAGTAGCCCTGCGCCTGTTCGAGGATGGCGTCGCGATGCTTCTTGCCGTTGATGGCGCGCTTTACCCTGGCCATTCCCAGCTCCCTTCCTGAGGTCGATCCGTTGTCCCGGTGGTCCGCAGGACCACCACCGCCGTCCCCGGCCTCGGGGCCCGGGCGGCTGCGCCGTCGGCGCTAGCGGCCCAGGAGCCGCCGTACCTCACGCCGGTCGGCGGAGGCGACGTCGGTCTCGCGACCGAGGCGACGCGTCCGGCGCGACGACTTCTTCTCGAGCAGATGCGACCGGTTCGCCTTGAGCCGGCGGATCTTGCCCGTACCGGTGATCTTGAACCGCTTGGCGGCTCCCCGGTCTGTCTTCATCTTCGGCATCTCAGGTCCCCTCTTCGATCGGGACCGCACCGCCGCCCGTCGATACCTCTCCGTCCGCTGATTCGACCGCCGCCGCCTCTGCGGCCTCGGCCGTGGCGCCGTTCTCCACCGCCGGTGCCGGTCGGGCCGGGGCCCCGCCGCCGCTGTCGTGTCTCGGCGCCCGGGCCGCCGCCGACTGCTTGGCCCGTTTGTCGGGGGCCAGCACCATCACCATGTTCCGACCGTCCAACCTCGGTTCCGCCTCCACCCGGGCCGTGCCGTCCACCCGTTCGGCCAGTCGGTCCAGGATCTTCTTGCCCAGCTCCGGATGGAAGACCTCGCGACCCCGGAACATGATCGTGACCTTGACCTTGTGCCCCTCGTCCAGGAACTTGAGGACCTGGCGGGTCTTGGTGTCGAAGTCACCGATTCCGATCTTCGGCCGGTACTTCATCTCCTTGATCCCGACGCTCGTCGTCTTCCGCCGCGATTCCTTGGCCTTCTGGGCGGCGTCGAACTTGAACTTCCCGTAGTCCATGATGCGACAGACAGGTGGGTTCGCCTGTGGCGCGACCTCCACCAGATCCAGATCGAGCTGTCGGGCCAGAGTCAACGCTTCCGGCAACGGGCGGATCCCGAGTTGGAGGCCATCGGGGTCCACCAGGCGCACGTCACGGGCGCGGATACGGTCGTTGATCCTGGGCTCACCGGTGGTCGTGGTGGTGGCGATGCGGCATCTCTCCCGTCATTGCGGACGCCGGGTCTCCCCGGAGCCCTCGTCGGAAGCGCGGCCGCTGCCCGTGGTGTCGTCCTCGACGGACCACCGTGACCCGAACGCACCACTCCCGTGGTGGCCGGGTGGGGGTACACGAAAGTGCGACCCCGCTTCCCTGTTCACTTGAGCCTCTACGCTACCAGGCGTGAGCAGCCTGTGGACACCCGATGGTGAGCATCGCGTCGGCCGGGAGACGCCGCCGGGGCCGGGGGGCGGACCGCCGGGGAGCGGTGGCGGTGGCGGCGGGCCCGCCCGGGGTCCGGACGACGATGCCGACGACCTGAGCCCCGAGGAGCGCGAGGAGTTGGCCGCCCGGCTCGACGAATTGCGGAACCAACTGGTGTCGGCCCCGGCGGAGGTGGTGGTGGCCAACCACGCCTACGGGCTCTTCGAACTGGCCGCCATCCACCTGTCGCAGCAGCCCCCCAACCTCGATCAGGCCCGCCTGGCCGTCGACGCCCTGGGCGCCATCGTGGATGGCCTGGCCGGGCGGCTGGGGGACGCCGAGGCCTCGCTGAACGACGCCCTGGCCCAGATCCGGCTGACCTACGTCCAGATCAGCGAGATGGTGAAGATGGCACCGACCGACGGGTCCGGTGACGGTCAGCCCGCCGGTCCCTGAGCCGGCCCGGGCCCTCCATCGGCCCCGACGATGTGGCGCGCCTCGAGCCGCCCGAGATGGCCGGCCCCGGTGACGAAGACGACCCGGGCACCGACGTCGATACGGCGGCTGCCGTCGGCGACGGCGGTGCAGTGGAAGGGGTAGCGACGACCGTCGTCACCGAGGACGGTCCCCAGTCCCCGGGGGTCGTCGAACTCGGCGACGAGACCGGTCCGGGGCGCCCGGGCCCGCACGATGGAGGTCACCGCCGTCTCCCGGACATGGTCAGTGGACGATCTTCGAGAGGGGGAGCTCGATGATGTCGGTGGCCCCCTTGTCCTTCAGCGCCGGGATGAGGATGTTGACGTCCGACTTCGGGACCACGGTCTCGACGGCGAAGCCGGTCCCCCCCGAGAGCTCCGAGACGGTGGGCGCCTTCAGGGCGGGAAGGACGGCGATGACGTCGTCGAGGGAACCGCGGGCCACGTTCAACTTGAGGAGGACCTTGCCGCGCGCCTCGAGGGTCCCCTGGAGGAGCGTCAGGAGCTGGGTCATGGCGTGGCGCTTGTCCGGATCGGCGGCCGCCGTCGGGTTGGCGATGAGCTCGGTGCACGACTCGAGGAGGGTGCCGACGATCCTCAGGCCGGCGGCGGCCAGGGCGCGACCGGTCTCGGTGATCTCGACGACGGCGTCGGCGATGTCGGGGATCTTGGCCTCGGTGGCGCCGTAGGAGAGACGGATCTCGGCCCGGACACCCTGCTTCTCCAGGAGGCGCCGGGTGAGCTCGGGATACTCGGTGGAGACGCGCGAGCCGGACGGGAGATCCGCCATGGTCGTCACCGGGGAGTCGCGGGCCACGGCCAGGACGACGCGGATGGGGTTGGCCGTCACCTTCGAATAGGCCAGGGTGCCGAGCGAGACGACGTCGGCCCCCGTCTCCTCGATCCAGTCGCGACCGGTGATACCGATGTCGAAGAGCCCGTCGGCCACGTAGAGGGGGATCTCCTGGGGCCGCAGGATACGGACCTCGTCGACTCGGGGGTCGTCGATGGTGCCGCGGTACTCGATGTCGGAGCCCCGGACGACGGCCAGGTCGGCGTGGGCGAAGAGCTCCATGGTGGCCTTCTCCAGTGAGCCCTTGGGGAGGACGAGACGCAACATCAGGACGGCCCCCCGGTCGACCGGGGAAGGAGCTCCAGGAGCCGGACCATCTCGAGGGCGGTGACGGCCGCCTCGTAGCCCTTGTTGGTCCTGTCGGGCCCGGCGCGCTCCTCGGCCTGGGCCACGGTGTCGGTGGTGAGGACACCGAAGACGACGGGGAGGCCGGTGTCGAGCGCCACCCGCTGGAGGCCGGCCGCGCACTCCCCCGCCACGAAGTCGAAATGGGCGGTGTCGCCGCGGATGACGGCGCCGAGGGCGATCACGGCGTCGTAGTCCCCCGACCGGCACAGACGGGAGGCGGCCAGGGGGAGCTCGACGGCACCGGGCACCCAGGCCACGGCCACCGACTCGAGCGCCACGTCATGGTCCTTCAGCCCGGCCAGGACCCCCTCGAGGAGGCGGACGGTGATGGCCCCGTTGAACTTGGCGCAGGCCACGGCGATACGGGCCGGTCCGCGGGCGTCGCCCCCATAGGACCGGCCGACGATCTGGGCCACGTCGGTGATGGCACCCGGGCGCAGCGCGGTGTCGTCAGAGCTCGTCATCGAGGCCCTCCATGATGTGACCGAGCCGATCGCGCTTGGTCTGGAGATACCCGATGTTCTCCGGGTTGGCGTGGTTGGCCAGCGGGACCCGGTCGGAGATGTCGAGGCCGAAACCCTCGAGGCCTCCGTACTTCATGGGGTTGTTGGTCATGAGCCGCATGGTGGTCACTCCGAGGTCGACGAGGATCTGGGCGCCGATCCCGTATTCGCGGTTGTCCACCGGGAGTCCCAATTCCAGGTTGGCGTCGACGGTGTCGTGGCCCTGTTCCTGGAGGTGGTAGGCGCGGAGCTTGTGGGCCAGGCCGATGCCCCGCCCTTCGTGGCCGCGCAGGTAGACGACGACCCCGGTGCCGGCGTCGGCGATGAGTCGGAGGGCTTCGTGGAGCTGGGGGCCGCAGTCGCAGCGCAACGAGCCGAGGACGTCGCCGGTCAGGCATTCGGAGTGGACACGGACGAGGACATCGCTCTGGCCCACGGGGTCACCCTTCACGATGGCCAGATGGTGCTCCCCGTCGAGGACGGACTCGTAGACGTAGCCGGTGAAGTCGCCGAAGTCGGTGGGGATCCGCGCCGGACCGGCGATCCGACGGACGAGCTTGTCCTTGCGGCGGCGGTAGCGGACGAGGTCGGCGATCGAGATGAGGAGGAGGTCGTGCTTCTTGGCGAAGGCCTCGAGCTCGGGCTGACGGGCCATGCCCTGCTTGTCCTCGGAGACGATCTCGCAGAGGACACCGGCCGGATAGAGGCCGGCCGCCTTCACCAGGTCGACGGTGGCCTCGGTGTGGCCGGCGCGCTTCAGGACACCGCCGGCGCGGTAACGCAGAGGGAAGATGTGTCCGGGCCGGTTCAGATCGGTGGCCCTGGTGTGGGGGTCGATGAGGGCCTGGATGGTGGCCGAGCGGTCCTCGGCCGAGATGCCCGACGACGTGCCGTGCCGGTAGTCGACCGAGACGGTGAAGGCGGTCCGCTGCGACTCGGTGTTGGCCGTCACCATCAGGGGGAGCTCGAGCTGGTCGGCCCGGTCGGCGGTGAGGGGGACGCAGATCACACCGGAGGTGTGGGCCAGGAAGAAGGCGATCTTCTCCGGCGTGACGGCCTGGGCGGCCATGACGAGGTCCCCTTCGTTCTCGCGGTCCTCGTCGTCCACGACGATCACGATCTCGCCCCGGCCGACGGCGGCGATGGCGTCCTCGACGCGTGCTATCTCCACGTCAGGCCGCTTCCAGCTCGACACGGAGATCGTCCCCCAGTCGGACGACCGAGACCAGCCGGCCCCGCCAGATCCCCTCCATGGTGGCGGCCCCGGGCCCGGCGAACATCGGTGTGGCGTCCTCGCCCCCGAACAGGGCGGGGGCCAGGTAGAGGACGTAACGGTCGACCATCCCGTCGTGGTGGAAGGCGTGGGCCACGCCCGCTCCCCCCTCCACCAGGAGCTGGAGGATCCCCCGGGCCCCGAGCTCGTCGAGGACGGTGCTCGGCTCCCCCTTCATCTCGAGCGCCGGGTGGACCCGGGCGTCGGGGGGGGCGTGGCCGAGGACGACGCGAAGCGGCTGGCGCTCGGGCGGGGGCTCCGACCGGACGGTGAGCTCGGGATCGTCGGCCCGGACGGTCCCGGCGCCCACGAGGACGGCATCCGATGTGGCCCGCAACCGGTGGGCGTCGGCCCGGGCCTCCTCGCCGGTGATCCAGCGCGACGATCCGTCGGGGGCGGCGATGCGGCCGTCGAGGGTGGCGGCCAGCTTGAGAACGACCCAGGGCCGGCCCGTCCGTCGGTGTTTCAGGTAGGGGGCCAGGAGCTCCGTCGCCTCCCCGGCGGCCACGCCGACGACGACGTCGAGGCCGGCGCGCCGGAGCTCGTCCACGCCCCGCCCCGACACCCGGGGATCGGGATCGAGGACGCCGACGACCACCCGGGCCACGCCGGCGGCCACGATGGCCTCGGTGCAGGGCGGGGTGAGGCCCTGGTGGGTGCACGGTTCGAGGGTCGTGTAGAGGGTGGCACCGGCCGCCTGAGCGCCGGCGGCGGCCAGGGCCACCACTTCGGCGTGGGGTCCGCCGGGGGGCTCGGTGGCCCCCTCGTACCAGCGTCCGTCGGCCACCACCACCGATCCCACCCAGGGGTTGGGGGCGGTCCGGGTCCGCACCGACGCCGCCAGGGCGAGCGCCCGGCGCATGGCATCGAGATCCTCGCCCCGGTCACCCGGACCGGGCGACGGGTTCGGGACCGGCGTCATGGGATCACAAGTCTACCGGGGCTCCCGGCAGGGCTTTCTCCCCCGCCGTGCGGATCCGTCGGGCCGCCTCCCACGGACGTTCGGCGCCGAAGACGGCCGACCCCGCCACCAGGACGCGGGCCCCGGCCGCCACCACCAGGGGAGCCGTCTCCTCGTCGATCCCCCCGTCGACCTCGAGGTCGGCCCCGAGTCCCCGGCGGTCGAGCTCCTGGCGGGTCCGGGCGATCTTGGGAAGGACCTCGGCCATGAAGGACTGGCCCCCGAAACCGGGATGGACGGTCATACAGAGGATCAGGTCGGCGGACCCGAGAAAGGGGTCGACGGCCTCGTAGGGGGTCTCGGGATTGAGGGCCAACCCGGCGCGCAAGCCGAGTGCCTTGGCCCGGTCCAGCAACGCCGCGGTGTTCCCCACCTCGACGTGGACGGTGCACCCGTCGGCCCCCGCCCTCCGGAACGCCTCCAGGTAGGCCCCGGGGTCGGTCATCATGAGGTGGCAGTCGAAGAAGAGCCCGGAGTGCCGCCGCAGGGACTCGACGACGGGCGGCCCCACCGTCAGGTTGGGGACGAAGTGGCCGTCCATGACGTCGATGTGCAACCAGTCGGCCTCGGCCGTGACCTCGCCGACCGCCTCGGCCAGGCCGCCGAAGTCGGCCGACAGCACCGATGGGGCGATCTTCAGCATCGGAACCGAGCCTACGGCTTGGGGGTCTGCGGACCGCCCAACCGCTCGCCCGGTTCGAGGCGGACCCCCCGGCGCCAGTCGGCCGCCGCCATCGGCTTCTTCCCGGCCGGTTGGACCTCGAGGAGCTCGAGGGCGGAGTCCGATCCGCATCCGACCATGACGGCGTCAGCGGTGTCCGGGACGAACCCCGGGGCCGGCCGGGCGGGCGGGTCGGCCGGGACCGGCCGCGCCCGGAGGACCCGGAGGCGCTCGCCGCGGAAGGTCGTCCAGGCCCGGTCCAGCCGGACGATCCGGTGGAGGATGTCGGCCGGTTGGGAGAAGTGGAGCTCGAACTCCGAAGGTTCGAGCTTGGCCGCGTAGGTCGGCTCCCCCACCTGGGGCTCCCCCGGGCCGAGGACCGCCACCCCGTCGGCCAGGACCTCGACCAGGAGGTCGGACCCGGCCGCCGACAGCCGGTCCAGCAGAGCCGACGCATGCTCGTCGGGTCCGATCGGGAGCGCCACCCGGTCGAGGACGGGACCGGTGTCCAGTCCTGCCTCCAGCCGCATGACGCAGACACCGGTGACCTCGTCCCCGGCCAGGATGGCCCGTTCCACCGGTGCCGCCCCCCGCCACCGGGGGAGCAGGGAGAAGTGGACGTTGATCATGGGGACGACATCGAGGACCACCGGCGGGACGATCCGGCCGTAGGCCACGACCACCGCCAGCTCGGCCCCGACGCTCGTGACGTCCTCCAGGGAATCGGAGACGGGGAGACCGAGACCCATGGCCGAGGCCTTCACCGGGCTCGGGGTGGTGGCCGTCCCCCGGCCCCGGCGGGTGTCGGCCCGACTCACCACCAGGACGATCTGGTGACCGGCGCCCACGAGCGCCTCCAGGGGGGCGACGGCGGGGGCCGGCGATCCGAGATAGGCGAGCCGGGCCACGGGTGCTCTCTCTCCGGTGGTGGGGGCGAGGTTCGGTGGGGTCGAGCTTCCGGCCTAGAGGCCGGGTCGGTCCGGCGGGGCGCCGGACCCGTTGCCATCATGGCCCTCGGGTCGGACGAGGCGGCGGAGCCCGTCAGGGTCCTCACCGGGGAGACGCAGCGTCAGGGACCGGAGGATCCGCATGGCCTCCTTCCGCTGATCCTCGTCGAGACGCTCGACCAGGAGGATGCCGTCGAGATGGTCGACCTCGTGCTGGTAGACCCGGGCCTCGTACTCGTCGGCCTCGATGGAGATCTCGTTCCCGTCGAGGTCCAGGCCGGTGAGGTGGATCTCCTTGGGCCGGACGATGTCCCAGGCCAGGCCGGGGACCGAGAGACAGCCTTCCTCGTAGGTCCACTCCCCCCGGGACTCGGAGATGACCGGGTTCACGATGGTCCGGGGACCGAGGTCGTCGTGGAGGTCGTAGACGAACATCCGCTTCTGGACACCGACCTGGGGGGCGGCCAGGCCCACGCCCGGCGCCTCGTACATGGTCTGGACCATGTCGTCGGAGAGGGTCTTGAGCTTCCCGTCGATCTCGGCCACTTCGGGGGCCCGCTGGCGGAGAACCGGGTCGCCGTAGAGCCTGATGGTGTACTCGGTCACCTCCTCAGGATACCGGCCCCCGTCAGGAGACGACCATGGAGGAGATCGGGGAGAGCGAAGCGGTCTTCGAGCGGTGGACGGTCTGGACGTCGGTGAACTCGTGGAGACCCCAGGGGCCGTTCTCGACACCGATCCCGGACCATTTGAAACCGCCGAAGGGGAACTGGGGGCCCAGGGCCAGGTGGGTGTTGACCCAGGCCGTCCCGGCCTCGAGGCGGCCGGCGATCTCGGCGGCCCGGTCGGTGTCGGTCCCCCAGACGGAGCCGGAGAGACCGAAGTGGGTCCCGTTGGCCCGGTCGACGACGTCCTCGACGTCCCGGTAGGAGATGACCGGGAGCGCGGGGCCGAACTGCTCCTCGTCGACGATCCGGACGCCGTCGGAGAGGTCGGACAGGACGGTGGGCTCGAAGAAGTAGCCGGGGCGGTCCATGGCCTTCCCGCCGGCGGCGGCGCGGGCCCCGTGGGCCAGGGCGTCGGCCACCAGCTCCTTCACCCGCTCGTACTGGGGGGCGTTGTTGATGGGGCCGAGCTTGCTCTCGTTGGTGGACCCGTCGCCCACGGTGACGGCCCGGGCCCGGGCGGCCAGCGCCTCGACCACCTCGTCATAGAGACGCTCGGGGACGTAGACGCGCTTGATGGCCGAGCAGATCTGGCCGTTGTTGGCGAAGGCACCCCCGAAGATCCCGTCGGCCACCACCGCCGGAACGGCGTCGTCGAGGATGATGGCGGGGTCGTTGCCCCCGAGTTCCAGGGTGACCCGCTTGAGATCGGGAGCCGCCGCCGAGGCCACCTTCTTCCCCGTCTCGATGGACCCGGTGAAGCTGATCTTGCGGGGGACGGGGTGGCTCGTCATCCAGGCGCCGAGGTCGTCGCCACCGCTCACGATGTTGAGGACCCCGGGGGGCAGGACCGACCGCAGGAGCTCACCGACCTTGAGGGTGGAGAGAGGGGTGAAGGGGGACGGCTTCAGGACCATGGTGTTGCCGGCCAGGAGCGCCGGCGCGATCTTCCAGAAGGCGAGGTTCACGGGGAAGTTCCACGGCGTGATGGCGGCCACCACCCCGAGGGGGCGGTTGACGACCTCGACGAGAGCCTCGTCGTCGTCCTGGAGGATCTGGCGCGGGATCTCGAGGTCGGCGAAGTAGGTGCACCACATGGCCGAGCCGAAGACCTCGAGGTTGGCGTCGTTTATGGGCTTGCCCTGCTCGGCGGTGAGGAGAGGGGCCAGCTCCTCGAGGGACCCCAGCAAGACGCCGGAGACCTCGCGGAGACAGGCGCGGCGGTAGTCCTCGTCGGCCCGCCAGTCCCGGTAGGCCTTGGCCGCCGAGTCCATGGCGGCGTCCAGCTGGGCGCGTGAGCATTCCGGGGCCTCGGCGAAGACCTCGGCGGTGGCCGGATTGCGGACGCCGAAGGTGCCGTCGGTGGCCACCGCCTCCCCGCCGATGGTCATGGTGAAGTCCGACATCGCAGATCCTCCAGCGTCGTGGGCCCGGGACACGGCGGCCCACCCCCGATCTTGTCGTGGGCGCCGGAGCCGGGCAAGGGCCGGCGTCGGGTCGGCTAGGCCCGGACGGGATCGACGGCCACCCGCAGGCGTCCGGCCGGCCGCGCCACGCTGTCCAGGAGGTCGCACAGCGCGACGTGGTCCGGTGCGCGCACCGACCAGACGCCGTCGACCGGTCCACTCACGTCCACGGTGGCCGGCGCCGATGACCGCAACGCCGTGGCGTAGGCGTCGGCGGACGGCCCCGAGACGAGAGCCATGGCGCTCACGGGGGGCAGGTCGAGGGCGGTCCGGATGTCGAGCTCGGCCGCCGACAACCGCCCCGGGTCGGCCGCCGACGCCGCCGTCAGGACGTCGTGGTGCGGGAGGCGGGTCTGGACGAGGATCCGGCCCCGGCCCCGGCCCCCCGGCGCCGCCGCCGGGGCCCGGCTGACCAGGCGGGCGGCCCGGGCCAGGAGGGCCAGAGCCTCCTCGCCGGCACGCAGCCGGGGGGCGAGGAGCTCGGCGTCGAAGTCGAGAAAGGCCACCCCGTCGGCGGCGTCCGTCCGGTGCAGGACGGCCTCGGTCCCCACGATCACCCGGGCGCCGGCGCCGGCGCCCACGGCGTCGTCGGCCCCGGCGACCGACGTCCGCGCCCGGCGCGCCGGCGCCGGGCCCCAGACGGCGGCGACCGGCGTCCCGGCCAGCGCCTCGAGTTCCTCGCGGACACGGGTGACCCCCGCCTTCAGCGCCTTCATCCGGGTACCGCCGCAGTGGGCGCAGACCACCGGCCTTTCCTGCCCGCAGCGCCGGCACCGGAGGAAGGGCGGAGACGGGATGGCGGCCTGATCGGCTCCGTCGCCCCGATCCTTCTGCGGGTCGACGAGTTCCACGGCCGCCTCGCAGCGCTCGCAACGGGCCAGCTCACCGCACGCCGCGCAGGCCAGGAGGCGGACCCGTCCGGTCCGGTTCACCACGCAGACGACCCGGCGGCCCGGATCGGCCGCCCCCCATCGGACCAGATCGACCACTCGGTCCGAGAAGAGGCCGGTGCGGGGATCGTCGTCGCGCCGGTCGACCACCTCGACGGCCGGCCATCCGCCGCGCTCGCCGCGCCGCGACGGCGCCACCAGGCGCCCGGCGGCGAGGACGTCGAGCGTGGGGCAGGGAGAGACGAGGACGCAGGGCACGTCCGAGAGCCGGGCCCGTTCGGCCGCCACCTGCCAGGCGCACCAGGTCGGGGCCCGCTCCTCGTGGTACACCTCGTCGTGGGCGTCGAGGACGACGGCGGCGGCCAGGCGGGGCAGTGGTGCGAAGGCGGCGGCGCGGGCCCCGACGGCCACACAGCCACCGGCCCGGGCCCTCGGCCACTCCTGGGGGAGCAGCGCCACCCGCCGTCGCGCCCTGCGGAGGCGGCCGGCGAGGTCCGTGGCCAGGCGTTGGCTGGGGACGACGACCAGGACCCCGGCATCGTCGGATCCGGCGGCCAGACGGTCGGCGGCCGAGAGGAGCAACGGGAAGGGGTCGTCGGCCGGAGGGAGCCGGAGCACCACCGTCCCCCCCGAGAGGGCCTCGTCGAAGAGCGGCGAGGTGCCGAGGGGAGCGGCGGCGGGGCCGGAGTGGACCCCACCCGGGGCCGGGCCCGCCGGCAGGGCGCGCACGGCCACCGGGGGTGACGCCGTTCCCAGGAGCGACGACACCGGGCCGGCCCATCTCCAGGCCGCCCACTCGGCCAGGGCCACCACCTCCGGGGGCGGTCCCCAACCGCGGACCGAGGCCAGAGGTCGGAGGGCGACCCCGGCGGGTGGATCGACGCCGTCGGCCACCACCCACCCCGCCACCCGGCGCCCGTGGAGCGGGGCACGCACCTGGGTCCCCAACCGGACCCGGTCAGCGAGGTCGTCGGGAACGGTGTAGTCGAACGCCTTGTGGACGGCGGCCAGGTCGGGGACCACCCGGACAACCCTCCCGGGGTGGGCCGGGGAGCGCCCTCGGTCCGGCACCGGCCGGACGGCTAGAGGCCGAGCGCGCGCTTCAGGTCGTCGATCCTCGGCGTCGCCTCCCACGTGAATTCCTTGTCCGTCCGGCCGAAGTGCCCGTAGGCCGCCGTCCGGCGGTAGATCGGTCGGAGGAGGTCGAGATCGCGGACGATGGCGGCCGGACGGAGGTCGAAGACCTCACGGACGCCGCGCTCGATGGCGGCGGGGTCGACGGTGGCGGTGCCGAAGGTCTCCACCATCAGGGAGACGGGGTGGGCCACGCCGATGGCGTAGGCGACCTGGACCTCGCACCGGCTGGCCGCTCCGGCCGCCACCACGTGCTTGGCCACCCACCGCGCCGCATAGGCGGCCGACCGGTCGACCTTGGAGGGGTCCTTGCCCGAGAAGGCGCCCCCGCCGTGGCGGGCCATGCCGCCGTAGGTGTCCACGATGATCTTGCGACCGGTGAGCCCCGTGTCGGCGTGGGGACCACCGAGCTCGAACCGGCCCGTCGGGTTGGCCAGGACACGGAGGCCGTCGGTGTCGAGGTCCGACGGGAGCAGTGGATGGATGACGTGCTCGCGGAGATCGGGCAGGAGCAGTGTCTCGATGTCGACGCCGGGGGCGTGCTGGGTCGATATCAGGATGGTGTCGATGGCCACCGGCCGACCGTCCTCGTAGATGACGCTCACCTGGGTCTTGCCGTCGGGCCGCAGGTAGGGCAGCACCCCCACCCGGCGCACCTGGGCCAGGCGCTGGGCCAGGCGGTGGGCCAACCAGATGGGCAGGGGCATCAGGTCGGGCGTCTCGTCGCAGGCGTAGCCGAACATCATCCCCTGATCGCCGGCACCCTGGGCGTTGAGCTGGTCCTCGCCCCCCGACCCGGTGCGCAGCTCGTGGGCCGCCGTGACCCCCTGGGCGATGTCGGGCGACTGGGCGTCGAGGGCGACCATGACCCCGCAGGTCCGGCCGTTGAAGCCGTGGGCGTCGGTGTCGTAACCGATGTCGCAGACGACGTCACGGACGAGCGAGGGGATGTCGACGTAGCACTCGGTCGAGATCTCCCCGGCCACCACCACGAGACCGGTGGTGAGGAGCGTCTCGCAGGCCACCCGGGCCCGGGGGTCCTGCTCGATGACAGCGTCGAGGACGGAGTCGGAGATCTGGTCCGCCATCTTGTCGGGGTGACCCTCGGTCACCGACTCCGATGTGAAGGTGTGGCGCGTGCTCACGTCTCGCTCCTCGGGTCCTCGTCCTGGCGCTGCCTGGTGATGGCGACCCCGGGGCCGCCGGGGCCGCTCACCTTACTTGTCGAGGCGTTCGACCACGCAGTCGAGGACCACGTCCGCCACCTGGCGCTTCGACGACAGGCCGACCTGGCGGCGGGTCCCGTCGAGGCCGAGGACGGTGACGGCGTTGGTGTCGTGATCGAATCCGACCCCCGGGGCGGAGACGTCGTTGGCCACCATGAGATCGACCCCCTTGGCCGCCAACTTGGCGGCGGCCCGGTCCAGGGGGGCGCCCGTCTCGGCCGCGAAGCCCACCAGGACCTGGCCCGGGCGCCGGCGGGCGCCCAGCTCCAGGAGGATGTCGGGGGTGGGTTCGAGGACCAGCTCGGGCAGCCCGTCGGCCTTGGAGAGCTTGGTGTCCGAGGGTTCCTTCGGGCGGAAGTCGGCCACGGCGGCCGCCATGACCACGATGTCGGCCCCCGCCGCGTGCTCGAGCATGGCCGCCTCCATGGATGCGGCGGTGTCCACCCGGACCACGGTGGCGCCCGTGGGCACCGGCTCCTTCGTGGTGGTGACCAGGACCACCTCGGCCCCACGGTCGACGCCCGCCTGGGCCAGCGCATGGCCCTGCTTGCCCGACGACCGGTTGGTGATGAAGCGGACGGGATCGATCGGCTCCCGGGTGCCACCGGCACTGACCACCAGGCGACGCCCCTCGAGGTCCCGGGCCCGCCCCGGCACCGGCCCGCCCTCGAGGACGGCCGTGACGGCGGCCACGATCTCGGCGGGCTCGGCCAGGCGGCCCGGTCCGGTGTCGCCGCCGGCCAGGCGGCCCTCCCCCGGCGCCACCACGGTGACGCCCCGGCGGACCAGGGTGGCCAGGTTCTCCTGCACGGCGGCGTGCTCCCACATCTCGGTGTGCATGGCCGGGCAGACCACCACCGGGGCCCGGGTGGCCAGGACGGTGGCGGTGAGGAGGTCGTGCGAGATCCCGGCGGCGTAGGAGCCCAGGAAGCGGGCCGTGGCCGGGGCCACCACGATCAGATCGGCGCCCTGGCCCAGTCGGGTGTGGGGGATCGGATCGGCGTCGGTCCAGAGGCTCCTCTTGACGGGCTCCGAGGCCAGGGCCGAGAAGGTGACTTCGCCCACGAAGCGGGTGGCGTCGTCGGTCAGGACGGGGACCACATGGGCCCCGGCGTCGACCAGGCGCCGGCAGACCTCCACGGCCTTGTAGGCGGCGATACCCCCGGTGACACCGAGAACGACGCGTCGACCCTCGATGGGACCACTCATCGTTCTCCCCGCCCGCGACGGCGGTCCGGACCCCGGCCCCGTCCCTACTCGTGCCCAGGAGGCTCCGCGGCGTCGTCTCCCGGAGCGCTGGCCTCGACGGCCAGGATGCCGGCGCCCTCGACCGGGCCCAGGATGCCGTCGGCTCCGACGGCATCGGTGAGCTCTCCCGTCTCGTCCTCCTCGCCCGGCTCGGGACGGTGGAAGGTCGCCTTGCCGGCGGCGATCTCCTCGAAGGCGATGGTGAGGGGCTTCCCCGAGACCGAGGTCACCTGGGGTGGAACCACGACGCCCAGTCCCTCGCCCAGCTGGTTGTAGTACGAGTTGATCTGGCGCGCCCGTTTGGCCGAGAGGGCCACGAGGGTGAACTTCGAGTCGACCTTGTCCAGAAGATCCTCGATCGGAGGGTCCATGAGCGTGTTGCGACGTTGGGGCATCAGGCTCCTCCACGAGAATCGCCACCCGGGGACTCCGGGCCGGCTCGACGGTGGGCCGCCAGTATACCGGCCACCTCGGCCACGGCTTGATCGACATCGTTGTTGACCACCACGAAGGGCGTGAGGGCCCGACCCACACGCTCCTCGCGTGCTCCTGTCGCCAGGCGGCGGGCCACTTCGGCCTCGTCGTCGCCGCGCCGGCGCAGACGCTCGGCCTGGGCCTCGGGCGAGGGGGGCAGGAGGAGCACGATCAGGGCAGCGGGGTCCCGCTCCTTCACCTGCGCCGCGCCCTGGAGATCGATCTCCAGGAGGACGTCCTTGCCCGGCGGTGGCTCGGGGTGCGGCGTGCCGTAGAGCTGACCGAGGAACTCGGCCCATTCCAGAAAGCCGCCCTCGGCCACACGTGCTTCGAAGCGGGGGCGGTCGACGAATTCGTAATCCTCGTCGGACTCGCCGGGGCGGCGGGCGCGGGTGGTCCACGACCGGCTGAGCCACAAGCCGGGATCACGTTCGACGAGACGGGAGGCGACCGTTCCCTTCCCCGCCCCGCCCGGGCCCGAGAGAACGAGGATCAGGACTTCGCGGTGTGAGCGAGCAGGGCCTCGCGCTGGTTGACCCCGAGGCCCTGGAGTCGACGGCTCTCGCTGATCCCCACCGTCTCCATGAGCCGGCGGGCTTTGACCTTGCCCAGGCCGGGGAGGGACTCGAGCACCGAGAGCACCTTCATCTTGCCGACGGTCTCGTCTTCTTCAGATCTCTTGAGGAGCTCGGACAGGGACACCGACCCCATCTTGAGCTTCTCCTTCACCTCAGCCCGCTCGCGGCGGACCTTGGCGGCCTTGTCCAGCGCCGCCTGGCGCTGCTCCGGGGTGAGTGCAGGAGGTTGAGGCATGACGGCCACCATAGCGCCGTCACGCGAGGGGGTCACCCGCGTACGTCGGCGGCGGCCGCCGCCACCTCGTCGGACACGGCGGCGGCCGCTTTTTCGGGGTCCCGGGCGCCGGTCACGGCTCGTCCGATGACCAGAATGTCGGCCCCCGCCCTGACGGCGGCGCCCGGACCCGCCGCACGCGCCTGGTCGTCGGACGACACTCCCGCCGGTCGGATCCCGGGGACCACGGTGACGAGCCCCGGTGCCGCGCCACGTGTCACGGTCAGATCGGCGGCGGCGCAGACCAGGCCGCCGCAGCCGGCCGCCGCCGCCAGCACCGCCCGGTCCCTCAGGGTGGCCGGTGGTGCCTCGACGTCGCTGGTGAGGACGGTGACACCGAGGACGCACGGCGCCGTCATGCCGGCCGATGCCGCGCCGTGCGCCATCCCTTCGACGGCGGCACGAACCATGGCCTCGCCGCCGGCGGTGTGGACGGTGGCGTACTGCGCGCCGAGACCGCCCATGACCCGCGCCGGCGCGTCCCACCGTCGTGGGGATGTCGTGGAGCTTCAGGTCCAGAAAGACGCGGTACCCCTCGGCGCTGAGAGCGAGGACGGACTCCGGTCCGGCGGCGCCGAACAACTCGAGACCGACCTTGGCTACGCCGAACCACGGGCGTACCCGTCGGGCCAGACGGAGGGCGACCACCAGATCGTCGACGTCGAGAGCCAGTGCCAGACGGTCTCGGAGTTCAACGGCCACGATCATCCAACCGTGTTGTCGTTCACCGACCGGTCGTGAGCGGTCGGTGCGTCAGCGGTCGGTGCGTCAGCGGTCCGTGCGTCAGCGGTCGTCGCGTCGGCTGTGGTCGCCGCCGACGTGGCGTGCACGGCCGCCACCAGACTGCGGACCCGGGAGACGTCGTGCCACCGGCACCAACGACTCAGACCGGCGAGGACCTGGGCCGGGGCCCGCGGCTCGCGGAACGTCGCCGTCCCCACCTCGACGGCGTCGGCTCCGGCCAGGAGCATCTCCACGGCGTCGACACCGCGTGTCACGCCGCCCACCCCGACGATGCCGACCAGGGGGAAGGCGGCGCGGCAGTCGTGGACGGCGCGGACCGCCACCGGCCGGATGGCGGGACCGGACAGACCGCCACCGGCCGGGCCCGAGCCCAGGCGGTAGGAACGGCGGAGGGGATCGATGGACATTCCCAACAGGGTGTTCACCAGGACGAGGGCCTCGGCGCCGGCGGCGATGGCGGCACCGGCGATATCGGTGAGATCGGCCACGTTGGGGCTGAGCTTCACCCACAGGGGGAGTCCGGAGGCGGCCGAGGCGCTGACGGCGTCGGCCGTGGCTCCGGGCGAATGGGCGAACATCCGGGAGCGGTCGTCGAGGTTCGGACAACTGACGTTGACCTCGACGGCGACCACTCCGGGGGCGCCGGCCAGGAGCTGAGCGGCGCGTGCGAAGTCCTCCACCCGCCGGCCCCAGATACTGGCCACCACCCGCGCCCCGCGATCGACGAGGGGGGGAAGTTCGTCGTGGCGCCAGGCGGTCACACCCGGTCCCTGGAGCCCGACCGAGTTGAGCATGCCGGCCGGCGTCTCGTGGACGCGCGGCGACGGATTCCCGGGCCACGGTTCGGCCGCCAGTGACTTCACCACCACCGCACCGAGGGTGGCCAGGTCCACATACGACGAGAGCTCGGCGCCGTGGCCGGCCGTGCCGGAGGCGGTCAGGATCGGATTGGGTAGGTGGACGGAGCCCACGCTGGTGCGGAGATCGACGCGTGCCAGTGGCCGGAATCTCACTGGTAGACCTCCTGGAGACTGATGACCGACAGCCCGTGGTCCCGCCAGTCGGCCATCCCCGTCGAGGCCGCCCGCGCCGCCGCCACCGTCGTGAGGCAGGGGACCTGATGGGCGAGGGCGGCCGAGCGGATGTGGAGCCCGTCGGCACGCGGACCGCGGCCGCGTGGGGTGTTCACCACCAGCTGGACGCGCCCGGAGGCGATCAGGTCCACGGCGTCGGCCGCCCCCGACTCGCCCACTTTGGCCACCACCGTGGCCACCGGGACCCCGTTGGACTCGAGGAAGGCCGCCGTTCCCGACGTGGCCACCAGACTGAGACCGAGCGAGGCGAACCGCCGGGCGGCGTCGAGGCCGGCCGTTTTGTCGCGGTCGGCCAGGGACAGGAAGACGGTGCCGGACGACGGTAGAGGGGTGCCCGCCGCGATCTGGCTCTTGGCGAAGGCCAGACCGAAGGTGGTGCCCACCCCCATGACCTCTCCGGTCGAGCGCATCTCGGGTCCGAGAAGGGTGTCGACGCCCGGGAACCGCCCGAAGGGGAGGACGGCCTCCTTGACGCTCACCCAACCCTGACCGGCGGGGGGGCGGACCAGGCCCTCGGTGCGCAAGGCGTCGAGGGTGGACCCCGTCACGACGCGGGCGGCGACCATGGCCACGGGGACCCCGGTGGCCTTGGCCACGAAGGGGACGGTCCGGCTGGCCCGCGGGTTGGCCTCGATCACGAAGACCTGCCCGTCCTTGACGGCGAACTGGACGTTCAGGAGACCGACGACGGACAAGGCCTGGGCGATGGCCCGTGTGTGGGACTCCAGAACGGTGAGGACATCGGGGAGCAGGGTCTGCGGTGGGAGGGCACAGGCGGAATCGCCGGAGTGGACCCCGGCCTCCTCCACGTGTTCCATCACGCCGGCGATGAGGACGTCGCCGGTGTGGTCGCGGACCGCGTCGACATCGACCTCGATGGCGTCCTCCAGGAACCGGTCCACCAGGACCGGTCGCTCGGCTGACACCCCACCTTCGCGGGCCAGCGACGCGCCGAGCTCCCCCACCACGACCTCGAGCCGCTCGTCGTCGTAGACGATCTCCATGGCCCGACCGCCGAGGACGTAACTGGGCCGGACGAGGACGGGGTAACCGATCTTGCGCGCCACCGTCAGCGCGTCGTCGACGGTGACGGCGGTCCCCCCCGGTGGCTGCGGGATCCCCAGGCGCTCACACAGGCCGTTCCACTGCTCACGGTCTTCGGCCAGATCGATCGACGCCGGACTGGTGCCCAGGACCAGGGAGGGATCGATGGCGTGGGCCAGCTTCAACGGGGTCTGCCCGCCCAGGCTCACGATCACTCCCACCACGGGGGCGCCGCCGGGTCCGGCGCCGGCGGCGATCTCGGCGTCGAGGACGTTGGACACGTCTTCGGCGGTGAGAGGCTCGAAGTAGAGGCGGTCGGAGGTGTCGTAGTCGGTGGAGACGGTCTCGGGATTGCAGTTCACCATCACCGTCTCGTAGCCGGCGGCCCGCAGGGCCATCGAGGCGTGGACGCAGCAGTAGTCGAACTCGATCCCCTGGCCGATGCGATTGGGACCCGACCCCAGGATGACGACGCGCCGACGGTTGCTGGGCCGGACCTCGTCCTCGTCCTCGTAGGTGGCGTAGTGGTACGGCGTGCTCGCCTCGAACTCGGCGCCGCAGGTGTCGACCGTCTTGAACGTCGCCCGCACCCCGCAGGCCAGACGGGCGGCCCGGACCGCCAGTTCCGTGCTGTGCAGGAGATAGGCGATCTGGGCGTCGGAGAAACCCAGCCGCTTGACGGCGCGCCACGTCGGGCGGTCCACGGCCCCGAGCGCGTCGGGCCCGGTCTTGTCGTGGCCGAGATCCTCGAGATACCGCCGGGCATCGGTGATGGTGGCCAACTGATCGAGGAACCAACGATCGACCCCGGTGGCCGCCGCCAGAGTGTCGGGCGTGATGCCGCGACGCAGCGCCGTCTCGAGCTGGAACACCCGTTCCGGTGTCGGCTCACAGGCCTTGGCCACCAGCTCGTCGTCGTCGATGAGGTCGTAGACCGCCTCGGCCGGGTCGGCGTTCAGCCCGGAGCGACCCTGCTCCAGCGAACGGATGGCTTTCTGGAGCGATTCGGGGAAGGTACGCCCGATGGCCATCACCTCCCCCACCGACTGCATGCGCGTCCCCAGCCGATCGGTCACGCCGGGGAGCTTCTCGAAGGCCCAGCGCGGGATCTTGGTCACCACGTAGTCGATGGTGGGCTCGAAGCTCACCGGGGTGGCTCCGGTGATGTCGTTGGTGATCTCGTCGAGCGTGTAGCCCACGGCCAGGCGGGCGGCGATCTTGGCGATAGGGAACCCGGTGGCTTTCGATGCCAGCGCCGAGGAGCGCGAGACCCGGGGGTTCATCTCGATGACGAGCCTCCGGCCGTTACGGGGATCGACGGCGAATTGAATGTTCGAGCCCCCCGTCTCCACCCCCACACGGCGGATGCAGGCGAAGGCGTCGTCGCGCATGGCCTGGTACTCGACATCGGAGAGGGTCTGGGCGGGGGCCACCGTGATGGAGTCCCCGGTGTGCACCCCCATGGGGTCGAGGTTCTCGATGGAGCAGACGACGACGCAATTGTCCACGCCGTCGCGCATGACCTCGAGCTCGAATTCCTTCCATCCGGCGATCGAGCGTTCGATGAGGATCTGCGAGATGGGGCTGGCGGCCAGGCCTTCGGCCGCCACCAGCGCCAGCTGGGAGCGATCGTGGGCCGTCCCCGTGCCGGCGCCGCCCAGAATGAAGCTGGGGCGGATCATGAGGGGGAATCCGATCCTCTCCCCCACCACCATGGCCTCGTCGAGCGACCGGGCGAATCCCGATGCGGGGACCTCCAGTCCGATCTCCTCCATGGCCGTCTTGAACCGGTCCCGGTCCTCGGCCGTGCTGATGGCTTCGGCGTTGGCGCCGATCAGCTCCACCCCGTAGGTGTCGAGCACGCCCCTTTCGACCAGGGCCATGGCCAGGTTGAGGCCCGTCTGGCCGCCGAGGGTGGGCAGCAGCGCGTCCGGCCGTTCGCGTTCGACGATGGCACTCAGGGTGTCGGCGTCGAGGGGCTCGACGTAGGTGCGGTCGGCCAGCTCGGGATCGGTCATGATCGTGGCCGGATTGGAATTGGCCAACACGACCACGTACCCCTCGGCACGCAGGACGCGGCATGCCTGGGTCCCCGAGTAGTCGAACTCGCAGGCCTGGCCGATGACGATGGGTCCCGAGCCGATCACCAGGATCTTCTCGATGTCGGTCCGCCGGGGCATTCAGACCGACCCTCTCACGACAGGGACCCCTGCATGAGGGCGCGGAAGTCGGCGAAGAGATAGCGGGCGTCGTGTGGACCCGGTCCCGCCTCGGGGTGGTACTGGACGCTGAAGGCGCGAATGGCGGTGCAACGGAATCCCTCGACCACTCCGTCGTTCAGGTTGACGTGGGTGAGCTCGGTGGCCGCCGCTCCCGCCCGCGGCAGGGAGTCCCCGTCCACCGCGTAGTTGTGGTTCTGGCTGGTGATCTCCACATGGCCGCTGGCCAGATGCTTCACCGGGTGGTTTCCGCCGTGGTGGCCGAAGGGCAGCTTGAATGTCCGTCCCCCCACGGCGGCGGCCAGGAGCTGATGGCCCAGACAGATGCCGAAGATCGGTACCCGTCCGAGAAGGTCGGCGACGATGCCGACCTGGACGGACAGGGCGGAGGGATCGCCGGGTCCGTTGGACAGGAAGACGCCGTCGGGTTCGAGCGCCAACGCGTCGTCGGCGGGAAAGTCGGCCGGGACGACCTCGACGCGGGCGTCGGCTTCGAGCCCCCGGAGCATCGTCTGCTTCACCCCGAAGTCGTAGGCCACCACCCGGAGCGGTCCCGATCCCCGCGTATAAGGCGCCGGCGTCGTCACCTCCGAGACGAGGTCGCACCCGCTCGTGCCCGGTTCGGCTCTGGCCGCTGCCGCCAGCGTCGCCTCGGGAGCGGTGCCGAAGGCGCACCCCATGGCGCCGTCGTCGCGCAGGTGGCGGGTCAGGCGCCGGGTGTCGACACCGGCGATACCGGGGATCCCGTGGCGGACGAGGAGGTCCTCGAGCGACCCCGTCGCCCGCCAGTTCGACGGCCGGGTGGTGAGCTGGCGGACGACGACACCCCGGCACCACGGGCGCGACGCCTCGTCATCGGCGGCGGTGACGCCGTAGTTCCCGATATGGGGGTACGTGAAGGCGATGGCCTGACCGGCGTAACTGGGATCGGTGATCACCTCCTGGTAACCGCTGAGAACGGTGTTGAAGACCAATTCCCCGGTGGCCACCCCGCCCGGCGGCACGGCGCCGATGGCCTCCCCCTCGAAGACCTCGCCGTCGGCCAGGACGAGGAGAGCCGGTGTCGTTCCGCCCGGGAAGGCCCCGGCGGTCACCGTTGCGCCTCGGTGTCCACCACCACGGGCTCGCCCCGGTAGACGGTGTGCCGGACCCTGGCCGTGAGTGTCCTCCCCGCCCACGGCGTGTTCCGGCTACGGCTGGCCAGACGGTCGGGATCGACCTCCCAACGCTCGGTGGGATCGATGACACAGAGATTCCCCGGCATGCCGACGGCGACGGGGCCCCCTTGGTCTCCTCCCTGCCCGACCGACAGACCGGCGATACGGGCCGGGCGCCACGACAGCAGGGCGAGGATGTCGCCGACCGACATGGCCGCCCCGGTTCCCGGGCGCGTGGGCACGGCGGATCCGTTCCCGTCGCCCTGGCCCCGGCCGTCGGATTCCGCTCCGAGCGCCTGCAGGGTCACGGCCACGGCGGTCTCCAGTCCGAGCATGCCGGGGGCGGCCGTGTCGAGGGGCCCGTCCTTGGCCTGGGACGGGTGCGGCGCGTGATCGGTGGCCACCGCGTCGATGGTCCCCACCGCGCACCCGGCGCGCAGGGCGGCGACGTCGGCCCCGGCGCGCAGGGGGGGATTGACCTTGAAGACGGGGTCGTATCCGGCCAGTTCGGCGTCGGTGAGGGCCAGGTGGTGCGGTGCCACCTCGGCGCTCACCGGTAACCCCTCGGCCTTGGCCGTCGCCACCAGGGACAGTGAGCCCGCCGTGGAGAGATGCAGGAAATGGACGCGTCCGCCGGTCAGGCGGACCAGCATGATGTCGCGCGCCACCATGAGCTCTTCGGCGGCCGCCGGCACGCCGGGGACACCCAGCCGGCTCGACCACGCCCCCTCGTGCATGTGCCCGCCGGCGGCCAGGGCGTCGTCCTCGCAGTGCTGACCGAGGGTCACGCCCAGGCCCCGGGCGTACTCGAGGGCCCGGCGCATGACACCGGAATCCTGGACACCGGTGCCGTCGTCGGTGAAGATCCTCACACCCAGAGCGGCCATCTCGGCCATGGGTGCCAGGCACTCGCCGGCGCGGCCGACGGTGATGGCGCCGGCCACCGCCACCCGGCACAGTGCCGGCTGGCCCAGGCCGAGGACCTCCAGGGCCACGGCGGCGTTGTCGATGGGTGGGTCGGTGTTGGGCATTCCCACCACCGCCGTGTAGCCGCCCCGGGCGGCGGCCCGGGAGGCGGTCTCCACTGTTTCGGCTTCTTCGCCGCCGGGCTGCCGGAGGTGGGTGTGGAGATCGACCAGTCCCGGCGCCACCACGCAGCCCGCGGCGTCGAGCACGGTGACGCCGGTGGGGACGGCGAGATCGGGTCCCACCGCCGTGACGACGCCGTCGGTGACCACGACATCGGCGCGGCGCTCTCCCGTCTCGTCGACGACGGTGCCGCCGCGGACCATCACCGTGGCGGGCCCGGCCGCCACCGGGGCCCGGCGGCCCTCAGCCATCGACAGGCCCCAGGCCGGGGCCCAGATCGGCGACGGCGCCGGCGGCGTCGCCTCCCACCACCTGGCCGAGGAGGAGGAAGAGGACGGCCATGCGCACGGCCACGCCGTTGGCCACCTGTCGCAGCATCACCGACCGGGGCAGGTCGGCCACCTCGTCGGCGATCTCCACGCCCCGGTTCATCGGGCCCGGGTGCATCACCAGGGCACCCTCGGCCAGGAGTCCGGCGCGGCGGACGGTGAGCCCGTAGCCGGCGGTGTACTCACGGAGCGACGGCACGAACGCCCCGGCGCCACGTTCGGTCTGGAGACGCAGGAGGTAGCAGACGTCGACGGTGGGCAGGACCGAATCGAGATCGTGCGACACGCCCGACACGGGCCAGCCCTCCAGGGAGGGAGGCAGGAGGCTTCCCGGCGCCACCAACGTGATGTCGGCGCCGAGAGCGGCCAGAGCGAGGACGCCCGAGCGGGCCACCCGGCTGTGGGCCACGTCACCGACGATGGCCACGCGCAGACCGCCGAAGTCCTTCATGCCGACATCGCCGATGTGGCGACCGGCCCGCTCGGCGAGGACCTGACGGATCGTGTAGCAGTCGAGCAGGGCCTGGGTGGGGTGTTCGTGCCACCCGTCGCCGGCATTGACGACGGTGGCGTCCACCCAACGGGCCACCTGGGCGGGGGCGCCGGCCGACGGATGGCGGATGACGAAGGCGTCGACGCCCATGGCCGCCACCGTCTCCACCGTGTCGCGCAACGACTCACCCTTCTTCACCGACGACGACGCCACGGCGAACGAGAGGACGTCGGCCGACAACCGCTTGGCCGCCGTCTCGAACGAGAACCGGGTCCGGGTCGACTCCTCGGCGAAGAGGGTCACCACCGTCCGCCCCCGCAAGGCGGGCACCTTGGGAATGGGCCTCCGGGCCACTTCGACGAAGGCGTCGGAGACCCGGAGGACCTCTTCGATGCCTTCGGCACCGAGGTCGGCGATCGACAGGAGATGTCGACCTTCGCCGGCCACAGCGGGTGCCTTGGCCTCGTGCGTCTCGGGGCGGGGAGAGGGAAGACTCATCGGGGGACGACGTCGCCCAGGACGACACCGTCCAGGCTGACGTCGACCTGTTCGTCGAGGCGTGTCGGCATGTTCTTGCCGACGTAGTCAGGTCGGACGGGCAACTCACGATGACCGCGGTCCACCATGACGGCCAGCTGGACGGCGCGGGCCCGGCCGTAGTCGGCCAGGGCATTGAGTGCGGCCCGTACCGTCCGGCCCGTGAACAGCACGTCATCGACGAGGATGACCAACTGTCCGGCCAGGTCGCAGGGGATGGACGTGATGGCCTCGGCCAGGACGGGGCGGATGCCGATGTCGTCGCGGTAGAAGGCGACGTCGAGCATGCCCACGGGCACGACCGTGGCTTCCATCTCCTCGAGGACCTGGGCCAGCCGGAAGGCCAGGGGCACACCGCCCGTCTGCAGCCCGATCACGACGACGTCGTCGAGGCCCCGGTTGCGCTCGACTATCTCGTGGGCGATCCGTGTGATCGCCCGCTGGACGTCCTCGGGGGCGAGGACCTGGACCCGAGGAACAAAGACCCCACCTCGCGGTGGGGTCAGTCTGCGTTCTCTTTCGGCCACTCGGGCTCCTCCGGTTCCGTTCGGGCCTCTCGGGACCCGCTTCACGGTTCGAAGGAGGATACCACCGGGATCGGTTCCGGCATGTCCCCGTGGCGCCCGGTGCCGACTGCCCCGGGCCCGGTGTCCGGCGCCGACCCACGTTCGGGCGCGACCTGTTCGAACGGCTGGAACCGGGGCGTCACGCGCCGGCCGGGCGCACGTGGGCGGCGATGGTGCTGAGCACGCCGTTCACGAACCCGCCGGACTGCTCCGTGGAGTACTGCTTGGCCAGCTCCACGGCCTCGTCGAGGACCACCGCCACCGGCACGTCAGGCCGGGCCAGCAGCTCCCAGGTGGCCAGGCGGAGGATCGTCCTGTCGACCACGGGCATGCGCCCGATCTCCCATCCGACGGCCGCCGAAGAGAGCAGATCGTCGATCCGGGCCCGCTCCGAGTCGACCCCGAGGAGAAGGGCCACCGTGAAGGGATCGGGGGGGACCGACAATCCGGCCAGGACGTCGGGGAGCGACGACCTCTTCATCTCCGCTTCGTAGAGGAGGGCGAGTGCGTGCTCCCGTGCTTCGTGACGCGGGCCCTCCCCGGGGAGGGGACCGTCTACGTGCGCAGGGCCGCCGCCACGCGCCACGGTGTCGCCGCCGGCCGTCGGCCTAAGCCCGCGTGATGTACTCGCCGGTACGGGTGTCGACCTTGATGCGTTCGCCCGGATTGACGAAGAGCGGCACCTGCAGGACCAGACCGGTCTCGAGGGTGGCCGGCTTACGGGCGCCCGAGACGCGGTCGCCCTGGACCCCGGGCTCGGTCACCGTCACGGTCAGCTCCACCGCCGCCGGGAGGTCGACGCCCACGATCTCGTCGTCGTACATCTGCAGAACGGCGCTGTCGCCCTCCTTCACGTACTGCGACGCCTCCCCCAGCGCAGCCGGAGAGACCTGGACCTGGTCGTAGGAGACGTTGTCCATGAAGACGTAGTCCGTCCCGTCGCGGTAGAGATACTGCATCTCCCGCTTGTCCACGATGGCCTGCTCGACACGTTCGTCGGCCCGGAAGGTCCGTTCGATCACGGCTCCGGTACGGACGTTCTTCAGCTTGGTGCGCACGAAAGCTCCGCCCTTGCCCGGCTTCACGTGCTGGAACTCGACCACCGAGAAGAGGCCCTCGGGAAGGTCGATGGTCATGCCGTTGCGCAGATCGTTGGTGGTGACGGCCATCAGGCGGCGATTTCCTTTGTGAAGGAGGTGAGCGGGCGACAACCCTGGTCGGTCACCACGACGGTGTCCTCGATACGGACGCCGCCCACGCCGGCGAGATAGACGCCCGGTTCGACGGTGACCACGACTCCGGGGCTGAGGATAGCAGTCGACCCCGGGGCCACCGCCGGGGCTTCGTGGATGTCGAGACCGACGCCGTGGCCGGTGCCGTGCTCGAACGCCTCGGCCCACCCCGACCGGGCGATCCGGTCCCGACAGACCTTGTCGACGTCACCACCGGCCACGCCCGGACCGACGGCGGCGACACCCGCCGCCTGGGCCTCGGAGACGACGGCGAAGACGACGGCGAGCTCGGGTGCCGGTGACCCCCCGACGCAGAAGGTGCGCGTCATGTCGGAGCGGTAGCCGTCGAACGTGGCGCCGAAGTCGATGACCACCGGGTCCCCGGCCCCGATCGATCGGGTCGTGGGGCGGGCGTGGGGCTTCGCCGCGTTCGGGCCCGAGGCCACGATCGTCTCGAAGGCGCGATCCTCCGATCCGAGGCGGCGCATGGCCGTGTCGAGGGCCAGGGCCACCTCGACCTCGGTCCGCCCTTCGCCGAGCATCCCGAGGACCTCGCCGAGGGCGGCGTCGGCGATGGCGGCGGCGATGGCGATGCGGTCGACCTCCCCGGCATCCTTCACCAGACGTAGGCCTTCCACGACCCCGGCGGTGGCGACCAGTTCCGCCGCCGGAAGCGTCTCGGCCCACCGTCGCTGTGATCCCCACGTCGCGTTCTCCGCTTCGAGCCCGACCCGGCTTCCCCGCCGGGAGGCCCGTGCGACGATGGCGTCGCGCTGCACCTGGACGCCGCCCACCACCAGTTCGACCGAGCGGGCCAGCCCCGCCGCCTCCAGCTGCTCGGCCGCCTGGGTGCGGTAGCGCCCGTCGGTCACCAGCAGGGTCTCGTCGCCGGTGACGAGCAGAAGGGCGGCCGATCCGCTGAAACCGGTCAGGTAGCGGACGTTGGGCAGGGTGGTGACGAGCAGGGAGTCGGCCCCGGCCGCCGCCACCAGCGGATGGAGCCTCGACAGGCGCCCGGCGCATTCCATGGGGGACGGCCCCCCGGCGCGGGGGGTCGTCGTCACCGGTCGGTCCCCGGACGCGTCGACAGCAGACGGGCCACGGCCTGCACGGCCAACCGGTAACCGAGCCCGCCAAAGCCGATGATGGCTCCATCGGCCACCGGGGCCACCACCGATGTGTGCCGCCACGGCTCTCGCGCCGCGGGGTTCGACAGGTGGAGCTCGATGACCACGCCCTCGAAGCAGGCCAGGGCGTCGTGGAGGGCCCATGAGTAGTGGGTGAGGGCACCGGCGTTCACCACCAGTGCGGCGGCACGACCCCGCGCCCCGTGGACGAGGTCGACGAGATCACCCTCGTGGTTGGTCTGGTGATGCTCGAGGGCCAGTCCATGGGCCTCGGCTTCGGCCGTGGCCCCGGCCACGTGATCGTCGAGCGTCTCGGGGCCGTACACCTCCGGCTCCCTCTGACCGAGCAGATTGAGGTTGGGACCCGAGAGAAGCACCACCAGAGGGGCCGTCGTCACAACCCGGAACCGATCACGGTGCGCACCCCATCTCTGTCAAGGTGGCGAGGACCTCGTCGTGGCGCACGGCGTGGACCGGCTCCACCCCGTCCGGTCCGTCGAGAACGAAGGTGAGATCGTGGCGCCCCTTCTTGTCGCGGGCCATGAAGGACAGCAGCTGCCCGGCCGAGGCGCCGGTGGGCATGTCGGCGGAAAGATCGAAGCCGCCCACCACCTTGCGGTGCAGGGCCACCCGGGCGTCGTCGATCCGGCCGAGCCGGCGGGCCAGCTGGGCGGCGAAGACGAGCCCGACGGCGACCGCCTCGCCGTGGCGGAGGTCCCACCGGGCGTCGGGACCGAAGGCGGCGGCCTCCAGGGCGTGGGCCAGGGTGTGCCCGTAGTTCAGGACCATGCGCCGATCCGACTCGCGCTCGTCGCTGGCCACCACCGCCGCCTTGATGGCCACGCACCGCGCCACCTGCTCCTCGAGCGGCAGGTCCAGCAACGACATGCCCGGCACCCCGGGGAGGTACTCCCCGAGGAAGGCGTACTTGGCCATCTCGCCACGCCCCGACGCCCACTCGCGCGCCGGCAGGGTGGAGAGGACGCCGACGTCACAGAGGACGGCCGCTGGTTGCCAGAAGGCGCCCACCAGATTCTTCCCTTCGGGCAGGTTGACTCCCGTCTTGCCCCCGATGGCCGCGTCCACCTGGGCCAGCAGGGTGGTGGCCACCGTCACGTAGGGAAGACCGCGGTGGAAGACGGCGGCGGCGAAACCGGCGAGGTCGCTCACCACCCCTCCCCCCACCGCCACCACGGCGTCGGACCTCGTCAGTCCGCTGCTGGCGAAGGCACGACAGAGGTCCTCCACCTGCGCCAACCTCTTGGCCCCCTCGCCCGGCGGCACCACGATGACGTCGGCGGGAACGCCGGCATCGATGTCGACGTCGATCCCGTCCTGGGTCACGATGGCCACCCTTTGGACTCCGCCGGGCAGTACCTCGCCGAGCAGGCCGAGGATCTCCCGTCCCACGAAGACGTCGTAGGAGCGATCGCCGAGGGCGACGGGGACGGTGATCATGATCTCGCCTCTCGATCGGGGACGTGTCCACCGACACGCTCGAGGAGGCGCTCCGCCACCTGGCCGGGATCGAGGTCGTCGACGTCCACGATGTCGTCGGCCACCGCCGCGTACAAGGCTCGCCGTTCGGCGTCGATACGACGAAGGGTCTCGGCCCGTTGCTGTGCCGTGGCCCCGATGAGCAACGGCCGGTCGGCGTCGCCGGTGACTCTCTCGATCAACGTCTCGGGCCGGGCCCGCAGCCACACCACGGTTCCGGCGGCCCGCAGGGTGTCCCGGTTGCCCTCGTCGAGCACGACACCGCCCCCCACCGAGACGACGAGCGGTTCGTCACCTTCGAGGACGGACGCCAGGGCGGTGGCCTCGACCTTTCGGAAGCGGGCCTCCCCGTGACGAGCGAAGAGATCGGCCACGGTCGCCCCTTCGGCCCGGGAGACCTCGGTGTCGGTGTCCACCCACCTCCATCCCAGTCGCTCCGCCGCCAAACGGCCTGTCGTCGTCTTGCCGGAACCCATCATCCCGACGAGCAACAGACGCTCAGCCATGGCCGGCCGCGGCGGCCGACGAAGGGGGTTCGTCCCTCAGTGACGCCAGGTAGCTCTCGTGATTCCGGACGAACTCGGCCAGTGAATCCCCGCCGAACTTCCGCAGTGCTTCCGACGCCAGGACGAGGGCCGCCATGGTCTCGGCCACGACACCCATGGCCGGGACGGCGGTCACGTCGGTGCGCTCCTTGAAGGACACCGTCGCTTCCTTCGTCACCACGTCGACGGTGCCGAGAACAGGTCGGTTCAAGGTGGCCAAGGGCTTCATCCCCACCCGGGCGACGATCAGGCCCCCGGTCGACATCCCGCCCTCGATTCCACCGGCCCGGGTGGTGGCCCGCTCGTAGGTCTCCGACTGGGCATCCCAGGAGATGGCGTCGTGCGCGTCGGAGCCGCGCCGGGCCGTGCCCGCCGCCCCTTCTCCGATCTCCACGTACTTGACCGCCTGGACGCTCATGAACGCCTGCGCCAGCCGGCCGTCGAGGCGCCGGTCCCAGTGCACGTGGCTGCCGAGTCCGACCGGGACTCCGTAGAGGAGGACCTCCACCACTCCCCCGAGAGAATCGCCGTCCTTGGCCGCCGCCTTGATGGCGGCCACCATGCGCTGTTCGGCGCCGGCGTCGAAACACCGGACGTCGGAGGCGTCGACGCGCTCGAGATCGGCCGCTCCGGGGCGTGCCCCGCTGTCGACGTGCTCGGGCCCGATGGCCACGACGTGGCTCACCACCGCCGTCCCCAACCGGGACAGCAGGGCCTTGGCCAGGCAGCCGGCGGCCACCCGGGCCGCCGTCTCACGCGCCGAGGCCCTCTCGAGGACGTCGCGGGCGTCGTCGAAGCCGTATTTCTGCATCCCGGCCAGATCGGCGTGGCCGGGACGGGGCTTCGTGAGCACCTTGGTCGGAAGGCCGGCGTGAGGAGACATCTCCTCTTCCCACTTCGGCCATTCCGTGTTGGCGATCTCGATGGCCACCGGCGAACCGAGCGTCCGCCCGTGGCGGATGCCGGCCACCAGCGTCACCTCGTCGGCCTCGAATCGCATGCGGGGCCCGCGACCGAAGCCCAGCCGGCGGCGGGCCAGCTCGCCCCGGATCTCTTCCACCCCCACGGGGAGGCCGGCCGGCAGTCCTTCGACGATCACGACCAGGGCTTTGCCGTGGGACTCACCCGCGGTCAGAAAGCGGAGCACGGTCCCAATCTACCGCCGGGGGTCTCACGCCCCGGCTATCGGGACGTGTTCCTCGGTACCGACGACGGGGGCCCGCCCTCAGACCCCGCCTCGATGGAAGAGGGCGTGAGCGGCGGGGCTCCCCCACACGATCGACACGACGGCGCCGGCGGCCAGAAAGGGACCGAAGGGGATCTTGGTCTTGCGGCCCCCACCCGAGATCACGATGAAGACGATGCCGATCACCGCTCCGAGCAGGAAGCCGGCGAAGAAGCCGACAAAGGCGTGGCCGTAGCCCAACCACCCGGTGGCCAGACCGATGACCCCGGCCAGACGGACGTCGCCGAATCCCATGCCCTTGGGAACGGCCACGTGCAGGACATAGAAGCCCAGGAAAGCCACGGCACCGCAGACGGCGGCCCGCCCCAGGGACCCCCACCGGTGATCGACGGCCGAGGACAGCACGAAGAGGGGGATCAGCAGGGCGAGAGTGGGATAGACGATGTAGTTCGGGATGATCCAGCGATCGAGGTCGACGGCGCTGATCGCCACCATGGACAGACCGAAGACGGCGTAGGCGGCGAGGACGACATCGGCGCCGAACCGGGAGGCGAACAGTCCCAGCACGACGGCGCTCACCACGGCCAGAACGGCGGGACGGAAGGGGTGTTTCACGGGCACGGCGCATGACCGGCAGCCGCGACGACGCGCCACGACACGGGCGACCGGGACCAGACCGATTCCGGTGGCTCGTTCCCCGCACGCCTCGCACCGCCACCACGGTCGATCGAGTGGGCGGCGCTCCCCCAGGCGGTCAACGAGGACCTCCAACCCGTCCCCGAGCACGAATCCACCGGCAGCACTCACCCCCGTGACGAGGGCGTCCATCACGGGCACGCTAATTCACGACCTCGGGCTCCCCGCGGACCACCCGTGGCCGTGGTGGAGAGCGACGTCGTCGCGTTACTTCTTCGAGGGCTCGTAGAAAGGATTGGCGCCGCTGGCGTGATCGGTGACATCCACCACCGACACGATCTCGGGCAGAGCGTCACGCAGCGCCACTTCGATGCCCTGGGACAACGTCACCGTGGCCAAGCCGCATCCCTGGCAGCCGCCGCTCAGACGCAGGTAGACCACGTCCTGCTCCACCGCCACCAGGTCCGCCCGACCTCCGTGCATGGCGATCGACGGATTCACCTGCTCTTCCAGGACGGCCAGGACCTGCTGGGCCAGATCACCCGAGAGATCGCCCGGAGGGCGGCTGGCGAAGACATCGGTCCGCGGCGGCGTGTTCGGGTTGAGGATGACGAGACCGCCCTCGCCCTCGTCGGACCAGTCCAGTCGGGCGCCGACCAGACGGGCCACACTGGACTGGGGGACCACCACCTTGAGGTCGTCGCTGCCGCCGACCGAGTCGGCCTCGTGGGCATCGGCCGCCACCTGGAAATAGATGTCGTAGGTGTAGGCGCCTTCGCGTGATCCGGTGACCTCGACCCACAGGGCCAGCCTCTCGGCATCGACCTCCTGGGCGCGGGCGTCGAGGACCACCGAGCGGGCCGCAGGCGTGATCGTGAGCACCGCTGTGCCCGTGTGGCCGTTTCCGGCCGGTCCGACATCCTCGGCCATGGCCGCTACCTCCCCGGTCCATCATAGGGCCATGGCCCGTGTTCTCCTCCTCGTTCCGACCGCTACTTACCGGGTGGCGGACTTTTTGGAGGCCGCCCGGACCCTCGAGGTCGACGTGGTGATCGGGGGGGACCAGGCCCACGCGCTGCGGGACCTCATGGGCCGTCGATCGGTCCAGGTCCCACTGGACGATCCCGAGGCGGCGGCGGACGCCATCATCGCCCACGATGCCGTGGCCCCTCTCGATGCCGTGGTGGCCGTCGACGACCGGGGAGCCGTCGCCGCCGCCACGGCGGCGGCCCGCCTGGGACTGCGGCACAACCACCCCGACGCCGTGGCCGCCACCCGGGACAAGCTCGCCATGCGGGTGAGACTCGGAGCGGCCGAGGTCCCCCAGCCGGTGTTCGCCCCCATCCCGCCGGCGGCCGGGCCCGACGAGGTGGCCGGCCTGGTCGAGACCGTCGGTCTGCCCTGCGTCGTCAAGCCCACCATGCTCTCGGCCAGCCAGGGCGTCCTGCGGGCCGACACGATCGAGGACGCCATCGCCGTCGTGGATCGCGTGCGTCGCATCGCCACCGGGTCCAGCGCCGACTGCGACGGGCCCCTGATCCTGGAACGCTTCGTCCCGGGACCGGAGGTCGCCGTCGAAGGACTGCTCACGGACGGCGATCTCGCCGTCCTCGCCGTGTTCGACAAGCCCGACCCACTCGACGGTCCGGCATTCGAGGAGACGATCTACGTCACGCCCTCGCGCCTCGTCCCCACCGACCTGTCGGCGGTGGTGGCCGCCACCGCCGGGGCCTGCCACGCCCTGGGACTCACCGAGGGACCGGTCCACGCCGAGATCCGGGTGAGCGACGGCCGGGCGTCGGTGATCGAGGTGGCAGCCCGGACCATCGGCGGTCTGTGCGCCCGGACCCTGACCTTCTCCACCGGTCGCACGCTCGAGCAGTTGGTCCTGGCGCAGGCGCTGGGCCGAGAGATCGGACCCACGAAACGCCAGGCCCGGGCGTCGGGGGTGCTGATGCTGCCCATACCCCGGGCCGGGATCCTGGAGGGTGTCGACGGCCGCGACGCCGCCCTGCGGGTTCCGGGTGTCACTGACGTGCAGATCACCATCGCTCCCGGTCGACGGGTGCTCCCGGTCCCCGAGGGTGACCGGTACCTCGGATTCGTCTTCGCCCGGGGACGGACCCCGGATGCCGTCGAGGCCGCGCTGCGGCACGCACAGACGTTGCTCGACGTGCGCGTGACTCCGGACCCGGAGCCGTCGGCCACCCCCTCCATCGGCTGACGCCCCGGGTCCCGCCACGTCGGCGGCGTCTCGGCACCGGCATCGTCGTGGTGCTCCCGGTTCTCCGGCCCTGCGGTGGGGCCCGCTACCGTGGCAGCGTGCACGTGGCGTTGATCTCCACCTATGAACTCGGCCATCAGCCGCTTCACGTGGCGTCGCCGGCGGGTGCCCTGGAGCGCGCCGGCCACGACGTTCGCTGCATGGACCTTTCCGTCGATCCCCTCGATCCCGACATCCTGGCGTGGGCCGACGTCGTGGCCTGTTCGGTCCCGATGCACACCGCCATGCGACTGGCCCTGGCCGTGTGCGACGAGGTCCGTCGCCGCCACCCCGGCATCCCCCTCTGCCTCTACGGCCTGTATGCGGGGCTCGATGCCGGGCGCGCCGAGTCGCCGACCGGCACCCTCGTCGACAGGACCATCGCCGGTGAATACGAGCCGGCGCTCGTGGCCTGGGTCGACGAGCTCGCCGCTCTTGGGCCCCGCCGGGGAGACGGGCGCGCCCGGGCCCTGGTCTCGCTCGGGCGTGGGAGATTCGGCCTCCCCGCCCGCCGTCTGCTCCCCCCTCTCGATCGCTACGCCAGGCTGTCGGCCGCCGGCGAACTGCGGATGGCCGGATACGTGGAAGCCAGCCACGGCTGCGCCCACCGGTGCCGTCACTGCCCCGTTCCCGTCGTCTACGACGGCCGGACCCGCCTGGTGGGCGAGGACGCCGTGGTGGCCGACGTCGCTCAGCTGGTGGACCTCGGTGCCCGTCACATCACCTTCGGGGACCCTGACTTCTTGAACGGTCCCCATCACGCCGTGCGCGTGGTGGCGGCCGTACACGGGGCGTTTCCCGATCTGACCTTCGATGTCACGACCAAGGTCGAACACGTCCTGCAGCATCGCGACATGTGGCCGGCCCTGGCCCGGGCCGGCCTGCTCTTCGTGGTGTCGGCTTTCGAGTCGGCCAGCGATCACGTCCTGGCCAAGTTGGACAAGGGCCACACGGTGGCCGACGAGATCGAGGCGGTGGCGGTCTTGCGGGCATCGGAGGTCGAGCCCCGGCCGTCGCTCATGCCGTTCACCCCCTGGACCACGGCGGCCGACCTGCGCGACCTTCTCGACCTGATCTCCTCCTGCGACCTGGTGGGCAACGTCGACCCCGTCCACTTCGCCATCCGCCTTCTGGTTCCGCCCGGATCCCTGCTGCTCTCATCCGGCGCGCTCGACGGCGCCCTCGGTCCCTACGACGCCGAAGCGCTGAGCTGGACCTGGCGGTCCCCGGACCCTCGCCTCGACGACGTCCAACGCGACATCGCCGCCGTCGCCGTCCGGGCGGCGGCCGACGAATGGCCGGCCGGGCGGGCCTACGGAGCCGTTCGGGCGGCCGTGGACAGCGCCTTCCGGGGGGACGGCCGCCACCTCGGGGCGCCACCCCCTGTGGGCGACGCACGACTCCGGTCGGCGCTGGCACCCGACGACCGGCCCCGGCTCACCGAGGCGTGGTTCTGCTGCGCCGAGCCCACCGACGCACAATTCCGGGCCCTCCACGTCGAGACGACGTCGCCGGCCGGAGGGAGCTGACAACCATGGCCCAACGACAGAGCCGCCCCCGCACCCCGGCCGATGAGGCCTGGCGCCAGGCACCCGAAGGGACCCACGAGTGGATGAGCTTCCCCGACCCCGACGACGAGCGCACCTGGCTCTTCGACGTGACCTTCCTGGAGAGCAACTGGACGTGCATCTTCGGTCGTGGCTGCCAGGGTGTCATGACCGGTCCGGCGCCCGAGCTCGTGCAGGGATGCTGCTCCTACGGCGCCCACTTCACGGGACCGAAGGACGCGCGGCGGGTCGAGGCGGCGGCCGCCACCCTCACGCCGGAGCAGTGGCAGTTCTGGCGGCAGGGACAACCCCGCGACGGCGGACGCCCGAGGGTCGTCAAACGCGGCCGCAACGGTGACCTGAGTACGCGGCTGGTGAAGGACGCCTGCATCTTCCTCAACCGCCCCGAGTTTCCCGGAGGGCCGGGGTGCGCTCTGCACCGCGCCGCCATGGAACGAGGCGTGCCGCATCTCGAGCTCAAGCCCGACGTCTGTTGGCAGCTCCCGCTTCGGCGCGAGGACGAGGTGGCCGACGACGGCTACGTGACGTCGGTCATCCGGCAGTGGGACCGACGCGACTGGGGCCCGGGCGGGGACGAATTCCACTGGTGGTGCACCGAGGACCCCGACGCCTTCGTGGGGACCCGGCCCGTCTACGAGGAGCTCGCCGACGAGCTCGTCGCCTTGAGCGGGCGAAAGATCTACAAGAGGCTCGTCCGCTATCTCCAGGCCCGCGCCGGACGCGCCGGATCCAACGGTACCCGTGGCGGTGCCCCCACCGGGAGGCCGGGCCCGGTGCCGGTACCCGTGCCCCTTCCCCATCCCGCTGTCCGCCGTCGCTGAGCGAGCGCCGACGTTCCCGTCGGAGAGCGGGCCGGACTCCTACTCGGCCAGGGGATCGTCCTCGGGTTCCCGGGCGACGGCGTCGGCACCCAGGGTGTCGTCCAGTTCGTCCGCTTCGGCCATGCACCACGAGGCATGCTCGTCCTCGGGATCGGCACCGCACTCCGCACAGCGTTCGGGCGCGGTGGCGACCGAACGCTTCAGGCTGCGGGCCTCTTCGAAGCGGCGATGTCGTCCCTTTTTCACGAGCGACTCCTCCGTCGGCCGGGGCGCGTCTCCCACGGCGAGCGACAGGCCGAGTGTACCCGTCGGCGCGCGGCCTCCGACACCGCCCCTGGGCACGGCTTTTGTCGCACTACAGTCACGCTGGTGACCGACGATTTCGACCCCGCCGCCATGATCGAGCGCTTCCGGTCACGCGCCGTGGCAGTGCGCAGCCGGGGCATCCCGCCCATAGAGGGGCCCGAGCGCCAGCGATTCGTGGAACAGGCCCAGCTCGACTTCATGGACTACGCCATGCTCGGGGACGCCCAAGCCACCCTGGCTGACGGCATTCTCACCCTCCGCATCGACCTCAGGCCCGGTGGGGCCGGTGGCGGTGACGGGGGCTAACCGCCGTAGCTCATCCGGGTGTCCTCCATCCGCAGGATCCCGTCGTCGCCGGTGACGTCGTCCGACGGGTTCTCCGGCTGCGCCGCACCGGCATCGACCACCTCGCCCACGAACCAGGTGTGGCTGCCGACGGGCAGCGTGTGACTGATCTCACAGTCGAGCCAGGCCACGGCGACGTCGAGGATGGGCGCACCAGTCGTCTCGCTGCGGACCGGTTCCCCGTTCATGGTCCCCGCGCCGGAGTCCTCGTCGATGTCGACGTCCTGCACCGGTTTCACGAAATGACGCACCAGGGCCCGCTGCCGGCGGGCCAGGAGACTGAGGGCGAACACCCCGCCGTCGATGAGGAGCTCATGGGTGCGCGCCCGGCGTTCGACCCCGACCCCGATCAGCTTCGGCTCCTGGGCGACCTGCGTGACCCAGCTCACCGTCATCAGGTTGCGCCGACTCCCGGCACGCGACCCGAGAACGTAGAGCCCACTGGGGAGCGACCACAGGATCCGGCGCCGCAGTCGGTCATAGACATCGGCGTCGCGTCCGGTCGGGACGGGCCCGACGATGTCAGCGCCGGTCCCGGTCATGGCGTGGTCACCGAGTCGAAGCGCGCCAGCGCCTTGACCAGATCCTGCCGCGCCACCGTCCGCTCGGTGGCCGACAGGGCGAGCAGCCGGGAGCTGTCACCGGCTCCGGAGAGGCAGTCGTGGCCGGCGTCGCCGGCGACCGAATACGCGGTGGACAGAAGGCCGGTGAGCGTCTGATCGGGGGTGGGCAGGTTCTGATTGGCGCTCAGAGCGTCGATCACGAGGACATTGCAGTCGGTCGGCAGGGCGGCCGGATCGTCCTGCACCTCATCGATGCGACGGATGTCCCCCTGCAGCGTGCTCACCGATGCCGAGAACCCGGAATTCGTCGACCAGCTCGTCACCTGCTGGGCCAGCGTGGTCCCCGAGAAGGTGCTGCCGCAGGCCGCCAGGACGAGCCCCAGACCCGGTATGGTCGCCGACGCCAGACGGCGGCCCCGGCTCCTGCCCTGTGGCTGCTCACGGGCCGGATCCGCCCGCCGCAGCGGTCGATGTCCGTCGGTCACCGCAGGATTCCGCCGGGCGGCGCCTCCTGGTCCTCCGGCGGCCACGCCGGGTCGAGCTGGTGCAGGAAGAGGTCGCAGCGTTGCTCTTCGTCCGGCTCTCCGATGGCGCCGGCCATGGCCCGGAGACCGTCGAGGCAACGCAGGAAGCCGCGGTTGGACGGGTGTGCCCACCGCACGTAGCTGCTCCCCCGCCAGCCGGACCGCCGGAGGGCGTCGAGCCCGCGGTGGTAGCCGACCCGGAAACAGGCGTAGGCCTCCACGTCGTCACGGGCCAGGACGCCCAGGGCGGCCCATGCCTCAGACCAGTCGGGGAAGGCCCGCACCACGTCGGCCACGGCGTCACGGCGGCTCTCGGCCGGCGCCTCGAGAGCGTCACGCAGACGCTGGGCGGCGACCGCGTGCGGAGGGTCAAGCACGGTGTCGGGCGGTCCCAGAGTCAGGTCGACGGGGTCGCTCACGGCTGCGTCACCTCCGACGAATCCTCCGGGAGGTGACGGCCGCTCATCCGGTCGGCCTCGCCGTGACGGTGCAGGAAGAGGCTCAACGCCGCCCCCGCCAGAACGGCGGCGATGACGCCCACGGCCAGAAGAGCGAGGAGGATCACCCGCCGGGCCGCGGGCCGACGGCGGCGGGTGGACTGTCGGCCTCGTCGACCTGGTCGTGCTGGGTCATGGTGCCTCCCGGCGAGCGAGCGGACCCGGTGGGCCCGTCACTCGAACCGCAGGAGATGGTAGTCCCGCTGTCCGCGACGCAGGATTAGATAGCGGCCGAAGAGCAGGTCGGCCGGACCGAGACGCGCGTCGGGGTCGGCGACACGGCGGTTGTTCACATAGGTGCCCCCCTGGGTGATGGTCGTCCGCGCCCGACCCTTCGAAGGGACGAGCCCCGACGTGACGAGGGCGTCGACGAGGGCCATGCCCCGGTCGAGTTCTGCGGCGGGCACCGTGCTGGTGGGGGCGTCGGAGCAGACCTCCAGCAATGTGGCTTCGTCCAGGGCGGCGATCTCCTCGGAGTAGAGCGCCGCCGCCGCCGCCGCGGCGCGGCGCTCTTCGGTCTCGCCGTGCACCAGGTTGCACACCTCCCGGGCCAGCGCCCTCTGCGCCTCACGCCGCTCGGGATTCTCGGCCGTCTGCGAATCGAGCGATCGGATGGTGTCGTTATCGAGGAAGGTGAGCATGCGCAGCACGGTGCCCACGGTCGCATCCTCGGTGCGCAGGAAGTACTGGTACAGCTGATAGGGACTGGTCCGTCGGGCGTCGAGCCACACCGTGCCCGATTCGGTCTTGCCGAACTTCGTGCCGTCGGCCTTGAGCAGAAGTGGTGTCGTCAACCCGTAGACCTCGGCCTGGCGCGTCTTGCGGATGAGCTCGACGCCCATGGTGATGTTCCCCCACTGATCGCTTCCGCCTATCTGCAGATGGCAGTCATGGGCCTCGAACAGGCACAGGAAGTCGTAGGCCTGCAGGAGCATGTAGCTGAACTCCGTGAAGGAGATCCCCTGCTCGGGTCGATCGAGTCGCGACCGGACCGATTCCTTGGCCACCATCTGGTTCACGGTGAAGTGCTTACCCACGTCGCGCAGGAAATCGATGAGTCCGACCCTTCCCAGCCACGCACTGTTGTCGAGCAGCAGAGCCCGCCGCTCCCCCGCCCCGTCGGAGAAGTCGAGGAGACGTCCCAGTTGCGTCCGTATGCCGGCCACGTTGGCGGCCAGTTCCTCCACCGAAAGGAGGTTGCGTTCCTCGCTCTTTCCTCCCGGGTCGCCGATCATCCCGGTTCCTCCACCGGCGAGGGCGATGGGCCGGTGACCGGCCAGTTGGAGCCGGCGCAGGGTGCACATCTGCAGGAGGTGACCGACGTGGAGGCTGTCGGCCGTGGGGTCGAAGCCGGCGTAGACCGTCAGGCTCTCACTGTCGAGCTTCTTGGGCACCGACGGGTCGGTGACCTGATGGACCAGTCCCCGAAACTCGAGGTCAGCGAACAGTGCACCCATCGTTCCAGCCTGCCACGGGCCTGGCGGGACCCCGGCCATCGGCGCCGGTCGACGACATCAGATCCCACCGGACGCCACCACCATGGCGCCACCGTCGACGACGAGAACATGACCCGTGACCCACGACGCCGCGTCCGAGGCCAGGAACAGCGCCGCCTGGGCCACGTCGTCGGGTTGGCCCAACCGGCCCAGCGGTAGGCGCGCCGCTATCTGCTCCTCGGAGCGCTCCCACAGGGCACGGGCGAAATCGGTCTTCACCAGTCCCGGCGCCAAGGCGTTGACCCGCACCGCCGGTCCGAGCTCACCCGCCAGCTGGCGGGTGAGGTGGGCGACCGCCGCCTTGGTGACGTTGTACCAGCCGATCCCCGGCTCGACCATCATCGCCCCCACCGACGCCACGTTGATGACGGAGCCGCCCCGGGACTGCATCGAGGTCCGCCACGCCCACTGGGTCCAGGTGAGAAGGGCCAGTTGGTTCACCTGGACCGTCTTCTCGGCCTGGGCCCGGTCGATGTCGACCAGGCGACCGTAGAAGGGGTTGGTGGCGGCGTTGTTGACCAGGATGTCGACCGAGCCGAACTGTTCGACGGTGGCGGCCACACAAGCCTCGGCGGCATCGGGATCCCCGGCGTTCGCCGCCCTCCACCTCACGTCGCCGTCGAGGCCGGCCATGGCCGACGCCGCCTGGGCCAGGGCATCGGCTTTGCGCGAGACGATCATGACGTGGGCGCCGGCTTCGGCGAAGCGGGTGGCGATGGCACGCCCTATCCCCCGTGATCCTCCCGTGACGAGGGCCACCTTGCCGTCGAGACGCAGGTCCATGGGCCGCCACCCTACGGCGCCGGCGCCCGGCGATGGCGGGAGACGGCGGACCGTCCCGTGCGGACGGCGTGGTCCCACCGGCGCCGTAGCATGCGCTCCCGTGAGCCGAACCACCCCGACGTCGCCGTGAACCGACTGGCCTCGGAGACGAGTCCCTACCTGCGCCAGCACGCCGACAATCCGGTCGACTGGTACCCCTGGGGAGAGGCGGCCTTCGCCCGGGCCCGGGACGAGGACCGGCCCGTGATGTTGTCGGTGGGGTACTCGTCTTGCCACTGGTGTCACGTCATGGCCCACGAGTCCTTCGAGGACGACCGGACCGCGGCGCTCGTGAACGCCCGCTTCGTGGCCGTGAAGGTGGACCGCGAGGAACGCCCGGACGTGGACGCCGTCTACATGGAGGCAGTCCAGGCCATGACCGGCCGCGGGGGTTGGCCGATGACGGTCTTTCTCACTCCCGACGGCCGACCCTTCTTCGCCGGGACCTACTTCCCTCCCCGGGACGCCCACGGGACGCCCGGCTTCCCCCGTGTGCTGGACGCCATCGGGGAGGCCTGGCACGACCGTCGTCAGGACGTCGAGTCCCAGGCCGACGCCCTGGTCTCGGCCATCGCCCGACGGGTGACGGTGCCCGATGAGCTGTGGACCGGCGACCGGGCCGGCGGCCCCGGCCCCGGCCCCGGCCCCGGTGAGCGGTTCCCCTCGCTCCTGGCGGCGGCCACGGCCGAGCTGGCCGAGCGGTTCGACGCCACCTGGGGTGGCTTCGGCCCGGCTCCGAAGTTCCCCCAGCCCGCTCTGCTCGAGTTGTGCCTGGAGCACCACCGTGTCACCGGTGACGCCGGATCGCTGGCCATGGTCGACACGACTTTGGCGGCCATGGCCGCCGGGGGGATCTACGACCATCTCGGCGGAGGCTTCGCCCGGTACTCGACGGACGCCACCTGGACGGTCCCCCACTTCGAGAAGATGCTCTACGACCAGGCCGGCCTGGTACGCATCTACCTACGCGCCGCCCTCGACGGCGACGACCGACGTTGGTACCAGGTGGTCGAGGAGACCGTGACCTACGTGCTGCGGGACCTGGCGTCACCAGAGGGCGGCCTCTACTGCGCCGAGGACGCCGACTCGGAGGGCGAGGAAGGCCGCTTCTACGTGTGGGACCCGGCGGAGATCGCCGATGTCGCCGGGCCCGGGCTGGGCGCGGCGGCGGCCGAATGGTACGGGGTCACCGACGCCGGCAACTTCGAGGGTCGCTCCATCCTGCGTCGTCCCCTGGGGGCACCCTTGAAACGGCCGGCCGACGTCGAAGAGGCCCGCCGCCTTCTCTTCGAGGCCCGGCGGGGCCGGGTCAGGCCCGGTCTCGACGACAAGATCCTCACAGAATGGAACGCCATGTTCTGCTCGGCCCTGGCCGAGGCGGCCGGCGCCACGGGCCGTACCGACTGGGCCGATGCGGCGCGGCGCATCGCCGAGTTCCTGGTCGCCCGTCTCCGGCGTCCCGGCGACGGGCGGTGGCTGCGCTCGTGGCAGGGCGGTCAGGCGCGCCACCTCGGGTATGCCGGTGACTACGCGTGGGTGGTCGACTGCCTGACCCGCGTGGCCGAGCTGACCGGTGAGGCCCGATGGCTCGCCACGGCGAGCGAGACGGCGCACGGCATGCTGGAGCTCTTCGTCAACGAGGGGGGCCCGCTGTTCACCACCGGATCGGACGCCGAGGCCCTGGTGGTGCGGCCCACGGAGCTCCTCGACGGAGCCACGCCCTCGGCCAGCGCCGTCGGCGCCGGCGCCTTGTTGCGACTGGGAGCGCTCACCGGCGAGGACGATCTCACCGCCGCCGGTGAGGCTCTCCTGGACGTCCTCCTCCCCGTGGCCGCCACCCATCCCCTGGCCGCCGCCCACGCCATCGCCATGTGCGGGCTGGCCGGTGGGGGCATCACCGAAGTGGTGGTGGCGGGCGACCGGCCCGATCTCGTGGACGGCCTCCGGCGGCGCTTCGAGCCCACCGCCGTCCTGGCCTCGGGCGAGCGCACCGATTCGCCCCTGTGGGAGGGCCGCGTCGACGGATTCGCCTACGTGTGCCGCCACTACGCCTGCCGGGAGCCGTCGACCAGCCCGGAAGGTCTGGCGACCCAGCTCGACCGGGAACTGGCCGTCGAGCGCGTCCGGCACGCGGGCGCCGGCGCCCGCCACAGCGCCGGGACTTCGCCGTGACGGCCGAGGCGCCGGCCGACGCCGGGCGGCGGCGGGGCCGCTCTTCACCGCGACACGGCCGCCGGAAGTCCCCGGCGCGCTCTCCGGGAACCCACCGCTGCATGGTCCTGGCCTGCGGGACCGATGACACCACCGGCGTCGACCTCGCCACCGGGGCGGTCGTCCGGCTGCGCATCGACTGGACAGACGAGCGCCAGGCCGACCTGTCGCCGTTCGACGTCATCGAAGCGGCCTGGGCCACCGATCCCGAACGAGACGACCTGGCCCAGCCCGAGGCCGTCACCGTGGCCGGCCTGCCGACGTCCATCGGCTCACTGCGGGGACGTCGGGCCCGACGGGTGGTGCGCCACCTGGTGGCCCCCGACGAGTCGCCCCTGCTGGGCTTCCCCGGCACCTCGGCGCCGTACTGGGAGTTCCACGGCATGCGGCCCTCGGTGGCCCTGGTGGTCCCCCGGCGCGGCCCCGTCCTCTTCCGCCGGCAGGCCGACGGGACCGTCTGGGCCCGTTTCAGCGCCGCCCGCAGCGACAACTGGCTGCCCGTGGAGGACCGCCGGGCCATGGCCGCCCTGTGGGCGTCCCGGCGCGACCGGCTGTCGGGGAAGGTGCTCTCGACGGCGCTCGGCTTCCGCCCCCATTTCATCGTGGTCTCGGTCAGCCGGCCCCGCGACGGGCACTGCTACAAGACCGTCACCGCCATCCTGCCCCGCCCTTAGGCGGGGATCGGGTGGATCAGCGCGCCCGACCGGAGGCGAGCGCCCCCGAGGCGAGGTCCTCGGCCATGGCCCACCCGAAGGTCACCAGCCTGTCGCCCCGCTTGATGGCCAGACCCTTGAACAGAACGACCACGCCGGCATCGGGCTCCTTGACCTTGGGACCACCGAGATCGAGGGCACCGGCGGTGCTGCCGTCCCCCTTCAAGACGAACGTCCGGTCGTCGATCCGACCCTCGGCGCCGAACCGCTTGGCCAGCCGGCGACCCCAGGCCCTCTCCTCACCACTGGCCTTGTGGTCCGGACGTGGAACCACGTCCACCAGCCCGGCGAACGCCTGGTACGCCTCGGCGACGCCCAGACGGGTGCCCACCAGGACGTCCTCGTCGGGAAAGGCGAGCAGGGCCCGGCGGTACTGGTCGCCCAGCAGGAGGCGCAGGGCCTGCTCGGCCTTCACCGTCCGGTCCACCGTCGACAGCCCGATCAGCAGTGACGGGGTCCCCCCGATCCGCTCCAGGGTCGAGAAGGAATAGCCCCGGAGCTTCTGGCCCTCGCGGACCAGGGTGATCAGAACCCATTCCTCGCACTGCTTGGACAGGAAACCTATGTCGAACCCCGGTTCCCGGTCGACGCACAGGTCGGCCATCTCGGCCAGCTCGGCATCACTGAGTGACGTGCAGTCCTTGGTACCGACCTCAAACGGCATACCGTGCTCCGTGTTCGTCTCGCTGACCGGCCCCCTTCACCGGCGGAGGGCGATGACACTGCCCCACGTGGCGGCCCCGGGGTGTACCTACAGGATACGGGATGTGCACGGGGGTAGCCCAACCGACCTGCCGACCTCGGCGTTCGTGCCTGGGCCCCGGGCGCCGCCGTCCACCGCCCACGCCGGCCGGGGCGGTCAGGCGATGGCGTTCGGGCCCAGGAGGACCCGCAGCTCGCCCAGGAGCCCGCGACGGCTGTTGACGTTGAATTCGGGGGACAGCCGGAGGACGGACTCGCCCACGTGGAGGAAGACCGGTTCGTCCCCGGGGTGTTCCACGAGCAGCTCCTTGAGGCGGTCGACGACGCCGTCGGTGAGCACCCCCACCGGCACCTGCACCCGCAGCTCGGAGGCCCCCTCGACCACCAGCTCGGGCCGGGCCACCTCCATACAGACCAGCTTCACCTGGTCGTCGCGGGTGTCGATGCGTCCGCGCAGCACCACCACGGCGTCGTCGGCCAGGACGGCACCCACCTGCGCCATGACCTTGGGAAAGACGAACACCTCGATGGACGCGTGGAGGTCCTCGAGGGTGAACGTCGCCATCAGCTCGCCCCGCTTCGTGTAGCGCCGGACGAGAGCCGTCACGACCCCCCCGACGGTGCGGACCTGGCCTTCGCGTCCCATCCCGGAGTCACTCCCGGCCTCTTCGTCCTTCAGGTCGACGATCGAGCATTCGACCAGCCGGGCCAGCGCCGCCTCGACCCCTCGCAGGGGATGGTCGCTCACGTAGAGCCCGAGCATCTCCTTCTCGAAGGCCAGCCGCTGCGTCTTGGCGAATTCGGTGTCGGGAATGGGCACCCTGACGTCGGCGTATCCGGCCGGTCCACCGGGGGCGCTGTCGCCGTCGGCGGCGAATCCCTCGATGGAGGAGAACAGCGTGGAGATCCCGGCCTGTTCCTCACGGCGCCGCTCGAGCGTCCGATCGACGATGTCCTCGTAGACGAGACACAGGCCCTGGCGGACGTGCCCGAGCGAATCGAAGGCCCCGGCCTTCACCAGGGATTCCACCGTCCGCTTGTTCAGGACCATCGGATCGACACGCCGGGCGAAGTCGTAGAAGTCCACAAACGGCCCGTTCTCCTCGCGCTCGGCCACGATCCGCTCGACGAGGCCCTCACCCACGTTGCGGACGGCGGCAAGACCGAAGACGATTCGCCGGGCCCCGTCGTCGCCCACGATGGGCGTGAACTCGGCGGCCGACGTGTTGACGTCGGGCACCAGGACCTCGATGCCGAGCGAGCGGCACTCCCCCAGGTAGACCGCCGTCCGGTCCTTGTCGTCCTTGACCGACGTCAAGAGAGCGGCGAGGTACTCCACCGGGTAGTGGGCCTTCAACCAGGCCGTCTGGTAGGCCACCAGGCCGTAGCCGTAGGAGTGCGACTTGTTGAAGGCGTAGTCGGCGAAGGGCTCGATGATGTCGAACAGCGCCGTCCCCAACGTCTCGTCGTACCCCTGGGTGACGCAGCCGGCCACGAACTTCTTGCGTTCGGCCCGGATCATCTTGCGAATCTTCTTCCCGCATGCCTTGCGGAGATTGTCGGCCTCGGCGAGGGTGTAGCCGGCGAACTTCTGGGCCACCCGCATGACCGATTCCTGATAGATCATCAACCCGTAGGTGTCGCCCAGGATGGGGGCGAGATCGGGGTGCAGGTACGTGACCGGCTTCCGATTGTTCTTGCGGTCGGCGTAGTCCTTGTGCATGTTCGCCGCCATCGGCCCGGGACGGTACAGAGCCACCAGGGCGGCGACATCGTCGAACGACGTGGGGGCGAGCGACCGCATGAGCGACCGCATGGGGCCGCCTTCGAGCTGGAACACGCCGATGGAGTCACCCCGGCACAGCGCCGCAAAGGTGTCGGCGTCGTCGAGGGCGATGGCGTCGATGTCGGGGCGCGCTCCTTCGGTGCGGGCCACCAGGTCGAGGGCCCGTTCGATGACCGACAGGTTCCGCAAGCCCAGAAAGTCCATCTTGAGCAAGCCCAGCTGCTCGACGCCGTGCATCTCGTACTGGGTGACGATCGGTGCCTCGGTGACGGCTTGACCGCTCTCCGGCTTGCGTTGGACGGGGAGATACTCGGTGAGGGGCTCCTTGGTGATCACCACGGCGGCGGCGTGGATGCCGTCCTGACGCCGGAGACCCTCGAGTCCCTTGGCCACGTCGATCACACGGCGCGCTTCGGGGTCCGACGCGTACATCTCCCGTAGCTGCTGGGCGGCGGCGTAGCCGTCATCCTGTCCGTCGATCCGGTCGAGGCACGCCCGCAGGGGGGTGTCGCGTCCCATGATCAGCGGTGGCATCGCCTTGGCGATCCGGTCTCCCACGACGTACGGCAAGCCGAGAACCCGGGCCGCGTCGCGCACGGCGGCCCGGGCCTTGATCGTGGAGAACGTCACGATCTGCGCCACGCGATCGTCGCCGTAGCGCTCGGCGGCATAGCGGATCATCTCCGCCCGGTACCGCTCGTCGAAGTCCATGTCGATGTCGGGCATCTGCTTGCGACCCGGGTTCAAGAAGCGCTCGAACAGGAGGTCGTAGCGGATGGGGTCGAGGTCGACGATCTGGAGGCAGTACGCCACACAACACCCTGCCGCCGAGCCCCGTCCGGGGCCGACGCGGATGCCGCTCGTCCGGGCGTGGTGGATGAGGTCCCACACGACGAGGAAGTACGCCGAGAAACCCATGTTGGTGATGACGCCCAGCTCGTAGTTCAGTCGTTCCTCGACACCGGGCGGCAGCGGGTCGCCGTAGCGCATCCGTGCCCCTTCAAAGGACAGGTGACGGAGGTAGGCATCGGCTCGTTCCTCGTAACCGGCGCCGGTGAATTCGTCCGGCACCGGGAATTCGGGAAGGGCGTTGACCCCGAATTCGATCTCGACGTTCGCCCGCTCGGCGATGAGCAACGTGTTGTCGCACGCCTCGGGAACCTCCGAGAACAGGGTCCGCATCTCGGCCGCCGACTTGAGGTAATGCTCCTCCCCCTCGAACTTGAATCGCTTGGGATCATCGATGAGGGCACCCGTCTGCACGCACAGGAGGGCGTCGTGGGCCACGGCGTCGTCGCGATGAGTGTAGTGACTGTCGTTGGTGGCGATGAGGGGCGCCCCCAGTTGGCGGGCGATGCGGACGAGGGCCGGATTGGTCCGGCGCTGGGCCGCCAACCCGTGGTCCTGCAGCTCCACGAACAGGTTGTCGCGACCGAAGATGTCCTGGAGCCGGCCGGCCAGCTTGAGGGCCCGTTCGTCGTCATTGGCCAACAGCGCCTGCAGGACGACGCCTCCCAGGCATCCGGTGGTGGCGATCAGACCGGGGTGGTGCCTCTCCAGGAGCTCCCAGTCCACCCGCGGCTTGTAGTAGTAGCCCTCGAGATAGGCGGCCGACGAGAGCTTCATGAGGTTCCCGTACCCCTGGGTGGTCTCAGCCAGAAGCGTCAGGTGGTAATAGAGCTTCTCGCCCCCGTCGACGTCACCACCGGTGTCGTCCACCTTGCCCCGACGCACCGGCCGTTCGTGGCGGGAGTCCCCCGCCATGTACGCCTCGGTACCGATCACCGGTGTGATGCCCTTCTCCTGGCACCGCGGGTAGAAGTCGAGGACCCCGTACATGTTGCCGTGGTCGGTGATGCCGAGTGCCGGTTGACCGTCGGCCAGGGCGGCGTCGACCAGGTCGCCGATCCGGGCCGCGCCGTCGAGCATCGAGTACTCGGTGTGCGTGTGCAGATGGGCGAACGATCTCTCGCCGGCCATGCGCCGTCGACCCCTCCTACTGTGACGGGCGCTGCCTGGTCAGCACCGGTGAACTACAACACTGTGGTTTTGTGACCCTACCAAGTGGGGGTGGCGGGCGCTCAGAGGTAGGCGCCGGGCCTCGGGGCGGGCTCGCCCGGGCCGCGCCCGGCGGGCAGCCCCGGCTGACGCATCTCCGTGAGCTGGGCCCGGGCCGCCATCTGCTGGGCCATGAGGGTGGCCTGGATGCCGTGGAACAGGCCCTCGAGCCACCCGACCAGCTGGGCCTGGGCGATCCGGAGCTCTGCTTCGGAGGGGACCGCCTCGTCGAAGGGCAGGGCCATCCGGTCGAGCTCGGCGGCCAGGTCCGGGCTGAGGGCCCCGGCCAGCTCCCGGATCGACTGCTCGTAGATCTCACGCAGCCGGGTCCGGCTGGCCTCGTCGAGGGGGGCGCTGCGCACCTCGTCGAGGAGCTGTTTCACCATCGAACCGATCCGCATGACCTTGGCCGGCTGCTCGACCGACTCGATCGGTTCATCGTCCGAGCCCTCGGCGGCGGGTCCGTCCGTGAGGGTCGAACGGTCCCCCGGCTCGACGAGAACCGCTTCGGCCGTGTCCTTCTCGCCTGCTTCGCTCTTATCGTCCACGACCACGATCCTGCCAAAGGTGCCCCGTCGGGCCAAGTACGGGCCGACTCATCTGTTGGCCCACGCCACCAGGGGAACGTACATCTCGGCCGCCGTGAGTGACCCGTGCCGGGCCAGCAGGCGGGTCTCGCCGGTGTCCGCCGGGTCGAGGAAGGCCACCGGCTCCCGGGCCACCAGGGCCACGTCACCCAGGCGGTGGGCCACCTCGGGGCTGAGGGGGCCACCGAACCATCCTTCGTCGACGATCTGCTCGCGGCTGCGGACCCAGGCCTCGTCGCCGTGGGCGTCCACGGCGGCAGCCTCCACGTCGGCGGTGGCGCCCCGGCGCGCGTGGAGCCAGCGGAACCGGCCTTCACCCGACAGCATCTCGACAGAGGCCAGCAATTCGGGGCCGGGCAACCGGGCCGACGTCCCCACCTCCACCTGTCCGTGATCCGACGTGACCAGGAGCGCCGCCCCCGGCGGGAGCGCGTCGGCGATGTCACCCACCAGGCGGTCGACGGTCCGCAGCTCCTGGGCGTAGTAGCGGCCCAGTCCGCGCTCGTGGGCCACCTTGTCCAGGCCGTCGTAGTAGGCGTAGACGAACGGCTCGCCGTCGCCCAGCAGCCTTCGGACCTCGACGACCAGGGTCGAGGGGACCGACCAGCCCACCAGCCGGGCCCCGGCCAGATGGGCGGCGGTGAACCCCGTCGATGCGAATTCCGTCCTGGTCACGGCCGGAACGGCCAGGCCACCGAACGGCGGCGTCGACTGAAAGGCCGTGGCCGGTCGCCGTTGGCGCATGTCACCGCTGCCCGTCCGCCAGCGCAGGACGTTCATCACCTCGTCGCCCACCGCGTCGTCACCCCCGACGCGCATGCGATAGCCCACCACCCCGTGCCCGGCCGGGGGGCGCCCGGTCGTGATGGAGGTGAGAGCGGTGGCCGTGGTGGTGGGGACGACCGACGTGATGGGCCCGCCCACACCGGCGGCCACGGTGGGCGCACAGGCCGCGTCCGTCTGCAACTGCTGCCATCCGAGGCCGTCGAGAACGAGCAGGACCACCTGGCGGGCTCCCCGGGCCGGGCCGGGGAGCCACGACGGGACGTCGGAGCGGAAGCGATCCAGGAGGGCGGGGACGACCGACGACAGACACGCTCCCCCGTAATCGGGCAGAACGGGCTCGACGGGCACAGCGCACTGTATCCACGCCCGGTCGGCGTCCTCACCCCGCCCAGCGGAACGAGCAGGTCGGCCGGGTAACATCGGACCGTGAAAGTCTCGACCCGGGGGGACTATGCCAGCCGTGCCCTTCTCTCCCTGGCCCTCCATGGTGACGCCCTCGGGCCGACGTCGGTCCGTGACATCGCCGAACGCACCGGGTTGCCCCAGCCCTATCTGGAGCAGATCCTCCTGGCCCTCAAAGGCGCCGGTCTCGTCCGCTCCAAGCGGGGCGTGGGCGGCGGCTACGTCCTGGCCCGGCGCCCCGAGGAGATCACCTTGAGCGAGATCGTCCATGCCGTGGACGGTCCCATCGTGGCCGGCGACTTCGGGCGTCCCCACGAGAACGGTGCCTGCGAGCACGAGGGTCAGTGCATCCTGCTGGCCGTCTGGTCGGAGGTCGGTGAGCACATGCGCGAGCACCTGGACTCCTTCACGCTGGCCGACATGGTCTCCCGGTCCCTCGGCAACGCCCCGGCCCGATCCCTCCACTGAGCGCCGTCCCAGCCCGGAGAGCCGCCCGGTGACCGTTTTGAAATGGGTCGTCGGCATCGCCGGTGTCGTCCTCGTCGCCGGCGACCTCTACGACCTGGTGCGCGCCCTGGTCGTCCCCCGTCCTCACACCTCGGGCCCGGTGGCGGTGGCTTCCCGGCTCTTCCGCAAGGCCGTCCACGTCGGGGTGGGCCGGGTCAACTCTTTCCCCACGCGCGACTACCTGCTCACCAGCCTCGAGCCCGTGGTGATGCTGTTGCGCCTCGGCATCTGGTTGTGTTCGGGGCTCGCCGGCTTCGCCCTCATCATCTGGAGCACCGGGAACGGGTCGTTCGGCCATTCGTTCATCGAGGCCGGCTCGTCGATCTTCACGCTCGGATTCGCCACCGAGAGCCATCCGGCGCCCGAGGTGGTGGCCTTCTTGGCGGCCGCCTTCGGCCTGCTCGTCATCGCCCTGCAGATCGCCTATCTCCCCGCCCTCTACGACTCCTTCAACCGGCGCGAGACCCTCGTGACCATGCTCGAGAGCCGGGCCGGCACCCCCGCGTGGGGCCCGGAATTGCTCGCCCGTCACTACCTGGTGGGCATCGAGGGAAACCTGGACGAGTTCTACGGCGAATGGGAACGCTGGTCGGCCGACGTGGCCGAGAGCCACACGACCTATCCGGCGTTGATCTACATGCGCTCGCCCCATCCCACCAATTCGTGGCTCGTCGGACTCATCGCCGTCCTCGACTCGGCCGCCCTCTACATGGCCGTGTGCCCGACGGGGGCCCCGGCCGAAGCCAGGCTGTGCGTACGCATGGGGTTCACCTGCCTGCGCGACATCGCCCGCGCCATCCACATCCCGTTCGACCCCGATCCCCGGCCGGACGCCGCTATCGAGTTGCCCTTCGAGGACTTCGTCGAAGCGGTGGCCCGCCTGGAACTGGCCGGCGTCCCCCTCGAACGCACGGCCGAGGAGGCATGGGCCCACTTCAAGGGATGGCGGGTCAACTACGAGTCGATCGCCTACGCGCTGACCAACATCGTCTTCGCCCCGCCGGGCGCCTGGACCGGCGGCCGGCGCTATCCCGAGGAGGCCACCGGCGCCCCCAGCTTCCCGCAACGCCCCGTCGACCGCCGGCCCGACAAGCCCGAGGGCGATCGGGTCCAGCCCGCCTGAACGGGCCCGTCCCGCTCAGCCCAACGGGCGCCCGCCGGTGTCGTTCCACCGCTCGATGACAGGGGTCTCGCGCTCCCAGCCGAGGACACTGACGCTGGCCGGACCGAGGACCCAGCGGGCGCCGTCGCCGCCCGGGAGCGACAGCCAGCGGGCCGCCACCACGCGCAGGATGTGGGCGTGGGCGAAGACGAGGACGTCGCCGGCCACGGCCCGGACCAGGGCCACCACGCGGTCGGCACGCGCCGTCACCAGGGCCAGGGTCTCCCCGCCGGGGGCGCCGTCGAGCCACAACGACCACCCCGGGTGCTCGGAGCGGATATCGGCCGTGGTCCTGCCCTCGAAGGCGCCGTAGTCCCACTCCCGGAGGTCGTCGCAGACCTCGGCGTCGGCGAAGCCGGCCAGCTCGCTCGTCTCCCGGGCGCGCGCCAGGGGGCTCACCAGCACCAGGGCGAAACGGTGGCCGGCCAGGCGCCGGCCCACGGTTCGGGCCTGGTCACGACCCTCGGGCTCGAGCGGGAGATCGGTCCGCCCGGTGTGCCGCAGGCTCGTGCTCCACGCCGTGGCCCCGTGGCGGACCGTGACGAGACGCCCCGATCCGGGGGGAGTGCGGGGGGGCGGGGCGGCCAGGGACACCTCCAGAGCGCACCACCGCTCGACCCGGTCCGCAAACCGGACCCCGAGAGTGCCCCGTATCAGGAATGCGGGGGACGACACCCGTGTTGTTCTGTGCGAGAGCAAGTACGTACGATCACGAGGCAGAAATGGCGAAATTCACGAGCACCCCAGACAGCGTGCGGTATTTCCTGGACGACCTGGACCAGTACCCCCTTCCCGACGCCGACGAGCAGACCGAGTTGGCCAAGCGGGTGGCCGACGGGGACGACGAGGCCCGGCGGGCCATGATCGCCGCCAACCTGAGGCTGGTCGTCCACTGGGCCCGGCGCTACCAGGACCGCGGCGTCGACTTCGCCGACCTGGTGCAGGAGGGCACGTTCGGGCTCATGCGGGCGGTCGACAAGTTCGACTGGCAACGCGGCTTCCGGTTCTCGACGTACGCCACGTGGTGGATCCGGCAGGCCCTCCAGCGCGCCGTCCAGCAACATGGCACCACCATCCGGGTTCCGATGGAGGTGGCCGAACAGGCGCAACGGGCCGACCGGATGACCTGGGAGCTGGCCACCGAGCTGCAGCGCGACCCCACCCCGGAGGAGGTGGCCGAAGCCAGCGGCGTCGACGACAAGGCACTGCGATCGCTCAAGGGCGTGGCCCGGGTGGTGGCCAGCCTCGATCAGCCCACCGGGGGCGACACCGGCTCGGCTCTCGGGGACCTGGTGGCGTCCGACGACAACCAGTTCGAAGAGGACGTCGAACGGCGTCTCGTCCTCGAACGCGTCCGACGGGCGGTCGAGGGTCTCGACGAGCTCGAGCGCGACGTGGTGCGCATCCGCTTCGGCCTCGACGGCGGCGGTCCGGCGTCGCTCCAGGCCACGGCCAGCCGGCTGGGGATCGGTGTCCGCCGGGCCCGCCAGGCCGAGACGCGCGCCCTGCAGCACCTGGCCGACCTCCCCGAGGTGGAGGCCGCCCACGAAGCGGCCTGAGTGGGCGACCCCGGGTCACGCCCCCAGTCGCCGAAGGACGGCCTCGAGATCGGGGGGCAGGGGTGACTCCCAGTTCCTGGGCTCGCCGCTGCCGGGGTGGTCGAGGCTGAGCCGGGAGGCGTGGAGGAAGAGGCGGCCCGGGGCCAGCCACGCCTGGCCGGCAGGAGGACGGGCCGTCGTCGCCCAGTAGCGGTCGTCGCCGAGCACGGGATGGCCGATGGCGGCCAGATGGACACGGACCTGGTGCGTGCGGCCGGTGTCGAGCGTGGCTTCGATCAACGTGGCCTCCAACGGCTGGCGGTACCTGGCCACCACGGTGTATGCCGTGCGGGCCGGGCGCCCTCCCCTGGTCACCGCCATACGGGTCGGCTGACGCGGTGAACGCCCGATGGGTGCGTCCACCACCCCGGCGTCGTCGGCCACCGTTCCGGCCACGAGGGCGCGGTAATGCCGGCCGGCCGTGTGTTCGCGCAACTGCCGGCTGAGCGAGACGTAGGCCTCGACGGTCCGGGCCACCACCAGGAGCCCCGACGTGCCTTTGTCGAGACGGTGCACGATGCCCGGTCGGTCGGCGTCGCCGGCGCCGGCCGGGGCCAGCTCGGCCAGCTCGGGGAAACGGGCCAGGAGCCCGTCGACCAGGGTGCCGCCGCCGTGCCCGGCACCGTGATGGACGACCAGCCCCGCCGGCTTGTCGATCACGATCAGGTGAGGATCCTCGTGGACGACGGCGAACTCGACGGCGGCGTCGGCCCGGGGACCCAGGTGGACGGGCGGGGCGATCTCCACCCGCAGCACCTGGCCGACGACGAGGGCCCGGCTGCGGACATCGACGCGCTGACCGTCCACCGCCACCCGGCCCTCGTTCACCATCTCGGCCACCGCGCTCCGGGGCAGGCCGGTGAGAAGGGCGACGGCACGGTCGACACGCTCGCCCCCCAGCGTGGCGGGGACCACCGTTTCGAACGCCCCTCCGGCCTCCACGGCGTCGCTCACGGGGTCCCACCACCATCGGCGTCGGATCCGGGCCGGCGGGAGATGAGCAGGGCGGCGGCGATGGCGCCGATCACCACGCAGGAGTCGGCCACGTTGAAGGTCGGCCAGAAGTGCAGGGCGATGAAGTCGACGACGGATCCGTGATGTCCCCGCACCAGCCGATCGGTCAGGTTCCCGAGGGCGCCCCCGATGATCAGGCCCAGGGCGACGTTCAGGGCGTCCGACCGCACATGGCGGACGGCCGAGAACAGGAGCACGACGGCGGTGACGGCGAGCCCGGCGATGACCGGGGCCCAGCCCCGGGCCAGGCCGAACGACGCCCCCGAGTTGTACGTCAGCTCCAGATCGAGCTTCCACACCACGTGGATCTCGCCGTGCGAGAGACGGCGCACGGCCCACGACTTCGTGAGCTGGTCGACGACGACCACCACGACGGCGACGGAGCCGGCGATGGCCAGGCCCCGCCTGGTGGACCCTCGGCCCGACCGGTGGTCCGGTGACGGTGCCACCGTGCCTTCGTCCACGTCACTTCCCGTCTCTGCCACCGCCCATTCCTACTATCGACACGCCGGGGACTATCGACACGCCGGGGAACCGGTGCCCGGCCCGACAGCGGGCTCCCGCCACACGCTTAACGTGTCGGCATGACGGAATCGTCCATCGTGACAACCTGGAAGTCGCCCTCCCCGCGCCTGTGGAAGATGCGGTGCCTCGAGGCCGGTTCCGTGGGCGTCCTGGTGGCACTGATCGCCGGTCTGGGGGCCGCCCAGGCGGGGACCGTCCCCGGGGTGGGCACGGCCGTCGGCGTGGCGCTGGCCACGGCGGTCGTCCTGCGGTTCCTGCGCAACCGCTTCCGGAGCTGGGCCTACCAGGAACGTGACGAAGACCTGGTGGTGAAGAGAGGGGTGGCGTTCCGACGGCTGTCCGTCGTCCCCTACGGGCGCATGCAGTTCGTGGACGTCACGGCCGGACCGATCGAGCGCCTGTTCAAGCTCTCCACCATCAAGCTGCACACCGCCGCCGCCGCCAGCGACGCACGGATCCCCGGTCTCGAGCAGGACGAGGCGGCTCGCTTGCGCGACCAGCTCGCCTCTCTCGGCGAGGCCAAGGCAGCCGGCTTGTGACGCTCCCGGCGCCGGACGCCACCCTGTGGCGTCGGCTCCATCCGCTCACACCGGTCGTCCGGGCCGGACGGATCGTCTCGGTCCTCCTGGTGGCCCTGGTGATCTCCAACGCCCGGGGTCACACCGACGACACCGCCGCCGTATACGACCTCGTGCTCGTGGTCATCGTCGTCGTGGCCGGCGCCGTTCGGTGGCTCGTCACCCGATGGACGCTCGACGGTGTCACCCTGCGCATCGAGAGCGGTCTGCTGCGCCGCGACTCGCGCCAGCTGCCTCTGGCCCGGATCCAGGCCGTCGATGTCGTCCGTCCTTTCCTGGCCCGTCTCTTCGGCCTCTCCGAGCTGCGCGTCCGCCTGGCCGGCTCGAGCTCGGCCGACGGGCGGCTGGCGTATCTCTCGCAACAGGTGGCCGCCGACCTGCGGGCCCGACTGCTGGCCACCCACCACGGCATCGATCCCGACACGCCGGAGCCCGCCGAGCAGACGATGACCACCGTTCCGGCCAGCCGGCTCATCGGGTCCGTCCTCCTGACGGGGGCCATAACCTTCGTTCCCTCCGTCGTCGCCCTCCTCCTCCTGGTGCGGGTGTCGTCCACGGCGGCGGTCGTCGTCGGGAGCGCCTTCGCCACCTACCTGTTCGGCTTCGTCCAGGGGGTCTGGCGTCGGATCTCGTCGCAGTACGGCTTCACGGTGGCCAACGCCCCCGACGGCATCCGCATCCGCCGGGGACTCCTCGGGACCGTGGCCGAGACCATTCCCGTCCGCCGGGTCCAGGCCGTGCGCCTCATCGAGCCGTTCGTCTGGCGCCTCTTCGGCTGGTGCCGCCTCGAGGTCGACGTGGCCGGGGCGGCCGGTCGCGAAGAGCGCAGCGGGCATTCGACGACGTCCACCAAGGCCCTCCTGCCCGTCGGATCGCACGAGCTCGCCCGCCACCTCGTCGCCGCCGTCATCCCGGCACCCCAGCCCGCCACCTCGCCACCACCGCACCGGGCCAGGCTCAAGACGCCGCTCAGTTACCACTTCCTCGCCGCCGGGCACAATGACGTCCTGGTCATGGCCGTCACGGGCCGCGTGCGCCGGACGACGACGTGGGTCCCCATGGTCAAGGCCCAGAGCATCCGCCGCATCCAGGGGCCGGTCCAACGGCGTCTCGGGTTGGCCACCGTCCACCTCGATGCCGCCGGGAAACGGATCCGGGCCGAGTTCCGCGACCGGGCCGCCGACGAGACGGACCGGCTCGTGGACGATCTCACCGCCCTCAGCCGGGCCGCCCGCAAGGCCGACGAGGCCCTGGGCCCGGGCGCCCCGGCCGGCGTCCCCGCCCCCGCCGGTTGGTACACCGATCCCTCGGGCCGTCACCCCATGCGCTACTGGGACGGCGCCATCTGGACCGACCACGTCCGTGACCGGGACATCGTCGGGGTGGATCCTCCCCCACCCTGATCGTGGTGCCCCGACGCCGTCTCGAGGCCTGGACTCAGGCGGGCTCCGGGCTCACAGCGACGCCATGCTGGCCGCAGCCAGCCGCAGCTCGTTCTTGTACGGGGCGGCGCTCTTCTTGCACACGAGCATCGACACCACGTCGTTCACGTGGGTGTACGTCGAGGAACCGCCCGTGACGGTACCCGTGTCCGTGTAGCCGCTGTATCCCGACCCACAGACCCCGGCCGTTCGGGCCACCGACAGCGATACGACGGTGGTGGCACGGTCATTCCACCTCCACGTGTACGTGGTCGGTCCCCCGACCGTCGTCAATTCGGCACCGACGCCGGTCAGGGTCTTCTCGGCATTGGGTGGCATGCACTTCTTCAGTTGGAATTTGTGCGACCCCGACGCATACCCCTCCAACTTCTTGCAGGCGGCGCTGGAACCGGCCCACGCAGGAGTGGACACGACAACGGTCGCCACGGACGCCGATGCGGTCAGCGCAACGGCCACGGTGGCCGCCGAGATCATTCGACGCATCACGGGCCCCCTTCCCGACGGATCCGTCTCTCCGTCGCGCCACGATGCTAACGAGGGACCGGCGCCGGTGCCGCATGTCTCTTTCAGCGGCGGTGGAGGCCCCCGCTCTTGCAGGCGACGCACAGCCGGGCGTACGGGAGGGCCCGGAGCCTGGCCTTGGGGATCGGCTGGCCGCAGTTCTCGCATGCCCCGTACAGCTTCTTGTCGATGGCGATCACGGCGAAGTCCACCTCGTCGATGGTGGCCATGGCCTGGGCCGACAGGGTGAGGTCGCGCTCGCGGTCGACGGCCACCGTGCCACCCTCGCCCGACTCCTCGTCGAACTGGACGTCGCCCGGTTCGCGGTCGAGGGCCAGCGACTCCGCCTCGGCCCGCAGGTCGTCGGCCTGGCGCTGGTAGACCTCGCGCTCTTCGAGCAGGAGGGTCCGCATCTCGTCGAGGAACTTGGCGTCCGACGCGTACGGACCCCGGGTGGGCTTGACCGGTCGGGCCGGAGGGGCCGCCTTGGCCGGGGCTCCGAGCTTCCGGGCCGGCGCCGCCTTCTTGGCCGCCGGGGCCGCCTTCTTGGGCGCCGCCTTCTTGGCCGGTGCCGCCTTCTTGGCCGGTACCCTCGACGCCGGAGCCTTCTTGGGCGCCGCCTTCTTGGCCGGGACCTTGCCGCGACGCCGCCGCCTTCTTGGCCGGCGCCTTCTTGGCCGGCGCCTTCCTGGCCGCTGCTCTGGTGGTCGTGGCCTTCTTGGCCGGCGCCTTCCTGGCCCTCGCCTTGATGGTCGACGACCTCTTGGCCGGGGCCCCCCGCTTGGCCGCCGCTCTCTTGGTCGTCGACGACGGCTTCTTCGCCGGGGCCATCAGGCCCCCGCCGCCGGTGTCCCGTCGGCGTCACGTGCGGTGCGGATCATTGCGGAGCCCTCCCACCTGCTTGACGAAGGTGGGCGACCATAGCGTCGCCGGCCCGCCCAGGCAACACGACGGGGCTTTTCCCCGCCTCCGCCGCCGGCGCTCACCTCCGGGCGGCGGTCCCCGGGATCGTCATGAGGAGTTGTGCCCGCCGCATACGCTGTGCCGATGTCCGACGACCGAGGAGGCGACACCCCCTATCCCGACGTCGTCCAACAGCCCGACTACCCCCGCCTCGAGGAGCGCGTCCTGGCCTTCTGGGACGCAGACGGCACCTTCGCGGCGTCGGTGGCGGCCCGCGCCGGGGGGGGCAACGAATACGTCTTCTACGACGGACCACCGTTCGCCAACGGCCTCCCCCACTACGGGCATCTCCTCACCGGCTTCGTGAAGGACGCCGTTCCCCGCTACCAGACCATGCGGGGCCGTCGGGTGGAGCGCCGCTTCGGGTGGGACTGTCACGGCCTGCCCGCCGAGATGGAGGCCGAGAAGGAGCTCGAGTTCTCGGGTCGGGCTGCCATCATCGACTACGGGATCGACCGGTTCAACGACTACTGCCGCGCCCTGGTCCAGCGCACCACCGACTCCTGGGAACGCTCGGTCACCCGCCAAGCCCGTTGGGTCGATTTCACCGACGACTACAAGACCATGGACCTCTCCTACATGGAGAGCGTCACGTGGGCCTTCAAGCGTCTCTGGGAGAGCGGGCTCGTCTACCAGGGCGAGAAGGTCCTCCCCTACTGCTGGGAGTGCGAGACGTCGCTGTCGAATTTCGAGACCCGGGCCGACGACGCCTACCGACCCCGGGTGGATCCGGCCGTGACGGTGGCCTTCGATCTCGAGCCCGCCGCCGGCGGGACCCCCTCGTCGTTGGTCGACGGAGCCCTGCGCCTCCTGGTGTGGACCACGACACCGTGGACGCTGCCGTCCAATCTGGCCCTGGCCGTCGGACCGGAGATCACCTACGACATCTACGAGCTGCTGGGGAGAGCCACCGCCATCGCCTCCGAACGGACGGCCGCCTACCCCGAGCTGTTCGCCGAGGCCCCTCGGCTCGGCACCGTCACCGGCGCCCAGCTCGTCGGGCGCTCCTACCGGCCGATCTTCGACTTCTTCGCCGACCGACCCGGCGCCTTCACCGTCCTGTCCGGTGACTTCGTGGCCACCGACGAGGGCACGGGGGTGGTCCACCTGGCCCCCGGGTTCGGCGAGGAGGACTACTACGCCTGCCAGGCGGCCGGCATCGCCGTCGTCTGTCCCGTCGACGACCGGGGCCGCTTCACGGGCGAGGTCCCGCCCTACGTCGGGATCCAGGTCTTCGAGGCCAATCCGCTCATCACCGAGGCGCTGCGCCAGAGCGGGGTCCTCGTCGACTCCGCTCCCTATGAGCACAGCTACCCCCACTGCTGGCGGACCGACACCCCCCTCATCTACAAGGCGGTCAGCTCGTGGTTCGTGGCCGTCAGCAACATCAAGGACCGGATGATCGAGCTCAACCGGGAGATCGACTGGATTCCCGCCCATATCCGCGACGGGGCTTTCGGGAAATGGCTGGAGGGGGCCCGCGACTGGGCCATCAGTCGCAACCGGTTCTGGGGGGCACCGATCCCCGTCTGGCAGAGCGACGACCCCCGCTACCCCCGGACCGACGTCTACGGCAGCCTGGACGAGCTCGAGGGCGATTTCGGCGTGCGGCCCGACGATCTGCACCGCCCCGCCATCGACGGCCTCACCCGGCCCAACCCCGACGATCCCACCGGCCGCTCGACCATGAGGCGGGTGACCGACGTCCTCGACTGCTGGTTCGAATCGGGGTCGATGCCCTACGCCCAGGTCCACTACCCGTTCGCGCAGGTCGACTGGTTCGAGTCCCATTTCCCCGCCGACTTCATCGTGGAGTACGTCGGCCAGACCCGGTGCTGGTTCTACACGTTGCACGTGCTCTCGACGGCCCTCTTCGACCGTCCCCCGTTCCGCCACTGCGTGGTCCACGGCGTCGTCCTGGGCGACGACGGACGCAAGATGTCCAAACGACTGGGTAACTATCCCCAGCCCGACATGGTCTTCGACACGTGGGGCGCCGACGCCATGCGCTGGTTCCTGCTGTCGTCGGCCATCCTGCGCGGTCAGGACCTGATCGTCCACGCCAAGGGCTTCGAGGAGGTCCGGCGCCAGGTCCTGAACCGCATCTGGAACACGTGGTACTTCCTGTCGCTCTACGCCAACGTGGACGGCATCCGGGGGCGCTTCCGCACCGACGCCCACGGTGTCCTCGACCGCTACATCCTGGCCAAGACGGCCGCCCTCACCGACGAGGTCACGACGGCCATGGACGCCTACGACCTCTTCGGGGCGTGCGCCGCCGTCACGGGATATCTCGACGCCCTGACGAACTGGTACATCCGCCGGAGCCGGGACCGCTTCTGGCGGGCCCGGGACGGGTCGCCGGAGACCGAGCGGGACAAGGCCGACGCCTACGACACGTTGTCCACCGTCCTCTCCACCTTGTGCCGCCTGGCGGCGCCACTGCTCCCGCTGCTCACCGAGAGCGTCTACCAGGGCCTCACCGGCGAGCGCAGCGTCCACCTGACCGACTGGCCCGACGGGTCGGAGCTCCCGGCCGACACCGAGCTGGTGCAGACCATGGATCTCGTGCGCGACGTCTGCTCGGCGGCCCACGCCATCCGCAAGGCCAAGGGGCGGCGCGCCCGTCTGCCCCTGCGCCGGCTGACCGTCACCGCCGCCGACCCGGAGCGGCTCCGACCGTTCATCGACCTGATCGCCGACGAGGTGAACGTGAAGGAGGTGACCTTCTCCCAGGATCTGGGCGACGTGGCCGAGCGCGTCCTCACCGTGGTGCCGTCGGCCCTGGGCCCCCGCCTCGGCTCCGACGCCCCGAAAGTGTTCGCCGCCGTGAAGGGCGGCGACTGGACCGCCTCCGACGCCGGGGTCTCCGCCGGCGGGATCCCCCTCGAGCCCGGTGAGTACGAGCTCGTCCTGCGCCCCCGCCATCCCGACGAGGGACGGACCCTCCCCGGCGACGTGGGCGTGGTGACGCTCGACACCGACGTCGACCCCGAGCTCGAGGCCGAGGGGTCGGCCCGTGACGTCGTCCGCATGGTCCAGGCCGAGCGGCGCCAGGCCGGTCTCCACATCTCGGACTGCATCACCCTGGAGATCGACGCCCCGGCCGCCGTCGTGGGTGCCGTCGAGGCGCACCGCTCCTACGTGGCCGAGCAGACCCTCGCCGTGGAGCTCCGCCTGTCGGTGGCCGAGGCCCAGGCCATCAGGATCACCAAGGCACCGTGTCGCTCGTGACGACCCGGAGCCGTCGCTGACGTCGGTAAGGGACCCCGCTGCGGATTCAGCGCGGCATGCTGGCCCGGGCGCCGTCGGGATCCGACAACGGCATCATCCCCTGACTGTCGCCCGATGCTGCCGGTTCGTCGGTGGCGGACGCCCGGGGTCCGGCCGACCCACCGGGGTCGGCCGTCTCCGTCGGTGACGATCCCGACGTCTCGTCATGAGAGCCGTGAACGTCGGGCTCTGGCGTCGCCGGCGACGGCTCGGCGGGCGCCGCCGTGGAGGAGGGTAACGGTTGCGCCAACAGCGATGCGGCCGGCTGCACGTTCTCGTCCACCCAGGAGAGCATGTCGCCCAGCGCCGAGCGCAACCGGTTGCGCTCGGTGTCGAGATGCCGGGCGATCGTCTCCACGTCCCCCGCCAATTGCGTCCGCATCGACTCGAGACGGGCGATGTCCTCGCGCAGGTGACGTTCGGTCTCCTCGGTCAGGGCCCGGGCCCGCCCTTCGGCGTCGGCCAGCATCGTCCGCGCCCGCGCCTCGGCGTCGGCCAGCGTGGAACGGGCCTGTGCCTCGGCCTCGGCCTCGGTCTGGTCCACGAATTTCTGGGCCAGCAGAAGAGTGCGTTGCAGCGCGTCGTCAGGTGCGGCCGGCGCCGGTGCCGGCTGGGCCTGCACCTGCTCGAATTGCTGCTCCATGAGTTGCATCGACTGCTCGAGTTGGGCGATGCGCTCGGCCGCCTGGCGCATTCGGTCCCCCGACTGGCGCATCTGCTCCTGGAGGGCCTCCGCCTCCACGGCGACGCGTTCGAGGTACTCATCGACATCGTCGATGTGGTAGCCCCGCAAGGTCTGGCGAAATTCGACCGTCCGGAGACTGTCGAGGCTCGATTGCTGACTACTCGACTTCGGGCTGTCCATGTGGACGATCCTACCCAAAGCACCTGGGCGGTCCACGGATGTCCGGTGGGCTTTTGCGCCCGTTGACGGATCGGGCCCCCGATCCCCTCAGAGGGCACGGATGATGATGTTCACCACCACGATCTCGAGCACCAGGATGGTGACGATGATCGACAGGTCGATGGCCATGCCACCGGCCCGGACGGGGGGCAGGATGCGCCTGACCGGTCGCAGGACGGGCTCGGTGACACGGTCGAGGGCGCGCACGATGCCGTACAGGGTGGTCCCCGGCTCGGAGGGGAACCAGCTCAACAGGGCCCGGGCCACCAGGGCCACGATGAAGATCCAGACGATGTCGGTGAGGACCCGCTGCAGGCCGACGTTCGACGCCGCGATCAGCACGGCGGCCGGGATGGGGCTGGAGGGGTAGGTGTGAGCATGGAGAAAGTGGTGCTCCGGGTTCCCGAGGGTGAGGTCGGGGCGGCCTCTACGACCGGAGGAGGCCGTTCTCCTGGAGGCGCAGGCGCTCCTCGGCCGAGACCTTCACGTTGGACGGCGTGACCAGGAAGACCTTGTCGGCCACCCGCTCCATCTTGCCGTTCAGGGCGTAGGCCACACCGCTGCAGAAGTCGATCATCCTCCGCATCAGCTCCCGGTCCGAGACCTGCAGGTTGACGATCACCGGCTGGTTGGACATGAGCCGATCGGCGATCTGGCGAGCGTCGCCGAACTGCACCGGGGCCACCACGTGGACGCGGGCGCCGGCGTCCATGGGGACGGGCCGGACCACGGCGCGCGGGGTGACCGACCCCATCGTCGCCGTCGACTCGTCGCGCGACATGGGCCGGATGGTGCTCGTGGTGGTGGGCATCGGGGCCGGGCGCTCGTCCTCTTCGTCGACGGCGCGCGGCGCCAGGCGCGGGCCCACCGACACCCGCGGCTCGTATTCCTCGTAGTCCTCGTACTCGTCGTCGACCAGGCCGAGGTAGACCATGGCCCTCTTGAAGAAACCAGCTGCCATGAGACGCGCCCTCCTGGTCGACAGCGTACTGCGTGGGCTTCAGGGCCAGGGTGACGAGCCAGGCACGGCCCCGTCGACGATCACGCCGTCGGCGGCCGGTGATCGCCGGGGGCCGCCTCCGGGCGTGGTCCAAACAACGCCCGCCCCACGCGCAACATGGTGGTGCCCTCCTCGAGGGCCATCTCGAGGTCCTGCGTCATCCCCATCGACACCTCCGCCAACCCCAGATCGGCGGCCAGTCGGGCCGTCGTCCGGAACGCCGCCCTGGTGGCCTCGGGCGGCCCGGGGGGCGCCACCACCATGAGCCCGCCCACGTCGAGATCCATTTGCCGCAGGGCGCCCACCAGCCCGGGGACGCCGGCCGGGGGGCAGCCGTTGCGACCGGGCAGTCCGCTCGTGTCGACCTCGACGAACACGAGGGCCCCCGGGGCCCGCCCGGCGATGGCCTCGCCCTCCACGGCACGCGCCAGCGTCTGCCAGCACCCCACCACCGGGGCCAGCCGGCGGACCCGCCGCCGCTGCACGGCGCCCAGGAAGTGCCAGCACGGCGCCGGCTCCGACCGGGCGCCGTGTCCGGCCAGGATCTCCGCCTTGGACAGCAGCTCGGCGGCGTAGTTCTCCCCGATGTCACTGACCCCGGCGGCCAGGGCGGCCGTCACGGCCGTCACGTCGAACCCCTTGGTCACCGCCACCAGGCGGACCGTGTCCGGATCGCGGCCGCTGCGGCGGACCCGCCGCCACACCTCCTCCACGCGGGCGGCGACCACGGCCGGGGCCGGGGCCGGCACCAGGGGCGCCGGGGGGCTCACGGACCCCGGCCCCCCTCCCCCCGCCAGACGAACAGGGCCTGGCGGGCCTCGTCGGCGCGCGCCCGGTGGGAGAAGGCACCGCCCCCGCAGGCCGTGCACCGGTCGACGTCGACCACGAGCCGGGCCCCGGCCTCGTCCAACCGGGCCCGGACGGCGGCCGGCAGATCGAGCGCCGGTTCCCCGCCCGAGGTGACGGACCGGACCCCCCCGCCGGCCACGGCGGCCACGGCGGCCAGGTCGTCGCCGCCGAAGGTGTAGCAGCAGGGGTGGATGGTGGGGCCGAGACCGGCCACCACGTCGGTGGCCCCCAGGGCCCTCATGGCGTCCACGGCCCCGGCGATCACGCCGGCCACCAGTCCGCGCCAGCCCACGTGGACGGCGCCGTGGACACCTTCGGGGGACCCGAGCGCCACCGGGGCGCAGTCGGCGGTGAGGACCACGACGCACGACCCCGGACCCACCGCCACCACGGCGTCGGCCTCGGGGGGCCGGCCATCGCGGGAGGTCACCCAGCCCGTGGTTCCCGCCGGCGGCGACCCGTCCACCACCACCACGGCCGACCCGTGGACTTGGCGCAGCCGGTGCACCGACAGCCCGGCCGGGACCGGCGGCGGCAGGGTGCCCGTGTCGACACCCCGCTGGTCCCCGTCACGGCGGCCCGACCACCAGGCCGCCACGGGTGTCGCTCCCAACGCGTAGGCGTGCCGGCGACCGGCGGCGCCCTCAGCGCAAGAAGGAGGGGACGTCGAACTCGTCGTCGCCGAGATCCAGGTCGTCCTCGCCGGGCGTGGCGAAGATGTCCTCGTGCACGGGATCGAGCCCGAGCACCTGGCTGGAGGGCGTCCCGCCGGCAGCGGCGTCGCCCTTGCGGCCCCCCTCTTCCCAGCGCTCGAACCCGGCGGCGATCACCGTGACACGGACGTCGTCGCCCATCGACTCGTCGATGACGTTTCCGAAGATGATGTTGGCGTCGGGGTGGGCCACCCCGTGGATGATCTCCATGGCCTCGTTCACCTCGAACAGCCCGAGCTCCGGTCCCCCGGCGATGCTCACCAGAATGCCTCGCGCCCCCTCGATCTGCGCCTCGAGGAGGGGGCTCGTGATGGCGGCCCGGGCCGCGTTCACGGCCCGACCCTCACCGGTGGTCTGGCCGATGCCCATGATGGCCGTCCCGGCGTCGGCCAGGACCATCCGCACGTCGGCGAAGTCGGTGTTGATCTGCCCGGGGATGGTGATGAGGTCGGTGATCCCCTGCACACCCTGGAGCAGGACCTCGTCGGCCATCTTGAAGGCGTTGACCATGGACGTCTTCTCCGTCGACACGGTGAGGAGCCGGTCGTTGGGGATGATGATGATGGCGTCGACCTTCTCCTTCAGCTTCTGGATACCGCCCTCGGCCTGCACCGAGCGCTGGCGACCCTCGAAGGCGAAGGGTCGGGTCACCACGGCGATGGTGAGCGCTCCCACCGACCGGGCGATCTCGGCCACCACCGGGGCGGCGCCCGTCCCCGTGCCCCCGCCCTTGCCGGCGGTGATGAACACCATGTCGGCGCCCTTGAGCGCCTCCTCGATCTCGGCCCGGTGCTCCTCGGCCGCTTCCCGACCCACCTCGGGGTCGCTCCCGGCCCCGAGACCCCGCGTCCGCTGCCGACCGATGTCGAGCTTCAGGTCGGCGTCGCTCATCAGCAGGGCCTGCGAATCGGTGTTGGCGGCGATGAACTCGACGCCCTTCAGCCCGGCCTCGATCATCCGGTTCACGGCGTTCACCCCGCCACCACCGACGCCGACGACCTTGATGACAGCGAAGTAGCTGCTCTGCGCTGGACCGGTCATCGACTCTCCTCGACCCTCACCCGGGCCTCACGGTGGGTACGTCCGCCAGGTGGTCGGGCTGGCCGAGCCGGCACCGAGCACCAGTCACCTCACCCTCGACCACAACTTTCAACTGGCGCCTGCCGAGGTGGCCTCACCCTAGGGCCGCACCGGGAACCGGTCAAGCAGAGCTTCAGGCACGAGGGGGAGGCGCAAGGCCAGGTCAGGATGGTCCTCGCCCGCCCGACCGCAGCTGCGGGGCGCGACCGCCGGTGCCGACCGCGGCCACCGGCGCGCCGCGCGCCGCCCTCCGCACACCGGTGGCGGGCGGCGGCGGCGGACCGACGGCGGGGGCGTCGGGGACGGTGACGTCGACGACCTCCGGCGCCGTCGGGGGGACGTCCACCAACACGCTGAGGAGCGCCTCGAACTTGGCCGGGAGCTCGACGGCGGGGCCGAGCGTCACGCCGACGTGTCCGGTGAGGGCCAGGGTGACCTCACCGTCGGCGCCCACCGCCACCTCCTCGACGCGCCGTCGCAACAGGGGCGGGACGGCGGCCAGCACCGTCAGACCGGGGGCGGCGGCCGGTCCCAGCACCGAGCCCGGCGGTCCGACCACCACCGGGGCCACCACCACCGGCGTGCCCGGCGGGGCCTCCTGGGCCGACGAGAGCACGTGCCCCCCGGCGTCCACCAGAACCGATCCGTGACCCGCACCCCGCACCACGGCCGCCGGCGACCGCTCGACGACGGTCACGGTGATGTCGTCGGGCCAGTGCCGCGTCACGGTGGCGCGCGCCACCCAGGGCAACGCCTCCACGCGGGCGGCCACCCGGCCCGGGTTGACGTCGACGAGCGGTTGCCCGGTGACGCCCACGGCGGCCACCACGGGACCGACGCCGGTGTGGACGGCCCCGATCACGGTGACGTGGCGGGCGGCCAGGACCGGTGAATGCAACGTCGCCCAGGCCGCCCCCGCCACCACGGCCACGGCGGTCACGGTGGCCGCCACCCGCAGCCGTTTCCGGGTGCGTTGTCGGGCCACCTCCTCGCGTCTCTCGAGGATCCGGGGCTCGATGGCCACCGGGGCCGGCTCCGTCTGTGGTGCCTCGATGACCTGTGTCATGATCCCGACCCTCCACATGAGGTTGAGGGTTTCCCCCGCCCCCCGTCGTCGAATCCCACCATCCGGACCTCGGTCTCGAGGTCCACCCCCGTCTGCTCCCGCACCACCCGTCGCACCTCGTCGATCAACTGGCGCACGTCGTCCGCCCTCCCACCGTCGTCGGCCTGGATGAAGTTGGCGTGCTTCTCCGACACCCGGGCCGTGCCCAGGCGAAAGCCCTTCAACCCGGCCGCCTCCACCAACCTCCCGGCCGAGTCCCCTGAGGGATTGGTGAAGACCGACCCGGCGTTGGAGCCACCGGGCTGGTGGGCGCGACGCCAACGGACGATCTCGGCCACGGCGGCCTCGGCCTCGGCCCGCGATCCGGGCCTCAGCGTGAATTCGGCCCACACCACCACCTGGCCCGCCTGCAGCGACGACGTCCGGTACCCGAGGGCCAGGCGCCCGGGGCCGTCCTCGGTGGCCCGCCCCGTCATCAGATCGAATATCCGGTGGCGCCCCAGCACGGCGGCGGTGTCCGCACCGTGTCCCCCGGCGTTCATCTTGAGCGCCCCGCCCACGGACCCGGGAACCCCCACCGCCCATTCGAGGCCCACCAGCCCGGCCGCCGCGCTCCGGCGGGCCACCAGGGGCAGGGCGGCGGCGGCCCCGGCCCGCACCGTGGTGCCGGTGATCCCGATCCCCGCCATCCCCGGTCCCGGGACGACCACCAGCCCGTCGAACCCGGCGTCGGCCACCAGCATGTTCGACCCGTTCCCGAGCACCAGCACCGCCACCGGCTCCGCCACCGCGGCCAGGGCGTCGTGGACGGCGGCGAGATCGTCCTCGCCGTTCACCTCGACGAGGACCGAGGCCCTCCCGCCCACGCGGTAGGTGGTCCGGGCCCCGAGCGGGGCGTGACGCACGGCCCGTGGCCCGAGGGCGGTGGCCACGGCGTCGAGGCTCCCGGCCCCGCTCACCATTCGGCCCCCACCAACTCGTCGGGCAGCGACGTCAAGTCGCCGGCCCCCAGGGTCAGGCACAGGTCGCCGGGCCGCAGCACGGCGGCCAGGTGGGCCCGCAGCTCGGCCCGACCGGCGATGTAGGTGACGTCGAGGTCGCCATGGCGCGCCGCCACGGCGTCGGCCACCAGGCGCCCCGTCACCCCGGGCCGGGGCTGCTCACCGGCGGCGAAGATCTCGGTCACGATGACCACGTCGGCGGCCGAGAAGGCGTCGGCGAACTGCCCGGCGAGCGCCCCGATCCGGCTGTAGCGGTGCGGTTGGAACACCACGACCACACGCTCGGGACCGGTCTGACGGGCCGCCTCCAGGACGGCGCTCACCTCGGTGGGCAGGTGGGCGTAGTCGTCGACGAAGCGCACGCCGCGCCACTCGCCGCGCAATTCGAAGCGTCTGGCCACCCCGGCGAACCGGGCGAACGCCCGTCGGGCGTCCTCGAAGGTGGCCCCCACGTGCAGGGCGGCCACGGTGGCCACCGCCGCGTTGCGGGCGATGTTGGCCCCGGTGACGGGGAGCGAGATCGTCCCCAGGCGCGTCCCCCCGGTGCTCATCTCGAACGACACCCCGTCCCGCCCGGCCCGCAGCGATTCGATCCGGAAGGTGGCGTCGGCGGCCGTGCCCACCAGGTCGGCACCGTGGTCCCGCCCCAGCCTGGCGGCCACGGCGTCGTCGGCCCCCACCACCACGGCCCCGGGCCTCCCCGTGCAGAACCGGTCGAAGGCGGCCACCAGCTCGTCGAAGCCGCCGTAGAAATCGAGATGGTCGGGCTCCACGTTGGTGACCACGGCGATCTCGGGGTCGAGGGCCAGGAATGTCCCGTCGCTCTCGTCCGCTTCGATCACCAGCCACGCCCCGCTGTCCCAGACGGCGTTGGTCCCGATCTCGTTGACGTCCCCGCCGATGAGGAAGCTGGGACGCAGCCCGGCCTCCACCAGGACGAGGGCCAGCATCGACGTGGTCGTCGTCTTCCCGTGGGTCCCCGACACCGCCACGCACCGGCGACAGGCGGCCACCGCCGCGGTGACCTCGGCCCGGTGCAGCACCGGGACGCCCCGGCGACGGGCCTCGACCACCTCCGGGTTCGTCGCCGCGATGGCCGTCGAGACGGCCACCAGGTCGGCATCGCCGACGTGGCCGGCGCCATGGCCGATCATCACCGACACCCCGGCGGCGGCCAGTCTCTGCGTGGTGGGTGACGCCTTCAGGTCACTGCCCGTCACGGTGTGGCCCATGGCGGCCAGGACCGAGGCGATGGCGCTCATCCCCGCCCCGCCCACACCGACGAGATGGATCCGTCTCGGCGACGTCAGATCGACCGGCCCGGCGCCGGCGGGCATCGCCGTCACGGGGCCCCGTGGCGGGCCCGGGTGGCGGCGCCCACCGACCCGGCGGGCCGGGGTCCGGCCCGGGCGTGCGTCTCGATGAGGGCCACCACGGCGGCCACCGCCTGGGGCCGTCCGAGCGTGGCCGCCCCCCGGCGCATGGCGTCGAGGGTGCCCGGTGACCGCAACGACTCCAGCTCGGCGGCCAGCCGCTCTCCGCTGCACTCGCCGTCGGGGACCACCACCGCACCGCCGGCCGAGGCCAGGGCGCCGGCGTTCACCGCCTGGTGGTCACCGGGGGCGCCGGGCAGGGGGACGAGGACGGCGGGGACCCCGATCACGGCCAGCTCGGCCACGGTGCCGGCCCCGGCCCGCCCCACCACGACGTCGGCGGCCTGGTAGAAGACGGCCATCCGGTCCTCGTAGGGGACCTGGCGGTAGACGAGCCCGTCGGTGTCGGCGTCGGCCTCGGCGGCGGCCGACCGGGCCATGACGTCGGCGTCGCGTCGGCCCACCACGTGGTACACGACCACGTCGCCACGCCCGGCCCACAGCCCCACCAGCGCCAGCGCCGCCTCGTTGATCGTCCTGGCCCCGAGCGACCCCCCCACCACCCCGACCACGAAGCGGTCGGGAGGGAGGCCGAGCGTCTCCCGGGCCCGGCGCCGGGCGGCGGCGTCGGGGTGGGCGGCGGCGACGATCTCGGGTCGGACCGGGGCCCCGGTGACGACGGCCCGCCGAAGCGGGGTGCCGGGGAAGGCCACGGCGGCGGCCCGGGCGAACCGCCCCACCAACCGACTGGCCGCCCCGGGCACGGCGTCGAGGTTCACCAGCACGACGGGGATCCCGAGCACGAAGGCGGCCAGGGACAGCGGGACACAGCCGTAGCCGCCCATGGCCACCACCACGGCGGGGCGACGCCGGCGCAGGAGGGACAGGGCCATCACCCACGCCCACGCCAGAGCGGCGGCCGCCCCCACGTTGGCCATCACCTGGCGGGGGCCGAAGGACCGGGCGAAACCGCGGCCCGGGAGCGTCGTCACGGGGAGGCCGGTGCCGACCAGGAGATCCCCCTCGAGGCCACGGCGCGACCCCACGATCTCGACGGCGTCCCCCCCGCGGACGGCGGCCAGGGCCTGCGCCACGGTCACCGCCGGCACCAGGTGACCGCCGGTCCCGCCCCCCGCCACCAGCGCGTAGCGGCGGGTGGTCACCGTGCCGCGGACCGCCGCCCCGACGGGGTGCCCGGGACGGGCCGGACCGGCCACGACGGCTCCTTCTCGTGGCCGGCCACGTTGACGAGGATGCCCGCCGCCATCATGGTGATGACGAGCGACGACCCGCCGAACGAGATGAAGGGCAGCGGGATCCCGGTCACGGGGAGCAGCCCGATGACGGCGCCCAGGTTGATGACGGCCTGGCTGGTGATCCAGCACGTGGCGGCCACGGCCAGCAGGGCCCCGAAGCGGTCCGGGGCCCGCCCGGCGGCCAGCAGCCCGTACCAGGCCAGAGCCCCGAAGAGGGCCAGCACCAGCAGCGCTCCGACCAGGCCCACCTGTTCGCCGATCACCGAGAAGATGAAGTCCGTGTGGGCGTTGGGCAACAGCCCCCACCGCTCCCTCCCGGCTCCCAGTCCCAGGCCGAAAAGACGACCCGAGCCCAGTCCGACGAGCGACTGGACGACCTGGTAGCCCGAGCCCTGGGCGTGGGCGAAGGGATTGACGAACGACAGCAGCCGGGCCCGCCGGTACGGCTCGGCCAGGCCCAGGATCACCCCCAGCACGGCCACGCCGGCCATCACCTTGAGCACCGGACGCAGGGGGACGCCCCCGGCGTAGAGCATCGACAGGGCGATGCAGGCCAGGACCAGGGCCGTCCCCATGTCGGGCTGCTTGAGCACCAGGACCCCGGCGATCCCCAGCACCACCAGAAGGGGCACCACCACCGCCCCCGGTTCGTGGACGCGGTCGGCCCGTCGGGCCAGCAGGTCGGCGGCGAAGACGGCCAGGGCCAGCTTCATGAGCTCCGACGGCTGCAGCCGCAGCTGGCCCACGCCGAGCCACCGCGCCGATCCGCCGGCCGAGACCCCGATTCCCGGGACGAGCACGGCCGTCAGCAACGCCAGGGTCCCCACCAGGAGGAGGACTCGCACCCGCCGCCAGCGCTCGTAGGACATCCGGGCCGTCACGTAGAGGGCGATGCCGCCGAGGGTCATCCACAGGACCTGCCGCAGGAAGATCGTCCACACCGACCCGTCCTCCACCAGCGACGTGTAGGCCGAGGCCGAGAGCACCATGACCAGCCCGGTGGCGCACAGGCTCCCGATGACGACGAGGAGGGCGGTCCGCGTCGTGACGAGCGGCCGTCGGCGTCGAGCGTCGCCCGGCCGCTTTCCCCGTCGCCCCCCTCCCCCGTCGACGACCCGCAGCAACGGCGGGCGCCGGGTCCGGTCGGGTTCGGCGGGCGAGGCCCCCGACACCGGCGTCACCGCTCCACCCCGTCGGCCACCGTGGCCGTGGCCCCCAGGGCCCGGACGCAGCGGACGAAGTCGTCACCCCGGGCGGCGTAGGAGGGGTACCGGTCGAACGACGCGCAGGCCGGCGACAGCAGGACGGCGTCCCCGGGCCGGGCCATCCCCGCCGCCAGGGCCACCGCATCGGCCATCGACGAGGCCTCCACCACCGGGCAGGCCCCGACGAAGGCGCTCGTCACCTCGGGGGCCGCCTCGCCCATGGCCACCACCCCGCGGAGGTGGGTGGCCGCGGCCCGCAGCACCGAAAGGTCCAGACCCTTGTTCCGGCCACCGGCGATCAGCACGGCCGATCCGAAACCGTCCAGGGCGGCCAGCACGGCGCCGGGCGTGGTCGCCTTGGAGTCGTCATAGAAACGCACCCCACCAGCCTCGCCCACCAGCTCGACCCGGTGGGGGAGCCCCCGGAAGGCCACCAGGGCACGGCGGCACCCCTCGGGCTCCCCCCCGGCGGCCAGGGTGGCCGCCGTGGCGCACAGGGCGTTGGCCAGGTCGTGGGGCCTGGCCCGCGGCAGCTCGTCGACCGAAGCCAGGACGAGACCCCCCGGTCCCACCAGATGGCCCCCCGCCACCGTGTAGTCGCCGCCGTCGAGGCCGAAGGTCACCACCTCGGCCCCCCGGGCCGCCGGTGCCGCCGACGCCCCGAGGACGACCGGGTCCTCGGCGTTGGCCACCACCACGTCGCCGGGCCCGCTGTTGGCCCACACCCGGGCCTTGGCGTCGCGGTAGTCGGACATGGTGGCGTGCCAATCGAGGTGGTCCTCGGAGAAGTTGACCCAGGCGGCCACGGCCGGGTGGAAGGTGTCGGTCAAGGCCAGCTGGAAGGACGAGACCTCGGCCACGACGACGTCGGCGTCACCGGCCACGGCGTCGAGCAGGGGGGCGCCGATGTTGCCGGCGGCCGCGGCCCGCACCCCCGAGGCCACCAGCATGGCGGCGATCAAGGTGGTGACGGTGGTCTTCCCGTTCGTCCCCGTCACCGCCACCATCGTCGACCGCGTCCGCCGCCACGCCAGCTCGACCTCACCGACCAGCCGCACCCCGGGGCCCAGAGCGAACACCCCGTGCCCGGCGGGGACCCCGGGACTGACCACGATCTCGTCCACCCCCGAGGCCAGGGCCCGCAGGGTGGCCCGGTCGGGGGCCACCACCAGATCGAGGCCGAGCTCGGCGGCGCGCCGGCGGGGGCCGGGGCCGGCGTCGTCGTCCACGGCCACCACGTCGGACCCCTCGGCCCTCAGGTGACGCGCGGCGGCGCTGCCGCTCACGCCCAACCCGTACACGAGGACCCGTCCCGTTCCCACGGCCCGTCAGTGCACCGCGCTCGTGACCGACAGGAAGTCGGCGTAGAACAGGCCGAGCCCCAGGGCGGCGAACAGGCCGCCCAGGATCCAGAAGCGCACGATCACCGTGGTCTCGGGCCAGCCCAGAAGCTCGAAATGGTGATGCAGGGGGGCCATGAGAAAGACCCTCCGGCCGAACACCCGGTAGCTGATCACCTGGATGACCACGGACAGGGTGATGATGACGAACAGCCCACCGATCACCGGCAGGAGAAGCTGGAGGTTCATCTGCAGGGCCAGGGCGGCGAGTCCGGCGCCGATGGCCAGGGAACCGGTGTCCCCCATGATGATCCGGGCCGGCGCCGCGTTCCACCACAGGAAGCCGAGGCAGGCCCCGGCCAGCGCGATGGAGGTGAGGGCCAGGTCCAGCGCCGACGCCACGTGGTAGATGGAGTAGTGGCGGAACTGCCAGTACCCGATGATGGCCAGGATGGCGAAGCAGAAGGTGGCCGACCCCGAGGCCAGGCCGTCGAGCCCGTCGGTGAGATTGACGGCGTTGGCCGTCCCCACCACCACGAACACCGCCCACACCAACCAGCCCACGCTCCCCAGGTCGATCCCGATGGAGTCCCAGCGCGTGAAGGACAGGTGGGTGTTCACCCCGGCCCAGTGCTCGGCGGCCAGGGCGAACCCCAGGGCCACCAGCACCTGGGCGGCGAACTTGGCCCGCTTGTTCAGTCCCAGGCTGCGCTGGTGACGCACCTTGATCCAGTCGTCGACGAACCCGATCCCGGCCGACCCGATCATCACGACCACCACCAGGATGCCGGGCCGGCTGAAGGCCACGTGGGTCCCGGCGTGGGCGATCAGGTAACCGGCCACGCCGGCCCCGACCAGGGCCACCCCCCCCATCGTGGGGGTTCCGGCCTTCACCTGGTGCATGGTGGGACCGTCCTCGCGGATGGGCTGACCGATGCTCCGGCGCCCGAGCCACCCGAGGAGCATCGGCGTCCCCAGCACGGCCATCCACAGGGCGATCCCCCCCGAGGCCATGAGGCTGATCACGGCGCCACCCGGCGCACGGCGTCGGCCGCCACCTGGCGGTCGTCGAAGGGCAGGAGGCGGTCGCCGATCTCGATGACCGATTCGTGGCCCTTCCCGGCCACGAGGACCACGTCGCCGGGTCGGGCCCGCTCCACCGCCCGGGAGATGGCCCGGCGGCGGTCCGGTTCGACCACCACCTCGGCACCGTCGACCACGCCGCTCACGACATCGTCGATGATGGCGGAGGGATCCTCGCCTCGCGGGTTGTCGGAGGTGATCACCGTGACGTCGGCACCGGTCGAGGCGATCTCCCCCATCGCCGGCCTCTTGGCTCTGTCCCGGTCCCCCCCGCAGCCGAACACGCACAGGACGCGGTGACCGGCGGCCAGACGACGGGCGCTGTCGAGAGCGACCATCAGACCGTCGGGGGTGTGGGCGTAGTCGACGACGACGGTGAACGGCGCCGGTACGCCGACCACCTCGAACCGCCCCGGCACCGGCGGTGCCCCCTCGAGGCCGCGCACCACCGTGTCCTCGGGGACGCCCAGGACGGAGGCCGTGGTGGCGGCGGCCAGGGCGTTGACCACGTGGTAGGCGCCTGTCAGGGCCATCTCGACCTTCCGGCCCCGCCACACGAACGACGTCCGGCCCGGACCGGTCTCGACGTCGGTCCCGTCGCCCGACGAGAACGTCACCACCGGGATGGTCACCTGCCCGAGGAGCCGCCGGCCCCACTCGTCGTCCACGTTCACCACGGCCGTGGCGGCGCGCTCGGCGGTGAACAGTGACGCCTTGGCGGCGAAGTAGGCGTCCATCGTCCCGTGGTGGTCGAGATGGTCGTGGCTCAGGTTGGTGAAGACGGCGGCGTCGAAACGGATGCCGTCCACCCGCCCCTCGGTGAGGGCGTGGGAGGACACCTCCATGGCCGCCGCCCGGCGTCCGCTGCGACGGGCCTCGTCCAGGATCCTCTGCACGACGGGAGCCTCGGGCGTGGTCCGGACCCCGTCCAGTGTCCCGATGACGGCGCACGGCTGACCGTGGTGGTCGAGGATCGAGGCCAGGAGATGGGTGACCGTGGTCTTGCCGTTGGTCCCCGTCACCCCGACGGTGACGAGGGAGCGGGCCGGGTTGTCGTAGAAGGTGCAGGCGGCGCGGGCCATCGACGGCCGCGCCGTCCCCGGGGCCACCACGACCTGGGCCACCGGGAGGGCCAGGGGGCGCTCGACCATCAGGCCGACCGCCCCGGCGGCCACGGCACCGGCGGCGAAATCGTGCCCGTCCGACCGGTGGCCCGGGAGGCAGAAGAACAGCGCGCCCGGCCCGACGCGCCTGCTGTCGTACTCGACCGACGTCACCTCGGTACCGGTGACGTCGCCGCGCTCTCCGACGACCTCGACTCCCTCGAACAACCGGTCCATTCGCACAGTCGGGGCCCCGCCGCCGGACGGATCACGGCCCTTCCGTGGCGTTCCCGGCCGCGGCGTCGATCGTACCTGCCGCACCGGTCACCGCCTTCGCCGTGGTCGCCGCCGCGCTGGAAGCCACCGAAGGCGGTGGCGGGAACGCGATCGGAGAGGGACGCCCGCCCGTCGTCCCGCCGCCGGGCGAGGTCGGGATGTCGTAACGGTGGAGGGCGTACTGCATCACCTCGGAGAACACCGGCGCCGCCACGACCCCCCCGTAGATCGGCTGGGGCTGGTCGAGGACGACGATGGCCGACAGGGCCGGGTCCCCGGCCGGGGCGAAGCCGGCGAACGTGGCCATGTAGGCGCCGGGGATGTAGCCCCCGTTCCCGGGCACCTGGGCCGTTCCCGTCTTGCCGGCCACCGTGTACCCGGGGACACCGGCGGCCACGGCGGTCCCGTCCTGGACCACCTGCTCCATCATGGTGGTGAGCTCCGACGAGACGGTCGGGGACAGCGCCCTGTGGGTGGCCGGTCGGGGCGTCGGGGTCAGGCTGCCGTTCTCGGCGATGGTGGCCTGGACCAGGCGGGGCGGGACGTAGATCCCGCCGGTGGCCACCGTGTTGACCATGTCGAGGACCTGTTGGGCGGTGACGGCGTCGTCCTGGCCGATCGGCGTCGACCCGATGTCCGACGCCGACCACGTGTCAGGGTTCCTCTTCACCAGACCGGTCGACTCGTCGGGGTAGTCGAGCCCGGTGGGCTGCCCGAAGCCCAGGGCCTGGACCTGACTGGCCAGGCGGGCCTTGCCCAGCAGCTGGGCGATCTCGATCGTCCCGATGTTCGACGACTGCGCCAGGATCTGGGTGGCCGAGAGCTGTTCGGTCGGATGGCTCTCGGCGTCGTGGAACACCCACTGGTCGATGGTCAGGGTGTTGGGGACGGTGAACACCTGACTGGGCGTGATGACCCCGTCCTGGAGGGCGGCCGAGAACGTCACCAGCTTGAAGACCGACCCGGGCTCGTAGACGTCGGTCAGGGCCAGGTTCGTCGGCGCTTCGACGACCGTCGAGCCGCCGGACCCGGCCACCAGGTTGGCCATGGCCAGGATGTCGCCCGTGTGGGTGTTCATGACGATGGCGATTCCGCTCTTGGCGTGCGAGGACGTGATCTCCGAGCCGAGCGCCTGCTCGGTGACGTACTGCAGCGGTTCGTCGAGCGTGAGCTCGATGCCCGAGCCGGCCCTGGCCGTGGTGAGCGGCGTCGTGCTGCCGGGCAACGTCACGCCGCTCGGCGACTCCTCGATCCTCTCGGTCCCGTCGCGTCCCCCGAGGAGGTTGTTGTACTGGTACTCCAGTCCCGACAGGCCCGTTCCCTCGGCCCCGACCTCGCCGATGACGGGCGCCGCCAGTTGGCCGGCGGGATCGACCCGTTCGCTGTCAGGGAGGAGGTTGATCCCCACCAGGTTCAGCTTGGCGACCTCGCCGGCCACCGTGTTCCCCACCTTGTGGGCCAGGTAGACGAAGCCCGAGTCCTCCGTCAGGTCTCGTCGCAAGGTGGGTTCGGGCACGCCGAGCACGGGGGCCAGGGCGGCGGCCTCGACGCCGGGATGGTGGATCAGGAAGGGGTCGGCCACGATGGTGGTCCGGGGGACCGAGGTGGCCAGGACGGCCCCGTTCCTGTCGAAGATCCCTCCCCGCACGGCGGGGACCTGCACCGTGCTCGTCACCTCGGCGGCCCCGATGGACGAATAGCGCGAACCCGAGAAGACCTGGACGGCCACCAGGCGTCCGGCGATGACCAGGAAGACGACGATCACCGTGAGGCGGATGACTCCGAGCCGTCGTCGCGCCACCGCTCCGGTGACGGCCCTGGTCGCCCGGGGCGCCTTGGGTGCCTTGGGCGCCTTGGGTGCCTTGGGCGCCTTGGCCGCCTCGACCGCCGGTGGACGCGACAGGCGGAACGGTGCCCGGCGTTCGAATCCCCGACGACGGGTCCCCCGGCCCGAGAGGCCCTGACCCGTCCCCGCTCTGCGGGCCACCGGCGCCCCGACGACGGGACGCCGGGCCATCCGACGGGACCGGCCGGCGCGCCGGCGACCGCGACGCCTGTCGAGCGTCGGGTAGCGCGCCTGACGGACGCTCACGTGCCACCGGCCCCGGGCGCTCGGCTGCGAGCGCCGCGGCGGGCCGGGGCGTGGGGCGTGGTCGACGGGTGCGAGGCCTGGTGCCGTCCGGTGACCGGGGGCACGGTGACCGGAGTCAGGTCCGTGACCTGGCTGGGGACCGTCAACCCCTGCTGCTGGGCGGCACTCACGATGTGGGCGGGATTCGAGAGTTGGGCGACGCGCAGCTCCAGGTCATGGTGCTCGCCCACCTGGGTCGACAGACTGGACTCGATCTGGGTCAGCCGGACCTGTTGTTGCGTCATGTACGCCTGGGCGCCGGCCACCAGCAGGAGGCTGCCGACCACCAGGACCACGGCCGCCACCAGGGTGGGGCGCAGCGACCCCGGTGATCGGCGGCGGCGGGGCGGGCCGACGACCTGCAGATGGGGTCGGACGGCATCGGGACCCCGGCTCGGTACCGCGACCCGGCGGGGGGCGGGGGCGCCCGCCATCAGCGGTGGTCCGACGGGTCGAGGCGCTCGACGGCCCGCAGCCGGGCGCTCTCGGCCCGCCGGTTCCGGGAACGCTCCTCCGGCGTGGGCCGGCGGGCCCCGCGGAACACCAGCCGCCCGACGGGCACGGCGCCGCAGGCACAGGGCAGTCCGGGCGGGCAGACGCAGCCCCCCGTCTCCGCCTGGGTGAAGGCGGCCTTCACGATCCGGTCCTCACCGGAGTGGTACGAGATGGCCACGCACCGGCCCCGGGGAGCGAGGACCTCGACGGCCGTCGGGAGGGTCTCCTCCAGGAGGCGTAGCTCGTCGTTCACGGCGATCCGCACGGCCTGGAACACACGCCGGGCCGGATGGCCCCCGGTCCGGCGGGTGGCGGCGGGGATGGCCGTCCTCACCGTCTCGGCCAATTGCCCGGTGGTGGTGAAGGGACGGGCGGCCACCACGGCCCGGGCGATCCGCCGGGCGAACCGGCCCTCGCCGTTGGCGGCGAACAGTCGACTCAGGTCGTCGACGGACCATGTGTTCACGACGTCGGCGGCCGACGGACCCGACGAACGGTCCATCCGCATGTCGAGCGGTCCGTCGTGGCGGTACGAGAATCCCCGCTCCGCCCGGTCCAGCTGGGGCGAGCTCACGCCGAGGTCGAACAGGACGCCCGTCACGGGATCCCCCGACGAGCCGGCACTCTGCTCCATCTCGTCGGCCAGACGATTGAACGGAGCCTGACGCACGGTGGCGCGGTCGCCGAACCGCGCCAGCTTCTCCTTCGCCGCCGTGACGGCGTCGGGGTCGCGGTCGATGCCGAGAACGCGGAGATGGGGATGGGCGTCGAGGAGGGCGCTGGCATGCCCCCCGGCGCCCACGGTGGCGTCGATGACGACACCCGGGGGCACCGGCGCGAACAGCGCCACCACCTCCGCCTGCATGACCGGCTCGTGATCGAACACCTGGCGCATCCGCAGCCCCTCGACTGGCGGAATGCCGTCGGGAGTCTTGCTCCAGCGACTCGGTTGGAAGCGGGCGGAGGAGGAGTCTTCCACCGAGCCAGCCGAGGGGCTGCGCATGGGCCTGGTGTCACAGTGCCGTATCTCTGTCAGGACCGAAACCTGTCGCCCTTCTCTTGGTGACCGTGCCTTTCTCTGTGGACGTGCCTCCCGGCCGCTCCTCTCGTCGTGCCCGGCCTCGGTCCGGAGCCGGACCAGGGTGCCGGAGGGCGCCGTGCCCCCGCGCCGACCGGCGACGGCCATCAGTCGTCCATGCCCTCGCTCAGCCGCTGCTCCTGCGGTCCCACGATCTCCGTCCAACGGGCCGGATCCCACAGCTCCACCCGGTCGTTGGCCCCGAGGACGAGAACCTCGCCCTGGAGCCCGGCGTACTGACGCAGGTGTCCCGGTATCGCCATCCGTCCCTGTCGGTCGATATCCACTTCCTGGGAGGCCGACGCCCACATCCGGGCCAGGTTGCGGTCCTGGCGGCCACGGACCGCCCGTTCCTGCATCTGCTGTCCCTGGATCTCGAACTCCGTCGGTGTCCACAGGGCCAAACACCCGTCGAGGTGCTGGGTCAGGTAGCCACCCACGGCGAAGGGGGCGCGGAACTTCGCCGGCAGGATCACTCGTCCCTTGCCGTCGAGCGTGTGCTCGTACCTGCCGAAGAACCGATCCATTCCTGCGGACTCCCACGAGGTTCCCCCGTCCTCCGGCGGGCACCATCCATGCCACCAATCGCTCCCTAATCAACCACTTCGCGCCACCCTACGCCACACGTCCCCACCCGTCAACACCCCCACCCCCCACCGGAGGGCCTTTCCCGGCCCGGCGACCCACCTCCCCGCCGACCCGACCGGTGCCGGCCCCCGCCATCGCGGCGCGTCGGAACGGGAGACGGCGGGCAGCGCCCACGGGGCCGGGACGACCGGTCGCGTGCCGCCGAACGAGGTGGCGGGGGGTCCCACACCAACGGGCGGGAATCCGGTGCCGGCGGTCGGCTCCGGATTCAGCGCAGCGCGTCGAAGACGGCGTCCTCCACCGCGGTGATGATGTCGTCGTCGCCGACTCCCGGACGCCACGGTGGGACCAGGGCGCGCAGGCCGACGGCGGCATCCCCCAACGACCGTCCGACATGGTCGCCTCCGTCGGCGCCCCGGTCGGCGACGACGGCGCCGTCGACATCGGTCTCGACAGCGAGAAGGTGCGTCAACGGCACGGGGTCCCACGCCAGCGGTGCGCTCGTGTGAAAGCGCGCGCCGGCACTCGTGCGGCGCTGGGCGATCCCCGTGACCTTCGGACCGGGCGCCTCGGTACCGGCGACCCCGTTACCGGCCACCCCGGTGCCGCCCACCGCGGTGCCGCCCACCCCGGTGCCGTCCACCCCGGAGCCGGCCAGATGGACCTCACCGGGACCGAGACCGGCGAAACAGATCAGTTCAGACCAGGCTCGGCGCAGCGCCGGACCGCGGTGGACGCGGAGGGCGCCGACACCGAGCCCCTCGAGCGCTTCCACCCAGACGTCCCCCAGCCAGGAGGAGGCCCTCACGATGTCGTCGTCCCAGAGGGGGTGACGGCGCGGCACCCACAGATCGAGCCAGACCTGGGCCCCGGGTGCGACCAGTACGGCGCCGCCCCCCGTCGACCTCCGGACGACGTCGATTCCGGCGGCGGCGGCGTGTTCCTCGTCGACCACGGCCCGCTTCTGGGTGCTGCCGAGAACGAGCGCGCCGCGCCCGCTCACCCGGTTGGCCCGCACCACGGGGTCGTCCTGACTCCCGACCGGCGGCCACGGATCGAGAAGGGCGGTGGCCGGCCCCGTGCACCGCTCCACCCGCCAACCGACGGGGCGGCGGCGCCTCACGCAGTCAGTGACTGCTCGCCCAGATACGGGGCCCATTCGTCACGGGCGCCGCCCGACATGGCCAGCAACCACACCCGCTGGCGCGGCGCTGCCGGTTGGGTGCGCAGCACCAGTCCCACCTCGTGCGGCAGACGGTCCTCTTTGCGGGTGTTGCAGCGCCGACAGGCGGCGACGACGTTGTCCCACGCGTGCAGACCTCCACGGCTTCGGGGCATCACGTGATCGATGCTCTCGGCCGCCAATCCGCAGTACTGGCAGTGGTGGCCGTCGCGGGCGAAGACGGTGCGCCGGTTGACGGCCACGGTGCGGTCGTGCGGGACGCGGACGTAGCGGGCCAACCGCACCACCGACGGCTCGGGAAAGGCCAACCGCTCGGAGCGGAACGTCCGCGAGGTGGCGTGGACGAGCTCGGCTTTGGTCCCGAGGACGAGGAGCAGGGCGCGGCGGGTGGACACCACCCCGAGGGGCTCGAAGGTGGCGTTCAGTACCAGCGCACGACTCGTTCCCGCAGCACCAGGCTCTCTCGCCCCCATACCGCGAGGCTACTCCTCGGCGCCCGACTCCCCCGTCGCCGCGCCCCGGGCCGCGGCCCTGCCGAAGGCCGGCAATCGGCCGAACGCGGGCGGCGCCGGGACCGTCAGCGGCGGCGCCAGTGCCGCATGTCCCGGCTCCACCGGAGGTACGAGTCGACGTCCGGCCCCTCCGGTGTGGCGTCCCCGGCGCCGCCGTAGGCCGTCTCCATCCGGAAGCGCCACAAGCGTTCGTCCGGCAGTGGCACCGGTGGCCACCGGTGCCACCACCCGGGCCGCGCCAACCGCAGGACCTGTACGAGGGCCACGGGCCACAACCAGGGACGGACAACCACCGTCGCCACCACGTTCCTCACCACCCGGCTCACGCCACGGAACCGAGGACGTCGGCCCCGCAGCCGTCCCAACCGACGGCGCCCGCCCCCACCAGCGGACCGCGGTCGCCCAGCCCGGCGGGGACGATGGCCGCCGTCCGCGTGAAGGACAGACAGGCGCGTCCCCGCAGCTCGTCGTTGGCGGCGGCGAAGAACGGGGTCCCGTACCCGAGCGCCACCGATCCGGCCACGGCGACCAGGTCGATGTCGAGCGCGCTCACCAGCGAGGCCACGCCGCGACCGACCATCTGTCCGCACCGGGTCACCACGTCCGCCGGCGCCTCCACCGCCGGCCGGCCGGTGACGGCCTCGACGGCGGTGCCCGACGCTTCGGCCTCGAGACAGCCCCGCGCCCCGCACGCGCACGGCCGGCCGTCGGGCTCGACGATCACGTGTCCGACGTGACCGGCGTTGCCCGAAGCGCCGTGGACCAGGCGACCGTCGAGGACGAGGCCCCCGCCGATACCGGTCGAGACCACCATGGCCAGGAAGTTCCGCCGTCCGCGGGCGGCGCCCACCCACCCTTCGGCCCGGGCCAGGGCCTTGGCGTCGTTGTCGAGCGCGGTGGGCAGCCCGGTGAGCTCGGCCATCCGCTGGCGCAGGGGGAATCCCCGCCATCCGGGGATGTTGAGCGGCGACACCGTCCCGGTGTCGAGGTCCATCGGCCCGCCGCATCCGATCCCACAGGCCACGACGTCCCGCCGCCGTGCGTCCGTGGCCCCCCCGGCGCCGGGTCCGGGGGCGAGGATCCTCTCCACCACGGCCCGCAGGGAGCCGAAGAGCTGGTCGGCGTCACCGGGGCGGGGCGTGGCCACGTGTTCGTGGTCGAGGAGATCACCCTGACGGGTGACGAGACCGGCGGCCATCTTGCTCCCGCCCACGTCGACAGCCAGGCAGAGCTCCATGCCGGGGAACGCTAATGCGACGACGGCGGCCGGCGGTGGGCGGCGGAACCCGTCTCAGGCCGGGCGGAACGGTCGACGACTACTGGTTGCGGCGGAACCTCTCACGCATCTTCGTACGGGCGTCGTTGATGGCGTTGCCGATGCCGTCGGAGCGCAGGGATCGACCGATGTCCTCCAGGCCGGCTTTCCCCATCCGCCGCAGGTTGGTCCAGAAGCTCACCAGAGAGGCGAACATGATGAGGACACCCAGGAATCCGATGAAGACGGACGTCGTGAAGAAGGCGACCATCACGGCCAGGCCGATGATGAAGCCGAGGATGGACCACTTGAGGTAGCGGCCGGCGTACCGGTAGACGTTCTCCTGCCGGACCCGGTTGGCGAAAGCCGGGTCGTCATGGTACAAGGCCTGCTCCAACTCCTGCAGCACTCGTTGCTCGTGCTCGGAGAGCGGCACCCCAAACCCCTTCCCACCGCGTCGTCGTCAGATGCAGAATACGGCTCACCCAATCTTCGCGCAGCCACCACAGGCTGACAACGGAGCCCCGACGTCGGATTCTCGTTCCCTCCCGGCCCGTCATCCATCAAAGGGCCAGGTCAACCCCCATTTCGTGCGGACGGGCCCGTGTCATGTTTCTTTCCGGGGACGCGCCGGACCGGCGAGGACCTCAGGTGGCGGGTTCCGGAGGGTCGCTCGGACCCCATTGGGTGTCGCCCCGGCTCTTCACTCCCAGACCGGAGCGACCGATCAACGTCGCCGGCCCTACCGAGCCGTGGCCGTACCGGGAGCGGATGGCGGTGACGGCCGCCTCCACCTCCTCCCATCCCCGGCTCGGGATGTCGACCAGATGGCGGGGCGACGCCGGCACCCCTTCCTCGCCGGTGGCCGGTGACGACGGTCGGGACGTCGGATCACCGCCGACGCCCCCCGCTTCGAGGACGTCCCCACCCGGCCCGGCGTCGGCGAACGAGAGCTGGTGGGCGTCGGAACCGGTCCGGACCAGACCGGACACCGACACCCCGAGGAGGCGGATCCCCGATGAGATGTCGACCCCGTCGAGAAGGGCACCGGCCACCGCCCCGATGGCCCGGGGCGAGTCGAGGGCGCCCGACACCGTGTGGGACCGGGTGATCGTGGTGTGATCCCCGAAGCGGACCTTGATCGAGATCGTCCGCCCCCGCAGGCCGGCCTCCCGCATCCGGGTCGCCACGGCGTCCGACATCCGCACGACGTGGCCGTGCGAGGCGTCGTGGTCGTGCAGATCGGTGGCGAACGTCTCTTCGTGACCGACCGACTTCACCTCCTGGACGGCCACCACGGACCGGGGGTCCTCGCCGCGCGACAGGGCGGCCAGATGCCGGCCGTGGGCCACCCCCACCACCCGGCACAGCGTGTCCACCGAGATGGCGGCTAGGTCCCCCACCGTCTCCACCCCCAGGTCGGAGAGTCGCTTCCCGGTGGCGGCACCGACGCCCCACAGGGCCCGCACGGGCAGCGGATGAAGGAAGGCCAACTCGCCGTCCGGGGGGACGACCACCACCCCGGGGCCCGCTCGCGGTCCCGTCAACGCCGCCGTCGGCTTGGCGGCCCGGGAGGCCAGCTTGGCCAGGAGCTTGGAGCGGGCCACGCCCACGGCGCAGTTGAGGTGCAGGGTGTCCCGGACCGCCTGCCGGATGGCGCGTCCGATGGTGGGGGGTGGACCGAACGTCCGACGCGCACCGGCGATGTCGAGGAAGGCCTCGTCGAGACCGATTCCCTCGACCACCGGGGTGAAGTCGTGGAGGACCTCGTGGAACCGGACGCTCACCTCGGCGTAGCGCGGATACCGCCCCGACAGGAAGATGGCATGGGGACAGCGGCGGCGGGCCTCGACGGAGGACATGGCCGAGTGGATACCGAAGGCGCGTGCTTCGTAGGTGCAGGCGGCGACCACGCCGCGGTTCCCCGAACCGCCCACGATCACCGGCTTCCCCGCCAGCGTGGGGTCGTCGAGGACCTCGACGGCGGCGAAGAACGCATCGAGATCCACGTGCATCACCGTGCAGTCGTCGAGAAGGCCCGCCCGACCCTCGTGTCCGCCCGGTCCGACCACCGGTTCAGACGCTGAGCCGGAGCCGACGGAAACCCTCGGCGAAGGGCACCCCGGCCCGTCGTCCGTCCTCGGCGGCACGCGTGCGGACGGCGTTGGCGGCCCACTCGCCGTCGTCGGCGAATTGACTCCGGTGGCACGACACGGCGGCGGCCTTCTCGTCGATCGTGGTCGAGACGTCCACCCACAGTGTCGGTTCGAGGGTCCCCGACAGAAGAACGGTCTCCACCTGGTGCACGGCCCCGGCGTCGGGGAAATAAAGAGGAAGGGCGGCGGCCGGCGACAATGCGTCGAGGACGGCGAAGCCGACGATGCGATGGTCACGGTGGTTGAAATAGTCCTCGCCGAAGAACACGGCGGTGGGATCGGGGCACAGGACCATGGTGGGGCGCAGGCGCCTGATCCACGAGACGAGCTCACCACGGAAGGCCTCGTCATCGGTGAGCTCTCCGTCGCGGTAGCCGAGGACGCTCTGGTCGGCCAGTCCGAGGTGCTTGGCCGCCTCGGCGCACTCAGCGGCCCGACGACGAGCGAGCTGTCGGGGGTCGACGGCGGGATCGGTGGTGCCCTTGTCGCCGTTGGTGCACAGAACGACGTGGACCTCGGAGCCGTGCTGGGCGAACCGGGCCAGGGTGCCACCGCACGAGACGTCGGGGTCGTCGGGATGGGCGTAGATGGCCAGAACCTTCTCGGGAACCGTCTCGAGCAGCTGCGGCACCGCTCAGGTCTTTCGTTTCGGCTCTGTGGTCTTCGTCAGGAGCCCCACTTCGCGTTGGAAATCACCGATGTCGGCGAATCCCTTGTAGACGGAGGCGAATCGGAGGTAGGCGACGTCGTCGAGGGCGCGCAGTCGTTCGAGGACGGCCACGCCGATCTGCTGGCTGGTCACCTCGGCCCCCTCCTCGCGCAGTGCCTCCTCGACCCGCTGCGCCAGGTCCTCGAGCTGTTCCTCGCTGACGGGCCGGTTCTTGGTGGCGGCCCGCACGCCGGAGACGACCTTGACCCTGTCGAACGGCTCCCTCTGGCCCGCTCGCTTGACCACCCACAAAGGGGCTTCTTCGAGGCGCTCGTAGGTGGTGAACCGCCGTCCGCACGACAGGCATTCCCGGCGCCGGCGGATGACGATGCCTTCTTCGGCCAGGCGCGAGTCGACGACCTTGTCGTCCAGGCTCTGACACCACGGGCACCGCACACGGCCAACCTAGTTCCGACCGGAGACGGGTCAGGGGAGCAGCAGGCGCTCCCCCGGTCTCGGCGCGGTGCCACCCAGCTGCGCGCTCATCTTCGTCATCAGCGGTCGCGGATCACCCTGCGGGTCGAGCCTCTCGGCAATCGACCACAGCGTGTCCCCCGGATGCACCACGTAGGTGGTGTGGGGCGTGAGCGGCGCGCCCACCGGGGCCGGGCCCGGCGACGCCAGACCGGCGCTCCCCCGTCCGCCCGAGGGGACGGCGAGGAGGACAGCGGCGACCACCGCCACGATTCCGAGCAGGACGTGGCGGCGACGGACGGCGGCGGCACGGGCCGCCGCCCTGGGGTCGTCACAGCGGGGGTGGACGGGACGGAGCCGGTGCGGGCCCGTCCCCGGCGCCGGAGGCTCGCCCGGGCCGCCCGGTCGGAAGACGGGGGGCCCGTCCACGGCCCGGCGGTACGTCGGGTGGGTTCTCCGGCGCCTGACGGGGGGATCTCCCACGGGCACGGTCACCGTGGTCATCGACCCTCCCCGCTCGTCCCGGTCTCCGAACGCATGTTCGCCATACCGGTCATCTGACCACGAACACACGTTCGTGTCAAGCGCCGGGGTCCCCCACCCGTCATCCGATCGAAGGCTCATGGGTCGATGGTGGCAGGAGGTTGTGACACCCACCCCCGGACCCCCCCCGACGAACAGGTGTTTGCCCCGGGGGCCGGGTGCGGCTACCGTGGTCACGAACTGGTGTTCGCCGGAGCCACCCCGGCGGGCACCCCGGGCGCGGAGGACGGCTCCATGGCGGAAGCGTTGACGGGAAAGAGGCGGCAGATCCTCGAGTACATCGGTGAGCGGGTGAGGGAGCAGGGCTATCCGCCGTCGGTACGGGAGATCGGCGAGGCGGTCGGGCTGATGTCGTCGTCCACCGTCCACGCCCACCTGGCCGTCCTCCAGCGCGAGGGCTACCTCCGGCGCGACCCCACCAAGCCCCGCGCCATCGAGGTGCTCCACGACCCGTCCTCCGAGGCCCAGGTGGCCGCCCGCCCCGTCCGGACCGTTCCCCTGATCGGCGACGTCGCCGCCGGCACCGGTGTCCTGGCCAGTGAGAACGTCGAGGAATGGCTGCCGTTGCCCGAGGACTTCACCGGGTCCGGCTCCCTGTTCATGTTGCGGGTCAGGGGGGAGTCGATGAACGAGGCCGGGATCCTCGACGGCGACTACGTGGTCGTCCGGCAACAGCCCGATGCCGACGACGGCGACGTCGTCGTGGCCGGGATCCCCGACGACGAGGCCACCGTGAAGACCTTCGCCCGGCGGAGGGGGCGGATCGTCCTCACCCCGGCCAATCCCGTGTTCCCGGTCATGGAGCTCGACCCCGCCGACGTCACGATCTACGGCCGGGTCGTCACCGTGCTGCGCCGGCTCTAACCGTCTCCGGCCGAGAGCACGAGGCTCAGGGCGTCGCGGACCCCGACGAGCTCGTCGCGCGAGACGTGCTCGTCCGGGGTGTGGGCGAGGAGAGGGTCTCCGGGCCCGAAGTTGGCCGCCGGGACGCCCGCCGCCGACAGGGTGGCCACATCGGTCCAGCCCAACTTGGCCCTCGGCGCCTGCCCGGTGGCGGCGACCAGCCCGGAGAGCATCGGATGATCGAGGCCGGGCCGGGCCCCGGCCACCGCGTCGACCACCACCAGGCGGTCACCGGCGGCGGGATCGAGGGCCCCGGCCAGGAGACGGCGGATCTCGGTCTCGGCCGCCGCGATGTCGCGGTCGGGGGCGAACCGGAGGTTGATGGTGATCACGGCCTCGTCGGGGACGACGTTCCCGGCCACGCCTCCGCGCACACCGACGGCCTGGAACTGCTCGACGAACTCGCAGCCGTCGAGGACGACGTGGCGCGGAGAGTAGGCCTCCAGAGCGCGCAGGACCGGGGCCAGGCGGTGCACGGCGTTGACACCGGCCCACGGTCGTGCCGTGTGGGCCCGGCGACCGGCGATCGTCACCTCGACGCGCATCGTCCCCTGGCACCCGGCCTCCACGACACCCCCGGTGGGCTCGGCCAGGACGGCGGCGTCGGCCGCCAGGACCTCGGGCTTCTCCGATGCGAGGTGATGGAGCCCGTTGTGCCGCCGGTCGACCTCTTCGCACGTGTAGAAGACGAAAGTGGCGTCCACGGCCGGCTCGGGGTTCGACCGGGCCAGGTCGAACAGGACGGCCAATCCACCCTTCATGTCCACGGCGCCCAGCCCCGAGAGGGTGTCGCCCTCCAGGCGGTGGCCGCCGACGCCGAAGGGCGGGACGGTGTCGAGGTGACCGGCCAGGAGCAGACGTCGCGACCGGCCCGTCGTGGTGCGGGCCACGACGGTGTCGCCGTAGCGGTCGACGGTCAGATGACCGGCGCTCCGGAGGCCCGTCTCGATGTGGTCGGCCAGAGCGGTCTCGTGGTGGCTGACCGACGGGATGTCCACCAGCTCCCCCGTCAAGGCCAAGAGGTCGGACACCGAAGACCCGGATCGTCAGATCGAGAGCTGGTGCTCACGGAGCACGGCCTCGAGCTGCGACTTGTCGTGGCGCCGGCCGGGGTCGAGGCGCTTGATCACCAGAACGCAGGGGACGAAGAATTCGCCGCCCGGGTATTGGCGGCGGCGGGCCGCCCCCACCGAGACGCTCCAGGGAGGGACCACCCCCCGGCTGATCTCCTCGCCGGTCTCGGCGTCGACGACGGGGATCGACGGGTTGAGGATCGTCCCCTCCCCGAGGACAGCGCCTTCGCCCACCCGGGCGCCCTGGGTCACCATGCAACGACTGCCGATCATGGCGTCGTCACCGACCATGACGGGGGCGGCGTTGGGCGGTTCGAGGACCCCGCCGATGCCGACGCCACCCGAGAGGTGGACGCGGGCGCCGATCTGGGCACAGGAGCCCACGGTGGCCCACGTGTCGACCATGGAGTCGGCGCCCACGCGGGCACCGATGTTCACGTAGGAGGGCATGAGGATGACGCCGCGGTCGAGAAACGAGCCCCACCGGGCCGACGCCCCGGGCACCACACGGACCCCGGCGGCGGCGTAGCCGGTCTTGAGCGGGAGTTTGTCGGCGAACTCGAACGGGCCCGCCTCGATGGTGGTGATGGAGTGGAGACGGAACAGAAGCAGGATGGCCGTCTTCAGCCAGGCGTGGACGACCACCTCGTCGCTCGACGGGTCGACCTCGGCCACGCGGGCCTCGCCGGAGTCCAGGAGCTCGATGGCCCGGGTGACCACGTCCAGGGCGTCGACGTCGGACGGGCCGAGCTCACCGGCACGGCCCCACAACTCCTCGATCTGGGACTGGAGGTCGGCCACGTCGACGAGGTTACCGGTCGGCAAAACGGGGGTCGGTTGACCGCGCCAGGCGACCGGCCACGAGCTCGATGCGGTCGTCGGGCTGGACGACGGCGATGCGGACGTGACCGGCTCCGGCCTCTCCGTAGAACTCGCCCGGGCTGACGAGCATCCCGGCCACCTCGGCCAGGGCGTCGGCCAGGACCCACGCCCCGTCGCGACCCTCCGACGTCCCCTGGGCCACGGCCCAGGCCGGGGCCGGCACCCAGAGGTAGAAGGTCCCGGCCGGCGGGGTGGCCGCCAGGGCGGCCTCGCTCAGGACGTCCGCCAGCCGATCCAGTCGCCGGCGATAGCGCTGCCTCTGGGCCTCGACGTGGGCGTCGTCGTCGAGCGCCACCGCCGCCGCCCCCTGGACGGGGCCGGGGACCATCAGGCCGGCGTGCTGGCGGACCTGGGAGAGAAAGCCCACGATGTCGGAGTCCCCGGCGTAGAAACCGACCCGGAGGCCGGCCAGGTTGGACCGCTTGGAGAGCGAGTGGACGGCCACCACCCCCTCGGTTCCGTGGTGGAGGATGGTCGGTGGCGGCCAGACGGCCCAGGTGAACTCGGCGTAGCACTCGTCGGAGAAGACGGGAACACCCCGGGCCCGTCCCCACGACGCCGCCGCACCGAGGTCGGTGAGGGATCCCGTCGGATTGGCCGGACTGTTCACCCACAAGACCAGGGCACGCCGGGCGTCCTCCTCCGATATCTGAGCCAGGTCCAGTCCCCCCCCGGGCGTCTCGGGGACAGCGACGGACCGACATCCGGCCAACTGGGCGCTCAGTGCGTAGGTGGGATAGGCGATGGCCGGAGCCAGGACCGTGTCGCGGTCGGGAGAACGCAAGCGCAGGAACCAGGCCGCCGTGGCCACGAATTCCTTGGTCCCCACGCAGGCTCCGATCCGGGCGATGTCGATCCCGACTCCGAAACGGCGAGAGATCCAGCCCGCCGCCGCCTGTCGCAGCTCCGGACTGCCCATCGACGTGGGGTAGCCCCGCTCCGCCCCCGACGAGCCCAGCGCCGCCACGACGGCGTCGGACGGAGGATCGCAGGGCGTGCCGATGGAGAGGTCGACCATCCCCCCGGGATGGCGCTCGGCCACACCGGCGACGGCCGACAGCCGGCTGTAGGGATAGGGCGGCGGGACGAAGCCGCCGGCGGGACTCACGAGGCGAGGAACTGGCGGAAGCGGGCCCGTCCCGCCTCGTCGAGGACGACGTGGACGACGGTGGCGCCCTCGCCGTGGGCTTCGTCGACCACCTCCCCTTCACGGTGGACGGCGGCGAGGACGTCGCCGCGGTCGAAGGGGACGAGGAGCTCGACCACCCGGTCGGCCACGCGGAGTTGGACTCCGAGAGCGTGGATCAGGTTGTCGATCCCCTCACCGGTACGGGCCGAGACGACGACGGCACCTTCGTGGTCGTCGGCCACCCTGACGGCCCGTGGCGAACGGTCGGCCTTGTTCACCACCAGGAGCTCGGGGACCTCCGAGGCGCCGATTTCCTCCACCACGAGTCGGACGGCCTCGATCTGTGCCTCGGGCTCGGCGGCGGACCCGTCGACCACGTGCAGCAGCAGCTCGGCCTGGCGGACCTCGTCGAGGGTGGAGCGGAACGCCTCGACCAGTTGGTGGGGCAGCTTGCGGACGAATCCCACCGTGTCGGACAACAGAACCGTCTCACCGCCGGGGAGCGCAAGACGCCGCGTCCGGGGATCGAGGGTGGAGAACGGCTTGCTCTCGACCAGGACACCGGCGTCGGTCAGGCGGTTGAGCAAGGTCGACTTGCCGGCGTTGGTGTACCCGACCAGCGAGACCGACCGGTGCCGACCGCGGACGCGTGATCGGCGCTGGGTCCGACGGGTGGCCGACACCTGGCGGAGGTCGACCTCGAGCCGGGCCATGCGCTGGAGGAGCCGACGGCGGTCCACCTCGAGCTGGGTCTCACCCGGTCCACGGGTCCCGATCCCCCCGGCCTGTTGCGAGAACTCCCGACCGCGGCCCCGCAGGCGCGGCAGCCGGTAACGCAGGAGGGCCAGCTCGACCTGGGCCTTCCCCTCCTGGCTGCGCGCGTTCTGGGCGAAGATGTCGAGGATCACGGCGGTGCGGTCGATGGCCGTCCGGCCCAGGATCTTCTCGAGATTGCGCTGCTGGGCGGGTGAGAGCTCGTCGTCGAAGACGACGGTGTCGGAGTCGACCGTCAGCGAGAGCTCGTGGAGCTCCTGGGCCTTGCCCCGCCCGACATAGGTGGCGGGATCCGGGTGGTCCCGCCGCTGGACCACGCGGCCGACGACATCGGCCCCGGCCGTCCCCACCAGCAGAGCCAGCTCGTCGAGATCGGCGTCGACCGCCTCGACCGTGGTCCAGGGGAACACCACCCCGACCAGAACGATGCGCTCCCGGAATGCGCGCTCGATCAGCGTCACGGGCCGCGCACCACCGAGCTCTTGGTCACCATGTCGGACGCCGGAGAGGACTCGTCGTCGTAGGTGAGCGCCAGGTCGGCCAGGACGGAGTCGTCCACGGTGACGTCGCCGACCTTCTGGGTGGGTCCGGCCAGCGAGATGCCGTCGGCGCGCAATTCGACCTGGAGAGTCCCTCCCGGACTGTGGACCGAGACCGGTGAACCGACGAGACCCCAGGCGTGGGCCGCCGCCGCCGCCGCGCAGGCACCGGTTCCACAGGCCAGTGTCTCGCCCACCCCGCGCTCCCAGACCCGCATGGTGAGGGTGTCGGACTCGGTGGCCGGCCAGACGAACTCCACGTTGGCCCGGCCCCGGACGGAGTGCTCGAGGGCCCCGCCCACGGCGGCCACCGTGGCGGCGTCCACCGGGGTCCCGAAGAGGACGATGTGGGGGTTGCCCATGTCGACGGTGCGGGCGAAACGGACCGACGGTGCCAGCTCGACCGGGAGAGCGCCGGCGTCGAGCTCGGGTCCCAGGGTGGCGCCACCCATGTCGACGCTCCCGAACCCCCGACCCGGTCGATCCCCGGCGCGGTAGTTCACGGTACGGAGCCCGCCCGCCGTCGCCACCGACACGGGACCGGGAGTCACCCAACCGGCGTCGACGGCCGCCTGGACCAGACAGCGGATGCCGTTGCCGCTCATCTCGGCGGGTCCGCCGTCGGCGTTGTGGAGGTCCATGGACAACGCCGCGCCGTGGCGACCACTCGTGACGCGCAGGACCCCGTCGGCTCCGATACCGCGACGTCGATCGCACAGGACGCGGACCTCGGCCGACGACAGCGGTCGGAGATCGTCGGGATCGAGGAGAACAAGGAAGTCGTTCCCGGCGCCGTGGTGCTTCGTGAGGTGCAACCGCCCCCCGCTCATGGAACCCCCGTGGTCATCGATCCCGGCTCATCGAACCTCGTTCTGCACGAGGTCATTCTCCCACCACGGCGGCCGTGTCGGCGTGGGCCGGCTCCCCGGCTCCGGCGTCCCACAGTTCGAGAAGTCCGGCCAGGAGATCGCCGTCGGGGTCGAGCCAGACGATGCGCGGGTCACGTTTGAACCATGCCCACTGGCGCCGGGCGAACGAGCGCGTCCGCGCCACGGCCCGCGTCACCGCCTCGTCGAGGGGGACCCCCTCCTCGACGTGGGCCAGGAGCTCGCGGTACCCGAGGGCCTGGCGGGCCGTTCGCGACAACCCTCCGGGACGCGCCGCCAGGGTCCGGACCTCGTCGAGGAGCCCGGCGTCGAGCAGGGCGTGGAAACGCCGCTCGATGCGGACGTCGTGGAGGTCCGGATCGAAACGGATGCCGACCAGGGAGACCGGCGTCGGCCGGTAGACGGCCAGCCCGGGACCGAAGGAGGAGAAACGACGACCCGACCCGAGGGTGACCTCCAGGGCGCGGACCACGCGCCGGCGGTTGCCGGGCTCGATCCTGGTGGCCGCCGGTGGATCGAGCACGGCCAGCCGGGCGTGGAGAGCCTCCACCCCGCCGGGGCGGTCCGCCTCGTCGGCCAGGGCGGCCGCCGTCTCCGGCCAGCGTCCGGGGAGGTCGAGATCGTCCACCACCGCCCGCAGGTAGAGCCCGGTCCCCCCGACGAGCAGAGGGCGGTGACGGCGACGGGTGATCTGGTCCAGGACCGTGCGGGCGGCGTCCTGGAATTGGCGGACGCTGAACTCCTCGTCGGGGTCGACCAGATCGAGCAGGTGGTACCGGGCCGCCCGTCGGTCGGCCACCGACGGCTTCGCCGTGCCCACGTCCATCCCCCGGTAGACGCCCATGGAGTCGATCGAGACGAGCTCGGCCTCCCCCCGTCGGCGCGCCAGAGCCAATGCCAAGGCCGATTTGCCGGACGCCGTCGGCCCCACCAGGGCCACGGGTGCCGGATGCGCCACCTCCACCTACCGGACGGAGACGGGAATGCGCCGGGGCGTGGACGGTCCGGTGGTGACCTCGACCAGCTCGCCCCGCAGATGGTGGGGAGCGGCACCGGTGACCAGCACCCGGGCGTAAGACCCGGCCTCCGGGGCGGGGCCCACGGGGGCGAAGTGGACCAGCTTGTTCTGACGCGTCCGCCCGCTCACCACGGACGGGTCGCGCTTACTCGGACCTTCGACCATGACCTCCTCCGTCACCCCCACGCGCCCTTGGTGACGCAGGAGCGCCGAGCGTTCGACCACGACGCGGAGACGCTCGAAGCGTTCGGCGATCACGTCGTCCGGTACGAATCGGTCCGTCATGGCCGCCGCCCGCGTGCCCGGTCGGGGCGAGAAGATGAAGGTGTAGGCGCTGTCGTAGCCGGCGGCGGCGGTCACCTCCAACGTCCGCGTGAAGTCGTCCTCCGTCTCGCCGGGGAAGCCCACGATGATGTCGGTGGTGACGGCCAGGTCGTCGATGCCGGCCCTGGCGTCGGCCAGTCGCTCGAGGTACCGCTCCGCCGTGTATCCGCGACGCATGGCGGCGAGGACCCGGTTGCTCCCCGACTGCAGGGGCAGATGCAGGTGCTCGCACACCGCCGGTGTCTGCGCCATGGCGGCGATGGTGTCGGGGCGGAGGTCCTTCGGGTGCGGACTGGTGTACCGGACGCGGCGGATTCCGTCGACGGCGCCGACGGCCCGGAGGAGCTCGGCGAACAGAGGTCGGCGCCCGGTCAGGTCGCGGCCGTAGGAGTTCACGTTCTGACCGAGCAGCGTCACCTCGGTCACCCCCGGGCCGCCAGCGCCCTGACTTCGTCCACCAGCGCCTCGAAGGGCCGGCTCACCTCGGGCCCTCGCACCTGGGGGACGATGCAGAAGGCGCATGAATTGTCGCACCCCATCTGGATGGTCACCCACGCCAGGAACGGGACCTCGCGGACGGCGGTCAGCGCCGACCCGTGAGCGGGATCACCGTCCGGCTCCGGCGCGTCGAGAACCTCGACGAGAGGACCTTCCGCCGCCGCCCGCCGCAGAAGCACCGGGGCCCGCGCCAGATTGTGGGTTCCGAAGACGACGTCGACGTGCCCGGCACGCTGGCGCACGGTCTCTCTGTCCTTCTGGGCCAGACATCCACCGACGGCGATCTGCATGCCGGGTCGGTGGTCCTGAAGGCTCTTCAACCAACCCAGGTGACCGTAGAGCTTGTTGTCGGCGTTCTCCCTGATGCAGCACGTGTTGAGCACCACCACGTCAGCCGTCTCGACATCGTCGGTGGGCTCGAGTCCGTCGGCCACGAGGAGTCCGGCCAGGCGCTCGGAGTCGTGTTCGTTCATCTGGCACCCGAAGGTGCGGATGTGGAACGTCCGGGCCATCTCCCCAGTGTACGAGGCGGTCTGCCGCGTCCCGGTCAGGGCGGCGAGGACCGACCGATGTCGAACAGCCCGGTGTCACCGCCGTCCACCACCAGGCCCTCGAGGTCGGGCCGCAGGAGCATGGCCCGTCCGGCGACGCCGATCTCGGTCATGGCCGCCTGGGCCTTGGTCCGCAGCGTCTCGCCGTCGGCTCCGTCACAGATACCGAGCAGGGTGGGACCGGCCCCCGACCAGCACGACGCCAAGGCCCCGTCGGTGACCAGGCGAGCCAGGAGCTGGGGGGCCTCGGGGAACAGGGGGCTGCGGTAGTCCTGGTGCAGCCGGTCGTCGGTCGCCTCCCGGATGAGCAGCGAGCGATCGGCCAATCCGGCCAGAAGCAGCGAATAGCGACCGAGGTTGAAGGTGGCGTCGCTCCGCGCCACCTGTTGGGGCAGCGCCTGGCGGGCCCTCGAGGTGGCCAGGGGACGCTCGGGGACCACGGCCACGAAGACGAGTCCGATGTCGAGCGGCATCCGCACGGCGCGGACGGCACCCTTGACCGACGTGGCCGCCACCAGGCCCCCGACCACGGACGCCGCCGCGTTCTCCGGATGGCCGTCCACGCGGGCGGCGACGGCGAGCGGATCGCGCGCCCCGGCGGCGGCGGCGGCGGCCACGGCCAGGGCGGCCGAGGAACCGAGCCCGCGGGCCACCGGGATGTCGGACCGCACGGTGATGGACAGGCGGTCGTGGCCGGCCACGTCGATGGCCACGCTGGCGGCCAGATGGGTGGCGTCGGCGGCCAGGTCCGACCCCTCGCCCGTGGCTCGGACCGTCAGGCGGGGGGCCGGTTCCACCTCGACCTCCACATAGAGGTCGAGGGCCAGAGCGAGGACATCGAAGCCGGGTCCCAGGTTGGCCGATGAGGCGGGGACCCGGGCGCGCACGCCGTAACGGTAGTCAAGAAGCGGCGTTCACCGGCGCAGTCTCCAGCTCAGGGGTGGTTCGGTGACGGCCGACGTGGTCCGTACGGGGACGGTGACGTGCTCAGCCCCGTCACTGATCCGCAAGGTCCCCGCCAGGGTCCCCGCCCGGGCCCCGATACGGACGCGAGCGGGGGCGAACGACATGCGGACGACGTCGCCGGGCCACTCGAGCAACGTGACCGCCCGTGTGGTGTCGGCGGGGACACCGTGGCGGTACCATGGCACCCCGACGGTGGCGGCCCGGACGTGGCGGGCCAGGACCGGGCGCTCGCGCAGGTCGCCGGCCACGGCGTCGACCAGGGCGATGTCGGCGGTGTTGGCCGTATCCAACGGGAGGAGACCGGGTTGACCGGTCACGGCCGCCATGACGAGCACCTTCCGGCCCGCCACCATGCGATCGGCGGCCATGACGAGGCAGCCCATGGCGGCCTGGGTGAATCCGGACTTCACGCCGACGATCCCGTCGGTGCCGATGGAGGACACGTAGTTCGGGATCTCCCCGGCGATGGGCAGGACGATGCTCGTCTGCGACACCAGGGCGGCGAACGTCGGATTGGCCATGGCCCGCACGGCCACGCGGAGCTGGTCGCCGGCGGTGCTCACCGACTGGGCACTGAGGCCGTTGGGATCGGCGTAGTGGGTGTGGTGCATCCCGAGGGCCACGGCGGTGGCGTTCATGCGGGCCACGAAGGCGGGGACACCGCCGGCGTCCCAGGCGGCCAGGACGTCGGCGAAGTTGTTGGCCGAATGGACGAGGAGTCCGTCGAGGAGTTGGCGCTCGGTCAACACCTCGCCGGCCTGGACCGGTACCGAGGTGGCCCCGGCGTCCTCGTCGACGGCCGCTTCGATCTGGTCGCCGGCGTTCATGGACACACCCGGTCCCTGGGCCGTCGGCGACAGCGGGTGATCCCGCAGGATCAGGTAGGCGGTCATGATCTTGGTCAGGCTGGCGACCGGCACCGGTGTCTCGGGCCCGGACTGCATGATCACGCCCCGCCTGGGCACGGCCACCGCCCCCTGCCCCGCCGCCGGCCACGGCAGCCTGGGGGGATCGTCCGGCAGGGCGGCCGCGGTGGTCACGGCCGGGTGGACGACGGGGGCCGGGACGGCCCGTGTGATCTGCAGGGCCACCACGACGACCACCAGGCTGGCCGCCACGCCCCAACGCAGACGGTGGGATCCCGGGACACGGTGTCGACCCCGGCGGAGGGCCATGCCGCCTACCGGTCCGACAGCTGCTCGAACTCCTCGGGTGTCATGAGAACGGCCCGGGCCTTGGAACCCTCAGACGGACCCACGACCCCCCGCCGTTCGAGGAGGTCCATCAGACGACCGGCGCGGGAGAAACCCACCCGGAGCTTGCGCTGCAACATCGACGTGGACCCTAGCTGAGATCGAACGACCAACTCCATGGCGGCGGCGAGGAGGTCGTCGTCCTCGTCGTCGAGGGCGCCCCCACCGGCTCCGGTCCGGCCGTCCCCGGCCAGGCCCTCGACGTACTGGGGCTGGTGCTGGCGTCGCCAGTGGGCCACGACGCTGCGGACCTCGCTCTCGGCCACCCACGGACCCTGGATCCGGCGGGCCACCGAGGAGGAGGCGGTCAGCAGGAGCATGTCGCCCTTGCCCACCAGGCGTTCGGCCCCGGGCTGGTCGAGGATGACCCTGCTGTCGGCCAGCGACGAGACGGAGAAGGCCAGGCGTGAGGGGACGTTGGCCTTGATGACGCCGGTGATCACGTCGACCGATGGTCGCTGCGTGGCCAGGACGAGATGGATCCCGACGGCCCTGGCCATCTGGGCGATCCGGCACACCGATTCCTCGACGTCGCGGGCGGCGACCATCATCAGGTCGTTGAGCTCGTCCACCACGACGAGGACATAGGGCAGCCGTTCACGGCGGACCGGCGGATCCACGATGGCGCGCGACTCCTCCACCAGCGACGCGGTGCGCCCGGCCGCCGTGCTCACGATGTCGGCGGCCTCGCTCACGATGTCGACGTCGCCGCTCACGATGTCGACGTCGTTGCCCGGGATGTCGGCGGCCGATCGTTGGTCATCGCCGACGGCGTCGTCCGTCTCGTCGTCGACCTCGTCGTCGGGTCCACAGACGACCGTGTCGAGCTCGTCGCGTTCGAGAGCCTCGTTGTAGCCGTCGATATCGCGCATCCCCGCCTCGGCCAGGATGTCGTAACGGCGTTCCATCTCGGTCACCGCCCACTGCAGGGCGTTGGCCGCCTTCTTGGGGTCCACCACCACCTGGGTGAGCAGATGGGGCAGCCCGTTGTACTGCCCCAGCTCCACTCGCTTGGGGTCGACCAGGATGAGCCGGACCTGCTCGGGCGTGGCCCGCATGAGGATCGAGGTGAGAAGGGAATTGATGCACGACGACTTCCCGGCTCCGGTGGCCCCCGAGATCAGGATGTGGGGCATCTCGGCCAGGCTGGCCATCACCGGCCGCCCGGCGATGTCACGGCCGAGGGCCACCTCGAGGGGGTGGGTGGCCCGGCGGGCCTCGTCCGAGGAGAGGACGTCGCCCAGGGTGACGAGCTGTCGACGGCGGTTCGGGACCTCGACCCCGATGGCCGACTTCCCGGGGATCGGAGCCAGGATCCGGACGTCGGGTGACGCCATGGCGTAGGCGATGTCCTTGGCCAGGCTGGTCACCCGGGCCACCTTGACTCCGGGGCCGAGTTCGAGCTCGAAGCGGGTGACGGTGGGCCCCACCGTGTTCCCGAGGAGCCGGGTGGCCACGCCGTGGGCGTTGAGGGCGTCGACCAGGGCACGCCCGGCGACGGCGATCTCCTTGTGGTCGAGGTGCTGCTGCTTGGACCGGCTCAGGATCTTCGGAGGCGGCAACCGCCACTCGCCGGCCGGCATCCCGAGATCGACCTCGAGCTGGTCGCCGGCAATGGCGACCAGCTGCCTTTCGGGACCGGAGGCCGGCGCCGCGGCCGGTTCGGCCCGTTCGTCGGGCTCCGGCGGTGCCGGCGCCGGCACCTCGGCCGGGAGCGCCAGGTCGAAGAGCTCGGGCGTCACGGCCATGACGGGCGCCCGACCAGTGCCGGCGGGATCGAGGGCTGATCGGCTTTCGTCCTCCGTCTCCTCGTCCACCTCGGGGACGAGGGCGCGGTACACGTCCGTCGCCGCCCCGGCCACGGAGGTGGCGGCGCGGCGCAGCGTGATCCCGGTGAACAGAACCAAGGCCAGGATGAGGACGGCGACCAGGACCACCGACGCCCCCCAGTCGCCCACGCCCCGACGCAGGGGACCTCCGGCGGCGATACCCACCCACCCCCCGGCACCGGCCAGCTCGGACCACGACGCCGTCAGACGGGGTGCGCCCCCGGCGATGTCGGCCAGTCCGGACACGGCCACCACGGTGAGGGCCAGCCCGACCCCGACGCGCGCCTTCTCCCGCTCGAAGGGGCCGATCACGAGAACGACCCCGGCACCGGCACAACCGAGGGGGACGACGAAGCGACCGACCCCGAGGAAGGCGCCGAGACCGTGACGAACACCCTGGCCGACGGGACCGAGGGCGCCGGCGTAGAGGGCCAGGGCCCCGAGGACCGCCGCGGTGAGCAGGACGATGCCCCAGACGTCTTCGGCGTGGGACCCGAAGACCGAGCCGACCGAGGAGAAGAGGCGGGGGCCGGCCGGCCGGCCGGCGGCCCGTCTGCGGGACGTGGCGGTGGTCTTGGCGGTCGGTCGCCGCGTCGTCGCCCGGGCGCGTGACTTCCCGGTGGAAGGCGGGGGGCGCCGGGTCTTGGACGCCGACCGTCCGGACGGGCGGGTGCCCGCGCCGCGACTCTTCGTGGTCACCACAATGCCACAACGGTAACAGCAGTCCCAACAGCCCCCGAGGACCGGGGGGAGGGGCAGCTCAGACGATGACGACGACGGGCACGATCATGGGCCGGCGCCGGGTTCGCTCGCCGACCAGCTTGCCCAGCGCCTTGCGGGCGTGGCGCCGCAGGGTCTCCTGGTCGACGGCCCCGTCGGCCAGGGCTTTCTCCAAGGCGACCCGGACCACCAGGCTGGCCTCCTCGAGCAGCTCCTCGGCTTCGGGGGCGTGGATCCAACCCCGGGTGATGATCTCCGGTGGGCTCACGACCTCCGCGGCGTGGGGGTCCACGGTGGCCACCACCACGACCACCCCTTCCTCGGCCAGGACGCGGCGGTCCCGCAGGACGCCGTGGCCCACATCCCCCACGGTCCCGTCGACATAGAGGAAACCGGCGGGCACGTCGTCGCCTCGCCAGACACCGTCGTCGGCGATGACGACCGAGTCCCCGTCCTCGCACAACAGCGCATTGTCCTCGTTGACCCCCATCCTCACGGCCAGGCGGGCGTGGTGCACCATGTGGCGGTATTCCCCGTGCACGGGGATGAACCACTCGGGTCGGGCCACGGCCAGGAGGGTCTGGAGTTCGCCCTGACGGGCGTGCCCGCTCACGTGGACCGGCTCCATCCCGGTGTGGATCACCTCGGCTCCGCGGCGGTGGAGGCGGTCGATGACGCGTCCGACGGCCCATTCGTTGCCGGGGATGGGGTGAGCGCTGATCACCACGACGTCGCCGGGACGGAGCTTGAGCCACTTGCTCTCCCCCGCCGCCATCAGCGACAGGGCCGACAGGGGCTCGCCCTGGGATCCTGTGGACACCACGCACACGCGCCCGGGCTCCAGGCTGTCGATGTCCTCGACGTCGACGAAGGCGTCGTCGGGGACGTGAAGCAGGTCCAGGCGACGGGCCAGCTCCACGTTCTTGGCCATCGACCGTCCGAGCGTCGCCACCTTGCGTCCGCACGACAGCGCGGCGTCGATGACCTGTTGGACACGGTGGATGTGACTGGCGAAGCAGGTCACCACCAGCCGGCGTCCCCCGTGAACAGCGAAAAGTCGTCGCAGGGTGGCGCCCACGTTGCTCTCGGAGTCGGTGAACCCGGGCTCCTCGGCGTTGGTGGAGTCCGAGAGAAGCAACCGGATGCCGGGGCCGTCGGCCAGAGCGCCGATATGGGCCAGGTCGGTGAGGCGCCCGTCCACCGGTGTGAGGTCGAGCTTGAAATCCCCGGAGTGCAGGACGATCCCCTGGGGCGTGTGGAAGGCGGTGGCGAACCCGTGGGGAACGGAATGGGTGACGGGGATGAACTCGACCTCGAACGGCCCCACCGACCGCTTTTCGCCGTCGTGGACCTCGACGAAGTCGGCCCGGTCGGCCAGCCCCGCCTCCTCCACCCGGTTGCGGGCCAACCCCAGGGTCAGTGCCGATCCGTAGACCGGGACGGAGAGGTCTCGAAGGAGATAGGCGAGGCCCCCGGTGTGATCCTCGTGGCCGTGGGTGAGTACCACCGCCTCGACCTGATCGGCGTGGTCGCGCAGATAGGAGAGATCGGGGAGGACGAGGTCGATGCCGGGCATGTCGGCGTCGGGGAACATGATCCCGCAGTCGAGGACGACCATGCGTCCGTCGACCTCGATGCAGGCGCAGTTCCGGCCGATCTCACCCAGGCCGCCGAGGAAGCTGACGCGGACCGGTTCAGGCAAGCGGTCCGCCTGCCCGCGTGTCGGTGACGCCCCCGGGGGTCCGGCCCAGACGCGACATCACCAGCCGGGCCTGTCCGTCGAGCTCGGGGGCGGCGGCACCGAGGGGCAGCCGGCACTGTCCGGCCGGCAGGCCGAGGGCGCGGCACGCCGCCTTGGCCGGGACCGGGTTCGGATGGGTGTCGGTCGACTCGAAGTCGTAGGACTCGATCAGGCGGGCGTTCAGGGACCGGGCGGCGTCGACGTCGCCCTTGGCGAAGGCGCTCACCATCTGCCCCATCTCGATTCCGGCCCAGTGACTGGCCACGCTCACCAAACCGACGGCCCCCACCGCCAGGAAGGCCAGGGCCAGGTTGTCGTCTCCGCAGTAGACCTCGAAGCCGTCGGGCGCCTCCGCCACCATCCGGGCAGTGGCCGCCACGTCTCCGGCGGCGTCCTTCACTCCCACAATGTTGGGCACCGCCCGGGCCAGCCTCAGCATGGTCTCGTGGGCGATCTTGCGGCCCGCCCGCACCGGGATGTCGTAGAGCATGACGGGGAGACCGGTGCTGTCGGCGACGGCGGCGAAATGGTCGGCCAACCCGTGTTGGGAGGGCCGGTTGTAGTAGGGCGTCACCAGCAGGATCCCGTCCACACCGGCGTCGGCGGCGATGGCGGTGCGGTCGATGGAATGTCGGGTGTCGTTGGTCCCCGTTCCGGCGATGACGGGGACGGTGACGGCCTCCGCCACCGCCCGCCACAGATCGGCGCACTCGCCGTCGGAGAGGACGGGGGCCTCCCCGGTGGTGCCGGCCACCACCAGTCCGTCGCTGCCGTGGGCGGCCAGCCATCGGGCCAGGGTCACAGCCCCGTCGAGATCGAGCGCCCCCGAGTCGTCGAAGGGGGTGACCATCGCCGTCACGACGGCGCCGAAGCGACCGGCTCCCGGGATCGATGCCACGGCGCCAGGCTAACGGGGATCGCGCCCCGGCGGTGACGAGGGGCGGCGGTCGGCAGCGAACGGGTGTCGATGGCCCCGGTCAGGCGACGGCTTCGGCCCCCGTGGCCTGGAGACTGTCGTACTCCTCGCCGGTGTCGGCCCAGTCCTCGAAGGCGATCACGCCGAGCTCGGTGAACTTCTGGCGCAGCCATCCGTCGGCGGCGTCGAGGAGTCCGAGCTTCTTGCAGTTGGGGACGATCTTCGAGAACAGCAAGGTCTGGAACGTCTGGCGTTCGGGCACCTGCATGAGCAGCGGGACGATCTCCTTGGGATTGGCCCCCATCCGGTCCCACACCTCCTGCTGGAGGAACCGGTCACGCATACGGACGGCCGCCTCGAAGGCGAACTCCTGGCGCTCGCGGATCTCCCCCGCCGAAAGCTGGTCGTAGTACTCCTGGAGGCTCAGGACGCCGAAGGCCACATGGCGCGACTCGTCCGACATGACGTAGCGCAGCAGCTGCTTGAGCAGGGGCTCGGTGGTCATCTGGTGCATGAAGCCGAACGCGGCCAGGGCCAGGCCCTCGACCATGATCTGCATCCCGAGGTAGGTCATGTCCCACCGTTTGTCGGCGATGATGTCGTCGAGGAGCATACGGAGGTGGGCGTTGATCGGGTAGTGGCCCGACAGCTTGTCGTCCAGGTACTTGGAGAACACCTCGACATGCCGGGCTTCGTCGACGACCTGGGTGGCGGCATAGTACTTGGCGTCGATCCACGGAACGGACTCGACGATCTTGGCCGTGCAGACGAGGGCCCCCTGCTCGCCGTGCATGAACTGCGACAGCGTCCAGTTCTGACTCTCAACGCCGAACTGGAGCCACTCCTTGTCACCCCAACTGGCGACGCACGTTCCCGAGACGTCGATCCCTTCGTGGAAACCGCCGTTGGCGATGGCGTTGGCCGCCACCACCTTTTCCTGGTCCACTTCGGTCTCCCAGGGGAGGTCGGTCTGGCCGTTCCACTGGGCCTTCTTGGCCTTTTCGTACAACTTGTCCAGCTTGGGACGCTGGCCCTTCTCGTAGTCCCAGGTAAAGACCGTGTCGTACACCGAATGGACCGAGTGCAACTTCTCATCGGAGTCGGTGTTGACGACCGACATGATGGCCTCGAGGTCGTTGATCTCCTCGCGGCCGATGATCTCGGCCGTCGGGCGCATCTGATCCGTCATGACGCTTCCCCCTTGATCGCTCGGGTAGATGGTGAAGGTCGGTCGATTCCCTCGACTCCTCCGCTGCGGGCTGTGGCTGTTGTCCGGGTCGTGGTGTGGGTCGTGGCCCGGCAGGCGGAACCATCTGCGGGCAGAACGAAGGTGCGGACAAGCCGGCGGACCCGGGCCTCATCGGTGAGGTCGACGCCGTCGGCCGGGCACAGGAGATGGGAGAGCACGATGCGGGCCGCCCACTGAGCCACCCGCTTCGCTTCGTCGTGGTCGAGCCAGCGGCCGAGGAAGGGCGCGGTGAAGGTCGACGAGACCTCGAGAACGCCGTCCATGTGGGAGAAGGCCAGATGCGGGAGGATCACCTCGGGTTCGTGTTCCAGCAGGAACGACAGTCCCGGGTGCTCGGTTATGCGGACGGCAGCCTCGTTCATACCGGCGACCAGCACGTCTTCGAGATCGGTCGCCGCACCCATCCGGAGCGCCAGGGCGCTGAAGAAGCGGGCTACCTCGGTGTCGACCACCGCCGACAGCAGACCGTCCTTCCCACCGGGGAAGACGCGGTAGACGGTGGCCCGGCTGCACCCCGCGGCGCGAGCCACGTCGTCGAGCGTCGTCTTGGCCATTCCCTGCCGGGCGATGCAACGCAGAGCGGCGTCGGCCAGCCGGACCCGCTGGGGGGTCGCCCCATCCTCGGAGAGGCGCCGGCGAGCCGCGACGCGGTCGTGGTCGTCATCACCGACGAGCTGTAACCGCGCACTACCCACTGCTGAGACAATATTGCGATGAGTGTCTCATTGTCAACGAAGCGAAGGCTCCAGGCACCGGGAAGTAGCCTCAACCGTCCACTGTCTGCGTTTTCGAGACCACTCCGGGGAGTAGCTCCACCCGGACCAGTTTGCGGACCTCGGCGGGGTCGGAGAGGTCCCAGCGACCGGGCGCCGAGATGTACGACAGGATCATCCGGGCCAGGAAGTCGGCGGCCTCGTGAACGGCGAGGCCGTCGGGCAGGCCGTGCTCCTGGAGGTAGGGGACGAGGAAGCCGCTTATCAGTCCGACGGTCCGGTTGGACTCCACCGTGAGCTTGGGCAGAAGGACGTCCGGCTCGGTCTGCAGGACCTTCTGGAGGACTTCGTGCTCGAGGACCTGCCGCCGGGCGAAGAGGAGGCCGCGTTCGAGGACCTCCTCGAGCGACGTGGCTCCGTGGACCTCCTCGTAGAGGCGGCCGAAGAACTCGAAGTATTGCCAGGAGACGACGGCATCGACGAGTTCGTCACGGCCTCCGGGGAAGTAGCGGTACACGGTGGCGCGCGACAACCCGGCCTGACGCGCCGCGTCTTCGACGGTCGTCTTGGACAACCCCCATCGCGCCACGCAGGCGTAGGTGGCCTCGAGGATCCGCTGCCGGGGTTCAGTGTCCACCCGGGCAACGTTAATGGTGAGCCGGTCCGGCTAGCGGCCGGTCCCGGCCCCTTCAGAAGGACCGGAGCGCCCTCAGAACGAGAGGAGGCTGTCGAGTCCCACGGTGAGACCGGGCCGGTCCGCCACCGACTTCACCGCCAGGAGGACGCCGGGCATGTACGACGAGCGGTCGTAGGAATCCTGGCGCAGAGTCAGGCTCTGGCCCGGGGCTCCGAACACGATCTCCTGATGGGCGACCAGCCCCGGAAGACGGACCGAGTGGATCCGGATCCCCCCCGGACCGTCGCCGCCGCGGGCTCCGGGCAGGACGACCGATGCCGTGCGGTCGGCCGGCCACGGCGGGCGGCCCGCGGCGCGCCGGGCCTCGTCGACCCGCTGCGCTGTCTTGAGGGCGGTGCCCGAGGGGGCGTCGAGCTTCCCGTCGTGGTGGAGCTCCACGATCTCGACTCCGTCCATGAACGGCGCCGCCAGCTCGGCGAAACGCATCATGAGAACGGCGCCGATGGCGAAATTGGCGGCCAGGATGCAGTTGGCGGCCGACGATGAGAAGAGCGCTTCGATTTCTCCGAGATCGACTTCGGAAATGCCTGTGGTGCCGACAACGCAGTGGACCCCGTTGGCCGCGCACCAGCGCATGTTCTCGGCCGCAACCGCTGCCACCGTGAAGTCGACAGCCACCTCGGCCCCGGCGCGCTCGAGGTCACTGACGTCGCCGGCGACCTGGATGCCGGCACCGTCGGAGCCGGTGACCTGGCGCAAATCGATCCCGGCCAGGGCGGGATCGACGGCCGCTACCAACTCCAGCTCGTCATCGTCGGACACCGCCCGGCAGACCTCGCGACCCATTCGGCCCCCAGCTCCGAGCACTCCCACCCGCACCATGGCCCGACCCTACCGGGCGCCGACGCAACGGTGACGTTCACGTCTCGAAGTCGTGGCGGTCGAACGGTCCCACCACCGACAAGGTGCGCGGCTCGTCGGCCAGCTTCCCGGCCACCCTGGCCACGTCCTCGACGGTCACGGCGTCGACGCGGGCCAGGAGATCGTCGATGTCCAGGACGTGACCGTGGAGCAGCAGGCTCGATCCGACGCGGCTCATGCGGGCCCCCGAATCCTCGAGCGAGAGCAGTGTCTCGGCCCGCAGATGACCCCTGGCCACCGACAACTCGCGCGCCGTGATGCCGTCCTCCGCCAGCCGGTCCAGTTCGGCGTGGACGAGGGCGAGGACCTCGCGGGCGTGCTCGGGAGCCGTCCCGACGTTGACGGCCAGTGAGCCGATCTCGTCGTAGTGGGTCCGCTCGGACCAGATCGAGTACGCCAGGCCTCGCCGTTCGCGGACTTCCTGGAACAGCCGGCTGGCGATCCCACCGCCGAGGACGTGGTTGAGCACGGCCAGCGCCCAGCGGTCCTCGGAGTGGCGGCCCGGGGCCCGCAGCCCCACGACCAGATGGACCTGCTCAGTCGGGCGCCGGGTGACGACGAGGGTCTGCGCCGGGGCGTCGGGGGGCACCCGTGCCGGGGCGCCGCCGCCGGAACGCCCGGCGAAACGTCGCTCCACCTCGGCACCGAGTCGCTCGTGGTCGAGATCCCCGGCGGCTGAAAGGACGAGATTCCCCGTGCGGTAGTGGGCGTCGAAGAAGCACCGGATCTCCGCAGCGTCGAGGGCCGAGACGCTGGGTGGGGCACCCAGGACCTCGCGTCCGAGGGGGTGGTGGGGGAACAACGCGCCGGTGCACTGTTCGGCGGCCAAGTCCGAGGGCTCGTCGGCGTGCATGAGGATCTCGTCCAGGATGACCTGGCGCTCGGCTTCGATGTCCTCGGGGCGCAGGGCCGGGTCCGTCATGATGGCGCCGAGGACGTCGAGCCCCAGGGGGAGATCCTCCGAGAGCAACCTGATGTAGAAGGCCGTGTACTCCTTGGTGGTGAAGGCGTTCATGTCACCGCCGACCTCGTCGACGGCCTCGGCTATGTCGGCCGAGCTCCACGACGGCGTGCCCTTGAAGAGCAGGTGCTCGAGAAAGTGAGACGCTCCGGCGTGCCCCTCGTCCTCATCGCGCGATCCTGTCCCCACCCAGACCCCGACCGTCACCGATCGGACGTCTGACATCGGCTCGGTGACGAGCCGGATCCCACAATCGAGTACCTCGGCCCGAATCACCTCACCGCCCGCGGGTGGACGGAAAACGCCGAGACGCCGTCGATCACCGACGCCGAGGTCGGCGTGGGCGACGGTCGTCGCCACGCTCGCGATCCCCACCACCGGAGACCGGTGTCGGCCCGAGATCACCGAGCTCGCTCGTGAGCTCGGCCTCGAACGCCGATTCGAACGAGGCGACGGATCCCGCCGGCGCTGCCGCCGTGGACGTACCACCGCGAGAACCTGAGCGATCACTCCCACGGTCACCACGGTCACCACGGTCACTGCCACGATCGCTCGACGCCCTGGGCGCTCCGCCACCTGTGGGCGCCGGCGGCTCTCCGACGAGGGACAACGACACCTTGCCCTGGGGATCGATGTCATCCACCTTCACCTCGACCTCCTGGCCGAGGGAGAGGACGTCCTCGACACGGTCGACCCGCTTGCCCCCACCGATCTTGGAGATGTGGAGCAGACCGTCTCGTCCGGGGAGGATGTTGACGAAGGCACCGAACTTGGTGATGTTCACGACCTTGCCGGGGTAGACGCCTCCGACGTCGGCCTCCGGAGGCTCGACGATGAGGAAGATGCGCTTCTTGGCCTCTTCGACGGCGGCGCCGTCCTTGGCTCCGATGGTGACGAGCCCGAACATGCCGTCGTCGTCGACGGTGATGTCCGCACCCGTCTCGGCCTGGAGCGTGTTGATCACCTTGCCCTTGGGACCGATGACCTCGCCGATCCGGTCCACCGGGATCTGGAAGGAGACGATCTTCGGGGCGTTCTCGGCCACCTCGGGTCGGGGACCGCTGATGGCTCCGGCCATGACCTCGAGGATCTTGAGCCGGGCCTCGCGCGCCTGGTTGAGTGCCTGCGACAGGACGTCGGACGGCAGACCGTCGATCTTGGTGTCGAGCTGGAGGGCGGTGATGGTGTCGCTCGTCCCCGCCACCTTGAAGTCCATGTCGCCGAAGGCGTCCTCGGCACCGAGGATGTCGGTCAGGGTCACGTAGCGCCCGGAGTCGAAGACGAGTCCCATGGCGATGCCGGCCACCGGTGCCTTGATGGGGACACCGGCGTCCATGAGCGACAGGGACGATCCGCAGACCGACGCCATGGACGTGGAGCCGTTCGACGAGAGAACCTCCGAGACCAGACGGAGCGTGTAGGGGAAGTCCTCCTGCAGGGGCACGACGGGCAGGAGGGCGCGCTCGGCCAGGAGGCCGTGGCCGATCTCCCGGCGCTTGGGCCCGCGCATGAAGCCGGTCTCACCGGTGGAGAAGGGCGGGAAGTTGTAGTGGTGCATGTACCGCTTGAACTCGTCGGTGCCGATGGTGTCCAGGAGCTGGTTCATCCGCGGCATGCCTAGAGTGGTGATGTTCAGGACCTGGGTCTCGCCCCGCTGGAAGAGGCCCGAACCGTGGGCCGTGGGGAGGAGATCGACCTCCGCCGACAGGGGGCGGAGATCCGAGGTGCCGCGACCGTCGATGCGGATACCCTCCTCGACGATCCGGGTGCGCACGATCTTCTTGGTCAGGGAGCGGACCGCCGCCTTGATCTCACGATCGCGGTCGGGGAACTCGGTGGCCAGGTCGGACATGATCGACGCCGTGACCTCGTCGAGAGCGGCGTTGCGGTCCGCCTTCTGGGTGATGGCGTTGGCCTTGGTGATGGGATCGGTCCCCACGGCCGCCACGCGGGCGTAGACATCGTCCTCGTAGTCGGTGAAGAGGTTGTACGTGATGGGGGGCTTCTTGCCCGCCTTGGCCACCAGCTGGCGCTGGAGCTCGATGGACTCCCGGATCCAGGTCTTGGCCGATTCGAGACCGGCGGCCAGGACCTCCTCGGTGACCCGGGGGGTGCCGGCCTCGTAGAACCCCCATGATTTCTCGGTCCCGCCCGCCTCGACCATCATGATGGCGATCTCGGCGTCGGGGTCCTCGGAGAGTGCCCGTCCGGCCACGACGAGTTCGAAGCACGACTCGTCCCCTTCTTGATAGGTGGCATGCGGGATCCAGGTCCCTTCCTGCGACCACGCCACCCGGACGGCGCCGATGGGCCCGTCGAAGGGGATCCCCGACAGCATCAGGGCGGCCGAGGCTCCGTTGATGGCCAGGACGTCGTGGGGGTTGACCAGGTCCGACCCGAGGACGGTCCCGACCACGTGGACCTCGTTCCTGAATCCTTCGGGGAACGAGGGCCGCAGGGGCCGGTCGATCAGGCGGTCGGTCAAGATGGCCTGGTCCGGGGCCTTGCCCTCTCGCCGGAAGAACGATCCGGGGATCTTGCCGATGGCGTACATCCGCTCTTCGATGTCCACGGTCAGAGGGAAAAAGTCGGTTCCCTCCCGGACACCTTTCGATGCGGTGGCGGTGACCAGGATCATGGTGTCGCCGATGCGACCCAGAACAGCTCCGTCGGCCTGGCCGGCGAGCTTGCCCGTCTCGAATGAAAGTGTGCGATCGGTCCCGCTGATGGGGGCCGACACGGTGATGGCGTCCGCCATGTGTCTCCTCGTGTGCGTCGCGGACACCTGTCAGGCCAGTTCCCAGTCGTCGACCACCCCGGTGCCGGCGCTGACTACCGCCGCCGTGATCATCGAGTGGTCCGTGATCGTTGGCGACAGATGGTCGGTGCGGCCGGTACGGGTGACCGGCGACTGGCAGCTGACGGCTGACCAGGTGCCCTGATCCAACTGTGTCGGGCGGGGGCTCCGCCCTCTGTCGGGAGGGGTCTCCCCCGCCCAGGTGGTCCCCGACCGGCCTTCTGGCCGCGCCGGGAACCGGAACGCTAGCGGCGGATGCCGAGACGGCCGATGATCGACCGGTAACGTTCGACGTCGTTGTCCCTCACGTAGTCGAGAAGCCGACGCCGTTGACCGATGAGTTTCATCAGTCCCCGCCGGGTGTGGTGATCGCCCTTGTGGACCTTGAGGTGTTCCGTGAGGTGGGTGACGCGTTCGGTCAGGAGCGCGATCTGCACCTCGGGAGAGCCGGTGTCGGTCTCGTGCAGGCGGTACTCGGCGATCGTTGCGGGCTTGTCGGGCATGTGGGAAGAACAACCTCGGAATGGCTTGGGGGCGGCTCGGGCGTCGATGCCCGTCGCCCCCACCCGGATCCCACCGGGACGGCGCCCCGGCTGGCACACGACTGTAGCAGGGCGGTTCCCGTCCCGTTCGGACGGGCCGTCCACCCTGGTCAAACGGGCCCCGGGACCGGGGGTGCCTCAGGGCGTCGCCGTCGTCAGAACGGCACGGGCGGCGGCGACGTCGAGGGCCATCTGGGCCACCAGCTCGTCCACGCCGGGAAAGCGCCTGTCGTCGCGCAGTCTCTCGACGAAGGAGACCCGGGCCTGCTCACCGTAGAGATCGCCCTCGAAATCGAGGAGATAGGCCTCGAGGAGAGTGGCCCCGTGGTCGGCGAATGTGGGCCGGTGACCCACCGACGCCGCCGCCGCATGGACCGATCGGTCGGCCCGTTCGTACCAGCAGGCATAGATGCCTTCGCCGGGCAGCTCGACGTCGGCGGGGACGTCGAGGTTCGCCGTGGGGTACCCGAGCTCGGGACCGCCCCGGCCGTCTCCGTGGACGACCGTCCCCCGGACCTGGTGGTACCGGCCGAGGAGACGGGAGGCGGTGGTGACGTCGCCGGAGGCGAGGAGCCGGCGGATGCGGGTGGAGGAGACGGCCTCACCGGCCTTGTCAGCCTCGAGACCGAGGCCGACCACCTCGAACCTGTGGCGGGCACCCATCTCGGTGAGGAGCGAGACGTTTCCCTTGCGGCCGTGGCCGAAGTGGAAGTCCTCCCCCACCACCACGAGCTGGGCGCCGAGCGCCTCCACGAGGACCTCGGTGACGAAGTCCTCCGCCGTCTCGTTGGCCCGGGCCTCGTCGAAGGAGACCACGACGGTCCGGTCGACGCCGGTGCCGGCCAGCAATTCGAGCTTCTGTTCGAGGTCGGTGAGAAGAAGCGGGGCTGACTCGGGACGGACCACGGTGGCGGGGTGACGGTCGAAGGTCACGACCACACTGTCGAGATCACGGTCGGCGGCCATGGACCGAAGGACTCCGATCAGGTGGCGGTGTCCGAGATGAACCCCGTCATAGGCCCCGATGGTGACGGCCGATCCACGCACCGGGGGTACGCAGTGCTCGGGTCCGATGACGACCTCCATCGCGCCGAGGTTACTTGGGCCGTCTCCGGCACCGGCCCCGATGTTCATACGCTCGTCACCAGGACACAGGCGGCGACCATGCGGTCGGTATCGGTGCCTTGGTAGACGGCGAGGAGCCGACCCCGGCGGTCGACCAGGGCCCAGGGACCCGCACCCCGTGCCCCCGTCGACACCTTGTCCAGAGCCAGACCGTGCGAGACATGACGCGCCCCGGCGTCGTCCAGCTCGACTTGGGACAGGTCGCGCAAGGCCTGCACGGGCGTCAGGATGTGCGCATCGGTGAGCTCGTCGAGGCGATGGGCCTCCACCAGCCCGAACGAACCGACCCTCGTCCGACGAAGTCCTCGCAGGTGGGCCCCACCGCCGAGGGCGGCGCCGAGGTCGGCGGCCAGGACGCGGACGTAGGTACCCGACGAACACTCCACCACCACGCGGTAGACGCCGGGGCCGTCGCCGGAGGAGAGGACTTCGAATCGGTCCACCGTCACGGGGCGCGCCGCCCGCTCGACCTCGATTCCGGCCCGCGCCAACTCGTGGAGGCGCCGCCCGCCCACCTTCACGGCCGACACCATGGGCGGGACCTGCTCGATACGCCCGGTGAGGGCGGCGGCGGCGGCACGGACCTCGGTGAGGGTGACTTGGCTCATGTCCCACGTACCCACCACCTCACCCGATGCGTCGAGCGTAGAGGTGGCGCGGCCCAGGACGATCTCGGCTTCGTACTGCTTCCCCATCATGGTGAGGAAGCGCAGGGTCCGGGTGAGCCGACCGAGCCCGACGAGCAGGATTCCGGTGGCGTCGGGATCCAGGGTGCCGGCGTGACCGACGCGACGCTGGCCGAAGAGACGACGACAGCGCGCCACGACGTCGTGCGATGTCCATCCCGGCTCCTTGTCCACCACCACCAGCCCGATGGGGCCCCCTTCCCCATCGCGCCGTCGACTACCGGCCACCGTCGTCATCCTCGCCGCCACCCGTCCCGGGGGAATCGGACCGGGACGAGCGGTGGAGGCGTCGCAGGATCTCCTCGACCTGGAAGCCGTGGGCCACGGCCGGATCGGCCACGAATTCGAGCAGAGGCGTGCGCTTGAGCCGGACCTGGCGACCGATCTGGCGCTGGAGATTCACCCGTTGGTCGGCCAGAGCGGCGGCGGCATCATCGGAGAGAGAGCTCAGATAGACAGTGGCCCGGGAGAGATCGGGCGTGGTGTCGACCGAGGTCACCGTGATCAGGCGCAACCGGTCGTCGATGTCGGAGAGCCGTTCGAGTGCCTCGGCCACTACTTCGCGAAGGACCTGGTTGACGCGCGCCGTGCGCGGGTAGGGCGACGGCGCCCTGTCGTGACCCCGACGACCGCGTGCCACAACTTCCTCCTCGACCGTGACGACACCCACGCGGCCGCACCGGGAGGGCCGCTGTTCACACCGCCCGCACCGTCCCCGTTCCGGCTGACGGCAAGCAGGCCCGGGGCGGTCAGGTACGCGGGATCTCGCGCTCCTCGAACGTCTCGATGATGTCGCCTTCCTTCAGGTCCTGGAAGTCCGACAACCCGATCCCGCACTCGAACCCTGACTGGACTTCGCGGGCATCGTCCTTGAATCGGCGCAGCGACGTGATGGTGCCCTTCCAGATGATGACCCCCTCGCGCAGGAATCGGACCTTCGAGCCACGGGTGATCACGCCGTCGCGGACGTAGCACCCGGCGATGGCCCCGACACGGGGGACGCGGAAGACCGTCCGGACCTCGGCCTCGCCGGTCACGATCTCCTCGAATTCGGGGGCGAGCATGCCGACCATGGCCGCTTCGATGTCCTCAAGGAGCTTGTAGATCACCTCGTAGGTCCTGATCTCGACGTCGCGCTCCACGGCCATCTCACGGGCCCGGCGGTCGGGACGGACGTTGAAGCCGATGATGGTGGCGGTGGAGGCCACCGCCAGTTGGACGTCGTTCTCGGTGATTCCGCCGACGCCCCGGTGGACGAAGCTCAGCTTCACCTCGGGTCGCTCGAGCTTTCGCAGGCTGTCGGTGATCGCCTCCAGAGTGCCCTGGACGTCGGCCTTCAAGATGAGGTTGAGGGTGGCCGCCTCTCCTCGCTGGATCTGCTCGAAGAGGTCCTCGAGCCTGGCCCCGGGAGCCGTCGGCGACGGTGCGTGGCCGGCCACGCGGTAGCGGCGCTCGCGCGCTTCACCGATCGTGCGGGCCGTGGTCTGGTCGGTGGTGACGCGGAATTCGTCGCCGGCGGCGGGTGGCTCGGAGAATCCCAGCACCTGGACGGGGGTGGACGGAGGGGCTTCCTTCACCTGGTCGCCGTGATCGTCGATGAGCGCCTTCACACGGCCCCAGGCGGCACCGGCCACGATCGGGTCGCCCACCCGGAGTGTCCCGCTCTGGACCAGGAGGCTCGCCACCGGTCCCCGGCCGGCCTCCAAGTTGGCTTCGAGGACGGCCCCCCGGGCGCGGCCTTCGGGGCTGGCCTGGAGCTCCTCGATCTCGGCCACGACATTCAGTTGCTCGAGCAGTTCGTCGATCCCGAGATTCTGCAGGGCCGAGACCTGGACCACGATGGTGTCGCCTCCCCACGCCTCGGGGACGAGTCCGCGCTCGGAAAGCTGCTGCAGGACGTGGTTGAGGTCGGCGTCTCCCTTGTCGATCTTGTTGACGGCGACCACGATGGGGACGTCGGCGGCGCGGGCGTGGTCGATGGCCTCGACCGTCTGGGGCATGACTCCGTCGTCGGCTGCCACCACCAGGACCACGATGTCGGTGACATCGGCACCCCGGGCCCGCATGGCGGTGAACGCCTCGTGACCGGGCGTGTCGATGAAGGTGATCCGGTGCCCACCCACCTCGACCTGGTACGCACCGATGTGCTGGGTGATACCTCCGGCTTCGCCGGCCACCACGTTCGACGATCGGATCCGGTCGAGCAAGAGCGTCTTGCCGTGGTCGACGTGGCCCATGATGGTGACCACCGGAGGGCGGGGGCGCAGGTCCTCGTCGCGTTCTTCCTCGATGTCCTCGAAATATTTAGCCTGGAGCTCGGCCTCTTGTTCCTCGCCCGGGTCGACCAGGCGAATCTGGGCGCCGATCTCGGCGGCGAAGAGCTCGATCATGTCGTCGCTGAGCGACTGCGTGGCCGTCACCACCTCCCCCTGGAGGAAGAGGAAACGGATGACGTCGCCCGCCGAGCGGTTGAGCTTCGGCCCGAGTTCACGCGGCGTGCTGCCACGCTCCACGATCACCTCGACGTCGGGTACCGGTGCATTCGACGGTGTGTAGGTGGTGAGCTGCGTGGGCTCGAGCTCCTCGAGGTTGCGACGACGGCGACGCGGGCGTCGCTGCGGTGGACGGCCACGGCCGCCGGGACCGCCCCGGAGCCCGGGAGGAGGAGGTCCACCGCCGGGCCTACCGCCGAATCCGCCGCCACCGCCGGGAGGGCCGCCGGGGCGACCGCCGAACCCACCGCCGCCGCCGGAACGTCCCGGGGGCCCGCCCGTCGTCGGGCGTCCTCCCGTGGTCGGTCGTCCGCCGCCACCGGGGGGGCCACCGGGACGGGGACCGGCAGGAGCACGGCGACCGGGGGGCGGGGGGATGGGGCGGCCGGAATTGGAACGCGGGGGACCCGGGGGCGGGGGGATGGACTTGCCGGTGGCGCTGACCGGGGGTCGGGCCGGGCCCGGGGGTGGGGTGGGAGCCGACGTCTGACCGGCGGCAGCCGCTCGCGGGGGGGCGTCGGGTGGCCCCACCGCAGGAGCCGTCGGCGGCGGGGCCGGGGCCCGAGACGGCGCCGCGGGCCGAGACGGCGCCGGGACCGAGAGCGGGGCCGCCGGAGGGGGGGGCGGGGCGGCCGACGCCGCCGGGGCGGCACGTGTCAGGGGACGCGGGGCGGATGTGGCGGGGGGGGCCGTCACCTCGCTGGCCGGCTTGCTTGTGATCAGACCCGACCGCTCGAGGCGCGCCGGAGGGGCGGTGGTGGGTTGCGGGGAGGGGGCCGCGGGGCCCGACGGCGCCGTCACCGGGTCGGCCGGCGCCCTCGGGGCGCGGGCGGCCGCCTTCTCCTCGGCCGCGTCCTCAGGCTGGACGGCGCGACGAAGACCCTCGTTGTCGGCCTTGCGGCGCACCCTGTCGGCCTGGGCGTCCTCGATCGAGGAGGAGTGGCTCTTGACCCCGATGCCGAGCGACACACACAGGTCGAGGGCTTCCTTGTTCGTCAGGCCGAGCTCGCGGGCCAGCTCGTAGACGCGGATCTTCTTCGGCACCGGCTCCTACGATCCTTCTTCCTCATGTGGGCGCGAACCGGCTAGTCGGCTCGCGCCACCATCCTCGCACACCTGGAGGCCTCTACCTCTCTGCGGAGCGACCGCCAGAAGCTCCTCCTGCAGCCGGAGAACCGCCTGCGGGGTGACCGGGGCCCGCAGGGCCCGACCGAAGGCCTCCCGCCTCGCCGCCTGCTCCACGCACGACGGCGTGGCTGAGCACAACCATGCGCCACGCCCCGGTAAGCCGACGCCCCGGCGCAATTCACCATCGGGACCTCTCACCACCCGCACCAGCCATTCGGTCGACGCCACCCGCCGACAGCCGATGCACGTGCGGTGCGCCGCTATGCCGAACCCTCCTGGGCCTCGTCCTTCGGCTCGTCGCCCGCACTCTCCGGCGACGCCGGCACCTCGGATGTCTCGTTTGGGACGGGCGCGTCGGAGGTGGCCACGGCACCTTCGTCGTCACCGGCGACGACCCGTGACCATTCGGTGGCCGATACCGCCTCGCCCCCTTCGGCGGGCTGCCAGACCATCTCCCCGGCCTCGTTCTCCACCCATTCGCCCTCCGCCCATTCCTCGCCGTAGCGGGACTCCTCGTCGGCCAGCTGGGTCTCGCTCTTGATGTCCACCCGCCACCCCGACAGGCGGGCCGAGAGGCGGGCGTTCTGACCCTCCTTGCCGATGGCCAGCGAGAGTTGGTAGTCACTGACGACCACGGTCGCCGTTCCCGTCTCGTCGTCGAGCCGGACCTCACGGACGCGGGCAGGCTGGAGTGCGGCCTGGATGAATTCGACAGGATCGTCGGAAAAGGGGACGACGTCGATCCGCTCCCCGCGCAGCTCGTTGGTCACCATCCGCACCCGAGAACCACGGGCGCCCACGCAGGCGCCCACGGGATCGACGTTGGGGTCGTTGGACCAGACGGCGATCTTGGTCCGGTGACCGGGCTCGCGGGCGGCGGCTTTGATCTCGACAACCCCCGAAGAGATCTCCGGCACCTCGAGTTCGAACAAGCGCTTGACCAGGCCCGGATGGCTCCGACTGACCACGATCTGGGGTCCTTTGGTCGTCTTCCGGACCTCGACGATGTAAGCCTTCAGGCGGGCTCCGTGCTCGTAGCGCTCATAGGGAACCTGCTCCGCCTGGGGTAGGAGAGCCTCGACCTTCCCCAGGTCGAGGAGGGTGTATCGGTTGTCGGTCTGCTGGACGATACCCGTGACGATGTCACCTTCGCGCCCGGCGTACTCCTCGTACTTGAGATCGCGCTCGGCCTCCCTGATGCGCTGGAGAATGACCTGCTTGGCCGTCTGGGCGGCGATACGACCGAAGTCACCCGGTGTGTCGTCCCATTCGCGGACGACGTTGCCGTCCTCGTCGAGCTCCTGACCGTAGACGCGGATCTCACCCGACTCAGGATCGATGGTCACGACCGCCTCTTCCGCCGCGCCCGGACGGCGCTTGTAGGCGGCGACGAGCGCGTTGGCCAGGGCGTCGAACAGGGTCTCGACGGAAATGCCCTTGTCCCGGGCGATCTGGCCGAGAGCGTCGAGGAATTCGAAGTTCGTCTTGCTCATGACGTCGTGACCCTCTCCCTGTCGGCACCGGGTGGTGAGGGCACCGCTCGGTGTTGCGCGGAACCGTGACGGCGACCGTCGGAGGGGCGTGGCTTGCCTCCCCACTCGAAGACGGTACGGGCCCGCTCCACCTCGCCGTAGGAGAAGCGTCGGCCGCCCTCGGGCAGGTCGTCACCCTCGAGGACGAAGCCTTCGGGGTCGGCCGCCGCCACCTGACCGGTGACACGCCGCTGGCCCTGACTCCCCGTCGTGGTGCGGATGGTGACTGTCTCGCCGACGGCCCGGATGAAATGACCGGGCGTCCGGAGGGGGCGCTCGACCCCGGGACTCGAGACCTCCAGGGTGTAACGCTGCCCGGGAAGGGGGTCATGGGTGTCGAGAACGGCCGACACCGCCCTGGTGGCCTCGGCGATCGCCTCCAGGTCGGCGCCGTCGGTCCTGTCGACCACGACGCGCACGGTGCCCGGTCGCAACTCCATATCGACCAGCTCCATCCCGAGGGGAGCCAGGGTGGACGCCAAGAGGTCCAGAAGCTCGTCACCCACTCGGTCGCCACCTCCCTTCCGTGCTCCACTCGGACCCCGCGGGCCCAGGCCGTGCCGGTCTCGACGGGAACAACGTGGTGAAAGAAGAAGCGTGGGCTGCCCGCCCACGCTTCGACGCACCACTCCACTTCCGTGTCTGAACGGCGCAGCGAGTATACCAGTCGCCTTCCGGCGCCGATCAGGCGCGGCGGGGGGCCGAAAGGGCCTCGCACAGTGCTCGTCCGCACACAGAGACGCGCCGGCGCGGCGGCACCTCACTCCGCGTGTCGGGACGGTTCCCGGACCCCACCCCGGCAGCCCGTAGCATCGGCGGGCACATGGCCAAGAGCGTCCTCACCCCCCAGGCAACCGATTTCCCCCGCTGGTACCAGGACGTGGTGGCCAAGGCCGAGCTGGCCGAGAACGGGCCGGTCCGGGGGACGATGGTCATCCGGCCCTACGGCTACGCCATCTGGGAGCGGATGCAGGCCGAGATCGACAGCCGGATCAAGGCTGCGGGCGTGTCCAACGCCTACTTCCCGCTCCTGATCCCCGAGAGTTTCCTGCGCCGCGAGGCCGAGCACGTCGAGGGGTTCAGTCCCGAGCTGGCCGTGGTGACCCACGGTGGGGGCAAGAAGCTCGAGGAACCCGTGGTCGTCCGACCGACCAGCGAAACCATCATCAATTCGTATTTCGCCAAGTGGATCCAGAGCTACCGCGATCTGCCGCTCCTCATCAACCAGTGGGCCAACGTCGTGCGCTGGGAACTACGCCCCCGGCTCTTCCTCCGAACGACGGAGTTCCTGTGGCAGGAGGGACACACCGCCCACGCCTCGGAGGCCGACGCCCGGGACTTCGCGCTGCGGATCCTCTCCGACGTCTACGAGGACGTCATGGTGAACGTGCTGGCCATTCCCATCCTGAAGGGACGCAAGACGGACAAGGAGCGCTTCGCCGGTGCCACCACGACGTGGACCTGCGAGGCCATGATGCGCGACGGCAAGGCCCTGCAGATGGGGACGAGCCACGAGTTGGGACAGAATTTCGCCCGGGCCTTCGACATCACCTACCTCGACGAGTCCGGTCAGCAGGCCCACGTGTGGCAGACGTCGTGGGGCGTCTCGACACGGCTGATGGGCGCCTTGGTCATGGTCCACGGTGATGATGACGGTTTGCGTCTTCCGCCCCGCCTCGCCCCGGTGCAGGTGGTGGTCATCCTGGTGAAGGCCGATGACGGTGCCGACGCCGCCGCCTCCGCCCTGGCGGCCGAGTTGGGCGGGGCCGGCATTCGGGTCGAGCTCGACGCCCGGACCGACGCCTCCTTCGGACGCCGGACCGTGGACTGGGAGCTGAAGGGCGTCCCGCTCCGTCTGGAGGTCGGTCCGCGCGACCTCGCCCAGGGAATGGTCGTCCTGGCGCGCCGCGACACGGGCACCAAGACCCCGGTGGCCCTGGGCGCCGTGACCACCGCCGTCACCGAGGCGCTCGACGCCATTCAATCGTCGCTGTTCGAGGAGGCGGCCGACCTGCAGCGCAGCCGGACCGTGGCCGCCTCCAGTCTCGATGAAGCCGAGGCGGCGTCGGCCACGGGTTTCGCCGTCCTGCCGTTATCGGTGATCGGCGCCGACGGGGAGACCAGCTTGAACCGAGCCGGGTTGTCCATCCGCTGCATCCAGACCGTCGGTGGCGGCCTGCCCGGGCCCGACGACGACGCGGCGGGAACGGATCCGCCGTTGACGGCCACCGTGGGGCGCGCCTACTGACGAGACAACCGTCGCCTACGGGGCGTCGCCGTGATCCTCGTGCATCTTCTTGCGGATGATCTCGACCTTCGCCGCACTGTGGTTGGCGTCGTCGCCTCTGTTCTCGAGCAAAGCCTGACGATCGGCCTCCGCTTCAGCCTCGGCACCAACGTCGGCGGCGGCCATCCGGGCCTCGATCCCCTCGGCCACGAGCTTCTCGGCCTCCTCCACCAGGGCGGCGACCATCTCGTCCTCGGGGACGACCCGGATGATCTTGCCCTTGATGAAGAGGTGTCCCCTCTTCCGGCCGGCGGCGATGCCGAGGTCGGCCTCCCGGGCCTCGCCGGGGCCGTTCACCACGCATCCCATGACGGCGACCTGAATGGGGAGGTTGCGCGACTCGAGCGCCTCCTGGGCGGCGCGGGCCACGCCGATCACGTCGATTTCGGCCCGCCCGCACGAAGGGCAGGCGATGAGATCGAGGCCCTTACGCTCGCGCAGGCCCATGGCCTCGAGGAGCTGCCGTCCGGCGCGGGCCTCTTCCACCGGGTCGGCGGTGAGTGAGTACCGGATGGTGTCGCCGATCCCCTCGGCCAACAGGGTGGCGATCCCAGCGGTGCCCTTGATCAGCCCGGCCGGAGGCGGACCCGCCTCGGTCACACCGAGGTGCAAGGGATGGTCGAAGGTCTCCGACGCCAACCGGTAGGCCGCGATCATGAGCGTCACCGACGACGCCTTGACCGAGATCTTGACGTCCTCGAAGCCGACCTCCTCGAAGTAGGCGAGCTCCATGCGGGCCGACTCCACCAGCGCCTCCGGCGTCACCCCTCCGTAGCGCTTGTAGAGATCCGGGTGCAGGGATCCGGCGTTGACGCCGATGCGGATGGGCACGCCCCGGTCCTTGGCCTCGGACGCCACCTGCTTGATCTCGACCTCCTTGCGGAGATTGCCGGGGTTGAGGCGCAGTCCCTGGACTCCGGCCTCGAGCGCACCGAGCGCCATCTCGTGGTGGAAGTGGATGTCGGCGATGATCGGGACCGGCGAGCGCGGCACGATGTGGGCCAGTCCTTCGGCGGCCTCCTGTTCGTTGCACGTGCAGCGGACGATGTCGGCCCCGGCGGCTGCCAGGGCGTAGATCTGGGTGAGAGTGCCCTCGACGTCGGCCGTCTTCGTCGTCGTCATCGACTGGACCGAAATGGGGGCATCGCCACCCACGGCCACCGATCCCACCCGGATCTGGCGGGTCAGGCGGCGTGAGGTGTCCGGTCGGTGCGTCGTCACTGGAAGGGGTTGGCCACGGGGTGGGCGATGTCGAGGAAGACGGCGGCGGCCACGAAGACGATCAGGAAGAGAACGAAGGCCGAGGCCACCGGCGCCAGTTTGGTCACGTCGGCGTGGTAGGCCCTGCCCTTGCGGCTGCGGATCCGCTCGTACACGGCGACGAGGACGTGCCCGCCGTCAAGGGGGAGCATGGGGAAGAGATTGATGATCCCGACGGCGATGATGATATTGGCCAGCACCTGGCCCAGATCGAAGAATCCCCCACCCTGGGCTACCTGGGTGGCCGTCCGGACGGCACCGTAGATCGACTCCGGCCGGGTCCCGTTCTTGGCCGCCGCTTCGGCCGCCTTGGTGTTTCCGAGTTGGTCGAAGAAGGCGCTGAGGCCGTGGGGTGAGAACGTGTGGCCGAGGGCGGCGATGGTGCCCGTCGTGATCTGTCCGATGAATTCCGCCGAGGTCCCCAGCGCGTGGAACGGCGAGCCCCGCGTCGTCGTCGTCCCGAGTTCGATGCCGATCCGTGCTCTGTTCCTCGCCACCCCGGGGGCCAGGGCGGGAGTCACCGTCACGGTCACCCGCCGCGCCGGCTGCCCGCGATCGACGACGATGGCCAGAGGGATCCCGGCATGATCGCCGATGACTTGTTCCATCTCCGAGACGTTCGTCACCGCGCGCCCGTCGATGGAGACGATCCGGTCGCCGGGACGCAGGCCCGACGTGCGCGCCGGATCCACGCCGTGGGACAGAGGGGCGAAGCCCGCCACCGACGCCGTGGGCTCCTGCTGGCCGATGAGGACGATGAGGCCCCAGACGAGGACGAAGGCCATCACGAAGTGCATGAACGACCCGGCCAGGGCCACCATGAGGCGGTTGTGGAACGGTTGCTGGCGGTAGGTCCGTGGTTCATCGGCCGGATCCACGTCCTCGGTGTTGGACATCCCGATGATCTTGACGTAGCCACCGAGGGGCAGGACCTTGACCCCGTATTCCGTCTCGCCCCGTCGAAAAGACCACAGGCGCGGTCCGAAACCGAGGAAGTACTCGGTGACCTTCATGTGGCTCCACTTCGCCGTGGCGAAGTGGCCGAGCTCGTGGATCATGACCATGACGATGATGGCCACGATGACCAGGAGGAGATCGAGGGAGTGGGTGAGCATGGAGACGGCCAGGACGGCGGCGACCACGGCGATCAGCTGAACGACGGATCCTTTCGGCTCCCGATGCTCCGATACGGATCCAGGACTGCGACCGCCGTCACGGCCCGGGCCGTAGCCGTCGGCCGCGTCGACACCGCCACGGGCTTCGTCGGTCGGCGGGGCGGCGACGACGGCTTCCGGCGTTCCCGTGATCTCGCTCACGCCGCCAGCCCGCGACGCCGGACGGCCGACTCGGCTCGGTCCCGGGCCCGCCGGTCGGCTTCGATCACCTCGCCGGCTCCCGAGACGGGGGTCTGCTCACAGGCGTCGATGGTCTCGGCCACCACGTCGGCGATGGCACCCCATCCCACGCGCCCGGCCAAGAAGGCGGCGACGGCCACCTCGTTGCCGGCGTTCAGCCAGGCCGGAGCCAGTCCGCCCGCCCGACCGGCCCGCTCGGCCAGGTCCAGACAGGAGAAGACCTCACGGTCGGGCTGTTCGAAGTCGAGACGACTCAATGTGGCCCAGTCGATGGCCCCGAACGGGTGCGTGAGGCGATCGGGGTAGGCGAGGGCATAGCCGATGGGTAGGCGCATATCGGGATTCGAGAGTTGAGCGACGGTGGCCCCGTCGGTGAACTCCACCATGGAGTGTACGACCGACTGGGGGTGAATGATCACCGCCATCCGGTCGTAGTCCACCCCGAAGAGCTCATGGGCCTCGATGACCTCGAGGCCCTTGTTCATCAAGGTGGACGAATCGACGCTGATCTTGGGCCCCATCTGCCAGGTGGGGTGGGCCAGCGCCTCTTCGGCGGTGACCCCCTGGAGTTCGGCGCGTGTCCGCCCCCGGAACGGGCCCCCGCTGGCCGTGAGGACCAGTCGGGCCACCTCCTCGGGAGACCGTCCCGCCCGCAGACACTGGTGCAGGGCGCAGTGCTCGGAGTCCACCGGGACGATCTCGGCCCCCGGGGTGAGGCGGGCCCGTTGGACGACCGGGGCCCCGGCGATCAACGACTCCTTGTTGGCCAGGGCTAGTCGGCGACCGGCTTCCAGAGCGGCCAGCGTGACGGGGAGACCGGCGAAACCGACGACGGCGTTCACGACCACATCGCCTAGGGGGGCGATGGCGGCGAGTCCCTCGACGCCGGTGACGACGTCGGTGCCCGGGGGCAGGGCCGATGCCAGCTCGGAGGCGCGGTCGGCATCGCCGATGGCCACGACCTCGGGCGAGAACCGTCGCGCCTGGGCCACGAGGAGATCGACCGAGCGCCATGCGCCCAGGGCGACCACCCGGAACCGGTCCGGTTCGCCGCTGATGACATCGAGCGCCTGGGTGCCGATCGAACCGGTGGATCCCACGATGCTGACGGTGACCGTCCGCCCCGATCGCCCCTGGCCCCCCGTCATCGGCGTGGCCCCTTTCCGCACCTCACCCGAGGTGGAGCACTCTCACCAGATAGTACGTCGCAGGCAGGACGAAGAGCAGGGCATCGACCCGATCGAGGACTCCCCCATGGCCCGGCAGGAGCGACCCCATGTCCTTCAGACCGAGGTCGCGCTTGAGCAGTGATTCGCACAGGTCGCCGAGGGGGGCCAGCACGGCGACCACCAGCCCGAGAACGGCCGCCTTGGCCGGAGTCCAGGGATGGACCTGGCCGGTGATGGCCGCCGAGGCCAGGACGGCGAACACCGTGCCACCGATCAGGCCCTCCCACGTCTTGTGCGGACTGACACGTGGTGCCAGCGGATGCCGTCCCCGCCACCCACCGATCACGAGAGCCCCGACGTCGGCACCTACCGTGGCCACCACGGCCCCGAAGAGGAAGGCGACGCCGTGGCGTTCGGGATACTGGCTGGGGGCCAGGAGCAGGCCGGCGAAGGAGCCCAGGAGACCGACCCAGGCGAAACCGAGCACGGTGGCCGAGATGCCGGCCACCGGCGATCCCTTCTCGGCCCCCACCAGGTACCAGACCATCGAGGTGACGATCAGCAGGACCAGGACGAGCGGGAGGGCGGCCACCCCTTTCGTATAGGCGGCCACCATGGCCGCCGCCGTGGCCACGAGTCCCAGGAGGGTGGCGGGGTGGCTCCCGGATCGCCGGAAGGCGGCGTAGGCCTCGGCCGCCGCCAGGACGACGACCACGGTGGAGAGGGCCACGGTGGCGACGCTGCCGAGCTCGAAACAGGCCACGGCCACCGCCGCGAACCCGAGCCCGGTGGCGATGGACAGCGGGACGTTACGTCCGCCACCGCTCCCCGACACCTCGGTGGCCGGGGGTCGCCGGCGACGCCGGACACCGGGGATGGCGCCCGGGGACAGGGGTTCGGACGACCCCCGCAGGGGGGACGAGCTGATGGACGGGACCCCGTTCCCAGCCGGGTTGACCCGACCGGAGGACACCTCCTGCCCCGTCGCGTAGCCGGCCTCCGTCGGGTCCTGCGTGCTCGTGGTCGACGAGCTCGCCATCCCCGGCCCGATGTCCCCGTCGCCCAGTCGGACTCTCCCGCCCGGGTCGGACGGGGGATCCCACGATACGGGCGTCCCGCCCGCCGGGGTGCCGAGATCGTCGAACTCCCACGGCTGGCGCTCTTCGAGCGGTACCTCCTCCATCGCACCCACACGGGTCGTCTCGTCGGCCAGCAGCGACGGGTCGAACGCGCTGTCGTCCCATTCGTGCCGGTGCTCCCTCCACGCCGGGCCGGCATCCCCCGATGCCGACCAGGAACCGGGATCCTCGTCGTTCTCGCTGCGTCGGTCGAGGACGGCGGGCACCTGACCGGTGGGGGGATCGCTCCAATGAGGCAGCTCCGTCGACCTCCCCGGTTCGTCGAACGCTTCCCCTCCTTCGTCCAGCCAGCCCGTGACCGGGCGCCGGGCTCCGAGGCCGCCGGACTCCCCGGCGTTCCACGGATCGGGCTCGTCGGTCCGGGAGCCCGGCCGTTCGATCGGGCGGCCGGCCAGAGAGGTGACGGGGTCGGCGCTGTCGTCGGGGTAGGCGGCGGCCCCGGCCGATGACCCGCCCCGGCCCGGCGAGCTCGTGCCGTCGGGAGCCGTCCCCACGGCCTCGGCGCCGATGATCCGGACGCGCTCGGTGATCGGGTCGGCGAAGGTCTCCGTCTCCGACTCGTACCCGTTCTCGTCGCGCTCGTCCACATCGCCTCCTGACAGGCCCTCTGGGGGGCCCGGCTGGGTCAGATCTCGAGCAGCTCCTGCTCCTTGTGGCCAAGGAGCTTGTCGACCGCCGCCACCATGTCGTGTGTGAGCTTCTCCAGATCGCGCTCGACCCGCTCGAGGTCATCGGAAGAGAGATCGCCGTCACGTTCGAGCGCCTCGAGCTCGTGACGCGCCGCCCGACGGAGGTTCCTGATGGCGACCCGGCCCTCCTCCGCCTTGTGGCGGACGACCTTCACCAGATCCTTCCGCCTCTCCTCGGTGAGCGGCGGGAAGGCGAGACGAATGACGTTCCCGTCGTTCGACGGCGTGATTCCGAGATCCGACGCCTGGATCGCCTTCTCGATGGCCGCCAGGGTGGACTTGTCGTACGGGGCGATCACGAGCATGCGCGCCTCGGGCACACTCAGTCCCGCCACCTGCCGCAATTCCACCTCGGCACCGTAGATGTCCACCCGGAGGTGTTCCACCAGGCCCGAGGTGGCCCGGCCCGTCCGGACGCCGCCGAATTCCGTCTGGGTGTGGCCCACCGCCTTCTCCATGCGGTCCCGGGCGTCGGCCAGCACCACCAGGGACAGATCGTCGTCCATCACTTGATCAGCGTACCGATCTCGTCGCCGGCGAGCGCACGACGCAGGTTCCCGGGCCCCATCAGGTCGAAGACCAGGACCGGGAGGCCGTTGTCCTTGCAGAAGGTGATGGCCGTGAGGTCCAGGACCCGGAGGTCCCGGTTCACCACGTCCATGAAACCGAGGGTGTCGTAGCGCAGGGCTGCCCGATCGAGCTTGGGGTCGGCGCTGTAGACCCCGTCTACACCGGAATGCGTCCCCTTCAGGAGCATCTCCGCCTCGATCTCGGCCGCCCGAAGGGCGGCCGAGGTGTCGGTCGTGAAGTAGGGATTGCCCATGCCGGCGGCGAAGATGACCACACGCCCCTTCTCCAGGTGGCGGATGGCACGGCGACGGATGTACGGCTCGGCCACCTCCGCCATCTGGACGGCCGACAGGACGCGTGTGGGGGGGCCGAGACGTTCGATGGCGTCCTGCAGGGCCAGCGCGTTGATGACGGTGGCGAGCATTCCCATGGTGTCCGACGTGGTCCGATCCATTCCTTGGCCGGTTCCCGTCGTGCCCCGCCAGATGTTGCCGCCGCCCACCACGATGGCCAGTTCGAGGTCGAGTTCGACCTGGGCGGTGGCGATTTCGCCGCGCCAGACGCTCCACCACGGTGGCGTCGATGGTCTCGTCGGAGGCCGACGACGCCAGGGCCTCGCCCGACATCTTGAGCACGAGGCGACGCCGCACATTCACCCCCTGCCCCGACACCGGCCCGCCCGATCCCGTCACCGCTGCGGCCTGGAGACCTAGCCGCCGACGACGACCTGCGCGAAGCGCACGATCTCGGCACTTCCGATCAGGTCGGCGATCGTGCGCTTTTCGTCCCTGGCGTAGGGCTGTTCGAGCAGGCACCGCTCCTTGAACCAGCCGTTCATCCGGCCGTCGATGATCTTCGCCAGGGCGGCCTCGGGCTTGCCCTCGTTGCGGGAGATGGCCTCCACCGTGGCCCGCTCGGCCGCCACCTCGTCCTCGGGGACATCCTCCCGACGAAGATAAAGGGGACGGGCGAAGGCGATGTGGACGGCGACGTCGTGGGCCAACTCCTCGGAGGCCGCCCGCATCTCGACCAAGACGGCATTCACTCCCCGACCCGACTGCATGTGGAGATAGGTGCCGAGGGTGGCGTCGTCACCGAGCTCGAAGCGGATCACCGGGCCGAGCGAGATGTTCTCCTTGAGCGTCGTCTTCAACTCGTCGATGGCACCGGCACCGTCCTTGGCCGCTACATCGCCCTTTTCGGCCACCGCCTTCGCCAGGTCGTCGGCCAGGGACACGAAGGCCTCCGACATGGCGACGAAATCCGTCTCACAGCGCAATTCGACGATGGACGCGTTATGTCCGACGACACCGATGGCCACCGCACCCTGCGTCGCCTCGCGGTCCGCCCGCTTCGCCGCACCGGCCAGTCCCTGCTCGCGAAGCCACTGCTTCGCCGCCTCCATGTCGCCATCGTTCTCTTCGAGCGCCCGCTTGCAGTCCAACATCCCGGCGCCGGTGGCCCGGCGCAGGGTCTGAACGTCCTTGGCGGTGAAGGGGGGCACCGTTCAGCCCGCCTCGGGCGGACCGTCGCCCGGGGGTTCCTCGGACGAGGCCGCGGCGGCCGCCGGCGGAACCGCTTCGGGACCGGCCACAGGGGGTGTGGGCGCCGCGCCCTCGGTGGGATCGTCGACGCCGGCCGTCACCTCGCCAGCGGGCGGAGTCGTGCTCGCCGGGGGCGGCGCTGACGTAGCCGGCGGGGACGCGACACCGGCCGTCGCGTCAGGAGTTCCCGGGTCCGGCGATGGCGCCGGCGGGGCATCGGCGGAACCTGGTGGAGTGGGATCGAGGGTCCCCGTGGTTCCGGCCCCGGCCCGACGGAGCTGGCCACGACCGGCCGGGGCCGCCGGTACCGGCGGCGCCACCGCCCGCTGATGTTCGGCCACCCACCGGCCCTCGATCACCGCTTCGGCCAGGACCCGGCACATGAGCGCCCCCGAACGGATGGCGTCGTCGTTACCGGGGATCACGTAGGTGATCACGTCAGGGTCGCAGTTCGTGTCGACGACAGCGACGATCGGCATCCCGAGCTTGTTGGCCTCGGTGACGGCGATGTGCTCCTTCTTCGTGTCGATCACGAAGACGGTGTCGGGAAGACGGTCGAGGTCACGGATACCACCGAGGTTGCGCCGGAGCTTCTCCAGCTCTCGACGATGCTTCAGGCCCTCCTTCTTCGGCATGGCGTCGAAGTCGCCCGCCCTCTCCATCGCCTCGTATTCGCGGAGCTTGCCGGTCCGCGACGAGATAGTGGCGAAGTTGGTGAGCATTCCGCCCAGCCACCGTTCGTTCACGAAGGGCATCCCACAGGCCCGGGCATAGGTGGCTATGGGTCCCTGCGTCTGCTTCTTGGTACCCACGAATAGAACGATCCCGCCCTTGGCCACGAGGTCTCGGACGTAGCCGTACGCCTCCTCGAGACCGGCGAGGGTCTTGTTCAGATCGATGATGTAGATCCCGTTGCGCTCGCCCAGGATGAAGCGTCGCATCTTCGGGTTCCATCGGCGTGTCTGGTGGCCGAAATGCATCCCGGCCTCCAGCAACTGCCGTGTCGTGACAACGGCCACGGCTGGTCCTCCCATCGGTTGTCCTTCCCCGGCGCTGCGTCCCCCCAGGGGGGACGACCGTTGGACGCGCCCGGGTGCTTCGGTGTGCGTGACGTCCCCACCGGGAGGCGGGGAGCACTCTATGGTACTCGACCGAGCCGGACCGCTTCACCTGCGTGGGGCCACCGTCGGGGCGGTCGGCCGGCGGGTCAACCCGTTCTGGTGGCCACGCTCTGCTGGGTTCCCCGACGTCCGCCTCCGGACCGACCCCGGGCCGGAGGGTCCGTCCCGTCGGGGGTGGTCCGGTCACTCAACCGGGCCCGGAGCTGTAGCACCGCCTTGGTGTGGATCTGACAGACCCGGCTCTCGGTGACCCCCAGGATCTCCCCGATCTCGGCCAGGGTCAGACCTTCGTAGTAGTACAGCGACAGAACGGTCCGCTCCCGGTCACCGAGCTGCATGATGGCCTGGGAGAGGATCTCCTTGGACTCCTTGTCCTCGAACATCGCCACCGGGCCGGCGGCGGCGTCGGGGATGGTGTCACCGAGGGTGGTCCGCTCGCTACGGTCTCCCCCCACCAGAAAGACCTCGTCCAGGGCGGCCACGCCCACGAAGGAGATCTGCCGGAGGATGTCCTGGAGATCCTGCTCCGAGATGTCGAGCTCGGCTGCCACCTCGGCGTCCGTCGGCGTCCGCAGGAGGGTGGCCTCCAACGACGCGTAGGCCTGCTCCACCGACCGTGCCTTGGCCCGTACCGACCGCGGCACCCAGTCGATGGCCCGGAGCTCATCGATGATGGCGCCCCTGATGCGGGGGATGGCGTAGGTCTCGAACTTGACCTGGCGGACCGGGTCATAGCGATCGATGGCGTCGATCAGCCCGATCACCCCGTAGCTGGCCAGGTCGGCGCCATCGACATGCTGGGGAAGTCCGACGGCCACACGGGCGGCGACGTACTTCACCAACGGCGAGTAGAGGACGATCAGCTGGTCGCGGATACGACGGTCACCACTCTGCTTGTACTCGACCCACAATCGAGCCGTCGAGCCGTCGTCGTCTGTCACCGACTCTCCCTATGCACGGGGATGCGTCGCTCCGTGGACCGAGAGCAGCCGCTCCTTGCTGACATGAGTGTAGACCTGGGTGGTCTGGAGGCTGGCGTGACCCAGGAGTTCCTGCACGACACGCAGGTCGGCGCCACCGTCGAGCAGGTGGGTGGCGAAGCTGTGCCGTAACGCATGGGGGTGCGTGGGCACGGGCGAGCGACGGTCCAGGAGCCTCCTGACGTCCCGTGGACCGAGGCGCCGGCCGGCCCGGTTCAGGAAGATCGCCCCGGCGGGAGACTCCGGACGGGTGTAATGGGGACGGCCCGTCTCCATCCACCGGGTGACCGCCTGGGCACAGAGATCGTGCATGGGAACGCGCCGCTCCCGACCACCCTTGCCGCACACCGTGACCATCCGGCCCGCCACGTCGATGTCGCCGTCGTCGAGACCGCAGAGCTCCGCCACCCGAAGACCACATCCGTAGAGCAGCTCCAGGACGGCATCGTCGCGGGCCCGGGTGGCGGCGGCGCCGACACCGGCCGGCGACGGCCCCCGGAGGGGCGTTGCCGTCATCGGTTCCTCGGTCGTGACGGACTGCGGACTCTCGATCAGGGCCGCGATCTCGCCACGGTCGAGAACACGCGGCAACCGGGCACCCCCGCTCGGGGCCGTCAGCCGACGGGCCGGATCCACGGTCACGTCGCCGCGCCCGGCCGACCAGGAGAAGTAGCACCGGAGGGAAGCCGCCTTGCGCGCCACCGTCGTCCGCGCATGTCGTCGTGTCGAGAGATACGCCAAGTACCGGCGCAGCAGCAGACGGTCGACGCCGGCCGGTCCGGTGACTCCTCCCCGACCGGCCCACTCGACGAAGCCCCGGACGTCGCCGGTGTATGCACGCACGGTTTCGGGCGAGAGTCCGCCCAATGACCGCGAGAACGCGTCGACGTTCCAGGCCATGTCCCCACGCTACCTGTGGCGAAGCCCCTCGGGAGCTATCCTCTGGCCCCGGTGGAGGGTGAAACCCGATCTGGCGTGCCAGTGACCCCGGCAGGGCCAAAGCCTCCCCGGCACCGAAACGTGGACACGCTGACGGGGAGGGACCGTGCCTGACCGCATCGACCGCAGATCGTTTCTGGCCCGTGGGGCCCTGGGCGCCGCCGGGGTTGCCGCCGCCGGCGTGGGAGCGGGCGGCCTCCTCGACGCCTGCAGCTCGGGGACGGGCTCGGGTGCGCCGAAGGTGACGGGCCCGCGCGACGGCATCACCAGCGCCACCCCGAAGAGGGGCGGGAGCCTGGTCTTCGGCACCGAGGACGAGGACCAGAGTTTCGACCCCGCCACCGGTCGATTCGACGAGACCGGAGTCCTCTACGCCCGAACCGTCTTCGACCCGCTCACCATCGTGGCCGAGGACGGGAGCATCCAGCCCTACCTGGCCCAGTCGGTGACACCCAACGAGGACTACTCGGTCTGGACGATCGGCGTCCGTCCCGGGGTGCTCTTCCACGACGGCACCCCGTGCGATGCCGCCGCCATCGCCGGCAGCATCGAGCACTTCCTCACCGGGGAGCTCGGCATCACCCTCAGTCCGTCATTGGCCAAGACGAACGCCATCAGCGTCACCAGTCCCGACACCGTCACCATCACCCTCATTCAGCCCTGGGTGCCCTTTCCCGCCTATCTGACGGGGGGCATCGGCGGACAGGGCGGCTACATCATCGCCCCGGCCATGATCGCCAACAAGAAGAACGGTGGCATGCAGCCCATCGGCACGGGGCCATTCGTCTTCGAGGACTGGGAGCCGAACGACCACTTCACGTCGAAACGCAACCCCCACTACTGGCGTCCGGGATACCCCTATCTGGACCAGATCACCTACAGGCCGATCACCGACGCCGACTCCCGGGCCAGTTCCCTCGAGGCGGGAACGATCGACATCATGCACACCGACGTACCCGAGGTGATCCTGCAATTCCGCGACAACGACGCTTACAATTACATCGACGACTCCCAACACGTGGTGGGCGAACCCGACATGAACTTCCTCATGTGCAACCTCTCGGCGGAGCCGGTGAGCAACCTCAAGGTGCGTCAGGCCATGGCCATGGCCATCAGCTCCAAGGATTACTCGAAGATCGTCGACAAGGGCGTGAATGCCCCCACCAACCAGCCGTTCATCCCCGGGTCGCCGTACTACGCGCCCGACAGCGGCTACCCCGCCTACAACCCCACCGCCGCCGCCGCCCTGGTGAAGGAGGTGGAGGCCGAGATCGGCAAACCGGTGGCCTTCACTCTGATCTCGACGCCGGACCCGTCGTCGGTGACGGCAGCCGAGTACATGCAGAACCGACTCCAGGCCGTCGGCATGCAGGTCACCCTGTCCCAGATCCAGGAGTCGGTCGAGATCAACGACGCCCTGGCCGGCCAGTATCAGACGGCGTCCTGGCGTCAATTCGCCGCCGTCGACCCCGACCTGAACTACCTGTGGTGGAGCCCCACGGAGATCTTCGGCTCCCTCAATCCCAACTTCGCCCAGAACAAGGACCCCGAGATGGAGGTCCTGTTGCAGCAGGGACGCCGGTCCACCAATCCGGCCGTTCGGGCCAAGGCGTACCAGCAGATCGCCGAGCGCCTGAACAAGGACCTCCCCTACATCTGGAACGACCGCGCCACCTGGGCCATCGTCTCCGCCTCGAACGTCCAGAACTTCAACAACCCGACGACGCCCGCCGGGGGCAAGGCCTACGGCATGATCGTAGGGACGATCTGGACACCCCAGATCTGGATCGACACCTGATCACCACACCGGCACCGTCCGCTGCACTCCCCGTCGGCGCCATGAGGTGGGTAGGGCCGTGAGCAACCGTCTGCTGCTCGTGGAAGACGACGAACGCATCAGGACCTCGATGCGCCTGGCTCTGGAGGACGAGGGATACGAGGTCGACGAGGCCGGTTCGGGCGAGGTGGCCCTGGAGCACTTCGCCGAGCAACCGTCGGACGTCGTACTCATCGACCTGATGCTCCCGGGTATGGACGGCTTCGAGTGTTGCCGTCAACTGAGGCGAACGAGTGCGGTCCCCGTCATCATGGTCACGGCCCGGACCGACACGCACGACGTGGTAGCCGGGCTCGAAGCGGGGGCCGACGACTACGTGACCAAGCCCTTCGTGGCCAAGGAGCTGGCCGCCCGGATCCGGGCGTTGCTGCGCCGGGCACGATCGGTCGACGAACCGAGCGTCCTCACCTTCGGCGAGGTGGAGGTCAGGCCGGACGAGGGGACTGTGGAGCGCGCCGGCGAGGAGGTCCACTGCACCAGGACGGAATTCCGACTGCTCTGCGAGCTGGCCACCAACCCGGGAAAGGTCCTCAGTCGCGAGCAGCTCCTCGACCGCGTCTGGGGATACGACTACTTCGGCGACGGTCGCCTGGTCGACGTCCACATCCGACGGTTGCGGACGAAGATCGAACCGGATCCTGCCAATCCCCGTCACATCCTGACTGTGCGGGGAATGGGCTACAAGCTGACGGCCTGAGTCTCTGCGATGCGCGGTCGTCGTCTGCGCGTGGAGTCCGACGTCCGTCGGCGACCGGACGTCCACGGTGCCAAGGGCCGTCGCCGCCAATGGTCACGGCTGGGACTCCGGTCCCGGGTGACGGTCACCTTCGGCCTGGGGGCGCTGGCGCTGTCAGCCACCATGGCCGGCCTCACGTATTTCACCGCCCGGCAATTCATCCTGCACGAGCGCGAAACGGCCATCTTGCGCCAGGCGTACGTGAACGCCTCCCTGGCGCGCTCGTCACTGCGGTCACCGGCGCAGAACATCGGTCAGCTCCTCGACTCCCTGGACACCCTTCCCGGGTCGCTCTCCGTCCTCGAGCAGCACGGGCAGTGGTACGCCACCTCCATCTCCGTGGGCGAGAACGCCATTCCCGCCGGGCTGCGTGCACTCGTCCTCTCCGGCACTCCGGCCACCCAGCATTTCGTCCTGGACGGTTCCCCCCAGCTGGTGGTGGGTATCCCCGTGCCGAGCGGTGGCTTCGCCTACTTCGAGGTCTTCTCGCTCGACGAATTGGCCCGCACGCTCCGGATCCTGGCCCTGGCCCTGGCCGGGGCCGCCCTCGTCACCACGGCGGCGGGGGCCGTCATCGGCCGGTGGGCCTCGGGTCGGGCTCTACGCCCCTTGGACGAGGTCTCGAAGGCGGCCGAGACGATCGCCGGTGGTCGTCTCCACGTCCGCCTGGTGGCGGCTGACGATCCCGATCTCTCCGCCCTGGCGTCATCGTTCAACCGGATGGCCGACGCTCTGTTGGAGCGCATCGAACGCGAGGCGCGCTTCACCTCCGACGTCAGCCACGAACTTCGCTCCCCTCTCACCACCCTGGTCACCTCGTTGGGCATCCTCGAGTCGCACCGCGACGACCTTCCGGCACGCAGCCGCGCCGCCGTCGACCTCCTCACCGCCGAGCTGCGGCGGTTCCAGCGCATGGTCGACGACCTCCTGGAGATCAGCCGGGTGGACACCGGTTCGGCCGAGCTCTCGCTGGACGAGGTCGAGGTCGGTGAGCTCGTCCGCGAGGCGGCCCAGGCCGCCGGTGTCGGAGCCGATCTGGTGGACATCGATCCGGCCGTGGCCGGACTTCGGCTCCGTGTCGACAAACGACGCATCGAGCGGGTGGTGGCCAATCTCGTCGACAACGCCGCCCAGTACGCCGGTGGGGTCACCGGCCTGACCGTGGAGCCGGCACCCGATGGCGTGCGCCTGGTGGTGATCGATCACGGCCCCGGAGTCGCCGCCGGCGAGCGAGAACGCATCTTCGAGCGCTTCTACCGGGGTCACACCTCCGGCCGTCGGGGTGCCACCGAAGGCACCGGTCTGGGACTCTCCCTCGTCGCCGAGCACGTCCGGCTCCACGGTGGACGCGTCTGGGTCGAGAGCGGTGTCGGCGAGGTCAATCGGTTCGTGGTCGAGCTCCCGGCATCCGACCGGGACCACGGGGCCACCACTCTGGTGCTCGGGGCCGACCGGGACGGTTCGGAGCGGGGGTCTCTCGACACCCGCTCCGACGCGTCATGAGAACCGCTCCTCCTCCGGGCCCTGGGTACCGGGCCGTGGCGGCCGGGGCCGCCCTGGTGGCCGCCATCGCCCTCGCCGGATGCGGTGTTCCCGTCGACCGCTCCCCCGCCGCCCTGCCGCGCAGCGCCATCCCGTTCGGCCTGCTGCGACCGTCCCCGCCGTCGACCACCACGACGTCGGCCCCCTCTCCGGTCCAGGCACCGGTGACCATCTTCCTGGTCACATCCTCGGGCCACCTGGTGGCGGTGACCCGGGAGGTGCCCGCCACCCAGGAGTCGCTGGCCGCCGTTCTGGGTGCCCTCGTCCGAGGGCCGACCAACACCGAGGCGGCGGCGGGCTTCTCGAGCTCCGTCCCCGCCCAGACGACGGTCCTGGGGGCGGTGACCGGGGCGGGGGGCCTGGCCACGGTGAACCTCGGAGGCACATTCGGACAACTGGTGGGCCAGGCTCAGATCCAGGCGGTGGCGCAGGTCGTGTTCACCGCCACGGCGTTGCCGGGCGTGACCAGTGTCGCCTTCGAGCTGGCGGGCCAGGCGGTGGACGTACCGGTGGCCAGCGGCGCCCAGGTCCCGACGGCGAACCGGGCGCAGTTCGCGCCGCTCGCCCCCGCCTTGTGACACCGTCGGACAGCGCCGGCGCGTCCAGGCGACGGGTGTCCGGCGTCGGCGGTCAGGCGTCTGCGGTCAGGCGTCGGATGCCGAACGGGCGCCGGCGTCGGCCCACGACACACGCGGGGCGTCCCCCCACAGATGTTCGAGGTCGTAGTAGGGCCGCGTCTCCTCGTGGAAGACATGGACGAGGAAGTCGCCGTAGTCCATGAGAACCCAGCGCAGGTCCCGCAATCCCTCCACCGCGTACGGCGCCCGACCCGACACCTGCTTCACACGACGCTCGATCTCGTCGACGAGCGTCCGCACCTGTCGGGAGTTGCGACCGTGTGTGATCACGAAGGCATCGGTCACCCCGAGCAACTGACCCACGGCCAGGACGACCGTGGACTCTCCCAACTTTTCGTCGGCGGCCCGGGCGGCCACGAGCGCCGCGCTCGGAACCACCGGGCCCGTCCCCGCCTCCGGCGGCCCGATGGGGACCGTCATGCGGCGCGGGCGGCCACGTACACGTCGATCGTCCCCGGCGGGCCGGAGACCGGTGCCAGGTGGTGCTGGCGGGCCACGACGACCGCGGCGGCGGTCAGCAACGCCAGCAGGAGGACCACGGCCAGCACCATCAGCAGCAGTCGCTCCCGCCGCAGTCGGCGGAGCTCACGCCTCGTAGCCAACGGATTCGTCCCCGTGGTCTCGATGGCCGGGCCGTTCATCTACCGCCAGCGTACAGACCCAGCCGGTCGATGCAAAGGATGGCAGCCGCCGGGATCAGGAAGTCGACACTGCTCCCGGCGGCCAGGCGGTGGCGCAGCTCGCTGCTCGACACGTCGAGAGCGGGGATCCGGAGTCGTTCGACCACCCAGCCGGGGGGGTCGGGGGCCCGTTCGACACCTCCGCGATCGACGATGACGAGCGTGACCAGACCGGCGAGCCGCCCGACGTCGTGCCACGTGTCGAGCTCGGTGGCCACATCGGCCCCCACCACCAGGAAGAAGCGTGTCCCGGGGTGCCGTCCGGTGAGCTCCCGGACGGTATCGACCGTGTAGCTCGGGCCTCCCCGGTCGATCTCCACCCGGCACGGCTCGAGCCCCGCCACCCCGTCGACGGCGGCGGCCACCACGGCCAGCCGGTCCTCGGGCGGGGTGACCGTCCGGCGCCCCGTCTTCTGCCACGGTTCGTTGGCCACCACGAGGAGCACCCGGTCGAGGGCCAGGGCGTCTCGCGCCCACGTGGCGGCCACCAGGTGGCCGACATGGATGGGGTCGAAGGTTCCCCCCAGGATGCCGATGCGTTCTCCGGGCTGCGCCGGTCGACGGCCGGCGTCGTCGGCGCCAGCGCCGCCCACGGGCGTCAGTGTCCCGCCAGCCGGGCCACCACGGGCGCGAAGGCGTCCATGTCGCCTTCATGGACGACCCAGTAGTTCATCGACCAACGGCGCCGCCGACGCTCGAGGGTCTCGACGAGCTCGTCGACCGTGCCGATCAGAGCGGCCGGGGTCTCCGCCGCCTGTTCGGGGGTCATCCCCACGCCGGGCGCCATCTGCTCGATCAGCTCGGCGGCGTTGGGGACCACCTGGACCACGAAGGTGAGGCTCTGGACCTCGATGCTGTCGAAGCGTTCCCCGGCCGCCTCGCGCACCCACGCCACCCGTTCGTCGTAGTACTCGGGAGCGGCCGACGCGATGGCCCGAGGCCCGTAGAAGCCCTCGGTGAGTCGCGGGTTCACCCCCACGATGTCGGCTTCCCGTCCCGCCAGCCCGAGCACCCTCGGACTGCCCCCTCCCACCAGCAGCAACGGGCGTGGTCGCCGGTGGGGAGATGGGTGACCCGTCGCCCCCGTCACCGTGTAGTGGTCACCGGTGTGGTCGCAACGGCCCTCGGCCCACAGGTCCTTCACGATACCGATGGCCTCGGTCAACCGATCGACCCTGGTGGCCGGTGGGTCGTAGACGATGCCCGCCTGGTCGTAGTCGTCGCGCATCCACCCGGCGCCGAGGCCGAGCTCGAGACGACCCTCGCACAGCAGGTCCAACGTGGCCGCCTCCCGGGCCAGGACGACGGGGTGGCGGAAGTCGTTGTCGAGCACGAGCGTCCCCACCCGCAGCGTGGTCGTGGCCTCGGCCGCCACCGTGAGGGCGATCAGGGGCGCCCACTGCTCACCGAGATGGTCGGGCATGAAGAGGGTCGAGTACCCGAGGTCCTCGGTCTTGCGGGCCAGCGCACGCCACGCGGCACCGGATTCGGCGGAGGAGACCTGCACGGCGAATCGGAAGGGTTGCACGCCCCGAGACTAGGCCGGTAGGCCATACGCTGTACCCATGACCGCGCCGCCGTGGAGCCCCCAGAGCTGGCGGCGGTGTCCGGCGGCCCAACAGCCGGTGTGGCCCGATGACGACGCCTTCGAGCGGGTTCTGAAGACCCTGGGCGGGCTCCCCCCGCTCGTCTTCGCCGGGGAGGCCCGGCGCCTGACCAGCTCCCTGGCCGATGTCGCCGGCGGACGGGCCTTTCTCCTACAGGCCGGCGACTGTGCCGAGTCCTTCGCCGATTTCTCGGCCGACAGCATCCGCGACAAGCTCCGGGTGATCCTCCAGATGGCCGTCGTCCTCACCTACGGCGCCGGTGTCCCCGTGGTCAAGGTCGGACGCATCGCCGGCCAGTTCGCCAAGCCGCGCACCTCGGCGACGGAGCGCATCGGAGACGTGGAGCTCGAGACGTTCCGCGGGCACATGGTCAACGACGACGCCCCCGACCCCGGTGCCCGGGTACCGGACCCCGACCGCCTCATCGCCGCCTATCACCAGTCGGCCTCGACTCTCAACCTCCTCCGGGCCTTCACCAAGGGGGGCTTCGCCGACCTCTCCCAGGTCCACCTCTGGAATCAGCAGTTCCTGGCCTCGAGCGACGAAGGCCGTCGCTATGAACAGATCGCCGGCGAGATCGACCGCGCTCTGCGTTTCATGGCGGCCTGCGGCATCGATCTCGTCGGCGAGGAGTCACTGCACCAGGTTGATTTCTTCACCAGCCACGAGGCACTGATCCTCGGGTACGAAGAGGCACTCACGCGTCAGGACTCCCTCACCGGCGACTTCTACGACTGTTCGGCCCACATGGTCTGGGTCGGCGAACGTACCCGTCAGCGCGAAAGCGCGCACCTCGAATTCCTGTCCGGCATCCGCAACCCCGTCGGCTGCAAGATCGGTCCCGCCGCCACCGCCGAAGAGGTGCTCGCTCTGTGCGAACGCCTGAACCCCGAGCGCGTCCCGGGCCGGCTGACATTGATCACCCGGATGGGTGCTTCCAGGGTGGCCGACGCTCTGCCTCCTCTGCTGGAAGCGGTGCGCGACGACGGACACCCCGTGGTGTGGACGTGCGACCCGATGCACGGGAACACCTTCGCCAGTGACGGCGGTCGTAAGACACGGCGCTTCGACGACATCCTCCACGAGCTACGGGGGTTCTTCGACGCCCATCACGCCGCCGGCACCTGGCCCGGCGGCGTCCACGTCGAGCTGACCGGAGACGACGTGACCGAGTGTCTGGGCGGCTTCGGGGACATCCTCGAAGACCAACTCCACCTGCGTTACACCACGACGTGTGATCCGCGGCTGAACGCCCGCCAGGCCATCGACCTGTCGTTTCGAGTAGCCGAACTCCTGCGGGGCTGAGCGACAGCTCGGCCCACCGGCTACGCTCCCGGCGCCGGCATTCGTGCCGTCGGGCACCGGCCGTCGCCGCATCCGGCGCCCGGGCGACCCTCTTCCCGTCAGCATCGGCGCAGGTGAGCGTTGATTCTGCCCGGGTGTCATTGATTCGGACCACGATCTCCGTGACAATGGCGCGGAGCCAAAGGACCTGACACTCCCCCCATGTCTCTTCACTCACGCACCTTCGCGCGCCTGCTGTCCATCGTCGTCACCACCGTCCTCGTCGCGGCCCTGGCGCAGTCCCTGGCGCCGAAGGTCCACACCGTGCCCCGCAAGCTCGGCGCCGTTCCCGACGTGCACCACGTCACCCGTGCGTCGCTGACGTCGAGCGAGTCCGTTCCCGCCTACTACGCCGTGGCCTCCGACGGTGGAGTCTTCGCCTTCGGTGGCCTTCCGTTCTGGGGCTCCATGGGGGGCCACCCCCTCGACAAGCCCATGGTGGGCATCGCACCCACGGTCACCGCCGCCGGCGTCACCGGTGAGGGCTACTGGACCGTCGCCTCCGACGGTGGGGTCTTCTCCTTCGGCAACGCCCAGTTCCACGGATCGATGGGCGGCAAGCCCCTCGACGGACCCATGGTGGGCATCGCCGCCGATCCGGCCACCGGTGGGTACTGGACCGTCTCCTCCGACGGTGGGGTCTTCTCCTTCGATGCTCCGTACCACGGCTCGTTGGGCGGCATCCGCCTCAACAAGCCCATCATCGCCATGGCCTCGACCCCCGACGGTGGTGGTTACTGGCTCTTCGCCTCCGACGGCGGCGTGTTCACCTTCGGCGACGCCCACTTCTACGGCTCGGCCGGGAACATCCCCCTCGTCAGCCCCGTGGTCGGGGCCACCCCCACACCCGACGGTGGCGGTTACTGGCTGGTGGCCGCCGACGGTGGGGTCTTCTCCTACGGCGACGCCCCGTTCGAGGGCTCGCTCGGGGGCCACGCCCTCAAGCACCCGATCGTCTCCATGACGGCGGCCGACATGGACGGCTACTGGCTGACCGACTCCAACGGGGCCGTCACCGCCTTCGGCGACGCCGGCTACTTCGGTTCGACACCCCAGCACCTCGACGCCCCCGTGGTGTCGTTGGCCGACGGGCCGGGCACCGGGGTGAGCGCCAACGAGGCCTATCCGTCGGGCTCCTACGGCTACGACATCTCGGTCTTCCAGGACAACCCGCCCACCTGCGACCAGACCCTGCCCTCGGGTCACATCGTCGGCGTCGTCCAGGCCACCGGGGCGTCCAACGGGGCACCGAATCCGTGCCTGGCCCACGAGGCGGCCTGGGCCGGGGCCGGGCTCAACCTCTACTCCTATCTGACCTACGGCACCAGCGCCACGCCCGAACCCGGTTGCAACGGCGACCCGGCCTGCAACTTCGGTTATCAGGCGGGGGTCTTCGCCTACGATTACGCCCAGTCGGTGGGGGTGAATCCCCAGGTGACCTGGTGGCTCGACGTCGAGAAGGACCCCAGTTGGACGGCGGACACGGCCGAGAACGCCCAGGTGGTCCAGGGGGCCATCAACGCCCTCCGGGGACTCGGCATCAACAACGTCGGGATCTACGCCTCTCCCGACGTCTGGAACCAGATCGTCGGCGACTACCAGCCCGCCGTTCCCCTGTGGGTGGCCTGGTGGACCGACAACGGTCCCTACGACTGCCAGAACATCAAGATCCTGGCCGCCGCCCAGGGCGACCTTCTGCCGACCGGACCCGTCTTCGTGACGCAGTACACGGACCAGGCCAACGGACCCGACGAACCGGGTCTCGACGGCGACTACGCCTGCTGAGCGTCACCCGTCCCGTTCACGCCGTCACACAGCCCAGGTGGGCGGCGTCGTTGTAACGCAACAGCAGCCACCCGTCCGGACCGAGCTCCCATTCCGTCAGGGACGTGTGGGCCGTCCGGAGCCTCAGGCGCCCCCGCCCCGGGGCCACCGGGAAGAAGGCCTCCATCGAGGCCTCCACCACGCCACCGTGGCAGAAGATCACCACCAGCTCGCCACCGTGGCGGGCGGCGGTGGCCGTGAGCACGGTCGAGACACGCCGGACGAACCCCGTCCAGCTCTCCGCCCCGGGGGCGAGGACGGCGTCGGGATCGCTGTCCCAGTCGGGTCCGCCGTAGCGATCGGCGAACTCGGCCCACGTGAGGCCGTCCGCTTCGCCGGGATGCAGCTCGCACAGCTCGCAGTCGGGCACGGCCACCATCCCCCGTAACCCCGGAGCGGCGATGGCGGCCGTCTCGAGGGCACGCGGCAGGACCGACGCGTACACGGCGGTGACCCCCTCCAGCTCACCGGAGTCGACCAACCGGGCCCGCAGGGCCTCGGCCTCCCTGACCCCGGTGGGGGACAACCCGGTGCACCCGGTTCGACCACCCACCACGCCGGCTACGTTGCACAGGGCCTCCCCGTGGCGAATCAGCACGATACGGGTGCAGACGGCCGGGACGGCGGGGACGGTCCGGACCCCGGACGGTGGTGCTCCTCCGGGAGGATCCGATCCGGTGGGCCTCATGCCAGCTCGGACACGAATCTCTCGAGCTGCCTAAGGTTGCGGCACTCGAAGACCTCGTCGCAGTGCACGGCGTACTCTCCCACCACCGAGTCCCCGGTGTCCCAGTAGGCCCGGGGTTCGGGGTTGAGCCAGTACACGTGGCGGGCCCGGTGCCGGATCTCCTGGACCACCCAACTCTGCGTGGCGTGGTAGTTGTTCCGGGCGTCACCGAGGAGCAGGACGCTGGTCCTGGGGGTGATCTCGTCGCCCCACCGGTCCCAGAACACCGACAGCGCGTGACCGTAGTCGGAGTGCCCATCGACCCAGACCACATCGGCCTCGGTGTTGATCCTGTGCACGGCCTCGGCCACATCGTCGGCGGTGTCGAAGAAGCGCGTGATCTCGTCGATCCCGTCGATGAACACGAAGCTCCTGACCTTGGAGAACTGGGAGCTGATGGCGTGGACGAGGTGCAGGGTGAAACGGGCGAACGCCGCCACCGACCCCGAGATGTCGGCGATGACGATGATCTCGGGCTTGGCCGGTCGCGGGTAGCGGAACTTGGGATCGACGGGGACACCCCCCGTCGACAGCGAATGCCGCATGGTGGAGCGGAAGTCCAGTGGCCCCTTCCGGCCGTGGCGACGCTTCCGGGCCAGACGGACGGCCAGCTTCCGGGTCAGCGGGTGGATGGCCCGGCGCAGCGACGCCAGCTCCTCACGGGTGGCGTGCATGAAGTCGATGTCCTCGGGGAGGGGCTTGCGTAGGGAGCGGGCCAGGGCCTCCGTCCCGCGATCGGCCACCAGTCGACGGCGGATCTCGTCCTCGATCTCCTTGCGCAACCGGTCCAACCGCGACTGGAACTCGTCACGGGCCAGGCGTTCCTCGAGCGGCGTCAGCCGCCCCTCGGGGGCGTCGTGGCGGGCCGAGTCCATCAGTCTCTCGAGGACACCGTCGAGATCGAGGTTCCGCAACGTCCGGTAGAGGTAGTAGGTCCCGCCCACGGGCCGGCCCGGTTCCATCCCGGCGAAACGTCCCACGGCCTGGCGGGCCAAGGCGGCGATCTGCGCCTCGTTGGCGTTCATGAGGGCCCGGTACAGCATCTCGGCCAGCTCCTCGGGGGACAGGCCCTCCCCTCCCCCTGCGCCCTGGCGCCCCTGACCCTCCCCCGGTGGCATCTCCCCGTCGTCGTCGTCGGGGCGGGCGGCGGTGGTCCCCTCGGCGCCGTCGATGTCGAACTGGGGGCCGCGCATGGCGAAGTAGACCTCGAAGGCCGTCTCGAAGGCCTTCCAGTGCGTCGCCGACTTCACCAGGGTGGCCGCCAGTGCGTACTTGAGGGCGTCTCGGTCCTCGAGCGGGACGTGATGGACGGCTTCGGCGGCGTCGAGCGATTCGGTGAGCGAGACGGGCAGGCCGGCGGCGCGCAGCTCGGCCACGAAACCGGTGAGAACGTCGAGCACGCCGGTCGACCTCAGGCCTTGGCGTCGACCGCGGTCAGTTCCTTGGACGCCCGTTCGAGATCGCTCTTGTACTTGAGGAGGACGTGGAGAGTGGCCTTGGCCTGTTCGGCGTCGATCGACTCCACCCCCAGCACCACCAGGGTGCGGGCCCAGTCGAGCGTCTCGGACACGGAGGGATACTTCTTCAGCTCCAAGGTCCGCAGCGAGCGAACGATCCGGGCCACCTGGTCGGCCAGCTCGGCACCGATCCCCGGCACCCGGGTGAGGACGATGTCACGTTCGCGTTCGAGCGTCGGGTAGTCGAGGTGCAGGTACAGGCACCGCCGCTTGAGGGCCTCCGACAATTCCCGGGTGTTGTTCGACGTCAGGAAGACGAGGGGGATCCGCTCGGCCCGGACCGTCCCCAGTTCGGGGATCGACACCTGGTACTCCGAGAGCACCTCGAGAAGGAGGGCCTCGGTCTCGAGCTCCACCCGGTCGACCTCGTCGACCAGGAGGACGACGGACTCGGTGGAACGGATGGCCTCGAGCAGCGGGCGGGCCAGGAGGAACTCCTCGGAGAAGATGTCCTCCTCCAGATCGCGCCAGGCCACTCCGCTGCGGATCTCCCCGTTCTCGTGTCCGGTGGCGCCGTCTCCCGCCACCGGAGGCACCGATTCGGAACCGGCGTCGGAGACCACGCGCTGCGCCTGGATCCGCAGGAGCTGCTTCTTGTAGTTCCATTCGTAGAGCGCCTTGGACTCGTCGAGTCCCTCGTAGCACTGCAACCTGATGAGCTGGCTGTCGGTGACACGGGACACCGACTTGGCCAGCTCGGTCTTTCCCGTCCCGGCCGGACCTTCGACCAGAACCGGTTTGGCCAACCGATCGGCCAGATAGACGACACCGGCGATACCGTCGTCGGCCAGATAACCGACGGCGGCCAACCGGGCCCGCACGTCGGCCACCGACTCGAAGCGTGGCGGTCCCGGTTCGGGGAAGCCCAACGGGGTGGGCGTACCGCCCCGGCGGAGGGACTCCTCGTCGGTGGCGCTCACTCCCGTACCTGCCCGTCGCCGCGGACCACGTACTTCGTGCAGGTCAGCTCCCGCACTCCCATGGGCCCCCGGGCGTGGAGCTTCTGGGTGGAGATGCCGATCTCCGCCCCGAGCCCCAGTTCGGCGCCGTCGACGAAGCGGGTCGAGGCGTTCACCAACACGGCGCCGGCGTCGACCTGGCGGCAGAAACGGTCCGCCGCTTCGATGTCCGTGGTCACGATGGCCTCGCTGTGGCCCGACCCGTACCGGGCGATGTGCTCGATGGCGGCCTCGATGCCGTCGACCACCGCCACCGCCAGCTTCAGGGCCAGGAATTCGGTGGCGAAGTCGGCCTCCTCGGCCCTCCCCATGGTGGGGACCAAGGCCCGGGAACGCGCGTCGCCCACCAGCTCGACCCCGGCCAGCGCTCCGACCACCCGGGGCAGGAAGACGTCGGCGACGGACCGGTGGACGAGGAGGGACTCCGCCGCGTTGCACACGCCGGGGCGCTGCATCTTGGCGTTCGTCACGATGGCCACCGCCACGTCGAGGTCGGCGGCGGCGTCCACGTAGACGTGGCAGTTCCCGTCTCCGTCGATCACGCACGGGACCGTCGCCTGCTCCCGGATGGTGGCGATCAGAGAGGCGCCGCCGCGGGGGATCAGGCAGTCGATCACCCCGTCCAGGCGCATGAACTCCACGGCCGCCTGGCGTCGGCTGTCCTCGACGAGGACGACGACGTCCTCGGGCAGTCCCGCCTTCCGCGCCGCCTGGCGCAGGCAGGCCACGATGGCCACATTGGAGTTGACGGCCGAGGACGAGCCCCGCAGCATGGTGGCGTTCCCCGCCTTCAGGCAGAGCCCGGCGGCGTCGCTGGTGACGTTCGGACGGTTCTCGTAGATGATCCCTACGACGCCGAGCGGCACCCGGACACGCTCCACCCGCAGGCCGTTCGGACGGACCGATCCCTCGACGACCTCGCCCACCGGATCGGGCAGGGCGGCCACCTGGCGCAGACCCTCGGCCATGGCGGCGATCCGGGATTCGCTGAGTCGCAGGCGATCGAGCTCCGTGGCCGTCGCCCCCTGGTCGGAGGCGGCCCGGACGTCGCCGGCGTTGGCGGCCAGGATGTCGGACCGGTGCTGTTCGAGCAGGTCGGCGGCCAGACGCAGTGCCGTGTCCTTGGTGGCGCCCGACGCCGTGGCGAGCAGCCGGCCGGCCGCCTGGGCCCGACGGCCCAGCTCGGCCACGGAGGTTGTGGGCATGTCCCAGGGTACCTCCGCCACCGGTCTCCCCCGTCCGGGGTCCCGGGGTCCGGCCGCCCCCGGCCGGCGCCTTCCGGACCCTTGTCGTCAGGCCAGGACCACGAGATCGTCGCGATGGACGACCTCGTGGGCCACACCGTCGGGGAGCTCGCTCGTGCGCCGACCGGCCCAGGACCCGATCCGTTCGGCGGCGTGGCGGACCAGTCCTTTGGCGAAGACGACCCCGTCGGGGCCCACGATCTCGACGGCGGCATCGACGTCGAAGTGGCCCGACACCGACACCACGCCGGCGGGGAGAAGGGACGCGTCGCCCTCGACCAGCGCCCGCCGGGCGCCTTCGTCGACCACCAGAGTCCCCGCCGACGCCACCGCGAAGGCGATCCACAGCTTCCGTGCCGGTAGTCGCCGCGGGCGCGGGCGGAACACGGTCCCCACCCCGGTGTCGCCGGCCATGGCCGCCTGCAGCACCCCGGGCCGGCCAGCATCGGCGATGACGGTCTCCACTCCCGACCATGCCGCGATCTTGGCCGCCGCCAGCTTCGACGCCATGCCGCCGCTGCCGATGGCGCTCCCCGCTCCGCCCGCCATCATCTCCAGTCGGTGGTCGACCTCGACGACCTCCTCGATGAGCGAGGCCTCGTCCGTGGTGCGGGGGTCGGCGGTGAGGAGCCCGGCCGTGTCGGTCAACAGGACGAGGAGATCGGCGGCCACCAGATGGGCCACCAGGGCGGCCAGGCGGTCGTTGTCGCCGAAGCGGATCTCGTCGTCCGAGGTGGCGTCGTTCTCGTTCACCACCGGGACCACTCCGAGCTCGAGGAGTCGGGCCAGGGTCTGACGGGCGTGCAGGTACTGCTGGCGATGGACGAAGTCGAGGGGGGCGAGCAGGACCTGCCCGACGGCCAGTCCGTGGAGGGCGAGGGCATCGTCGTAGACCCGCATCAGGCGGTGTTGGCCCACGGCCGACACGGCCTGCAGCGTGGGTAGATCGGTCGGCCGCGGGCCGCCGCTCAACGCCGCCCACCCCGCGGCGATGGCGCCGGAGCTCACCAGGACGACGCTGTGCCCGCCGGCCCGGACCTCTGCGATGTCGGCGCTCAGCTTCTCGATGGCGGCGCCGTCGACACCGCCGCCGTCGGCCGTCACCGACGACGATCCGATCTTGGCCACGACGGTCCTGGCGGCGCCGGGTGCGGTGGTCCCGGCCGTTGCCGTCATGACCCGCCGAGCGGGGACGCCGCTCCCCCGCCGCCACGGTGGCGCCCGCCGGTGGACCCACCCCGGACGTTGCCCCGGTGCGGTCCCCGTCGGGCTCTCCCGCCCACCATGGCGGCGGCGGCGTCGAGGCCGCCGGCATCGCTCTGGTACGTGAATGAGAGCTTCCCCAGGTGGACCACGTCACCGTCGCGGGCGCCGGCGCGGACCAGGGCCCGCTCGACACCGAGGCGGCGCAGGCGCTCCTGGACGTAGGCCACGGCCTGGTCGTCGGTGAGGTCGGAGAGTGCCACCGCCCGCAGAGCCGATCGGCCGAGAACCTCGAATGATCCGTCGTCCCGGCGCACCACCTCGATCCCCTCCGGCAAGGGCCGGTGGACGACCACCGTCGACGACGGCGCCAGTTCGGCGGCCCGGGCCTCGACGACGAGTCGCGCCAGGCGTCCGAGCAACGTGTCGACGCCCTGGCCCGTCACGGCGGAGATCTGGATCTCGGTGACCGCCGGACCGGGAGCGCCGGCGTCCGTGGCGTCGTCGCCCGTGGCCCCGTCGTCCACGATGTCGGCCTTCGACCCCACCACCACCCGGGGCCGTTCGAGCAGTTCGGCCCGGTAGCGGCCCAGCTCGTCGAGCAGGATCCTCCCCTGCTCCTCCGGGGGCACGCCGTCGACGGCGGCCAGGTCGATGAGGATGACCAGGACCCGGGCCCTCTCCACGTGACGGAGAAAGCGGTGACCGAGCCCCCGTCCGTCCGAGGCCCCGGCCACCAGGCCGGGAATGTCGGCCACCACGAACTCCGTCTCCGATCCGGCCCGGCCCACCCGGACGACACCGAGATTCGGCACCAACGTGGTGAAGGGATAGTCGGCGATCTTGGGGCGCGCCGCCGAGATCCGCGAGATCAGTGTGCTCTTCCCGGCGTTGGGCATCCCCACGATGGCCACGTCGGCGAGGAGCCGCAGCTCCATGTCGAACCAGTACTCCTCCCCCTTCTCGCCCTGCTCGGCGAAGGCGGGGGCCCGGCGGCGGTTGTTGAGGAACCGGGCGTTGCCATGCCCTCCACGCCCTCCCCGGGCGGCCATCCAGCGGTCTCCGGCCGACGCCAGATCGGCCAGGACGACGCCGTCGGCTCCGCGCACGACGGTCCCGACGGGGACGGGGACCTCGATGTCGGAACCAGCGGCCCCGTGCTTCTTCTTCCCCTGCCCGTGCGCCCCGCCCGTCGCTGCCCGGTGCGGATGGTCCCGGAAGCCGAGGAGCGAGGCCTGGTTGTGCGAGGCGACGAGCCAGACGTCGCCACCGCCCCCTCCGTCTCCTCCGTCGGGACCCCCCTTGGAGACGTGGGCCTCGCGGCGGAACGACACGCAGCCGGCACCGCCGTCACCGGCCTTCACGTGGATCTGGGCTTCGTCTACGAACCCCGACACGGCCGCGATCCTAGGTGGGGATGACGACACCACTCGACGCCGGGACCGCCGTCGTCACCGGCGGGTCGTCCTCGTTCAGGCTTCGGAACGGACGTCCACGAGCTTGCGACCCTTCCGGGTGCCGAACTTGACGATCCCATCGGCGGTGGCGAAGAGAGTGTCGTCACCGCCGCGGCCCACGTTCTCGCCCGGATGGAACTTGGTTCCCCGCTGGCGCACGATGATGGCCCCGGCGGGCACCTTGGTCCCGTCGAACACCTTGACCCCCAGCCGCTGGGCATTCGAGTCGCGCCCGTTTCGGGTCGAACCGCCGCCCTTCGTCTTGGACATGTCTCGTCTCTCCTTGTCCCGGCCGCGGCGTTCAGCGTGCCGCCGGCACGGTGATGGCGGTGATCTCCACGGTGGCGTAGTGCTGACGGTGGCCCCACCGGCGACGGCGCCGGGCCTTGGACTGATAGGTGAAACCGCGGATCTTGGGGCCCAGCTCCTCACCCACGATCCGGGCGGCCACCACCGTCCCGGCCAACTGCTCCGGGGTGGCCAGCACCCGGTCATCGTCGACCACGAGGACCGGGTCGAGCTCGACGTCACTCCCGGTGGGCAGGCCCAGCAATTCCACGCGGAGCTGCTGGCCCTCGGCCACGCGCTCCTGCTTCCCTCCAGATCGGATCACCGCGTACATAGCCCGCCAACTCTACAGCAAGGTCTCGTCCAGAACGATTCCCCGGCCGCCGCAGATGGCGCAGGTACTGGACAGGGACTCGACCAGGCCCTCCGAGACCCGCTTGCGGGTCATCTCGATGAGGCCCAGCTCGGAGATGTCGAAGACCTGGGTCCTCGTCTTGTCCCGGGCCAACGCCGATCGCAGGGCGGCCGCCACCTTGTCCCGGTTCTCACGGATCTCCATGTCGATGAAGTCGATGACGATGATCCCCCCGATGTCGCGCAACCGGAGCTGGCGGGCGATCTCCTCGGCCGCTTCCAGATTGTTCCGGTAGACGGTCTCTTCCAGGTTGGACGTCCCCACGTTCTTTCCGGTGTTGACGTCGATCACGGTGAGCGCCTCGGTCCGCTCGATGATGATCGACCCTCCCGACGGCAGCCAGACCTTCCGGTCGAGGGCCTTGTGCAGCTGCTCGTGCACGTGGAACCGCTCGAACACGGGCATGTTCTCGGCCACCGGGTCGTAGAGCTCCACGCGGTCGGCCAGCTCGGGATTGACCTGTTCGATGTAGTCGCGCACCTGGAGGAAGAGCTCCTCGTCGTCGATGACGACGCCGCGGTACTCGCGGTTGAACTCCTCACGGACACTGCGCACGGCCAGGTCGGGCTCCCGGTACAGAAGTCCCGGGGCGTTGGACCGGCCCGCCTCGGCCTCTATGTCCTCCCACTGGGCGGCCAGCCGCTCGACGTCGTGACCGAGCTCCTCCTGGCTGGCACCCTCGGCCGCCGTCCGGACGATCAGACCGTGACCCTTGGGGCGCACGTCGTCCACGATCCGCCGGAGGCGCTTCCGCTCGGCGTCGTCGAGTCGCTTGGAGATCCCGAAGGCCGACGAATTGGGAACCATCACCACGAAGCGCCCGGGCAGGGACACCTCCTGGGTCAGACGGGCCCCTTTGGCCCCGATGGGGTTCTTGGTCACCTGGCAGACGATTGTCTGACCGGCGCGCAGCATCTGCTCGATCCGGGGCGAGCCCCCCGACGAGGTCTCGACGTCGTCGCGGTCGAAGCGGACGTCGCCCCGGTAGAGCACGGCGTTCTTCGGGGTCCCGATGTCGACGAAGGCGGCCTCCATCCCGGGGAGGACGTTCTGGACCCGGCCCCGGTAGATGTTCCCGTCGATCTGGATGGCGTCGTCCGCCGCACGCGACACCTGGTGCTCGACCAGGGTCCGTCCCTCCAGCACGGCGATCTGGGTGGCGTGGGGCCGCACGTGGACACACATCAGGTACCGCCCGACGGGGCGTCCGCGACGCTCGCGACCGCTGCGCCGGCGTGACTTTCCCCCAGTCGTCCTGGCGCCGCCGTCGTCCTGGTCCTCGTCGGCGTCCGCGACCGTTTCCCCCCGCCCCCCCACCGCACCACCGGAACGCACGCCCGTCACCTCCGGGACCGGACCGGCCGTCCGCTCCCCCGCCGCCCTCTCCCCCCGGTTCCGGGGCCCGGCCGCCTTCGTCCCCGCGGCCTTCGTCCCCGCCGGGCTCCGGCGGGGCGGTCTCGGGGTCGGGGCGGCCGCCGGCGGCGCCGGCCGGCGGTCGCCGATACGCGGACGTTCGCCGCCCGCTGTCGGCGCCGGGCCGTCGACCAGCGGGCCGACGTCGTCGGCCGTCGTTCCGGGCTCCCCCGGAGAGGGATCCGGACCGTCCGGATCCGCTCCCGAACCGGCGCCGGCCGTCGAGGGACGCCGGCGGCGGCGCCGGGGGTTCGAACCTGATCCCGGCCCCCCGGACGGGGGCGCCGACGCGTCGGTCCCGTTCTCCTCGGCCCCGGCCGGGGCGGCCGGGCCGTCGGGAGGATCAGCGGGCGGCTCGCTCCCCGGTTCGTCGGCGGTCACCGCCGGTGACCCGGTCACCGTGGAGCTCGCCGAGCGGGGCCGGGCACCGGATGGTGGCACGGCTCCGGGGGCCCCGGGAACGCCGGGGCTGTCTGTGGGGGCAGGCCCCGGCGGCGGGCCCACGGGCTCCGTCACCGGCTGGCCGGCGCTCGGGTCGGACATGAGGAAAATCCCTTCTCGTACTGCTCACGAGGCGCGCTCCCAGACGGCGGCGTCTGCCGCGGGCGTCACCAGAGGCTCCCATCGGGAACCGTCGCGCTCGATCCATTGATTGGTCCTGCGGGCCAGCCCGAGCTCCATGCCCATGACCTGGGCCAGCTCGGCTGGACGGACCCCACGGGGTCGGGTTCCCAGCTCGGCGACGAGCAAGGACCCGGTCCCGGACGGCCCGGCGGAGGAGAGAGCGAGCACCGAAGGACGCAGGTCGTCGGTCACCGGACGCCCTTTGCGCTCGCGTGTGACGGGGAGGACCCCGGCGCCCAAAACCCGGGCGATGACCTCGCCCAGCCCGCCGGGGTCCACCTGTGGAACATCTATCTCCCATCGGCACGAGGTCACTTCCTCCTGGAGTGACCCCGCCCCAGCGGGGAGGACCTGAGCGGCCACGACATCGACCCCGTCAGGCAGGAGAGAGCTGAATGCGGACGTCACCTCACCAGGCGCCACCGGCTCCCGCAGCGCCACGTCGAGGTATTCGGCGTTCGACTCGCATCCCGTCGGTAGGGCGAGGCCGAAGCTCAACTTGGGCCGGGGGGAGAAGCCCTCGGTGTAGGCCACCGGAAAGCGGGCCCGGCGCAGGGCCCGCTCCCACATCCGGGCCACGTCGCGGTGGCTCGTCCACCGCACCCGGCCGACCTTGGCGAATCGGATCCGGAGTCTCACGACCCCGCCTCCGCCGTCCCCGCACCGGCCAGCACGCGGTCGGCCGGCACCGCGGTGGGTGTGGTCAGGAACCGCACCGGGACCATCCCGCCCGTCTCGAGATCCTGACCCGTCCCCTGGCTACCGCCGGCGGGAGCCACCGACGACGCCACCACGTGCTCGACACCGAGTCCCGTGCAGGCGCCGCAGTCGTAGCACGGCGTCCACCGGCAGTCCTCCAGACCGTGCTCGGCCAGGGCCTCCTGCCAGTCCTGCCACAGGAAGTCGCGGTGCAGCCCGGCGGAGACGTGGTCCCAGGGCAGGACCTCGCCCTCCTGGCGGTGACGGTAGACGGCGTCCTCCAGGGTCAACCCGGCCGCCTCGAGCGCCTCGGTCCACAGCCGCAGATCGAAGTGCTCCGACCACTCCTGGAAGGTCCCCCCCGCTCTCCAGACGTTCTCCACCACCGCACCCATCCGGCGGTCGCCGCGGCTGACGAGACCTTCGACGGCGGTGGCCTCGGGATCGTGCCACCGCAGCGTGAGCCCGCGCACGCCGCGGACGGCGTCCTTCAACAAGATGACCTTCCGCCTCAGCTCCTCCATCGTGTTCTGCCCGAACCACTGGAAGGGGGTGTGGGCCTTGGGCACGAAGCCACCCACCGAGGCCGTCACGGTCACGTTCCGGTGGTAGCGGCGTCCGATCTCGACACACGACTTGGCCAGGGCGGCGATCCCCAGCACGTCGTCGTCGGTCTCGGTCGGCAGTCCGATGAGGAAGTAGAGCTTGACCCGCTGCCACCCCTGGGAGAAGGCCGAGTCGACGGCCACGTAGAGGTCCTCTTCGCGGATCAGCTTGTTGATGACCTGGCGCATCCGCCATGTCCCGCCTTCGGGGGCGAAGGTCAGTCCCGTCCGGCGCACCTTCTGGATCTCCGCCGCCAGGCCCACCGTGAAGGCGTCGACCCGGAGACTGGGCAGGCTCACCGACACCTGGCCCGAGCACTCCGGGTCGTTGATGATCGAGGTCACCGTCTTCTCGATCCCCGAGAAGTCGGCCGACGACAGCGACGTGAGCGTCACCTCGTCGTATCCGGTCCGGTCGAGACCCTGGCGGACCATCCGGTCGACCTGGGCCGCCGGCCGCTCCCGCACGGGCCGGGTGATCATCCCGGCCTGACAGAACCGGCACCCCCGCGTGCACCCCCGGAACACCTCGACGTTGAGACGGTCGTGGACCACCTCGATCAAGGGGACCAGCTGCTGCTTCGGATACGGCCACTGACCCAGGTCGGCGATGGTCCGCTTCTCCACCTTCTCCGGTACCCCGGGGAAACGGGGGCTCACCTGCGTGAGCCGACCGCCGTCGTAGGAGGGCAGGTAGCACCAGGGCACGTAGACGCCGGGTACCGCGGCCAGGGCTCTGAGCAGATCGTGGCGGTCCGGGCCCTCCCCGCCCCCCGACCGTTGCTCCTGCCATCGCCCCACCACCTCGGTGAGGTCGCCCACCGCCTCCTCCCCGTCACCCAGAACGAAGGCGTCGACGAAGTCGGCCATGGGCTCCGGATTGAAGGCACAGTGCCCCCCGGCCACCACCAGCGGGTGTTCGGGCGAGCGGTCGGCCGTCCTCACGGGGACGCCGGCCAGGTCCACCAGGTTCAGGACGTTCGTATAGGTGAGCTCGGCCGACAGGTTGAAGGCCAGGATGTCGAATTGGGCCGCCGGCCTGCTCGTCTCCACCGAGAACAGCGGCACCCCGGCCGCCCGCATGGCACCCTCCATGTCCGTCCAGGGGGCGTAGGACCGCTCGGCCACGGCGTCGGGCCGTTCGTTCAGGATCTCGTAGAGGATCTGCAGGCCCTGGTTGGGCAGGCCGATCTCGTAGGTGTCGGGATACAGCAGCAGCCACGCCACGCGTCCGGGCCCGTGCTCGGGTTCACAGGCACCCAGTTCTCCCCCGATATAGCGGGCCGGCTTGGTGACATGGGCCAGGAGCGGTTCGATCCGTGGCCACAGGGAGGTCATGTGCCCGCCGAGTCTAGAGCGGCCCCGGGGGCCACCGGGGCGTTCGGTCCCCTACCCCGCCGTCGAGGTGGTCGTGCCCGACGAGGTCGCTCCCGGGCCCGGGGGAGGGCTCAGGACCACCGGGGCCACCGGGTTGGCCACCAGGTAGGTGAAACCGGCCCTGGCCACCGGGGCGGCCGCCGAGGCGCCGTAGCCACCCTTCTCGATGACCACGGCGATGAGGTACTGGGGGTCCGTCTGCGGCCCCCAGCCCACGAACCACGAGGTGGGAACCTGCTCGCTGGCGCTGGCCGTCCCCGTCTTCCCGGCCAGGGACAGCTTGCTGAAGTCGAAGCCCTGGAAGCTGAGGTAGGCCGTGCCCCCGGGGGCGTTCACCGCTCCTTCGAAGCCGGCCAACATGGCGCTGCGGTCGGCCGGCGACAGGGCGACGTGACCGGCCACCTTGGGAGCGAAGGTCTTCACCACCTTGCCCTTGGCGCTGACGATCCCGGCGGCGATCTGCGGCACGTACCGGGTCCCGCCGTTGGCGAAGGTGGCATAGGCCACCGCCTCTTCGATGGGGGTGATGGCCGTCCCCCCCTGACCGAAGGCCATCTCGATGTTCTGGCCCGTACTCCACGTCCCATTGCGATAGATGCTCGGGTACTGGCCGTGCTCCCGGGCCACGATGGTCGGGGAGTCCACCCTGGCGTAGTAGCCGGCGTCCTCGCCGGGCAGGTCGATGCCGGTCTTCTCGCCGTAGCTGTAGGCGTTGGCCGTCCGCTGGATGGGCTGCTCGCCGTACTGGCCGTTGTTCTTGTAGTCGTCCCAGAACTCGGCCCCGATGTTGTAGAAGAAATCGTCGCTCGAGATGGTGAGCGCCTGCGTGACGTCGATGTCGGCGTCGGGAGCCTCACCGTCGTTGTCGTGGAGGGGATTACACCCCAGGCCGCCGGTCTGACAGCCGGGGATGGTGAAGGTGCCGTCGTCGTAGTAGGGGGTGTCGGGCCCGATGAGGCCGGTCTGCAGGGCGGCGGTGGCTGTGGCCAGCTTGAACGTCGAGCCCGGGGTGTAGAAGCCGTCGGTGGCGTTGTCGTCCTGACCGGTCCCGATCTGGTTCAGCTGTGCCTGGGTGACGATGGACTGGTTCCAGATCGAGGGGTCGTAGGTCGGATAGGAGACGAGGGCCAGCACCGCCCCGGTCTCGGGATCGAGGGCGACGGCGGCACCGCCGGTGGGGTGTTCGACCTGGCCCGTTGAAGGGTCGACCGTTCCCTCCAGGGTCGTGATCTCGTTGCCCAGAGACGTCTGCAAGGTCTGTTCGAGTCCGGAGTCGATGTTGGTCACGACATTGTCCCCGGCCTTCGGTTGGGTCTGACCCAGGCTCCCGACCACCTGACCCTGGGCGTTCACCTCGACGTCGTTCGTCCCCGGTTTCCCGCGCAGGTAGGCCTCGTACTGGTTCTCCAGCCCCGCCTGACCGTATTCATCCCCCAGCTGGTAACCATGGGCGCTGTGAGCGGCCAGCTCGGCACTGTTGATCTGGCGCACGTACCCGAGCATCTGCGCCCCCGTCTCCCCTTCCGGGTAATCGAGCTGCGTCCCCGACGAGACCGAGACTCCGGGGAACATCGAAGCGTGCTCGCCGATGTAGAGGACGTCAGCCAGCGGGGCGTCGGGCATGATGGGAACGGGTTCGTACAGACTGAACTGGTCGTTGTTCAGGTCGTCGTCGATCTGCTTGGTGCTGAGATCGAGCAGGGCGGCCAACTGGCCGACCACGTCGGGGTGCTGCTCGGCGGCCACCCGCGACAGGGTGATGTTGCGTGTCACCGTGTCGCCGACGAGGGTGGCGCCCGACCGGTCCAAGATGAGTCCCCGGGGCGACGGGATCTGGACGGCACGGACCTGGTTCTGGGTCACCGTCTGGGAGTAGGCCGAGGTGTCGAGGACCTGGAGGTACCAGAGCCGGACGAACATCAGGGCGAAGAGGGCGGCCACGAGGAGGCCCACCACCCGCAGCCTCACGATCGTCCGGGGCGCCGACGGTTCGCTGGTGGGCATCACGCGGTCGACCACCGACCGCCGGGGCCGCATCCGGGGCGTCCGGGCCTCCTTCTGGCGGGGGGGCCGCGACGTCTTGGGCTTCGGGTAGAAGCGACTCCCCCGCAGCGGATGGCGCAGGCGCCCGACGGGTCGCATCGGCCGGCGCGGGCGCGGGCGCCGTGGTGTGTCGGCCGTCCGCAACTGGCGGGCGAACCGCCGCCGGCGTCTCATCTCGTCCCGGCCCCGGCCCCGGCGCCGCGTCCCGACGCCACCGCGGGCATGGCCCACGCCACCATCCGCACCACGGGCGTGGCCAGCACGACGGCGGCCGGGGTGGCCACCACCAGGGCGGGCACCAGATCGGTCCGCAGGGCGCCCGGTTCTCCCAGCACGGCCCCCAGGATCGCGTACATCGACAGACCCACGGCGGTCGCCCCGGCGGCGGCGATCAGTGGCAGCCACCACGAGCTGCGCACCAGCCCCCTGGTGGCCAGTCCCGTCCCGTAGCCGACGAGGCAGCCCACCAGGGCGGACAGCCCGAAGGTGGTCGGGAGGAAGAGATCGGCCAGCAGCCCGGCGGCGAATCCGAACCCCGCCCCCCGGTCGGGGCCGGCCACGTAGCCGGCCGCCATGGGCAGCAGGAGCATGGCGTCGGGGTGCGCACCTCCCACCCGGACCCCGTCCAGGAGGGTGTTCTGGACGGCGAGGACCACGAACATCACGATGGTCGACCGTGCCACATCGGTGGTCGTCATGATCCGGACCACCGGTCCGGGCGCCTGGGGGACGACATCTCAGGGGGCCGGCGGCCACTGGAGCACGTCGACGTACTCCAACTGCGACAGGTCGGCCAACGGTGCGGCCGTGACCGACTCCTCGGTGGCCGACGGGGTCGACGAGAACCCGGTGATCCGGGCCACCGGGATCAGAGCGGGATAGGCGGCGTTCTGGAGACCGGAGGTGGTGAGGATCTCGCCCTTGTGCAGTGGTGCGCCCGGTGGGATGTCGGTGACCGTCAGGGGCTTTCCTATCCCGGCACCCTGCGTCAGAGCGATGTCTTCGCTGGCCGGCCCGAAGCGCACCCCCACCGGGGAATCGGGGCCGGCGTCGGTGATCAGGAGCACGGTGCACGTCGATGACGCCGCCGTCGTCACGTGACCGACGAGGCCGGCACCGCCGACGACGGGCATTCCCGGTGCCACTCCGTTGGCCGTCCCCACGTTCAGCTCGACGGTGGCGGCGAAGTTGGAGGGGTTCAGGTCGATCACCTGGGCCGCCACCGTCGGGATCCCCGGCGTCCATGTCAGGTGGTTGAGAGCGTCCAGGGCCCGCAGGGCATTCTGCGTGGCCTGCTCGGCCGCCATCTGCCGCTGCAACTGGGAAAGCTCGTCGCGCAGCTTCTGGTTCTCCTGTTGCAGCTCTCCGCCGTCGAAGGCTCCGGCCAGGAAACTCCCGATGGGATGGGTCACGGCGTCGACGCCGCGTTGGACCGGCGAGAATGCGTCGCTGGCCGAGCTCTTCAGGCTGGAGATGGCCCCGTGGGCGTCACCGCGGTAGTCGAGGGTGATGATGGTGATCGACGCCAGCACCAGCAGCCCGATTGTCAGCCGGGGGCGTCGGGCACGGCGCGTCCTGGCCATGTCGAACCGCTCTCAGGCGACGGCCGTCACCCGGCGGAGGAGGTGATGAGGACCTGCTTGAGGGCGTCGAACTCCTCGAGGCACTGTCCGCTGCCGATGGCCACACAGTTGAGCGGGTCCCGGGCCACGACGATGGGCATGCCGGTCTCCTCCTGCAGTCGGGCGTCGAGCCCGTGCAGGAGCGCACCTCCGCCGGTGAGGACGATGCCCTGCTCCATGATGTCGGCTGCCAATTCCGGCGGGGTCTTGTCGAGGGTCACCTTGACGGCGTCGATGATGGCCGACACCGGCTCGTCGATGGCCCGGCGGATCTCCTCGGTGGAGACGACGACCGTCTTCGGAAGTCCTGTCACCAGATCGCGACCGCGGATCTCGGCGTGTAGCTCCTCTTCGAGAGGGAACGCCGAACCCAGGGCGATCTTGATCTCCTCCGACGTCCGCTCACCGAGGGCCAGGCTGTATTCCTTCTTGATGAACGAGATGATCGCTTCGTCGAGCTCGTCCCCTCCGATCCGGACCGACTGGCTCGTCACGATCCCCCCGAGGGAAATCACGGCCACCTCCGTCGTCCCGCCCCCGATGTCCACCACCATGTTCCCGGTGGGCTCGTGCACCGGGAGTCCCGCTCCGATGGCCGCCGCCATCGGCTCCTCGATGATGTACGCCTTCCGGGCGCCGGCGTACTCGGCGGCCTCCATGACGGCGCGTTGCTCCACTCCGGTGATCCCCGACGGGACGCAGATGACCATCCGTGGCTTGGCGAACCGGCGCTGGTGGACCCGCTGGATGAAGTACCGGAGCATCTTCTCGCAGATCTCGAAATCGGCGATGACCCCGTCCTTGAGCGGCCGGATGGCCTGGATGTGGCTGGGCGTCCGGCCGATCATCCGTTTGGCTTCGGCGCCCACGGCCAAGGGACGCCCGTCCTTCACGTTCACGGCCACCACCGACGGCTCGTTCAGGATGATCCCGCGGCCGCGGACGTAGACGAGGGTGTTGGCAGTACCCAGATCCACCGCCATGTCGCGGCCAAGGAGAAAGAACCGATTGTCTTTCATGCGCTTCGATCCACCTCGTGATCTGCGCGGGGGCCGTCACCTCATGGATCGGCCCCCGTGGGGGGTGCTAGGGAGTCGGCCCAGGCTACGGGACCTAGGGGGATCACACAAGACGCTGTTTTCCGCCATCACCGTCTCTGCCCGTGACGCCCGGACCACGGCGTGAGCCCAACCTCGGGTTCACAGGAACAAGGGTCCACAGGAACAAGGGTCCACAGCGACACGGTTTCCCAGGAGGATGGCTCCCAGGCGGACGGGCCCGCCTCAGCGCAGACCGGGGAAGAAGATGGCGATCTCCCGTTTCGCCGATTCGGCCGAGTCCGACCCGTGGATCAGGTTCTCGGCCATGACGGTCCCCAGATCTCCCCGGATCGTCCCCGGAGGGGCGTCGGCCGGGTCGGTGGGACCCATCAGGGTGCGCACGATCCGCCAGGTCTCCTCGGGACCCTCCACCACGAGAACCATCGAGGGTGACCGCGTGATGAACGCCACCAGCTCGCCATAGAAGGCCTTTCCCCGGTGCTCCTCGTAATGCCGCGAAGCCGTCTCCTCGTCGATGGCCACCAGCGCGGCGGCCACCAGGCGTAGGCCCTTGTGCTCGAGGCGGGCGATGATCTCACCCGTCAGCCCACGTTCGACGGCGTCCGGTTTGCAGATCACCAAGGTGCGCGTCATCGGCGGGAGGCTACCGGTGCGGGCCCTCGGAGTCGAGACGCCACCGATGGGGTCAGCCGCCTCCGGCGGGAAAGGCGTCGTTCAGGGAGTCCGACACCTGGCGTTGGCTGGCCGACGGGACGAAGAGGGGTCGGGCTTCAGCCACGACGTAGAGAGATCCGGTGACGACGAGACGTCCCCCGGCCGACACCCGGCGGCGGGCCAGGGTCACGGCGTCGGCGGTCGAGCCGACCACTTCGCCGACGAGCCCGGCGGCGCGTGCCGCCTCGGCGATGGCCGTCGCCGGCATGGCCCGTGGCGACGGTGCGGTGCACGCCACCACCGTGCTGACGCCGGTGGGGACCAGAGCATCCACCATGGCCCTCGGGTCCCGTCCTTCCAACATGCCCATCACCACCACCGTCTCTCCCCCCGTCGGCAGCTCCTCGATGAGACCTCGGGCCAATGCCTGGGCACCACCCACGTTGTGGGCCCCGTCGAGGATGACCAGCGGGGCCCGCCCCACCACCTCCATCCGGCACGGCATGGTCACCGACGCGCAGGCGTGTTCCACCACCTCCGGGGCCAAGGCCGATCCGAAGAAGGCCTCGGCGGCGCCCACGGCGATCGCCGCGTTCTCGGCCTGGTGCGCCCCGTGCAGGGGCAGGTAGACCTCGGGATACTCAGCGGCCGGTGTTCGGAGGTCGATGAGACGACCCCCCACGGCCACCCGGCTCCGTTCGCAGGCGAAATCCTCGCCCTGCACCCACGTCCCGGCCGCACCGACCTCGTCGGCGGCGCCGGTGAAGACGGCCCGGAGCCCGGGCTCCATCTCCCCGACCAGGACCACGCACCCGGGCTTGATGATCCCCGACTTCTCGACGGCGATGTCACGCAGCGTCGGCCCCAGGACCTCGACGTGGTCGTAGCTGACGTTGGTCACGACGGCGACATCGGGCCGGACCACGTTGGTGGCGTCCCAGCGCCCCCCCAGGCCCACCTCGACCACGGCGACGTCCACCGCCACGTCGGCGAACCACCGGAATGCGGCGGCTGTCAGGAGCTCGAAGCGCGTCGGGCGCTCGGTCATCATCGGCTCGATCAGGGCCAGCGACCCCAGGACCTCGGTCAGCTCGTGGTCGTCGATGGGCGTCGCGTCGCGAGCCAGCCGCTCGTTGACGGTCTGGAGGTTCGGGCTGGTGTAGGTGCCCACGGTCAGACCGTTGGCCATGAGCACTTCCGTTAGGATGCGGGCCGTCGACCCTTTGCCGTTGGTCCCGGTGATGTGGACGACCGGGCAGGCGCGCTCGGGGTCGCCGAGGAGCCGACACAATTCCGTGATCCGGTCGAGCGTGGGCGCCACCAAGCGCGTGGGCATGGCCAACTCGTAGTTCGTGTGCTCGTCGAGCCAGGCCACGACGTCGTCGCCACGGACTCCGGTCCCGACGTCGTCGGGACTACGGCCGACCAACGCCAGCCCTCTGGATCAGGAAGCAGCTCGACGCGTGCGGACCGTCTTGGCCGACTCACCTTGCGGAATGAGTGTGGGGTGCACACGGTCGAGAACGACGGCGCGGTCGATCACGCACCGACCGATGTCCGTCCGGCTGGGAAGGTCGTACATGACCTCCAGAAGAACCTCTTCCAGAATGGCCCGCAGTCCCCTGGCCCCGGTTCCCCGCAGCAGGGCCTGTTCGGCCACCGCCTCCAAGGCGTCGTCACCCAACACCAGCTCCACTCCGTCGAGCTCGAACACGCGTCGGTACTGCTTGACCAGCGCGTTCTTGGGCTCGACCAGGATGCGGACGAGTGCCTCCTTGTCGAGACTCGACACCGCACCGACGACCGGGAGGCGGCCGATGAACTCCGGTATGAGCCCGAACTTGATGAGGTCCTCCGGCAGCACGTGCCGCAGGACCTCGTCGTCGCGGGGTTCGGTGCTGCGACGGACCTCGGCGCGGAAGCCGATCCCCTTGCGTCCGATCCGGCTCTCGATGATCTTGTCGAGGCCGGCGAAGGCTCCACCGCAGAGGAAGAGGATGTTGGTGGTGTCGATCTGGATGAACTCCTGATGGGGATGCTTGCGGCCGCCTTGGGGAGGAACCGAGGCGGTGGTGCCCTCGAGGATCTTGAGCAGCGCCTGCTGGACGCCCTCACCCGACACGTCACGCGTGATCGACGGGTTCTCGCTCTTCCGGGCGATCTTGTCGATCTCGTCGATGTAGATGATCCCCGTCTCGGCCCGCTTCACGTCATAGTCGGCGGCCTGGATCAGCTTGAGAAGGATGTTCTCCACGTCTTCGCCCACGTATCCGGCCTCGGTCAGCGCCGTGGCGTCGGCGATGGCGAAGGGCACGTTGAGCATCCGGGCCAGCGTCTGGGCCAGCAAGGTCTTGCCGCACCCGGTGGGCCCGAGAAGCAGGATGTTCGACTTGGCCAGCTCGACCTCGGTCGACTGGGTGGGGCCCGCCTGGACCCGCTTGTAATGGTTGTAGACGGCGACCGAGAGGATCTTCTTGGCGTACTCCTGTCCGATCACGTAGTCGTTCAGGAACTCGAAGATCTCGCGGGGCTTGGGGAGGTCCTCGAACGACAGCTCCGTGGTCTCGGCCAGCTCCTCGGCGATGATGTCGTTGCAGAGATCGATGCACTCGTCACAGATGTAGACGCCGGGCCCAGCGATCAGCTTCTTGACCTGTTTCTGTGACTTTCCACAGAAACTGCACTTCACAAGGTCCCCGCCGTCCCCGAACTTCGCCACCGTCTCCCCTTCCTCCGGACAAGCCTAAGCCACGCCGACGATTTCGGCGGCCGCGATGGCATCACGAGTCGTGATCACTTCGTCGATCAGGCCGTAGTTCACGGCCTCCTCCGCCGTGATCACGAAGTCCCGGTCGGTGTCCCGGGCGATCTTGTCGACCGCCTGACCGGTGTCCCCCGAGAGCATCGAATTGAGGAGGTCCCGCATACGGATGATCTCCTTGGCCTGCAATTCGATGTCACTGGCCTGTCCGGCTGCCCCTCCCCAGGGCTGATGGAGCAGGATCCGTGCGTGGGGCAGCGCAAATCGCTTGCCGTGCGCCCCCGCCGCCAGGAGGACGGCGGCGGCCGAAGCGGCCTGCCCGAAGCAGAACGTCGAGACGTCGGGCTTCACGAACTTCATCGTGTCGTAGATGGCGAACAGGGCGGTGATGTCCCCCCCGGGTGAATTTGACGTACAGGGAGATGTCCTTGTCGGGGTCCTCGTACTCGAGGAAGAGCATCTGGGCACAGATCAGGTTGGCGACGGCGTCGTCGATGGGGGTCCCCAGGATGATGATCCGCTCCTTGAGGAGCCGCGAGTACAGGTCATAGCCCCGCTCTCCCCGACTGGTCTGCTCGATGACGGTGGGGACCAGGTACCCCTGGGCGTTGCCGACCACGTTCATGCTTCGGCCTCCACGGTGGCTCCCTCTTCCGCTTCCACGTCGTCACTCCCTCGTTCACTCGACGGCGTCCCGGCGCCGTCGGCGGCCAGGTCGTCGCCCACCGCCTGTATCACGGAATCCGGATGCAGGTCGTCACGGTCAACGGGCTTTCCTTCCTCGTCGACCAACGCAACGTGGTCGATCAGCCACTCGAGCGCTTGGGCTTTTCTCTTATCCGAGCGTACCGCGGGGAGCCTCCCAGCGCGGTCGAGTCGGCGTCTCAAATCCGCTCCTGTGGTACCGGCCTGCTCGGCCATCTCAGCCACGGCGGCGTCGAGGTCCTCGTCGCTGACCTCCATGTTCTCGGCATCGGCGAGTGCTCGCAGGGCGAGATCGGCGCGCACGGCACGGGCCGCTTCGGCCTGCAGCTCGGCCAGGAGGCTGTCACGGTCCCGACCGGACGCCTGGAGGAACTGGTCCAGGGAGATGTGCCTCTGCTCGAGTCGGTGGCCCAGATCGTGAAGCCGTTCACGCACCTCGGCGTCGACCAGGGCCTCGGGCGGCTCGTCCTGGACGAGCTCGATCAGCGCGTCGAGAGCACGGGTGCGCAAGGCCATCTGGGCCTGCATGACCTTGATCTGTCGCAGCTTGCCGGCCAGGTCCTGGCGCAGACCGGCGACGGTGTCGAACTCCGACGCCTCGGCCGCCCAGGCATCGGTCGGCTCGGGCAGCACCTTCTCCTTGACCTCCTTGACGAGGACACGAAAGGAGGTGGGCATCTCGGCGCCGTCGGGTCCGGTTACGGGGGCGCTGAATTGGAGGATGTCGCCCACGGCCGAGCCGCGCAGCTGGTCGTCGAGTCCGGGGACGTCGGATCCCGACCCCACCTCGTAGAGGTAGTCCTCGACGTCCAGATCGTCACCACCGGACCGGGTGCCATGGAGATCGATGGTCACGTAGTCACGGTCACGCGCCGGCCGGCTGACGACCTCGAGCTCGCCGGACTGCTCCCTGACGCGATCGACCTGCGCGTCCACATCCTCGTCAGTGACGGCGATGGCCGGCACGGTGACCACCAGACCGCCGTAGCCGGCGACGGAGACGGTCGGACGGACCTCGACCAGTGCGTCGAAGGTGAGGGGTCCCCCCTCCTCTCCCGACGTGATGTCGATCTCCGGGGCGGCGATCGGGTCGACCTCGGTGTCGACCACAGCACGCGCGTAGAGATCGGGAAGGGCGTCACTGATGGCCTGCTGACGCAGCGCCTCGGCGCCGCCCAGCCGGGCTTCGAGAACGGGGCGCGGGACCCGACCGGGTCGGAATCCCGGGACTCGGACGTCGCGGGCCAGACGTCGGAACGTCGAATTGAGGGCGTCGTCGACCTCGGACTCGTCTAGTTCGACGGAAAGACGGACCCGGTTGCCCTCGACCGGGGCTGCTGTCGCACGCATAAGAAGGCAACAGTCTACCGGCCCCCGTCGCTCACCTCGTCCCCCGCCGATCGGCGGCGCTCAGATCATGAACGCCATCGAGTCGACCACCCTCTCGGCCAGCTCGATGTCGCCCCGGAGCTCGACCAGGGCCGCGCCCCGGGCCGCTTCACCGGTGGCGCGACCACAGCCGAGACGCCAGAACACCTCCAGGTCCATCCGCACTTCGGCGGTGGGATCGGTCCCCGGCGCCGGGTCCAGGACCGCTCGTCCACCGCGCACGACGATGTCGAAACGCCGAGGCTCGCTCCCCGTCAGCTCGAAGCGGACCGACGCCCCGTCAGGGGCTCCCGCCTTCTTGCCCACGATGAACGGCATGGCCGACGCCAGTCGATCGATGGCCAACGTGGCCGCCGGGCCGTCTCGGTGTCCCGGTCGTGCCGTGGCCACCCGGATGTCCTGTTCGTGCACCCAGCAGTCCATGACCCGGACACGCATGAACTCCCGGTAGGGCACCTCCCCGACGGGACTGGGCCCCAACTCGTCGAAGCGCGACGAGGGCCACGACCGCAGCTGCGCCAGCCGGCGCGACGTCACCTCACGAAAGAGGGCGAGGACCTCGGGGCCGCTGTGGCCGCGTAGCGAGGCCACCCATCCTTCGTTGCGGGCCCCCACCTCGTTGTGGACGTGGGGCGGGCTCGACACCGGGACGGGCGCCGTCTCCCCGAGCAGGGAGCTCTCCGTCCCCACCATGTGGGAGAGCACATCGCGGACGGTCCACCCCGGGCACTCCGACGGCAGCTCCCATTCGCCGGCCTCGAGGTCGTCCCCGAGCTCACCGATGGCCGACCACACCTCGTCGAGGACGTCGACGACCGGTTCCTTCGACCCCTTGCTCACGCTCTTCCCCTTCCGCGGCGCCCCCCGCCCCTCCGGCCCATCATTCACCAAGCAAACGCCTCTCGGAACCGGCTTCTCCCCTATCCCGCACGACGCACCACCAACTCTCAAAGAGACCGTCACCCCACTATCTGTGGGCCACACGGGGGACCGGCGTCTCGAAGTCGCAGGTGGAGCGATCCGAGAGGGCACCATGCCCGAGCATCCACGTGCACGGGCACCCCCGGCGGTAGCTTCGACCCGACCCCTTGGCGGGGCGCAGCAGAGTGAGGAGGCCAACGTGACGTCGTACGAGGGCTACTGCGTTAAATGTCGGGAGAAGCGGCAGTTCGATGGCAACGAGGTCGAGCTGGCCAACGGTAGACGTGCCGCCCAAGGCACGTGCCCGACGTGCGGTACCAAGATGAACAGGATCCTGGGAAAGAAGTGACGAGATAGCGCTCACACGCTCTCTCGGGGGCGGGGCGTCCCTCGACTCTTTTCAGTGCCGGGAGATGGCGTCGAGGAGAGCTCCCTCCCGTAGACCCCATTCGCTCACCACGAAGTGGTCGACCCCCATCTCGGTGGCGAAGGTCTCGAGGATCGTCGCCCCGATGGGCAGCATGGGGGCCCGTCGGGTGGGCATTCCCGGCAGCGCGAGTCGCCCCCGGAGATCGAGAACTGCGAGCCGGGAGGCGAGCTCCGCCACCTGTCGGGCGGGCAGTTCGACCTGGTTGACCTCGGTGGCCCTTCCCGACGGCCGCCCCCGCGTCCGGGCCGTGGCCAGCCGGGCCAGGGCCCGGGCCGTCCCACCGCTCACCACCGTCCGGGCCGTCACCCCGGGGTACCCGGCCAGGACGTCCCGCACGGGGGCCAACGCTTCGGTCGTCCGGGCCCGGATGGCCGACCGGTCGGAACCCGTCAGGGGGTCGCCGGTGGCCAGCTCGCCCTGGAGTCGTGTGGCCCCCACCGCGGCGCTGGTGGCCAGGACCACGTCGTGGGCATTGCCGACGGCCACCTCGAAGCTCCCGCCACCGAGATCGAGTCCGAGGACGGGTCCTTCGCCCATCCAGATCCCGGCCCTCTGCCCACCGAAACACAAGCGGGCCTCCTCCTCGCCGTCGAGCACGCGTACCGGTGTCCCCACCACCCGTTCCAGCCGGGCCACCACCTCGGGGCCGTTGCCGGCGTCGCGCAACGCGGCGGTGGCGAGGGCCACCACCACGTCGGGCCTGACCTCGTCGAGAGCACCCCGCAGACGGCTGGCGGCGGCGATCGAGGCCGCCACCCGGTCGGCGGGAATCGATCCGCTGGCTCCCACGGCGAACCCCAGGTTCAACAACGCTCGGCGTCGCATGACGGGCTCGAGCGTCCCGCACGGGCCGGCATCACACACCAGAACCTGGAACGAGCTGCTCCCGAGATCCCAGACGGCGGCCCGAACCGGCACGGTGCGACCGTAGCCGGATCGACGCGGGCGGCGCGGACTCTTGGCCGTCACCTCCCGATCTCCCGTGGGCACCGGGTCCGTCGGTGGTGTCCTGATTCGCACCCATCTCGACATCGTGGAAGCCTGGTCCCCGACCCCGGTGTCGCGTTCCCCCGAGGCCGACGAAAGGACGGGCGTGGTGGCTGCCGGCGAAGTGGATCGAGCATCGCTCCTGGCGTTCATCGAGGCTCAGAGCAAGCGCCTCAAGAAGTCCGACCTCGACGAGCTCTCGGGGCTGAAACTCAGTCGGGCCGTGGCCGCCATGGCCGACATCACCGACGAGGCGGCGCCCGACCCCGCCAGTGCCGTCTTCCTCACGGCCTGGAAGCGCACCGACCAGTGTCACCACTTCTGGGGACCGACGGTAGGCAACGAGCGCTTCTGCACCAAGTGCCAAGTCCCGCGCCGCGACGTCAATCCCGACGACGAGGCCGGTCCCACCCATCACCGTCGCTGACCGGTCCGTCGCTGACCGATCCGTCGGCTGCTCGTCCGTCCTTCACGCGGGAGCCGGTCGATCGGCGTCCTCGGCCGCCGCGTCAACCGGATAGCGTGCGCGGGTGCGGATCGGCGTCCTCATGCTCCCGACGGACCCATGGCCCGAGACGGTGGCTCGGGCCACCCATCTGGAAGGTCTCGGATACCACCACCTGTGGACCTACGACCATCTCTCCTGGCGCCGCTACCGGGACCGGCCGTGGCACGCCACGGTCCCCTGGTTGACCGGGTTGGCGACGGCCACGACCACCATCCGCCTGGGCACCATGGTGGCCTCGGCCAACTTCCGCCACCCGGTGACGCTGGCCAAGGACGCCATGACTCTCGACCACATCTCGGACGGGCGTCTCACGCTGGGAGTGGGGGCCGGGGGCCTGGGGTTCGATTCCACCGTCCTCGGCGGTGTCGTCCTGTCCCCGCGCCAACGCCGTCAACGCCTGGCCGAGTTCGTCGAGCTCCTCGACCTCCTGCTCCGCCAGCCCACGACCTCGTTCAGCGGCACGTACTACACGGCCGAGCAGGCGCGGATGCTCCCGGGCTGCGTCCAGCGTCCCCGGCTCCCCTTAGCCGTCGCCGGCGGCGATCCGGGCACGTTGGCCCTGGTGGCGCGCGGGGCCGACGCCTGGATCACCTACGGTGACTCCTCCCACCGTGACCTGACGGCGGCCGGCACCGACGCCGCCGTGCGACGGCAGCTCGACCACCTGGCAGAGCAGTGCGGGCGTCTCGGCCGCGATCCGCGGTCCATCGAGCGGATCTACCTCAGCGGCAACACCGACGAGCGACCGTTGGCCAGCCTCGGTGCCTTCACCGACCTCGTGGGCCGCTGCCAGGCCCTCGGATTCACCGACATCGTGTTCCACCACCCTCGAGCCGACGATCCGGTGTGGAACGACGGCGAGGAGATCGTCGAGCTGATCGCGTCCGAGGTCCTGCCCCTTTTCCGCTGATCGGACGCCGGCCGCCACCGGCGCCGCCAGACGCCCCCGACCTTTCAGATCCATGGCCTTCCCCGCCTTCACCACCACGGGGGCGGCACACACCGAGACCGGCCTCTGCCCCGTGGTGGCGCAGATGGCGGCCGTGAGGTAGTCGGACGCGCCGACGATGGCCTCCGTGCTCGGATCAGCCGGGACCGACAGACGGGAATCGATCTGCTCCTGGTCGAAGCCGCTCAAGAGTCCCGGGGTGAAACTGGGCGAGAGCACGAACGCTTCGTTCCCGATGTCGAGGAAGGGATAGCCGTAGCTGTCGTCGTAGCGCTGCCACAGGCTCGCCTCCTGCCGCGTCAGGGGTTCGAGGACCGGGTCCGTCCCGGGTCCGTCGACGTCGTTGCCCGAATGTTCCGACATGGCCAGGCCGACATAGCGACTCGAGTAGGAGGCCCCTTGGAAGGAGAACGTCGCCGTCGACGGGTACACCTCCCACGGAGAGGACGTGGTCTCCTGCAGGTGCGAGAACGAGCCGAACCGGCTGAAGGCCATGATGATCGCCCACCGCTCCGCCGCGCAGTAGGGACAGAACACGCCCCCGATGAACACGGCGCCGGGCTTCCCGTCGACCACCAGATCAGGTTGGCCCCCGTCCACGGTGGGGGGCGAGACGATGGACGGCGGCGGCAGCCCGACGGCGTTCACGACGCGGGGCGGCACGCTCGTCAACTTCCGCAGGACGGCGGCGGAGGCGGGACGGAGCGGAGGCTCGAGTGGGCCGGCCGTGGCGGGAAGCCCCGATGACGCAAGGGCATGGCCGGTCACGGCGCCGGACGAATAGAGGGCCACGGCGCCGACGAGTCCAACCGCTCCGATCACCAGTCCCGCCGTGGCCAGCCCCGCCCCTGTCTGCCGCCCCGACGAGGATCGGATCTGCGAGAGCGCCACCATCCCCAAGATGACGGCGAGCAGGGACCCCAGACCGCCGATCCAGAGCACAGCCGAGCCCAGTGCGGCGACGGCCAGGCCGCTGGTGATCGGGACGGCGGGCCCCTGGGGCCACGGGGCGACCTCGGAGGGAGCGGGGACGAAGTAGCCGGGGTGCTGCTCCGGTGGGTACCAGAGACCGTCCGAGGCCTGCCACCAACCGGGACCCTGCCAGACCTCACTCATGTGGTCCTCGAGGATAGAAGGCGTTGGTCGGTGCCCAGGGTGTTGGAGGTTCCCCTACGACCCGGACGACGGATGCCAGGCGTGGTTGGCCGCCATGACCGAGGCGGCCACGGCGGTCGCCGGCTTGCTACGAGCCGGACCCCTCGCCGAGCTCGCGTCGCCGCAATTCCTCTTCACGGCGCTTGAGCTGTGCTTCCCACATATGGAGCCGGGTCTGTTCCTCACGGTGCCGGACGATGGGACTCAGGTGATCGAGCGACCCGTCCTCGAGAGCGGCGGCGGGGGAAGGGCGTAGTCGGTGTGTCCCGTACCGTTGCGGGTCATGGGCCTGGCGCGTCCAGACCTGGGGACGCCCGAAGGCGAGCCACAGGATGGACCCGATGTCCGAGAGGACGATGACGAGGAGAAGCCACACGAGCTTGGGAAGATGGCGGACGATGGCATCATCAGTCGTGATGACGTCATAGATGCAATAGATCCACAGGACGAGAAACCCGATCCCGACGATCCCGCCGACAATGTCTGGCATCGCAACCCCCTGCGACCATCGACCCGCCTCGCCATGTTACTCGTGTGTTCCGCTTCCGGCCCGGGCCGACCCGGTCGACGGCCGGGACGGGGCCCCCGGTCGAGGACTCCTCCCGGGAGCGATCGGCGCCCGTCACGTTCGGTCACCGTTGGTGGGCGTACGCCGACGGGTCTACGGTGTCCCCAACGACCGACGAACCCTATTGCCCGCACTGCGGCAGCGATCTCCTGCGTTCCCGTGTCTATCCCCACGGGAGCGACAGGGACGGTGTCATCTACCGGGCGAGGGTCTGTCGGTGCGAGGCCCTCTGGTTCGGACGGGCCAGGGACGGGTCCTGGTCCGTGCCCGTCCTGCCGATGAACTTCAACTGACCTGCCATGACCGCACCCCCGATCGAGTACACACCGGCGCAACGGATCATCGCGGCCGCCACCCGGCTCCGGGAATCCTGGGCCAGGCCTGATCTCGACATCGCCGAGATGCACGATGCAGCTACGGGCCTGATCAAGGCGACCGGGACGAGGGATCTGGCATCGGCGCTGGGCGTGCTCCACGACGTCGAATCGGGCTACGGCCACAACACCCCCTGAGACAACCAAAACGGGGTCTCCCGACCTGTTGCAGGCGTGGCTGGGCCCGACGCTGCGTTCGTCGAACGCATTACGCCTTGTCCGCGTCGGGAGGGGTCGTGGTCATGACACCACCGACGGCTTGCTTCGGAACCTGAAAGCGCCACAGGGCGCCGAAGGCGCGTGGGCAGGAGCTCTACGCTCTGCCCCCGGTCAGGGTGAGAGTGAAGGACTGCTTGCTCCGGCCTCCGGCGTTCTTGGCCTTGACGGTCAGGTGATACGCCTTGTCCTTGTCGGTCCTCGAAGCCGTGCCGGAGATGGTGGCCGTGCCGTCGTCGTTGCTGACGAAGGTCAGTCCGTGGGGAAGCTTCCCTTTCTCCGTGACGGTCGGGGTGGGGACCCCGGTGGTGGTGACGGTGAAGGAGAACGGCGTCCCGGCCGCCACGGCGGCGCTGTTGGCGCTGGTGATGGTGGCCGCCGGGCTCTCCACGGCGTTGAACTGCACGGCGGGGATGTACCACGGCGAGGTCCCGTTCCCGTTGACGCTCCAACAGCCTGAGGTCGTCCCGTTGCCGGTGGGGTAGTCGGCCGGTTCGTCGATGCGGAAGACGTTGATGCCGGCCGCCCCGCCGTCGCAGTAGACGTTCACGGCGTAGTCCTCGGCGTTGACGTCCAGGTAGGCGGTGCCCGGGTAGGCGTCGGTGCCCACGCTCGGGGCGGTGGGCTCCTGGGACGAGGCCACGTTCAACGAGTCGTAGCCGCAGTCGTCATAGGTGGCCGGGGCCACGTAGGAGTCGGTGGCCGTGTGGCAGGCGGTGGCGTCGCCGTAAGGGGCGGCCCCGAAGTCGCTCGTGTTGTAGGCGATCCCGTAGATGACGTTGGTGGGGAGGGTCACATGGCCGAAGTCGAACTGGATGTTGGTGAGGTAGCCGTGGAAACAGGTGGCCAGGGCGGCGTCGTACCAGGCGCCGTTGGGCAGGCCCCCGGTGGTGCAGTTGACGTCGTCCTCGGAGGGCCGGTAGGGGATGGCGAAGGTCTGGGTGTCGGTGGCGATGAGAGCGCCCGCCGTGGACGGCCCGTAAGCACTGGGCGGGCCCACCTGGTAGATGTTCAGCGTGATGGGCTCGTTGAAGGTGGCCCCCGGAGTGGTGAGACAGGGGTTCTGGTCGGCCGAGCCGGCAGGGGTGCTCCAGCTGCCCTGCTCACAGCCCCAGCTGCTCATCTGGACGACCACGTTGTCGAGCACCCGGGCACTGCCGCCGAAGCTGATCTGGTTGCCGAACTGGGAGATGGCGTTGGCCTCGTAGCTGACCGAGGCCAGGTTCCCCGGCGAGGGCTCCACCGTGCTGTCGTAGATGGGGGGATCGGTGTTCTTGACCTTGTGATGGGCGGCCTGCGGAGCCGGGGCGCCGGGGCCGGCGCTCGCCACCCGGACCCGGGCCAGGGCCGCCGGTGAGGTGACCACGCCCACCAGGGCGACCGAGGAGAGGACGGCAATCCCCATCACGACTCTTCGCATTTCATCTTCCCTTCTCGGCCGGAAGCACACGCCGGGCAGGAGAACTCCCGGTGCCCCTCCGAAGGCCCATCGACGTACCGCAACGGGGTTGCGGCGCACCCACCCTGACCCAGAGTTACCGCCGTTGCCATCACCAACAATGACGAGCCCGGTCGCCCGAGGACCGCATCGATGGCCCGTTAAGTGCTCTGAGTGGCAATTCGAATCCGATGAGTCATCTCAGACGGGGATGGCCCTCGCCCGCACGGAAGCGTCGGCGGACCGCGCACAGCTCCTTCGAACCGGCTCTGCCCATCGGCTGTCGATCACTTGGTCACACCCGTGGCGAATGGTCCGACGACCTACGGTCTTCAGGTGTCCCAAAGCAGTCGTCAAGCCGGTCGGGTCATAATCCTCAACGGCGGATCGAGCGCGGGGAAGACGACCCTGGCCCGCGCTCTGCAAGCAGCGTTGCACGATCCATGGCTGCTTCTCGGAATCGACCTCTTCATATGGACGCTGCCCCCCGACCTCGTCAACGACCCTCAGGGCCTCTCGGTGCGGGACGGCGTGATCGCTCGCGGCGACATCTTCCTGGCGCTCTACGCCGGATTTCGAGAGGCGGTGGCCGCCCTGGCCGGCAGCGGCGTCGACGTCCTTCTTGACGACGTGGCCCTTGACGGTGTGGTTGATCAACGACGATGGAACGAGGCGCTCGAGGGCTTGGAGGTCTTCTGGATCGGTGTGAGGTGCGACCCGGAGATCGCGGCAGAGAGGGAGGGCCTGCGGCAGAGCCGCATGCCGGGAGTCGCTGCCCATCAGGCCGTGTCGGTACATTCAGGGGTCCGCTACGACGTCGAGGTGGATACCGGTCTCGCCGACCTAGCCGAGGAAGTGAGGAAGGTCGCTGATTCACTGAGCCGACAATGGGCGCTCACGCTCTCTGCTCGATCCCATGGTGGGTCAGCACTTCCTGGCACATCGGCGTGGACTCCCGGGGAGGCCCTCGCTCCACCTCCGTGGGAGAGGTGAGACGCAGACAAGTGCAGGGGTGTGCGTGTCGAAGCTCCCACGGGTGCGGCGGCCACTCAAGGCGAAGGTCACCGCTGCCGTCATCGCCACGGCGTCCGTGACCGCTGGAGCGTCATCGTTCGCGAGCTTGACGAGTCGCCGTCGTTCTGTGTGGCCACCAACCTCGGTACCAACGTCTTTCGATGGAAGAGAACGCACGTCGGATCGCCCCTCATCTCGGTCGTTGACCGTTCCCGACCTCAGGTGCCGGACGACGGATCTCGCCAGCCCTTTTAGTTCGCCTACTCTTTCCCTGTGGCGTCCTCCCACTCCGGGCATGTGCGCTCTGAGCGCTGGGAGTGAGGGACCGCACGGGCCGGCCCGGGGAATCCCCAGGTCGGGGCGCAGAAGAAACGGGGAGTAGCGCAGCACGGTAGCGCACCTGCTTTGGGAGCAGGAGGTCGGGGGTTCAAATCCCCCCTCCCCGACCATGTCATGTGTCAAGTCATCGGCGAATGACTTGTCCATGATGTGTCAAGACATCGGCGAACTCCAGCCGAGAGTCTGTGGGTGGTAGTCGAGGGCCGGATCGAGGGTCAGTTCCCGCAGCACAACGCCGTCCTCTGACACCACCCGGACCTCGGCATCGGCGATGAAGAGCACCACGGGTTCGCCGGCGAACCTCGCTCCCATGCCGATGTGGCGGAGCCTGGACTGGTAGCGCACGGTGAGCTTGCCGCAGCCGTCCACCACGTCGTGGCGGACGCGGAAGTGCCCACCGGGGCCGCCCACGGGATGGGCCTTGACCCTGGCGTCATAGGCGTCTCTCGGGGTGCGTCGGCCGAGAGAGCGATGGGGACGCTCGGCGTTGTAGTAGGCGACGAAGCGGTCGATCTGGGCCTGGAGCTGGGCCAGGGTTCGGGCCCGGGGCTGCTTGGCCAGGTATTTCTTGAGTGTCTGGTGGAACCTCTCGACCTTCCCGCAGGTCTGGGGATGGTAGGGACTGGAGTGCTTGAAGACGACCCCGAGACCCTCGAGCTTGGTCTCGAGGGCCACCTTCCCGCCCCGGTATCTCGCCGTGTACACGCAGCCGTTGTCGGTGAGGAAAGAAGCGGGGACGCCATAGATCTCGGTCGTGTCCTCGAAGACCTGCACCACGTCCACCGCCTTCACCACCTCCAGAGCCACCGAGGCCAGGCACAGCCGGCTGTGGTCGTCGATGATGTTCACGATCTCGGTGTATCTCCCACCGGCGATGGCCCAGTGGGTGACGTCGCTCTGCCAACACTCGTTGGGCAGCTCGGCCTCGAACCTGATGAACGAGGACCGGGGCCTCTTCTGGGGCTGGGGCACGATGCAGCCCCGCCGCCGCAGGATCCGTTGGATGGTGCTCGCCGAGGGGGAGGCGCCGTAGTGGCGCTCCAGGTGGGCGTGGATGGTCTGCGCTCCGGCGTCGAGGCCTTCCTCGGCCAGCTGCTTGCGCAGCAGCACGATCTCGTTCTCGACCTCGGCCCCGAAGGCGGAGGGCGAGGTATGAGGCCGCTTCGAGCGAGGGACGAGGCCCGCCTCCCCCTCCGCCCGGTAGCGCTCGAGCAGCCGGTAGATCGAACCGGGCCTTGTCCACAAGCGAACCTCCCACCTCGGGTTTCGCCTATGTCTTGACACATCAGCGAGCCAAGCTTCGCTTATGTCCTGGTTTCAGACACCCCCTCCCCGACCAGATGGGGCTTGACCCCATTCAGTGGACCACCACGTCACGGACCGCGATTCGACACGGGTCATCGGTTCATCGGGCGGCGCCTGCTCGGATAACCTCGGAGCCGTTCCGCGGGCGTAGCTCAATGGCAGAGTCCCAGCCTTCCAAGCTGGTCATGCGGGTTCGATTCCCGTCGCCCGCTCCCTGTGACGTCGACCTTGTCCCGACGTACCCGGTAGCCGAGCACGGCGGGCGCCACCAAACCAGTGGCCCGTCAGGGTGAGCCGACGTCGATCGATGTGACCACCTCGACCAGCGGAGAGATGCTGGCCAGGACGGGGCAGTTCTTCTCGGCGAGCTCGAGAGCCCGGGCGGCGGCCGCCTTCTCGATGACTCCGGTCACTTCGAACCGGACCGCGATACGGACGAAGCGGAAGGGGGCGGCGTCCTGCTGGTCGGATTCGATCTCGACCACCAGGGCGCGGAGCTCCTGGCGTTTCTTCTCCAGGACGACGACGACGTCGTAGGCGAGACACGAGGCGAGGGCCAGGGGGAGCAGGTCCGAGGGCTTGGCCCCCTCGATCTCAGGGTCCCCGCTGATGGCCAGGTGGAAGCCCCGGGAGTCCACTCCCTCGAAAGTCAGTCCCCGCCGTCGGACGAGTCGTTGTCTTCCCGTGGTCACCGGTGTCAACTCCCCCCACCGACGCCTCCGGCGCCGCTCCGCTCGCAATGGCCGTCCACGATGGTAAAGGAAGGCCGGAGGCACAGGTCATCGCCGGAGGGCCGGTAATCTCGGCGACCATGCCTTCGACCGGGACGGGATCTCCCGGTTCGGAGGCCCGCCCGACCGGCCGGGCCAGAACGCCCGATGGTGTCGGGATCGCCTACTACGACTTCGGGGGATCGGGTCCGGATCTCCTCCTCGCCCACGCCACCGGTTTCTCCGCGGCCGTGCTCACGCCGCTGGCCCGCCGGTTGGGCGGCCGCTACCGCTGCATCGCCTTCGACGCCAGGGCCCACGGGGCTTCGGAGCGTCCGGCCGGGGAGGACTTCGGCTGGCACGGATTCGCCGCCGACGTGCTGGCGGTGGCCGACCGTCTCGGTCTCGACCGGCCCGCCGCCTTCGGCCATTCCTGCGGGGCCGCCGCCCTCCTCCTGGCCGAGCAGGCCCAGCCGGGAAGGTTCTCCTCTCTGTATTGCTACGAGCCGGTCATGCACCCCGGCGACACCCCTCTCCCGCCCGGCCTGGAGACCAATCCCCTGGCGGCCGGTGCCCTGCGCCGGCGCGAAGAGTTCGCCTCCCGTGAGGAGGCCCTGGCCAACTTCTCGGCCAAGGCACCCTTCGACCGGCTTCACCCCGATGTCCTGGAGGCGTATGTCGAGAACGGATTCGCGTCCGGTGCCGGCGGGATCCGGCTCCGGTGTCGTCGCCGGGACGAGGCCCAGGTGTACGCCCACGGTCTCGCCCACGATGCCTTCGCCCGTCTGGGTGAGGTCCGCTGCCCGGTGACCCTGGCCTGCGGCGCCGGGACCGACGCCATCGGTCCCGCCTTCCTCGAACTCCTGGCCGGACGGCTGCCCCGGTCGCGCGTCGAGGTATTCACCGGCCTCGACCACTTCGGGCCCCTGGTCGACCCCGGTGCGGTGGCCCGATCCGTGGCATTGGCCGTGGAACCCGATACCGGCACACCCACGGCGTAGCCTCGGTCCGATGGCTCTCCCGGTCCCCCGCTCCCTGTCACCGTCGAAGGTGAGCACCTTCAAGGACTGCGCGCTGGCCTTCCGGTTCTCGGTCATCGATCGCCTGCCCGAGCCCCCCGCCCCCCACATGGTGAAGGGCACCCTCGTCCACAGCGCCCTCGAGGGCCTCTTCTGGAATCACGGGCGCGGCCAGCGGACCCCGGAGGCGGCCAGGGCATCGCTGGACGAGGCGTGGCGGGCGCTCGGCGACGACCCGGAATTCGAAGGGCTGGGGCTGTCGGGCCCCGAACGCGACGAGTTTCTCGCCGATGCCGGGAGACTCGTGGCCGGTTATCTCCGCCTCGAGGACCCGGACGCCGTCGACGCCGTCGGTGTCGAACTCCTCCTCGAAGCCGATGTCGGCGGCCTGCGGTTGCGGGGAATCATCGACCGGCTCGATGTGACTCCCGACGGCGAATTCATCGTGGTCGACTACAAGACGGGGCGGACGCCGAGCGAGATGCAGGAGCACAGCCGATTGGGTGGCGTGCAGTTCTACGCCCTGCTGTGCGAGCAGGTTCTCGGACGTCGACCCAAGAGCGTGAGGCTTCTCTATCTGAAGGATCCGGTCGTCATCGAGGCGGAGCCGTCGGAACAGGCCCTCCGCGGTCTGCGACAGCGGACGGGGGCGGTGTGGTCGGCCATCGAGCGGGCGTGTGAGGACGAGGACTTCCGACCGAAGCCCTCCGCGTTGTGCCGCTGGTGCAATTTCCAGGCCTTCTGCCCCGCCTTCGGAGGTGATCCCGCTCAGGCGTCGGCTCCGGGCGTCGAGGCGGGGGCCGCGTCCCCGTAGCCTCGGGGGATGGCCTGGCCCGTCGTCGACGCCATCGATGAACGGGTGGACTCGGTGTTGGTCCCCTGGCGGGGCCGTCCCGTGGCCGACGCACTGGCCTACGGCGCCTCGGCCCTCGGTGATCACGGCCTCGTGTGGTTCCTGATCGGGTTGGCCCGCGGACGGTGCCCGGGAAGACTGACCTGCCCCCGATTATGAGTCCACCAACTCTGGGAGTCCGGCTTCGTTGACGTGCCACCGCTCGGCGAACCTGGAGGGCGCCAAGTACCCGAGCGATGAGTGTGGCCTGTAGGTGTTGTAGTCGATCCGGAAGTCCTCGGCCAGGATCTGGGCCTCGAGCAGCGTCTCGAAGATCTCGCCGTCGAGGAGTTCGTCTCGGAGCTTGCCGTTGAACGACTCGATGAAGGGGTTCTCCCAGGGGCTGCCCGGTTCGATATAGCTCGTGCCGGCCCTGGAGAACCGGCACCAGTCGCGAAGAGCATGCGCGGTGAGCTCCGGACCGTTGTCCATTCGCAGCAGCTCGGGACGCCGTCCTGTCCGGGCCACGATCCGGTCGAGGGTCCTGACGGTGTGATCGGCGTCGATGGAACGGTCGACCTCGATGGCGAGGGCCTCCTTCGTGAACTCGTCGGTGATGGCCAGGACCTTCAACGTCCGCAGGTCCGCGGTCTGGTCGAACAGGAAGTCGATGGCCCAGACGTGGTCGGGATGGGTGGCCCGCAACCGAGTGGCCGGCACCGTGGAGATGCCGACCCGGAAACGCTTCTTCGGGCGCCTGAGCACGCGAAGTCCCTCGTCACGGCACAGGCGCTGGATCCTCTTGTGGTTGACGCAGAAGCCCTCCTCTCGCAAGAGAGCGGTCATCCGGCGATACCCATAGCGGGGACGCTGCCGGGCCAGGGCCCGGAGCCGAGCCCGGATGCGCTCCTCTTCGTCGGGCACCGGTGGCGGTGGGCGTCTCTGGGTGGAACGGGGTTGGCCTAGAAGTCTGCAGGCCCGGCGCTCGGAGAACCCGTGTCTCTCTTGGATCATCTGAACCGCCCGACGGCGCCGTGCCGGGCTCAGAATTTTCCCTCAGCCACATCCTTCAAGGCCACGATGTCGAGGGCCTGGTCGGCCACAATTCGCTTCAGCCGGGTGTTCTCGTGCTCGAGCTCCTTCAGCCGCTTCACGTCGTCGGCCTGCATCGATCCGTATTGCTGGCGCCAACGGTGGTAGGTCTGTTCGGAGATCTCGAGGTGCCGGGCCACGGCGGCGATGTCGGCTCCTTCACCAAGCAGGCGATCGGCCTCGCGCAGCTTCCGAACGACCTGCTCGGGTGTATGACGTCGGTGTTTCACCTTGATCATCCTCCTTCCGCCCAACATGGTGGGCAAGAGGACTCTCGAAGGTGGTGGATCCGCTGGATGGGGTCAGGTCAAGACGGTCCCGCGCCGCCTGGGCCATCGCCTTCAGCGGTGCCGTCACCCCGGTCGTGAACGCAGTGGTGAAGTCGGCTGTCGGACGGGGGCGGCCGGAGCGGCGCCGGAGCGATCCGGCACCGGTCCGCGTTCCGACGTCGGCCAGCTTTCCGTCGGGCCACACGCTCGCCGCCTGGTGTGCCGCCACCCTGTTGGCCGAGGACGACCCCCTGGGTCCCGCCTACTACCTGGTGGCGGCGGCGGTGTCCGTCAGCCGGCTCCATCTGCGACAGCACCATGCCAGCGATGTGGCGGCCGGAGCGGCGCTGAGGATCACTCTGGGACGCATCGGGCGGCGGATGGCCCGTCCGTGGGGGGCGAGATCGACGCACGGTGGAATGAGGTCGGCCGGGAAGGCGTTGGGAGGACCATGAGCACTCTCTCGTTCGGCGTCACCTACGACTACAGGTGCCCTTTCGCCCGCAACGTCCATGAGCACCTGGTCGACGCCGTGCGCGGGGGCGCCGACTGGAACGTGGAGTACCTCCCCTTCTCGCTCACCCAGGCCCATGTCGAAGAGGGCGGGACCCCTGTCTGGGACGCTCCGGACAAAGTGTCGGATCTCACGGCCATCGAGGCGGGGATCGTGGTCCGCGAGCGGTACCCGGAGCGGTTCCTCGATGTCCATCTCGCTCTGTTCACCGCCCGGCACGACGCCGGGAAGGACCTGCGTGACAACGCCGTGGTGGGTGACGTCCTCAGGGAGAACGGCGTCGAGGCGGACGAGGTCTTCGCCGCCATCGGGGAAGGGTGGCCCCGACAGGCATTCCGCAAGGCGCACGAGGCAGCGGTGAACGATCACCAGGTTTTCGGGGTGCCCACGTTCATCTGCGGTGAGGCTTCGGCTTTCGTCCGGATCATGACGAGGCCGAAGGGCGACTACGGTCTGGCCCGGTCCACCATCGAGAACGTGCTCGAGCTGCTGGTGGGCCATCCCGAGATCAACGAGTTCAAGCACACCACGATCTCGCGCTGATCCAGCGTCAGGCCAAGGTCGCCAGGAGCGCCTGGGTGCGCTGGACCTCCTCCGGGGTGCCGTAGGCGGCGGCCGAGAACTCGGTGGCCCCGGCGTCGGAGAACCGACCGATGGCGGCCGAGACCTCCTCTTCGCCGCCGACGATGGCCACATCGGGCGGACCGGCCGCTCCTTCACGATCGAGCATGGCGCGGTAGGAGGGGAGCTGGCCGTAGACGGAGAAGATCCGGCCGGCTCTCTCTCGCGCCGCAGCGGCGTCGGCGGTGACACAGACGGGCAGGGTGACGACCACCTGGGGGTCGGGACGACCGGCCTCGGCGGCGGCCGCCGTGATGGTGGGGACGATGTGGTCGGAGAGCGTGTTCAGCCCGACCATCCACGTGATGGTGCCGGACGCCTGCCGGGCGGCGATACCGAGCATCACCGGGCCGAGGGCGGCGACGAGAACGGGGGGCGGTGTCGCCCCCTGGGTGTCGGGCGGACCGAGCATGGTGGCGCGGAGGACCTCTCCCTGGAACGAGACCTGCTCCCCGGCGAGCATCGGCATGAGGATCGAGAGGTACTCCTCCATGTAGCGGGCCGGACGGTCGAACGAGAGTCCCCACATGCCCTCCACCACCATCTGGTGGGAGAGCCCGATCCCGAGAGTGAGGCGGCCGCCGGTCGCCGCCTGGACGGTGAGAGCCTGGGCCGCCAACATCGTGGGGTGACGGGGGTGGACCGGGACGACGGCGGTGCCGAGGGTCACCGTCGGCACCTCCCGGCCCACGACGGCCAGGGCCGTCAGGGTGTCCCATCCGAAGATCTGGGACGACCACAACGAGGAGACACCGGTGGAGGCGAGGGACTTGGCCCGGGCCACGACGTCGTCGATCGTCCCGTTCATCTCGAGTCCCAGCCCGATGCGCATGATCGCCTCCTCGACCGGGGCCCACCCGTCGGTCCGACGCACATCCTGGCAGTACCGTTCGCCGTATGCCGAACCCGGCCTCCGTCCCGTTGCACCCCGATGTAGCGCCCCTGGCTTTCCTCCTCGGGACCTGGCGCGGCGCCGGTGACGGTGACTATCCGACGGTCGAGCCGTTCGGCTTCACCGAGGAGAGTGTCTTCTGGCATGTGGGAAAGCCGTTCATCGGCTACACCCAACGGACGTGGGCCGAGGCGGACGGTCGGCCGTCGCACTCCGAGTCGGGTTACTGGCGGTGCCCGGGGGGAGGACGGGTCGAGCTCGTCCTGGCCCATCCCAACGGCCTCGTCGAGGTCTCCGAGGGCCGCTGCGAAGGGGCCGTCGTCACGCTCAGATCGACGGTGATGGCACGAACCTCGACGGCCAAGGAGGTGACCGCCCTGTCCCGACGGGTCGAGGTGGAGGGGGACGAGCTCGTCCACACCCTCGAGATGGCGGCGGTGGGTGTTCCGCTCGGCTTCCACCTGCGGGCCAGACTCGAGCGGGCCGACGGCGGGGACTCCGGATGAACGGTCGCCTCCCGACGAGCCAGAATGCGGGGTCCGCCGTCCGGAGGGCCGGCGGAACAGACGAGAGGCGGAGGTCTTCCGATGAGCGTGGCCGTAGTGATGGGGAGCGCGTCGGACGCGCCGGTGATGGAGGGTGCCGTCGAGGTCTTGCGGGAGTTCGAGGTCCCCTTCGAGGTCCGGGTCCTGTCGGCCCACCGGACCCCCGATGATGCCCTGGAGTTCGCCCGGAAGGCGGCCACCAACGGCCGGCGCGTCCTGATCGCCGGAGCCGGTGGGGCCGCCCACCTGGCCGGGGTGCTGGCCGCCGTGACTCCCCTTCCGGTGATCGCCGTGCCCATCGCCGTGGGCGAGCTCGGCGGTCTCGACTCCCTCCTGGCCATGGTGCAGATGCCGAAAGGGGTACCCGTGGCCACGGTGGCCATCAACGGGGCCGGGAACGCCGGACTCCTGGCCGTCCGGATCCTGGCCCTCTCCGACGAGCGGCTGGCCGACGCCGTGGCCCGACACCGCGAGGAGATGGCGGTGAAGGTGCGCCGAGCCGACGACGAGATCCGCACCCGGTTCTCGACCTAGCGGGAATCACCGTGCGCATCGTCGTCACGGGCGCCAGCGGCCTGATCGGCCGGGCACTGGTGTCCCGGATCACCGCCGACGGGCACGACGTCCTCGTCCTGGTCCGGCGGCCGCCGGGTCCCGGCGAAGCCCGTTGGGATCCGTCGGGGGGCCGAATCGAGCGGGAGGCGCTCGAAGGAGCCGACGCCGTCGTCCATCTGGCCGGTGCCGGGATCGGCGACAAGCGGTGGTCGCCGGCCCGCAAGGACGTCATCCTCAACAGCCGCGTGGACTCGACGAGGCTCTTGAGCCACACCCTGGTCTCCGTGGCGCGACCCCCCGCCGTTCTGGTGAGCGCGTCGGCCATCGGGTACTACGGCGACAGGGGTGACGAAGAGCTCACGGAGGCCAGTGGACCGGGAACGGGGTTCCAGGCCGAGGTGTGTCGGGCCTGGGAGGGGGCGACGATCGAAGCCGAGTCGGCGGGGATCCGGGTGGTCCACCTCCGGTCGGCCGTGGTGTTGTCGTCCCGGGGTGGGGCTCTGGCCAAACAGCTTCCGTTGTTCCGGGCCGGTCTGGGCGGGAGGCTCGGAGGCGGGGAGCAGTGGCTCAGCTGGATCTCGCTGCCCGACGAGGTGGGCGCCATCCTCCATGCCATCGAGGAGACGTCGATCGAAGGACCTCTGAACACGTCGGCCCCCTCGCCGGTCACGAACAGGGAGTTCACCAGGCAGCTGGGGCGGGCCCTGCACCGCCCCGCCGTACTGACCGCTCCCCCGTTCGCCCTCCGTCTGGCCTTGGGCCGCCAGTTGGCCGACGAGCTCCTCCTGGGAAGCCTGCGGGTCGTCCCGGCCCGGCTCACCGACACCGGCTACCGGTTCCAGGAGCCGGAGCTCGAGGGCGCCCTGGCCGACGCCGTCAGGCGCTAACCGTCCGGGGACCGTGCCGGGTCAACCGGCCGACGGGGCCAGGGCCCGGATGGTGGTGACCAGGCTGTCGCCCCCGGGGAGCAGGGCCAGAACGGGGACGGTGACCCCGTTGTCGACATAACGACGGATGTGGGCGCGGCACTCCTGCGCTGAACCGTGGATCACCAGGGCGTCAACCACCTCATCGGGGATGGCGGCCAGAGCGGCCTTGCGGTCCCCCGCCGCCCAGGCCGACCACATCTCCTCGAGGAGAGGTCCCCGGCCGAGCCACCGGTGGAAAGCGGCGTAGACGGCCACGTTGAGATAGGCGGCGATGCCCATGCGACCGACGAAGCGGGCACGATCGGCGTCCTCGGTCGGGCAGACGAAGATCCGGGCCACGATCTCCTTACCGGGACCGACCTCGCCGACGACGGTGCGGACGTCGTCGGCCGAGAGCCAGTTGATGATGGCACCGTCGGACTCCCGACCGGCCAATCGCAGCATGCCCGGGCGCAGGGCCGCCACGTAGACGGGGGGGACCTGGGCCGGCGGGCGCCCGAGGCGGAATCCCCGGACCGTGAAGGTCTCGAATTTCTCGTCCACCTTCTCGCCGGCCAGCGCCTTGCGGAGGAACCGCACCGTGTCGCGGACGCGCTTGTAGGGCTCGTCGAAGGCCACGGCGTTCCAACGTTCGACGATGACGTCGGAGGACGAGCCCACCCCCAGGGCGAAACGACCGGGCGCCAGTTCGGCCATGGTGGCGGCCTGCATGGCCAGCAGACCGGGACCCCGGGTGTAGACGGGCACGACCGCCGTCCCCAGCATCAGGCCGGGGGCGGTCACGGCGGCCAGAGCCAACGGGGTGAAGCCGTCGGCGCTGTTGGCCTCGCCGGTCCAGACGTCGGTGTAGCCCAGCTCGGCCAGCCGGGCGAAGAGAGGCCCGTGCTCGGACAGGGGGACGTCGTCGAAGGGGACGGTCATTCCGTAGCGATCCACGATCCAGAAGTGTTACACCCTCCTGCCACCCTGGAGCTGTGCCAGTCACCCCCAACGTGCGCCAGGAGCAGCGGCAGTACCAGCCCCCGCTTCCGGGGACGACCGACCCGGGTCTCCCGGCGGCCCGCCCGGGCCGCCCCACCGGGTCCGGGGGGCGGAAGACGACCACGGATCGACATCGGGGTACCGCCGGGGGGCGGGCCAACCCACGACCCGTCCCCGCTTCCCGCCGGTCGTTGCCGGCCGGGGCCCCGAGCTGGCGCCTCGACGAGAAGACCCGTCGCGCCGGGCGACAAGGCGTGGCCGCCGCCCGGGCCGCTCTGGCCGGGGCACTGTCCGCCGGAGACGGTCGGCAGGCGAACGCCGCCTGATGAGGGCGAAGAGAACGGTCGAGGGGGCCCGGTGAACCTTTCCCACCCACTACCGTCAAGGCATGCCGTCGCTCGCTGAACGCCTGGGACACCCGGCCGATGCCAAGCTCCTGATCCTCAACTGCGACGATCTCGGCTTCTGCCACGCCGCCAATGTCGGCACCTACGAATCGCTCCGGCAGGGGTTGGCCACGAGCGCCAGCTTGATGGTCCCCTGTCCGTGGGCCCGGGGGGCCGCCGCCGCGTACCGGGGTGAGGACGTCGGAGTACACCTGACTGTGAACGCCGAGCACGATCTCTACCGGTGGGGCCCGATCACCCACGCGCCCTCTCTCCTCGACGGTGACGGTGGCTTTCCCCGGACGGTGGCCGACGTCTGGGACCATGCCGATCTCGACGAGGTCCGCCGCGAGTGTCGGGCCCAGATCGAACGGGCCATCCTCTGGGGATTCGACGTCAGCCACCTCGACGCCCACATGGGGACCATGCAGATCAAGTCGGAGTTCTTCGACGTCTACCTCGATCTGGCCGTCGAATTCCGTCTCCCCCTGCGGCTCTCGGGGCCCGAGACCGAGAGCCTCATCGGCTTCCCCTTCCGCGCCCTGGCCGCCGACGCCGAGGTGGTCTTCCCCGACGAATTCGTCTACATCCCCGGGGTGGGGAGCCGGCAGATCCTCCTCGAGGCCATTCCCCAGATCGGCGTCGGGGTCACCGAGGCCTACCTCCACCCCGCCGTGGTCAGCCCCGAGCTCCAGGCCATGGCCACCGACTGGGAGGACCGGGTCGACGACCACCGGCTCCTGGTCAGCGATCCACAGCTGCGCGACGCCGTGAACGAAGCCGGGATCACCCTCATCGGCTACCGCGAGTTGCGCGACCTCATGCGGGCGCCGGCGCCGGGGGCGGCGGCCCGGGGGTGACGCCGCGACATCATCGACCGCGGGCCGAACACGCCCGGGCTGAGGATCAGAACTCGGTGATGGCGGCGATCTCCGTCTGAAGCTGCTTGTACTCGGGAGCGTTGGTGATGGGGAGCAGGGCCATGACCTTGGCCATGTTCCCGGTGACCTTCACCTTCCCCTGCATGAAGGCCGCATTGGCGTCGAGCTCGCCCTTCTGGATCTTCACGGCATCGGCATAGCCGGTGGTGAGGGTGACTTCGGCGTCATCGAGGTGGCCCAGCTTGCTCTCGGTCAGCTTGCCGTTCTCGAGGATCCAGAAGTACTCGATGTCCCCATCGGGTGCACCCGTCACCACGTACTGCATCCGGGCCGAGGCTCCGGCGCGCTCGGGCTGGCCCTCGGACATCTTTCTCGTCTCGTCGAGCCAGTCCTGGGTAAGCCACTTCGACATCTCGTTCCTCCTGGGTCGTCGGTGTGCGCCACCTCGCAACCGGGCCCGGGTGGGCCCACCGGTCGTCACATCGTCAGGGCATGCTACCGAGTGGCGAGGTCCCGTACACCGGCGAAGAGGTCCTCCTCGGGAGCCCCTGGCGGGTCCGCCGGGGCGCCCGGACCCCCCGGACCCCCCACCCGAGAACGGGCCCGGACGTACTCGTCGACGGGATGGACGCTGCGGGCCACCTCGGGGGGGAGCCCGAACCAGAACGGCGAGGTCGGATCCACCTGGGTGGCGTGGGCCAGGAGGGCGTCGCGGCGGACGTCGGCGTAGTCGGAGATATCGATCATGGTCGTGTACGAGGCCGTGTTCGATGTGGCCCACTCCAACCAGCCCTCGTCGAAGGGCGACTCCAACCCCAGCTCCACGAACTTCTCGTGCATGGCCAGAATGCGGGCCCCCGACCAGCCCACGTAGTAGAGCTTGAGCGGGGTCCACGCCTCGCCGGCGTCGGGGTAGGCCGACGGATCGCCGGCGGCGTCGAAGGCGACGAGGGAGATCTCGTGGACGCGGAGATGGTCGGGGTGGGGGTATCCCTTCTGGTCGTCCCCGTAGGTGACGATCACCTGGGGCCGCTCCCGTCGGATGACGGCCACCAGGCGACCCACCGCCTCCTCGAGGGGGGCGCGGGCGAAGCAGTCGGGCCGGGCGTTGGCCGGGGTGTCGGGCATACCCGAGTCCCGGTAGCCGAGCATGACCACCTCGTCGTAGCCGATCAGCGCCGCGGCGGCCGCCAGTTCGGCGAGACGGACGGCGGCCAGCTCGGCCCGGACCTCGGGGGTGTCGAGCGCCGGGTTCAGGATGTCGCCCTCCTCGCCCCCGGTGCAGCAGACGAGTACGGTGCGGACGCCCTCAGCGTGGTAACGGGCCACCGTACCGGGGCCCTTGGAGGCCTCGTCGTCGGGGTGGGCGTGCACGGTGAGGAGGCACAGCGGCGTGGTCATGCCAACACGGTACCCGGCGGCCGCCGCTCCTCATCGACAGCCGGCGTGCCTGGAGCGACCCGGAAAGAGTCCTCCGGCGGCCTCCCGGGGACCCGTGCGGCCCCGGTCACCGCGGCAACCCCCTACGTGGCCTCCCCTATGCTCGTACGTGGATTACGAGGCGCCGAACGGTGGCTCACGCCAGGAAAGGGACGGCACGCCATGGGCGTGATGCAGCGCTTCTTGAACATATTCCGGGCCAAGGCGAACAAGGTGCTCGACCGGGTCGAGGACCCCCGCGATTCACTGGACCTCTCCTACGAGAAGCAGCTCGAGAACCTCCAGAAGATCCGCCGGAGCGTCGCCGAGGTGGGGACCGCCCGCAAGCGGATCGAGATCCAGGCCTCCCAGCTCGAGCAGCAGGGGGCGAAGCTGCAGGACCAGGCCCGGCAGGCGCTGGGGCAGAACCGCGAGGACCTGGCGCGCGAAGCCCTGGCCCGACGGGCCGCCATCGGAGCCGAGCTGACCGATCTCCAGGCCCAGCAGGCACAGATCGCCGAACAAGAGGAGAAGCTCGTCCTGACCGCCCAGCGCCTGCAGACGCAGGTGGCCACGTTCCGGACGCGCAAGGAGACGATGAAGGCGACCTACACGGCCGCCCAGGCCCAGGCCCGAATCGGCGAGGCGGCGGCGGGGATCTCGGATTCGATGGGCGACGCCGGGATGACCATCCAGCGGGCCCAGGACAAGATCGCCACCATGCAGGCTCGCGCCGGCGCCATCGACGAGTTGCTGGCCTCGGGCGCACTCACCGATCTGAGCTCGAGCACCGACGACATCCAGGCGCAGCTGAACAAGGTGGCGGCCACCTCACAGGTCGATGCCGAGCTCGCCGCCCTCAAGACCGAGATCGCCGCCGCTCCGGCGGCCGGACTGCCGGCCGGACCACCGGCCCTCGGTTCACCGGTCGTCGACCCCCCGGTGGACTCGTCCCATACGGGCGAACCGGCCCAGGTGGATCCACCGGCGCCGGGCCCGCCCGGAACTACGACCAACCAACCCGAGGTGACTATCTGATGGCGACCACTCGCCGCATCCCCGCCGATCGTGAGCTCACGTTCCGGATGTTTCTCACCGGCTTCTTCATCGTCGTTCTCTACGCGATTGTCGTCGGGCTGCTGTTCGCCTTCCTCCACAACATCGGCCTCATCGTGTTCATCGCCGTGGCGCTGGCGTTCTCCCAGTACTGGTTCTCCGACAAGATCGCCCTGTGGGGCATGCACGGCCACATCGTCACGCCGGAACAGGAACCCGAGCTCCACGGGGTCGTCGACCGGCTCTGCGCCCTGGCCGACATGAAGAAACCACGGGTGGCCGTCGCCGAGGTCGACATGCCCAATGCCTTCGCCACCGGACGGAGCCCGAAGAACGCCGTGGTCTGCGCCACGCGGGGCATCCTCCGGCGTCTGGACGAGCCGGAGCTGGAGGCGGTCCTGGCCCACGAGCTGTCGCACGTGGCCCATCGTGACGTGGCCGTCATGACCATCGCCAGCTTCCTGGGAATGATCGCCGGTCTCCTCACCCGCGTGATGTTGTTCGCGGGGCTCTTCGGCGGCTTCGGCGGTGGTGGCGGCGGGCGCAACAATCAGAGCGGGAGCCAGCTCGCCCTCATCGAGATGGGTGTGCTCGTCGTCTCCGCCCTCGTCTACGCCATCAGCTTCCTCCTGACCATGGCCCTGTCCCGCTACCGCGAGCTGGCTGCCGACCGGTCGGGGGCCATCTTGATCGGTCGTCCCTCGGTGCTCGCCTCCGCCCTCGTGAAGGTGACCGGTGAGATGAGTCGTATACCGACGCGTGACCTGCGATCGGCCGAGCACTTCAACGCCTTCTACTTCACCCCCGCCATCTCCAACGGAACGAGTCTGTCGTCGCTGTTCTCCACCCATCCCCCTCTGCAGAAACGGCTCGACGCGTTGGCCAAGCTCGAGGCCGAGATGAACGAGGCTCCGTGACCCACCTCGACAGCGACGGTCCACGCTGATGGGACTGTTCGACACCCTGCTCGGGCGGACCAAACCGGTGCGGGCCAACCTCGACGCCCTCTTCGCCCTCCCTTCGGCGGCCGTCACCCTCCAGGTGACGTCGGGACTGGTGTCGACGAGGAAGGCGGGGGTCTGCTTCAAGCCCCCGGCCGGTCAACCGTTCACCGACATGCAGACCGAACTCGAGAAGCTCCTCGAACTGGGCGACGCCGCCGCTCCCGCTCCTGCCGGCAACCCCCCTCCCACCAACCCCCCAGCGGCCAGCGCCCCAGCGGCGAACAGCCCACCGGCCAGCACGCTGACCGTGCGCCACGTCGGGGACCGCTTCGGCTACCGCTGGATCCTGCTCGAGGGAGGCGACCTCGAAGACCTGGTCACCAGGGTCCACATGGTGCACTCGTCGCTCGAGGACGCCGGCTGGGGTCCCCAGCTGCTGTGCTCGGTCTTCGGGTTCGCACCCGATCCCGGAGCAGCCGCCACCGCAACCGGCGACTCCTCCGGAACGGCGGCAGACGGATCGACCACCGTGGCCCGGCCCATCTTCCTCGTCTACCTGGCCAAGCAGGGCACCTTCTACCCCTTCGCCCCCACGGGAAATGAGCAGCGCGACACCGAGCTCGAGTTGCGGTTACGCGGCGTTCTCGGAACCGACCTGCCGGTGGAGTCCGACCTGAGTCGTTGGTTCCCCATCTGGGATCTCCCGCTGGCCTGAGGGGGACTCACGGCCGCACGTGAGAGCCTTTCAGGCGGGATCGTACGGGTCCCAGGCGGCCGGGCCCCGGTCCAATGTCGCCAGCTGCCCACAGACCGCCTCCAGGAACCGTTCCGGGTCGATGGTGCTGGTGACCTCACCGGATAAGTGCAACGCTCCTGTGATCGATCCGGCGCCGTCGAACACCCAGCGCCCGCCCGCCCCCTCGGCGGCGGTGAGGTCCCGGGCCAGTCGATCCAGATCGACGCGCCGACGGGGTCGACGGCTCTCCAGCCTGACCCACGACTCGTAGCGGTAGTGGAACTCCATGGCGTCACCAGCGAGGGTCGCCACCCGCAGGCACGGGGTGGCACTGTGGACGGCGGCGCGATGCAACGGCGCCGACTCCCAGACCGCCCGCCGGGCGCCGTCGTGGCTCGGGTCGATCCGGACCACGGCCAGATCGATCTCGGGGAACTCCTCGATGGTGGCCCATCGCTCCTCCAGGGCCCGCTCCGACGCGACGTAGGCGTCCCACTCGGCCCGCCACAAGGGCTCGAAGCAGTCGGGATCGGCGGCCAGGTCGGCGACGATGTCCAGCGCCGCACCGGTGAGAGCGGCACACCGCTCCAGCGGGTCACGGGACACCGACGGGGTCGAAGTGCCGGGCCCGCCTTCGGGGTCGGCGGTCTCGAGCCCGTTCAGGGCGAAGGCGATGAGGGCGGCCCGGCGGTCGGTCACGACATCGAAATCACCGACGCGGGCCGCCTCGACCAGGAGGGGGCCGTGTTCGGCGTCCAGGCCGTCCACGACGAGAAGAGCCAAGGCCACCACACCGTCGACGTCGTAGTGATCGACCGACGCCACATCCACGTCAGCCGGGAGCAGGTCGGGCCGGGCGCCGGCCGCACGGGCGACCTCGGCCGACAGGTCGGCTCGCAGACCCCCGGGGGTGGGTGTGCGGGGCCAGTGCGACAACGTGTAGACGGCCCCCCGGCTGGGGGCTCCGTCAACGATCACGTGGTCCCGGCCTCCCAACAGATGAGGCGGAACGTAACGGAAGAGCGACACGTCGGTCCGACTGCTCTCGATCGGTGGAAAGGCCAAGGGGGGCGGGCCGCGACGGGGCGGTTAGGCGGCGGGGCCGGGCAGGGCGTCGATCCGGCGGCCCAATTCCAGATCGACCTGCGTGATTCCGCCGGCCGAATGGGTCGACAGGCGGAGTGTGACGCGGTTCCAGCGGATGTCGATGTCGGGGTGGTGGTCCATCTCCTCGGCCAGCGCCCCGACGGCGTTGACGTAGTCCAAGGCATCGGCGAAGTCGCGGCCGGTGCGCACCTTGACCAACTCGTTGCCGTCTCTCTCCCAGGCCATGCCCTGGGCGAGAGAGCCGTCGACGACGGCGTGATCGAGGACCTCCATGAGTCGTCAGGCTACCGCCGCCGGCCACCGGTGACGTTGCGGGGACCGCGTCACGGGTGGACCATGTCCTCGGGCCGGACGGCCCTGTCGAAATCCTCCCCGGACATGTATCCGAGGGCCAGACAGGCTTGGCGCAGGGTGGTCCCGTCGGCATGCGCCTTCTTGGCCACGTCAGCCGCCTTGTCGTAACCGATCAGCGGGCTCAGGGCGGTGACCAGCATCAGCGACGTGTCCAGGTTCTGCTTGATCCGGACGCGGTCGGGCTCGAGTCCCTCCACGGCGAATTGCCGGAAGGCCGTGCAGGCGTCGGTCAACAGGCGGACCGAATGCAAGATGTTGCGGATGATCACCGGCTTGCACACGTTCAACTCGAGATTGCCCCGGCTACCGGCCACGGCGACGGCGGCATCGTTCCCCATCACCTGGATGCACACCATGATCATGGCCTCGCACTGTGTGGGGTTGACCTTTCCGGGCATGATGCTCGATCCGGGCTCGTTGGGGGGGAGGACGAGCTCGGCCAATCCGGCTCGGGGCCCCGACCCGAGCCACCGGATGTCATCGGCGATCTTGGTCAGGGAGACGGCCAATGTTCGCAGGACGCCGCTCGTGTGGACGAGGGCGTCGTGGGCGGCCAGGGCACTGAACTTGTTCGGGGCCGAGACGAAGGGCAACTCCGTCAGAACGGCGATATGGGTGGCGACGCGATCACCGAATTCGGGGTGGGCGTTCAAGCCCGTGCCCACCGCCGTCCCCCCCAGGGCCAGCTCGAAGAGATCCGGGAGGCAGGCGTCGAGGCGGGTGAGGTCGGCATCCAACTGAGCGACATAGCCGGAGAACTCCTGGCCCAACGTCAGGGGCACGGCATCCATCAGGTGCGTCCGGCCGATCTTCACGATCTCGGCGAAGTCTCGTTCCTTCGCCGCCAAGGCCTGGCGCAGAGCCCGCACCGAGGGGAGCAGCGAGTGAATCAGCTGTTCGGCGGCAGCGATGTGCATGGCTGTCGGGAACGTATCGTTCGAGGACTGCGACATGTTCACGTGGTCGTTCGGGTGGACCGGCACCTTCGACCCCATCTCGCCCCCGGCCAGCTCGATGGCCCGGTTGGAGATGACTTCGTTGGCATTCATGTTGGTCTGCGTCCCACTTCCCGTCTGCCAGATCCGCAACGGAAAATGGGCATCGAGTGCACCCGAGGTGACCTCTCGCGCCGCCCGGACGATGAGGTCCGCCAGGGGACGGTCGAGCATTCCGAGATCGGCGTTGGTCAGCGCCGACGCCTCCTTGAGGATGCCGAATGCCCGCAGGACCGGACGCGGCATGATGTCGTCACCGATGGCGAAGTGAACGAGGGACCGCGCCGTCTGTGCACCCCAGTAGCGGTCGGCCGGAACCTCGATCGGTCCCATGGAGTCAGTCTCGATGCGCGTTGCGGCCACCTCGTGCCTTTCTTCTCGCCGTTTGCTTGCCTTGATCGCGCCGACCCCGGAGCGATCCGCTGTCGACACGGCCTGTGACGGGTCGTCGCGGTTGACGCTACCGCCACTCAACGTGCGCCCGGATACTCTTGCCTTCGTCGGTCAGCCAGCCCCGGCCCCGCGCATAGTCCAGCATGGCCAGGAAGTCCGCTTCCCAGGTTGGACCCACGGAGCCGACCGCCAACCGCCGGACGCCGTCCACGTCCACCAGGGCGTCGTGTCCGTCGGTCCGGCCCACCGAGGCGGCGGCCAGCGCCCGGCCCACGTCGTCGCCGCCCCCGGGGCCGTGGACGATGACATCGAAGCGGGTGCAGTCAGCCGCCTCCTCCAATGAGACACCCGGGGGAGCCGACCCCAGATCCACGGTCACGTGCACGTCGCACCTGCACCGAAAGCTGCGGTGAGTGTCTGTCCGGCCAGGGCCACGGCGGCGAGGTCAAAGGCGTCGGGCATGTTGAAGACGACGCCGTCGAGGCCGGCGTCGAGGAGGGTGGCGACCTGGTCGACCACCGAGGTGGGGTCGCCCACGGTGACCATGGCACGCAGCGTGGCATCGTCCATGCCCCGTTGCGTCCGTAGGGATTGCATCTTTCGCTCGGCGTCCGCCGTTGTCTCGCCGATGACCAGGGTGCCGAGCCTGGTCTTGGTGACGGTGGCCGGGTCACGACCCACCTCGTGGCAGTGACGGGCCAGGACGTCGAGCTTGTGCCGGATGGTGTCGGCGTCGCCGAAGAGATTGCAGGCGTCGGCGTGCTCGGCCACGAGGCGGAGCGTCCGACGCTCTCCCCCACCCCCGACCAGGATGGGTGGACCGGCCCGGTGCACGGGCCGGGGTCGGTTGATGGCGCCGTGGATCCGGTAGAAACGACCGTCGAAGTTCGGAGCGTCCTCGGTGAACATGGCCCGGCAGATGATCAGCGCCTCTTCGAGCCGGTCGAAGCGCTCCCCGAGGGGGGGGAAGTCGAAGCCCAGGCCATCGTGCTCGGCCTGGAACCAGGCCGCACCGATGCCGAGGACGGCTCGTCCACCGGACAACACGTCGAGCGCCGTCACCTCCTTGGCCAGGAGGGCGGGGTTCCGGTAGGTGACCCCCGTGACCATGGCACCCAGGCGGGCGCTGCGGGTACGGGCCGCCAGGCCACCGAGGAGCGTGTAGGCCTCGAACATCGGCTCGTCGACCTTGCCGATTCCCGGAATCTGGAAGAGATGATCCATCACCCACACCGAATCGAAGCCGGCCGACTCGGCTGTGGTGGCAATCGACACCACCCGTTCGAACAAGCCGTCGTCCTCGGCAACGTCGCCGGCGGCGTCGCCTTGGGTGAAGCTGGGGATCTGCAGGCCGAACCGCGTGACGAGGGTCATCGAGGGCGCAGACTACCTCCGGGACGGGGTCCCGACGGCGGCTGTCCGGTCACGTCGCTCCCGGTGCGATCGACAGCCGGGCCCGGAACACCTTGGCACTCTCGACCGTGGTCCCGAGCCGCCGCACACGCTCGACCAGAGCGCGATCGGACGTGACGACGACGGTGTCCGCCCGGGAGGCCAGGGCGCTGACCATGGTGACGATGGCATCGTCGGCGGCGTTCGGCCCTCCGGGGGCGAAGGAGACCTGCACCCCGGAGGCGGCCGCCTCATCCACCTCGGCGCCGGAGGGTCGGCCGTCGAAGACGACGGTGATCTCGGCATCCTCACCCAAGGGGGCCAGCTGTGCGACCAGACGGCGGCGCGCCGCCGCACGGTCCCGCCACCACCCGTCGGGTCGGGAGCCGATGACGTTCATCCCGTCCACGATGAAGTGCACGCCCCAGCCTGTCCCCCGACGTCTTCGGCGGTCCAGACGGCGGACGGAGGCCGACGGCAAGGACCAGGTGAGGTGCCAAGGCTGCCGCAGAAAGGGACGGCCCCGGACGTCCCCGAGGAGCGTCCGCCCGGTGCGTCCGCCCGGTGCCGTATTGGGGGACATTTGATCAATGGTTGCGGGCAGGATGACATCGACCCCGCACAGTGGGCCCCACGGACAAAGCGAGCGTGGTCACCTGAGACCCGGGCCCGCCGGATCAGCCTTCGCCGAAGATCAGTGGCAACGGCAGGCTTCCCGGCACGGATGACAAGAGCGGTGGAAGGGACGAACCAAATGACAAGGCGCGAGGGTCGTGAGCCGTATGCCGGCCAATCCAACGGAGGATCGACAGAAGCCTCGGCGGAGCTCCGGACCCTCGGACAATCCCATGTGATGGGTGCGTCGACGGCCGACGTGGGACAGACCCGTGAGCGGGTCCGTCAGCGGAGGCTGTTGCGGCTCGGCCTCGTCCTGCTCCCGATCGCCCTGCTCCTCGTGGCCCGTGCCGTCTTCTGGGGGGGCGGCGCCTTTGCCGTGCCCCATTTCCCGCACGCCCTGACGCCCTACATCCCGGCCATGGCCCTCATCGCCTTGTTGTCGGTGGCCATCCTGGTCCCCCTGCTCGGTGCCGGTCGGTCGCCTCACATCCTCTATCGGCCCAGTGAGATCGACGTCCGCTTCGAGGACGTCCGCGGCGCCGGGTTGGTCGTCGACGAGGTCGTGAAGACCCTCAATCTCTTCCTCGGCCACCGCAAGTTCACCGAGCACATGGGTGGTTCGCCCCGGCGGGCGCTGCTCTTCGAAGGACCGCCGGGGACGGGCAAGACGTACATGGCCAAGGCCATGGCCGCCGAAGCGGGGGTCCCTTTCCTCTTCGTCTCCTCTTCGGCCTTCCAGTCGATGTACTACGGACAGACCAACCGCAAGATCCGGTCCTACTTCAAGGCCCTGCGCAAGTACGCCCGTCGCGAAGGCGGAGCCATTGGTTTCATCGAGGAGATCGACGCCATCGGTGGTGCACGGGGCGGTATGGGGGTGGGCAAGGCGGAAGGCGTCTCCGGCGTCGTCAACGAACTTCTCATCCAACTTCAGTCGTTCGATCAGCCCCCCATGACGGTCCGTCTGGGTGCCGCCCTGCGTGACGTGGTGAACGGCTGGATGCCCGCCGGGCGGCAGATGCAGAAGAAGCCCCCGACACCGGCCAACATCCTGGTGATCGGCGCCACCAACCGGGCCGCCGATCTCGACCCCGCCCTCGTCCGGCCGGGGCGCTTCGACCGCACCATCTACTTCGACCTGCCCACCCGGTCCGGTCGTCGCGAGATCATCGACTACTACCTGGGGAAGAAGGCCCACGAGGCCGAGCTCGACGACCCGGCCCAGCGCGAGACGCTGGCGGCGGTGACGTTCGGATACTCCCCCGTGATGATCGAGCATCTCCTGGACGAGGCCCTCATCTGGGCCCTTCGGCGCCAGGGGGACCGCCTCTCGTGGGCCGACATCCAGAACGCCAAGATGACCGAGGAGATCGGCCTGGCCCAGCCCGTCGAATACGCCGAAGCCGAGCGGCGCACCATCGCCACCCACGAATCGGGACACGCCGTCGTGGCCTGGCTGGTGGGCAAGGGCCGCAAGCTCGACGTGCTCTCCATCATCAAGCGCAAGGACGCACTTGGCCTCCTGGCCCACTCCGAGGAGGAGGAGCGGTTCCTCAAGACGAGGACCGAGATGGAGGCCCTCATCGCCATCGCCTTCGGTGGGATGGTGGCCGAGGAGATCTTCTTCGGCGAAGCCAGCTCCGGGGTGGCGAGTGACCTCAAGGCCGCCACCATCGCCGCCTGCCAGATGATCGGCAGCCTGGGCATGGGCAGCACCCTGATCTCCTCGGCGGCCCTCGAGCTGGGCAGTGGAGGCAACATCGTGGCCAAGGTCCTCTCCACCGAGGACGGGCACGACGAGGTCGAGGATGTCCTGCGCAATGCCAAGGCCGGGGTCCGGGACCTTCTCGAGAGGAATCAGTGCGTGGTGGAGGGCCTGCGCGATGCCCTGCTCGAACGGGACGAGCTCGTCGGGGCCGAGATCCTCGACGTCATCGCCTCGGTCGGGCCTGCCCTCGACGAGGCACAGATCTAGTTCTCGACGTCGCACCGGGGGGAAGCGACGTCGAACCAGGGGCAGCGCCGCGGCGGCGGCGCTGCCCCTCTGTCATGTCGGGGCTCGGCTCCACCAACCGCCGGCCCCGTCGGCCAGTCCGGCGGCCGCCAATTCCTCGAGGGCGACGGCGGCGTCGGACAGGGACAGGCCGCTGCGACGGACGACGGTATCCAGGCTGGCCGGGTCGTGGTCGAGGGCCCGCAGGGTCCGGGTGGCCATCGGGCTCGGCGCCACCGGCGTGCGTCCGACCCGGGGCCGGGTTTGGGTGGATGCTCGAGGGGGGACGATCCCGGGTCGTCCCGTGACGGCCAACTCGACAGCGGCGAGGACGTCCTCGACGTCACGCACCGGTGCGGCGCCGTCCACGAGGAGGGCGTTGCACCCGGCGGACGCCGAGCTCCGGACCGAGCCGGGCACGGCCAGAACGGCGACACCACGGTCGGCCGCCGCCTTCACGCTGTGCAGTGATCCCCCCTCCCGGTGGCACTCGACGACCACCACCACGTGGGCCAGCGCGGCGATCACGCGGTTCCTCACGACGAAGCACCAGGGGGGAGCACCGGCGGACCCGGGCGCCCTCTGGGAGAGAGCGGTGCCGGTGTCGGCCACCGCCTCCTGGAGCTGCACGTCGGCCCGGTGCACGGCGGCGTCGAGGGCCGTGCCCAGCACGGCCACCGGGGGACCCGCCGCCGGGGACGCCACCGCCCCGGCGTGGGCCGCCGAGTCGATACCCCGGGCCAGACCCGACACCACCGCCACGCCTGCTTCGGCCAGTCCCCGGCCCAGCTCAGCGGCCACACCGAGCCCGTAGGGGGTGGCACTACGGGTGCCGATGACGGCCGCCCGGGGCCTCGTATCGGCCACGGACGGATCGCCGAGGCTGAACAGGACACCGGGGGCCTCGTGGTCGGCGGCCAGGGCGTCGGGGTAACCGGACCGCCCCAGGATGTGGACGGCCACCCCGGCGCGGGCGCAACACTCCTCGACGGAGTCGACCAGCGTCGGCCTGGCCTTCGTCCGGTAGGCGCCGTCGGGGTCGGCCGGGTGGCGGCCGGCGGCCAGCGCGTGCCAGGCGTCGGCCGGCTCCCACCCCTCGAGGAAACGGCGCGTCCGAACGGGGCCGGCACCGAGTGCAGCGGCGGCGGCGGCGAAGCGCTCGTCGTCGCTCAGGTACCTGACGCTCGTCATGACGATGCCCCCGACGCCCCGGCGCACCCGGCGTGGCGCAGGTGGAGGGCCTCGGCTACCTGCCGTGCCCCGATCACCGGACCGGTTCCGTCGAGGTCGCCGATGGTCCGGGCCACCCTGCGTATCCGGTGCAGACCCCGCGCCGACAGTGATCCCGATCGCAGACGCCGTTCCAGCAACGCGGCGGCGTCGGAGGACAGCGGACCGGATCGGTCGAGCGATTCCGCCGGAATCTCGGCGTTGCACCGCACCCCGCGGGTGGCGGCGACGAGGCGGGCGAACCTCACACGCTCCGCCACCATGGCGGAGCTCTCGCCTCGAGGCCCGCCGAGCAGGTCTTCCACGTCAGGACGACCGAGGGAGAGGGCGAGGTCGAACCGGTCGAGCAAGGGCGCCGACAGGCGTCGCCCGTACCTGGCGCGTGCGGCATCGGTGCAGCGGCACGCACCGGGGGTGCTCCCCTCACCGCACGGACACGGGTTCATGGCCCCCACCAGGAGAAAGCGAGCGGGAAGGTCGACGGCCCGCCGGGCGCGGCGGATCCTGACCACACCTTCCTCGAGGGGCTGGCGCAACATGTCGAGGGCGACGGCGGCGAACTCACCGAGCTCGTCGAGAAAGAGGACCCCGCAATGGGCCAGCGAGATCTCACCGGGGCGCAACCACGCCGTGCCACCGCCGATCAACGAGACTTCGGTGGCACTGTGATGCGGAGCCCGGAACGGGGGCCGCTCGACCAGGCCACCGCCGGCCAGAGTCATCCCGGCGGCAGAGTGGATGCGCGTGACCTCGAGAGCCTCCTGCCTGCTGAGGGGGGGCAGGAGGCTGGGCAGCCGGGTGGCGAGCATCGTCTTTCCTGAACCGGGGGGTCCCACCAGGAGAAGGTGGTGCCCACCGGCGGCGGCCACCTCCAGGGCGCGCCGACCCACCATCTGACCCCGGACGTCGGCCAGGTCCGGCATGGGCGGCAGAACCTTTGGTTCGGTGGTGGCGTCAGCCGGGTCGGCCCAGCGCCCCTCGCCGGTCAAGGCCCCGACGAGCTCACGAAGGCTGGCCACCCCCCGGACGTCGTGACCACCGACAAGGCGGGCATGGTCGGCGCACTCGGCCGGCACCACGACACGCGGGCAGCCCAGGGCGGCCACCATGGGCACGATGCCGGGTACGGGGCGCAACGAGCCGTCGAGTCCGAGCTCTCCGATGCAGGCTGTACCCTCGACACAGGTGCCCGGCAGCGTCCCACCGGCCACGAGCACGCCCACGGCGATCGGCAGGTCCAATCCCGATCCGCCCTTTCGCCTGCCGGACGGGGCCAGATTCACCGTTATCCGGTGCTTTGGCCAGGCCAGTCCGCTCGATGACATGGCGGCCCGCACGCGATCTCGCGACTCGCGGACGGCCGCGTCGGGAAGGCCGACGACGGTGAAGCCCGGCAGGCCACCCGAGACGTGGACCTCCACCGCGACCGGGCGGCCGTCGACACCGTGAAGAGTGGCGGATGGGATGGAGGCGAGCACGACAGCTCCCATTGGACCGGCACGGGAGAACCCGGGCTACTTCGGTGAGGGGGCCATTTCCCTGAGCCGTCGGCCGCACGAGACGTAGGACGCACGGTACGGCAGGGGTGTGTCACCGGCCACAGTGCCGGAGCCACGTCCAATGGGGTCGAGAAACTCACCCCAGCCTCATCGGGCCCGGTCCGGCCGTCCCCCGTACGGGAAATCTGGACGAATTGCCCTGTTTCCAACCGACGTCGGGCGCGACACTCGAGCAAGAGGCGAGACCGAGACGGAGGCACCATGGCGATGTCCGTCGAGCGTACCGGGCAGGTGAGCGGGGGGGTCCTGGCCCCCCTGTCGGCGCTGATCGCCCAGCGCATCGCCGACGAGCGGGACGGGGAGACTCTTACTCGGGACCCCGACTTCGTAAGCCGTCTGGTCCCCCCCGTTCAGCAGTTTGTGCGGTACTTCTCACCCGAGGTGCGGGGGATCGAGAACCTCCCAGCCTCCGGGCCCGTGCTCGTGGTCGGCAATCACTCGTGCCTCTTCTACATGCCCGACACCTGGGTGGTGGCACTGGCCATCACCGCCCGCCGGGGTGTCAAAGCGCCGGCGTACGCCCTGGTCTACGACCTGTTGTTGGGTATCCCCGTCGTCGGATCGGCCCTGAGGCGCCTGGGCGGCATCCCCGCCAATGGGCGCGAGGCCGAGCGCGTCCTGGCCGAAGGTGCCGCGGTTCTCGTGTACCCGGGCGGAGACTTGGAGGCGTGCCGACCCTGGACCGAGCGCAACCGGATCGTCTTCTCCGGCCACTCGGGCTTCATCCGCCTGGCCCTGCGCGCCGGCGTACCGGTGGTGCCGGTCGTGAGCTACGGCAGCCACCATGCCGTCGTGGTTCTCTCGCGTGGCGAGCGCCTGGCGCGCGTTTTGGGTCTGAACAGGCTGCGGATCAAGGTGTTCCCTATCCTCCTCGGTCCGTTCGGCGTCAGTTCGATCCTGACCCCACCGCCGCCCATGCCGGCGGCCGTGACCGTCGAGTTCATGGCCCCGATCGACTGGACCGGGCTCGGGCCGGCGGCGGCCGACGACGACGACGCAGTCGAGGCCTGCTACAAGGAGATCACGTGTGCCATGCAAGCGACGCTCGACCGCCTGCATGCCGAGAACCCTCACCCCGTACTGCGCGGTTGGTCCCGTCTCCTTTGCGGTGCGGCCGGGTCGGTGGTGACCTCGTAACCTCCCCTCTCGCCATCCGTCACCATCAGACGTGCGGACCCGAGGAGGCGAGACGCCTTGGGTGTCGTCCAAGCTGAAGCGGTGGTTGAGTCGTCGCGAACAGTCACTGTTCCCAAATGCTCGGGCCGGGAGGGTCCAACGGCCCTGGGCGCGACGGTGCTGTAAGCAGACACTGGAGGTGATGACTCGTCTCGAAGAGCACCGTCAGGTCCTCGGAGCGTCCCCCGATCGTCCGACCGCCAGACGACGTGCGCATCGCCGGTGGCCGTGGATCTTCGGTGTCCTCGTCCTCCTCGCCGGCAGCGGCGTGGGCGTCATCTGGCTGACGACGAGCCGGGCCAGGCCGGTGACCATGCAACAGGCCGAATCCCGGCTCGGAAAGAACCGGGTCGATCCTTTGAACGACGGTCGACCGTCGCCAGGGGTCTACCGGTATACGGGCTCGGGGACGGACACGCTGTCGCTGCCGCCACTGTCTCAGCCCGAGGGGCCCACGATGCCCGGGACAGTCACCCTTCTGCGAGCCAACTGTTGGAGCTTCACGATCGACTACAGCACACATCACTGGCAGACATGGGACTACTGCCTCCGCGGCGGCGCCTTGTGGGAGACCGGTGGGGGGGTGTGGCAGCTATGGGCCATTGGCCCTGTCGACATCACCAACCTCACCTCGATCAGTTGCTCCCCGGGAACGATGGCCGCACCGGCCCGGCCCTTGCGTGAGGAGCGCTGGATGTCGCGCTGCACCGGGACCAGCACCGAGGTCAAGGGGCAGATGACCAGCACGGGTCCCTACCGGTTCGAGGGTGATGTCACCGTCTCGGTCGGCGGCCGACCCGTCCGAGCCGCCCATTTTCTGGAGTTGCGGACCGACTCGGGCGCACAGCGGGGCACGGAGCGCTCCGAGTTGTGGATGAGCGTGAGCGACGGCCTGCCCCTGCGCCTCGAGCAGGACATCAAGGTCACAACATCGACGCCCTTTGGGACCTCCATCTACACACAGGTTGGGGTATTCACCCTGGCGTCATTGACGCCGCACCACTGATCGGCGAAACGGCTCCGATCGAACAGAGCAGTCGGTGCATCTGACCGCTACTCCTCCTCGTCATCCGGCGGCGCGCTGGTCAGGAGCTGGCGCCAGCGCTTTTCCGACACCTGGGAGGGTGTCGTCGTCTCAAGGAAGTCCTCCAGGACGGCCAGGAAACGGCCGGCGTCCTGCCACGGAAGGAAGTGTCCGGCGCCTTCGAAGATCTCCAGCCGTGCGCTGGGAATGGCCTCGGCCGCCCGGTAGGCATGGGCCACAGGGATGATGCGGTCGTGGTCGCCCCAGACGATGAGGGTTGGAACCGCCCCAGCCAGGTACAGCCGGTCATGGGCGCTGACGCGCTGACCGGCGATATCGATCACCGAACGCACCGTGTGGATGAAGGCCATCTGCCCGTGCCGATCGGTCAAAGTGGTGTAGCTACGCCACACTTCGGCGAGCGTGTCGCTCGGTCGCCAGCCCGCACGCCGGGCCATCGTGCCGGGCCACTCGCCTATTTCCCTAATTCGTCGGTGGAGTAGGAGCGGGAGCACGTACTCGGCGCCGGGCAGTGTCACTGCCTTCAGTAGCGGGCTGACCTCCTTGCCGAGCCCACCGGAGGCAACCAGCACCAACCGTTGGGCCCAATCCGGGAACTGGTAGGCGAACTGCATGGCCACTCCACCCCCGAGTGAGTGACCGACCAGTGTGACGCGCTCCTTCCCGAGCACGACCAACAGATCCCGAATACCGCTCGCATAGGCACCCAGCGAGTAATCACCACGGGGCTTGGCCGACTGCCCGTGGCCCAGAAGGTCGGGGGCGATCACCGTGTAGTGGTTGGCCAGGGCGGGCATCACAGACCGCCACGTCGTCGAACTTCCCGCAATGCCGTGGATGAGCAGGATCGTCGGACCCTTCCCCGCCATCCGGTAGCTGACGTCGTGGCCATGGATCTGGACTGTCCGCGGATGAAACGGACCGGCCTCTATCGATCCTGGTTGAGTGACCGCTCGAGCCGGCTCGCCCCGCACGGCCGACGCCTCAGAATGGGGCCCCGTGCGAGCGGGGCGAGCCGCAATGGTCGATGAGCTGGCGGAATGCACCGTCTTCGAAGTCATCACCTGGTGACGCCTGTCGCCCTACTTCGTGGAAGAAGCTGATGTGCGATCAGAATCGCTTAGCGCCTTTTCCGCCACATCGAGGATGTTCTGGGCGAGCCGAGTCGAAGAGCCGACCAGTTGCTCGGTCATCTTGAAGGCCGAATCGATGATTTTGCGACGGGGTCGGTCGTCAGCGCCCAGATCGGGAAACACACTGTCTACGGTGTCGAGGAAGCTCCGAACGGCTTCAAGCGATACGTGCTCGGCATGATCGATGGTTTCGATAAGACGCTTGGTGCCATTGGCTTTGTTCTGCGTGACAGTCATAACCTCTCCATTCCGGGTGGTCATCCATTCCGGGTGGTCATCCCAAGTTGCTCCTCGTTTCATTCTGACAAGCTCGCCGTAACACGAACAGAGGCTTTCGACCACTCGCGGAGCGCGGGTGGGCAGGCGCGCTCAGTGCCATATTCATCACGCCCGAAGATGCGTCTCGCCCATGTCCGCCTCCGAATGGTGTCGGTTTCCGTCACAGACCGGCGAACAGCCGGGTGATGCGGTCCCTCACGCCGGTTGGAACCAGGTTCTGAACGGCGGCGATGCCCTGGGCGTCCCAGCCGACGAGGTAGCGCGCTCGTGGCGATCTGGCGGTGAGCGCCTTGCCGATGACCCTGGCCACCGTTTCGGAGTCGGCCATCAGAGCCATGTACGGAGCGAGCAGGTGGAGGGCCCGACGGTATTGGGTCTCGTAGCTCGAGTCGACACGACGGGCCAGTTCAGCCTCCATCTCCTTCCAGATGTGGGTCTTCACTCCACCCGGCTCGATCAGGACGACCTTGATGCCGTCGCGGGCCACCTCGACACGCAAGGCGTCGGAGGCCGCCTCCAGGGCATGCTTCGACGCCTGGTACCAGCCGCTGAACGGCGTCGTGGTCAGCCCGTAGATCGACGAGACGTTCACCACCCGCCCTTGGCCCTGGGCGCGCATGAGCGGCAGGGCTAGGCGGGCGAGGCGCATGGGCGCCACCACCATCGTCTCGAGCTGTTGGCGCGCCTCATCGTCGGTGACGTCCTCGATGGCCCCCACGCCCGAGTAACCGGCGTTGTTGACCAGTGCCCAGGGTTGAAGACGGTCGACAACCGTTCGGCAACGTTCGGCGCTTGTGACATCGAGGACGACCGTCTCCACGGTGACCGATGCCCTCGCGGCCGCTTCGATCACGGGTGCCGCCTTGGCCTTCGAACGAACCGAGCCCACCGAGCGGTATCCGAGGCGAGCGAGATGCACCACCGTCGCCAGACCGACGCCCGAGTTCGCCCCGGTCGTGAGCACGGTCCGGTTGCCGTTGGCACTCATGTCACCTTCTTCCCGAGATCGAACAGAAAGGAACCGGTCGGGCTACACGGCTCCCTCGGTCACACAACGACCGCGGCGTACCCGTTCATGGCACCGTTTCCGGCCCCGATCCACAAGAAAACGACGAGGTCGCCATCGTTCACGCGACCGGCCCGACGGTCCTCGTCCAGCAGGATCAGGGTGCTCGCTGCCGAGGTGTTGCCGTAGTGGTCGACACTGACCGGTACCCGCTCAGGCGGCAGACCGAGGGTCTCGATGGCCTGACGGACCACAACCCCATTGGCCTGGTGCAGATACCATCGGGCGACGGCGTCGACGTCGAAGTCGGCGCCGGTGACGGGCTTGACGGCGGTCGGCCAATCGTCCTGTAGCATCTGGAAGTTACGCGCCATCAATGATGGGAAGACTTCAGCCACCTTGACGCCGTCCATCAGAAATACATGGTCCGCCAAGTTGCTGGCAGAGGTGTGGTGGAGGCAGCCACCCCCGGGATACGTGACAAGACCAATGTCCGGGTTGGTCTCGTTGCGCACCGAGAGCAAGCCCGTGGGACCGTGGCTGCGGTCGCGAGGCACCGAGCCCCAGACCGACGCACCCGCACCGTCAGCGAACATGAGCGGTGCCAGCCACCCCAGGCCGGTCTCATGTTTGTAGTAGTAGTCGTGCACTTCAGGTCCGAAGTAACCCGACGGGCAATTGCTCGCCACGACAAGCGCGGTGGCCGGTGCCATCGAGACTAGTGAGCAGGCAACGGAGCGGAATCCGGCTGTCAGCCCGGCGCATCCAAGGTTGTGGTGGATGAGGTCTGCGTCGCGCCGAAGTCCGAGCTCGGGCGCCAGAAAGCGGAAGTGGTCCTGACACGCGATGAGGTCGGGCGTAGTGGTGACGTGAATCATGACGTCGACATCGGCGGCATCGAGTTTGGCATCGGCCAGGGCAGCGCGCCCAGCTCGAAGGGCCAGATCGCCGTCGTAGAGGCCACCCTCGGATCGGCTCCGCTTGTGCCGACCCCCGAATTCATAGTCCAAGCGCCGTTCATGGATTCCCAGATGTTTGACGACCCACTCGGGTTCGAGAAGCCGCCCGTCGGGCCGAACGGGGTGAAGGTACTCAAGGATCTCCGCATTGGACACACGGTGTTCAGGCAGGAATGACCCCACACCCATAAGGGAGACAGAGACTTCTGACGCCAATCTCGTGATCGAAGAACTGGTCATCGAACTTCACCTCTCTTCGAATGGGCGTACCCTTGCGGTGCCTCTTAACCATCCAACTACCTCACCGCTGGGCCGGCCAGGGGCAAACGTCCCGATCCGGGCGGTGACGAGATGTCCGGCGTGCCAGCAAAATGCCCCCTACCGGGCCGTGACCGCGCCAGGTGGCTCTCACGTCTGCCTTCGTGGCTCGTCCGATCCTTAGGGCTCGGGAAGGCTGCGGAGCCCTCGAGCCCTCCGACCGATCACGGCGTCCCCTGTGCCGGTGGGAGCCGTCTCCCCTCCAATTTGGCCAACTCCTCGGTGACCAGCCGCTGGCGTTCTTCGAGGTCGCGCCGATCGGCGGGCCTCCCGTCCTGAGCTCCCATGATCGATCTCATCACGCCGATGCCCGGATGCGACGGGCCCGCGTGGCAAGCGCACCGCGAGTCTCAAGACGGCCGGCACGCATGAAGTCAGGCCAATCAGAAGTGTTAAGGAACTGCCGGTAGAATCCCACGCCGCGTACCTTGACATAGGACACGGGCTCGATCATCATGACCTCGGACTGGTGCTCGAGCCTGGCCAGATTCGTTCTCGCCAACTCCACTTGCTGGCAGGTGCGGACCTGGCCGGCGACGTAGAAAATGCTCGCGCGTCGATCCTGCCACCCGGATGCATCCTCACCGACGAACCCCGGCGGATAGAAGCCGTTGATCACCAGCGCCACGTCGGGTGCTTCCTCGATGTCCAATACGGGCCGCACCGGGAAGATGTCGACGACACCTCCATCGCACCAGTATCCGCTGCCCAACCTCACCGGCTCGATGAACAGGGGTAGGGAGATCGCCATACGGATGGCCCGGGCAACGGACATGTCGGGATAGGTGCGGGGACCGATGTACTCGAGACGGTTGCTCTCGATGTTCCAGATCGGTGCATAAGCAGGGATTGGCATCTCACCGAGGGTCATTCCGCCGAGCAACCGCCGGTACGACGCCTCGAGCCGCTCGCCACGGACGACTCCGGCAAAGCCTTTCGCCCTCCGCGGAATGAGGGACGCCAGCAAACGCCAGTCGACGTCCACGTAGTCATCGGGGCGCAGACCGAGCGTGAAGGCCGCCACTTCGTCGGCCGGGATGCCGGCGGCGATGGGGAACCCGAAAAGTGCGGATCCCGAGCACAGCGAGATGATGGCGGGGCGCACGCCCGCCTCCTCGAGCGCCCTCGCCGCTCCCACGACCGAGGCCAGGGCACCACTGCCCCCGGTGGCCATCAGAGCCAGCCGGCGCCCCTTCAGGTCGGCGACCCGGAGGGGCCGGGCCGGCGGAAACGGGTGAAGCTCCGGCTGTGGGCAGCGCTCGAGCGGGAAAGTCACGAGAGCACGCCGGGCATCGTGGAGAAGACCGGCGTCTTCGCGCACCCCGTCGACCAACTCCCTGGTTCTCGTGATGACATTGAAATACTGGCGGAGGCGAAACACGTCGATCACCGTCCCGAGCATGTGTCCTATTCTCCGTCGACCACTCCCCCCCCCGGTAGGGCCCAACGGCTCTGGTTCTGGTGACACGAAGGTGACGTTCGACTCTTCCCCTCTGGTGCGATGCCGGTCCACGCTGGGAGTAGCGGATCCACCGAAGGGGTGGAGATGGACGTGTTCATGCGGGACAGCGACGCCTTCTCCTGGTACATGGAGCGGGACCCCGTCCTGCGGTCGACCGTGGTCGCCGTGGCATGGCTGGAATCCAGTCCCGATTGGGATGCGCTCGTGGCCAAGCTCGAACGGGCCACTCGCCTGGCGCCGATGTTTCGGCAGCGGGTGCTCGAACCGCCGGCGCGCCTTGCCACCCCCCGTTGGACTGTGGACGACGGCTTCGACCTGACTTCGCACCTCCGCCGGATGGACTCCCCGGTGCCCCACACGCCCGACACCGTGCTCGCCCTGGCGCGCATCGCGGCGATGACGGGATTCGACCGATTCCGCCCGCTCTGGGAGTTCACGCTGGTGGAGCACCTGGAGGACGGTCGGGCCGCTCTGGTCATGAAGGTGCACCACTCGCTGACCGACGGTCTTGGGGGCATGCAGTTGGCGCTGCTGCTGTTCGACGTCGATCGCATGGCCACGGCGTCGCCTCTGGAGCCCGGAGGACCCGCCAGCGAGCACCTCGGGACGGGCGAGCTTCTGCGTCAGAGTCTGACCCATGACTGGGAGCGGCTCGCCGGGATGGTCGACCACGGGGTCAAGCTCGTCGGGCCAATGGCAGCGCGCGCTGCTCGCCATCCTTCGGGGAGCCTAACCGGGCTCTTCAACACGGCACGCTCGATCGCCCGCACGGTGGCGCCGGTCCGCACCACGCTGTCACCGGTCATGACCGAACGGGGCCTGGACCGTCGACTGGACATCCTCGAAGTCAGCCTCGGCGACCTCAAGAAAGCCGCCGCTGTGGCAGGCGGGACCGTCAACGACGCCTTCATGGCTGCCGTCACGGGAGGTCTGCGCCGTTACCACGAACAGCACGACGCGGTGGTCGAGAAGCTGCGGGTGACGCTTCCCATCAGCATCCGGACGCCCGAGGACCCGCTGGGTGGCAATCGGATCACGCTCATCCGTTTCGCCGTCCCTGTCTCCGATCCGGATCCGGCGTCTCGAATCAGGTCCATGAGCCACCTGTGCCGGGCCGCACAACGAGAGCGTTCGCTCCCGCTGACCGACACCATCGCCGCGGCCCTCAACCTGCTGCCCCGGGGCGCGGTGAGCAGCATGCTCAAGCACATCGACTTCGTGGCCAGCGACGTTCCGGGCTTCGCGTTCCCCGTGTACCTGGGGGGCTCCCGAATGGAGCGATATGTCGCTTTCGGACCGACCATCGGCTCGGCCGTCAATCTGACCTTGCTCTCCTACAACGGTACCTGCTGTGTCGGCATCACGATGGACACTGCCGCCGCTCCCGACAGCGATGTGCTCGCCGAATGCCTCCTTGGGGGATTCGAGGAAGTACTCGCCCTCGGCGGCAACCACAGCCCCGTGCGCCTACCGACGCGCCAGACGGTCAGGAGGAGAGCTTGATGGAACGCCTCAGTCCACTCGATGCCTCCTTTCTGTACTTCGAGGACGGGATCACCCACATGCACATCGCGTCGTGCGCGTTGTTCGAAGGTCCACCACCCGCCTACCGAACCGTTGTGGATGCCATCGCCTCCAAGGTCCCCCAGGTCCCCCGGTACCGCCAGGTAGTGCGCTTCATGCCATTGCAGCTGGGGCGACCAGTTTGGTTGGATGATCCGCATTTCAACCTCGAGTACCACGTCCGACACACCGCGTTGCCCAAACCCGGAGGACAGGCCGAGCTCCGTGACTTGATGGGCCGTCTGATGTCCCAAGAGCTCGACCGCCACCGGCCGTTGTGGGAGGTGTGGATGGTCGAGAACCTCGAGGACGGACACTGGGCGCTCATCACCAAGATCCACCACTGCATGGCTGACGGGGTGGCCGGGACCGACCTGCTCGCCGTGATCCTGGATCTCGAGCCCCGGACGTCGGCAGTTACACCGGCCGATGACTGGCGGCCGGTGTCCGAGCCGTCAAGCCTGCAGCTGGTGGCGGGCGCCGCCTGGCGTTTCCTGGCGAGTCCCTATGAGCAGTTCCAGGCGGCCAACCGACTCCTGCATCAGCCGCACCGCGCTCTCACTGAGCTAGGTGAGGCGATCGGCGGGATGTGGTCCTACGCCGGCCGCCTGCGGCCCACCGCCCCCATGTCCTTGGTGGGTCCCATCGGCCCTCATCGGCGATGGACATGGGCCAGCGCGGAGCTCGATGACGTGAAAGCGATCAAGAAGTCGTTCGGTGCAACAGTCAACGACGTCGTCCTCGCCTTGATCACTGGTGGGCTGCGCCGGCAGCTTCTCGCTCGCGGGGAGCCCGTCGAACATCTCGTCGTGCGCAGCCTGGTTCCGGTGTCGGTCCGGTCTGACACCGAGCATGGCGAGTACAACAACCGGGTATCGGCGATGTTCGCCGATCTGCCGGTCTCCATCGCCGATCCACGGTCACGCTTGCAAGCTCTACACCATCAGATGGAGGCATTGAAGGCCTCGCACCAAACGGTGGCCGGCGAAGTCCTCACCGCGATGGGTGCGCTCACTCCCTTCGCCCCCATAGCGCTGGCCGAGCGGATGGTGATGCGGGTCCTGCGTCGTCTTCCTCAGCACAGTGTGAACACTGTGACGACCAACGTTCCGGGGCCCCAGTACCCGCTCTATCTGGCGGGCCGGAAGATGCTCGAGTACTTGCCGTTCGTCCCGATCGCCCATGGCGTGCGGGTCGGCATCGCCATCGTCTCCTACAACGGAAAGATCGCGTTCGGCGTGACGGGAGACTACGATTCCGCACCCGATATTGACATCCTTGCCCACGGCATCGAAGACGGCGTGGCGGAACTGCTGAAGCTGGCGGCCGCCGGCTAGCGGCGACGAACCCCCCCTCCCCCCAACGGCCCTTTCACCAGAGTGGCACTCGGCGGCCGGACTGGCTGGAAGCTCGGCTGGGGCGGGCACCGCGGGGGTATGACCGGTCGGAACGGTCCTCGAGCAGCGGCGGCCGGAGACGCCTGACGGGTCGGCAGTGACGTGGTGTTCGGCTACCGCCGCGGGCGGCGCATCCGGTCGGTCAACGCCCGGTGAATTTGGGGTCCCGCTTCTCGGCGAAGGCGCGCATGGCCTCGCGCGTGTCCTCGGTGGCGAAGTTGATGGTCTGGCATCGGGCTTCGTCCTCCAGGGCCTGGGCCATCGAGACGGCGGCGCTGTCGTTCAGAAGCTTCTTCGTCATCGACAGGGCGATGGGCGGACCGGCCGCCAGCCGCCTGGCCCAGTCGTCGACGAAGGCGTCGATCTCCTCATCGGCCACCAGCCTGTTCACGAGACCCAAGGACACCGCCTCCTCGGCCGACAGGGTCTCGGCGAAATAGGCGAGCTCTTTGGCCCGGTGCAGCCCGACCAGCCTCGGGAGCAGCCACGACGACCCGCCGTCGACGGAGAGTCCGCGGCGGGAGAAGATCTCCGAGAGCCGGCCCGTCGACGACACCACGGTGAGATCGCAGCACAGGGCCAGGCTCAGGCCGGCACCGGCGGCGATCCCCCGGATCTTGGCGATGGTGGGCTTCGGCAGATCGAACAGGGCCTGCATGACGGATCCGAGAAAGCGCATGCGGGTGAGGGGAGGGTCTTCGGAGTCTCCGCTGATCCCCTTGGGATCCCCGATGTCGGCGCCCGAACAGAACGCCCCGCCGGCACCGGTCAGCACCAGGACGCGGTCGTCGCGACGGCGGGCCACGTCCTGCACGGTGGCGTAGAGCTCCTGCCACATCGCCCCGTTGGCGGCGTTCTTACGCTCAGGTCGGTTGAGGGTGACGGTGACGACTCCCGACTCACGTTCCACGATGATGGTCTCGCCGTCCACGGCGACACCCTAGCCACAGATTCGAGAATCGAGCCAAGGACGAAAGGTGCGCCGACGCCGTCCTCAAGGCACAGGACCGAGGCCCGGGGCCGTCAGAAGGCATCCTGCACAACGTCGACGACGAGATCCCCCGACCGGTCGGGCCACACGGCGGCCACGTCGAACCTCACCGACCGCCTCGGAAACCCACCGGCTCGTTGGTGGGCGAGCCACCGGGCGGCCAGACGCCGGAGCCGTTGCTGCTTGGCCGCCGTCACCGACTCCTCCGGAGATCCGAAGGCGGTGGAGGACCGCGTCTTCACCTCGCAGATGACGACGACCCCCCGGTGGGCGGCGATCAAATCGATCTCGCCGTCGGCACACCGCCAGTTGCGGGCCTCGACGCGGTATCCCGCTCGGAGGTACCACCGGGCAGCGGCGTCTTCGCCGCGGCGACCGAGGTCACGGCGGCGGTCGGGCCCCCACGGGGCGCCTGGCGACGACCTCGGCATGCCACCAGTGTTCCCGACGGCTGTGACAGGGGGCGGCCCGGGACCGGTGGTACGGAAACTCAGGTGTCGCGTTCGGGAAGTCTCTCCACGTTCACGTCCCGGAAGGTGAGGACCTTGACGCTCGGGACGAACCGGGCCGGCCGGTACATGTCCCACACCCAGGCGTCGGTCAGCTCGACCTCGATGCACGTGGGAGCCGAGTCGTTGCCCACCGAGACCTTCACCTCGTTGGCCAGATAGAACCGTCTCTCCGTCTCGACGACGTAATTGAAGAGAGGGAGAACCGTGCGGTACTCCTGGACAAGCGCCAGCTCGATGTCGGCCTCGTAGCGTTCGAGGTCCTCTTCACTCATCGCCCTACGGGCGGACTGCCCGCTTCTCCTTGATCTTGGCCGCCTTACCCACGCGCCCACGGAGGTAGTAGAGCTTCGCCCGACGGACGTCGCCCCGGGTCACCATCTCGATCTTGGCCAGGATGGGCGAGTGGACCGGGAAGGTCCGCTCGACGCCCACGCCGAAACTCACCTTGCGGACAGTGAACGTCTCCCGGGCCCCGGTCCCCTGTCGACGGATGACCGCCCCCTGGAAGATCTGGACCCGCTCGCGGTTGCCCTCCACCACCCTCACGTGGACCTTCAGGGTGTCGCCGGGGGCGAACTCCGGAATGTCGTCTCGCAGGCTCTCGCGATCGACAATGTCAGTGGGATTCATGGCGCGCGTCCTTCGCGGGTCGATGGCGAGCGGATCAGGCGGCACCCCCGGCGCGATAGCCACCTCCGGGTGACGGCCGGCCGACGAAGCCTGCTTGAACTAGTGAGAATAGCCGCGTGGCGGGCGGGGGCGCACCCATCGGTGCCCGTCACGGCCGGCCGTGCCCGGGACGGGCCCCACCCCCCGCCCCGAGGCCGTCCGTCGGATCAGTCGGGGCGGGCCGAGGTGTCCGCCGGTGCCTCGACGGCCTCGTCCTCGAGCAGCCGCCGCTCCTCCTCCGATACGCCGCCGCGGGCGGCGATCAGGTCGGGGCGCTCCTCGATCGTCCGCCGCAGCGCCATGGCCCGGCGCCATCTCTCGATCCGTCCGTGGTCACCGTGGCGGAGGACCTCGGGGACCTCCCAGCCCCGGAAGACGGCCGGGCGCGTGTAGTGGGGGTATTCGAGGAGCCCCGACGTGAAGCTCTCGTCGCCAGCCGACGCCTCGTTCCCCATCACCCCGGGAAGCAGCCGCGAGACGGCTTCGATGACCACGACGGCCGCCGCCTCCCCCCCGGCCAGGACAAAGTCCCCTATCGACAACTCGCCGTCCACGAGGTGTTCCGACACCCGCTCGTCGACGCCCTCGTAGCGACCGCACAACAGGGAGAAGCCGCCCGACGCACACGCCGGCCCGGCCAGCTCCTCGGCCATGTGTTGATCGAAACGACGGCCCCGGGGCCCGAGGAGGAAAAGCGGTCGGGGGGGGTCCGCCGCCTCCACCGAGGCGAAGACGGGTCCGGGGGTGAGGACCATTCCGGCCCCACCCCCGAAAGGCGAGTCGTCCACCGAACGACGGGCGTCGGTGGTGGCCTCCCGGAGATCGTGGACCCGCAGGTCGAGCACACCGTCACGCCGGGCCCGACCGAGCAGAGCACCCGAGCAGAAACCCTCGAGGAGCTCGGGGAAGATGGTGAAGACATCCACGCGCATCGGGTTCGCCCTGACGGCCACGGGCCGGATCAGTCGATCAGGCCGGGCGGAACGTCGACCTCGATCCGTCCCCGCCCGTGCTCGACGACGCAGCGAAGCGGCACGAGGGCGCCGGCGTCGAGCTCCAGGAGATCGCTGACGGGATTGGCGACCACCGCCACCACGGTGCCCAGGATGCTGCCGTCGGCTCTGTCGACGACCGTCGATCCCACCAGCTCGTGGACCCACAGGGCGGACGGGTCGTCGAGCGGAGGGGCCCGCAGGACGCGTCCGCGCAGAGCCTCGGCGGCGTCGATACCCCGGACCCCGGCGAAGGTGACCAGCCAGCGGTGTCGGAAGGGACGGGAACTTTCGATGCGCAACTCGCCGCTGTCGGTCATGAACACCGATCCCGGCATCGACCGTTCGGCACGGTTGCTCACGAGGTCGAGTACCACTTCGCCCTTCAGCCCGTGAGGCCGCACGACGCGACCCACGTCGAGGAGCCCTTCATCCGTCCCGGTGGGGACGGGATCACGGCCGCTGTCGTCAGTCGTCGACGAAGTCGACGTTTGTCTCCACCCCGTCTCGCGACCCGGCCACCCGGACCACCGTTCTGATGGCCTGGGCCACCCGGCCCCGGCGTCCGATCATGCGACCCATGTCCCGTTGGGCGACATGGATGCGGAAACGGACGCTGCGACCCGAATCATCGGCTTCGACCACGACGGCGTCCGGCTCGCTGGCGATCGACCGCGTGATGTAGTCGAGGACAGCCCGGGCCGTCCCCCCCTCGACGCGGTTACCGGCCATGTCGTCCACCACGTCCACTTCGTCCACCTCGTTCACGGCGTTGTTGGTGGCGTCGTCGTCAAAATCCTCGTCGCTCACTTGGCGTCCGCCGGACGGTATTCATCCCACGCTCCGGACTTCCGCAGGAGCTTCTCCACCCTCTCGGTCGGTGTCGCCCCCTGTCGCAGCCACTTGAGCGCCTTGACGTTGTCGATGTCGACAATGGCGTCGGGGGCGGCCGCCGACTGCCCCCGGGGCGCGTAGGTGCCGACGATCTCGATGAAACGACCGTCACGCGGCGATCGACTGTCGGCTGCCACGACGCGGTAGGTCGGCTGCTTCTTCTTGCCCATCCGCATGAGGCGGAGCTTTACGGCCACTGTTGACTCCCTGCTCTTCGTGTGTGCGTCACCCGCCCCGGGGCGCGGACCGTCCATTGTGGCCCGTGGCGGGCCCTCCCGGCGACACCGACGCCACCGGGGGCCGTTTTCAGGCGCTACCGCCCCCCACCGCCGGCCTTGGGAGTGACCCGGCCACCCTTCTTCTTCTTGCCCGCCTTGCCCCCTTTGGCCCCACCGCTTCCGAGGCCCCGCGTGGGCGAAGGCCCTCCGGGGAGACCGGCCAGGCCGGGGGGCAGGTCGCCCAGGGGGTCGGCTCCCCCGGTGCCCAGGGCGGTCAGGTCACCCATCTGCTCGGACAAGGCCTGGGCGGCCCGACCGCCGCGCCCGCCCAGCATCCCGCCCAGCATCCCGGGCGATCGCATGAGCTGTTGCGCCTCTTTGAACTGCCGCAGGAGTTGATTCACCTCCTGGACGCTCGTGCCGCTCCCCGCGGCGATCCGCCGCCGGCGACCACCGTCGACGATCGTCGGATCAGCCCGCTCCTTCCGGGTCATCGACTGGATGATGGCCTCCACCTGGGCCACCTGGCGATCGTCGATGCTGTCCTTCGCCGCCTTGAGCTCCTTGGGCATGCCCGGGAGCAGGGACAGGATGCCCCCCAGCGACCCGAGCTTCTTCACCTGCTGGAGCTGGGAGAGAAAGTCCTCGAGGGTGAACCTCCCGTCCAGGAGCCGCTCCGCCCCCCGTTGGGCGACGTCGGTGTCGAACTCACGCTCGGCCTGCTCGATGAGGCTGAGGACATCGCCCATCCCGAGAATGCGGCTGGCCATCCGGTCGGGATGGAACTGGTCGAAGTCGGCGAGACGCTCCCCCGTGGAGGCGAAGGCGATCGGTCGGCCCACCACCTCCTTGACGCTCAGCGCCGCACCGCCACGGGCGTCACCGTCGAGCTTGGTGAGAATGACCCCGTCCAGATCCAGCGTGGCGTGGAACGCCTCGGCCGTGGCCACGGCGTCCTGCCCTGTCATGGCGTCGATGACCAGGAACGTGAAATGGGGAACCACGGCCTCCGAGACCTGACGGACCTCTTCCATGAGGGCCTCGTCGATGGCCAGGCGTCCGGCGGTGTCGACGATCAGGACGTCGCGACCGAGCCGGCGGGCCTCGTTCAGTCCGGCGCCGGCCACGGCCACGGGATCGGTCATCTCGCTGAAGACGGGCACACCGGCCTGCTCACCGAGAATCCGGAGCTGCTCGACCGCCGCCGGGCGCTGGAGGTCGGCTCCCACGAGCATCGGGTTTCGGCCCTGCTGACGGAACCATCGGGCCAACTTGGCCGACGTCGTCGTCTTCCCCGACCCCTGGAGACCGGCCAGGAGAACCACGGTCGGGGGGGCCGACGCGTAGGAGATGCGCAGCGTCTCACCCCCGAGGATGGCGATGAGCTCCTCGTGCACCGCCTTGATGACCTGCTGGCCGGGACTGAGGCTCTTCGACAGATCCTGGCCCACGATCCGCAGGCGGATCCGGTCCACGAAGGTGCGCGCCACCCGGACATCGACATCGGCCTCGAGAAGGGCGGTCCGGATCTCGCGCAACGCCTCGTCGACGTCGTCCCCGCTGAGGCGCCCGCTGCTTCGCAGGCGCCCGAAGATCCCTTCGAGGCGGTCGGACAGGGCGTCGAACATGCGGCTGCTCAGGTTACCGGAGCCGGTGACCCCTCCCCGGCGCCCAGCCCGGCGCCCCTCACCCTCGGCGTCACTCGAACAGGGCGTCCACGAACCGGTCGGCGTCGAAGACGACCAGATCGTCGGGACCTTCCCCGATACCGACCAGCTTGACCGGAAGACCGAACTCCCGCTGGATCGCCACCACGATCCCTCCCTTGGCCGTCCCGTCGAGCTTGGTCAGAACCACGCCGGTCACACCCACGGCGTCGAGGAACTGGCGGGCCTGGGTCAACCCGTTCTGTCCGGTCGTGGCATCGAGGACCAGGAGAACCTCGGTGACGAGGCCGGGTGGTCGATCGGCGACGCGGCGGATCTTCTTCAGCTCCTCCACCAGATTCACCTTGGTGTGGAGCCGTCCGGCGGTATCGGCCAGGACCAACTCCTGCCCCCGGGCGGACGCCCGCTGGACGGCGTCGAAGACGACGGCACTGGGATCGCTCCCTTCGGCCCCCCGCACCAGCCCCACCTCGGCCCGTTGCGCCCAGATGTCCAGCTGCTGCGCCGCCGCGGCGCGGAAGGTGTCGCCGGCGGCGAGAAGCAGCGTCCGTCCCTCGGCCACCTCCCGTCGGGCGATCTTTCCGATGGTCGTCGTCTTGCCGACCCCGTTCACCCCGACGAAGAGCCAGACATTGGTCACGCCCTCCTCGAAGCGCAGACCGACACCTCCGGCGACCTCGAGCGACGCCCGCAGCGCCTGGCGCAGGGCGGCGATGACGGCGTCGGGCCCGCGCAGTTCTCCGCTGCGCACGCGCTGTCGGAGGTCCTCCAGCAGAGCGGTCGTCGTGGCCACCCCCACATCGGCCCGGAGCAGAGCTTCTTCGAGTTCGTCCCAGGTCTGTCCGTCGACCGAACCCCGTCCCCGCAAGGCCCGCAGATATCCCGAGAAGAGTCCCCGGGTCTTGCCCATCCGGTCGCGCAGGTCGGCCGGCGCCACCACCTCGGGCCCGGCGGCGGCCGGGGCCGGCGGCGGTGCGGTGTCGGGCGGCGCATCGCCGGCAGACGGCGGGTGGCGGGGCTCCGGCTGCGCCGGGGCCGGTGGCGCCGGGGGCGCCGTCGGGGTCTGCGGTGGCGGCGACGGCGCCGACGTCGACGCAGTGGCGGACGCCCGGCCACGGGCCGAGGCACGCCGCCCCAGCGCCACGGAGGACACCAGGATCGCCACCAGGACGACAACGGCCAGGACGATCCACAGGGCGATCATGGCGAGGGCAGCCTACGAGAAGTCGAGGTGGGCGCCGGTCGCCGCCACCGGTGGTCAGTTGGTGGCGGCGGCCGCGGATTCGTCGTCGGGTTGGCGCCGCACCTTCTGGCTCACGACCTTGGATGACCCGCCCGGTGTCATCGTCACGCCGTACAGGGCATCGGCCGCCTCCATGGTGCGCTTCTGGTGGCTGACGATGATCAGCTGCGCCTCCTCCCGGAACTCGTGGAGGAGGTCCAGGAAGCGGTGGAGGTTCACGTCGTCGAGAGCGGCCTCGACCTCGTCCATCAGGTAGAACGGCGACGGCCGGCTGCGGAACACGGCGAAAAGGAAGGCGAGGGCCACGAGCGAGCGCTCGCCGCCGGACAGCAACGACAGCTTCCGGACGTTCTTCCCCGCCGGACGCGCTTCGACCTCGACACCGGTGTCGAGGAGGTCCGTCGGGTCGGTGAGCACCAGACGCCCGATCCCGCCCGGGAAGAGCGTGGCCACGAGCACCTGGAAATGCTCGTTCACGTCGGCGAAGGCCTCGGCAAACACGCGCATGATCTCGTCGTCCACGGCCCGGATGACCTGATGGAGCTCACGCCGGGCGCGACGGACGTCCTCGACCTGCTCCTCCAGAAAGCGGTGCCGCTCCTCGAGCGTCCCCAGCTCCTCGAGCGCCAGGGGATTGACGGGCCCGAGCGACGCCAGCTCCGACTCGACGGCGGCGGCCCGGGACTCGGCGTCACTGCCCTCGGGCAGCGCCGGACAGGGGGCGCTCATGGCCGTCACCGGCTCGCAGCCGAGCTCCCGACGCAGGGCTTCGACGGCCGACTCCTGACGGACGCCCGATTCGGCCAGCTCCAGGGCCAGCCGCTGAAGGACGTCGCGTGTCTCGGTGACCCGGGCCTCGACGGCCGACCGCTCGCGCCGGAGGTCCTCCAGCCGCGCCCCACCGGCCCGCACCTCGTCGAGCTGTCGGGACCTCTCCGCCTGCAGCCGTTCGCCCAGGCCGTTGAGGCGCGCCGCGTGACGACCGACCACGTCGCCCAAGCGGTCGACGGCGCGGGCATCGGCCTCCAACCGGCGTCGACGCTCCCCCGCCTGGTCCCGCTCGGCCACGTGCCCGGCCAGTCGCCGCTCGACATCCTGAAGCCGATTGGTGAGCACCACCCGCCGCTCGGCCAGACCGGCGATCCGCACCTCGAGGTCACGCCGGTGAGCCTCGACCTGTGCCCGACGGTCCTGCTGTCGCTGCCGCGCCTGCTCGACGGCGCTCCGGGCCGCGGTGGCGGCGTTCGCCGTCCTCTCGAGCTCGGGCAGTCTCCGGTCGAGGTCACCCAGGCGCTCGGTGTCCCGCTCGACACGGGCGGCGAGGGCGCCGTGACGACGGACGGCGTCGTCCGCCTCGTTCCGCAGGGCGTCGAGTTCGGCCCGAAGGCGCTGGCCCTCGTCGTCGAGGGCCTGACGACGATCCACCGCCCGCTCGGCGTCGCGGCCGGCGGCGGAGGCGGCGGTCCGGGCCGCTTCGGCCGCCGTCCGGGCATCGGCCAGAGCCGATTCGGCGGCGGCGGCGGCGCTAACGGCTGCTTCCGCCTCCCGACGCGCCTGCTCGGTGGCCGCCGCCATGGCCGGCGCCGACCCGGCGCCCACGACCCAGCCGGCCGCCGAGAAGCGGTCCCCCGACGATGTGACCACGACGAGGTCGGGTCGCTCGAGGGCGAAGTCCACGGCGTTGCGCCATCCTCCGCTCACGGCGACGGCGCCGGCCAGGAGGCGGTCGAGCAGGTCGTCGAGGCCCGGGGTGTGGGAGCGGACGTGACGACGGACGGACTCGGCGTCCCCGTAGAGGCCGCCGTCGGCGGCCACCGGTTCCGGCACCGGCGGGCGCAGGGCCAGAACGGTGCCGGCCACATCGCCGTCATGGAGCCGGCCCAGAGCGGTGCGCGCCGTGTCGGCGTCCCGGACCACCACCGCGCCGAGAGCGGCCCCGGCCGCCGCTTCGAATGCGCCCTGCCAGCCGTCGTCGATCTCGACCAGCTCCATCAAGGAGCCGACCACCCCGGGGACGCCGGCCAGAAGGCCGGCACCGGCCGATCCCCGGGCCTCGGCGGCCGTGCGGTCGAGCGCTTCGGCGCGCGCCTCGAGTCGGTGCCGGGTCTCGTCGGCCCGGCGGCCAAGAACGTCGGCGCGCTCCCAGGCGTCGGCGGTGGCAGCGGCGGTGGCGGCGGCGCTCTCGGCCCGGTCGGTGGTGGCGGTGACCTCGGCCTCCGCCTCCGCCAGACGGCTCGTCACCGCGGCCACCTCGGCCTCGACGTCGGCCCGCCGACGGTCCAGGACCGTCGCCCGCTCCCCCAGCGTCTCCAGGTCGCCCCGGTCGCGTTCGAGCGCCCGCCGTAGTGGCTCCCTCTCCCCGCGGGCGGCGGCCAAGGCCTCCTCGGCCGTCCGCAGGGCGCCCAGATCGCCGGCCACCGCCTCGTGGGCGGCCAGCTCACGGGCCAGCTCACCCTCGGCGGCGGCCACCTCCTCCATGGCCGGTTCGAGCTCTGTCGCTTGGGCGGCCGCCGCCTCGAGCTCGGTCGACAAACGCGCCGCATCGGCTTCGAGCGACGACACCACATCGGCATCGGCGGCAGCGTCGAGGGCCTGGACGAGCGACCGGCGCCGTTCGGCCAGAACCCCGGCCAGCCCACGGCACCGTTCGCCCAGTCCATGGACGCGGGTGAGGGCGACGATGAGCCCGTCCTCGCGGCGGGCCGACAGCTCGGCGGCCGCCGCGTCGGCCGCCGCATCGAGGTCGTCGAGGGAGCCCCGCAGGGTCGCCTCCGCCTCGGCCAGACGGGCACGCTCCGACGTCGCCGCCCGACGACGCTCGTCCAGGGCGGTGAGCTCCCGCCCGATCAGATAGAGCCGCAGACCCCGCAGCTCCTCGGCCAGCGACGCGTGCGAACGCGCCGCCGTGGCCTGACGCTCGAGGGGCCGCATCTGTCGACGGACCTCGCGCAGGAGATCACCGAGTCGCTCGAGATTCTCCTCGGTGGCCGCCAGGCGCCGCTCGGCGCGTTCGCGGCGGCGGCGGTGCTTGAGGATTCCCGCCGCTTCCTCGATCACGGCGCGGCGGTCCTCCGGGCGGGCGTTCAGGATCTGGTCCAGTTGGCCCTGGGAGACGATGACGTGCTGTTGGCGTCCGACACCCGAGTCGGACAGCAGCTCCTGGACGTCGAGGAGACGGCACGCCTGTCCGTTGATGGCGTACTCACTGTCACCGGAGCGGAACAAGGTCCTGGTGATGGTGATCTCGGCCAGCCCGCCGGGGAGGTGCCCGGCCCGGTTGTCGATGGTCAGCGACACCTCGGCTCGCCCGAGGGGGGGACGATCGGCGGAGCCGGCGAAGATGACGTCCTCCATCTTCGAGGAGCGCACCGTGCGCGGGCCCTGAGCCCCGAGCACCCACGCCACGGCATCGACCACGTTCGACTTGCCGCTCCCGTTGGGCCCGACGACGACGGTCACCCCGGGCTCCAGCTGCAACGTCGAAGGGTCGGCGAACGACTTGAAGCCCTTGAGGGTCAGTGACTTCAGGAACACCGTTGGTCACCCTACCTGTCGGACAGCGCCAGTCGGGGATGGCGGCGCGGGGGCCTTCTCCGCCCGGGGTCGGACCGGCCCGCCCGATCTGGCGTCAGATCTGGCAGTGCTCGCACAGGAAGGCCGAGCGGCCGTTGACCTTCACCCGAACGATCGAGTTCCGACATCTCCGGCAGGCGCTGCCCTCTCGGTCGTAGACCTGATGTTGACCCTGGTAGTCGCCGATCTCCCCGAAGAGATCGCGGTACTGCTCGTCGGCCAGCGACGAACCCCGGTACTTCACCGCCTCCGAGAGGGTCTCGACCATGGCCCGGTAGAGCCGGCGGATCTCCTGCGCGCTCAACGAGTCCGAGCCCCGGTCGTAGCGCAGCCCGGCGGCGAAGAGGATCTCGTCGGAGTAGATGTTGCCGATCCCGGCGACGAATTTCTGATCCATGAGCAACGTCTTGAGGGCGGCATGCCGATCGGCCAGGAGCTGCCCGAAGCGGGACCAGCTCATGACCTCCTCGAGTGGGTCGAAACCCAGGTGCGACAGCTCGGGCACGGCCTCCAGCTCGTCGCCGGCGGTCACGAACATCTCCCCGAAGGTGCGGGGATCGACGAATCGGAGCTGCCCACCCTGGGTGAAGGTGATGACCACGTGGGTGTGACGGTCGAGGGGCTCCTTCGGTCCCTTGGCCCGAAGCAACTGGCCGCTCATCCCCAGGTGGACCACGAGGATGTCGTCATCATCGAGGCCGACGAGCAGGTACTTCCCGGCCCGCCGGATCGAGGTGATCTTCCGGCCTTCGAGCCGGGCCCGGAATTCCGGGCCACTCTTGTGACGCCGGATCGACCGCTTTCCCTTGACCTCCACCGTCTTCACCCGCCGGCCGATGACCTCCTTCTCGAGATCGCGGCGGATGGTCTCGACCTCCGGAAGCTCAGGCATGGGAGGGCACACCACCGTCGGCGAGGTCACGGTCGACCGGCTCGGCGAAGGCCGGGAAGGCGGCGTGGGCGGCGGCCTGTTCCGCATCCTTCTTCGACCGGCCTTCGCCCACCCCCACCACCGCTCCTTCGACGAACACCGTCGCCGTGTAACGGCGGGCGTGGTCGGGTCCCGTCCCCGCCACCTCGTACCGGGGCAGGGCCCCGACCCGGCGGACGACCACCTCCTGCAGACGGGTCTTGAAGTCCTCGGCTCCGGGCCCGGCCGCCGCCTCCTTGATCCGTTGGTCGAGGAGACCGAGCACGAAGCGGGTGGCCGTCTCGAAGCCCCCGTCGAGGTAGACGGCGGCGATCAACGCTTCGACGGTGTTAGCCAGGATCGAGGGCTTGGCCCGCCCTCCCGAGGCGTCCTCGCCCCGACCGAGCAGCAGGACCGGACCGAGCCCGAGCTCCGCACCCACCTCGGCCAGGACGGCCGTGTTCACCACGGCGGCGCGCACCTTGGCCAGGGCGCCCTCGGGCATGTCGGGATAGGCCCCGTAGCAGTACTCGGCCACCACCAGCCCGAGGACGGCGTCACCCAGGAACTCGAGCCGCTCGTTCGACGGGAGCCCACCGGACTCGGCGCACCACGAGCGGTGGGCCAGGGCCTGGACGAGCAGGGACTCGTCGTTGAAGGGCCGCCCCAGCCGTCGGGCGAGGTCGGTGGTGTCGGGAACCGGCGGTCGTCGATCGCCGGCCGGATGGGGACCACCTACGTCCGCGACCCCTGGCTCCGTGCCCGAGGGCGCGGAGCGGGCCGAGGTGACGACCTCGGATCCGGCGCCCGCGGCGCCGTGAACAGGGGCGGGATCGTCGACCGTCTCAGGTCACTCCGAGCTTGGCGACCACGTAGTCGACGGCGTCACGGACGGTTCGGAGGTCCTCCAGGTCCTCGTCCTCGATCCTGAATCCCACCGTCCGCTCTCCGAGCTCTTCTTCGAGGGCCTCCACCAGCTCGATCAAGGCCAGCGAGTCGGCATCGAGGTCCTCGGCGAAGGAGGCGGACTCCCTGATCGTGGAGGGTTCCACCTCGAGGATGTCGGCCAGCTGGTCCCGTACCAGCTCGAAGACCTGCTGGCGGTCGAGCGGACCCTTTTCCACGTGAGTCTCTGCGGGCACGTCGTTCTCCTGCGGGTTTGAAGTTTCCGGCGGCATCCTACCCGACGACGGCCCTGTGGCAGACGGAATCCCTGGTCGGAGGCCACTTCTGACACTCCGCCGAAAACGCGACGGCACGTCGCCATCAACCCCGCCCACGGGCGGAAGTCGGATCCTCCCTGAGCGTGTCAGATGGGCCGGAAAGCGGGGCCCGGGTCGGTCGCCGGTGGTTACCCCACGGTGACGGCGTGGGCCAGGCGGTCGACGAGGCCGGCCGTGGCCACGTCGTGGGCCACCCGGACGGCCGACACGATCGCCTGGGCCGATGACGATCCGTGGCTGATCACGCAGACGCCGTCGACCCCGAGGAGGACCGCCCCGCCGGTGTTGTCGGGGTCGAACTCGGCGGCCAGTGGGGCCAGATAGGGCAGGAGCACGTCGGAGGCCTTCCTCGTCTCCTCGTTCCTGGTGAGGACCTCGAGCAGGGTGTCCATGAAGAACCGCAGCGCCCCCTCGAGGGTCTTGAGCGCCACGTTGCCGGTGAAGCCGTCGGTCACCACCACGTCCGGCGCGTCCTTCATCAGGTCACGGCCCTCGGCGTTCCCGACGAAGCGCAGGCCGGGGGTGGCCGAGAGCAGAGCGTGCGTCTCCTTCACCAGGGGCGTGCCCTTCGACTTCTCCTCGCCGATCGACAGCAGGGCCACGGTGGGGTCGGCCACGCCGTAGCGGGCGGTCGAGTAGGCGGCCCCCATCTGGGCGAACTGGACGAGCATGGCCGGCGTGCACTCGGTGTTGGCGCCGGCATCGAGCAGGACGGTGGGATGCGAACCCAATTGCGGGATCGGGGTGGCGATGGCCGGTCGGACGATCCCTTTCAGCCGACCCATCCGCAGCAGGGCACTGGCCATGGTCGCTCCCGTGTTCCCGGCGCTGACCATGGCCAGGGCCCGCCCGTCGCGCACGGCCTCGGCCGCCCGGACCAGGGAGGAATCCTTCTTCCGGCGCACCCCCTGCCCGGGATCCTCGTCCATGGCGATGACCTCGGAAGCGGGGAGGATCTCCAGTCCCCCGGTATCGCCGACCTGGTCGGGGGGGCCCACCAGGACCACCTCGATCCCCAGCTCATCGGCGGCCCGGCGGGCTCCGGCCACGATCTCGCCCGGCGCCCGGTCGCCGCCCATGGCGTCGACCACCACCGGCAGGGGGCGCCCGGTGGCGTCGCCGAGACCGGCACGGGCGCCGACCATTAGTCGACTTCGACGGCCTGCCGGCCCTTGTACCACCCGCAGTTGGGACAGACGACGTGCGGGACCTTGGCGTGCTGGCACTGGGGGCACACGCTGCGGGCCGGGAGGCCGAGCACCCAATTCGAGGCGCGCCGGCTACGGCTCTTCGCCTTGGAGGTCTTTTTCTTGGGGACGGCCATCGTCGGTCACCTCAGGTCGGGGGCCGGTCCACGATACCCGGTCGGCCGCCGGTCAGTTCCCGGCCCCCAGATCGGGAACCCGCAGGACGTCCAGGGCGGCCCAACGCCCGTCACGGGGCGTCTCGCACCGGCAATTCTGCTCGTTCCGATTGATCCCGCACATGGGACAGAGGCCGAGGCATCCCTCACCGCACAGCGGCGCCAGGGGAAGCTCGAGCAGGACGGCGTCGTGCACGAGGTCCTCGAGATCGACCTCGTCATCGGTCAACGGATACGTGTCCTCCCCGTCACCGTCCTCCGTGTAGAGCTCCCGAACCGGGATCGTCAGCGTCCCCGATGCCGTCACCAGGCAGCGTCGGCAGGCGCCCGTCCACGGAGCCGTCACGACGCCGGTGACGGAGACCCCGCCGGCGATCGATTCGAACGTCACGTCGGCCCGCAACTCGGACCCGGCGGAAACCTCGCTCCCCGAGCAGGCCAGGTCGTCGATGGGGCCCGACCGCACCTCGTGCCAGCGGGTGCCCAGGACGCGCCGCAGTTTGGCGACGTGGACGACGAAAGGGCGGGCGGTCACGACAGGCCCCTCAGGCGTCGTCCTGATCGAAGAACCCGAGCTCGTCGGGGTCGGCGCCGGCGGCGGCGCCCGGGGCACCCTTGTCCTCGGGCAGCGGCGGGGGGATGGCATGGAGCTTCTCGCGCCCCGCCTGGACGGTCTTGATCGTCCGGTCGAGCACGATCTCGAACGAGGCCAGCTTCTGGTCGCAGAAATCCTCGGCTTCGTGGCGCAGCCGCCGGGCCTCCTCGCGGGCGTCGTCGAGGATCCGCTGGGCCACGTGGTTGGCCTGCCGGACGATCTCGGTCCTCTGCACCATCCGCTCGGCCTGGGCCCTGACCTCCTCCAGGAGGTTGTCGGCCTCGCGTTGCCGGGTGGCCAGGAACTCATCACGTTCACGCAGGAGCCAGCGGGCCTGGCGGAGCTCGTCGGGGAAGCGGTCGAGCGCCCCCTGCAGCATCTCGAGCAGCTCGTCGCGCGCCACCAGGACGGAGGCCGACAACGGCATCGTCCGTGCCGTGGACACCACATCGACGGCTTGGCGCAAGAGGCCCTGGGCGTCGGCCTCGACCACGGGAGCGGTCTCCTCGAAGGGGTCGTCGACGAAGATGTCGTCGGTCACGGGGAGAACTTCTCCTGGAGGCGCAGCCACACCGCCTTGGGGACGAAGGCCGACACGTCGCCGCCGTAGCGGGCCACTTCGCGCAAGAGGCGCGAGGCGACGAAGGCCGACGTGGAGGTGGTGGGGATGAAGAGCGTCTCGATCCCCGAGAGCTGGCGGTTCATCTGGGCCATCTGCAACTCGTTCTCGAAGTCGGAGACGGCCCGCAGTCCCTTGACGATGGCCGAGGCCCCGACGTCGTGCGCCACGTTGACGACCAGTTTCGACACCGAGACGATCCGGACGTTCGGGAGATGGGCGAGGGCCTCCTTCAGCATCTCCTCACGCTCGGCCAGATTGAAGAGGGGTTCGGCCTTCTGTGGGTTCCGCAGCGCCGCCACCACCACGTCGTCGAAGAGGCGGCCGGCTCGTTCCACCACTTCGAGGTGGCCGTTGTGGAACGGGTCGAACGAGCCCGGGATGAGTGCAACGGTCACGAGGTGCCTCTCTGCTGCGACGGCGGGGCCTGGTCCAACGGCGGGGCCTGGTCCAACGGCGGGGCCTGGTCCAACGGCGGGGCCTGGTCCAACGGCGGGGCCTGGTCCAACGGCGCCTGGTCCAACGGCGGGGCCTGATGCGACTGTGGGGCCTGATACGACTGTGGGGAGCGGACCACCGTGACGAGCGTACCGCCGTAGCGCTTGTTCCTGATGATCTCCCAGCCCCCGGGCACGGCGATGTCCCGGTCCGATTCCATGACCACCACCCCGGCATGGAGCCGGGCCAGGAGCAACCCCCAGGCGTCGAACGCGTAGGGGGGATCGCACAGGGCCAGATCGAAGCGATGGGGCCGCAGGAGCCAGCCCAGGACGTCCGACCGCACCACACGGGTCTGAGCGGGATCGAGCCCCGTCCCCGTCACATTGGCCTTCACGGCCCGCACGGCCGGCAACGAGCTGTCGACGAACGTCACCGATGCCGCCCCACGCGACAGCGCCTCGATCCCCATCGCCCCGCTCCCGGCGAAGAGGTCGACCACGACGGCCCCTTCGAGGTTCAGCAGACTCCCGAGGACGTTGAAGATCGACTCCCGGACCCGGTCGGCGGTCGGCCGAGTCGACCCGCCCACCGGTGCCCTGAGCGGCCGGCCCCGGCTATGACCGGCGATCACACGCACAGGCGCCCACCCTGGTCAGCGTAGTTGTGCGCCTCGCGGACGGCCGCGCCCGGGTCAGCTCTTGAGCAGGTACGCCGCCTCGTCCTCACCCACGAACAGGCGGAGCTCGTCGGCCAACGCCGTCGTGCTCTCGAGCGCGGCGTCCTGGCCCAGCAGCGACTCGGCGATCTGGCGGGCGGCGGCCACCAGGGCACGGTCGCCCCGGCGCAACGACGCCAGCTTGAGGTCGCTGCGACCCTTTTGACGGGAGCCCAGGATGGTCCCTTCGCCCCGGAGCTCGAGATCGACCTCGGCCAGGTCGAACCCGTCCGTGGTCTTCTCGAGGGCCTCCAGGCGGGTCACGGCGTCGACCGTCGAGCCGGCACTGAGGAGATAGCACCACGAGGCCAGGTCCGACCTTCCCACCCGCCCGCGCAACTGGTGGAGCTGGGCGATCCCGAAACGGTCGGCGTCCTCGATGACCATGACGGTGGCCTCGGCCACGTCCACCCCCACCTCCACCACCGTGGTGGCCACCAGCACCGGAAGATCGCCTCGGCGGAAGGCGGCCATGACGCCCTCCTTGTCGGCCGCTTTCAGCTGGCCGTGCAGAAGGCCGATCGGCAGCCCGGCCAGCACGGTCTGCTCCAACCGTTGCTTCTCCTGGGTGGCCGACTTGGCCTGGGTGTTCTCCGATCCCTCGACCAGAGGGCAGACCACATAGGCCCGGTGTCCGGCCGCCACCTCGTCCCGGACGCGTTGCCAGGCGACGGCTTCGTCGTCCTCGGACCGGGCCCACACCGTCTGGATGGGCGCCCGCCCGGCCGGCAGCTCGTCGAGCTCCGTGACGTCGAGATCGCCGAACACCACCATCGCCGCCGTCCGCGGGATGGGCGTCGCCGTCATGACCAGGAGGTCGGGATCGGCACCCTCGCCGCTGGTGGCGTCGCGGCCCTTGGCCCGCAACGCGGCGCGTTGCTCCACCCCGAACCGGTGCTGTTCGTCGATGACGACCACACCCAGGCTGGCGAAACGAACGTCTTCGGTCAGAAGGGCGTGCGTGCCCACCACCACGTCGACGGCACCGGCGGCCAGGCCCTCGTGCAGCTTCGCCCTGGCCCCGGCCGGCGTCCGGCTGGTGAGGAGGACCACGTTGAGGGGGCGTCGTCCTTCGAGCGTCCCGGTGTCGGCGACGACGAGGCCGTCGAGAAGCTCCCGCACGCCGAGGAAGTGCTGCTCGGCCAGGACCTCGGTGGGGGCCATGAAGGCCCCCTGGTGACCGCCCTGGACGGCGACCAGGAGCGCGGCCACGGCCACCACCGTCTTCCCCGACCCCACGTCGCCCTGCAGGAGCCGGTGCATGGGCAGCGGACCGACCAGGTCCTCGGTGATCTCGGCCATGGCCCGGCTCTGGGCCGCCGTGGGGGAGAAGGGCAGCCGGGCCAGGAAGGCGCCCACGAGATCGTCGTCGGCACCCGCCGTGGCGACCCTGTGCCTGATCCCGCGGGCGTCGCGTTCGCTGGCCTGGCGGCGCATGACCACCTCGAGCTGCAACCGCAGGAGCTCGTCGAGGGCCAGCCGCTTCCGGGCCTCGTTCTTCTCGTCGAAGGTCTCCGGGGAGTGGATGGCCCGGAAGGCCGTGGTCCGGTCCATCAGGTCGAGCTGTTTCCGGAACCTCTCGGGCAGCGGGTCGTCCAGCTCTCCGGCCCGGCGCAGAGCCTCCCCGATCCAGTCCCCGTACTCCCACCCGGCGATCCCCGTCTTCTCCGACGTCGGGTAGATGGGCACGATCCGACCGGTCCGGTTCCCGACCAGATCGACCACCGGATTGGTGAATTGTCGCTTCCCCCGGTAGCTGTCGAGCTTCCCGAAGAACAAGGCCTCCGTCCCCACCGGCAGCTGCTTGGCCCGCCAGGCCTGGTTGAAGAACGTCACCTTGAGCGTCCCCGTCCCGTCGTCCACCTCGAGCTCGACCAGCGCCCGGCCGTTTCGCGTCCGCCGTGACTTCACCGATCCGACGCGGGCCAGGACGAGGGACTCCTCGCCGAGCGTCATCCCGACCACGTCGGCCTGGCGCGAGCGGTCGATGTAGCGTCGCGGGTAGTGCGTGATCAGGTCGAGGACGTTCCTGATCCCCAGCGCAGCGAGGGACTCGGCCCGCTTTTCACCGATCCTCTTGATCTCGTGCACCGGGACCTCGGCCAGCCGGTGCAGTGTCGTGCCCGTCACTCGATGCTTATGAGATACGGGTAGAGCGGTTGGCCGCCATAGTGGACCTCGACGGCGATGTCTGAACGGTTCTCGGCCAGCCACTCCGTGACGTGCCGGGTGTCGGCCGCCCCACACCCGTCACCTTCGATGAGGGTGACGAGCTCGTGGTCGTCACGCAGAAGTTTCCCCAAGAGCCCGCAGGCCGCTTCGGCCAGGCTCTCGCCCACGACCTCGACACCGTCGCGCGAGAGGCCGAGCCAGTCCCCCACCCTGATCGGTCCCATGGGGCCGGTGGCGTCGCGCACCGCCTGCGTCACCTCCCCGGCCACGACCCGGCGAGCCGAGGCCGCCATGGCGGCGGCGTTGTCGTCGGCCCCAGCCTCGGGGTCGTACTCGAGCAGGGCGGCGAACCCCTCGACGATCCCGCTGGTGGGCACCACCCGCACCGTCTTGGTGGTCAGCTCGCACACCTGCATGGCCACCGGACGGATGTTGTCGTTGTTGGGCAGGAGCACGACATCGGTCGACTCCACCCCCTCGACCACCTCGAGGATCTGCGCTGTCGAGGGGTTCATCGACTGCCCGCCGGCCACCAGGTGGTGCACACCGAGAGACCGGAAGATCCGCCCCACCCCCTCACCGTTGGCCACCGCCACCACCGCCGTCCGGGGCGGGGGTCCGGACGGCTCGTCGCGGTCGACGGGACCGAGGGCGGCGGCCTCGCGTACCCAGCGCTCCTCCTCCATCTGCTCGACCAGATCGGTGACCCGGATGTTGCGTGGTCGCCCGGCGTCGAGGGCGGCCTCGATCGACGCCCCCACGTCGTTGGTGTGGATATGGCAGTTCCACAGCCCCTCACCACCGACCACCACGATGGAGTCCCCGATCCCGGCCCACACCTCCTTGAAGGCGGGCACCGTCACGTCGGCCGCCTCGAGCAGGTACATGACCTCGTAACGCAGGTGGGTCCCGGCGCCGGCCTCCCCGGTGACGCTCTCCCCCACGTCCCCACCGTCGACGTCGCCCGGTGCCGCCATGGCCGGCACCGAGAGCGCGCCGGGCCCGGGGGGAGGTGCCTCCGGCAGTGGCCGGCCGTCCACCGCCGTCAGGAAGGCGTCGAGCATGAGCAGGTAACCCGCTCCCCCGGCGTCGACGACACCGGCCTGGGCCAGAACGGGCAGCTGTTCCGGCGTGCGGGCCAGCGCCTCGGCCGACGCCTCTCGGGCCGTCTCGAGCACGGCGGCCAGCTTCGCCCCCGCCGCCGTCGCCTTCTCGGCCCCCCCGGCGGCCGCGTGGGCCACCGTGAGGATCGTCCCCTCCACCGGCCGGAGCACGGCTTCCCGGGCCGCCTCACTGGCGACGCCCAGGGCCTCGGCCACCTCGATCGGCCCCACCTCGGCCGACGCCGCCAGGACGCCGGTAAATCCCCGCAACAACTGCGAGAGGATGACCCCCGAATTGCCCCGGGCCCCCATCAGGGACCCGTGGGCGATCGCCCGGCAGACGGCCCCCATCTCCGGGCCCCCGGGGGCCGGGGCGTCGCCGGCGGCGGGCCCGAAATCGTCGCCGACCAGGTCGCCGATCCCGTCGACGCCGGCGAGCTCATTCACCACCGCCTCCACCGTCAGGGCCATGTTGGTCCCCGTGTCGCCGTCGGGGACGGGATAGACGTTCAGGCGGTTGATGGCATCCTGGTGAAGGCGAAGGACCTGACGGTACGCAGCCAGGGCCCGCGCGACGTCGGCTCCCGTGAGCGTTCCGATCGCCTCCATGGCCGAGGATGCTAACCTTTGCGCTCGTCCTGAAGTCTGCCGAGGAGCGTCCGCGTCGTGGCTGCCGTCTGTGAAGTCTGTGGCAAACACCCCTCTTTCGGCATGAACGTGAGCCACTCCCATCGCCGCACCAAGCGCCGCTGGAACCCGAACATCCAGAAGGTCCGCGCCCTGGTGAACGGCTCACCACGTCGCTTGTCGGTCTGCACCTCCTGCATCCGCGCCGGGAAGGTCACCAAGCCGGCCCGGCGCACGCCGACTCCCGCTTCCTGACCTTCCGAACGGCGGTCGGGCCTCAGCCGAAGCGGTGCTCCCAGCCGCTGGGCGCCAGCGTCGTCCCCGCCCACTGCCTCACGTCCCGGTCCGCCGTGCACACCCCCATGACGATCGGCACCGGGAGCCCGGCGCCATCGAAGCCCTCCCTCACGGCGTCGGCGTCGGCGGCGGCGAAGACGAGCTCGTAGTCCTCGCCTCCTCCGAGCGCCTCCTCGACGGTGGCACCGGCGGCCACGGGGACGTGGCTCAGGCTGAACCCCACCCCCGAGGCATCGGCCAGACGGCCGAGATCGGCTGACAATCCGTCGGAGACGTCGATCATGGCCGTCGCTCCGCTCCGGCGCGCCGCGGTGCCCTCGGCCAGGCGGGCCCGGGGACGACGGTGGGCCCGCACCAACGGACTCTCGCCGGACACCGCCGCCCGTGGCCCCCCGGGCACCGTCACAGCCCGCAGGGTCCGTAGCCCCGCCGACGAGGCACCCAGCGGGCCGGTGACGAAGAGGTGGTCCCCGGGGCGGGCGCCGCCCCGCAGGACGGGTCCCGGCCCCTCGCCCACCACACCGCTCACGGCCACCACCACGACCACCTCGGGGGCGTTGGAGAGGTCCCCGCCGACGACGCGGCATCCGTGGGCCTCCACCGACTGCGCCACCCCCTCGTACAGGAGGTCGAGATCGGTCGACGGCGGTCCGGCCACGGCCACCAGGACGTGGGAGGGGCGACCGCCCATGGCGGCGATGTCGCTCACGGCGCCCGCCACGGCCCGCCATCCCAGGTCGTCCAGGCCGACCAGACCCAGGTCGGCGTGGACCCCGGCGATGCTCATGTCGGTGGTGAGCAGGGTCCGGTCGCCGGGGGGCCCGATCACGGCGGCGTCGTCGCCGATCCAGACCTCCCCGGGCGGCGGGCCCGGGAGACGGTGCATCAGGCGGTCGATGAAAGCGAATTCCCCTCGGGCCGGAACGCCGGCCGTCATCGCCACGGCGGCGGCGGCGTGCCGTCGCCGCCGGTGTCGTCGGAGTTGGGGCAGGCCACGGGGAATGCCTACCATTGAGAGCACCGGGTGATGTCCGCCGACCGCTTCGCCGCCGGACCGCCACCCGACCCCAGTCCGACCCGAGAGAGGTAGCGCCCCGACCATGCCCCCCACCGCCAACCGCAAGCTGGTCGCCTGGGTCGAGGAGGTCGCCTCCCTCACCACTCCGGACCAGGTGGTCTGGTGCGACGGGTCGAGCGAGGAGTACGACGAGCTCTGCCGCCTCCTCGTCGAGACCGGCACCTTCACGGAGCTGTCGGAGGCCAAGCGCCCCCACTCCTACTGGGCCCGCTCCGACGCCGGCGACGTGGCCCGTGTCGAAGACCGGACCTTCATCTGCTCGAAGGACGAGGCCGACGCCGGCCCCACCAACAACTGGCGCGATCCCGACGAGATGCGGGCCACCCTGACCGACCTCTTCCGCGGCTCGATGCGGGGGCGGACCATGTACGTCGTCCCCTTCTCGATGGGCCCCCTCGGGTCGCCCATCGCCCACATCGGCGTCGAGATCACCGATTCGCCCTACGTGGCCGTCTCCATGCGGATCATGACCCGGATGGGGGCCAAGGCTCTGGACGTCCTCGGTACCGACGGGGACTTCGTCCCCTGTCTCCACTCGGTCGGTGCCCCTCTGGAGGAGGGTCAGGCCGACTCCCCCTGGCCCTGTGACGCCGACAACAAGTACATCGTCCACTTCCCCGAGACCCGCGAGATCTGGTCCTACGGCTCCGGTTACGGGGGCAACGCCCTGCTCGGGAAGAAGTGCTTCGCCCTGCGCATCGCCTCGGTGATGGCCCGCGACGACATGTGGCTGGCCGAGCACATGCTCATCTTGAAGATCACCTCGCCCGAGGGCGACGTCCGCTACATCTCCGGCGCTTTCCCCTCCGCCTGCGGGAAGACCAACCTGGCCATGCTCGTCCCCACCATTCCCGGGTGGAAGGTCGAGACCGTGGGCGACGACATCTGCTGGATGAAGTTCGGCTCCGACGGGCGTCTGTACGCCATCAACCCCGAGGCGGGCTTCTTCGGTGTGGCCCCGGGGACCAGCGACAAGACCAATCCCAACGCCATGAAGACGCTCCGTTCCAACTGCATCTTCACCAATACGGCCCTCACCCCCGACGGCGACGTCTGGTGGGAGGGGATGACCGATGACCCGCCCCCGGCGCTGACCGATTGGCGGGGCGAACCGTGGACGCCGGACACGGCCACTTCCGCCTCACACCCGAACGCCCGCTTCACGGTGCCGGCCGAGCAGAATCCGGCCTGTGCCCCCGAATGGGAGGACCCGTCGGGCGTGCCCATCTCGGCCGTCCTCTTCGGCGGGCGGCGCCGGACGGTCGTCCCCTTGGTCACCGAGTCCTTCGACTGGGCCCACGGCGTCTTCTTGGGGTCGATCATGGCCTCCGAGACCACGGCGGCGGCCGCCGGGGCGGTCGGGAACCTACGGCGCGATCCCTTCGCCATGCTCCCCTTCTGCGGCTACAACATGGCGGACTACTTCGCCCACTGGTTGCGGATCGGCGCCACCGCCGGTGACCCCTCCAAGCTTCCCCGCCTCTACTACGTCAACTGGTTCCGCAAGGGCGCCGACGGTCAGTTCCTGTGGCCCGGCTACGGCGAGAACTCGCGCGTCCTCGAGTGGATCTTCGAACGCACGGCGGGACGGGGCGAGGCGCTGTCCACGCCCATCGGCAACGTCCCCGCTCCCGGTGCCATCGACACCGAGGGTCTCGACGTCTCCAAGGAGGACATGCTGGAGTTGCTGCGCGTCGACGAATCGAAGTGGCGCAACGAGGTCCCGCTCATCCGTTCCTTCTACGCCACCTTCGCCGACCATCTCCCCGAGGCCCTGGTCGACCAGGTCGACGCCCTGGAGCGTCGCCTGTCCTGAACCCGCCTGTCGTCGCTCACCCGGTCCACCGCCTCGGGGCGTGAGGGTTCAGCCGGTGCCGGCACGCAGGTGGCGGACGGCCCGACGGCCCGTCATGTACGACAAGGCCCCCACCCCGGCCACGGCGGCGATCACGATGTCACCGCCCGACAGGGGCGTGGCCACCCAGACGGGGACCAGGGCGCCGATCACCCACACCAGCTGCAGCCTGGTCTCGAAACGGGCGAAGGCCCGCCCCTGGGCGGCGGTCGGGACGTAACGCTGGACCAGGGCGTCGAAGGCCGGCTTCCCGGCCCCCCCGGCCAGCCCGATCACGAAGGCCAGCAGCGTCTGGATCACCACGCCCCCCACCACGGCGGCGATGACCGCCGTGGCCGCCACCGACCAGATGGCCAGGGTGAGCACCTGCTGCTCGCTCAGCAGCCGCCGGGCACGCGGCACCACGAGAACGCCGACGACGGCTCCGGCGATGGACAGACCGAGAGTGGGGCCGTACCAGATGGTGGCGTGCGCCCGCCGGAGGTCGAAGGCCAGGAGGAACGTCAGGAACCCCACGGCGAACTTGAGGACCGACATGGCGGACAGGGCGAACGTGACCTCGGGGTGGGCCGAGGCGGCCGGCCCCAGAGCGGCGAGGGGGCCAGCCGGTTCCCAGGAATCGGCCCCGGCCCGCACGGTGGCCACCCCCACCGCCGCCGTCTCGGGACCGCGCGGGACCCGTGGCGCACGCCGGATCGGCAGGCGAAAGGCCAGGACCGTCCCGGCCACGAAGACCACCATGTCCAGCCGCAACACCCAGGGCCCACCCAGGAGCTTGAGAACGGCGATGGCGGGAAGCGCGGCGGCGAAGGCGGTCAGTGAGGCCAGCAGACCGAGCTGGGCGTTGGCCGAGGCCAGTCGGTTGTGGTCGACGGACCCCGCCGCCCCACCCTCCGTGTTCGACGTCAGGGCGTCGGTGTCGCCGACGCCGCCGACGGCCGCCGGGTAGTCCACCGGCGCCCGGGGCGCCGATCCTCCCTGATCGCGGCCGGACTCGGCCCCGGTACCGATGAACAGCGGTACCAGAGAGCCCTTCGTCACCAGGTAGACCTTGGAGAGGACGAGCATGGTGAAGGCCTCGGGGAACAGCAAGAGGCTCTTCAGACCCCCGGCCATGATCAGGCAAACGACGGCGCGGCAGCCGGCCGAGACCATGACGGTGGCCCGGCGGGCCCCCCGGCTCCGGTCGATGACAGGGCCCAGAAGGGGGGCCACGACGGCGAAGGGCGCCATCGTCAGCAGGAGATAGAGGATCACCTGGTTCTTGGCCGCTCCCAGGGAGATGGAGAAGAACAGCGATCCGGCCAGTGACACCGTCACCAGCGTGTCGCCCGCCGTCATCACCACGTGGAGGAGGGCGAGACGACCGAACGGCGTCTCCTGGTCGAGGAGGCCGGCCAACGCGTGGCGCACCATGCGCCCAATGCGGGCGGGGGCGTCACGCCCACGACGAGCCACGACGCCCATGCTACGGCCAGGCCGTCACGGCACCACCGCCACTACCATGAGCGCAGGCTCGATGGTCCCCAGGGGGCCCGGACGATCAGGAGGCGACCATGGCCGTGACCGCGTACGTGCTCATCCAGACCGAGGTCGGCAAGGCGGCGAACGTGGCCCAGCAGGTCGATGCCATCTCCGGCGTGATCTCCGCCGAGGACGTCACCGGTCCCTACGACGTGATCGTCCGCGCCGAGGCGCCGTCGGTCGACGACCTCGGGCGCCTGGTCGTGAGCCAGATCCAGCTCATCGAGGGGATCACGCGCACCGTCACCTGCCCGGTGGTGAATCTGTAGCGCGTCGCTACCCGATCGCCTTCCGGTGGCGCAGCGACGCCACCCGGGCGTCGTCGACCCCCCACGCCTTCAGTGCCTCGTCGGTGTCCTGCCCGGCCACCGGCGCCGGACGTTGCACGGCCCCCGGCGTCCGGCTGAACCGCGGGGCGGGACCAGGTTGAATCACACCGTCGACCTCGACGAAGGTCCCCCGGTGCCGGTTGTGGGGATGCTCGTGCGCCTCCCACGGTGACAGCACCGGTGCCCCGCACCCGTCGGTCCCGGCGAAGATGTCCGTCCATTCCTGGCGGGTCCGGTTCCGGAAGACGGCGGCGAACCGCTCCTTCATGGCCGGCCACTGCTCCCTGTCCATCTGGTCGGGGAGGTCCTCGTCACCGAGGCCCGTCAGGCGGATGAGCTCGGCGTAGAACTGACGCTCGATGGCTCCCACGGCGAACCACTTCCCGTCGGCCGTCTCGTAGACCTCGTAGAACGGCGCGCCGGTGTCGAGCATGTTCACGCCCCTGTCCTCCGACCACAACCCGCCCTGGCGGAAGGCGTAGGTCATCGTCATGAGCGAGGCGGCGCCGTCCACCATGGCGGCGTCGACCACCTGACCCTTTCCCGATCGCCGCGCCTCGAGGATGGCGGCCACCACTCCGAAGGCCAACATCATCCCGCCGCCTCCGAAGTCACCCACCAGGTTGAGAGGGGGAACCGGTCGTTCCCCGGCCCGGCCGATCGACCACAGGACACCGGCCACGGCGATGTAGTTGATGTCGTGCCCGGCGCTGTGGGCCAGGGGACCGTCCTGGCCCCACCCCGTCATCCGCCCGTAGACCAGCCGGGGGTTGCGCGCCGCACAGTCGTCAGGCCCGATGCCGAGGCGCTCGGCCACTCCCGGACGCCATCCCTCGACCAGGGCGTCGGCACCGGCGATGAGGTCCAACACCAGGGCGACGCCTTCGGGGTCCTTCAGGTCCACGGCCACCGAACGGCGGCTGCGGTTCAGCAGGTCCCAGTGGGGTCCGACCGGCTGACGGGGGTCGTCGCCCGTCAGCCGGTCGACGCGCAGGACGTCGGCCCCGGCGTCGGCCAGGAGCATGCACGTGTAGGGACCGGGACCGATCCCCGCCAGTTCCACCACCCGGACACCATCCAACGGACCAGTCATGGTCGGATGCTGGCCGTTGTGGCGCGCAAGGGTCAAGCTTGAGCCTGGGCCGGCGGTCGTCGGCCGTGCCATGCTCTCGCTCCGATGGGACCGGCACCATGACGGGCGGCAACGGCCACAGCGCCCCCGATCACGACGACCACCGCGCCAGCGAAGGCCCCGCCGTCCGCGCCTACAGCCCCGGGCGGGTGAACCTCATCGGTGACCACACCGACTACAACGAGGGTCTCGCCCTCCCCATGGCCATCGACCTGGGGACCACGGTGACCTACGTCCCCGACCCCGGCTTCCGCGTCTTCATGCGGTCGACGGGAGAGCCCGAACCGACCGACGTCGACGTCCACATCCCCCTGAATCCCGACGTCCTGCGGAAGGTGGAGCCGCGCTGGGCCCGGTACGTGGCCGCCATCGTGGCCTCCGTCCATCCCCGCCGGGGCGGCCGGGGGGCGGTGGAGACCACCCTGCCCGTCGGCTCGGGCCTCTCCTCGAGCGCCGCTCTCGAAGTGGCGGTGGCCCTGGCCCTCGGCTTCGAGGCCGAACCGGTCACCATGGCCCGCCTGTGCCAGCGGGCCGAGCAGGCGGCGACCGGTGTCCCTTCCGGTCTCATGGACCAGCTCACGGTGACGTCCGGACTCGAGGGAGCGGCACTCCTCATCGACTTCGCCGACCTCTCCATGCGTCCGATCCCCATCCCCGAGGGCGCCGAGATCCTGGTCGTCCATTCGGGCCAGCACCGGTCGCTCGACCGCACCCCGTACGCGGCACGGCGGGCCGAATGCGAGGCGGCCGCCTACCGGCTCGGTCCTCTCGGACGACTGGGGGCCGACGCCATGCTCGGTCTCCCCGACGCGCTCCTGCGGCGCCGGGCGCGCCACGTCGTCACCGAATGCGACCGCGTCCGCTGGTGCGCGGCCGCCCTCGGCTCGGGCGACCTGATCGACGCCGGGAGGTTGATGTCGGCCAGCCACGCCAGTCTGAGCGAGGACTTCGACGCCTCCACCCCCGCTCTCGACGCCCTCGTCCACCACCTCCAGGCCATCCCCGGCGTCTACGGCGCCCGCATGACCGGGGCCGGCTTCGGCGGCTGCGTGGTCGTCCTGGCCGACCCCGGGGCCGTGAACCTGGCCGCCCTGTCCACACCGGCCTGGCGGGTCCGGCCCTCGGACGGGGCCCGGGTCGAGATCCTCTGACGCCGCTAGAGCTGTTGGAGCAGCTCTGCCTTCTTGGCCTCGAATTCCGCCGCGCTCACGATTCCCCGGCGCCGGAGCTCCCCCAGCTGCATGAGCCGGTCGGCCACGCTCGGCGCCGCGCCGGCCGGGGCCGGGGGCGGGGCGACCATCGGCACCGCCGGCGCGCCAGCCGGCGGCGTGTCGGCGTGCTGTGGAGCGCCGGGCCCTTCCCGGGGATGGCCGGCCGGGTCGGCGAAACGGACCCGGCGGGCTTCGTGGAAGGCCGTGATCTGCTCCGTGATGAGGCTCTGGAAGGCCGCCGGCCGGGGGACGTGCTCGAAGGTGATGTCGCCGCTCTCCCCGCCCGTCTCCACCGTCAGCTCGCCCGTCCGACCGACGCGGCCGGGCAGGGACTGGTGGTAGGAGAGCTCGTTGATCCGCTCCAGGCGGAGCTCGAGGGCGCGGCGGCCGAGGACTCCGGAACGCTGGACGAGCCGCGTGGTGGTGAGGACCAGGCTGGTGGTGACCCACCGCAGCGTCCGGCCGGCCAGCCACAGCGCCGCCACGGCGAAGACACCGAGGAGCACGTCGCCCACGCCGGCGGGGGCATGGGGGAAGGCCACGTCGATGCCCACGGCCAGGGCCACGGCGGCGGCCGTGGCCACGAGCGGCCACCCGAGGAACGCCCAGTGGGGCCGCAGCTCGACCACGACCTCTTCGCCTTCGGTGAGAAGACGGCGGGGGAACGTCATCGATCGCCAGTCATCGCCCGTCCAGCGTATCCGGGGGTCTGCGACGGGCGCTGCCTCAGCCGAGCTTGGCGGCGATGCCCCCGGCGCTGCGCAGGACGGCTCCGTCGGCGCCGACGGCGGACGGCCGCCAGGTCGGGCACGACCGGGCCTCGTCGATCATGGCCTCGAGGAGTCCGAGGAAGGTCACCGGTGGTTCCACCCAGAGATACCGGGCCAGCGAGCCGGGGACAGTGTTCACCTCGTTCACGAACCACCCGTCTCCGTCCGAGAGGAAGTCGATCCGGGCCACCCCCCGGACGGGCAGCAGTCGGGCGATCTCGAGGGCGGCAGACCGCAGGGCCGCCGTCAACGCCGCCGGCAGCTCGGCCGGGAGCTGGCGCGGGGCGCTGGCCATCCCCTCGCCCCCCACGTACTTGTCGGCGTAGTTCAAGATCTCGGCCGTCTCCGTCGACCGCAACGGTCGCTCGACGGCCGACAGCTCGGGGCCGGGCCAGAGGCGGACGGCGATGTTGAGATCGAAGAGGTCCGGCCGGTAGGGCTCGACGACGGCCCCCCGGCGTAGATGGGGGTTGGCATCGAGACGGGCGGCGGCCGTGGCCACGTCCTCGACCACGTCGATCCCGAGAGACGATCCGCCGTAGCGGGGCTTCACGATGAAGGGCCCCGGGAAACCCAGGTCCGTGGTGGTGGCGGCCAGGAGCCGACGATCGAGGGCGGGGAGCCCGGCGTCGGCCACCAGACCGGCGAAGGCCAGCTTGTCCAACCCCAGCGCGGCGGCCGCCGCCCCCGGACCGGTGTACCGGATCCCGGCCAGATCGAAGGCCGCCTGGAGCGATCCGTCCTCCCCGGGACCGCCGTGACAGCAGTTCACGGCCACGTCGAGGGGCACGGGGCGGGCCCGGCCCAACCGGCCGGCGCCGTCGGTGAAGCCGCCGTCGGTTCCCATCCCGAGCCGCAGGGCCACGGCCCGGCGCGGGACTCCGTCGATGAAGTCGGCGGCCTCCAGCGTGGCCGGCACCCGGAACCAGTCGCCGGTCTTGGACCAGTAGAGGCCGACCACGTCGTTGTGCGCCCCCACCAGCGTCCGCACCGCCTGGAGACCGGTCAGGATGCTGACGTCGTGCTCCGGCGAGGGGCCGCCGAAGACGACGCCGATGGTGGCGGTGCTCGGGTTCAAGGCGCCTAAGGGTAGTGGTCGGGGAGATCGTTCTCGTAGAGGACGATGTCCCCGGCGCCGAGGTGGTCACGGACCCAGGCCACGGCCTGATCGCGCCGGGCCACCACCACGCACCGCAACGCCGCCTCCCCCGGCCTCCGGACCTGCGCCTCGGCCACCGCACCCTCACCGACCTTCTCGGCACCGGCCAGGAGCGCACGGCGGTTCGTCCGGCCCACCACCACCAGATCGTCGGCGGCGCCGGCCACCGCCCGGGCGAAGGAGGCGTTCTCCTCGACCTGCTTCGGTCCGAGTTCGACCAACCCCGGTGTCACCACCACCCGCCGGGCCGACGCCGGGGCCGTCGTCTCCAGCGCCCGGAGGGCGGCGCGGGCCCCGGCCGGATTGGCGTTGTAGGTGTCGTCGAGGACGATGAAGCCGCCGGCCCCCACGGCGGTCTCGAGACGGTGGGGAGCGGTGGGCAGGGTGCCGACCCGGCGAGCGATCTCCCCCACGGGGACACCGAGCTCGAGCGCCACCGCCACGGCACAGGCCACGTTGCCCGGCCGCGCCCCCGCCGGCGGCCGCCCCACCTCGGCCCCGCCCACGAAGAGGGTCGGGCCATCGCCGTCGTCACGCACACAGACGTCGGTGTCCGGCGCCCGTTCAGACACCCGCCGGACGCGCCGGCCCTCCCTCTCCACCGTGTCGGCCAGGGTGGCCAGCCGGGGGTCGTCGACGTTCAGGACGGCGGTCCCGGCCGCCGCCAGGATCTCGGCCTTGGCCTCGACGATCCGCTCCTCCGACCCGAACCGCTCCAGGTGGACGGGCCCGACGGCGGTGATCACGGCCACGTCGGGAACGAGCCAGGAGCAGAGCTCGGCGATCTCACCGGGGCCGTAGGTCCCCATCTCGGCCACGAAGACCTCCGTCCCCTCCACCAGGCTCTCGTTCACGGCCCGGGCCAGGCCGGCCCGGTTGTTGAAGCTGGCCGGGCTGGCCACCACCGTCTTCGAACCGGCCATCAGGTGGGCGACGTATCCCTTGGTGCTCGTCTTCCCGTACGAGCCGGTGATGGCCACCACGGCGGGGGCCACCCGGCGCAGACGTTCGGCGGCCCGGCCGACATGTCTACGGGCCGCCACCGCCTCGAAGGGCGAGGTGAGGGCGCAACCCACGTCGACGAGGACGGGGGCGGCCAGGGCCACGGCGGCGCTCCCGAGCGGTCCGGCCCCGGCGACCACGGCGCCGGCCACGGCGATGACGCCGAGGGCGGCCCCGACCGCCGCCAGGGTCTTCAGCCGTCTCGTCCACGCCAGCGGTGACGTCCGTCCCCGCAGTCCCAGCCCCGGCGGCCCGGCGGCCACCACCACGGCGGTGACCAGGCCGGTGGCGGGCCACCGGTAGGCGGTCACCACCCCGGCCAGGGCGGCCGTGGCCCCCACCGCGCTGACGGCGTCCTGTCGCCACCATCGGAGGGCGAAGCGCGACGCTGCCCCCGGGAGGTAGTGCTCGCGCTGGGCCACCCGCAGCCACCGGAGACCGGCCAGGGCGGTCGCCACCGAGCCACCGGCCACCACGGCGGCGTCCAGGGCCGTCACGGTCGGGCCAGGGCCCGCTCGACAGCGGCCCGGAGTTCACCGGGAACGGTCACCGGCGTCAGATGACCGGCCCCGGGACACAGCGTCAGCGTCGCCCCCGCCCCTCCGGACAGCGCTCCCAGCGTGGCCCGGGCCACCGCCACGGGGACGTCGGCGTCGTCGTCGCCCCAGACGAGCTCCACCGGGCAGCGCAGCGCCGCCAGCTCGTTCTCGTAGTGCTCGTTGACCAACCGGACGAAGACGTCGCGCATGATCCCCTCGGCGGCCCGGTAGTCGGCCGACCCGTACCGTTGCCGGGCCCTCTCCATCCGGTCCTCGCTCATCAGCCCCCACCGGTGCAGCCGCCGGGCCATCACGAAGGCGGGGGCCGGACGCCGTCGTCCTGCTCCGGGCCGGGGGACGACGGGCGCCCCGGTGAGGACGAGCCCACGCACGAGATCGGGGCGGCTGGCGGCCAGGACGACGGCGATGCACCCGCCGCGCGAGTGCCCGAGGACCACCACGCCACGGTCCCCGTTCCCCTCCTCGAGGAGGGGAATCAGCGCCGACGCGTAGTCCGCCGCCCCCCAGACGGTGGCGGGAGCCGGGGTGGACCCGAAGCCCGGGAGATCGGGCGCCAGGGTCGGCAACGGCCCCGCCGCCGCCGCCGGCCCCACCACGGCGGCGAAGTCGGCGTGGGTCCGGCCCCAACCGTGGAGAACCAGGACCTCGGGGGTCCCCGTCCCCCAGACCTCGCCGAAGAGGGCCCCACCGGCCAGCGACTTCAGCATCGCGGCGAGGCTACCGGCCGGAGCCCGCCGGCCGGAGCCCATCCCCCCCGGCGCCACACCCCACCGATACGTTCGCTCCCGTGGACGGCGACCCCAACGAGACGCTTCTTCGCGGGCTCACCGGGCCCCAGCGTGAGGCCGTCATCTCCGGGGCCGCCCCCCTCTGCGTCCTGGCCGGAGCGGGATCGGGGAAGACGACCGTCCTCACCAGGCGGGTGGCCCGCCGGCTGTTCGACGGCTCGGCGGAGGCCGGGCGGACCCTGGTGGTGACCTTCACCCGCAAAGCCTCCCGGGAGCTCCGCGGCCGGCTGTGGCGGTTGGACGTCCCCGGGCCCGTCTGGGCCGGCACCTTCCACGCCGCCGCCTACGGCCAGCTCCGCCGTCACTGGGCCGAATCCGGGGCCCGCCCTCCGTCGGTGGTCGACGACCCCCGTCGCCTCCTCCGTGGCGTCTTTCCCGCCGGGCCGGCCCCGGCCGGCGAGACCGTGGATGCCGTCCTGGCCGAGGTCCAGTGGGCCCAGGCCCGACTGCTCGGACCGGAGGACTACGCCACCGGCGCCCGGGCGGCGGCCCGGCGGACGCCGCTGCCGGTCGAGGAGATCGCCGACCTCTACGCCCGGTACGTCGAGGTCAAGAGGACCCGCCACGTCATCGACATGGGCGACCTCCTCACCCGCTGCGCCGATCTCCTGGAGTCCGACGCCGCCGTCGCCGCCGCCACCCGGTGGCGGATCCGGCACCTCTTCGTCGACGAGTTCCAGGACGTCAACCCGGCCCAGTGGCGGCTCCTTTCGGCCTGGCTCGGCGACCGGACCGACCTCTTCGTGGTCGGCGACCCCCGCCAGGCCGTCTACGGATGGAACGGGGCCGACCCGACCCTGTTGGAACGCCTGCCCGTGCTCCTCCCGGGCACCGAGGTCATCCGTCTCGACGCCAACCACCGGTCCACCCCCCAGGTCATCGCCGCCGCACGCGCCGTTCTCCCCCACGCCGTCCACGGAGCCGCAGTCACGGGGGCCCGCCCCGACGGTCCGGTCCCCACCGTCATCGGATTCGACGACGACGCCCAGGAGGCCGGTGCCGTGGCCCGGTGGCTCCGCGTGATGCACCGTCCCGGCCGGCCGTGGTCGCATCTCGCCGTCCTGGCCCGGACCAACGCCCGGCTCGGACCCGTCGCCGCCGCCCTCCACAAGGCCGGTATCCCGTTCCGGGTCGGCGCCGGACCGCGTGCCGGAGCCGAGTTGCGGTCGGCGGTCGACGCTCTGCGGGCCATGCCGTCGGGACGCCCCCTGCGCAGTGCCCTGGCCGATCTCTCCGTTCCCGAAGACACCGTTCCCGACGACACCGTTCCCGACGGCACCGCTCTCGACGGCACCGGCGACGCTGGACGACGGGGGGCCGGTGGCGGCATACCGGCGGCGCTGGCCCGGCTGGCCGACGAGCACGCCGTCGAGGAGCCCGGTGCCAGCGTGGGGGGGTTCCTGGCCTGGGTCGCCGCCAACGTGGCCGACGGGTTCAGCACCGAGGCCGACCCCGACGCCGATTCGGTGGAACTGTCCACGTTCCACCGGGCCAAAGGGCTCGAATGGCCGGCCGTGGCGCTCATCGGACTGGAAGACGGCCTGGTCCCGATCTCCTACGCCACCTCGGCCACGGCCCAGGCCGAAGAGCGGCGTCTTCTCTACGTCGCCGTCACCCGTGCCGAGGAGAGTCTGTGGTGCTCCTGGGCCTCGGAGCGCCAGGCGGCCGGGAGGACCTGGTCGTGCCGACCCTCTCCTCTGCTCGATGCCATCGAAGCGGCCGGAACGACCGAACCACCGCAGCACCGGGCCCCGTCGGTGACCGTCCGGATCGCCTCCCTGCGCCAGCGCCTCCCCGCCGCCGGGTGACCGGCGGTCGCCCCGGCGTCAGGGGGCGAGATCGATGAAGACGGGGGCGTGGTCCGATGGTTGCTTCCCCTTCCGGGCGTTGCGGTCGACCAGGGCGTAGGTGCACCGGTCGGCCACGCTCTGGGACAGCAGCAGCAGGTCGATCCGCATGCCGAGGTGCTTGTGGAAGTTGCCGGCCCGGTAGTCCCACCAGGTGAAAAGGTCGCCCTGGTCGTAGAGGAGGCGGAAACCGTCGACCAGTCCCCAGTCCTCCACCTGGCGCAGGGCCCGGCGCTCGGGCTCCGTGATGTGCGTGGACCCCTCGAGGGCGGCGCGGTCATAGATGTCGCGGTCGTCGGGGGCGATGTTGAAGTCACCGCACACCGCCACCGCGTCCGACGGCTTGCAGCTCCGGTCCAGATACGACCGGAGCTCGTCGAGCCAGACCAACTTGGCTTCGTAGTGCTCGCTACCGACCGCGCGCCCGTTGGGGACGTAGACGCTGTGGACCCGGACCCCGCCGCAGGTCGCCGCCACCAATCGGCACCCCTGCTCGTCGGCCCCGGAGCCGAAGCCCCTTTCGACGTCGTCGAGGCCCACGCGGCTGACGATGGCCACCCCGTTCCAGCGCCCGTCACCGTGGGGGGCCGATTCATAGCCGAGCGCCGACAGCGCCAGCGCCGGGAAGGCGGTGTCGGCCACCTTCGTCTCCTGCATGCAGACCACGTCGGGCTGGGCGTAGGCCACCCACTCCTCGACGCGCCCCAGTCGGGCGTTGAGCGAATTCACGTTCCAGGTGGCGATGCGCATGCTCTCCTCGGGTCTCGGTGGGGCCGGTCGTGAGTGGGGGTCGCCCGTCAGGCGTCGACCATGACGAAGAGAAGGTCGACTTCGCACGCCAGCTTCCCCTCGACGCTGGCGCGTCCGTGCCCGGACCCGGCGCGCGCCGAGAGGCGGCCCAGGCGGACTTCGAGATCGAGTACGTCCCCCGGGGAGACCTGGCGTCGGAAGCGCGCCTTGTCGATCCCGCCGAATAGCGGGAGGCGGCCTTCGAAGCGCGGGTGGGCCAGAACGGCGATGCCACCCAGCTGGGCCAGGGATTCCACCATGAGAACGCCCGGAAGCGTGGGGCGACCCGGAAAATGACCGGAGAAGAAGCTCTCCTCGCCGGTCAGGTGCCAGCGCCCCTGCGCCCACTGGCCGGGTTCGAGCTCCACCACCTCGTCGACGAAGAGAAAGGGGGGGCGGTGGGGAAGAAGGTCCTCGGGGCGCACCACGCGCGCTGAGGTTACCGGTCGGCTGTCACCGGGGCGGCGTGGTGTCGGCGTCGATCCCTGTCCCGGCGTACCGGGGCGAACGACTCCATCGGCCGGCGGCGGCGACGCCCGTCACGCTCGGGACGGGCGCCGCCAGCGCCGGCAGATCTGTGACGGCGGGCGCTCTCAGGCCCGGTCGGGCCAGGGATCGCGGTACGACGCCGCCCGCCACCGTTCCTGCCCCGCCTTCGTCCCGTCGTGGTGGTGCTCGCGGGGGGCTTCGATGAAGACCACCGAATTGCGGTGGCCCTTGTGGTGGTGGAACCGAGGAATGCCCAGGTGGTCGAGGGTTGTGGAGAGGCGCATGGTTAGAACTCCTCGTGGTCAGTTGCTCGTGTGGCCGATATCGACACTATCAGTGGCCATCTTGAGGGAATTTCACCACTATTCGTGGCAATAATCCGGGCCGACCGTCGGAACTCGATGTTCCTCGGCCGAGCGCCGGGATCGGACCTCCCTCACGAGGCGGTCCGGCCTGCTCTCTTGGTCCGCCGGGAGGCGTCGCGGAGCGGCGTCGCCCGTGTCGGCGCGCCGTCCGGCGCCACGTCGGGAAGGGCCAGTTCCGCCCCGCGCCGGGGTGGATCGAGGGCCACCACCACGAACGAACGCTGTTCCCCCCGGTCGATAACCTCGCGCGCCCGTCGTGGTGGTGGATCCCCGAGGCCCGTGAGAGGGAGATAGCACGACATCCCGTCGACGTCGACCATCGCTCCGTGTGACACGAAGGAGGACACCGTCCCCAGGACGGACGAACCGAGGGGATGCTCGGTCACGAAGGTCAGGAACGTCAACGGGTCGTTGACGGCTGCCGGGGCGACCGTGGCGCCGGCCGGCCGACGACCCCGGCGCCCCCCGGGGGCGCAGCGAGGGGGTCCGCCGCGGGAGCGCCGAGAGCCTCCTCCGTCGCCGCCTCGATGGCGGCGCGGACGGCGGGTTCGGCGGTCCCCCTCCCCCGACGCCCGCGACGAGACGATCGCTTGGCCACGGCGTCACCGGTGCCCGCCACGGGCGGCTCCTTGGCGGCTCTGGCCCCTTTGACCGACCCGGTCGTTTTGGCCGCCGACGCCGTCTTGGCCGTCTTGGCCGTCTTGGCCGCTTTGGTTGTCTTGGTGGCCTTGGCCGACTTCGCCGGCTTGGCCGCTTTGGTTGTCTTGGCCGGCTTGGCCGCTTCGGCCGCTTTGGTTGTCTTGGCCGGCTTGGTTGTGTTGGACGGCTTGGCCGCCTTGGCCGTCTTGGACGGCTTGGCCGCCTTGGCCGGTTCCTTGGTGGCTTTCAGGGCTCGGGAACCCTTCCCCTCCGCCGTGGCCAAGGCGATGGCCTCGGCAGCGACTTTCGACGTCCCTCGGGAACGCTCCGGCTTCGGCTCGGGTTCGTCGTCCTTGCGGTGACGGCCCCCTCGCGCCGACCCGGTGGACGTGGCGGCCCGACTGCGCGGACCGCGGACGGGCAGGCGGGGAGTGAAGATCCACCCCACACCGGGGACCGGCTTCCCACCCATGAGCCGCCCCTCTTCGAACAGCCAGGGGTGTTCGGCATGGAACTCCTGGAAGGAGTCGTTGGACAGAACCTGGGCGCCGACCCGCTCGGCGACACGCAGGACGAACGCGTCACCCCGGCCGATGGCGCCGGCCGGTGGGGACACCAGCTCGCCGTGGGCGACGGCCTCGTCGAAGATGGCGCGCTCACCCGGTTCGATGCGGTGACCGAACGTGGCATCCACCACGACGATCACCTCGGTGTCGGGGAACTCTGCCTGAAACTGCCGGATGGCGTCGTCGAGCTGCTGGAGACTGGGGGTGGAGCGGCCCTCGGTGGCGATGTTCGAGCCGTCGACGACGACGTGGGATGGGGACATGACTGCGTCCAGTCAACCACTCGGACGGTCCCAGGGGTCTGACCTGGGCCGGCGCCGATCAGGACAGTTGCCCACCCCGAGCCCCGCTCGGCGGGTCCGTCATAGGATGCGGCGGTGGAGAGCAAGCTGGCCGGCGAAGTGGCGGAGCTGTTGCAGCAGATGATCCGTAACGCCTGCGTGAATGACGGAAGCCCCGAATCCGGGCACGAGCACCGCAACGCCGAGGTCCTCCGGTCCGTCCTCGAGCGCCCCGGCCTCGATCTCCAGGTCTTCGAACCTCTGCCCGGGCGTTCCTCCCTGGTGGCCCGCATCGAGGGCCGTGAGCCCGGGGCGCCGTCGCTGGCCCTCCTCGGGCACACCGACGTCGTTCCGGCCAACGGGGATGACTGGCGTCACGACCCCTTCGGTGGCGAGCTCATCGACGGCGAGGTCTGGGGACGCGGTGCCGTCGACATGCTCAACCTCACGGCCTCGATGGCGGTGGCCGTCCGCCACCTCGCTGACGACGGTTTCCGACCCCAGGGAGACCTCGTGTTCATCGGGGTGGCCGACGAGGAGGCTCTGGGCATCCACGGGGCGGAATGGCTCACCACCCACACACCCGAGGAGGTCCGCGCCGACTACCTCATCACCGAAGCCGGGGGCTTTCCCATGCAGTCTCCCGATGGCGTCCGTCTCCCGGTGATCACCGGCGAGAAGGGTGTGTTCTGGTGCACGTTGACCGTCCGCGGGACCCCGGGCCACGCGTCACAACCCCTGCGCACTGACAATGCCCTCGTCAAAGCGGCGGAGGTCGTCCGCCGTCTGGCCGAGTACCATCCGGCCGCCGACATCCATGACGCCTGGCGCCGCTTCGTGGAAGGGATCGGCCTGCCCCCGGACATCGCCGGGCCCCTGCTCGACCCCGAGACCATCGACGCCTTCTGCGAGGAGTTCCCCGCTCTCGGTCTGGCCCGTCAGGCCCATGCCTGCACGCACACCACGATGGCCCCGACTGTGATGCTGGCGGGCACCAAGGTGAATGTGATCCCCGATCGGGTCCGCTTGGACGTCGACATCCGGACCCTGCCTGGATGGGATAGGCCCGAGGTGGATGCCATGCTCCGCGACGCGCTCGGCGACCTGGCCGACGACGTCGAGGCCACATGGAATTTCACCGACCCGGCCAGTACGTCGCCGGCCGACACCCCTTTGTGGAACTCGCTCGAGCGGGTGGCCCGTCGCTCCTACCCCGACGCCCGTTGCGTGCCCTTTCTCACGGTGGGCGCTACCGACGCCCGCTTCTTCCGCAAGCTCGGAACGGTGGCCTACGGGTTCGGGCTCTTCAGCAAGCGGCTGACCTTCGAGGACTACGCCACGATGTTCCACGGGGTGGACGAGCGCGTGGACGTGACGTCACTGGGTCTGTCGGCCGAGCTATGGGACGGCGTGGCACGCGACACCCTGATCTGACCGACCGATGCCTGCCCCGATCGAAGCCGTCCTCTTCGACTTCGGCGGGGTGCTCTCGACCAGCCCCTTCGACGCCTTCGAGAATCACGAGCGTTCGCACGGTCTGCCCATCGGCTTCATCCGTTCCCTGAACGCCACCAATCACCACGACAACGCCTGGGCCCGCCTGGAGCGCAACGACATCGATTTCGACCAGTTCTGCCTCGAGTTCGAAGCGGAAGCGGTGGCCGTCGGCGGCCGGATCGACGCCCGGGCCCTCTTCGCCTCGTTGGCCGGAGAGATGCGGCCGGGCATGCTCGAAGCCGTCCGCCGGTGCCACGAGCACTTCAAGACGGGTCTCCTGACCAACAATTTCGTCACGCCCCTGACCACGACACGTCACCACGACGTCCTCCACCTCTTCGACGTCGTCATCCAGTCAGCCGTCGTCGGCGTACGCAAGCCCGATCCCCGCTTCTACCTCCTGGCCTGCGACGAGTTGGGCATCCGGCCCACGGCGGCCGTCTTCCTCGACGATCTCGGAGTGAATCTCAAACCCGCCCGCGCCCTGGGCATGCGGACGATCAAGGTCGCCGACCCCGGTGACGCCCTGGTCGAGCTCGAGGCCATCGTGGGGATACCCCTCGGCTAGCGGGTCAGGCAAAGGCGCGGGCCAGGAGATCCTCGTGTTCGAGGTGATGCAGGGCGGCGCTCCCGGTGGCCGGGCTGGCCGATTCCGAGCGGCTCACATGGGTCAAGGTGAATCGTTGGCGTAGCAGGCGGTGCAACCGTCCGTGGGCGAAGGACCATGCCCCCATGTTCTCCGGCTCCTCCTGGAGCCAGATCACCTCACGGGCCGCCGGGTAGCGGTCCAGAACCGCCCCCAAGGCCTCCTCGGGCCAGGGATAGAGCTGCTCCACCCGGACCACGGCGACGGCGCCGGCCGCCACGCCGGGGCTGGGCAGTCCGGGAGTCTGGGCCGCCAGTTGATCGCGCCGGGCCATGGCGTCGAAGGCCACCTTCCCCGAACACAACAGCACACGTTGCACGACCAGGGGATCGATGACGAGGCCCGCATCCGGTCCGCTGGGCCCCGGTCCGGCGTCCGTGGGGCGTGGCCGTACGGCCGGGTCGTCGACCACGGACCGGAACGAACCGGAAGCGAGATCGAGCAGCGGGGAGCGCGATTGACGGGCCCGCAACAACGACTTGGGGGTGAACACCACCAACGGCCGGCGCCCGGCACCGTGTGCCTGGGAACGCAGGAGATGGAAGTACTGGGCGGCCGACGTGGGTTGGGCCAGCCGCATGTTCCCCCGGGCGCTCAAAGTCAGGAACCTCTCGATCCGCGCCGACGAGTGCTCGGGCCCCTGACCCTCGTAGCCGTGCGGGAGCAGAAGAACGAGTCCCGACTGCTGGTCCCACTTGTCGTCCGCCGCCACCAGGAAGTTGTCGATCACGATCTGGGCGCCGTTGGCGAAGTCGCCGAACTGCGCCTCCCATGCCACCAGGGCGTCGGGCACCTCGACCGAGTAGCCGTATTCGAAACCGAGGGCCGCGTACTCCGACAGGAGCGAGTCGTGGACGGCGAAGCGCCCGACGCCGTTGCCCTGAAGGTGGGCCAGCGGCACCCATTCGCCACCGGTGGCGTAATCGACGAGGACGGCGTGGCGCTGACTGAACGTCCCTCGCCGGGTGTCCTGCCCGGCCAGCCGCACATCGGTGCCCTCGAGCAGGAGCGATCCGATGGCCAGTGCCTCGCCGAGGGCCCAGTCCACTTCTCCCTGGGCCACCACTTCGGCGCGTTGCTCGAACTGACGGGCCAGTTTCGGATGGATGGTGAACCCTTCGGGCACCGAGGTGGCGTCGACGACGAGCCGTTCCAAGGTGGCCCGCTCCACTCCGGTCTGCACCTCCAGGTCCGGAGGCGAGGCGGTCACCGCCGGCGGCAGGGTGGTCGGTTTCGGCGGGGCGGTCTGGCGCGTCTCGTCCAGGGCCGCCTGCAGCCGTGCCTGGAAGTCGGCCAGAGCCTGCTCGGCCTCCTCGATGGTGATGTCACCCCGGCGGACCAGCGCCTCGGTGTACAGCTTGCGCACCGAGCGCATCGTCTCGATGATGGCGTACATCCGGGGCTGGGTGTAGCTCGGGTCGTCCCCCTCGTTGTGTCCGAAACGCCGGTAGCAGACGACGTCGATCACGACGTCCTTGTGGAAGGTCTGGCGGAAGCCGAACGCCAGTCGTGCCGCCCGCGCACACGCCTCGGGGTCGTCTCCGTTCACGTGGAACACCGGCGCCTGGACCATCTTGGCCACATCGGTGGGATAGACCGACGAACGGGCTGACTCGGGGGCCGTGGTGAACCCCAGCTGGTTGTTCACCACCACATGGACGGTGCCACCGGTGCGGTAGCCGGCCAGCTGCGACAACTCGAGGGTCTCGGCCACCACCCCCTGACCGGCGAAGGCGGCGTCGCCGTGGACGAGTAGTGAAAGGACGCCGAACGACTGATCGTCGGGCAGCTGATCCTGCTTGGCCCGCACCATCCCCTCGACCACGGGGTCGACGGCTTCGAGATGGGACGGATTGGAGGCCAACGTCACCGGCAGTTCCACCCCGGATTGGGCCACGAACGTACCGCTCGCCCCCTTGTGGTACTTGACGTCACCGGAGCCCTGCACCGAATCGGGATCGAGATCTCCTTCGAATTCGCGGAAGATCTCCCCGTAGGACTTGCCCACGATGTTGGCCAGGACGTTCAGCCGCCCCCGGTGGGCCATGCCCAGGACGGCCTCGGTGAGCCCGGCGGTGGCGGCCTCGTCGAGCAGCGTGTCGAGGAGAACGATGGTCGACTCGGCCCCCTCCAGACCGAACCGCTTCTGCCCCACGTAGCGCGTGTGCAGGAAGCGCTCGAAGGCTTCGGCGGCATTGAGTCGGTCGAGGATGTGGCGCTGTTCCTGCGGTGACAGGGTGGGCGGGACACCTTCGACGTGGTGCTGGATCCATCGTTTCTGCTCGGGGTCCTGGATGTGCATGTATTCGATGGCCAGTGTCCGGCAGTAGGCGTCGCGCAGGATGTCGAGGGCCTGGGCCAGCCTGAGGGTGTCCCGACCGGCCAGCCCGTCGACGACGAACTCGCGATCGAGGTCCCAGAGGGTCAGTCCGTAGGTCGTCGGGTCGAGCTCGGCGTGCAGGTGCCTCGGCTCGGCGGACAGGGGATCGAGGTCGGCGATGAGATGACCCCGGACGCGGTACATGTTGACGAGGCTCTGCACGCGCACCTGCTTCACCAGACGCTGGTGCTCACTGTCGACGGCGTTGACATCGTCCTGCCACCGCACCGGCTCGTACGGCACGTCCATGGCGGCGAAGACCGACTCGTAGAAGCCGTGCTCCCCGGTCAGGCACTGTGCCAGGTGGGTGAGGAACATCCCGGACTCGGCTCCCTGGATGATCCGGTGGTCGTACGTCGAGGTGATCGTGACCACGGGTCCGACCCCCAGAGTGGCCAGGCTCCGGCGGTCGGCAGCCTGGTACTCGGCCGGATAGCCGAGCGAGCCCACCCCGATGATGGCGCCCTGGCCGGGCATGAGCCGGGGCACCGACTGCAGCGTCCCCAGGGTGCCCGGATTGGTGAGGGTCACGGTGGCGCCGACGAAATCGTCGGCCGTCACCTTCTGGGTGTGCACCTTCCGCACCACGTCCTCGTAGGCCACCACGAAGGCACGGAAATCGAGGCTCTCGGCCCGGCGGACGACGGGGACGAGCAGGGTCCGGGACCCGTCGCTCCTGGCGACGTCGACGGCCAGACCGAGACCGACGTGTCCGTGCCGGACCACCCCGGCGGTGCCCTTCTCGTCGATCTCGTCGACGAAGGAGGCGTTGAGGGCGGGCATGGCCTGAAGGGCCTGGACGACGGCGTAGCCGATGAGATGGGTGAAGCTGACCTTGGCGCCCGACGTCCGGGCCAGGTGCTGGTTCAGCATCGACCGGTTGACCTCGAGGAGCTTGGCCGGAACCGTCCGCACGCTGGTGGCCGTGGGCACCGACAGCGACGCCTCCATGTTGACGGCGATCCGGGCGGCGGCGCCGCGCAGCGGCACGGGCGCCGGCTCGTCGTCCTCCGTCGTGGCCACCGCCGGCATCGTCGGTGGAGTCGGTGCCACCGCCGGGGGTGGCCCCGACGGCGCTGGTGCGGTGCCGAGCGTGGCGGGGTCATCGGTCGACGCCGGCGCACCGTCGGGCGACGAGGGCGCCCCGTTACCGACCACCGGGGAACTCTCCGCCACGGCGGAACCGGGAGGGATGTAGTCGGCGAAGAACTCCCGCCAGCTCTCGCTCACCGAGCTGGGGTCGCTGCGGTACTCCTCGTACATGTCGTCGACCAGCCAGGCGTTGGGCCCGAAAGCGCCGCCGATGGGGCCGGGGGCGACACGTTGCTGATCTGCCATCGATGGTGATCCTACCGGGGCACCTCCGAGGAACCGGATCCCTCCGATTACCCTTTCCCCCGATGCCCCGTCTTCCGCCCGGGACCCCCCGTGCCCGCACCGCCACGGCGTCGCGCCCGCCGTGGCCGGGCCCGGGATCGTGAGCCGAGCCCCCCGCCCGGCGACCGCCACCGAGCCTGCCCCGACGGTCGGTCTGCACGTGGTCGACCATCCGGCGTCGGGTACCGACGGGCCCCCGGTGGTCGTGGTGCTCGTCCACGGGTCACTCGACCGGGGCACCAGTTTCGCCCGCGTCGTGCGTCGGCTACCTGATCTCCACGTCGTCACCTACGACCGCCGGGGTTACCACCGCTCCCGCCACGTCACGCCGCCGGCCACCTCCCTCGAGGATCATGTGGCCGACCTGGTGGCCATCGTGGACGGGCGGCCATCGGTCCTCGTCGGCCATTCCTACGGCGGCGACGTCGCCCTCGGGGCGGCGGTGGCGGCACCCGAAGCCGTCCGGGCCGTCGGCGTCTACGAGCCCCCGCTGCCGTGGTCCGACTGGTGGCCGCGACGATCGAGGGGAAACCTCGCCGCCGAGGATCCCGCCGTCTTCGCCGAGGGTTTCTTCCGCCGGGTGGTGGGAGATCACGCCTGGGATCGTCTGTCGGAGACGGCCCGCGCCGAACGCCGGGCCGACGGGCCGGCCCTCACGGCCGAGCTCGCCTCTATCCGCCGCCCCCGGTCGCCGATCGACCTGGCTGGCGTCGTCGTCCCCGTCGTTCTCGGCCGGGGGAGCCGGTCACTGCCCCATCACCGCCGGGCCATCGACGCCCTGGTCGAGCTGCTTCCCCGGACCGAGGTCGTCGAGTTCCCCGGCGCCACCCACGGAGCCCACATCTCCCACCCCGACGCATTCGCCGCCTTCGTCCGGCGCGTGGTGGCACTGGGAACGGGGGACGATCTATGAGGACGGAAGGCCGAGCACCCGCTCGGCGATGATGTTCCGTTGCACCTCGGCGGTTCCTCCTCCGATGGTCAGGGCGCGGGCGAACAGGTACCCGTGGGACCAGATCGCCGGTCGCCAGTCGTGGGTCGAGCCATCGCCGGCGCCGGCGTCGTGGCCGGGCGATCCGGGTCTGCCCCCCGGGCGCTCAACGCCTCGAACGGTCCGGCGTCGGTCAGACCGTGCGCACCGCTGAGGTCCTTCGCCACCTCCATGACGTTCTGACCGTGGTCGTCGGCCAGAGCCTTGCGCACCGAGGCCTCGGGACCCGGTGCCCGGCCCGCCACCGCCGCGCTCACCGTCCGAAGGCGGATGAGGCGGAGGATCTCACCCTCCACCCAGACCCGTACGAGACGGTGCCGCAGCAGCCGATCGGACGTCCCCCCGGCCCGCCGGACCAGGTCGATCAGGTCCCCGGCGGTGGGCCCCTGCCCCCACAACGCCCCCTCCCCCGACAACGACACACGCTCGTTCCCCAGTGTCACCTTGGCCAGGGCCCAGCCACCGTTGACCTCACCCACAAGATGCTCCGCCGACAGGCGCACCCCGTCGAGGAACACCTCGTTGAAGGCGTGATCCCCCGTCATGTCGACGATGGGACGGACCGAGACGCCGGGGGCGTCCATGGGACAGATGAAGTACGAGATACCGCTGTGCTTCGGCGCGTCGGGGTCGGTCCGGGCCAGCAGGATCCCCAGGGACGCCACGTGGGCGAAGCTGGTCCAGACCTTCTGGCCGGTGACCACCCATTCGTCACCGTCGCGTTCTGCCCGGGTGGACAGGCTGGCCAGGTCGGAGCCGGCCCCCGGCTCGCTGAACAACTGGCACCAGATCTCCTCGGCCGCCAGCAACGGGCGTAGATAGCGCAGTTTCTGGGCCTCGGTGCCGGCATGGATCAAGGTGGGCCCGGCCCATCCGATCCCGATCTGGTTCGACGGCCGGCGCACACCGGCACGGCGCATCTCATCATCTATGACGAGTTGTTCCACCGGATCGGCCCCCAGGCCCCACGGGCGGGGCCAGTGAGGCGCCACGTAGCCGGCGTCGGCCAACTGCCGGGCCGTGGGTCCGGGGTGTTCGGACAGCCATCGACGAAACTCGAGCCGTGCCGGGTGCTCTTCTCCCGGAAGGGCGAGGTCCACGCCGCGAAGCGTAGGCTGTATGGGTGACCGATTGGAATTTCGCCGACGTCTGGGAGCTCGTCGCCGACACGATTCCTCACGCGCCCGCCCTGATCCACGGGGATCGGTCCGTCACGTGGGCCCAATTCGACCGCCGGGCCAACGCCGTTGCCCGCGCCCTCCTCGACGTCGGGGTGGAGCGTCAGGACAATGTGGCGCACTACCTCTACAACTGCCCGGAGTACCTCGAATCGACCTTCGCCATCTTCAAGGTCGGCCTCGTCCCGGTGAACACCAATTACCGGTACACAGACGACGAGCTCGTCTATCTGTGGGATAACGCCGACGCCGTCGCCGTGATCTTCCACGGCACCTTTGCCGACCGCATCGAGAGCCTCCGCCACCGCGTCCCACGAGTCCGGAACTGGCTCTGGGTCGACGACGGAGGCGGCCCGTGTCCCTCTTGGGCCGACCCCTACGAAGCCATCGCCTCGGCCGAAGCCGACCAGACGATGGCTCCCTGGGGCCGCAGCGGCGACGACCTCCTCATGTTGTACACGGGAGGAACCACCGGCATGCCCAAGGGCGTCATGTGGCGTCAGGACGACCTCTTCAGCCGCATCAACGCCGGCAACCTCCTCCGGGTACCCGAAGAAGGCGGTCTCGATGGCGTCGCTAAAGCGATCGTAGGAGCCGGGCCCCGGATCGTACCCGCCTGTCCTCTCATGCACGGCACCGGATCGTTCACCTCGATCGGCTCCCTGAACATCGGGGGCTGCGTCGTCACCCTCACGAACCGACGATTCGACCCGGTGGAGCTGCTCGACACCATCGACCACCAGAGCGTCAACGTCATCGCCATCGTGGGCGACGCCTTCGCCAAACCCATCCTGGCCGCCCTCGACGAGCATCCGGGTCGTTGGAAACTGTCCACTCTCCTGGCCGTGATCTCATCGGGGGTGATGTTCAGCGAGGAAACGAAGCGGGGGCTCCTCCGGCACCACCCCACCATGATGCTCGTCGACGCCTTCTCCTCCTCCGAAGCCCTGGGCATGGGGGCGTCCGTATCGAGCGGAACATCGACCGAGCACACCGCCCACTTCACTCTCGGCCCCGATGTCCGCGTCCTCGACCCCGAGACGGGCAAGAACGTGACACCCGGTTCGGGCGAGGTGGGTGTTCTCGCCCTCGGCGGTCGCAACCCCGTCGGCTACTATAAGGATGAGCAGAAGTCAGCCAGCACGTTCCGGAAGATCGACGGTGTGCGCTACTCGATTCCCGGCGACTTCGCCACGGTCGATCCCGACGGCTCCATCCAGCTCCTCGGACGCGGGTCGGTGGTCATCAACGCCGGCGGTGAGAAGGTCTTTCCCGAAGAGGTCGAGGAAGCGCTCAAGACCCATCCCGCCGTGCGTGACGCCGTCGCCGTCGGGATACCCGACAGCCGCTTCGTCGAAGTGGTGGCGGCCGTCGTCGAACTGCAAACCGGCCAAGTGGCGACGGAGCAGGAACTTATCGACCACGTGAAGCGGCATCTGGCTGGTTTCAAGGCACCGAAGCGGGTCCGATTCGTCGAAAGCATCGGCCGGTCGCCGGCCGGCAAGATCGACTACGCGCGCCACCGGTCGGAGACGACCGATTGGGCGAAGAGCGCGTGAGGTCGGTCTCCTAAGACCATGGGCGCGCTCGAACTCATCGCCCGGTGGCCGGTGGACGCCGCTGCGGCCGGCGTCCTACGGCGGTCGGGACCGACCGGCGATCCCCTCGCAGGCGACCCGTCGGCCGGCGTCGACCTGGTGGACGGCATCGGGGACATGGAACGACCGTACGCCTGGGCCTCGATGACCAAGCTCCTCGTGGCCATGGCCGTATTCGTGGCTGTCGAGGAAGGGACGATCTCGCTCGACGAGCCGGCGGGTCCGCCGGGAAGCACGGTCCGTCATCTTCTGGCTCACGCCTCGGGCCTCGGACCGAACTCGCCCGTTCCCGTGGCCGGCCCGGTCCGGATGCGGATCTACTCCAACATCGGCTACGAGGAATTGGCCGACACCCTGGCGCAGCGTGCCCGCATGCCCTTTTCCGACTACCTCGCCGGCGGCGTGATCACGCCGCTCGGCATGTCCGGTACGGCGCTGGTTCCCGGAAGCTCACCGGCCTCAGGAGCGCGGGGCCCTCTACGTGACCTGCTCATCGTGGCCACGGAGTTGCTGACCCCGAGCATCGTCTCGGCCACCACCCTGGCCGAAGCGACGAGCGTGGCCTTTCCCGGGCTACGCGGAGTACTCCCCGGATACGGGCGATTCGACCCCTGCGATTGGGGACTGGGCTTCGAGGTGAAGGGGACCAAGACGCCGCACTGGACCGGGACACGTACGTCGTCGATGACCTTCGGTCATTTCGGCCGGGCGGGGGGGTTCCTGTGGGTGGATCCGGCCACCGGTCTGTCCTGCGCGGCGCTGTCGAACCGAGACTTTGGACCGTGGGCCGTCACCGAGTGGTCGACGCTGGCCGACGCCGTCGTCGACCAATGGACGGCGGTGCCCGTCCAACAGTCGTCCCCACCATCCCCCGGCGACCACCAGTCGACTCAGCCTGCCGTCCCGCTGGGACGGCGCCGGCGAAAAGCGGCGCGAGCGGAAGCCGCCGCTGGCGACCGTCGCGACAAGAAGGCAGTCGAGGCCGAACGCCGTCAGAGAGAGACCGCACTGGCCGAAGCGGCAGCGGCGGCGGTGGCGCAACAGAAGAGAGAGGCGGCACTGGCCGAAGCAGCGGAAGTCGAGCGTCGTCGACGGGAGCAAGCCGAAGCGGCCCGGGCCGAGGCCGAGCGCCGTGAGCGGGAGGCGGCCGAACAGGCCATAACGGAGCGCCGCAAGCGGGAGGCGGCCGAACGGGCCGAGGCCGAGCGCCGTCAGAGAGAGGCCGCGCTGGCCGACGCGGCGGCAGCCGAGGCCGAACAACGCAAGAGAGAGACGGCACTAGCCGAGGCGGCCGAGGCCGAGCGCCGTCAGGGAGAGGCCGCGCTGGCCGAAGCGGCGGCGGCGGACGCTGACCGGCGCCGGCTCGAGGCCGCCGAACAAGCGGAAGCCGAGCGACGGCGACGGGAGAAGGCGGAAGCGGCCCGGGCCGAGGCCGAAAGGCGGGAACGGGAGGCGGACGAGCGGGCCGCATCAGAGCGCCGCAAGCGGGAGGCGGCCGAACGGGCCGAGGCCGAGCGCCGTCAGAGAGAGGCCGCTCTGGCCGAAGCGGCCGAGACGGAGCGGCGCCGGCGCGAACAGGCGGAAGCGGCTCAGGCCGAGGCGGAGCGGCGCCAACGCCAAGCGGACGAACGCGCCGAATCAGAGCGGCGCAAGAGAGAGGCCGCCGAAGCCGAGCGGGCCGAGGCGGAGCGGCGCCAACGCCAAGCGGACGAACGCGCCGAATCAGAGCGGCGCAAGAGAGAGGCCGCCGAAGCCGAGCGGGCCGAGGCCGAGCGACTCGAGGCCGAGCGACTCGAGCGGCAAGCAGCCGAACGGGCCGAGACGGAACGGCGGGAACGGGAACAGGCGGAGGCCGCCCGTCTCGAGATCGAACGGCGTGAGCGGGAACGGGCCGAGGCCGAGCGACTCGAGATCGAACGGCGTGAGCGGGAACGGGCCGAGGCCGAGCGACTCGAACGGGAACGGGCGGAAGCCGAGCGACTCGAGCGCGAAGAGGCCGCCCGTCTCGAGACGGAACGGCGGGAACGGGAACAGGCGGAGGCCGCCCGTCTCGAGATCGAACGGCGTGAGCGGGAACGGGCCGAGGCCGAGCGACTCGAACGGGAACGGGCGGAAGCCGAGCGACTCGAGCGCGAAGAGGCCGAACGGGCCGAAGCCGAGCGGGACAGGAGAGAGGCCGCCGAACGGGCCGAGATCGACAGACTCAAGCGGGAGGCCGCCGAGCTGGCCGAGAACTGGCGGCGCGACCGGGAGGCGGCGAGGGCACGGACCGAAGCAGCCAGGGCGGAGTCCGAGAGGCTGAGCCAGGTGGTGGCCCAAGGACAGGGACCGGTGACTGAGGGCACTGATCCCGCGCCCCGGGAGGCCGAGCGACGGGTGCCGGCAATGGCCGAGCGGCGCCAAGAGGCGGTTGCTCGGGTACCTGACCCCCCACCGGCCGAGGCCGAGCCTGAGGCCCAGTCCGAGTCGAGCGTCGAGGAGCACGGCCCGTTGGGACCGGGAATCCGACCAGTGGACTTTTGGGGGGTATGCACACCATGACCGAAGATCGAAGCCGATGAGGGGCGTCATCCTGGCGGGAGGGACGGGCACGCGCCTTCATCCGCTGACGCGGATCACCAACAAGCACCTCCTCCCGATCTACGACCGGCCCATGATCAGTTACTCCATCGAGGCCCTGGTGCTGGCCGGGATCACGGAGATCATGCTCGTCACCGGGGGAACACACGCCGGCGAATTCCTCCGCCTCCTGGGAAACGGCCACGAGTACGAGATCGACCGCCTCTCCTACGCATACCAGGACCGCGCCGGCGGCATCGCCGAGGCTCTCGGCTTGGCCGAGAGGTTCGCCGCCGACGAGCCCGTTCTCGTAATGCTGGCCGACAACATCGTGGAGCGGACGTTCCGGCCGACGGTGGAACGATTCGCCGAGCAGGGCGGTGGCGCCCGGATCATCCTGACCGAGGAGAGCGATCCCGTTCACCTCCGCCATCTGGGTGTTCCTCAATTCGACGAGTCGAACCGCATCACGAAGATCCTCGAGAAGCCGGAGGATCCCCCCAGTCACTACGCCGTCACGGGCATCTACTGCTACGACTCCGATGTGTTCTCGGTGATCGGGACCCTCGAGCCGTCAGGTCGCGGTGAGCTCGAGATCACGGATGTGAACAACTACTACGTCGACCAGGGCAAGATGTCCTTCGACGTCCTCGAGGGCTTCTGGGGCGACGCCGGGGAGTCGATCGATGGCTACTACGCCGTCAACGACTTCGTCCGGGCCAACGGGGCCAACAAGGGCTGACGCCTTCCCACCCAGGGGGGATGGACGGGAGGCGGATCGGCCTACGCGTCGAGGAAGCGTCGGATGCCGAGGGCCGAACCAATCGACCCGATGAGGACACCGATGAGGAGGACCACCAGGCTGGTGAAGACCACCTCGTGGGTGGAGAGCCGCATCTGGGACAAGACGTTCGACGTCTGCCCGCTGCCGAGGGCGTCGAGGACGACGTGGAGGACGACGACCACCATGGCGGCGACGAGGGCACCGAGCAAACCCTGAATGACACCCTCGAACATGAACGGGACGCGGATGAACCAATTGGTGGCGCCCACCAGCTTCATGACGGACACCTCGCGCCGTCGGGCGAAGATGGCCAGCCGTATGGTGTTCAGGATGAGGACCGACGCCGACAGCAACAGGATCACGGCCAGGATCACGAACACCAGTTGAAGGATCCTGGTGAACTGCTCCATGTTCTTGATGGCCTGGCCGGGATAGCTGACGGTGCTGACGCCGGGATAGCCGTCGAACTGCCTGGCGATGGCCTGAGCCTGGCTGGGGTTGTTGAGGACACAACGTAGCGACGACGGCGTGGTGCCGACCGTGAGGGCCTGAGACTCGTCCGGTGTGAGGAGGCGCTTGGCCTCGCTGTAGTCATAGGCCTGGGAACGGAAGAGGCATGACTGGACGTAGGGCAACTGGTGCAGCTGCTGCTCGACCGACGCCTTCTGGGAGGTGGAGACCGACGGCTTCAAGAAGAGCTCCACGCTGACCCCGTGCTGCCACTGGGTGGTGGCGTGGGCGACGCCCTGACGAAGCAGGAGTGCCGTTCCTACCAGGGACAACGACACCGCCACCGTGAGAACGGCGGCGATCGTCATCAGTCGGTTGCGCCACAGGTTCGACGCCGTCTCCCGGGCGACGTAGTCCAGCGAGACCGGCATGTCAGCGAATCCTTCCTTCCGTCCCGGCCACCGGTGGGCGTGCCACCGGTGCGGGCTCAGGTGCCATAGCCGTAGACGCCCCGGGCCTGGTCGCGGACGAGGGTGCCGTGGTCGAGTTCGACGACACGGCGACGCATCTGGTCGACGATCCCGGAGTCGTGGGTGGCGATGACAACCGTCGTTCCGGTCTTGTTGATCCGCTCGAGCAGCCGCATGATCCCCTGACTGGTGGTGGGGTCCAGGTTCCCGGTGGGCTCGTCGGCCAGGAGGATGAGGGGCCGGTTGACGAAGGCACGGGCCACCGCCACCCGCTGCTGCTCGCCACCCGAGAGCTCGCCCGGCAGACTGTCTCGCTTCTTCGAGAGCCCGACGAGGTCGAGAACCTGCGGCACCTGGGCGGCGACGACGTGCTTGGGCCGGCCGATGACCTCCAGGGCGAAGGCCACGTTTTCGAAGACGTTCTTGTTGGGCAGCAGGCGGAAGTCTTGGAAGACGCAGCCGATGTTGCGCCGGAGGTAGGGGATCCGCCATTGACTCAGGTTGGCGATGTCGCGTCCGGCCACCAGGATGCGGCCTTGGGTGGGGATCTCCTCGCGCAGGAGCAGGCGGATGAATGTGGTCTTGCCGGAGCCCGACGATCCGACCAGGAAGACGAATTCCCCCTTGTCGATGTCGACGGACATGTCGCGTATCGCGACGGTCCCGCCCTTGTAATCCTTCGTCACATTCTCAAAACTGATCATCGAGTCGACCACCCGGTGTTTCGTGTCCCGCCACCACCGATGGAGGGCGTGATACCCGAGGACCCCTCGAGGCTAGCAGTCCGGCCTGCGACAGACGCGAAGGGTGATCGAACTGGCGCGGTCAACGGTGGCGACACCGCACTCTGCGCGAATGTGCAGGTCATGCCGCCGCTGTACACGCCGGGGCCGAACATCGATGTCACGCAGGCGACACATCCGCCACAAGCCACACGCCGGTGGCGCGACGAGACGGATGGAGGCGATGTCGAGTTCACGCGTCGGGAGAGGTGGCGCGTCCGTTGCCACCGCCGGCCGTTCTCTGCCGACGGAGCTCGGCCTCGATGAAGGCGTCGATGTCGCCGTCGAGGACGGCGTCGACGTTGCCCGTCTCCTCCTGCGTGCGGAGGTCCTTGACCAGCTGATAGGGCGCCATCACGTAGGAACGGATCTGGCTCCCCCAGGCCACGTCGGACTGAGGACCGGACAACGAGTCGAGCTCGGAGCGCCGCTCGGCCCGTTGGCGTTCCGCCAGTTTGGCCCCCAGGATCTGCATGGCCTTGGCTTTGTTCTGGTGCTGGCTCCGTTCGTTCTGGACCGACACCACGATGCCGGTGGGGAGATGGGTGAGCCGGACGGCCGAGTCCGTCTTGTTGACGTGTTGACCACCGGCCCCCGAGGACCGGTAGGTGTCGATCCTCAGGTCCTTGTCGTCGATGACCACCTCGTCGGAGAGGTCCTCGAGGAACGGCGTCACGTCGACCGAGGCGAAGCTCGTCTGCCGGCGGTGCTGCGAATCGAAGGGTGACATCCGGACGAGACGGTGGACTCCGCGCTCGGCCGACAGGAGTCCGTAGGCGAACCGTCCCTTCACGATGAACGTCGCCGAGAGGAGGCCGGCCTCCTGGCCGGCCGTCGCCTCGTCGATCTCGACGTCGAAACCCCGGCGTTCCGCCCACCGCTGGTACATCCGCAGGAGCATCTCGCACCAGTCCTGGGCATCGGTCCCACCGGCACCGGAGTGGAGTTCGGCGATGGCGTCGTTCTCGTCGTACTCGCCGGTGAAGAGGCTCCGCAGCTCGAGATCGTCGAGCCGACGGGCCAGGTCGTCGATGGCACCCGTGAGCTCGCCGACAACGGAGTCGTCGCCCTCTTCGACCATGAGCTGGTAGAGGACCTCACCATCGGAGAGGCGGCGCCCGAGGTCCTCGAGAAGATCGATGTCGTCCCCGACGGAGCCGAACTCGGAGGTGACCCGCCGGGCCACGTCAGGATCGTCCCAGAGGTCGGGGCGAGAGACCTCCTTCTCGAGCTCGGCCCGACGCTGGCGGAGGTGGTCGAGGCGCAGATAGCCCTGGGCCTCTTCCAGACGGGACCTCAGCGCCGCCAGTTCAGCCTTGAGATCGCGCTGCTCGCCGGCACCGGACGTCTCGTTAGCCCGCGCCATGGCAGAGCTTGAACTTCTTGCCGCTCCCGCACCAACAGGGTTCGTTGCGCCCCAGCTTCTCGGTCGGCGCCCTCACCACCGGTTGGAGTGATTCCTCCAGGTGCTGGGGGGTGGGCTGGGCGCCGTTGGCGAACTGCCCGCCGGCGCCCACCCCCACCGGCACCCCGGTCCCGGCGGCGACCGCCTCGGCGTCGGGGGCAGTGGCCCGGAACGCGTCGAGAAGGCTCGGGCCCTGCGAGGGGTCCTCGGCCGCCTCGTAGCGGGCCTGGGTGAGGTCCGGCCCGGAGTCGGTGCCGGCGACGACCTGGACGTGCATCACGTAGCGGAGGTAGTCGTCGTCGATGGCGTCCATCATCTGACCGAACATCTGGAAGCCCTCGCGCTGCCAGGCGACCAGGGGGTCCAACTGACCCATGGCGCGCAGGTTGATTCCCTCGCGCAGGTAGTCCATCTCCGAGAGGTGCTCGCGCCAACGCTGATCGATGATCTGGAGCATCACCTCCCGTTCGACCTGACGAGCTTCGACCTCACCACCGGGGAAGACCTCGTCACGAGCGTGATAGGCGTCGATGGCCTCGGCCACGAAGCTCTCGATGATCTGGGGGATGGTCGTCGCCGCCGCCAGATCGTCAGCCGTGAAGGCGGTCGGGTAGTACTGGGTGACCTCGGCCACCAGGCGCTCGAGCTCCCACTCCTCGGGGTACTCACTGGGGCAGGCCGCCTGGACCAGCGCTTCGATGGTCGCCTCGAGCAGCTCCTCGGTGTCCTCCTTGAGGTTCTCCCCGTCGATGACCTGGAGGCGGCGCTTGTAGATCACCTTGCGCTGCTCGTTCAGGACCTCGTCGTACTTCAAGACGTCCTTGCGGATCTCGGCGTTTCGTCCCTCGACGGTGTTCTGGGCCCGCTCGATGGCCTTGGTCACCATCTTGGCCTCGATGGGAACGTCCTCGGGGAGGGTCTTGGTCATGACCCACTGCATGGCGCCGGTGGCGAACAGGCGCATGAGCTCGTCCTCGAGGGACAGGAAGAAACGGCTCTCCCCCGGGTCGCCCTGGCGGCCGGAGCGGCCCCGCAGCTGGTTGTCGATCCGGCGCGACTCGTGGCGCTCGCTGCCGAGGACGTAGAGACCCCCCAGGGCCCGGATCGTGTCACCCTCCTCGTTGCACTCCTTCTCGAAGCGGGCCAGGAGCTTCTCGTACTCGGCCTGGCCCTCTTCCGTCTCGAGGTCGAGGCCCTTGGCGATCGCCTCGCGATGGGCCAGGCCCTCGGGGTTGCCACCGAGGAGGATGTCGACGCCACGTCCGGCCATGTTGGTGGCCACGGTCACGGCATGGAGCCGGCCCGCCTGGACGACGATCTCGGCCTCGCGGGCGTGCTGCTTGGCATTCAGGACCTCGTGGGGGACGCCCCGACGTTCGAGAAGGCGCGACAGCTGCTCGGACTTGGCCACCGACGCCGTCCCCACGAGGACGGGCTGGCCCTTGGCCGACCGTTCGACCAGGTCTTCCACCACGGCGTCGAACTTCGCCGCCTCGGACTTGTAGACGAGGTCCGGTTGGTCGATACGGATCATGGGGACGTTGGTGGGGATGGGGACCACCGGGACGTTGTAGGTGCTGGCGAACTCGGCCGCCTCGGTCTCCGCTGTTCCGGTCATCCCGCCGAGCTTCTCGTAGAGGCGGAAGTAGTTCTGGAGGGTGACGGTGGCCCAGGTGTGGTTCTCCTCGGCGATCCGGACGCGCTCTTTGGCCTCGACCGCCTGGTGCAATCCGTCGGACCAGCGCCGGCCGTCGAGGGTGCGGCCCGTGAACTCGTCGATGATCTTCACCTCTCCGTCGGCGACGAGGTAGTCCTTGTCCCTCCGGTAGAGCTCCTTGGCCCGCAGGGCCTGGGTCAGTTGATGGACGTAGTTGACCGAGACGAGGTCGTACATGTTGTCCACGCCCATGGCCCGCTCCACCTTGGCGATGCCGTCCTCGGTGGGGACGACGATCCGCTTCTCCTCGTCGACCTCGTAGTCCTCGTCGGGGATCAGCGTCCGGGCCAGGCCGGCGAACTGGTAGTAGAGCTTGGCCGACTCGGATCCGGGACCGGAGATGATGAGGGGGGTGCGGGCCTCGTCGATGAGGATCGAGTCGACCTCGTCGACGATGGCGAAGGCGTGCCCCCGTTGGACCATGGCATCGCGGGACCGTGCCATGTTGTCGCGGAGGTAGTCGAAGCCGAACTCGGTGTTGGTCCCGTAGGTGATGTCCGAGGCGTAGGCGTCGCGCTTCTCCTCCCAATCGTCGATCTCGGGGCTCACCCGACCCACCCGCAGACCGAGGAAACGGTGGACCTGGCCCATCCACTCGGCGTCCCGTCGGGCCAGGTAGTCGTTCACCGTGACCAGGTGGACACCCCTGCCCCCGAGTGCGTTCAGGTAGACGGGCAACGTGGAGACCAGGGTCTTTCCCTCACCGGTCTTCATCTCGGCGATCCAACCGAAGTGCAGGGCCATGCCCCCCATGAGCTGAACGTCGAAATGTCGCTGGCCGAGGATCCGCCAAGCCGCCTCCCGGACGGTGGCGAAGGCGTCGATCAGGAGATCGTCGAGCGATTCGCCGCGCTCGATCCGTTCCCGGAACTCCACGGTCCGGTGGGCGAGGTCCTGGTCGGACAGCGCTTCCACGGCCGGCTCGAGGTCGTTGATCATGGGGACGAGTTCGGCCAGCCGGCGGACCTTCTTCCCCTCACCGGCGCGCAGAGCCCGCGCGAAGACGCTCATGGGGACAGGAGTCTACCGCCGCTCCATCGCCGGCCAGCGCTCCGGGGGAACTCCGCCGGAGCGACGCTGTCCACCACCGTCGGGACCGGGGGATCCGGACGGTGGTCTTCGTCAGCCCCCGGCGACGGGCCTCGAGTGCCGGGGGTGGGACCGGCCCACGAGCTTTCCCTTCAGGCGTTCGACCTGGTGTTCGAGCTTGTCCACCACCAGATCGACGGCCACCGGCGCATCGTGGGCGGTGGCACGCGCCCGCACGGTGTGACCGTGGCCTGTCATCGTCACCTCACAGACCTGGCGGGTCCCTCCGGAGGTGTCCCGACCCTCGGTGATCCGGACTTCGGCCCGGTCGAGAACGGGAGCCATTCGGGCCAGCCGGGCCACTTTCTCCCGGGCTAACGACCGGACCTCGTCGGGCACCGTCTGCTTGCGTCCGAGGACGAAGACGTCCACTTCTGCACCTCCTCCGGCACGCCGGCGCCTGGGATGGCGCGTCGGTGCCGTAGATCTGTTGACGCTTTGCGGGCCGCGTCCGGCTGACCTGGTCTTTGTCCCCACACTCGCCTGCAGAGGAGTTCACGGCCGGTCACCGGCGGCCACGCCGTGTCAGAAAGACAGCGGCGCGACCCGGCGGCAACCCTGATGGCCGGCTTAGCCCCTTCTCCACCGGGCGCCGACAACCGGCGCGGCGGTGGGCAGGGCTTACTTCTAAGTCGCACCATGCTCAGCAACCACGAGTTGCCTTACGTGGGTCGTTTCGCCTGCGACTGGCTTCGACTTGCAACCACAGACCCGGACGCAGCCCACATAACGATGGTACGCCGACCGGGCGCGGAAGTCCCGGAGTTCGACGAGGGAACGGCAATTCCCGGATCGTCCGGGCCGTCCCGGCCCGCAGTGGCGGGTGAGGCCGCTCTCAGGTGCCCGTCTGCCACGAGCCCAGGTACTCCTCCTGGGCCGGGGTCAGGCGGTCGATGGCGACCCCCATCGTCTCGAGCTTCAACCGGGCGATCTCGGCGTCGATGGCCTTGGGGACGTTGTAGACCTTCGCTTCGAGGGTTTTGGCGTTCTTCATCACCCATTCGGCCGCCAGGGCCTGATTGGCGAAGCTCATGTCCATCACGTCCGCCGGGTGGCCCTCGGCGGCCGAGAGGTTGACAAGCCGGCCCTCGGCGATGACCAGGACGCGCTTGCCCCGGACCTGGAACTCCTCGACCATGGGCCGGACGTGACGACGCTGTCCTTCGGACAGCCGGGCCAGGGCGACGAGGTCGATCTCGACGTCGAAGTGACCGGAGTTGGCCACGATGGCCCCGTCGGGCATGCGCTCGAAGTGCTCCGCCCGCAGGACGTCTCGGTTGCCCGTCACCGTGATGAAGATCTCACCCTCGGCTGCGGCATCGTCCATGGACTCGACCCGGAAGCCGTCCATCACCGCCTCGAGGGCACGTAGCGGATCGATCTCGGTCACGATGACCTGAGCCCCGTGGCCGCGGGCGCGGGAGGCGACGCCCTTGCCGCAGTAGCCGTAGCCGGCCACGACGATCTTCTTCCCGGCGAGGAGGACGTTGGTGGCCCGGATGACGCCGTCGAGGGTCGACTGACCGGTGCCGTAGCGGTTGTCGAACATGTGTTTCGTATCGGCGTCGTTGACGGCGACGATCGGGAACTTGAGAGCAGACTCGTTCTCCATGGCCCGCAGACGGATCACACCGGTGGTCGTCTCCTCGGTGCCGGCGATCACCTCGCCCACCTGCCCGGGACGGTCCTTGTGCAGACGGGAGACCAGGTCGCAGCCGTCGTCCATGGTCACCGTCGGGTGCAGGTCGAGGACGGCGTCGATGTGGGCGAAGTAAGTCTCGGTATCCTCGCCGCGCACCGCCCAGGTGGAGATGCCTTCGTCCCGGACGAGCGAGGCGGCCACGTCGTCCTGGGTCGACAGCGGGTTCGAGGCGCAGGCGAGCACCAGCGCGCCCCCCGCTTTCAGGGTCCGCAGGAGGTTGGCCGTCTCGGTGGTGACATGGAGACAGGCGGCGGCGACGACGCCCTCCAGAGGGCGCTCCTTGGAGAAGCGCTCTCTGATCGACTGCAGAACGGGCATGTTGGAGTCGGCCCAGGCGATCCGCTGGTGACCGAGATCGGCCAGTCCCAGATCAGCGACGTCGTGTGCAGGCAGGGGCGTAGGCATGGCCGAATCCTCGCACGTGATCAGCCGGCGAGCGAACCGACCTGGCGGTCCCGGCCGGTGGTCAGGCCTGGCGCAGCCGGTCCTTGATCTCGTCGAGAACGGGGACGGGGCCGGGATCGATCCCTTCCTGGGCGGCCAGGTGGAGGGTGACGAAATCCCCCACAAGGATCAGGTCCAGGAGTTGGGCCAGGTCCCCCTCGCCCACGGCCCGGACCTCGATGATGTCGGCCACCACCTCGCGCAGGACGTCGGCGACCAGATCGAACCTCCTGACCACCTGGGGGTGCTCGGCGTCGTGGCGGAGGTTCACGAGGGTGATGATCTGGCGGGTGACGTCGCCGTTCTGGCCCCAGCCGGCGATCTCGTTGTGACAGAGCTCCGGATAGACGCCGGCGAAGGCCGGTGCCTTGGCGTTCTCGTTCACCTGGGTCTTCCAGCGGAGCGCGGCGGCCGCCCCCAGGGCCTGGGCCCCGTGGATCAAGGGGATCGTCCGACCGATGCCGCGGGCCACCTTCTCGGCCACGTTCCCGGGGGAGACGAGGGCGTCGCGACGACGGCTCAATTGATCGACGGCGAGCTCGACCCACCGGGTGGCCCCCGGGAAGAGGCCGATCTCCTCGAGAACGATCAGGGGGGGGATGGCCATGGCGCCCAGGGCGGCCCGGGGCTGGGGGATCCCCCCGGGGACGGCGATCACGGGAGCGCCCCACTCCCCCGCCAGCCGGGCCAGCTCCCCACCCGAGGTCACGGCCACCACGTCCGCCCCGGCGGCGGCCGCCTCGCCCGCCGCCTCGACGGTCTCCTCGGTGGTGCCGGAGAACGAGAGGGCGAAGACGAGAGATCCGGGACCGACGAAGTCGGGCAGGTCGTAGGACTTCACCACGACGATCGGCACCGGGAGGAAGGGACCGGCCACGGCCACCATGAGGTCGCCGGCGATCCCGCTGCCCCCCATCCCGAGGACGACCACCTGTTCGACGTACTCGTGGTCGGGGAGCCCCTCGAGATCCCGGGCCACGCCCGCCGCCTCCGCCACCTGCTCGGGGAGGGCGGCGGTGGCGGCAAACATCCCCAGGCTGTCGAGGTCCTCGACGGTGGACATCCCGGTCACGAGGAGCCGTCACCGGCACCGAGCGTCGTCGCCAGACCGTCCTTCTCGGCCTTGGCCATGAGACGGGCGTGCTCGGTCTCGTCCACCGTGGTGGCCTCGTCCACCAACATGACAGGGATGTCGTCGCGCACGGCGTAGCTGCGATGGAGCCTCGGGTTGTACAGGCGGTCCTCGTCGGCAAAGTAGATCAGCGGGCCCTTGTCCTCGGGGCAGGCCAGCACCTCCAGCAACAGGTGGTCCAGCGCCATGGTGACAAGTCCTTTCTCTCTCGATGTCTGTGTTGGGGGTCGGGCCCCGCCGCCCGGCCTCCGGTGAGTGGATGAGACCTTAGGGGGGACGAGGGACCCTCAGCCGCCGGACAACTTGTCCACCAGACCGAGGATCTCCTCCACGTGCCGGTCACATTCGGCCGGGGTCGACGCCTCGACGTTGAGCCGGAGCAGAGGCTCGGTGTTGGACGACCGGATGTTGAACCACCAGTCCCCCTGGTCGACCGTGATCCCGTCGGTCCGGTCGACCTCGACCCCGAGGGCGGCGAAGTGGGCGGCGACGGCTTCGGCCGAGGCCGGAGGATCGGTGACCACGGTGTTGATCTCCCCGGAGTCGGAGTACCGGCGGTACGGGGCGAGGAGATCCGACAGGGGTTCGGCCGCCCGCGAGATGACCTCGAGGACCACCATGGCGGCGATAATCCCGGAGTCGGCACGGTAGTTGTCGCGGAAGTAGTAGTGCCCGGAGTGCTCGCCGCCGAAGACGGCGCCCGTCTCGGCCATGATCTCCTTGATGAAGGAGTGGCCCACCCTGGTCCGCACCGGCGTCCCCCCGTTCTCGACGATGGTCTCGGGGACGACCTTGGAGCAGATGAGGTTGTAGAGGATGGTCGAGCCGGGGAAGGCGGCCAGCATGGCCCGGGCCACCAGGGCCGTGGTCAACGACCCCGAGACGGTCTCGGCCTTCTCGTCGACGAGGAAGACCCGGTCGGCGTCCCCGTCGAAGGCCAGGCCGACGTCGGCCCGTCGCTCGAGGACCGCCTTCTTCAGATCCACCAGGTTCTCGGGCTGGATCGGATCGGCGGGATGGTTGGGGAACGTCCCGTCGAGCTCGGCGAAGAGGAAGGTGACCTCGAAGGGCAGTCCGGCGAAGACCTCGGGAGCGATCAGCCCCCCCATCCCGTTGGCCGTGTCGGCCACGATCCGCAGTGGCCGGAGGGCGGCGACGTCGACGAAGGAGCGGACATGGCCGGCGTACTCGCTCAGGAAATCCCGGCGCTCGTAGCCGCCCGTCGCCTCCCCCTGGTCGGCGCCGGTGGACAACGCCTCCTGGGCCGCCAGCCGGACCTCGGTCAGCCCGGTGTCCTGGCCGACCGCCTTGGCGCCGGCCAGGCAGAACTTGATCCCGTTGTAGGCCGCCGGGTTGTGGGAGGCCGTGAACATGGCACCCGGGGCATCGAGGCGCCCCGACGCGAAATACATGGTGTCGGTGGACGCCAGACCGATGTCGACCACGTCGGCGCCGGCGGCACGGACGCCGGCCACGAAGGCGGCCGACAGGGCCTCACCCGAGGCACGCATGTCCCGGGCCACCACCAGCCGTTTCGTGCCGGCGAAGCGGGCGAAGGCCCAACCGATGGCTCGGCAGGCCCGCTCGTCGAGCTGATCGGGAACCGTGCCGCGGACGTCGTACGCCTTGAACACGGCATCGAGGGCGGGCATGGCGCCCGAGAGCCTATCCCTGTCCGCCCCGGCGTCGTCCGGCCAGTGGCCGCAGAGGCGACCAGCCGGCCGCCAACGAACGGCGTCTGACCAGTTCGGCCACCACCAGGAGGCCGATCAAGGTCAGGACCAGTCCGGCGTGGTCGGCCCCCGTCGATCCGTAGGTCAACGTGACGTTGTGCGAGGTCGGGTCGACCACCATGAGGTTGGGCTCGGCCCGCCACGGACCGCTGGCCCCCGTGGCGCGCCAATTGGGGAAGTACGAGACCCCCACGACGACGGGGACCCCGGTCCGGTCGACATGGAAGCTGACGCTGTCGATACCGACCTTCACCTGGGAGACGTGGACGGCGGGGAGGCGACGGCCGGCCGGGGGGGAGGACGTCGTGGCCGTCCGGAGCCACGACGCCGGACCACCGGCCACCAGCTGCTGACTCCACCGGGCCGGGTCGGCGTACCACTTCTGGGCCACCGGCAGCCACGACCCCTGCCCGGGGGCCGTGGCCGTGAGGACGTCGGGGGTCCTGGTGAGGGGGGTCACGATGGAGGCGTCGTGGACCTCGTAGATCTTCCAGGTGGTGGCCAGCTCGGAGCCTCCGTAGACGGTGTGCCACGGGCCCGTGGTGGCCACCAGGGACAACGCCGGATCGGCGTCGGCCTGGTCCTGGACCTCCGGAGAGGAGGCCATGAAGTACTTGATCCCGAGGAGCTGGAGATGCTGGACCCCCAGAGCCACGTCGAGTGGTCCGTACTGGATCCCGGTGGTCTCGGAGACGACCGCCTCCGACGGTGCCGCCGAGAGCTCGGCCTGATTGATGAAGTGGTACGGCGTCGTCGCCGACGACTCGAAGAGGACACCTTCGATGGAGTCGATGCAGTTGTTCGTCCAGTAGGGCAGGAGCATGAGCGACTCCGGCGTCCCGAACCGGTTGAGGTCGACGTTGTATTCCCACATGGCCCGTCCGCAGCCGTCGCGTCGGCCCACCTTCTGCATGGTCGGGATGATCCCGTCGTACAGCTCCCTGGCCCCCGGCGTGTTCTGGTAGCCCGAGTAGTTCCACTGCGCCCATGACGCCACGCTGCTCGGCGAGAACTGGTGGTGCAGGGCACTGCCGACGTCGGAGGCCATCCAGGGGACGAGGGGAGGCAGCACCACGGTCAGCGCCGCCAGCATGGCCACGATGGGAACGGTGACCGCCCCCGGGGCCCACGGCCCGAAGCGGGGACGGGGCCACGCCACCCGGGACGGGTCGACGGTACCGACCTCGGACGGCACCCTCGGCTCCTCGGTGCCGACGGGCCCCCCGGTCACGACCGCCGGCACCATGGCGGTCGCCACCGCGTCCCTCCACAGGGCCAGCCGGACGCGACGGACGCCGGCGGCCACCGCCACACCGGCCTCGGCCACGAAGTAACCGGCCAGGAGGTAGACGCACAACATGTAGAAGGGGAGGAAACGGACGTTGTAGAGCGTCCACTGGGGATCGAAGCGGACGACGAGGGCGGCGGTGACGCCGAGAACGGCCAGCAGGAGGGGCGCCGATTGCCGTCTGGTGACGGCCACGACGATGGCCACCACCGTTCCCATCCCGGCCAGGACGATGGCCCACAGGTTCCCGCCGGGAAAGAGCACCGAGAGATAGGTCGAGACGTTCAGCCAGCCCATGTTGGTGCTGTAGGCCTGGTCCAGGGCGAAAGGGACGATCCACCACGACGCCAGGAGGAGCCCCCCGCCGACGCTCGCCACCATCCACCAGATCCGGCGGCGGGTGGGGCCGGCCAGGACGAGGATGACCAGGGCGCCGGCCAGGGCGAAGAGCGCCGTCAGCAGGTGGCAGAGGATGCAGATGGCCAGGACCACGGCCGCCGTGGCCCGGAAGCGACCCGTCTTCATCCCCCGGACGGCCAGGCCGAAGAAGATAAGGGCGAAGGACAGACCCAGCGAGAAGGCGTACTCCCCGGCCATGGTCGAGTAGAGGTTCCCGCCGTAGATGGTGAAGGACTGATCGAAGAGGAAGGGCAGGGTGAAGATGGCGAGAACGGCGGGACGGGGCCGTTCCAGCCCGGACAGCCGACCGAAGAGCCAGGCGGCGACCGGAAGGGTCAGGGAACCGAGGATCGTGACGAGCTTGAAGGCGATGTTGAACGGGATCACATACCCGGCGGCGGCGGCGATGACGTCGGGGAGGGGGAAGTAGAGGGTGTTCAGCGGGAAGCCGTCGTAGGCCCCGGGATCCCATCCGGTGACGTGGCCGTGGGGCAGGAGGTTCGACTTGAGGAAGCCGGCCAGTCCGACGTGGGCCCCGGTGTCGCCGCCCGTGATCGTGGTGTTGGCCAGGAGCAACGACGGGTGGAGCTGCCAGAGGACCACGGCGATGACACCCCCGACGGCCCCGAAGGTGATGATCGAAGGGGCCGCCGGACGACGCATGGTGACCCATGGTGCCCGACTCTTCGGCCCAAGTGGCGGCGCTGGCCCGGTCAGTGGACCATGCCGCTCGGGAAGGCGATGGACAAGATGGCCACCAGATTGAAGGTGGCGTGGGCGACGATGCAGGGCCCCAGGCGCTTGCAGCGGTAGGCGATCACCGACAGGACGATCCCGAAGGCGCCCAGGCCGAGGAGCTCGAGGAGCTCGGCGTGGGCCAGGCCGAAGACGATCCCGGTGGTCGTCACGGCCAGCAACGGACCGACGACCCGGCCGGCGCCGGCGAAGAGCCGGATGAATCCCCGCAGGACCAGGCCCCGGAAGAAGAGCTCCTCCACGACGGGGACGACGAGGACCGTCAGCACGGCGATCACGGCCAGATCGACCCCGGGGAAGCCCCCGGTCAGGTGCTTGGCCGGTTGCTGGAGCTCCTGGGAGAGCTTCGGATCGACGTGCTCCCACGGAAGGTAGAGAAGAGGGAGGAGGACGAACTGACCGGCCAGTCCGGCCCCCAGTCCGATCAGCGGGTCCCACCGGCCGAAACGCAGGCCCATGTCGGCGACGATGTTCCGTGTCCCGCGCCATCCGCTGGCCGCCAGGACGGCACCGAGGAACCCGATCCACAGCCCCACCAGCCCGCCCACCACGATCCAGGCCGGCGGGACGGCGCGCGCCGCCAGCGTCGCCCAGTCCGAGCTGTGGCCGTTGAGGGCGGCGACGATGGAGAGGATGACGATGCTCAGGATCTGACCGACGAGGAATCCCCCTGCCGCCAGGAAGAGCCAGGTGCCGGCGTCACCGGTGGTGCGGGGGGGCGGTCCTTCGTCCGGGGCTCTCCCAGTGTGGGATTCGTGCCCGGGACGGTGCTCCCAGGGCGGAGGAAGGGGTTGGGCAGGGAGCACCGACGGTGGTGGGACTCCCGCCGCCCGGGCATTTTCCGACCCGGCCGCGCCCTTGGTCATCGGCGCAAGGTTAGTGACCACGGCGACTGGTCACGCTGCGCGTCCGTGCATATCCGGACGCCCCAGGCGCCTACCATGGAGGGATGAGTCCGTCGCTCCCCGACCGACGTTCCGGGCGTCCCACGCCCGGTGGCACCGGTGGTCCCGCCTCGGGCGGGACGTCGGGGTCGGGCCCCGGATCGGGACCGGGGTCGAACGACCAGAGTTGGCGATGGGTGTTCGCCCTCCTCATCGTGGCCGTCATCGCCGTCCTCTTCCTCCCGCCGCTGCTCCAGCACAAGGTGGTCAAGAACGTCTCGTACAAGGACTTCCTCCATGACGTGAGCAGCCAGGAGATCAAATCGATCACCATCAACAACGCCACCGGCGTCATCACCGGAAACTTCAAGAGCACCTTCAACGGCGGCGAGGCTTACACCGTGAACGGCGGCACCCCCCCGCCGGCGGCCGACGTCAAGCTGATGCAGCGAAGCGTGTCGGCCTCGAACTTCAGCTATCTGACCCCGACCGTCGGATTCCTGGGCCAGTGGCTCCCCACCATCATCATCCTGGTCCTCTTCGTCGGGGTCTTCTTCTGGATCAGCCGACGGGCCCAGGGGCAGATGAGCGGGATCATGTCCATCGGCCGTTCCCGGGCACGGCTCTACACGACGGAGCGGCCGCGGACCACGTTCGCCGACGTGGCCGGATACCAGGGCGTCAAGATCGAGATCTCCGAAGTCGTGGACTTCCTCAAGTCGCCCCACCGCTTCCGGGACATCGGGGCCAAGATCCCCAAGGGGATCCTCCTGGTCGGACCCCCCGGGACGGGGAAGACCCTCCTGGCCCGGGCCGTGGCCGGCGAGGCCGGTGTGCCCTTCCTGTCGGTGAGCGGGTCCGACTTCATGGAGATGTTCGTCGGCGTCGGTGCCAGCCGCGTCCGCGACCTGTTCCAGACGGCCCGAAAGCAGGCTCCGGCCATCATCTTCGTCGACGAGATCGACTCGATCGGCCGCAAGCGTGGAGCCGGGCTCGGTGGCGGCCACGACGAGCGTGAGCAGACACTGAACCAGATGTTGAACGAGATGGACGGTTTCGACCCGGCCGAGGGCGTCGTCATCATCGCGGCGACGAACCGCCCCGACATCCTCGACCCGGCCCTGCTCCGGCCGGGACGTTTCGACCGGCAGATCGTCGTCCCCCTCCCCGACCTCGAGGAGCGGCTCCCCATCCTGAGGGTCCACTGCAAGGACAAGCGGATCGGGCAGGACGTCGACCTCGAGCTCGTGGCCCGGGGAACACCGGGGATGAGCGGTGCCGACCTGGCCAACCTGGTCAACGAGGCCGCCCTCCACGCCGTCCGGCGCGGATCGCACCAGGTCGACATGCGGGACTTCGAGGCCGCCCGCGACCGCGTCCTCATGGGTCAGCGCCGCGAGAGCCTGGTCCTCTCGGAGCTCGAGAAGGAGCGGGTCGCCTTCCACGAGGGCGGCCACGCCGTGCTGGCCTACGTTCTCCAGCACGCCGACCCGGTCCACAAGGTCACGATCCTTCCCACCGGGATGGCTCTCGGTGTGACCCAGCAGCTGCCCATCGAAGAGCGCCACATCTACCCCCGCGAGGTGATCGAGGACTCCCTCGCCGTCCGGATGGGCGGGCGCGCCGCCGAGTTGCTCGTCTACGGCGATCTGTCCACCGGGGCCAGCAACGATCTCGTCGGGAACACCGAGCTGGCCCGCAAGATGGTCCGGGAGTGGGGCATGAGCGAGGAGCTCGGGCCCATGGCCTGGGGGTCACAGGGAATGGTGTTCCTGGGCGAGGACCTCCTGCACTCCCGGGACTATTCCGAGGACACGGCCAGGGTGGTGGACGCCGAGGTGTCGCGTATCCTGCGCCGGCAGGAGGAACGGGCCATCGAGCTGCTCAGTCGTCACCGCGGCGGCCTCGACGCCGTGGCCCGGGGCCTGCTCGAGCGCGAGACGCTCGACGGCGAAGAGGTCGGGCGTCTCGTCGACACGGCCTACGGAGGACCGGTCCACGACGCCGGGGCCACCGTGGTTCCCCACTTCGCCCCGTCTGACCCCGTACCGGCACCGGCGCCTACCGGCGAACCGGCGGGCGGGAACGGCGGCTATGTGGCGCCGCCGCCGACGGCCGAGCCGACGAGCTCGCCGGCCGGCACATCCGCCGACTGACACGCCTTCAGCGCAGGGGCAGGGCGGGGCTCACCACGACACCGGGACTGGCGGCGGGCACGGCATCGAGCTCCACCGCCACCGGTGCACTGGCCACCAGCTCCATGGGAACGGTCCCCACGGGAACGCCCGGACTCGGACTCACGATGAGCGGCCTCCCCGGTCGAATGCGCTGACGCCCGAAGCCTTTCACCGGGACGAGTCCCGTGGCGGAGAGTACGGACAGACCAACCGTCACCGGCGTCCGGTTCAGGTTCACCACGGCGAGGGAAGACACCCCCGTCGAAGGCGGGGAGGCCGCCGGCAGCAACCACCGGACCGCGCCCCCGGCCACTCCGGCGCTGTCGCCCACCTCCGGCGCCGGCGAACCGGCGGGCGACGACACGTGACGATCGACGACGATTCCCACCCCTCCACCGGAGACGAAGGTCACGGCGAAGGGCGTGTCGATCGGGATGCGGGCCAGTCCCCCGGTGTCGAGGGTGGAGACCGAGTCGGACGGGACATCCATGACGAGAGGCTCGGCCGCACCCTGCTCCAACCCGATCCTCACGGTCACACGGGCCGGGCGGGCGGACGGGTTGAAGACGTGGAACACGGTGCCCCCGTTCGGGACATCGGTGTTCTGGGCGAAGGACCACGTGGTCGACGACGCCGTGGCGCCCAGCACCACCGAGGGGCCACCGCTGCCGGCCGGCCCGGCCGCCTCGAGTTCGGCCGCCACCACCGCTCCCGACAGCGCCACCACGGCGGTGGCCAGAGCGGGGTTGTTCTGCACGTGGTCACCGACGTTCTCCACCACCAGGGTGTGGGCGGGGACGTCGATCCCCTGGTAGGCGGGCGGTTCCACCACACCGGTGGAGACGACGAACGAGACGTCGACGACGGCGACGGTGTCCGTCGGGTTGTACAGCGACAGGGTCACCGTGTCGCCGGGCGCCGTGGAGGCGTCGGCGAAGTACCAGTGCCGGGCCGTGGCCGACGCGCAGGGTGCGGTGCTCGAGCCCAAGGGGCCGGACACCACCTGGGTCACCGCCATCCCGCCGCCGTTGAAGACGACGGTGGACGCCTGGGAGCCGCCGGGGAGGCCGGGAACCTGGGCCAAAGCCCCCTGGATGTTGGCCGCTAGCGGCACCGACATCTGGACGGGGACGGCGTTCGTCGAGACGGTAGTCACCGTCCCCGTCACCGGTTGGGGGGTGGGATTGGTGACGATCATGGTGGCCTGCGCGTCACCGCCGGCGGTGGTACCGCCGGGACAGAACCAGGCCGATGACTCGGAACCGCGGCGGGGCACGCCGGTGCTCGATGCCGACGTTGTCCCACCCGACGTCCGTGGTCCCACCGATGCGCTCCCGCCGCCGCCGGCCACTCCGATCCCCACCAGGACAGCGAGGACCCCCACGACGAGCAGGGCGCGCCGCATCGGCTCGCTCATCTCGGTGCCGCTCCGGTGGCGACACCGGTGTCGGGCGCAGAGGGATCGGGCGCAGAGGGATCGGCCGTTTCCCGAACGTCGTCACCCCCCTCGTCGGGGGCCATCTCCGGCCCCGTCGCCGACCGGGCCCGCCTGGCCCGTCGGCGCCTGATGCGGCTCGACAGATGTGCCACCGATCGCCGCCGACCGAGGAGGAGGGCCACCACGACGAGCCACAGGAGGACTTCGACGGCGACCTCGAGTCCGTGGACCCACGAACCCCGGAACTTGACGGTGACAGGACCGGGCCGGACGACGTCGAACGAGGCGGCGTAGCCGAAGATCGGCGTCGAGCGTCGGACGGTACCGCCCGGTTCCACCAGCTCCCACGCCGTCGACGGAGCCACGGCCGCCAGCACCGTCCCGACCGGCACCCGGCCCGTCGCCTGGGTCGCCCCCGGCGCGGCGTGGAGGGCGGGTTTCCACCCGGCGAGGGCGGGATCGGCTCCGACCGGCGATGGCGTCGTCGTCGTGGTGGTTGTCATGGTGGCCGTCGTCGACGTCGGCGTCGTTGTGGCCGACGGCGACGGCGGCACCGAGGTCGGCCTGCTGGCCAGGACGGCACGTTCGGGAAGGGCGGCGTCGTCGGTGAACACCTCGAAGCCGCCCTGCCCGATGATCTGTCGGAGATCGAGCTGGGAGAGCAGGGCCGTGTTCAGGTCGGGCGGCGGCTCCGCCGCCAGGGGGGACTGGAATCCCGGGATCGACGGAGCCAGGTTGTCCACGACCACGACGTAGCGGATGGCATAGGGCGCCAGGAGCGTGCCCAGGCGGACGGTGGCCCCCCGGCGGGCCACCTCCACATCCTCACCGATGGCGGCAGCCGCGCCCGGGGACGACCCGGACCAGATCTCGGTGGCGTCTCCGAGGCCGTCCTCGCTGATCGAGTAGGCCAATCCCGGCGCCAGTTGCCACCCGCCGCCGGGAAGCACCCGGGGATCACCGAGCCAGAGGACCCGGAAGCCACCGGGGCCCGAGTGCGTCCCCATCCACGACGTCGCCTGGCCGTACCCGCTGAGCGGGAGATCCCATCGTCCGTTGGAACTGGCGAGGAGAACGGGGACAACACCGATGGCGGCCGCCACGGCGGCCACGGCGGTGGCCACCTGCCGCCAACCGAACCGGTAGGCCGGGAGATCGGTTTCGAACGCCGCCGCACCGAGGCCCACGGCGAAGGCGACGGCCACGGCGGCGGGCACCAGGAGGACCTGCGGCGAGGGGGTGAGCGGACCGAGCCAGCCGTGGCCGACCGCCCAGGTCAGGACCCACGCCACCACGGCCATGACCCAGACCCGGCCCGCCCAGGCCAGACGCCAGCGCGAACCGATGACCAGGGGCAGGGCCGCCGATGCCAGGAAGGCCCACGACAGCGGCGAGTCTCCGATCGGTCCCAGGGCGAGTCGAAGGATCGCCCCCCACCCGGCAGCCGAGGAGGGGGCCGCGGCCAGGCCCGTCAGAGCCTGCCAGCGGCCGGGGCCCGAGAGCAGAGCGGCGGACCAGGGGAGCAGGAGAACGCCCGCCACGGCGGTGGCCCCCAGTGCCGTCACGACGATCCTGGCCGCCGCTCGCCGGGCTCCCGGTCCCGCCGTCACCAGGGATCCGAGCGCCAGACCGGTGGCGGTGACGAGGACCAGGAGGACGCCCGACGGCGCCGCCGACGTGAGCAGGGCCTCGAGAAGACCGAGACAGAGCATCTGGCCGAGGAGACCGGCCCGCCAACGCCGGGCGTGCCGGTCCTGACCGGACGGCGCGCCCTCGACGCCGCCGACGGTCACCTCAGCGCCGCGGGGGTCTGCCGGATCTCCGGGCACGGCGTCGGCCGGGGCGGCGACGGGGCTATCGGGGTCGACCGGGGAGGAAGGGGCGGGCGGGGACACCTCATCGGCCGCGGCGGGACCGAACGGCGCCAACCGCGACGCCCGGGCCAGGAAACCGACGATCCAGGGGCAGGCGGCGTAGGCGAGAAGGGCATCCCACCGTCCCGTCGCCAGCGCGTTGTACGGCACGGCCACGGCCAGATAGACGAGCGTCGACGCCAGAGAGGCGCGCCGGGAGCCCATGGGCCGCACCAGACGGGCCATCCCCAGGGCGCCGACGGGGACGCAGCCGAGAACGACGACCTTCTGGAGCAGCCCGACGCTGCCGAACAGGACCATCCCGGCGACACCGAGGACCCCCGTGACCGGACTGGTGGGGTCCGTCGTCCCCACTCCGGACGGTTGCCAACCCGACAGGAAGCGGTGCAGGAGCGTGCCCGCCGAGGGCAACGGGAGGAGCTGGCCCACGTAAGGGAATCCGGAGCCGAGGATCTGGCGCGTCCCGAAGACGAGCACGGCGACGGCCACGGCCCAGGCCACGACCCGCAGCGACAGGGCATCGGCCCTGATCCGGCGGCGATGCTCGCTGTCGCGGGCCGCCTCGCCTTCACCCACGTCGTTCTCCGCTCCGAGATGGGCGGCCTTGAGGCCCTGGTTCACGGCCCGGCGGACGTAGGCGTTGAGCCTGGCGCTGCCGTGGAGCTGGAGACGTCTCACCTCGGCGTCGTCCAGGAGCCGGTGGGCCCGCACCTCGACGCGTTCGGACCGGATGGCACGACGGCGCACGTAGTTCCACCGCCAGGCGTGGGCCACGGCGGCGGCGCGGTCGCCGTGGCCTGAAGCCCGGGCGATGGCGTACTCGGCCAACGCCAACGCCATCAGTTGCGGTAGGACCCGGATCAGATGGAAGCGCCCGTACGACTTGAGCACCACGTGCAACTCGTGACGCCGTTGCAGCGACTGCAGGGTGAGGGCGGGAACAGGTCGCCTGGCCCGGTGGCGACCGGGAAGCTCCCGTCGGTGCGGCAGAACCGAAGGGTCGTCACCGATGTGCGGGGAAACGGCCCCGGTCGGGTCGGGCACTCCGGGAGCGGCGGCGGCCGAGGCCGGACCCACCTGCTCGACCGGGATGTCGACGAGGACCGAATCTGGGAGACGACGCCTGCCACTGGCCAGAACCTCCTGGTGGCGGACGCGCGCCTGGGGTGCGACCAGGACGCGCGCGCCGGCGATCTGGGCCCGCCAGCAGAGGTCGAGGTCCTCCCCCATGACGAAGATGTCGGGATCGAATCCTCCGAGCTCGGCGAAGAGGTCGGCACGGACGAGGGTGCAACCACCGGGGGCCAGGAAGACGTCGCGCACGGCGTCGTGCTGACCGTGGTCGACCTCGCCCGGTTCGACCCGGTCCACCACGGCACCGCCCTTGTCCACGGCCATCCCCACGTGGAGCAACCGCCCGGGGTCGTCCCAGCTCACCAGCTTCGGCGCCACGACGCCGGCGTTGGAGCGGTAGGACTCCTCGACCAGTTGGTGGACGGCGTCGGGGGCGGGGGCCACGTCGTCGTGGCAGAACAGGAAATGCGATGCGCCCTCGACCATGGTCAGGGCCTCGTTGGCGCTGGCGCCGAAGCCCCGGTTCACGCCCAGCAGGCGCACGAACGCACCGGGAAGCTCGGCCGCGACCAGGGCCGTCGGATCCTCGGCACTTCCGGCGTCGAGCACCAGGACCGACAGCTCGGGGTACTCCTGGGAGGCGAAGGCGCGAAGCGTCTCGACGAACCAGGGACCCGGATCGCACGTCACGATCACGGCGACGACCGGAGGAGCCAGGGTCTCCATCAGGGGTCTGAGGCTAGCTTCGCCCACCCAGGTCCCCCAGGGCCCCGCCCCGACGCCCAGCGCAATGAGTTGCGCGCCGTCCGTGGCCTCGGTCTACGTGTCGACTGCGACATGTCCGCGCCACGGGCCCGAAGAAGCCCACGCCCGAGTTCGAATGCCGGCACCGCGCCGGGCGGCCCGACGCCGTGGCCGTCTCCGGGCGTCGGTATCAGGAAGCCCGGAGGGCGGGGAGAAGTTCACGTGCCGCCCAGTCGATGAACCGCTCTTGGGTATCCCCGCCGACCTGGATCAAGGCGACGTGGGTGAAACCGGCTGATTCGAATTGGCGGATCCCGGCGAGATGCATCTCCAGGTCGGGACCGCACGGCATCTTCTCGGATATGTCCCGCTCACCCACGGTTCTCGACGCCTGAGCGAACGAGGCCGGGACCGGAAGCTCGGCATTGACTCTCCATCCGCCGGTGAACCAGCGGAACTGTTCCATCGCCCGCTTCATTGCGACGTCTCGATCGGGGTCGTAGGACAACGCGATCTGGCCGACGCGTGGCTTGTCGGAGCCTCCGGCCGCATCGAACATCCGCCCGAGTTCGGCATCGGGCTCGACGGCGATCATGGCGTCGGCGTGGCGTCCCGCCAGATGACAGCTGCTGCGTCCCGAAACGGCGATCCCGATAGGTGGGGCTGTGTCCGGTAGATCCCAGACCCTGGCGGACTCAACGTCGAAATGCCTGCCTCTGTAGGTGACCGTGTCGCCTGTCCACAGAGCCCGAATGATCTCGACCGCCTCTTCGAGCATCTCATGGCGTGCGGCGGCGATGGGCCACCCGCCGCCGACGATGTGTTCGTTCAGGTTCTCCCCGGCGCCGAGTCCGAGAGTGAAGCGGCCATCAGAGAGCAGTTGCATGGTGGCCGCCTTCTGGGCGACGACCGCCGGGTGGTAGCGCCGGATGGGACAGGTGACGTAAGTCATGAGCGGGATGTGATCGGTGGCCTGGGCGGCGGCGCCGAGCACGCTCCAGGCGTAGGGGGCGTGACCCTGCGCGTCCAGCCAAGGAAAATAGTGGTCGCTGATCACGGCGAAGTCGAAGCCAGCCTCTTCGGCGAGAGCGACATCCCGCACCAATTGCTTAGGACCGGCCTGCTCACACATCATCGTGTAGCCGATCATGGTCATGGCCGTGTCCATTGCTGTTCCAGGGAGCGCGTCACCACCGTCACATCCTCGTGGCCGAGGCCGTGATCGACAGCCTGCTGCCATTCTTCGGCCAAGCACGCCAGTGCCCCGAGGCGGCCGTCTGCGGCTTCCTTTGCCAGGCGCACATCCTTGAGCGCGAGCGACAGCGCGAACTGAGCCGAGAACTCGCCTTTGGCGATCCGCTGCAGCTTGGCTTCCTGCCAGGGAGACACGAGCGGGTTGCCTTCGAGGGCGTCCACCACCCTCTCGGTCTCGAGCCCTAGACCATGAGCAAGTGCCACAGAAGCGGCGACCGCTTCCGCCGCAAAAGCGAGCCACGTGTTGGCGACAAGCTTGAGCCGGGTGCCAGTCCCGACGTTTCCGGCCCAGACCGTGCGCTGACCCAACGCGTCGAAGAGGGGGGTGACCCGCGGCCGGGCCTGCTCGGGCCCGGACGCGAAGATGGTCAGTTGACCGTGTTCCGCCGGGTCCTTGCTTCCCGACACGGGGGCGTCGAGCAAGATCACGTCGGGACGCTCTGCCGCCACCATGGCCGCCAGGCTCTCGATCCCGGCCACGCCAATGGTGCTCATCTGCACCAGGATTGCCCCCGGTACGAGGGCGGCAAGCATTCCCTCGTCGCGGGCGACAGAGATGACAGCGTCGGCGTCGGTCACCATCGTGACGACGATCGCCGCCCACCGCCCAGCGTCCTCAGCCGATTGCGCCACTTCGGCACCCGACTCGGCGAGATCTCGGGTCGCCTCCCGGCTGCGGTTCCAGACCATCGTCGGGATCCCGGCGCGCAAAGCGGAGGTGGCCATCCCATGGCCCATAGTGCCGATGCCGAGTATCGCGACACGCTCATGCTCTTGGGCCATGGGTCTCCCTTGCCGGACGTCTGTGAGCAACGGGGTCTCCACCAGCATCGCGCCGGGGGTGCACCGGATCTCGTTCCGGGACACGCCGACTCGACCTCCACCCCACCCCGCGGGCACGGGGCGGGGCTGGCGTGGACGCTGTCGGGACCCCCTCCCCGGGGAGGCTCCCCGGCCCCCGGGTGCTTGCCATTGTTAGCATTTCGGGCTACACTTGCTAGCAAGACCTGGAGGAGCCGAGTCCCGCCCGAGACCCCCGATACTCCCCCCGAGACAGGAAGGACACCTGATGCCCGAACTCAAGGACGTCACGCAGGAGATCACGAAGGCCGTCCGAGACGCCGCCTATGTCGTCGTCGGGCTGGGCGTGCTCGGCGTCCAGCGCGCCCAGGTCCGCCGGCAGGAGCTGGTGAAGCGCCTGGCCGAGCCCCGGACCCAGTTCGAGGACCGCCTCGGGGACGCCCGTGGCGAGATCAGCAAGCGGGTGAGGGACGTCGACACCGTCGTCGAGCAGGTCATCGGCCGGCTCGAGGCCACCCTCGAACCCATCGAGGGACGGCTCCCCACCCAGGCTCGTGATCTGGTCAAGCAGGCACATTCGCAGGCTCGCGAGGCCCGCCAGCAACTGCGGACCCTCCTGAACAGCGTGGCCGCCTGAGCTTTCCGCTCTGAGCCACCGGCCGGAGCCCGAGACTCCGTCTTCAGACATTCCGTCGACCGGAATCCCCCGCCCCCGATGGCGGGGGATTCCGACGCTCTACGCCACCCGCTCACGCCATTGGTCGAGAACATCGCGCAAGGTGGTGTCGAGGTCGAGCTCGGGCCGCCAGCCCGTGGCCGCATGCAGCTTGGTCGGATCACCTCGGACGACGGGAACGTCCACCGGTCGCATGAGCTCCCGGTCCGGGACGAGCTGTAACGCCGCGCCGGCCAGCGCCAGCAACCGGTCGGCGATCTCGGCGATGCCCACGTCGCGGCCCGAGCACACGTTGTAGACCTCTCCCGGAGTTCCCGATTCGACGAGCCGCCGGTAGACCCGGACGATGTCACGAACGTCGGTGAGATCACGGCGGGCCTCGAGGTTGCCCACCGAGATGGTGCGGGAACCGGAGCGGGCGGCCTCCACGATGCGCGCCGCCAGTCCGGCGACGACGAAGCTGGAGGACTGGCCCGGTCCCACGTGGTTGAAAGGTCGGACCCTGACCACGGGGAGCCCGTAGGCCAGGTAGGCCTGGACACCCAGATACTCGGCCGCCACCTTGCTGGCGGCGTAGGGCGTCACGGGGGCGAGAGGGGTGGTCTCGGTGACCGGGAGCTGCTCCTCGACCACGGCGCCGTAGACCTCGGCCGAACTGGTCAGGAGCACCCGGGGCGGCGAGGAACAGGCCCGGGCCGCCTCGAGGACGTGCAGCGTCCCGACGGCGTTCACCTGGAGGACCTCCTCGGGATCCACCCACGACTCCCCCACGTGGGCCCGGGCCGCCAGGTGGTAGATGGCGTCGGGCGAGGCGGCCACCACCGCCTGGCGGACGGCGGCGGCGTCGGTGACGTCCACCTCGTGGTCGATCCCGACAACGTCGTCGCCCTGGTCGCGCAGATACGAGGTCAGCCACGATCCGACAAAGCCGTTGGCACCGGTGACGAGAGCTCGCACGCGTCGAACCTTACCGGTCGTCGCCGTCGGCACCCGGGCCCGGGCGGTCGCTCTGGTCGAAGGCCCACCGGTACGCGTCCATGTGGCCTTCGGCGCACCGCTCCCATGTGTATCGCTCGGCCCGGTCGAGCCCACGGCGACGGCGGGCCTCGACCTCGGATCCGCCCGTGATCTGGGCCGCCAGGGCTTCGGCCAGGTCGCCGATCTGTCCCGGTGCCACCAGGACGGCGGCGTCACCGCTGACCTCGGCCATGGCCGTGCCGGCCGTGGTCACGAGCGGGGTGGCACAGGCCAGCGCCTCGAGGGCCGGAAGCCCGAATCCTTCCTCGAGGGACGGATAGGCGGCGGCGGCGGCCCGGCGCAGGAGAGCGGGGACGGCCCGATCGGCGACATATCCGGTGCGGACCACTCGCTCGCCGTGACGGGCGGAGGCGATCGCCCTCTCGATCTCGGGGAGACCCCACCCCGACCCGCCCACGAGGACGAGTGACAGGTCGGCGTCCGATCCGGCTATCCGGTCGAAGGCGGCCACCAGGTCGGGCACCGCCTTGCGAGGTTCCAACGTACCCACGAAGACGATGTAGGGCGGGCGGACCCCGATCCGCGCCAGGACCTCGTCGTCGGCTCCCGGTGCCGGTTCGTGGGGTCGGAATTGGGCGTGGTCGACCCCGTGGGGAATGACGAAGACGCGTCCGGCCGGGTGGCACAGTTCCTCCAGCCGTGCCGCCGTCGTGGCACTGACGCACACGAGCGCCGTGGCCCGGCGGGCGGCCACCGTGATGGCACGTCGGAAGATCAGCACCTTGCTGCGCTCGTGCCACTCGGGGTGGTCGAGGAAGGTGAGATCGTGGATCGTCACCACCTTGGGCAGGCGGGCCCTTTCCGGCATCGTGTAGTGCGGTCCGTGGTGGATGTCGGCGTCCGTGTCCTTCAGGAACGCCGGCAGCCGCAGCTGCTCCCAGGCCAGGCGGGCGGGACGCCGCCCCGGGGCGACGGCCCGGACGGAGGCCGCCCGCCGGGGATCGGCGCCCGCCGGTAGTTCGATCTCCGAGCGCGTGAGGGCGCTCCAACGACGAGCGTCGCCCCGACGGCACCACAGGCGCAGGCCGGTGTCGTCACGACGGGCCAGGGCCTCGACCAGGTGGATGGTGTACCGCCCCGCGCCCACCGGGTCGACCGGTACGGCGCTGACGTCCAGGGAGACCGCCACGACGTCGGTCACGCCAACGACTCCCACAGCGCCACGTGCGTGCGCGCCGAGACCGCCCACGTCAACGCCTTCGTCCGCTCGGTCCCCCGGTCCACTAGGTGGGCGCGCAGGGACTCGTCGGTGGCCACTTTCACGAGCCCGTCGGCGATGTCGTCGGTCCGCTCGGGATCGACGACGAGCCCCGCTCCCCCGAGGCTGGGCATGGGGCTGGACACGACAGGGAGGCCGTGGCGCATGGCCTCCACAGGGGGGAAGCCGAAGCCCTCGGTCAAAGGGACATAGCTGAGCAGACGCGCCCGCTCGTAGAGCCCGGCCAGCGTGCCGTCGTCAACCGGTCCGGCGGGCAGGACGCCGACGATGGGCCCCCGGCCCGCCTCGAACGGGGGTCGCGCCCCCCATCCCGTCGGACCCACCACGACGAGGGGCCACGGTTCGGGAAGACGCGATCGGGCCCGGCCGTAGGCGTCGACCAGCCGGGCCAGGTTCTTGCGCGGCTCGAGCGTCCCCACCGACAGAATGAACGGCCCGTCCACCTTCAGCCGGTCGAGCAGGGCCGCCGTCGACGGGCGGTCGGGGGCGGGAAGATGGTCGGAGCCGTGGGGAATCACGGTGATCGTGGTCGACCCGACCCCGGCGCCGGCCACGTCGCGCCCCACCTCCTCCGCCGGTACCACCAACCCCGTGGCCCGTCGCCGTGCCCGTCCGAAGGCTGCTTCGTGCCACCGCCTTCCGCGTGCCGGGTACATCTGAGGGACGTGGCGCCATGCCATGTCGTGGACGGTGACGACCAGCGGTGCGTGCCGGGACGGCGGGGCGGCCAGAGACAGAGCGTGAACGACGTCGCCGGCGGGCGCGTCGAACACGCCGGCGTCCCAGCCCCGCGTCAGAACGGGACCGGGCAGGCGCGAGGAGATGACCTCCAACCCGAAGGTGGCGAGGGGATCGGGGACCGACGGCGGTCGGCTGGCAAACAGGATCAGCTCTGGGACGTCCTCGCCGGCGTCGGCCAACTCGGCCAGGCCCTGCAAAAGACCGGTGATGTAGCGGCCGATGCCCCCGGGGACGACCCGGCGCAGCTGATCGACGACGAGAACGACGCGCCGCGACCGGTCCGTTCCCCTGGGCCCGCCTCCGGCGCCACCGGCCCTACCCGTTTCGGTCATGGCCCGTCGCTCGTCCTCATCGCGCCTGCGCCGCCTCCGAGTAGAGCGCCGCCAGGCCCCGGCCGCACGATGTCCAGGTGAACAGCTCGGCGCGCTCTCGTCCTCGTTCGATGAGGGCGTCACGGGCAGCTGCGTTCCCCAGGACGTCGGTGAGAGCGGCGGCGAGGGCTTCGACGTCACCGGGGGCCACGAGAAGGGCCCCGTCCCCCGCCACCTCGGGGATGGCCCCCACCGCCGTGGCCACCACGGGGACACCGGCGGCCATGGCCTCGAGTGGGGGGAAGCCGAAGCCCTCGTAGACCGACGGGTAGGCGAGGACGCTGGCGCCGGCCAGGATCACCCGGTGACGGTCATCGTCGACGTAACCGAGACGGACGATCCGATCGCTCCACGGCGACTCGGTCACGGCGCGCTCCAGGGCGTCGTCGCCCCATCCAGGGGCACCGGCCACCACGAGGGCCACGTCGCCGAGGTCGCCGGCCAGGCGGTCGAAGGCCCGGACGAGTCCCGGGAGATCCTTGCGTGGCTCGACCGTTCCCAGGGCGAGGACATATCGGCGCGTCCCCTCGGGCAGGACGACACCGGCCGGCGGGCCCGGTGCCGCCGACGGCGACGCCGACATCGGCTCGTGCCCCGGTATGCCGTGATGCACCACCCGCACCCGTTCGGGGGCGGCACCGAGCTCCGCCACGACCTCGTCGGCCACGAATCGTGAAGGGGTGTGCACCCAGGCTCCCTCGGCGACGGCACGACGAACGATCTCGGGGAACATCCGCGTGGACCCGTCGCACATGGCCGGAAAGTGCACCGCCGTCAGATCGTGGACGGTCACCACCCGGGCGGCGTGCCGGGTCGGTGGGACCACGAAGTTCGTCCCGTGGACGACATCGGCGGGACCGGTGAACCATTCGACGGGAGGAACGGAGAAACGGGACCAGATCGTGTGGAGGGGTCGCGCCGGCATGGCCCGCGCCACCACCCGGATGGGGGACGGCACCAGGGGGGGCAGGAGGTGGCGACGTCGCCAGGTGACGGCGAAGGCGGCCACATCGAGATCGGACCGCTCCCCCAGGGCCTCGAGGGCTCCCCGACAGAACATCCCGACGCCGGTGCGCACCCCCAGGAGAGGCGTGGCGTCGACAGCCACCGTGAGCCGGTGGCACTGTTTCGGATCACCCAGCGACACCCGGGGAGCCTTGCACACCGGGGCTCGGGCCCCGGTGGTTCGGTGGACCGTTAGCCTGGCTCGATGATCACCGCCCTCGCCGGAGGAGTGGGTGCCGCCCGCCTCCTGCGCGGTCTCGTCCGCGTCGTCGACCCGGGCGAGGTCACGGCCGTCGTGAACACCGGTGACGACACTGTCCTGCACGGCTTGGTCATCTGCCCCGACCTCGACACCGTGACCTACACGCTGGGGCGGATGAACGACGAGGAGCGCGGCTGGGGACTGGCCGACGAGACCTGGACGGTGATGGAGGCGCTCGGACACCTCGGCGGCGAGACCTGGTTCCGCCTCGGTGACCGGGATCTGGCCACCCATCTCTACCGGACGCAACGACTGGCCGACGGCGCCACGCTGTCAGAGGTCACCGCCGAGATCACCGCCGCCCTGGGGATCGGCGCCCGTCTGCTTCCCATGTCCGACGACCCCGTCCGCACCCGAGTGACGTTGGCCGGAGGCCCCGAGATCGCCTTCCAGGAGTACTTCGTCCGCCGTCAGCACGCCGTCCCCGTCGAGTCGGTCCGCTTCGAGGGTGCCGACCGGTGCAAACCCGCTCCCGGCGTCCTCGACGCCCTGGGCGGCGGCGACGTGGTCGTCATCTGCCCGTCGAACCCGGTGGTCTCCATCGGACCCCTCCTGGCCGTCCCCGGGATCGCCGACGCCCTCAGGCGTCGTCGGGCCCGTGTGGTCGCCGTCTCGCCCATCGTGGCCGGTTCCGCCCTGAAGGGGCCGGCCGACCGGTTGATGGCCGAGCTCGGTCAGGAGCCGTCGGTGGTGGGTGTGGCGCGGATGTACGCGGGGGTGGCGGGGACCCTGGTGGTCGACGAGGCGGACAGGGCCCTCGCCGATGCTGTCGAGTCGCAAGGGGTCCGGTGCATCGTGGCCCCCACCGTGATGTCGACGGTGGCGGCCGCCGAACGCCTGTCGGCCACCGTCCTCGACGCCGTCTCGGGACTCATCGCATGACGGGTGGACAGGTACCCCGGTCCCTCACCGTGGTGCCGGTCTCGGGGATCGGCGAGGTCCGACCGGGGGACGATCTGGCCCGCCTCATCGCCCGTCACGTCGAGGTGGAGGAGGGAGACGTCGTCGTCGTCACCCAGAAGGTCGTGTCCAAGGCCGAGGGCCGGCTGGTCGAGGTCGATCCCGACGACCCCGCCGATCGTGTCCGTCTGGTGGAGCGGGAGTCGGTACGCGTGCTCCGCCGTCGCGACGACCTCCTCATCACCGAGACCCGTCACGGTTTCGTCTGCGCCAATTCCGGCGTGGACTTCTCCAACGTCGAGGCCGGGTGGGCGGCGTTGCTCCCCGAGGATCCCGACCGGTCAGCTCGCCGCATCCGTGACGGACTGCGGGCCGCCACCGGCGCCGAGATCGGCGTCATCGTCTCCGACACGTTCGGGCGGACGTGGCGCCAGGGCGTCACCGACGTCGCCATCGGTTGTGCCGGCATCGCCGCCGTGGTCGATCTGCGGGGGAGCTCCGACACCTTCGGTCGGGAGCTCCAGGCCACCGAGGTCTGTGTGGCCGACGAGATCGCCTCGGCTGCCGAGCTCGTCATGGGGAAGGCCACGGGGATACCGGTGGCGGTCGTCCGGGGTCTGGATCGACAATGGCTCCGGCGTGCCTCGGTGGCCGACGAGATCATCCGGTCCCCGGCCGAGGACCTGTTCCGCTGACCGACCCGACGTCCGGGACCCGGCTCCCGGCGAGCCGGGCTCCCCTCAGTCGGCGGTCCGACCGCCGACGTGGTCGAGGACCGACCGCACCCCCAGGGAGAGATCCGTCCACGCCGACCAACCCAGATGGATTCCCGCCCGCTCCGGGTCGAGCGCGCTGCGCTGGAGCTCACCGGGCCGGGCCGGGGCGTAGACGGGGGCCACCGTCGACCCCGCCACCTCGGACATCACGCGGGCCAGATCGTTGACCGAGAGCTCGCGGCCCGTCCCGATGTTGAACAGGAGGCCACCGCCCCGGGTGGCGCCACGGACGAAGGCGTCGACCACGTCGTCGACGTAGAGAAAATCCCGTGTTTGCTCGCCGTCGCCGAAGATGGTGACGGGCTCGCCCCGCAGGATGCGGTCGGCAAAGATGGCGACCACCCCCGCCTCACCGTGGGGGTCCTGTCGGGGGCCGTAGATGTTGGCCAGGGCCAGAGCACAGAACTCCACGGAGTGGAGCTCGCGGTAGGCCACCATGTAGTCGATGGCCGATTTCTTGGACACTCCGTACGGCGAGAGGGGCCGGTGGGGATGCGACTCCCGGACGGGGAGGTCGGCGGGATCGGGCTCGCCGTAGAGGGTTCCGCCGCTCGCCGCGAAGACGATCCTGGTCGAGTCGAGAGCACGCGCTCCTTCGAGGACCCGGAGTGTCCCCAGGATGTTGACGTCGGCGTCGAAGACCGGGCGCGCCACCGACACGCGCACATCCGCCTGAGCGGCCAGATGGAAGATGACCTCCGGGCGGCGTCGAGCGATCATCTCCACCAACTCGCCCGATCTGACGTCGAGCTGGTGGAAGGTCAGCTCGTGAGCCTGGCCGGCGCGGGCGGCGGCCAGATTGGCCAGGGATCCGCTCGACAGGTCGTCGACCACGTCCACGGCGTGCCCCTCAGCCAGGAGGCGGTCGACGAGGTTCGACCCGATGAAGCCGGCGCCGCCGGTGACCATCACTCTCATGCCGGCACTCTCATGCCGGGACCCGGGCCTCACTCAGCCGGACGCCACGACCGAGGACCTCGCCGTCGCCCACCACCGTGAGGGCCGACACGGCGCAGGCCTCGGCGACGACGGCGTTGTGACCGAGGATCGAGCCGGTGACCGATGCCCCGCGGTCGACGTGCACCCCGGGCAGGAGCACCGAGCCCTCGACGACGGCTCCGCTCTCGATGATGCTCCCCGCCCCGACGACGCTCGATACCACCCGCGCCCCGGCGGCGATCACGGCACCCCTGCCGATGAGCGAGCACGGACGGACGTCACCGTCGATCGTGGGCGTGCCCATCACCCAGACCCCGGCGGCGCGTTCCGACGCACCGGGGGCCGGAGGACCGCCGCGTGTCCCGTCGAGGAGGTCGGAGTGGGCTTTCAGGTATGCCGCCGGCGTCCCGGCGTCGAGCCAGTACGCCGGGCTGGCCACGCCGTAGACACGACCGCCGGTGGCCAGATCCGGGAACGTCTCCCGCTCGATGGAGACCGGTCGACCGTCGGGGATCTTTTCGAGGACCTCGGGCTCCAGGATGTACGTCCCGGCGTTGATCAGGTTCGACGGCGCGTGACCGGCTGTCGGCTTCTCGACAAAGGCGAGGACCCGACCATCGGCGTCGGTCGTGACGACCCCGAAGCGTGAAGGATCCTCGACGGCGGTGAGATGGAGGGTGGCCAGGGCATCGTGGCGTCGGTGACAGTCCAGCAGGGTCGTGATGTCGAGATCGGTGAGAACGTCTCCGTTGACGGCGAAGAACGTCTCGTCCACTCCCCCGTGGAGAGCCGCGAATCGGATGGCCCCCGCTGTGTCCAGCGGTTCCGGTTCCACGGCGTAGGACAGTCGGATACCCGCCGCCATGTCACCGGGATAGGCGGCCACGAAGGCGTCGGGCCGATAGCCGAGCGAGAGGATGGCGTGGTCGACCCCCGCCGTGGCCAGATGCCCGAGCACCCGTTCTAGGAGCGGGACCTCGACGACGGGAAGCAACTGCTTGGGCGTCGTGTACGTCAAGGGACGAAGTCGCGTCCCTTCGCCGCCCACCAGGACGACGGCCTTCACGTGCCGGACTGCCCGCCGCCGGCCGCCTTCGTCGTGGTCGTTGTCGGCGCCGCGGCGGACCTGCTCACGGCTTACTCGTCGTCGTGACCGAAGCGGGTTTCGTCGTGGTGGCCGAGGCGGGCACCGTCGTGGTGGCCGAGGCGGGCGCCGTCGTCGAGGCCGAGGCGGGCGCCGTCGTGACCGGGATGGGTGTGGTCGTGGTGGGGCTCCCGGCCTGGGATATGGCCTGCAACATCGACGTGATCGTGGCGGCGCTGGGTTTGGGGAGCTTGCTGCCGGCGGGCACGAAGCCGACTGTGATCAACTGGCCGTCGGCCAGCTTCACGCTGCTCGGATCGGAGGTCGTGGTCGGATTGTTCACTCCGGGGGCCTGGGCGCTCGGCCACACCTTGATCTGGACCTCGCCCTTCTGGCCGGCGTCCGGCGTCAGTTTGGGGCACGTCTCACCATTGGTCCGTGCCTTCTCGCCGGGAATGGTGAGCGACGTCGGGGTCAGCGCGAATTTGGGGTAGTCGGTCACGAAGCGACTGAGGGTGGCGTTGTTGCCGGCATCGGCCGCCTTGGTCGGCTCGATCCGGATCACCCCGTCGCCATCGGTGTGGATCCCCGGGTTGGACGCCGCGTTGGGATTCGTGGGCAGATCCGGTTGAACGGTCCCGCAGACGTCGAGGGCGAAGGCGGCGTACCAGTGGGTGTTGTTCACCGTCGGTGGGGTTCCCGCCGCCGGATTCTCCCGCTCGTAACGGCTGTAGACGATGGAGACCACCCCGACCAGGACGATGAGAAGGAGGGTGCCGTACCATTTCACCGGCATCTGGCCGCGATAGCTCCGGCCCCCTCCGGTGGCCGCCGCGCGCGCCACCCACTTGCCTGTATCTCTCCGCGCCATGATCGGCCTGAAACCCTAGTCGCCCCGGGGTGCCGTCTTGTGCAGGGTCCCCAGGGCCTGCCTGACAGCGGCCACGGTGAGGCGGATCGCCAGCACCAGGGCCACGAGGGGCAGCGCCATCCGGTGCCACCCGTCGGCCGTACGCGACGCGAAGCGGAAGGCCGAGCGATGGTGGGCGATGAGCATCCGGTAGGGCCGGCGGGCCGTGGAGGTCCCCTGCGCATGGGTGACCACGGCGGCAGGCACGTAGGCCACCGTCCAGCCGGCCCGGTGCGCACGCCAGCACAGGTCGACGTCCTCGAAGTACATGAAGTACGACTCGTCGAAACCGCCGAGCTCGTCGAGGGCACGGTGGCGGGCCATGAAGCAGGCTCCGGACACCCAGTCGACGTTGGCCTCCGACGTCGGATCGAGATCGGCCATCCGGTACCGGCGGGTGAAGCGGTTGCCGGGAGCCAGCAACCCGAGAAGGACGTGGCCGGCGCCGACCACGGTGGAGGGGAACCGACGCGCCGAGGGGTACCGGGGCCCGTCGGCGCCGAGGATGCAGGGCCCGGCGATGGCCAGGGTGGCGTCGGCGGCGAAGGCGGCGGCCAGAGCGTCGAGGGCGCCGGGATGGACCGAGACGTCGGGGTTCGAGACGAGGACGAGCTCGGCGGTGGTGGCGGCGATCCCGCGGTTGGCCCCGGCGCCGTAGCCGAGGTTGGCGCCCGTGCGGAGGACGCGGACGGTCGGATCGGAGTCGAGACCGTCGGACGACCCGTCGCTCGAGGCGTTGTCCACCACGATCAGTTCGCTGACGCTCTCGGCCCTCAACGAGGTGAGGAAGTCGGCCAGCGCGTCACCGGCGTCATGGTTCACGACGACGACGGCCGGATCCGGGCGTCGCCGTCGGGAGCCCGTCTCGGCCACGGTCTCGGTCGTCACCCGGGTCGTGGCGATCAGATCCGCCGCGTGAAGCGGTAGCGCACCAGGGCCATCACGGCGCTGACACCGTCTCGCCACGAGATCTTCTTGCCCTCCGAGATCTCGCGGCCGGCGTAGGAGATGGGGACCTCGTAGATCCGGTAGCCGCGGCGCAGCACCTTGGCCGTGATCTCGGGCTCGAAGTCGAAGCGTTCCGACCGGATGGTGATGCCGACGAGGACCCGCCGGTCGAAGAGCTTGTAGCAGGTCTCCATGTCGGAGAGGGTCGACCGGTAGAGGACATTGGTGGCCAGGGTCAGGAAACGGTTTCCCACCCAGTGCGACGGGAACATGTTCTTGCGTTCACCGGTGAACCGGCTCCCGTAGACGATCTGCGCCTTTGCTTTCAGGATCGGCTCGATCAACCGGGGCCAGTCGTCGGGGTCGTATTCGAGATCGGCGTCCTGGATGAGGATGAGATCGCCCCGGACCTCCTCCAGAGCGGTGCGGATGGCGGCACCCTTGCCCTGGTTCCTCCCGTGGGCGATGACGCGGACGGTCGAGTCTTCGAGCGCGCCCAGGACCTTGTCGGTCCCGTCCGACGAGCCGTCGTCGACCACCAGGATCTCGAGATCGAGATCGGCGGGGAGGGTGACGGCGCGCATCCGTCGCACGATCTCGGCCACCGTGTTCCGCTCGTTGAAGACGGGGACGATCACCGAGAGGCGTCGGAAGAGGTGCGGCTCGGGACCCGGCATGTCCCCATCATGGCCGCTGCGGTCCCTGTCCCCCATTTTGCCGTCCCCGCTGTCGGCGCCGGTCAGGCGGCCGAGAAGAAGGCGGCGGTCCGCCTCAGCCCCTCGTCCAGGTCGACGACCGGCTCCCAGGCCAGCTCGCGACGGGCCACCGAGATGTCCGGACGCCGTCTGGTGGGATCGTCGACGGGGAGCGGGGCATGGACGATCGCCGACGAGGAGCCGGTGACGTCGAGAACGGCCCGGGCCAGATCGAGAACGGTGTGCTCGTCGGGGTTCCCGATGTTCACGGGACCGGTGAGGGGGGCGTCGAGTCAGGGCCAGGATGCCCGCCACCTCGTCGCTGACGAAACAGAGACTCCGGGTCTGGGTCCCGTCGCCGTAGACGGTGAGGGGCCGGCCCTCGATGGCCTGGGTGAGGAAGTTGGAAACGACCCGGCCGTCGCCTGGCCGCAGCCGTGGTCCGTAGGTATTGAAGATGCGGACGATGCCGACGTCGGTCCCGTGGGTGCGGTGCCAGGCCATGGTGAGCGCCTCGGCGAACCGCTTGGCCTCGTCGTAGACGCTGCGGGGTCCGACGGGGTTGACGTTTCCCCAGTAGGTCTCGGTCTGGGGATGGACCTCGGGATCGCCGTAGACCTCGCTGGTGGAGGCCAGGAGGAAGCGGGCGCCGTGGTTCTGGGCCAAGGCCAGAGCATGGCGCGTCCCCTCGCTACCGACGGCCAGGGTCTCGAGGGGCCGGGCCAGATAGTCCGGCGGCGAGGCCGGGCTGGCGAAGTGGAGGACGGCGTCGACCGGTCCGTCGACGTCGAGGGCGACGCTCACGTCGGAGACGATCAGCTCGAAACGGAGTTGGCCCGCCAGCCCGGAGACGTTCTGGGCCGCGCCCGTCGACAGGTCGTCGACGCAGACGACGCGATCGCCGCGGGCCATCAGGGCGTCGCAGAGATGGGAGCCGAGGAAGCCGGCCCCCCCGGTGACGACCACACGTCGGCCGTCGGCGGCGTCCGGGCCGGGGGAGGTCACGGCCGTCCCACCCCCACGTAGGCGAAACCCATCCGGCGCAGGGCGGCGGGGTCGAGGAGGTTGCGGGCATCGACCACCGACGGCTCCGCCAGCAGGGCACGGACCTTGGCGAAGTCGAGCCGGCGGAGCTCCTCCCACTCCGTGAGGACCACCACGGCGGCCGCGCCGTCGCAGGCCGTGTAGGCGTCGGCGCAGATCTCGACGCCGTCGGGGAGCTCGGGCACGGGGCCGGTCACGGTGGGGTCGAAGACCCGGACACGGGCCCCTTCGGCCACCAGCCGGTTGACGATCTCCACCGCCGGGGAGTCGCGGCGGTCGTCGGTCCCCGCCTTGAAGGTGAGGCCCCAGGTGGCGATGGCGCAACCGGCCAGCGACCCGCCCACGGCGTGGCGGATCTTGGTCACCACGACCGACAACTGGGCCTCGTTGGTCTCGATGACCTCACGGAGGAGGGGGAACTCGTAGCCCCCGGTCTCGGCCATGAAGAGAAGGGCCCGGGTGTCCTTGGGCAGACAGGACCCACCCCAGCCGGGGCCGGGGCGGAGATAGTCGAACCCGATCCGGTGGTCGTAGGCCATCCCCAGGAGCACGTCGCGCACGTCGGCACCGACGGCCTCGGACAAATTGGCCACGGCGTTCACGAAGGAGAGCTTGGTGGCCAGGAAGGCGTTGGAGGCGTACTTGATCGTCTCCGCCGTGGCCGCATCGGTGACGATGAGCGGAGCATGAGCGCCGGCGAAGAGGGCGCCCACGCGCGCCGCCGCGGCCCGGTCGTCGGCGCCGACCACGATCCGGTCGGGATGAAGGCAGTCGTGGACGGCGGTCCCCTCCCGCAGGAATTCGGGGTTGGAGACGACTCCGACGCCGGGCCGGTTGAGAAGACGCTCCACTCGCAGAGCCGATCCCACGGGGACCGTCGACTTGTTAACCACCACGGCGCCGGGGGTCAGATGGGGGCCGATCTCGGCGGCCACCGACTCGAGGACGGTGACGTCGGCCGACCCGTCGGATCGCTGGGGGGTGGGAACGCAGAGGAAGACGAAGTCGGCGCCTTCCACGGCCGACGCCGCACCGGCCACGAAATGCAGCCGCTTGGCGTCGAGCCCTTCCTGCAGGAGCTCCTCCAGGCCGTCCTCCAGGATGGTCGGCTCGCCGCGCGACAGTCGGGCCACCTTCTCGGTGTCCAGCTCGCCGCAGCGGACGCGATGGCCGAGGTGGGCCAGGCAGACGGCCGTGGTGAGCCCGACGTAGCCGGCGCCGATGACGGCCAGGAGGAGATCGGAGGAATCGGAGGGATCGCCCGGCGGACCCATCAGCTCCGACCCCCGGCGGCGAGGACGGGGACCAGCCGGGCCAGGGCGTCATGCCAGTCGGGGAGCAGGGGAAGACCGGACAGCCGGAGGGCGGCGTTGTCGAGGACCGAGTTGGCCGGTCGGGGCGCCGGTCGCGGCGGATCGAGATCGGCGGTGGTGATCGGTTCGACCCGTGACGGATCGTCGCCCCGAGCCGACAGGACCGCCCGGGCGAACTCGTACCAGGTGGTGACTCCCTGGTTGGTCACGTGGAAGAGGCCGGGGAGACGTTCGGTGGCCAGCACGGTGACCGCCCCGGCCAGGTCGGCGGTGAAGGTCGGACTCCCGTGCTGGTCGTCGACGAAACGGAGGGGCCCGGCGCCGGCGGCGGCCAGCCGGAGGACGGTCCCGACCATGTTGGAGCCGTGGGCCCCGGACACCCAGGACGTCCGGACGATGGTGGCACCGGGACCCACCTCCTGCTCACCGCCCCACTTGGAGCGGCCGTAGACCGAGAGAGGATGGGGTGCGTCCCACTCGAGGTAGGGCCGGGACGAGGTCCCGTCGAAGACGTAGTCGGTCGAGATGTAGACGAGATGGGCGCCGTGGTGGCGGGCCCCCTCGGCCATGTGACGCGTGCCCAGGGCGTTGACGGCGAAGGCCCGGTCGGGATCCGACTCGCAGGCGTCGACGGCCGTCCACGCCGCCCCGTGGATGACGATGTCGGGGCGGTAGGCCTCCATGACCGAGCGGACGGCCGTTCGGTCGGTGATGTCGAGCGGGACGCGAATGTCGGTGGGGACGGCGTCGAGCCCGGCGAAGTCGGTGGCCACCACCTCGACCGCAGCGCGCTCTCCCAGGCGGCCCGTGGACGGCGCACCGGCCAGACCACCGCTCGGGACCGCACCGGACAGGGCATCGACGAGATCGCGGCCGAGCTGGCCGGCGGCGCCCGTGACGAGAACCCTCATGGGCGCCCTGTCTCAGCCCGGGTCGCGGCGCCCGTCGGCATCGTCACCCCACGAGGTCTCGACCACCGGCGCCCTGTCGCGCAGCGGCTCCCACCACGGTCGGTTGGCGGCGTACCAGCGGACCGTCTCGGCCAGGCCCTCCTCGAAGGGCACGGTCGGCTCCCATCCGAGCTCGGTCCGGATCTTGGTGCAGTCCAGGAGGTACCGGCGATCGTGACCGGGCCGGTCGGGGACGATCTCCTTCAGGGACTCCGGCTTGCCCAGAGCGGCCAGAACGGCGTCGGCGATCTCCTCGATGGAGGCCTCGATGCCGGAGCCGACGTGGTAGGTCTCGCCGATCCGCCCCCGTTCGAGGACGGCCTCGATGGCCCGGCAGTGGTCGACCACGTGGAGCCACTCGCGCCGGTTCTTGGTCGACGCGTAGAGGGGAAGGGGCTTGTCGTCGAGAGCACGCGCCGCGAACAGGGGGATGACCTTCTCGGGGAATTGGTAGGGGCCGTAGTTGTTCGAGCAGTTGGTGATGGTGGCGGCCGTCCCGAACGTCTCGATGTAGGCCCGGACGGCGTGGTCGGCCCCGGCCTTGGATGCGTTGTAGGGGGTCCGGGGTCGGTAGGGATCCTCCTCCGAGAAGGCGTCGTCGGAGTCGAGGGGAAGGTCGCCGTAGACCTCGCAGGTCGAGATGTGGTGGAAGCGCGCCACTTCGGCCTTGCGCGACGCCTCCAGGAGCGTCTGGGTCCCCAGGACGTTGGTCCGGAAGAACAGCCCCGGGTCGAGGACGGCCAAGGAGTTGTGCGACTCGGCGGCGAAATGGACGACGGTCTCGATCGAGTGGGCCCGCAGGGTCTCGAGGGTGAACTCCGGGTCGCAGACGTCTCCTCGGACGAAGGTGATCCGGTCCTCGACGTCGGCCAGGCTGGGCCGGTTCCCGGCGTAGGTCAGGGCGTCGTAGGCCACCACGGCGTCGTCGGGGTGGTGCTCCACCCAGTAGCGGACGAAGTTCGAACCGATGAAACCGGCGCCCCCGGTCACGAGTAGATGCACGGGGCGACATCGTAGACCCCGTCACCTGGGGCCTTGGCGGGACCCCGCCGGACTCGACGGCGGCGGTGAGGGAGGGGCGTCGGCGGGGGGGGACGAGGTCAGGTACGGAGATGGACGACGTCCCCGGCGGTGATCGTCCTGATGCAGGCCCCGACGTCGACCAGGAGATGGCCCTCGACGGTTATGTCGAGAGCCGTCCCCGTCACCGTCTCCCCGGGGAGCGACACCTTCACCTCACGCCCCACCGTGGTGCAGACCCGGCGGTAGTCCGAGGCCAGCCGAAGCCTCCCGTCGGGGTCGGCCAGGTCGTCCAGCCGGAGGCCGAGCTCGTCGAGCAGGACATCGAGCAGGACACCGGTGTCGGGAGGGATGGGCGAACCCGGTCCCCGGGTCTCTCGCCAGAGGGAGGTGGCGCTGTCCACTTCCGGTGGGACCCGGTCGGCGCCCGGTGCGCCGTCGGGTGGCGGCCAGGCCACGTTCACCCCCACGCCGACGACCACCGCTCCGGGAACGGCCTCGGCCAGGATGCCGGCCAGCTTCCTCTCCCCCACCATGACGTCGTTGGGCCATTTGAGGACCGGCTCGATACCGGCGACCCGAGCGGCCCCGGCCCGGGTGGCGAGAGCCATGGCCACCGTGCAGAGGTGGAGCTGGTCGACGGGAAGCGCCGGCCGGAGGAGGACCGAGAGGAGCAGGTTGGCCCCGGGCGGGGCCTCCCAGCGGCGGCCGAGCCGGCCCCGGCCCGCCGTCTGGTGGTCGGCGGTGACCACGAGGCCCTCGGGGGCGCCGGCCCGGGCCTCGTCGAGGAGGTACCGGTTGGTGGAGTCCAGCTCGGGAAAGCGCCGCACCTCGGTGAACCGTCGGCCCTCGTACATGGCAGCCACCCTACGGGGCGTGCCAGTGTTGGAGCTTCGCGCCGCGGCGCCGACGCGGCCGGGTCAATCGAAGGAGAGTGCGTGCTCCAGAAGGTCCTGATCGCCAACCGGGGCGAGATCGCCGTTCGGGTCATCCGGACCTGCCGCGAGCTCGGGGTGAGCACGGTGGCCGTCTACTCCGAACTCGACCGCGACGCCCTCCACGTCCGTCTGGCCGACGAGGCCTACGCCCTGGGCGGCCAGACGGCGGCCGAAAGCTATCTGAACACACCGACCATCGTCGAGGCCGTGACCCGCTCCGGGGCCGACGCCGTCCATCCCGGGTACGGCTTCTTCTCCGAGAACGCCGACTTCGCCCGGCAGGTGGCGGCCGACGGCGTCACCTTCATCGGCCCTCCCCCGGAGGCGATCGAGGTGATGGGGGACAAGATCTCCTCGCGCCGGGCCGCCGAGGCGGTGGGTGTCTCCGGTGTCCCGGGCCGGACCGAACCGGTGACCGATCCCGGCGAGGTGGTCTCCTTCGGAGAGGAATTCGGCTGGCCCGTGGCCATCAAGGCGGCCTTCGGCGGGGGCGGCCGGGGAATGAAGGTCGTCTCGGGCCCCGACGAGGCGGCCGAGGCCATGGAGTCCGCCCAACGCGAGGCCCAGGCCTATTTCGGACGGTCCGAGATCTATCTCGAGAGGTACCTGGCCTGGCCACGGCATGTCGAGATGCAGATCCTGGCCGACACGAGGGGCGAGACCGTCTGGCTCGGCGAGCGCGACTGCTCGTGCCAGCGCCGCCACCAGAAGCTGATCGAGGAGAGCCCCGCCCCGGCCTTCGCCGACGACGTCCGCCGAGCCATGGGGGAGGCCGCCGTCAAAGTGGCCAAGGCCTGTGGCTATGTGAACGCCGGGACGGTCGAATTCCTTTACGAAGAGGGCCAGTTCTTCTTCCTCGAGATGAACACCCGGCTCCAGGTGGAGCACCCGGTGACCGAGCTCGTCACCGGCCTCGATCTCGTCGAGTGGCAGCTCCGGGTGGCGTCGGGCGAACCACTGGGCTTCGCCCAGGACGACATCGCCGCCCGCGGCCACGCCATCGAGGTCCGGCTGAACGCCGAAGATCCCACCGGGGGCCGCTTCACCCCGTCGCCGGGGACGATCTCCGGCTTCCGAGTCCCGGCCGGGCCCGGTGTCCGGCTCGACGCCGGCTATGAGGCGGGCGACACCATCTCCCAGTACTACGACAACCTGATCGCCAAGCTCGTCGTCTGGGGCCCCGACCGCGAGGCGGCACGACGGCGGATGATCCGGGCCCTGGGGGAGACCGTGGTCACCGGGGTGGCCACCACCATCCCGGCCGATCTGGCCATCCTGGCCCACCCCGACTTCATCGGGGCGACCCACTCGACCAACTGGGTGGAGGAACGGCTCGACCCCGACTCGTTCGGGACCGCCGCACCCCCGGGTGACACGTCCGGATCCGACGATCCCGAACCGCGCGTCCTGCGGGAAGTGACAGCCGAGGTCGACGGACGCCGCTATGCGGTGAAGCTCTGGGTCCCCGACGTCGCCGCCGGACCGGTCGGTGCGGGTCGGACGGGGACTCGGCCGACGAAGCCACGGACGGCCATGACGGGAACGGGGTCGGGAACGGTGGTCGTCCCCATGCAGGGGACCATCGTGAAGGTCCTCGTCGCTCCCGGGGACTCCGTCGAGGTGGGCCAGACCGTCTGCGTCCTCGAGGCGATGAAGATGGAGAACGCCATCAACGCCGAGAAGGCGGGGACGGTGAAGGAAGTCCGGGTCTCGGCCGGCGACTCGGTCGGGCCCGGCGACGTGATCGCCGTCGTCGAGTAGATGACGGAGCCCGTGCCCGACCCGGCGGTGGCCAAGAGGGCGACCCGGAAGGTGGTCGAATCGGCCCGGGCCGACCTGGTCACCCTGTCGCGGCGGATCCACGACCGGCCCGAGCTCTGCTTCGAGGAGACCTTCGCCTCCGAGAGGGTGGCCGAGGCGCTGGCGGAGGGTGGCTTCTCGGTGGAGGCGGGTGCCTACGAGATCCCCACGGCGCTCGAGGCACGGGCCGGATCGGGTCCACTGTCGATCGTGATCTGCGCCGAGTACGACGCCCTACCCGGGATCGGCCACGCCTGCGGACACAACCTCATCGCCGGGTCGGCGGTGGGGGCCGGGCTGGCTCTGGCCCCGCTGGCCGACGACCTGGGCCTGACCGTGACCGTCCTCGGGACCCCGGCCGAAGAGGGCGGTGGTGGCAAGGTCTTCCTCCTGCAGCGAGGTGCCTTCGCCCACGCCCACGCCGCCATGATGGTCCACCCCTGGCCCGAGGACCGCCTGGAGGCCACCTGCCTGGCCGTCGACCACATGGCCATCCGTTACGTCGGTCGCGACGCCCACGCCTCGGCGTCGCCCGAGAAGGGCATCAACGCCGGCGACGCCTTCGTCGTGGCCCAGGTGGCCATCGGTCTCATCCGCCAGCACCTCGACCCCGGCAACCAGGTCCACGGGATCGTCGAGAAGGGGGGCGACGCTCCCAACATCGTCCCCAAGGAAGCCACCGGGCGCTACATGGTCCGGGCCCGTTCCCTCGACGATCTCGCCACCCTCCGGCCCCGGATCGAACGCTGCTTCGAAGCCGGTGCGCTGGCCACGGGGGCCAGCCTCGAGATCACCGACCTCTCCCCCACCTACTCCCACTTCGAGGGCGATCCCGATCTGACCTCCGCCTGGCGCGTCAACGCCGAGGCGCTCGGCCGGAGTTACGGCGCCGACGAGGACGGTTCGGCCCGGCCCACCATCTCCACCGACATGGCCAACGTCTCGCTGGCCGTGCCCTCGATCCATCCCATGATCGGCGTCGACGCCCACGGTGCCGTCAACCACCAACCCGAGTTCGCTGCCGCCTGCATCGGATCCTCGGCCGAGGCGGCCCTCGTCGATGGCGCGGTGGGGATGGCCTGGACGGCCATCGACGCCGCCACCGATCCGGTTCTGCGCCACCGGCTGCTGGCCACCCCCTCGTGAGCGAGGGCACCCCCGCCGGTCAGTGCCCGGGCCGGTAGACCCCGAAGACCTCGCGCAGGACGTCGGAGACCTCGCCCAGTGTCGCCATCCGCCGCAGGGCCTCACGGACGGGGACCAGAACGTTCTGCGTCGCCTGAGCGGCGTCTTTCACATCGGCCAGAGCGGCGTCGACCGCTCCCTGGTCGCGCCCGGCCCGCACCGACCGGGTCCGTTCGACCTGAGCCTTCTGGAGCGCGGGGTCGATGGGGAAGACGTCCTCGGCTTCGAGGGCTTCGTCGGTGTACTTGTTCACACCGATGACGATCTTCTCGCCGTCGTCGATGGCCTTGGCATAGGCGTAAGCGGCCCGCTCGATCTCGTCCTGCATGAAGCCCTGCTCGATGGCCGGAACGGCCCCGCCGAGGGCGTCGATCCTCTCGATGTACTCCCACGCCCCCGCTTCGACCTCGTCGGTGAGGGCTTCGACGAAGTACGACCCGGCCAGCGGATCGACGGTGTCGGCCGCCCCGGACTCGTAGCCGATGACCTGCTGGGTCCGCAGCGCGATCTTGGCCGCCTTCGTGGTCGGGAGACCGAGGGCTTCGTCGTAACCGTTGGTGTGCAGGGACTGGGTCCCGCCGAGGACGGCGGCCAGGGCCTGGACCGTCACCCTGACGATGTTGTTCTCGGGCTGCTGGGCCGTGAGGGTCGAACCGCCCGTCTGGGTGTGGAACCGCAAAAGGCGCGACCTCTCGTCGCGGGCCTCGAAACGCTCGGTCATGATCCGGGCCCAGATCCGCCGGGCGGCGCGGTACTTGGCCACCTCCTCGAAGAGGTTGTTGTGGGCGTTCCAGAAGAACGAGAGCCGGGGGGCGAAGCTGTCGACGTCGAGCCCCGCTTCCCGGGCCGCCTCGACGTAGGCGATCCCGTTGGCCATGGTGAAAGCGATCTCCTGGACCGCCGTGGAGCCCGCCTCGCGGATGTGGTAGCCGGAGATCGAGATGGTGTTCCAGTTGGGGAGACGCTCGGCGCAGTAGGCGAAGGTGTCGGTGATGAGGCGCATCGACGGTCGCGGCGGGTAGATGTAGGTACCCCGGGCCACGTACTCCTTCAGGATGTCGTTCTGGATGGTCCCCCCAGAGCGGCCGGGGCCACTCCCTGCTCCTCGGCCACCAGTTCGTAGAGCAGCAGGAGGATCCCGGCGGTGGCGTTGATGGTCATCGACGTCGTCACCTTGTCGAGAGGGAGTCCGGCCAGGAGCAGCCGCATGTCGGCCAGCGAGTCGATGGCCACCCCCACCTTCCCGACCTCACCCTCGGCCCGGGGATGGTCGGAATCGAGGCCCATCTGGGTCGGGAGGTCGAAGGCGCACGACAGGCCGGTCTGACCGGCAGCGAGCAGGAATTTGAACCGCTCGTTGGTCGACTCCGCCGAGCCGAAACCGGCGTACTGCCGCATCGTCCACAGCCGGCCCCGGTACATCGAGGGGTAGATCCCCCGGGTGTACGGCGGTGATCCCGGCTCACCCAGCTTGGTGGCGGGATCCCAATTCTCGAGGTCGGAGGCGTCGTAGACGGGCCGGATCTCGATCCCGGAATCCGTCATCCTGACGTCGGGATCGTCCCCCTTTCCGGCCGCGCTCACGCCACCTAGGTTACGGACAACCAGCGGTTTGCGCCCGTCCACAGGGGCGCCGGTCCCGGATCAGCCCGGCGGCGGGGCGATGGTGTGGGGCATGCAGAGCTCGTCGTACTCGGCGATCACGATGGGGGCGGCGTCTTCACCGCAGGCCGGGCACTTCGGATCACGCCGAACCTTGAAGGTCCGGAACGACTCCTCCAGGGAGTCGTAGGCGAGGAGGCGCCCCACGAGCGGGTCGCCGATCTTGAGCAACATCTTGATGGCCTCGACGGCCTGGATGGAACCGACGATCCCCGGAAGGACGCCGAGGACGCCGGCTTCGGAGCACGACGGGGCCAGCTCGGCCGGCGGCGGCTCCGGGATCAGGCAGCGGTAACAAGGTCCCACGTACGGGTCGAAAACGGTGGCCTGTCCTTCGAACCGGAAGATCGAACCGTGGATGACGGGGATCCTCTTGAGCAGCGAGGCGTCGTTCACCAGATAGCGGGTGGGGAAGTTGTCGGTCCCGTCAACGATGACGTCGTAGCCGTCGATGATGTCCAGGATGTTGTCGGCCCCGAGGCGGACGTCGTAGGTGACGACGTCGACGTCGGGGTTCAGAGCCGACAGCGTCTTCTTGGCCGAGTCCACCTTCCGCTCACCGAGGCGGTCCATGTTGTGGAGGATCTGGCGCTGGAGGTTGGAGGCGTCGACCACGTCCATGTCGATGATCCCGATCGTCCCCACTCCGGCCGCCGCCAGGTAGAGGGCGGCCGGCGACCCGAGGCCGCCCGCCCCGAGGAGCAGCGCCTTCGAGTCGAGGAGCTTGAGCTGACCTTCCACGCCGACCTCGGGCAACAGGAGATGACGCTGGTAGCGGTTGCGCTGTTCGGGGGTCAGTGTCCGCGGCGACTTCCACGGTCGCCCCTCGTCCTTCCACCGGTTGAAGCCCCCGACCAGGGAGACGACGTCGGTGTAGCCCATCTCGGCGAGGGTCCTGGCGGCGAAGGCCGAGCGTGACCCACCGGCGCAGTAGGCCACGATGGGCGCCGACTTGTCCGGGATCCGCCCCTCGACCTGGAACTCGAGGAATCCCCGGGGCACGTGGACGGCCCCCGGCAGGGCGCCCTGCTCGTACTCGTCGGCCTCACGGACGTCGAGGAGGACAGCCTCGCCCAGACGCGGCTCGACCTCGTCCGGCTGGACCTCGCGAATGGACGACTTGGCTTCCTTCAGAAGCTCCCGTGTGGTGGCCACGTTGATCAGGACCTCACTTCCCGCGACACTCCGGACCAGTAAACCCTACCAGCGGGGTCGGCATTCCCAGCGGGCCGGCGAGGTCGCCGACCGGCGGGCACCGGGCGCTTCGGTAGCGTCCCCGGGCGTGGAGCTCACCGACGCGGTCCGGCGCCGGAGGATGGTCCGGAGCTTCTCCGGTCGCCCGGTGGCGCGGCCCGTCCTCGACCGGCTTCTCGACCTGGCCCTGCGGGGGCCGTCGGCCGGGAACACCGGCGGGTGGGACGCCGTGGTCCTCCAGGGCCCGTCGGAGACGGCCGTCTTCTGGGAGGCCACGACGACGCCGCAGTGGCGGGCCACCTCACGGCGGTGGCCGGGGCTGGAAAAGGCCCCGGTGGCGGTCGTCCTCTTCGCCCATCCCGACGCCTACGCCGAGAGGTACGCCGAGCCCGACAAGGAGTCGAGCGGGCTCGGAGCCGGCGTGGGAGCGTCAGCCGGGGCCGACGGGCTCTGGCCCGTCCCCTACTGGTTCGTCGACGCCGGCTTCCCGGCCCTCCTTCTCCTCCTCGCCGCCGTCGACGCCCACCTGGGGGCGTGCTTCCTCGGGAACTTCCGGGGCGAGACAGCTCTGGCCACGGCGCTCGGTGTCCCCGGCGACCGGCGTTACGTGGGCACCGTCCTCCTCGGTGAGCCCGGCGGGGACGACCCACCGTCGGCGTCGCTGGCCCGGGGCCGCCGTTCCGCCGACGAGACGGTCCACTGGCGCCACTGGTAGAGAGCCGACCCCGGGTTCGTCACACCCCGATGAGGGCCGACAGACGCTTGCGGAACTCGGGCCGGTCGAGACGGCGCAAGGTCGACGACCGTGCCTGGCGGACGACCTGGGCCCGGCGCCGGGGATCCATGAAGTTGAGGCCCATGGCCTTCTGGTCGTCGGCGGTGGGCTGAAACGCCACGACGGGGGTTCCCCGTCGGCGGACGACGAGGGACTCGAGACCCAGCTGGGCGCGGCTCGCCTCCCGGACGAAGACGTTTCCGGCCGACCAGCCGGCCAGGAGCCCGGGGATGCTCCGATGTCCCGTCCGCGACATAGGAGCGATCACGATGACCAGGTCGAGGCCCTCCCCGGCCACCTCCAGGAGATGGCTGAGGGAATGGGCTCCGCCGTCGACATAGCGGACACCGTCAATCTGGACGGGGGCGAAGTAGGCGGGGATGGCGCACGATGCCGAGACGGCTTCGCCGACCCGGGCCGGGGGGGCACCGTTCTGGCCGAAGATCACCGGCCTCCCGTCCTCCAGCCTCACGGCACAGACCCACAGCGGGCGCCTGGGCCAGATGTCGCCCAAGAGGGCGTTCACCCCCTCACTGATGGCCGACGTGGGCACCGTCCCCTCGGGCAGGAGGCCGGCCATCAACGACGCCGGCCGGACCTGCCACGGGCGGCGGGCGGCGGCGAGCAGCACCCGGGGGGCGGCGGGCCCCCAGGCGGGAAGGCGGCGGCGCGCCGGTCGGGGATGCTTCGGAGGGGCATCGCCGACGGGGGCGATCAGGGCGGCACCCTTGGCCGACAGCGGTGACCCCTCGACCATGGCGGCCATGTCGTTGGGCGAGAGCCCGGCCCGCAGGGCGGCCGCCGCCACCGACCCCGCCGACGTTCCCACCAGGAGATCGGCGGCATTGGGATCCCACCCGATGCCCTCGGTCAGTCCGGCCAGGACCCCGGCGTGGAAAGCGAGGCCCGCTTCACCACCGGCGCTCAGGACCACCCCGATCCGTGCCACCGGTCGTCAGGAGGCGGTGAGCGGGCGGGCGTTCATGGACGGGGGGCGAGTCGTCACGTGCACGAAGCGAGCAGCCGGACCATGCCCCCTTCGATCCCACCGCACAGCACGTCGAGGTCCTCGGTGGTGTCGTGGTCGCCGGTGATCCCGAAGTTGACCTGGCCGTCGTAGGAGAAGATGGCCACACCTATCCGGATCTGGCCGGCCAACGGGACGTAGGGATAGGCCTTCAGCATCCGGCGGCCGGCCACGTAGAGCGGCATCTGGGGCCCGGGGACGTTGGTGGTGATGGTGTTCACGTTGCGCTGGGCCACCCGGGTGGCGAGCCGCATCCCGAGGGCCAGGAGCATCGGTGGGGCGAAGCCCCCCATCGACGTCAGCGCCTCCCCCGCCACCGCCTGCTTGGACTCCTTCAGGCCCTCCATCTGGGCGGTGATGGCCCCGAGACGCTCCACCGGATCGTCGATCCCGACGGGGAGCTCGGCGAACATGGCCGAGACCTTGTTCTCGAACGTCCCGTCGCCCACGGCCCGTCCACTTCTGTCGCGCGCCCGGACCGAGACGGGGACGAGGGTCCGGACCACCCGGTCGACCGACTCGCCGCGGGCCAGTAGAAGACTCCGGAAGCCGTGGGTGATGGCGGCCAGGACCACGTCGTTGAAGGTCCCCCCCAGGCTCTTGCGGACCGCCTTGATGTCGTCGACCGACGTCGACGCCCACCCGTAGCGACGATGGGGGCCGATGGGGCCGTTGAGGCTCGACACCGGGGTGGGCCGGACGAGTCCGGCCATGGCCGACAGCCCGCGGGTCACCTCGACCGCCTGGCGGAGCGCCTGGCGGGGCACCCGGGTGCTGGCCCGGACGGCCCGGAACTGCTCGTACGGGTTCCGGAGCAGGTCGACCACCGCCTCGGCCGCCAGGACGGCGCCTGTCGGGGCCGACTTCGGCTCCCACTGGTCGGGCCCAGCCGCTTCCACGGTGGGAGAGAGGTCCAGGATCGAGGCCATCAAGTCGGTCCCCGCGACGCCGTCGACCATGGCGTGGTGGGTCTTCGACAGCATCGCCCACCGGCCGTTTTCGAGCCCTTCGACCACCCAGATCTCCCACAGGGGTCGGGTCCGGTCGAGAGGTTGCGACATGACCCGACCGACGAGCTTCCGCAGCTCCCCTTCGCCCCCCGGGGTGGGGAGCGCGGTGTGGCGGAGGTGGTAGTCGATGGTGAAATGGGGATCGTCGACCCAGACCGGCCGGCCGAGGTCGAAGGGGACGAACCGGACGATCTGGCGGTAGCGGGGAACGAGGGGGAGCTTGCTGCGGACCCGGGCCACCACGTCCCGGTACGGGGGCGAGGGGCCCTCGAGCACCATCACGGACCCGATGTGCATGTGGCTGACGGAGTCCTCGACATGGAGGAACGACGCATCCAGTGGACTCAACCGGTCAAGACCCAAACGACACCCCCGTCGTCGAGACGGCGCCACCCGTCACGCACCGGAAGCTAACACCGCTCCGTTCCCTCAGGAAGACCCGTCGCCGCCGGGAGCCGAGAGACCCGGCTTTTCGCTCTCCCCAGGCCGGTACCGCCGGGCTCCCCACCGCTGTTGGCCCCGTCAAGGCAGGTCGTGTCGATCCAGGTGGCCCCGTCGAGATCGGCGCCGGTGAAGTTGGCGTCGATCCGGAGCGTGTCATTGAAGGCGGCATCCTTCAGGTCGGCGTCGGTGAGGTTCGATCTGACCATGAGCGAAGAGTCCGGCGAGGTCCCCGGCAAGACCTTCCGTCGATGATGACGTTTCCACTCGGATGCCGATCGTCCAGGAGCACCTCTCCCCATGACCACCTTCACCCCCAGCCCCGTCCCCCCCACCAGCTCGCCCCGGCGCGGTGCCGACGTCGTCCCCCCCGACGTCGGCACCGCGCCGGTCGGCTCTGAGAGCCTCCGGATCGTGGCCTGGACCGACCCCGTCATCGACACCCTGGGCCACGATCCCCGGTCCTGGTACGTCGAGCAGTTCTGGTTGCCGATCGTCGGACCCACCTCGACCTGGCTCTTGCGTCGGATCGCCAGCCACCTCGACACCGAGCCCGACGGATTCCCCCTGAATCTCGAGGAGACGGCCCGGGGTCTCGGCCTCGGAGGACGCGAAGGACGGCACTCCCCGTTCCAGCGGGCCGTCTCCCGGTGCATCTCCTTCAAGCTGGCCCGACCACACGGTCCCGGCGCCCTCGCCGTCCACCGGCGGATCCCCCCGCTCACCCTTCGACAGCTCGACAAGCTCCCGCCTTCGCTTCAGACCCTCCACGCCGAATGGTCGGCGTCCCAGAACCGGACCGGTCGCCCGGACGAGGCCCGGGACCGTTCGCGACGGCTCGCCCTCAAGCTCCTCGACATCGGCGCCGACCGGACGGCCGTCGAGCTCCAGCTCATCCGGTGGCGGGTCCACCCGGCCATGGCCCACGAGGCCACCCAGTGGGCCATGGCCCTGCCCCTGTCCCTCCCCGCCTTCACTTAGCGGCCCTGCCACTGCGGTGATCGGCGCTCGGCCGCGGCCCGGAGTCCTTCTCCGGCATCGGCTGTCGACCCCACGGCCAGACGCATGGCTTCGCCCATCCGGATCGCCTCCGGTGAGGAGAGGTGAGGGGCGCGCATGGCCATTTCCTTCATGGCCCGCTGGGCCAACGGGGCGCCCTTTACCAACCGGTCGGCCAGGACCCCGGCTGCACTCATGAGATCGTCGTGGGGAACCACCCGCCAGACGAGCCCGACCCGGGCCGCCGTTTCGGCGTCGACCGGTTCGCCGGTCATGAGCATCTCCATGGCATGGGACCAGCCGACCCTCTGGGGGAGACGGATGGCACCGACCATGGCCGGGATCCCGAGGGAGGCTTCCGGGTAACCGAACCGGGCCCGGTCACTGGCCAGGACGAAGTCGCACCACGTCGCCAGGGTGAGCCCGTACCCGAGACAGTGGCCGTTCACGGCGGCGATCACCGGCTTGTAGATCTCCCAACCGCTCTCGAACGAATTGACCGTCGGCTTCTCCCAGAAGCTCCCGGCGAATTCGCCCGTCGCTCCAGCCCCGTCACGGAGATCGGCCCCGGCGCAGAAAGCCCGTCCCGCACCGGTGACGATGGCCACCCAGGCCTCCTCCTCGTCGCGGAACCGGGCGAAGGCGTCGTTGAGGTCGCGTCGCATCTGGCCGTTGAGGGCGTTCAGGACGTCCGGCCTGTTGTAGGTGATGGTGCTCACGTGACCGGTTCGCTCGTAGAGGACGGAGTCGCCCATGGCGCACGGTATCCCGCCGCCTTCCCACGGGTTTCGGCCCTGGCCTCACCGCCCGCCTCCCGCGGCATGATGACCACGGACCGTCCCTGTCATTCTCAAGATCTTCACCCTCCGTGACGAAGAGAGATCGAGATGATGATTCCGAGGGGGTTCTTCGCCGCGCTCGCCGGCCTGCTCGTCCTCCCCGCTCTCGTTCTCACCGTCGGCTCCGGTCCGGCGGCCGCCGACGCGGTCCAGGACCCCGGGGCGCCGTCCAGCCCCACCCCCACCAACTTCTGGTTGGCCACGGCCGCCGGCGACGTCTACGCCATGGGTGGGGCACCGGCCCTGGGATCGCCGGCGCCCACGCCCCTCGCCCGGCCCATCGTGGGGATCACCCCGACCCGGTCGGAGAACGGGTACTGGCTGGTGGCCTCCGACGGCGGCGTCTTCACCTACGGCGACGCCGGTTTCTACGGCTCGACCGGGTCGGTCCGCCTGAACCAACCCGTCGTCGGCATGGCCCCCACCCCCGACGGCCGTGGCTACTGGCTGGTGGCGTCCGACGGCGGCATCTTCTCCTTCGGCGACGCCGGTTTCTACGGCTCGACCGGGTCGGCCCACCTGAACCAACCCATCGTCGGCATGGTCCCCACCCCCGACGGTCTCGGCTACTGGCTCCTGGCGTCGGACGGCGGCGTCTTCACCTTCGGCGACGCCGGCTTCTACGGCTCGACCGGTGCCGTCCACCTGACCGAGCCCATCGTCGGGATGGCCCCCACCCCCGACGGCCACGGCTACTGGATGGTGGCCGCCGACGGCGGCGTCTTCACCTTCGGCGACGCCGGTTTCTACGGCTCGATGGGTTCGGCGCCCTCGCCGGAGCCCACCGAGCGGATCGTCGCCAGCCCGTCCGGTCGGGGCTACTGGGTGGTCGATCAGAACGGGACGGCCAACGCCTTCGGTGACGCGTCGGGCACCCCGCCCACCCTCGGTCTCATGTTCCGGGCGGCCACCCCGGGCGACGGGGCCGTTCTCTTCGCCTTCGCCCAACTGGGCAAGCCCTACATCTGGGGCGGCAACGGTCCCGTCGGCTACGACTGCTCGGGGTTGGCCCTCGCCTCGTGGGAGCACGCCGACGACGTCAGCTTCGCCCGCGTGTCCAACGACCAGTACCAGACGGCCGGTACGCCGGTCGCCCTCACCGATCTCGTCGCCGGTGACCTCGTCTTCTGGGGCACCAGTCAGACGGAGGGGTCGACCGTCTACCACACCGCCATCTACGTCGGTGGCGGCCGGATCGTGGAGGCCACGGGCGATCAGGTCCAGCTGAATTCCCTGGGCCAGTGGGGACAGTCCGACCTCATGCCCAACGGCCGTCGTCCCTAGCGCCGGCCTGTCAGGCGTCGAACGGGGCGACGACCTTCCGAAGGAGTCCGGCCAGCGCGTTGCGTTCCGTGACGTCGAGCGTTCCGAGGATGGCGTTCTCGCGCGCGACCAGATCACCCAGGGCCAGGTCGACCCGCCTCCGTCCGGTGGCGGTCAGTTGGACGCGGACCGACCGGGCATCGGTCGGATCGGGGCGGCGGCGCACGAGGCCCCGCTCCTCGAGGTGGTCGATCCGGTTGGTCATCGTGCCCGACGTCACCAGGGTCTGGGCGACCAGTTGACCGGGCGAGAGGTGATGGGGAGGATCGGACCGGCGCAGGGCCGAGAGCACGTCGAAGGTCCAGGTCTCAAGGTCGTGTCGGGCGAAAACCACGGTTCGCTGGCGCTCCAGGTGACGGGCCAGGCGAGCGACGCGCGAGAGAACCTCGAGGGGTGACACGTCGACATCGGGCCGCACGCGACGCCACCCGGCGGTCAGGCGGTCGACTTCGTCTTCCATCTCACCTCACCCTCCCGGGTGTCCCACCCCCACCACTATATCTTGACATCGAGAGAATGTCTCTGCCACTCTCTTGATATCAAGAGAGTGAGGAGGGACGATGACGACCCATCGCCGTGGTCCACACCCTGACGCCGGGCCCCGACCGTCGGCCCGCGCCCTGGCCGGCTCGTCGACGCCTCCGGCGCTGGTCGAGCCCCTCTACGCCGGCTGGACCGACGTGGTGGCCATCGGACGACGCCGTCTCGGGCGGCCGCTCACATTCGCCGAGAAGGTCCTGCTCAACCATCTCCGGGATCGCCGCCATCAGGAATTGGTGCGCGGGCACAGCTACGCCGACTTCGATCCGGACCGCGTCGCCCTCCAGGACGCCCTCGCCCAGATCGTCGCTCTTCAGCTGCTGGTGGCCGGCCTGGACGAGGTGCCGGTGTCGACGACCATCCACTGCGACCATCTCATCCAGGCCCGGACGGCGTCCGCCGCCGACCTCCGTTGCGCGCTGGACGTCAACAGCGAGGTCTACGACTTCCTCAGAGCTGTCGCCGCCCGTTTCGGCATCGGGTTCTGGAAGCCCGGCTCCGGGATCATCCATCAGATCGTCCTCGAGAACTACGCCTTTCCCGGCGGGATGATGATCGGCACGGACAGTCACACGCCCAACGCCGGCGGGCTGGGAATGATCGCCGTCGGGGTGGGCGGGGGTGACGCCATAGACGTCATGACCGGCCAGGCATTCAACATTCGCTGGCCCAGACTCATCGGGGTGCATCTCACGGGATCGCTCTCGGGCTGGTCGTCGCCCAAGGACGTGATTCTCAGGGTCGCCGAACTCCTCACGGTCACGGGTGGCACGGGCGCCGTCGTCGAGTATTTGGGGCCGGGAGCCGACACCATCAGCGCCACGGGCAAGGCCACGATCTGCAACATGGGAGCCGAGGTCGGAGCCACGGCGTCGGTCTTCCCGTTCGATGCCAACATGGCGGACTACCTGACGGCCACCGGAAGAGCAGAGCTGGCGGAGCTTGCCTCCACGGTGGCCGCCGACCTGCGGGCCGATCCCGACGTCGTCGCCGATCCGGAGGCCTTCTTCGACCACGTCCTCGAGATCGACCTGTCCTCGTTGGCCCCCCTGATGAACGGTCCCGACACCCCTGATCTGGCCCACTCCGCCAGCACTGTGGGCGCCTGGGCGCACGACAACGGGGTGCCTTCGGAGATCTCGGCCGCGCTCATCGGTTCCTGCACCAACTCGTCCTACGAGGACATGACCCGGGCCGCCTCGATCGCCCGGCAGGCGGCGGCCCACGGCTTGCGGGCCAGGACTCCGCTCCTCGTCACGCCCGGCTCCGAACAGGTGCGCGCCACCATGGAGCGAGACGGACTTCTCGCCGATCTCGAAGGCATCGGCGCCACCGTCCTGGCCAACGCCTGTGGTCCCTGCATCGGTCAGTGGGACCGGAACAACCCCGATCCGGGCAAGCTGAACACCATCGTCAGCAGCTTCAACCGCAACTTCCCCAGACGCAACGACGGCAACGCCAACACCAAGGCGTTCCTGGCGTCGCCCGAGATGGTGATCGCCTACGCCTTGGCCGGAACACTGGATTTCGATCCCCGCTCAGACTCGATAACGAATGATTCCGGCGCCGGCGTGCGGCTCGACCCTCCCGTCGGCGAGACCCTCCCCACCGGCGGCTTTCACCGCGGCGAATCCGGCTTCATGGCTCCGCCGGACGGCCACGGCGACGTCGCCATCTCCGTGTCGCCCACCTCCGAACGGTTGCAACTCCTGACCCCCTTTCCCGCCTGGGACGGCGACGACTACATCGACCTGCCCGTGCTCCTGAAAGCCAAGGGCAAGTGCACGACCGACCAAATTTCGGCGGCGGGAGCATGGCTCCGCTACCGGGGCCATCTCGAGAACATCTCGGGAAACCTCTTCCTCGGAGTGGTCAACGCCTTCACCGACGCCGTCGGTCAGGGCACTGACCCGTCTGACGGTCGCACCCGACCATTCCCCGAGATCGCCAAGCGTCTGGCCCGGTCCGGTGTCCGGTGGTGCGCAGTGGGCGATGAGAACTACGGCGAGGGTTCGTCGCGCGAACACGCCGCCATGGAACCCCGATACCGCGGGGGTGTGGTGATCCTGGCCCGCTCCTTCGCCCGGATACACGAGACGAATCTGAAGAAGCAGGGACTGCTCCCCCTCTCTTTCGCCGATCCGAAGACGTACGACCTCATCGGCGAGGACGACCGTATCTCCGTCCTCGGCCTTGCGTCCCTCGCCGCCGACATGCCGGTGTCCTGCCGGGTCACGAAATCCGACGGCCACCACGTCGACTTCCACTGCACCCACACTTTCAGCCCCGAGCAACGCGAATGGTTCAGCGCCGGCAGCGCGCTCAACGTCATCCGCCGACGACGGTCACCAGGACGACCACCTCGTTGAACACTGCGGTCCGGGACGGCTGAAGGCGGGCACCATCAGCGGGGCCTACGGTGGGGGGCGACTACCCGAGGTGGGCGTGGGCGCTGACGATAACGATCCGACGAAGCAGATTGCTCGGCTCCTGCGACGCCGACCTGGGTGGAGCTTCCAGGCGACCTCCACCCCCGGGGCGCCTCCGGTCTGGTGCTTCGGATCCGGACGACGGATCGACCTGTCGGTGACGGTGGACAGCGGATCGATCCACGTCCATGTGGTCTCGTCGGAGGAAGACGTCGAGCTCGAGACGGCGGGCCAATTGGTCGCATGGTTGACAGCCCACAGGCCCGGGGCGCTCGAGGAGCCCACCAGCGGCGTCGTCGACAAGCTCAAAGGCGGCAAGTTCTTCAAGTGGGAGTAGCACGTCAGTCGCCTGACGCCGGTAACGGCGCGGGCCGCCCCACGCCGGTCCCTGACGTGACCGACGCCGACCGGGGCCGGGGGTTGCCCCTTCCTCCGATGTGAGGGTCATGTGAGGGCGTTGTGCCTGTTCACCCGGTCCGTGGTCTCGGACAATGCCATGAGTACCGACGACCACGATTGCGAAGGAAGGAATCATGAAGGGTTCGGCCGTGACGACAGCAAGAGTTCCCAGACTCATCCACGCACGACGCCGTATGGCCGGGGACGCCATTGCACAGGAGGCAAGGAGACCGATGGCACGTCGCCGTTGGTTCGCCATGGGTCTGGCCGCCATCGGCGTGGCCGGTGCCGTCTCGCTCGGGGCCGACGGGTTCGCCTCGGCCAGCGTCGGTGGCACCAACAACCCGGGGCCGGGGGCGGGAAGCAACCCGACATCCTCGGCGACGGTCGCTTCTCCCGCTTCGGCGGCGGGGAGGAAACTCCAGTACTACTCGATGGACGCCTCCGGCTTCGCCCCTGACGGGATCCACGACGCCGGCGAGGACTATTTCAACCTGTGGGACCCGTCGACATTGTCCAATCAGGACGCCGGGCGGTGCTTCAACGCCGCCGTCCACCTGCCCGACGGGGTCAGGATCGTCTCGGCCACCTTCTTCTACACCGAAGGTTCGGTGGAGTTCTTCGGTGAGCTCAACGAGCAGAACCTCGTGGCCCACACCGCCACCGAGCTCGTCGACTTCGATTCCAGCACCACCACCTCCACCCCCATCTACATGAGCACCGTCAAGGACGTCGCGCCGGCGGACCAGGTGGTGAACACGCAGGACGCCTACTCGCTGGGCGTGTGCCCGAACGGCAACGCCACCTTCTCCGGTGTCACCATCGCCTTCACCGGCTGACCGGATCGGCGCACCGGCGCCGGGTCGGGCCGTCGGCGGCGGACCGGGCTATTTTGGCGTTGTGACGAACGATCGCTTCGGCGGCATCGACTTCGATCAATTCCACCGCCGGGAACTCCCGCTCCGTCTGGCCGAGAGGCCCACTCTCTTCACGGCGTCGGACCGGCGTGCGGTCCGGCCCTTGGCCTTCCGTCTCGAGGACGGGCGGGCCTACACCTATGTCCCCTCCGGCGACGGCTTCACCGTCGCTCCCGGCGACGACGACGCCCACACCGTGGTGACCCTCTCGTCCGACGACTGGTCGTCCTTCGTCTGGGAGCTCCGGTCCTGCTTCGCCCTGTTCTACGCCGACGCCCTGACCGTTCCCCGGGGCAGCTTCGGGCAGTTGGCGCGCTGGGAACCGGCGCTCCGGGTGGCCTTCGACGGCCAGGCCGTCTACGACCTCGACGACCCGCCCGCCGTCGTGGACGACGACGGTCGGCCCCTCGATCTCGACCGGACCTTCACCCTCGACGACCCCGACGCGGACATGGCCGCCTTCCTCGGGCGGGCCGGCTTCCTCCATCTCCGCGGCGTCGTCGAGGTCGACGAGCTGGACAGCCTCAGCGCCGACGTCACCGCCGCCGTCGACCGGGCCCGACCCGACGACAGGCGCTCCTGGTGGACGACGGTCGACGGCGTCGACACCTGCAACCGCGTCAATTACCTGAACGACCAGTCCACCCTCATCGCCGGACTAGGGGAAGACGAACGCTTCCGTCGCATCGGGGCCCTGGGCGGTCCCGACCTGCGCGACGCGCCGGACCGGCTCGACGGCAACGGCGTCGTCATCAAGGTCCCCGGTGCCACCACGGGTCTCTCCGACCTGCCCTGGCACCGCGACTGCGGGATGGGCGGACATCCGGTGAAATGTCCCATGGTCAATATCGGCATCCAGCTCGACGCCGCCACCGCCGGCGCCGGTCAGCTCCTGGTCATGGCCGGCTCCCACCGCGGGACCTCACGGCTCCCCGCTCCCCACCAGACCGACGGCGCCCCCGTGGTCGCCCTCACCACCGAGCCCGGCGACGTCACGGTCCACTTCGGTCACACCCTCCACGCCGCCCCTCCGCCCGCCGACCGGACGGCGGCGGGCCGTCGCGCCCTCTACCTCTCCTTCGTCCCCCCTCTCACCTTCGAGATGATCGGTCCCGGCCAGGGCTACAACGACGTTCTCTTCACTCGCCATTCCGGGCACATCCAGCACGTCGACGCCCTGCGCTGATCGAGAACCTGCCTGATCGGCCCGGCTGTGATCGGCCCGGCTGTGATCGGCCCGGCTGTGATCGGCCCGGCTGTGATCGGCCCGGCTGTGATCGGCCCGGCTGTCGCCCTACCAGCCGCCGCGGGCCAGGACGGCGTCGATCAGGACGGGTCCCTCCCGGTGCAGCGCCCCGTCGAGCTGGTCGGTGAACTCGTCGGCCGTGGTGGCCCGGGTGGCCGGAACGCCCATCCCCCGGGCCAGGGCGGCGAAGTCGAGATCGGGGCGGGCGAGATCCAGCATCCCGTGCGCCCGGGGACCGGGTGCTCCCGCTCCGACCCGGCCGAGCTCCATCTCGAGGATCGCATAGGAGCCGTTGTTGAAGATGACCGTGGTCACGTCGAGGCCCTCGCGCGCCTGGGTCCACAAGGCCTGCAAGGTGTACATGGCGCTCCCGTCCGCTTCCAGGGAGAGCACCTGCCGTCCGGGACAGGCCACCGCCGCCCCCGTCGCCACGGGCATCCCCTGGCCGATGGCGCCGCCGGTGAGACAGAGCCAGTCGTGGACCGGTGCACCGGCGGTGGCCCCGGGGACGAAGATCCCCGAGGTGTTCGCCTCGTCGGACACGATCGCTCCTTCGGGAAGAAGGGCGCCGATGGCGGCGGCCGCCGCCTCCGCCGTGAGCGGCCCCGTCGGCCGCTCGGGCCGGACGGCGGACTGCAGGACGGCGCCGTCCACCGGTGCCCCCACCACCTCGGCCAAGGCCTCCAGTGCCCCCGGCCCGTCGTCACCGGGGGCGGCCAGGACGTGGACCTCGCATCCGTCGGGGACGAGATCACCCGGTAGGCCCGGATAAGCGAAGAAGGAGACGGGGGCGGCGGCATCGACGAGGACCAGATGCCTCGCCCCCTTCAGCTGGGCCTGGGTGAACTCGGCCAGGTAGCCCAGTCGCTCCACTCCGGGGAGTCCGGCACCTCTTTCGAGCGCCGCCGGGAACGTCTCGCACATCAGCTTGGCCCCCGTCGCCGCCGCCACCCGGCTCGCCGCCGTCAGGCCGGCCCGTCGGGTGGCGCCGCCACCGAGGAGGATGACAGACATCTCCCCCGACCGCAGGGCCTTGGCCGCCCTCTCGACGACATCGGCGGCCACCATCGCCGGTCGGGTGGCTCTCCGACCTCCGGCTCGGCCGCCGCCCGGGGAGGATGTCTCGTCACCCGCCTCCGTCCAGGAGACGTCGGCCGGCACCACCAGCGTCGCCACCGCGCCGGGTGGCCCCTGGGCGGCCATCACGGCGTCGACCGTGTCGCCGGCCACGGCCCCGGCTGCCGCCGACGACCGGTACCACGACGACACCGGACGGGCCAGACTCTCGATGTCGGTGGCCAACGGCGGGTCGTGACGCAGGTGATAGGTGGCGTGATCACCCACGATGTTCACGAGCGGGGTCCGGGCCCGCCTGGCGTTGTGGAGGTTGGCGATCCCGTTTCCGAGACCCGGCCCCAGATGCAGCAGGGTGGCGGCCGGTCGCCGCGCCATCCGGCCGTACCCATCGGCGGCACCGGTCACCACACCCTCGAAGAGCCCGAGGACGGCCCTCATCCCGGGAACGTCGTCCAGGGCCGCCACGAAGTGCATCTCCGAGGTCCCCGGATTCATGAAGCAGACGTCGACGTCGTTGTCCACCAGCGTCCGGATCAGTCTCTGGGCCCCGTTCATCGGTCGAAGAGTATGTCGGGCCCGAGGATCCCGTCGGGGTCGAAGGCTTCCTTGATACGGCGCATCAGCGCCACCTTGGTCGGGTCCTCGAGCTCCTGGAAGAACTTCTTCTTCTCCGTCCCGATCCCGTGCTCGCCGGAGATGGCCCCACCGAGGTCCATCCCCGCCCGGAAGATGGCCTTCAGGACGTCGGCCCGCCGTCCCTCGTCCGGTTGGAACACCGAGAGGTGGACGTTCCCGTCTCCCACGTGCCCGCAGCCGGTCACCAGGGTGGCGTGGGTCTCGGCCACCTCCGACGCCACCGCCAGGAAGGCGGGAATGGCCGCCCGCGGCACGACCACGTCGATGATGTCGTCGGCACCGTGCGCCTTGGCCACGAAGAACGCCTTCTCCCGGGCACTGATCAACTGCCCGGCGGCCTGGGCGGGAAGGACGTAGACCTCCATGGCCCCGAGCCCCACCAGGAGATCGCCCAGGGTGGCGACGTCCTCGTCGAGACGGTCCTCGCGCCCGTTCTCGAGGACGACCACCAGGTAGGCGGCGGCCCCTTCCTTCACCTCGTTCGGAATCCCGAGGTCGAGGCCGACATTGGCGGTGATCGCCGCCATGGTCAGCATGTCGATGTACTCGAGGATGACCGGTCCGGCCCCGCTGGACACGATGGGCGGGACGGCGCCGGTCACCTCCTCGAGGGTTCCGAAGGGGACAAGGACGGTGACGCTGTGGGCGGCGCCGGGGATGAAGCTTCAAGGTGGCTTCGGTGACCAGGGCGAGCGTCCCCTCCGATCCCACGATCAGCTGCGTGAGGTCATAGCCCGTCGACGACTTCACGAACCTCCCCCCCGTCCGGATCACCTCCCCGGTGGCCAGGACGGCCTCGAGGGCCAGGACCTGGTGCCGGGTGACGCCGTACTTGACGGCTCTCATCCCCCCGGCGTTGGTGGCCACGTTCCCCCCCAGCGACGCGCTGCTCTCACCGGGGAAGACCGGGTACACGAGCCCGTATCCGGCGGTGACCCGGTCCAACTCCTCCAGCGTCACCCCCGGCTGGACCACGGCCACGTGGTTGTCGGTGTCGATCTCGAGGATCTCGTTCATCCGCTCGAACGAGACCAGGATCCCGTCGGGTCTGGGGACCGACGCCCCCGAGAGACCGGTCCCGCTACCGCGGGCGATCACCGGTGTCCGGTTCCTCCCCCGCCACCTCCAGGACGCCGGCGACCTCCGCGGTACACCCCGGTCGCACCAGAGCCAACGGGACGCCGGGCGTCGCCGTCAGCGCCTCGTCGTGGGTGTAGTCGTCGTGGACGGCCGTCCCCGTGAGGACATGGTCGCCCCCCACCACGTCGGCCAACTCCTCGACGAGGTCCCCCATCCGCTCTCCTCCCGTCCCCTCCCGCCCGGTCCCCACGGCCGACGGCTCCCACCCTAAGGCCTCGGATACCTCCGCTCCCGGTCCGGGCCGCCATCGCTCTCCTCCGGCGTCACCACCGCACCCCGTACCCCTATCGCCACAAGGGGCGACGCTCGTAACGGCACGGACTCGGATCCGAAACACACCGTTCACCTCCTCCACGTAGCCTGAGGAGATGGCCACCTTCCTGGTCCGCATCGAGCTCCCCGACCGGCCCGGGGCCCTCGGCGCAGTGGCGTCCAGGATCGGAGCCGTCCGTGGCGACGTCGTCTCCATCGAGATCATCCGCCGCCAGGACGGCCGGGCCGTCGACGAGTTCGTCGTCGACCTGGCCGACGCCGACCATGTCCCCCTGCTCCTCGTCGAGATCGCCGAGGTCGACGGCGTCTCGGTCGAGACGGTCCATCCCGTCGCCGTCGGAGTGACGGATCAACGTCTCGACGCCTACGACACCGCCGTCGCCCTCCTCGAGGAGCGGGCGCCCCACGGGGTTCTCTCGGCCCTGGCCTCGCGCACCTGCCACGAGCTCGACGCCTCCTGGGTGGCCATCATCGACGGCGAGAACCACATGGTCATCGCCGCCTCGGGCCAGCCCCCGGCGGCCCCGTGGCTGGCGGCCCACATCCGCGAGTCGGCGCGGATGCCGTCGGACGGCGGGGACATCGCCTGGGTCCATCTGGCGGCCTGGGATCTCACCTTGGTCGTCGGGCGACCGACATGGCCCTTCGGAGCGAGGGACCGCAGCCGGCTGGGATCGCTGGCCCGTCTGGCCGACGCCCGCTGGGTCGACCTCTCCGAACGTGAGGCCCGCCTCTCCCATCCCAGCCACACCGGCTGATCGCCGGCGATGCCGATTCAGGCTGTCGCCCGGCCGTAACCGTCGAGCAATTCGAGCAGCGTCCGCACCCCGAAGCCGGTGGCCCCCTTGGTGATGACCCCGTCGTCGTCGTCGGACCGGGCCGGGCCGGCGATGTCGAGATGCACCCACGGCACGTCGCCGACGAAACGGGCCAGGAGGAGAGCGGCCGATATGGCTCCCGCCTGTCCGGCCTTCCCGGTGTTCTTCATGTCGGCCACGTCGGATTCGATGTGCTTCCGGTACGCCTCGGGCATGGGCAGCGGCCATGTCTCCTCGCCGGCTCGGGCCGACGCCGCCTCCACCCGCCGCGTGAGCTCGCCGTCGTTGCCGAACAGTCCGGCCACCGAGTTGCCGAGGGCCACGACGCAGGCCCCCGTCAGAGTGGCCAGGTCGATGATGGCGTCCGGTTCCATCTCGACCGCCAGCGACAGCCCGTCGGCCAGGACCAGTCGACCCTCGGCGTCGGTGTTCAGCACCTCGATCGTCTTCCCGTTGCGGATCGTCAGCACATCGCCCGGTTTCGTGGCCCGACCGCCGGGCATGTTCTCGGTCACCGGCGCCACCGCCGTCACCTTCACCCTGACTCCGAGATCACTGCACGCCGACAGCGCCGCGATCACGGCGGCGGCGCCACTCATGTCGGTCTTCATCGTCTCCATCCCGCCGGCCGTCTTGAGCGAGAGCCCGCCCGAGTCGAAAGTGATCCCCTTGCCCACGAGCACCACGTGGGGCACCCGGCCGTCCACCTCCAGCGGGTGGTCCGGTTCGTAGATGGCCCGGATCAGACGCGGCGGTTCCGCCGATCCGCGGGCCACACCCATGAGGCCGCCCAGCCGTTCGTCGGCGATCCGCTGTTCGTCCCACACCTCGAGCGTCACCCGGTTGTGCGGACCCAGCTCCTCCCCGGCGGTCTCCGCCAGCCTCCGCGGCGTCATCGAGCTCGGTGGCTCGTTCACCAGATCGCGCGCCAGGCAGACGGCCCGGGCGATCCTCACCCCCGGTTCGACCCCTCGGCCGGCGTCGGCGTGGAGACCGACCCCCATCACCACCAAGCGGTCGACCCGACCACCTTCGTCCTCGCTCTTGTGCCCGACGAATCGGTAGGTGGCGAGCACCGCCCCTTCGGCCACCGCCTGCACGGCGCGCCGGTGGCCGGCGCCCCCCGTCTCTGTCAGCGATTCCGGGAGCACCAACACGGCCGTCCCCGCCCGCCCGGCGGCTCTGACGAAGGCGGCGGCCACGCGGCGCAACCTCTCCCGATCGAACGCCTCCACCTTTCCCGCGCCCACGAAGACGACGGCCGGCGCGTCACCGGATCCGAGGGCGACCAGCGTCCGGCCCATCTTGCCCGTGAACCCGCGGTTGCCCGCCGACACCCGCCCCACGGCGACGGGGACGACGACCTCTCCGATGACGACCGGATCCGGGGTCCCCTCGGCCAGCCGGGGCCCGTCGTCGTCTTCGAAGACCACGACACCCACCGACGTCACGGGCCCCACTCCCCGCCCCGCCTCGGTGCCGTCGGGGGCGTAGTCGACGTCCAACGGTGGCGGTGCTGTCGTCATCGCTCCTCGCTCTCCTTCTTCGTCGGTGTTGTCGTCGTGTCCTCATCCTCGGCGGTGCCGGTCGTCCGCACCAACAGGTGCTCACCCTCCTGCCACCGGGCCATGGTCCACAAGAGGTCGGAGAGTCGATTCAGATAGGGCCCGACCTGTGAGTCCTGGCCGGCCATGACCCGGACCACGAGGCGCTCCCCCCGCCGTACCACGGTCCGGGCCACGTCGAGCAGGGCGGCCACCCGGGTCTGGCCGGGGACGGTGAAATCAGCGGGCATCTCGTAGCGCTCGTTCAGTTCGTCGATCCGCGCCTCGAGCGCCGACACCATCGCCGGCGTGACGAGAGATTTCCCGGCCACCAGCTTGCGCCGGTTGGCCGGGGCCGTCGCCACCTCGGACATGAGGACCCACAGGTCGTGCTCCACACCGATCAGCACGGTGTCGAGCTCACTGCCGGGCCGGGCTTCGGCCCGGGCCACGCCGATGGCGGCCTGGGCCTCGTCGACCACGCCGTTGGCCTCGATCACCGGCGAGTCTTTGGCCACCCGGGGACCCCCGAACAACAGACCCGTGGTCCCGTCGTCACCTTTGCGCGTGTAGATCTTGGCCACCGGCCGCATGCTATCGGCCGTCCCCACCCGCCCTTCTCGCCATGAAGCACGGTGGTCCACCCCCATTAGACTGGTCCGGCCGTGTCCGACGCTCACCAGGAACTCCCGCCCGTGCTGGCCCGCGACGCCCTGGCCCTCGACGAGCGGGGGGCCGCCTACCTCCACGCCGCCGCCAACCGGGTCGTCGTCTTCGACGGCGCCATGGGGACCACCCTCCAGTTGGCCGGGCTGAGCGCCGAGGACTTCGGCGGTCCCGAGCTCGAGGGGTGCAACGAGGCCCTCGTCCTCTCGCGCCCCGACGCCGTCTCCGCTGTCCACCGCGCTTTTCTCGACGTCGGCGTGGACGTCATCGAGACCAACGCCTTCGGGGCCTTCGGCGTCGTCCTGGCCGAGTACGGGCTCCAGGACAGGGTCACCGACATCAACGTGGCGGCGGCCCGCCTGGCCCGCCAGGCGGCCGACGAGGTCGCCACTGCCGACCACCCGCGCTGGGTGGCCGGGAACCTGGGACCGGGGACGCGCTTTCCGACCCTCGGCCAGATCCCCTACCTGGCCCTGCGCCACGACTACGAGGAGCAGGCCACGGCCCTCCTCGCCGGCGGGGTCGACATCCTGATCATCGAGACCGTCTTCGACCTCCTCCAGGCCAAGGCGGCCATCAACGCCTGCGCACGCGCCATGGTCACCGCCGGACGGCGCGTCCCGCTGCAGGTCCAGGTCACCATCGAGCTCACGGGTCGGATGTTGCCGGGCACCGAGATCGGTGCCGCGCTGACGGCCCTGGAGGCCATGCGGCCCGACGTGATCGGGCTCAACTGCGCCACCGGGCCGGCCGAGATGGGCGAGGCCGTCCGGCACCTGGCCCAGCACTCCCGTCTCCCCCTCGCCGTCCAGCCCAACGCCGGACTGCCCACCGTCGTCGACGGCGCCATGCACTACGACCTCACCCCCGACCAGCTGGCCGACCACCTCGAACGTTTCGTCACCGAGCTCGGGGTCTCCGTGATCGGCGGGTGCTGCGGGACCACCCCCGATCATCTCCGTGCCGTCGTCGAACGTAGCCGGCTCCTCACCCCGTCCCAACGGCACCCCGAGCACGAACCGGCGGCGGCGTCCATCTACAGTGCGGTCCCCTTCCATCAGGACACCTCCTTCCTCGTCGTCGGCGAACGCACCAACGCCAACGGGTCGAAGAAGTTCCGCGACGCCATGCTGGGGTCCGACTGGGACTCGACCATGGTCGTGGCCCGCGACCAGATCAAGGAGGGAGCCCACATCCTCGATGTCTGCGTCGACTACACGGGGGCCGACGGCGTCGCCGACATGAACGAGGTCGTCAGCCGCTTCGCCACCCAGGCCAGCGTCCCCCTCATGGTCGACTCGACCGAGGCTCCGGTGGTCGAGGCGGCCCTGCGCTGGATCGGCGGCCGGGCCGTCCTCAACTCGGTGAACCTCGAGGAGGGTGACGAGCCCGGGACCCGACTCGACAAGTTCCTGACCCTGGCCCGGGAGTACGGAGCGGCCGTCGTCTGCACCTGCATCGACACCGAGGGTCAGGCCCGGACGGCGGACTGGAAGGTCCGGGCGGCCAAGGCCATCCACGACATCGCCGTCGACCGCTACGGGCTCGAGCCCTCGGACCTCATCTTCGATCCCCTCGTCCTCCCGCTGTCGACGGGCATGGAGGAGAGCCGCCGCGACGGCATCGAGACCATCGAGGGGATCAAGCGCATCAAGGCCGAGCTCCCCGGGGTGTTCACCATCGTGGGGTTGTCGAACGTCTCGTTCGGCCTGACGCCCGCCGCCCGGCACGTCCTCAACTCGATGTTCCTCCACGAATGCGTCGAAGCCGGACTGGACGCCGCCATCGTCCACGCGGCACGGATCCTCCCGTTGTCGAAGATCGACGAACGGGCCCGGGAGATCTGCCTCGACCTCATCTACGACCGGCGCCGGGAGGGTTACGACCCCCTCTCGGAACTTCTCTCGATGTTCGAAGGCGTCTCGGCCGGCGCCGTGGTGGCCGAGGACCGCACCGACTGGACGGTCGAGCGGCGGCTCGAGCACCGGATCATCGACGGCGAGCGCAACGGGCTCGAGGCCGACCTCGAGGAGGCTCTCTCCGGGGGCCACACCCCCCTCGCCATCGTCAACGACTTCCTCCTGGCCGGCATGAAGACGGTTGGTGAGCTCTTCGCCTCCGGCGAGATGCAGCTCCCCTTCGTCCTCCAGTCGGCCGAGACGATGAAGGCGGCCGTCTCCTATCTCGAACCCAAGATGGAGAAGGTCGACCAGGGCGGGAAGGCCACCATCGTTCTGGCCACGGTGAAGGGCGACGTCCACGACATCGGGAAGAACCTGGTCGACATCATCCTCACCAACAACGGCTACGACGTGGTCAACCTGGGCATCAAGGTCGGCATCGCCGAGATGCTCCAGGCCGCCGACGAACACAGGGCCGACGCCATCGGCATGAGCGGCCTCCTCGTCAAGTCCACCCTCATCATGCGGGAGAACCTGGAGGAGCTCAACGGCCGCGGCCTCACCCACATCCCCGTCATCCTGGGCGGGGCGGCCCTCACCCGGACCTACGTGGAACGAGACCTCCGCCAGGTCTACGAGGGCCGCGTCTTCTACGGCAAGGACGCCTTCGAGGGACTATCCACCATGGACCGCTTGGTCGAGCTCATCAGAAGCGGTGAGGACGACCCCACCTTCGGGCGCGAGCTCGGAGGTCGGAATCTCCCTCCTCGCAAAAGTCAGGTCGACGCCGTGCCCGTCGCCGACCGTCCCACCCGTTCACCCGAAGTGGTCAAGGACAACCCCGTCTTCACCCCGCCCTTCCTCGGCAGCCGGGTGGCCAAGGGGATCGCCCTGGACGACATCGCCGGCTACCTCAACCTGACGGCGCTCTTCCGCAACCAGTGGGGATACCGCCCCGAGAAGGGCGAGGACGACGCCGCCTTCAAGGACCGCGTCCGTAGCGTCCTGCGCCAGGAGCTCGACAACGCCAAGGCCCAGGACCTCCTCATCCCCCAGGTGGCCTGGGGCTACTTCGCCGCCAACGCCGAGGGCGACGACCTGGTCCTCTGGACCGACGAGACCCGTCGCACCGAGCTCCAGCGCTTCGCCTTCCCCCGCCAGAACAAAGAGCCCTGGCTCTGCATCGCCGACTTCTTCCGCCCCGTCGAGTCCGGCGACCTCGACTACGCCGCCTTCCAACTCGTCACCATGGGACCGGTCGTCTCTGAGGCGGCCGGCGTTCTCTTCGGCGAGGACCGCTACACGGAGTACCTCCGCCTCCACGGGCTGGGGGTCGAGATGGCCGAAGCCCTGGCCGAGTACTGGCACCGGCGCATCCGTGAGGAGTGGGGCTTCGCCGACGAGGACGGTCCCAATCTCATCGGCCTCTTCCGCCAGCAGTACCGGGGCGGCCGTTATTCATGGGGATACCCGGCGTGCCCCGAGCTCGAGGACAACGCCAAGGTCGTCGATCTCCTCGGAGGGGACCGGATCGGCGTGGTCGTGAGCGACGGCTTCCAGCTCCATCCCGAACAGACCACCGACGCCATCATCTGCCACCACCCCCGGGCCAAGTACTTCGTGGCGTAGCGGCCCGCTCCCGCCGCCGCCGAGGCCGACCGACGACTCCGCGTCGGTAGAGTCGTCCTTCGTGCGAGAAGGCACATCAGCCCGAGGCGACGCCGCCCTCGCCGTCGGGCTCGACGCGCTGGTCAGCGGTCGCCCGAGACGTATCGCCGCCGCCGTGATCGACCTGGCCGCCGTCCCCTCCGTGAAGCTCGCCTTCATCAATGCCGACGCTTCTACGCGCTTCGAGATCGGATCGATCACCAAGGCCCTGACCGGGATGCTCCTGGCCGACTCCGTGCAACGAGGCGAGATCTCGCTGGAGACCGTCGTGGCCGACATCCTCCCCGCCACTGCGAGCGCCGATTTCGGGTCGCTCACCATGAAGGAGCTCTGCACCCACACCTCGGGCCTACCCCGTCTGCCCCGGGGCGCCGCCACCTTTCTCCGAGCCCTGCTGTTCACCGTCGCCCAGTTGAATCCCTATGGCGGCCTCACGGCGTCGGACGTCCTCGGACAGGCGGGCCGCCAGACCCTGGCCCAGCGCGGGGAACGCCGCTACTCGAACCTCGGTGGCGCTGTGCTCGGACAGCTCCTCGCCATCGCCGCCTCCTGCGACTACGCGACCCTGCTGGCCGAGCGGATCCTGCGTCCCGTGGGAATGGACGCCACGGCGCTGTCCACGAAGAAGGAGACGGCGTTCCCGGGGTGGTCGATGTCGGGCCTTCGGCGACAGCCGTGGGTTCTCGACGGTTACGCCCCCGCCGGTGGCCTCTTCAGCACCATCGAGGACATGGCCCGCCTGGCCGGGGCCCTCCTGGACCGGTCCGCCCCGGGCCTTTCGTCGATGGACGGCATCGACGGGGTGGTGACCGATCGGCCCCATCGGGCCAGCGGCATGTTCTGGGTCATCGAATCCCCTCCCGGGACCGACGTCACCGTCGTCGGACACAGCGGCCGGACCGGCGGGTACTCGGCCCTCCTGGTCCTCCTTCCCCGCACCCGCCGGGGAGTGATCGTCCTCGAGAACGTGGCCCGGTCAGCGCAACAGCAGCAGCGCCTGGCCATCGGGCTCCTTCGACGTCTCTCCCCTCCCGGGGAAGGTAGCGGCGGCTGATCGAACCCCCGGAGGCGCTCCCTACAGCGCCAAGGTCGCTCCACCGTCGACGACGACGGCGGCGCCGTTCACGAATCCGGCCGGACGGGAGCACAGGAAGGCCACCACCCGTCCGAAATCGGCGGGATCGCCCATCGGTCCCCCGCCACCGCTCCCCCCGAGCTGGCGCATCCGCTCGGTGGCGTGGGGACCGGGACAGACCAGGTTCAGGGTGATCCCGGACTGCTCGGCGGCGAGATCGGCGGCGGCCGTCTTGGCCCAGCCCCACAACCCCACGCGGGCCGTGTTCGACAGCGCCAACCCCGGCAAGGGCTGGACGACCGAGTACGACGCGATGCAGCAGATCCGGCCCCACCCCGCCGCCCGCATGTGGGGGACCGAGGCCCGGACCAGACGCACGGCGCTCAGGAGGTTCGCCTCCACGGCGGCGCGGACGGCGTCATCGTCGACGTCCAGAGCCCGGCCCGGTGGCGGCCCGCCGGCGTTGGCCACCACGATGTCGATCCCGCCGAACCGTTCGACGGTCGCCGTCACCAGGCGCTCGGGGACGACGGGATCGGCGATGTCGGCGACGATCCCGTACACCTCGGCGCCGGCGGCGGACAGTTCCTTCTCGGTGCGGTCGAGGGATTCGGCCCCACGGGCACTCACCACCACGCGAGCCCCCTCGGCGGCCAGGGCGTCGGCGCTGGCCCGACCCAGTCCACGCGACGAGGCCGTCACCAACGCCACCCTGCCGCCGATGCCCAGATCCACGGCGATCAGCCTCTCCCCTTCGTCCCCTCACGACGACGCCGACCGCTGCTCACGCGTCCACCACGACCAGGGAGTGGTCGACCGTGTTCAGAGGATCCACTCCGTCGTCGCCGACGACGACGATGTCCTCGAGGCGCATCCCGAAACGCCCGGGGAGGTAGATCCCGGGCTCCACCGAGAAGGCGTGGCCGGTGGTGAGCGGCGTCCGGTTCCCCGCCACCAGATACGGGTCCTCGTGTTCCTCGATCCCGATCCCGTGTCCGGTGCGGTGGATGAAGTGCTCCCCGTACCCGGCCTCTTCGATCACGGCACGGGCCACGGCGTCGACCTCCTCGGCCGCCACCCCGGGACGGACGGACGCCACCGCCGCCTGTTGGGCGGCCAGCAGCACGGCGTAACACTGGCTGACCGTCGAGTCCGGCTCACCGGTGACGACGGTCCGGGTGATGTCCGAGCAGTAGCCGACGTCGGCCCCGTTGTCGTACTCACCGCCGAAATCGCAGACGACGACCTCGCCCCGGCCGATCCGCCGCGATCCCGCCTCGTGGTGGGGGCTGGCTCCGTTCGGCCCGCTGCCCACGATGGCGAAGTTCACCCGCCGGTGACCTCCGGCCAGCAACCGGGTGCCGATGTCCTCGGACACCTCCGCCTCGGTCCTTCCCACCAGGGGGATCCCGCCCGCCTGGAGCGCCGCCGCCACGCCGTCGGCCGAGCGGGCGGCGGCCCGGAGCTGGGTGATCTCGGCGGCGTCCTTCACGGCTCGCAGCGACGAGGTCACGGTCGACGCGGCGACCCAATCGGTGTCCGGCAGGTGCTCTTGAAAGGCGAGAAGCGACGTGGCCCAGGCCCGGTCCGAGATACCGATCCTTCCCACCCGTCCCCCGAGGAGCCCGACGGCGATTTCCACCGGATCCTCGGTCTCGGCCCAGGGGCGCAGGCTGAAGGCGCCCGATCCGTCGGGGACGCGTGGCGCTTCCAGGCCCGGGACGACGAGCACGGCTTCACCGTCCCGGGGCAGCACCAGGACCGTCAGTCGCTCAAGCGGCATGGCCCGGTAGCCGGTCAGCCACGGCAGATCGGCACCGTGGGAGAGCAGGAGGGCGTCCACGCCGCGGGCGGCCATCTGCCGGCGGACCCGGTCGAGCCGTCCGGACCGATTCACGGCGTCATCCCGGCTGACGCCGACGCGGCGGCGCGGGCGTGGTAACTCGAACGGGTGAGTGGCGACGACTGGACGTGGGCGAACCCCAAAGCCTCTCCCACCTCTTTCAACCGGTCGAATTCCTCCGGTCGCCACCAACGCGCCACCGGGAGATGAGAGGCGCTCGGTCGCAGGTACTGCCCGATCGTCACGATCTCGACGCCCGCTCCCCGGAGGTCGGCCAGCGCGCCCACCACCTCCTCTGCGGTCTCCCCCATTCCCACGATGAGCCCCGACTTGACCCTCAACCCGGCGGAGCTGGCCCGGGCCAGCACGGAAAGGCTGCGGGCGTAGCCGGCCGACGGCCTCACGGCCCGCTGGAGCCGGGCCACCGTCTCGAGGTTGTGGTTGAAGATGTCCGGCCCGGCCCCGATCAGGGTGGCCAGAGCCCCTTCCCTCCCCTTGCAGTCGGGGACCAGGACCTCCACCGCCGTCCCCGGGCACCGCCGGCGAATCGCCTCGATGGTGGCGGCGAAGGCGCCAGCGCCCCCGTCGATCAGATCGTCCCGAGCCACGGCGGTGACGACGGCGTGCAGGAGCCCCAGCCGTTCCACGGCCTCGGCCACCCGCTCCGGTTCGTCGGGGTCCACCGGGAGAGGATGCCGGGTGTCGACGAGACAGAACCCGCATGCCCGCGTGCACCGCTCACCGTTGATCATGAACGTGGCCGTCCCGTCGGCCCAGCATTCGAAGATGTTCGGACAACCCGCCTCTTCGCAGACGGTCACCAGGTCGAGGTCCTTCATCGTCCGGCGCAGGGCCAGGAAGTCGCCCCCCATCCGGGCCGGGACACGCAACCACGGTGGCTTCCGCTCGGTCAGGTCGAGCCCCCCGTCCGGATCGACGCCGGCCTGGCGCAGACGGACCCGGAGTCTTCCACCGGGTCCGTCCCCCCCACCGGTCGGCACCGGCACCGGGTGTCGCCGCCAACCGCTGTCCACGTCCTGACGGTCCACAGCGTCGTCGGGAGCCCAGCGCGCCGTGACGTGACGGACAAGGACGTCGACCACGTCGGCCATACTGACGTCGATCCCTTCGCCGGCCAGCGACGTCACCGCCTTGTCGGCCAGCCCGCACGGCACGATCCGTTCGAACCACGACATGTCCGGATCGACGTTCAGCGCCAGTCCGTGCATGGACCGACCGCGACTGACCCGGACGCCGATGGCACAGATCTTCCGGGGATCGCGTCCCTCGGGGTCGACCCAGACGCCGGGATACCCGGCTTGTCGCCCGGCGGGAAGACCGACCTCGGCCAAGGTGTCGATCACCACCTGTTCCACGGCGTGGACGTGACCGGGGATGGCACCCGGGCCCATCGGCACGTTGACGATGGGATAGGCGACGAGCTGGCCCGGGCCGTGATAGGTGACGTCCCCGCCGCGGTCGGTCCGGATCATCGTCGCCCCCACCGACTCCGGGTCGACGAGCACATGGCCCGGGTCACCCCGGACCCCGAGCGTGAAGACGTCAGGGTGCTCCAGGAGCAGGACGTAGTCGTCGTGGCTGCGGGCGTGCAGGGCGCTCTGGAGGGCGTGGGCCTCGTGATACGGGACCCGACCGAGCCAACGGACCCGCAACATCCCGGTCCCCCGCCGCGTCAGAGCTCAGCGGCCCAGTCGTGGGTGTCGAGCAGTTCGGCGATCCGCGCCACGAATGCCGCCGCGTACGCGCCGTCGACCGCCCGGTGGTCCCATGACAGGCACAGCAGGCCCATCGAATGGATGGCGATGGCTTCGGTGCCGTCGTCACCCGTGACCACGATCGGACGGCGCTTCACGCCGTCGGTCGACAAGATGGCCACCTGAGGCTGGTTGATGATCGGTGCCGTCAGGAACGTCCCGAAGGGACCGGCGTTGGTGATCGAGAAGGTCCCGCCGGAGATGTCGTCGGCCGTCAGCTTCTTGGTCCTGGCCCGGTTGGCCAGCTCGTGGATCCGGCGGGCCAGACCCCGCAGAGTCAGCTCCTCGGCACGCGGGACCACCGGGACGATCAGCCCCTGATGATCGAGGTCGACGGCGATACCCAGGTTCACCTGGTGGTGGACGATCAGCGCGTCGTCGCCGACGGACGAGTTCAGATCGACCCATTCATGTAGTGCTTCGACACAGGCCCGGGCGACGAACGGGAGATAGGTGAGGGAGAAGCCCTCCTCGGCCCGGAACTGCTTCCCGTGCGAGCGCCGGACGCGTTCGACATTCTCGTAGTCCGCCTCCTTCACGACGAGGGTGTGGGGCGAGGTCGCCTTCGACCGCACCATGTGTTCAGCGGTCCGACGCCTGATGTTGGTGAAGGGCACGACCTCGTCCGTTCCCGCCCGCACCGAGGACGCCGACGCGGCGGCCGGACTCACCGCCGGAGCGGCCGGTGGCGCCACCGGTGACGGAGCCACGGTCACCGGTGGAACCGAAACCGGAGGAGCCGGCGCCGGAGGAGCGGGAGCCGCCGGAGCGGCCGGGGGAGGGGGAGCAGGAGCGGGTGCGACGGCGGGGGCCGCTGCCGGAGGAGCGGGAGGGGGTGCGACGGCGGGGGCCGCTGCCGGAGGAGCGGGAGGGGGTGCGACGGCGGCCGGCGCCGTCGGCGCGCCGCCGCCGGAGCGCTCCTCGTCGATCAGTGCCAGGACGTCGGAGCGGGTGATCCTTCCACCCAGACCGGTTCCCCGGACCTCGGCCGGATCGAGCCCGTTCTCGTCGAGGAGACGACGCACCACGGGGGAGAGAACGAGATTGCCCACCCCGCCACTTCCGTTGGCGTCCCCGCCGGACGGTGCCGCTGCCGGTGCCGGTGACGGAGGCGGGCTCACCACGGGCACCGCCGGTGGCGCGCTCGCCGCCGGTGGCGCCGGTACGGGAGGTGGCGGTAGCGGTGGCGCGGTCGCCGCCGCCGGCGTCGGTACGGGAGGTGGCGGGGGCGCCTGGTAGGCGGCAGGGGGGGGCGGCGGCTGGTACGACGGTGGTGCGGACGGGGCCGCCTCCGGGATCGGCGCCGCCGGCGCGGCGACGGGCGGGGCGGCGCCGTCGGAGACCACGGCGAGAACGGTCCCCACGTCGACGGTGTCGCCCTCCGGGACCCTGATCTCGGCCAGGACGCCGGCCGCCGGCGAGGGAACCTCGGAGTCCACCTTGTCGGTCGACACCTCGAACAGGGGCTCGTCGCGGGCGATGGTCTCCCCCACGGCCTTCAACCACTTGGTGATCGTGCCCTCGGTCACCGTTTCACCGAGCTGCGGCATCAGGACATCAACCAAGGTGCAACCCCCTGCCCGTCAGGGCCAGCATGGTCTCACCGAACGACTCGGAGAGTGTCGGATGGGGCTGGATGAACTGGGCGATCTCGTCCGGGGTGGCTTCCCAATTCACCGCCATGTATCCCTGGCCGAGCTGCTCGGTCACCCACGGTCCGACCATGTGCACCCCGAGAATCCGACCCGCCCCGCCCTCGGGAGTGCGTTCGGTGACGACTTTGACGAGCCCGTCGGTCTCGCCCACGATCCGGGCCCGGCTGTTCCCGCCGAACGGGTCCTTCTTCACCATCACGTCAATACCGGCCGTCCGGGCCTGGCCCTCGGTCATCCCGACGAAGGCCACCTCGGGATGGCAGTAGATGCACCACGGGACGCGCCCGTAGGCGACGGGGACGGCGGGCTCACCGAGGATCCCCTTGATCGTCAGGATCCCTTCGGCGAATCCGACGTGGGCCAGCTGGGGGGTGTCGACGACGTCGCCGGCGGCCCAGATCCCGGGCGCACCCGTCCGCATGTATTCGTCGACGACCACGTAACCCCGGTCGTCCACCGTCACCCCCGTCCCCTCGGCCACCAGACCGGCGGTCAGCGGACGACGGCCCACCGAGACCACCACGGCGTCCACCGTCACCTGTCCCCCGTCGCCGAAGGTCACCGTCGTCCCCGAGCCGTTCGGGGTGTGCCCGGTGACGGAGACGCCGGTGTGGACGGTGATCCCGCGCTTGCGGAAGGACCGGGCCACCACCGCCACCACGTCCTCGTCGCAGCCGGTGAGCAACGACGGGAGCGCCTCGAGGACGGTCACCTGACTGCCGAGGTCGGAGAACATCGAGGCGAACTCACAACCGATCGCCCCGCCACCGATGATGGCCACCGACGCCGGTGCCCTGTCGAGTGACAGGACCTCGTCGGAGGTGAGGATCAACCGTCCGTCGATGCCGAAGCCGGGGATCGTCCGGGGCACCGATCCCGTGGCCACCACCACGTTCCGTCCCGTCAGCTCGATCGTCTCGTCGGACCCCGTGACACGGACACGCCGGTCAGGCAGGAGCTCACCCGAGCCGTTGAAGGTGGTGATCCCGCGGCCCTGCATCAGGCCCACCAACCCCTTGAAGAGGGTGTCGACCACTTTCTGCTTCCGGCCCTGGCTAACGGAGAAGTCCAGGATGGGCTGGCCGGCCTGGACGCCGAACTCCTTGGCTCCCGCCACCGTCCGCATCACGGTGGCCGTCTCCAGAAATTCCTTGGCCGGGATGCAGCCGCGGTGCAGGCAGGTCCCCCCCACTCGGTCCCGCTCCACCACGGCGATGGACAGACCGGCCGAAGCACCGTAGAGGGCGGTGGCGTAGCCGGCCGGGCCGCCACCGATCACGACGACATCGAACTCGGTCCCTCCGGTCGTCGTCATCACCTCCTGTGGGCGAACCCACCCGGGTCCGGCCTGATCCGCGGGCCAGCCTACCGGTGGCCCATCTACCCGGACACCCTTTCTCCCACCACGTGACGCCGCCGGGCGGGCACCTCCTAGAGCTCCGGTGGTAGCGGGAGCGGTCGCCGACCGGCGAATCCGTCCTCCGGAAGGTGCCACCACGCCACGTCCTCCTCGCCGAGCTCCCAACAGAGCTGGACGACGCGCCCGCCCGGGTGAAGGCAGGGAAAATCGACCAGTCCCCGGACCGGATCGCGCAGGACGATCCCTTCCGCCCGCAGCTCGGCCAGGGCCTGCTCGGGATCGAGATCGAGGGGGGCGTCGTCGGCCGTGGCCGATGTCCGGACGGTGGCGTGGCCGTTCGTCCCCGCCTGGACGCTCAGGTCGGCCGATCGCCGCAGGAGCGAGAGGATCCGCCGCAGCCGCGGCAGGTACGCCCGGGCCTCCTCCTCGGTGAAATACCGCACCGGGTCGTCCCTAGGACGCGGCGGCCGGACCGCCGCCTCTCAGGCGTTCGGTGATCCCGGTGATCCGCTGGCGCGCCAGTTGCGGCCAGACCTCGCGGATACCCCGCGGATGGAAGGCGTCCGACGCCCGGCACAAGGCCTCGTCCTCCTCGTCGGAGAGCTCGAGGTCGGCGGCCGCCGCGTTGACCTCCACCTGGGCCACCGAGCTGGCGCCGGGGATCACCACGACGTTGGGCCGGCGGATCAACCAGGCCAGCGCCACCTGGGACGGGGTGGCGTCATGGGAGGCGGCCACCTTCCTCAATACGTCGATCAGCGGCTCGGCCCGACGGAGGTTCTCCGGCAGGAAGGCGGGCGAGTTGATCCGCACCATCCCTCCGGGACGGTGATCGGCGTCGTAACGACCGGAGAGCAGACCCTGGGCCAGGGGGCTGTAGGCGATGATCAACCGGTCGTTGGCCTGCGCCCACGGCAGGAGCTCGGCTTCGGGCCGACGATCCACCAGGTTGAAGGGGACCTGGTTGGACAGCACCGGCCGGCCGAGAGCGGCGTCGGCCGCCCGCCAACGGGCCAAGGCGTAGTTCGAGACCCCGGCGTGCCCGACCACGCCCTCGTCCATCAGTTGCCCGAAGGCCGGCATCGTCGACGTCAGGGGGACGACCGGGTTGGGCTGGTGGATCTGGTACAGGTCGATCTTCTTCACACCGAGCCGTCGGAGACTGCCCCGGGCCCTCTGCAGGACGACCGGCCCGACGGGGAGGACGGGAAGGATCTTGGTGGCCAGGAAGGCCTCGTCACGCCGGCCGTCCAGGGCCCGGCCCAGGATCCGCTCGGAACGGCCGAAGGCGTAGATCTCGGCGGTGTCGAAGAGGGTGATCCCGACGTCGAGGGCCCGATGGACGATGGCCGCGGCGTCGCGCTCTGCGTACCCGTCGCCGTATCCCCACTCCCGAGACCCGAACTGCCATGTTCCCAGGCCGATGGCCGACATCCGGGCCCCGCCCACCTCGACGTACCTCATCGGTGCTCCGGTCCTCCGGGTGGGAACCGACGGCTGTTCACTTCGGGGGCATCCGGATCCCGCCGTCGAGCCGGATCACCTCGCCGTTCAGGTACGAGTTCTGGGCGATGTGCGCCACCAGCTGGCCGTACTGGGCGGGCTGACCGAGCTTCTTCGGGAAGAGCACCGACTGGGCCAACGCCTGGCGCTGCTCGTCGGGGAGCATCCCCAGCAACGGCGTGTCGAAGAGACCGGGGGCGATGGTGACCACCCGGATCCCCACCGGAGCCAGGTCGCGGGCGGCGGGAAGGGTCATCCCCACCACCGCCCCCTTGGAGGCCGAATAGGCCAGTTGGCCGACCTGGCCGTCGAAGGCGGCCACCGACGCCGTGTTCACGATCACCCCGCGTTCCCCGTCGGCCAGCGGCTCGGTCCCGGCCATGGCCGATGCGGCCATCGTCATCACGTGGAACGTCCCGAGAACGTTCAGGTCCTGGATGAACTTGAACGCCTTGGGGTCGTGCGGCGAATTGTCCCGGTTGATGACCCGCCCGACCCAGCCCGTCCCGGCGCAGTTGACCGCCACCCGGAGGTTCCCCCCCTCGGCGGCCTGGTTCACCGCCCGCTGGCAGTCCTCGGGGTCGGTGACGTCACCGGCCACGAAATTGGCCCCGATCTCGTCGGCCAGCTGCTTGGCCCCCTCCTCGTTCCGGTCGAAGATGGTGCAGCGGACGCCGAGCGACGTCAACGTCCGTGCCGTTCCCGCTCCCAGCCCGGAGGCTCCTCCGGTGATGACGGCTGATGATCCTTTGAGCTCCATCCGTCGCATGCTACGGGCCGCCCTCCCGGCGCCGCCAACAGCCCGTCACTCCCGACGAGCGTCAGGCGGGGAACGCGTCGCCGGTCGCCCCCTCCTGGACCGCCGCCGCCTCGGTGGCCAGAAGATCGACGCGGTCGTTCATGGAGTCACCCGAATGCCCCTTCACCCACCCGAACCGGACGGCCCGGGCCGGATCGAGGGCCAACCCGAGCAGTGGCTCCCACAGGTCACGGTTGGCCACCGGTTTCCCGGCCGAGTTCTTCCAACCCCGCCGGCGCCATCCCTCCCACCACCGGTCCCGGAAGCAATTCACCACGTACGTCGAGTCGCTCATCACCAAGACGGGACCGGCCAACGCCTCCAGGGCCTTCACCACGGCGGTGATCTCCATCCGCTGATTGGTCGTCCGCGGTTCGGCCCCGCTGGCGTACCTCCCCCCGGGGACGGCCCAGGCCCACCCCCCCGGTCCGGGGTTCCCGAGACAGGACCCGTCGGTGTAGACGAGGGTCTCTCCGTCCACCGGCACCGGTGGCGCCACGGATCGAGAACGAGGCGGCGCCATGGGCCCCCAGCATGCACTGACGGCGCCGGGGCCGGCGACCCCCCTCGATATCGCACTTTCCGTGGGCGGATGATTGCCCTGAGAGGATCATCATCGGTGGTGATGCGCTCCCGGGCCACGAGGAGGAGGATTGTCCTCGGATCCCGACCACGGAGAAGGATCAGAGTTCTCACGTCAATCTCTCCGACGTTGGGAGTGAAGGGGGGGCGCCTGCCAGCGCCCCTCCTTCCAATTGGCCCCCCGGTCGACCCGGCGAAAGAGGCCTCATGGACCACCCACCGGTGGGGGCGCCCTTAGGCTGGGTCC
>CAWCZO010000001.1:0-74524 GCA_963800065.1 uncultured Acidimicrobiaceae bacterium | reverse complement strand
AGACGGCCCGGGCGATGATGAGGCGCTGGATCTCCGAGGTCCCCTCGAAGATCGTGTAGATCTTCGAGTCGCGGTGCCACCGCTCCACCGGGTGCTCACGGATGTAGCCGTATCCACCCATGATCTGGATGGCCTGTTCGGTCACCCAGACGGCCGTCTCGCCGGCGAAGAGCTTGGACATCGATCCCTCACCGGCGGTGAACGGCTTGTGACTGGCCCCCATCCACGACGCCCGCCAGATCAGGAGCCGAGATGCGTCGATGCGTGTCCTCATGTCGGCGAACTTGAAGGCGATGCCCTGGTTCTCGATGATGAGCCGGCCGAAGGCCTTCCGCTCGGTGGCGTAGTCCAGGGCGTACTCGTAGGCGGCGCGGGCGATCCCGAGCGCCTGGGCGCCGACGGCGGGGCGGGTGGACTCGAAGGTGGCCATGGCCGCCTGGGACTTGGACTTCTTGCCCTCGCGGGCCCGGGCCAGCTTCTCGTCGAGCTTGTCCTTGCCCCCCAGGAGGCAACGGCCCGGAACGCGGACATCGTCGAAGATAACCTCGCCGGTGTGCGACGCCCGGATGCCCATCTTCTGGAATTTCTGTCCGGCGGACAGCCCCGGGGTCCCCGGGGGGACGACGAAACTGGCCTGGCCGCGCGATCCGAACTCGGGCTCCACCGAGGCCACCACGACGTTCACGTCGGCGATGCCGCCGTTGGTGATCCACGTCTTGGTGCCGTTGATCACCCACTCGTCCTTGGCTTCGTCGTAGACGGCCCGCGTCCGCAGGGAGCTGACATCGGACCCGGCGTCGGCCTCGGAGACGCAGAAGGCGGCCGTCTGGAGCTTCTCGGGGGTGCCGAAGCACTGCGGGCCCCACTCCATCAGCTGTTCCGGGGTCCCGTTGGCGGCGATCCCGGCCAGACCGAGGGAGCTCCCGAAGATGGCCAGGGTGATCCCGGCGTCCCCCCACGCCAGCTCCTCGCTGGCCACCGGGAGGGTGAGGCCGGTGGGGTCCAGGAACGACTGGGTGAAGAAGTCGAAGGAGTAGAGGCCGATCCGGGCCGCCTCCTCGATGACGGGCCAGGGTGTCTCCTCGCGCTCGTCCCATTCGTGGGCGACGGGCCGGATCACGTCCTCGGCGAAGTCGTGCACCCATTTCTGGAGCTGGACCTGGTCCTCGTTGAGCTCGAGGGAGAAATCGGACATCGTTGTTCCCCTTGAATCGTCTCGGCCGGGGTCGTCTCTTCCTTTGTTACTCAACGGTAACCTACAGGAGGGCGATTTTCCAGCATGGGGGCGGGGAACCGGTCAACGGTGGAGCCGACCCCCCTCGGGTCCGTCCTCGATCGACCAGCCTTCGGCCTCCAGCTCGCGGCGGATGGCGTCGGCCCGGGCCCAGTCCCCGGCGGCCCGGGCGGCGTCGCGGTCGGCCGCTCTGGCCCGGGTGGCCTCGTCCAGTTCCTGGCGACCGCCCTGGAGGACCAGCCCCAGGGCGCCGGTGAGGACGACGACGGTGAGGGCCAACCGACGTCCTTCGGCGTGGTCACCACGGTCGGAGGCCACGTTGGCCCGTCGCGCCAATTCGAAGAGCGCGCCCACCGCCGCCGGCGTCCCGAGATCGGCGTCCATGGAGGCCATGAAGGAACGAACGGCGTCGGCGTCGGCCCCGAGGGCAAGGGCCTCGGCCACCGTGACGGCCGGGCCGACGGCGCCCAGATCGAAGCGACGGACGAGGGCGTCGAGGCCCTTCAGGGCTTCCTCGGCATCGGTCACCGTGTCGGGGGACACCTCCACCTGGGACCGGTAGTGGCTGCGCAGGAGAAGGAGGCGGTAGGCCCGGCCGTCGGTACGCTCGAGGAGGTCGGCCAACGAGGTGAAGTTGCCGAGGGACTTGGACATCTTCTCGCCCCCGGTGACGAGATGGCCGTTGTGGGCCCAGTGGCGGGCGAAGGTCCGGCCCGTGGCCACGGCCTGGGCCCGCTCGTTCTCGTGGTGGGGGAAAGCCAGGTCGATGCCCCCACCGTGGAGATCGAAGCCGTCGCCCAGGAGGTCGAGCGACATCACCACGCACTCGGTGTGCCAGCCGGGCCGGCCCGGGCCCCAGGGCGACTCCCAGGTCGGTTCGCCCACCTTGGCCTTCTTCCAGAGGACGAAGTCGAGAGGCGAACGCTTCTCCTCCCCCGGCTCGATACGCGCCCCCGACCGCAGCGAGTCGAGACTCTGGCGGGCCAGGAGGCCGTAGCCGTCGACCCGGTCGACCGCGAGATAGACGCCGTCGGACGTCTCGTAGGCGACGCCGCGCCCGACGAGGTCGGCGACGAGGGCGACCATGTGGTCGACGTACTCGGTGGCCCGGGGGGAGACGGTGGGACGCTTGACGCCCAGTCCGTCGATGGCCTCCCACCAGGCCGCCTCGAATTCCCGGGCCACGTCGGTGAGGGTACGGCCCTCCTCGTTGGCCCGGGCGATGATCTTGTCGTCGATGTCGGTGACGTTGGAGACGTAGCGAACCTCGAGGCCGGAGAACTCGAGGTAGCGGCGGAGGATGTCGAAGGCCAGGGCGAAGCGGCCGTGGCCGAGGTGGGGGAGGTCGTAGACGGTGGGACCGCAGACGTACATCGAGACGTGGCCGGGCTCCCGCAGGGCCAGGGGCTCGACGGTGCCGGTGGCTGTGTCGTGGAGGCGCAGCACTCCGGTACGGTAACGCGACGATGAACGAGACCGTGACGACCACCGCCGCCACGGTCCCGGGGCGGGCCCGCCCGCTCGAGCGGCCCCGGCCCCCGGCCGTGCCCGACAAGCCCTCGCTCGAGGGCCTCGAGGCCAAATGGTCGGCGCGGTGGCAGGAGGCCGGGACCTACGCCTTCGACCGGACCGTGGCGCGCTCGGGCGTCTTCTCCATCGACACCCCGCCCCCCACCGTCTCGGGATCGCTGCACGTCGGTCACGTGTTCTCCTACACGCACACCGACACCGTGGCCCGGTACCGACGGATGCGCGGCGACGAGGTCTTCTATCCGATGGGGTTCGACGACAACGGGCTCCCGACGGAGCGGCGGGTGCAGAACTACTACGGCGTCCTCTGCGATCCGAGCCTGCGGAAGGATCCCGCCTGCGTGGCTCCCGAGAAGCCGGGGAAGCACCCGGTGGCCATCTCGCGTCCAGACTTCATCGACCTGTGCGACCGGCTGGTGGCCGAGGACGAGAAGGCCTTCGAGAACCTGTGGCGGACCCTCGGTCTCTCGGTCGACTGGGACCAGACCTACGCCACCATCGACACCGGGGCCCGGAGAGTGTCCCAATTGGGCTTCCTCCATCTCCTGGCCCACGGCAACGCCTACAGCACCGAAGCCCCGACGCAATGGGACGTCGACTTCCAGTCGGCGGTGTCACAGGCCGAGATGGAGGACCGGGAGCTCCCCGGCGCCTACCACCGCCTGCGCTTCGCCGTCGCCGACGGCGACGGTGGTCGTGGGGTGGAGATCGAGACGACGCGGCCCGAGCTGCTGGCCGCCTGCGTGGCCCTCGTCGCCCACCCCGGTGACGACCGTTACCGGCCGCTCTTCGGCCACGAGGTGGTCACCCCGTTGTTCAAGGTGCGTGTCCCGGTGGTGGCCCACGAGCTCGCCGACCCCGAGAAGGGGTCGGGGATCGCCATGATCTGCACCTTCGGCGACACCACCGACGTGACCTGGTGGCGCGACCTCTCCCTGCCCACCCGGACGATCGTCGGCCGGAACGGACGGCTCCAACCGGTGGAGTGGGGTGGGCCGGGCTGGGAGAGCACCGACGACGCCGGCGCCACCGCCGCCTACGGGGAGATCGTCGGGAAGAACGTGAACCAGGCCCGGACCCGGATCGTCGAGCTGCTCACCGCCTCCGGCGACCTGGTGGGCGAGCCCACCCCCATCGTCCACCCGGTGAAGTTCTACGAGCGCGGGGAACGGCCCCTCGAGATCGTGTCCAGTCGTCAGTGGTACATCCGGACCCTGCCGCTCAAGGACCGGCTCCTCGAGCGGGGCCGCCAGCTGGCGTGGCACCCGCCGTACATGGTGCACCGCTACGAGGCCTGGGTGGAGGGCCTGAACAGCGACTGGAACATCAGCCGGCAGCGATTCTTCGGAGTGCCCTTCCCCCTCTGGTACCCGGTGAGGGCCGACGGGGGGATCGACCACGACCACCCCATCGTGGCCCCCGAGAGCCGGCTCCCGGTCGACCCGTCGAGCGATGTCCCCGACGGTTTCACCGAGGAGCAGCGGGGGGCGCCCGGGGGGTTCATCGGCGATCCGGACGTCATGGACACGTGGGCCACCTCGTCGCTCACGCCCCAGATCGCCGGCCGCTGGGCCGACGATCCCGATCTGTTCTCCCGGGTCTTCCCCATGGACCTGCGACCCCAGGGGCACGAGATCATCCGGACCTGGCTGTTCTCCACCGTGGTGCGGTCCGAGATCGAGTTCGGGACCCTGCCGTGGAGGGCCACGGCCCTGTCGGGATGGGTGCTCGACCCCGACCGCAAGAAGATGTCGAAGTCGAAGGGGAACGCCGTCACCCCCCTCCCCCTTCTCGAGAGCCACGGCTCCGACGGCGTGCGGTACTGGGCGGCCAGTGGCCGCCCGGGGGTGGACACGGCGGTGGACGAGGGGCAGATGAAGGTGGGGAGGCGGCTGGCCATCAAGATCCTGAACGCCTCGCGGTTCGCCCTGTCGCGGATCGCCGGCGGCGACCTGCCCGGTCCCCCGGCGGTCACGGCCCCGATCGACCTGGCGGTGCTGAGCGACCTGGCCGGGGTGGTGGCCGAGGCCACGGCCGCCTTCGAGGCCTACGACTACGCCCGGGCCCTCGAACGGACAGAGGCGTTCTTCTGGTCCTTCTGCGACGACTACCTGGAACTGGTGAAGGGCCGCGCCTACGAGGACCCGTCCGACGCCGGACCGGCCTCGGCGCGCGCCACGTTGGCTCTGGCTCTGTCCGTGCTCCTGCGCCTGCTGGCCCCCTTCCTGCCCTTCGTCACCGAGGAGGTCTGGTCGTGGTGGCACGAGGGTTCGATCCACCGGTCACCGTGGCCGGACACCGATGAGTTCCCGACGGCCGCCGCCACCCGGCCCACCGACGGCGCCACCGGGAGTGCCGACGGGAGCGTGCTGTCGGTCGTCTCCGAGGTCCTCGGCGTGGTGCGGCGGGCCAAGACGACGGCCAAACGGTCGATGCGGGCACCGGTGGCCCGACTGACGGTCACCGACACGGCGCCGCGGCTCGCCCTCCTGATGCAGGCCGAGAGCGATCTGCGCGACGCCGGAGGGATCATCGAGCTGGTGACGTCGATCGGGCCGGCCGACGTCGGGGTCGAGTTGGGCCAGGACGAAGCGGGCTGAAGGCGCCGGTGGCCGACGCCGTCGTCAGAGCTTCAGGACGGACGTGGCGTTGTCGCGGAGGAACTTGGGCCAGACGTGGTCGCGGAAGGGGACGGCGGCCAACTCGGAGAAGATGCGCTCCAGGGTGAGCGCCATGGGGAAATAGCCGGCGTACATGATCTTGTCGGCTCCCCGGGTGTTGGCGTAGTCGACGATCGCCTTCGGGTAGTACTTGGGGGCGAAGGCACTCGTCATGTAGTAGAGCCCCGGCCACTTGAGCATGAGCTTCACCGCCAGCTCCTCCCACGGCTCGGCCCCGTGGCGCATGACGATGCGGAGGTCGGGGAAGTCGTAGCAGACCTGGTCGAAGTGCATCACGTCCTGACATGCCGACGGGACGCGGGGGCCGGCGATACCGGCATTGACGAGGATGGGGAGATCGAGGTCGATGCACGTCTGGTAGATCGGGTAGTAACGCCGGTCGCTCACGGGCACCTGTGGATTGCAGCCGGCGGGAAAGGTGGTTACCGCCTTGATGTCGTAGTCGGCATGCGCCCGGCGGATCCGGCGGACCGATGCGCTGATCTTGTTGGGATCGATCTCCAGGCTGGCCTTGAACCGGTCCGGGTGCTCGGACAGGGCGCGGTCGGTCACGTCCCCGGCCAGGCCGACCAGACCGATGGCCACGCCGTGCCGGTCCATCTCGCCGAGGGTGACGGCCACCGGATCGATGTCCTCGTCGATCTGCCCGGGGTTGTCCTTGAACATGTAGGCGATCGGGGTGGCCATGGTGGCGCTCTCGTCGTCGCGCAATTGCGGTTTCAGGAAGTCGAACCGTTGACCGGCGCTGGCGCTCGGGAAGCCGATCATCAGGTCGACGGCTCCGACGTCTGTGGGCATGGCCATCGTCGGAGCTTTATCCCTCGGTGCTGCCCATGTAGGCGCTCATCAGGTTGTCCCCGACCTCGGCCGGGGTCCCCGAGCGGACGATCCTCCCGTTGACCATGACCGCCACCTGGTCGGCGATGGTGAGAGCGGTCTGGGCGAACTGCTCCACGAGGACGACGGTGATGTCCTCCGCCGCCACCAGCTGGCCCACGAGCTCGTAGAGCTCGGCCACCACCAACGGGGCCAGCCCCATGGAGATCTCGTCGAGGAGGAGAAGCCGCGGGTCGGTGTAGAGGGCGCGGGCGATGGCCAGCATCTGCTGCTCACCACCGGAGAGGCGGCCGGCCAGCTGGCGCCGACGCTGACCGAGGACGGGGAACCGGGCGTAGCTCTTCTCCTCCACGTCGGCGATCTTCACCCCTCGACCGCGGAAGGTGTACATGAGGAGGTTCTCGGCCACCGTCAGGTTGGGGAAGACGGCGCGACCTTCGGGGATCGAGCAGACGCCGCGACGGGCCAGCTGATCGGCCGAGAACCTGTTGATCTGCTCGCCGTTCAGACGGACGCTCCCTCCCGACGGGGTCAGGCGGCCGCTCATGACCTTGAGGAGCGTCGACTTTCCCGCCCCGTTGGGGCCGAGGAGGGCGAGGCACGAGCCGCCGGGAAGCCGCAGGGACACGCCGTGGACCACTTCGATGCGCCCGTAGGCGGCGCGCACGTCGACGAGCTCGAGGGTCGGTGAATCCCCGGTGGTGACCGGGCCGTCCGAGGCGCCGCCGGCCGTGCCGGGCCGGCCGGCCGGACCGGCCGGACGGGCCGGCGCCGCCGCCGGCGCCGGCGCGTGACCGACATCGTCGGTGCCCAGATAGGCGGCCTGGACGGCGGGGTCGGCCCGGACCGTGGCCGGGTCGCCCGAGGTGATGATCTCGCCGTAGTGGAGCACGGTGACCTCGTCGCAGATGCTCATCACGAGGCTCATGTCGTGCTCCACCAGGAGGACGGCCATACCCTCCGAGGCCAGGGTGACGAGGATCCGCCCGAGGGCGGTGGTTTCCTCCTGGTTGAGCCCGGCGCTGGGTTCGTCGAGGAGGAGGACCGACGGTGTGGTGGCCATCGCCCGCGCCAATTCGACCAGCCGGGCCAGTCCCGTCGGCAGTGAGTCGGTGGGCTCGTCGGCCAGCTCCAGCAGCCCCACCTGCTGGAGGAGAAGCTCGGTGATCCGATCGGCGTTCACACCGGCGGGCAACCGGCGTCGCTGTGTCTCGGCCGCCATCTGGACGTTCTCCCGCACCGTCATAGTGTCGAAAAGCTCCAGCCGTTGGAAGGTGCGGGCCATGCCCCGGCGGGCCCGGACGTGCGGTGAGGCGCGGGTGATGTCGGTGCCGCCGAAGTGAACCTGGCCGCGGGTGGGGGGCTGGAGCCCGGTGATCACGTTGAACAATGTGGTCTTGCCCGCCCCGTTGGGCCCGATGAGGCCGTGCACGCTCCCGGCCCGGACCGAGACGTCCACCTCGTTCAGGGCCTGGACACCGCCGAAACGGACGGTGATCTGCTCGGCCACCAGTTGAGCGGAGTCAGCCAACGGAGCTCACCTCGGGTTCGATGGCCCCGGTGGGCGCCGACGGTGAATCGCTGCCGAGGGTGGAGCGGGCGGCGGCGGCCCGGCGCTGGCGGTAGTCGGACAGCACGACGTAGAGCGTGCCGATCCCGTTGGGGTTGCGGCCGGCGGCGACGATGCCGATGCCGATCAGGAGTTGGGGGAGGTTCAAGACGCCCAGGCGGGCGGCGATGACGGGGAGGACGGCGACGAAGATCCCGGTGGTGACGGCCCCGGTGAGCACGCTCATGCCGCCCAGAGTGACGCCGGCGAAGATGAGGATGCTGTCGAGGAACTGGAACTGCGACGCCCCGACCGACGTCTCGAGCCCGCCGTAGAGGGCGCCCGCCAGTCCGGCCAGACCGGCCGAGACGGCGAAGACGGACAGCTTGGTGACCGTCAGGCTCAGGCCCACCGTGCTGCAGGCGGCGGGCGAGTCGCTCATTCCCACCAGGCGGCGTCCGAAGGGACCGCGCCGCAGGGCGCCCACGCCCACCAGGCACAGGGCCAGGACCACGGCGATGAGGACATCGAACGAGCGGTCGGAGGCGAAGCGCAGGCCGAAGATGTCGGGACGGCCCACCTGGACGGCGCCGGAGCTACCGAAGACGGAATTCGAGGTGAAGAAGACGTCGTCCATGACCACGGCGAAGGCCAACGTGGCCAGGGCCAGGTAGATCCCCCTGAGCCGCAGGACGGGAAGGGCCAGGACGGCCCCCACGACGGCACAGAGACCGACGGCGAAGAGCACTCCGAGCACCGAGCCGCCACCGTCGACCCAGTGCATGGCCAGCGCTCCGAGACCCAGGAACGTGTACTGGCACAACGAGATCTGACCGCCGTAACCCGACAGCAGGGTGAGCGACAGGGCCAACATGGCCAGGACGAGCCCGGTGCCCATGGTGAGGAGATCGCTGCCGGTGAGAACCATGGAGAGGACGACGGCCACCACCACCAGGGCGCCGGCGCCGGCGATCGTGGTCGTACCGCTGGCCACGCCCGGGGCACGGACGCGGACGACCCGTCCGATGGCCAGTCGCACCTCGGGGATGAACAGGAGGACCACGAAGAGCATGACCATGGGCAGGGCGGCCTGAATGTCGGAGACCTCGTTGGCCGGCCCGTAGCCGACGACCATCGAGTTGCCGATACCGAGGATCATGGCCCCCAGGAAGGTGAGCGGGAGGCTGTGCAACCGGCCGACGACGGCGGCGGCGTAGCCGAAGATGACCAACTCGATCAGCGGGAGGATGGACATGTTGGACGACGGGGCGATGAGGATCCCCGCCACCCCGGCGAACATGACGCCGATCATCCACGCGTACGAGGCGATGCGCCCCGAGGGGGCTCCGGCCAGAGAGGCGAGGGTGGGATCGTCGACGACAGCGCGCATGGCCACGCCCGTGCGCGTGCGCTTGAAGAACAAGCGGAGGAACAGCGCCGCCGCCACGGCGACGCCGATGGTGATGAGCTGCTCGTAGGAGAGGTTGACGCCGCCCAACGAGACCTGATCGCCGCTGAAGAACTCGGGCATGATGTACACGTTCGACTGGCTCCAGATGCTGGCCGCTCCCCCTTCCAGGAGCAGGAGCAGGCCGAGGGTGACAGCCAGTCGCATGTTCGTCGAGACGCCGTAGAGGGGGCGCATCACCACCCGCTCGATGACGGCGCCGAGGACGGGCGCCACCACCAGGAGGGTCACGGCCAGGGCGGGGAGGACGGGCCAGTGCCAGCCCTGCCAGAGCTGCCAGAAGAAATAGGCCAGGACCATCCCGACGGCGCCGTGGGCGAAGTTGAAGATGCCGGTGGTGTTGTAGGTCACCACCAGTCCGCTGGCGCTCACGGCGTAGATCGACCCGGTGACGATCCCGGCGATCAGGAGGCTGATGAACAGGCTCACGGCGTGGCGCCCCTTCGGTCACCGGCTGGTGGCGTGCCGCCCCGGTGCGCCGTCATGCCGGCACCCTACGACGAGGGCGCCGGCCGGACCTCCGGCTTGAAGCCGGGCGCCGGCAACAGGCCGCCCGGGCTGCAGATGAACCCCGTCTTCGGGGTGGGTGGGACCCGGACGATCTTGCCGTTCACGATCTGGGCCAGCACGAAGCACTGCCCGGGAACGTTGGCGGCTGGATCCCCTCCGGGCGAGAGGAGACCGCTGGCGTCGAAGCTCGTGATCTTGTCCAACGCCTCCAACAGACTGGCTCGGGTCGGGTTGGCCCCGGCATTGCGCAGGGCCTGGACGAAGAGCTGGGCGGCGGCCCAACCGTAGAGTGACTGGAGCTCGAAGTTGGCGGCGGGGTCGGCGATCTTCATCCATTTGTTGAACAACGCCGCTGCCGGCAGGTTGGCGTCGGTGCCGAGGTAGAGGACGTAACCGACATCGAGGTACATGCCGTTGACGGCTGAGCCGCCGTCCTTCACCAGGTTGGCTGAATAGGCATCGCCCTGGATGACGACGGGCTTGAAGTCCTGCTGCTGCATCTCCTCGGCCAGGGTGGCCGAGTAGGAGTCGGGCATCTGGGTGGTGAAGAACAGTTTCACGCCGTCGGACTTCATGGTCAGGACGTTCGGGAGGAAGGTCGTCTGGGAGGGGGTGAACCCGGCGTCATAGACGATCTTGAACCCCTGGCTCTCGGCGGCGCGCTCGAAGGCCCTTTCCGACGAGGCGGTCGAGGCGGTGGCGTTGGCCCAGAGGACGCCCATGTGCTTGATGTCCTGAGGGAACTTCTGCTTTATGACCTTGAAGGCGGTGAGGGGATAGTCGTTGGCCGTGTTGGGGGTGGGGCTGTAGGCGGTGGGCAGGTTGGAGAGATCGGGGTCCAGGGGGTAGGCGATGTCGGGCATGCCGGCCGCCTTGATGAGGGGCTCCTCGGCCGAGTCGTCCAGCGAGAAGCCACCGACCAGGGCGAAGTCGTTTCGGATCTGGGCGGCGGTGGCGTTGGCCACGGTGCCGTCGTTGTAGGCGCTGTCCTGGGCGTCGAGCTCGATCTTCCGCCCGTTCACCCCGCCGGTGCTGTTGACGTAGTCGAAGTAGGCCCGGGTGCCGTCCTCAGCCCCCTTGAAGAGACCCGGGAGCGGCGCCGTCAGGTCGTCGACCTGGCCCACGGTGACCGAGGTGGAGTTGACCCCGGGGGACGTGTCCTCGCCCGGCGGTGTCGTCCCGGCGGGACTTGTGGCCGCCGTGGTGGACGAGGTGGAGGGGGTGGCCGACGGCGTCGACGAGCAGGCGCTGGCCACCAGGGCCAGCGTGGCCACGGCCACGACCAACAGGGACCTTCGGGCACCCCGTCCGACGCCTTCGGCGGCCCGGCTGGCGATCGTTCGGCTCCGTCTCACGCCGTCCACAACTCCCCCTCTGGTCTCACCTGTCACCGGTTCCTCCCCGCGATCGGCCAGCTTGTCACACCACCTCCGTGCCCCCGCAGGCGGGGGGCCGTTCCCGGAGCCGGGGCCAGAACAGGTTCTAGCCCGGGCTGATGCTACGTCAGGAAACCGGAGGTCGCCTGGTCGACCGGACCCGGGGGGTCGTCAGCCCGAGGAGCGGCTCGGTGACGCACGGCCTCGACGAAGCGGACCACGGCGGCCACGGCGTGGGCGCTGCGTACCGAGGGCAGGACGTCGAAGGCGTGCTGGGCGTAGGGGAGCTCGGCGTACAGGACGGGGGCGTCGGAGACGGCCCGGAGGGCCTCGACGAACCGCCGGGCCTCGGCCACGGGGACGAGCGTGTCGTGGGTCCCGTGGATGACGAAGAACGGCGGGGCCTCCCGGTTGACCCGCCGGAGAGGTGACGCCTCTTCGAAGACACGGGGATCGTCCTCGTAGCGGCGCTTGAACACCCGACGCTCGAGCAGGGTCATCAGACCCTCGTCGTAGTGACTCGTCCCCCGACCGCCCGTCATGTCGTAGACGCCGTAGAAGGAGACGCAGGCGTCGACCGATGTGAGGGCGTCCTCGAAGCCTGGTTGGAAGGTGGGGTCGCCGGGCGTCAGGGCCATCATCGAGCTCAGGTGGCCACCGGCCGATCCGCCGCCCACGGCGATGAAACCGGGATCGCCGCCGTATTCGGCGATGTGCTCGCGCACCCAGGCCAGGGCGCGCTTGCAGTCGACGAGGTGATCCGGCCAGGTGGCTCCGGGGCTCAGCCGGTAGTTGATCGTCACCGTCACCCACCCCCGCCGGGCCAGCTCGTGCAGGAGAGGGAGACCCTGCTCGCGTTTGTCGCCGATGACCCAGGCCCCGCCGTGGATGTAGACGAGGACGGGTCCGGCCGTGGGCGGATCGACGCGGCGGCGGATGATGTCGAGTCGGTGAGCGTGGACTGCGTCGCCCACGTAATCGATGTTGCGGACAGCCTTCACCGATCGGGCCGGACGGGGAAGGGGATAGGCGAGACGCGGGAAGCGCCACATGGTGTCCCGTCCACCCACCGGTAGGACGACCCCCTCCGCCGGGGCGATGGCGCCCTCCGCCTCGACACCGGCGAACACCCGGTCGGCGCCGTGGCCGATGGCGGCCAGGACGCCGAGACCGGTCCACGACGAGACGGCCACGGCCAGTCCCACCCACCCGGGCCACCAGCGGAAGGCCCCCGTCAGTGCGAACACGCCGGTGGCGGCCACCTGCCAGACGATGTGCCAGACCGGCAGCTCCCCCGTGTACCAGCCGGCGAAGAAGCTCGGGACCAGCAGGTACTCGTGACGGGGGGGCCGGAAGGCGTTGAGCACCAGAGCGGCGCCGACCAGACTCGAGGCGAAATAGACCCACGCCCATGTCATGGATCCATCTTCGCCCATCGGGCGACGTCCGAGGGTTACGAGGCGCGCCGGCGGTCGCTGGCGCCGGAACGGGGCACGGCCCGCTCGTGGTCGAGGAGGCGCTTCTTGAGCGCCAGGCCGCCGCCGTAGCCCGTGAGACTCCCGTTCGCCCCGATGACCCGGTGGCAGGGGAGGACGAGGGGAATGGGGTTTCGCCCGTTGGCCAGCCCCACGGCCCGGCACGCCCTCGGGTTCCCGACCCGGGCGGCGAGCTCCCCGTAGCTCTCGGTCGTCCCGTAGGGGATGTCGGCCAGCGCCGACCAGACCCGCCGCTGGAACTCGGTCCCGGCCGGATCGAGGGGCAGGGCGAACGTCTTCAGGGCCCCGGTGAAGTAGGCGTCGATCTGTTCGGCTGCCTCCCCGACGGCAGACGGGACGCCCGTCCGGACGGGGTCGAAGGCGGAGGCGCGGAACGAGCCGGGAAGGTGCACGAAGTGCACGGCGTCGTCGTCTCCGATCACCATCATCTCGCCGACGGGCGTGGTCACCACGGTCCACTCGTCGGATGTCCCCAACCGGGGCGTCACCGTCACCGTCATGTCGTCTCCTTCTCTGGTTGACCGACCGGTCCTGCTTGATCGACCAGTCCTGACCACAGGTACTGAAGGGCGTAGGCCCGATACGGGCGCCATCGTTGCGCCAGGGCCAGGGCGGAGCGCTCCCCCGCCGGCATCCCGAGGCGCTCGAGGGCCCGCCGCACACCGAGGTCGCCGGCCGGGAAGGCGTCGGGATCCCCGAGGGCACGCATCCTCACATAGGCCACGGTCCAGGGACCGATCCCCGGGACGTCGAGCAGGCGGGCGGCCACCTCGTCACGGTCGGCCCCGGGATCGAGGACGATGTCGCCGGCGGCCAGGAGCTCGGTGATGCGCACCAAGGCCCGGGCCCGCCCCACCGGCATGGGCAGATCGGCGGGCGACAACCCGGCGATGGTCGACGCCGTGGGAAACGTCCGTGTCACACGCCCGACGGTGGTGGCCAGGGGGCGACCGTGGGCGGCGGCCAGGCGGCCGGCGACGGTGCGGGCCCCCGGGACGGTGACCTGCTGGCCGAGGACTGCTCTCACGAGGAGCTCGTCGCCGTCGACGTGGCCCGGGATACGGAGCCCCGGGACGCTCGTCACGGCCGGTCCCAGGAGGGGATCGGTGCCGAGCACCTCGCTCACGGCGGCGGGATCGGCGTCGAGGTCGAAGAGGTAGCGCAGGCGCCTGGCCGCCATGGTGAGGTCCCTCAGGTCCTCGAGGCCCAGGACGCAACGGATGGATCCGTCACCACCGTCGGAGAGAGTGGCCACCGCCGTTCCGTGGGGCAGGGTGAGGGCCCGTCGGAAGTACCCGGCATCGCCCTCCTCCACTCCCGGAACGGCGCGCCGGGCCAGGAAGGCGAACAACCGCGACGACGGGAAGGGTCGGCGGTAGGCAAGGCGCAGCGTCACCGACGGCGGAGGGACAGCCGCCCCGTCGGGACCGGCGCGCCCAGCTGATCCGTTTCGACGGGGGGCCGAGCGCAGAGCCCGGTGGCGCATCACCGTCGGCGCCTCTCCGAAGACCGACCGGACCGTGTCGTTGAACTGCCGGACGCTTCCGAACCCGGCGGCGAACGCTATCTCGGCGACCTTCAGATCGGTGGTCTCGAGGAGGGTGCGGGCCGTCTCGGCCCTCTGGGCCCGGGCCAGCTCGAGGGGTCCGGCGCCGACCTCGGTGACGAGCAGACGTTGCAGCTGGCGCGGGCTGTAGCCGAGCCGGTGGGCGAGGCCGGCCACTCCTTCGCGGTCGACCACACCGTCGGTGATGGAACGCATGGCCCGACCGACGACGTCTCCGCGCCGGTTCCACTCCGGTGAGCCCGGAGCGGTATCCGGGCGGCACCGCTTGCAGGCCCGGAAGCCACCTCGTTGGGCCGCCGCCGACGTCGGGTAGAAACGGACCCGGTCGCGGCGCGGCATCACCGACGGGCAGCTCGGGCGGCAGTAGATGCCCGTCGAGGTGACCGCCACGAAGAACCAGCCGTCGAAGCGGGTGTCCCGGGCCTGCATGGCCCGGTAACGGGGGTCGTCGTCGCCGACCACCTCGTCCCCGGTGAGCTTCGGGGGTGTCGTCACGGTCACCGCAGCAGTATCCCAGGGGGCCGTGACATCTTCTGGCGGGTTTCGGACAAGCGGATGCGAGGCGCGGGCTACGGCACCCCGCAGGCGGCGGCGGCCCCGGCGTACATGAGGCGCTTGTGCTCGGCGACGACGGACCTGTTCTTGGCGGCCAGCTCGGTGGCCAGCTCGACGGCCCGTTCGACGACGAGGTCCTCGGGGACCGCATGGTGGACGACGCCGGCGGCCAGCGCGTCGGCGGCGTCATAACGACGGCCGGTGAGGAGGGCGTCGTGAAGGGTGGCGTGCGGGAGCTTGGCGGCCATGACGGCGTACATGGCCGTGGTCAGCGGCAGTCCCAGATCCACCTCGGGGAGACACCAGTAGCCACGGTCCTCCCTCATCACGACGTAGTCGTGGGCGGAGGCGAACATGGCGCCGGCGGCGAAGGCGTGGCCGTTCATGGCGGCCACGGTCAAGGCGGACAAGCGCAGGAGCCGGCCCAACAGACGCTGGACGTCACCGACCATGGGGCCGGCGTCGTCACCGGCCTGGGCCATCCAATCGAGGTCCAGCCCGTTGGAGTAGAACTTTCCCTCGCCGGTGGTGACCACGGCCAACGGGCCCGATTGATCTTCGATCTCGTCGAGGTGGGCGTGGAGGGTGTCGACGGACACCCGGTTGAACCGGTTCTCGCCGTTGCGCATCCGGACGATCCAGACCGCTCCGGTTCTCTCCATCTCGATCATGGACCTGCCTCTCCTCGGGTCTGCGATCAACCAGAGATTCCTATAGCTTCGGCCGGTGACACGACGAGCGGAGGATCCCCGAATGGTCGACCGGGGCGGGCGGGTGACCACCCGGCGCCACCCCGTCGGTCACGGCGTCGCAACCAGTGTGGTCGAGGCGGGGCGTCGATGAGGTGGCCCGGTCCGGACGGCCACTGGGTGAGTGACGACCGCTCACTGGTGGATATGGCCAGGGTGCACGAGTGGCTCAGCACACAGAGCTACTGGGCGGGCGGAAGGTCGCGCCGGGTGGTGGCCCGGTCGATCGAGGAGTCTCTCACCCTGGGTCTCTACGGTCGCCACGACGAGCAGGTCGGGATCTGCCGCTGGGTCACCGACTACTCCACCTTCGCGTGGCTCTGCGACGTGTTCGTCGATGCCCCGGTGCGGGGAACGGGCCTGGGCACGTTCCTGGTGGCGACGGCCACCGCCCACCCCGACGTGAGGGGACTCCGTCAGGTTCTGGGGACCCGTGACGCCCACGAGCTGTACCGACGGTTCGGATTCGAGTCTCTGGGTTCCCCCGAACGTTGGATGGAGCGGAGGCCGATCGATCCCTGACCCCCTGTGGCGTTCGTGGTGCCCCCTACGGGCGGCGACCCAGGCGGGCCACGGCGGGCGACAGCACGATCCCGTCCTCGAGGTCGTCGGCATCGACCGCAGTGGCGAATTGCGGGGTGATGGGCACCTGGCCGGCCCAGACGGGGAGGGTGAGGTCTTCGACGTCGTCGGCCGGTCCACCGACCCGGATCTTGGCCGAGGCCTCTTCGATGGGCATCCGCAGGAGCGCCGTCTGGCGCAGCTCGAGGTCGTTCGGTGGGCGCGCCTCGTCCCACCGTCCCGGCGTGATGTGGTCGACGATCGCCCGCAACCCGAGCACCTTGTCGTCTCCCTCCACGGGGGACGCCGTCCCGACGATCACCACCGAGCGGTAGTTCATCGAATGATGGAAGGCGGACCGGGCGAAGACGAGTCCGTCGATCAAAGTCGCCGTGAAACAGACGTCGATCCCGGTGGCCATGCCGCGCAGCAGCTGACTGGCAACCGAACCGTGGAGGTAGAGGTCGTCGTCGATACGACCGAACAGCATCGGGATCACCACCGGCCGGCCGTCGCGCAGGACGCCGACATGACCGATCATGGCGGCGTCGAGAACGGCATGGACGGTGGCCACGTCGTAAGCGGCACGGGCCGGGAGCCGCCGGACACGGGTGAACTCCGAGGGCGGTCCCACGACGCTGTCCATGGAACCATGATACGGGCCAAGTGGATCAGAACTATAGTCCATTTTGATGGATTCCGATAGGTCCACTTTCGACGGCCGGGACCTTCACCTCGACCTCGACGGCCCCTCCGGTCGCCGGTCCTCGCTGGAGGACGCCCTGCGCGAGGCCATCCGGACGGGACGGCTGGTCGAGCGGACCCGCCTGCCGTCGACCCGCGCCCTGGCCGCCGACCTGGGGCTGGCCCGGGGAACCGTCACCGACGCCTACGACCAACTGGTGGCCGAGGGCTGGCTGGTGGCCCGGCAGGGTTCGGGCACGAGGGTGGCCTCCGCACCGACGCCGGCGCCGGCGCCCGCGCTCCCCCGTCCGCCCGGTACGGCCGAGGAGGCAGCGCCACCCCGTCACGACTTCCGTCCCGGACGCGGTGATCTGTCCAATTTCCCCCGTGGCGAATGGCTGGCCGCCCTGCGCCGGGCGTTACGCGACGCCGACGACTCGGTCCTGGACTACGGCGACCCCCGCGGTCTCACGGTCCTCCGCGAGGCACTGGCGGCGTACATCGGGCGGGCCCGAGGGCTCCCCGTCGATCCGGGTCGTCTGGTGGTGTGTAACGGATGGGTCCAGGGCTTCTCGCTGATGGCCGAGGTGCTGCGCGATGCCGGCGCCCGGCGGGTGGCGGTGGAGGACCCGTCCATGGCGCGCAATCCCGCCGCCCTCCGACGCTTCGGGTTGGGCGTGGTGCCCGTCGCCGTGGATGGAGAGGGGGCCGATCCAACCACGCTGGCGCCACGGACCCCGGTGGCCGCCGTGGTCCTCACCCCCGCCCATCAGTACCCGACCGGCGCCACCCTCTCAGCCGAGCGGCGGGCGGCGTGGATCACCTGGGCCCGTACCCACGACGCCGTTCTGATCGAGGACGACTACGACGGCGAGTTCCGCTACGACCGACAGCCGGTGGGAGCGTTGGCCGCCCTGGACCCCGGTCGAGTGATCTATGTCGGTACGACGTCCAAGACACTGGCTCCCGGCCTGCGTCTCGGTTGGCTCGTCCTCCCGCCCCGGTGGGTCGAGCCGGTCACAGACCTCCGGCTGATCGTCGACCGCCACACCGAAGTGCTCGAGCAGCTGGCACTGGCCCAGATGATCACCTCGGGAGCCTTCGACCGACACGTCCGTCACTCCCGCATGCGCTACCGGCGCCGCCGCGACCTTCTGCTCTCCCTGTTGGCCGATCGGGCGCCGGCGGTGACGGCCCACGGCATCGCCGCCGGGCTCCACACGGTGATCGAGCTGCCGGTGGAGGGACCAGCCGAGAACGAGGTCGTCGACCATCTGGCCCGGGACGGTGTGGCCGTCCACGGGTTGGCGGACTATTGCCGGCGGGCGGTGACAGGGGGACCGCCGGCCCTGGTGGTGGGGTTCGCCACTCCACCGGAGCATGCATTCGCCGTCGGAGCCCGGGCGCTGGCCGGGTCGCTCGCCCGGCTGTACCGGTGACCGGCGGGTTACTGGCTGGCCAAACCCACACGATCCTCCGACGGTGGGATCCGCTGGGGCCTGGAGAACGTCTCGATCACCACGCGGCGGAGGACGCCGGGCGCCACGGCCCGACGACCGGCGAAATCGGGGTGGATGGCCGAGCCCCGCTGGTAGCCGACGGTGAAACCATGGACTCCGACGGTGACCAGGGTGGTGCGGGGGATGTGGCCCTGCCCCACGGGAACATCGCCGTAGAAGAGGTCGACGTCGCCGGCATGAGCCCCCGTCGGTGTGAATTCGATCCGGGCCTCGACCGGTCCCGGCGGCAGGACGACCTCGGCCGCCACCGTGGTCAGCGTCGTCCCCAGGTGGTTGTAGGCGAATTGCAACCGGCCGGCGCGGAGGAAGACCACGTACCCGCCGGCATGGCTCCCGTGGCAGACGAGGGCACCCTCGGCACCGTCGTCGGGGACCACCAGTTCGGCCCGTAGGCACCAGGCCCGGTTGCTGATGTTCGGAGCGACCAGCTGGGGAATGGTGCCGATCCCGGGATAGAAGACGTAGCGGCTGCGCCGATAACGGGGATCGGCACCGGTGATCGGCATGTTGGTCACCGGGAGCACGTTGAAGCGCTCGGCTTCACGCCACCAGATGTCGACGAGCTCGGCCAGCTTCTCGGGATGTTGCGCCGCCAGATCACGTGTCTCGGAGAAATCCTCGGCCACGTGGTACAACTCCCAGTCGTCGTCCTCGTACGACCGGAACGGATCGTCGGTGTCGGTGTAGCGGACAAAGGCGAGCGGGCGGAAGACGACCGCTTTCCATCCATCGTGGTACATCGCCCGGGATCCCAGCATCTCGTAGTACTGGGTCGTGTGGCGGCTGGGGGCCTCCGGATCAGCCAGGGTGTGGGCGAAGCTGACACCTTCGATCGGGCGCTGACGGACCCCGTTGATCTCCTGCGGAGGATCGATACCGATCAGTTCGAGCAACGTCGGCATGACGTCGATGGCGTGCACGTACTGCCCTCGCGTCTGCCCCGGCCGTCCCAGCTTGCGGGGCCAGGAGACGATCAACGGATCGCAGACCCCTCCTTCGTGGGTCTCGCGTTTCCAGCGCTTGAGGGGGGTGTTCCCGGCCCACGCCCAACCCCAGGGATAGTGGTTGTAGGCCTCGGGTCCCCCGAGCTGGTCGATCCGGCTCAGGTTGGCCTGCAGGTTCTCCGGTTCGAAGTTGAAGAAGTAGAGCTCGTTGAACGACCCCCGGGGACCACCCTCGGCCGACGCCCCGTTGTCGCTCATCACGATGACGACGGTGTCATCGAGCTCGCCGAGCTCGCCGATGAAATCGAGGAGACGACCGACCTGAGCGTCGGTGTGAGTGAGAAACCCGGCGTACACCTCCATCATTCGGGCGAAGAGACGTTTTTCGTCGAGGTTCAACGAATCCCAGGCCGGGACCCAGCTCGGTCGATCGCTCAGCGCCGTCCCCGATGGGAGCAGGCCGGACGAGCGCTGGCGTGCGAACACCTGAGTGCGCCAATCGTCCCAGCCGAGGTCGAATCGACCGCGGTAACGATCGATGAACTCCCGAGGAGCATGGTGGGGGGCGTGGCACGCCCCCGGTGCGAACCAGAGGAGAAAGGGCTTCTCCGGCGCGACGGCGCGGAGATCCTTGATGAACAAGGTGGCCCGGTCCACCAGGTCCTCGGTGAGGTGGTAACCCTCTTCCGGACCGTAGGGCGGATCGATCTGGTGGTTGTCGTAGACGAGGTCGGGATGGAACTGGTCCGTCTCGCCGCCCAGGAATCCGTAGAAACGCTCGAACCCGCGCCCGAGCGGCCATTTGTCCTTGGGACCCCCCATGGCCATCTCCCCGGCCGGGGCCAGATGCCATTTGCCGACGGCGAACGTCGAGTATCCGTTGCGCAGGAGAATCTCCGAGAGGAACCCGCTGTCCTTGGGGACGGTGGCGTCGTAACCGGGGAAGCCGGTCGCCGTCTCGATGATGCGGCCCATGCCGTTGGTGTGATGGTTGCGGCCCGTCAGCAGGGCAGCCCGGGTGGGGGAACACAGCGCCGTGGTGTGGAAATTCGAGTACCGGAGCCCGCCGGCGGCCAGACGATCGAAGGTGGGCGTGGCGATATCCGATCCGTAGGAACCGAACTGGGCATAGCCGACGTCGTCGAGGAGGACCACGACCACGTTGGGGGCACCGTCGGGGGCGGAGGAAAGAGGCGGCCACCACGGTGTGGACTCCTCGAGGGTGCGGCCGACGACGCCCTCGAACGGTTGATCAGTGGGCACGCGATGCCCCGGGGCCGTGCTGGCGGACACCATCGCCGGCGGCCGACCGCCGACGTGGTCGATGCCTTCTGGGGTCGACGAACGCAGCCACCAGGACCCCGAGCAGGGCGACGGCTTGCTCGACCCCGAGCGATTCATGCTCGATCTGGTCGGCCAGACCGAACACGGCGTTCACGATGGCCCACACGATGGAGCGCGCCTCGAGATCGTCGTGGCCGGCGCTCCGGACGAAGCCGGTCCAGCGCCTGAGAATCCGCTCCCGGAGCTCTGACTCGAGGCCGGTCAGTTCGGGGCGATCCCAGCCGGCGCCGTCGACCAGGGCCCGCAGGATCCGGCGGTCGGCGGGAGCGAGGGAGAACAACTGGCGGGCGGCGAACGTGGCCCACTCGGTACCGGTCAGTCTGTTCCCGGCGGCGTCGATGTCGGAGTCGATGGCGGCGAAGCGGTCGAGGAGCAGTGACCGATAGAGGTCATCGAGATCGGAGAAGTGCTCGTAGACCCACTGCCGGCTGACACCGGCCTCACCCGCGACCCGGGCGACGCTCAGGTTGGCGAGACCCTCTCGGCCGATGATGGCGGCGGCCGCCTCCAGGAGTTGGGACCGCCTCTCGCCCGCCCGCAGATACAGCCGGGCCTCCGAGTCACGTCTGGGCATGCAGCGAGGCTAGGAAGATATTTACTCAACGTCAACTTCCTACTACCGTGGCCCGGGGCGTCCGTGACGCCGGGGATCGAGGAGCACAGCAATGGCAGAAACGGGTCCGCGGGCTGTGGACTTCCACTTCGACATCATGTGCCCGTACGCCTATCAGACCTCGATCTGGATGCGGGAGGTACGCGACCTGGTCGGGGTCGACGTCCGGTGGCGGTTCTTCAGCCTCGAGGAGATCAACCGCGCCGAGGGCAAGAAGCACCCCTGGGAACGGGACTGGTCCTACGGCTGGTCGATGATGCGGATCGGGGCACTCCTCCGACGCACCGACATGGACCTTCTCGACCGTTGGTACTGGGCGGCGGGGACGGCGCTCCACGTCGACGGACGCAAACCGCATCGACCGGAGGTCGCCCGGGCCCTGCTCGAGGAGCTCGGACTCGACCCCGAGATCCTGACGAGGGCCCTGGAGGACCCGACGACAGCGGACGAGGTCCGCCACGAGCACGAGACCGTGGTGGAAAAGGGGGCCTTCGGGGTCCCCACCCTCGTCTTCGACGACGGGCAGGCGCTCTTCGGTCCCGTCCTGATCTCCCCTCCACGGGGTCAGGCGGCATTGCGATTGTGGGAACTGGTCACCGGTTGGCTGGCCTTCCCCACGGTCTACGAACTCCAACGACCGAAACGGGCCGCCGACGTCGCATCGATCGCCGACGCCTTCGCCTCGTACCTGTCCGCTCGGGACTGGCAGAGCGTCCAGAGGAACACCCCGTAGCCGACACCAGGGAGGATCAATGGCGATTCCAGGTCAGGTGACGCGGACACTCCAGGACGTGCGCGGCCGGCGTTACGGCGAGATCCTCATGGTCAAGAACTCGGACGGGGGACTCCTGGCCGAGGTCTACAACACCTACACCCTGAACGACTGTCCCCAGGACCTGTGGGACGACCTCGACCTGGTCGCCGTGGCACAGGCCGAAGGAGCACTTGCGGCTGTGGCCAACGGCCCGCGCTATTGGCTCGTCGACTCCATCGAGAAGACGGGTCCGCCCACCCCGGACGTACGGGACTTCGGCGGCATCCTCATGGCGCGTGCCGCCGTCCTGAACCTCGGAGCCGCCGGGATCGACCCCTCGCCGTACAACGGACGACGGGTGGCGCGCGCCGCCACCTTCTCCTTCGCCGCCGGCTCCCTGGTCTACGAGCTCACCAGTCCCGATGGTGCCGTCTACGTCATGCAGTCCTGGTGCACCGCCGTCGACCCCGGCTTGACCGAGCCCGACCTCGCCACCCTGGGAGAGCGTCTTCTCGTACCCGACGGCTGGGCGTTCCGGTGCCGCCGCCTCACCGAGCCGTTGCACGTCATGACGGCGACGGAGGAGGCGGTCGTCCTGCAGGACGAGCTGCGAAACTCCTACTGCCTCGTCCGATGACCCCGTCGCCTCCGATGACCGCTTCGCCTCCGATCGTTCGAACATCGTGGGGGTCGGATCCGTATCCTCGGACGAGATGACGACCATCGCAACCGACGTCCCCGGCCTGACCAGAGCCGAGGTCGGCGCCGGCGCCGCACGGGTCTCGCTGTCCTCCGTGGCCATCGCCGTCACGACCGGCTGGCTCCTGTGGGTCGGGGCGGCCGCCCTGGAGCGAAACCACCAGCTGGGGGCCAGGCTCGCCGCTGGATGGTTCGAGCTGGCCGGGCCCGCCTTCCTGGCCCTGGTGTTGGCCGTGGTGGTCTGTGAACGGATCTGGCCCGCCCAACCGCGGCCCCTCCTGGCGGCCGGGCACGTCCAGGACGCCTGTTTCCTTCTCGTCTACGCCGGCTGCGTGGTGCCCGTCATGACGTTGCTCGGGGTGGCCTTCGCCGTGTTGCTGGAAACTCATGCTCACTGGATCGAGGCCTCCTTGATGGCGTCATGGTCCCTCTGGCTGGTGGTGCCCCTGACCCTGGTCGCCATGGACGGCGCCAACTGGCTCGCCCACTGGGCCGATCACCGGATCAAGGCTCTCTGGAGGTTCCACGCCGTTCACCACTCCCAGGAGGAGCTGAGCGTTCTTTCTTCGTTCCGCGCTCATCCCCTCGTCCACACCAGCGGCTTCCTGCTGTCCACCATCCCTGTCCTCGTCCTCATGGGCGACCGGGCCGTGGCACCGGGACTGATCACGCTCTACGTCTGTCTCGGGACATTCCCCCATGCCAACGTCCGATGGTCCTTCGGTCCGCTCGGCAAATTGGTGGTGAGCCCCGCGTACCACCGGGTCCACCACGCCGTCGGCGCCTCCGATGGTGCCAACCTGGGTATCGTCCTGACCATCTGGGACGTGCTGACGTCGCGAGCCGTCTTCCCCACCGCCGGCGCTCCCGTGTCCGAGACGGGACTGGCCGGTCGGCCCCTCGCCGTCGAGCAGTCCGACCCGCGACGGCACCTTCCCTTGCTGCTCGAGCAGCTCCTCGAACCGTTCACGGACCGGCGCCACGAACACGAGACGACCCGCTCGCCATCCTGACGGTGGCGGTCGCCTTGATATTCCACGGATGCCGGCGCCGTTTCGACGCGAGGTTCCCCTCTCCGACGGCATCGTGTCCCTCCGGCCCTTCACCTTCGACGACGTCCGGCCGTCACGAGCGCCTGCCAGGACCCGGAGATCAGCCGGTGGGGGGGTGGCCACCCGTGCCCTTCGTCTCGGGGTGGACTGGGCCTTCGGGACGCTCGACCTCGTGGCCGCCGGACTGGTCACCATGGTGGGGAACACGGCGTCGGAACGCGTCGCCTCCAAGGTTGGATTCAGGATGGTCGAGGAGATCCCGAGCTACCAGCACCCCTTGGCGCCGGACAGTCGCCACCACGTCAGGCGCTGGGAGCTCCGGGAACCGGCGATGGGCGCAGACGGCTGACCTGCCATCGACATTCGGTACGAGGTGACGCGTGCACGGGCCCGCCCTGAGCTTCCGAATGCTCGCCCGCCAGGACTTCGCCCTTCTTTCGGAGTGGCTGGCCACCCCCCATGTCCGTACCTGGTGGCGCGAGGAGTCCGCACCCGAGGCGATCGAGGCGCGATACGGACCAGCCGTCGACGGAACCGATCCGACCGAATGTTTCATCGTCGAACGTGCCGGTCGGCCGATCGGCTTCGTCCAGCGTTACCTGCTCGGTGACAACCCCCAGTGGCAGAGGTCACTTGGTGTCGCCGGGACACCCGGCGACGGCGCCGGAATCGACTACTTCATCGGTTGGGAGAACCAGATCGGCCTCGGCCTGGGACCGCAGATCATCGACACGTTCGTGGAGGACACCTGGACGCGGTATGCCGACGTCCCCGCCATCGTCGTGAACGTCTCCCAGGACAACCGTCGCTCGTGGCGGGCACTGGAGAAGGCCGGATTCCTCCGGGCCTGGTCAGGAACCCTCGCGTCCGACGACCCGAGCGACGCGGGGCTCAACCACGTCTACGTTCGCCACCGGGCCGCTCGGTAGTGATCGCCTTACATCAAGGTGAAGGTCCCGGCCTTGACGGGAGCGGGTGCCGTCTCGGTGAAGGTGCTGGACCAGCTGTTCACGTCTCCCAGCATGCCGAGGTCCGTACCGAAGGCGGACACCCTGGTGGTGGAACCCGACGTCGTGACCGATCCCGTCCCCTTCACCTCGACCACGTAGCTCGTGGAGAACTGGGTATACGAGCCGGTTCCGGCACTGTTGGCGCAGAAGAGCCCCAGGAAGTCTCCCGTGTTCGACGACGCGGTCATGAAATAGGGCGTGAGACCGGTGCCACAAGGGGACTGGAGGGTGATGCTGTAGCTCTGCGAGCCCATGGCACCGTTCGGTCCCTTCGCCGTCACCGTGAACGGGAACGTCTGGCCGATCTGTGTCTTGCCTGTCGGGATGCCGTTCAACACGCCCGACGTGCTGAGTCCCACCCCGGTGGGTAGGGCCCCGACCTCGGAAAAGGTCACGACACCGGGCGCCGCTCCGGTGGCGGTGATGGTGGTCGAATAGGGCATCTCCCATGTGGGATCGGGCAGGGGGGGAGACGTGAGCACCAGGGAGACCACGAAGGACGTGGAAGAGGGCGATCCCGCCAGGTCGCTGTCCCCGCCGTAGTCCGCCGACGCGGTGTAGCTTCCGGCCAAGACGGCGGTTCCGCTGGAGGGACTGCACGTTCCCGATCCTCCGCCGGAGACGGGGAACACAACGGCGGTACAGACGGTCGTCCCGCCCACCTGGACCGCGACGTCATCGGTCTCGGGCAGCTCCTCGCCGTTCGTCGTGACCACCGAGACCGTGAAGGTGGCGGAGTTCTCCTGGCCGTAGGGTTCGGTACCGGGAGTGACGGTGAGGAGGGTGTCCGTCGTGTCCTTCGAGACGGTGAAGTCCCCCGAACTCCCTGCGTACTCGATCACGTAGTCCAAGGGTTCGGAGTCGGTGATGCCGGTGCACTGGGCGGGGTCGATCGTGTAGGAGCCGACGGCCAGGGAAGCGGCGATGGCCGTCCCGCCGTTGACCGACGGGCAGGACACCGTGCCCGAGACAATGACCCCGGCGGGGGCGTTGTTCGTCTGGCTGAACGTCGGCGAGGTCGATCCGTAACTCTGGGAACCACTCACCTGGACCGTGATCGGCGTGCGGGGGCAGAGCGACTGAGCCAGGTTGGCGGCCACCGGAGAGCCCAGGCCGGTGGCCATATCGTAGCCGACGGTCGTGGGATAGTCGCCGCTGTTGGTCCCCGTCATGTCGTTGTTTCCGGTGGCGGTGATGTCGTTGAAGTCACCCGGTGTGCCGGTGGCCAGCGAGTAGAGCGCCGGATTGAGGAAGCCGACCGACCCGAAGGAGGTGTCACCGGGAGGTGTGTTGCACTCCGACGTCGACGTCGACGCGTTGATGAGGGCGGTCATGGCCGCCCAGTCGGGGCTGGAGATGGATGTGCCCAACCAACCCGACCAATTGCCCGGCTTCCCCGACGCCCCCGTGAAGAACGTGTAGACGTCCCCGGCGTTGGCGCTCACGTCGGGCACCTCGCGGCAGTCGCCCGAGGAGGAGACCGGGTAGGACGTCGTGGGGGCGGCCGCGCCGGAACACGGAGTGCTCGACGAGTAGGTGCTGATCACGCCCGTACCCTTCTGGTACGCCGGCATCGACCAGTACGACGAGATGCCGCCGTTGCCGGCGCCGGGAGCGGTGGGGGGTCCGTGGGGCGGCCCGGCGAATGCTTCACCCTGGCTGATCGTCGAGTTCCAGACGGTCTCGGTGGGCGGGACGGTCGGCGGATTCCCCAGGGCCGTCAGGGCCGTCCCGCCGACGCCGGTGACGTACGGCTGCCCAGCCGGATCGCCTACGCCCAGGGCATCGTTGAACGGGGGCTCCGACGCCGTGCCGTTGCAGGCCTCGGAGCCTTCGTCTCCCGACGCCGCGAACATGCTCTGGCCCTGTGCCGCCATCTGGGCGAAGATCGGCTCCTCCAGGGTCGGGTTGCTGCCGGAGTTCGCCTCGCACGTTCCCCAGCTCGTGCTCACGGTCTGGGCCAGGTCGTCACTGGCGATCTCGGCGTAGGTCGCCACGAAGTTCGACTGCACCTCGTAGACGAGAACCCGGGTGATCTTGGGGGCCAGGCCGACTACGTCCTCGATATCGTCGTCGGCCTCGGTGGAAGAGGTGCCGTTCGTCGCCGAGGTCGGTTCGATCTGGATGGGGACGCTCGTGCCGTAACAGGTCTGGTAAGTCGCCACATTCGTGGTGGAGTATCCGGAGCCCTCGAAGAGGGCGACCGTCTGACCCTGGCCGAAGTCACCGGCGTCGTAGAGCGGTCCGAAATCGTAGGCCTGGGCGATGTCGTCGGCGTCCCAGGTTCCGGCGCCGGCGCTACAGGCGGCCGGTTGTCCCGGGGCAAGGCTCCCCGAGGAGGCCGATGACACGCCAGCGGACCCAGCCGCCGCCAGCCCCAGAGGTTCGGGCTGGACCAGGTTGTCGAGACCGGCCACGCCCGTGACGAAGGGAGCGACGGAACTGGGCAATCGAGCGGCGGTGACATTGGCGTCCACCACTTTGCCCGAGGGCAAACGGAACGCTTGCATGGTGACTCCGAAGGCCTTCTCCGCTCCGGCGACCGTGGTGTTGACGGGGAGGAACATGCCGTCGTACAGCGCGCCCACCTTCAACCCCGACTGACGGAGAGCGGAACGGACGGCGCCCACCGTCGATGTCGTGGGTCCGAACATGGGACCGAATTGGCCCGGGGCCAGGTATTGCCGGTACTCCGGAGAATCGGGGTCGGACACCGAATCGATGAAGGCCGACAGGGCGGCCGGGTCCCGTGGCACGAGGCCCACGTCGAGTTGGAGTTGAGCATGGGCGGGGGCCTCACCCAGCGCGGCGACTCCTGCGCCGGCGTGGGCGGCGCCGCTCACCGTGCTCATGGAATCGCCGGCGGCTATCGAAGCCCCGGCCGACCTGGGTGAGCTCAGCGGGACGGCGACGAAGAGGGCAGCCAATGCGACGGCGAAGCCCGCCGCCGCCAGCCGGCGAATCGACGGTGACGCCGTCCCGCGGTGGACGGGTCGGACTGGATTGCTCATTTCTTCCTCAGATGGTGGGGGTGGGGGCGTCGATGGTGTAGGTGGTCGGGTAGGAGCTGTGGATGCCGGCGTCGATGTCGCCGATCACGGTGGAGGTCCCCGGGGCGCAGCCGGCACCGGTGAAGGCGAAGACGGCGTTGCCGTCGTTGTCCAGGATCCCGGTGTCGGAGAAGGTGGCCGAGGAGGCCGTTCCCGAGATCCAGGTGATCCCCCCCAGGCAGCGGTCGAAGAGCTGGGGGGAGTCGATGGTCACGGGCTGGTCGGCGTAGACGGGGTCGGTCTCGACGTAGAAGACGGCGTAGACGTCCGAGGTCCCGCTCGGGCCGGTGTTGCCCGTCTCCACCTCGTCAGACGGGACGCCGGTGATCCCGGGGGCGGTCACGTTGGGGGGACCGACGGTGATCGTCCCCAGGGCCGTGTAGTAGGGGGCGGCCACCAGGTCGGCCTCGATGAGGTCGGCCCCGGGGGCGCAGTCGAGGCCGTAGAGGCTGACCGTGGCGTTGCCGTCGGCGTCCAGGGCCACGTCCACCGAATCCGCGGTGTAGACGGCGGTGGGCTGGAGCGAGCCGAACAAAATGGCTCCCCCGCAGGAGTTGGCCAGCTGCTGGGAGTTGATGTCGACGGTGTCGTCGGCGAAGGCGGGCGACGTCTCCGCCTCCACCACGGCGTGGATCTCGGACTGACCGGTCTCCACCAGGGAGCTGGAGCCGTTGGGGGCCACCGTCACCGTGATGGCGGGGGGAGGCGGTGGCGCTCCCCCGGTGCCGCCACCACCGCTCTTACAGGCGGCCAGCTTCGAGTGGGGGTGGTGGGCGCACCACGCCGGCGAGCCCACCGCGTTCGTCGAGGCCGAGGCCGGCCCGGACAGGCCGAAGAGACAGAGGCTGGCGACAGCGGTGAGGGCTACCGCCCCGGTCGCCAGCCGCATGGATTCCCCCTTCGGTCCGCGTGGTGTCTTCGGCTCACCGTAGGGGAGTCGTCGGTGGGCAACATCGTCGATATTGGGGAACCACCGGGACCGTGGCTACTTTCAGTAGTGCCCCAAACTCCGCCCGTCGCCTTATGGGGCAACGTCGACGACGACCACGCGACGTCGCGACGCGGACGCACACGACGGAGGGTCCGGAAAGTGGGGTTCGCGGTATCGAGAAACCACGCCGCCGAGGCCGGTCCTGAGGCCGGTAGCCTCGGGGGGCCGTGCAACCTGCCGACCAGCCAGCCCACCCGGGACCCGCCAGGAGCACGGCGATGGACAAGCTGCAGAGCTTCCGGAAGGAGCTCTCGTCGGCCAGGAACCACCCCGGAAATGCCGGCCACCGGATCAAAGCGGTCGAACGCGTCACCCTCTTTCACGTCAGGACACAGGTGCTCCACAAGCGCACATGTGCTCGGATCGGTGACCACTCCAAAATGTGGGTCGACGGGCGGTTCCCCTCCACTGGCCAATTGATTCTCGGAAATCCCCCCGACTGGAAACCCATGCAGGCGTGGAAACGCTTCTTGCGTCCCGGAACACTGTTCGTGGACATCGGAGCGAATGCCGGGATCTACTCCCTCTGGGCCGCCGATCTCGGATCGTCGGTCATCGCCGTTGAACCGCAACAGGAAGCCCGCGAGGCTCTGGCCGAGAACGCCGCCCTGAACGGCTACGACTTTGAGATCGTTCCCGCCGCACTGTCGAAGGAGGCCGGAGTCATGCGGTTCACCAACCGGCTCGGTCCCAAGAACCACCTCAAGCCCATGGACTTCCAACATGGCGTCGAAGTGGCCGTCCGCACGCTCGATGATGTCCTGGGCCAGCGGACGACAGCCGGAGTGAAGATCGACGTCGAGGGTGCGGAGCGGTTCGTTCTCGAAGGAGCACCCGTCGCCATTGCTCAACGGCGTTTGCCCGTCATCCAATTGGAATGGAACAACCTGGCGCAGAGGTTCTTCGGGGAGAGCCGGGACGTCGTGGCCGAACTGCTCGACAGATCGGGCTACCAGTTCTTTCGCCCAGACGATCACGGTAAACTCCACCCCACCGATGTCGGATCCGGCGGGGGCAGGGATGATGTCTTCGCCGTGCTCGGACCAACCTGAGTGCACAGATCACGACGAGGTCGGAGCGCCTGATGACAGAGCGGGCGACCGGCGACCTGGACCCTCGGCTCATGTACGGCACCGCCGTGGCCGCCGCCATCGCCGAGGGGGCCGCCGTTCGGGCCGCCGACCTCGCCCGTCTCACCGGCCGTCGGCCGTGCCTAGCGGGGGTGCTGGTCGGGGCGGACCGGGCGTCGATGACGTACTTCAAAATGAAGCAGAAGCGCTCGGCCGCAGCCGGGATCGACTCCCGGCTGGTGCAATTGCCGGACACCATCACGACCGCTGAGCTGGTCGAGACGATCAAGATCCTGTCAGACGACGACTCGGTCGACGGCATCCTCCTCCAGCACCCGGTCCCGGCCGCCATCGACGAGCGGGCCGCCTTCGAGGCCATCACCCCGGCCAAGGACGTCGACGGCGTGACCTTGCACTCATTCGCCGCCATGGCCATGGGAACCGAGGGGTTCAGGTCCTGCACGCCCGAGGGGATCCTGCGCCTCCTGGACGCCTACGGCGTGGAGCTCGCCGGTCGGCACGCCGTCGTCATCGGCCGCAGTCCCATCCTCGGTCTACCGGTCGGCATGCTGCTGCTGGGCAGGAACGTCACCGTCACCTACTGTCATTCGCACACCGAGAACCTCCCCGACGTGGTGCGTTCGGGTGATCTCGTCGTGGCCGCCGTGGGTCGGCCGCGTTTCGTCCTGGGCTCATGGCTGAGGCGCGATGCCGTGATCGTGGACGCCGGATACAACAAGGACAACATCGGAGACGTCGCCTTCGACGAAGCCCTCGGGGTCGCCTCGCGCATCACTCCGGTACCGGGCGGTGTGGGACCGATGACGATCGCCGTACTCCTCGACCAGACCGTCGATGCCGCCTGGGCGCGGACGGATCCCGGCGTCAACGGACAAGGGTCCTGAGTCTCTTCCGCACGTCGGCGTCTGATCTCTTCAGGCTGCTCTACGAGACGGAAATGATGGTCGGGGCGTAGGAGCCCAGAACCATGCCTCGGCTGTAGACACAATCGGCTTCCAGCTGATATTGCCCTGGTGTCAGTCCCATCGGGACCACCACGGTCGCCTGCCATGCGGTCGGCTCTTCGCCTGCCGTGAGTGACCCGTACGCCAGTTGAACATGTGACCCCGAATACAGGTAGACCTCGGGGCTCGAGACCTCGGGACAGTTTCCGCCGGTCGGTTCGACCGTCAGCGATGTGCCCGGCGGCACCGTTGTGCCCGGCTCGACGTCCAACCGGAACGCCGTCGAGACTTCGACCGTTACGGCGGGGTAGACGAAGTCGTCCAAGAAGGCGCTATCGCCTTCGCTCGGCGCACACGATGCCGCCAGGGTCGCCGGCCCGGGGGCCACCATGGGGACCGTGACGGTCATCGTCCATCGGCTGTCGCTTCCGGCGACACCTCCAGCGCTGTTCCCGGAACTGGTGATGAAGTCCTCTTCGCCGTCATAGAGGCCGAGGGTGGTGTCGAAGACGGAGGGGGCGTCCAGACCTTGCGTCAAGATGGCGGTACCCCAATGGCCAGGGGTACACAACGTTCCGCTGACGGTTACCTCTTCGCCGACGTACACATTGGTCGCGCTGATCGTCAAGCTGGCCTTGTCGTTGGTGGGTGGCACCCTCTGTTCCGGGTCTGTGGTCGAGGGCACGGTCAATGTCGGCAATGTCGTCGTGGTCGCCAGGGACGTCGACGGGGCGGGTGGCATCGCTTTCGATGCCGGGGTCGAGCACGAGGCCAGCCCCGCCCCGATGACCAAAACGCCTAGCGCCCGCCTTCTGCCACGTAGCCGCCCGTGCCACGGAGTTGCCACCCTTAGAGCATGACATTGCGCTCGGCATTCCACTCAAAGAAGCGGACTCCCAGCAGGACGCCTCTCTGACGATCGCTGCTGGGTCGCCGGGAATGAACGAGCCCCCGACGAGGTTGGCCCATCGTCATGAGAGGAAGGAGCGTCCCATGCCACTGGCGGTGAGATTCGACGAGTATGGCGATATAGACGTCCTGAAGATCGTGGACGTGCCTCGCCCGGTCCCCGGTCCCGGGCAGGTCCTCGTCAAGGTCATGGCGGCCGGTATCAACCCGGGCGAGGCTTCCATCCGCAAAGGGTTGCTGCACTCCATATGGCCGGCGACCTTCCCCTCGGGCGAGGGAAGTGACTTGGCCGGCATCGTGGCCGAGATCGGCCCCGACGTGACCCGGTTCGCGGTGGGAGATGACCTCCTCGGTTTCGTCGAGACCAGAAGCAGCCACGCTGAGTTCGTGGTGGCCGATGTCGGCAACCTGGTGGCTCGCCCGGGCAACGTGCCGTGGGATGTCGCCGGCTCGCTGTTCGTGGTGGGAACGACCGCCTACGCCGCCGTGCGGGCGGTGAACCTGGCCAAGGGGGACACCGTGGTCGTGTCAGGGGCGGCGGGCGGGGTCGGTTCGCTGGCCGTGCAGCTGGCCGTCCACGCCGGTGCCACCGTGATCGGCCTGGCCAGCGATGGCCATCATGACTGGCTCGCCGCTCACGGCGTGATTCCGGTGGCCTACGGCGACGGGGTGGCCGAGCGCATCAGGAAGGCGAGCGACGGTCACGTCGATGCCTTCATCGACACCTTCGGAGGCGGGTACGTCGAAATGGCCGTCGGCTTGGGTGTGGCGCCCGACCGTATCGACACCATCATCGACCGGACGGCGGCCCAGGAATACGGGGCCAAGACCGACGGCAGCGCCGCTGCCGCCACCACCGATGCGTTGGAGGAGCTGGCCGGCTTGATCGCCCAGGGACGTCTCGAGATTCCCATCGCTAGGACCTATCCCCTGACCGAGGTGCGCGAGGCCTACCGAGATCTCGAGCAGCGTCATACGCTCGGCAAGATCGTCCTCGAACCCTGACTGGCGTAGCCCAGAAGGTGAACCGACGGAACCGAAGAACCGCCTCGGGCTCTCCGGTACGCAGTGACTGAGCATCGTGAACGAAGTGGTCACGGGAAAGAAAAAGGCCCTGGTGGCGGGGGGAGGATTTGAACCTCCGACCTTCGGGTTATGAGAGCGTTGACCGCCGTCCATCGAGACTTGATCCGTCTGCGGCGTGCTCCTCAACTCGACCTCGGGTCCACGTAATCCAGCTGACTACTTCCAGATTCTCTGAGTTGTACTAACCGTTGTTGTAATAATCGACTCCCGACCTGACTCCAGCTCCCCTCCTTTCTGATCCCGCCTGGGATCCCCGGAGGCTCGAGCTTGTCCCCGGCTGGTCGCAGGGTTGCCTCGGTCAATTGTGATCGATGAACGTTGCTGCACCCGGCGAACCACCAATTCCGGCTATTCCTGCGGCGCCGGCAGTGCCATTGGTGCCAGCGCTGCCACTCGTACCACTAGGGGCATATCCGCTGCCGTCACCGTAGAGGCCGCCACTTCCTCCCGCACCGCCGCCGCCGCCATCGGCGAGGGCGGGGTCAATCGGGCCAAGGGCGCCACCAGCGCCACCTGTACCGGCCAGGACGCTGTCGACGGAGAAGGTATCCGTCGAGAGCGACGGCGCAGTGTTGGCATTGAAGTCGGCACCTCCCTCGGCGTTGCCACCGGCACCACCGGCACCACCGGCACCACCGTTGCCACCATGGCCACCGTTGCCGCCAGGCCCGCCACTGCCACCAGCGGTGGCGCCACCGTTCGGAACACCACCACCGCCACCACCGCCGCCGCTTCCGCCGTTCCCGCCGCTGAAGAAAAAGCCGGTGTCGGCGGTCCCACCGGTGCCTCCGCCGCCGCCGCTGCCACCGTTACCGGCTTTCGCCGCGTCGCTTGAGAAGGTGTCGTCTACGAAGAGGGCACTGGCGAAGTCGTAGACCGCGCCGCCCAGAGCCAGGCCGCCGGCTCCTGCGGCACCGCCGATAGCGCCGTTAGCAGCCGGTCCGCCGCCCGAAGCATCGCCGCCTCCGGCGCTATCCCCCGCCGCGCCACCACTGGATCCTCCGCCACCGCTGCCGCCCGAGCCGCCCGAGCCGCCATTGCCACCAGCGCCGCTGCCTCCGCCGGTGCCACCGGCGCCTCCTCCGCCCCCGCTGCCGGCATCCGCCGATTCGGACGTGAACGTATCGCCCGTCAACGATGCGCTGTCGAGGGCATCGATGGAGCCGCCGTAGGCAGCGCCGCCCGCCCCACCCTTGGCGCCCGCCCCCGCCTGCGCTCCGGGTGCTCCAAGAGCGCTGTCACCAGCGCTACCGGCATTGCCACCCTGAGCGCCCTCACCCCCGTAGTTCCCGCTGCCGCCTTGACCACCGCCCCCACCGGTGCCTCCGGTCCCTCCGTTACCGCCGGGACCGCCAGGACCGCCGCTGCCGCCGGCACCTCCCGGTGCACCATAGGCGCCGTCCCCGTTCGCATTGGAACCGTTCACGGTGATCGAGCCGGTCGTGCCCGTGGCGATCGCACCCCCGCCTCCCGCACCACCTGCACCTCCGATGCCGCCGGGAGCACCGATCGACCCGCTGCCACCGACCTGCCCGTTACCTCCGGTCGAGCCGCCACCGCCGCTTCCACCAGAGCCTTCAAACGTCTGGTCGGTCTCTAGATCGAAGTAGCCACCACTGCCGCCGGAGCCACCACCACCACCCTGTCCACTGGATGCGCTGTCACCGCTGCCCCCTCCACCCACGTAGCCGCCCTGGCCTCCTCCACCGGGACCACCTCCGCCGCCGGCTCCCCCGGTGGAGGAGTTGTCGGCGAACCCAGCGTCCTCCACGCTGAGCGTCCCGGTGTTGTAGATCGCCCCTCCAAAAGCCGAACCGCCGGCCCCCCCTGCGGCACCAGCAGCGTTCGTGCCCGCGCTGGCGTTGGCGCCCTCGTCACCTCCGGGCGAGCCGGTCAATCCGCTGCCCCCAGAGGACCCGGTTGTTGGGCCCGCGTCCTGTCCGGAGGTGCCGGCAGCGCCGATGCCTCCATCGCCACCGTTGCCGCCCTCGCCACCGTCGCCTGAGAAACCGCCGTAGTCACCGCCTCCGTGGCCGCCCACACCGCCTTGCGCGGAGTCCTCGGAGAACTCACACCCGTCGAGGGTAAGGGATCCGGCGTTGTAGACAGCGCCCCCATAGGCTGAACCTCCCGCACCGCCGGCTGCAGGCTTGCCACCATTGCCGCCCTGTCCGCCACCACCACCATTGCCGCCGTTGCCCGTCGTGCCCGGCCCGCCGTTGCCGCCGTTGCCGCCGTAGCCGCCGATGCCGCCGTTGCCTCCAGCTCCCCCTGCGCCGCCGATGGCGCTGTCGTCGTTGAAGGTGTCGTTGTCCAGCGTCACGCTGCCGCTAGCGGCGACGAGGATCGCACCCCCCTTGGCCGTCTTTCCGGCCTTCCCCTTCGCGCCAGCACCTCCGTTACCGCCTGGGGCTCCGTCGTCTCCGGGTCCACCGGGATCACCGTCTGACCCCGTGGTGCCATCGGTTCCGGCCTTGCCCGCCTTGCCCGCCTTGCCCGCCTTGGCATCGTCGGCCGCATACTCCAGATCAATTCCGCTCAGGGTGAGTGTGCCGCCATTCACGACGAACAGCTGGGTGGGGGTAACGCCGTACCCGCCGTTGAAGTCGACGGTGTTGCCGTCGGCATTGATGTCGACCGGCGCCTTCGCCGTGACGGTGATGGCTTTCGTGAAGGTCACCCACGTATCGCTGCCGATACATGGCACGCTGTAGTCGACCGGATTGCCCTTGGCACTGGCGATCGCCGACACGAGGGCCTTCTCGGAACAACTTGAGACATCGACGGCCGTGCCGGCCCCCTGGGCGAGGGCAGCACTAGCCCGCCTGTGCGGTACGGATGCAAAGGCGCGGACGGGTGATGCGAACGCAGAAAGCGCCACACATGCGACCCCAATCGTGAGGACCTGACCATGACGACTTCCGATGAGTCCAAGCATGTCGAGGCTCCAATGCCGCTAGACGACGTAACCGAACAGTCTCCGTAGATGTGGGGTTGGTAGAAGACGCAACGAGAGCGTCCGCGATGGGTACTTCTCAGACGCTTGGTCGATAACCGGCCTGGGAGGTTCCAGTCCCGGCTCATCAGGTTGGGTCAGGTGGTTGGGGGGACTGCCGTCCTCTCCGCACGAGGAGCACTGCTCATGCGGTACGACCAAAACAGCCAACGGGCCGGCCGGCGATCGCGCATCACCTCCGGCCACTGACGACCCTCGGGAATCGATCATTTAGGCAACTGGTCCGTTGCACCCATGGAAGAAACACCTTCCGCCCGAACGCCCAATAATATAGTGCGCCGGTCCGGAGCCGTGCTTGCCTGCTCCAACTCGAGACAAGCCGCCTGTTGCTGTTCTTGACCGAGGCGCTCAGATGGCCCGGGCGAGTGCGAGCAAATGCTGGCGTATCGTGCCCGGGCCACGTCCCTACGAGGCTATGCATACCGCCGTGGGCGCAGTCCCCAGGTCGCGGGTCGATGATACGGAACACGACCAATTCGAGATGCTCTGTCCTCATGACGGTTGTTGTCTCCTCGTTCGAATAGGTCACCGCACCTACGGCCGGTATCGCAGAGTCTGGGGGTCCGCTCCCAGACACCACGGTCGTCGCACGTCGCCACTCGCGCCCTGAGTTGGTTACAACCTCAAGCCAAGCCCCAGTACCCCCGCACAGAATGGTCGTTGCCAGGGCCCTCACGTAAACCGGGTCACCGCAGCCGTCATAGACCCCACCGTTCGCCGAGCACCGAGTGCTGCATTGTGCCAATGAGCGAGAACTCGGCGTCTATCGAAGGCGAACCTCGGTATGTGAGCGGAACCTGGAGGATCCGACCGTCCGTCGTTCGTAGCAGGTGGGTCTCTACCCCGACCTCGCCATCGGGATCGTCAAAGCGGTACGTGCCCACCGCCTCGATAGCAGATGTGTCGGCATCGCCGAGCCAGGGATGAGCCGGAACCCACTCCCGGAGCAGTTCGATCTTTGACGGAGTCAGCGTTGCCTCGTAAAGGACGGCCACCCACGACGACGGTACCCGCCGTTCCCGATCGGGCCGAACGGTAGGGACAGAAGGAGGCATGGCCCTTCGGAAGCAGCAGAGCCCTCCCGGCTGGGAGGGCTCTTACCTGAGGTTTCTCTAGTGTCCCGAGTTGCTGATTCGCTCGCAATATCGTGCGATTGAAGCGAGGATCTGATCGGCGGTTTTGACCCAGACGTAGGGCCGGGGGTCGTCGTTCCACAGGACGATCCAGTCGCGGATGTCACGCTCGAGGTTCTGCACGTTGGTGTGGGCACCTCGCTTGATCTTCTTGGTGGTCAACTCGCCGAACCAACGTTCGACCATGTTCAACCACGACCCGGATGTCGGTGTGAAGTGAAGATGGAGCCGGCGGTGGCGCAACAACCACCTCTGAATGTCAGGGGTCTTGTGGGTGGCGTAGTTGTCGAGAATGAGATGGACCTCGAGGTTCTCGGGAACCTCTTCGTCGATACGCACCAGGAACTTCTTGAACTCGACGGCTCGGTGGCGCCGGTGCAGCGAGCCGATGACCTTGCCGGTGGCCATGTCGAGGGCTGCGAACAGCGATGTGGTGCCGTGGCGGATGTAATCGTGGCTGCGTCGTTCGGGAGTGCCGGGCATCATGGGCAAGATCGGTCGGAAGCGGGCCAGGGCCTGGATCTGGGACTTCTCGTCCACGCACAGCACCACGGCCCGTTCGGGGGGATCGAGATAGAGGCCCACGATGTCTTTGACTTTGTCCACGAACAGCGGGTCGGTGGACAGTTTGAAGCTCTCGGCCCGATGGGGCTGTAGTCCGAAGGCCCGCCAGATCAAGCTGATCGACGTTTGGCTCATGCCCATGGCTTCGGCCATCGACCGTGTGGACCAATGGGTGGCGTCGCCCGGCTTCTCTTCCAGGGTCTTCACGATCACGGCCTCGACTTTGTCGTCTGTGACGGTGCGCGCTGCTCCAGGCCGGGGTTCGTCGAATAACCCGTCGAGGCGCTTCTCCACGAACCGCCGGCGCCACTTGCCCACGGTGGTGTTGTTGATCCGCAGGTCGGCGGCCACCGCCTGGTTGGTGGCACCTGTGGCACAGGCCAGGACGATCCGAGCCCGCAGAGCCAGTGCCTGCGCGCTCTTGCGTCGCCTGGTCAGGCGTTCGAGGACTTCACGCTCCTCGTCGCTCAGCACCAGCTCCGTCTTCGGTCGTCCCCTTGGCGGCATCGTCGTCTCCCATCGTTGCTGACAACGACGGGAACGCGCCGATCGAGACGAAAATTCCGGGTTGACCGATATTTCTTACGAATCAACAACTCGGGGGACTAGTGGCGGGGGGAGGATTTGAACCTCCGACCTTCGGGTTATGAGCCCGACGAGCTACCAGACTGCTCCACCCCGCGGCGTGACCACCAGGTTAGCACCCGGCCCGGCGGGCGCGTCCGGGGCGCAGGACCCGGCACTGTCAGCCCCGGGTCGAGCCGAGAGCCACCCCGTTCGGAACCGTCGAGGTCGTGGTGGCGGTGCTCGTCTTCGTTCCCTTCGTGATCTTCGGCGTCGACACCTTGGCGGACGAGCCCGTGCTGGTCTGTGAAGCCTGCTGGAGTTGCTTGAGGACGTTCTGCAGGTTGGTGATATCGGTTCCGTAGGCGGCGAAGTTGCCGTTCTTCAGATCGGTCTGCGCCTGTTGGAAGTCCGTGTTGGCCTGGGTGATGAGGGTCTGGACGGTCGGGCTCACACCTGTCGTGGGGCCGGTCGAAGGTGAGGATCCCGGGGCGGGCAGGGACACCTGGAAGAGGTCGTTCAACGCTGCCTGCAAGGTCGTGTCGAAGGCGACCTTGGTCTGTCCCGACGAGCCGGCATAGACGACGATGTAGTAGTCGAGCTTGGGGAACTGGTTGCGCGAGGACGACACGTAGAACGGTCGGAAGTAGAGCATCGAATTGCCGACGGGAACGACCTGAAGCGTCCCCAACACGACACTCGATCCGTTCTGGTTCAGGAGACTGATCTGTTTCGAGATCGCTTGGGTCGCTGAGATGTCGGCGTCGACGAGGGCCGGTCCGTCGATGGGAGGTGTCTGGAACACGGTGAGCTGGCCGTAGTGGGCCGGATCCGATCCGGCCACGATGAACCCGGACATGGTCTGGATCTGATCACCCATCGATACCGGGGTGAAGGCGTCGACCAGGTTGAACGACGGACTGCGCTGACCCGGCACCTGGAAGAGCTCGTAGATGGGTGACATCCGGATGGTCTGGGTCGTGACGCCTCCCTGAGCATTCGTCGTGTAGTTCAACAGGGAGCTGTTGGGTGATCCCGAACCGGCGGTGGGTGAGACGGTCCAGGCGTTGGTGGCGTTGTAGAAGGGTAGGGGCTGGGTGATGTGGTAGCGGCCGTACATGGCCGATTGAACGGAAAGCAGGTCCTCGGGGTAGCGGAGGTGGGCCCGCAGGGCCGCCGGCATCTGCGACACCGGGGTGAACATGTGGGGAAACACCTTCTCCCAGGTCTTGAGGATCGGGTCCGTGGTGTGGGTCAACGGGGTCACGTCGTAGAACTTCATCTGCCCGGAGTAGGCGTTCACCACCACCTTGACGGAGTTGCGCACATAGTTGAAGTTCTGGTTCAGACCACTGTTGGGGGGCAGCGACGACGTGTTGGCGTTCTGCGCATAGGGGAAGTTGTCGCTCGTCGTGTAGGCGTCGAGGACCCAGTAGATCTGTCCCCCCGACAACACCGGGTACGGGTCGGAGTCGTAGCTCAGGAAGGGGGCGGCCTTCTGTGCCATTTGGGTGACGTCACGCACGAACATCAGTCTCGATTGATGCGTCACCAGGTCGGAGACGAGGAGGTTGAAGTCGCCGAAGCGGAGTGCGAAAGCGGCTTTGACGAAGAAGTTCGAGAGTTGCACCCCACCGGTCGCACCGGGACCCGTGTAGTGACTCGTCACCGGGCTCGGAGCTCCGGACTCCTGGTAATCGATCTCCTGCTGTCGGGTGTCGGCCAGGACGTAGTCGGCGTCGTTGCCGTTGGCGATACCGAAATAGACGTTGGGCTGCTCGATCTTCGGCGCACCGGGTACGGAATGGGCCGGTACCTGCGAGATGTCGAAGACGGGCTGGTGGCTGTTGGCGTCGTTGGCTGGGGCCAGGATCATGCCGTAGCCGTGGGTGTACTGCAGATGGGTGTTCACCCAGCCCTGGGAGGGGAGGTCGCCGTCGTTCACCTGCCGGACACCGACCACCATGGGCTCGAGGGTCCCGTTGATCTTGTAGCGGTCGACGGCGAGGGTGTTGTACGAGTAGTAGGACCTCGTGGCCTGGAGCTTCGTATAGGTGGCACCGGTCACCGTCGAGTCCCAGAGCTGGACGTCGTTGAGGGTCGCCTGGTTGGCGACCACCTGGGAAGGCGTGAGGGACTGGGTGGCGCTGAATGTCGACTGCTTCACCTTGTTGAGCCCGAGAGCGTCACGGGTGGCGGCGATGTTCCGGACGATGTAGGGCTGTTCGAGGGTGTTCTGCGCCGGCGTCACCTTCACCGCCTGGACGATGGCGGGATAGATGGCCCCCACCACGATGGCGACGAACGCCCACAGGCCCACACCGAGAACGGGAAGAGCCCAGCCCCGCCGGCGGATGTTGATGAGCAGGATCGCCGCCGCCAGGAGAGAGATCCAAAAGAGCAGGGTGAGCGCCGGCAGGCGGGCATGGACGTCGGTGTAGGTGGCGCCCTGGACGTAGCCGTTCTGGGAGAGGTCGAGGTCGTAGCGAGCCAGGATGTAGCCGAAGGCCTTCACCAGCGCCATACAGGCGAGGAGCACCGAGAGGTGGACCTTCACCTGGGGGGAGACGCTCGGAGCTCCGGACTGGACGCGGATCCCGCCGTTCAGGTAGTGGGCGATGACGACGATCACGGCCATGACGACGAGGGAGACGAAGGCCCACTGAACGATGAACGAGAGGAAGGGAAGCTTGAAGAGAAAGAAACCGATGTTCTTGTGGAACTGGGGATCGTTTCGATTCGGACCGGTGAAGTAGACGCCGTCGACGAAGAGCAGGTAGTTGCGCCACTGTCCGATGGCCCCGGAAGCGGCGATCAGCGCCACCACGACCGAGACCACGCTGCGGACGAGGACGGCGCGCGGGGACACTCTCTGTTGGTAGCGCCGGACGAGCTCGTCCTCGGGACCAAGAGCCAACTCCTGCGGTGCCAGCCGGTCGACCACGGCCAGGTTCACCCAGAGGAACACGAAGAAGATCAGGGCGAATCCGAAGAAGAGACCGGTCTTGACGACGAACAGGCGACGCCACTCGCTACTCAGGTTGACCGAACCGAACCAGAGGTAGTCGGTGTAGAAGGTGGCGAGCGTCTTCAGCGAGGTGATGAGGACGATCAGGACGACGACGGCGATGACGATCCCGACGCGCCCACGGCGCGACGGGCGACGCGGCAGGTGAGACAGATCTTGCGGGGAGCGCACTGAGGTCGGAGCCTACGCCTCGGCCGGAGCCAGGAGGCAGCGGCAGCCGGCGTGGGCGGGCGGGCAGGGATGCCCGGTCGGGAACGTCTCACCGCGTCGGAGGGGGCCCGCCAGCGCGTTGTCGTCGCAATCGGGACACTGGGTCCCCCCGTCGTCGACGATCCACCGCAACGTGGTGGCGGCCGGCGCCGCCGTCAGGGAGGCCTGGGAGAAGGCGGCCAAGGCGTGGTCGCCCGCCAGACGCTCCACGCGCCCCCCTTTCCAGTCGCGGAAGGCGGCCCCGACGTTCTCGATCAACGCACTGTCGTCCCCGGCGTCGATGGATCCGCCCGCCCCGTCCAGACGCCGGCGCAGGGGGACCACGATGGCGGCCACCAACTCGCCGGCCACGGCGTCGACCGGGGGGGCGTCGTCGGGCTTGCCTCCGGCGAAAGTGGCCCCCGATCGGGCGGCGTCCCCGAGCGGTTCCATGGCGGCCGCCAGGTAGCGCCGTTCGTGCTCATCGGTCGACCGCAGCACGTCCGGTCCCCAGCCACCCCCGGCCCGAACCCGGTCGAGGATGTCGTTCTGATCGTCCTGGAGCGCGCGTTTGAGACGCCGGGCCAGCGTGGAGACGACGGGGTTGAGCATCTCGTCACGTCGGGCCAGTCGAGGGTCCTGGGGTTCGGCGTCACCATCGACGGACCCCGTCGCCGATCCCGGCGCCCCTTCCAGACCATCGGCCGGTGGGGCCGGCACGGGGGCCGAGGCGCTCAGAGAGGGGCTCGGGTCGGTCGTCACGGCGGTCGTTTCTCCGCCGGGGACGGGGCCGACGGGGATCTGCTCGTCGGAATCCGACCCGGCCTGGTCGCCGGGCACCGTCCGGTGCCTCTCGGCGCGCAGACGGGCGAAGAGGTCCTCGACGGCCTGCCGGCGGGCCGTCTCGTCCTCGTCCAACGCCCCGGTTCCGATCTCTTCCGGGGCGGGAGGGACCGCCGCACCGGACGAAGGGGCAGCGGAGGGGGCGGAGGCGGAACGGGGCATCTCTTCGGGCCCGTCCTGGGCCGCCTGGCGACCGGCTGCCTCGGCGGCCAGTCGGGCTTCGTCCTCGGCCCGGAACAATTCGTCGGTGATCCGGTCCACGGTGTGCCGGACGTCGTTGATCGTCTCCGCCAAGCGCTCCCGACCGGCACGCAGCTGCTCGATCTGGCTGTGGAGCACCCGGCGGCGACGCGTCAGGTCGGCCAGGACCTTGGCCCGGACCTCCTGCGCTTCCTGCACCATGGCCCGACACTCGGCGCGGGCCTGGGCCACGAGCTCCTCGGCCTCGAGCTTCGACCCCTCCAGCTTGGAGGCCACCTCTTCCTGCGTCCGACGCTTGACGTCGGATGCGACGGCCTCGGCCTGGGCTATCCGGCCGGTGGCGTTCTGCTCGGCCCGTGTCTGGAGCTGGGTGACCTCCTCCTCGGCCTCTGCCCGCAACCGGGAGGCGTCGGCTTCGGCCCTGGCGACCAGCTCGGTGGCGGCGTCGTGGGCCGTCCGCAGCACCCGCGCCGTCTCCTGGCCCAGCGCCGCGGTCAGGGTGGCCTCGTCGAGGACGGGGTTGGCGGCGCGACGCTCGGCTTCCACGATGGCCGCGTGCAATTCCTCCTCGCGATCGGCCGCCGTCTCCATCTCCCGGGCGATCTGCTCGAGAAAGACCCTGACCTCGGCCGGGTCGAATCCGCGCCGGGCCGTACCGAAGGTGTGACGGGCGACCTCGTCGGGATGCAGACGGGACGATGTCGAGATCGTGAGCCGGCGGTCCTCGGGCATGGGCGAGAGCCTACGACGCGCCAACGGGACATGACGGCTTCGCCACCCGGTGGCTCACGACCAAGGCGACTCCTGCCAGTCGTTCGGCACGGCGTGGCCGCCCGGTCCCGGCGGTGGCCCGGCGGCGGTCCCGAGATGGCCACCCAGTGACCGGAGGTCCCGCAGGACCTGACCCAACGACGAGACCGGGACGATGGTGAGACTCGACGTGGCTTTGGAGCGGGCCGCGTCGACCGAGTCCGGGTAGTCGGGGACGAAGAAGACGCTGGCGCCGGCGCGCTCCACGGCGACCGTCTTCTGGGCCACCCCGCCGACGTCGCCGATCCCGCCGTCGGGGTCGATGGTCCCGCTGGCGGCGATGGTCCGACCGCCGGTCAGACGACCACCGGACAGGCTGTTGATGATTCCCAGCGTCCAGGCCAGTCCGGCCGACGGACCGCCGATCTGATCGGAATTGATCTTGATGGGGAACGGCATGTCGTAGACGGGCTGCGTCCCCATGGCCACGATGCCGACGAGGGGGACGACCTTGCCCTTGTCGGTGCCGGCGGCCAGGCGCAGCGAAACGGCACGGCCCGGCGTCGGATGGTCGATCGAACCCACCTGGAGGGTGATCGTCTGGCCCGGTCGGTGGGAACGTATCGCCGACACGAGAACGTTGGGGTTGGGTGTCGCCACCCCGTCGACCGAGGTGATGACCTGGCCCACCTCGAGGGCACGGTATCCCGGCGTGCCCGGTTCGAGCGCGTACAGGGTGACACCGGCGTCACGCTCGGGCACGGAGTAGCCGAGTTGCCGCAAAGCCACCGATTCGGCCGTCAATTGCGACTCGGCCATGTCCACCGTTCCCTGTTCATTCTCCTCGGCCTCGGGCAGGTTGCCCGTCAGCTCGTCGGTCGGTACCAGGGTGGCGTCGCTGTCGAGCCAGGCCGGGAGCAGAGCGATCAGGTGGAGGTTCTCGATCAGACCGACGTCGGTGAGGAGCACCTTTCCGTGGAGCGGGTGACCTTTGCCGTGGGGGACGGTGATGAGAGGGGAGACGGGCTGGGCCTGGCCGGGGACGAGCTCGTCATAGGGGACGGTGATGACCGACGCCACGATGAAGAGCGCCACCAGGAGGACCCCGATGGTGAGCCAGACCAACGGCATCCGGCGCCGGCGGCGGGCGGCGTCCACGACGGCGGGCGGTAGCGTGATTTCGGAGGTCGGCATGGCGTTGTCTCGAACGGACGGTCCCCAGCCTGCCACGGAAAGGCGCTCGGACCGGGGCGCGCCGGAACCGGTCCGCCGGCGGCCACGGAGCGCCGGGTGACCAGAGGCGAGCCCGGAACCGGACCCGACGCCGGATCCCCCGACATGCGCCGCCGGCGCGCCGTGCTGGCCGGTCACGACGGCGACCGGGAGGGCGCCGGTCGGCTGGCCGCCGATCCTGATCCCACCGTGCGCGCCGCCGCCCTCGGGGCCCTGTGGCGACTCGGCGCGCTCGACGACGACGTCCTCCTGCGGGCCCTCGGTGACCCCGACCCCGGGGTGCGCCGCCGGGCCTGCGCCGTCGCCGGTGGCGGCGCCGACGACGTCTCGCCGAGCCCGGCCGTCGTCGACGGGTTGGTGCAGGCGGCGGACGACACCGACCCGTCGGTGGTGGAGACGGCGGCATGGGCCCTCGGGGAGGTCGGCCCGCGTTGCGGGACGGCCGCCGTCGCCCGGCTGTGCCGGGTGGCGGCCGGCCACAGTTCTCCGGTGTGTCGAGAATCCGCAGTCGCCGCCCTCGGGGCCATCGGGGCGCCGGATACCCTGGGCGTCGTTCTGGCCGCCCTCGACGACACGCCCAACATCCGGCGGCGGGCGGCCATCGCGCTGGCCGCCTTCGACGATCCACGCGCCGATGACGGTCTGCGGCGCTGTCGGGACGACCGCGACTGGCAGGTGCGCCAGGCGGCCCAGGACCTGCTGGCCGACGACTGACCGGCGATCTTCCCCCGACGGGCTCAGGCCTCGGCGGCGACGAAGATGTCGCGCAAGGTATCGAAGGAGTCGAGGCACCGTCCGGCGCCGAGAGCCACGCATTCGAGCGGCATGTCGACGAGGTGGACGGGGACTTCGGTCTCGTTGGCCAGGCGCCGCGCCAGTCCCCGCAAGAGCGCACCGCCGCCCACCAGATGGATGCCCTGGGCGATGATGTCCTGCGCCAATTCGGGTGGTGCCTCACCCAGGCACCGGACGGCGGCGGTGATGATCTGGTGGATCTGGTCCTCCACCGCCTCGCGCAGCTCGGCCGGCGAGAGGACCACCGTCTTGGGCATGCCCGTCATGAGCTCGCGCCCACGGACCTCGGCCTTCACCTCGCCGCCGTAGGGTGCCGCCGACCCGATGGCCAGCTTGATCTCCTCCGCCGTGCGCTCCCCGATGGCCACTCCGTGTTCGCGACGGACATAGGTCTGGATGGCGGTGTCGATGTCGAATCCGCCGCAGCGGATCGCCTGCGACGCCACCAGGCCGCCCAGGGAGATGACGGCGGTCTCCGACGTCCCCCCACCCACGTCGACCACCATGTTCCCGATCGGCTCATGGATGAGCAGGCCGGCGCCGATGGCCGCCGCCATGGGCTGTTCTATGAGATAGGCGGCCGACGCGCCGGCGCGGTGAGCGGCCTCCTTGACCGCCCGTCGTTCGACGGAAGTGATGGCCGACGGCACGCAGATCAGGACGCGGGGCCGGTTGAGGCGGGACACGCCACAGCGGTGGAGCAGCAGACGGATCATCCGCTCCGTGATGTCGAAGTCGGTGATCGCCCCCTGGCGCAGTGGTCTGACGGCCACGATGTAACCGGGCGTCCGCCCGATCATCTGCCAGGCGTCCTGGCCGACGGCGAGGACTTCCTGGTTCTTCGTGTTGAGAGCGATCACCGTCGGCTCGTTCAGCACGATTCCTCGGCCCCGGGCGTAGACCAATGTGTTGGCGGTGCCCAAGTCGATGGCGAGATCCCTAGCCACGTCGCCGCTCCCGCACGGCGCCATCGTACGGCGTGCTCACGCCAGGCGCGGATGGTGATCGCCGCGCGCCACTGTGCGCGACCTCCCTCGAACAGGGGGCGCCGGTAATCTCGTTGCCGTGGAAGGAAGCGGACCGTTCAACTTTGGGGACTTTCCTGACGATCCCGGCGACTCCGCCCCCGAAGACGACGTCCAGCCACTGGTCTGGCTCCCTCCCGAGGATCGTCTCTGGCGCCACCCATCCGAGGTGGCCAGGCACGGACCTCCCCAGGGTGCGCCCGAGATCATCCCCGTACCGGGCGGCACCGGCCGGCGGGAGCGGCGGTTCGCCATCACGGCGGGCCTCGTCGGGGCCGCCGCCGTGGCCACCGTCGTGGTGGTCGCCTTCACCGTCACGAACTCACCAGGCGTAACACCAGCAACTCTCACCGTCGTACCGGCCACCAACGCCAGCATGGTGACGGCGCCCTCCGACCCCGGGATCACGGCCCCTCTGGTGGTCCAGATGGTGAAGGCGCTGCGACCGTCGCTCATCGCCATCGGACCGGTCCACGGGGACCGGACGTCGCACATGACCGGGATCGTCCTGGCCGGGGGTGCCCTGGCCGTGACCTCCGCCGCCGCCGTGGGCACGGCCAAGCGTGTCGACATCGTGACCTCCTCCGGTGAGCAGCGCCGGGTCCGGGTCCTCGGGAGCGACCCCGATTCGGGGATCGCCGTCGTGAGCACCGGCGGCGGTCTGACCCCGGCCCCCTTCGCCGACGGGGGCGTGGCGCCGGGGGAATTGGCCATCGCCGCCTGCCTGTGCGGAGACGCCGTGGCGGCGGCGGCGGCCGACGACACGGTGGCCACCGCCGCCGTCGGGGAGGTCCGCAAGGTGGGGACGGCCGACACCCTCAGCAGCGGGATCCGACTGGTCGACACCATCGATGCCGACATGCCCCTCGGTCCCTCGCCGCTCGGGGGGGTCCTGCTCAACGCCCAGGGCCAGGTGGTCGGCATCCTCGACGCCCGGACACGAACGTCCCGGGGACGGACCGGGATCTTCGTACCGGCGTCTCTGGCCGTGGGGGTGGCCCGCGAGCTGGCCACCTCCCACAAGGTGGAGCACGGGTGGTTGGGGGTCAAGTGCACGGACGCCCCCGATGACGGCGGTGCCCGGATCACCGCCATCATGGCCGGGAGCCCGGCCGCCTCGGCCGGCCTGCACCAGGGCGACATCGTGGAAGCGGTCGACTCGCATCCCATCGATTCGTTGGCCGACCTGCAGGCGAGCCTCTACACGAGCCCGCCGGGAACACCGGTCAGCCTGATGCTGGTCCGCTCCGGCCAGGACATGATGACGACGATGACGCTGGCGGGCTCCCCCACGGGCTGAGCCTGACGGCGGGGTCGTGTCGGCGCGCCCAGGGGACGTGCCGGAACCGCCACCGGCGCCGCCTACGATGCCAGAGGTGGACATTCCCGGCCCCGGTGGGGGTGGCAATTCGCTCGAACAGCTCCTGGGCGACCTCCTCCAGCTGATGGGGGGTGCCGCCCCCGGCGGAGGGCGTATCGAGCTCGCCCGCACCCTGGCCCAGGGGGCGGCGACCGACGGCCGGCCCGAGGGCAACGTGGATCCCTCCGAGCGGATCCGGTTCGAGGAGCTGGCCCGTGTGGCCGAGCTGCACATCTCCGAGCTCACCGGTCTGTCGGTGACCCCGACGGGAGCGCCGGTCGAGGTCATCACCGTCGGCCCCGGGGCGTGGGCGTGGCGCACCGTCGAGGACTGGCGATTTCTCTTCGACGAGAGCCCGGGCGACGCCGCCACGGGCACCGGCCCCACCGCGGCCGCCGGCCGGCCGTCGGACACCGGACCGTCCGGCGCCCCGGCGGAGCCCGGACCGACGGGTCTCGGGCTGGTGGACCTCGGCCCCGAGGACCTCGGTGAGGACGCCGCCGGGCGGGAGTCCGGTCCGGGGGACCTCGTGTCGAGGTGGATGGCGACGATGGGTCCGATCCTGACGAGCCTGCAGCTGGGCTCGGCCGTGGGGCGCCTCGCCCGCGGCACCTTCGGTCAGTACGAGATCCCGGTCCCCCGACCGTCCTCGACCTCGCTGCTGGTGATCCCCGCCAATGTCGAGGCGTTCGCCCGCGACTGGAGCCTGCCCGGCGACGAGGTCCGGCTCTGGGTCTGTCTACGCGATATGACGATCAACGCCGTGCTCACCCGTCCCCACGTGGCCGGCCGGCTCCGCCAGCTGTTGACGGAGGTCGTGCGGGGCATGGCCGGTGACACCGATGCCCTGGCCGACCGCCTTCAGGGTCTGGACCCGTCGGACCCCGACTCCCTGCAGCGGCTGTTCGGCGACCCCGAAGCCTTCCTCGGCGCCGACGTCCCCCCGGGGCGGAGGCGTGCCTCGGAGGAGTTGACGGCGCTCACCGCCGCTCTGCTCGGCTATGTCGAGCACGTCCTGGACCGGGCCGGGGAGCGGCTTCTGGGGGGGCGGACGGCGCTGGCCGAGGCCTGGCGACGGCGCCAGGTGGACCGGGAGACGGCGGACCGCACCGCCGAGATGCTCCTCGGCCTCGATCTCGGTCCGGCCCAGGTCGACCGGGGCACCCAGTTCGTCCGAGGTGTCCTCGACCGGGCCGGGGAGGAGGGTCTCTCCCGACTGTGGTCTTCTCCCGAGAGCCTGCCCACACCGGCCGAGGTCGACGCGCCCGGCCTGTGGCTCGAACGGATCAGCCTGGGCTAGCGACGACGTCCTCTTCCTCGGGGATCCCCAGATCCCACTCGAGCTCCAGATGCTCGCGCTCGGCGTCGCGGACGACGCGCTCACGGTTGCGGCGGAACTGGGGGTCGTGAGGGGGAAGGAGGGTGAGCCGGGCGATCGTCCGGTCACGGAAAGGGTCGATGACAGCGGGATCGCCGTAGTTGGACTGGACCTCCCAGTGAGGAGCGACGGGTCCCAGGTAGACCACCCGGATGTGACCCTGGGGCGGCTGGGGTTCCTCCTCGGTCTCCTCGAATTCCTCGGGCACGGTGAGTCCCTCCTCCTGGTATCGCCTCGACGAGTCGTGGCCACGGCGGGGTCGTGGCGTCATCGCCCGGCCGCTACGACAGGGACGACAGCCTACCAACGGCGGATCGTGGCCCCGTGGGGGTGCGGCGCCGGGTGGACGAGGCCAGGGCGCAATGACGGAAACGCCCCCGGGAACCGTAGTCAGAAGGGCATGGTCCCCAGAAGGCGCTGGTAGTCTGGCGACGGTATCGGAGGCGCGATGGACACCGACTGGATGGCTCGAGGCAAATGCCGGGAGATGGACCCGTCGGTCTTCTTCCCGAACGACGGGATCGGGGTACAGATCGCCCGCCGCGTCTGCGACGAATGCCCCGAGAAGGCCCCGTGCCTCGAGTACGCCCTGACCAACCGCGTGGACCACGGGGTATGGGGCGGAACGTCGGAGCGTGAACGCCGACGTATCCTCCGCGCCCATCGGCTCGCCAGATTGGCCTCCGGCCACAGCTGATCCGGTGGCACCCGTCCCGGGGTGCCCCGAAGGGCGCGGCGCGCTGGCCTGTGTCGTCAACGTCAGCGAGGGTCGCGACGGAAAGGTCATCGCCGCCATCGCCGCGGCCGGTGGACCCACCGTCCTGGACATCCACCACGACCCGGACCACCACCGGACCGTGCTCACGATGGCCGGCGAACGTCTGGAGGAGGACGTGCGTGCCGTGGCCCGAAAGACGGTGGAGCTGGTCGACCTTCGTCATCACGGCGGCGTGCATCCCCGTCTCGGCGCCCTCGACGTCGTCCCCTTCACCCCACTCGACGCCGACGGGAGGCCGGTTATCGGCGACGGTGATCTGACCGGCGCCGTCGCCGCCCGCGACATGTTCGCCGCATGGGCCGGTCACGCCCTGGCCCTTCCCTGCTTCCTCTACGGTCCCGAGCGAACGCTTCCGACCGTACGCCAGAAGGCGTTTTCCGGACTCGATCCGGACACCGGCCCCGCCGTCGCCCATCCGAGCGCCGGGGCCTGCGCCGTCGGGGCCCGCTTCGCTCTGGTCGCCTACAACCTGTGGTTGTCGACCGGCGATCTCGACGTGGCCACCTCTATCGCCGTGGCCGTCCGCGGCCCGGCCGTCCGGGCCCTCGGCTTCCGCACCGGCACCGTGACCCAGGTGTCGTGCAACCTGATCGATCCCCTCTCGGTGGGACCAGCCCGGATCTACGACGAGGTCGATCGCCTGGCGCGTGACGCCGGTAGCTCGATCATCCGGGCCGAGCTGGTCGGGCTGGCACCGGCCGCTGTGGTCGAAGCGACGCCCAGAGGCCGGTGGGGGCAGGTCGATCTCGATCCCGAGCGGACCCTCGAAGCCCGACTCGAGAGGTCCGCCGCCCGATGACGGGACCGGGTGCGACGGAGGGACCGGTGGATCAGGCCGACGCCGTCTCCGAGACGCGGCGGCTCATGGCCCGGGCCCGGCGCAGTCGACGGCGCTCGCGCTCCGACAGTCCGCCCCAGATCCCGAACTTCTCCCCGTTGGCCAGCGCGTACTCGAGACAGTCCTCGCGCACGACACATCCCCGGCAGACCTCTTTGGCCTCCCGGGTGGACGCACCGCGCTCCGGGAAGAAGAGGTCGGGATCGACCCCCATGCAGTTAGCTCTGGTCTGCCAGTCGCGATCCTGGCGGCCGTACAGCAGTGAAACGATGTCCACCGGTACGCCTCCCCTCGCCATCTAGTGGCATAGGTGTAGTTACAACGGTGTATCTTTCACCATCGTCGCGGCGGGTGCAAGAGGGATCTCGCATTGGCCAATGAGAATGTCACGTTGCGTGAGAATGGCGGGAGGACGGTCCGGGCCGGCGAGTGGCCGGCGGGACGGCCGCCGCCACCGGAGGTGCCGGTTCAGGCGCCGCGGCGGGTGGCGGAACGTGATGACCGGCGGTGCTCCAGGAAGTCGACGAGCACGTAGTCACCGAGGGTCTCGGGGGTGGTGAAGAAGGCCCGCCCCCGGTTGAGCTTGGTCATCTGTTCGACGAAGCCCTGGAGGGACCGGTTGGCGTCGATCATGAACGTGTTGATGGTGATGCCGGCGCGCGTGCAGCGGACGACCTCCGACAGCGTCGCCCGCACCGTCTCGGGAACGGGAGGGTAGTTGAAGGACACGTCGTAGCCGTCCCCGCCGGCCTGGGGCACGAGGTGGGCGGTGGGCTCTCCGTCGGTGATCATGATGATCTGCTTCGTCCCCGGTCGGTGGGCCAGCATGCGCCGACTGAGCAGGAGGCCGTGCTGCATGTTGGTGCCGTAGACGAAGTCCCACGACACCTCGGGCAGCTCTTCGGGTTTGATCTCCCGGGCCACCTCAGAGAAGCCGACGAGGCCGAGGAAGTCACGCGGGAACCTGGTCGAGATGAGCGTGTGCAGCGCGATGGCCACCTTCTTGGCGGCCAGGAAGTTGTCGCGCATGGGCATCGAGAGGGAAAGGTCGACCATGAGGACGGTCGAGGTCCGGGTCAGGTGCTCGGTGCGGGAGATCTCGAAGTCCTCGGGGGAAAGGCGCACGGGCGTGCCCGTCCCGGCCCGCCGGACAGCGTTGTGGACCGTCCTCTGGATGTCGATGGTGAAGGGGTCACCGAACTCGTAGGGCTTCGTCTGACCCTCGGGCTCGTGGCCCGTCCCCACGAAGACGTTGGGGTGGGCACCCAAGCGGTCCTTGGCCAGCTTCGAGAACAATTCCCGGAGCGCGCTCTGCCCGATCTTGCGTATCCCGAGGGCGGTGAGCTCGTAACGACCTTCTTTTTGTTCGATGAGGCCCGCCTCCTCGAGTTCCTTGGCCAGACGGGCCAGGCTGTCGAGAGACCGCGCCGCGTCGTCGCCGAGATGCCTGGCCACCTGGTCGAGGTCCACCTCGGCCAGCGCTCCGGGCGACGACGCCGAGCGGAGGAACTGCTCGAGCTGGTCCATCTCACCGAGACGGCGCGCCGCGGCGGCCGCATCGGCCAGGCCCATGGGGTCGGATCCCGAGAAGCGGTACCGCCTCCCCCAGCCGGCCCCCGGCACCGCCTGCTGCAAATTCTGGGCCAGGCGGTCGACCTGCCAACGGAGGTCGAGGTCCTCGAACAACGAGTCGGCCAGCGCCTGGAGCTGGGCCCGCTGCTCCGGAGACAACGAGTCCATCGCCGCCTGGACGGCCGCCATCTGGGCGGCGAACTGCTCGAGGAGCTCGTCGAGGGTCTGGGGGTTGGCGGGGAAGAAGTCGCCGAAGCGGCTCATGAAGTCTTCGAAGGTCGGATCGATCGGCTCCCCCGCCTCGCGTTGTTCGATCATCCGGTTGAGCGCGTCGAGCATCTGCCGGACGCGCTCGAGCTGCTCGGGATCGGGACTGGTCAGCGCGTCGGACATCTGGTCGAACCAGCTCTTGGCCACCTCCTCCCGGAGCCGCTCCAGGAGCTGTTCGAAGTGCTCGCGCGCCTGTGACGACGTGAAGTCGTACTCCTGGAGTCCCCGCACCCGGCCGGCCAGGTCGGGCGGGAGGAGCTCGAGCTGGACATTGCGCTCCGCCACCACTTCGTCGGTGACCTCCCGACGGCGTTCGTCACCGGAGGCGCGGGCATCGTCGGCCAGCGCCTCCAGGCCGGCGCGTTCCTCGGCCACGACCTGGTCGAGCTCCCGGGCCAGCTCCTCGAAGGCGCCTCCCAGATCGCCCCGGTCGAGCTCCTCCTGGCGTCGTTGGCGCAGGCGATCCATCATCTCCCGTAGCCCCTGGACGCGTTCGCCGTCAGGACGTCGAAAACCCGAATTCAGCAGGCGGCGTAGGGCGGCGTCGGGATCGCCGTGGTAGAGCAGGTCGTCGGACAACTCCGAGAAGAGCGAATCGATCTCGTCTTCGAAGCCGCGTTGGGAGCCGTCCCATCGGCGGTACGACCAGCGGTTCGTCATGGCGACGACCGGCGCATCGTCATCCGCGTCCCCGGTAGGTCGCCTTGGTACCGGCCGCCTCCTTGTTGAGCCGCTTGGTGAGATGGAGGCCCTCGAGGATGAATTCGATGGCGCTGGCCACCGCCCCGGGGGTCTCGCTCCCGGCCAGCGACAGCACCGGGCCCTTGATGGCGGGGACCTCGGCCAGGACGGCCGTGTACGCGGTGACCGGAAGGTCGTCACCGGCGTGGATCACCCGGGCATCGTCGAAGGCACCGACGACCGGCCCGAGCTCCTCGGTCGGACACCGGCGCCGGAAGACGGTGAGGACGGCCGCCGACACCAGCCCGCTCAGGATGCGGTCCTCGCGACCCTCCTCCAGCGACTCGATCTCGATCTTGCCCTGAGTGGAGGCGACGAGGGCAGCGAGATCGCTGACCCGGGGGACCGCCTGGGCTTCGCCCAGCCGCAGGGCCCGTCGGACGGCGTTGGCCGACAGGGTCTCGTAATTGGAGATGCTCAGGCGCACCGAGACGCCCGAGCGCTGGTTGACGTGCGGGCTCTGGCGGGCCAGCTGGGACAGCTCGGCCACGACCTCGGCCATGAACGCCGGGACCTCGACGCGCGGGGTGCCCGGCGCGTCGACGGCGGGTCGGGCCTCCTGGGCGATGATGTCGAGCTCGGTGGCCGTGTCCGGGGGGTAGTGGGTCCTGATCTGGGCTCCGAAGCGGTCCTTCAGCGGGGTGATGATCCGTCCCCGGTTGGTGTAGTCCTCGGGGTTGGCGGTGGCCACCAGGACGATGTCGAGGGGCAGCCGGACGGTGAAGCCCCGGACCTGGACGTCGCGTTCCTCGAGCACGTTGAGGAGGCCCACCTGGATGCGCTCGGCCAGGTCGGGAAGCTCGTTGACGGCGAAGATGCCGCGATTGGAACGGGGGACCAACCCGTAGTGCAGGGTCAACTCGTCGGAGAGGTAGCGGCCCTCGGCCACCTTGATGGGGTCGACCTCTCCGATGAGGTCGGCGATGGAGGTGTCGGGGGTGGCCAGCTTCTCGGAGAAGCGGACGTCACGGTGCACCCAGTGGATGGGGGTGGCGTCGCCCTCGCTGGCCACCAGGTCGCGTGCGGGACGCGAGACCGGATTGTATGGATCGTCGCGGATCTCGGATCCGGCCACCTCGGGCACCCACTCGTCGAGCAACGAGGTCAGGGCGCGGACGATCCTGGTCTTGGCCTGTCCCCGCTCCCCCAGGAGGATGATGTCGTGCCCGGCCAGGAGGGCGTTCTCGAGTTGCGGGAGCACGGTGTCCTCGAACCCGAGGACCCGCTCCACCAGCGGTTGGCCGGCGGCGATCCGTGCCGCGGTGTTCCGCCGGATCTCCTCGTGGACGGGCACGGACTCCCGTCCCGACGCTCGCAGGTCCCCGAGCGTCGCCGGCAGGTCGGAGGGTGGGACGGGCGGAAAGGAGGCACTCATGCCGGCGAGCCTAGGCCGCCGGCGTTCGGAGCCGACAGGCGGGAGGGACCTCCGGGAGGGACCAGGGGGGAGGTTTCGCCCCACTCGGCCCCAGGTGGAATGATGATGAGCCGTCGGCGCCCGGCGCCGGAGCTGACGGCCACGACGTTCCGGCGGCACGGACGGAGCCGGCGCTCCACGGTGAGACCGTGGCCCCGTCGCGGCGGGATGGTCGAGAGAAGGGGACGAAGAGGCGTGAGCACCGTCGAGGACCTGAGACCGGTACCGGTGTTGCTGGGCGGGGTGAGGGGCGGGCCCGATACCCGCACCCTGCGCCGGGACCGGTGGTGGGCGAACCCCCTGGTGACGGTGGGCTTCCTCACCGCCTTCGTGGTCTATTCGACGTGGGCGGTCTTCCAGAACGCCCATTACTACGTGGGCGCCTCGGCCCACCGTGACCTCATCTCGCCTTTCTATTCGCCGTGCCTCACCGCCAGCTGCGTCCACGGCGCCCGGGGGGCGCTGTTCATCACCTGGTGGGCCATCTCCCCCGGCATCCTGGTCCTCGGAGGACCACTGGGGTTCCGGCTCACCTGCTACTACTACCGCAAGGCCTACTACCGGAGCTTCTGGCAGTCGCCACCGGCGTGCGGGGTGGCCGACGGCCACGGGAGCTACTCGGGCGAGTCGCGCTTCCCCCTCATCCTGCAGAACATCCACCGTTACTTCTTCTTCATCGCCCTCATCTTCAACACCATCCTCACCATCGACGCCATCATGGCCTTCCGACTACCCGGCGACGGGGGTATCGGCGTCAGCCTGGGCACCGTGGTCCTGGTGGTCAACGCCACCCTGCTGTGGCTGTACACGGCGTCGTGCCACGCCTGTCGCCACATGTGCGGGGGCAACGTCAACCAGTTCTCCAAGCACCCCGTGCGGCACAAGATCTGGAGCATCTTGACCCCCCTGAACGCCAGGCACATGCAGCTGGCCTGGGCCAGCCTCACCTTCGTGGCCGTGGCCGACCTCTATGTGCGGCTGGTGTCGAGCGGCGCCTTCCACGACCCGAAGATCTTCTGAGGCCGACGATGCCCGACCACGAGTCCCACGACTTCGACGTCATCGTCATCGGCGCCGGCGGTGCCGGCCTGCGGGCCGCCATCGAGGCCAAGGAGCGGGGACTGCGGACCGCCCTCGTCTGCAAGTCCCTGCTGGGCAAGGCCCATACCGTGATGGCCGAAGGTGGGGCGGCGGCGGCCATGGGCAACGTCTGGCCCGAGGACAACTGGCAGGTCCATTTCCGCGACACCATGCGCGGCGGCAAGATGCTCAACAACTGGCGCATGGCCCAGCTCCACGCCCAGGAGGCTCCCGACCGGATCTACGAACTCGAACGGTGGGGGGCGTTGTTCGACCGGACGGCGGACGGGCGCATCCTCCAGCGCGACTTCGGCGGGCACCGGTACGCCCGGTTGGCCCACGTGGGAGACAGGACCGGGCTCGAGCTCATCCGCACTCTCCAGCAGCGGGCCGTGGCCATCGGCATCGAGGTCTTCATGGAGTGCAAGGTGCTCCGCCTCCTGAAGGACGCCGACGGTCGGGTCGGTGCGGCCGTGGGCTACTGGCGGCCCAGCGGCGAGTTCGTCGTCTTCACGGCCAAGGCCTTCGTCCTGGCCACCGGGAGCATCGGCAAGTCGTGGCAGTACACGTCGAACTCGTGGGAATCCACCGGGGACGGGCACGCCATGGCGGCGTGGGCGGGCGCCGACATGATCGACATGGAGTTCGTCCAGTTCCACCCGACCGGGATGGTGTGGCCCCTCTCGGTCCGCGGGATCCTCGTCACCGAAGGGGTCCGCGGCGACGGTGGGGTGCTGCGGAACTCCGAGGGCAAGCGGTTCATGTTCGACTACATCCCCCCCATGTTCGCCGCCGAGACGGCGGACTCCGAGGAGGAGGGCGACCGCTGGTACGACGACCACATCAACAACCGGCGGCCTCCGGAGCTGCTGCCCCGTGACGAGGTGGCCCGCTCGATCAACTCCGAGGTGAAGGGGGGCCGGGGCAGCCCGCACGGCGGGGTGTTCCTCGACATCGCCTCGCGCCGGAGCCCCGAGTACATCCGTCGCCGCCTGCCCTCCATGTACCACCAGTTCAAGGAGCTGGCCGGCGTCGACATCACCGCCGTGCCCATGGAGGTCGGTCCCACCTGCCACTACGCCATGGGGGGGATCAGGGTCGACGCCGACACCGAGGCGACGACGGTCCCCGGGCTCTTCGCCGTGGGTGAGGTGAGCGGCGGGATGCACGGCGCCAACCGGCTCGGCGGGAATTCGCTGTCGGACCTCCTCGTCTTCGGCCGACGGGCGGGGATGGCGGCGGCGGACTTCGCCGAGGGACGGGCCGGATCCCCCACCGTCTCCAGTGCCGAGGTGGAAGAGGTGTTCGCCGAGGCGACGGCACCGCTGGAGCGCACCGACGGGGAGAGCCCCTACGACATCCAGCACGATCTCCAGGAGACCATGCAGCAGCTGGTAGGGATCATCCGGACCGAATCGGAGCTGGCCACGGCCCTGGAGGAGCTGGACAAGCTCGACGAGCGCTGCACGGCCATGGCGGTGTCCGGCCCCCGGACCTACAACCCCGGCTGGAACCTGGCCACCGACCTGCCGGCCATGCTCACCGTGTCCCGCTTGACCACCAAAGGAGCCATCGCCCGACGCGAGAGCCGGGGCGGGCACACCCGCGACGACTACCCGTTGCCCGATCCCGAATTCGGGGCGCTCAACCTCGTCCAACGTGTCCGACCCGACGGCGAGTTCACGCTCGATCCCGAACCCATTCCCCAGATGCCGGCGGAGCTCCGCGCCCTGTTCGAGGAGGACACCCACTGATGGCCGACCTGACGATGACGGTGTGGCGGGGCGACCGCAGTGGTGGCGCCTTCACCGACTACGTCATGCCGTCGGTCGAAGGGGAGGTCGTCCTCGACGTCCTCCACCGGATCCAGGCCGGACCCGCCCCCGACCTGGCCTGCCGTTGGAATTGCAAGGCGGGCAAGTGCGGCTCGTGCTCGGCCGAGATCAACGGTCGGCCCCACCTGATGTGCATGACCCGGGTGGACGAGCTCCCCGAGGGCGAACCGATCGTGGTGGCCCCCATGCGGACCTTCCCCATCATCAGGGATCTGGTCACCGACGTCTCGTTCAACTACACGATGGCCCGCCAGGTCCCGCCCCTGGCCCCCCGGGCCCCCGACGCACCCGACGGGACGTTCCGCATGATGCAGGTGGACGTGACCCGGGGTCAGGAATTCCGCAAGTGCATCGAATGCTTCATGTGTCAGGACGTCTGCCACGTGATCCGGGACCACGAAGAGAACAAGGAGCACTTCGCCGGCCCCCGGATGTTCATCCGCTACATGGAGCTCGAATCCCATCCGCTGGACATCAACGACCGGCGCGAGCTGCTCCGCCAACGGATGGGACTGGGCATGTGCAACATCACCAAGTGCTGCACGGAGGTCTGCCCCGAACACATCAGGATCACCGACAACGCCATCATCCCGTTGAAGGAGCGCGTGGTCGACGCCTCCTACGACCCGGTGGCCTGGCTGGGCCGGAAGATCCTGCGGCGGACGAAGCGCTCCGCCGCCGCCGCCGCTGCCGATGCCCCGGCGGTGGCGGCCCCCACGTCGGCCGACGGGCCCAGCGCCACCGCCACGCCCGGCGTCACCGCCTCCTCCTGAGCGGCGGGGCCGTCGTTCGACGTGCTCCGCCTCCTCGGCCCCGGATGGATCGCCGCCTTCGACGAGGCCGCCGCCCTCGTCGACCTGCCGGTGCCGCCGGACGGCGCCGCCCTCTCGGTCCGCGACGGCGAGTTCGCCACCTCTCTCGTCGTCGTGGACGAAACAGGTGACACCGTGTCGGTGACACTGGGCGTCCGCCAGGGGCGCATGGTGATGACCGCCGGCGCCACCCCCGACGCCGCCGTCACGGTGCGCGTGGGCCGGGAGGAGGCCGCTGCCTTCATGACCGGCGCCTGGGCACCGGCGGCGGCCCTGGCGGCGGGCCGGGCCCAGATCCGCGGCGATCTCCCGGTGTTGCGGGCCACCGGGGAGTCTCTGGAGACACTCCAGCCCCATCTGGCCGGCCTGTGGGCCGAGACCGACGCCCCAGCCGGCCCCTGACACGTCCGAGGGGGCGGGAGTAAACTGAGCGGACGAGGAGGCGTCCGACGCGGGACGCCGGAAGAGGGAGGTCCCATGACCGTGCCCGGTGTGCTCGACGATCAGGCCCTTCGTCGATACCGCGAGCTTCTCGATGCCGAGGACGCCGCCTTCGACGAATTGGAGCACGCGTACGAAGAGGGCGACCGCGTCCACTTCGAAGCGGACCTCGCCGCCTGGCGCAGCGCCCTGTCACGGAAGCTGGCTTTCCTCCAACGCCGGGGTATCGACATCCCCGAACCCGCCGTCGTCTGAGCGGGCACGGCCGCCGCAGGCGGCCCTGACGATCTCCCCCAGTCGCCTCAGACCGGTCCGAGGAGCAGATCGGAGACGGCGGCGCGCTCGGACTCGAGCTCCTCGGTGGTCAACCGGATCCGCTCGTCGGCGAAGGCGCTGTGGTCGAGCCCGGCCACGACCTGCCAGCCGGCACCGTCGCTGCGGACGGGGAAACCGAAGACGAGACCCTCGGGCGTGCCGTACTGGCCGTGCGAGACGACGGCCAGGGAGACGCAGTCACCGTCGGCCGTCGGTGTCACGATGCTCCGCACCGAATCGACCACGGCATTGGCGGCCGACGCCGCCGAGGAAGCGCCGCGGGCCTCGATGATCCGGGCGCCGCGCTGTTGGACGGTGGTGATGAAGTCTCCCCGGAGCCACCCTTGGTCGATCACCTCGGGGACGGCCCGACCGTCGATCCGGGCGTTCTCGAAGTCGGGGAACTGCGTCGACGAATGGTTCCCCCAGATGGCCACATTGGTGACCGACGACACCGGAACCCCCGCCTTGTGGGCCAGCTGGCTGACGGCCCGGTTCTGATCGAGCCGCGTCATGGCGAACCAGCGCTCGTCGGGGACGTCCGGCGCGTGGGCCCGGGCGATCAGGCAGTTGGTGTTGCAGGGGTTCCCCACCACCAGCACCCGGATGTCGGACGAGGCGTGGGCCCCGATGGCCTCGCCCTGCGGTCCGAAGATCCCCCCGTTGACGGTGAGGAGGTCGTTGCGCTCCATCCCCGCCTTCCGGGGGATCGAACCGACGAGGAGGGCCCACGAGGTGCCGTCGAAGGCCGTCTTCAGATCGGAGGTGGGCTCGATCCCGACCAACAGGGGGAAGGCGCAGTCGTCCAACTCCATCACCACGCCGTGCAGCGATCCCATGGCGGGCTCGATCTCGAGAAGCCGGAGGACGACCGGTTGGTCGGGCCCGAGGAGCTGGCCCGAGGCGATCCGGAAGAGCAGGGAGTAACCGATCTGACCGGCGGCGCCGGTGACGGTGACGTGGACGGGGGTCTTCGCCTGGGCCATGGGGCCGAGGCTACCGTCGCCCCCCGACGGCGGGCCAGACCGTCCGCGGGCGCTAGAGGCGCTCGACGATGGCGGCGGCGAACTCCGAGGTCTTCACCTCGTGGGCACCGTCCATCAGCCGGGCGAAGTCGTAGGTCACGATCTTGTCGGCGATGGTGGCCTCGAGGGCCCGGACGATGTCGGTGGCCACGTCGGTCCACCCCAGGTGTTCGAACATCATCGTCCCCGAGAGGATGACGCTCCCGGGGTTGACCTTGTCGAGCCCGGCGTACTTGGGGGCCGTCCCGTGCGTCGCCTCGAAGACACCGTGGCCGGTGACGTAGTTGATGTTCCCCCCGGGGCGATCCCGATCCCGCCGACCTGGGCGGCCAGGGCGTCCGACAGGTAGTCGCCGTTCAGGTTGGTGGTGGCGATGACATCGAACTCGTCGGGTCGGGTCAGGACCTGCTGGAGGGTTATGTCGGCGATGGTGTCCTTCACCAGAAGCTTGTCGCCCGGCTTCCCGTCGCAGTCGTCCCAGCCCACGGCCCGATCGGAGAACTCCTCCCGCACCAGCTCGTAGCCCCAATTGCGGAAGGCCCCCTCGGTGAATTTCTGGATGTTCCCCTTGTGGACGAGGGTGACGCTGCGGCGTCCGTGCTTGAGCGCGTAGACCAGAGCGGCGCGCACCAGGCGCTTGCACCCCGACTCCGACATGGGCTTGATCCCGATGCCCGAATCGGGACGGATCTCCCACCCCATCTCGTCGCGCAGGAACGAGGCCAGGCGCCCCGCCTCGGGGGACCCGGCCTCCACCTCCAGGCCGGCGTAGACATCCTCGGTGTTCTCCCGGAAGATGACCATGTCCACCTTCTCGGGATGGAGCACCGGAGAGGGGACCCCGGTGAACCACCGGACCGGACGGAGGCAGACGTAGAGGTCGAGGATCTGGCGCAGGGCCACGTTGAGGGAACGGATCCCCCCGCCGATGGGCGTGGTCAGTGGTCCCTTGATCCCGATGAGATGGTCCCGGAAGGCGGTCACGGTCGCCTCCGGCAGCCACTCGCCGGTCTCCTTGAAGGCCTTCCCCCCGGCCAGCACTTCCTTCCAGGCGATGGATCGCCCGTGCCTGGCGGCGGCGGCGTCGAAGACGAGACGCGACGCCGGCCAGATGTCGATCCCGGTGCCGTCTCCCTCGATGAAGGGGATGATCGGTTCGTCGGGGACGACGAGGACCCCGTCGTCGCCCAAGGTGATGCGTTCTGCCATGACGGCGAGCCTAAGGGCAAAGACCGGCGACCCACCACACCGGTGGCGCCTCCCGCTACCCCGTGCCCACCATCCCCGTCAGTCCGAGCGCGGCGTGGATCTCGCGGGTCGCGCTGGATCGGTTGAGGGTGTAGAAGTGCAGCCCCGGTGCCCCCTCGGCCAGCAGCGTGGCGCACAGCTCGGTGGCCAGTTCGATGCCGGCCCGGCGGACGGCGTCGTCGCCGCCCAGGACGGCCGCCGCTTCCAGCCGCTCGACGGCCCACGGGGGAACGGCCGCACCCATCTGGGCCATCCGTGGCACCGACGAGAGGGAGGTCACCGGCATGATCCCGGGGAGGACCGGCTTCGTCACCCCCCTCTGGGCCAGATCGTCGACCAGGCGGAGGTACTCGTCGACCTCGAAGAAGAACTGGGTGATGGCGAAGTCGGCCCGGCGGAGCTTGGCCGCCAGCATGTCCCGGTCGGTCTCCATGTCCGGCGAGGAGGGGTGTCCGGCCGGGTGGGCGGCCACCCCCACCGAGAAGCCGCCGATGGCCCGGGCCAGCTCGACCAGCTCGTCGGCGTGGAGGAGCTCGCCCCCGACGGCGTCGGTGTCGGTCGGAGGATCGCCGCCGAGGGCCAGGAGGTTCTCCACCCCCGCCCGCCGGAAGGCCACCAGGACCTCGGCCAGCTCGAGACGGGAATGCTCGACACAGATGAGGTGGGCCATGGGGGTGAGCGACGTCGTCCTCAGCATCCCCGCCACCAGGTCGTGGGTCCGTTGGCGCGACTGGCGCCCGCCGCGGTAGGTCACCGACACGAACGAGGGCTGGAGTGGCTCGAGCTCCCGCAGGGTCCGTACCAACGTGGCCTGCTCGGTGTCGTTCTTGGGCGGGAAGAATTCGAAGGAGTAGGTCCGGCCCCTGGCCAGCATGTCCGAGATCCACGCCATGGGCCCACCAGCCTACCGGCGGGTCGGCCCCTACGCCCCGGGCACCCCTCGGCGCGAGGCCGCCCGCACGGTGTTGCGCAGCAGCATGGCCCTGGTCATGGGCCCCACCCCACCGATCCGGGGGGTGATCCAGCCCGCCACCTCGGCCACGGCCTCGTCCACGTCGGACAGAAGCGTCCGACCCCGCCACGACGTCCCCGCGCCGACCACGGCGGCCCCGGGCTTCACCATCTCGGGGGTCACCAGCCCCGCCGACCCGGCCGCCGCCACCACAACGTCCCCCGTCCGCACCAGGCCGGCCAGGTCGGCCACGGCGGTGTGGACGACGGTGACCGCCGCGTTGCAGTGCGGCCGTTTGAGCGCCAGCAGGAGGGCCAGGGGACGGCCGATGGTCAGTCCCCGCCCGATCACCACCACGTGGCGACCCTCGACGGGGACGTCGTAGGCGGCCAGGAGCTCGACGATGCCGGCCGGCGTGCACGGCAGGGGACCGGGCGTGCCCATGACGAGGCGCCCCAGATTCTGCGGGTGCAGACCGTCGACATCCTTGGCCGGGTCGACGGCGAGGAGGGCCGCCTCCTCGTCGAGCCCGGCGGGCAGGGGGATCTGGACCAGGTAGGCATGGACCTTGGGATCGGCGTTGAAGCGGGCGATGACCGCTTCGAGCTCGTCCTGTCCGACGCCGGCGGGGAGGTGCTCGTGCACCGAGACGATCCCGACCTCGGCGCAGTCCTCGTGCTTCATGGCCACGTAGCGGGCGCTGGCCGGGTCGTCGCCCACCAGGATGGTCCCGAGACCGGGGTGGATCCCGGCGTGGGCCAGCTCGGCCACGGCGTCGGCCACCTCGGCCCGGATGCGGGCGGCCACGGCCTCGCCGTTCAGGATCTGGGCGGTCATCGCCTGCCCTCTCAGTGCCGGAAGTGCCGCTCGGAGGTGAGCACGACGGCCGTCCCCTGCTCGTCGGCGGCGGCGATCACCTCGGGGTCGCGCACCGACCCGCCCGGCTGGACCACCACCGCCACCCCGGCCGAGGCGAGAACGTCGAGCCCGTCGCGGAAGGGGAAGAAGGCGTCGCTGGCCGCCGCCGCCCCCGCCACCCGGCCCCCCGCCTTGCGCACGGCGATCTCGGCCGCCTCCACCCGGCTCTGCTGCCCGGCCCCGATCCCCACGGCCTGGCCGGCGTTGACGATGACGATGGCGTTGGAGGACGTCCGGGCGCACACCCGCCACGCCATCTCGACGTCGCGCCACTGCTCGGCGGTGGGGACGGCCTTGGTGGCCACCTGCCACTCCGACCGGGCCGTCTCGAAACGGTCGGCGTCCTGCACCAGATAGCCCCCGCCCAGGCTCCGTATCTCGAGCGCCGCCCCGGCGTACGGCGGGGCCTCGAGCAGTCGCGTCGCCTTGCGCCGGGCCACCAGGATCTCGACGGCGGCCGGCTCGAAGCCGGGGGCCACGATCACGTCGGCCTGGGGCCCGTCGGCCACCACCCGGGCCACCGCTTCCGTGCAGGGCCCGCCCAGCGCCACCACGCCACCGAAGGCCGACACCGGATCACACTCCAGGGCCATGGCGTAGGCGGTGGCCAGGTCCCCGGTCACCGCCGCCCCGCAGGGGTTGGCGTGCTTGATGATGGCCACGGCGGCGGCGCCGGGGGAGAGCAGCTCGTGGACGAGCCGCCAGGCGGCGTCGGCGTCGAACAGATTGAGATAGGACAGCGCCGTCCCGCCTCGCTGGACCACCCCGTCCCACCACGTCGGGTCCCCCGTGGCCCGGTAGCGGGCACCGCGCTGGTGGGGGTTCTCGCCGTAGCGGAGCTCGACGGCGCGTTCGAGGGCCAGGTGGAGGGTGGGGGGAAGCAGCTCGGCGTCGCCCCCGGCCCCGCCGGCGTCGAACCACCCGACGATGGCGGCGTCGTAGGCCGCCGTGTGGGCGAAGGCGGCGCGCGCCAGCCGGCGGCGGGTCCCGGCCGACAAGGTGCCGTGCTCCTGCAGCTCTCCGAGCACGGCCGGGTACTCGGCCGGGTCCACCACCACGCCCACGTGGGCGTGGTTCTTGGCCGCGGCGCGGACCATGGTGGGTCCCCCCACGTCGATCAGCTCGATGGAGGGATCGGAGCTGAACGGGTAGAGGTTGCAAACCACCAGGTCGATGGTCCCGATCCCTTCGGCGGCCAGCTCGCTCACGTGCTGCGGCTGGGACCGGTCGGCCAGGATGCCGCCGTGGATCTTGGGGTGAAGGGTCTTCACCCGACCACCGAGCATCTCGGGGGCACCGGTGAGCGCCGCCACCTCGACGTGGGCGATCCCGGCGGCCGACAGGACCCGGGCCGTGTTCCCGCTGGCCACCAGGTCCCAGCCCAGGTCGACGAGCCCGGTGGCGAACGACTCCAGGCCCGTCTTGTCGTACACCGAGAGGAGGGCCCTCACCGCGGCCGCCCCTCGGAGCCGACACCGGCGGCCATCACCTTCCGGATCGCCGCCGGGTAAAGGCGCCTCTCCACCTCTTTTATCCGCTCGTGGAGGGTGGCGGCGGTGTCGTCGGGCCGGACGGCCACCTCCTGCTGGGCCAGGATGGGGCCGGCGTCCATGTCCACGGTGGCCAGATGGACCGTGCACCCCGTGACGGTGGCCCCGGCGGCCAGGGCGTCCTCGACGGCGTGCCAGCCCGGGAAGGCGGGCAGGAGGGCGGGGTGGGTGTTCAGGATCCTGCCCCCGTAGGCGTCATGGGCCGGTTGCGTGAGGACGGTCCCGAACCCGGCCATGACCACCAGGTCGACGTCGTGGTGGTCGAGGACCTCCACCACCCCACGGGTGAAAGCGTCGCGCCGGAAGTCGTCCCCGAAGCCACCGAAGGCCTGACGGTCGACGAGCTCCCCGGCCACGCCGCGCTCGGCGGCGATGGCCAGACCCCGGCAGGGCCGGTCGGCCACGACGACGACGACGGGCAGGCCGTCGTCGAGAAGCGCCTCGAGGATGGTCCCTGTACCCGACACGAGCACTCCCAGGCGCACGCGGGTCACGCTACCAGCGCGTCAGGAGAGTCCCTTCACCACCTCGACCATCCGCTCCCCCGCCTCCGTGGGATTGTGGGCCACCGACGCGCCCACCGCTTCCAGAGCGGCCATCTTGGCCTGTGCCGTCCCCTGGGAACCGGAGATGATGGCGCCGGCGTGACCCATCTTGCGACCCGGCGGAGCGGTGACGCCGGCGATGTAGCAGACGACCGGCTTCGTCATGTTCTCGGCGATGAACTCGGCGGCCTGCTCCTCGGCCGAACCGCCGATCTCACCGATCATCATCACGGCACGCGTGTCGGGATCGTCCTCGAAGGCGGCCAGGCAGTCGATGAAGCTGGTACCCGGGACGGGGTCCCCGCCGATCCCCACGCAGGTGGTCTGGCCCACCCCCTGTTGCGACAGCTCGTGGAGCGCCTGATAGGTGAGCGTGCCGGAGCGGCTCACGATGCCCACCGGTCCACCGGCCAGGGCGATGTCGCCGGAGGTGATCCCGATGTTGCACTTCCCGGGCGAGATGATCCCCGGGCAGTTGGGACCGAGCAGCCGGGTGGCCGGGTGGTCGCGCCGTAGCCGGTTGTAGAAGAGGGCCTCGTCCTGGGCCGGGATCCCCTCGGTGATGCAGACGATGAAGCTGATCCCCGCCTGCGCCGCCTCCATGATGGCGGCGGCGGCGAACTTGGGGGGAACGACCACGAACGAGGCGTCGGCGCCGGTGGCGGCCACGGCATCGGCCATGGTGTCGTAGACGGGGACGCCGTCGACGTCGGTCCCCCCCTTGCCCGGCGTCACCCCGGCCACCACCTGGGTGCCGTAGTCGCGGTTGCGCAGTCCGTGGAAGCGTCCCTGGCCCCCGGTCAGCCCCTGCACGACGACCTTGGTCCTCTCGTCGACGAAGATGCTCATCGTCCGCCTCCCGCCAGCGCCACGGCCCTGCGCGCCGCGTCGAGCATGGTCGGTTCCATGACGAGGTCGTCGGAGAGGTGCTCGGCCAGGATCCGGCGCCCCTCCTCGGCGTTGGTGCCGTCGAGACGCAGGACGATCGGTGACTTCAGATCCACCCGGCGAAGGGCCTCGACCACCCCGTTGGCCACCTCGTCGACCCGGGTGATGCCGCCGAAGATGTTCACGAAGATGGCCCGGACAGCGGCGTCGCTGTTGATCACGTCGAGGGCGGCGGCCATGACGTCGGCATTGGCGCCCCCGCCGATGTCCAGGAAGTTGGCGGCCGTCCCCCCCACCTGGGTGACCACGTCCAATGTGCTCATGGCCAGTCCCGCCCCGTTGGCGATGATCCCCACCGAGCCGGACAGTCCGATGTAGTTGAGACCCTTCTCCCGGGCCAGCTTCTCCCGCTCGTCGATCTCCTCGTCACCGGCGAAGCCGTCCCACTCGGGATGCCGGTAGGCGGCGTTGTCATCCAGGGTCACCTTGGCGTCGAGGGCGTGGACCCGGCCGTCGGTGGTCAGGATCAACGGGTTGATCTCGGCCAGGTCACAGTCGCCCTCGACGTAACAGGTGTAGAGCTTCACCAGCAGGGCGGCCGCCTGCTGGCGCGCCTCCTCGTCGAGACCGGCCTCGGCCACCAGGACGGCGGCCGCCGTCTCCGAGAGACCTTCCACCGGGTCCACGTGCAGGCGGGAGATGGCCTCGGGGTCGGTGGCGGCCACCTCCTCGATCTCCACTCCCCCCTTGGCCGAGACCATGCAGAGGTGGAGTTTGGCGGCCCGGTCCAAGGTGAAGCTGGCGTAGTACTCCCGGGCGATGTCCGAGGCGTTCTCGATCCACAGCCGGCCCACCACGTGACCGCTGATGTCCATCCCCAGGATGTCGGCGGCGTGACGGCGCACGGCGTCGGCGTCGTCGGCCAGCTGGATCCCGCCGGCCTTGCCCCGTCCGCCCACTTTCACCTGTGCCTTCACCACGACGGGGTAGCCCGCCGCATCGGCCTGTGCCACCGCTTCGTCCACCGTGTCGGCCACGCCCCCCGGTGATATCGGGATGCCGAACCTGGCGAAGTACTGCTTGCCCTGGTACTCGTAGAGATCCACCGACTGCTCCCTCTCTGCTCCGCTTCCGAATGGGTCCGTCTGTCAGTCTCCGGGCGGACCCTCCTCGCGTCGGTCGAGGGCGTCGGCCACCTCGGCGACGATGGTGGGCAGCGGGGCCCCGGGGGTGAAGACGGCGGCCACCCCGAGCTTCTTCAGCGCCGGGATGTCGGCGTCGGGGATGATCCCACCCACGATCACCAGGACGTCGCCGAGGCCCTCGGCCCGCAGGCCGTCGAGGATGCGCGGGACGAGGGTCAGGTGGGCCCCGGACAACAGCGACAGTCCGACGGCGTCGGCGTCCTCCTGCACGGCCACCTGGACCACCTGCTCCGGGGTCTGGTGGAGTCCGGTGTAGATCACCTCGAAGCCGGCGTCACGCAGGGCGCGCGCGATGACCTTGGCACCACGGTCATGGCCATCGAGGCCCGGCTTGGCCACGATCACCCGGTAGGGACGCTTCATCGGCCACTGAGTGTAGGCACCCCGGCCCCGCCCGGCGCCAGCGCGATCCCAGGAACCCCGGCCGCCACATCCGTCACCGGCGGTGACGACCCACATCCGTCACCGGCGGTGACGACCCCCACCGGTCACCGACGGGCGACGATGTTGAGCCGCACGTAGTCGATGACCGGTTCCCCGAGTTCCTCGGCCACCCTCCCCAGGAAGGCCCTGCGCTCCCCCTCGGCCATGGGGGCCACGAGCGTCCGCAGGCACACCGTCTCCAGATAGGTCTCGAGCTCGGCGGGATCGATCCTCGTCGGCTCGGGGTGGGTCCAGACCTCGATGTCGGTGAACCCGGCGTCCTCGAGGCGCCGGCGTGTGACCTGCGGGGTGGCGTAGAGCCAGGCCCCGGTGCGCTCGACCCCGGTGGCCCGCACGGCCGCCATCAGTCCGGCGATGTTCCCGGCCGCCCCGCACTGGGCCACCAGCCGGCCCCCCGGGCGCAGGACACCGGCCAGGTTGGCGAAGAGACGGTCGTGGTCGAGCACCCAGTGGAAGGTGGCCGTCGACAGGACGCCGTCGACCGGCGCCCAGCCCCCGAGGATCCCCGGCTCGAGGTCCAGGAGGTCGGCGTGGACGAACAGCACCCGCTCCCCGAAGCGCTCGAGGCGCCGTCGCGCCTCGGTGAGCATCGAGGGAGCGGCGTCGAGGGCCACCACCCGCCCGCCGTCCGCCTGCTCGAGGAGCATCTCGGTGACCCGGCCCGTTCCACAGCCGGCATCGAGGACGGTGGCACCCGGCGGGGGGTCCAGGCGGGCCAGGACGTCGCGCCCCCACCGGGTCATGGGATCGGAGATGCGGTCGTAGGTCCGGGCGTCCCAGTCACCGGGGCCCGAGCCGCCGGGCCTGGACGAAGCGGACACCGGGGCGCTCAGGCGCCCGAACGGAAGCGCTCTTCGGCCATCTTGGGCAGCCGGCTCCGGCGTCCCGTGGTCGCCGTCCGCCGCTGTCGTCCGGCGACGGCCGACCGCGCCGTCACGACCGGTGGCGACGCCGTCGGGGCCCGCCCCGGTCGGGCGTCGGCCACCGTGTCGTCGTCCCACGGGTCGGGGTGGTGCCAGGCGTCCTCGTCGTGCGCCGTCTCGGCGGCGGCCGACCACGAATCGTCGTCGCTGTCGGACCCCTCCCGCGGCCTCGTCCGCCGGCCCCCGCGGGTGAAGACCGGTCGGCTGGGGCCCGGTCGGGTGGGGCCGGGGCGGAGCAGGGCCGAGGTCCCGACGTCGCGCACGAGCTCGGCCGGGATCTCGGACAGGAACCGGCTGGGGATGGCGTGCGAGGTGGATCCCCACAGGGTCCGGCTCCAGGCGTGGGTGACGTAGAGATGGCGCCGGGCCCGCGTGATCCCGACGTAGGCCAGGCGCCGTTCCTCCTCCAGCTGGAGGGGGTCGTCGAGCGAGCGCAGGTGGGGGAAGACGCCGTCCTCCATCCCCACCAGGAAGACGGCGGGGAATTCGAGGCCCTTGGCCGTGTGCAGCGTCATCAGCGACACCCGGCTGCCGTCGTCCTCGATCTCGTCGGCGTCGGACACCAGGGCCACCGACTCGAGGAACTCGTCGAGCGAGTCGTAGTCCACCGCCGCCCCCATGAGCTCGGCGATGTTCTCCAGGCGACCGGCCGCCTCCAGCGTGTCCTGCGCCTCGAGCTCGGCCACGTACCCGGTCCTGGTGGCCGCGGCGTCGATGAGCACGGCGGGACCGGCACCGGTGTCGGCCTCGGCCCGCAGGTCCTCCAGCAACAGCGACAGTGACGCCAGCCCGGCGGCGGCGCGGCCCGTCACCCCGGCCTCGGCCCCCCGGTCGAAGGAGTCGGCGAAAGACCGTCCCCGTTCGCGGGCCCAGGCGGCGAGACGGTCGGCCGAGGTCTCGCCCACCCCGCGGCGGGGGACGTTCACGATCCGCCGGGCCGAGATCTCGTCGGACGGGTTGGCCACCACCCGGAGGTAGGCCAGGATGTCCTTCACCTCGCGCCGGTCGTAGAAGCGGGTCCCCCCCACCACCTTGTAGGAGACGGCCGACCGCACCAGGGCCTCTTCCAGGGTCCGGCTCTGGGCGTTGGTCCGGTAGAAGACGGCGATGTCGCCGTAGCGCAGACCCTCGGCATGGTGGAGCCGGCCGATCTCGGCCGCCACCCAGGCCGCCTCGTCGTACTCGTCCTCGGCCCGGAACCGGTTGACCGGCTCCCCCCGTTCCCCGTCGGTCCACAGCTCCTTCGGCACCCGACTGGTGTTGTTCACGATCACGGCGTTGGCGGCGTCCAGGATGGTCCCGGTGGAGCGGTAGTTCTGCTCGAGCGGAATGACCACGGCGTCGGGGAAGGCCTTCTCGAACTCGAGGATGTTGCGGATGTCGGCGCCCCGGAAGGCGTAGATGGACTGGTCGGTGTCACCCACGATGCAGACGTTGCGGTGTTCGGCGCACAACAGCAGGACGAGCTCGTTCTGGACGCGGTTGGTGTCCTGGTACTCGTCCACGAGCACCTGCCGGAACCGCTTCTGGTAGGACTGAAGGACGTCGCTCTCGCTGCGGAACAGCTTGACGGTCAGGAGAAGCAGGTCGTCGAAGTCCATGGCCGACGCCGCCGACAGCCGCTTCTGGTACTCCAGGTAGACGTCGGCCATCCGTCGCTCGAAGACACTGCGGGCGTGGTCGACGAACGCACCGGCCTCCACCATCTCGGCCTTGGCCCCCGAGATGGTGGCCTGCACGGACCGGGCCGGGATCTTCTTGGCGTCGATGTTCAGGTCCCGGAGGATCTGTTCGACCAGTCGCCGCGAGTCGGTGTCGTCGTAGATGGTGAACGACTTCCGGTAGCCCAGGCGGTCGGCGTGGGCGCGCAGGATGCGGACGCAGGCGGCGTGGAACGTCGAGACCCACATCTTCTCGGCCACCGGCCCCACCAGGTCGACCAGTCGCGTCCGCATCTCGTCGGCCGCCTTGTTGGTGAAGGTGATGGCCAGGATCTCCCAGGGCCGGGCGTCCCCGGTGGCGATGAGGTGGCCCACCCGGCGGGTGAGCACGCGTGTCTTGCCCGAACCGGCCCCGGCCACCACCAGGAGGGGCCCGCCCCGGTGGACCACGGCCCGCCGTTGCGGTTCGTTCAGGTCCTCGAGGAGGACGTCGGGGTGGGGGACGAAATCGCTCCACCGTGGCTTGGCCGGTCCCCCGGTAGTGACCGGGCCGGGTGCACCGGCGTCGGCGGCCCCGGCGGGGTCCTCGTACTCGTCGACGCCGTCGAAGGAGCCCAGCCCGCCGAACCGGTGCAGCGGGGAACCGGTCACGGTCACTCCCACTCGATGGTGCCCGGGGGCTTCGACGTGATGTCGAGAGCCACCCGGTTGACGCCGTCCACCTCGTTGATGATCCGGCTCGACAGCCGCTCCAGGAGGTCGTAGGGAAGGCGGGCCCAGTCGGCCGTCATGGCGTCGTCGGAGGTGACGGCCCGGATGACGATCGGATAGGCGTAGGTCCGCCCGTCGCCCATCACCCCGACCGTCCGCACCGCCGGGAGGACGGCGAAGCTCTGCCACAGGTGGCGGTACAAGCCCGCCCGCCTGATCTCCTCCACCACGATCTCGTCGGCCGCCCGCAGGATCTCCGCCCGTTCGGGGGTGACCTCGCCGATGATCCGGACGGCCAGACCGGGCCCGGGGAAGGGCTGACGCCAGACGATCTCCTCGGGCAGCCCGAGCTCCTCGCCCACCGAGCGGACCTCGTCCTTGAACAACTGCCGGAGCGGTTCGACCAGGGCGAAGGCCATGTCCTTGGGCAGACCCCCCACGTTGTGATGAGACTTGATGTTGGCGGCGTCCTTGGTCCCCGATTCGATCACGTCGGGGTAGAGCGTCCCCTGGACGAGGAAGCGGGCGTCCTCGACGTCGCGGGCCACCTCTTCGAACACGCGGATGAACGTCTCCCCGATGGCCTTGCGCTTGGCCTCGGGATCGGTCAGTCCTCTCAGGACGCCGAAGAAACGGTCGACCGCCTTCACATGGATGAGATCGACGTGGAACTGGCTCCGGAACGTCTCCTCCACCTGGTCGGCCTCTCCCGACCGCATCAGGCCGGTGTCCACGAATACACAGGTGAGCTGGTTCCCGACGGCCCGGTGGACGAGGGCGGCGGCCACCGCCGAATCGACGCCACCGGACAGGGCGCACAGGACCCGGTCGCCGCCCACCTGGGACCGGACCGCTTGGACGGACGACTCGATGATGTTGGTGTGGGTCCAGCGCGGTCGGGCGCCGCACACGTCGAACAGGAACCGCTCGAGGAGCTCCTGTCCGCGCTGGGTGTGGACCACCTCCGGGTGGAACTGGACGCCGAGGATCCGGCGGTCGAGGTCCTCGAGGGCGGCCACGGGGGCGTCGGGACTCGACGCCGTGACCACGAATCCCGGTGGCGCCTCGGTCATGGAGTCGGCGTGGCTCATCCACACGTCGGCCGCCGGCTCGGGCGGCCAGTCGGCGAACAGCGGGGACGTCCCCGTCCGGGTGAGAGGGGTCCGGCCGTACTCGCCGCGTCCGGTCCGGGTCACGGTCCCCCCCAACTGGGAGCAGACCAGCTGGGCGCCGTAGCAGATGCCCAGGATGGGCACGCCCAGGTCGTAGATCCCGGGGTCGAGCAGGGGCGCCCACTCGGCATGGACCGATTCCGGACCCCCCGACAGGATGATCCCCTTGGGCCGGCGCGCCGCCAGCTCGCCCACCGTGATGTCGTGCCGGACGATCTCCGAATAGACACGCGCCTCGCGGACGCGACGGGCGATCAGCTGCGCGTACTGCGCGCCGAAGTCGACGACGAGGACGGTCTCGGGAGTGTCGGTCAGCGACCCATCCCCACACCCTGGGACCGCTGCAAGGCCTTCCCCTCGGTCTGCAGGGCGGGGGCGCGTTTATGCGGTCTTGAAGGGAACGGAGGCGGAGAACGCAAAGCGCATCGTGCTGGTGACTGGGCACTACGACTCGCGCAACAGCGGCACACTTGAAAGCACACGGCGACGCTCCCGGGCGCGAACGACGACGGCAGCGGAACGGCCGTGAGCCTGGAATGCGCGCGGGTTTTGAGCAAGCTGAAGTTTCCGGCAACGATTATTTTTCTGACGGTCGCAGGCGAAGAGCAGGGACTGAACGGCAGCCATCATTTTGCGAAGATGGCGAAGGACCAGGGATGGAATCTCGAGGCCGTGCTGAATAATGACATCGTGGGCGGAGACAGGAGCGCGGAGCAGGATCACTCTGTAGTGCGCGTATTTTCCGAGGGATTGCCGGCCGCGGCCACGGAGCAGGAGGTCCGGCGGATTCGCGGGTTGGGCGGTGAGAACGACTCTGGGTCGCGGCAACTGGCGCGCTATATTGCCGATGTGGGCCGGACTTACGATGTTGGCGTGAAGCCGATGTTGGTGTTCCGGCTGGACCGGTACTTGCGCGGCGGCGACCACTATTCGTTCAATCAGCAGGGATTTGCGGGGGTGCGCTTCACAGAGTTCCGCGAAGACTTTCACCATCAGCATCAGAACGTGCGCACTGAGAATGGCATTGAATATGGCGATCTGGCGAAGTTTGTGGACTTCGATTATGTGGCTCGCGTGGCGCGGCTCAATGCGGGGACGCTGGCGTCGCTGGCATCGGCGCCAGCACTTCCCGCAAACGTGCGCTTGTTGACCAAGGATCTGGAAAACGATTCGACGCTGACCTGGGACGCGGCGCCCGGAGGATTGGCTTCAGGCTACGAGATTCTTTGGCGAGCGACGAGCAGCCCGGAATGGGAGCACGTGCAAAAGTGTGGCAATGTCACTCGCACTACTCTGAAACTTTCCAAAGACAATGTCATCTTTGCGGTGAGGGCTGTCGATGCCGAGGGGCACCGCAGCTTGCCGGTCGTGCCCTTGCCGGAACGCTGAGTTTGGGTATCTACTGATAACAGGACCGGGTGCTAAGAAGAGCGCGTGCCAAGAGGAGCGTGTAACCTTGCGCAGTCGCGGACGAGAGATGATGTTGAGCTTTCCGCCGTTTCCCGGGCGGTGATCTGGCTGCTAGGGATCAACACCGCGGTGTTCCTGGGTTTGGAGGCCTTCGGCACTCGGGAGGTCATCAATTGGGTGTTTGCGAATCTCGGCCTCGTTCCCAGGACCGTGGTCTTTCACTTCGCGATCTGGCAAATCGTCACCTACAGCTTTGTCCATGTGGGCTTCTGGCATTGGTTCGGGAACATGCTTGGCATCTGGATGTTCGGCTCGACGTTTGAAAGCTCCTGGGGGATGCGGCGATTTTTGGAGCTGTTTTTTGTGGGAGTGATTGGGGCTGCGCTAACCACGATCATTCTTTCTTTCGCGCACATCCTGATTAACCCTGACGTCCCGACGGTCGGGGCTTCCGGCGGCGTGTTTGCCATCCTGATGGCTTTCGGCCTGGTTTTTGGGGAGAACGAGATCATGATGATTCCGTTCCCCTTCATGATCAAGGCAAAATATTTCGTGCTGATCCTGATCGTCGTGACCGTGGCGTTTGCCATCAGCGGAGGAGGAACCACAGCCTACCTGGCCCATCTGGGTGGTCTGCTGTTTGGATACCTCTACGTGAAGTTTGTACCCGCGCGTGGAATGTCGGGGAAGTTCTCGTTGTCGGAGTGGTGGTACGGATTGAACAACTCTTATTACCGCTGGAGGCGGCGGCGGGCGGCAAAGAAGTTTGAAGTTTACATGCGCAAGCACGACCGCGATGTCCATTTCGACGAGCACGGCAACTACGTGCCGCCGGATGACGATCCACGGAAGGGGAATGGCGGGTCGAAATCGGGCTGGGTAAACTAAAAAGT